>CAVTZG010000017.1:0-1133353 GCA_963739135.1 uncultured Actinomycetes bacterium
GTGGCGTTCGCGGCGCTGGCCGTCGAGCTGGGCGGGGAGGCGATCCGCCCGCCCGCCGACCCTGCCAGGTTCGCGGTGGCCGCGATCGGGGCGGCGTTCGAGGCGGCGTGCTCGCTGCCGGGGTGGGCCGTGCTGGGCCGGTGGCGGTTCGCGTCGTCGGTGAGCGGCGGGAGGCTGATCGCGGCCAACATGATCTCGCCCTTCCTGATCGTCGGCACGCGGCGTTTCATGCCTCCTGTACCGCCATTACCGGCGTGAGGAGGCAGGGCAATGGATAGCAGGCAGCAAGAGCAGGTGGCGCTGCACCGCTGGGCGGTGATCGCCGAGGCGGCCAGCGGCACGCTGACACCGGCGGAGCGGGGCGCGGTGGTCCGCGAGATAGCCGCGCGCGCCCACGCCCACCCGGACGGGACGTCCCGGCGTTACTCCAGGGGCACGGTCGACCGCTGGCTGCGGCAGTGGCGAGCCGGGGGGCTGGAGGCGCTGCGGCCCTCGCCGCGGGCCGACACCGGCGCGGTGCGCGCCCACCCGGAGTTGTTCGCCGAGGCGGCCGCGCTGCGGCTGGAGCTGCCGGGACGCTCGGCCGTGCAGATCGCCTCGATCTTGTACCACCGGCACGGCGTGAAGGTCGCCGACCGGACCATCCGCGGCCAGCTGCGCCGCGCGGCCTGCACCGCGAGGCGCTCGCCGCCGAGCCGAAGGCCTACGGCCGGTATGAGGCCGCGCGGCCGAACGAGCGGTGGATCACCGACGTGCTCATCGGCCCCTGGGTGCCCTGGCCCCGCAGGGAGGGCTCGGTGCGCGCCCGGCTGTTCCTCATCGTCGATGATCACTCGCGGCTGCTGGTCGACGGCCGGTTCTTCGCCCGCGAGAACGCCCGGGCCTGCCAGGACCTGCTGCGCCGGGCGATCACCAGACGCGGCCTCCCTGAGGTTTTCTACGCCGATAACGGAGGACCGTTCTCGAACGCGTGGCTGTCCCGCACCTGCGCGGTGCTGGGCATCCGCCTGGTGCACAGTAAGCCTTACTCGCCGCAAGGGCGGGGCAAGCAGGAAAGGCTCAACCGCTATATCCGGGAGGCGTTCCTGGCCGAGGCCACTCACCAGGGCATCGAGTCCCTCGACCAGCTCAACGACCTGTTCGCCGCGTGGGCCGAGCAGGTCGCCAACCGGCGGGTGCACGCCGAGACCGGCCAGCCCCCGATCGAGCGGTTCGAGCGCACCGGCCCGCACCGCCAGGCCGAACCCGCCCGGCTCGCCGAGGCGTTCCGCTGGTCGGTGACCCGCAAGGTGACCCGCACCGCCACCTTCCCGCTGGAAGGAAACGCGTACGCCGTGGACCCGGCGCTCGTCGGGCGCCGGGTCGAGCTGCGCTATGACCCCGAGGACCTGACCCGCATCGAGGTGTTCCTGGACGGCAAGCCCGCCGGGACCGCCACCCCGTTCATCACCCGCCGGCACGTGCACCGGGCCGTCCCCAGGCCGCGCGCCCCGACCCGGACCCGACCGGGATCGACTACCTGGGGCTGGTCGCCGCCGCCCACGAGGAAGCCGCCGGCACCGGGGCGAAGATCGACTTCACCCAGCTGCCTCTTCCCGCGCCCGGCGGCGAGGAAGACGACGGCGGGCAGCAGGCCCAGGAGCAGCGGCGGTGAGCGCCGCGCCGTGGGCCGCGCACTTCGGCCTGTCCCGCACCCCGTTCGGCAAGTCGATCCCCGCCAGGGACCTGTTCACCCGCCAGGCGCACGCCGAGGCGATCGCCCGGATCAGCTTCTGCATCGCCGAATCCGCGCTCGGCGTGATCACCGGGGATACAGGGGCGGGCAAGACGGTGGCGCTGCGCGCTGCCGTCGCCGCCCTGGACCCGACCCGCCACCAGGTCATCTACATCTCCAACCCGGCGTTCGGGACGCGGGGGCTGTACGTCAGCATCGTCCGGGCGCTGGGCGCCCAGCCCCGCTACCTCAAGGCCGAGCTGATGGCCCAGGCCGGCGACCTGCTCGCCGCCGAGGCCGCTGAGCGGCACCGCCGCGTCGTCCTGCTCTGCGACGAGGCCCACCTCCTGGACCCCGCGCAGCTGGAGGAGCTGCGGCTTTTGTCCAACGCAGAGATGGATTCCGCGTCCCCGTTCGCTGCGATCCTGTCCGGCCAGCCCACCTTGAGCCGGCAGCTGCGGATGGGCGTGTTCGCCGCCCTCGATCAGCGGATCGCCACCAGGTTCACCATCAAGCCGATGGACCTGGCCGAGTCCGCCGCCTACCTCAAGCATCACCTGGCGCTGGCCGGCCGCGACGCCCCCCTGTTCGCCGATGACGCGGTCGCCCGGCTGCACCGGGTCGCCAACGGGCTCCCGCGGGCACTGAACAACGCCGCCACCGCCGCGCTGATGGCCGCCGCCGCCGGCGGCAAGGACCTCATCGACGACGCCTGCGCCAAAAAAGCCGTCGCCGAGCTCACCCGGGACTAGCCATGCCCGCCGCCGCCCGCCCGCATCCCCCGGCAGCCCCCGCCCCGAGCCGGGCCGCCGGGCCGGCCAGCCTCACGCCCGCCGTCGCCGCCCGCGCCCGCCAGCTCGCCGCCCAGGCCGGGCACCGCCGCGCGGTCGCGGAGTTCCGCGCCCGCCGCGCCGCCGTCCAGCAGGCCCGCATCGACGCGCTGCTGCTGGAGGTCATCGCCGCGCTCGCCGGCCTGCCCGGCCTGCACCAGCCAGCCCCAGCCCAGCCGCCGCCAGTGCCGTCCCGGCCCATCCAGGCCGCCCCCCGGGACCGCCTGCCCGTCACCAGGCACGCGCAGATCCTCACCGGCGCGCTGGCCGGCCTGGAACTCGGCGCATGGGACCGGCACGTCCTGCGCTGGCTCGCCGGCCAGGACACCAGCACCATCCTGACCATCGCCTCATGGATCACCCGCGCCCGCCCCCAGGACAGACAATGACCGCCCGCCGCGTGCACCCGCAGCCCCCCGCCCCGCCCCCCGGCGCCTACGCGGAATGGCTGGCCGCCGGCGCGGCCGGCATCCTCGCCGAGACCGCCGCGGTGAACCTGCTCGCCGAGCACGGCGCCTGGCTCACCCAGCCCGCTTTCACCAGCCGCTGCATCGACGTCTACGGCCTCATCCCGGCCGCCGCCGGGACCGCCGCCGCCGTCCGCTGGCGCGCCGCGATCACCAGCCTGTCCCGCCAGCCCGCCACCCGATCGGAGAAAGCCGTCCTGAAGATCGCCGCATCCATCGCCGCCGGCACCCCGGTCAGCCTCAGCGACTGCCTGGGCAGCCTCGACACCGCCACGCTGCGCGCGGTCCTGCGTGCCATCGCCCACGCCAACAGCGGCCGGGCCGGCGAGGAACTGATCTGCGACAGCACCTGGCCCCCGCAGGACGCCCCGTTCTAGCCACGCGCCAGCACACCCCAGCGATACGAGCCCGCCCGGCGCCGCCAGGCGGGCTCGCCCGTGAACGCCGGCCACCAGCCCGCCCCGCAACGAGCGGCAGCAGGCAGCGATCCCCACCAAGACCAGCCGAATCATCAACACGGAACACTGCCAAGTCATGTGCAAACAGCGTGGCCGCTAACACCCGTCACCCCGTCCACACCCGGTGCGGCCTTCGGGCTCAGCGCCCAGTAGGCCATCACCAGCCGCTCCAGGCTGACATGGTGCAGCAGCGCCGTGAACCGCGCTTCCTTATCCCTTCGTGCTACTTCACGCACACGGTCCAGCCCGCTTGGCGCATCGTGCCCGGCACTGCGTCCGGGATGCGTTGTGCCGTCCGTGTTCCCCTCGGCCAGTCCCCTTTCCTCCGCCGCCTCCGCAGCCTTGCAGCCTTGTTCGGCGGCATCGCAGGTACTACGGGACTGTCTGACTTCCCATGCTCGTGCATCCCAGGCTTACCGCCTCGGCGTTCCCTGGACGGCCCGCCCCGCGATCACCGTGGACGGGCGAGCATGGGACCTCCCGGTTCTCGCGCAGGAGGACTCCGTGCATGCGCAGGTTCTCAGACCGCGCGGGGTCCGCCAGCAGCTCGCGCTAACGCTGCTGACGATGTGGCCTTCCGCCTCGTGGGACAGCGTCGGCACCCCGAAGTGGTGATTTCGCGGCTCAATAGCCCGGCCTGCACGTACCCCTGTCAACGCTTCACCAGCACCCTCACGGGTACCAGCGCATGACTCGGGGCCATCGCGGGTCGCTACTCCTTCGATGTCGGGCGTTCTCATCCCTTTCCTCCTGCCGGTTTATCCCGGCGCACCCCACGTTCACTGTCATCCGATCAACGGGTTAGGCACCCGGCTCTGCCCCTGCGGCATCGCCACGGCTACGCCGCAGACCTTCACCGTGGCCTCCAGACCCAGGCGGAACAGACCCAGCCTGAAGTTCCCCGCCCGTCATGAGGGGCGGGTGCGCGCCGCTAACCAGCCCGAATCCACCGGGTTTAGAGCTGGCATACGCTCAAGAGGCGTAACGCAACCGATTTCTCACGTGTACCTTCCCGTCTCGCTCACCGCGCCCGCCCCATCCGGCAGTCCCGGGACGACGCGACTTTGTCGAGGCTGCTCCCGCCCTCCCCGCCGACCCGCGGATCAGGCTGCCTCCTGCTTCACCCCGCCGCTACGACGGCAGGGAGATCGAGGTCTTCCACCTCCATTCGGACCAAACAGCGCCTCGTGGCGCACGTTCCTCGCGCATACCTTCCCGTCTCGCTCACCGCGCCCGCCCCATCCGGCAGTACTGGCACGACGCGACTTTGTTGAGGCTGCTCCCATCCTCACCGGTGACCCCCGGCTCAGACTGCCTCCAGCTTTACCCCGCCGCTACGACGGCAGAGCAATGGCGGTCTCGCACCTCCATCCGAAACACCAGCGCCTCGTGGCGCACTCAGGCTGCCTCCAGCTTCACCCCGCCGCCACGACGGCGAGGAGATGGACGGTCTCCCACCTCCATCCGTAAACGACAGCGCCTCGTGGCGCACGAAAGCTCTTATGAGGTCACGCCCAGCAGGTCAGAAAATGAGGCCGGGGACGGCCGACGGATCGTTCGAAGGCCAGCAGGTTTCGCGGCAGCCGAATATTGGGTCAGGCCGTCCCCGGGGTCTATGGGTCAGTCGGCCGGCCGCAGGTGCGGGTAGACCTGGCGGGCGACGTAACGCTTCAGGCAGCGGATGATCTCGGCCTTGGACTTTCCTTCTTTGGTACGGCGTTCGACGTAGGCGCGGGTGGCCGGGTCCGATCCCATGCGGGTGAACACGATCCGCCACAAGGCGTGGTTGGCCTGGCGGTCGCCGCCGGGGTTGAGCCGGTAGCGGGTGACTTTCCCTGACGATGCCGGGATGGGGGCGGCGGCGCACAGGTGCGCCCAGGCGGCCTCGCTGCGCAGCCGCCCGGGGTGGTCCCCGGCGGCGATGAGCAGCAGCGCCGCGGTGTTGGGGCCGATCCCGTACAGGGCGAGAAGTCCGGGGGCGCGGGCGGTGACCAGCGGGACGATGAGCTCGTCGAGCCGCTCGAGCTGGCCGTCCAGGAACTCGGCGCGTCGTCCCAGCTCGCGCAGCGCGATGCGGGTGGCGTAGCCAACGTTGCTGCCGGGCCGGGGGCGCAGCGAGGCCAGTTCGGCGACGAGGGCAGCGACGGTGTGCCCGGTGAAGCGGGCCCGCAGATCCTCGGGCCCGGTCAGGATCAGGGCCCTGGCCTGGTTGATGGTCTGGGTGCGTTCGCCGGCGGCGCTGCGCTTGGCGACCATCAGCGCGCGGATCGCCTCCACCGCGCCGTCCCGGCCCTTGGGCGCGCCGCGGGCCCGGCCGGACTGCGCGGCCCGCGCGGCGCTGACCGCGTCCAGCGGGTCGGACTTGCCTTGCCGGCGGCGGTCCTGGCGGTCCGAGCGGTCCACCTCGACGACCCGGATGCCTGCCGCGGTGACGTGCCGGGCCAGGCCGGCGCCGTAACTGCCGGTCCCCTCGATCCCGACCAGGCATACCGTCCCGAAGCTGCCCAGCCAGCCCAGCAGGCCGGAGTAGCCGGCCGCGGTGGCCGGGAACTCCCGGACGCCGAGCAGCCCGCCGACGGAATCGAGCGCGGCGGCGACGTGCGTACCGGCGTGGGTGTCCACGCCGCCGGTGATGGGGCGTGCTTCTTCTACGATGGTCACAGCCATCCCTTTCTCAGGTTGAGGGATGGCACGCACCCGCTGGCCGTCGGAACTGTGAACCCCGGCCTCTAGTCCAGGCCGGGCAGATCAGGCCGGCACCGCTGGCAGGTGCCATATAAACCTGGGGCCCGGCCGACAGATCGTCTCGCAGGACAGCCCGCACGGCGTCAGCCGAATCGGAGGTCAGGCCGGGACCCAGGCTCCCGACCCTACGCCCCTGTTCAGTCAAGATCAGGGAAGCCGGGCCGGAAGCGTTATCCACACTCTCCCTGCCGACTATGCGCCTGTCATGCGACGGCGCGACCATCGGGGCAACCCGCGCAGATCCATCAGTTCTGTGGCGCTAGCAAATGGCGGTCTTGTCTTGCCGAGGTAGACAGCGAGTTCAATGAGAAGATACTGGCGCGCTGGTGTTCTGGTGATGTCGCGAGGCCGTCGGCGGAACCGTCAGCGAGTTGTTCCAGCCAGTGCCCTCGGTTCCATTCCGGCCAGTCGGTCCTTCACGCCCGTTCTGCTCGTCGGCCGGCCGTCGATCTTGAGCTGATCGTCGGTCCCGGTGCTCCGGGGCGGGTGCCCCTGGCCGCGACCCGCCGGGCCGGCCGCGCCGCCGCCCGCCTAGCCGCCAAGTAGCGGGCAGCCCGGTCCAGCCGAGGAGGAACATAGTTCATGGCGCCGTGAACGCGCCCGCAGGTAGGCCTCGCGTGCTATCGCGCGTACCCAGTGAATCTGGCAGAAGGAGAGTCACATGCCACTTTTCGGCAGCAAGCCAGCCGACGGTGCGGCCGCCTGGGAGCCGCAGGCCGCGGCCGGCAGGCTGGCCCAGACCGCGGGTGCCGCTCCGTCGGGCGTTTTCACCTCCGACTTGTCCGTCTCGGAGTACGTGCTGCTCGGCGAGGCCGGGTTCGAGCCGCTCGGCTTCGTGGTCGGATCGTCTATCTATCACATTGGCCTGCAGGTCGGACGATGGTCGCAGAACCAGGAACTGCAGGTCCTGACTCAGGCGATGTACAGCGCCAGGGAACTGGCCATGACCAGGATGCAGGCCGAGGCCGACCACCTGGGCGCTGACGGTATCGTCGGCGTTCAGCTGCGAATGCAGAGCTACGTGTGGGGCCAGGGTGTCCTGGAGTTCATCGCTACCGGGACTGCGGTGCGCGCGCTGGGCAGCACCGGCCGCGGTACCGAAGGCGCCCACCGGGCCCCGGACGGCCGGGCGTTCACCTCGGACCTGTCGGCTCAGGACTTCTTCCGGCTGCTGGCGGCCGGCGCTGTGCCGGTGGCGTTCGTGCTCGGAGTTTGCGTGTACCACATCGCTCATCAGTCGGCGATGCAGTCGCTGCGCCAGGCAGGCCAGAACCAGGAAATGGTGGTCTTCACTCAGGGCATCTACGAGGCTCGTGAGCTTGCGCTGGCCAGGATGCAGGCGGAGGCCACCCAGGCGCGGTCCTCGGGCATCGTCGGGGTGAGCGTCGCGGTCAACAACCACGTCTGGGGCGAGCACGCGACCGAGTTCCTCGCCACCGGAACCGCCATCCGGCGCCTCGCCGCCGAGCACCAGCTTCCCGAAACCTCGCCGAAGCCCACCTTCACTTTGGGGCTCGACAGCTAACCGGAGCCGGGCCAGCTGGGCCTGGCTCGGCAGCGGGGCCGTGTCCGGCACCGTCACGTACCCGATCACGGGAAGCTTGCCGGTGATGGCCCAGCGCGGCAGCGCCCGCCCCGTCTGGCACCGCTCCGGGTCACGCAGCTGCTCCCCCGATACCGGCTCCTGCCCGGCCAGGACGCTGGTCAGCAGCAGGTCACACGATGACCCCGCATCGAACGCCAGGCTCAGGCCCGCGTTCGATCAGCCGGGCCCACGATGCCGTGCGGGTCTTCGGAGTCCTGGATCAGGTGCAGCACCCCGGGCAGCAGGACTGCCGCCGGCTGCCCGGAATCGAGCACCTCCGCCGCCCGGCGCAAAATCACCCCGGGATCATGCAGGTCAGCCTGGAGGTAATCGGTCGCGCCTTGCGGGGTGCTCTTGAGCAGCGCCTGTGGGTGCAAGGGTTTCTGAGCCGTCGATGAACGCCAGGGCCACGTCTGACAGGCGCAGGTTGCGGCTTCTGGCGTGGTCGCGCAGGACGCTGAACGCCTGGTCCATGTTCAGGCCGAGGCGTTCGGCGAGCTTGCCCTTGGCCTGCTCGATGATGACCCGGCTGTTCAGCGCGGTCTGCAACTGCTCATTCAGGGTGTCGCTGTGGCGCATGCTGCGCTCGTGCAGCATGCTGATGGTGGCGACGTCGGCCAGCGCCTGCCCGATGCGTATGTCCGCGGGGTCGAAGGCACCCGGGACGGCGCGGAACAGGTTCAGCGCGCCGATGACCTGGTCGCGCAGCCTCATGGGCAGGGCCTGCACGGCGGCGAACCCGGCCTGCTGGGCGGCGGCGGCGAACCGGGGCCAGCGCTGCGCTTCGGCGGCCAGGTCGGCGGCGGCGACGGGCCGGCCACCCCGGAAGCAGTCCAGGCAGGGACCCTGGTCGTTCTGCAGCTGAAATAGCTCCAGCAGCCGCACTGCCTGGCTGGAGGCGGCGACCACGCGAAGCTCCCCGCGCGGGTCAGCCAGCAGCAGCCCGGCGGCGGAGACGTCCAGCAGCTGCACGCTACGGTCGGTCAGCACGTGCAGGAAGTCGATCACGTCGAAGCCGGCGACCATGGTGTCGGTCAGCTCAACGAACGTTTCCGACAGCAGTTGTCCGTCCATTGCGGTTCACCCTCTCAGGAAACGCGGCATGATTCGTCGCGGGAGCCCGGGGCAGGCTGCGTTCGCGCTGGCGAGCGGGCGAGTACTTCACGCCTCACCGTCCCGGGAGGGGTCAGGGTGCAGCCGCAGGCGGCGGGCGACGATGTCGCGGGCGACATCGGTCAGCCGCAGGTCACGTGCATAAGCATAGGCGCGCAGCCGCACGAATGCATCCCCGATGCCGGCGCCGAGCTGCTCGGTGAGCATCCCGGTGGCCTGGTCGATCTCGGCCCGGCGCAATGCCAGGTCCGCGGGCTGGCCACCGGGGCCGGCCAGTGCCGCGAGGTCGCCCCCCGCCTGGTCCTGGGCGTCGAGCAGCAGCAAGGTGGCGGTATCGGCGAAGATCAGCGCATCGCCGAGCTGGAAGGCGGTCAGCGGGCCTGGCCGCTCCCGGTACAGGCCCAGCACCCCGGCGCGGATCGCCCCGATCTGCAGCGGGAACGCGAAGATCGCCGCCGCCCCCGCCTGACGTGCCGCCAGCGCGAAGACCGGCCAGCGGCGCCCGGATTCCCCGCCGGCCAGATCCGAGGCCAGCACCGGGCCGCCCGAGGCAGCGGCATCCAGGCACGGGCCCTCCCCCAGGGTCAGGTGAAGTCCGGCGAGCTGCTCGCTGACCTCATCAGTCACCCGCATCAGGTGACCCGCCTCCGCACCGCGCGCGGCACTCAGCCACGCGCCGGTGACCTCAACCGCAGCCACAGCCGCCGCGCACACATCCGCGGCCGACACCCGGCCGCCGCGGCCGGCGGCCTGAGACGCGACCAGGCCCCAGACCCTGCCCGGCCTGCTACCTGCCATCCGCGCAGCCAGCGCAGTGGATCTGGCGGCTGGATCCGGCCCGGCCGCCTCGCGGGCAGCCGACCGGAAACCCGGGCCACCCAGGATGGGCACTGGCCCTTCCGTGCGGCTGCGGCCGGTGATCGCGCTCCCGCCCCTCCGGCCTGCCGTCGCGGGTTACCGTGCTCCGCTCCCCAGGGCTGGCGTTCCTGACCGCACGGCGGGGCGCGGCCAGCGTATCTTGCTGAGCCGCCGCGGCACCGGCACGGCCTCCCGCCGGGAGCGTCCGGCGCTGCCGGCCGCCTCTTCCACGCCGGCATGGACGGAGAATTCACCGGCCAGGCGGGTGATCGCAAGAACCCGCAGCACCCGCTGCTGCGGCGCGGCGAGCAGCAGGTCCCCCCCGGCCTGCCGGGCGTGCCTGCGGCCCCGCGCTAGCGCCGCCACGCCGCTGCAGTCGATGAACTCCAGGCCCGCCAGGTCAACGATGATCCTCGGCTCGCGGGCAACGGCCGCCGCGAGCGCGGCCGCCACATCCGCGGCATCTGCCAGGTCAAGCTCCCCGCGCAACGCGACGACAACATGGCCGTCGCATTCGCGGGTACTCAAATCCACGCTGAACATGGGGGAGCCTCCCTGCTTCAGCAGCAAAGGCGGGGTCCCGGCCCAGCGGCCAATTCACGTTCCAGCATCAACGGTACGCCGAACACCCGGCCGTGTCGTGTCCGGGCGGACGCCGAATTTACCGCGGTGCCACTCCGCTCAGCCATCCGGCCGCGGCTGCCCAGCACAGCCGGCTGCGGGAACCCCCCGCAGCCCGGGTCACCGGGGCATGCGCGCTGGCTGCCTGACAGCATGCCAGCCACGGCGATGACGGTGAAGCCCGGTGATCTGTGGCCGCCAGCCAGGCCGGCCCGCAGGCGGCCCGGGCCAGCGTCCCGCTGGCCCCGGCATCCTCATCACCGGACTCACAGCCACTGTCCCCCGAGACGACGCGCGCCTCCCCCCGGACAGGACGCCCCAGCCCAGGCAACCAGCCCGCCCCGCCAGCCCCGTCGCCACTGCGCACGCCGCGCCGGGGCCGGACGGGGACGCCATGACAGGCCGATGATCACCAACACGGATCACAAAAGCCGGGCTCAAAAATCACCTTCCCCGCCTCCGGGCGCATCCGGGACGAAGTACCTGTCATCCTCCAGGACCGCCGCGACGTCCGCGGCCGCAGCCTCTGGTAGCGGTTGCGGCGGCCGTCTTTCTGCTTCGCCACGCAGCCGGCTGCGGTCAGGTCGGTGACGATGCCGTAGGCGCTGCGCCCGGTGCTGCCCGGGCCGGCCGCGATGTCGCGGAGCCGCACGGGTCGCGGGCGATGCACAGCAGCAACCGGGCGTGGCTGGTCAGGACACTCCAGCTCGCCACCCTGAAGAACGGTCACGATTTCTGGAAATCCATTGCTAGTTTCCAATTGCGAATGTAGGCTGAGGGCAGACACCAGGGATCAGCCGCCTACGGCGGCCAAGGTGCCCCGGGGTCACCGGAGGGAGCCGCCCATGGTCCTCATCGGCCTGGTCATCATAGGCGTGCTCATGGTGACCGCGGTGCCGCGCATTATCCGGCGGCAGATGTAACTGCCGGACGTGGGTTCGCCGGGCCAGGGACCCTGGCCCGGGGCGGCGACACGATGAACGCCCTGACCTCCGACGGCGGCTGGCAGGCCTGAATGCGGAGCGGCCGGAGAATAACCCTGCCGTGTGAGAGGACCGCGCCAGCCCAGGCCGCACATGGTTCCCGGGCACACACCACACCAGGAGGAGGCAGCGATGTCAGTGACCAGGTTCGAGCCCTTCCGGGACCCCTTCCGGGAGTTCGACCGGCTCTTCTCCATGGCCGCGAGCGGGACGCGTGCCCCGCTCAGCATGCCCATGGACGTCTACCGCGGCGAGGACGGCAGCTACCACGTCGAGGCCGACCTGCCCGGCGCCGACCCTGACAGCGTTGAGGTGACCGTCGAGCACGGCGTCTTGACGATCCAGGCCGGGCGCACCCCTCACTATGGCGACAGCGGACAGGTCATTGTCGCCGAGCGGCCCCAGGGGTCGTTCGCCCGGCAGCTCTCCCTCGGCGAGGGAGTGGACTCGGAGAACCTCACCGCCGGCTACGCCGACGGTGTCCTGCACGTGACCATCCGCGCGTCACCGAAGACCCAGGCCCGCCGGGTTGAGGTCACCCGTGCGGCCGGGGGCAGCCGCATCGTGCCGGGGAGCACCGCCGAGCCGGGTGAGGCGCCCGCCGGCAGCACGGGCGGCGGCGCCAACTGAATGTCCCTGTGCCCTGCCACCGGAAGCTGTACCGGCTTTTCCCGCCTCGGCAAGTGGCCACGCTGGCAGCACATCTAGCAACGCGGGCTCAGGAAAGTCAGGATGCTGAACGAGGAAGATCCGGTCCTGGCCGCGATACCGCCTGGAAGGACTGCCGACCGGACCGCGGCCAGGACTGCCGTCACCGCGGCTGACCTTCACCGGCCGGTTCCGCGCCGGCAAGGCACCCGGGGTGCTCGTCGCAGCACTCGCCCTGCTTGCCGCGCCGCCGCCGACCTACCCGCGGCTGCGGCTCGCAGCAAATCAGCAGATCACCTTCCACCACCCCAACATCGCCTTCCGGGGACCGCAGGCCCTGAAGGTGCGAACCGGCCGGGGCTGACCCCATCAGCTTGACGAAACAAACGGCGGTGACGGCATTCCGCATGCCTGTCCGGTGACGGGACCTGCCGGTACCCGCCGCCTGCCACCCGCGCACACCCCTCTGCCCAGGCCCGGCCCGGCGCGGCACCAGCCGGCGCCGGCTGGTGCCGCCACCTCCGGGGCACCCCGCAGACATCCGCTCATCAAGCAGATCGGGCTGACTGCGACCACCGGCAAGGACGAACGCGGGGCGACCGGGCCGCTGATCTGCGGCCCGCGTCAGTCCCACGAGGCACAGCCGGTACCGGTCACTAGCCGGCTGCCAACGATCAGCACTCAGATGGCCTACCGGACCAGCCAGGAACCAGGCCGGCGGCCGCGGGGCACGCACTGGTTCGCAGACAAGACAGATAACCGCCTGATTGAGACTTCTGGTAGACGGTGCGGCCTGGCCGGGATGGCAGGTGAGTCGGGTCGTAGCGTTGAGAGGTCCCGGTGGGCTGGCTCTCGAACCGCCTGCCGGCTGGTTGTGGCCTGGCTTTTTAACGACGTGCCGGCCTGCCGGGGCCTCGCCGTGGCGTGGCTCAAAAGAGGCGTGAACGTCACACGGTCCTGGAATCAGGCGTGCCCGCCGCGGTCTTCACCGGGCACGAGAAGGAAGGGCCGTTCATGGCAGTGATGATCGGGGTCGATCCGCACAAGGCCTCGCATACGGCGGTGGCGATTAGCGCGGCGGAGGAGCCGCTGGGTGAGGTGCGGGTCCGCGCCTGCGCTGCCCAGGCGGAGCAGCTGCTGGCCTGGGCTGCGGCCTGGCCGCAGCGGACCTGGGCGGTCGAGGGCGCGGGCGGCCTGGGCCACCTGCTGGCCCAGCAGCTGCTGGCGGCGGGTGCTGGATGTGCCGCCCAAGCTCGGCGCACGGGTCCGGCTGCTGGCAGCTGGTGACACGAATAAGAACGATCCCAACGATGCCCGGTCGGTTGCGGTCGCCGCGCTGCGCTCGGCCGGTATCCGGGAGGTCAGGCCCGATGATCACGCGGCGGTGCTGAAGATCTGGTCCAAGCGCTACCGTGACCTGGGCCGGACCCGCACCCAGGTCGTGTGCCGGCTGCACGCCGTGCTGTGCGACCTGGTCCCCGGCGGCGTCAGCAAGCCGATCTACGCGGCCCACGCTGCCCGGATCCTCCAGCAGATCACGCCGCCGGACGCGGTGGCGGCCGCGCGCTGCGAGCTCGCCGCGGCGTTCCTGGATGACCTGCGCCGCATCGACGCCCAGATCCGCGAGACCAGGAAGAAACCCGCCACCGCCGTGCAGGCGACCGGCACCAGCCTGACCAGGCTGTTCGGCGTCGGCCCGGTCATCGCCGCCGCCGTCATCGGCGACGTCCGCGACGTGTCCCGTTTCCCCGGCCGGGACCACTTCGCCGCCTGCAACGGCACCGCGCCGATCGAGGTGTCCTCCGGCCCGCGCAAGATCTACCGGCTGTCCCGGCGCGGGAACCGGCGACTGAACCACGCCATCCACATGGCCGCGGTCACCCAGATCCGCCACCGGCACAGCGATGGCCGCGCCTACTACGACAAGAAGCTGGCCGAGGGCAAGACCCCCAAAGAGGCCCTGCGCTCGCTGAAGCGGCAGGTCAGCAACGCTATCTTCGCCTGCCTGCAGGCCGACGCCCGCCGCGCCGCAGCCCGCCCAGGGGGCCCGGGAGGGCAACAGGGGAACGACTCTGTCGCCAGCGCGGCCGGCTCACACCCCAGGCACCGGCTCTTCGGACAAGCCACTCCCGGGCCCGGTCACCACCCTACGACCGCGGCCATCAGCGCAGCGCCCGGACCTGCCAGCGCCCGTGGCAGAGCTGGCCATTCCTCGATCGCTGCCACCCTGCCGCCGGCGAAGTCGCAGGTCCAGGTGGAGCGCCCGCAGCGCAGCGAGGACGAACGACCTGGAGGGGCGGCAAGACGACGGCCATACTCGGCCGCGAGGAAGGCCACGGGCCAAGATTCCCTGCTAAAGACACAGCGCCCGAAGGGCACCTCACACGCCGCGAAAAGGACCGACGGAACACCTTGACACAAAGAGGCTTTCGTTATCTGGGCGGCCACGGCCAGTGACCGGTGGCAGCACCCAGACGAACAGAACGAAGGCGGATCGGCGCCCTTCCTCACGGCGCTGCCGTCACGCGCGGTGACCAGCGGCAAACGTGCCGGCCGGCCGTCATCGCGGCTAGAAGCGGATGTTTCCGGGGCCGGTTCGGCCGTTCTCTCTGAACGCGTGTGGGGGCGCTGTGACCTGGCGGCCCGTAGGCGCAGGCATCTCGGTCAGGACTGCAGCCAGCACGACCAGGACCAGCACCAGAAGGCACTAGCGCCCGCCGGTCCCGCCGGCGGCCGCCTTGTTCTCAGATCACCGCGGGCGGCGCACCGGGCACGGCCCCGGGCTTGGCCATGGCCTCGAATGTGAACTGCGCTTCCGGCCCGGTGCCCACCGCATCGACCGTGATGATCTGGCCGGCCCTCAGCTCGCCGAACAGGATCTTCTCGGACAGGTTGTCCTCGATCTCCCGCTGGATCGTGCGGCGGAGCGGCCGCGCACCGAGCACCGGATCGTAGCCCCGCTCGGACAGCAGCGTCCTGGCCGCAGGCAGCAGCTCCAGGCCCATGTCCCGGTCCTTGAGCCGCTGATCCACCTTGGCGGTCATCAGGTCCACGATGGTGAGAATCTCCTGCTGGCTGAGCTGGTGGAACACGATCGTGTCATCGACGCGGTTCAGGAACTCCGGCCTGAAGTGCTGCTTCAGCTCCTGCTGCACCATGGTCTTCATCCGGTCATACGAGCCGCGCGACTCGGCTGCGGTGCCGAAGCCGACAGAGACGCCCTTGGAGATGTCCCGGGTGCCCAGGTTGGTGGTCATGATGATCACCGTGTTCTTGAAGTCGACCACCCGGCCCTGCGCATCGGTGAGGCGCCCGTCCTCGAGGATCTGCAGCAGCGAGTTGAAGATGTCCGGGTGGGCCTTCTCGATCTCGTCGAACAGGACCACGGCGAACGGCTTGCGGCGCACCTTCTCGGTCAGCTGGCCGCCCTCCTCGTATCCGACGTACCCGGGCGGGGAACCGAACAGCCGGGACACCGTGTGCTTGTCCGTGTACTCGCTCATGTCCAGCTGGATCAGCGAGTCCTCATCGCCGAACAGGAAGTCCGCGAGCGTCCTGGACAGCTCGGTCTTGCCGACCCCGGACGGGCCGGCGAAGATGAACGAGCCGCCGGGCCGCTTGGGGTCCTTGAGCCCGGCCCGGGTGCGCCGGATGGCCTGCGAGAGCGACTTGACGGCCACGTCCTGCCCGATCACCCGCCTGTGAAGCTCGTCCTCCATCCGCAGCAGCCGCTGCGATTCCTCCTCGGTCAGCTTGAACACCGGGATGCCCGTGGCGGTCGCCAGGACCTCCGCGATCAGCTCCGCGGTCACCTCGGCGACGGTGTCCATGCCGCCGGCCTTCCACTCCTTCTCCCCGGCATCCCTCTTCCCGGTCAGCTGCTTCTCGGTGTCGCGCAGCGCGGCGGCCATCTCGAAGTCCTGGCAGCCGGTGGCCGGCTCCTTCTCCCGCCGCACGCCGGCGCTCTTCTCGCCGGACTCACGCAGGCCCGGCGGCGCGGTCATCCGGCGGATCCGCATCCGGGCCCCGGCCTCATCGATCAGGTCGATCGCCTTGTCCGGCAGGAACCGGTCGCTGACATAGCGGTCCGCCAGCTGCGCGGCGGCGACCAGGGCGCCGTCGGTGAACGACACGCGGTGATGCGCCTCGTAACGGTCGCGCAGCCCCCTGAGGATCTCGATGGTGTGCGCGATCGTCGGCTCGGCCACCTGGACCGGCTGGAAGCGGCGCTCCAGCGCCGCGTCCTTCTCCAGGTGCTTGCGGTACTCATCCAGCGTGGTCGCGCCGATCGTCTGCAGCTCGCCGCGGGCCAGCAGCGGCTTGAGGATCGACGCGGCGTCGATCGCGCCCTCGGCCGCGCCCGCGCCGACCAGCGTATGCAGCTCATCGATGAACAAGATGATGTCCCCGCGGGTCCTGATCTCCTTCAGGACCTTCTTCAGCCGTTCCTCGAAGTCACCCCGGTACCTCGAGCCGGCCACCAGCGCGCCCAGGTCCAGGGTGTAAAGCTGCTTGTCCTTGATGGTCTCCGGCACCTCGCCCTTGACGATCTTCTGCGCCAGCCCCTCGACCACAGCGGTCTTGCCGACGCCGGGCTCGCCCACCAGCACCGGGTTGTTCTTGGTGCGCCGGGACAGCACCTGCATGACCCGCTCGATTTCCTTCTCCCGGCCGATCACCGGATCGAGCTTGCCCTCGCGTGCGCCCGCGGTCAGGTTGCGGCCGAACTGGTCGAGTATGACGGAAGCGGGCGGCGCCGTCCCGGACGGCGCGCCCGCCGCGGCTGGCTCATTCCCCTGATAGCCGCGGAGCAGCTGGATCACCTGCCGGCGGACCCTGCTGGGGTCAGCGCCCAGCTTGACGAGCACCTGCGCGGCGACGCCCTCGCCCTCGCCGATCAAGCCGAGCAGGAGGTGCTCGGTGCCGATGTAGTTGTGGCCCAGCTGCAGCGCCTCCCGCAGCGACAGCTCAAGCACCTTCTTGGCGCGCGGAGTGAACGGGATGTGCCCGGAGGGCGCCTGCTGGCCCTGGCCGGTGATCTCCCCGACCTGCTGGCGGACCGCCTCCAGGCTGATCCCCAGCGACTCCAGGGCCCTGGCGGCGACGCCCTCGCCCTCGCGGATCAAGCCGAGCAGGATGTGCTCGGTGCCGATGTGGTCGTGGCCGAGCATCCTGGCCTCTTCCTGAGCCAGGACCGCAACCCGCCGCGCCCGGTCGGTAAACCTCTCGAACATCTCGTCGCCCCCTCACCGAGCGGCCGGCGAGGCAACCGAAGTCTTGCTCGTCCCTTCGCATGCTAGCCCGCCCGCCGGGCGAGGTTGCGAGGCGAATGTCGCACAAGTACAACGTCCCCCGCCGGCAGCGGGGTTCACCCCGCCCCGCCTGGGGCAACGGGGCAAGTGTTCACAGCTACGCCGGGAGCGAACGCGCGGCAGGCCAGCGAACGCGCGGACCAGCGAAGGCGGATGACGGCGAACGTACCATGGACGGCCTTCCCGAGCAGCGATGACGTCCGCTCGGAGGTGAATCGCGGCGCTGTTACCCGGCCGGTGGCGGTTGCTGGCCAGCGGCGCGCAGCCTGCCGGTGTCGAGATCGGCCACGAACACCTTCTGCAGCATGTGCCAGTCCTCCGGGTGCCTGGCGATCCCATCCTCGAACACCCTCGCCAGCTGCTGGGTCATGGCGGCGATCTTCTCCTGCCCGGTACCTGTCCCGGGCACGGGAATCTCCTGGTGAACGTGCGCGCCCCAGTTCTCTCCCTCGTACCACAGCGTCACCGGCATCAGCGCGGCCCCGGTCTGCTCGGCAAGCGCGGCCGGGCCGCCCATGATCCTGGCGGGCTCGCCGAAGAACTCGACCTCGATTCCGCTGCCGGTCAGGTCCCGTTCGCACAGCAGGGCGACCAGGCCGCCAGCCCGCAGCCGCTGCGCCAGGACCCCGAACCTGCTCGCCCCGGCCGAGCGCGGCAGCACCTCCATGCCCAGCCTCTCCCGGAACGCCACGAACCGGTCATACAGCGATTCCGGGCGCAGCCGCTCCGCCACTGTGGTGACCTTCCCGGCGCCGCGGAGCACGATCCAGGCGCCCGCATGCTCCCAGTTGCCCATGTGCGGCAGCGCGAAGATCACCCCGCGGCCCGCCGCCAGGTGCCCGAACGCGGTCTGCTCCTCGCCAGCCGCCCGCATCCGGCCGAGGATCTCCGCCGGCGGGATCACCGGCAGCCGGAACACCTCCAGCCAGTACCGCAGATAGGAACGCATCCCGTCCCGCGAAAGCCGCCGGAGATCCATAACCAATGCATCCGGGCCAATCACCCGCGCCAGGTTCGCCTCCAGCTGCCTGACACCCGGCCCCTGCCGCTGCCACAGCTGGTCTGCGATCTGCCGGAACATCCACTCCGCCCACCGCCGGGGCACCCGGCACACCACGGTCCAGCCGAGCAGGTACAGCCAGCCGCTCACCCGTTCTCGCACCGCGGTCACCTCATCAGCGAACTTGCTGCCCGCGCAGGGCATTATCCCGCGCATCGCCGCTATCTCGCGCATGGCCGCCTGGCCGCGACCCGGGCGCTGCCCCGCGAACATCCGCCGTCCTTGGCCCGGTGCAGCCCGCCCCCGCCCGGTGCACGCACCGCACACCCGCGCGGACCCGCAGCGTGGAAGCCGGGAAGCACCCGGAGCGTTCCGGCACCGGGGCTCATCCAAGACGCCAGCCAGCGGACCTGGAAGCTGGCCTCGCTCCTTATCCTTGAACGCCGACGAACGACCCAGCAGGACAAACCAGCCAGCAAGCCGCACGAAGATCAGATAGAGCAGCCGCAACGACACGGCCGGTCATTATGCCCAACAGCCACGCCGCCCCTATCGCGCCCGGTCACAGCCATAGGTCCGACTTCTGGCACCCCACAGGCGCATCGCTGCAGCTCACAGGCCCGGCAGGCTTCTGGCACCCACAGGAAGACCGAGCTGGCGAAGGCGTTCGGACGCTAGCCTCGCACGAGGTCACCGGGTACGCGGGGGAACTCCTGGCGCCCTGCCCGGCGGCGGCGCTGCGGCCGGGACGAGCGCGGAGGGTTCGCCGGCGCACGGCGCTAGAGGTGACCTGTCCGCACGTAGGCGGTCATCTCAGGCACGTGCCTGGCGGACCGGCTCATGCGGCTTCCCGCACGCGCCGCACGGGTCCCTGGTGGGCCGCCGTCATGCGGGTAAGCAGCGCTCCCAGTGCGGGGCGGTCGTTCTCCCGGTCGTGCTCGTAGAGCTCGCTGATCGTCTGGATAAGGGAGTTGACCAGCAGCACGCGCTCGTGCTCGGTGATCTCCATCGTGATTCATCCTTCGGTGAGTCCGGCGAGGGGCCGCGCGCCCGCCGCCGCCGCCCGGGCGATGATGCTCAGGCGCTGAACATGGCCCGCTCCGGCCGGCAGCATCGGCGGCCGGTCCCTGGGGCTGCCCTCAGCCTATACCCGCAATTAAAAACTAGCAATATATTACTAGAATAAATGGTAGACTGTTTGATTATGGCGAACTGGGGTTTCCTGACCAGCCACGCCCGGGTGCTGATGTGCATCGCACACGATCCCGGCGCGCGGCTGCGCGACATCGCGGCCGTCCTGGGCATCACCGAGCGCAGCGCCTACGGCATCGTCACCGAGCTGGCCGAGGCCGGCTACGTGGTCAAGCAGAAGGACGGCCGCCGCAACCGCTACCAGATCCAGGCGCACCTCCCGCTCCCGGAGCCCACTAGCCGGGAACGCACGGTCGGCGAGATCCTGGCCCTTCTTGCCGGCACCGACGCGGCGCGGTGACCGGCCGGAGGGACGCACGAAAGCCGCCGCAAGCCCGGCACATCGCCACCCCAAGCCGAGCCGGGTCCAGTCGGCGCGACCAGCGCCGGGACCTTGCACGGCAGGCAGCCGCCGCCGCACTGCCTTCATGCGGCGGCGGCTGCGAAGGACGGGCAGTTGCCTGCAGGTGCTGGCAGGCGCGGCAGCACGCCCTTCCAGCCGGGTATTCGCAGCTCCGTCCCTGACCGAGCGGGCAGGAGCACGGATGTCATCGCCATCGCAGCCAGCGCACCTCAGTAACCACCAGCGGAACACGCTGCGCCAGATCTTCCAGCATCCCGCGGGCCGCAACATCGGGTGGCGTGCCGTGCTGTCGCTGCCGGCGGCGGTGGGCTCAGCCGAGGAGCGGCACGACGGCAAGGTTGCCGTGACCATCGGGTCCCAGACCGAATACTTCGGCCCGCCCCGCCACAAAGACACCGGCACCCAGGCGGTTGTCAACCTGCGCCAGATGCTGACCCAGGCCGGCTGACGGAGCCGGCGCTGCCGATACCAGAGCCAGCGGCGGGCAGGCCTGACCCGCACTCGGCTGCCCGGCTTTGCCTCACCGACCTCAGCCTCCCTGAGCCCGGAGCCCGGCGCGGGACGGGAACCGCCGGCCAGGCCCGCAACCGGCCCGCTGCACCTCATCGTCAAAAGCGCACCGACCGGCTTTGTGCGCTGCCCGAATCGAGGTCCACGCTCGATGAGCCCGGCGGACGAGGGCGCCGCGGGGATCTCCGCGAGCCTCGGCGGTGAGGGGGCAGCGCCCCAGCGGGCCCAGGACAAGATCGCCACGATCCAGGCCCGCGCGGGTGCCCTGGACGAGCTGCCCCAGTCCGGAGTGCTCGAAGACGCCGGCAGCGACACCCACGACATCCAGCAGGAGCTCGACGAAGCCGGGTCGCCGCCGAAGTGGACAACGAGCTCGCCGCGCTTAAGGCCGAGACCGGCCCGGGCTCATCGGCGCCGCCCGAGCTAGCCGGGGCTGAGGCCCGGGCGCTTCAGCTGGGCTCGGCACCCTCCGCCGCTCGTTGCCGAGAACTTCATCCGGCCGGGTCGAGTGGCGGTACGCAGATAAGCCAGATCTGTGCAGCGACAGGCATGGGTCGATCACGCCGCTCGAAAGTACAGATCGGCGGATCTCGCGTGTCGCACGACCGCAGAGCTGTCACCGTCGGTAACGAGGCGCCTGTCTGGCCCTCGCCGACGCCCGGCAGCGCTACGACGACGTCATCGGTAACTTCCCGGTCTGACTAGCACCATCATGCTCGTTTGCGGCTGGTGACACGTAGTACCGGCACCCTGTCCCGGATGACGGTCCCCGGACGGACGAGCGGCTGTTACGGCCGCCGGATCAGCCTCCTCCTACTGCGGCGGCGGCGCGCTCCTGAGTCAGTTCGCCGGCGGGCGGATCGGGCTTTTGCGCCAGCTCGCTTGGCCACCACATCCACCGGCCGATGTCCAGGTTCAGCGCCGTAACGAGCACGGACCGGACGATGATCGTGTCGAGCAGGATGCCGAACGCGACCGCGAAACCCAGTTCGGTCAGGAACGTGGCCGGGATCGTGGCCAGGGCGGCGAACGTGCCGGCCAGCACGAAGCCGGCCGAGGTGATCACCCCGCCGGTGGCGGCGAGCCCGGCGAGCGCGCCGCGCCGGGCGTCGCGCCTGATCGCCTCCTCTCGTACCCGGGTCATCAGGAAGATGTTGTAGTCGATGCCCAGGGCGACGAGGAACACGAACACGAACAGGGGGAACGCGGTGTCCGCGCCGCCGAACCCGAACACGTGGTTGAAGAAGAAGGCGCTGACGCCGAGGGCGGCGGCGAATGAGAGCACCACCGTGGCGGTCAGGATCAACGGCGCGACCAGCGCCCGCAACAACAGCCCCAGGATGATCAGCACCACGACGAGGATGAGCGGAATGATCACGTTACGGTCGTGCGCGGACGCCCGCTCCACGTCCAGGTTGATCGCGGTGGTGCCGCCGACTAGGGCGTCGGCGCCAGGAACCGCGTGCACCGCGGCGCGCACCCGGTCGATGGTGCCGTACGCGGCCTGGCTGTCGGGCGGCGCGGTCAGCGTGCCCTCGAGGTAGGCATGGCCCGCGAGGACCGCCGGCGGCGTCACGCTGGCGATCCCCGGGGTGGCGGCGAAGGCGGACCGCAGCGGCGCCGCCGCGTTCGGGTTGCCGATTACGATGACGGGCTCGCCCGCGCCCGCGGGGAAGTGCTGGGCGAGCACGGTCTCGCCGATGACCGAATCGGGGTGCCCGCGGAAGCCTTGCGCGGCGGTCAGGCCGTGGGCCTTCAGGCCGGTCAGGCCGAGCGCCATGACGCCCAGGACCACGACGGTGGTGATCCATACCAGCCGCGGCCGGGGAGCGATGCTCCAGCCGACGCGCGCCCATATCCCCCGGGCCGTCGGCTCGGCCGAGCCATAGCTAGGCCGGTACGGCCAGAAGACACCCCGGGGAAGATCACCAGCAGGGCCGGCAGCAGGGTGAGCATGGCGAGCATGCCTACGGCAACGCCGATGGCCAGCACCGGCCCCAGGCTCTTCGTCGAGTTCAGTTCCGCGGCGAACAGCGTCAGCAGCGCCACGATGACGGCGGAACCGCTGGCGATGATGGCCGGGCCCGCGCGCCGCAGCGCCTCGGCCATCGCCGCGTGACGGCGGTCGTGGCGGCGCAGTTCCTCCCGGTACCGCGCGACGATCAGCAGCGCGTAGTCCGTGCTCGCGCCGAAGACCAGCACCTGCAAGATGCCGGCGCTCTGCGCGTTGACCACGAGGCCGGCGTGGACGGCGAGAAGGTAGATCACCGCTTCGGCGGTGATCAGCGCTACCCCGGAGGAGATCACCGGCAGCAGCCACAGCACCGGGCTTCGGTAGGTGATCAGCAAGATCACGATGACGACCGCCAGGGCGGTATACAGCAGCGTGCCGTCGATGCCCTTGAACACGTTGTTGTTGTCGGCCGCGTTCCCGAGCGGGCCGCTGATGTGAGAGACCAGGCCGTTCGCGTTCGAATTGGTGATCGCGCGAATGGCATCGACGGCCGTGGACGCGCCGGCCCAGCCCTGCGTGCCCAGGTCGACCTTGAGGATGGTCTCCAGGGCCTTGCCGTCCGCCGACGGGATCGGGCCTGTTACCGAGCCAGGCACGACGTTATGCAGCCCGGCGAACATCCGGGCGTCGGCGGCCGCCTTGGCCCGGTCCGTGGCGGTCAGGCCCGAGGGGCGCAGGTAGATGACGACGCCGGGGTAGACGTTGGGCGACTGGAAGTGCGCCTGCACGTCCAGGACCTTGGTCGACTCCGCGCTGCCGGGCAACCAGGCGCTGGCGTCGTTCTTCTCCGCGCCGGTGAGCTTTGATGACAGCGGGAAAGCGAGCACGATCACGACCAGCCAGACGCCCACGACTAGCCACTTGGTCCAGCTTCCGGCCGGAATCTCCGCGATCTTTCCTAGCCTGCTCATCGATTCTCCCCGTTCAGCCACAGGTTCCCCCGCCCACGGTCAGGAACGCTCGGCGCAAGCCTGGTACTGATAATGACGGCCCTACCCGGCCGGGCATCGGGGGAATCACGGATGCCGGTATCGGATTTCAGCGCCTGGGGCCGGCGCGCGGGCCGCTGACCAGGCCGGCCACGGTCTGCAGCGCCGCCCGGGCGTTGATGACGTAGTCCCATTGCCGCCGCAGGGCCCGTGCGTTACCCGGGATGCGTCCGTCGTGGGCGGCGGCGCTGAGCTGGCGGTTGATGCGGGCGCTGACGCTCGGTAAATGAGCAGCCAGACGGCCATGGCGAGCACTGCCGCGCCACCGGCGGCGACGGCGCCGGGGTGCCCAGCCAGGGCCGCCACGGCAGTGCCCAAGACCGTGGCGGCCAGCCCTATGGCACCGTGGTGCAGCCCCGCCTCACGGGAGCACAGTAGGGGTTCTTGCGTCCTTGATGTGACACGGATCACGATGCATTTTCTCCGCTAGCGCATCGCCTCCTCCAGCGCGTCATGGTAACGCTGCGGCCCGGTCCGCAGATCCCCGCCGCCGGCCGGGGCCGACAGCGCATCCAGCACCGAGGCTACCATCGCGGCGCATTCGGCGGTCAGGTCCCCGCGCAGCACCCCGGCGCCGTCGATCGTGGTGTCCAGGGATACGGTGCGGTCCAGGCGGGGGTCATCGTCGGGGTTGCCGTCGGGATCGGGCCCGGCGGTGCGCTCGCGGATCTCGGCGCAGAGCGCGGCTAGGGTCTGCAGATTGACGCCGGCCCGGGCTGCGGTGACCAGGATCTCTTCGGCCTCGCCGCGGAATTCTTCTGGGATGGCCGTGGTCCAGCGGGCCAGCAGCAGGGCGGCGGACTTGGTCAGGACCCGGTCCCGCAGCCCGGCCAGCAGCGGGCCGTGCCTGGCGGCCAGGGCCTGGATGGCTTTGTATTCGCCGGCCTGGCCTTTGGTGACCCGCAGGCAGTTCACCAGCCAGGTCCGGGTGGTCCGCTGCCCGTCGGCGACCGACCCCTGCTGAGCATCAAAGCCGTGCAGCAGCCGGGCCCGCAGGGCCGCGCCTGCCGCGTCGATCCGCTCCAGCGCCCGCAGCCCCTCGGCCATCACCGCGGCCGGCAGCCCCGCCGCATCCTCACCCGCCAGCTCAGCCAGCAGGGACTCCGCCAGCGCGAACTTATCGCTGGCGGTCAACGGGTGCGCGGCGGTGCACATGGCGGCTGGTTTTCACCTCCCCGATCGAGGCAGGAGGCCCGGTAAAGGGTCGTATCGGTGCTGATTTCTAATACATCAACCTAACAGCCGCCTCTGACATTTTAGCGGCCATGAATGCGCCCGGGGAAAGGCAGCTCTCTTAGTGGAGATGGCGATCAGGGGATACCGGCGCCGGGCGGTATCGGAGGAGGCGCTGCCTTCCGGGGCCCGACCCCGGAAGGCAGCGGCATGGTTCAGAGCTGGCGGCCGAGCCAGGCGGCAAGCTGGGTGTAGGGGCCGGCGCCAGGCGGGGCCGGGATGACCGGGCCGAACGGGATCTCGCCGCCCCGGGGCTCGGGCGGCAGGATGCGCTGGGCGACGGCCAGCACCCAGGTGGCCAGCTCGGGGTCGAGCTCGGTGGGCTGGCCGGTGGCCCGGGCCAGGTCCCAGCCGTGGGTGAGGACCTCCTGAACGTAGCCGGACACCGCGATGTGGCCGGGGACCTTGCCCCAGGGCACCTCGACCAGGGCGTCGAGCTTGGCGTCGTCGGCCCAGGCGGCCGTGACCCGGGCGGCGGCCGCACGGTAGGCGGCCAGCCAGCCGTCGTCGGGGACGCCGTCGACGCGAGGCGAGACGGCCAGGCCGTCGCCGCCCTCCCCCGTCACGGCGATCCGGTTCAGGCCGCCGACCATGTGGCTGAGCAGGGCGCGGACGTCGTACTCGGCGCACGGCGTGGCCAGGGTGAGCTGGGCGGGCGCGACGGCCGCGACGATGGTTTCGGTCTGGGCCATGGCCCGCTGGTGGACCTCGCGTGGGTCTGTCATCGGTGTCGTAGCTGCCGGTGTCATAGATGCCGGTGTTTTAGAAGTCTGTGTCATGAGCCCACCCTGACGGCCAAACCTGACAGGTAACGTCATATTTCAGAAGTCATGAAATCGGGTCGGCCGCTCGAGATGCTGCTGCTCCTGCAGGCCCGCGGGCAGGTGACCGCCGCGGAGCTGGCGGAGCGGCTCGAGGTCTCGCCCCGGACCGTCTACCGGGACGCTGAGGCGCTGTCTTCGGCCGGCGTCCCGATTTATACCGAACGAGGCAGAGCTGGGGGCATCCGGCTGCTGCCCGGCTACCGGACGGACGTGACCGGCCTTACGGAAGACGAGGCCCGCGCGCTGTTCGTGCTCACCACGGGCGGCGTGTACGAAGATCTCGGACTGGGCACCGCGGCCCGTTCGGCCATATTGAAGGTGATGCGGGCGGTACCGGAACCCTTCCGCCCCGCCGCTACGGCGACCAGCCAGCGGATCCTGGTCGACCCGGCCGGCTGGATGCGCGGCGGGGACCCGGTCGGGCTGCTCGGGGTGCTGCAGGCGGCGGTGTTCACCGACCGGCGGCTGCGGCTGCGGTACCGCGGCAGCAGCCAGCGCAGTGCCGGCCAGCCCAGTGCCGGCCAGCCCAGTGCCGGCCAGCCCAGTGCCGGCCAGCCCAGTGCCGGCCAGACCAATGCTGCGGAGACGGCGGCGCCGGCCGAGCGGGTGGTGGACCCCTACGGGCTGGTGTGCAAGGGCGGGATCTGGTACCTGGTGGCCGACTCCGGCGGCGAGCCGCGGCTGTTCCGGGTGTCGCGGGTGGTCGCGGCCGAGGTGGACGAGGCGCCGGTGCGGCGCCGGGACGGGGTGGAGCTGGCCGGACTGTGGGAGCAGCTACGGCGGCAGGTCGAGGACCAGCCGGCCGAGGTGCCCGTGCTGGCCCGGGTGCGGCGGGAGTGGCTGGACATCTTCGGCCGGATCTGCGCGGGGAACCTGGTCGGGTCGGTGGCGGACGCGGAGCCGGCGGGCGAGGAGTGGGTGCAGGTGCGGCTGCGATTCGGGGCGGTACCCGCAGGCGCGGACGCTGCTGAGCTTCGGCGCCAACGTCGAGGTGGTCTCACCGCCCGAGGTCCGGGCCGACCTGGCCGCGCAGGCGGCGGACGTGATGGCGATGTACTCGAATATGCGTTTGGGCGTGGGGTAGACTGTTCGCGTGAGTGTTCTGGTGCAGGAATCGCTACTGCAGGAATCACTGCTGGACGCGGGCGACAAGCCTGTGGTGGGGCCGCTCGGGGACACGGTGCGGCGCATCCCGCTGACCCGCGGCGCCTGGGTCGACCTGCGGCCCGGGTGGCTGGCGGGCTCGGGGACGGTGTTCGGCCGACTGGCCGGGACCGTGCCGTGGCGGGCGGAGAAGCGGCGCATGTACGACCGGGTGGTGGACGTGCCGCGGCTGCTGTGCTTCTACGGCGAGGACGAGCCGCTGCCCGACCCGGCGCTGGCCAGGGCGCTGGCCGCGCTGAACATGCACTACGGTCCTGAGCTGGGCGAGCCGTTCCGCACCGCGGGGCTGTGCCTGTACCGGGACGGGCGAGACAGCGTGGCCTGGCACGGCGACACGATCGGGCGGGGCAGCCGCGAGGACACCATGGTGGCGATCTTGTCGCTGGGCGCGCCGCGGGCCCTGGCGCTGCGGCCGCGCGGCGGCGGCCCCTCGCGGCGCTACGAGGTCGGGCACGGCGACCTGCTGGTCATGGGCGGCAGCTGCCAGCGGACCTGGGAGCACGCGGTGCCGAAGACGGCGCAGGCAACCGGGCCGCGGATCAGCGTGCAGTTCCGGCCGCGGGGCGTGCGCTGAGGCTACACCGGGCCCTGGTTCGTTTGGCAGGAGTTCGTTTGACAGGATCTGCGCGCGGATCTGACACTGGGCCGTGGCCTGGCTCGGTGTGACAGCGCTCGTGACCGCGGCCGTAGCCGTTCTGGCAGCGCTGGTGCTGCCGGTGTTCTCGGCGGACGGGGCTCCGTCGGCCCTGCCGCGGCCCGGGGCCAGCTACTCGGTGACCTTTACCGTGCCGCACGCGTCCCGGCCGCCCGTTCGGCCGGCCGGGCCCGTTGCGAGCGGGCCGCTGGCCGGCTGCGAGCAGAAGCTCGAGAACGCGGCGAGCCAGCGCGGGGTGCCGCGGGTGGCGATCGTGGGCGCCTCGTTCGTCGCGGGCACCGGGCCCGGCCGGGCGGGCGAGTCGTGGGCCGTCCTGCTGGCCTGGCTGCTGCACTGGGACGCGGTCGTGTACGGGGTTCCCGGCGCGGGCTACGTGCATCCGGGGACCGGCCACCGGGGTCCGATGGCGGCCCTGCTCTCCCGCATCGGGCTGGGGACCCTGGCGCCCGCGCTGGTCATCGTGCAGGCGGGCCACGACGATATCGGCGTCCGGCCGCAGCTTGAGTGGGAGCGGGTGACGCAGGTCATCGCGCTGATCCGGGCCGAGGCGCCGCAGGCCCGCATCGCGCTGGTCACCGTGTTCACCGGCCGGAGGCGGATCACGGCCGACTACCAGACCGACCGGGTCATCGTCGCGGCGGCGCGGGCCGCCGACCCCGGCGTCATCATCATGGACCCGCTGGCCCAGGGCTGGACGTTCCCACGGACCCGCGACGGCCTGCACCCCACGGCGGCCGGCGACGCCTGGATCGCCCGCCAGGTCGCTGGCATCCTGGGCCAGCACGGCATCAGGCCCGCGCCGCCGCGCGGCCCGGGCGGGCCGGTCATCTGTGACTCAGGTATTCCGGTGGGGCCGCGTGTTCCGGTTCGTCCGCAGCCGCGGTGACGTTTGTATCCGCGTCTGTTTCCGCGCCGTCCGCAATCTCCGGTATCTCCGGCAGGCTCAGCCGCATCAGGGTGCCGCCGCCGGGCGCGGCCTCGGCGCGGACCGTGCCGCCGTGGCTTTCGGCCACCTGGCGGGTGATGGACAGCCCGAGCCCGGAGCCGGGCACCGCGCGGGCCGCGGTTGCCCGGTAGAAGCGGTCGAAGACGAGCGGCCGGTCGTCCGGTTCGATGCCGGGCCCGCGGTCGCGCACGGTGAGCTCGCCGCCCAGCAGGATCACCTCGACCGGGCCGCCCGCCGGGCCGAACTTGGCCGCGTTGTCCAGCAGGTTACGCACGGCGATCTGCAGCCGCTCGGCGCTGCCGAACACCAGGCACGGCTGGAGATCGGCGGTGAAGATGGTCCGCGGCCAGTCCCGGCGGGCGCCCTCCAGCGCAGCTGCCACCACCTCATCCAGGCTCACGTCGCCTGGCGCGCTTCCCGTCAGCTCAGCGTGTGTCAGCTCGGGCCGTGCCAGCTCGTCCCGGGCCAGTTCGGTGACGTTGGCCACCAGGTCGCCGAGCTCCGCGACCTGGGCTACAACGCGGTCGAGGATCTGCCGGCGTTCGGCCTCGGGCAGGCTGCTGTCGGCGGCTAGCAGCTCGACGTTGAGCCGCAGGCTGGTCAGCGGGGTGCGCAGCTCGTGGCTGGCGTCGGTGACCAGCTGCCGCTGGGCGGCCAGGGACCGCTGCAGCGCGCTCAGCATGGTATTGAACGACGTGGCCAGCCGCCCGAGCTCGTCGGCGCGGTCCACCTCGACCCGGCGGGCCGGGTCGCCGGTGGCGGTGACCTGTTCGGCCACCGCGGCCAGGCGGCCGACCGGCGCCAGTCCGGCCCGGGCCACGCCCCAGCCGGCCAGCGCGGCCAGCGCGATGCCCGCGGCGCTGAGCAGGGCCAGGGTGGCGCCGACGGTGGTGACCTCCATGTCCGTGGTGTTCAGCGGCACGGCCTGCTGCAGGGCCAGGCCGGGCGCGAGCTGCGTGGTGAGCACCATGGCGGGTACCCCGTCCATGGTGGCCCGGCTGTAGTAGGCGCCGCGCTTGGAGGCCGCGACCTGGGCCGCTGCGCCGGGGGCCAGCAGGCCGGCGTCGCCGGCCGGAGTCCAGACGTCGCCCTGGGCCGTCACCAGCTGCGTGTACGGCGTGGACACGCCGAAGTGGTCGGAGTGCGGCGGGACCCAGCCGGCGGGAACGTGCTCGTGGTAGTGGCGGGCCAGCCGGTCGACCCCGGCGCTTTGCTCGGCCAGCACCTGCCGCGCCTGGTTCTGCAGGTCGGAACGGAGTACGAGGAAGGCCACGGCGGTGATGGCCAGCGTGACCGTGGCCACCGCGACCGCTACGGCCACGGTGAACCGGGTCCGCAGCATGAGCCTGCGCCGCGGCCATATCCGTCGCACGGGGCGGGATCCTCTCACCGGGCGCGGTCGTCTCACGGGGCGGTCCTGATCACGTAGCCGACGCCGCGCACGTTGTGCACCAACCGCTGGTGGCCTCCGTCCTCAAGCTTGCGGCGCAGGAAGCCGACGAAGACCTGCAGGGCGTTGGAGGCGGGGGCCTCGCCGTAGCCCCAGACCCGTTCGGTGATCATGTCGTAGCTGAGCACCTGCTGGGCGTTGTGCAGCAGCAGCTCGAGCAGGCTGAACTCGATCCGGGTCAGCGCGATCTCGCGGTCGCCGCGGGTTACTTTCCTGGCCGTGGCGTCCAGGGTCAGGTCGGCGTAGCCGAGGATGTCCCGGCGGGACTGGCTGCGCCGCAGCAGGGCCCGCACCCGGGCCTGCAGCTCGCGCAGGGCGAACGGCTTGACCAGGTAGTCATCCGCCCCCACCTCGAGCCCGGTCACCCGGTCATCGACCGCGTCCCGGGCGGTGAGGATCAGGATCGGCGTGGCGTCGCCCCGGCCGCGGATCCGGCGGCAGGCATCGAACCCGTCCACCATCGGCATCTGGACGTCCAGCACGATCAGGTCCACAGGCGACCGGGCCAGCGCGTCGAGCGCGGCCGCGCCGTGCACGGCGGTGGTCACCGCGTACCCGGCGTAGCGCAGGGCACGCTCGAGTGAGTCCCTGACGTCGGGATCGTCATCCACGACGAGCAGCCGTTCCCCGCCCGTCGGGGGGGCCAGCAGGGCGGGCGCACGGTCGGTTTTCATCGTCGCCATCGAATCAGTTCTGGCTGAGAACTTCCTGCAAGCTTCCCCTGCGGAGGCCGATTTTTCATTGATCTTTCACAAACGGGCTCCACGCTGCCGGTCATGATGCACAGCGCGGATGGCTCCGGCCCGCAGCTCTGGCTGGTCAGGCACGGTGAGAGCACCTGGAACGTGCTAGGCCTGGCCCAGGGCCACGACGACCGGGCGAGGCTGACCCGGCGTGGCCTCCAGCAGGCGCGGGCGGTGGCCGGCGAGCTGGGCGGCCTTCCGATCGGGACGCTTTACGCCAGCGATCTGCGGCGTGCGCGGCAGACCGCGGCCCCGGTGGCCGCGGCGCTCGGGCTGCCGGTGCGGTACGACGCCCGGCTGCGCGAGCGGTGCCTCGGGGTGCTGGAGGGAAGCGCCGCCGCGGCGGTCCCGCCCGCGGCCAGCGGCCTGGACGGGCTGCGGGTGGCCGATCCGGACGCCCGGCCCGAGGGCGGCGAGTCGCTGCGCGATTTCTACCGCCGGGTGGCCGAGTTTGCCGCGGACCTGGCCGTTTCCGGGCCCGCGGCCGGGGGCCGGGACATCGCGGTGGTCGCGCATGGCGGCACGCTGCGGATGCTGTCCGCCCGCCTGAACGCCACCCCGGTCGAGGAGATGCGCTGGGAGCCGCTCGGCAACGGCTGCATCCTGCGCTTCCCGGCCTCCCGGCTGACCCCCGCCGCCTCCCGGCTGACCCCCGCCGCCGCCCGGCTGACCCCCGCCGCCGCCCGGCTGACCCCCGCCGCCGCCCGGCTGACCCCCGCGGCTGCCCGGCTGACCTCTGTCATGGACTGATGAGAAAGGACGAACCGATGAATCCGACCACCCTGCAGCTGCCGCGCCGGACGGACAAGCCCCGCCAGAGCGGGCTGACCATAGTCATCGACGGCGGGCTGCCGGCGGGGCTGTTCGCCGACCTGATGTCGTCGGCGGCCGAGTACATCGATGTGGTCAAGTTCGGCTGGGGCACCGCGGTGGTGACCGGCGGCCTGCGGGCCAAGATCGAGGTCCTGGACTCCTGCGGCATCGGGTTCTACTTCGGCGGGACGCTGTTCGAGAAGTACGTGCTGCAGGGCCGGTTCGACGACTACAGGAGGTTCTGCCTGGAGCACGGGTGCCGCCAGGTGGAGGTCTCGAACGGGACGATCCCGATGTCCAACGCGGAAAAGGCGAGCTACATCCGCAAGCTGGCCGGCGACTTCACGGTGGTGTCCGAGGTCGGGTTCAAGGACCCGGTCCGGTCCGAGCAGCTGCCGCCCAGCAGGTGGGTCGAGTACATCAACGAGGACCTGGAGGCCGGGGCCTGCCTGGTCACGCTGGAGGCCAGGGAGAGCGGTAAGTCGGGCATCTGCCGGCCGGACGGCGCCATCAGGTTCGGGCTGATCGAGGACGTGCTGGCCTCGGGCCTGGACCCGCAGCAACTGCTGTTCGAGGCGCCCACCACCGCGCTGCAGACGTACTTCATCACCAGGCTCGGGCCCGACGTGAACCTCGGCAACATCCCGGCCCACGGGGTCCTCGGGCTGGAGACCCTGCGCCTGGGACTGCGGGCCGACACGCTGACGGCCTTCGAATAAGGGGCCACCGATGCGGACCACCTTTGACGTCTTCCACCTGGCCATTCCCGTGCACGACCTGGACGCGGCCCAGCACTTCTACGTGACCCTGCTCGGCTGCAAGCTGGCCCGCCGCTACCCGGACCGGATCACCGTGGACTTCTTCGGCGATCAGCTGGTCTGCCACCTGACCGAGGGTCCGCCGGTCGAGCGGCCGCCGAGCCTGTACCCGCGGCACTTCGGCGTGACGTTCCGCGAGACGGCAGATTTCAACGCCCTGCACGCCCTGGCGGTCCTGCGCAAGATCCCGGTCTACGCCGACGTCTCGACCCGGTTCGAGGCGATGGCCGAGGAGCACCGCACGTTCGTGTTGCTCGACCCGTCGGGCAACCTGCTGGAGTTCAAGCATTACCGCGATCCCCGGATGATGTACTGATGGCGCGCCGCCGGCTCGACCAGGTCGACGCCATGCGCCCGATCAAGCAGGCGGGCGTCATCAGCACCCATTCGATCCAGTACTTCGCGCCCGCGTCGGCCACAGTGACCGCGAACGCCGCGCTGCTGCTGACGCACGTGTCACGGGATGGCTTCTTCTTCATCTCGGCGTGCATGCTCACATACGCCTACGCCGACATGCGCGGGGCCGGGCTGCGCCGGTACTACTGGCGCCGGTTCGTGGCGGTAGGGATCCCGTACGTCTGCTGGACGCTGGTCTACTTCTTCTACCCGCTGACCGCGTGGCACTACCCGAACCTGCCCTCGGAGCTGAAGAGCCTCGGCACCATCATGTACACCGGGTACGAGCAGCTGTACTTCCTGCTCGTGATCATGCAGTTCTACCTGGTGTTCCCGCTGGTGCTGATGCTGCTGCGGTGGACCAGGAACCACCACGGCCTGCTCATCGTCTTCGTCGTGGCGGCCCAGGTGGCGATCTCGATCGCCATCCACTGGTACCTGCTGCCGCCGCTGATGCAGAAGTGGGCCCAGCAGGACTCGCTCAGCTACGTGCTGTACCTGATCGGCGGCGGGGTGGTGGCCTTCCACCTGGCGGAGGTGCACGCCTGGGTGCTGCGGCACGCGCACCTGATCATGACGTACACGCTGGTCGCGGCCATCGCCGCGGAGGTCATCTTCTACATCTCCCGCGCCGGGGTGACCACGGTGCTCGGCTGGGGCAGCGACCCCTTCCAGCCCAGCGTCATCCCGTTCAACGTGGGCGCGATCGCCTGCGGTTACCTGGCCGGCGTGGCGCTGGTGCAGCCCTGGCGTTCCCGGGTGACCAAGGCCCTGGTGCGCTCGAGCTCAGACAACGCGTACGGCATCTACCTGAGCCAGATGCTGTTCATCACCGGGCTGACCTGGCTCGGCTGGGGGCACCTGGGCCGGCTGATTTCGTGGCCGCTGCTGGTCGCGCTGACCGTGCTCATCGTCTTCGCCTGCGGCATCGTGCTGACCAGCCTGCTGGCCAGGACGCCGCTGTCGGTGGCGCTGACCGGGCGCCCGCAGCAGCCCTGGTCGACCCTGATACCGCGGCGGCGGTCGGCCGCGCCCCAGCCCGCGCTTAGCGGCCCAGCCTGCGCTTGCGGCCCAGCCTGCGCTTGCGGCCCAGCCTGCGCTTGCGGCCCAGCCCGCGCTTGAGGCTGGCCTTCCGGCCGAGCCGGCGCCCGGGGCGCTGGCGGGCCTGACGAGAGAACCGAACGGAGCATGACCGTGATACGGGACTTGATCGAGCAGGCTGCGGCCCGGCCAGGCGACGCGTGCTACATCGAGGCGGCGGCGGGCGCCGGGACCCTGACCTACGCCGGGCTGTGGCGTTCGGTGCTGGCCTGGTCCGCCCGGCTGGACCGGGCCGGGATACCGCCCGGGGCGCGGGTCGCGGTGAGCCTGCCTGACCCGCTCGGGTACGCCACCGTCCTGGTCAGCATCCTGGCCGCCGGACGGGTGGTGGTGCCGCTCGATCCCGCCGCCCCGGAGGCCGAGGTGTCCCGGATACTGGCCGCCACCCGGCCGGATGCGGCGGTGTCCGGCATCGGCGGGCTGGACGCGGCGGTGTACGGCGCCGGGGGGCCGGACCTGGAGGTGCTCAGGCAGCACAGCGGGCAGGACGTGCCGGCCGACGGCGAGCGGGGGCCGGCCGGCGGGATCTACCTGTGCACCAGCGGGACGACCGGGACCCCCAAGGGCATCCTGCTGCACGAGGACCAGCTGGCGCACGTCGCGGCGGGGGTGGCCGCGCACCACCGGCTCACGCCGGCCGACCGCGGCTACTGCTGCCTGCCGCTGTTCCACATCAACGCCGAGGTGGTCGGCCTGCTGGCCACCCTGACCGCCGGGGCCTGCCTGGTGGTGGACCGGAAGTTCAGCCGCCGGGGCTTCTGGGCGTTGATCGAGCAGCAGGAGATCACCTGGGTCAACGCGGTGCCGGCCATCATCAGCGTGCTGGCGCTGGACCCGCCCGCGATCCGCCCGGACCCCCTGGCCCGCCGGGTGCGGTTCGTCCGTTCGGCTTCGGCTCCGCTGCCTGCGCCGGCGCTGCGGCGGTTCGAGGACGCCTTCGGCATCCCCGTCGTCGAAACCTACGGCATGACCGAGGCAGCCAGCATGATCACCGCCAACCCGCTGGACGGGCCGCGCAAGGCCGGCTCGGTGGGCCTGCCGGTCGGCTCGGAGGTCCGGGTGGTCCAGCCGGACGCCGGGCGATACGTGCCGTGCCCGGCGCCGGTGGTGGGCCGGGTGCAGATCCGGGGCCCGGGAATCATCACGCGGTACGCGGACGGCGGCCCGGCCGGCGCCTTCGACCCGGAGGGCTGGCTGGACACGGGCGACCTCGGGCACTTCGACTTCGACGGCTACCTGTTCCTGGCCGGCCGGTCCGACGACGTGATCAACCGGGGCGGGGAGAAGATCTACCCGCGGGAAATCGAGGACGTCCTGCTCGCCCAGCCCGGCGTCGGGTCGGCGGCGGTGGTCGCGGCTCCGGACGAGGTGCTCGGCCAGCGGCCGGTGGCCTACGTCGTCCCGGCTGGATCCTGGCCTGCTGACCAGCTGGAGCGGGCCCACCTGGAAGAGCTGCTGCACAAGGCGTGCGAGGCGGCCCTGCCCCGGCCCAAGCGGCCGAGCGAGGTCCGCCTGGTCCTCGAGCTGCCGGTGGGCCCGACGGGTAAGGTGTCCCGGCGCCGCCTGCGCGAATTGGCCGGCCCGATGTCGAGTTTGCAATAAAAATACATAACGCCCTACATAATCCGGGCGATGCGGTACGGCCTGATGATCGCCTAGTTTGAGTGTCGGCGAGGTCTGGGCTGTGCCGGGATGCTGGCGCCTTTGCTAGGCGGAACCCCGGTGGGGGAGGGCAGCCCAGCCCGCCACATCCGCGTGATCAGGTCAGGCCTGAGTCGGGGGCGGACGTGCAGATGCCCAGCCCCGAGTCGCGGGGCTGGGCATCGTGCCAAGCGTGAACTAGCTGTTGATGGTGCTGCCGTTGGCCTCAGCACGGGATCTGAGGGGCGGAAAGGGACGGAATCGCCCCCCGGCCGGTCAGCGGAAGTCGCGGCTGGGCACGGCGGCGGTCACCCTGAGTGAGCGCAGCGCGGTGGCCACCAGGTTGACCGCGCCGCCGGTGCGCTCGAGGCGGCCGTGGATGAGCAGCGCGGGCGCGGCCGTGGCGATCCGGCGGTGGCGGGCCCAGACCTGAGGCGGGCAGATGACGTTCACCATGCCGGTCTCGTCCTCCAGGCTGATGAACACCACCCCGCGCGCGGTGGGCGGCCGCTGCCGGTGGGTGACCAGGCCGGCCACGGCCACCAGGGTGTCCTCGGCGGCGGTCCGGAGCGACGCGGCGGTTATCACCTGCCGGGCGGCCAGGGCAGCCCGGATGTGAGCCACCGGGTGAGTGCCGTAGGTCCCGGTGGCCCACAGGTCGGCGAGCGTCTCCTCGGTCGGGGTCATGGCGGGCAGCGGCGGCGCGGCCCCCGGGCCTTCCGGTTCCAGCCCGGCGGTGGTGCCGGGCAGCTGCCCGGGCCGGACCGAGGCGGCGGCGCCGGCCGCCCACAGCGCGGTGCGCCTGCTCAGCCCGAAGCACCCGAACGCGCCCGCGGTGGCCAGCGCCTCCAGCACGGCGGCGGACAGCCCGGTCCGGGCCGCGAAGTCCTCCAGGTCCCGGTAGGGGCGCCCGGCGGCCACCCGCTCGGCGGCGGAACGGCCCAGGTTGCGTACCCCTTCCAGGCCAGGCCTGATGGCTGGCCCGGCCCCGGTCCCGGCGCCTTCCCCGGTGCCTTCCCCGGTGCCTTCCCCGGTGCCTTCCAGCGTGGCCAGGGCGTCGCTGGCGTTCACGTCCACGCCCAGGACGGTCACGCCGTGCCGCCGGGCGTCGTTGATCAGGCTGTGCGGGGCGTAGAACCCCATCGGCTGGTTGCGCAGCAGGGCGGCGGTGAAGGCGGCCGGGTAGTACCGCTTCAGCCAGGCGCTGGCGTAGACCAGGTAGGCGAAGCTGATCGCGTGTGACTCGGGGAACCCGTAGTTGGAGAAGGCCAGGATCTTGACGTAGATGTCCTCCGCGACCGCTAGGCCGATGCCGCGCTCGGCCATCCCGTCGAGCAGCCGCTGGCGCAGCTCGGTGATCCGCTCGGGGGCCCGCTTGGAGCTCATGGCCTGGCGCAGCCGGTCGGCTTCGGCGGGCGTGAACCCGGCGCAGTCGATGGCCAGCTGCATCATCTGCTCCTGGAACAGCGGCACGCCCAGCGTCTTGCCCAGCGCCGCGCGCATGGACTCGTGCGGCATGGCGGTGTCCTCCAGGCCGTCGCGGCGGCGCAGGTAGGGGTGGACCGAGCCGCCCTGGATGGGGCCCGGCCTGATCAGCGCCACCTCGATGACCAGGTCGTAGAACTCCCGGGGCCGCAGCCGGGGCAGGGTGGCCATCTGCGCGCGGGATTCCACCTGGAACACTCCCACGGTGTCCGCCTCGGCCAGCATCTGGTAGACCACGGGATCTTCCTGCGGGATGGTCGACATCGACCACTTCTGGCCGTAGTGGGCGTGCACCAGGTCGAGGCAGTCGTGCAGGGCGGCCAGCATGCCCAGGCCGAGCAGGTCGAACTTGACCAGGCCCGCGTAGGCGCAGTCGTCCTTGTCCCACTGCAGCACGGTGCGGCCGGGCATCCGGGCCCACTCCACCGGGCACACCTCCCCCACCGGCCGGTCGCAGATCACCATGCCGCCGGAATGGATGCCGAGGTGGCGCGGCAGCCGTTGCAGCTTCGCGGCCAGGTCCGTCACCGCCGCCGGGACGTCCTCGAGCTCGGCAGGCAGCCAACGGGCGGGGTCGCTGCCGTGGCCGGGCAGTGCCTCGCCGGCGGTGGCTGGTCCGGGCCCGATCTGGCTTACCCAGGCGTCGGAGGCGGCCGGGGAGTAGCCGAGCGCGCGGCCCGCGTCCCGCAGCGCCAGCCGCGGCCGGTAGGTGATCACGTTGGCCACCTGGGCGGCCCGGTCCCGGCCGTAGGTGCGGTAGACGTACTGGATGACCTGCTCCCGGCGCCGGTGCTCGATGTCCAGGTCGATGTCCGGCGGGCCGTCCCGGCCGTCGGACAGGAACCGCTCGAACAGCAGGTGGTGCGAGACCGGGTCGACGTTGGTGATGCCGATCGCGTAGCACACGGCCGAGTTGGCCGCCGAGCCCCGGCCCTGGCACAGGATGTTCTCCTGCTCGCAGTACTCCACGATGTCGTGCACGATCAGGAAGTAGCCGGGGAACTCCAGCCGCTCGATCACGTCGAGTTCCCTGGCGATCTGCGCGTACGCGCCGGGCACCCGCTCGTCGCCGGGCGGCCCGTACCTGGCCGGCGCCTTCCTGGCCACCAGTTCGCGCAGCCACCCGGCCTCGGTGTCCCACCCGTCGGGGACGCCGAAGGCCGGCAGCTTCGGCGCGATCACGGTGAAGTCGAACGCGCACTCGCGGGCCAAGGCCACGGTCCGGCCGGCCACGCCCGGGTAGCGGCGCAGCAGCGCCGCCATCTCCGCGCCGGAGCGCAGGTAGGCGGTGGCCGCCGCGGGCAGCCAGCCGTCCAGGTCAGCCAGGCTGCGCCGGGCCCGGATCGCGGCCAGGGCCTGGCCCAGCCGGGCCTGGGCGGGCACCGCGTAATGGACGTTGCCGGTGGCCACCACGTCGACGTCGGCGGCCGCGGCCAGCCGGGCCAGGTCGTCGTTGCGCTCGTCGTCGCCGGGATCGTGGCGGCAGTTCAGCTCGACCACCACGTTCCGGTGGCCGAACATCTCGGTCAGCTGCCCCAGCTCCCCCCAGGCCGCAGCCAGGCCGCCGGCCGCCAGCGCGGCCGGGACCTGCCCCTTGCGGCAGCCGGTCAGCACCACCCAGTGACCGCCGTGCGCGCCGGCCAGCGTGGCCACGTCGTAGACCGGGCGTCCCTTCTGCCCCCCCGCCAGCTGGGCGGCGCTGATCACCGCGCACAGCCTGCGGTAACCCTCCGGGTCGCGGGCCAGCACCAGCAGGTGGTTCCCCTCCGGGTCGGGCACCCCGGCCTGGGCGGACGGTAGGCCCAGGCTGAGCTCGGCGCCGAACACCGTGCGGAGACGGCCGCCGCGTTCGGCCAGGCGGCCGGCGGCCTGGGCGAACTGCGGCACCCCATACATCCCGTCGTGGTCGGTGATGGCCAGCGCCTCCAGGCCGAGCCGGGCCGCCTCGGCGACCAGCTCACCGGGCGCGGACGCCCCGTCGAGGAAGCTGTAGGAGGAGTGGCAGTGCAGCTCGGCCCACGGGGGGCCCGCAGGTTCGGTGCGTTCCGGGGCCGACGGCACCGGCTGGAGGCGGGCAGGCTCCGGCGTAGGAGACTGGCCCTCGGCGGGCCAGGACATGCGCTGCTGCAGCTCCCGCCAGGGAACCGGGGGGTTATCCCAGCCCATGACTCGCCTCGATCAGCCAGCGGCCGTCCTGTACCGCCGCCAGCCAGGCCCGGCCGTCGCCGGTCAGCAGCTGGAACCTGGCCCGGCGGCGGGCGGCGGCCGGGTCCCACCAGCGCTCGGACAGCGGCCAGGGCCCGGCCCAGCCGGTGACCCGCAGCGGCGGCTCCCCGTCCACCGCCAGCCAGGCCGGAGTGGCCGAGGTCACGCACCGCCCGGTGACGGTGATGGCGGCCCCGGCCTCGTCGGTGACACCAGCCTCCCGCGCGAAGGGGTAGACCACCGCAGGCGCCGGACCCATGACCCGCCCGGGCCAGGGTGCGCCCGGGTCCAGGCAGGGCTCGGTTTTTTCGCCGAACGGAACGAGTGTTACCTGGTCGCAGACACCTCTTCCGCCGTCAAGGACGGGACGCAGCACCGCCTGGTGGCCGAGCATGGCCTGCACTCGCATGGCGGCCCGGGCCACCGCGTCGGTGACCACGGCCTCGCCCCACAGCGCGAGCTGATGCCCGGTCGCGCGGACGAGGTGATCGGGCGCCAGCCGCAGCACCGCGACGCCCCCGTCGGCCCGCTCCCCCCCGGGCGACTCTGGCCCGGCCTCTGCCCGGTCGGCTCTGGCCCGGGCTGCTCTGGCCCGGCCTCTGCCCGGTCGGCTCTGGCCCGGGCTGCTCTGGCCCGGCCGGCCTCTGCCCGGGCGGCTCTGGCCCGGCCGGGATCGCCCGCCAGCCGTCGAGCTGCCAACGCACCCGGTCGGCGACGCCGGCCGCGGACAGCAGCCCGTCGTGCCGCCATAGCCGCCGGCTTTCCCGGCCGTCGGCCCAGGTGGCCTCGACCTGCACCCGGACGCAGGTCAGCCCGCGGGCGGCCAGCCCGTCGTGCAGCCGCTCGGCGAGTGCCTTGGCCGCGAACACCACGGGCTCGGCCAGGGTTTCCGGCGGGTCGAACTCCCGGGTCACGGACAGGTCCTCGGCCGGCGGGCGGACGGCCAGCGGCGGGGCTCCCAGGCCCTGAGCCAGCCGGTGAGCGGCCTCGCCCGCCGCGCCGAACCGGCCGGCCACATCGCTGGCCGGCAAGGCGGCCAGGTCCCCGAGCGTGGGCAGGCCGAGCCGACTCAGCAGCCCAGCCAGGTCCTGGCCGTCTGCGACCTGGCTGGCCAGCACGCTGACCGGCTGCCGGGCCACGAACTCCGCCGTCTCGCCGGGCGGTATCACCAGGATCCGTTCGGCGCCGCGCGCGGCCAGCAGTGCGGCGAACAGTCCGTCGGCGGCCCCGACCCGGGCCTGTTCGCCGAGATCCGCCAGTGCGGCAATGATCTTCCTAGCCAGCACCGTCTCGCCGCCGAAGTACCGGGCCGGGCCGCGGGCGCCGAACGCGCACACCCCGGGTTCCACCGCCTCCACCCGGGGGCAGAACTCGGTCACCGCCGCGATCACCGGCTCGAACCGCTGCGCCGCGGTCGGCTCGAACCGCTGCGCCGCGGCCGGCTCGAACCGCTGCGCCGCGGCGGGCACGGGCTCGATCGCGCCCAGGTCAGGGCAGCACACGACCATGACCCGCCCGGCCCCGGCCTCGAGGGCCGCGGGCGCCGGCACCGCGGCCGCGCGCGCGCTCATCACCCGCTTACCGCTCACCCGCCCACCGCCCGGAGGTAGCGGACGCTCCCGGCGTCCGGTAGGCCCGCGGCCAGGATGTCGGCGGGGATATCCGCGGTCGGGATGTCAGGCGGTTCGGCCACGGCGACGCTGCCGTCTTCGGCCGGCAGCCAGAGCCAGCGCGTGCGCGTCATGGCCGCTTCCCCGCGACCGTCCGCGGTCACCTCCGCGCAGCAGGCCCGGAGCCGGCCGTGCCCGTCGCCCAGCCCGGTCCAGCCCTGGGTGACCACCCGGAGGCGGACCTGCGCCCCCGGCCAGTCCCCGGCCACCACCAGGACGCCGTGCTCGCGCCGGAGCGTCGCCTCCAGCCGCTGCCGGGCCGGGGCCGGGGCCCGCGCGGGCGGGCGCAGCAAGACCAGCTCGCATCCGTCGAGCAGCGACGCCACCACCAGCGGCCAGGCACTGCCGGGGTCGGGGACCAGCAGGGTCCGCTCCACGTCCAGGCCGAGGCCCACCGCAGCCAGCACGCCGGCCTCCGGTATCCCGGCGATCGCGGACCAGGCTCCTGCCGCCGAGGCGCCCGCCAGCAGGGCCAGGGCCAGCAAGCCGAACCCGGCCACGGCCACCACCGACCCCCGGGCCAGCCCGCCGCGCGGCAGCAGCTCACGCAGCGCCGGCAGCACCGGCAGCGCAGGCAGCGTCCGCGATGGGGGTAGTGCGGGCGGCACGGGCGGGCCAGACAGTGCTGACGGGGCGGACAGTGCTGACGGGGCGGACAGTGCTGACGGGGCGGACGGTGCTGACCGGGCGGACGGTGCTGACCGGGTGGACAGTGCTGGCAGGGTGGACAGTGCTGGCAGGGTGGACAGTGCTGGCAGGGTGGACAGTGCTGGCAGGGTGGAAGGTTCGGATGTGACGGGAGGGACGGGAGAAATCGGCGAGACCGGCGGCGCGGGCCGGACCAGCGGCGTCCCGGGCACCCCTGTGACCGCAGATAGCCCAGGCTGTCCCGCAGACATCCGCCTGATTTCCGCAGGCGCACTCCCCATCCCGTTTATTATCGAATACAGGTTCGTCCAGGTCAAGGGGTGATCTTGGCTAGCCCCGTGACAGACCAGGTTGGCTCGCTTAGTGAGTGTTGCTTGCTCCCTGGCCGCGATTGTTCGGTTCGTCCTGGCCAGGTGAGGCTGTCGACGTGGTGCACGTCGCCGCAGGGCACGCCGAGCGCGGCGTGGTGCTGGCGGATGGCGTCCTCGTCCGGCGCTTCGAGCAGGCAGTACACCTTCCCGTCGGGGTTGTGGTACAGCTCGATCTGGCGGACGCCGGACCGGTCGGCGCGGGCGTGGCGGGTGTCCTCGGCGATCTGCGCGAGGGCCTCGGCGGGCAGCTTCAGGTCCTTGGACTTCCTGCTGGAGGCGGTCGCGGACGAGGGCACTACGCCGTTTCCCGCGAACGTCCTCGCGGGCATGCGCAGGGTAGTCCGGTGCGAGGCGGTCAGCTATCTGGAGTGGAGTCCGCAGGAGCTGCTGGAGTCCTCGCTGGCCGCCGATGACCCGGCGTCGATCATGCCCGTCTGGCGCGCATATCCGCAGGTCAGACACGATGATCCACTCGCCGGCGGGTGCGAGCATGGGAGCTCGCTACCCAACGGCGAATGGCTCGGGCGGGCTCTGGCGATCTCCGATTTCATCAGCGATCGCGAATTCCGCCGCCGGGGGCTCTACGCCGAGGTCTGCAAGCCGCTCGGGGTGCGGGCCGTGATGAAGGTGTTCCTGCCAACCGGCGGGGCAGCCGGCGCGTCGTTCGTGTTCGACACCACCAGGAGCAGGTTCACCGAGACTGACCGCCTCACCCTCGAGCGCCTTGTCCCGCACCTGGGACAGCTGCGGCGCAACGCACTCGCGCGAAGAACCTATCCGGCGCTTATAGATTCCACCGCGGCGGCCCGGATGAGGCTACTGCGCCTCACACCACGCGAACGGGTCGTCCTCGTCAGGGCTGCGGCAGGCGAGACGAACACCGTGATCGCGCAGGCGCTCTTCGTCAGCCCCGGGACCGTCCGCAAGCACCTTGAACACATCTACGACAAGCTCGAAGTCCGCACCCGAACAGAAGCGGCCGCGATCTACACCCAACAGCGAGTGGTCATAGAGAGCACGGGTCTAGACCCCTAGGAGCGCGCAGACACTCGCAGAACCGGCCTCAGGCCGGGTGAATCTGAGGAGATTTGAACCCCGGCCGCCTCGGATGAGCCTGCAGATCGTCGCCAGGCGCAACCCGCATGCGTTCGAGGTCCTGCCCGCCGCTGGGCCCTGGCCCGGATCAGGGAGCGGCCCGCCTACGCCAAGCTGCGCGACCGGGCCCGGGAGATCGAAGAGCTTAAATCCCAGTTCTGAGGGGGCCAGTTCCCTTAGTTCGGGGATATCTGAATAGCCTTTTTCATAGTATGTTTTCCGTGCCCGGGCCTGGGCTGGCAGGGTCCGGCCGAGGAAGACATCGTGGACGAAATTCAGGCACATCTACCGCAAGAGGCAAATAGCTTCATAGGTCGCGAGCGAGAGCTCCGCGAGCTGCGCTGGATATTGCATACAACCAGGGTGCTGACCCTGTGGGGGCCCGGGGGAATCGGGAAAACGAGGCTGGCGCTGCGGCTGCTGACCGAAGCCGCCGAGGAGTTCCCCGACGGGGCGTGGTTCGTCGAACTGGCCGACCTGCGCCAGCCCGATCTGCTGGTCTCGCGCGTGGCCGCGGCCATCGGCGTGGCCGAAGAGCCGGGCCGCCCGCTGGCCGAGACGCTGGCCGACGCGCTGCGGCCGCGGCGGCTGCTGCTGGCCCTGGACAACTGCGAGCACCTGATCGACGCCTGCGCCCAGCTCAGCCGGCAGCTGCTGACCAGCTCATCGGGCATCAGGCTGCTGCTGACCAGCCGCGAGCCGCTGCGCGTGGCCGGCGAGACGATCTGGGAGGTGCCGCCGCTTTCCATGGCCCCGGCGGGCGCCCAACCGGCCAGCGGCGACCTGGAGCGCTACGAGGCTATCCAGCTGTTCGCCGACCGGGCCGCCGCGGCCCGGCCCGGGTTCGCCGTCGGGCCAGACAACATCGCCGCCGTCGCCTCGATCTGCCGGGCGCTCGACGGCCTGCCGCTGGCCATCGAACTGGCCGCGGCCCGGGTCCGGGTGCTGTCCACCGAGCAGATCAGCGGCCGGCTCGACGACCGGTTCACCCTGCTGACCGCGGGCGACCGATCGGCCCTGCCCCGCCAGCACACCCTGCGCGCGGCCATCGAGTGGAGCTACGGGCTGCTCACCGACGACGAGCGCACGCTGTTCCGGCGGCTTTCCGTCTTCGCCGGCTGGTCGCTGGAGATGGCGGAGCAGGTGTGCGCGGGCGACGGCATCGCGGGCGGGGACGTGCTCGGCCTGACTGCCGCGCTGGTGGACAAGTCGCTCGTGGTGCTCGAGCCGGAGATGCTCGGCGAGGCCCGTTACCGGATGCTCGACACCATCAGGGAGTACGCCGCGGCCCGCCTGGCCGAGTCGGGCGGGTCGGCCGCGTTCCAGTTCAGGTTGCGGGACTACGTGGTGCGCACCGCCGAGCACAACCTGATGATCGGCCTGGCCCGCGTCCCGGCGCCCTGGTCGGCCCGCGTCGACGTGTTCCGCCGGTATGACGTGGACTCGAACAACGTGTCCCGGGTGCTCGGCCGGTGCCTGACCGACGGCGACGCCGAGACCGGCCTGCGGATCTGCATCGCGGTCAGCCCGTGCTGGCTCGTCTGGGGCACCTTCGCCGAAGGCGGCGAGCGGCTCGATGCGTTCCTGGCCCTCGACCAGGCCGGTGTGGCGGCCTGGGTGCGGGGAGCGGCCCTGGTGGTCCGTGCGCAGCTGGCCCTGTCCAGCGATCCCGGCGCGGCCGAGTCCGCGGCCCGGGACGGGCTGAAGCTGTGCCGGGACGGCGGCGACCGGCCGTGGACCGCGGCCGCGCTGAACCTGCTCAGCGAGATCGCCCTGCACACCGGGCGGACCGACGAGGCCGCGGCGCACGCGAACGAGGCGCTGTCGATCGCGCAGGCCGCCGGCGACGGCTGGAACGAGGGTTATGCCCTGGGCACCCGGGCCGCCGTGGCGGGCCTGGAGGGCCGGCTGCGGGAGGCCGAGCAGCTGGCCAGCGCCTCGGTCAGCGTCATGCGCGGCATCGACCAGCAGTGGGGGACGGCCCGTGCCCTGCTCGGCCTGGGTGACCTGGCCCGGCTGCGGGGTCATCCGGGCGAGGCGCACAGCCGGTACGTGGAAGCGCTGGCCGTGCTGCGGGAGATCGGCGGCCGGCCTGAGATCGCGCGCTGCCTGGCCGGCCTGGGCCGGGTGGCCATGGACCTCGGCGCGACCGAGCAGGCCAGGCGGCACCTGACCAGGAGCATCCGGCTCAGCCAGGCCACCGGCGCGCGCATTAGCATGGCCCGCGGGCTGGAGGCCTTCGCGGCCCTGGCGGTCCGCGAGAACCGCCCGGAACGGGCGGTGCAGCTCATCGCGGCGGCCACGGCGCTGCGGGAGAAGGCCGGGCTGCCGCCGCTGGCCGGGGCCAGGACGGAAAGCTACCTGGCGCCGGCCCGGCGCCTGGGCGAGGCCGCCGTGGCCCAGCTGTGGGCGCGCGGCCTGGCCATGAGCAGCGAGGCGGCCGTCGCGCTGGCGCTGGTCCTGCCGCAGCCGGACCAGGCCCCGGCCGGGACAGGACCGGCGCTGACCGCGTCAGCGGCGGCCGGGGCAGGACCGGCGCTGACCGCGTCAGCGGCGGCCGGGGCAGGACCGGCACTGACCGTGGTGCCGACCCTGACCGCCGCGGAGGCCTACGAGGTGGCGACCGCGCCGCCCAGCTCGCTGACCCGCAGGGAGCGGCAGATCACCGCGCTGGTGGCCCGCGGGCGCAGCAACAAGGCCATAGCCGAGGAGCTTTCCATCAGCCCCACGACCGCCGCCCGCCACGTGGCCAACATCCTGGCCAAACTGGGCTTCACGTCCCGCACTCAGATCGCCGCGTGGGTGGCGGGCCAGCAGCGCGGCGCGTTCCGGCCGGGCGTGACCAACGAGCCGACCTAGCCGGCCCGGCGGTAGGCCAGCCGCCCGCGGAGAACGACGGCGCCGGGCGCGTCCAGCTGGGCCAGGTCCGCGCGGGTCGGCAGCCAGGTGCGCGCGCAGGTCGTCGCGCAGGACGGCCTCGTCAAGCGGCTGGCCTAGCTCATCGGCTCCCGGGTGAGTGCGCGCAGCCGGGACACGGCAGCCGCCGGCCGGGAGAATGGGGCGCGGAGTGGAGAACCACGGCCCGTTCGGCCAAATGATTTGAAGGACGGATGGGGAGCGGGACCGGGACGGGGGTGCGGGCCGGATGGAGCACGGGACGCACGGCCGACCCGATGGCGCCCTACTACGGAGGGCCGCTGGCGGCGCGGGGCGCGGTGGGCCGGGTGCTGCGGCGGCGGGCCGAGCGGCACGGTGACCGGCCGGCCGAGCGGCAGATGGCCGCGGTGGAGACGGTGGCCAGGGACTGGGCGGTGGGCAACGGGATCGGCGGCGAGCCGGCCGTTGAGCAGCTGCCCGGGACGGCCGGGGATCCGCCGGTGACCCGGCTGACCTGGGCCGCGCCCGGCTGCCCGCCGGTGGTGCTGTACCGGATCGAGGGCGGCGGGCACGGCTGGCCCGGCGGGCCGCAGTTCCTGCCGGCCCGGGTGATCGGGCCGGTTCCCCGGCACCTGGACGCGACCCGGATCCTGCTCGAGGAGATGACGGCCGGCGCGGGCTGATTCTTTTCTGCGGCCGGGTGTATCACATGGCGGCCCGGCGCACTCCGGGCTAGAAAGGGTTTACCGCCATAGACCGAGGATCGGGAGCCGCCATGCGTGACGACCCGTCCGTAGTCGCCCTGGTCACCCGGGCGGCCAGAAGTGACCAGGGTGCCTGGAACGAGATCGTGGACCGGTACGCGCCGCTGGTATGGGGCATCTGCGCCCGGTTCCGGCTGAGCAGCCAGGACCGCGAGGACGTGGGGCAGAGCGTGTGGCTGCTGCTGGTCGAACAGCTCGGGAAGCTGCGCGAGCCCGCGGCGCTGCCCGGGTGGCTGGCCACGACCACCCACCGTGAATGCCTGCGGGTGGTGGAGTCGGCCCGCAAATCCGAGCGGATGGGGTCGCAGCTTGACGACGCGGCGCAGTTCGTGGACGACACGGTGATCGAAGAGGAGATTCTCATGGCGGAGCTGAACGCCAGCCTGCGCGCGGCGTTCGCCGAGCTCCCGCCTCGGTGCCAGCATCTGATCGGCCTGCTCATGTCCGATCCGCCCACCCCGTACGCGGAGATCAGCACCCGGATCGGCATCCCGGTGGGCAGCATTGGGCCGCAGCGGGCCCGCTGCCTGGACCGGATGCGCCGCTCCCCCGCGCTGGCCGGGCTGGGCGGAAACGGCTTCGAACTGCACATTCCGGGAGGTGAGCCAGGTGCGTGACTGGGACGACGAGCAGCTGCTGGCGGCGCTGCGGGCCGCGATGAACGCCAGGCAGGGGGTGCCCGACCGGTTCATCGAGATGGGCAAGAACGCCTACGCCTGGCACAACATCGACGCCGAGCTGGCCCAGCTCACCTACGACTCGCGCAGCGACGCCGGGCAGGCGGCGCTGGCGGTGCGTTCAGAGGCCGCGTCGATCCGGTCGCTCACCTTCACCTCGGCCCGGCTGTCCATCGAGCTCGAGGTCACCGCGGACGCGCTGCTCGGCCAGATCATCCCGCCGCGGGGCGGGACGCTCGAGACGCATACCGCCGCCGGCGTGATCACCGCGCCGGTGGACGAGATCGGCTGTTTCCTGGTCGAGCCCATCCCGGCCAGCCCGTTCCGGCTGCGCTTCCGCACGACGGACGGAGCTGACGTGCTGACCGGCTGGATCACGCTGTGAGCGTCCGGGCCGCTAGCCGGGGTCAGGCGCCCAGGGCCAGGAACGAGTGCGCGGTCGCCTCGGCCAGCGGGTCGCCAAAGGTCGCCTCCCGGGCGGCCAGCAGCGCCTCGGGCAGCGTCACGTCCTTGTGAAGTGCGTCGTGCAGCGCCAGCATCAGCGGCACGGCGGCCAGGTCATTGACCGGCACGACACTGGCCACGATGCCCACCGCCCCGAGCGGGACCAGGCTGCTGACCAGGCCGAGCAGCTCGTCGGCGCCCACCGCCGCGGCGACCCCGGAATCGCAGCCGGCCAGGACCAGCCAGTACGGCGCCCGGTCCAGCCGCTCGAAGTCATGCACGGTCAGCGGCCCGTCGTCGAGCTGGAGGGAAGAGAACAGCGGGTTGTCCGCCCGGAACGTGCCGTGCGCCGCGATGTGCGCGAGCCAGGCGCCGTCCAGGGCCCGCAGCACGTCCCCGGACGTCGCGCTGCCCTGCCCGAGCAAGACCGCGTTGGGATACCGGTCCTGCAGCTGGGCGACCTCGGCGCCCCCGGTGGCCAGTCCGGGCCCGGCGACCAGGGCCACGCGCCGCTGCGCCGGCGGCGGGTGGCGCCGCGCCCGCAGCCAGGTGAGCGCGGACGGCGCCACGGTCACGGCCCGGTCCCGCAGCGACGGCATGAGCGTCCACGGCACCGGCCCCAGCCGACCCGACGGCACGACGACCACCGGGCCGTCACCGAGGTCGGCCACGGCCGGGCCGAGCAGCGCGGACTCCAGCGCGCGGCCCCGGTAAGCCAGCAGCTGCTCATCGCCGGGCCGTGGCGGGCCGTGCGCGAGGCGGCGCAGCGCGAAGCGGCTCAGCTGGACCTCACGCTGGGGATCGCTGCCGAACGTGTGCAGGCGCATCCGCCGGCCCGCGACGACGATCACCTGCCGCACGCCGTCGACCTCGACGACCTCGACCAGCCTGGTCTCGCCGAGCTCGGCGGACAGCTCGTCCAGGTCGAGCTCTCCCGGGCTGATCCGTCCTTCTCCCGGGCGGCGGCCCGGCGACCTGCGGGTACGGGCCTGCACGGCGGTCTCGAGCCGACGCCGTTCACGCTCCAGGGCAGTCCGGCGGGAGGCGGTTATCTCGGCGGACCGGAGGAGCCGGCTCACGCTGCGCAGGGCCTCGAGTTCGGCCGCGAGCTCCCGGTCGTGCCTGGTCGGCGCGGGCGGCACGGCCAGCGCCGTCGCCCGCCAGCGCTCGCTCCACAGCAGCAGCCGCCGCGCGTCGCCGCGGCGGAGTGCGTCGCGCTGGGCCAGCGTGGCCAGTTCGGCACCGTGGGCCGTGCCGTAAGCCCGCAGCTCGGTGGCGCCGAGCGTCATCTGGTGCTGGGTCAGGGCGTCGAGCCCGCGCGAGCAGGCGGCGGCGGTGGCCCGGACGTTGCCGCGCGCGTCGGCCTGCAAGGCCCGGGCCAGCCAGGCCACGCTCCTGGTCAGCGGCGGACCGGCGCGGCGGGACCTGGCCGCGCGCTCCAGGTGCTGTTCGGCCTCGGCGGCCTGCTGCCGGCTCAGGGTCCAGGCGGCCCGCCAGCAGTTGCGCCTGGATGGCCTGGTCGGCCCGGGACGCGTCGAGGCGGGTAGCGACGTCCTCGGCCAGCCGGAACAGGCGGGCGGACCGCTCGCGGCCGCGTACCTGGCCTGGGCCAGCACCAGGTCGGCCCGCGCCTCCCAGATGGCCCGGCCCTGGGCCCGGAACAGCCGGCGCGCCCGCTGCCCGGCCTCATCCGGACGGCCCGCGGCCAAGGCGGCGGTGGCCGCGGCGAGCAGCAGTTCCGCCTTCTTGAAGGCGATGCCTCCCTGCGGCGGTATCAGGCTGAGCGCGGTGTCGGTCTGTCGCGCCGCCGCGGCGGCCAGGCCCGCGGCCAGCAGGGCCGAGCAGCGGTCGATGGCCAGGTCGGGAAGGGTCTCGCCGAGCGCGTCGTACCGGTGCGCCGCCACGTCGAAGTAGCCGAGTGCGCCGGGCAGGTCGCTGCGGCTCAGCGCGACCAGCCCGAGGCTGTGCCTGGCCTTGGCGTACTCAAGTTCCTGCCCGTTGACCGCGAACAGCTGCTCGGCCCGGGCGAAGTCCGCGGCGGCGCGTTTGGGCAGGCCGAGCGCGAGGAACACGTCGGCCCGGTGAATCAGCGAGCGGGCCTCCCACACCGTGTCGCCGGCCCGGCGCAAGTAAGGCAGGGCCCGGCACAGGTCCTGGTGGGCGTCGTAGAAGCGGCCCAGGTACTTGAGCACGGCGGCCCGCCGCATAAGCACGCGGGCGGCCGGAGCGCCGTGCGAGGACGCCACCGCCCGGTCGAGGGCCGCCAGCCCGGCCCGGCTGCGGCCCATCAGGGCGAGCGTGGCTACGAGGGTGGCCTGAATGTCGGCCTCGCGTTCGGGCTGCCCCGACGCGCGAGCCAGCCGCAGCGCCTTGTTCAGCTCGGTCATGGCTCCGGGGCGGTCGCCGTGGTCGCGCAGGATTATCCCGATCGCCTGGTGAGCCAGCGAGGCGGCATAGAGGCTGGGCCGACTGGCCAGCACGGCACGTGCGGCGGGCAGCGCGTCGCGCGGCCGGGACACGGCGAGGGGCAGGATCTGGGCCGGGTCGGACGGCGCCGTTTCCCGGCCCGCGTCTGCCTGAGCCATGCACATGATGCTAGATAGTTCCCCACATTTACCGGAATGAGAAATGAGGCCGGATAATGACGAATCTTCCGGATGGGCGGGACGGCTCGCCCAGCAAGCTCGAAGCGCAAATCGAACTGATCCTGCACGGGGTCCCCGGCGGCGAGGGAGGTCTGAAAGGCGCGGCGGTCTGGCCGCCGGACTGGGCCCAGCGCGGCCAGGTTGACTACCTGTACCGGGAACGCAGCATCCTGGTCCGGGACACCGAGGTCGGCCCGGTCAGGGACATCGTGCCCAGTCTGCCGGTCGAATACGACGAGAACGTGCGGGGCGTGACGCTGCTGGAGTTCACCGACGAGGAAACCCGGAGCGTGGAGGAGGTGTGCGCCGCGGTTGACCGGACGCTCGGCCAGGGCGTGGTCACGCCGGACCACATCTTCTACGTCTGCCCCGACACCGTTTGCCCGGCGACCGAGCCGGAGGAGGTCCCGGACGGCTCGGCACCCGACCCCGGTGTCTCGACGGATTCGTGCGACGGGCACGGTGTCCTGGTGGCCGTCCTGGACACCGGCTGGCTGCGAACTGGCGCAGCCTGGCGTCCTTCAGCGACTACGGGTCCTGGGTGGACGTCTTCGCCCCGGGCGAGGGCCTGGTCAACGCGTTCGCCACCGGGGCGTACCAGTGCGACGAGCCGCCGAACACCGGCCAGTGGCGGAGCTTCGACGGCATGTGCCGGTGGAGCGGCACGTCGTTCTCCACGCCGATCGTCTCGGGCCTGATCGCGGCCCGCATCTCGGGCACCGGGGAGAACGGCCCGCAGGCCGCGGCGGCGCTGCTGGCGCAGGCCCAAGCCCAGGTCATCCCTGGTGTCGGGCCGACGATCTTCCCCGGGCAGGCGTGCGGTGACGGATCGACGCACGGTCATGGCCGGGGCGGCTGCAGCTGCTCGTGCTGCGGTGGCTGCTCCTGCGGTGGCGGGGGGCGGCGGCACGGCCGCGGCCGCCGCGGGTAGGGCTTACCAGGAGGGCGAGCCGGTGCGGGCGCCGAGGTCCGGCCGGCTGTTCGTCGCGATCCGCTGGGCCCGGGCCTGCAGGATGACCCGCTGGATCGTGTAGGTGACGGCGAAGTAGAGGGTCAGCGAGGCCGAGCCCAGCCCGGCCAGGTCGCCCTTGCCGTCGACCAGGTAGTCGTAGCCGAAGTGCAGGCCCAGCGAGATGATCCACAGCGCGGCGGTCAGCCAGGTGCCCTGGCGGAGAGCCTGCCCGGCGTCGGTGACTGGCCACCGGGCGCGGACCATGACGGATGTCACACCGGTCCGCTCTTCGTGGTGCTAGGACTTCACGGCATGCTTGACGGCCGCGGTGAGGGCCGGTGCCGGCAGCCAGCCGTCGTGGGACCACAGCACCTTGCCGGTCGCGGAGACCAGGACCAGCCAGGGCTGGTCCTGCACGCCGTAGCCGTCGGCGACCCGGCCCGTGGTGTCCAGCGCGACCGGGTAATCCAGCGGCGTGCCGAGGCGGCCCAGATAGAACCGGACGGCCTGGGCCGAGGGCTCGACCACGGTCTCGTTCACCGCGACCAGCTGGGGCAGGTCGTCCTGCCGGGCGGCGGTGACATAGGCGTTGGCCCCGACCAGCTCGGATTTCAGGTCGGAGACCTCGGACAGCCAGGTGGCGAAGAACACGATCAGGCGCGGCGCTCCGGGTCCGAGCGTGACCTTCGCGCCGCCGGCCGCGGCGGGCAGCGTCACGTGGTCGGCGGGGCCCTGCGCGGTGATGGACGCGAGCGACTGCTGGCTGGCCACGTGCGGGTGGGACGGCAGCAAGGCGGCCAGTTCGTCGGCGAGCACCTCGGCGGACTGGCCCACGCTGGAGTAGGCCATCTGGGTCAGGTAGAGCTTCTGCTCCCGGCCGTTCTGGTCGATGATGAACAGCGCCGGGGTGTGGTCGATCTGCCCCTGCTCGACCTGCACCGCGATGTGATAGGCGGCCCAGGTCGCCTTGAGCTGGGCCAGCGATCCAGTGAGGAAGTCCCACTGGTTGACCATGCCGTGCGCCCGCGAGTACGAGAGCACGTCGCCCACCGTGGTCGCGTCGGGGTTGGCGTCGACGCCGAGCAGCTGCACCTGGTCGCCCGCCGAACCGAGCATCTGCTTGGCTTCCAGCATGCTCTGCGCGGTCAGCGGGCAGACCGTGGTGCACTCGGAGTCCTCGAAGGACAGCATCACGACCTTGCCGCGGAACTGGCTGAGCGACATCGGCTGGCCGAACTGGTTGACCAGCTTGAAGTCGGGGGCCTGCACCGCGCCCAGCGAGCTGCCCAGGTCCAGGTTCGGGTTCGCCATGGCGGCGCTCTCGGCCGGGCTCTCGGCCGGGCTGGCCTGCGAGGAACTCGGGCTGGCGCCGCATCCGGCTAGGACCGCGAGCACGGCCGCGGCCGCGAGCGTGCGGAACGTCTTCATGGCGAAGACAGCCTACTGCGGGCGGCTGACCGTCAACCTGGCGAGGGCAGCCGGTCGGGGGCGGCGGTGCTGGCGTCGCTGGTGGCGCCCGGGTGCTTGCCGTCGCCCGGGCGCTTGCCGTCGCCTGGGTCGTCGCCGACGATGACCGCGCCGCCGTGACCCCAGAAAACGTAGCGGTAGGTCAGGTTGATCAGCGTCGACACGCGGTTGCGGCCGCCGAGCAGGTAGACCAGGTGCAGCGCGAACCAGGCCAGCCAGGCGAGCGTGCCGGTCAGCCGCAGCCCGCCGGCCAGCTGGACCACGGCGGACCGGCGCCCGATGGTGGCCATCGTGCCCTTGTCGTGGTACTTGAACGGCTCGGTGGCCGCCTTGGCCTCCAGCTTGACGATCTGCGCCGCGGCATGCCGCCCCATCTGTATGGCCGGCTGGGCGAGCTGGGGCGCGGGGTCGTCGGGGTTGACCGCGATGTCGCCCACGGCGAAGATCCGGTCCTGGCCGGTGACCCGCAGGTCCGGTCCGACGGTGATGCGGCCGTGCTTCCCCTGGGGCAGCCCCCAGCCCGCCACGGCCGGGGCGGCGGCCACGCCTGCCGCCCATACGGTCAGGTCACTGGGCAGGATCTCGCCGTCGGCCAGCAGCACCCGGTCGGCCGTGACCTCGGCGATCCGCGTGTTCAGCCTGATGTCCACGCCGCGCTTGACCAGCTGGACCCGGGCGTACTCGCGCAGTTTCTCGTTGAACGGGCCGAGCAGCGAGGGCGACATCTCGACCAGCCGGACGTGCACACGGGACGGGTCGACGTCGGGGAAGGTGGCGCCGAGCACGGTGGCGCGCAGCTCGGCGGCCGTCCCGGCCAGTTCTACGCCGGTGGCCCCGCCGCCGACCACGGTGAGAGTCATGTCACCGCCAGCTACGCTCAGCCGCTCGAACTGCGCCATCAGGTGATCGCGCAGCACGATGGCGTCGGTCCTGGTGTACAGGCCGAAGGTATTCTCCGCCGCCCCCTTGATGCCGTAGTACGAGGCGGACACGCCGGTGGCCAGGATGAGGTAGTCATAGCCAAACTCCAGGCCGTTGGTCATCCTGACCTGGCGGGCTGCCGGGTCGATGGCGGCCAGCTCGCCGCACCGGAAGATCGCCCCGTACCGTCGGGCGGATCCGCCGGCCGGGTAGGCGACGTCGCCGGGGTTCAGCCCGGCCGTGGCCACCTGGTACAGCAGCGGCTGGAAGGTGCTGTAGAGGTGACCGTCGACCAGGGTCACCCGCAGGCCCGCGCGGGTGAGCCGCGAAATGGCCGAAAGCCCGCCGAAGCCCGCCCCGCAGATGACCACATGCGGTGCGTTCGGGTCAGCCTGATGTCTTCTCGCGATCGTCCTCACCTCCAGGCCCAGCCTCGACGCCCGGGTCGCCGCGCTTCCCCACCTGTGCGTACAGCTGGTAGGCGTGGCGGTCCGGCTCGGTATACGGCGGCGGCGTGATGCTGCGCGGCCACAGCCGGTATGCCCGTACCACGTTAGCCTCGACCGCGTACAGGGTCAGCTCCGCCTGCAGGTACAGCCAGCCGAGCAGGCCGAGCACGACGGCGAAGGTGCCGTACAACGGTCACGCTTAGGCCAGCTGATGCGAGATGAAGTACCCGCCGATGGCCTGCGACAGCAACGGTCCATCGGTGTGGCGGATCAGCGTGCCGGGACCGGGCGCGAGCGGGGACGGGACGGCCTACTCCGGTTAAGTGCGTAGCCCTGACCCGGGTTTCACCCTCTCTAAAGGCTGAGGGCGACCAGTTCCGGGCGCAGGCAGCCCTGGGCGGCCGGGGGGAAGGCCGACGGGGTGGGCGTGGTGCTCCCTGAGGCGGACGTGCTTGGTGAGGCGGACGAGGTGAGCGGGGTCGAGGACGGGGTGCTGGCGGGCGTGGTGGAGGGAGTGCCGGTGGGGGTGGCCGCGGTGCCGGTGGGGGTCGGGCGGGGCGGGGAGGTGGGCGCGAGCTGGGCACAGGCGGCGATGACCACTAGTTCGCTGGACGGGTCGGCGCTGCCGCCGATACCGCTGAGGTCCACGAAATAGTGCGGCCAGGGCAGCCCGGAGGCGGCCAGGGTGACCCGCTGCTCGGCCATGTCATAACCCCAGGCGTCACCGTTGGCCCCCTGGTCGAGCCCGAGTGCCACACCGTCCCTGACCACGTGGATGCCGGCCGACCCGTAGACCGCGGAGCCGGAAGCGGTCGCCGTGACCCGGCCGGTCAGCGGGTCAACGGCCATGAGGTTCGACCCTTTGGTCAGGTAGATCCGGTCCTTCTGCGGGTCGGCGCCCTCGGCCACCGCCCCGGACACGGACCACAGCTGCGCTCCGCTCGTGCCGTCGTACGCCGTCACCCCATTAGCGTCGGAGAACAGCACCACGCCGCCGAACGCGGCGCTGAGCGTCCCGGGGAACGACAGTCCCATCAGCGGCTGGACGACCAGCTCGGCCCCGGTGACCAGGTCGATCTTGCGCAGCGCGGTGACCGGGGCCGATCCCTCGAACCCGCCGGAGGATTCGGCCATGTACAGCGTGCGGCCCGCGGTCCGCCAGGCCTGCACGACCGGGCCGGTAGACCGCGACCAGCGGGCCTTCCCGGTGGCATTGTCGTAGCTGGTGACCGCGGTGGTGCCGACGATGACCGTGTACCCCGCGGTGCCCGCCACGGCGCCGCCGAACACGCCCGCCGGGAAGCTGCGGGACACGATGCCCGCCAGGGTGGAAAGGACCACCTCGGTGCGCTCGAGGTGCCCGGCGCGGGTGTACGTGACACCCGCCGTCACCTCGCCCGGCCAGGTGCGCACGGACACGATGGCCGCGCCGGCCGGGAAGCCAGTCAACGCCTGGGTCCACAACGGCGCGCCGGTCTGCGCGGAGTAGCCGTACACGGTCAGGCCGTCGCCGACCACGGCCAGGCCGTCGCCGACCGACATGTAGGCCAGGCCGGAGGCGGGCACCGTGCCGGTCAGCCCGGGCTGCACCGCCCACGCCCCGGGCAACGCCCTGGTCCACCGGATCAGTCCCGAGACCTGCCCGGCCCGGCAGCCGGACCGGCACGCCGCGGCCGGGGTCCCGCCGACCGCGCCGGCCAGCGGGTACGGGAGCAGGGCCACGCCGAGCAGCACCAGGACCAGCGCCCAGCGCCGCAGCCGGGGTGATTGCCCGGCCCGGCCCAGGCGGATCCGGCCGGCCACGCCGCGCGTGGCCCGGCGGCGGATCCGGCGCACCTGGCGGCGCACGATCCGCTGACGCGCCGACCGGCTCACCTGGCGGCGCACGATCCGCCGGCGCGGTGGCCGGGGGACCTCACGCCCGGCTGCTGCCTCACGACGCCCACAGTAGGAGATTCCGGAACCCGGGGAGGCCGCCTTCCGGGCCGGGCCCGGAGATCCGGACGCCTGACGATAACGTTGGATCCGTCCGTGCCGACAGGAAAACAGTCCGCCTCGATGAGGAGGTAAGCCATGACCGACCGTGCGCCGCTGCCCTACGACTTCTTGCCGCAGGTGCCGTCCTTCGAGGTACGCAGTGATGACGTCGCGGACGGCGAGAAGATGTCGGAGAACCACGTCTTCGACGGGTTCGGCATGACCGGCGGCAACATCTCCCCGTCCCTGTCGTGGTCCGGCTTTCCCGCGGAGACCAAGAGCTTCGCGGTGACCTGCTTCGACCCGGACGCACCGACCGGTTCCGGCTTCTGGCACTGGATCGTGCTCGGCATCCCGGCCTCGGTGACCGAACTCGAGACCAACGCGGCCGGCACCGACGGGTCCGGCCTGCCCGAGGGGGCGTTCCACGTCCGCAACGACTACGGCGCCAAGGACTTCGGCGGCGCGGCCCCGCCGGCCGGCGACCCGCCGCACCGCTACGTGTTCGCGGTGCACGCCCTCGACGTGGAGTCGCTGGACGTCGACGACGAGATCTCACCCGCCGTGGCCGGGTTCAACCTGCGGTTCCACACCATCGCCCGCGGCCTGCTCATCCCGGTTTACGGCCACTGATCACGGCAGCGCTGATCACCACAGCGCTGATCACGACAGCGCTGATCACGACAGGCGCTCGCCGCAGCTGGACGGGTCGTAGCCGGGCAGGCTGCCCAGCTGGGCCAGTAGCCAGGGCGAGGTGAGCACCCTCAGCAGCCCCTGGACCTCGCGGGACGCGGCGTGCTTGGCCGGCAGGACGAGGTTGAACCGCTCATCGGCGAGTGGGATGAAGCCCAGCCCGTAGGCCAGCGCGGCCGGCTCGCTGGACACCCCGGCGTCGGCCAGGCGGCCCGCGACGGCCGCGGCCAGCTGCAGGTGCCCGGCGGCCTGGCTGTCGTAGCCGGGCAGTTCGGCCGGGTCCAGGCCCAGGCGCCGCCGCTCCCGGTCCAGCAGCGTGCGGGCCTGTGCGCCCGGCTCGCGGTTGACCAGCCGCAGGCCCTGTCTGGCCACGTCGCCCAGCCCGGTGACCTGGGCTCCGGGACGGACCGCCAGGCCCTCGCGCCAGGCGGTGAAACCCACCACCTCCGCGCCGCCGGGTATCTCGACCGCCTCGCCGGGATCGTCGTCCGGGTCGTCCCCGCCGGGCTGGTGCACCCCTGCAGCGTGTACCAGGCCGGCCGCGGCCAGCCGGAGCGCCTCGCCGTTCCCGCACGGCCACCAGGCGAACCCCACCGGCGGGTCCAGCAGGGCCAGCGGCGTCTCCAGCAGCGGCAGGGCGGGATCGCAGCCCGCCACGATCAGCGTGGGCCGCGGCGGCCCGATGGGCCGCACCGCGACCGGGGCCGGGCCCGCCTGGCCCCCCAGGCCCCCCAGGCCCCCCTGGCCCTGCCGGGCCTGCTGGGCCTGCTGGCCGGCGACCAGGCCGCCGGCCGGGCCGAAGCCGGCCCGGGCCGCCGTATCGGCGCGCAGCGGCAGCGCGACGAACGTATCCCCGATGGTGGCCAGCGCCACCCGGGAGCCCACGCCGCCGAGCGGGGCCACCGGCGCGGCCAGCACCGGGTCGGCGGGATCGCCCGGGCCGAACAGGTCCTCGACGGTCAGGCCGAGCGCGCGAGCCAGGGCCAGCGCGACCCGCAGCGAGGGATCCGAATGGCCGGACTCGACGGCGGACACGGCCTGCCTGGTCACGGCGGCCATCCCGGCGAGCTGCTGCTGGGACAGCCCCCGGGCCTGCCTGGCCAGCCGCAGCCGGGTCCCCGCTGCCCACGGGACTTCTGTCATACCCCACAGCCTATGATCCGGGGGATGAAGACGCAGATCATCGACATACGCACCGGCGGCCGCGAGACGGTACGGGACATCACCCGTGAGTGCACGGAGTTCGCGCGGGCGGCATCGGACGGCGGCGACGGGCTGCTGCACGTATTCGTGCCGCACGCCACCGCGGGCATCGCGCTGATCGAACTCGGCGCGGGCAGCGACGACGACCTGCTGGCCGCCCTGGCCGAGCTGCTGCCCGCCGACGACCGCTGGCGGCACGCGCACGGAAGCCGCGGGCACGGCCGGTCGCACGTGATGCCCGCCCTGGTCCCGCCGTACGCCACCATCCCCGTGATCGGCGGCCGTCTCGCCCTCGGCACCTGGCAGTCGGTGGCGCTGGTGGACCTCAACGTGGACAACCCGGATCGCCAGGTCCGGCTGTCGTTCCTGAGCTGATGCGGATCCTCGTCGAGGGCTCGGGCGGGGCCAGCGGCTGGCCGGAACCCGGCTGCCGGTGCGGCTCCTGCCTGCGCCAGGCTACGGACGGGACTGCACGCCAGCGGTCGACCATAGTGGTCGACGGGACGGTGCGGCTTGGGGTTGGGGAGCCGGTTGGGGCTACGGCCGAGGCGGGGGCTAGGGACCAGGCGGGGGCTGGGGACCAGGCGGGGGCTGGGGACCAGGCGGGGGCTGGGGACCAGGCGGGGGCTGGCGACGGGGACCTGGTGCTGGGTGGTGGGTACCGGGTGCGGCGGCTGTCGGATGCGCGGGAGGGCGAGGCGGCCGGGGGGTGGGAGGTGACGGGGCCGGACGGGGGGCGGGTGCTGTATGCGGCGGGGCCGGGAGCGGTGCCGGTGCCGGCGGAGGGGGCGGGCCGGTACGACGCGGTGTTCCTGGACCTGCTGGGTGACCCTACGCAGCTGGGGCTGATGCGGGCTCGGGGGCTGGTCACGGCGGACACGGTGGCGGCGGTGGCGTTCGCGGATCACCGGGTGGCCTCGGCGGCCGAGTTGCGGCGGCGCTGCGGGTTCTGGGGAGCGATCGTGCCGGGCGACGGGGACCAGGTGGACGTGCCAGGGGGCGCGGCGGCGGGTGGCACGGCCCGTTCGGCAGAAAAAAGACAGGCAGGGCCGTGGCGGGTGCTGGTGATGGGGGGGGCGCGGTCGGGGAAGTCGGAACGGGCGGAGCTGAGGGTGGCGGGTGAGCCGGACGTGACCTACGTGGCGACAGGGCCGAACGGCCTGGCCAGCGACGGGCGTCCGGCCGACGCCGAGTGGGCGGCGCGGGTGGCGGCGCACCGGGCCCGGCGGCCGGGGTGGTGGCGCACGGCGGAGACCACGGACCTGGCCGGGGTGCTGGCCGGGGCGCGGGGGGCGGTGCTGATCGACGGGATCGGCACCTGGCTGGCCGCGGTACTCGAGGAGTGCGGTGCCTGGGAGGGGTCGGCGGGCTGGCCCCAACGGCTGGAGGCCCGGATCGGCGGGCTGATCGGGGCGTGGCGGCAGACCGGGGCCCGCGTGGTCGCGGTCAGCGACGAGACGGGGCTCGGCGTGGTGCCGGAAACATCCGCAGGACGGGTGTTCCGGGACGAACTGGGGCGGCTGAACCGGGCCCTGGCGGCCGAATCCGAGGAGGCCGAACTGGTCGTGGCGGGACGGGTCCTGGCCCTGGAATGACCGGCAGAGGTGGCATCCGCAGGCCACAGACGGATGCGACAGTGTAACAGTACGGTGACAATCCGGCTATTGTCGCGTGTTCCGGGCCGATCTGGCCGAGCCGACCACTACGTGCGCTGGTCAGTTACGGCTATGGCCCGCTACCGTAGAAAAGACCTGTAGCCGCCAGCGGGTCTGAGGGGATGGGTCGTCCGCCAGAGGCAACACTGCAATGAGGTGATAACCAGGATGGCGCGCGTGGTAGTTATTGGCGACCTGATGACGGACGCGGTCGCCCACGCAATGTTCCCGCTGGCCCGGGGCAGCGACACGCCAGCCGCGGTGACCATGCACGGCGGCGGATCCGGCGCGAACATCGCGGCCTGGATGGCGGCCGACGGCGGGGACGTGGCCTTCGTCGGGCGGCGCGGCGCGGACATCGCCGGGCGGAACCGCGACATGGAGCTGATGGGCTACGGCGTGGACGCCCGCCTGGTCATGGATCCGGAGCGGCCCACGGGGACCTGCGTGGTGATGGTCACGCACAAGGGCGAGCGGACCATGCTGTCCGATCCGGGCGCGAACGCGGCCCTGTCCCCCGACGACCTGCCGCACGACCTGTTCATCCCCGGCGCCCACGTGCACGTGTCCGGGTACACGCTGCTGTCGGAGGGATCCCGGTCGGCCGGGCTGGCCGCCATCGAGTACTCGCGGCGGGCCAGCATGACCGCCTCGGTGGACGCCGCCTCGTCCGCGCCGCTGGAGCGGACCGGGGCCGAGCCGTTCCTGGAACTGTCGGCCGGGGCCGTGCTGCTGTTCGTCAACGCCGCCCAGGCCACGGTGCTCACCGGCCGGGATGACCCGGAGGCGGCGGCGCGGGTGCTGACCGCCTGGTACCCGCACGTGGTGGTCAAGCTGGGCCCCGACGGGGCGCTGTTCTACGCCAACGGCCGCCCGCCGGTGCGGGTGCAGGCGCCGCCGGTGGACCGGGTGATCGACGGCACCGGCGCGGGCGACGCGTTCATCGCCGGGTTCATCCCGCCCTGGCTGGACAAGAAGCCGCCGGGCGAGGCGCTGGCCAGCGGCTGCCGGCTGGCCGCGCACGCGCTCGGGCTCATCGGGGCCCGCCCCGTGCTGTGACCGGCTACCTGGCCGGGCTGTTCTCCCTCGCGGGCCGGGTCGCCGTGGTGACCGGCGGCAGCTCGGGCATCGGCGCGGGCATGGCCGCGGCGCTGTCCGGGGCCGGGGCGCAGGTGGTGCTGGTCGCCCGGGATAAAGACCGGCTGGCCGCGGCGGCGGCCCGGCTGCGGGAGGCCGGCGGGCAGGCGGCCTTCCTCAGCGCGGACCTGGCCGACCGGGCCGAGGTCGAGCGGGCCGCGGCGGAGACGGACGGGGCGTTCGGGCCGCCGGACATCCTGCTCAACTGCGCGGGCGTCAACCTGCGGCCGCCGCTGGGGTCGCTCACGCCTGAGGAGTGGGACCTGACCATGGCGGTCAACCTGACCGCGCCGTTCCTGCTCGGCCAGCGGTTCGGGCCGGCCATGGCGGCCCGCGGCTGGGGGCGGATCATCAACGTGACCTCGCAGCAGGCGCAGCGGGCGTTCGGCAACAGCGGCGGGTACGGGGCGTCCAAGGGCGGGCTGGCCGCGCTGACCAGGTCCCAGTCGGAGGCCTGGGCGGCCGCCGGGGTGTGCTGCAACTCGGTGTGCCCCGGCTTCGTGCCCACCCGGCTCAACGCGCATGTGGCCCGCGATCCGCAGCGGATGGCGGCGATGGCGGCGCGGACCATGGTGGGCCGCAACGGCCTGCCCGCGGACTTCGCCGGGGTGGCCGTGTTCCTGGCCTCGCCGGCCAGCGACTACGTCACCGGGCAGACGCTGTACGTGGACGGCGGCTTCTCCGCTACGTAGGCCTTTACGTGGCGTTGGCCTTGGCAGGCCGGCGAACGCGGCAGAATGAACGTCATGGCCCCACGGCGCAGCGGCGGTACTACCACGCCCCCCGAAGAATTCGAAGAGAACATCGTCGACATCGACGTCGCCGAGGAGATGCGCGGCAGTTACCTCGAATACGCCTACAGCATCATCCACTCCCGGGCGCTGCCCGACGCGCGGGACGGCCTGAAGCCGGTCCAGCGGCGGATCCTGTACCAGATGAACGAGATGGGCCTGCGCCCGGACCGGGCCCACGTGAAGTGCGCCCGCGTGGTCGGCGAGGTCATGGGCCGCCTGCACCCGCACGGCGATTCGGCCATCTACGACGCGCTGGCCCGGATGGCGCAGCCGTGGGCGATGCGGCTGCCGCTGGTGGACGGGCACGGGAACTTCGGCAGCCTGGGCGGCGACGACCTGCCCGCGGCGATGCGGTACACCGAGGCGCGGCTGACCGCGGCGGCCATGGAGATGGTGGCCTCCATCGACGAGGACACCGTCGACTTCATCCCGAACTACGACGGCAGCGAGACCCAGCCCGACGTGCTGCCCGCGGGCATACCGAACCTCCTGGTCAACGGCGCGTCCGGCATCGCGGTCGGGATGGCCACCAACATGGCACCGCACAACCTGGGCGAGGTCATCGCCGCGACGCGTTTCTTGATCAAGCACCCGGACGCCTCGCTCGATGCGCTGATGCGCTTCGTGCCCGGCCCGGACCTGCCGACCGGCGGGCGGATCGTGGGCCTGGAGGGGATCAGGGAAGCCTACGAGACCGGCCGGGGCATCTTCCGCAGCCGGGCCACGGCGGTGGTGGAGCAGCTGACCCCGCGGCGCTCCGGGATCGTGGTCACCGAGCTGCCCTACACGATCGGCCCGGAGAAGGTCATGGCCCGGATCAAGGACCTGGTCCAGGCCAAGAAGCTCAACGGCATCGCCGACCTGAAGGACCTGACCGACCGCAACCGCGGCCTGCACCTGGTCATCGAGGTGCGCAGCGGCTTCAACCCGGACGCCGTGCTGGCCGAGCTTTACCGGCTGACGCCGATGGAGGAGACCTTCGGCATCAACAACGTGGCCCTGGTCGACGGGCAGCCGCGGGTGCTGGGGCTGCGCGAGCTGCTGGAGATCTACGTCGCGCACCGGCTGGACGTGGTGCGGCGGCGGACCGAGTTCCGGCGCCGCAAGCGCTTGGAGCGGTTGCATCTGGTCGACGGGCTCTTGGTGGCGCTGCTCAACATCGACGAGGTCATCCAGGTCATCCGGTCCTCCGACGATTCGGCGGCCGCGCGGGAGCGGCTGATGGCCATCTTCGAGCTGTCCGAGATCCAGGCCCAGTACATCCTGGACACCCCGCTGCGCCGGCTGACCCGCTACGACCGGCTGGAGCTGGAGCGGGAGCAGGACACGCTGCGGTCCGAGATCGCTTCGCTGACGGAGATCCTGGAGTCGGACGAACGGCTGCGCGAGGTGGTGAGCGACGAACTGGCCGAGATGGCCAGGAGGTTCGGCACCCCGCGCCGCACGGTGCTGCTCGAGGGGGGTGCGGCGGCGGTGGCCGCGGTGGTTCCGCTCGAGGTGACCGACGACCCGTGCGTGGTGCTGATGTCGGGCACCGGGCTGATGGCCCGAGTGACTGCCCCGGAGGATTTTTCGGCCGAACGGGCCGTGCTTCCACCCGTCGGCGACCTGACCCGCTCGCCGCATGATGCGCTGGTCGCGGCGGTGCGCACCACGGCCCGGGGCACGATCGGGGTGGTGACCTCGGCCGGGCGGCTGGTCAAGGTGAACGTGCTGGAGATCCCGGGGCTGCCGCCGGGGGCGGGCGCGGCGTCGCTGGCGGGCGGCACGCCGGTGACCGAGTTCGCGGTGCTGGAACGGGGCGAGACGGTGGCCGGGCTGTGCGGGGTCGACGGCGACCTGGGCGCGGGTCTCGCGCTGGGCACCGCGGACGGCGTGGTCAAACGGGTGCTGCCGGATTACCCGCAGAACCGGGACGAGTTCGAGGTGATCGCGCTTCGGCCCGGGGACCGGGTTGTCGGCGCCGTGCAGCTGGCCTCGGAAACCGACGAGCTGGTGTTCATCACCTCCGACGCGCAGCTGCTGCGGTTCCCGGCCTCGGCGGTGCGGCCGCAGGGCCGGGCCGCGGGCGGGATGGCCGGCGTGCGGCTGTCTGCCGGCGCGGCCGTGGTGTGGTTCGGCGCGGTGGACGCGGCCGCGGCTTCCGGCACCCCGGCTCCGGGGTCGGCGCCGGGGACCTACTCCCCCGCGGTGGTGGTGACCGTGGCGGGCAGCTCTGGGGCGCTGCCGGGCGCGGCGGGCCGTAGCGTGAAGATCACCCCGCTGCACGAGTACCCGGCCAAGGGCCGGGCCACCGGCGGGGTCCGCTGCCAGCGGTTCCTCAAGGGCGAGGACGTGCTCGTGCTGGCCTGGGCCGGGCCCGCGCCCGCGGTGGGCGCCACCGACGCGGGCCAGCCGGTCGACCTGCCGGACCCGGTGGGCAGGCGGGACGGCTCCGGGGTGGCGCTGCGGCGGCAGCTGGCGATTATCGGCGGAGCGGCTCGGGTCGGTTAGCAGGCGTCATAATCACGAGGTCGTCCCAGCACTGCCGGGGACAGGCTGGCGTCCGACGCCGGTATGCAGCCCTGCTGTCACACCAGCCCCATATTCCCCAAGATCATGGAGGATTGGGGCTTCGCCGAGTATTTGCGACGTCCTCCATCTTGGCCTTGTGTCGCACACCGATCGCTAGCCGGGCGTCCCGTCGCGCTGGCTTCTTCGGGCGAGCTGCTGTAGTTGCCGTTCATGCACGCCGGACATCCAATCGAACGTGGCCGATGGGCCGACCCGCGGGTCGGCAGGAGCACCGGCGTCACGCAAGGCCTGCACGTACGCACGATCCTGGTCGATCCGTGCGCGTACCTGATCAGCTCCGCCGATGGACCCGTGGCCGGGGACGAGGACATCGACGTCGCCCGCCACGCCCTCGATCAGCCGCAGCGCGGCGAGGTAGTCCTCGATCGGGTCAGCGGCGTCGTTCAGGTCGAGCATCGGAATCAAGGCATCAGAAAGCATGTCGCCGGCGACGAGAACCCCGCGTTCCTCGATCAGCAGCGCCGCATGGCCCGGGGCATGCGCTTGATGCTCGATAATCCGGACTTGAGGGCCATCCCAAGGAATCCGCGCAGTTTCGGCGGGCAGGCCGGTAGTGAGGCCGAGCAGGTCCAGCGGTACCTGCTCGGCGATGTCCGGCGGTATCCACCCGGCGATGCTGTCCTTCCAATGCGGACCCGACAGCCGATCTCGGACAGTAGCCGCGCAGCGGGCTGTGCCGTAACGGGGCGCCGCGCCGAGCCTGGCGTGCCAGAGCAGGTGATCCCAATGGGGATGCGTCGAGAAGCCTGCCACAACGGTCTGGCCCAACTCGCCAAGGTCGTTCGCGAGGCAGGCCATTTCGTAGCCGTGTACCCCGGGGTCGATGAGCAACACGCCAGCCTGGCCGTGCACGACAACGGCGTTGCTCTGGCAGAACTCGCTCTGGTGGATCAGCACACCCTCCGCGACCTGCCTCAGCACGGGACTCCTTCCGCTTGTGGTTTGCAACCGCTTGTCGAGACGGTAGTACCTGGCGGTAGTAGATTGCAAGCAGTATGGGCGAAGCGCATGAGCCGCGGTCGGGGTGCCCGATCAACGCCACCATCGAGGTGTTCGGCGATCGCTGGAGCCTGCTCGTCCTCCGCGACATCGTCTTCGGAGACCGCCGCTATTTCCGAGAGCTGCAGGCCGGCGAGAAGAGGGGATCGCCTCAAATATTCTCGCCGACCGACTCAAGCGACTCGTCGAGTTGGGATTGCTCACCCGTGAGGACACGCGAGCCGGCCAGCGGGCGCGCTACAGCCTGACCGAACCCGCGATCCAACTCGTACCCGTGTTCGCGCAGCTCGGCAGCTGGGGACTTCGCCACCGGCCCACGAGCCGCGCGCTGCGCGTTCGCGCCGAGCTGCTCGAACAAGGCGGCCCCGCGCTCTGGCAAGAGTTCATGGACGAGCTTCGCCGCTCGCACCTCGGCTCCGAATCCCCAGCGCGATCACCGAGCGTTCGCGAGCGCCTGAACGCGGCCTACCTCGCTGCTACCAACTCCTCGTAGCTGCCAGGCAGTCGACCATGTCCGAGACACGTGAGCGCGTCCACGCCGCGGCCGGTCGGGGTGATCCTGGCGGCGAGGCAGTACTTGCTGGTGCAACTTCTCCCGTACTCCGGCCTGATGCCAGTCACGGAAAGTGATGATAGCAGCGCTCAGGGTTACCGAGCGCGTATTCGCTCAGGTGTCGATGCGGGACAGGTCGAGCTCGGCGGCGCCGGCCACGATGAAGTCGCGGCGGGGGGCCACCTCGGTCCCCATCAGCAGGTTGAACATGTCAGCGGCCACGGTGGCGTCCTCGATCCTGATCCGGCGCAGGGTCCGGTGCCGCGGGTCCACGGTCGTCTCGGCCAGCTGGGAGGCGTCCATCTCGCCCAGGCCCTTGTAGCGCTGCACCGGCTCCTTCCACCGCTGGCCGCGCCGCTCCAGGTCGAGCAGCGTGCGGTTCAGCTCGGCGTCGGAGTAGGTGTACCGGTACTTGTCCTGGCCCTTGCGCACGTTCATCAACTCGATCCGGTGCAGCGGCGGCACCGCGGCGAAGACCCGTCCCGCGTCCAGCATCGGCCGCAGGTAGCGGTAGAACAGCGTGAGCAGCAGGGTGCGGATGTGCGCGCCGTCCACGTCGGCGTCGGCCATGAAGATGATCCGCTGGTACCTGGCCGAGTCCAGGTCGAACGAGTTGCCTGAGCCCGCCCCGATGACTTGGATGATGGCGGCGCACTCGGCGTTCTTCAGCATGTCGGCCAGCGAGGCCTTCTGCACGTTGAGGATCTTGCCGCGGATCGGCAGCAGGGCCTGGAACTCCGAGTCCCTGGCCAGCTTGGCCGTGCCCAGCGCGGAGTCGCCCTCGACGATGAACAGCTCGCTGCGGTCGTCGGCGGACCGGCAGTCGACCAGCTTGGCCGGCAGCGACGAGCTGGCCAGCGCCGACTTGCGCCGCTGGTTGTCGCGGTGCTCGCGGGCGGCGATGCGGGCCTTGGCCGCCGAGACCACCTTCTCGAGTGCCGCGCGGGCTTGCTGCTTGGCGCCCCGCGGCGGGGTCTCGAAGTAGGCGCTGAGCTGGGAGTTTACGATTTGCGCGACGATCTTGGCGGCAGCTGGGGTGCCGAGCACCTCCTTGGTCTGGCCCTCGAACTGCGGCTCGGGCAGCCGCACCGAGACCACCGCGACCAGGCCCTCGAGCACGTCCTCCTTGGTCACCGGCTCGTCGCCGTTCTTCAGCAGCCGGGCCGCGCGGAGCTGGTCGTTCATGGTGCGGACCATGGCCCGCTCGAAGCCGGCCACGTGGGTGCCGCCGTGCGGAGTGGCGATGACGTTGACGAACGAGCGGACCACGGAGTCGTAGCCGCTGCCCCACTGGACCGCGACGTCCACGTTGAGCTCGCGCTCCACCTCGGTGGGCGTCATGTGCCCCCGGTCGTCGAGCACCGGGATGGTCTCGGTGAAGTTGCCGGAACCGGTCAGCCGCAGCACGTCGGTGACCGGCTCGCCGGAGCCCAGGTGGGCGCAGAACTCGCTGATGCCGCCGTCGAAGCGGAACTCGGCCTGGCTGGGCTCCTCGCCCTCCTCGCGGATGGTGATGTCCAGGCCGGGCACCAGGTAGGCGGTCTGCCGGGCCCGCCCGGCCAGCGCATCGAAGCTGAACCGCGCGTCGCGCAGGAAGACCTGGCGGTCCGGCCAGAACCTGATCCGGGTGCCGGTGGCCTTCCTGGCCAGCCGGCTCAGGGCGCGCAGGCCCGACTTCCTGGTGAAGTCCGCGTCCGGGCCAGGCCCGGCGAACTCGCCGGTGACGCCGCGGCGGAAGCTGGCCGCCCAGGTCCGCCCATCCCGGTCCACCTCCACGTCCAGCCGCGCGGCCAGCGCGTTGACTACCGAGGCGCCCACGCCGTGCAGCCCGCCGGAGGCGGTGTAGGAGCCGCCGCCGAACTTGCCGCCCGCGTGCAGCCGGGTCATGACCAGTTCCACGCCGGTCAGCTTGGTCTTGCGCTCCACGTCGACCGGGATGCCCCGGCCGTTGTCCCTGACCTCGGCCGAGCCGTCGGCGTGCAGGATCACCTCGATCCGGGTGCAGTGCCCGCCCAGCGCCTCGTCCACCGCGTTGTCGAAGATCTCCCACAGGCAGTGCTGCAGGCCGCGGCCGTCGGTGGACCCGACGTACATGCCGGGCCGCTTGCGCACCGCGTCCAGGCCCTCCAGGACCGACAGGTGCCGGGCGGTGTAGGCGTTGGCGGCCTTATCCGCGGGCATCCGGGTAGCGGTGGTCAGGGCGGTCACGGCCGACCGGTCTCCTTCCGGGAAGCGGCCCCGCGCCGGGGCCTATCGAACAGAGTAGCGTCTGCAGGCGAGCAGCGGCGGCCACGCCACGCGGCGGCCCGCCGGGTAATCCTAGACTCACCCCGACGAATGCTTCACCCGGCCCCAATCTGGGTACATCGTAGATTAGAGACATACGGTGCCTGTGTGCCGCCGGTAATTCCAAGCGACCGGCGGGACGCAGGCACCATGTGTCCCTGGCAGCAAAGTAAACACGGAGCGTCCCAGGACGGTTTTCGCTTGTGGCGTACACCACCCCGAGTGGGGAACGCGGACAGCTGGGTATGTGTTGCACTGAGCTGTAGGACCGAAAACTCAGGGCCATACGGATGTATAAGCCGGAGGCACGACGCGAGGGAGGCGACGTTGTTCTGGAGCCATAGCCCCCACAAGGCCGCTGACTGCCCTGGATGTCTGCGATCGCTGCGGCGCCCAGGCGTATGTTCGCGTGCTACTTGCCAACTCAGGAGAGCTTCTGTTCTGCGCGCACCACGGCCGGGTGCACGCCCAGGCGCTGGCGAAGGTGGCGATCGACATCCAGGACGAGAGCAACCGGCTGTCGGAGCCGCAGCCATAACACAGGCCTGAGCGGCCAGGCCGGCAATGACGCCGGCCGTCGGCGTGGGACGCCGACGCCAGTAGCTGACTGGCGTCGGCTTTTTGCTGGGCTTTTGCCGGCCCCGGCGCAGCCGCCGCGGAACGTCATGAAACCCGGGTTTCACTACCCCGCGGGGTGCTGAAACCCGGGTTTCATTCCGCTTCGGAGCCGCTTCGGGGCGGCTCGGGAGCCGCTTCGGGGGCGGCTTCCGGGCGCGCTGAGGCGGCTCGGCGCTGGGGCGGGTCAGTCCAGGTAGTCGCGCAGGACCTGGGAGCGGCTGGGGTGGCGGAGCTTGGACATGGTCTTGGACTCGATCTGCCGGATGCGCTCCCGGGTGACCCCGTAGACCTTGCCGATCTCGTCCAGGGTCTTGGGCTGGCCGTCGGTCAGGCCGAACCGCATCGAGACCACGCCGGCCTCACGCTCGGACAGCGTGTCGAGCACCGAGTGCAGCTGCTCCTGCAGCAGCGTGAAGCTGACCGCCTCGCCGGGCTGGATGGCCTCGGAGTCCTCGATCAGGTCGCCGAACTCGCTGTCGCCGTCCTCACCCAGCGGGGTGTGCAGGGAGATCGGCTCGCGGCCGTACTTCTGCACCTCGATGACCTTTTCCGGGGTCATGTCCAGCTCGACGGCCAGTTCCTCCGGGGTCGGCTCGCGGCCCAGGTCCTGGAGCATCTGGCGCTGCACCCGGGCCAGCTTGTTGATGACCTCGACCATGTGCACCGGGATGCGGATGGTGCGGGCCTGGTCAGCCATCGCGCGGGTGATGGCCTGCCGGATCCACCAGGTGGCGTAGGTGGAGAACTTGTAGCCCTTGGTGTAGTCGAACTTCTCCACGGCGCGGATCAGGCCCAGGTTGCCTTCCTGGATCAGGTCCAGGAACAGCATCCCGCGGCCGGTGTACCGCTTGGCCAGCGACACGACCAGCCGCAGGTTGGCCTCGAGCAGGTGGTTCTTGGCCCGGGTGCCGTCCTCGGCGATCCACTCCATGTCGATGCGCTGGTCGGTGTTGAGCCTGTGGGCGCCCTCGGCCAGCTTCTCCTCGGCGAACAGGCCGGCCTCGATCCGCTTGGCCAGCTCGACCTCTTGCTCGGCGTTGAGCAGCGGCACCTTGCCGATCTGCTTGAGGTAGTCCTTGACCGGGTCAGCGGTCGCGCCCGCCACCGCCACCTGCGCGGCGGGCAGGTCATCGTCATCGTCGCCGAAGACGAAGATCTCCTCATCCTCGCCGCTGCCGTCCGGGGCGATCTTGACCACCCGCGCGTCCGGAGCCTCGGGACCCTCGGGTCCTTCGGCTTCGGTGTCGGCCTCGGCCTCGGCGACGGCCTGGTCGGGCTCGGGCCCGTCACTGTCCGCCCCGTCGGCGACCAGATCATCGGGTCCCTCGGCGACGTCCGACAAGTCGGGGTCGTCCTCCAGGTCGCCCTCGGCGAGCGCGGCCTGGATATCCGCGTCGTCCGCATCGAGGTCGAAGTCGTCCAGATCTGTGCTGTCCAGATCTGGACTGTCCAGATCTGGGCTGTCCATGTCGGCCGCGTCGTCGTCGAGATTTACCGCGGCCAGGCTGGCTTCCGCGTCGGCGTGCTCCTCGGGACCATGCTCGTCCGGGGCAGGACCCGCCGCGTGAACCGTCTGATCTTCGACGGCCACGGGCTGCTGGCCCGGCGTCCTGAGGTGCTTCCGCGCTGCGGAGTTAGCAGCGCTCACGACCACGGTCACCCCTTCCTTCGCTGGCTAGATGCCACTAGGGACTGATTCAACCCGCCTGCCTCCCACTCAAACCATAGGCTGCGACCAGGAGTGACTTGTACGCCTCCGCCCGGCGCCGTCACCGCCCGCCGCCCGAAGGCACGTGCATGACCAGCACGGTGACGTCATCGTCTTGGTCGTGACCTGCGAGCATACGATCCACCAGGTACTCGAGCAGCCGTTCCGGGTGGCCGAGCACGTCCTCATCGGCGCGTGCCGCCACGGCCGCCAGCTCCTCCAACCCTGCGTCCAGGCCACGATTCCTGTTCTCTACCAAGCCGTCAGAATAGAAAACCGCCGTGCTGCCCGGGCGCAAGCTGAACGTGTGCTGCTTTCTCGGGCTGGCCCAGCCGAGCGGGGTGCCCGCCTCCACGTGGTCAAACCGCGGCGCGGTACCCGCCTCTAGAACAAGGGCGGGCAGGTGCCCGGCATTCCCGAGCATGCCGTCGCCGGTCTCCGGATCGATGACCAGATAGGCGACGGTGGTGACCTGCTCCTCGGGCTCGGTGGCGCTGAACAGCCGGTCCAGGCCGCCCAGGACCGCGGCCGGGCGGGAGTCGGAAAGCGCCAGCGCGCGCAGCGCGTTGCGCACCCGGCCCATGCCGGCCGCGGCGGTCAGCCCCTTGCCCATGACGTCGCCGACCGCCACCGCCAGTCGCTGGTCGGCCAGCCGGAACGCGTCGTACCAGTCGCCGCCGATCTCCATGTTCTTGGCCACCGGCCGGTAGCTGGCCGCCAGGACCAGGCCCGGCAGCACGGGCAGCTGGTCGGGCAGCAGGCTGCGCTGTAGCGTCTCGGCCGTAGTGTGCTCCCGCTCGTACAGCCCGGCCCGCTCCACGGCCAGCGAGCACTGGCCGGCCAGCGCCTCCAGGAAGACCCGTTCCTCCTCGGTGATCCGCCGCGGGCGGCCGAACGAGAACCGCAGCGCGCCCAGCGGAGCCCCCGCGGCCAGCAGCGGCAGGCCCACCCAGGAGCGCTCGTCGGAGTCCGCGGCCACAGTGGCCGGGTCGATGTCAAGCTCGCCCTCGAACTGCCTGCGCAGGTCGGCCGGGTCCTCGACCAGCACGGGCCGCCGGGTCGCGATGGCCTTGGTCATCACGCTCGGGGACTGGAGGGTCAGCGGCCCGCCCGCCGAGTCCGGCGCGCCCTGCACGCCGTCGTCGTTGACCACCCGCAGCCGGGCGCCGTCGGCCTCGAGCAGCGCCACGGCCGAGCGCAGCGCACCGATCGCGGTCCGGCCCACCTCGGTGATGACCTCCACCACCTGCTCCACGGTGAGCGCCTCGGCCAGCATGGAAGTGGCCTGCTGCAGCCGCGCGGTGCGCAGCGCCGCGGCGGACAGCTGCTCGGTCAGCCGGCCGCGCATCTCCTCGGCCTCGCGCTGGCTGGTCACGTCGGTGCTGGCGCCGACCCACTCGACGATCTTGCCGTCGCGCTCGATCGGCACTGCCCGCACGTCGTAGTGCCGGTACGAGCCGCCCTTGGTCCTGATCCGGTACCTGTCGTCGAAGACCTTGCCGGTCCGGACGCACTCGCGCCAGTCGCGCTCGACCCGCTCCCGGTCCTCGGGATGGATTGAGGCCAGCCAGCCGTGCCCGATGTACTCCTCGGCGCTCTGCCCGGTGATCCAGCGGAACTCGGGCGCGTCTTCCTTCATCGCGCCGTCGGGCGCCGCCACCCAGACGACCTGGGCGCCGCCCTGGACCAGCGAGCGGTAGCGCTCCTCGCTGCGCCTGATCTCCTCCTCGCCCGCGTGCCCGGCGCCGTCGAGCAGGATGAGGCCGACTCCGGCGATCACCCCGGCCGCGTCGTGCAGCGGGAACCAGGAAGCTGTGTACCCCTGGGGGGACGACGGTTCTCTCCCGGGGGGACCCATCCCCCCGGGCCCCCCTTGGGAACCCCCCCGATCCTGGGGGGGATCCATCCCCCCCAGACCCCCCTGGGGCGTGCCGTCGCCCAGCACCTTGCGCAGCGCGACGTCGGCTCGGGCCGCGACGTCCTCGGGCCACAGGTCGGCGGGAAGCTTGCCGGAGTGGTCTGCTTCCGCCGTGCCGAAGATCCGGGCCAGCGCAGCATTCACCCAGCGGAAGCGCAGATCGGACCCGAACAAGGCCAGGCCGACAGGCGCCTCGCGCATCAGCATGTCCACCAGAGCGGCCTGCGACGGGTCGCGTTGCCTGGGCACAGACGTCTCCATGCTCACGATGGACACCTGCTCACGACGGACACCCGCCTGCCGCGCCGGGGCCAGCCGCTGGGAGGCCAGCCGCTTGGAGCACTGCCATGGGCGGCTCCTTCCCCGGGGATCGTCGTTCCCGCAGCCAACCAATTAAGCGTGCCACAGTCCGGCAATTGGTGCGGCCCGGAAACCGGATTCGCGGCCAGCGAACGCCGATCTACCCGGAACGTCAGGATAGTCTGCGTGTCGCGTGTCGTTTATGAGGCGGAATTACAGCGGGCATGACACCGTAGCATAGCGTCCGCATGTCCAGATCTGAGAGGCTATCAGGGTGAGCCCGCAGAGCCGTCCAGGCCAGTCCCCTTCAGGTCCGACCCCGGGCGGCTCAGGCGGCGGGCTTCACGGAGGGGGCGCGCCTCCGCCGAACGCGCTGTTCGCCGAGATGCTCAAGGCGGCCCGTGAGCTGCTGGCCGTGCGCAGCCCGCTGGACGCGGAGCTCATGGTCAGCGAGCTGCTCGGTACCTGGTGGGGGCAGCGCGGGACCCGGCCGGGCAGCCACCGCGCGGCCTCAGTCGAGCAGCTGGTCGGCGAGGGCCTGGTCGACTACGCGGCCGGCCAGCGCAGCCCGGCGGCGCTGGCGCTGCTGTCCGGCATCGCCTGCCTGGGTACCCCGCGGCAGGCGGCCAAGGCCGAGCGCGCCGCCCTGGACCTGATCGAGAACGGCATACCCTGCCCGGGCTGGGCCGAGCACCTGGGCGCGGTGACCTCCGCGGAGTGCTACGTCAACCCCGACGCCCTGGGCGACCAGGACGAGGTCATCTGCACCTTCAGCTACGCCGGGGAAGAGCCGCACGCGCTGGTCACCATGGTCGACTACAACGCCGAGGGGATGATCCGCGACGGCTGGGTCACCTCCCGGGTGGACAAGCTGCTCGACCACTGCCGTGAGGCCAGCGCCCAGCGCGGCGCCGAGGGCAAGTACGCGTTCCGGCAGCTGGACCCGGGCCAGGCCCGGCACATGCTGGAGACCGCGCTGGCCACCACCGACGCGGCGATCGAGCCCGCCGTCAGCGAGTCCTTCCCCTCCTACCACGCGTTCATCCGGGCCAGGATCAGGGCTCTGCCGCCGCACCGGGGCCGCGCGCTGGCCCTGACCGGGCCGCGCAGGCAGTCCTGGAGCCGGGACCGCCGGGCCATGCTGGCCGCCGAGTTCCTGGCCTCGGACGAGGCGGAGGACCTGTCCGACCGGGGTTCGGCCTCGCACTGCGCCGACCGGATCATCGACTTCGGCTGCGACCGGGACTTCGGCCGCCCGCTGCGGATGAGCCCGGGCAAGGTGGAGACGTTCCTGCTGAATTGGCTGCCGCGCAAGGTGATGCTGTCCTTCGCCGAGCAGGACGCCATGCCGCACGTGCTGGCCGCCTGGGTCCGCTGGGCCGGCCGCCGCCGCGGGCTCGACGAGGTGGTGGTGACTGAGACCCTGGAGGCCGTGTTCAACTCGATGGGCATGTTCGCCCAGGCCTACCGGGACCCGGCGGAGTTCGGGCTGGATTACGCGCTGGTCCGGCGGCTGCTGCCGGACGGCGACCTGGAAGCCCTGCCGCGCCGCGCGTTCGCGTTCGGCGTGCTCGAGGGCTGGCATTCCGGCACCGACCTGAGCGGCCTGGACCCGGAAGACCTGCAGGACCGGCGGGCGCTGCTGGCCGCCGACCACGCCACCCCCGCCCCGGGCGGAGTCGGCCGTCACATCGAGCGGCACCTGGTGCTGGCCGACCGGCTGTGGCGCGGCGACCCGCCCGAGCTGTGGGAAGCGGCGCAGCGGTTGCTCGACGCGGGCCAGGACCGGCACCTGGTCCTGCATGCGCTGATGGCCGTGCTGGATCACACCGGCGGCGACGAGGCCGCGCTGATCGCCGTCCTGCGCGAACTGGACGGCGACGAGCCGTAGATCCCGGGTTGGCCGCGCCGGATTGGGTGCGCCCAACGACGTGGTTGTCACAACGATCCGCACCAGACGACGTGGTTGTCACAACGACGCCGTTGCTGCTTCAGCCACGTGCGGCGATACGGTGCGGGAAAGCAGCACCACGGCCCGTTCGGCATAAAAGGGGTCGTTACGGCGGGGGGCCGTAGCCGCCGCCGCCGGGGGTCTCGATGACGAACACGTCGCCGGGTGCGACCTGGACCGAGTCGCAGCCCTGCATGGGGGTGACGGTGCCGTCGGGGTGCTCGATCCAGTGGCGGCCGAGCGCGCCGGGCTGGCCGCCGGCCAGGCCGAAGGCCGGGACGCGGCGGTGGCCGGCCAGGGTGGTGACGGTCATCGGCTGGTTGAAGCGCAGGCGGCGGAGGCCGCCGTTTCCGCCCGACCAGCGGCCGGCGCCGCCGCTGCCTGGCCTGATCCGGTAGGACTCGAGCAGTACCGGGTAGCGCCACTCGAGCACCTCGGGGTCGGTGAGCCGGGAGTTGGTCATCTTGGTCTGCACCACGTCGGTGCCGGCGAAGCCGTCGCCCGCGCCGGACCCGCTGGCCACGGTCTCGTAGTACTGGTAGCGGTCGTTGCCGAACGTCACGTTGTTCATCGTCCCGGACCCCTCGGCCATCACCCCCAGCGCGGCGTACAGCGCGCCGGTGACGACCTGCGAGGTTTCCACGTTGCCGGCCGCGACGGCCGCCGGGTACTCCGGTGACAGCATGCTGGCGGGCGGGATGATCACGTGCAGCGGGTGCAGGCAGCCGGAGTTGAGCGGGATGTCGTCGTCGACCAGGGTGCGGAACACGTACAGCACGGCGGCCATGGCCACGCTGGACGGCGCGTTGAAGTTGTCATCCAGCTGCGGGGACGTGCCGGTGAAGTCGATCTCGGCGGTCCGCTCCTGCCGGTTCACGCGGACCGTGACGGCGACCTTCGCGCCGTTGTCCAGCTCGTAGGTGAAGCTTCCGTCGTGCAGCGCGGTGATGACCCGGCGGACCGACTCGGCGGCGTTCTCCTGCACGTGTCCCATGTAGGCCCGCACCACGTCCAGGCCGAAGTGGTCCACCATCTTGTGCAGCTCGGCGACGCCGCGCTCGTTGGCGGCGATCTGGGCGCGCAGGTCGGCCAGGTTGGTGGCCGGGTCGCGGGACGGGTAGGCGGCGGTGGTGAGGAGGCTGATGGTCTCCGCCTCGCGGAGCCTGGCGTCCTGGACCAGCAGCCAGTTGTCGATCAGCACGCCTTCCTGCTGGATGCGGGTGCTGGCCGCGGGCATGGACCCGGGCGAGATGCCGCCGATCTCGGCGTGGTGCCCGCGCGAGGCCACGTAGAACCAGATCTCGTCGTCCGCCGGGGCGAAGACGGGGGTGACCACTGTGACGTCCGGGAGGTGGGTGCCGCCGTGGTAGGGGTCGTTGAGGACGTAGACGTCGCCGCGGCGGATGTGCGGGTTGCGGCTGATCACCATCTTGATGGACTCGCCCATGGAGCCGAGGTGGACCGGCATGTGCGGGGCGTTGGCGATCAGGCCTCCCTCGGCGTCGAACAGCGCGCAGGAGAAGTCGAGCCGCTCCTTGATGTTCACCGAGTGCGCGGTGGCCTGCAGGCGCACCCCCATCTGCTCGGCGACCGACATGAACAGGTTGTTGAAGATCTCCAGCAGCACCGGATCGGGTTTGATCGTGACCTCGGCGTGGTCCGGGCGGACGGTGACGCGCTCGAGCAGCAGGTCGCCTCGCTCGGTGACGGTGGCCTGCCAGTCGGGCTCGACCACCGTGGTGGCCAGTTCCTCGGCGATGATGGCCGGGCCGGTGGTGGCCTGGCCGGGCTCGAGGCTGGCCCGGGGGACCAGGTCGACGTCGGCCCAGGCACCCGCGGTGAACATCCGGGCGCGCGCCGGCCGGGCGTCACTGCGGGGGCTTCCGGGGGGTCGCCCCCCCGGGCCAGCAGAGTCTGCGGCCGAACGGGCCGTGGTGTCTGTGGCCAGGTTTTCCTGAGCGCCCGTGACTTCGACCGAGACCGCCTCGGCGACGATCGTCTTGTCGGGCATGAGGAAGGAGAAGCGCCGGGCGTAGGAGGTCTCGAACGCCTTGGTCATTGCGGTCAGCGGGCCGACGGGCACGATGACCGCGGTGTCGGTTCCGTCGTAGCGCAGGTGCGCCCGGCGGGCGGCGGTGATCCGGGCGGCGGGCACGCCGCCCTCGGCTTCGACCTCGGCGCGGGCGTCGGCCTCCAGCGGGTCCAGGGTTCCGGGCAGCCGGGCCAGCAGGTCCGCGGACAGCGGCGCCTCGACCGCCTGCTCGCGCATGGCGACGATGTCGGCCAGCCCGATGCCGTAGGCGGACAGCACGCCGGCCAGCGGGTGGATCAGGACCCTGGACATGCCCAGGGCGTCGGCCACGGCGCAGGCGTGCTGGCCGCCGGCGCCGCCGAACACGTTGAGCACGTACCGCGTGATGTCGTAGCCGCGCTGCACGGAGATCTTCTTGATCGCGTTGGCCATGCTGGCCACGGCGATCTCGATGAACCCGGCCGCGACCTGCTCGGCGCCGCGGCGGTCGCCGGTGGCTCTGGTGATCCGCTGGGCGAGGTCTTCGAACTGCGCTTTTGTGGTCTCGGCGTCCAGCGGCTGGTCGGAGTGCTCGCCGAAGACCCGGGGGAAGTGGTCCGGCTGGATCCGGCCGAGCAGGACGTTGGCGTCGGTCAGCGTGAGCGGGCCGCCGTTGCGGTAGCAGGCGGGCCCGGGATCGGCGCCGGCCGAGTCGGGCCCGACCCGGTACCGGCTGCCGTCGAAGTGCAGCACCGAGCCGCCGCCCGCGGCCACGGTGTGGATGGCCAGCATCGGGGCCCGCATCCGCACCCCGGCAACCTGCGTCTCGTACTCGCGCTCGAACTCGCCCGCGTAGTGCGACACGTCGGTGGAGGTGCCGCCCATGTCGAACCCGATCACCTTGGTGAAGCCGGCGTTCTGGGCGGTCCGGGCCATGCCCACGATGCCGCCGGCCGGCCCGGACAGGATCGAGTCCTTGCCGCGGAAGCTGGCCGCGTCGGTCAGGCCGCCGTTGGACTGCATGAACAGCAGCTTGACGTCGTTGAGCTCGCGGGCCACCTCGGTCACGTAGCGGCGCAGGATGGGCGAGAGGTAGGCGTCGACCACCGTGGTGTCGCCCCGGGAGACCAGCTTCATCAGCGGGCTGGTGCGGTGCGACTCCGACACCTGGGTGAAGCCTGCCTCGCGAGCCAGGTCGCCGATTTTCTGTTCATGCCGGGGATAGCGGTAGCCGTGCAGGCAGACCACGGCGGCGGAGCGGAAGCCGTCGTCGTAGGCCTGGCTGAGGCGCTGCCTGATGGCATCGGTGTCCAGCGGGGTGAGGATCTCGCCGTCGGCGGTGACCCGCTCGTCGGCCTCGATCACCCGGTCGTAGAGCACCTCGGGCAGCAGGATCCGGCGGTCGAAGATGCGCGGCCGGTTCTGGTAGGCGATGCGCAGGGCGTGGGCGAAGCCGCGGGTGATGACCAGGACGGTGGGCTCGCCCTTGCGCTCGAGCAGGGCGTTGGTGGCCACCGTGGTGCCCAGGCGGACCTGCCCGATGCGGTGCGCGGGGATTTGTTCGTCCGGCTCGAGGTTGAACAGCTGGCGGATGCCGGCCACCGCGGCGTCCCGGTAGGCCCGGGGATTGTCCGACAGCAGCTTGTGCGCCACCAGCCGCCCGTCCGGGCGCAGGGCGACGATGTCGGTGAAGGTGCCGCCCCGGTCGATCCAGAATTCCCAGCGTCCGTCCACGCGAGGTTAGCCCTGGTCGGACACCGCTAGGTCGCGGTAGGCGGTCTCCAGGTCGGCGGCGGTCACCGTGGTCAGGTCCTCGGCGGTGGCCTGCTCGCCCAGGCGCACCACCCGGACGTCGCGGCTGGCGCAGGCGCGCTCGAACAGGGACCGGGCGAACCGGCCGTTGCCCAGCTCGTCGATCCGGCCGGCCTCGCAGGCGTGCCGGAAGATCCCGCCCAGCACCTCGACCGCCTCGGGGTCGAAGGAGTCCCCGGCCTGTTCGGCCAGCAGCTGCGCGATCCGGACCAGGTCGTCGGGCTGGTAGCTGGGGAACGTGACCCGGGTGCCGAACCTCGAGGCCAGGCCGGGGTTGCTGCGCAGGAACCTGTCCATGTCGTCCGGGTAGCCGGCCAGCACGATGACCAGCCGGTCCCGGTCGTCCTCGGCCCGCTTGAGCAGGGTCTGGACCGCCTCGGCGCCGAACGCGTCGCCGCCGGAGTACCCGTCGTTGTGCAGCGAGTACGCCTCGTCGATGAACAGCACGCCGCCCATGGCCGAGTCGACGAGCCGGTTGGTCTTGATGGCGGTCGAGCCGAGGTGCTCGCCCACCAGGTCGGCCCGGCTGGCCTCCACCACCTCGGGCCGGACCAGCAGCCCCAGGGCGGCGAAGATGCGGCCCAGGATGCGCGCGACCGTGGTCTTGCCGGTGCCGGGCGGGCCGGTGAACACGAAGTGCCGGGTCGGCGCCTGGCTGGTCAGGCCGTGGGTGTCGCGCAGCCGCGCCACCCGCAGCTGGGCGGCGATGGCGCGGACCTGCTGCTTGACCGGCTCCAGGCCGACCAGCTCGTCGAGTTCGGCGATCGCGCCCTCGACCGTGGGGGTGTCCTCGTAGCCGCGCAGTCTGCTGGTGAGCTCGGTGTAGGCCTGCTGCAGGTCTTTGGCGCGGATGGTGATCAGGTCTTCGCGGCCGGGTTCGGCCGGGCCGGTCATGATCCGCACATCGCGGGCCTGGCCCGCCTTCTCCAGCAGGCTGCGGACGAAGCGGCCGTTGCCGAGCTCGTCGGTGATCCGGCGGCGGCCGACTTCTTCCAGCGTGCGCCACAGCGCCGGCCGGGCGTCCGGGTCGAGCACCTCGCCGCGGCGGTCCAGCGCCGCCTCGGCCAGCGACAGCATCTCCGGCGGGGTGTAGCTGGGGAACTTCAGCCGGGTGGCGAAGCGGGAGGCCAGGCCGGGGTTGGAGGCCAGGAACGTCTCCATCTGCTTCTCGTAGCCGGCCAGGATGATGATCAGGTCCTCGCGGTTGTCCTCGGCCCGCTTGAGCAGGGTCTGGACCGCCTCGAGGCCGAACCGGTCGGTCTGGCCGTCACCCTCGTTGACCAGGCTGTACGCCTCGTCGATGAACAGCACCCCGCCCAGGGCTGAGTCGACGAGCTCGTTGGTCTTGATCGCGGTCGCGCCCAGGTACTCACCGACCAGGTCGGCCCGGTGCGCCTCGACCACCTCGGGCATCTCCAGCAGGCCGAACGCGTAGAAGATCTTGGCCAGCACCCGGGCCACGGTGGTCTTGCCGGTGCCGGGCGGGCCCAGGAAGACGAAGTGCCGCATCGGCTTGTCGGTCGTGACGCCGGCCACGGCCCGCCGCCGGGCGGCCTCGACGGAGGCGGCGATCGAGCGGACCTGCTCCTTGACCGGGGTCAGCCCGATCATCGCGTCCAGTTCGGCCATGGCGTCCTCGACCGAGATCTGCGGACGCGGACGCGGCGCGGTGGCCTGGTGGTCGCGGGCGCCGTGCTCGGCGTAGGGCAGCGCCGCGGCCTGGACCCCCTGGGCCCGGACGCCGCCGGGGCCAGGAGCGCCGAAGCGCCCGGCCGGCTGGTTGGGCGGGGTCGGCGCGCCCGCGGGACCGGCCAGCGGGCCGAGCCTCCTGGCCTGGCCGGCTCCGTCCGGGCCGTACATCCGCACGTCCTGCACGTCCTTGGCCAGCCGCCAGCCGAGGATGGCCAGGGCGATCAGGATAGCGGCGATGACGCCGATCAGGGGCTGGTGCGGCCAGTACCTGAGCAGGACGAAACCGGTCGGCAGGGACCAGAGCATGGCCCAGGCCGTGGTGCGGCACGGCACGTAGGACCGGGCCAGCCGGCTGGTGCCGGCCGCCCAGGCCACGGCGAACGGCAGGATGGCCAGCGGGATCGTCCACACCCGGAACACGTGAAAGGCCACCCAGACCGGGAACACCCAGGTGGCGGTGGCGTAGGCGGCAGCCCGGCCGGGCCGTCGCTGGACTACGGCGACGGCGGAACTCAGCAGGGTGAACGGCAGGATGAACGGCCACAGGCAGACGGCGGCGGCGGCCAGGACGACCTTGATCAGCAGGGGGGCCTTGCCGAACCAGCGCATGATCCGGGCGGGCCAGGTGGGCTTGTCCTGCGCGGCGGGCTGGGCCCTGTCGTTTGGCAGCATCTCGCTTCCTTGCCCCTAGTCCCTGCCTCGCGGCTCCCTGCCTCGCGGCGCCCGCAACCGGTTGCCGGACAGTCGTATGTCCTTGTATAGCGCATCACCCCCGATCGTGACAGCACACACGTCGATACTGTCGGTGAAAATAGTCACGGGTTGGCCCGGGCCGTGGCCGAGGGGGTGCTCGACGGGCCGTCGATCTACGCCGCGGGCGCGATCTTGTCCACCACTGGCGGGCACGCCGACCTGCACTCCTTCCCGCTGGATTGGATGGGCGACTGGGCTGCCGAGACGGGCACGATGCGGCTGGCCGACGGACCCGACGAGTGCGTCAAGGCCGTCCGGGAACAGCTGCGGCGCAACGCGAAGGTGATCAAGGTATGTGCGTCAGGCGGGGTGCTTTCCGAGGTCGACGACCCGATCCACCAGCAGTTCACGGTGGCCGAGCTGCGGGCCATCGTGGAGGTGGCCGGGCTGGCGGAGCGGGCGGTGGCAGCGCACTGTCACGGCAAGCCCGGCATCATGGCGGCGCTGCAGGCCGGGGTGCGCACCATCGAGCACGGCACCTACCTGGACGACGAGTGCTGTGACGCGATGCGCGAGACCGGCGCCATCCTGGTCCCGACCCGGACGATCATCGAGGACATGCTGGCCAACAAGGCCGTGGTCCCCGACTACGCGATGGCCAAGCTGGAGTCCATCGCCGACATCCACGCACAGGCCGTGGCCCGCGCCCATGAGCGCGGTGTGACCATCGCCATGGGCACGGACATCGGCCTGACCGGCCCGGACCTGCCGAACTCCTGGGGCCGGAACGGGTCGGAGCCCGGGTACCTGGTCAAGCTGGGCCTGACCCCGCTGGAGGCGATCGAGGCCAGCACGGCCACCGGCCCGCTCACCCTGGGGCCGCAGGCCCCGCTCAGCGGCCAGCTGGCGGAGGGCTACGACGCCGACGTGATCACGCTGGCTGGCGATCCGCTGGCTGGCGATCCGCTGGCCGGCATCGGCGTGCTGGCCGACCCGGACCACATCACCGGGGTGTGGACCAGGGGCCGGGCGGTCAAGGGCGCGGCGGCCTAGCTCTGTCGCCTTGTCCAGGCGGGGTCAGACCGGCAGGGTGAGGTCGAGCTCGTCGTGCAGCGGGATGCCGTAGTCGCCGGTCCGCGGGATCTCCGGCTTCTGCTGCCGGGCCCGGTCCACCGCGCCAGGCCTCAGCTCGGCCAGCCGGAAGCCCCGGCGCTGGTAGAAGCGGAGCGCGTCCACGTTGTCATTGGTGGTGGTGAGGCGGATCTCGCGGCAGCCGAACCGCCGGGCCTTGCCCACCGCGGCCTCGATCAGCTGGGTCCCGATCCCGGCGCGGCGGTCGATGGCGTTGAGCGTGACGATCTCGAGCATGCCCTCCAGCACCTGGTAGGTCAGCAGCCCGGTGATCCGGCGGGTCCGCTCGGCGATGAAGCCGGGCAGTTCGGCCGGCCGGAAGCTGGTGCCGTGCACGGCCACGATCTCCGAGCCCCACAGCTCGGCCACGAGCCACGCGAGCATCGGGCGGTCGGCGTCACAAACGGGCCTGATCCTGATCTCCGGCTCGCTCACCCCGCCATTATCGCGCTCCGCCATCTCGCTCCGCTCACGGTGTGTGAGGGCACACCGGGCGTCCGTGATGTTTCCCGGCCCGGCACCGGGCCGCAGCCCGTCCAGGGCCCCGCTGCGCAGGCCGACGCAGGCCCGGAGGATCGTAATCGGACAGGATCGCTCCGGTAAGGGAGGCGTCGTGCGGGCGGTGGTCATGCGGGAGTTCGGGCCCCCCGAGGTGCTCGAGCCGGCCGAAGTGGCGGAGCCGGAGGCCGGGCCACGGTTGGCAAGACGCTGCTGACCGTGCCGCGCTGAGCTTACCGGGTTCAGCCCAGAGCGCCGAAGAAGTCCCGGATGTCAGCGGTGAGCAGATCGGGGGCCTCCAGGGCGGCAAAGTGGCCGCCGCGGCTGAACTCCGTCCAGTGCACGACGTTGTTGAGCTTGTCAGCGAACGGGCGGATGGAGATGTCGGTGGTGAAGACGGCCACTGCGGTCGGCACGGCGGACCGCACCTTGGGCGCCCACATGGCCGGGTCGTTGAACCGTTCGTAGTAGGTGTGAGCGGCCGACCCCGCGGTGCCGCTGAACCAGTAGATGCTGACGTCGGTGAGGATCCGGTCCCGGTCCACGGCGTCCTCGGGCAGCGCGGCGGCCGGGTCGGTCCACTCCTGGAACTTCTCGGTGATCCAGGCCAGCAGCCCGGCCGGGGAGTCGGTCAGCGTTTGCGATGGTCTGCGGCCGGGTGCCCTGGGAGCTGCATGTACGCCCCGGAGCGCTGCTGCCATTGGTTCATCGCGGCGAGGCGGGCTTGTTGTTGGTCATGGTCTTAGGCTAGGAAGCATTGGTGTCAGGTTCTGGCACCAATAACGGGCAGACTTGATGCATGCTCGAAACCTCGGCCCGGCTGCTGCGGCTGCTGTCGCTGCTGCAGTCCCGGCGGGACTGGACCGGCACCGAACTGGCGGGACGGCTCGGTGTCGGCCTGCGGACCGTGCGCCGCGACGTCGACCGGCTGCGTGACCTGGGCTACCCGGTGGACGCGGCCCCGGGCGTGGCGGGCGGTTACCGGCTGGGCACCGGCGCCGCGCTGCCGCCGTTGCTGCTGGACGACGAGGAGGCCGTGGCCGTGGCGATCAGCCTGCACACGGCCACGACCGGGAGCGTGGCCGGGCTGGAAGAGACCGCGCTGCGCGCCCTGACCAAGCTGCAGCAGACGCTGCCGTCCCGGCGCTCCTCCCCTACCGCCGGGCGGCTGGAAGCGGCTGGCCCGGACGCCTGCATCCTGCACACCGGGTCGAACTCGCTGGACGAACTGGCCCTGTACGTCGCCGTCAAGGGCTTCGACTTCCAGGTCCTCGACCCGCCCGAGCTCGCCGGGGTCCTGAGCGCCCTGTCGGAGCGGCTACGCCGGGCCGCGGGCGCCGACCCTGGTCAGGCGTAGCTGTGCGCCTCGTCGGGGTAGTGCTGGCTGGCGACCTCGGTGACGTAGCGGCGGGTGGAGGTCGGAGATGGTGATCCGCCGGTCGTCCGGCCACGCCGTCGCACTGGACATGACAGTTCCTTCCTGGTCGCCACCACGATGGTTGACGCCAGTGCCATGATCACATGCGGGCGACGGCGATGCGCTGGGCCTTCGGCCGGCCGGGCTCACCTCTGCTTTCGTGGTCCGATCGAGCTTGGATGATCGCGATGATGAGGAGCGGGTAGCACCAGGTGAGGTCAGACGCGGATGACGGCGATCCGCTGCGCCTTCGGCCGCGCTGGTTCTTCGACCAGCCTGCTCATGTCGTCCGGGTCGCTGGTCAGCAGCACGACCGGCCGTTCCAGGTCAAGCGTCGTAGCCACCACGACGGCATCGATGGCGCACCGGTGACCGGATAGGCCCGTAGTCCCGAGCAGCTCACCGGCCCGGCGGGCGATCGCTGCCGAGACCGGGACCACGGTGATCCTCGATAGCACGCGGTGGGTGGGGGCATCACGGGGGCCGCCCCGCAGCACCTCGGTCAGCGTGATCGCGCTCACGGCGACGCGGGCTCCGCGGGCGGCGGCGCTGTCCAGGTAGCCACGGGCGCGCGCGTCACCCGCCGCCAGCTTGGCGAGTCCCTCAGCGTCGAGGACGAGCGTGCCGCCTGCGGCTATCCGGCGTCCGGCCATGCGGCCCGCGCCTCGGCCAGGTACTCCCCGGGAACCGGCCCGTGCTCGGCGGCGAGCAATGCGGACAGCTCAGCGAGCAGATCCCTCTCAAGCTGCCGGGAGACGGCCTCGGTCACGTACTGGCTGAATTTCCCGCGGCCCACGCGCTCCTGGATAGCCGCAGTGAGATCCTCCGGCATTGACACGCTGACCTTGCGGGCCACGCCGGAGTACTTGACCTCGGCCACGATGCGGTCCGCGATGATGTCGGGGCGAGGCGTGCGGATCATCTGCAGGGCCGCGACGGCCTCGACCACATGCCGGGCGAAGGCCTCAAGGGCTGGGGAGGCCAGCAGCGCGGCCAGTTCGGCGGCCGGGTATGCCTCCAGAGCCTGGACATGCCGGGTCATCTCCCGCAGGCGCTCGTCCTGGGCTTCGGTGCGGGCCGGGTCAGCAGCCATGGCCTTATGCTACCAGCGGTGGTAAACCGGCCGGAAAGAAGCCCGGGTGGGGTGCCGGGACTGGCCGACGCCCCCACCCGGGCGGGAGAGACTAACTAACTGCAGCCGCTGGTGGAGCCGCAGCCTTCGCAGACGTAGCAGCTGCCGGCCGGGCGCATCTTGGTGCCGCAGGTCAGGCAGAGCGGGGCGTCGGCGGTGCGGCCCTGCTGGGCCTCGATCAGCTCGGTCGAGCTGTGCGGGGCCGCGGCGGCGGGAACGGCCGGGACCGGCTTGGCCTGGGCGACGGGAAGCTGGGCGGCAGCGGGCGGCACGGACCGTTCGGCATGAAGAGGAGGCTCGACGGCGGCCGACTGGGCAAGTTCCTCCGGGTCCGGGTCGTCGCTCAGCCCGGCGGGGTCGTGCCCGGCCACCTCGGCGGCGCGCTCGGCGGCGGACAGGATGCCGAGCTCGGCGCGGTCCTCGTAGGGCAGGTGGTCCAGGGCCAGGCGACGGAAGATGTAGTCCATCACCGAGCTGGCGATCCTGATGTCCGGGTCGTCGGTCAGGCCGGCCGGCTCGAACCGCATGTTGGTGAACTTGGCCACGTAGGAGTCCAGCGGGATGCCGTACTGCAGGCCGACCGAGATGGCCATGGAGAAGGCGTCCATCACGCCAGCCAGGGTGGAGCCCTGCTTGCCAAGCTTGAGGAACACCTCGCCGATACCGTCGTCCGGGTAGCTGGAGGCGGTCATGTAGCCCTCGGCGCCGGCTACGGAGAACCTGGTCACGGTGGCGGGCCGCTGCCGGGGCAGCCGCTTGCGGACCGGCCGGTGCTCGTGCGGCGCCGCCTCGGGCGGGGCCGCGGCCGCCTCGGCCTCGGCGGGCTTCTTCCTGGCGTCCGACAGCGGCTGGCCGACCTTGCAGTTGTCGCGGTAGATGGCCAGGGCCTTCAGTCCGAGCTTCCAGCCCTCGAAGTAGACCCGCTCAATGTCCTCGACGGTGGCGCTCTCCGGCATGTTCACGGTCTTGGAGATCGACCCGGACAGCAGCGGCTGGACGGCGGCCATCATCCGGACGTGGCCCATCGGGCCGATCGCGCGCTCGCCCATAGCGCAGTCGAACACCTCGTAGTGCTCCGGCCGCAGGCCGGGGGCGTTGACCACGTGACCGTGCTCGGCGATGTACTCGGTGATCGCCTCGACCTGCTCGTGCGGGTAGCCGAGGTTTTTCAGCGCGCGCGGCACGGTCTGGTTGACGATCTGCATCGAGCCGCCGCCGACCAGCTTCTTGAACTTGACCAGGGCCAGGTCGGGCTCGATACCAGTGGTGTCACAGTCCATCATGAGGCCTATGGTGTTGTGGCTCACCATGCCGTTCGCGACATAGGTGACGTTCTGCGGCACCGACAGGTCGTAGGTGGGCTGGACGCCGCCGTCGTCGTTCTGCGCGACCCGCTCGAAGAGGTAGCCGAGCGCGGCGCCCAGCCGGTCGTCGAGGGTCTCCTCGAAGACGCGGGAGGCGAGCATGCGCGGGACGCCGCCGTGCTTGCGCAGGGACTGCATCATGGCGTTGCGGGCGTGGTGGGTGACCGGGACAAGCTCGGCCCACACGTCGGCCGGCAGGAACACGTAGTCCTTCTTGGCCGAGTGCTCCGGTTCCAGCTCAGCGATCATGCGGTCTTTCCGCTGGCCGATGAAGCCCACGAATTCGGCGAAGTTGAGCGCGTGATCGACGTTGCGCAGCCGCACCTGGAATATCGGGCCGCCCCAGCCGCTGACGGTCTCCCGGGTCGTGGTGGCCAGTCCCTGGGTGAGCAGGAGGGTACGGACTTCCGCGGCGAACGACTCGTGGGCGGTCGAGAAGCTGGGCACGCCCTCGAGGACGGTGCCATCCGCCTCGAACAGGCCGCGCAGGAATGCGCCGTACACCGCCGGGTCGTTGGCTTCCAGGATCGCCGACGGAACTCTCGGCACCCAGCCCTTGCCGCTGTGATCGGTGCTGGGCAGTCCCTTGGCGAATCCGGCTGCCTGCCACCAGCGCGCCAGCCGGACCGAGGAGAGCGTCAGCTCCTGGTAGCCCTCCTGCGGCGTTACTGCGGGCGCCAGTCCGAACAGGTCCTTGGCCAGGACACCGAGACGTTCGGCGACGTCCAGGTCGGTGTTGGCGACGCAGAGCCTGATTCCCTTGGCGTGCAGGCTGCCGTCGCCCATGAAGTAGCCAACCAGCTCGGCCAGCTCGGGGGTCACGGCATCCGGAACGCGTATGTGCCGGTCCCCGGCATAGTAGGCCTGGTCAAGGACGGGCAGTGGGACCAGGCGCGGTTCACCGACCAGCGTGCGCATCTGCAGGGGCACGACATCGCCTGGCGCGATATCGGCCAGCCGCTTCCATTCCCAGGTACCTGTGACCGGGTCTACGACCTTGACCCGGTGGGTGAGGGTTCCCTGGATCTTGTAGCCGCCCTCGGTGCTGATCCGGCGGGTCGGCTCCTCGCCGTTGACGAAGAACTTCGTCGCCTGCCGGGGTCCCTCGTCGGTGGACACGATGAGGTCGAGGTCCTGCCAGCGGTCGCCGTAGACATCGGCGATCTCGCCTAGGCGAACAAGTCCGCGATTGGTGGTCACCAAAGTGTCAGCTGTTAGGCATCCGGTAGGCGCGAGCAGCGAGGCCTGGGCGTTCCGGTAGCCGTTGGCCTCGCCGAGCTCGATGCACTCCTGCCAGGTCTGGTTGGCCAGGTCGAGGATCTCGCGGTCGATGGTGGCGATGGTCCTGATCCGCTCGCTGGCGTCGGCGTGCTTTCGGATGACCCGCTGGTGCGGCTTGGCGTTGCGGGCGTAGCCGTCGTAGGGGCCGACGGCGGCGGCCAGTTCGGCCGATGTCCGGTAGGCGGCGCCGGTCATCAGCGAGGTGATGGCGGCGGCGATGGCCCGGCCGCCTTCGGAGTCGTAGGCGTGGCCGGTGGCCATCAGCAGCGCGCCCAGGTTGGCGTAGCCGATGCCGAGCTGCCGGTAAGCCCGGGTGGTAGCGGTGATCTTCTCGGTCGGGAAGTCGGCGAAGCAGATCGAGATGTCCATCGCGGTGATGATCAGCTCGGCGATCTTCCTGAACCGCTCAGCGTCGAAGGTGTCGTCGTCGCGCAGGAACTTGAGCAGGTTGATGCTGGCCAGGTTGCAGGAGGAATTGTCCAGGCTCATATACTCGGAGCAGGGATTACTTGCGGTGATTCGACCCGATTCCGGGTTGGTGTGCCAGTCGTTGATCGTGCCGTCGTACTGGATGCCGGGGTCGGCGCAGTCCCAGGCGGCCTGGGCCATGGAGCGGAACAGGTTCCTGGCGTCGACCCGCTCGACCACCTCGCCGGTGCGCCGGGCCAGCAGGTCGAACCCCTTGCCCTCCTCGACCGCGTGCATGAACTCGTCGGAGACGCGAACGGAGTTGTTGGCGTTCTGGTACTGGACGCTGACGATGTCCTTGCCGCCCAGGTCCATGTCGAACCCGGCGTCGCGGAGCACGCGGACCTTCTCTTCCTCACGGGCCTTGGTGACGATGAACTCGGCCACGTCTGGGTGATCCACGTCGAGCACGACCATCTTGGCCGCGCGGCGGGTGGCGCCGCCGGACTTGATCGTGCCGGCCGAGGCGTCCGCGCCGCGCATGAAGGACACCGGGCCGCTCGCGGTGCCGCCCGAGGACAGCAGCTCCTTGCTGGAGCGGATCTTGGACAGGTTGACGCCTGCGCCCGAGCCGCCCTTGAAGATCAGGCCCTCTTCCCGGTACCACTCCAGGATGGCGTCCATGGTGTCGTCGACGGAAAGTATGAAGCACGCGCTGACCTGCTGCTTTGATGTGGTTCCGACGTTGAACCAGACCGGGGAGTTGAAGCTGAAGACCTGGTGGACCAGGGCGTACTTGAGCTCGTGGTCGAAGATCTGGGCGTCCTGGTCGGTGGCGAAGTAGCCGTGCTTGCGGCCGCTTTCCGTGTACACGCCGACGACCCGGTCCACCAGCTGCTTGAGGCTCCACTCGCGCTGCGGTGAGCCGACCGCGCCGCGGAAGTACTTGGTGGTCACGATGTTGGCGGCGTTCACCGACCAGAAGTCGGGGAACTCCACGCCGTGCTGCTCGAAGTTGACCGAGCCATCCCGCCAGTTCGTCATCACGACGTCGCGGCGCTCCCAGGTGATCTGGTCGTAGGGATGCACGCCGGGCGTGGTGTGGATGCGGGTCATGGACAGACCGCCGCGCGGCTTGGCCTGCGCGGCATGCGGGCCGGGCACGTCCCGGGGCTCCTCGTGGCCCTTGCCCTTACGGGCCGCGCTGCTCGCCGTCTCGGTCATAACTTCCCCCTTCCGGGATCCGCGCGGGATCCCTGCCCGGTCCTGTCTGCCCATGCTGTAACTGCGGTACCGCGCTCACGGCGCCGTTTCTTTTTCCCGGCGCTGGTGATGCCCCTGGCGCAACGCGGATATCTCGTCCTCGAAGTCGGCGAGGGACTCGAAACCCCGGTAGACCGAGGCGAACCTCAGGTAGGCAACCTCGTCAAGCTCCCGGAGCGGCCCCAGGATGGCCAGGCCCACCTCGTGGGAGGGGACTTCGGCCAGGCCGCGGGCCCGGATGGTCTCCTCCACCTGCTGGGCCAGGATGGCAAGCTTGTCCTCGCTGACCGGCCGGCCCTGGCAGGCGCGCTGCACGCCGCGGATGATCTTGTCGCGGGTGAACGGCTCGGTGACGCCGCTGCGCTTGGCCACCATCAGGATCACCGTCTCCTGCGTGGTGAACCGGCGCCCGCACTCGGGGCACGACCGCCGGCGCCGGATCGCGGCACCATCGTCAGCGGTCCGGCTGTCGATGACCCTGCTGTCGGGATTCCGGCAGAACGGGCAGTGCACGCGATCACCTCCCGGGTGCCTCGTACCAACCATTCTAGTTGTAACACAACTTGTGGAGAAACCACAGCGATGTAACTACTAGATGTTGTGGTTACGGTAGACCACGAGAGGCACTGCTGGCAAGCGGGCGCGCGTCTTAGCTCTGGAATCCTTGCTGGCCGGGGCTATCCGCATGGCGCCGGCGTGTCGCGGGGCTTGGGGCAGCTGGACGAGATCAGCCGCGCGGCACCCAGAGGCTCTGGCCGGGCAGCACGGTGTCCGCGCTCAGCCCGTTGAGCTCGATGATCTGCTGGATGACCGACCGGGTGTCGGCGTTGGGGTCGGCGCTCTCGGCGACCGACCACAGGCTCTGGCCAGGCCGGACGACCACCCGCGCCAGGCCCTGCCGCGCCGTGCCCGGCGAATGGCTCGTGGCCTGCGCCGATGCGGCGATGACGAGGGACAGCCCGGCGGCGAGCAGGGCGGCCGCGATGCCGACCACGATCTTCCCGCGCCTGGTCAGCCGGAGCGGCGGGTCTGCCACCTGGGCCCGGGGCGGCTGACGGCGCGCGGGCTGGCCGGGAATGGCCTTGGCGGGGGCCGTGGGGACGGCGGGGGCCACGGGGACCACGGGGACCACGGGGACCGTGGGGGTCACGAAGGCCCCGGGGACCAAGGGGGTCACAGGGACGGGTCCGGTCCAGCGGACGGCCGCCCGGGTGGCTGCGCTGGTCTCCGGCTCGGCCGCGGCTGGCTCCTCCGGCAGCTCAGCCGCTGGCAGCTCCGGCACTTCTATGGCCCGCATCGCGCTCATGGCGCCCTCCCGTGGTCAAACCTTCATTCGAGCTATACTGACTTCATGGCCTGTTCGATCGCTTCTTCGCTCGATCGTAATCCTGTTCGATCGAAGAAGCTACTACATTGTTGTATCGCGTGGGTACGACATTTTCGCGACACGTCCGAACAGATGTTTGGGATGCGGGCCAGGTAACGCTAGTCTCTAGTCAGCAAGAGTCCGGATACGGAAGGTCATCAGATGGAGGGAACCGCCATGGGAGGCACTACAACGGGCACTTCCGGCACGGATATGCCCAGACCCAAGGGGCGGCCGGGACGCAAGCCGAAGGGCAGCGTACCGGTGGTCACCCTGGAGACGCCGGACAAGCCCGACCCGGACCACGTGCTGACCTGGCGGCAGCGCAAGGTGCTGCAGGTCATCAGGGAGTCCGTGCAGAAGCGCGGCTACCCGCCCTCGATGCGGGAGATCGGCGAGGCGGTCGGGCTGACCAGCACCTCCAGCGTCTCCTACCAGCTGAGCACGCTGCAGAAGAAGGGTTACCTGCACCGGGACGTGGGCCGCCCGCGAACCGTAGAGGTGCGCCTGCCCGGTCACCCGGCGGTCCGGCCCGAGCCAGGGCGGCCCGAGCCGGAGCGCGGCGAGGAGGAAATGCCGGACTTCCCCGGCATCGACATTGCCTCGCAGGAGGCGGCCTACGTGCCGCTGGTCGGGCGGATCGCCGCAGGCGGGCCGATCCTGGCCGAGCAGCATGTGGAGGACATCTTCCCGCTGCCGCGCCAGCTCGTCGGCGAGGGCACGTTGTTCCTGCTCAAGGTGGCCGGCGACTCGATGATCAACGCCGCGATCGCGGACGGGGACTGGGTCGTGGTCCGGCAGCAGGAAGACGCGGAGAACGGGGAGATCGTGGCCGCCATGCTCGACGGCGAGGCCACGGTGAAGACGTTCAAGCGCAGTGATGGGCACGCCTGGCTGATCCCGCACAACCCGGCCTACACCCCGATCCTGGGCGACGAGGCCACCATCCTCGGCCGCGTAGTAGCCGTGCTGCGCCGCGTCTGAGCCGGGCAGGCATCGGCGGCGCCGGAGGCCCAGAGGGATCCGCGTCGTCGCGGCGGTGACTACGCCGCGACGATGCTGACCAGCTTCGGCGCCCGCACGATGACCCTGCTGACCTGCTGACCGCCCAGCGTCCGGACCACTCCGGGAGCCGCCAGGGCGAGCTCGCGCAGTTCGTCCTCGGTGATGGCCGACGGGACTTCCAGCTTGTCCCGCACCTTGCCGTTGACCTGCACCACGCAGGTGACCGTCTCCTGGGTCAGCAGGTCCGGGTCGGCGGCGGGCCAGGCCGTCCGGGCCACGGACGGCTTGTGCCCGAGCAGCTCCCAGCACTCCTCGGCGGTGTACGGGGCGAACAGGGACAGCAGCACGGCCAGTACGTCGGCCGCCCCGCGGACCGCGGGGTCGGCTGCTCCCGGACCGCCGGGCCCGGAATCGATGGCCTTCCGGGTCGCATCGATGGCCTTCCGGGTGGCACTGACCAGTTCCATCAGCCGGGCCACGGCCACGTTGAGGTGGTAGGCCTCGACCTGGCGGGTGACCTCGTCGATGGTGCGGTGCGTGACCTTGCGCAGCTCGGTGTCGCCCGCCGTGCCGGCCGAGCCCGCGGCGCCATGGTCGGCGGCGGCCACGTCGGAAGCGATCCGCCAGACCCGGGCCAGGAACTTGACCATGGCCTCCGGGTTCATGTCGGCCCAGTCGATGTCGTCTTCCGGCGGGCTGGCGAAGATCATGGTCAGCCGGACCGCGTCCACCCCGAACCGCTTGATCTGCTCGCCGAGATCCACGCCGTTGCCCAGCGACTTCGACATCGCCTTGCCTCGGTTGATGACCTGGCCCTGGTTGATCAGCCGGGTGAAGGGCTCGGTGAAGCCGAGCAGGCCCATGTCGTACAGGACCTTGGTGAAGAACCTGGCGTACAGCAGGTGCAGGATGGCGTGCTCCACGCCGCCCACGTACATGTCGACCGGGGCCCAGCGCCGGACTTCGGCCGCCTCGAAGGGGCCGTCGGTGTAGTTCACCGAGCAGTAGCGGAACATGTACCAGGACGAGTCCACGAAGGTGTCCATGGTGTCCGTATCGCGCTTGGCCGGGCCGCCGCAGCGCGGGCAGTCGACGTTCACCCAGTCCTCGGCTGCGGCCAGCGGGGACACGCCCCGAGGTACCAGGTCCTGGCCGCGCAGGTCGGGCAGGACCACCGGCAGCTGGTCGTCCGGCACCGGGACCTCGCCGCAGGACGGGCAGTGGATGATCGGGATGGGGGTGCCCCAGAAACGCTGCCGGGACAGCAGCCAGTCGCGCAGCCGGTAGTTGACCGCCGCGCGGCCCTGGCCCTGGTCGGCCAGGATGGCGGTGATCGCCGCGATGGCCTCGGCCTTGGGCAGCCCGTTGATCGGGCCCGAGTTCACCAGCGTGCCGTCGCCCGCGGTGGCGATGCCGGTCAGGGCCGGATCCGGCTCCCCGGTGTCGACCACGACCCGGACGTCCAGGCCGTAGGCGCGCGCGAAGTCGAGGTCGCGCTGGTCGTGCGCGGGCACGGCCATGATGGCCCCGGTGCCGTAGTCGGGCAGCACGTAGTCGGCGGCCCAGACGGGGATCCGTTCGCCGTTCACCGGGTTGACCGCGTGCCGACCCAGGAACACGCCGGTCTTCTCCCGGTCGGTGGACTGGCGCTCGATGTCGGTTAGCTTGCGGACCTGCTCGACGTAGGCGCGCAGCTCGGGCAGGCGGTCGGGGGCGCACACCTGCTCGGCCAGCGGCGAGTCGGCCGCGACCACGAAGAACGTGGCCCCGTACAAAGTGTCCGGCCGGGTGGTGAAGACCGTGACCGGCTCGTCGCGGCCCTCGATGGCGAAGTGGACCTCGGCGCCCTCCGAGCGGCCGATCCAGTTGCGCTGCATCAGCAGCACCCGGTCGGGCCAGCAGCCCTCCAGCTGCTTGGCGTCGGCGAGCAGGCGGTCGGCGTACTCGGTGATCTTGAAATACCACTGGGTCAGCATCCGCCGGGCCACATCGGCACCGCAGCGCTCGCACTTCCCGGCGATGACCTGCTCGTTGGCCAGGACGGTCTGGTCGACCGGGCACCAGTTGACGTAACCGCCGCGGCGGTAGGCGAGCCCTCGCTCGTAGAAGCGCAGGAACAGCCACTGGTTCCACCGGTAGTAGGTGGGGTCGCAGGTCTGCAGCCTGCGGCTCCAGTCAAAGGAGGTCGCGTAGCGGCGGAACGACGCGGCCTGAGTCTCGATGTTGGCGTAGGTCCAGTCAGCGGGATGGGAGTTGTTCCTGATGGCCGCGTTCTCCGCGGGCAGGCCGAAGGCGTCCCAGCCGATCGGGTGCAGCACGTTGCGGCCGCGCAGGAAGTGGTAGCGGGCCAAGGCGTCGCCGATCGCGTACGCCTCGGCGTGCCCCATGTGCAGGTCGCCGGACGGGTACGGGAACATGTCCACCAGGTAGAAGCGCTCCCGGTCGTCCGCCGGGTCCTCGCCGGCCCGGAACGGGTCCAGGTCGGCCCAGCGCGCCTGCCATTTCTCCTGGACGTCGCGGGGGTCGTAGCGCTGCGCCAGATCGGCGCTCTCGGCCGCTGTCATTGTTTCCTCACCATCAGATCGGTCCGGCGCCCATTAACCCCTGCCGGGCGTAGGTCACCTGCAATGAAAACGCCCCTCGACACGAGGGGCAGCCGCGCCAACGACGGTAGGTCGGCGCGGCTAGGTAAGAAGCAGCCGGACGGCACGCATGCGCACAGGATAGCGCACCCGGGGGCGCAATCGTCGGCCGCTGGCGGCAGGCCTGGGGAACGCGACGGTGGCCGCGGCAACGGCCGGGCGGTCGGCCGCGGAGGCTGACGCATACCGGTCAAATGCCGAAATCGTCACCGGAAATGCAATCGTGCGCGGCGGCGGCTGATCTCCACCATCACCGGCCGGACGGTGCTGCCCGGCGACGACGTCGCGGAACTGCTGGCCGGGCAGCTCAGCCTGCCGGTGCTGTTCGCGCAGGCGATGTCCCTGGCGGCCGAGGGAGCGGACCTCGTCGTGACAACTGGGCCGGACGACGGCCTGGCCGCCATGGCGGCCGGCTGCGGCGTGCCGTGCGTGGCTGTCCCGGCGCAGGCAGCGCAGTCCGGTCCGGCCACCGCCCGGGCGGTGGCCGCGCTTGTTCGCGGCCGGGGCCATCACCGATATGACCCCGTTCATGAGCCCGCTCCCGCCGGTCGGGACGCTGGCCGGGGTGGCAGGCACGGCCAGGCCGCTCCCCGTCCCGCGCATGCGAGACGGGGAGCGGCCAGATGCTGGCCCGGGCGAGGGTGACGAGACGTGACCGAGGGCCACGGCCCGTTCGGCGCAGTTAGCGGGCTAGGACCTTCGGCAGGTCCCAGTCGGGCCGCAGCGGCATGCCGGAGGTCCCGTCGGCGTGCAACCGGACGCCCAGCACCTGGTGCAGTTCGATGTGGTTGCGGTCGAAGCCGAGCCGGGAGCCGGCCATGTACAGCCGCCACACCCGGGCCGTGCCCTGGCCGACCTCTTTGACCGCCTCGTGCCAGTGCGCGTCGAGGTTGTGGCTCCAGGCGGCCAGCGTCTTGGCGTAGTGCTCGCGCAGGTTCTCCTCGTGCCGCACCTCGAAACCGGTGTCGTGCATGAGCGAGATCAGGTAGCCGGGTCCCTCTAGCTCCCCGTCGGGGAACACGTACCGGTTGATGAAGCCCTCCTTGCGGATGGCCGGCTCGGCGTTGTCCGGCCGGGTGATGCAGTGGTTGAGCAGCCGCCCGCCGACCTTGAGCTTGCCGAGCAGGAACGAGAAGTAGGCGGGCAGGTTGTGCTTGCCGATGTGCTCGGTGAGCCCGATGGAGCTGACCGCGTCGAAGCCGGTCTCGGGCACGTCCCGGTAGTCCAGGTGGCGGACCTCGGCCAGGCCGGACAGGCCCTCCTTCTCGACCGCCTCCTGGCCCCAGGCGGCCTGCTGGGCGGACAGCGTGACGCCCAGGGCCTTGACGCCGTACTCCCGCGCCGCGTGGATGACCATGCCGCCCCAGCCGCAGCCCACGTCGAGCAGCCGCATCCCCTCGCGCAGGCCCAGCTTGCGGGCGACCAGGTCGAACTTGTTGACCTGGGCCTCTTCCAGCGTGGCGTTCTCGCGCGGGTAGCAGGCGCAGGTGTAGGCCATGGTCGGGCCGAGCACCCACTCGTAGAAGCGGTTGGAGACGTCGTAGTGATGGGAGATCGCCTTGGCGTCGCGGCCCTTGGAGTGCAGCCGGCCGCCGAGCCAGCGGCGGTGCAGCCGGACCTCCTGGGGCGGCGGCGGCATCCGGTGCACCAGGAGCTTGGGGCCGCCGAGGGCCCGCAGCAGGCGGAGCTTCTCCGCGATGCCCATGCCGATCGACTGGGCCTTGGTCATCCCGGCCAGAGCCTCGTACATGTCGCCGTCGACGTCCAGGTGGCCGGCCACGTAGGCGCGGGCCAGCCCGAGCGCGCCCGGCGCCTGGGCCAGGTAGGCCACGGCCACCGGCGAGCGGACCGTCACCTTTACCGCAGATCCGGCCGCGCCGGCGTGACTGCCGTCATAGGCCGCGAACTCTACCGGGGCGTCCGGCCCCGCGAATGACTCGAATACGTCGGCCAATGCCATGCTGTGCGTTCCTTCCGTTGCGGTGCGTCAGCGTGCCCTGACGCATTTCTCGTACAGGCTGAGCAGGCGCCCCTCGCCGTCGTAGGCGCGTTTGAGGGCCTGGTAGGCCTCGCCGTTGTAACGCCGGTAGAACTCCTCCTCGGTGTAGAAGGCGGACGAGTACAGCGACTTGTGCCCGTCCAGCTTCGCCACTTCGTCCTCTACCAGGCGGTTGTAGTAGCCGTCAGCCTGGCCCGGGGGCGCGGGCCGCGGCGCGGTCCCCCAGAACCCGAAGTTCACGTAGAGCTCGCCGGGCTGCAGCGGGTACAGCGGCCAAGCCTGCTCACCGCGCAGCCGCAGCGGGCACATCCAGACCGGGCGCATGCCCACACTGGCGTCGAAGAACTCCAGGAACTCCGCACCGTTCTCGACCGGGATCTCCACGTCCTGGGTGACGAACTCCCGCGGCGGCCGGTGCCGCCTGCTATCCACCGCGCCGGTAAGGCCGTAGCGCTGGTTGAGGGCGACCAGCTTGCGGTACACGTCGCTGCGCCGGTACCGGCGTGGCCACAGTTTCCTGACCATCGGATTCTGCACGCCGAAGACCCGTGAGCACCAGAACCAGTCGGTGTCCCACCGCCACAGGTAGTCGCGGACGGTCAGGAAGTCCTCCTTGTGCTGCCTGATCGAGGTGTAGTAGATCTGCTGGCCGGTGTAGTCGCTGCGCCAGGGCGCGACATCGCTGAACGCGCCGACGGTGAGGTACAGCTCATCCGGCGCGAACGCCGTGCCGTCCAGGAAGTCGGCCCGGTGGCCGTGGTAGCTGCCCTCGGCGGCGATCTGCACGCAGGCCTCCATGCAGGCCTGTGTGCTGTCGAACCGGAAGTGACGCAGGTGCACGAAGGGCCGCACCGGCTCGAGCTCGATCGTCAGCGACAGCGTGTAGCCCAGGGTGCCGTAGGAGTTCGGGAACCCGCGGAACAGGTCAGCGTGCTCGTTATCGGCGGTGGCGCGTATCACCCGGCCGTCGCCGGTCAGGATCTCCATCTTGGTGACCGACTCGTGCGGCAGGCCGCTGCGGAACGAGGTGGACTCGATGCCGAGACCGGTGACCGCGCCGCCCAGGGTGATGGTCTTGAGCTGGGGCACCACCAGCGGCATCAGCCCGTGCCTGAGCGTCGCGTCGGCCAGGTCCTGATACGTCGTCATGCCGCCGACCCGGGCGATCCGGCGGCCCGGGTCGACGCACAGCACGTGGCCGAACGCGGAGACGTCGAGCTGCGCGACCGGGGCCGCGTCGCGGAACCGGAACAGGTTCGAGGTGCGCTTGGCCAGCCGCACCGGCGTCCCGGGCGGCACGGCCGCGTAAGCCTCGCGCAGCCTGGCCACCGCGGCCTCGTGCGTGGCGTCGGTCATGCGGGCATCCTCCCGGGGTTAAGAACCGTTATCCATGATGCGGACAGGCGGTAAAGAACGGAATACGCGGGCTCATATTCTGCGGAGCGGACATTTCAGGCAGTGTATCCGGGCGGAGGCGGCCGCCTGGCGGGCGGCTGTCGGCCGGCCCCGCCGTGACCTCAGTATTCGTCGGCTGAGTCCGGGTCGTGGTCGGCTGCGTCCGGCTCGTGAACATAGTCGTCATCGTGACTATCATCATCGTCGCCGTAGTCTGCGGCCTCGGCCTCGGCCTCGTCGTAGCTGGCCGCCACTTCCTCGGGAGTCATCGGCAGCCGGGCCAGCGACGGCGGCGCGCCCGCCGTGATCACCTGCCGGAGCAGCAGCGCCATGGAGTAGACCGGATCGTCGGCCAGGGCCCGGTCCAGGGCCACGTTGGCCAGGGCGCCGTCGCCGGACTGCCAGGCCACGAAGGCCAGCAGGGCGGCCGCCGCGGCCACATGGCCGGGCTGGGCCCGCCGGACCACGTCCAGCCACAGCCGCAGGTGCGGCTCGGCGTGCGCGGGATCCATCCGGGCCCAGGCGTCGTCCCTGACCCTCAGGTCGCGCAGGGCGACGGTGATGCGGGCGATCTCGTAGTCGGTGCTGAACCGGCCGCCGCGGCGGTACGCGGCGATCATCGCGCCGACCGCGGCCAGGCTCTCGGCGGCGATCATCTGACGGGCCGCGCCCAGGCGGGAGGACTTGCGGACCTTCCCGAGCAGCTGGGCGACGTGCCGCTCGGCCCGCCGGGTGGCCTGGCGCATCGACTCGGCGGTGACGCCGCCCAGCGGCGCCACCCGGGCGGCCAGGGCGGCCCGGTCGGCCAGCACCGGCTCGCCGCGGTCCAGCACGGACACCACGGATCGCTGGGTCACGTCGAACGGCGTCCCCTCGGCCGGGCAGCATTCCTGGTCATGGCAGTTGTACGACCAGAAGCGGCCGTTCTCGACCCGGAGGAAGTCCCGCAGGTCGATCCGGGCCTTGGCGGCCGCCGCCCGGAGGGCCTCGGCCACCGGGGTCACCAGGGTCTGGGTCCCGTAGCCGACCGCCGTCGCTTCGGTCAGGTGCTGGGCGTGCAGGACGCCCGCGGCGTGCTCGGCGATGTCGGCGGCCAGGTCCGCGTCGGGCCGATCGGGCAGGTCGTACCGGAGCGTGACGCGGATGCGGTCGCGTGGCGGCGCGAGCCCGATGATGACCACGCTGGCCGCGGGCCAGAAGCCGATCAGGTGCGGGATCACGGCCAGCAGGGCGGCGGGCGAGCTGACCCGGACGACGATGCCGGGCTCGGGGTCCGGGAAGGCCTGGGCCCTCTGGGGTGTTTGGGGTGTTTGGGGTGTCTGCGGGGCGTCGTCACCCGCTGTGGCGGTTTGTCTCATGACGTCAGCGTTGCCGGGGCGGGCTGGCGAACGAGCCCCACGGGACCGCCTGTGGATAACTTTCTGGTTTATCCACAGGCGGGCGGCGGGCCTTGACAAGCGGCGGCGCGCGGGACTGTGGCGTTAAGGCGTGTCGATAGATCTTGCCGGGCCTGTCCTGGATGGACATCGCCCGGTCGGGGGCGTGATGACCGGGCAGGCCGGGCCCGTGCTGAGTTGAAGGTGCCAGCGTCGGCAACGGCGACAAAGTAGCGCAGGTGCCGCAACACGACACCCTGCGGCGCGGAACCGCCGGAACCGGACAGCACAAGCGATGCTGTCCGCGCGGGATTCAAGGCGTTCATGGATGCACCGTAGGACGACCTTGCGGCCGCGAGCTTGCGTCAAACGACTGCCGCTACGACGTACCGCGCTTGCTGCACACTCCCCGCGGCCTGCCCCGGCTGGCCGACGTTCCGCCGGATGCGGTCACGGTCAGCCACGCGTGCATACGCCCGATGGGCCCGATCGGGAGCGTTCTGCCGGTGCTCCCCTCATCACAAGATGCACCGCAACACAATCCTCGCTGCTGGGCATCAGATCCGAGCGGGCTTCCTTCTAAGCCCGTGACCGGCGAATCTGCCGACGGCTTGCCCATAGCTCAGGCCTATGCGACGAGAGCCGGCATCGCCTTTACCGCTGCGTGATTGCCGTATGGACTGCCCATGACGGGCACATTCACCGCCCGGCTGCAACAGAGGCAGCCGGCCTTGAATCATCTGCCGGATAACCCGAGATCAAGGAGATGTCATGAGTGACAAGAAGCCCACAGTCGTCTACGCCGCCACCTACGGCAGCGTCTCGGCCGCGGAGACAGACCTGGGGGCCATCGAGGCGCTGCAAAGGACAAGTTGATCGGCTCGTTCGATGCGGCTGTCATCGACCAAGAGGACGGCAAACCCCACGTGGTCAAGCGGATGGATCGCCCGGGCGTCCGTGTCATCCCCGAGTGGTTCGGCGGCGGGACCCTGCCGCGCAAGGAACTCCACGAGCTGGCCGAGCAACTCACCGCCAGCCAGGCAGGGCTGATCGCGGCGGGCGAGCCGACGATCGAAAAGGCGCTCGACAAGGCGCTCACAAATGCCGACAAAGTGGTGAAGAGGACTGTGGATGCCACGACCGACGAGATCGGTATCGCCGGGTTTGTCCTGTACACGATATTTGGCGTGATCATCCTGCACACGGAGCGGCCACTGGCCGCACTCGGGCGTGCCGCGCAGAGCCTGTGGAACTGGATGACCCGCGGGTGGAACCGGATCACCCACGGGCACCGGCCGTCGGTCACCGGCCTGGACAAGCGGCTGCTGACCCAGCGTGACACGATCAGTGCAGTGCTGGACAGGAAATGGCGGCAGGCGGTGCTGCTGACCGCCGGCCGCCTCGGCTTCGACTTCGGCTGTCTGCTGGCGGCCCTGCGCGCCACCGGAGCCGACCCGCGGCCCTCCCTGGTGCTGCTGGCCTACTCAGCCGCCAACATCGCCGCGCTCCTCCCGGTCACCCCGGGCGGACTCGGCCTCGTGGAGGCAAGCCTCAGCGGCCTGCTGATCCTGGCCGGCGTCCGCCCCGGCTACGCCTTCCTGGCCACTCTCGCTTACCGGGTCGCGTCCTACTGGCTCCCCCTCCTGGCCGGGCCGCCGGCCTACCTGCTCTACCGCTACCGCTACGGGCGGCCGGCCGCCCGGCGCGCCACGCCGGGTGGGGCGGGCTCCAGCACATAGCCCAGGTCTATGTCACGAGAGCCTGGACCACCTTTCCCGCCCGAGGGTTCGTGATGTGGACTTGACCGGCATCTTGTCGCGGTTCCATCCGGGGTGCTGAAACCCGGGTTTCATGTCACGGTCACCTCGCCCGGGGACTGGTGGGTGGCGGACGGGTGGGTAAGGGGCGGAGGGGGATGCCGAGCAGGGCGTCTATGGTGTCGGTGACCAGGTGCGCGCCGGAGACGTCGGCGGGGGTGATCCGGGTCGGCGCGTCGGCTAGGAGCCGGTCGGCCCAGCGGTCGACCACGGCCAGCGCGCCGGGCGCGTCCAGGTCGTCGCGCATCCGGGCGCGCACCCCGGCCAGGACCTCGTGCGCCGAGGCGGCCGCGGCGGCCGTGGGCGCGCCTTCCTCGCGGGCGGGAAAAGCCGCCTCGGCCCGGGTGAGCGCGGAGCGCCAGCGGGCCAGCCGGGCGCCGGCGTCGGCCAGGCCGGCTTCGGTCCACTCCCAGTCGGACCGGTAGTGGTGCGCCAGCAGCGCCATCCGGATGGCCATCGGGTCGACGCCCTCGGCCAGCAGGCGGTTGACGAACACCAGGTTGCCCAGCGACTTGGACATCTTCTCGCCCTGGTAGCTGACCATCCCGGCGTGCGCGTAGACCCTCGCGAACACCCCGTCCCGGGGCGAAAAAGCCACCCGGGCGTGGGAAGCGCTGAACTCGTGGTGCGGGAACACCAGGTCGCAGCCGCCAGCCTGGACGTCGAAGGCAGGGCCCAGGTAGTCGGTGGCGATCGCGGCGCACTCCACGTGCCAGCCAGGCCGCCCGCGGCCGAACCGGGAACCCCAGGCGGGCTCGCCGGGCCGTTCGGCCCGCCAGACCAGGACGTCGAGCGGGTCCTTCTTGCCCGGGCGGCCCGGGTCGCCGCCGCGCTGCGCGGCCAGCTCGGCCATGTCCGCGGGCGCCAGCCCGTACGGCGTGCCCGGCCCGGACAGCGCGCCGAAGGCCGGGTCGGCCGACCGGGCGAAGTAGACGTCCTCGTCTACGTCGTACAGCGCGCCGCGGTCGGCCATCAAGGCGCTGAACCGCTCGATGACGGGCAGCGCCTCCACCGCCCCGATCAGGTGGGTGGGCGGCAGGACGCGCAGCGCCTCCATGTCGCCGCGGTAGCGCTGGATCTCGCGGTCGGCCAGTTCCCGCCAGTCCGCGCCGTCCCGCGCGGCGCGCTCCAGCAGCGGGTCGTCGACGTCGGTCACGTTCTGCACGTAGATCACGCTGTACCTGGCCGGCGCGGCGGCCAGGGTCTCCGGGGTCTCGGGGGTCTCGGGGGTCTCGGGGGTCTCCGGGGTCGCGTCCAGCCAGGCCCGGACCAGCAGGTCCCAGGCGGTGAAGGTGGCGGCGTGCCCGATGTGCGTCGCGTCATAGGGCGTGATACCACAGGCGTACAGCGTGGCCGCGGGGCCCGCCGAGGCCAGGACCAGCTCACCGGTGGCCGTGTCGTGCAACCGGGGCGCCAGCCCGCTGCCCGGGAGCAGAGGTACATCCGCATGGCGCCAGGAATCCATGCTGGCCAGGTTATCGCGCATTTCGCGGCGGCCTGGGGTGGGCTTGGGGAGCAGGCAGAGCCTCCCGACCCCGCGATACTACGGCGAGAAAACCGGAGCGAAGCTCCGACCGGCCAGCGAACCCGGGCCCTGCGCCCGGGTGAGCGCCGGTACTACGGCAAGCACCGCAGCCGGGGCGCGAAGCGCAGCGGGGGGTCCGGGGGGTCGTCCCCCCGGGGATTGCCGCACGCTGGCGGCCAGGGCAGGCAGCTGGCGGGCCTGGGTGGCCTGCTCGAAGGCGTAGGCCAGCTCCAGCAGCCGCGGCTCGGTCCAGCGCGGCCCGAAGAAGGACACGCCGACCGGCAGCCCGGACACATACCCGGCCGGCACCGTGATGGACGGGCAGCCGGCCACCGCGGCCGGGCCCGAGGTGTGGAACACGTCGTAGTCGCCGAGGACGTAGTCGGTCAGGCAGGCGGGGTTGGCGGTCAGGGCCACCAGGGCCTCGAGCTTGTGCTCGGCCAGCGGCGCGAAGATGGCGGTACGCGCCAGCCGGGTGGCCTCGCGCCGCGCGGCCAGGTAGCCGGGGTCGGCCAGGTCGCCGCCGGCCGCTTCGGCGTGCTCGAAGATCTCCTGGCCGAACCGGGACAGGACCAGATCGGAGTTCCGCTTGTTGAAGTCGATCAGCTCGGCCAGGGTGCGGGGCACCGGCCCGGAGAAGCCGAACCCGGCGATGTAATCCAGGTAGGCGTTGATCCCGTACTTGAATTCGTGCCGCAGGGCGGTGAACTCCGGCTCGGGGATCTTGCCGACGTCCGGCAGCGTCACCGGATCGGACACCACCGCGCCCTGTGCCCGCAGCGTGGCCAGCACCGTGTCGAGCACGGCGGCGGTAGCGGCGCCCGCCGGGGTCGACGCGTCCCGCCAGATACCCAGCCGCGCGCCGTCCAGGGCGGCGACATCCAGGGCCCCCGGCTGGCCGGCCCGGATGCAGGCCAGCCTGGTCCGTTCGGCCAAATCCGCATCGGCCGGGGCGACGGGATCGGCGGGGTCGGCGGCGGCCAGGACGCCCAGCAGCGCCGCCGCGTCCGCGACGCAGGCCGTCATCGGCCCGGCGGTGTCCTGCACCGGTGAGATCGGCACGATCCCCTGGCGGCTGACCAGGCCGTTGGTGGGCTTGAGGCCGACGATCCCGCAGGCGCTGGCCGGGCAGACGATCGAGCCGTCGGTCTCGGTGCCGACCGCGACCGGGGCCAGCGCGGCCGCCACGCCCGCCGCCGAGCCCGAGCTCGAGCCGGACGGGTTGCGGTCCAGCGCGTAGGGGTTGGCGGTCTGGCCGCCGAGCGTGGACCAGCCGCTGGTCGAGTGGGTGGAGCGGAAGTTGGCCCACTCCGACAGGTTCGCCTTGCCGATGATGACCGCGCCCGCCTCGCGGAGCCGGCTGATCAGGAAGGCGTCGGTGGGCTCGGCGGACAGCAGCGCGGGCGACCCGGCCGTGGTGGGCATGCCCGCCACCTGGACGTTGTCCTTGACCAGCACCGGGATGCCGTCCAGCGGGCCGCGTGGGCCGCCCGCGGCCCGGGCCGCGTCGCTGGCCGCGGCCTCGGCCGCCGCGTTGAGGTTCATCGTGATGACCGCGTGCAGCGCCGGGTTCAGCCGGTCGATGCGCTGCAGGTAGAAGCCGGTCAGCGCGGCGGAGCTCAGCTCGCCGGAGGCCATCGCGGCCTGCAGCCCGGCCAGCGAGGCACGGCCGGCGGGCAGGCGCGTACCCGGGAGCACATCACGGAAGTCCGGCATGCCGGAAGGATAATCGCTGGGCCCGCCGGGACGGCAGGGACCCCTAGGGTCGGTCAGCGGCGTGCGGCGCGCAGGCCGTCGCTGATGGCCCGGGCCGCGGCGCGGACCTGGGTGACCAGCTGATGCTGCAGCGAGGCGGGTGCCCGCACCAGCGGTGAGGGCACGGTGAGCACGGCGACCATCCGCTTGCCCTGCAGCACCGGGGACGAGGCGGCCCACACGCCCTGGTCAATCTCCTGTTCGCTGGTGGCCCAGCCGTCACGGGCGGCGATGGCGCACTTCTTCTCCAGCAGGGCGGCGGCCTCGGGGTCGCGCTCGGCCAGCGGAGCCAGGTACTCCCGGCGCACCTCGGGTGACAGGCCGGACAGCAGCAGCCGGGCGCTGGCCCCGCGCTCGAGCGGCAGCGGCTGGCCGGGCTCGAACGAGATGCGCAGCCGCTGGGCCGACTGCACCCGGTGCACGCACACCGCGGACCGGCCGATCAGCCGGACCAGGATCACCGTCTCGCCGGTCTGGCCGGCGAGGTCGCGCATGACCGGATCGGCGACGTCGATGATGGACTCGGCGGCCTCGGCCGCCCGGGCCAGCCCGATCAGCCGCGCGGACAGCCGGTAGCTGCCGCGCTCGTCGCCGGCCAGCAGCCCGGTCTCGCGCAGCAGCGTGATGTACCGGTAGACGCTGGGCAGCGCGATGCCGGTGGCCGCGGCCAGGTCGCGCGCGGTCAGGGTGTTCTTGTCCGCCGAGAAGGCCAGCATGAGGGCGAGGACCCGGCGGGCTCCCTCGCAGCCGTGCGCGGCACTTGCTTCCGGTGGCATCTTGACAGCCGAGGCTCTCGCCATGGAACCCTTCTCGTATGGTCAGAATATGACTATCGCGAGATGATAACGACCTTTCGTGTATACCGTCAACGTGTGTACCAAAACTGGTGCGAATTAACAGCGAAATAACCAAGGTCCCGGGTGGCCGACGGCTCTAGGGGACCAGCAGGCGGGCGCCGGCGGCCAGGGCCGCGGCGGAGACCAGCAGGAACAGGGCCGTCCACAGGCCGCTGGACACGCCGGTCAGCTGGCCGAGCTGGTCGGCGTCGGTGACCCCGCGGCGGTAGCGGCGGCGGCGGGTCAGCTCGAGCACCGGGCGCATCCCGCCGAACAGCAGGAACCACGCGGCCAGGTAGGCGAAGCCGGCCTGCACCGCGGCCGCGGTGAAGTAGCTGATCGCGAACACCCCGCCCGCGGTGACCAGCACGGCCAGCGCGCCGAACACGTTGCGGACGGCCAGGAATGTCGCGGCCAGCAGGACCAGGGCCAGCCACAGCATGGCGGTCTCGTGCCCCGCGGCCAGCAGAGCGGCCGCGCCCGCGCCCAGCAGGGACGGGGCCAGGTAGCCGGCCGCCGCGGTGGCCACCAGGCCGGGGCCGTGCCGCTTGCCCCGCGAGTAGGTCACCCCGGAACTGTCCGCGTGCAGCCTGATCCCCTCCAGGCGCCGCCCGGACAGCACCGAGACCAGCGCGTGCCCGCCCTCGTGCGCGATCGTGATCACCTTCCCGGCCACCCGCCAGGTGCTGTTGCCGGTCACGATGATCAGGGCGGCCAGCGCGGTCGCGCCGATCACCCAGGCGGGCGGCAGCGGCTGGCTGCCCGACACCCGCTCCCAGAGCCGGTCCAGGACGTTCACGGGGCCGGCAGCCAGGACACGTGGCCGGCCAGCAGCGCGTAGCCGACGAAGGCGACCGCGTCGATCAGGAAGTGCGCGATGAGCAGCGGGGTGACCCGGCCCCACCGGCGGTACAGGTAAGCGAAGATGGCGCCCATGACCGCGTTGCCGAGGAACGCGCCCGCGCCCTGGTACAGGTGGTAGGAGCCGCGGATGACGGCGCTGATGGCGATGGCCCGGGACGGCCTGACCCCGAGCCGGTCCAGCCGGCTCATCAGGTAGCCGACCACGATGATCTCTTCCACGGCGGCGTTCTGCGCGGCCGACAGCAGCAGCACCGGGATGCGCCACCAGATGACCGGCAGGCTCTCGGCCACGACGTTCAGCTCCACGCCCAGGTGGTAGGCGGCCAGATACAGGCCCAGGCCCGAGCCGCCGATCACCGCGGCCAGCAGCGCGCCCCGGGCCAGGTCCCTGACCGGCTGGCGGGCGTCCAGGCCGATCGAGGAGGGCCCCTCCCCCGCCCGGGCCAGCAGGTAGAAGACCAGCAGCACCGGGGCCAGGGCCAGGGCGATGCTGAGCAGCTGCAGGAACAGGTCGAACAGCGGGCGGCCGGGGGCCAGCGTGCCGTTGAGCACAGTGACCTGCTTGCCCAGCGACTGCTTGGCGGTCAGTGAGCCGATGTACGAGACCAGGGCGTACAGGCCGCTGCCGCCCAGGGAGACGGCGAAGACGGCGACGATCTCCCAGCGCAGCAGCCTGGGGGACGGCTCGCCGGGAACCGCCACGGCGCTGGGCTCAGGCGCCGCCGCCACGGCGCTGGGCTCAGGCGCCGCCGCCACGGCACTGGGCTCAGGCGCCGCCGCCACGGCACTGGGCTCGGGCGCCGCCGCCGACGCCGCGCCGGCGGGCCTGGGCGCCGGAGCCGCTACGCTAGCCTTGGGCGCCGCCGTGCCCTCCCGCGGGCTCGTCGAGGTCTCGTCCATCATGGTCCTTCAGTATCGCCCGGCTGCGGCGGTGCCGCGCCCGGGCCGGATAGCCCAGCCCGTGGCGAGCAACTAAGCTCTATAGGTCATCACCCGACCGGCGCTCCCCTAGCAGAGGTCATCATGTACCAGCCCTATCCGTCCAACGGCAAGCCTGTCGATGCGGTGCGGCCTCCTGCTCCCCAGCCGGTGCTGCAGGCGGTCAAGCTCATGTACGTGGGCGCCGCGGTCAGCACCGTCAGCCTGATCGTCTCGCTGGTCGACATCGGCGGCACGAAATCCGCGATCGAGAAGGCCCGGCCCAGCCTCACCGCGGCGCAGGTCAACCAGCTCAACACGTTCATCATCAGCCTGGCCGTGGTGTCCGGCGTGGTCGGGATCGCGCTGTGGCTGTGGATGGCCCGGGCGAACGGTCAGGGCAAGAACTGGGCCCGCATCCTGTCCTCGGTCCTGTTCGGCCTGACCACCCTGGACCTGATCGGCGTGTTCAGCCAGCCCAAGACGCTGCTGAGCCTGATCTTCCCGGTGCTGACCTGGCTGGTCGGCCTGGGCGCGGTGTGGCTGCTGTGGCGTAAGGAATCGAGCGCGTTCTTCAAGCCCCAGGGCATGATGTGATCATCTTCTCGGCTGTCCCGACGCTGTTCGCCGCGGACGGTGAGATCGACCGGGAGGCCAACCGCGCGCTGTACAAGGTGGTCGCCGGGCAGCTGGACGGGCTGTTCGTGGCCGGGACCACGGGCGAGTTCCCGGCCCTGGACGACACCGAGCGGCTGACCCTGTTCGAGCTGGCCCTGGCCGAGGCGGGTCCCGACCGGGTGATCGCGCACATCGGCGCGCCCGATGCCCGGCATTCAGCCCGGCTGGCCCGGGCCGCGGCGGCGCTCGGCGTGACCAAGATCGCGGCCATCACGCCCTACTACCTGCCGGCCAGGCCCGATGAGCTGGTGGCCCACTTCTGCCGGATCAAGGACGCCGCGCCGGACCGGGAACTGTACTCGTACATTTTTCCCGAACGGACCGGGCTGCACGTGTCCCCCGGCGTCTTCGCCCAGCTGGCGGAGTCCGCGCAGCTGGCCGGGGCCAAGGCCAGCGGCTCGGCCGCAACCGAGCTGGCCGGCTATGCCGCGGCCGCCCCGGGCGCGCGGATCTTCTCCGGGAACGACTCGAACCCGGCAGCGGTGATGGCCGCCGGCGGGGCCGGGGTGGTCTCGGGCCGCAGCGGCGCCTGGCCCGAAGTGTACGGCGCGATCGCCGCCGCGCTCAACGCGGGCGACATCGAGGCAGCCGCCCGGCACCAGCAGCAGCTGGACCGGATCGTCGCCCTGGGGGCCAGCATCGGCCGGGTCAAGCACGTGCTGCAGCTGCGCGGCCGGGGCGGCACCACGGCCCGGATGACCGTCGACCCGCCGGATGCGGCCACTGCCGCCGCCATCGCCGGGCTCGTCGCCGAGCTCCCCGCCGAGCTCCCCGCCGCCTAAGGCGCTTTCCCGCGTATGTTCGCGTCGGTTCACATCGGTTCGCGTCAACCAACGGCCGGGGCAGCGCGTCATCTGTAGTAGAGGTCCGGCGTTAGCGGGGCGCCGGACCTCTATCAGCTCGGTGATCGTGCGGGTGCCGGGCTGCAGGCCCGGCGAGAGCGGGGCACCGGACAGCTGGCCGGTGCGAGCGGGGCGCCGGGTCTGTTCAGTACCCGCCCCGGGTTCACGACAGGGTGTCGAGCACCTCGTGGGCCCGGGCGATGAGCACGGGCACGGCCGGGCCTTCATGCTCGAAGCCCTCACCTACCGTCTTGCGCTGCAGGTAGCGCGCGTGAATGCCCTCCAGCACCACGGCCAGCTTGAAGTAGCCGAACGCCATGTAGTAGCCGATCCGGGACACGTCGCGCCCGGTGCGCCTGGCGTACTCGGCGGCGAACTGCGCCCGGGTCCAGAACCCGGGAGTCACGGTCGCGTCGGTCGACACCCCGTTCGGCCCGGCCGGGACGCCGCCCGGGGTCAGCCAGCCTTCCTCGCCCGGGTCGGTCCAGTAGACCAGGGTCAAGCCCAGGTCGGCCAGCGGGTCACCCAGGGTGGCCATCTCCCAGTCCACCACGGCCGTGATCCGCGGCCGCGGGTCCAGCGTCACCAGCGCGTTGTCCAGCCGGAAGTCCCCGTGCACCAGCGTCACGTCGCCCTCGGCGGGCAGCGCGGCGCTCAGCCGCTGCACCAGCCGGTCGTAGCCGGGCATCTCCCTGGTGGCCGACAGCTGCCACTGCCGCTGCCACCGGTCGAGCTGGCGCCGCAGGTACCCGGCGCCGCGGCCGAGGTCGCCGAGCCCGACCGCCTCGACGTCCACGCCGTGGATGGCGGCCAGCATGTCGGCCAGGCACTGCGACAGCTCGGCGGCTTGCTCCCGGGTCAGGATGGCAGTGTCGGCCCGGGCCCGCATGACCACGCCGGGCACGAACTCCATCACGTAAAAGGGCGCGCCGATCACGCTCTCGTCGGTGCAGGGCGCCACCAGCGGAGCGACCGGCACCGGGGTGCCGGCCAGCGCGGCCAGGACGCGGTACTCGCGCGTCATGTCGTGGGCGGTGGGCAGCACGTGGCCGAGCGGCGGCCGCCGCAGCACCAGCAGCCGGGTCCCGGCCGGCCCCGAGACCTCCAGCCGGTAGGTCAGGTTCGACCGCCCGCCCGCGATGAGCTGGATGCCGGTCAGCCGGACGGGCCCGCCTGGGCCGCTTGAGCCGCCTGGGCCGCCTGGGCCGCTTGAGCCGCCTGGGCCGCTTGGCCCGCCGAGATGGTCGTTCAGCCAGCTGGCCAGGCGCTCCGGGCTGTCGATTCCCGGCGGAGTGTCGGTGACGGTCATGCCCTACCGCTCAGTAGAAACGGACAGAATGCAAAATCCTAACGCGCGGACCTATGGACTAATCACTAACGCTGACGTAAGCAGAAGTTGGGAGCTAGAAGGTCTAGACCGTTTTCGATCTTCAGGGAGGGACCCTGTGGCTGACGCGTGGATGCCGAGCGCGAGGTGCATCCGGTCCGCGACTGACGGGGGTCAATTGGAGGGAGGAGCGCCACGGGTGGTCTGGATGACCCTCGGGGCCGATCCGCGGGTGGTGTCGGTGTGGTCGGCCGCGCAGCGGCTGAACCAGGAGAACCGGCCTTGTCATCTGGTGTGGGATCCACTGACTGGCGACATCGCGCAGCTGCTGCCCATCGTCAGGGCAGGCTTGGCGCTTGGCACCCCTGAGGACCTGGAGTACGCGCCTGACCTGATCCCGCACCACCAGGCAGGCGTCAACCGTGAAGGCCGACTGTGCGTGCAGATCGGGGTGCTGGGCACGGCCAAGGACCCGTTCACCAACTACCAGATGATCGGGCTGGGCGAGATCCTCGGCTGGCTCGACTCCTGGCAGATCCCCCGGCGCTGGCCGGCCGGGGCGCCAGCCCCGTACCGGCAGGCGGCCCGGCCGCGCAATCGGGCCCGGTGGGCGCTGGGCGGGCACTTCGGCGCGTCGCAGGTGCCTGACTGCCACAGCATCGGTCCCGGCGGGATCGACATCGACCAGATCGTCCGCACCGACATCATCGGCCGCGAGCTGCCCCAGCCGGCGCTGGTCGCGCCGTCTCTGGCCGCGCCGGCGCTGGCCGCTCCGACCCGCATCCGCCTGGGCCCGCGCACGGGTCACGAGGTGACATCCGCCGCTGCCCTCAGCGCCGTCGGCCGCTGACTCCGCTTCCCGTTCCGGGTCGGCCACTCCGTGCTGAGCTGCGGCGGGCTGGCGTGTCACCGTAACGACGTCGTTGTGGCAACGATGTCGTCTGGTGCGCGTCGTTGTGACAACGACGTCGTTGGGCAGAGCGCCGGAGCTGGGTCAGGTGATGCTGGAGTGCCAGGCGGGGCAGGAGTGCCAGCAGGCAGCCCGATGCTCACTCCAACTGAACAACATCAATGGACCGTCGTTGTTGCTATAACGACATCGATGGTCCATCGTGGCGGTGGCTGGCGGCCATCACGGAAGGGATCGGGCGTACGGTGATGGACCATGAGCGCGCCTGACCTCTCCAGCACCCCGCGTACCGCACTGCGACGGCACCGCGAGCGGGGGCGCACCGATCGCGACGACCTGCACGCCGTGCTCGACGCCGGACTGATCTGCCACCTCGGCATCATCGAAGGCGGCGTGCCGCGGGTTCTGCCCACGGGCTACGGGCGGCTGGGTGACCTGCTTTACCTGCACGGGTCGTCGGCCAACGCGACCCTGCAGGCGGGCAGCGGCCAGGAGGTGTGCGTCACCGTCACGCACCTGGACGGGCTGGTCTGCGCCCGTTCGGTGTTCAACCACTCGATGAACTACCGCAGCGCCATGGTCTACGGCGTAGCCTGGCTGGTCACCGATCCCGCCGAGAAGCTGCTGGCGCTGCGCACCATCACCGAGCACCTCATCCCCGGCCAGTGGTCCTGCGCCCGGCAGCCGGACAAGAAGGAACTGGCTGCCACCTCGGTCCTGGCGCTGCCGCTGACCGAGGCCTCGGTGAAGATCCGCACCGGCGGCCCGCACGACGAGCCGGAGGACGAGGCGCTGGACGTGTGGGCCGGGGTGGTGCCGGTCACGTCGGCCTTCGGGGCGCCGGAATCCGATGCCGGGCTGCGGCCGGGCATCGGGGTCCCCGAGCACATTGCGCACCGGCCGTGCTAGGCGTTCCCGGCTGGTCAGCGGGCCGTAGCCGCTGGGCGGGCCGCACCGTTCTGGCCACGCGAGTCGGCCGAGGCCGTACGCTGTGAAGGTGAACGACCGGCTCGTATGGATCGACTGCGAGATGACGGGACTCGACATCGACCGAGACGCCCTCATCGAGATCGCGTGCCTGGTGACCGACGGCGACCTCAACCTGCTGGACGAGGGCATCGACCTGATCATCAAGCCCCCGGCGGAGGCGCTGGAGTCCATGCCGGACGTGGTGCGGGAGATGCACACCACGTCTGGCCTGCTGGCCGAACTGCCCGGCGGGATCACGGTGGCCGAGGCACAGGACCTGGTGCTCGGCTACGTGCGCGGGCACGTCCCCGAGGCCAGGAAGGTGCCGCTGTGCGGTAACTCCATCGCCACCGACCGCTGGTTCATCGCCCGCGACATGCCAGAACTCGACGCCTACCTGCACTACCGGATGGTCGACGTGTCGAGCGTCAAGGAGCTGGCCCGGCGCTGGTACCCGCGCGCCTACTTCGCCTCCCCGGCCAAGCACGGCGGGCACCGAGCCCTGGCCGACATCAAGGAAAGCGTGCAGGAGCTGCGCTACTACCGGGCTACCGTGTTCGTGCCGCAGCCGGGCCCTGATTCGGCCCGCGCGCGCGAGATCGCCGCGCGCTTCACCCAGCCTGAGCATGCGGAGGTGCCAGGCGCGGACGGCTCGTGACGCACGACGGCCACGGGAACCGCTATACTCTTGCTGGCCGCGCGATGTCCCTCCGGGCAGCGCGCGTTCTGCTGTCGCGTAAGCCGCGACGATGGTGGGCGTAGCTCAGTTGGTTAGAGCACCAGGTTGTGGTCCTGGGTGTCGGGGGTTCGAGTCCCCTCGCTCACCCCATCGTTTGTAGCCGGTGACCTGCGGGTTTGACCGGAGCCCAAAGATTTTTCTAACCGATTGGTTAGGATTTTGGTTAGAACCCCTGTGTGACGTCGATCACATGGAGGCTCGTGGAGCGTGGTGCCGTACTGGGTTGTGCAGTGCCCAAGCCGGTAACTGAGCGCCTCGCTGGGGAGTTGATGCGGCTCCTGTCATCCCCCTGGTATCGCGCTGGCCGACGGGATCGGGTAGCGGGGGCGGGAGAGTAGCGCGATGGTCTCCGGACGGCGGACGCGCAAGGCCGCGAGCACGGTCCGGCCGCTGGGCATGTACCGGGCAGCTGAGCACCGGGCCGATGACAGCGCCATGGGCGAGGTGGACCGGATCTTCACCGACGAGCTCGGCTGGATGTTCACCCGCAATCAGGTGCGCGAGTACGGCATCGACGGACACGGCCTGGTGGTGAGAGGCGACGGCCAGGTCACCGGGCGGATGCTCGCTACGCAGGTCAAGGGTGGCGCGTCTCGGTTCCGCCGTGCGACAGCTGGCGGGTCCGGGTGGACGTTCTGGTCGGACAACGACCATTTGCACTACTGGCTCGGCTATCACGTGCCGGTGCTGGTGGTCTTGGTCCGCCCCGGCGACGGCGCGGCGTTCTGGCAAGTCATCCGGCCCTCGACCGTCACCGAGCATGCCAAAGGATTCACCATGGTGATCCCGTCCAGCCAGCGGCTGGACGCGTCGGCCGGCGAGCAGCTGCTGGCGATCGCGGTCAACGAGCGGGGCCTGCTGGAGTCTTTCCCTGCGCACTGCGCGGTGCTCCCGCCCTCGGCCGTGCAGCTCCTGGAACGCGCGCGGGACGCCGACCCGCTGCCTGCGGCCCGGCTGGCAGAGAAGCTCGCGACCGGGCGGGCCGGGCCGGCGCTGGTGGTCAGGGCGCTGTGCACGACGCGGCCATCGTGGCTGACCGGCACCGCGGCCGCGCAGGACCTGTGGCTGGCCGCCGGCAGGTACGCCCACGAGCACGGCTGCGCCGTCGAGGCCGCCGAGGCGCTCGCGCTGGCCGCCGGTGTCCCGGGCCAGCGTCCGGCGCGCGTGCAGGCGGTGGCGGGCCTGGCCTTCCTGCCCTGGGACAGGCCCCGCGCCCGCGCCCATCTGGAGCAGGCCCGCGACGGCGGGGAGGAGGTGCTGGCCGGCATCGGCCTGGCCGAGCTCGCGGTGCCCGACGGTGACCGGACGCCGCCGGAGATCCCCGCCTCGGTGCAGGCCGCGACTCCTGACCAGCTGGCCGCCGAGCCGGCTGTGCTCAGCTTTCTGGCCGGCCGGGCGCTGCGGCAAGGCGACTATCTCAGCTCGCTGCACTACCGGGAACGCCAGTGGGAAGTCGGCCGGGAGACCGATACCACCACCCGGGTCGCGCTGGCCGACGCGATTCGCCGGCAGGCCCTGACCGACCCCGATAGTGCCGGGCGTGAGCTGCAGCGGGCGCTGGGCCACGCGATGGCCGCGGTAGGCGAGCGACGCCGCTGGGACGGGTCCAGTGACCTGGCCCTGGCGGCCACCCTGGACATCTTGATCGTCACCGGTGACTGGACCGCGATGCTGGAGGCCGCGCTGCCCGCTGACCGGGGCGGGCAGGCGCTGCCTCGGGAGGCGGCCTCGCCAGCGGTGGCGCGGCGGGCGGCCGTCGCCGCCGGGGCCCGCGGCGACGGCGCCGCGCTGGAGTTCTTCTTGCAGGCGCTGCCCGACAGCAGCTACCGGCGCCGCCTGCAGCAGCAGGTCACCGCCCTGGACCCGGGCACCGCCGCGGACGCGCAGGCCGGAGCCTGGCTGCAGCTGCTGGAGGATTCCCGCGATGATGAGTCGGCCGTCGTGTGCGTGGCGGCCCTGGCCCGGCTGGGGGTGTGGCCCGCCCGCGCGGATGACCTGCTCGCCCCCGCCGTCCTGCCCCCGGACGCGGCAGCCACCTTGCGCGCGGTGCACCTGGCCCGCTCCGGCTACCAGGCCGAGGGACTGGCCCGGCTGCGCGACATCGCCACCCGCACCGTGCTGGCCGCTGTCGACCTGGTCGACCTGACAGATCAGGACCTCGGCACTGCGGCGGCGATCGCCGAGTGCCAGCAGCAGCGGGAACGGTGGCGGCACCACCCCGGCCTCAGCCAGCGGTACGCCACCCTCCTGGAACGCGCCGGCCGGTGCGATGAGGCAGCAGACCTGGTCGAATCGCTGATCAGCGACCAGGCCATCCCCGCCGATGACCGGATCCGGATAGCCGGCTGGCTGGCCGGACGCAAGGCCGTGGCCGGTGACTTCGACGGCGCCGAGCGCGCCGCGCGGGACGGCCTGGCGATCGGGGCGAGTACGCTGCTGGCCTGGACACTGATCCGGGTGCTGCTGGGCGCCGGGCGGATCACCCCGGCCCGGGAGGCCCTGGCCCGCCACCGCCCCGCACCGGAAACCGGCGACGAGGCCCGCCTGTGGTTTGAGCTGCACCTGGCCGTCCCGCTGACCAGCGACGACGCCCGGACCCTGCTGGACCTGGCCGCCCGGTACCCGGTCGCGCTGCCGCCGTCCGACGTGCTGCTCATGCTGCATAGGGAGGGCGTCCTGGCCGGCCGCGCCGGCCAGCCGTACCCGCCCGATCTGCTGACCGCGATCGAGCGCCTGGCCGCCTGGCCTGACCCGGGCCAGGAGACCTCCGCCGCCGCCCAGGCCGCCCGGCATGCCGCCACGCTGGGCACGGCCGCCGGCGAGACCGCGCAGGCTGTGACCGCCCGCGTCCAGGAAGGGCGGGCCGCCCAGGCCGACATCGCCGCGGCGGCTAGCGTCCCCTACGGCGTGGTCCTGCTACACCGCGACGCGGGTGTGTGGCCCGCCGCCGACCTGGCCCCGGCGATGCGCGCCGCCGGCGAGACCGCGGCCGCGGCCGCGCTGGACCGCGGCGGGTGCGTGGCCGACCCTGTCCGCGGTGCACACCTTGCAGCTGCTGCCCGGCCCGGCCGAGGCCGCCGTCCGCAGGCAGCTGCCCGGGCTGGCGGTATCCCGGGACGCGGTCCGGGACGCCGTCCGCACCCGCGATCACATCCGGTTCCTGGCCGCCGCCGGCTTCACCGTGGCCGTCGGCCCGGGCAGCCCGCCGCAGCCCGCTGCCATCGACCCGGCCGACCTAGACCTGCTGACCCGCCAGGCCCTGCACCTGGAGACCGTCGCCGGCGAGCTGGCCCGCCCGGTGCCCGCCGCGCGGGAGACCGCGGCCGCCGACGCGAGCATCGCCGCAGCCGCCGAGATCGGCCTGGCCTTGTGGTGCGATGACAACGTGCTCCGCCAGCGGACCCGCGGCCGCGGTGTCCCCTCGTTCAGCGTCCTGGACCTGACCACCGTCCTGCGCCGTCGCGGCGCCGCCATCGGCACCGAGGACGACCTGGTCCGCCACCTGGCCGGCCTGGGAGTCGCCGACATGCCGCTGACCGGCCCCGCCCTGATCGCCCTTGCGGCCGGCCACGGCTGGGAACCGGGCCCCGCGTACGCGGCGCTGGCCCGGCCGGGCTGGTGGGCCAGCCACGACACCGACTGGGGCCCGGCATGGCACGAGCTTGCCACGGCCGCGGCCGCCCATTCGGCCGCCGCGCTGATTGGGATCACCCGCGCGGCGATCACCGGCGCTACCCTGGCCGTCCCGCCCGGCCGGCACACCCAGCGCTACCAGCAGCTGGCCGCTTCCGCCATCGCGGCCTGCCACACCGCGGGACAGCCGGTACCCGCAGGGTTCCTCACCGCCCTGGCCGACGGCGCGCCCGCCCGCATCGTGCCCAAGCCCGAGCATGTCCGCGCCGCCGTGGCCGCCGAGCTGGGCAGCCGCGGCGTCCGGCACCCTGAGGCCGTGGCGGTCACGCTGCTGCCCGAGGCCAGGCTCATGCAAAGCCCGGCGCCGGGCGGGCCCGGCGGCGGCATGGCGCAGGCCCGGCCCGTGCGCCAGCATCAGATCCACCTTCCGAGCTGACGCTGTCAGGCCGCCGCGGCCCCGTTGCGGGTTAATGCAGTTGACGGCTCCGGCGGCGGTGGCCCACGCTCGCTGCCATGGTGGTGCGGCACAAGCACGTCGAGTGGTTCCGCCGCGGAGCCGGCGCCTTGCGCGCCTTGGCGCGGGAGCAGGGGCGTGAGGCTGCGCTGCCGACATCCGAGGACTGGTACCTGTGCCCGCTGTGCCTGGACGGGCTGACCATCGAAGAGCTCAGCACGGGGGGACTGACCGTCGAGCATGTTCCCCCCAAAGCGCTCGGTGGTCGCGAGCTGGTCCTGACCTGTGAGCCGTGCAATAGCAGGGCCGGCGGGAAGTTCGACGGTCCGGCGCACACGCAGGACCGGCTCCGCCGGCTCCTGTCAGGCCAGGGCGACCGCCCTGAGACCGCCACGTTCGCCGTGGACGGCTTCGCGGCCAGGGTCGAGATGCGCACGGCAGGCCAGGCGGGAATGATCTTTACCGCCGTCCCGCAGATCAACAACCCGGCTGACCTGGATCGCACCGAAGCGCACTGGCGCGAGCTGAGCGCAATGCGGAGCAGTGACTTCCGTATCGAGATCACCCTGCAGGCCAGGTACTCCCCGGACCATGCCAGGATCTCCTGGGTGCGGACGGGGTACCTGGCCGCCTTCGCCCTGTTCGGCTGGCGCTACATCTTGCAGCCCGCGCTTCAGCCGGTCCGCGACCAGCTCATGAACCCGTCAGCGGTCACGCTGCCGCCGCTCAGCATGTACGTCCCCGACGGGGACCCGGATCGCCGCGAGATCTGGGTCGTCAAGGAACCGGCCGAGCGGCAGAGCCTGCTAGTCTTGTCGGGCCGGCACGGCGTCTTTCTGCCCCTCCCGGGCGACTCCCGGGACCTGTCCCAGCTGGCTGACAGCATCGGAGCTTACACAGCCGGGCCGGTCAGGCACTCCTTCACCGGTGACATGATCCCGTGGCCGCGCAGGCCCGAGCATCTGCTCGATCCGCCCCCCAGTGTCCCACGGCAGGAAGGCTGAACACCCGCGGGCTCGTCACCCATGCGATTCATGCGCATCTGCGCATTCACACCTACTGGTTTCGTTCGCGAGAACCGGGATCTGGGATCTGGCCCCATTTTCGTGATCGTGAGCCTGCTCGCGGGTAGTTGGCGTCATGATCATTGACGGGCTTCAGGTGGCTGTAACTGTGATTTCTGGCTGGTATGGTGCGTGCCGCGGTGAGGAACTGGCCGGGGCTTGTCAGGTGAGCGTTTCCAGGCGTGCGGAGACTTCCCGGTAGCGGTTGACGGGAATGAGGTGGACGCCGTCGAAGGCACCGCTGTCGCGGAGCCGGACGATCTGCTGGTAGGCAGCCTCGACGCCGGCCATCTTGTCGCTTGCGACCTTGTCGGTGAGCCAGCCGGGGATCTCGATATCGGGGATGGTGGCGGCCAGGCGGCGGGCCATCGCAGCACTGGCCAGGACCATGACGCCGGCGTAGACGGGAACGTCGGCAGGGTTGGCATCACGCCAGCGCAGCTGGGCGTCGGCCGAGTAGCTGACCTGGCTGAAGATGAAGTCGGCGGCGTGCTTCCACCGGGGCAGGGGCCGCAGGGCCGCGGCGACGCCGATCCGCCAGGCCGGGACCCCGGCGAAGGCCGGGTCGGCGGCCGTGCAGGAGCGTGCCTCCTCGATCATGGAGCGGACCGTCAGGTCGCTGGTCCGGCCGCCCGAGCTGGGCTTATCGCCGTAGACGAAGAGGAACTCGCCCACGCCGTAGGCCGCAGCGGTGAGCAGGTCACGGCGGAAGCCGAGCAGGTTGCGGTCGCGTGAGTTGATGCAGGCGATGCTGCGCCCGCCCATGGCCTGCACCTCATGCGCGACCGCGATGCTGGAGACGGTGGCCCGCCCGATGTGATTATCCGGGATCAGGAAGGTGCTGGATACCGCGGTCAGCACCCCGATCTGGTGACGGGCGTGCGTGAGGTCAGGCAGGACGGGAGGCTCGATCTCGCAGACGATCTCGAACGGGCGCGCGCTCATGACGGCAACGCTAGGACACGAACCGGCCTGCAGGTGCCAGCTCCCCGCCACCGATCACGCGGCGCCATTTACCGGCTCCGGCTGGGAGCTGGCTAAGGTCCTCGCTGCGGTCAGCTCCGGGCGGTGAGCAGGACACGCTTGCGGAGGAGCGCGGGTCCGGCGCGGCCGAACATCTGGCGTTTGATCATCTTAAAAGTTACGTGGAATCTGCCGGGGTGATGGTGTTCCCTCGGTGCAACCACGGACTTGGGAGACGGCTTGGGCGGCACGGTGGTGCTGAGGGAGAAGTGGCCGGTGATCGGCCGGCACGAGCAGGCGACGACGTGGCTGCAGATCTGGACCGATCCGGGGCGGGCACCCAGGACGATCGATGCGTATGCCCGCGGGCTGGCGGAGTACCTGCTGATGTGCGAGCGGGAGGGCGTCGACCCGGTCACCGCGAACCGCGCCCACGTCGCCGTCTTCGTGCGGGAGCTGACGTCGCGGCCGAGCCTGCGGGGCGCGAACGTGGTGGCGATCGACTCGGGGACAGGGCTGGCGAACGCCACGATCCAGCAGCGGCTGGTGCCGGTCCGGCTGTTCTACGACTTCCTGATGGAGGAGGGGCTGCGCGAGTCCAACCCGGTGGGCCGGGGCCGTTACACTCCCGGCGGCCGGGCGGGCGGCCAGCAGCGCGGCCTGGTGCCGCGGCTGACCAGGCTGCCGTGGATCCCGAGCGAGCAGGAGTGGCTGCGGCTGCTGGAGGAGGCACGCCGCGAGCCGGCGCGCAACCGCCTGATGCTCGCCCTGGCCTACGATGCCGCGCTGCGGCGCGAGGAGTTGTGCTCGCTGCGCACGGACGATGTCGACCCGGCACACCGCATGCTGCGGGTCCGGGCGGAGACGACGAAGAACCGGCTGGAGCGCGTCGTGCCGTACTCGGCCTCAACTGGGGTGCTGCTGTCGCAGTACCTCGCGCACCGGGTCTCGGTCAGCCGGGCAAGGGGGCCGCTGTTCCTGTCGGAGTCGCGTCGCAACCATGCCCAGCCGCTGAGCCTGTGGACCTGGTCGAAGGTGATCCGCCGGATCGCCCTGGCCTCGGGTGTCGAGCGGTTCTCCACGCATACGACCCGGCACCTTTGCCTGACGGACCTGGCGAGGATGGGCTGGGAGGTCCACGCGATCGCCGCGTTCGCCGGGCACCGTCACACTGACTCCACGCTGCGCTATATCCATCTGTCCGGCCGGGAGCTCGCCGGGAAGCTCAGCCAGGGCATGCAGCACATCCACGCCCGTCGCGTCCAGGCGCTGACGAGCGTCGAGGGCACAGGGGTGACCCGGTGACCTCCTCTTCCGTCAGCCGGCCGTCCGGACCGCCCCGGCCCTTGGCAGCGGCCAGTCGACCCGGCCCGTTACGACACGGCGCCTCTGCTCCGGGTGGCAGAGAAGGACGCCATCATCGAGCTCGGGATCGGCAACCTACGCCGCCTGGCCCGGCACGATCCGGCCGCCCGGGGATGGCAGCAGGTCCGGCGCCTGCTGCGGCCGCTCGACGACGCAGCCGCAGCGCTGGAGGCACTGCCAACCTCGCACCGCCGTCGGGCAATGCTGGACGCGACCGCGGTGGTGCTGCTGCGGTGCGCCGAGACCGGCCGGTCCTACTGGGCGTGGACCGAGGAAGAATGGGCCGCGCTCCTGGGCCAGGACCAGCACGGGTTCTGCAAGGCCGCCCCGGGCTGGGCGGACGACGCCGTGCGCCCTTACCTGGCCGCGCATGCCTTCCTGCTCGGCGGCTTCACCGCCTTCTACCGGCTCGGCAGCTTCAGCCGGCTGACCCTGGCCTGGCGCGTGTTCGGACGTGATCGCGTGAACGGCGAGATCGGGCGGATCCGCACGGTGCTGGCGGGCTGGGGCTACCGGCTCGGCCGCGACGACGACCAGTTGCTGCCGATGGTCGCCTGCCAGATGCTCCTCCTCAACCGCAGTCCGCACCTGGAGGACCTGAGCACCGGGCTTGTTCGAGCGGGTCCGCCGCGAGCGCCTCCTGCCCGCCGCGAGAGGTAACACGCTGCACGCTATGCAGCGGGCCGTCGCCGAGCTAGGCTTCTGCGACCCGCCGCAGCGGTTGACGGGCCGTCACTCGCCCCAGGCGGGTGGCGGCTCGCCCGCCTGGGCGGAGTGGGTGGAGCGCTGGCACGGCACTTCCACGCTCACGCCCCGGGTCCGCGGCGCCGCCCGCGCCACCCTGCTCAAGGTCGGGCGATGGCTGGAGGCCGAGCATCTCGAGGCCGCCGACCCCGCCCGCTGGACGCGGCAGACCTGCGCGGCCTGGATCGCCGCGCTGGACCGGATGCAGGTCGGCGACTACGCCCAGCGCACCGCCGGGCTGAAAGGCCGCGCCGGCAAGCCGCTGGAGGCAGCGACGAAGGCGACCCAGCTCAGCGCGGTGCGGACCTTCTTCCGGGACTGCCAGGAATGGGAGTGGATACCCAGGCGCTTCGACCCGCAGCGCACGCTGGCCACCCCGCGCAGCATCGCCGCCCTGCTCGGCCCGGACCCCCGGGTGATCGCCGACGAGGTCTGGGCGAAGCTGATGTGGGCCGGGCTGAACCTCGCGGAAGACGACCTCCCGCAGTCCCAGGCCGGGAACTTCTACCCGCTGGAACTGGTCCGCGCGGTCACGCTGGCCTGGCTGTTCTCCGGGCAGCGCAGCGACGAGATCGCCCGGCTGCGGACGGGCTGCATCCGCTGGCAGCACGACGGCAGCGAGATCACGGGCGACTCGCAGCAGGTCCTGGCCCGCGACGCGGTCTGCCTGCTGGACGTGCCGGCCCACAAGACCGGCACCGCGTTCACCAAGCCGGTCGACCCGGTCCTGGGCCAGGCCCTCGACGCCTGGCAGGCCGTCCGCCCCGCCCAGCCGAAGTTCACCGACCGCCGCACCGGCGAGCTCGTCGACCTGCTGTTCGCCTTCCGGGCCCGGAAGGTCTCCACCACCTACATCAACAACACGGTCATCCCGGTGCTCTGCCGCAAGGCCGGCGTCCCCGCCGCCGACGTCCGCGGGAACATCACCAGCCACCGGGCACGATCCACGATCGCCAGCCAGCTCTACAACGCGAAGGAACCGATGACGCTGTTCGAGCTGCAAGCCTGGCTCGGCCACCGGTCGCCGCAGTCCACCCAGTTCTACGCGAAGATCAGCCCCGCCACGCTGACCCGGGCCTACGACGACGCGGGCTACTTCTCCCGCAATATGCGGACCGTCGAGGTCCTCGTCGACCGCGACGCCGTCGCCTCCGGCGCCGCGGCGGCCGGCGAGCCCTGGCAGCACTACGACCTCGGCCACGGCTACTGCACCTACACCTTCTTCGAGCAGTGCCCACACCGCATGGCCTGCGCCAAGTGCGACTTCTACACCTCGAAGGACTCCAGCAAGGCCCAGCTCCTCGAAGCTAAGGAGAACCTGCAGAAGATGCGGGCGATGATCCCGCTCACCGAGGACGAGCAGGCCGCCGTCGACGACGGCAGCGCCGCCCTCGACAGGCTGCTGGACCGGCTCGCCGACATCCCCACGCCGGCCGGGCCGACGCCCCGGCAACTCGACCTTCCAGCCAGCGCCACCATCCTCCCAATCGTCGATGTCCGCCAAGCCCAGGCAGCGCCGATTTGACAATTCTGATTCCACAGAATGATGTGGTTGACGCGTCCTTCGACGAGGCCGGAACTCCAGGGCATGGTCAGGCCGTTGGTCACGGCGTCGAGGTCCTGCTTCAGCCCTTTGGCGAACGACGAGATGCCGGGCAGCCCGGCGTCGCTGGCATCGGCGATCCACTGGGCCAGGTCCTGGCCGGTGAGCTCGGTGAGCATGCCGGCGAACGCGCGGACCTGGTCCGATGCTGTCTGCAGCTCGGGGCAGCGGTCCAGGATGGCCGTGAGCCGGGGTTTCTCGTCCTCGGTCAGGGAGTCCGGGCGGCGGGTCAGCCAGTTCGTGACGTCCCGGACGGTGGGCGGGGCCTGCGGCAGCGGCGTCCTCGCGGGGCGGATCTGGTCGAGGTAGTTGCGGACGACGGAGTAGCTGCCGTCGTAGCCGAGGTCGCGGATCTCGCGGAACAGGCGGGTGAAGCTGCCGTGTCCTTGGCCGGCGTGCTGGTCCAGGTAGGGCTTGAACGGGTCGAGCTTGCTGGCGCGCGGTGCCTTCCACCGGCCGTCGACGAGTTCCTGCCAGGTGGCGGCGCGGTCGTAACGCTGGACGGTGTGCAGCCCCCAGCTCAGGTGCCGGGCGATTTCCCGCAGGCCGCGCCCCTCGGCCCGCAGGGCATGGACCAGGGCGTGGTTGCGCCTGGTGCGCTCGGCGAACTTCCCGGCAGGCTCCGGTGCCGTCTCGCCGGCCGTCCCTGCGGGCGGCACCGGGTCGCCGGCGGCTTCCGGGGCCGGCTCGGCCAGGCAGCCCCTGTGGGCGGCGACGCACTTCTCGACGGCCTTGGCGAGGTTCTGCCACAGGTGGAACCGGTCGGCGACCTGGACCGCCTGCGGTGCCCCGGTCCGGGCGCCGTCCGCGAACGAGCCCGACCTGTCACGGCAGATCACCTCGACGCCGGGGTGCGCGGCTAGCCAGTCCGCGAGCGGCTGGGCGTCGCGGCCTTGGAGGAGGTCGAGCGGCGCGCCGGTCTCGCAGTCAATCAGCAGCGTGCCGTAGTTCTGGCCGCGCCTGATCGCGAAGTCATCGACCCCGAGGACCCGCGGTGAAGCCGCTTCGGGGTCCGGGGCGGCCATGACCAGCCGCAGCATGACCTGCCGGCTCGCCGGAGCGCCCAGCCCGGCGGCAAGCCGCGATCCTGCCCGGCCCGCCAGCGCGACCGCGATGCTCCCCAGCACCCCGGCCAGCAGCGGGGTCTTCCGCGCGTAGCGGACGGTCAGCCCGTCGACCTGCTCGGCGAACGTCCTGCGCCTGCAGCCGGGAGCCGGGCAGAAGAACCGGCGGACGGCCAGCAGGATCTCCACCTGGCGCCCGCCGATCGCGGCGTCGGCCAGCCGCCTGGAATAGCGGCTGTGCACCCGGCCCGACACCGTCCCGCACTTCGGGCAGGCCGCTTCGGGGGCACGCGGCCTGGCCATCACGAGCAGCAGGCCGGCCGCCACGGCGACCTCCTCGACTATCACCCCGGCCAGGTGCGGCAGGAGAATCCCCAGCTCAACGGCACCCGGGCATGACAAGCACACGTCGCCTTGCGACAATGACACCTACCCTGGAAGAACGGCAGGCTTAGACAACCGCTGGACTACCAGGAGTCCGTTCACGCCACAGGGCAAACCCGCCGTTACACGCCAAGTCGGACGAACGGCCGCCGATCGCGGCAGAGGACGTCACGAAATTGGGGCCAGATCCCAGTTCTCATGAACAAAATAACGTCAGTGACGGTTCGCCGTCAGCAGTCGGCTGCACGGAAGGCGACCCACGCAAACGATCACCAAAGAGGGCCGCCGATCCATCGTCATGAAACGCTGCCGTCCGATCCTCAGATAGTGCAGCCCGCAACAGCCCGTTCTGCTGCTGCTTAAGCCCGTTCCGGGCCAGCCCGGAGCAGGGCCTCGATGCCAGCCTCCAAGTCGGATCTGGCGAACAGCGACTCTATGGTGACCGGCTTGAGCTGCTCGGCGGCGGCCAGCACCTCGGCATTGAGCCGCCGCAGCTCGCCGATCGCCGCCTCATACTCCCGGACGGCGGCGCGCTGGGCCGCGGTGAGCCCAGGCACGGCGTTCCGTCTGCCGGCCTGGTTCTGGAACAGCGCGAGATCGCCGGCCTGGTCCTGGTGCACCCGGATGATCCGGGCCGCAGTCGCGTCATCGAGCCGGCCCGGCTGGGCCAGGGCAGGCCGCAGCAGGCCGAGCTGCCCAGCGGTGACCTCGATACCCTCGCGGATGTGCTGGGTGAACCAGCCAACCTTGCCGATGGGGTACCAGTTCTGCTCACGCCCGCCGCTCACCCCGCCGAGCGTAGAGCCCGCGGGCCTGGCGCAGGGTGCGATTTGCGCGGCCCGGCCGCGCTCCTAACCGTGACTTTTTGTTCCCCAGGAACTATCCGCCCAGCCCGTTGCCCCTTTCGGGCTTACTTGGTCTGGCCCCGAAATTCTCCCGAGTGTGGGTGTCGAATTCTTGGTGGCCGTTCGTGGACATGGCGAGCGGTGCACAGGGCGCCGCCGCCTGAAAGGAGCTAACCATGTCCACCGTTACTGCCTCCCCCGACACCACCGTCAAGCACGCTCTCTCCCGCCTGACCAGAACGCTGCCGCGGGCCACCGCCACGGCCGGTGTGCTGGCCGCCGCGGCCACGACTGCCAGTGCGGCTGTCCTGCGGGCTGCCGGGATCCCGCTGGCTGTGCACGGCAAGATCCCGCTAGCGGCTTTCGCCCAGCTCACTTTCATCGCAGCGGTGAGCGGCGGGGTGCTCCTGGCCATGTTGGTCCGGCGCAGCTCCGCCCCTCGTCAGCGGTTCGTGCGGATCACTGCCGGGCTCACCGCGCTCTCCTGTGTTGTCCCTCTGGCGTTCGCGGACGCGACTGCAAGCAAGATCGCCCTTGTTGTTCTGCACCTTCTTGCAGCGGCGATCATTGTTCCTGTGCTCGCACGACACGCCGACTGACCGACCCGATCGCTACAACGAGGAGCAGCCAAGATGCCGAAATACCTGATCTCCTTCTGGCACGACGGCAACTACGAGGTCGACTTCTCCACGCCAGACGCACAGCGCCGTGTCGCCCAGGTGGGAGCGTTCAACGAGGAACTTCAGAAGGCAGGCGCCTGGGTGTTCGCGGCCGGCCTGCATCCCGCGTCATCGGCCACGGTCGTGAGATCCTCGGCAGGACAAGTGTCGATGACCGACGGCCCGTATGCAGAAACCAAGGAGCAAATGGGCGGCTTCTGGGTCATCGAAGCGTCCGATCTCGACGCCGCCCTGGAATGGGCCGGCAGAGCAGCCGCGGCCAGCGAGGGACCGGTCGAAGTTCGGCCCGCCGAAGGATGACCGGCCCGCTCGATGAGGTCTTCCGGCGCGAAGCTGGCCGCTGCACCGCCACCCTGATCCGGGTCCTCGGCGATATCGACCTCGCCGAGGACGCCGTGGCGGAGGCCTTCGCTATCGCCGCCGAACAGTGGCCCAAGACAGGGATACCACCCAACCCCGGTGGTTGGATCACCACGACCGCCCGCAACCGCGCCATCGTGGCAGATAGGGCCTGTCGGTAGCTCTGGTCTGGGGACCTGGTAGCGGGTGTCGGGCGACCGGGTAGCAGCCGGTTGATGGCGGCTGCCACCCGGTCGCGGTTTGCGGCTATTCCCAGTAGGTGTCGGCCTGGCGGGCCTGGTGTGCACGCTGCCGGCGCATGTCGACCTCGCCGAGGTTGATGGTGCGGGCGTTGTTCGCGAGCCGGTTGACGATCGAGTCGGCAGCGACCCGGTCGGGCAGGGCCGTGACCCAGTAATCGGGTCCGGACTGGGAAGCGATGACAGTAGGCCTGCGGTGCTCACGGTTGGCGAGGATGGCGAACAGGTCGCTGGCCGCGTCGGGATCGATGCCGACGGTGAGGAAATCGTCGATGATCAGCAGGTCGGTGTCGGACAGCTCGTTGAGCAGCCGCTGATGGGCGATGGCGTCGCCGCGGGCGATGACGAGCTTGCGGGCCAGCTCGTCCATGCGGGTGTAGGCGACGTCGTGCTGGTTCTGGCACGCGGCGATCCCGATCGCGCAGGCGAGGTAGGTCTTGCCGCCGCCGGTCGGTGAGTTGATCAGCAGGTTAACCGGCTCGGCGGACCAGTCGTGGGCGGCGTAGCGGCGCATCCTGGTGGGGTTGATGCCGCGGCCCTCCCGGTAGTCGAGCTCGGCGATCGTGGCGGTCGGGATCGGGAAGCCGGCCTTGCGGATGAGGGCGGCGATCCGGTTCGCCCGGCGCTGTTCGAGCGCGTCGTCGATCGCGGTGAGGAACAGCTGCTCGGGCGTGAGCTCGTCGTTGGCCTCATCAGCGATCAGTTCCTCGAACCGGGTGGCGACGTGGGTGATCCGCAGGGTGCGGAACTTCTCGTAGTCGATGCTGGTGAACACCTGCTCACCGCCCGTCGCGGTAGTAGCCGGCGCCGCGCACGAGCACGTCTTCGAGGGTCTGCTGGCCGCTGCCATCCAGCGGGGCGGGCTTGCACGTGGAGGCCGCGGGCTTGAACGGGGCTGGTTTCTTCTGGTCGCTGTCGATGGCTGTAATCAGCCGTTTGAGCGTCGAGTACGACGGGTGCCCGCCCATGTTCAGCAGTGCCTGGCAGGCGGCCTCGAGCCGCTGGGTGCTCCGGCGGCCGAGCGATTCGAGGATGTTCTGGCAGTCCAGGTAGCCCTGCGCTTCGATCTGGTACCGGTCCAGGAGCTGCTCGATCACCTTGACAGTCGCGGGCCCGCACGTGCGGGCCCGGTCCAGGAACCAGGTCCGCGACCACAGCCCGGCGATATTGCGGTGCTGCGGGGGCACGTGCGCGGGGTCGGTGGAGTACTGGCCCTTCCTGCCGGTCTTGCGGACATGCTCGGCGACGATCTGCTGCCCGTCGAAGACCGTCACCCGACTGCTGGTCAGCCGCAGCCGCAGCAGCCGTCCGGCCAGCCGGTAGGGAATCGAGTAATGCTGATAGCCGGTCGTAACGTGATAATTGCGCTGCGCTTTCACCTCCTTCCATTCGACCTGCTCGAAGACCTCGCCGGGCAGCGGGGCCAGCGCCGGGGCTTCTTCCTGGCTGAACAGCTCGAACCGGGTCGTGCCGTCGGCCCGGCGGATCTCATGGTTGATCTCGAAGACCCGCTCATCGATGGCGTCGTTCAGCTCGGCCAGCGTCGTCCACGTCTCCTCGGCCAGATAGCCGATCACCCGCTTGTTGACGACGTTGACACCCGACTCGACCGCCGCCTTGTCGCGTGGCTTGCGCACCCGGGCTGGCACGACCGCGACCCCGTAGTGGTCGGCCATCTGCCGGTAACGGTCGGTGACGAACCGGGCAGCGTCGCCCCTGGCCTTGCGGTGCGTCGCGGTGGTCGCATTGTCGGGGACCAGGATCTGCACGGTCCCGCCGATGAACTCGAACGCGGCAACGTGCGCGGCGATCCACGCTTCCATCCGCATGTCAGTGAACGCACGGCAGAACACGTAGCCCGAGAACGGCAGCACTGCCAGGAACAGGTACGCCCTGGACACCTCACCGGTCACGGCATCGACCAGCGCGATCGTGTCGCCGGCCCAGTCGACCAGCATCGCCCTGCCGGGCTCGTGATGCAGCACCGCGACCAGGTTGTTGCGGACCGCGAACTCGCCGAACAGGTGGCAGTACTGCGCATACCCGTACCGGCGCAGCGGCGTGCTCGCCGCCGCGTAGGCACGCCAGGCCTGCAGCAGCGTGAAATGCCGGTTCGCTTTCATCGACCTCGCCACCCGCGCGAAGTCCGGCTGCTCGTACTCCGCCGACACCCGCGACCTGCCATCGGGGAACAAACCCGCCAGATCATCCTCGCTCATCACGCCCAGCCGCCCGGCCGTGATCTCGTGCACCCTTATCGCGGCCTTCGCCGCCGACACGTCACGATGCGAGCAGCCCGCTGCCGCCACAACCTCCCGGTAACTACGGCCCTTCAGCAGCAAGGACATGATCAACCTGTAATCCGCCATCGACGTATGTGCCTCCGTGCTCGAAGGCGGCGCCCAGTGCGCCGCCACGAGCAACCCGACCACACCGAATCGACAGCGCTACCAGCAATCCAGAACCGTGCTACCAACTCCACGGACTCGCGCTACCAAGATCGGTCATCCGCCACCATCGACTGGCTCCGACGCGAATCAACCCGCAGCGAGAGGCATTTCGCGGCTCACCGACTCCACATCGACAGCATGGAACCTGACCACAATCCGGAACTTGACAGGCTCGACGATTTCGTCGATGTCGTCGCCGACGACCAGCTGCGGCTCATGTTCCTCTGCGCTCACCCCGCCCTGGCCGCTGACGCCCAGGTCGGTCTCATCCTCCGGCTGCTCGCCGGTCTCTCGATAGGCGAGATCGCCAGGGCGTTCTTGGTACCTGAGGCGACGATGGCGCAAAGGATCGTACGGGCCAAACGCAAACTTCACGACAACCACGCCTCCTACCGCGTACCTGGGGCTGCGGAGCTCCCGGACCGGCTCCAAGCCGTCCTTGCGGCGATCTACCTCGTCTTCACCGAAGGTCACACTGCCACCTCAGGGCAGACGCTGACGAGAACCGACCTGTCGAGCGAAGCTATCCGGCTTGGGCGGACCCTCGTCGAGCTGATGCCCGACGAACCCGAAGCCATCGGACTGCTCGCCTTGATGCTGCTCTCCGAGTCCCGCCGTGCCGCTCGCATCGCTGCCGACGGGACGATGGTTCGTCTCGCCGGCCAGGACCGCAACCGATGGGACCGAACGCTGATCAGTGAAGGCCACGAGCTGGTGCGCGCGTGCCTGCGCCGGGGCCAGCCCGGCCCGTTCCAGATCCAAGCGGCTATAGCCGCGGTCCACGCCGATGCGCCCACCGCCGAGTCCACCGACTGGTCGCAGATCATCGCCCTCTACGACCAGCTCCACGCCCTGCGTCCCAACCCCGTCGCTGCCCTGAACCGGTCAGTGGCCGTCGCCGAACTCCACGGGCCGATCGAGGGCCTCCACGCTCTCGCCGAGATCGACCCAGCCTCGCTTGAGAACTACCAGCCATACCACGCCGCCCGCGCCGACCTGCTCGCACGTGCGGGCCGCCACAACGAGGCAATAGCCGCCTACGACCGGGCCATCGAACTCGCCACGAACACGATCGAACGCGACTTCCTTATCCGGCAGCGCGCCGCCCTCTGAACGGACGACCCATCCGAAAGTCCTCCAGCGATTCGGTGTCGATTGGGCGGTCACTGTTCGTGGAGAGGGTGAGTGGCGAACAATTCGCCGCCGAAAACTCAAAGGAGCTACCAACGATGGGAACGATTCGAGTACACGAGTTCACCAGCCTCGACGGTGTGATCGACAATCCCACCTGGACCTTCGACTTTGGCTACGACCCCGCGATGGGACAGGACATCGGCAATCTGATGTCCAGCTGCGATGCAATCCTGCTGGGCCGCAACACCTACGAGATGTTCGAGCCCGCCTGGTCGACACGCACAGCCGACGAAGACCCCGGTGCACCGTTCATGAACGAGTCGGCCAAGTACGTCGTTTCGTCCACTCTGAAGGAAGGAACCTGGCAGAACTCCAAGATCGTCGGTCCATACAGTGCCAACGCCATCCGCCAGGTCAAAGCCGAAGTCGGCGGTGGTATCTACGTAAGCGGCAGCTCCACACTCGTCCGGGCCCTCATCGCTGACGGGTTGCTCGACGAGCTGCACCTGTTCGTGTACCCCGTCACCCGAGGTGCCGGGCCGCGGCTCTTTCCCGATAACCCGTCAACCAAATGGTCGCTGGCACGCAGCGCCACCTACGACAACGGAGTGCTCTACCTCGTGTACCACGCCTCCAATTCGTGACGACGAGACAAGACAGAAGATAGACAGGCTCCCCCCGTGCAGATCACATACACCGGATCTCGACGGCGACCGAATCGTGACTCTTCAAGTTCCGTCGACGCCGGACACCCGAAGCCGGGGCCAGTTCAGGTGACCACACTCAAGCCGGTCATGAACGAGATGGGCACGGAGTGAGGGTGCCTGACCCGGACCGGCATGCTCACGCCGGATGACGCCAGCCCTCCTCCACATGTTCACAAGGAACGACGCAGACCAGCTAACGCCAATGGCCGTTCCGTTGTTGCTCGCCCCCCGTATGTTGACGACCCGTGTCCGCGGTGAGCTTGTCGGCGTCAGCTACCGAGCACTCCCGGAACCCCAGGAACGTGCGCACCGTCTTGCGTGCCCGCTCGGCCGTCCGGCCCTCCCAGTCGAACAGCCCGAGGTCGGAGGCCGGGACCTTTACCTGCCTGGCGACCCAGGCGACGGCCTCGTCAGGCAGCTCCGAGCGCCCCGACGGGAACCGGCCCCTCCGCGATGAAGAACTTGGTGGGGTACAGCCAAGATAAGCCCGAAACCCGCAGTTGGAGATGTTCTCCCTGCTCAGCAGGGGTGCAAGTGATCGAGCCGTCGGACCGCCCAAGGTCGAGACACGCGCTTCAACGAAGACTCGTTCTCTGAAGCCAACCCCCGCTCTGACTTCAGAGAACCCGGAGCTTTCGGCCCGAAAGACCTGGTCAACGGCTTCAGAGAACAGACAGCCCCTCCGGCGATCGGACCCTCGGCGGCGCCGAAGGCCGAGGCCCTCGATGACGGCCAGGCCGGCTTAGTGCTCACGCAGAAACTATCAGGGCGTTGTCCGAATAATCCCCTGGTCGTTTGTGGTATGTCGGATGGATGCTGACTGACGCGGAGATAGCCGCGCGGGTACGTCAAGATCCGGCCGTACCTGGATGAGCGTCAGCGACGGATTGTGGCTGGGGGTGGAGGCGCAGGCGCTGGGCCGGGCCGGTGTCGGGCTGGTGGCGCGGGGCGACGGGGGTGCACCCGATGTCAAGACCGTGCGCCGGGGTCGTGACGAGGTCAGGAGGGCAGGCCGTGGAGCCGGACGGGAGGGTGCGCGGCCCGGGCGGCGGCGAGGCCCTCGGTGACCGACCTCGATGCCGGGGCTGCTGCCTGCGCTGGAAGCGCTGGTCGATCCGGCGACCCGGGGTGACCCCATGTCACCGCTGCGCTGGACGACGAAGTCGACCGCCCATCTGGCGGGCGAGCTGACCGGGCAGGGTCACGCGGTGACGGCGCGGACGGTGGCCAGCCTGCTGGCCGGGGCCGGGTACAGCCTGCAGGGCAACGCCAAGGCGGTGGAGGGGAAGCAGCACCCCGACCGTGACGCCCAGTTCCGGTACATCAACGCCCAGGTCACGGCGTTCCAGGCCGACGGCAGCCCGGTGATCAGCGTGGACGCCAAGAAGAAGGAGAAGGTCGGGAACTTCAAGAACGGCGGCGCGGAATGGGCGCCGGCCGGGCAGCCCGAGCGGGTCAGCGTCCACGACTTCGCTGACGAGGAGCTGGGCAAGGCGGTGCCCTACGGGAGCTACGACCTGACCGCAAACACCGGCTGGGTCAACGTCGGCACCGACCACGACACCGGCGCGTTCGCCGTCGCCTCGATCCGCTCCTGGTGGAACGGACCCGGCCAGGCGGCCTACCCGCACGCCCGGCGGCTGCTGATCACCGCTGACTCCGGCGGGTCCAACGGCTCACGGCTGCGGCTGTGGAAGACCGAACTGGCCGCCTTCGCCGCAGAAGCCGGCCTGGAGATCACCGTGCTGCACCTGCCACCGGGAACCAGCAAGTGGAACAAAATAGAACACCGGCTGTTCTCCGCGATCACCATGAACTGGCGGGGACGCCCGCTGGTCTCCCACGAAGTCATCATCGAGACGATCAGCGCGGTCACCACCAGGACCGGCCTGAAGGTCACCGCCGTCCTGGACACCAGCATCTACCCAAAGGGCATCAGGATCCCGGACAAGGACATGAAGGCATTCGAGGCCCGGCACCTCCAGCGCCACGAGTTTCACGGCAACTGGAACTACACCATCCGAGCAGAACCGCCCGGCGAAACGACACGCCCGAATGAGGGGAATTAATTATTGCGCGAGCGCTTACTGCACCTTTCGGGCTTATCTTGGCCGTACCCCTCCATAACCATCGCCCTGCGTCTGCTTCCTTCCCTCGTGTCCCGGTTCAGCCTCGTGCTAAGCACATTGTCTCGACTGCGAAGCAGCGGCGTGACGACTCCGTGGCGCGTGTACAGCGCCGTAACCGGACAAGACGCGCCGGCGAAGCCGGGTACGCCGACGCGGGCCGGCCGTCCCGGGCGTGCTCTGCACTCGCCAGGAATCCGCCTACGCTGCCGCTAACCAGGCGGACGTGCCCTTCCGTCGGGCATCCCAGCGCCCCGGACCCCCAGTCCCGTAACTCTCGTTCCCGCGTTGCCGACGGGCAGCGGTCAGGTCACGATCAGAGTGCAGAACGGCGGTGTCCGCGGTCCAAGGCGGCGGCGTGGGGACTCGTAGTCCACCCGCGGCTGCCGGACATGCGCGGCCGGGGAGTGACTCTGGCGCCGCCTCCGGCGGGTCAGGTTGGGAAGGTGGCGGTGGCCAGGATGGCGCCCGTTGTGGTGACCAGCCGGGCGCCGGTGAGCGGGCCGCTGGTTGCCGGGGCGGGGCTGCCCCAGTAGCCGTAGCCGCCGGTCAGCCGGAACGATCCGATGGTGGTGACGTGCCCGTCCGGGCTCTCCACCTGGCAGATCACGGTGCCGTTGCCGGCGGCGCCGCTGCCGGAGCGGATGTCCACAGACATGTACAGCCACGGGGAACCGGAGTCGTAGAAGTAGACCTGGCCCGCCGTCTGGTGGCTGGCGGTCAGCAGCGCGGCGGAGCTGAGCGGCGACGCGGCCGGGGACGAGGTGGCGGCGTGCAGGCCCCAGCCGCCCAGGCCGGCCACGATGACCGCCGCCGCGACGGCCGCGGCGGCCAGTATCCGGCGCGGACGGCTCATCCCGCCTCGGCCCGTCCAGCCGCGGCCGGTCCAGTCGGCTAGTTTCAGGCCGAAACGGCGCGCCGGACTGAGCTGCCGGGCCGGGCCCGGGGCCGGCGTGCCGAGGCCAAGCCGTTCCATCACCCGGGTCTCGAAGCCCGTCGGCGGCTCGATGGCCGGCAGCAGCCCCACCAGTTCCTCGCCCGTCACCATCAGCTGGCGTACGTTCTCGCGGCACGCCTCGCACCGGTCCAGGTGCGCGAGTGCCCGCGCGCGCTCGCGCCCGGTCAGGACGCCGAGCGCCAGTTCGGCGGCGACGTCGGCGAATTCGGCGCAGCCCATCTCGTTCACCTCACTCATCGTCCACCTCCTCCGGGAGATAAGCGGCGCGCAGTTTCTGCATGCCGTCCCTGATCCGAGTTTTCGCGGTACCCAGCGGTACACCTTCCGCGTCGGCGATCTGCCGGGCCGTCATGCCGTAGATACCGGCCATCGCCACGGCGCGAGCTTGCGGCGCCGGCAGGCGGCCGAGCTCGCGGCGCAGCCCCGCGGCCCGGTCGTTGGCGACCGCGACCCGTTCCGGGGTATCGGTCACCGCGGTGAGGACAGCGGGCAGGTCGTCCGGGTCCACAGGTGCCGAGGTGCGCGCACGGAGCACGTCAACGGCCAGGTTATGCGCGATCGTCGTCAGCCAGGTGCGGACGGACCCGCGCCGCGAGTCGTATACCTGGGCGTGCCGCCAGGCCTGCTCGAAGGTCTGCTGGGCTACGTCCTCCGCCGCGGCCGGGTCGCCGATGACGGTGACGGCGACGCCGAACACGATCCGCTGAAAGCGGCGCACGAATGCTAGCGCCAGGCCGGCGTCGCCCGCGCCCAGGCCGGCGAGCAGTGTTTCGTCCGGCAGCCCGTCGGCCGCGGTTCCCATCTTCTGCACACTCTTACATACGGGCGGGCGGCGCAAAAGGATTGCCCCGCGAGCCACGCATTATGAGCGGCGGCTCAGAAGCGGGGCGGCCAGGACGATGGCCGCGGCGGCCGCGAGCACCGCCGCGCTCGTGAACTCCACGACCAGGGACGTCTCGGCGTACGGAACCGCCAGGCTCTCGACGTAGCCGAACAGGCCGATGCCGGCGCTGAGCAGCAGTCCGGCGGCGGTGCCGGCGGCCAGGACCGCACCCGCCGCCAGCAGCACGAGCCGGCGGAACACGGCGAGGGCAACGGCCAGCACGATGCTCGCGATGCCCTGGATGAGGAACAGCGGCCCTATGACGGAGATGCCACGGTAGCCGTCGGACCAGAGCTGGAGGTGGATCACGCCGGACCAGATCAGAAGCGCGGCGCCGGCCACGGCCAGCAGGGTGACCGCCCAGCGGGCTACCGGTGATGTCAGCCTGTCCGGCCCGCGCAGCAGGAGCCGGGCGGAGCGGCGCAGGAAGCTATCTCGCGGGGCGGCGGCCGGAAGCCGGGGCATGGTAGGCGTGCGGTTCATTTCTGATTTCTCCCTTGGTTGCGTCAGCTGCCGGAGTGCTGGATGGTGGCGCACAGGCCGTAGACGGCGAACGCGGTGGCGGCCATGGTCAGCACCCAGGCGGGAAGCGGGCGGTCGTGCTGCCGGGCGGCGAACCGGGGGTAGACCGCGAAGACGATCAGCTGGCTGAGCCACAGCGCGACGAGCGAGGGCGTGAGCAGGTCGTTGTAGATGCGTTCGGGATTGATGAGGGTGAACGGGGCCGCCAGGACCACGGCGGCGCCTATCGCGATAATGATCCGGCGCATCGGCCAGGACGTCACCGCGCCGACGAGCCGGCTCAGCGCGAGGTATTCCACGAGCATGACCCCGGCGACGCTGACGGCCACCCCGACGCCCACCGCGACCGCGAACCCGTGCCCCGCGTACCGCTCGGCCACCGCCATCCCCGGGACGGGGGCCCGGGTGATCGCTGGGTCGGCGGCCAGCGGGGCGACCGCGGCGATGATGACCGCGGCGGTCACCAGGTAGGTCGCCGTCAGGCCGCGGCGGATCGTCCGGGCCGGGCGGGCCAGCTCGCCGCCGAGGAACAGCGGCAGGCTGCCGCAGATGTACAGCAGCGCGGTCTGGCCGGTCGCGGTGGCCAGCGCCCCGGCGGGCGCCGAGGCGCTGAAGCTGGAGACGGGGGTCGCCAGGTGGGTCAGCGTCACGCCGCCGAGGGCGGCGGCGATGGCCAGCTGGCCGGCCGCTACCAGGCCGGTGACCAGCAGGGTGATCCGGCGCCCGGCGATCATCACGCCGGCCAGCGCGACCGGGATGGCGATCTCCAGTACTGGCTGGTACCGCCGCTCGCCGGGCAGCACGGCGGGCAGCGTGTCGTACACGACCTGCGCGGTGGTATACAGCAGGTACAGCAGGTAGCTGATGATCCACAGGCCGGCCTGGACCAGGGCGACCCGGCGCCCGGCCGCGGCCTCCACGAACGCGTAGAGGCCGCCGGGGCCGTTGACCCGCCGGGCGTAGCGGAGCCAGATCGCCAGCGGGAAGGCGAACACGGCCATGGCCGCGGCCATCGCCAGCCCGGCCGAGGCTCCCGCGGACCCGGCCACGATGCCCGGCGCGTACAGCGCGGCCAGGGCCAGCGGGCCGCCAAATGATGTGACGGCCACGCCCGCGAAGGCCCAGGCGCTGGCCGGCCGTGCCCCCGACGTGCGCGGCGGCCGGCCAGCGGTGGTGCCCGTGGTCCGGGTCGCGAAGGTAGTCACCGGTGACGTCAGCTCCAGCCGCCGCCGGCGTTCGAGCTGCCCGACATGGCCGGCGCGGACGGCGCGGACGGCGCCGGTGCGTTCGCCGCGGCCGCGGTGTCGGCAGCGGTGATCTGTGCGCCAGAGGAGGCCACCAGCCACCACTTCGCGCCGAAGTTGTCGCTGGCCTGGCCGTTAGTCTGCCCGGCGGCGGAGTCACCGACGAAGTAGTACAGCGGGTGACCGTCGTAGGTAACCTGCTTGGTGCCGTCGGACCGGGTGATCGTGCCCAGGTCGCTCGCCTTCGCGCCCCCGGTGGCGGTCAGCCTGCTGGTCGCCGGCACCGGAGGCCAGGCCGCCGCGCACGCTCCCGAGCAAGCGGACATGTTCATGCCGTCCTTGGCCCACAGGTACACCGTGCGCCCCGATCCATCGGTCAGGAACGCCCCCGCCGAGCCGGCATGGGTGGTGATCACCGTCCCGGTGGTCGACGCGCTGGCCGAGCTCCCCGCGGCCGCGGCCGAGCTGGCCGGCGCCGAGGGCGAGGCGGCGGCGCTGCTGCACGCCGCCGCCAGCAGCGCCGAAGCCAGCGGAATACCCAGCTTGACCGGTACCGGCATCCGGGCCAGTAGTGAGTGGATCATCTTCATCGTTTCCTCTCGGGCGACCACCGGCGCGGCCCTGGGCCGCGCGGCACTGGCGCCCTTCAGCAGTTGCTTGATGACGTAACTACGGCCATGGCGTCGCAAAGGCCTGGCCGGACGCAGGTGAGGTAGGTCACAAAGCCGTTGGCCGGGCCCGCGCGCGCACGGCACTACCCAGCCGTGCTCAGCGGAGGCTCCAAGGCCTGTCTGGCTGCCACACCCCGGGAGACGTGGTGACCGTGCCCTGTGAGGCGCGTACCGGGCAGGCCAGCCCGCGGGTGCTCGCGGCGGTCCGCGCGACGTTGCCAAAAAGGTTGGCTCGCACCCCGGTAAGGATGTGCACGGGCCTGAACGCGCCGTCCTTCATCCCCGCACTAGCAGCGCAGCTTGGCTGCCAGCGTGGCCGACACGTCGCGGGCCAAGCGCTGCAGCAGCGGGTGAGCAGTTGCTCGACTTCAGGGCGCGAAGGCGCGCGTGCGCGGTCCGGCCGGGGCTTTCGGCGGGTAATCACTGGCCGGGGAAGGCCTGTGGCGAGGATTGGCGCAGGATCCTGAGTCACAGGCCAACTACGGGGAACGCCAGCGTGCGGGCGAGGCTATCTCCACCGCGTTCACCGAGTCCGTGGTCAACCAGGTCATCGCCAAGCGCATGGTCAAAAACAGCAGATGCGCTGGACCCCGCGCGGCGCCCACCTGCTGCTCCAAGTCCGCACCCGCGTCCTCAACGACCAGTTCGCCGACGACTTCCACCGCTGGTACCCGGCCTCAGCCGGACACTGGACCCCATAACGCTCGCCGCCTAGCCTCCCCCGCTTTGTCCCGCTCTCCTTAAGGACGAACTCATCAGGGGCGAAGTTACCGATAAGTAACTTAGGTGTCCCTGGCTACCCGGGCGAAGCTGCGCGGGTACACCTCGTAGACGACCGCGTCCTCCCACCACACCTGCCCGCCGTTGCTCACGGGTTTGTATCGTTCCGGACGAACCGGTCTGGGTCAAGCCGACGATCCGCTTGAAATGCCAGGTCAGAGGTGCCTGGTCGTAGAAGCCTGCGACTTCGTGACGTACGTCACCCGTCAGCGGGCCAATCCCCGGCGGCGCCTGGGCCGTAGTTACTTCTCGGTAGGGCACCGGCAGGCGGTGACCGGATAGGGAGGATGACGATGGCGCAGCAGACGATGACAGGCCGGGCGGGCGTCGCAAGGGCGAGCGCGGGTGCCGCGCCCGAGGCCGGGATGCGGATCGTGGGCGCCCTGCTGGCGCTCGGTGTCGCGGCCGCGCACGTGGCCGACCAGGGCGGCGTGACCGCCTTCACCTCGCCCGACTGGATCGGCTGGGGGTACCGGCTGATCGAGGTGGGCGGCGTGCTCACCGCGCTGGCGATGCTGCTGCCCTGGCCGGCCGGGCTCGGGCGGCCCTGGCTGCGGTGGGCGGCTGCCGTGCTCCTGGGCGCCGGGCCGTTCATCGCTTACATGGCCTCGCGCACGGCGGGCGTGCCGGGTGACCCCGGAGATGTCGGCAACTGGGGCGACTGGGTGGGCACGGTGTCGCTGTTCGTCGAGGCCGCGCTGGTGCTGCTGAGCGCCAGCATGCTGCTCGCGCTGCGGCAGCGCCCGTCGTCTTGTACCGGAAAGAGCAACTGATATGAGTGGATCCAGCCTTGCCCCCATCATCATCCCCATCGCCGGCACGATCTTCCTCGCCGCGTGGCTGATCCTGGTGTTGTATGCCGACCGCTCCACCCGGCGGCCCAGCGGCAACCCGGCGCCTAGCCGCACGCGTCCTGACCCGGCCGCGGTGACCGGCCCGCGCCAGCCTGACGGCTGCCTCATGGATACGGCCGAGCGGGCAGGCACCGGCCCGTTCCGGGACGCGCACACCAGGGCACTTCCCCGGGCCAACAGTCTCCCCCCGGTTGCGGCGAGCGGCCCGAAGTAGGCGCAATGCCGGGAGTTAAAGGAACCGTCGCGCCCTGCTGGCTGGGGAAGATGAACGCCGCGTTCGGGGTGACCGGCTACCCGGTGATCCAGCTGATGACGTTGTGCGAGACCGGGCACGGCAGCTAACGAGAATCGGGCACAACAGATAGAAGTGATAAAAGATGGTCACCCATATGGTCACAGACTACGACCAAGACGGACATGTGGTCGGCGCTCACGAGGAGCCGGTCAATTCGGACAGCAAGGACAAGCCGGTACCCGCGCGTCGAGTCGATAGGCTGCTGGCGACACGTTCCTTACCGGCACCCGCCCCCTCCCACACCACCGGACCTGCGGGCCCGCATCCGGCGGTTCGTCAAGCCGTCGGATTGAGACGCTTCCTACTGCGGGTTTCAGGCTTATCTTGGCTGTACCCCGACTACAGTCGCCGAGCCCGCTAACGGCTCCACGGTGTTCCCGCACCGTCGCGCTGTTGACAGCGAACGGCGTCAGGAGGCCTGGCGGCGCCTGGAGGGCGCCTCGGAGGCAGTCACTGCACTCAGGCGCTCTCCCCAGGCGCGGGCCCGCCCCCGCTCGCCCTCCGCCAAGGCCCCGGTCAGGCCCTCGACGAGGAAGCTCCCGGGTGACGCCGCGATGCGCGCCCCGTGGTGCGCCAGGAGCCGGCCGATGGACTTCGACGCCCGGCCAGTGAACGCCGGCAGTCCCTGGAGCCGGGTATCGAAAGCGGCGCCGGCGACCTCCAGCCGGCCCAGCGATGCGAGCCATTCGCGCACTCCCGGGCCGCTGACAGCGCCCGGTACCAGCTCAACCTCGCTCCCCGGCTTCCTCGCCAGCTTCCCGGCCCTCTTCCGGGTACCCGGCCTGGACATCCCGTGGGTGTGGGTGGGACCGCCCACCACCACCAGATCCGCGCCGTCAAGGATGTGCGCACCAGCCGAAGTGACCGGCACCACCGAGACCTCTGCGCAATCGGCCAGCCCCTCGGCGATGGCCTCCGCCACCTTCTTGGTGCTCCCGAACATCGATTCATAGACGATGACTGCTCGCATGACAGCACCTCCTGCTCCCATGCCCCCAAGTCCAGGATCTCCCCAACTTCGCCCCCAGAGGCCTGCGGGGCGGTCTCCCTTCGCCGGCATTGCCCGGATCAGGTCCTTGGGGGTCGCCGTTCAGCCTCTGAGCTGTCCCCGGCCTCTCAGCCTTTCCTCCCGGCTCCAGGTCTCCCCGGCACTCCGTTCGGTCCAGCTCCCTCGATCACCTCGCAGACGATATTCACGTTGTATGGCGCCAATGACGGACGCCTAGGGCCGAAAGCCCCGGCCTGCAGGGCCAAACGTCGTGGCTCCGGCGCAAGTCAAGGCAGCGATCCGGCCCCGGTACCCGGTGTCCTATGCGGCGTTCCCGGCCGCTAGCCCAGACCCCAGCTCCGCACAGTCCAGTCAGCGGCGGAAGCCCCGCGGCCTCGCGGGGCCGCGACGCTCATGCCTCCAGGGGCCCGCCCGCAAGATCATTTACTGGCGGTCGCCCGTATCCGGCCTGTCGAGAATCGATTAACGACATGCTCGCCAGCGGCGGCCCGGACCGGACGCAGCGCCGCCCGGTGACTGTCGCAAAAGGCGTTGCAAAGCCGGGCGTGTCCAGCAACCGGGCGGGCACCGTTTCTCCGCCAGTCCCGGGGTGTGGCCGCCCCAAGCCGATAGCCCCGAAGCTCTCGGCTGCTTCGCCCGGTGACACGTTCCTTACCGTTGCTCACCCTTGCTGGCCGCGATGGCCTGGTCCACTGTCTCGTAGATGCCGAAGACCTTCGTCAGCCCGGTGATCCGGAAGATCTTCAGTATCTGCTCCCGCGTGCAGACCAGATCCAGCGAGCCGTCGTGCGCCCGCACCCGCTTCAGGCCCCCGACCAGCACCCCGAGGCCGGTGGAGTCGAGGAACGCGACCTTCTCCAAGTTGACGACGATCTGGTAGTTGTTCTTGCTGACCAGATCGATGAGCAGCTCACGCAGCCGCGGCGCCGTATAGATATCGATCTCGCCCTCGACGTCGACGACCTCGATGCCGTCCTTGCCGCAGTGACCCAGCTTCAGCTCCACGCATCCTCCAGCGCCATGCATGGCGTCATCTCAGCGTCCAGCCCGGCGGATGGGCCGGCATAGCCAGAGCCAGGACGTGATCCTCAGCCGCATTCAGCCACGCTCCATTATCATGCCTACACGAAATGTAGCGGCTGCCATCGGGGTCTTGATGCTCTATGGGTCGTTCGGGCCGTTGGGGTCGCGGGAACTGGCGGGATCTTGCTCCGTCCCCCTTGGAGAAAGGCGGTTCTCAAAGATCATGGCCGGCCATCCGCCCCGGCAGGCAGCCAGGCCTGCCAGGGAAATGACCCGGCCCGCGCGGCCGCCGGCACGAGCGGGCAGGGACGGCATCCTCGACCCGCACAGGTGTACGGGCCGCCAGAGCGGGCAGGCTTGGCAGTACCTGCCCGGCCGGGCCCGGCCGGCTGCCCCCGTGCTGGCCGTGCGGCCCCCGGGTGGGGCCAGTCAGGGCTCCCAGCTGCCCCCGAGCGGACGTTCCCGCCGGCCGTTTGAGATCGGGTTCGAGCTGGCGGGCCCGGCTTTACTCACCCGCGGCGGCCAGGTGCCGGTAGATCGAGGCGCGGCTGACGCCGAGGGCCTTGGCGATCTTGGCGGGGCTCTCGCCGCGCTCTCGGCGCGCCCTGGCCGCCGCCAGCTTGTCCGCGTCCATCACGGTGGGACGCCCGCCGGTGCGGCCCTGAGCCTTCGCTGCGGCCAGGCCGGCCATGGTGCGCTCGTGGATGATGTCCCGCTCGAGCTCGGCGAAGGCGGCCATCATGGTGAAGAAGAACTTGCCCTCGCCGGTGGGCGAGTAGCTGCCGGACAGCTTGCCAGTGAGGATCCGGACACCGATGCCGCGCGCGTGGAGGTCATCGGCGATCGTGAGCACCTCCTTGACGGAGCGGCCGAGCCGGTCCAGCTTCCAGACGACGAGCGTGTCACCGGGGCGCAGGCAGCCGACCGCGGCGGCGAGGCCGGGGCGCTCGGTGGCGGCCTTGCGGGTGCTGACCTTCTCGGTGTAGACCCGGCCCGAGCCGGCGAGGGCTAGCGCGTCCTGCTGGAGCTGGGCGTCCTGGGCGTCGGTGCTGACGCGGGCCAGGCCGATGAGGTTGCGCTCACCCGCGGGAAGGTCGAGAACCGAGAAGGCGGAGGCTGCCGTCTGTGCCATCTCCCTAGTGTCTCAAAAACGTCTCACAACTTCTGGTGTTCCGAGCAAGTTTTTAGACGAGTTCTGAGACGAGGAACGGCGGTCACTAAGCATGTCTGGGCGCCGTCTCATGTAAGGAACTCCGGGGCTTGATCACCCCAGGGGTTCCAGGGTTGCATGAGCATCCCGGCTAGTCCGGTGAGCGGCGATGAAAATGTCTCTGAAGGGAAGCGCGGGCTTTGTGATGCCCGGTGCGGAGCCTCGTGTTTGTGATTGCCGTCGCTGGCCTGCTGGCGCGGGTGCCGCTGGCCGACCCGGACGGGCTGATCGAGCTGGACGTGGCGGAAGGGGACCAGGCGGCCCTGGACCGCCGGGTGCGGGCTTGTGACCGGCTCACCCAGCAGGCGGCCCGGCACAAGACCCGGATCAAGGACCTGGTGCGGCAGCTGATGCCGATGACCCCGCTGACCGGCGACCTGGGCAAGGCCGACCTGCAGGTGCTGGAACGTTACGCCGACCCGCGGGCGCTGCTGGCTGCCGGGCCGGCCCAGCTGACCGCGCTGATCAGCTCCGCGTCCCGCGGGCACCAGGGCCAGGCGCGGGCCGCGCAATGGGCCGCCGCCGCGCAGGCGGCGATCGAGTTGTACGGGTCCGGTGACCCGGCGGTGCCGTTCGCGGACCTGGCGGCCGAGGTAGCCACCGAGATCCGCCTGCTCCAGGCGATCCAGGCCGAGCTGGCGGCCCACGCCGCCGCCCGGGAGAACGCCTACCGGAAAGCCGACCCCGCCCAGATCGCCCGGACGCTGCCGGGCCTGGCCGAGGTCGGCGGCCCGGCCATGACCGCCATCATGGGCAAGCCCGGCCGGTTCCCCACCGGCCACCACTTCAAGTCCTTCCTGGGCCTGGCCCCCGGGCCAGCGAGACCGGCCAGACCGACCGCAAGGGCGAGCCGATGACCAAGGCCGGGCCGTCCCTGGGCCGGGCCACCATGATCCGCGCCGCCGACACCGCCCGCAAACTCGATCCCCAGCTCGCCCACATCTACCACACCCAGATGACCGAACGCGGCGCCAGCCACCTCAAGGCCTGCTGCGTGGTGGCCGGCCACCTCGCGCTGCGGCTGCACGCCGCGATGCTCCGCGGCACCCAGCTCCGCGACACCGACGGCACGCCCATCACCCCCGGGCAGGCCCGGCAGGTCATCGCCGCGAACTGGACCGTCCCCGACGACATCCGCAAACGCCGCCGCAGCCGCAAGAACAAAGGGAGGGCCCCTCAGCAGGCCACACGGCCCGGCAGACGAGGCGGCCCTCCCACCCCAGGATCACCGCCCCCCGCAGCCCCGTCAAACCCCGCCCCCTGACCACCTAGCAGCCCGGCCGCGTGGCGCTGCGCCGCACGGCCATTCCAGCCTGCCCGGAAACGGAGACCACCATGCCCGCCGAAACGATCACCCTCACCCAAGACCAGGCCGAGGACCTGCGGGAACTCCTCAGCCACGCCGAGATCCTCGAAGACTGGCTGCTGCACGCCTCCGACGACATCCTCGACGAGCTGGCCCGCTTCGCCTACTACGGCCACTTCCACCCCTACAGTGCCGCCTGGTGGCTGATCGAAGACCTCGGACACCTCCGCTGCCGGCTCCGCAAGACCCTTCCCGGCCATCACCACGAGCAAGACCGGCCGGCGGTTGCCCACAGCATCAGGGCCATCGCAGAGGCCGGAACAAGCCCAACGGCCTCTTCCCGCGCTGGCCTTGACACAGCAACCTCCATAGGGAATCACAATCGGCCGTATCTGAGACGAGAAAGCTGTTCGTCCAGTCGGACCGTCCAGCCGAGCCAATGGGGCAAACTCACGTTTGTTATTGCATCGCGTTACCCCGCATGTTGCCCGGCTCCAGGTGTGTTCTGTGTCGCTGGGCGTACCTCCCAGCATGAAATCCCGCCACCTCCTGCGTGACCGATGAAGAGGCGAGCTCCAGATGTAGAGAGGGAGGTAGCGAGCGCATCCGCAGAGCATGCGAGCCGACTGCCGGGTGAGCTGCTTTGCACATCCCACAGCCGCACCCGGTCGTCATCGCCGCCGGTGACCACCCGCCCGTCCGGCAGCACCGCCACCGCCCAGACCCCGCGGCCGCCGTGGCGGCCGAGCTCGACCGAGCCGGTCCCCGGCTCCGCCGGGTCCCACACCAGCACCCGCCCGCCGCCGCCGGTGACCACCCGCCCGTCCGGCAGCACCGCCACCGCCCCCACCCCGCCCTCGCCGTGGCGGCCGAGCTCGACCGGGCCGGTCCCCGGCTCCGCCGGGTCCCACACCAGCACATGCTCGCCTGACCACACCGCCGCCGTCGGCGCCCCGTCACCGCCGGTGACCACCCGCGCACCGTCGCCGGCGATAACCCGCCCGTCCGGCAGCACCGCCACCGCCGATGCCGCGCCGCCGTGGCGGCCGAGCTCGACCGGGCCGGTCCCCGGCTCCGCCGGGTCCCACACCAGCACCCGCCCGTCGTCGCTAGCGCCGGTGACGACCCGCCCGTCCGGCAGCACCGCCACCGCCCAGACCCCGCGGCCGCCGTGGCGGCCGAGCTCGACCGGGCCGGTCCCCGGCTCCGCCGGGTCCCACACCAGCACCCGCCCGCCGCCGCCGCCGGTGACCACCCGCCCGTCCGGCAGCACCGCCACCCGCCCTCACCCCGCCCTCGTCGCGGCCGAGCTCAAGGATCAGGGCCGGGCTTGCCCGCCGCGTGGTCCACTGCAGCACCGGGCCGGGATCGTCGCAGGCAAGCTGCCAGATCCGGCAGTCGGCGGCGAGGAGGGTTTCGCCGAGTTCGGCCGCCTGCAGGCACAGCTGACGCGGCACGAACCCAGGATCTTCGGCCGCTTCCGAGTCGCGCAGGTGGTGGGCCTGGCCCCGCACCACGGCGTGCATGGCCGCCAACCGCGGTTGGCCGGGGGCAGCAGCGTCGGCCATTTTCAGCTCGGCCAGCACCGCGTCGACACCGAGGGTCCGAGCTGCAGGTATTTCCATGACCTGTGAGGCGATCGATCAGCACAGACTTAGGTCGGCCGTCGTAGGTGATGGCCAGCTGTTCGGGGGTCGCCTTAAGCAACTCGATAAGAGCGTCGGTGATCTCGGCTCCCCGGGCGGACCCGCCGAGTGAGGCCACAGCGTGCAAGGTCGGGTAGATCAACTCCCGGTAGGTCGGCAGATCTCGACGTACAGGCGGTGCCACCCCTGCATTCTCCTATCCGCGTCTGGCTTCGTGCGCGAGTTATTGGCCCAGGTGAGCTAACACCTCGTGGCGCCCGTTGAGATCGTTAAGGCGTCTCAACGATCCGCTAGCAAAGGAGACCGCCCGTGACAGGGCCTCAGCATTACGGAGAAGCCGAAAAGCCCACAACGCGCAGCTTAACCCCGAGGTCAAGCCCCGGCCTGTCCCGGCGGTCCGCCGCGCTGCCCGCGGGAGCGCTTCTCACGACGTGAGGAGATCATCCGGGCCCCCGCCACGGACAAGGCCCCCGCAATGGCAAGCAGGACAACGAAGAGCAATCCGAAATTACCGGTGTAGAAAGCGTAGAAAGCGGCATACAGCGCGAGCAGAGCTGCCGTCGCACCTGCGAACGCATTGACTACCTTGTTCTGCGACGAATCGACTGCCTCGTTCTCCGGCGGCCGGGCCTGCGCCCGGGCGGGCTCCCGCAGCGGCTGGGCCGGGGCCGGCCCGGCGGGGATGCCGGTGGTGACCGCGGCCAGCTCCGCGTAGGTCCGCGAGGCGAACGTCTGGCCCACCCGCGCGTCAAGCTCGTCCTTGGTCAGCAGGCCCTGCACGAACGCGGCCTTGAGCGTGTCGATCACCTGTTCGCGGTCGGCGTGGGACGCCCGCAGGCGACCGCGGCCCGCCGTTGATATCTCGTCTCCGGGTCCTGTCATCACCGGCGCCTCCCCACAAGCACGACGCGGGGCTAGCGTAACCCGGCTGCCCTCCGGCGGCCATCCTCGCGGGCGGCCAAACCGGCGCGTGAGCGACGGGTACGCCGGACATACCGCGCCATCGGTGTGCTGGTTCTAGGGTATGGACACTGCCAGCATGCACGCACCGACCGAGACTGGCATGCCACTTCCGCGCGGCGCCCGCCCAGTGTAGGCGACCTCGAACATTTGTGCAGGCGACCTCGAACATCGCCTGGGGAGCAGCGCGTTTGCCGCCTCGATCGCGCGCATTCGCTCAAACCCCGCGCGTACGCGCGAGAGAGATCCTGATGGCCGCCTCAGCGCGCTCTACCGCCGCCCCGCCGGGTCGCGCTCGGCCTGGTGCCGCTGCAGCGCCTCGGCCGAGACTCGCGCGTATTTGGCCAGCGACCGCACCGACGTGTGACCGGACCGGGCCATCAGCATAGGCGTACCGGTGCCGAGCTCGGCATCGTGCGTCAGAGCGCTGTGCCGGAGCTGGTGCAGGGTCGCGCCGCCGGAAGCCTCGGAGAACAGGGCGGCGGCCTGCTGGTAGCTAAGCCGGGCCCGGCCGGACGAGTCGAGGTCGGCGGCGGGGAGCTGCACGCGGGCCTTCCGCTCAGTGACGAACAGCGGGCCGGACTTGCGGCCCTTCAGCAGCCGCGGCAGGAGCCGGGCCGTGCCGGTCTGCCAGACGATTACGTCGATCGCTCCGCCCTTGCGGCGGACCTTCGCGCAGCGGTTCGCCAGGTCGAGGTCCTCGACGTCGAGGGCGAGCAGCTCGGCCGACCTCGCGGCGGTCTCGTACGCCATCCGCCAGAACGTCCGCTCACGGATGCCGATGTCCTCGCGGGTGAGCAGCCGCTCGACGTCGGCACGGGACAGCGCCCGGGAGCGGTCCGGCCGCGGCTTGCGGCGCTGGAGCATCCGCGACGGGTCAGCCGTGATCCATCCGTGCCGCTGCCAGTACGCCGCGGCGGACCTGATGGCGTCAAGGGAGACATTCCAGGTCGACGGAGCGCGGTCAGCCCACTTGGCGCCGAACCAGGTGGCGAACCGCTCGGCGTCGATGTCCGGGGCCGATTCGCTGCCGAACTCGGCGGCTATCCAGCGCAGGACGCGGCCGTATGTGCGGTGGGTGCTGGCCTGCTCGGCTCCGCTGAGCGTGGCGAGGTAGGCGTCGATGGCGCGGCCGAGAGTCATGTCATCAGCGGTACGGGGGAGGCGGTGGATCGTTGCCATAGCTGAATCTTATCAGAGGTAATGACCCATTATCCCTGATAACTTGCATGCCGTCCTGCAGGTGTGATCTTCTGCAGTAAGTGGCAGGAGCTCTTTGATGCTATTTGGCCGGTCCCGTGCTGGCGGGCCGTGAGGCCGTAGGCGGCGTGCCAGCCTGGACCTTGTTTACGGCCGGGTCGCGAGTCGATGCTGCAGTTCGATGTGCCGGAACTGGTAGACCGCGCCTGCCTGCCGGAGTACGCCGCGCCGGTGGGCGTCGGCGAGAAAGCTCATCAGCAACCACGGCACGTCGCCGGTCAGCGCCCAGGCGCCCTCTGGTGAGCACATATGACGGCCACGCCGTTTCGCGCATGCTCAGCCCGAGTCCGGTCATGAGCCCGGCCACGGGCCCGAACATGAGCCCGGCCACGGGCCCGGACCTGAGCCCGACCACGAGCCCGAACACGAGCCCGAACACGAGCCCGGCCCCAGACATTAGGAGCGCTTCCTGCCGATCACGCGCAAGCACTGCCCGGGGACTCATTGCTCCTGCGAGATCGGCTGGCACGGCCGCGAGGTCGCGGAGCCAAAACAATAGCCCGGACACGAGCCCGAACACGAGCCCGGACCAGAGCCCGGACCCGAGCCCGAACATGAGCCCGAACGCGAGCCCGAACATGAGCCGGCCCATGAGCCCGGCCACGAGCCCGCGCGTGAGCCCGCTAATGTTTCGCATGCCGCGCGCGGGCGCTATGGCACTGCTGAGCCCGAACACGAGCCCGAACGCGAGCCCGGACCCGAGCCCGAACACGGGCCCGAACACGGGCCCGAACACCAGCCCGGCCATGAGCCCGCACCTGGAGCCTCACACAGTACGGCAACGACACGCTGGGTCTGAGGGCGCGGGGACACCTCGGTAGTGAGGGAACCGTGACGGCCTTGTTCCGGTTTGAGTGCGATCCTGAGTGCGAAGTCCAATTTGTCACCCAGTCGGTCGGCGGGCCGGGCCCGGCTGGAATGGCAAGTGTTTCCATCGTTCAGCAGGACGGCTGGTACGTCCTCGCCCCTGACTCGCTCTTCGACCGCCAGCACCGCCTGGACGAGATCGAGACGCAGAGGACCAGCCTTCTCGATCGGATCGAAAAGCTCCCGCCGCACCCGTGGGGCAAATCCCGCACCTGACCCCACCGCCCTAACGATCACGAGCACGACCAGGTCCCAGCGCGGACAAGCCGACGGGAGGGCCGAAGCCGGAAACATGCCCGCGCAGTGCTCCAGACGGCGGCCCTGGCCGTCGGCCGCCGACCCTGCCCAGGCCCGTCACGGGCCATACCACCGTCCAGTCCTACGCCCCGCCTGGACTTCCGAAGAAGACGGCTGACGCGCGCCGGTCCTCAGCCCTCTTAACGCCACTGGCCGTTCCATTGCTACGAGGCGTCACAGCTCTCACTGGCCGTTGGTGTTTGCCCAGTGACCTCTGCGAGGGCCCTCGGCCGCCTTCGATGCGAATTACACCCTGAATGTCACTTCGTAGCCTTCGCTCTCTAGCTGCCTCCGTGCTTCGCTGACGGCCTCAGCCAGGTCCTTAGCCTGCAGGTAGCCGTGATCGCTGCGGTCGCCCTCATCTTGCGTCAGGAGCTTCCAGCGGTCATTTTCATAACTGAGAAGCGCCTGAACTGAGCCGTCTTCCGTGAATCGCTCCGAGACCACCAGTGTCGCGACCTTCATTACCTTGCCGGTCCTGAACGTCACTTCATAGTCTTTGCTCTCTAGCCGCCTCTGTGCTTCGCTCACGGCCTCGGCCAGGTCCTTAGCCTGCAGGTAGCCGAGGTCGCTGCGGTCATCCTCCTCTGAGGTCTGCAGCTTCCAGCTGTCAGTTTCATACGTGAGAAGCGCCTGGACTGGGCCGTCTTCTAGTGCGTCCAGGTCAAACTCACCCGCATTGATGTCGGAGCCGTCTTCGGTGAATCGTCCCGCAACCAGCAGTGTCGCGATCTTCGTTACCCTCTCTTCTTCCCTTGAGGGTTATCAGAAACTCTCCAGCGCAAGCTTTCGCGGATCTCCATCCAATTGTTAGTAAAGTTCTAATTTCAGCACGGCGCGCCTAAAAGGCAACGACTCCTCGCATTGATAGAAAGAAGGTGCGAACCAAATCCCTTTACCGACGGAGGAGCCGTTGCGTTACCATCGTACCTTCGGACTGGATGCCGAACAACTCGATGAACTTGAGGCGCGTATCGAAGATATCCTGCCCGATCCCTGGAATAAGGGAAACGGGCGGCCGAAGAGCCTCTCGTTGCGGGAAGCGATCATGGTAACGCTGCTCTACAAGCGGCAGAATATGATCGAAGAAGTTATTGCCGATCTTTTCGCGGTCTCCCAGGGCACCGTCTCGGAGATCATCACAGAATTCACCTTGCTGATCGCGCAGGCTACCGAGGAGTTCCGGCCGGACGCGGAGGAAGCGAAGCAGATGACCCGGGGCCGGCTAGCGCTGGTAGACGGCACGTTGTGGCCATGCTGGTCATGGGAGCGCGCCCCCGAGATGTGGGCCGGGAAATATAAGACTACCGGCCATGGCAGCCTGATTATCGGCGACGAATTCGGGAACATTATCTTCGTCTCGGACCCGGCTCCCGGATGTGACCATGACATGAAGAAGCGGGAAGGCGAGGTGAAGGAGATTCTCGACCTTGCCGGATCGGTTATCGCAGACAAGGGATTTCAAGGATCTGGGTACGTCACGCCGGCGAAGAAGCCACAGGACCGTGAACTCTACACACGTGAACGCGAATACAATAACCAGGTCAGTTCTATCCGCGCTCCCATCGAGCGCGCGGTTGCACATCTCAAGACCTGGAAGATCCTTTTCACCGATTATCGACGGCCGCTCCACACGTTTCTTGATTCCTTCCGCGCAGCCATCGGCCTATATTTCTTCGAGTTGAGTTTTCGATAATCTTCCTTGTAGCCAGGTCCTGCACCTGTTGTTTGGTGATGCTGAGGTGGATACCGGTGTCATCGAACCCAGACACCTTGTCCGCCGGGATAGGCACTTCCTCGTGATGCCACGGAAAATGCCCCTCTTTGAGGAGCACGTGGGTCACTTGGTGGGTGTCGGAGTCGATGCTGAGCGCATCGAGTTTCCCGATGTCGCCGTCGGTGGCATGGATGTGATCGCCGCGGTGTTCCTCCTCCTCAGTCTTGCCGACGAGCTCCCCTCCTAGGTTTGGGGGCTCTTCAGCTTCGAGGTTCTTGAATTCCGCTTCGGTGCAGTGGAGCGAGACCGTCCTGGCCGACGTGACTTCGACATAATCCAGCGGAACACGTGCTAGCCCCGCCCGGCCTTTGGGTTCGACCATGAGATGGGTTACTATCCGTTTGCTGCGATCGATGCCTACGGATCTTACTTGGCCGAGGACCTTATCATCGCGGCCGCGGATTTCGCTTCCTATCACGAACGTTATCTCTGCCATAGTCACACCCCCTGGTTTGTCCGTGAACCAGCCTATATCGTTTCCCCTACACCGGCATGACCGGTGGCCCGGCCAAGATCATCACTGGGGTCGGCGGCTGCACGGATCTTCCCCGGACTTGGCCTGGCCCCCGACAAGGCCGGGCTGCGTCTGCGTAGCCCGGCCTTGTCGTACCTGCCCACCCGTCCAGTCAGGATGCTACGTTTTATTGCTTACTTTTGCCGCGATGGCCTGGTCCACTGTCTCGTAGATGCCGAAGACCTTTGGGCTGCCGGCTGGTGGCCTGCGGGGTCGCGCCGTACCGCACGCCCGGGCTGGCCGCCATGACCGGCCAGCCCCGGTACCGGGAGCTGGCCCGCCGGTACGGCCCGGTGGTGGCCGAGGCCGGCACCTGCGGCTGCCACGTGCACGTCGGGGTCCCCTCCCGGGAGCTGGGCGTCCAGGTCACTGGCCTGCTCCTGCCGACCCTGGCGTACCTGGGCATAGCCCTCGGCGGCTCCGGCGGGCTCCCGCGAACGCGACAGTCTCGCCGCCGATCTGGCTGCTGATCTCAACGCCTACTTCACGACCCAGGCGCTATCGCCAGTCGAGTGGAAAAACGAGCTCGGCCCGGCACATGTCGTGCCTGCAGCCCTCCTGACAGGCGTCTACGACCTGGCCAACCTGGAGTACGCGCAGAACAAAGGCCTCACGCTCTTCTGGGCGCACGACCTCGATCCGCTTTATGAGTTCATTGCAGCAACCCAGTAAGTCACGAAGTAACAGACTCTCGTAGTTCATCCTCGGTCATGCCGCGCGGGCTGCCAGCGGGTCAGCAGCAGGGGTGCCGGTAACAATCGAGCCATGAGCACCGCTCCAGCGTCCCAGTTTCCTGAACGCGGGCACCGCTGCTAAGGGTGGTCAGCGTGGCTTGGCCCGGGAGGTCGAGGTCAAGCGTTGAGTTGTGCTTCTGCTCCGTAGCACATGCGCACGGACGGGCGTGTCCAGGCCGCTTGCCCAGGCGTGTTGCCGAGAGTTGACCCGGACCCCACGAACCAGGCCAGCACGAAGACCGCCTGCTTCCAGCAAGTCAAGACGGGCACGGTGATGGCGATGCTTAGGCATGCCGGCAAGGTCGCGGCGGGGGCTGCCCCCGCGGTCCAGTGGCCAGGCTGCTTGCCTCCCGGCGGTCCGGCCTCGCCGGGGCCGACAGCGGCGATGGCTCTGGCAGCAGCATTCGTGAACAATCCCGGCGCGGTCCGCGCCGCTACTTCATATTGGTCAATATGCAGTAGCAAGCCGGGCCGCCAGGTCCCCCTTGCGACTCACGTGAAGTGCCCGGCCCTCTATCCCCGCCGCTACCTTTTCCGCTCCTTTCTGTGCAAAGCCCATAAACCCGGAGTAACGTCCGGGGCATGGGCCAGGGCGGGCAGGAGGCTAGCTATGGGCGAGGCACTGACCATCGGGGTTCGGCGTGAACAGGGCTATGCGATCGTGGCTGTCGCCGGGGAAGTTGACATTGCCACCGTAACCCGGCTGCGCGAGCGCCTTTTCGAGCTGGCAGCCAGCGGCAGCCCGCTGGTAGTCGACCTTGACCAGGTCCGCTTCATTGATTCTGCCGGGCTCGCGGCGCTGGTCGGCGCGGCCAGGCGTGCCGCCGCGCACGGGGCCAGCCTGCAGGCAGTCTGCGCCCGGCCCCAGATCCGGCAGCTGTTCCGCCTGACCGGACTGGACAGCCAGGTACCGCTGGCCCGCACCCTGGACGGGGCACTGCAGTCCCTGGCGGCGGCCCAGCCGCCCCCCGCTAACTAGCGGCCGCGCAGGAGGCCCGGCCCGCAGCCCCGGGGCCGGGATGCTGCGCCCAGCCCCGGGATCGGCCGGCTATGTGCTCGGCGGCCCGGTGGCCGAGGCCTTGCAAACGTCAGCCTGCCAGTCGCCTCCGCCGTCTCAGGCGCGCATCCAGCACCGCATTAACGGCAGCCAGGAGAGGGCAGACCATAGCCGCTGGCACGAGATGGTGATCGTCAGCCTGTGCCCCGGATTTCCTCCAGAGCCGCGTCTAGTTCATCATCATTCACCCGGGTTTTACCTCGGTCAAGTAGGCCTCCAGGGCCGCTACGGTGGCCGGGGTGAGCGGATCTTCGCCTTCCGAGCGCCCTTGCGGACCACACGCAGCACCCGGTGGCCTGAGTCCTCGCCCAGGTCGGCAATGTCGGCGGCGCAAGCCTCATCGACGCGCAGGGCATTGTGCAGCAGCAGCCGCACCACCGCCGCGGTGCGCAGCGCCTGCACGCCGATGTCGGAATCGGCGGCAGCGACCAGGGCCCGGGCCTGGTCCGGGTCCACCGTGGCCGTGTAGTCCGGATCCACCACCGGCCGCGCCACACCCTCGGTGGTCACCCGGCCGATCGGGTCATGGGCCGCGCAGTACCGGTAAACGACGACAGCGCCGACAGGCGGCGGCGCACGCTGGACTCCGCCGCCCCGTCATCGAGCTGCGTGGCGGCCCACAGGTCCACGTGCACCCGCCCGACCGCCAGCGCCCCGGTCCCCGCTCGGCGAGCCAGGCGAGCCAGGCCACGACATCCCCGACGTAGGCGCGGCGGGTGCGCGCCGATCGCAGCCCGGTCAGCCACGCAGACACCAGGAACTGCTCTCGCTGCCCCAGATGACCGACCGCCGGCAGCTCCGCCCGTACCCGGTGCAGCAGACCCGCCCGCCACTGCCGCCGGACCCGCGGCGCCGGGGAGACGGGCGCGGGCAGCCGTTCGAGGTCACCTGGCATGGCCCGGATAGTAGTGCAGGGCACCGACATTGACCGGGTGATACAGCGGGTTATCGCCTGGTTTCCGCCGCGAGTTCAGCCCAACTGAAGGTTCTTCACCACGAACTCACGGCTTTAGCACCTGATAACTCCGGGACTTCGTCGGGTTTGCCGGGAGCGTTGCGCTGCTTTCCGGCAGCTTCGGCGGGCTGGTCAGCCACGAGATCCGGCACGGACCGGCAGGGATTGCTGTAAGGGTTTCACTTCCAGCAGAGCGGCAGCCTGATCCGGGCCTCGGCTGATCGGCCGGTGGCGACCACATCGATCCAGGGGGTGCCGCTGTCCAGCGGGGGCATGATCGCAAGCCACACGATGACCTCACGGCTGTTCGGTGACGGGCCCACGCCTTGAGTTTGCGTGGCGTGCCAGCAGCCGCTGCTGTCGCGGACCCACAGCGCCGGCAGCGGCCGGACCACCCTGCCGTAGGTCCAGTCATCCTCTGGCGTGACGCCGGTGACCAGCATGTGCACGATGGTTTGCGTAACGCTGTTATGCAGGCCAACGACCGTACAGTGGTGCAGGCCGAGGATCGTGATGCGGGCGCCGTCCAGCTCGGGCAGCTCGGCTATGGTCGCGGCCGCGATGCCAGGCGGGGGCCCGGCCTGCGGCAGGCGGGGGTAGGTCAGCATGTGCTGCCACGGTTCGGGAAGGTCCGCGGCGGGCGGCGCGGTGATGCCGTGGCCAGGGTTACCCATCCTGGTGCACAGTCCGGCGAGCTGGCCGGGGACGGGGCTGGCCGGGGGCAGCGCACCTGAGGCGTGCAGCGCGGCCACGATGCGGCCGGGCTCGTCGGCGACGAACGAGGCCGCCCCCGCGCACAGGATCCGGGCGGCGATGACGTCGAGCAGGAGCTCGCCGGGATTATGTGCGTTCCGGGTCACGGTGAGGTCCGGCGCCGGGATCGGCGGGTCCAAGTCGATGCGGGTAGCGGGTTCGCCGGGGGCGGTGGTGAGATCAAGCCAGCGGATATGCCGCGGCGGGTCCGGGCGCAACAGGAGCAACGCCCCCGGATGCCCCCAGCGGCACTCGATCTGGTAGCTGGCACCGTGGTCATCTACGGCGGTAAGGCCGTGGAACCGCCCGCCGGCCATGGTGAACCGCGCACCGTCCGCAGACTGCAGGTAAGCCACCAGGAGCAACTCGCGGCGGACATCGCCGTCCCGGATCGGGATCACCTGGCCGGCCGGCACTACCCGCCACGGTGGCCGATGCGGCGGCGGGAGAGGGTATGCCGTGCTGAGGCCGGGGAAGTAGGACGCCACCGTGCCGGCCCGGCCAGAAGGGTTGTGCATCAGCCCGGCCAGCTGCGTCCGCGCGTCCGGCGGCAGCCCGCCCCGGCCCGGGCTGGCCTGGTTCTCCTGGCCGAGCTGGCGGACAGCGACGGCAAGCTGAAGGTCGGCCCGGATCTGATCAGCCGTGCCGGCCTCGACAGCGCCCGCCGCCACCAGCGCCGGTTCCACCAGTGCCAGCCCGCCCGGATCCTGCCCGCGGCCCGGAATCCGGGCCGCCGGCACCGTCCTCGCGCGCAGCTCGGCCTCGGCCAGCTGCCGCAGGTAGGTCTCGGCGCGCTCGCGGCTCATGTCCTCAAGTGTCCTCCCGGAAGCATGCAGCAGCTCCCGGGCCGGCGGGGGAACGCGCAGCTGCGGGTCGACCGAGGCGCGCGGCTGGTTCACCTCATCCAGCGGGCACTCGGCCACGCGGCCCGTCAGGTCGTAGATCCCGGCCTGGTGCCGCAATTCCAAGAGCTGTAAGCAGGCCGCCAGCGCGGCCGCCCGCACCGTGCGCGTCGACGGCTTCGCGTCCCGCAGCACCCTGCCAAAGTAGGCGTCGGCGTCCTCGGGCCGCATCTCCCACAGCGGCCGGCCGAGCCAGTCCCGGATCAGGTCCAGGTGGCCGGTGTCGTTGCGGATCGTGCTGTCGGCCAGCCCCGCCGAGGCTCGCGCCAGAACGAACCCCGCCAGCACGTCGGTCTTAACGCCGCGACCTCGTCCTCGTCCGACGGCGCCCGCAGCTCGCCCATGTCATGCGCTAGCGCCAGGCCCAACCCGCACCCCCGACTTCACCAGGGACGGCAACCCGTCACTGCGGGCGAGTTCATTTCGCGGAGAGTGAAGAAGCGTCACGGTGACTCCACGGCAGCGAAGATGGCCCTGCAAACCCTTCACCAGGCACGATCTGGACAGCGGACCCCCGCGGCTAACAGTCGAACTCGACGACTGTTGCGTAGTCAGCGGCGAGCGCGTGAGGCGGGCGGCGTACTGCTCGAGCAGGGCTGCGCTCTCTGGAGCCGGCCCGGTGCGGCCGTCCCGGCTGCCCGCCGCGTTCTCAGGAGTCACGCCGGAGTCTGCTCCTGAGAATGGCTGTTCTCAGGGATTCGGGAAGGGGAATGTAAATCGGTTCTGCTTCGCTCACAGCTGCGCTAAGGCTAGGGACTGGTCAGGTCTCGTCAAGCTTTCCGCCGGGGCGGAGCGGCGCGGGCCGGCTAAACCGGCAGGATGTCCTGCCGGCGGTTGGCGTTGGCGGCCAGCTCCGTGCTGCGGGCGCCTGCGCCGGTCATCTTCCGGGTAGCGCGGGCCATCCGGTCAGGGGCATCGGCCGGGAAGCCGCCCGGGCGGTCATCCCGCTTGATGCCCAGGCAGACCATCACGAAGATCCCGATCGTCACCCCGGCCGCTAGCAGCGCGATCGCGGCGGAGACATACGTTCCAATCACGGCTCCCACCTCCCCTGACCTGGGATCGTTACCTCTCACCAGGCCGTTCAGGCTTGACTGCCTCTATCCCACAACCTACGGAACATGACATTCTTATCGCAAGCCAGATTCAGTAAAAAGTTAGTAAATTTCCTGAACGTCAAGTGTTAACAGCAGATCATGTGGCCCTAGCATGTAACCAGGACCTGTCCGGGAAGCGAGAGCAAAGGCCTGCGATGAAGCACGAACAGTTCCAGGACATGCTGGACGAACTGGTCAGGCAGTCCGGCGTCGGCCAGGACGTGCTCGGCGACGTGCTGGCGCGAACGTCCTTGCGGGCTCCGGAGGAGACGTCCCGCGTGGAGATCTCGGCGGGCAACCCCACCGCCCGCCGCCCCGTTGACCAGCGCGCCATCCCGCAGGGCACGGTCAGCAAGGCTGTGAAGGCCCTGAAGGAGCAGGGACTCCTGGAGGACGGCGAGAAACTCCTGTGGAGCCCGGACGGGCGCACGCTGTCACCGCTTCGCCTGGGCAGCCTGTATGCGATGGCCGGGGTGAAGGTCGTTCAGGCGGGGCAGCGGCCCCGGCACGTGACGACGGCGCTGCTCGGCCTGGACAGTTCGCGCGTGCTCGGCACCACGCACGACGCCGTCGAAAGCTGGGACCAGGCAGCTGACCTGATCCACCAGCACGTCACATCCCTCAAGAACGCCTGCGACCAGGACCGGGCCAGCCGCGCGCTGCCACCACTGCGGATGCTGGGAATCGGCGTGGAAGTGGGCGCGCCTGTCTATAAGGGCAAGGTCATGCCGCTGTCGCTCGACCGGTCCAGCCATCCCGTCCCGCTGGCCGACAAGCTGCACCGCCTGTTCGAGGCCGACCCCAGCTTCGGCCGGCCCGTCCCCGTGATAGCCGAGAACGACGTCAACGCCCTCGCGGTGCTCGCCATCCACCAAATCCACTACGCCGTCCCCGACCTCGTGGTGGTCGGCGTCTTCGAGGAGGGCGTCGGCGGCGGCCTGGTCATGGACGGCCGGCTGCGCCGGGGAGGCAACGGGCGGGCCATGGAAATAGGCCATCTCTCCGTCGGCTTCCCGCTCGGCCAGGATCCCTACTCCTCCTCAGCAGGCACCGGATTCAACGCACGCTGCTCTTGCGGCCAACTGGGTCACGTGGACACGCTGGCGCCTCCGCGCCGCATCGTCGAAGAGTTCGGCGGCGGGCCCCTGGAGCAGATCAGCGAGATCAACGCCCGCGATCCGGCATTCGAGCGAGCACAGCAGGTATTCAGCCGCAGCGGCGCCGCCCTCGGCCGGGCCCTGGCGCATGTCAGCAACACCGTCAATCCCAGCAGGGTCATCACGTACCTTCCCGCCGCCCTCGCCGAACCCAAACCAGACACCGCCGCGGCCGCCTACCTCGACGCGGCGCGACAAGAGGTCAGCCACGCGTTCGCGGCAAGTGACCAGCCCGATTACCTGAGGATCCGCGCCTTCCCCGCGAACCCGCAAGATGTCGCACTGCTCGGGGCGCAGGCCGCAGCCGTATGCGTCCTGGAAAGCCTCATCGAGCACGCGCTACGACTCGACGGCTGCAAAACAGGATCTAGACGCAGCACCACAACCAGCCAGGTCCCCGCCGGGTAGTCATCCACGGGACAGACCCGACTCGTCGCCGCGCGGCGCTGCCGCTGGGTGAGGGCGGCCAACGGCTGCACGACTGGATGTTCAGCCGCCGCGCCGCCGATCCCGGCCGGGACCCTGGACAAGGCAAGGCTGACGTCAACGGCACGGTCGCCAGGGAGTTGTTCGCCACGACCGGAGCGGTCCTGATGGGCCGGCGGATGTTCGACCTCGGCATTGGCCCCTGGGGTGACACGCCCTTCCCCGCGCCCTGCTTCGTGCTCACCCACCAGCCGCGCGAGGATCTCGTCATGGCCAGCGGCACGTTCACCTTCATCAGCCATCAGCGAAGGCCTCACCGCCGCGGTGGACCGCGCCACGGCAGCAGCCGACCGAAAGAACGTCCTCGCACACAGCCCCGACGTCGCTCAGCAGCTCATCCGAGCGGGCCTGCTCGACGAGATCCAGTTGCACCTGGTGCCGATCTTGCTCGGCGGCGGACGCCGCCTGTTCGAGCACATCGGCAAGGCCAGCCACGAACTCGAGCTAACCGGGGTGATCACGGCTCCGGGTGTCACTCACCTGCGCTACCGCATTGCTGGGTAGCGGCCGACTTCCCCGAGCTCACCCCGCGCCAGGGCCGCATCGGCTGCTGCCTGCGAGGCTGACCGGCAAACGCAGGCGCGGGGCCTTCGCCTTCACCTCTGAGGACTTTCGTCACCACGGGCCATCCTCCGGCCGGGCTAGCACTTGAAGTGACGGGTCAGGCTCAAACGAGACGTGGATGCCTGATAAGGAAGCACCGGCAAGTGGGGTTACCAGCGATCCGGAGATGAAGCAGATGTTCAGGCAGTTGACCCAGGCAATGTCCGGCGCGGCCACGCTGAGTGCGCGTGTCATGGCCAAGGCCATAGCGGCGCCGGTGGACACGGCGCTGTGGGCCCACCAGACCACCAGCCGTAAGCCCCCGCAGTGGCACAGCCGCAATGAGGTCGTGCTCGCCTCGCCGTTCGCGCTGCTGCGTGACTTCAGCGTCGGTGACGAGGACGTCGTTCCCACGCTGCTGTTCCCGCCGCTGGCCGGGCACGCCTCGTGCATCATCGACAAAAAGGGCCAGAGCCAGGTCCAGCTCTGCATCACGACGGGCCTGACCAAGCTCTACTCATTCGACTGGCTGAGCTGCACCACCGCCACCAAGGACATTACCGAGGCTGACCGCCTCGACTTCATCACCCGCGCGGTGGATCTCATCGCCGGGCCCGAGGGCACGGTCAACATCGTCGGCGACTGCCAGGGTGGCTGGGAAGCCGCGCTGTGGGCGGCCATGCACCCCGAGCGGGTCAACACGCTCATCGTGGCCGGTGCGCCGATCGACACCAGCGCCGGGAATGGTCCGGCCAGCAAGCTGATGCCCACCCTGATCCCGCGCGGCAACATGGCGCTGTACAAGGCCATGGTCAAGGCCTTCGGCGGCATCATGCCCGGCATCAACAACGTCATGGGGTCCATCGCGATGGACCCGGCCACCCACGTGGCCGAGCACCTCAAGGTCTACTGGCACGTGCAGGACCGCGAGTATCTCGACCAGTTCAGTGACTTCTACGACTGGTACCTCCACCCGATCGACCTGCCGGGCCAGCTGTACCTGTGGGCCGTGGAGTACCTGTTCGTCAAGAACGAGATGTTCAAGGGCGAGCTGGAGGTCGCCGGCCACACCGTGAGCCTGCGCAGCATTACCTGCCCGGTGTTCCTGCTCGGCGGCGAACAGGACGACGTCACGCCGTGGCAGCAGGTCCACAACATGCGGTACGCGGTTGGCTCTTCGCTGGTTCGCTGGTACCTCGCACCGGGTGGGCACATTGGCCTGTTCATCGGCCACCAGTCGCAGGCTGAGTACTGGACGCCGATCCTGGCTCAGGTCCGCGAGCTCTCACCACCAGGGGGTAGGGGGTGCCGGTAACAATGGACCCGTCAGTGCGAGGCGCTCAGCTGATCAGGTCGCGGATATCTGGTTAAAGCAGCGCACCACTCCATCACGTACCTGATCGTGAGGTGCCTTTAACAGTCCGTGTCGCGCTGCCGCCTGGCCACGTGATCAGCACGATGGCCTGGCTCTTCGTACGAAGCGGGATGCCGCTTCCGGTGCGGCCCTTGGTGCCAGTCAGCTGGACCTCGGCGTGCGCGCTAGGGCGTGGTTTCGCGGGGGCGAACCCGCCACCAGGCCATACCGGCAGTACCCGGCGCGCCGGAAGGCGCCGGTAACCAGGTTGCGGAGGGCGGCGTAGGCGTTCGCTGGTCCCTGGTGCGGATCTGCTGCAGGTCTTCGGCGAAGGTCTTGGCCGGTAAAGTCGGCCTTTCGATTCCCGACCGGCCACCTTAGCCGTCTTCTTGAGTATTGCTGTCAGTGTCTCCTGCGAGGCATCGGCGCGCCGATGAGCCAGAAGATCGGAAGGAACAAGCCCACGAGGAACATGACCCCGTGGCCCTTCCGGATCGAGAAGAGGCCGAGCGTGACGAGCAGCACGACCTAGATGATGCCGCTACCAGTGATCCACGCGACCATCGCGACCCTTCCCCTCCCCGTTGCGAGCCTTGACCGCGGCGACCCGACGTGTTCGGACGTTGGTCCCACATCGGCCGCACACGGGGCGCGCCCAGCTATCGTTCTGTGTGCTACATAGGCGGCCCGCACAGGGCCTGACCTCATCCGCTGCGGGTGAGGCGGGGGGAGCCGCGCCGGCATAACACTGGGGTTTGTATCAATCAGCCGCATTTGCTGGAGGTCCCGTCATGCCCGCAGGCCTGGACGCGGACTCGGTCGGGCCGGTCGACGTCGCAGTGATCTTGTTCGAGGGGAACAAGTTCAACGGCGACGTGGCTCCGGCGCTGGCCGAGCTGAACGACAGCGGGACCGTCCGCATCATTGACTTCGCGTTCGTACGCAAGGAGGCCGACGGGTCGGCCTCGGTCGTCGAGGCCGGCGACGCGGAAGTGGCTGAGCAGTTCGACATCCACGGCACGCCGTTCGACCTGCTATCCGAAGATGATCTGCTCGGGGTCGCCGATCAGCTGGAGGCCGGCTCGTCCGCGCTGGTGATCGTGTGGGAGAACAGCTGGGCGGCCCGTCTCGCGGCGGCGGTCCGCGCCTCCGACGGCCGGCTGATCTCCCAGGACAGGATTCCCCGCGAGATCGTCCTGGAAGCCATCGCTGCGCTCGACCAGGAGTAAGACGAGCCATGCCAGACGAGGAGGAGCCATGCCAGTTAGGCGAAGAGGACGTCCCGGCTTGATGGGCACGATGGCCAGAACCGCGGTCGTCGCCGGTACGGCCACCGTGGTGGCTGGCAGCGTGTCGCAGCATTCGTCGCAGAAGGCCGCCCAGCAGCAGCAGGCGGCCGCAGCCCAGCAGCAGCAAGAGGCCGCAGCCCAGCAGGCCATGGTCGACCAGGCCGCGGCCCAGGCCGCCGCCCAGACAGCCGCCCAGCTCCAGGCGCAGCAGGCAGCGGCACAGCCGGCAGCTCCGCCCGCGGCAGCCCCGCCCGCGGCAGCGCCGGTTGACCGCATGGCCAAGATCAAGGAACTCGGCGAGATGAAAGCCCAGGGCCTGCTGACCGAAGAAGAGTTCGCCGCCGAGAAGGCCAGGATCCTGGCCACGTAGCGGGAGCGACGACCCGCGCGCGGGTACGCTTCGCTCGGCCACCGAAAGTGCAGGTCAGGTCGGCAGATCCTGGGTGGTCTGGGTCATCTCGCCCTGGGTGGTGGCGGTGAAGACAGCCTCCAGGCGGGTGAGCAGCTCGTCGAGTGTCAGGCGGCCGTGCGCGAAGTGCTCGCTGAGGGCGGCAGCGGCCGACTCGCGTTCGGCGTCACCGATGCGCAGTTCGGGGCGCGGGGCGGAGTGGGGTCCCGGGGCGGGGGCGGGAAGCCGACGGAGCCGGTAGTAGCGGCGCGGCCGGTTCTGCACGATCTCCTCACGGTCCACTGCGACCAGGCCGCCGGCCCGCAGGTGGTCCAGGACGGTGTACAAGGCTCCGGCGCGCAGCCGGACCCGGCCGCCGGAGATATCCCGGACGCCTTCGACGATCCCGGAGGCGTGCTGGCTGCCGGAGGCCAGTACGGCCAGGATCAGCAGGCTCGCTTCGTGCCGGGCCCGCGTGCTCATCCGGGCTGGCTTACTGCGGGGCGGGTTCGGGCCGGTAGTAGCGGCACGACGCGGGGGTGAAGATGAGCACGACCGAGGCTAGGCCGATGGTCCCCTCGACGACGGCGGCGATCATGGCGGCGGGCGCGATCGCCAGGGCGCCATCGCTGAAGCCGGCGAGCAGGCCGAGGGTGAGCAGCCCGAGGCTGGCCGCGGAGGCCATCCGGGCACTGTCCAAGCCACGGCCGTTGGCCCAGGCCAGGCACAGCCACAACCCGATCACCAGCGGGGCGATGGCCATGTCGATCGTCATGTGCACCAGGACGAGATGCCAGGGCGCCGGGTGCCGCGCCAGGACGACGGCCCGAACGTGGCCGACCGACAGCGCCAGGGCGACCAGGACGGTCAGCTCGGCCAGGGCTCCGGCGCACATCAGCCGGACCGCGGCCCGCACCGACCGCGGCCGCGGCACGGCGGGCCACAGCCGCATCCGGACCGCCCCGCGGATCAGGTCGGCCGCCTCGGCCAGCTCGACCCGCGTCTGGCCCTCCCGGGCGGTATCCAGCAGCACGGCCAGGATTTCTTCCTCGTTGTCCCGCCGGAACGACCGCGGATAGGCGGCCAGGATTCGCCGGTAGCCCCGCTCCAGCCTGCCGTGATCGCTGATGGCCTGCTCGTTCATGCCACACCTCCGGCCAGTCCCGGGTTCAGCCGCCGCAGGGCGGCGGTCGCGTTGGCGTGCAGCCGGGCCGCCTCCTCGGCCAGCACCTCGGTGCCGGCCGGGGTGAGGCGGTAGTAGCGCCGCAGGCGGCCCTCGACGATCTCTTCCCGGTCCACCCCGATCAGGCCGTCGGCCCGCAGCCGGTCAAGCGCGGTGTACAGGGTCCCCGCGCGCAGCTTGACCCGGTCCCCGGAGATCTGCCTGACCTCGGTGATGATGCCGTACCCGTGCTGGCTGCCGTCGGCCAGCGCGGTCAGGATCAGGAAGGTGGCCTCCTGCATTGCCCGTACGCTCATACTGTCGTTATATACCGATGAACTATCAGTGTCAACCGGCCCGGGGCTTCAGTCCCAGCGGCGGAAGCCGCCCTCGCTGTCGATGACCTGGCCGGTGATCCAGGCCGCCTCTTCGGTGACCAGCCAGGCGATCAGCCGGGCCGGGTCGTCGGGAGCACCCCAGCGCTGCTGCGGGAAGTGGCGGCGGACGGCCTCGAACGCCTCGGGCGGCGCATAGCCGGTGGCGACCGGGCCGGGGTTGACCGTGTTGAGGGTGATGGCCTGGTCGGCGAGCTGATCGGCCAGGGTCGGGGTGATGGAGGCCAGCGCCCCCTTGCTGGTGGCGTAGGCGACCTCGTCGGTCATCGGGCCCAGGTCCTGGCCGGAGGTCATGAAGATGATCCGGCCGCCGGGCCGGCCGTCATGCTGGGCGGCGAAGGCCTGGGCCAGCAGGATCGCGGAACGGGTGTTGACCGCCCAGTGCGCGTCAAGCATGCCCGCGTCGATCGCGGCCAGCGGGCCGTCGCCGCCGCTGCGGGCGTGGTTGCAGACCAGGATGTCCAGGTGCCCGAGGGCGCCGGCGGCCGCGCCGATGAGCCGGGCCGGGCCAGCCGGGTCGCCCAGGTCGACTTCGAGATCGTGCACCCGGGCACCGGGGGCGGCCAGGGTCCCGGCGACGCCGGCGACCACTGATGCGGTCCCGTCGGGGTCGTCTCCCCAGGGCTGGTCGCGGTCGTGCGGGGCATAGTGGTGCAGGAACAGGCTGGCGCCCAGCGCGGCGAGCCTGCGGGCCACGGCGTATCCGATGCCCGCGCGCCGGCTGACGCCGGTCACCACGGCGGCCCGGCCGCGCAGGGGGAGCGGGTCGCGTCGCAGCTGATCGGCGGTGGGCTCAGGTGAGTTCATGGGCTCGAGCCTACGCAGGCCCAGGCCGGCCGCGTTTCGCCCGGCGGAACCCGGGTATCCGCCTGGGTGCCGTTCGGCCAGGCGGGGCATGCCCCTCGGCCGGGCTGGGTATGAGTTTCCAAAGCCAAGGCACCCATGTCGGTGTATGTATACATTTGCATGAACCTTCATGGGAATGATGCCTTCCAACAGTGTTCGCTAGGTTCGCTGCGGTGCGGCTCATCTGCCCGCGGCCGGAGGTCACATGGACGAGCGTGAGGATCCAGGACCGGGCGGGGGTGAGGGCTTCGCGCTGAACGGCGCCCGGCCCGGGTTCCGGGTCGCCGGCGAAGGCTCGAGTGGTAACGGGGCAAGCGGAGGAAGAGGGCGCGACGGCGCTGATGCCGACGAGTCACGCGGCCTGTCGGCGCGAGAGGCAGAGGTCATGTCGCTCATCGCGGACGGGCAGACCAACGGGCAGATCGCGGCTCGCCTGTTCCTCGCCGAGAAGACCGTGAAGAACCACGTCAGACGCATCTACTCCAAGCTCGGCGTCGGGTCCCGGCCCGCCGCCATCGCCTACTGGCGCGAGGCGCGCTAGCACCTGCGGGAACGAAGGCCATCTCCAGCGGGCATTCAGGTTATCCTCAGCGTGACGGGTGACAATACACAGCATGAATACGCTGACCGATGCGCGGCAGCGAACGGATGCCAGGCTGCTCGTCGTAGAAGACGAGCCGAACATCCTCGAGTTGCTAGCCGCCAGCCTGCGCTACGCGGGTTTCAACGTCGTCACGGCGGCAGCCGGAACCGAGGCGGTCCAGGCCGCTCAGCGCCACCGTCCTGACCTCATCGTGCTCGACGTGATGCTGCCGGACATGGACGGTTTCGACGTGATCAGGCGCCTGCGCGGAGGTGGCGCCCGGATCCCTGTCGTCTTCCTGACCGCGCGCGACGCCACCGAAGACAAGATCCGCGGCCTGACCCTGGGCGGGGACGACTACGTCACCAAGCCGTTCAGCCTGGAGGAGGTCATCGCCAGGATCCGGGCCGTACTGCGCCGCACCAGAGGGGACGGCGTAGAGCCGACGCCCAGGCTCACCTTCGCCGACCTCGAGCTGGACGAGGAGAGCCACGAGGTGTGGCGGGGCGGAGAGCAGATCCAGCTCTCCCCCACCGAGTTCAAGCTGCTGCGCTACTTCATGAGCAATGCGAACCGGGTGCTGTCGAAGATGCAGATCCTGGACCACGTCTGGGACTACGACTTCCGGGGCGACACCGGCATCGTCGAGTCGTACGTCTCGGTGCTGCGCCGCAAGGTCGACACCAAGGAACCCCGGCTGATCCACACCCTGCGCGGCGTGGGGTACGTGCTGCGGCTCCCCTCGTCCTAGGCGGGGCCGACCGGGTATGGGATCACTGGGAGCGGACAGCCAGGCGCGCCGGAGGCGGATGCGCCCCTGGCAGGCGCTGAGCGACCTGAACGACCGCACGTCCTTGCGGGGCAAGCTGATCACATCGCTGCTCGTCCTGGTGGCGGTCGGGCTGGTAGCGATCAGCGTCAGCAGCGTCATGGTGCTCCGGTCCTACCTGGTCTCGCAGGACGACCCTCAGCTGCGGGGCTTTTTCAATGCAGTCTCCAATTCATCGCTAAGCCTCCAGGTCGGGCGAGCCAATCCGGGCGGCTCCGGCATGATCTACGGGATCCAACAGCCCGGAACCCCGCTCACGCCGGTCCACGGTTACGGCGGCTACCAGATCCCGGCACCCTCGGTGCCGACCAGCCTGATCTGGGCTGACGCAAACAACGGGAAGCTGCTGACGGTCCCGGCCCAGTCCGGTAGCGACTCGTGGCGGATCATCGCCTCGCCCGTTACGTTCACCAATAGCAGCGGTACGCAGCAGCAGGGCACGCTGGTCGTCGGGGTCGATCTTGGCAACATCAAGACGGTGATCGGGCGGCTGGCCATCGCCGAGCTGGTCATCGGCTTCATCATCGTGTGCATCTTGGGCGTGGCGGCCGTTGCCGCGGTGCGGGCCAACCTACGGCCGCTGGTCGAGATCGAGGAAACCGCGGGGGAGATCGCGGACGGGCACCTGAACCGGCGCGTCCCGGAACGGGACCCGGGGACCGAGATCGGGCGGCTGGGCCGGTCGCTGAACATCATGCTGAGCCAGATCGAGTCAGCGTTCCATGACCGAGAGCAATCCGAGGAGGCGGCGCGCGAGTCGGCGGAGCGGATGCGCCGGTTCATCGCGGACGCCAGCCACGAGCTGCGCACCCCGCTGACCGCGATCCGCGGCTTCGCCGAGTACTACCGGCAGCGCGGCGGCCTGGTACCGCACTGGGACCGGGATGAACCTGCGGCCGGTTCGGGCGCCGCCACGACGGCGACCGGGCTCACGCCGGACGAACTTGACCGGATCATGCGGCGGGTGGAGAAGGAAGCGGCCCGGATGGGCCTGCTGGTGGAGGACCTGCTGCTGCTGGCCCGGCTCGACCAGCAGCGGCCGCTGGCCCACCAGCCGGTGGACCTGCTGTCGCTGGCCGCCGACGCGGTGGGCGACGCCCGACTGCTCGCCCCGAGCCGGACCATCGACCTGTCGGTCCAGCCCGGGGCCGCGTTCCTGGTCATCGGGGACGAGGCCAGGCTGCGCCAGGTCATCGGGAACCTGATGAGCAACGCGCTCACCCATACCCCGGACGGCACCCCGATCGAGGTGTCGATCAGTTCCGGTGTCATCGACCCCCGGGCGAAGGACCCGACCCCGGCCGTGATCCTGGACGTGACCGACCACGGGCCCGGCATGAGCAAGGAGCAGGCCCGGCGGGTGTTCGAGCGGTTCTACCGCGCCGACCAGGCCAGGACGCGTACCACCGGGGGCAGCGGGCTCGGCCTGGCCATCGTGGCCGCGCTGGTCGCCGCCCAGGGCGGCCTGGCGTCGGTCCGCACCACCGAGGGCCAGGGCGCGACGTTCCGGATCAGCCTCCCGCTCGCCCCCGAGGCGCAGGACAGCGAGCACCTGGATGACGATGAGGCCGGGCCGGAGGATGAGCCGGGGCTGGACGTACAGCGGGCCGGGCAGTCAGACCGGGCCTTAGAGGCCTCTGCTTAGAGGGCGAGCGCGGCGCGGGCGGCGGAACGGACGCCCTCGGAGTAGGACACGCCGAACAGGCACGCGTGCACGAGCAGCGGATGCAGCTGGTGCAGCGGGACCCGGGACCGCCAGCCGACCGCCAGCGGCGCGGTGTCGTTGTAGCCGGCCAGGATCCGGTCCAGGTCCGGCGCGCCGAACAGAGCCAGCATGGCCAGGTCAGTCTCCCGGTGACCGCCGTGGGCGGCCGGGTCGATGAGCCAGCCCCGTCCGCCGGACCACAGCACGTTGCCGGCCCAGCAGTCGCCATGGATCCGGCTCGGCGGCTCGGCCGGCCCGGCCAGCGAGCCGATCCGGTCGGTGACCGCCTCGACCAACCGCGCATCCTCGGGCCGCAGCGCTCCGGTGTCGACGGCCCGGCGCAGGAAGGGCAGCAGCCTGCGCTGCGCATACCAGTCAGGCCAGTCCTGCGGACCGGCCGCGTTGTCCAGCGGCAGGCTGGCGATGAACCCGGGCCAGGGAGCGCCGAAACCGTCCGCGCCAGCTGCGTGCAGCCGGGCCAGGTCCGTTCCGAAATCAAATGCCGCCTCCGGCGTGGCCCGGCCGGGGGTGACCATCGAGATGACCAGCGCGGCCGGGGTGACGGCCAGCACCTCGGGCACCGGGACGGCGGCCGCCTCGGCCAGCCAGCGCAGGCCGTTCGCCTCGGCCGCGAACGCGGCCGCGACATCCTCGGCTGGCTCGCCGGCGGCGGCCTTGGCGAACGCGCGGCGGCCGCCGGCCAGCGTGAGCATCAGGTGCTGGTAGCCGTGCTGCGAGCCGACGACGCGCGCCTCGCGGACGGCCAGGCCGGTCAGCCGCACCATCCGGCCGACCGCGGCACCGGACGGGGTCACGCCTGGGCGCCGGGGCGTTCCGGCTCGAGCAGCTGGGCCAGGCGGGCGGCCACGACCGGAGCGGCGGCGCCGAGCAGGTCGAGCACGTGATCGAAGTCGGCGTCGTCCCCGCCGTAGGGGTCCGGGATCTCGGCGCCCGCCCCCGCTCCGTCAAGCCCGCCGACCTCGCCGAACAGCCGGATCCGGTCGCTGCCGGCCGGACCGGCCATCCGCTGCAGGGCGGCGAGATTGCGGGCGTCCATGGCCAGGACCAGGTCGCATCCGGCCAGCCAGGGCGGCTGGACCTGCCGGGCTCGGTGCGCCGAGCCGTCGTAGCCGCGCCGGGCCAGGGCCGCCCGGGCCGGCGGGTACATGGGCTCGCCGACGTGCCAGTCGCCGGTGCCGGCGCTGTCCACCGTTACCGCACCGTCGAGGCCAGCCGCGGCGAGCGCCGCGCGCAGCACCGTCTCGGCCATCGGGGACCGGCAGATGTTCCCCAGGCAGACCAGGCAGACGCGGTAGGGCGCGCCCGGCTCGCGCGGGGCCGGCAGCGGGCTGGACTCAGGGGTCATGACACCAGCATGCCGCAAGCAGCCGGGTTACTCGGCGGCGGCGCGGGTGCTGGAGGCCAGCGCGGGTTCCCTAGCCATGGGCTTGCGCTCGGGCGGGCGGTCCGGACCGAACCGGGCGTCGAGCCAGCGGCCCAGCCGACGGCCAGCCTTCTGCGCGGGCCGCTCCACGAGCAGGTAGGTCAGGGAGGACAGCACCACCAGGATGGCCACGAACGACACGTCCACGGCGACCTGATGCCAGAACGAATGGTGCCGCAGCCAGCGATAGTGGTAGTAGATCGTGATGAGCTGCGGGTGCAGCAGGTACACCGAGTAGCTGATCAGGCCCAGCCAGGTTAGGAACCGGGGCCACCTGACGCGCCGGAAGGCCAGCCCGGCGCCGAACGAGGCGGCGGCCAGCAGGAGCGTGAAGATCCACTGGCGGTTCCACAGGACTCCGGCCGGGCCTGCGGAGTGGTTGTGCCACAGGCCGGCCGCGATGGTCAGCCCCAGCACGGCGACCGCGATGGCGATGGCGTTCCGCCACGGGTACTCGCCGCGCTCGGCCCGGTAGAGCATGGTCCCGGTGAACATCAGGCTCAGGATCGACAGCGCCTCCCAGGGCCAGAGCCAGGAGCCGTTGAAAGCGAGCAGCGTCAGCCCGACCATGGCCGCCAAGATCGCGCCCAGCATGCGCGGCATGCCGCGCATGGCCACGGCGAAGGCCAGTCCGGCCAGCACGATCAGGTCGGCCACGAACGCTATCAGGCGCGGCGTGGACAGGCTGTTGATGAGGTAGGCGCGCGGCAGCACGCCGCCGATCGCGACCGCGGCGATGCCGAAGGCCAGCGCATACCGGCTGCTGGGCCGGTGGATCCGGGCCATGAACAGGGCGGTGAGCAGCAGGTAGAAGATCATCTCGTAGGACAGCGACCAGACCACGTTGGGCACATTGGTTCCGCCCAGCACGTTGGACATCATCAGCAACTGGGACAGCACCGAGGTTGCCGGGTCCCCGTCCTCACCGCTCAGGTTGCCGAAGTGAACCGCCCACAGCAGCATCGCGAACCCGATCGCGAGCAGGTAGAGCGGGTACAGCCGGAACAGGCGGCTCACCCAGAACGTCCGGACGCTGCCCTTGCGCTCCAGCGACGCAGGCACGATGTAGCCGCTGATGATGAAGAAGACGAAGACCCCGTAGTTGCCCGGGTTGATCCAGTCGTAGACGGGCTTCTGAATCCGGGTGGGGATGAAGGCGCCGAAATGGTCGAAGACCACGGCCAGGGCCGCGATGCCCCGCAGCACATCCAGCCACCCCAGCCGGCTTCCGGCTCCTGCTGTCTGGTTGGTAACGGCTGTCTGGTTGGTAACGGCCGACGGCGCCTGAGACGCCCCGGCCACGGACGGCCGCGTCATGCTACTCTCGGTCATGACTGCGTCACCGCCATGTACCCCCACTGGTCATACTGAGGTTTACGTCCTCGCTCCACGCCCGGTTCGGCCACATCACGGCGCGACGGCCCCGCGAGTACAGAAACATGCCATGTAAGACCTACCACGGCCCGTTCAGACTAATAGGTGTTCTTAATTCTTTTCTTCCGAACATCCCAAGAGCCGCACACCCGGGCCGGGGCCGGCGATTGGCCATGCCCCGCCGATTGCTGCTAGCATTCACAGCGTTCCAAGGCGCCGCTAGCTCAACTGGCAGAGCAGCGGACTCTTAATCCGCGGGTTCGGGGTTCGAGTCCCTGGCGGCGCACCCGTTCTGGACTGGCGTTATCGGCTCTCGCCATTCACTGGCGTGGACCGGGTCGTGGACCGTTGTCGGTGCTGACCGCTACCGTTCTCACATGACCAATGTGGGAAAGGGTCACATAGAGCGACTGCCGAGCGGTTCGTACCGCGTGCGCGTGTACGCCGGTACTGACCCGCTGACCGGCAAGGAGATCCGGCTCAAGGCCACCGCCAAGACAGCCGAGCGAGCCCAGGCCGAGCTGGCCCGGCTGCTGGAGCAGGCCTCGGTCGGCCAGCAGCCGGAGTCGGCCGCCACGGTGGGCTACCTGCTCGACCAGTACATGGCGGTCGCCGACCTGGACGTCTCCACCCGGGAAGGCTACGAGGGATATATCCGCCGCACGATCAAGCCTGCCTGGGTGGCATGGAGCTGAGGAAACTGCGCGGCCCCGTGCTGGACACGTTCTACGCCCGGCTCCGCCGGTGCGGCGATCTCGCATGCACTGGCAGGCCCTTCACCGAGCACCGCAATGTGCCGGTTCTCACAGTCGACCCGGGAGATTCGCGTCCCGCCTACCGGCAGATCGCCGACACGCTCGCCGAGACGATCCGCTCCGGACAGCTCAGGGTGGGAGAACGGCTGCCGTCCGTGCGCGAGATGAGCGAAGGTAGCGTGCCGACCGCCAGCGCCCGGCACGCCCTGGCCGTGCTCACCGAGGAGGGGCTGGTTACCTCCCGGCAGGGGAGCGGCGCGTTCGTCGCCGCAGGCGGCGTGGCATCCGGGTCGGCGCGGCTGCGCCCGCCCCGGGCCGACCATGATTGTGCGCGAGAGGGGTGTCAGCCGCATCGCTGCAGGCCGATGTCCGCTGGCACCGTGCGGCAGATCCATGCCATCCTGTCGGGCGCTTTCGTCACCGCGGTGCGGTGGGAGTGGATAACCCGCAACCCCGCAGCGTCGGCGAAGCTGCCCAAGAACAGGCGCCAGCCAGCCGTCGCCCGCTCCCCTAGCCCGAGTTTCCAATGATCATGCTGCCTGGCTGAGTGTTTCGCCTGGTGGGAAGGGGTTTCCGGAGCCGCTGGCGCCTATGACCTAACCGAGGGCGCGTGGCGGTTCAGCTGGAGGACCTGGATCAGTTTGTCCTGGGCAGCGGTGGTCTCGGTGAGCATCCGGCGGGCTTTGGGCCTGCCGCGTTCGGCGGGGTAGACCAGGACAGTCTCGCCGATGCCGGCGAGCTGGGTCAGCAGCTCGCGGACTGACATGTGCAGCCCGGCGCGCTCGGCTTGCAGGCGCAGCAGGTGGGCGATCTGCAGGGCCAGGACGCAGGTGAAGGCATGGACGCGGATGTTGTGCTCTGTCCAGTGGAACATCGGGGAGAACGACACGACGCGGGGGTCTTTCATCTGGCGGAAGGAGAACTCGGCCTCGGACTGGGACCGGTAGCCGGCGATCACCTCGGCGGCGGGCCAGTCGTCGTGGTCGGTGATCAGCACGTGCTTGCCGAAGATCTCTTCTTCCAGGGCGGCGCGCGCGTTCTGGTCGATGTCCCAGGCCAGGCGCAGGTCCTTGGGCTGCTCGCCGGCCAGCTGCCAGGCGATGACGCGCCGCACCCACGGGTCGTGCGTGATTTTCCCGATCTCGGCCTCGACCTTGGCGCGGGCCCGGCGGGTTTTACCGCGCGCCAGGGTGGCGGCCAGCTCATCCAGTTTCCGGCCGGCCCTGGCCAGCGTGGTGCCGTCAAAGCCGCGGGCCTGGTGGGCGTGCAGTTCGGGGGAATGCGTCAAGATCGCCCGGCGCTCGGTGCCGTAGACGGGGCGGCGGGTGTCGTAAGCGGTCAGGCGGCCGAACCGGCCCTCGTCGACGATGGTGCGGGCGCTGGCGGGCAGGGCGAGCAGGTCACGGCAGTCGCTGGCCGGCACCGACCCCACATAGTGCAGGTTCGTACCCGCCAGCAGCGCGAAGTTGGCCTCGGAGTTCTGCCCGGCGTCGAAGACGACGGTCATCTCGGTGCCCTGCTGCCCGGCCGCGGCGGCCAAGACGGCGTGCCGGGCGGCCAGGGTCTTGATCATCTCCGGGAACTGGGTGACGTCCGGCTTGCTGCCGGGGTAGGCATGGGACAGCAGCGGGATCCCGCCGTCCCGGGTGACCACCAGGCCCAGCCCGACCAGCCGCAAGTCGGCTCTGTTCTGCTTGGCCTTGCCCCGCTGCGCGATCGGCGCCTTATCGTTGCCGGTATCGATGAAGGTCGCGAAGTTCGTCATGTCCAGCGCCACCGAGCCGGTATCCAGCCCGAACCGGGCACACGCCGCCAGCGCCACCTTCTCCTCGATCCGCGCCAGGCTCTCCAGGGGCACCGCGTGCATCGCGTCCCAGAACCGGCGGTGATCCAGCGCCGAGACGGGAATCTTGGTGAACCGGTCCGCCGCCGTGGTGCGCCACCAGTCCGCGAACCCCCGCTTGGAGCAGGGATCCACGGCCCGGTTCAGCGCGGCCAGCGCCAGGTAGGTGCCCGGTGACAGCGGTAGCCCGGATGGCCCGGCCCCGGCCTCGCCGTCGATGATGGCGGCCACGCCGAGATCGGCCAGCAGCCCCCATGCCGCGGCGACCGCCCCGAAGTCCAGGTGCCGGGTCCGCTCGGGCAGCATCCGTTCCTCGCGGGCGTCCAGCAGCGCTTCTACCTCGGCCGCGGTGCCCACGTACCGTTCGGAGATCATTTTCGGCTTGCCGTCCACCCAGCCCATCTCGCGCAGGTACCAGTACGGCCGGCCGCTGATCACCTTCTTGTACAGGCTTGCCATATTTAGGTCATAGGCTAGAACGGGAGCGGCGTCAAGCACCAGAAGCGGTATGTCACCAGGGAAAACCGTGTTAGGTCACATCGCGGCCAGCAGCCGGAAACCCAGAATCATCGGAAACTCGGGCTAGGAGCCTGCTGAAATAGGCCTTCCTGCGGGCCGTGCGCAGAGCGCCACGGTGGCCCGTAACGCCTTGCCGGGCCGGGCCGTTCGTGCCGCTGCCTGCAGAGCCGACCGCCGGCCGGCCTGACCTGCGGCCGGCCTGCCTGGCCGGGGCCTGGCCGGCCAGGCAGCCCTGGCTGGCTGCCGGGTCAGGTGGCCAGGACCCAGGCGCCGTCCCGGCGGGTCAGGCCTTTGCCGAGCAGGTTGCGCAGGTTCAGCGCGGCGGTGCGCCGCTTGAGCCAGGCGTGGTTCCTGGCCGTCCCGCGGTAGCGGAGCTTGACCCGCCGGCCCCGGCAGGTCGCCACCTGGGCGACGGCGCGTTCCACGTTCGGCCGCTGCGCCATGTAGTCCTCGCGCAGCCCGGGATCGGCGGCCCAGTCCGCGCGGGCGGCCCGGAGCAGGTCATCGCGGGGGTGCAGGACGAGCTTGCGGCCGGTCTTGCAGGTGGTGCACCGCTCGCGCAGCGGGCAGTCCCGGCAGGCCACGCCGAAGGTGGCGATCCGGGTCCGGCTGAGGGTGACAGTGTTCCCGGCCGGGCACGTCACGGTGCCGGCCTGCTCATCGACGGTGAAATCGTCGACGGTGAACCCGCCGGCGACCGGGGCCTGCAGCGGCTTGGGCTTGATCACCGCGGCATGGCCCGCGTCGCTGATCGCGCCGCGCAGGTCCCCGGTGCCGTAGGCGGAATCGCCGTACCAGGCCAGCGGCTCCCGCCCGGTACCGTTGTCACCGTGCTGCCCTGCGCCGCTGTCATCGTCCTCACCGGCGGCCGGGGGCTGCTCCGCGGCCGCCGGGCCGGCCTCGCCCTGCCCGGCTTCGGCGGCCAGGAACTCCTCCGCGACCGCCGGATCGGAGTTCTCGGTCCCGCTGGCCCTGGTCAGCTTCTCATCGGTGATGATCCCCGTCTCCGGGTCCGCAGCGAGGTGAGCACGGTAGCCGTCGCGGCGGGCCTCCGGCGACTTGCGGGTGTGCCGGGCATCCGGGTCGACGGTGCTGATCACGCGATCCCCGGCGACCTTGCGGGCGATCCGCCACCGCCCGTCCCGCCCGTCAGAGCCCTCGGCGGGCTCCACGTCCTGCCCGGCGACCAGGGCCAGCAGCGCCACCGCGGACGCGGCTGCCTCATCCAGCTTCGCGTCCCCGAACGCAGCCACCACCGCGTTCGCGTCGCTGACCAGGGCGGAGACCAGCGCATCCTTCGCCGCCGGGTCATCCCAGTCGATCTTCGGCTTGCCCGGCACCGCGTAATCATGGCCGGTGCACACCGCCGCGATCTGCTCCGCGGCTCCCGGCACCTCCCGCGCCACCCGCCGGATCGCCGAGACCAGCTGGGTGATGGTGTCCTGGGTGGCCACCGCATCGGCCAGGATCGTCGAGTCCGCCGCCCGGCGCCGCCGGCCCTTCAGCACCCCGGTCTGCTCCACGATCAGCCGGATCGCCTCGTTGACCCGGTGCGGCCGCTCCGATCTCGCGATCCGCCCCCGCCAGTACACCAGCGAGGAGGGATCGAACCCCTGGTCATCGATCGCCAGCCCGCAGGCCACCTTCCACCGCACGTCGAACCGGACCGCCTCGGCGGTCTCCCGGTCCGAGTAGTCATGCAGCGACTGCAGCGCCAGCACCGCGGCCATCCGGGTGGCCGGCAGCGAGGGCCGGCCGAACGCGGCGAACAGGTCCGCGTAATCGGCGTCCGGGAACACTTCGGCCCGGTGCGCGGCCAGGAACGCGAACATGCTCCCGGCCGGGACCAGGTGCCCGGCCAGCATCTCGGCGTCGGTAAGCTCACGGTCCATCCGCTCGAAGCCCTGCATGAGAAGATTATCCCAGGTCGTCGAACACGAAGCCGGCAAACACGCCAGGACTAGCGGCCTTTTTCAGCAGGCTCCTAGCCAGGTAGCGAAGGTCATTGCCGTCGCGCAGGACGTGCATCCGGAACTCGCGACCTACCTGTGGCTGGTGGCCGTTACCGGTGCGCGGCGCGGCGAGCTGTGCGGGCTGTGGTGGGCGGATCTCGACCTGCAGGTGGGCAGCGTGCACGTGGCCCACAACTATCTGGTCCGCGGCGGCCAGCGGATCCGGAAGGACACCAAGACCCACCAAGATCGCCGTCTGGCGATCGATCGGGTGACCTGCGACGTCCTCGCCGCGCACAGGCAGCGGGCGGAGGAGGCGCTGGCTGCTGTCGGCCTCGGCCTGGCCGATCGCGCCTATGTTTTCTCTAACGACCCCGCCGGCGCGACTGCGTGGAACCCTGACTGGACCAGCCACCAGGTAGCGATGATCGCGTCCCGGGCTGGGGTGAGCATGAATGTCAAGTCGCTGCGGCATTACACCGCGACGCAGCTGCTCAGCGGCGGGATCGACCTGCGGAACACCGCCGCCCGGCTCGGGCATGGCGACGGCGGCGCCACCACGCTCAAGCACTACGCCGACCCCCTCTCCGAGGTCGACCGCCGTGCCGCCGCATACCTTTCCGACCTCACCGCGGCAGCGCGCTTGGCTCAGCCAGGTCAACAAACCGAGGCGTAATTGCACGGTCGTCGAGCCTGTTCTGAAGCCGCTGCCTCAGTTCATCTGGGGTCAGCACAGGGGTTTCGCGATGGAGCCACGCGTGGCAGTTAGGTTGGTCGTCCTCTTCCTGACGGCCCGATGCACATGGAGGTGATGGTGGACTGGCATCGCACGACGGCAAAACCCCGAGTATCGGGACACGTTGGACTGCCGTTTACAAGAAGTGCGCTCACAGGCTGCACAACACGCGCTAGCTGCACCGATAGCACAGGCCATCGCGCTGATGGCACCTGCTGCGCTGGGATTATTCTGCGGGTCGTCCCACGAACCGTTCCATGCGGACGGCGGGCAAAGGCCTTGGCTGTAACCGAGCGTACTGCGCAGAAGCCGCCGCAGCGACGCAGCGACTTGCCGTGGTCCGGCAGGGACAGTCGATCAGGACAGTCGATTAGGACACCGTCCTGCACCGCGTTGTTGCCGAATTAAGCCGTATTTGATCAAGCGCGGCGCCGCAGGCGCCGCGGGCCCGGCGTCAGCGCCGCCGCTCAGTCTTGGGAGGCCCGCGCGGCGCACGCCGGGCCGGCCGCAGCGCGGGTCACCAGATCGACAGGGCTCATCCGTTATACAGACCGGGCAGCGGCGCAAGCGCCGGTCACGTGCTCGCAGCAACTGGCCATGGCCACGCACACGGCACGCTGATCAGCGACACGGGCGAGGCGACTGGCTGGGCCAACGTCTGTAATCAGACCGGCGAGGACGATGACCACCTGGCCGTAGATGACAGCGGAGGCGAAAAGAACCGGCTGGCTCAGATCCGGGGATGGCCCGCTGAGTGTACGTGCCCGCCCCTCCAGCATCAAGCGTGACTGTGACCGCAGGACAATGAGCACAGGAAGAACGTGCCTGGCGGACGTACACGCGAAGTCACGCTTGATCCTGGAGACCTCTGCGGGCACTCCGGTCAGAAGACGAGGGCCAGGCGGAGCCTGCCCGGACCGGACGCGGGCCATCCCCTGCAAGGTGACGCGGGCCAGTCGTGTTATCAGGATTCTTCATGACACTGCTCAACGTGACGGGTCGTCAACATCGCGGTCGCGACATGATCGCCGCGCTGGAGCGGCATTTCCTGTCAGGCGAGAGCCGACGGCGACGATCAGTCAATGCCGAGCTGCTTGCGCCGCAGCGCAACGACTGTCGCGAGAACATCCAACGGCTGGGCGTCGGCTGGCGGCGAGGGAGTTACCTGGGTCTCGACCGCCGCGATCAGGCGCCAGCCCATTTGCTGGCTGAGGTCCAGGTTCATGTGCCGGTACCCCTTTAGGTAGTCTTCGGCGTCCTGGAAGGTCCTGTTCGACAGCCGCGACACATCCGCCTCGCCCGCCCAGGCGACAAGGTTTGCCGGGACCGCTGGCTGGGCATGCGCCGGGCCTGGCTGCACTCTCCGCCGCCAGAACTTGACCATAAGCTCACCCCTTCCGCACCATACCGCTCCTGCGCACGAGCGTCCCGGTCCGGCCGCCCACATCCTCCTGAGCAACGGGTCGAGGGCCGCGCAAACCATCGGACGCCCGCTCTCCCGGTAATGGCTGACAGCAACCACCGGGATATACGCGGGATGATCTTGCTCGGCGAGCCAGCCACGAGCGTCAACAATGCAGGTAGCAGCGATGGCAGACTATGAGCCACGGATGCTCTTGAAAACCATTAGCGGTAGTGCCCTCTCTGATCAGATCAGTGGATGCCGCGCAGGTCGCCCGGCGTGCCCGCTAGGCCGGGCCTCCCAGGGCCGGAGGCCTGACGCTGGTGCGCCGGGGCACAGCACCGCGCAACGGGCCGCTTGTCTAAAAACGGCTCGATTTGGCGATGCAAAGGTCGTGCGTTCGCGTGTAGAGAAGGGCGCCGACGGGTATCTTACTTGCGTAACGGGGCACGTGGTCAGGCTGCGGCTTTTCTGCGGTGGTGGCCAAGGGTATCTCGGAAGATACCGCAGGTAAGGCATCGAGGCTAATACAAAATCCGGGGAGGCATAGACTTATGGAATACTGGGTCCTTCAAGCGAGCCCAAAGCTTTACCGGGTCATCGAGGCGCTTGCGAATCCCGGTGCTATCCGTGAGTGGATAGTCGCACGTTACTTCGACAGAATCGCATCTGGTGACGAGTTCGCATTCTGGGTGAGCGGATCCCAAAGCGGAGTATATGCCTTTGGGGTTGTGACTGAACCGACCGAGCTGAAAGTGGCGCAGCCAGACCCATACTGGCTAGGCCCGGATGATGGTGCCCCAGAGCGCCTCATCGGGATCGAGATTACTGAGCTCCTCCCCAATCCCATACCGCGCAGCAAGATCAAGGCGGACCCCGTCCTGGCTAACTCGCTAATCATTCGGATGCCAGGCGGGGGTAACCCCTTCCCGCTTAATGATGTCCAGTGGCACGCGATTCACTCGCACCGGAATTGAGACACGGGCTAAGGGCGCCCTAGCCATTTGTCCACTCTCGCAATCGACGCCAGGTCTCGTCCCAAGGGTCTCGTGTCATGGGCTAGATTCTCGCTCATCCCAGTCCTGCGCTGGGCTTCGCCTGAGGCGGCCTTGTTCGTGATGTCGCTGGTAAAGCTGCCTCGCGGGCACTGTTGTCCGCTGAGGGCTACCAGGTGGAGCGGGCGCTAGCGATATTGGATCAGTGGCTAGAGAACACCTCGGAGAGGGCCGCGCTATGACGGCCGACCAGCATGAGCCTGGGAAGCTGGCTGCCGCGAGTGCGCTCTTCCGGCGCCCATTACCGGCGATGGGTGGACCGCCGAGAGGGCCGCGGCGCTGGCGGGAGACGCCCCGGGCGGGTACATGTACTTCGCGTTGCTTATCGCCAGGGTGGCAGGCGCCCTCCTGGTGGAGGCGTCCGGCAGCAAGGCGCAAGCCGCTGCACTGGTGAACGAGTGGGTCAACGAGAGCGTGAAGATCCGCGCCCGTAAGGCGGCGTGACAAGAATCAGAATTCGGGCTCGTAATCCATCTCAGCTGACCGGTCTTCAGCCTGGCTGGACGGCCACGCACGGTTCGTCTCAGCTTCATACTGAGCCTCCTGGGCGATCCTCGCCGCATAGCCGGAACGCTCGTGCTGTTCGGTTTCGACGTCAGCGGCTACACGCTCGCCGGCCTCCTGGACCCGCCGGATGCTCGCATCGATCCGCTCGCTGATGTCACTTCCGGGTTCTCCGTCAAGTTCCGCGTCGGGCTGGGGCTTGGCGGGTTCGGGCATTGCTGTCTGCGGCTCTTGTTGTTCCGGGCCGGGGCCTGGACGGTACCCGTCGCGCTGGAGCCGTTCGATGACTTTGTTTTTGTGCGCCTCGGGATCTGGTGTCCTGGCGGTCGCGCTTGGCCTGGGCGGCCAGGGCTGGCCTGCGTCGATCGCCGCCTGGCGCTGTCGTTCGATCGCCCGCTCGGCTGCCTCGGCGGCGGCCTCGAACTGCCGCCACCAGCCGGTCAGGCTCTCCGGCTGGCGGTGTTCGGGTTCCGGCTCGATCCCGCGGCGGTCGAGCTCCTGGCGGGCCGCGCGGGCGGCCAGGCGTTTGGCCTGGTGTGCCCGGTCCCATGCATCCCGGGTGTCCTGGGCGGCGCTCAGCTCGTCTGCCTGCCGGTTCTCCTCGGCGGCGGCGGCGCGGGAGTCCCTGGCGAGCTGTGCGTCGCGGTCTGCCGCGGCCTGCTCGGCCTGCCGCCCGAGCCCCGCGGCCTGCTTGCGGTGGTAGTCGAGCTGGCGAGACAGGTCCGGCGGCGCGGTTTCTGCGGCCCTGGTGTACGCGTGCACGGTTTCTTCCAGCTCGGCCCTGGACTTGGCCCTGACGCTGACCTGCTCGGCAGGTATCTCGAGATCCCGGTGGGTTTGCTCCCAGAGCATGCGCAGCTCGGGGTTATTGGCCGGCATCTCGCCGAGCGCGACGTTCGGGTCAGCGAGGCCGTGGGCCTGCCGGTAGAACCCGGCGCGCCCGGCGCGGCCGATCCAGTCGTCGCGCAGGGCTCCGGGCTGCTGCGGCGGCAGACCGAGGCGGTCGACCAGCCATGGTTCGGGGCGGGCGGCGAGCTGCTCGCCGATGGCGTGGGTCCGGGCGTCCATCATCAGGGCGGCTTGGCGGGCCGGGCCTTCGGTGCGGGCTTGGGGTAGCCGCTCTGCCAGTGTGGCCGGTCGCTGCTGCTCGGGCAGTCGTAGGTCTTGCAGGCGGCCGTGAAGGACTGAGGCGATGCTGCGGGCCTTGTCCATGGACCCGCTGGTGATCTGGTCGAGCACGGCGGCGGTGTCGTGCCGGCTGAGCTGCATCTCCCGCACAGCGCGGTGCAGCACCGGGCGCACCGGGTCGTGCAGGTACCGGGCGTAGTCGGCCGGGTGAAGCCGTGCCCTGAACTCCGCGTCGAGCTGGGCGCCGCGTTCGGGGGCGGTGACCTCGTCGTACAGGTACAGCAGCCGGGCCGGGTGGTCGTTGTCGTCCATCGCGGCGGCCAGTTCGGCGGTGGCGGACTGCTCGGCGGCCGGGGTGCTCAGGGCTTGCGCGAGGACGGCCTCAGGCGCCACTTGCCGGTCGCTGCGTTCGGGGCCGGTGACCACGTGCAGCCGGTTCTCCAGGCGTCCCCGGGTCGCCAGGACGTACAGTGCTTCTCGGCTCAGGCCCTGGGTGACCAGTCCGTGGGCGACATCGACGGTGCGGCCCTGCGCGGCGTAGATGGTGGAGGCGTAACCCAGGGTGGCTGATTTCTCCGCGTACCTGGCTGGGAGGGTGAACTTGGCTGTCCAGGTCCCGTCGGGCAGCCGCCGCCGCGCCTCGATCTGCCGGCTGGGGCCGTGGCCGTAGATCCTGGTGATCTGGAGGATGTCCCGGTTGGCCAGCCACTGGCCCCCGGCGCTGATCAGCTGGTCGTTGAGCCGGGCCTGGATCCAGTCGCCGACTTGGGCCAGGTTGCCGTCGCTGAGCCGGATCCGCTCCACGCCGGGCCGCCACCCCGCCGCCTTCCTGGCTCTGGCCATGTGCTCGGCGGCTTGCCGGTTCAGCTCGGCGACCTCGGCCTCAGACTGGGCGATCATCACCGCGTCCAGGCCCGCCCGGATGGCGGCGGCCCAGTCCAGCACCATGTCCCGCCGGGCCTGGTTCTCACGCCCGGCGTGAACGCGGCCCCGGGCCTGGTAGTCCGCGATCACGGTGACGTCACCGTGCCGGAGCCTGAGCGAGGCGTCCTTCTCCCACCGCTCAGCGAACCGGTGCACCTCGTGAATTTCCAGGGCGCCGAGCCAGTCGGCCAGCAGCGGGAACATGCCGCCCGCGTTGATCGCGCCCAGCTGGTATTCATCGCCGACCGGCACGATCCGCGCCCCGGCCTGGTCGGCGGTGGCCTGCAGTTTGAGGAGGTCGGCGGTGTCGACCTGCCCGGCCTCGTCAAGGAGGATCACGTCACGCGGGCCGACCTGGACCGGGTTGACGGTGGCCCCGCTGGGGGTCTTGCCGAGGAACCTGGCCAGGTTGTAGCTGAGCCCGGGCGCCCCGGCGGTCTCCATCTCCTGGGCCGCGACCCGGGCGGCGTTCTCCGACACGGTGACCACGTACACCAAGCCGCCGGTCAGCTCGGCCCACGCCTTAGCGAACGCCCCGGCCAGCCGGGTCTTGCCGGTACCCGCCGCCGCCTGCACCACCGTCATGGCCTTGTCCGAGGTCAGCAGGGCGTGCAGTGCCGCGGCCTGGTCTCCGCTGAGCTGCCCGGCCGCCGCGACGGCGGCCTCGGCCCGCTCCGGGTGCACCAGCCGGGGCCGGTCCTTGGCGGCCTGGCCGAGGATGTGCTGCTCGGCGTCAAGGTGTCCCGCGGTGGCGTATTTCTTCTCGCACGGCGCCCGGTAGACCGATTGGCCGTCGCTGGCTCGCACGCCGAGGTAGTCGACGTCCAGCCCGCCAGGTGCCGGGTTGAGCAGCACGATGTCGACGTCGTTGGCCTTGCCGGTGAGCGCGTCGGTGGCCATCTGCTCCAGCAGCGGCACCGGGTCGGTGCCCCCAGGCAGCCCGGGCAGCGCGCGGTGCAGCTCCCACAGCAGCTGCGACGCGGTGAACGCCGCGTGCCGGGACTGCACTTCGTGCACCGCGATCCGGATCGTCCGTGCGCGCTGCCCGGGGGTCAGTGCGGCGGGCGGTGCGTGGGTCGCTTGGTAGATGCTGACCGCGTGGTGCAGGTCGCTGAGGATCTGCACGTTCACATCGCGGGAGTGCTGCTCCCAGGCGGCTAGTCGTTCCGGGCCGGTGGGCGGGTCGGGCTGCTTGGCTTTGCGGGTGGACCGGGCGATGTGCTGCCGCCACTCCCACAGCGTCCGCGCGGACGGCGGCCGCCCGTGCAGCCGCTCATACTCCGCGGCCTCGGCCCGCAGCTCCGGGTCGATCTGCCCCCGCGTCCGGACTGAGAACGCGTCCATCGTGACCTGCTCGACCCCGCTGACCTCGAAGGCGTTCCCGCTTTCCTGCTGGACCAGGGGAATGCCCTGCATGGCCAGCAGCCGGGCGAAGATCCGCTCGCCCGCGGCGGCCAGGCCGAGCTGCTCCTTCCACAGCGGACGCCCGTACAGTGCCCGCCACTTGCGGTCAGCGGAGGTCTGGTGGTCGGCGCGCATCGCCCGGTTGAGCAGCACGATGTGCACGTGCAGGTTGGGTTCGCCGCTGCGGTTGTCATGCTGCGGGAACAGCGCGGCCACCGCGCCGTCCGCGTCCCGCCACTCGCCCGAATGCTTGCTGTGATGCCCGGTGCGGACGAACAGTGCCCGCCGCTCAGCCAGGCCGACCAGCTTGGTGGCCGAGAACGTCAGGTCGTAGAACGGCACGGCCGCCCCGGTCGACCCCAGCACCTTGGCCCGGGTGCGCCGCACCTCGGCCGGTGTCGTGAACGGCCCCAGGCCAGCGACCGCCGCCGCAACGTCCCCGGCGCCGTCGCTCTCTCCGGGCCCGGTCACGTACCGGGGCGGCCGGCCGGTGTAGAGCTTCTCCCCCGTCGGCGTGATGAGTTTCCCGAACAGGGTCCGGTACACCTCGGGGTCCACCTGGCCGGTGAGGCCGAGCGCCTCGGCGCCTTTCCCGGCCCACTGGCCGGGCGGTTCCTTCCCGTCCTGCAGGTAGTAGCCGACGGCTGATCCGGCCGAGCGCAGCGGGTATTCCGGGTCGTGACCCGCATTCACCCGTAGCGTCACAGCCGCACCACCCGTACCAAGATCATCTGCTTGATGAAAGTGACTGAGCGCTTTCGACCACGACGCGAAGGTAAGCCGGGTTACCGCACGTTTTGCGGATTTGCCATAGCGGCCGACAGGACACCAGGGACCTCGGGCGGCCTGGATCCGGAAGGCCCGGATCCTTCCGGGTTACCGAGGTTCCCGTCGGCCGCCGCCAGGGCGAGCGCGTCCCGGCCGGCCCGTTACCGGCGACCGAGCACACTTGTTTGTGCTAATTTCCGCGGCCGGCTCCCGCTCGCCGCCGAGGATCCGCGCGCAGGCCGACCGCGACGCCCGGGGTGCCGCGACGGCCCGCCCGGCCCAGGTGCTTCAGCTTTCAACCGCGCCAGGCTGGCCGCCGATGCATGACCAGCACCGCCGCCCGGTCGGCCAGCTCACCACCCGTGAGCTAGATCTCTATGGCAACCAGCTCGCACGATGCCTCAAAACCCTGGGGATCGATGCGCCCATCCGTTCCGACGTCCAGCGGGAACTCGCCACGGTGCGCGCCGAGCAGGACCACCGCGCCCGGCAGGCCGCCGATGCGTGACCACGACGTGACCGCACTGACCGGCCGCGAACTGGAGCAAGCCCGGCGGGAGCTGGCGGCTACCCTGGCCAGCCCGGACTCCACGGCCCGCATACCGATCATCGCGCGCATCCGCGCCGTCGACAGCGAACTCGCCACGCGAGCCGCGACCGCCCAGTCAGCAGGCTCCCCGTTGCCTTGATCTTGGCGGATCATCACGACGGGTGGAGAAGACGCCCCGGCGGCTAGGCGCCGGGGCGTCACCATGCTCGGGGCCAGCTTTGCAGCCGCGCCTGCCCTGCTGCTGCGGCAAATCCTGGCCGCCGCCGACGTACAGCTGACGGCAGGGTACGACCTCGGGTCCGTGTGGTTCGAACCCCACGGACCCTGACCCGTTGTACGCAGCTGGCTCCGGCCGATGGCAACGACCGTCACAGATTGCGACGTGCAATGTGGCCGAGGGGTTCAATATCCGCCGTTATGATCGGCGATCAGGTGGCTGCTGTGACCTCCAAGTGAGCGCCTGAATTGGGTGTTCGGTGCGGCGGGTGCACCAGCGGATCGGGCACAGGCACGGACCGGTGATCTCGGGTTAGCACCGGGTCGGCCGTGAGTTCAGCCGGACTGAAGGTTCTTCGATAGGCCGCAGCCCGGGATCGCGGCGCGATGCGGGCGGAGATGGTGTCCCGGATAGGGCACCCCGGAGGGAATCTTGCCCGGGCGGGGTTTACGGGACGCTCCTGAGCGGGCATGGCCTCGCATCTGCAAGATTCCCGTTGAGGGTTCCTCATCTGGGAAGGGACCTGGTCCGGCTTTCCCGCTGGCTAGTGGGTCTGAGCAGGCCGTCTAGCAAGATGGCGAGATCGGCGAGGTAGGTGTCGCGGCCATGGGTGGTGCGCCAGTCGGCGGCCGCGGCTGCCAGCGTCGGATGATGCTTGGGATCCGGTGCGCCGCGTAGCTGCGCCTGAACACTGGGTCCGCGTGAGGTGGTGCCGGCGCGGACGAGCAAGGCGCCGAGCGTGAACTGCCACAGCACGCGGTAGGCGACGATGGCCTGATCGAGGCTAAGTCCGAGCGTGATCAGCTCGGCGTGGATCTCCTCGATCGCGTCCAGCACCGAGGCGGCCATCAGCCGCCGCCGGGCCAGCACCTCGGGAAGCCAGACGTGCTCGGCGAGGCCCTCGTAAAGGGTCGCCCACAAGACGAGGATCGCCTCGCGAGGATCCTCTGGGCGCGGGGGGTAGCGCAGGCGTGCGGCGAGCCGGTCGATGAGTGCGAGTAGCAGCTCGTCCTTGTCGGCGACGTGGCGGTACAAAGCCATCGGCGAGACGCCGAGCGCGTCGGCCACGCGGCGGATGGTGACCGCGTCGACGCCTTCGGCGTCGAACAGCGCGAGCGCAGCGTTTAGCACCGCGTCACGGCTCAACGACGCGGGGCGGCCGGGACGTCGCCTCGCATGTCTCTCTTTCTCGATCTTTCCGGTCATTTGATTACATGTACACTAACGAGCTATGCCGATGAAAGATGGACCGTACGTTCTGGCTTCGGGCAAGCTCTGCTACCTGGAGATCCCCGCCGCCGATCCTCGCGCGTCAGCCGACTTCTATCGCGACGCCTTTGGCTTCCACCTACGCGAGCGCGACAACGGCTCGATCAGCTTCGACGACACCGTCTACGGCGTCAGCGGCAGCTGGGTCACCGGCCGCCCGCCACATACCACACCAGGACTGATGATCTACGTGATGGTCGCCGACCTCACAGCCGCCTTGGAGCGAGCCCGCACCGCCGGCGGGGAGGTGCTCAGCCGATCGGACTCTGACGCATCGGAGCGCATCGCCTCGGTCCGCGACCCTGCCGGGAACGTGATCGGGGTCTACGAGCAGCCCGGCCTGGCCGAGGCCGAGAGCAAGCTGTCACCGATTCCCGAGCACCTCCAGGCAGTCACCCCGCGGCTCGCGGTGCCCGACGCCATGAGCGCGCTTGACTTCTACACCCGCGCGTTTGGTGCCGAGTTGCTGGGCGAGCCGTTTTGCGATCCCGCCGGCAAGCTCATCCACGCTGAGCTGCAGATCGGCGATTCGGTGGTGTTGCTCACCGACGATGATGGCTACCGGGCGCTGCTGAGCACCTATTGGGAGGATGTCGACGCAGCATGGGGACGTGCGATTGCGGTCGGCGCCAAGGTCATCTACCCGCTCGCCGACCAGTTTTACGGCGAGCGCGGGGGGAGGCTGGAGGACCCCTACGGACAGCAATGGATGCTCAGCGCGCGAACCGAGCAACTCACCACCGCCGAAATTCACGCGCGGGCCGCTAGCGCACAGTAGGTACCGCGTCCGCATGCGGATCCGGGTGCAACACAGCCCGAGGGGCGATCACTGACCGGCGGCGCGGCGAGCGGCGGCGGTAACCGGGTTGTCGCCGGCCGACCACGCAACTTCCCAGTAGTTGCCCTCCGGGTCAGCGAAGTAGGCGTCACGGCCTTCGAAGAACTCGGCAGCGACCGCGTCTTTCGTGATGCGCGCGCCGGCCGCACGAGCCCGTTCGGTCAGCTCGTCCACGTCCTCGGGCCGGTCGGCAGTGATGATGATCGAGCTGCGGATGCCGCCGCGGCCGCGCTCCGGCACGGCGTGGGCGTCCCGGCCTAGGTTGTCAATGCCGAACAGCGCGAGCAGCGCCCCGCGAAGCTCGAACACGACGAAGTCATCGGTATCCAGGACCAGCGGCCAGCCCAGACGGCGGTAGAAGTCGCGTTCGGCCGGGATGTCCGCGACCCCGAGCGTGATGATGTTCGCGAGAGGCAGATCTTGATTCACCGGCTCATTATCGTCCGTAGGTCCGACAACGCACCGTCCCGCCGCGGGATCCTCTGCGGACATCGGCTTTGCGCTTGAACTTACGACGAGAGGTGGCTCAACCGAGATCGTTGTCGGCCAGGAGCCGGACTCCAGCCGTTGCTTCAGCCGACGCATGTTCTCTGGCATCTCGCTGGCGGCCTGTCGACGGACGATGAGCGGAACGAGCAGCTTACCGATCCCGTGCCCGGTGAAGTCCACCTCGATCGTCACCCGGGAGCGTGAGCCCTCGGCGAGGGGCTCGATTGTGACGGCGACTTTGGCGCGGATCGGCCCGCTGATGCCACGGTCGGCCCAGCGACGCGGCGGGTCGTACTCGATGATCTCGGTGATCACTTCGCGCTCGCGGCCCCCCGATCCGGCGGACGGTCGTGCACGTGGAGCCCACGTGAGCGGGGGCGCCGTCGAGGCGGCCGCGCACGCAGCCCTGCTGCCACTCGGGCATCGTTCTCGGATCTGTGACGTAGGCAAAGGTTTCCTGCACCGGTCGCGCAACCTCGGTACTGGAGACGATGGGCGCCATGACGGCTCCCTTCTGGCGTTCCGCGGGTTGAAACGGTCCGATGGCACGCCGCGAGGCATGCGACACGAGCACGTCCTGGCCTGCGGCGCCCAGCCCGGCGGAGATCCAAGGAGAAGCTGAGCAACTGATGGTAACGGCGGATCGCAAGGCAGCCACAGTAGCCGTGATAAGGCCGCAGACGGACGCGTTCCCACAGGGGATCCCTTACCGGCTCTTACTCGCCCGCGGCCAGGGTCGTCGGCGCTGATCATTACGGTGTCGGGCGTGGAGCTCCGGATCGGCGATGTTCTGGTTCATTACGTCGAGCACGGCGGCGGCGTGCCGCTCGTCGCATTGCACGGCGCCGGAGTTGATCATCGCGATATCGAGGCGGCGATCGAACCCTTCATTCCGAGAGTGGGCTACCGGCGGATCTATCCCGATCTGCCGGGAATGGGTCGCTCGACAACGGACGGCCTGACGTGCAACGACGATGTCGTGGCACTGCTCGGCGACTTCATCGGTCAGTTGAGCGAGGAGCCGGTGATGCTGCTCGGGCACTCCTACGGCGGCTACCTGGCCCGTAGAGTCACCGCCCAGCGACCCGAGATGGTGCGTGGCCTGGCGCTGTTGTGCCCCGTCGCCGAGCGGTCAGGAAGCGTGCCCGCGCACGAGGTGGTTCGCCAGGACGCCGACGCGTACGACGAACTGCAACCTGCGCAGTGGGCGGGTTCGACGAGTACTTCGTCGTCCGTACGCCGGTGACGGCTCGCCGCTACCGCAACTACGTCGTCCCGGGTAAGGCGCTCGCCGACGAGACTGCGCTAGGGCGCATCTTCGCCGGATGGGCGGTCGACGTCGGATCGTGCCCGTTTCTGGCACCGACCTTGATCGCCGTGGGTCGGCGCGACTCTGTGGCCGGATACTCCGACGCGGCAGACCTGCTCGAGGGCTATCCGCACGCCGCCCTGGCGGTGATCGAGGACGCCGGCCACGCGCTCATGCACGAACGGCCCGCACTGGTCGCCGCGCTCCTGGGCGACTGGCTCCAGCGAGCACGCTCGGCCAACACGTGACCGTTCAGCTGCGACGAATCACGGCCCGGCCCGTAAGCGGATCCGCTTGCGGCACACTTCAGGTCGATGATCGCGGCAGAGAGAACAGAACTGGTGTATCGGGAGCGCCGGCCACGGCCTGGAGGTTGTCAGAGGAAACGCCGAGTCGGCGATCCGGAGCATCGGTCAGGATCGTCGTGGTGATCTTGCGTGACAATCCGAACGGGTCGACAGTGAGGTAAATCGTTGTCGCTGGGGCCTTGGGTGGGCCCAGGATCTGATCCACGATCTCGGTGAGCAGCTCATCGGGAGGCGGTAAGCGCAGCTAGCGGTGACACCCCAGCTGGCATGCCAGTCAGGCCTGTTCCGGCGGCTCGGCCGGACTAGAGCCACCGGACGCCTCGGGGGCCGGGGCGATCTTGTTCAGCCAGCACAGCGGGCACAGCACGTGCGGCCGTCCGTGCCGACCCTGCTCGTGCTCCCACGCGAAGTACGCCGCGCCAGCAACTAGCACCAAGTTGAGGCCTCCGCCGAAGGGAAGACCCGGGGCTCTCGGTATGCGGGGAGGCATGGCGGTTCACCTGTCCATCGATACGGCGGCGCGATCGCGGGTGATCGCAGGGAGCCGGCCCCTTCCAGTGTGACACCATCAGGCCGAATTGACTGCAAGGCCTGGCGGCGCTGCGTGCTGCCCACCCATGTAGTCGGCCAGCCTCACAGCGCCCGGATTCGGCGATCTGGCAGCGCGACGCAGGTCGGCGTTAGTCACGCTATGCTGTCGGTCCTGGTAACTCATCGCGCGCGGGATCCGCCGTTCTGTGCGCTGACCCGAATGTGACGGCATATCCCGCGCCTCGCGCAGATCTGGATGATCGGCGTGATCCATCTTGAGTGTCAGCTCCGTGCGCTAATCGACGTCCATACAAAGGCCGAAATCGCCGATCACGGACAGCTATGATGTTCAACTGGCAGGGCGAGGCCGACTGCTGCCGTCAGACGAGGCCCTCGCTGAGTGCTAGGCGGGTCAGGTCGGCTCGGCGGCGGCAGCCGGTCTTGTCCCGGATGCGGTCCAGGTGCGAGGTGACCGTACGGACGCTGATGTACAGCTGGGCCGCGATCTGGGCATTGGTGCGGCCCTGGGCGACCAGGGTGACCAGCTCCCGTTCCCGGGCGCTGAGCTGCCTCGGGCCCGCCGCCGCGGCTGGTGAGGGGCTGGGACTGGTAAGCAAGAGGGCGTATTCGACGGCAATGGTCAAACTCATCGCCCCGCCGCGGTTCTCGGCTATCTGCGCTTGCGCGGCCCCGAGCGTCTGCCGGGCCGCGCGCAGCAGTTCGTCGCGACGGCGCCCAGACTCTGGCGCATCGTCCCACCCCCCCCTGCTGGGCCAGCGTGGTTCGCGCAGCCCAGATCGTGACGGCCTCGGCGTGACAACCGGTCGCGGCGCATAGGTGCCCGCAACAGTCCAGGACGTTTTGCAACTCAAACTGGCAGTTGGTCCGCTCGATAATCTGGAGCGCCTCGCTCAGATGCGCCGCAGCGTCATCGATTCGACCTCTCGTCTGCTCTAGTGTCGCCGTCTGGATCAGCAGTTTTATCTGACTCCACGAGTCACCCACGTCCCGGGACTGGATTAGTCCCGCCGCGCAGATGTGCTCCGCAGTCGCCAGATCCCCCGTCATGGTTAGCAGCTGCGACAAGTTGTTGCTGCACCACCCGCCTATCCAGCTGGGAACGTCGGCTGAGATCTGCTGGGCTTGCCGGGCCAGTTGCACAGCCTCGCCTAGGTCGTCCGTGACAAGAGCGACGATGCTGAGGTCAGCGAGGGCAAGTGCCTCGCCAGCTGGGTAACTGAGTTCCCGGGCCATGGCCAGTGCTCGGCGGCCATCATCGACTGCCTCGGTGATCCGGATCAGATTCACCAATGTTCTGGACCGGCCGGCGAGGCAGTCAACCAGCATCCGGGAGGGCGGCCGGTCGCGGAGGAGGTCGCGGACCGCGGTGAAGCGGCCCAGTGCCCAGGTCAGGTCGGCTGAGTACAGCGCCGCCTGGCCAAGCCAGTATTGCGCCGCGCACCACCCGTTGTTGCCGGGGATCGTGTGCTCGAGCGCCTCGTGCAGCACTGTGTATTGACCCATCAGCCGACCGCGCAGGAACCACCACGGTGCCAGCGCGACCGCCAGCCGCAAGGCCACGGCCGTGTCGTGATTCATGGCCCAGGCCAGCGCCAGGCGCATGGTGGCGTCCTCGGCATCCAGCCTGCGGGCCGCAGCCGCCTCTTCGGTAGTGGTGTGCAGCCCTTCCGCGGCCTCTTCAGCTGCCTCCAGCGCGTACCCGGCCAGCGCAGCGGTCGCCTTGTCCTGCTCCCCGGCCCCGGCCAGCAGTCCGGCCGCGGAGGCGCGTAGCGTCTCCAGCATTACGTACTGGAGTCGGCTATCCGGGCCAGCCTGCGGCGGGCTCAGCAGCGAGCAGTCCACCAGCCGCAGCACCGCCGGCCCCGCGCCGGCCCCGGCGACCGCCTCGGCGGCCTCCAGCGTGAATCCCGCCGGGAAAACCGACACCGCGCGGAGCACCCGCTGCTCGCGGTCTTCCAGCAGCCGGTAGCTCCACTCCACCGTGGCCGCCAGCGACCGTTGCCGGTCCGCCGCTACCCGGTCCCCCTCCGTCAGCAACTCGAACCGGTCATCGATCCGGTCCAGCAGCTGGGTGACGCCGAGCGCCTCCACCCGCGCCGCCGCCAGCTCGATCGCCAGGGGCATCCCGTCCAGCCGCGCCACCAGCCGCGCCACCGCCAGGCCGGTCTCGCCGGTCAGGGCAAAATGCGCATCGACCTGGCGGGCCCGGTCCGCGAACAGCGCCACCGCCTCCGATCCGCCGGCATGAGCGATGTCATCCAGATCGGGCAGGCCCAGCGGCCCCAGGCGGTACCGGGCTTCCCCGGCCACGGCCAGCGGCTCCCGGCTTGTGGCAAGGATCGTCACATCATCCGCCGCGGCCAACAGCCCGGCACACAGCTGCGCCGCCGCGCCGATCACGTGCTCGCAGTTATCCAGCACCAGCAGCAGCTGCTGGCCGGCCAGCACCCGGGCCAGCGCCTGGGCCGCCGGCAGGCCCGGCTGCTCCCGCACGCCCAGCGCCGCCGCCACCACGGCCGCTACCAGCGCCGGGTCCCGCACTGGGGCCAGCTCGGCCAGCCACACCCCGTCCGCGAACCGGCCCGCCACCTGGTTCGCTACCTCGCCGGCTAGCCGGGTCTTGCCCGCCCCGCCCGGCCCGGTCACCGTCACCAGCCGGTTGCGGTCCAGCAGGGCTGCGACCTCGCGCACCGACTGGGCTCGGCCCACGAAGCTGGTCAGCGCGGACACGAAACCGTGCATACCCCCGGCTGGGACGAGCGAGCCCCGCGCCTGCCTCCGACCGGCCGCCAGCACCTCCGCAGCCCGGATGCGGCCCAGGGCCGCCGCGACGAACAACGACCGGACCGGCTCGGCCAGGCCCAGCGCGCCGGCCAGCCGCACGGCGGTGTCCTGGCGGGCCGTGCGGTTGATGCCCCGCTCCAGGTCACTGACCGACCGCGGGCTCAGGCCAGCGGCCTTGGCCAGCTCGTCCTGCGTCAGCTGGGCCTCGGCCCGCAGCTGCCGCAGCAACCCGGCGAACCCCGACGCGGGCTGTTCCGCCATGATCCCGGCATCCCCTCCCGCAAGCCCCTAGCCCGCCAGCGGCAATAAGCACAGCACGGAAACGGCCTGTGCCACGATTATCCAGGCCAGGCGCCCGCACCACAATTCCCGGCACCCCGGCCGGCCTGCTCCCCGGGTACGCAGCCGCCGCCAAGACGAGCGCCCGGATCGGCACGCCCAGACGGCGGCTCGGCCAGCTCCGCCGACCGGTCCCGGGACCCGTTCACGTCCGCGAGCGCCGTCCAGCCGGGCGCGATCCTGTGGGTCTCCTGTGTGCGGCACGTGCGCTGATTACGGCGGCCATAGCCGTAACAGAAGCCGAGGGGCACCCGGCCGAGCTGGGCGCTCTCAGCACGAGGCCGCGGCCTGCAGGGCCCTGTCCGGGCGGCAGCCGCGCCGCGAAAGAGGGGTCATCCGACCCCTGCTCCGGGGCATCCCAGGTCAGCGAACCTTTCTATGGGGCCAGAAGTATCGAGGGAGGGCTCGCTGATCTCGGAGCACGCAGCTGAGCCGGTCAGCCGCGTACCGCAATGCCCGAAGGACGACATCATGAGAGTTCGCCGGTCCATCACCGCACCGCGGCAGCCAGGGCGGAGAAAGAACCGGCCTGTCCCGCCGCTGACCACCGGTAACTCCCACCGGTCCGGGACACCGGCCCGGTGCCAGCGCGGCAGCTCCGCCCGCATCCTGCCGGAAACCCCGCCCCTGGCCCCGGCGGCAGCAACCTCTAAGTCGCCGCCGAGGGCTCCAGCCACGCCGCCGCACCGCAACAACCCATGGAGGACACCATGAAGAAACTCCGCCGCTCCCGCATCCTGCTGGCCGCGATCCCGCTGGCCGGCATCGCGCTGGCCGCGGTCCCGGCCGCCGCGGCCGCCGGGCTGGCGGCCGCCAGGCCGCACACCGTCCATGTCAGCGCCAGGCTGACCGTCGCCTATACCGCGCCGCCGGTGTGCACGGCCGGGGTCTGCATCATCACCAACCAGGGCACCGGGACCCTGGCCCCGTACGGGCCGGTCACCTTCACCACCGTGATCACCGCCGACGGCAACCAGCCGCCCTGCGGGGCCACCTCCCAGTGGGTGAACCGGATCATCCGGACCATCACCACCGGCCGGGGCACGCTGGTGTTGCACGAAGCCGGCCTGCAGTGCCCCCTGCCCGGCACCGGTCCCCAGGTCAAGGCGGTCTGGGCCGCCGACGGTGCCGACAGCACCGGCATCTTCGCCGGCGCTAGCGGGCAGGGCTCCGACACCGCCTACCCGGCGCTGAACACCGCCGCCCCGCGTGGAACCCTCACCCTCTCCCCGTAGACGGCGGAACCATCCACTTGCAGTTTCTCCGCTGTCAGCTGACCGATCTCATTACGATTCGCGCCCGGTCCGGCGGACGCCCGCCGGGCCTGGCCCGCCCCGGGATGCGATTCCGGAAATCGCAGGCAGCCACCGGCGCGTGATGGAACCGGGTGCCCTGGCACGACGCGGGGTGCCCAGCAAAACAGCACAAAACGGACCAGATCGATGAAACCCGTACTCCACCGCAGACGGCAGGTGGCCGAAGATGACTGAGCCGTGTGATCGGTGCGGGCCCGCGGCCGGCGCAGGGTACCGGGTAGACCGGGCTGGCGAGCTTTACCTGTGCGGGCAGTGCGCGAGCCGGCAATGGCGGGCGCTATCTGCGCAGGGCTGGACCTTCTGGCCGCTCGGCGTGCATGCACTGGCACCGCAGGCCAGCGCCGCAGCACGCGACGGCCCGGCCAAGGACGCGGCATAGCCGCTGGCGCAGGCGCCGCCGCGGGGCCTCAGATGACGGACCGGCGGATCATGCTACCCCGCCCGTGGCGGTCAGCGTGATCGGTGCCGTCGAGCGCGAGGTAATGGCATGGCGCTGCACTGGGATGCGGTGTCACCAGGACAAGCCCATCCGGGGTATCCGCGATCGTGGTATCATCGGCCCGCCCGCAGCGCACCCCATCACCGGCGGCCGCTCCGCGAACACCCCGGGGGCCTTGATGATTGACGCCCTCCCAGCAGCATGTCACCAGACATCCGGGCAGCAGCGCACGGTGCCACGCCGCCCGCGATCACAAGAGCAATCAGGCGATCACGCATATCTGGACGTTCCGGTGCCCCCGGAATCCACCGCCTGCCCGACCTTCGGCGCGTACCTATTCGGCAGGGAGGATGTGGATAAGTGCTTCCGGCCCTGCCTCCCCCGTTTTGAGATGGTACGGGCGTAGGGTCGGGGGCCTGGGTCCCGGTCTGACCTCCTATTCGGCTGACACCATCTAGGGCTGTCCTGCGATCGATCTGTCGGCCGGGATCCCAGGTTTTCAGGCACCCACCGGCGTGCCGGTCTGATCTGCCTGGCCTGGACTAGAGGCCGGGGTTTCACAGGTCCGACGGCCAGCGGGTGCGTGCCACCCCTCAACGCAGAGAAAAGGGATGGCAGTGACCATCGTAGAGACACGCGCGATTACCGGCGGCGTGGACACCCACGCCGATACCCATGTCGCGGCCGCGCTGGATCCGGTCGGCGGGCTGCTCGGCGTCCGGGAGTTCCCCGTGAGCGCGGCCGGGTATGCCGGGTTGCTGGGCTGGCTGGGCGGGTTCGGGACGGTGTGCCTGGTCGGGATCGAGGGCACCGGCAGCTACGGTGCCGGCCTGGCCCGCCACATGTCAGCGGCTGGCGTCCGGGTCGTCGAGGTGGACCGCTCGGACCGGCAGGACCGGCGCCGTCAGGGGAAGTCCGATCCGCTGGACGCGGTCAGCGCCGCCCGGGCCGCCCAGTCCGGCCGGGCTCGCGGCGCCCCGAAGGGACGCGACGGCGCGGTCGAGGCGATCCGGGCGCTGATGATCGCCAAGCGCAGTGCCCGCTCCGAGCGGACCCAGGCGATCAATCAGGCCCGGGCCCTCATCGTGACCGGCCCTGAGGACCTGCGCGCCCGGTTCACCGCGCACGCTACCGCTGACCTGGTCGCCGAGCTGGCGGCCCTGCGGCCCCGGCCCGGCGCTGTCGTCGGCTACCACACCCGGATCGCGCTGCGGGAGCTGGGCCGCCGTGCCGAGTTCCTCGACAGCCAGATCGAGCGCCTGGATGACCTCATCGGGCCCCTGGTCACCGGCCATGCTCCGGGCCTGCTCGCCCTGCACGGCGTCGGCTCCGACACCGCCGCGATCCTGCTCATCGCCGCCGGGGACCACCCCGAGCGGCTGCGGTCCGAGGCCGCCTGGGCGCACCTGTGCGCCGTGGCCCCGATCCCGGCGTCCTCTGGCAAGACCGTCCGGCGGCGCCTCAACCCGGCCGGCGACCGGCAGGCCAACCACGCCCTGTGGCGGATCGTGATCACCCGGATGAGCTCCCACCCGGCGACCCGGGCCTACGTCGACCGGCGTACCGCCCAGGGCCTGTCGAAGAAAGAGATCATGCGCTGCCTCAAACGCTACGTCGCCCGCGAGGTCTATCCCCACCTCCGCCACGTCGCTGACTGACAGCCCGCGCACTCCGGGGGCGGCCTGACCCTCTATTCGGCTGCCGCATCCGTGCTGGCCTTCTATCGATTTGTCGGCCGCCCCCGGTCCAACTTTGACCCGCTGCCCGCGTGACCTAATAAGAGCTTGCACCCTCCACCCGGAGTGGCCCTTCCCTGTCGTGTCCGCAATCAGCAGCCCCAGCCAGAGCAACATTTCCTGAACACGGAAATTGAAAGATTCAAAACATCATCCGAACCCTTGACAGACATAGGAGCATCGATCGATCAGGGCTCTCGCGCTTTGAAACGCCAGTCGCGCAGCGTGACGATCGCTGGTCGCGGTCCCCGCGCGAGATCCGCCGTTCTGGGCGACTCTGTAACGCGGACTCTATGCTGCCGTGGCATTACATAACAGGTTGTTCTGTTGCTCCGCACGGATCCGGGCAAAGGCTTGCGGATGGCCGCCGCACTGCTGCTAAGCCGGGCGCTGCCGTCGCGGCCGTCATCCCAGCCGCCGTCCGGTTCCTGGTCCCCGGACATGGCGAGTGGGAGCTGACCGCCCGCGGTGGCTTACTCGCTGGCGGCCCGGGCAGCGTCCAAGATCAATTGCGTGATCTGCTGCGGGTGGGTGACCAGCGAGAGGTGGCCGGAGTCGATCTCGACCGTCGTGGCATTCATTCGTTCTGCGAAGAAGCGCTCAAGCTCCGGCGAGATCGTGCGGTCCTGCCGTGAGATGGCATACCAGGATGGCCGTGACCTCCACGCCGCCACCGTGGTCCGTTCCTGGAAGAGTGTTTCCGAGACGCGTCCTTGCACCGCGTACAGCACGCGCGCCTTAACCGGGTCGACGCCGTTGGCGAAATCGTGCAGGAACGCCTGCTCGGTGAGCGCGCCGAACCCGCCGGTGTAGACAAGTCCCGTGCTGGCAGGCGGCGCCGGGAACCTGTTCGCGAGCGCGGCGTAGTCCTCGCCCGCGTCGGGGGCGCGCGGCCACGTAGACCAGGCCCGCGACGCGCGGGTGGGTCCCGGCCTCGGTGATCACGGTGCCTGCGAAGGAATGACCAGCCAGGATGACCGGCCCGTCGTGAAGGTCCAAGATACGGCGGGTGTGCGCCACATCATCGGCCAGCGAGGCCAGCGGGTTCTGCACGGCGGTGGCGGTCAGCCCCGCGCCCTGCAGCCGCTCGATCACCTCCGACCAGGACGAGCCGTCGGCATAGGCGCCGTGCACCAGCACGACGTTCCGTACTGTTCCGCTGAAGCCTTGTCCGGAAGACCAAGCCGTGGCGGGCCGCGCCGCTGCCATGAGCATTACCGTAGCACCGCGCTCGGGAGCCGGATCGGCGCCGACGTGTCGCGACCCTAGCCGGCAGGCCATGAGGGCAGAACCCGACGATCCGAACCCCGCCGACGGTCCGGCCGGATCTGGCCGTTCGAGCGCATGCAGTCGGCGCTGTTCGCTGCCTGTGAGCAACCTATTCACGCAATCACGCTCTGTCACGAATGTTCGGCTTGCTCCGCGCGCTGAGCCGCCGATCTGTACCCGACCGTATGAACCGACGGGCATAGGCAGCGAAGTGCAGAGTTGTAGTTATGAACGAGCGGCGGCGCCCACGGTTGATTCCCCGGCGAGCTGCTGCACCTCAGGTCCCGGTTGCGTGCGTGGCTAGGCCTGGGTGGGTGGCGGTACCGGGTTGGCCGGGCACGTGTGTCAGGGGCTGGGCAGGATCGGCAGCAGGATGCATGCGGGGTGCCGGGAGTCATGGTAGATCTCGAACCGGCATCGCACCGCGCTGGTCGCGGCGGCGAAGGGCTGCGCGGTGCCGAGGTTGCGGGCGAACCGGGGGAAGGCGCCGCCGCTGACCTGAACGCGGATCCGGTGCCCGGCCCGGATGCGGTAGGCGGTCGGGTAGAGCTGTACCTCGACCGCCAGGATCTGGTCGTCGCCGACGTGGACGTCGTCGGCGGGCACGGTCTGCGGGCTGAGCCGGCGGATGCCGTCCACGATGTTGCGGGAGACGCCTTTCGGGTCGACGTCGCAGACCCGGACGAACAGGTCGGCGTGCCGGCGGCCGGTGCGGACGAAGATCCGCGCGCTGACCGGCCCGGCCAGGTCCTGGCTGGCGGGCAGGGGGCCGGTGGTGTAAGTCAGGACGTCGGGCCGGGCTTCGATGGCCCGGTTGTCGACCTGCTTGCCGGGCGGTTGCAGCAGCGGCCCTCCCGCCGACGGGGTCGGGTCCGCGGGGTTGTAGATGAACACATCGGGCGAGGCGTCGCCGGGCTCGGCGTCCAGGGCCAGGCGGCCTGAGGCGCGCAGGTAATAGGCCGTGGCGACGGCGGCCGCCGGCGGCCACTGGTCGAACTCCAGCCAGGTCCCGGCCTTTTGCAGGAACAGGCGGACTGGCGGGCCCGGCGGCGGCGGGCCACCGCGCAGGTGGTGGTCCAGCCAGGCGATGTCTTGCCCGGTGATGGCCTTGATCTCGCCGGGCTCGCCATGCAGCCAGGGCCCGACGATGATCCGCGCCGTAACCCCCGCCGCCCGGACCGCCGCGAAATCGCGCAGCTGCAACGGCATGAACAGATCCCACCAGCCGGTCACCATGCTGACCGGCGGAAGCCGGGTCAGGTCCGCGCGGTCATGATCGGCGCCCGCCCAGAACTCATCGCCCGGGCCGGCGTGGCCGGTGAAGTCCCGCCAGAACGCGACCGGCGCGCCCGCCACGTCGACGTCGGCGGCCTGCAGCGGGACCTTCTGGTAGGCCCGTCTCATCCGGGCCATCTGCCGCGGGCCCGGCAGGACGGCGTGCAGGCCGCGTTCCTGCCGGCCGATGAGCCCGGTCCAGTTCAGCACGTTCTGCAGATTCGGCGCGCCGAGCTGGTAGAACGCCGCGCTCATCTTCGCGGCGGTAACATTCAGCGACACCGAGGCCAGCGGCGGATCGGCATACGGCGCGACGGCCCAGCCAGTGTGACCCAGGTAGCTGGCCCCGGTCATCGACACCTGCCCGTCGCACCACTGCTGCTCACGCAGCCACGCCACCGTGGCCAGGCCGTCCTCCCGCTCGCAGGTGAACGGGCGGAACAGGCCACCCGAGCCGAACGTCCCGCGGGTGCTCTGGATGAACACCTGGAAACCCCGCCGCGCCAGCGGCGCGGCAAAGACCATCCCCGGCAGGCCCGCCCGGCCGTACGGCGAGCGGATCAGCACCACCGCAAGCGGCCGGTCATCCCCGGCGGGCCGGTACAGGTCACCGAGCAGCACTACGCCGTCAGGCATCGCCACCGCCACATCGGGCCGCACCACATATCGCACCGCCCCGCCGGGAAGGCCAAGCACGCGGTCCACCGCGATGCCAGCAATACCAGACAGCGGATTCATCAGCCAGCCTCCACCTCAGCGGTCACGAAAGCCTCACCGCAGGCTACCCAGCACAACCAGCAGCCCAGACCCGGACCCGCTCCGGCGAAGCCCGGATGAGCACCCGCCCAGGCCACCACAACGCAGCCCGACTTGTCCATGCCGACCACCCAGCCACCCTCACACGACCACGTAGGACACGTAGGGGTCCAGCCCCCGGCAGCCAGCGGCAGCCGTGCCGTTCGGCGGCATCGGCAGGACACCACGTTGAGTGACGAAGAAAGGCCAGGCAGAACGCGCGCATTCCCGCCGATATGGAAGGGTGGCTTACTGCGACGGCAATTAGCGACCCCGCGCAGATCAGGTCATCGGGCCTGATCACCCGTTACGGCCCGCACGTTACGGCGGGGCCTGCCTACAGTATGCCCGCTGCCCTTCGCACGCCAGTACCTGCCGTGACACTCAGGACAAACGCCAAGCCCCTGGTAGCGAAGGTTCCCTAGGCGTGGCCTCGGCTTGCCTGGACCCAGCCGGCCATGTCAGCTGGTTTGGGTCCCGCCGGCCGATCCGGCCATGTGAACTGGCCCGCGAGGGCCGGGTTGGCGAGCAACTGGCCGGCCACGGGCGCGCCCAGCTGCAGGACCAGCCAGATCCGGTCCGGATCGGACAGCAGGTGCGGCTCGGCCAGCGGGTCGCCATCGATGATCGTCAGGTCGGCCAGCTTGCCCTCGGTCACGGTGCCGATGTGCTCGTTCAGCCCAAGCGCTTCGGCGGCGGTCCTGGTCGCGGCGACCAGGGCCTCGGCCGGCGTGAGGCCGTGGCGGATCATCCGCTGGATCTCGAGCCCGACGGCCAGGCTTGTGTCGCTGCCGAGCGCGATCTTGACGCCCGCCTGCCGCGCGGCCCGCATGCTGGCCGCGCCCTCCTCGAGGTTCCGCTGCGCCAGTTCCACCAGCACCGGCGGCATATCCGGCTCCGCCTCGGCATGGGCGGGGTCGATGACCTCCTCGCTCAACCCCGCCATCCAGTAGTACCCCGACAGGGTGGGCACCAGCACCTGGCCGGAGGCGGCCATGACGTCGAGCAGGTCCGGCCGCCGGTGCAGGTATATGCCGTGCTCGATGGTGTCGACGCCGTGCCTGATCGCTGCCGCGCAGCCATCCAGGCCCTCGGCGTGGGCGGCGACCCGGAAGCCCATCCGGTGCGCCTCGTCGGTGACCGCCGCCAGCTCCGGGTCGGTGAGCTGGAGCGGGTCGGGATCTTCCAGCTCGTTAGAGCGGGCGCCGGTCGTCATCACCTTGATGAAGTCGGCCCCGGCCCGGATCTGCTCGCGGACCGCCCGCCGCATGTCGTCCTGGCCGTCGGCTTCGCGGTACATGTCACCGTAGAAACGCCCGCCCGGCGCCGTCGCAGAGACGATCTTCGCGCAGGTCAGCAGGCGGGGACCGCGGAACGCACCGTAACGCATGGCCTGCCGGGCCTGCTGCGGCAGCAGCCCCTGCGAGCCGACCACCCGGATGGTGGTCACCCCGAAGCGCAGGTAGTCGTGGAGTTCGGCCTGCAGAAAGTGAGCCGCGATGCCGGGCAGCGGTTCCTCGGCGCCCTTCGCCACCTGCGGGACGGTGCCCGAGGCGTGCGTGTGGGCGTCGGTCAGCCCGGGCATGAGGACACGCTGACCCACGTCCAGTGGCCAGGCGCCGTCGGGGCACGGCTCGGCGGCGTCAGCGACCCGGCGGATGATTCCGTCTTCGATCAGGATCGCCGCGTTCTCGCGCAGCCGCGATCGGGTGCCGTCGAAGAGCCGTGCCCCGGTCAGCCAGATCCGCTCCTGTGCCACGGCGGGCGCCGCGATCAGTGCCGGGAACCTGTGCGCCAACTGTCTGCCACCTTCGGCTGCGAGCGATAAGCGGGCCCCGATCTTTCTCATCCTGTCCCTGCCGCCGTCTGCTCGATTTCTCACCTTGCTGACCGGTCTCCCTTGGTGCGGCCCGGCCGGCTCGCCACAGGGCCAGCCGCTGGCGGTAGCCGTCCACGCACCCCGCAGCCCGGCCACTACCACAGACCGGGGATCGACTACTTCGGCACGCGGTGGCAGTACACCGACATTCTCGACTGGGCGAGCAACACCCGCCGCCAACGGCGCAACCACGGCGCGTCGCGTATTCCGCTGGTGCAGAACCTGCTCCGCAACCGTGACTATCGTCAATACTACCTGGATTACCTGGAACACCTGATCGATACTGAATTCAATCCAGGCACGATCAGCGCGGTGATCGGCGCCGGCTCCGACAACGGCCTGTGGGCACGTGTCCGCCAGGCGGCCTACCTCGAATCAGGGACGCCTTACGGCCAGCCGTTCACAGGCCGCCAGTTCACCAACGACGAGGTCTACTTGAGTGGCTGCAAGCAGAACGAACTCAGGCACGGCAACGAGAAAGTAGAGGGCATCGTCCACTACGTCCGGATGCGGCGAGACAGCGCACGGCAGCAACTGCGGCAGCTGAGGAAGACGACGCCGCGCGCCACCGACCCAGCGGCGTTCGCTACCACCCTGGCAAACGCCGCCGCGGCGGGCGTGAGCTGACGGGGTCCGCGTCGGGGCTCAGGAAGGCCGACCGAAGCAGCTTGAGCTGCTCAAGGAAGTGAAGATCTTCGACCTGTGGGTGCCGAAAACTACGTCACCCTATGCGACCTGGGTGTATTCGTGGATCAGGCCGCCGAGCCGGTCCCGGCGCAGAACGCGTATATCGGACTTTCCCGCTGGCGGATGCGCCCCGCGCGGCGGGCGGCCCGGCCGTCCCGGGTAAATCAACTTGCGGGTGATCAAACGGCGGTGCCAGACCAGCAGGAACAGCCAGCCGGACACCCGGACCATGATCAAATACAGCAGACGGACCGACAAGAACCGCGATCTTGCCCCACCGCGCCGACAGCGCCCAATCGCAGCTCACCAGCCCGCATCGAGTTCTGAAGCGGTACAGGGTATTAAACTGCTCCACGATCACGACCGCGTCCATGAATGCCGCTAGGGATGCTCGCGCGGCAGGAGGCAGATCGGCGAACTCCTGCTGAGCCGGGCCATCCAGCTCCCACCCGTACACGCGTCAGACGCCGAACTGGGCCCGGATCTCCTCCCGGCTCATCCGCTGTTCCGCAGGCGGCAGACCCTCGTCTTGGTAGGTGTCGATGCGAGCTAGGAACTCCCGCTGCGCTTGGGGGTCACGCCAGGCGTCCGCCTCGAACCACCAGCGCTTGACTGTCTGCACCAGCGGTGTCACGTCACCCTGCTCGCGGGCCTGTTCGAACGCCGCATCCAGATCCTCGTCGTACCGCTGGAGGATGTCGCCATCGGCGTTGGCGGCCAGCACGGCCCGGATCGCCGTCGGCGTGCAGGCCGGGCGGGGCAGGACCTGAGGTTGCCTGGCATGCGGCGCGGTCATGAGCAGCTCTCCCGTAGGTCACCGTTTCGCCTAGCATAAGCGCGTCCGCCGACAGACAGCAGCCACATCACGTTCCCGGCGCGCGAGTCTGTGGGCGGCCATCAGGATCTGCCCGCTGGCGGCCATGAGGAGGCACTATGGCTACCACAGAGTGTGACCGGATTACTCGGGCACTGCGCCGCAGGCCCGCCGCCGAACTCCGACTCGGCACTCTGGAGATTCTGGGTGATGTCGCTGCACTCGCCTGGGCCGACTTTGGTCAACACGATGGATTTCAAGCTCCTTACTGAGGACAGTGAGCCTGTCCGTGCGTCGTCATCTCCTCGGCCAGCGCCCGCTCCAGCACCGTCCTGGTCACCTGAGACAAAGCCATCCGGGCCAATCAGCTCGACCCCGCCCACCTCCGCCGGGCTAGCAGCTGATCCGCCAGCTGCGGATCCACCACAGGCCGCCGGGCCGGACTCTGGTCACCGGGGTCGCGGGCCGCCGTTGGGGTTTTCCTTCATCAGTGTCCTTTCCGCGAGCCGCCTTTCCTGCGGCTCATCGTCAACCTGTCACTCACACAGCTGGTAAGACACGCCCGATCTGCGCGGAACGCCACGAGCCCTCGCAAGAATGGTCAGGCTCGAGGATGTCGGCGTCGACTGTGGTGCCGGTCGTACGTATGTGCTCACACGCGGTCAAAGCTGCCCTGGTTCTCTCGCGCGTTTGGTGGCATGGTACGTGGATCAGGTGAAAGGTAAGCCGGTATGGCCGAGGAGGGGACCTGATGATGTTCGCGGTTGGTGTGGTTCAGGGGTCGAGGCCAGGTGGGCGGCGGGAAAGGGCCGCCGCTGGGCGTGCCTAGCTCACCTACGGTCCCGTCGGCCCCGGTGGGGGTGACGAGCACCCAGACCACCGTCGGCTCGGGTTCAGGCGGGTTTTGGCTGCTGGGCAGCGGGGAAGGTCACCCCCGATGCACCCGCGGGGTAGCGTCGGCGCAGCTGTTGCAGCTGCGCCGTGGCGCTGTCGCAGCGCATTTTCACGTAGTGGTAGATGCCAGGTACAAGGGCGTTTCCGTGGCGCAGTTCGTTCTGCGCGTAGCCGGCCTGGTACACCTCATCGTTGCTGAATTGCCGTCCGGTGAAAGGCGCGCCGTGCGGGGTGTCAGATTCCAGGTATGCGGCCTGGCTGACCCGGGGCCAGAGCCCGTCGCCATCGGGGGTACCCATCTGCGCACAGATCGCCGGCGGGCTGAAGTGGGTGGCAAGCAGATAATCGAGGTGATCGAGGTAGTACTGCGCGAAGTCGGGGTTGGCGAGCAAGTTGTGCACCAGCGGAACCCGCGAGGTGTGGTTGCGGTGCCCCTCCCGGTGCCAGTACTGCTTGGTGATCGCCGCCCAGTCCAGCAGGTCGGCATACTGCCATTTCGTGCCGAAGTAATCGATACCCAGGCAGTTGTCGTAATCCCATGGCAGGAAAGTGAAGTACGGGTCGGTGGCGAAGTCGGGCGCCCGGCCGACGTGCCCGCCGTTGTAGAGGTAGTAGTTCGCCGGCGAGGCGAAGTAGTTGTCCCAGCTGCCGAGCAGCAGATTGACACCGGCCCAGCGCAGGAAGGTCTGCACATCGAAGACTTGTTCTACTTCGGCCCGGAAGGCGTCGGTGTTAAAGCGGCCATCTCCGCCTGGCAGGCCGACACCGTTGATCACCCGGATGAAGGTGGCCAGGTCGTCGTAGCTGGCGACGGCGGCGTCGTTTTCATTGGTCTTCAGCCGGTAGGTCTGGTCGCCGGGGTGGCCGGAGGTGTGGTACTGCCGGCCGCTGTCGTCCCCGTCAGTTCCGCGCCGGTGCTCAAGTGTCGCGCAGCCCAGGCTGCCGCAGTAGGCCTTGTACAGGTTGCCGCGCCGGTTCTCGCCGAAACGGTCGCCGAGGAAGCGCTTGTCGATCTGCTCGATCAGTGAATGCAACCCGTAGTAGGCCCCGTTGATCGTGAGCCTGGCGTAGGTGTGGCGTGGGGAGGGCACATCAGCGGCGGCGAACAGCCGCCAGGCCAGCGCCTCGCGCATCTGTGAGGGGTCGTTGTACATCGACTTCAGGTTCAGCCGCGCCATCCCGACAATCCGGTCGTCGTCGTCACCGGGATCAAGATCGACTTTCCACGAGCGCTTCGGCGAGTATTTCGTCATCTGGCCACTGTTCATAAGGGAGAACGTGGTGCTGGTAAACAGCACGCCGCCATCGACCGGGGGCGGCGCCCTGCGCGTGTCCTGCGGATCGGCGCGCGACAGCGATAGCCGCGAACCGTCGGCGATGACCGGTTCCTCGGGCCGCAACTGGCTGGCCGGCCAGCCGGAGATCTCGACCTGACACATCGGCCAGCCGAACAGCTCCCGCTTGCCGATGGAGGCATCAAGGTAGGCGTGCACCATGGTCCCGGCCGGCGTGGGCCTGCCCTCATCGTCGGCCATTGCCACGGCCGCAGCATCCGCGGCCGGGGCGTGCGCGACATCCCGGGCGACAGCGTCGAAGAGGGCGTCATACTCGGCTCGCGTGTGCAGCACGGCATCTCCCCGGCCAGCCGCCTCGTTAACCCCGGCAGCCAAATCGCGCGGACCACCCGGGCCGAGATCGGCCACGACGATCGCGCGGTCAGCGAATAGCGCGCGGAAATGCTTGCGATCCAAGATCCGGTCCACGTCGATCTCCCACCCGCCGCTCGTGGCTGTCTTTGCTGTACGGAGCAACGAACGCACGCCCTGATACCGAAAGACTGCCACGACTTGCGCTTCACGCAACGTCGCAGCCGCCGCCACGCACAGGCGCCTGCTGCCGACAGCGCCAGCGCATTTACCGTCTCGAACAACCACGCAGAACGGTTGTTCGGTGCACGGCTAAGCCCTGACCCATGCAAGCCAGGTCTAGCACGGATTCGGCGATCAGGTCGCTTACGTTCCGGAACGCCGGTCGCGCTGCGTGAGGATCGCTGGCTGCGGCCCTCGCGCGAGATCCGATATGTGTGGACGTCGGCTGGAGCCTGAACAAGACGCGCGCGCTGGCCATCCAGACTTGGATGTTCTGCGCGGGGGCTGAAGGGCGGGCGATCGTTGATCCTGTTTCCTTGCCGTTGGCTAGACGGGTGACGCCGCAACGGGTTCCCTGAAAGCGCGGAAAGCTCCTTGTGTCAGCTGTCCTCCGGCCGCGGCTGACCGTTCATGACGGCTCGATCGGATACGCGGGAGGCGCGGCGGCGGTGCCCGGTTGCTCATTTGGGGTTGCCGGTCACGCCGGCATCAGCCCGTGCCGGGGGAAGACGGCGTTGCGGGTGGCCATGATCGCCTGGTCGACTGGATGGCCTGGGTCGTAGCCGGACTCCCACGGCCTGAACACCGCGGGTGCCCCCTCGGTCATCTGTTCGGGTGCGGTCAGGCCGGTGCGCCGCGCGACATACTCCCGCCACGAGGCGGGGGTCGGCGTCCCTGGGTCGATCGGCTGGCCGGCGGCCTCGGCAAGCAGGTGCGCCCAGCTCCGCGGCACCACCTGCACCAGGTCATACCCTCCGCCGCCGGTCAGCAGCCAGCGCCCGCCGGCCAGGTCGTGGGCCAGCGTGTGGATCGCGGCGTGGGCGGCGCGCTGCCCGTCAATGCTCAGCTCCAGGCGGGCCAGCGGATCCAGCCGGTGGGTGTCGGCCCCGTGCTGGCTGACCAGGACCTGCGGCCGGAACTGGGCCAGCAGAGGCGGGACGACCGCGTGGAAGGCGCGCAGCCAGCGGGCATCACCGGTGCCGGCGGGCAGCGCGACATTGACCGCAAACCCCTCCGCGCCGGGCCCGCCGGTCTCGGCGGGCAGCCCGGTGAACGGGAACATGTCCGCCGGGTGCTGGTGCACGCTGATCGTCAGCACCCGCGGATCGGACCAGAACGCGGCCTGCACCCCGTCGCCGTGGTGGGCGTCGACGTCCACGTAGGCGATCCGCTCGGCGCCCTGTCCCAGCAGCCAGGCGATCGCCGCCGCGACGTCGTTGTAGACGCCGTACCCGCTGGCGCGGGCGGCCATCGCGTGGTGCATGCCGCCCGCGATGCTGGCCCCGTGCCGGGCCGAGCCCGACCACACCGCACGGGCCGCGGCCAGGGTCGCCCCGGCCACCAGCGCCGAGGCCTGGTGCATGCCGGCAAATACCGGCTGGTCCCCGGTGCCCAGCCCGAACGCCCGCGCGTAGCGCTGCTGGGCCGCCTCCAAGCCGCGGGCACCAAGCTCATCGGCCCAGCCGCTGACCGTCCGCACCGCCGCGACGTACCCGGGGTCGTGCACCAGCTCCAGGTCGGCGTCGGTGGCCGGGGCCGGGGCGGCTACGGTCACGCCGGGCTGGCTCCACAGCCCGAACTCGCGCGCGAGCCGCATCGTCAGCTCCAGGCGCACCGGCGCCAGCGGATGGCCAGGCCCGAAGTGATAGTCACTAAGCCGCTCGTCCCAGGCCACATGCACGGTGCAGGTCATCCAGCCACAACCCCTCTGCCGCCGTGCCGATTTGCGGCTTCGCCGGCCAGGCGCCCATCTTAAGCGGAGCCTGCCCGATAGCGGGTTTCCAGGTCCTGACCAGCCAGGGCGACTTCCTCTGCTACCGCGGCGAGAGCCCCGGCAGCGGCGACGATCCCGCTGCGCCACTCCTTCACTCGTTCCACCTGGCATTGCAGAGCCTGTTCGCGCCGCACAGATGCGCCGGTCTTTGCCCATTCCGGTGCGACTCTCGCCGCCGCGTACTCGAGCACGGCCACCAACCGATCGGCCTGGTCCTTGCTGGCGGACAGCAGATCACCTGACTGCTCCAGGGCCTGGGACAGGCGTCTTTGCTGGCTCTCCACGGACGCGTAGAGCTCCCGTGTGCGCTCGTCCTGCCCCATCTCTCGCTGACTGGCATTGCGCGCGCGCTCGTCGCGGGCCGGTGCCTGTGCGGCGCGAGTTGACGGACGCCCGCAGCGTATCGCCCTGATCGCGTCAAGGTGTTCTTTCACCTGCCGCAGCATCGGGCTCACGCAGCCCGTCTCGGTGCTGCGCCACCCGCACGAGCAGGCGGCGAAGTAATCCTCATCACCGGTCAGGCGGCGCCAGCCATCCCAGCGGTGCCCAGCCGCCTTGCCCCGCAGCAAGTCGAGCTCGTCGTACGCCGGTTCGCATGATTCTGCCAGGGGGGCCAGGCTCATCCTCGCGCCTGGGCCCATAGCCGGGCCCCATGGCTGCCTGGTTATGGTGGCCTGCTCCTCTAGGTCCCTGGCCTCGGCGTTCTCATCCACGGGGCTCATCCCCCTAGACCGTGCCACTGAATGCACCACCTGGAGGACAGCGGTCTTTCAATCGACCACGTCCACCTGTATCAAGCTATGCCCAGGCGCAGCTGAGGTAAGGGTCCTTGGTCACGTCGCACCAGAGGCCAGGGTCCATGGCTGTATCCGCTCCTGCCCGATGCCCGCAAAGCCGCGCCCGGCTAGATCGCCCGCTATCTCGGCACTGGACCTGGCAGATGCCCGCCTCCTCGACTAGGAAACGGACGGCGCGAGCCAGGAAGTTCTTGTCGGCCCGAGCCGCTGCCTGGGCGCCGGGCACCACAGCGAGCAGGCGCTCAGCGAAACGCCGGTCGTCTTCATAGTTGTCCATGCCGCCCAGGTAGTGTCCATCGCCAACTTCGCAGCCGGACAGCGGGAGCCCGGGTGACTGGAGGCGGCGCGGACAGCAGGCCCATGCAGGCGCTGGAAGGCCCGGCTGGCCGGGACCGCTGGCCCTGGCCTGGCGCGAACGTTACCCGCCCGGCGTGGGGTTGACGCGGTGCCCGCAGTCATCTGCCGTTCACCGGGCGGGGCTTTGGGTCATGTGGCTGATGAACCAGTCCCGGGCCAGCGCGGCGGCGGCCTCCAGGGTGCCCGGCTCCTCGAACAGGTGGGTGGCGCCGGGCACAACAGCCAGGTCGTTCTCGCAGCGCAGCTCGGCCTGGGCTCGGCGGTTGAGGTCTAGCACAACCTCGTCATGCGCGCCGACGATGAGCAGCACCGGCGCGGTCACGGCCGCAAGCCGTGGGCGGGCAAGGTCGGGGCGGCCGCCGCGGGACACCACGGCCGCGATGTCAATGCCGGACTCGGCCGCCGCCCGCAGCGCCGCCGCGGCGCCGGTGCTGGCACCGAAGTAGCCGACAGCGGCCCGGGCCGCGCGTGGCTGGGCGCGCAGCCATCCGGTGACCTCGACCAGGCGCCCGGCGAGCAGGCCGATGTCGAACACGTTGGCCCGGTCAAGTTCCTCCTCGGGGGTGAGCAGGTCGAACAGCAGCGTGCCCAGGCCGGCATCGTTCAGGACGCCGGCGACATACCGGTTGCGGGGACTGTGCCTGCCGCTGCCACTGCCATGGGCGAAGACCACGACACCCCGGGGGTTCTCCGGCACGGCCAGGGAGCCCGCCAGCCGGACGGCGCCGGCCTGGGGCTCCACGTCCTCGCTGCGGGCCGGCGGGTCAGCGCTGCTGGCGGCGGCGGTGCTCGCGTGCGCCGAGGCCTGCCAGGCGGCGGCACGCTCGAGGTAGGCGAGGACCTCCTTGTCGGACACCTGGGGGAACTCACCGTAGAACTGCCCAATGGCGAAGAAATTGCCCGGAGTCTCCACGCACACCAGTTCGTCGGCATCGGCGCCCATCCTGGCCTGCCACCCGGGCGGCGCGACGGGCACGGCGAGCACCACCCGCGCCGCTCCCTGCGCCCGGGCGATCTGGCAGGCGGCCCGGGCCGTCGACCCGGTGGCGATGCCGTCATCGACCACCACGGCGACCTGGCCGTCCAGCGGCTGGCGTGGCCGCCGCACCCGGTAGCGCGCAGCCCGGGCCTTCACCGCAGCCTGCTCCCGGGCCAGGACCGCCGCGAACTCGCTGTCCGAGACCCCGGCCGCGTCGACGATCTCGGGGTTGATGACCCGCGCCCCGTCCTCCGCGACCGCGCCCATGCCCAGCTCGGGCTGGAACGGCACCCCGAGCTTGCGCACCACGATGACATCCAGCGGCGCGGCCAGCGCCTGCGCTACCTGGAACGCGACCGGGACGCCGCCCCGCGGCAGGCCGAGGACAACCACGGGCTCGCCCCGCAGGTACCCCAGCTGGGCGGCTAGCCGCCGTCCCGCATCATCACGATCGGCGAAAACCATGGCAACTCCTCGTGAGGAGTTTCCTCGCGGCCAGGCCGGCACCGCCAGGGACCATGGTCACCTCCGGGCCGGCGCCCGGCTGCGGCCAGGGCCGGACGCTCGGGCGATACTGGCCAGGCAAGCACGCGGCCCGGGCGGTGTCCCTCCTGCCGGTGGCCGACACCGCCGCGAGCGTCCTGGCGCGGGGCGGCGGGCGCCTCGGGGCGTCGATGGCCGTGCTGGACGTTTCCCGCCGAACGTATGACCCGCCGTTTGCGGGGATCTGCTGGCGGTTGATCACCTGGACCTGGTGGTGTCGCACAGTGCCGTGTGCGGCCTCCTGGGCGGGACGGCGCGGGCAAGACCACCACGATCAAGATGCTGATCACACTGCCGGCGCCCCGGTGAGGGCACCGCCTCCAGACCGCGGCACCGTTCACGCACGCCGCACTCACCGCGAGCTGTAAATGACACCATCAGAACGCCGCACCGAACCGGACCATCTGCACGAGAACTTTGCACACCGTCGATGAGGCTGACCGCCACGCCCGATTCGGCGATCAGGTCGCTGGTGCTCTCGAGCATCTGCAACGCAGTGTCCCCATCGCTGGTCACGGCCAGTACGCGATATCCGCCGTTCTGCCCGGTCGGCGCTGCCTTCGCGATCATCAGTGCGGATATGCAGAATGGGCTGGTCTGTGCGGCTGCTTGCACAGCTCATGCCTCCAGGTATCCTCCACTGAGCGGTCAGTCGCTGGTGAGGGCGCGTGAAGTACGTCGCCATGCCCGGGCGTGCGCGCCGACCCCCGCCTCCAGCTCGGCGACGACGAGCTCACTCGTGCTGGTGTCACATTGGCAGGCCCACGTCCCTTCGGGCCTGACGACCCCGGCCGGAGGATGTCCGGCCTGTGCAGGACCGGCGTAGCTGATCCAGACGGAGTTCTCGGCGGCGTGGCCGGCCGCCTCGACGGCGAATACACCGGGGGTTCCCGGGTTGCCCGCGGTTGAGAACAGCACGCAGTCGACGTCGAGTACCTCGTAAGCGGAGAAGAGCTCTGCGTAGTGGGTCTCCATGCCGAGCGCGCAGCCGAACCGCATGCCGCGGGCCGTGAAGACCAGCGGGTCACGTCCCGCGCGTACATCAGCGTCGCCTTGGTCCTGGAGAGCATACGCTCGTCGTAGCGTCCGACGACCTCGCCGCGGTCGGAGATGACGTATGCGCAGTTGTGCGGGCGCTCATCGCCGGCCGTGTGGTGGATACCGCCTGCGACGGCCCAGATCCTGAGCTGGCCGGCCAGGCAGGCGATCCCCGGGTGGCGATTCCGGCCTCGGCGTTCGATCGCGGACCCAGGGCGGAGAGCACGGCGTCGGCTCCTTGGACCGCGGACCTGAGCGTTGCCGGGTCCGGGGCCGCCAGGTCGGCTGTGACGACGCGTACCTGGCTGGACAGCTCGCCGGGCAGTTTCTGGGGGTGGCGGACGACCGCGGTGACGTCGTGACCCGCATCGACGGCCTGTTCGAGGATCTGTCGGCCGATGCCGCCGGTCGCTGCGAAGATCGTGAGTTTCATCTGGCGCTCCATGGGTTGGCTAGGGGTGTGTTCAGTTCCGGAAAGCGGTGGCGTGGTCGGCCGCCCATTGGGCGAAGGTGAGCGCGGGGCGGCCCAGTACCTGCTGCACGGTGTCTGAGGACGGTCCCGGCCGCTTGGCGTAATGGGCCAGGGAGCCGAGCAACCTGTCGGGGATCTCCTCAGGAAGGCCCTGGCTGATCATGGCCCGCCTGCCTTCCCGGCGGCGGGCAGATCGGTGCGCCAGTGCCCGATGACATGGCCGGTGCCGTCGCTGAAGCTGGGCTCTTGCGGGTCGCCGCGCAGCCGCCAGCCGAACACGGCCCGGTAGAACTCGGCCGACTGTGCGACGTCCCGTGAGGGTATCTGCAGGTAGGACACGCCACCGGGCCGGGCCACGGTGCCTTCGACGCCTGGTTCGGCAGGTGAACTCTGGTCGGTCATCGCCGGTCGCCTGACTTCGAAGAGCCCCAAGTCTGCCTTGTCCGTTGACCGGGGCACGAGCCCGGGGAGTACCGGCCGTTACCGGTCGTCCTCGCGGTACGGGACTTCCTGGCGCTGTTCGAGCACGTCTTCTTCGGGCTCGTCGCCGGGAATACCTGCTGGCGTCGAGGGCTGCTCGCGATCCTCGGCGTCATAGTCGGCGTACTCGTCGTCGGCGTACTCATCCTCGGGGTTGCTGTCGGTGCTGGATGTCATGGCTGCGAGTCTTGCTTGCAGGTGCCCGGGACGCAAACAGGCGGCCCGCGCCGGTGCCAGGCAGGTCGGTCACCACCGTCCTGGGCCGCCCGGAGGCGTCGCTGCCGCGATTTCGTCACCGGCAGCGCGGATCAGCGGACAGCAGGTCTGGTGAGCGGGGTTGAACGGGAAGCCGGTCAGCCGTCGCCTTAGGCTGCTGGCCCGTGGCCGGGCGTGCGGTCGCGCCGCGTAGCCACATGCCGCTGACCAGGCCGGCCAGTACAAGCAGGCCGCCCAGGCCGCCGGTGGCGATCATGGCGACCGCCGCGCCCGGGCAGGCCCCGGTCAGGCCGAACCCGGCGCCGAAGATCGCGGCGCCGTAGAGGTGGGGGCGGCGGGCAGGTCCGTGCGGCAGGCGCAGGGGGCCGCCGTACCGGGTGGTCCCGGCGCGGCGCAGCAGCGCCAGGCCGGCGGCCGCCACCGCTACCGCGGAGCCGAAAACGGCGAACAGGTACCAGCTGCGCAATAGCAGCGCCTGGTGGATGGTGGTGTAGTTGCCGAACCCGCTGCCGGTGACCAGGAACCCGAAGGCGATCCCGACCCCGATGGTGCTGGCGCGGGCGCCGCGGTTCACAGCGCGCCGCCGGTCAGCGCGTGCGCGGCGAACGTGACGGCGACCGCGACGGCGAAGAATGTCGCGGTGGCGGCGAGGGAGTCCGGCGAGCCGGCGGCGCAGCCGGATAGCCCGTGCCCGGATGTGCAGCCCTCGGCGCAGCGGGCCCCGTAGCCCAGCGCCAGCCCGCCGGCCGCGAGCACCGGGAGCAGCACCGCGGCGGGCACGGTCCTGGACAGCACCGGATAGCCGGTCAGCCGGGTGGCTGAGCCCAGCACGCCCGCGACCAGCGCGCCGCCGATCAGGGCGGCGAGGAACTCGACTCGCCAGCGTTCCCCGCGCCAGCCTTCGATCGGGGCGATCACCGCCGCCAGCCAGGCGCCGGAGACCCCGAGGCGGCGGTTTGCCAGCCCGTAGAGGGCGGCTATGCACAGGCCCAGGGCCGGCCCGGCCAGCCACCACGGCAGCAGCGCCGGGAGCAGTTTCAGCATCGTGACCACCTCCTGCTGGTTCGCGTCAGGACCGACGCTAGGGGTGGCCGACACGCCGCCGGTAGCCGGGAAAACTCCCTAATCCCGCTCGAGCAGGCCGTGCTCAACCGCGTACACGGTCGCGCCCGCGCGGGTGGACACGCCCAGCTTGCGGTACAGCCGCTGGATGTGGTGGTCGCACGTCTTGGCCGAGATCCCCAGCTGGCGGGCGGCCTGCTTGGTGGCCATGCCCCGGGCAAGCAGGCCAAGCACCTCCCGCTCGCGGGCCGACAGTCCGCCCGGCCAGCGCACCGGCGGGCGCGGCTGCCCCGCCGCGGCCAGCACTGCGGCCACCGCTTCCGGCGCGAGCCTGCCCGCCTGCGCCTCGCGGCGCAGTTCGCCAGCCGCGCCGTCCGGCGGCAGCGCGGGCCGGTAGGGCCGCGGCTCCCGCATCGCCTGGTAGCAGTCCGCCGCGGCTAGCAGCCGCGCCATAGGCGGCAGGTCCCCAGCCCGGCTGCCGCGGTGATAGCCCGACCCGTCGCAGCGCTCGCCGTGCGAGCCGGCCAGCCGGGCCAGCGGCCGCAGCCCCGGGGCGATGTCCAGGACCCGTTCGCTGTGATAGGCGTGCAGCCGTACCTGCTCGCGTTCACCGCGGGTCAGCGGGCCCGGCTTGGCCCACACCCGGGCCGGCACCGCGACCCGGCCGATGTCGTGCACCAGCGCCGCCCGCCGCAACCGGGCCGCCTCCGCCGCGCCCAGCCCGGCGGCCCCGGCAGCGATCCCGGCCAGGTCAGCGACACCGCAGGAGTGCCCAACCGTCCACATGCTCTTCAGGTCCGCGAAGTCCGCCATCGCCGACAGGCATTCATCCATCTGGCCCTCGCCGATCACCGGCCGCGGCCCCGGCTCGGCGGCCAGCGCCTCCTCCCACACAGACGGCGCATCCAGGCCCGCGTACACCTGATCGCCAAGGGCCAAGAAGACCGCCGCTGCCTGAGGGTCCAGGCCCGACCCGCCCCGGCCCTGCACAGTGCGCCGGGCCAGCGCAGGACCACCACGCTGCCAGGCGACATCCGCGTCCTGCGCCACCTGCATCACCCGCACCGGCAGCGGGACCTGCTCGCCGCGCAGGTCCCCCGGCAGCCCCTTACCGTCCCAGCGCTCGTACAGGTGCCGCAGCGCGGCCTGAACCTGCTCCGTCAGGCCCATCCGCGCCCCCAGCAGCTCCGCGACCTCGCAATGACTGGCCGCCCACCGGCGGAACTCCGCCAGCCCGCCAACCGCGGACCTGGCCATCGCCGCCGCCCGCGCAGCGGGAGGACTCCCCGGGTGAGCCGCCCGCGCCGCCGTCACCACCAGCCCCAGCCGCGACCCGTACAGCGCCGCCATCAGCTCCGGCCGTACCGCGAGCTCGTCCCCCAGGAACCGCGCGTCGATCTCACTGCCAGCCGTGCACCCGGCGAAATGCAGCAGCCCGGTGTAGAACACGGCCGCCAGATCCTGCTCGGGCAGGCCCAGCGCGGCCCCGGTCCGCACTCCCAGCACCGCCGTGCGCAGCCCATGCTCCAGCGGCTGGCCCATCGCCAGGTCAGTCGCCAGCGACAGCACGCCCGCCGCCTCAGCCAGCCGCAGCGGCCCAGAACCCGGCATCACGCCCACCTGCCACAAAGACCCACCCGGACAGCGGCCGACCCTGCCGGAATCCGCCTCGGCCGACCAGCTAGGCCACCCTTCCATCCTTGAGTCTTACACTCTCCCGAGCTCACCGGGCACCACCAGACCGGCGCTCCCCCCGGCACCCAGGCGAACCACCGCTGGCCGAACAGCAGGCCGCCGATACCGCCGAGCACCTTGCGGCCCCTGAGTAATCCGGCCAGCTGAAACGGCAGACGCACAGAAATGGGAACATCTGCGCCAACTACGTTGGGCTTCCGCTCAATCGCTGGGACCCGCAGCTGGCCCAGCTTCCCGGGTCTGAGCCCGGCCGGGAGGTGCCCGATGACCACTGCTACCCCAACCACTGCCCTCGTCATGATCCAGCCCGCCTTCACCGACGCCGAACGGCTCGCGCTCGCCGGTTACCTAGCCGGATACCGCGGCCTGACTCGTGAGGCTTATGCGCTGGACCTGCGCCAGTTCACCACCTGATGCCGCGCACGCTCCCTGAACCTGGTCGCGGTCCGCCGCGCCGACATCGAAGGCTTCGCCCGCGATCTGGAAGCCAGGGGCCGTTCCCGGGCCACCGTCACCCGGCGGCTGTGCACCATCGCCGGATTCTACAAGTACGCCGTCGAAGAGGAACTCCTTGAGCACTCCCCAGCGGCTCATGTCCGGCGGCCGCGGGTCGACTACGAGTCACATGCCGTCGCGCTGGACCGCAACGAGCTCGGCACTCTCCTCGTCGCCGCCGGGCTGGGCCCGACGACTGAGCATGCGCTGATCTCCCTGCTCGCGCTGAACGGACTGCGCGTCTCCGAAGCCACCGGCGCCGACATCGAGCACCTGGGCCTGGAACGCGGGCACCGGACCCTGACCATTACCCGCAAGGGCGGCAAAGTGGTGACCATCCCGCTCGCGCCGCGGACCGCCCGGGCGATCGACCTGGCCATCGGCGAGCGCACCAGCGGGCCGGTGTTCCTGGCCACCGACGGGCAGCGGCTGGACCGGCACGGTGCCGAGCGGATCGTCCGCAAGGCAGCGCGCCGCGCCGGGATCGCCAAGGCCGTTACCCCTCACACGCTTAGGCACGCATTCATCACCGCGGCGCTGGATGCCGGGGTGCCGTTGCTCGATGTCCAAGAGGCTGCCTCACATGCTGATCCGAGAACCACGATGCGGTACGACCGAGCCCGGGGCAGCCTGGACCGGCACGCCACCTATATCGTCGCCGCGTATATCGCGGGCGCCGCCAGGTAATCCTCGGCGGCTGGCAGCAGTTCCGCTTGGCGGCCGCAGCCGCCGAGCGGACAGCCCCTGGTCGAAGGATCACAAAATCGCAAGGCTGTTACAGATCGCGACCTCAACTTGCGCGCGAACCGCGGTTCTGTATGGCCACGGGTAGTCGGTACTGTCCCAGCGGGGCCGCACCGAATGAGTGATCTGCGCACCTATCTGACCAGCCACAGGGTCCGGCCAGCGGGTTGGTCTGCACAGCGGGCCGTCGGCGGCTAGCGACATCGAGCAGCACCAGGTGCCGAGGGGTGCATGGCCCGCACGGTCGAGGCGATCTTGGCGGGCGAGATCTGGTGCGCCGCCCGGTCGGCGGTTACGGTCGGGACTGTGAGCCTGGCCGACGCCTGGGAACACCACGCCACGGACTGGATCGCCTGGGCGCGGGCGCCCGATCACGATGCCTTCTGGGACGGCACCTGGCCGACCCTGCTCGAGATTATGCCGGATTCCGCGGGCCCGGTCCTGGATCTGGGCTGCGGGGAGGGCCGGGCCGGCCGGCAGCTGCTGGCCGCCGGGCGCCGGGTGCTCGGCATCGAGCGGTCAGCCACGCTGGCGCGGGCAGCCGCCACCGGGTCGCCGCCGCTGCCGGTCGCGCAGGCCGACGCCGCCAGGCTGCCGCTGGCCGACGGCTGCGCTGGCCTGGTGGTGGCGTCCATGTCCCTGCTTGACATCGATGACATTGAGGGCGCAATCGCGGAGACCGCCCGGGTCCTGCGGCCCGGCGGGGTCTTCTGCTTCGCGATCGTGCATCCGTTCGACTCCGCGTGTGAGAGCGCCGCGGCCAGCGCCGTCCCGTTCGCGGTGTCCTGGCCCTACCTGGCCTCCAGGCGTTACGAAGATCGCTTCGAGAAGGACGGGCTCACCATCACCTTGGCCAGCATGCACCGGCCGCTCAGCGCGTACACCACGGCGCTGTTCCGCGCGGGCTTGGTGATCACCGACCTGCGCGAGCGCGGCGACCGCGAGATTCCGTGGCTGCTGGTCGTCCGCGCCGAGAAACGCTCGTAAGGCCGGCACGCTGAACGCGGCCGCTCAGATGCCGGCCCACCGTCATCGGGGACGTCCATAACCAGCGGATCTGCCGCTCGTACTGGCGGTCAACCAACGGGCCAGCCGCAGCACCGAGTCGGCAGGGGAGGAACTGCCGCCCCCCCCGGTCACAGACTGTAGATTGCGCTGCGCACCGCTTGACACGCGATATCTGCCGTCATTTACGTCGTCACCCAATCGGGCGGCGGCGGTCTGGACGGCGGTGAAGAGGGCGACCTGCCCGCCCACGGCCAGCGCGGCCCGGCATGCTACCCAGGCAGGTTCGGGGAGCGCTCATCCGGATGCGGTGGGCGACCTTCCGGGGAGCAGGTTGCGCAGCTGGATGACCCGGACCCTGGCCCGGTCGCTGGCAGGTGAGTCGTTGTGCCCGGGGCCGAGCCAGAGCGAGAGCTGACGCAGGCCAGATACGATGGCCGACCGCCGTATCAGATCGCGGTGATCCCCGGCCAAGGCGGCCGCCTCGGCGTAGCCAGCGAGGAAGTCCTCGAACAGCGAACGGGGCGGGCTGTGCGGTCATGCAGCAGGAAGTGGCCAAGGTCGAAGTGGCGGTCGGCTCCGCGCATTTCGCCGAAGTCGATGATGCCGGTGTACCGGCCATGGTCGTCGAGCCAGATGTGGGTGGCATCGAAGTCGCCGTGCGCCAGGTGCCCTCGGGGGACAGGCCGCTGCCGCTCCTGGTCGACGACCGCCTGGAACGCCTCGAGGTCCCCGCCAGTGAAAGCGCCGACCAGCCACCCCGGCCACCGCCCGGGCAGGTCACTGGCCACGAACTCGGCGTAGCACGCCAGTTCGGCGCGCAGCCCAGGCAGGCCGTCCCGGCGCAGCCAGCCGAAGCCCTCAACCTCGATGGCGTTGATCAGGGCGGCATCACGGCCGGCCGCCCGCACCGCCCGGCGCGCCTCCTCGTCGGTCCCATGGCTGGCCAGGCTCTCCCCGGCCAGGGCAGCGACGATCAGGAACGAGCGGTCCAGATCGCCCGGCCCGGCCTCGACGTGCACGACCACGGGCACCCGCACGCCCAGCCCGGCCAGGCGGGCGAGCACCTGGGCATCAGTGGTAAGATCCTCGCCCGCCTCCTCGGCGACCCTGAGGTAGTAAGTCACGCCGTCAGCGCGGACCCGGTACACCACCAGCAGCCGGCCCGCAGAGGCCGGCTCGACCGACACCGAGCGCGCACCGGGAAACACCCTGCGCACCACCGGCCCCAGCAAGGTGATGTCCACCACATGCTGCTGCTGCTGCCGCACAGCCCACCCCAACAGGCCGTACCCGGGCGGCCCGGCCGTCGCCGCCAACTCTGCCTCGCTCCTGCCGGGCACGCCACCAGTGCCAAGCCACCGCAAAGCCAGGACCCACCGCCCGGATCGGCAACGGCAGGCGACCGCGGGCTGGTCGCCGACGGAGCACACCTCACCACACTGAAGCCGTAACGTCGACTCTATCCTCACGGAGCGTGCTGGCCCATACCCGAGATCATGCGCGCGAACCGCCTGCTCGGCAACCTGGTCGCTCAGACGGCTGACTCGCGGCGCGCCGAACTGGATGTTCTGCGCCCGGTCACTCTCGCAGCCAACGGGCCTGCGAACGCTTTGCGCCTGCCGATGAGCGCGGACACTCGCCGCGATGAGCCCGGGTGCCGCCCACCGGGCGATCAAACGCTGCGGCGGTCCGGTCAGCTGCCAGGACCGGGCTTCACGCCCGGTCCAGGAGGCGCCGCCCCGCGTCCCCGGCTCTGGCCGATGCGCAGGCCCGCGTTGTCAGGCCGCCGCCAAGGCAAGTCCTGCTTCTAGCACTGCGGGCCGCCGTCAGGCGCAGCCGGAACGTCACCGCCGGCTGTCAGCCTGGCGGGGCATCGCGTCGAGTTCGGGGTCAGCCCCGATCTCCCGGACCTCTTGCGCGCAGCGGCAGGCGACAGCGATCTTGGCAGCCCACTGCAGCGCCTCCTCGCGTGAGGGCACGTCGATGAGCGTGAACCCGCCGATGGCCTCCGGGTACGGGCCGTCGGTGACCGCCCCGTCGGTGGCCACGATGCTCGCCGGCTGGATTTCCAGCCCGCCGGCGGACACATACACGCCGGCGTTGACGGCCTCCTGGACCACCGCGTGCGCGGCCCCGGCCACGGCGGGCGCGTCATCGCCGGGGATGTGGTCCATCGCGTGGGCACCGAACGAGATCAGGTACTGCGTCATCCACGCCTCCGTTGTCCCGGCGGCCTGCTCCGGCCGTGTCTTGACTCAAAGACGAACGACTCGCCCCGGATCCATCGCTCCGCCAGACGAAATCTCTCACGGGTCCCCGCCATCCGGCCCCGTGAGCGTCATGTGCCCCGTGTCCGCGGAGATCATCGCCGCTGCCACCGGCTAAGAGCAGCCCGACCGCACTCATCTAACGCCTCGACAGGAACGTCAGTCCGGCTATGCCGCCGCGCAGAACTGGGGCATCTGCTCACAGGTGCCGTGCCGTGGCAGACCGAGCGTCAACCGCGAATATTCGGCGTCGTCTTCGGGCAGTCCGGGTTGCCGCAGAAGAACCGGCGCGCCGCCAGCCGGATCAGCACCCGGCGGCCGCCGGCAGGCGCTTCGGCCAGCCGCCGCCCGTAGGTGCGGTGCACCCGGTCCGAGGGACGGCTGCACCGCGGGCACACGCCATCCTCAGCGCGAGCGCGCGCCCGGATGAACAGCCGGCCGCCTGCCACCTCGGCGGCTTCTGCGATCACCCCGGCCAGGTGCGGCAGCAACACCTCCAGGCTGATCCCGTACTGGCCTGACAAGCATCCTCTGACCTGCGACAATGACACGGCGGACTCCTGGGAAGACGGCTGGATTCGACAACCGCCGGCTTCCCAGGAGTCCCTGCATCCGCCCATGCAACACGCCGGCCAGTGGACAAAACAGACGGCATCGTTACACAAGCCGACGCTTGTCACAGAGGGCTCGTTACCATCACGAATACGGGTCAGATCCAGATCCAGGTTTTCAGATGCCGTTGACAGATAATGCCCAATCCGAAGCGGTCGCCTCGCCGGCCACAAACCGAAGCCCGGTCCACGGGAGCGGGCCTTCGTCGTCGATGGCGCTTGGGCTGTGGTCCGATCAGGTCGCTGGGCTGGACCGCGCACACAACTAGGCGTCGATGAACATCCTGATGGTCGCGACGTGGACTCCGTCGCGGACCTGGGTTTCTGCGGCCTCGGGGGTGGCGAGCTCCGACTGGAGCGTCTCCATGTCCGGCGCCTCCACCAACAGGGCGACCGAGTTGCCGTCGCCGGCCGGGTTGCGGAACGGCGTGGCCCTCATGCCGCGCGACTCGAAGAAGGCGGGGCGGTCGGTCGACATGAACCAGTGGTCGACGTCGTCGACCTCGAGGATGGCGATGAACTGCATGTGCGGCACCTCTCGGCTGTGTGGGTGAACCCGGTCCGTCCGGGCAAACCACATGATGCGATCTCGCCTCCGTGCGCCGCATCGGGGCCGCCCCCATCCGAAGCCGTCACCGCCCCCATCGACGCGTCAGCGGTTGAGCCTGGCCGCTCTCGCAGCGGCGAACGCCACCAGTGCAGCACGTCCGTCCACGCCCAGCTTCACGGCAAGGTTGGAGATGTGGCGCTCGACGGTCTTCGGTGACAGGAACAGCTCCGCTGCGATGCCCTTCGTGGACCGGGCGGACGCGAGTCGCTCAAGCACCTCGACTTCGCGAGCCGTGATTCGGGCGGCGAGGAGGTCGGTCGGGACGTCACGTCCCCGTTCCCGCGTGCGGCGCGGCGTTGCCGCTCCTGCCCTGGCAAGCATCGCTCGGCACGTGGACGCGAGTGAGGTCGGCCCCTGCCGCTCGAAGTAGATCACGGCGTCGCCCAGCCACGAGATGGGATCGCCCCAGCCGTCGGCCAGCGCAGTCTCGGCGACCAATCGGTGGGCATGGTGTTGGAACCAGGCGATCGGCGTCACTGCGCGGTCGCCGTCGACCATGTGCTCGGCAGCGGCGCTGGCGTCGCCTGAGCGGCCGGACAGCACGGCGAGTGCGTATGAGCGATAAGCCTTGTTCGCGACGAGGGTGAACGCCGGCGATGCTTCGAGGTCGGCGATAATCGTCGGAGAGCCCCGCCGCTCGATGATGCGCAGCAGCGTCCACAGGCCGCGCTCCGGCCCACCGACGGCAGGGGCATCGCCCAAATGACCCATGGCGAGGTCCAGCGCCGACGAGACTCGGGCGAGGTCATCGCCCGCGAGTGACAGGCACACTCGTGCCATCGAACACGCCGCAGCGACGTCAGGATGTCCGTCGCTCACCTCGAGTGCGGCGGCGATCTTCGCCTCCATCCGTTCGCGGTCGCCGCGCTGGCCAGCGGCGGCAGCGCTGGCCCCGAGGGCCATGCCGTGGAGCACATCGAGATGGAGCTTTCCGGCGAGCAGGGCGCACCGTTCGGCCGCGATGTCCACGTCGTCGGGGAGCCATCGATCCCGCGCGGTCCATGCGAGGAGGTTGTCGAGATGGGCGGCACCGGCGAGCGCGCCGACGGCGGCAGCGCGTTCGCGTGCCGCGAGAAGCCTGCCGGTTGGGAGAAGGTTCCAGCAATCGAGTGAGGCTCGTTCCATCTCGCCTCGGAGCGCGAGCGTGGTGAACCCTTGTTCACGACCGATGGTGATTACCCGATCGAACGCAGCCGCAGAGTCGCTGGCGTCGTCCATGCGGGCGCAGCGCCCGATCACCAGCCATGCCTCGCCCACGACTCGATGGTCACCCTCGAGCTCTGCTTGCACGATCGCCGATTGGGCACGGGTGCGGGCATCGCCGAACCGGCCCCGTCCGACCGCGATCTCCGCGGCGGCGAGGTCGATCAGGGCACTCGGCGAACCGGGTGCCGTCGGAGCGATACGGAGTGCCCAGCCGACGTGGGCCGCGGCTTCGGCCCAGCGGCCAGCACTGGTGGCGGCTCGCGCGAGTTCGAGCTGCGCAAGCATCTCGTCGAACGGTGTTGTCGCCGATGCGAGAAGACGAGTCCCGACCTCCAGCGCCTGATCGACCCGGCCACGTGTTCTCAACACCTGGACGAGCAGACGACCGATCTCGTGCCAGACACCGTGTCCCGGGTCGGTTCTCGCCCAAGCCCGCTCGAGCATCGGTGCGGCGCTCGACAGAGCGCCGGTCTCGTACGCCCGTCGCGCTGCCAGCAGCCAGAGTTCCGCGGCGCGCTGATGGTCGTCGACCATCTCCGCGAGCGAGGCCGCCTGCTCGCACAGCGCACCAGGGAAGTCGGGGTGGTGGCTCTCGATCGCGTCGAACGCGCCTCGGGACACGTCGACGAGCTCGAAGGGGAGCAACTGGGTGAGCAACGCCTCGCGGGTGAGCGCGTGACGGAAGATCAACCGCCGGGCATCCGCAGGGTCGGTGGTGACGAGCTGGTGATCGACGCCCAGTCGCAGCGCGCGCGACACAGTGTCACTCGACAGCCCGGTGACCACAGGCAACAGCCCGGCATCGATCCGTGGCCCCAGGACCGCCGCCGCACACAGCACTCGAGCGGCATCCTCGGGAAGAGCCGCCATGCGCAGCCGCACCAGTTCGACGAAGCGCGGCGGGATCGACGGCGTGCCACCGCTCCCGATCTGCCAACTTCGCGCGCCGAGCACGATCGAGCCCGCGTCCACCGCAGACGCGATCAACTCCTCCACCAGGAATGGCAGACCGTCGGAGAAGTCGCGCAGCAGCACCTCGATCTCGGCGGGGAGTTCTCGAGTGTCCAGACAGAGCCGGGCCATGGCCATCGTCTCGTCGACCGTCAAGCGTTGCAGCGGGATGAGGCGCGCGCTGCGGCGCCCCACCGACTCCGTCGCCACGCGCAACGCAGGGGTTCCCACATCGGGACGCATCGTGACCACGCAAAGCACCGGCGCACTCGTCAGGTTGTCACCCATGTACTCGACCACTGCCGCCGTGTCCGGGTCTCCCCAGTGCAGGTCCTCCAGCATCAGCACACAGCCGGACTCGCCGGCGATGTCCGTGAGGAGCCGAACGATCGCTTCTCCCAGCTCCATCGGCGACGCCCGGTACGGTTCCTCGCCCGGTACGCGCCACTCCGGCACCAGCACGGCCAACGTGGAACGGAGACGTCCGAGCTCGGGGTGAGCGTCCGCCCCGGCTCGCCGGAAGTAGCCCGACAGCGCCTCGAACAACGCTCGGAACGGCACCGGCGCTCGAGTGTCGACCGCCCTGCCGAGCAGCACGCTCATCCCACGTGCGCGAGCGACGTCGGAAAGGTCGCCCGTGAGGCGCGTCTTGCCGACTCCGACCTCGCCGACGACCGCGACGAGCCCGCCACGACCGGCGGCGGCGCCGTCCAGACACTGCACCAGCTCTGACCACTCGCCATCACGCCCGACCATCGAGGGACAGACGACCCGCATCACCCGACCAGTATCGCCGGGCGTCCAAGCGTGATGCGAGCAAGATGCCTGGGTGCGCAACGCTCAGCCTGAGCGCAGGGCTTCGACCGGCGGGCCCATGCGTGAGGCAGACCGGTGGGACCGCCGCCCACATTCCCGCGTTGTCCCCCGCAAGACTCGAAGGCAAGCGATGCATCGATCTCACTTCGCGCGGTGTGGTGGCCCCGCATGGCTTGTACGAGCAGTCGGGTACGGTTCCAACGGTGTCGACGTCGTCGTCGTTCCCGGGGCGTGGGACACGCCCGCTGTGATGGACCCACTGCTCGCACCACTCGAGGCGACCGGCCACGCCGCGATACCGTCTCGGAGCCACCGACGCAGTAGCGGACCGTGCCGCTGCCCTTGTGGATGATCGTGATCGTCTCGAACGGATCAGCGCTGCCCCTCCAGGGCCATCCAGATCGTCGTGTGGTCCAGCCGGGCGCGGCCCACCTGGGTGGAGGCGACGCGGAACAGCGGCTGGCCGCCCCGGCTCGGCATCCGCATCCGCATCTGGGTGTACTGCTGACGGAAGATCTCGCTGGCCACATCCGGGTCGGAGGTCTCCAGCACCTGTGTCAGCGCCTCGTTTGGCTCACCCATGGATTCCTGCGCCTTCTCAGGTGATGAGCACTGCAGCTGGCCAAGTCGACCAGTGGAGCAAGATTACGGGCCAGCCGTGCGGGACCTGGCGAACTGCTCAAGGCACCGCGGGCTAACGTCGCGGCCGCCGCTCGATGATCTTTGCGTGCAGGAGCCTGCCGGCGAACTCGACGCGGAGACGGGAATCGGCAGCCTCGTCCGTGGAGCGGATCTTGAGCATGGAGTAGGTGCAGGTGAGCCCGTCGGTGTTGATCACGATGCCCGGCGAGCTGACAATGAACAGCTTGCCGTGCACCATGTCCGCGTCGATGCGCAGGGCGCGCGAGGTGATCACCGCATGGGTGAAATCGAGGGTGACCCGGCACTCTCGCGTGCGCAGCGCGATGCGCGCAGGCACCAGCCAGCGTCCCTCCTTCACGTACTTGCCGCCGTGCTGCCCGACCACGAGGACGTCCCTGGCTGCGGGCGTGCCCGGCAGGTCGGCGGTGAGCCCGGCCAGCTCGCCGAGCGTCTGGGCGGAAAGCGCACGCTCCAGCCGGGCGTCAAGCTCCCCGGCGGTGAGCCGGCCGTCACCGCCGGCAACCCGCAGCGCGTCCACCACGCGGTCGCGATCCTCATGCGATGCCCGCAGATCGGGCAGATCATCCGGCATAGCAACCACGCTAACAAGGTAAGCCCTCCCCGGTAGGCATCGGTCAAAGTGGGTGGCTTCCGACGGCGGGGGAACTGCAATGCGCTCCGTCAACAGCCCGATCACGCGATTTCCGAATAATTATCGTCGTGCTGCTCATAACCCAGCGACGACAGAGTGTTCGTCCCTCAAGTAGGTTCCTATGCCAGGAATGACAGATCAAGGGCCGGTCAACGCTTTACGAGTGGGACGCTGTTCTGCCTGCGCACGCGCTACCTGCATCGATAGCACGGATCATCGCACTGACCGCACTCGCTACGCTGGGATTATCCGGCACGCCGTTCCACGAACCGTTCCACGGCCGCGGCGCCAAGGCCTTGATCGGTGTGATCGTCGATCGCCAGGGCTCTGACCCGAGCGTTGGACGCTGCGGGCAGCCGACTCAGTGGCGCAATGGGGAGCGAGTCCGAATACATACAGCGACGCACTGTGCCTGGCTCTCCACCGTCCGGCCTCGGGGGCGTCACTTACGGAATCCGAGGTGTCCATTCACGGGTTGACTCGCCTTCATTAAGACTCCAGCCGTACGGTGATAGTGACCATGCTGTCCGGGTGGCGCGAAATGGGCCGGTAGGAGTCAGGGGCTGTGCATCGCCAGCACTGAAATGCGGCGGCCTGCCGGGCCGTCGGTCACGAGGTAGGTGGTGGTTCCCCGGCTGATCTCACTGCCGTCGCTCCTATGGCGCGAAGAACGTCTGATGGTAGAGGGCGGTCGTGGAGTTCAGGATGGTGGCCCCGGAGTCGAGGATCTGGCTGCGGGCGTAGCCGGCCTCGCGCATCGCGTCGATCTGCTGCTGCGCCGCCACAAGGACCTGCTCGTCGGTTGTCAGCGCGAGGAACCCGTGGTCGGTCGTAAGCAGCAGCGGCACGCCATAGTACGCGAGCAGCGAAGCGGTCTCGCTCTCGCCTCGGCGCAGGCCACGAAGGCGTTGGCGTACTGTCCAAACCACTCGCTCAGGCTGTTGTTGTTCACGATCACGGACGATACCGGCGCCGCCGCCGTTACTGCCAGCGTCCGCCCCCGCTCGCCGGGCCCGGTCCGCTCACGGGCCGGATGTGCGTGGGCTGCGTGTGACACGCCGGGCCAGAGTGTTTGAAGTTTCAGTTCTGGTTGGGCAAGCCTGGGGCTTGTGCCCGATGAGCCCGATCCCGGTGCCGCCGCCGGGTTGCCGCGCGGGCTTGCCGCGCGGCTGCGGCGGTTATCGAGGCGAAGGATGCCAAGGACGCGGCATTGCGGGCGGGGCTGGCCGGGCTGCGCGCGGAGCTGGAGGCTGAGCGGGAGCTGGTGCGTCGGCTGGAGCTGCGGGTTGCTGAGCTGGAGCGGCGGCTGCGGATGGACAGCTCGGATTCCGGGACGCCCGGCTCGAGGGAACCGCTAGGTCCCGCGCCATCTCGGCATCGCCGAGTCCACCTGGAAGCATGCTGGAGGACCAGTACGGCGGGATCAAGGCCGGCGCGGCCACGGCACGGCAAGAGGTGAGCGTTAGAGTGCCCCGGGAGGTACTAGCCATGCATCGACGCCCGAACCGGCAGGTCAGACTGAAATCGAGGCCGTCCGGCATTCCCCGGGCGGAGCATTTCGAGATCGTGGAGGCGCCTGTGCCGGCCCCGTGCGAGGGTCAGGTTCTGGTCCGCAACATCTACCTGTCGGTTGATCCCGCGATGCGCGGCTGGGTCAGCGCGGTCGCCAACTATTCCGATCCTGTGGCGCTTGGCGCGGTCATGCGCTCGCTCACGGTCGGGCGGGTCGAAGAGTCGCGAAACTCCGGTTTTCATCCGGGCGAGTACGTCACTGGCCTGTTCGGCTGGCAGGACTACGCGGTGGCCGACGCCAACACGATCGAGCGCAAGGTCGGCGGCTCGGGCTTGCCGATCTCAACGGCGCTTGGCGTCCTTGGCCTCAATGGCCTGACGGCTTATTTCGCCTTGCTGGATATCGGCCAGCCCAAGGCGGGCGAGACCGTGGTCGTCTCGACGGCGGCGGGAGCGGTGGGGTCATGCGCCGGCCAGATCGCCAAGATCAGGGGGTGCCGTACCGTCGGCATCGCCGGCGGGCCTGACAAAGTGCGTATATGTCGCGAGGAGTTCCGGTACGACGCTGCGGTGGACTACAAGGCTGGCGATCTTGAGCCGGCGCTTGATGGTGCCTGTCCTGAGGGCGTCGATGTCTACTTTGACAACACGGCCGGCCCGATCAGCGATTCCATCATACGACGTCTCAAGATCGGTGCACGGGTGGTGATCTGCGGCACGGCGTCCATCGCGAGCTGGGACCCGCCACCTGAAGGACCGCGGGTCGAACGTCATCTTCTCGTCAAGCGCGCGCGAATGCAGGGTTTTCTCATCTTCGACCATGTCCAGCGCTATCCCGAGGCACTGCAACAACTCGAGACCTGGGTGCGCACCGGGCAGATCCGCTATCGGGAGGACATCCTGGACGGAATCGAGCAGGCACCAGGTTCAATCGCGGAACTGTACCGTGGCAAGAACCTGGGCAAGCGCCTGATTCGGATTGCCCCGGAGATCCCTGCCTAACGACTGGAGGCGACAGAACAGGACATCGTGAGCGAGCTTGTGAACGGCCGCCCAATCTCCTGCGGAGTAAATAATCGGCAGGGAGACTGTGGATAGTGCTTCCGGCACGGCTTCCCCGGTTTTGGCTGGTTACGGGCGTAGTGTCGGGAGCCTGGGTCCCGGCCTGACCTCCGATTCGGCTGATGCCGTACGGGCTGTCCTGCGAGGCGCTTTGTCGGCCGGGCCCCAGGTTTACGGCACCCACCGGCGCTGCCGGTCTGATCTGCCCGTCGTGTGCAAGAGGCCGGGGTTCACAGGTCCGACGGCCAGCGGGTGCGTGCCATCCCTCAACCTGAGAAAGGGATGACAGTGACCATCGTAGAAGAAGCACGCCCCGTTACCTGTCGCACCGCGATTGCCGGCGGCGTAGACACTCACGCAGATACCCATGTCGCCGCCGCGCTCGATCCCGTCGGCGGCCTGCTCGGCGTCGAGGAGTTCCCTGCCACCGCGGCCGGCTACGCCCGCCTGCTGGGCTGGCTGGGCGGGTTCGGCACCGTGTGCCTGGTCGGCATCGAAGGGACCGGCAGTTACGGCGCCGGGCTGGCCCGCCACATCACCGCAGCGGGCATCCGGGTCGTCGAGGTGGACCGTTCGGACCGGCAGGACCGGCGCCGGCAGGGCAAGTCTGACCCGCTGGACGCGGTCAGCGCTGCCCGGGCCGCGCAGTCCGGCCGGGCCCGCGGTGCCCCCAAGGGCCGGGACGGCGCCGTGGAAGCGATCCGGACCCTGATGGTCGCCCGGCGCAGCGCCGCGGGAGAACGCACCCGGACCATCAACCAGGCCCGGGCCCTGGTACTGACCGGCCCCGATGACCTGCGGGCACGGTTCGCCAGGCACAAGCCGGCTGCCCTGATCACCGGGCTGGCGGCGCTGCGTCCCGCCCCGGCGATGTCGTCGGCCACGCCACCGGCATCGCGCTGCGCGAGCTAGGACGGCGCGCCCAGTTCCTGGACGGCCAGCTCGTCCGCCTGGACGAGCTCATCATCCCACTGGTGACCGCCCGCGCCCCCTGGCCTGCTCGCCATCTACGGAGCCGGCCCGCGCACCGCGGCGCTGCTGCTCATCGCGGCCGGAGATCACCCGGAACGGCTGCGCGGCGAGGCGGCCTGGGCGCACCTGTGCGGTGCCGCCCCGATCCCCGCATCATCCGGGAAAGTCACCCGTCACCGGCTCAACCCCGGCGGTGACCGCCAGGCGAACCACGCCCTGTGGCGGATCGTGTTCACCCGCCTGGGCTCTGACCCGGCCACCCGCGCCTACGCTGAGCGCCGCACGGCCGAAGGCAAGTCCAAGGCGGAGATCATCCGCTGCCTCAAGCGTTACGTCGCCCGCGAGGTCTACCGCCAGCTGCGCCTGGCCGCCGGGTAACGCCCGAAAGCTCCGGGGGCGGCTTGACCCGATATTCGGCTGCCGCGAACCTGCTGGCCCGATCCCCGCCTCCTCCGGCAAGACCCGCCGGCACCGGCTCAACCGCGGCGGTAACCGCGAGGCCAACCACGCCCTGTGGCGCATCGTCATCACCCGGATGAGCGCCCACCCCGAAACCCGCGCCTACGTCGGGCGGCGCACCGCCGAAGGGCTGTCCAAGAAGGAGATCATCCGCTGCCTGAAGCGGTACGTCGCCCGCGAGGTCTACCCCTACCTGCGGCCCGGCGCCTGACCCGCAAGCCCCCGGGGCGGCCTGGCCCGCTAATCGGCTGCCGCAGACGTGCTGGCCTTCGAACGATCCGCCGGCCGCCCCGGGCCGATTTCCCGCAACTGCTGACTTCCGTGACCTGATAAAAGCGTGCCCTCCGCCAGGAGCGGCCCATCCCTGTCTTGTCCGCCCCTCAGCAGCCATCAAACACACCGGAAATCCCGCCATAGACAGCCTTGACAACCATAGAAGCATCGTTATGCGCAACCCCCGCCCGTCCGTGACATCCTGGCGCAGTGACTCTCCGTGGCAATGGCCGACCAGGCGCGGAGTCACAGGAGCGGTTCTTACCAAGTTGATGCTCACGATTCTGTCGCTGGCAGTCGAGACGGCATCGCTATGGCCGTGTCACGATAGGTGGCCGTACATGCTTATGGCGAGCGTCGCTTAACAGGACCCTGCGGCATCGGCTTTGGGTGTGCGCAGTAACGTTGCGTAGTTGACATTGGCTGGCGGCCGTAGTAAGTCGTGGACCGGTTCGTGGACCGGGCCGCCCGCGGAAACGGGTGCAATGAGCGCTATCACAGCAGAAGCCGGTGGCATTCGTGCAGGCAGCGCACTCGGAGCGCTGGGCCAGGCTACTCTTAATCCGCGGGTTCGGGGTTCGAGTCCCTGGCGGCGCACCCGTAATTTCCCTGCTCAGAGCCACTCTGGGCAGCGCCGTCGGCACTGAGCAGGCAGGCCAGCGCGGGCTAGCAGCTTGCGGGATGCCGTAGCGGAGCCAGTTCGCGCAGGTCGGCTGAAACCGGACCGCCTCAGCCAGCCGGGCCGCGTGGTCGCGGGCGGCGTCGGTGTCGGCGCGGTGGCAGTCGCCGACCTGCTTGGTCTAAGTACATTGGTCAGGTAGCCGATGCACCGCGCCGCATCCTTCAAGCGGCGCCGCTGCGCGGCGCCGGGACCGGCTTTCTCGCTCCTGATCGCCAACCCGCAGCCGCGTGTACAGCTGCCGTTCGGGCCGTCACATCTGCGTGCCGGGCAATCGGCCAGTCCTGGTGCCGCTTAACCTGATCTACGGGTCCGGAAGATCATGAGACTGGCGATTCTCGGAGGGCAAAGGCTCTCGGCTCATGAATTACGGCAGCGTGCAAGAGCCTACCGATGACGACGGGCCAGTTTTTGATCTTCTCGCTTCTAAGCTCCGCCGTCCCCTGATACGCCCTGGGACGGTCGGCCGGGCGTCGGTGATCGACTGGCTGGCACGAGAGGACTCCCGTCCGATCGTGTCGGTGGTCGCCCCGGCAGGCTACGGGAAGACGACGCTGCTAGGCCAGTGGGCCGAGCCCAATAGCCAGACCTTCGCATGGGTATCAGTGGATGACAAGGACAACGACCCGAAGGTCTTGCTCACCTATGTCGCCAGAGCGCTGGATGCGGTGCAGCCGGTCGGCCGACGGGTGTTCGACGCGCTGGCCTCCCCGGCCAGTTCGGTGCCCGGTTCGGTGGTACCGCGGCTGGGTAACGCGTTCGCGTCGATGACGGTACCGGTGGTGCTGGTCCTAGATGATGTGCACTTGGTGCGCGACGCCGAATGCCGCGCGTCCCCGCAGCCTCCGCCCTGACCGTCGCCGAGCTGCGTGTGCTGCCGCTGCTGGCCACACATCTGTCCTACCCCGAGATCGCCGCCCAGCTGTTCGTCTCGCCGCACACCGTCAAGTCCCAGGCGTACTCGCTGTTCCGTAAACTGGGCGCCTCTTCACGTAGCCAGGCTGTCGCCCGTTCTCGCGAGCTGGGCCTACTGGAGGGGGTAATACCCGTCGCGCGGCTGCATCGGGATGCAGCCGCACCGGACCCGAGATGAACCTGGGCTTCCGCCCCGGACCCCGCAAATTCCGAACGGGCGGTGGTGCCTGTCATGGGCCTGCCTTCTCCCGCGCCCGGGCACCAGCCGGGCGGTCAGCGGACTACGCGCGAGGCGAGACCCCGGCGTCAGTCCAGCGGCTGCCGCGCGATGGCCTCCGGCTCACGGCCGGCCAGCAGCCAGCCGCCGGCCGCGGCGACCAGCGGCAGCCCGACCAGCAAGATCAGCACGTCACTCAGCGGCACGTCGCCGAACATGGCGGACAGGCTGCTGTGCGCCCAGGCCAGTACGGCGATCAGCGCGCCGGCCATGCCGAGGATCGCGCCGAGCAGGCCCAGCGCGGCGGCTGTCGCCGCAGTGATCATCCGCCGGGTCGCGCCGCTGGCGCCGGTGGCGGTGAGCGTGCGCAGGTCCCGCGCGCTCTCACTGCGGATCAGGCCGACGGACGCGGCCAGCACGCCGAGCGCGATGACGATACCGAGCGCGGTGGCGCCGTCGGCGAATTCGCCGAGACTGGGCGCGTCGGTCTTGGTCTCGACCGTCACCTCGTAGGCGAGCGCGAGGTGCTGCGCGGCGCTGATCTGCGTGGCGGTGAGCGGGGCCGGTGCCTGGATCAGCCAGCCGTCCAGGCCGGACCGCAGGTGGTACTTGCTCATCGCGTACTCGGTGATCAATGTGTTCGGCGCGGAGGTGCCGCCAGGCAGGCCGCTGACCGTCTGTATCGCGGGGTTGGCCAGGCAGTCGTTGCTCAGCGTGCAGGGCGGCAGCACGCTGGCCTTCTGCACCAGGTTGCCGGGACCGTACTGGAAGCCGTAGCTGCCCCAGGTCAGCTCGATGTGCGGCAGGCTGGCCAGGCCCGATCGCACGGTGAGGACGTCGGTGCCCGGGCTGATCTGGCTGGCCTTGATGCCGTAGGTGGCGAGCAGTTGCGGGGTGGCGACGTACACGGACCCGTTGAAGTGGTCGTGCGGCCCCTGCGTGCCCGCCTGGTACAGGCTGACGCCAGACCCCTCCAGCGGCAGCACGGGCTGGGCGTGCAGGCCAGCCGCATAACTGTCCACTTGCCTTTCCAGGCTGGCCAGCTGGGCGTTGGTGAGCTGCATCATCATGCCGGGCGCCGGGCTCGCCTGCGCGTAGAAGATCAGCTGGCTGCTGGACAGGTTCGAGCCGAACCAGTTAAGCGAGTTCCCGAACTGGACGCTGGCGACGAGGCAGATCGCCATGGCCAGGAACACCGCGAACGTGGTGGCGGCCAGCGCGGCACCGGACCGGGCACGGTAACGGACCAGGTCGCGCAGCGCGATCCGGACCGCGACCGGCAGCCGCGGTCCGGCCCCGGCGGCCAGCACGCTGACGGCCAGCGGGGCGAGCAGGAGGATCCCGACGATCACGGCGACCAGGCCGACCAGCAGGAGCAGCGCGTGGCTGGCGCTGCCGGGGCCGACGGCGGCCAGGCCGCCGGTGAACGCCAGGCACGCGACGCCGCCCGCGAACACGATGACGCCGGGCAGGGCGGAGCGGTGCACCGCCTTCGGCGGCGCGGGGCGGCCGGACAGCGCGGCCACCACCGGCACCGCGGCCATCGTCTTGGCCGGGCGGCGAGACGCCAGCACCGATGTCGCGATCGCGAACACGACCCCGATGCCGAACGCCCACCACGGCAGGTTCGTCGCGTCGACCACGTGACCGGTAGCCTGCTGCAGCGCCGGCACATAGGCGAACCAGGCGGCCAAGCCGAGCACCGCCCCGGCCAGCGCGGCGGTCACGCCGACCACCAGGCCGCCCGCGATCATGACCAGGCGCAGGTTGCGTTCGGTCGCGCCGATCGCGGTGAGCATGCCGAGGGCACGCAGCCTGCGCTGGGCCATCACCGAGAAACCGGCCACCGACACCAGGCCGATGAACACCAGGCCGAGTACCTCCACCACCAGTACGAGAACCGCCGGCGATATCCCGCCCGACATGATGTTGGGGACCGTGACCGTCGCCGCCGCCGGGATACCAGGCAGCGCCGCGCTGCCGTTGCTGACCGCGTGCTGGACGGCGGGGGAGCCCAGCAGCATGATCACCTGACTGGGGTGGGTGACCTGGCCCGAGGCGGCCAGCGCGAACTCGTCGGCCAGGTTGCTCGGGTCTGCCACGATGCCGGTCACCCGCCAGGTCGCGCCGGCTGCCTGCCAGGTGCCGCCCACGTGCGCGCCGTACAGGACCGCGACCTGGCTGGTCAGCGCGACCTGACCGGGACCGGCCGGGAAGGTGCCGCTGACCAGGCTGAGCAGCGGGGAGTTGTAGTGCCCGTGCGGATTCTCGGCCCGGAGTTGCACAGGCTGGGTGGTGCCATTGGCGATGTCCTGATTCTCAATCAGATCGGCCGGACCCCAGCGGCCCGCGATGGTGGCGATGTCGGCGGCCAGCTGCGGGTCGGTGCCGGGCAGCGTGACCTGCACGGCAGCGGTGCCGAACGTGGGGTAGTTCGGGTTGCTGAGCTGCACGTTCGTGACGGTGCTGGCGCCCCAGATCGTCACCGCGACCGCCACGGTGAGCAGGCCGAGCACGAGCAGCTGCTGGCGCCATTCCCGGCGGAACAGCCGCACCGCCCAGCGGACCACCGCCCGGCGGGCGACGATGCCGCCCGCGTCTCCGGCCAGGTCGGGGGGGTCGCGCAGCGCGACGCTCACCGGATCTCCCCAGGCGTGAGGAGGGATTCGGGGCCGGGCGGCCGGGTGGTCTGGCCGCTCACCCGCCCGTCGCGCAGGAATACGACGCGGTCGGCCCAGGCGGCCAGCTGCGCGTCGTGGGTCACCACCACCGAGGCCACGCCCCGCTGGCATGCCTCGTGCAGCAGCCGCATAACCTCGTCCGCGTTCACCGAGTCCAGGGCGCCGGACGGCTCGTCGGCCAGCAGCAGGCGGCGGTCCCCCACCACCGCGCGGGCGATGGCGACCCGCTGCCGCTCGCCGCCGGACAGCTGATCGGGGAACCGGCCGGCCCGGTCAGCCACGCCGAGCGCTTCCAGCGCGGCCAGCCCGGCCGCGCGCGCCTTCGGCACCGCGAGGCCGTCCAGTTCCAGCGGCAAGGCGACGTTCTCGACGGCGGTCAGCCCGGGCAGCAGATTGAAATCCTGGAACACGTACCCGATCACCCGGCGCCGTAGCCGGACCTTGCGGCCCCGCGGCATCCCCGCCAGCGCCATGCCGCAGACCAGCACGTCCCCGCTGGTGGGTTCCTCCAGGCTCCCGGCAATGGTCAGCAGCGTGGACTTGCCCGACCCGCTGGGCCCCATCACCGCCACCATCTCCCCGGCCTGCACCGACAGGTCCACCCCGGCAAGCGCGTGCACCTTGGCCGGCTCCTGACCGTAGGTCTTGGACACGCCGCGCAGCTGCAGCACGCTCATCGCCGCGCTCCCGCCTTCCCCGGCCGGTCGCGGCCGGCTCACCGCCGTGCCCCCAGCCGGCGAAGCTGCGGAACGGGGGCGGGGGCGGGAGCGGGAGCGGGCCGGGAAGGCTCGGCAGCGGCCCGCCTGAGCCGCGTATCGGCGGCATCCAGCCACCGGGTCACCGCGTCCAGCCGGAACAACTCGGCATCCACCACCAGCGCCAGGCCCAGATCATCCCGGGCCTCGCCCTCTTTCAGCCTCGTCCACTGCTGCATCAGCTCGACCAGGTACATGCGGTGCGCCTGGATCACCTCATGCGCGTCGGTACCGGGCACCCGGGCGGCCACAAGCACCTTCATCACCAGCTCGTCGCGGGGCGGGGAGGTCAGGTCCGGCGGCGTGCGCAGCCAGGCGGCCAGCGCCTCCCCACCGCGGGGGGTGATCCGGAACCGCTTCTGCGGTCCGTCTTGCCCGGTACCGTCGGATTCAGCCAGCCCGTCACGTTCCAGCCGGCCCAGGGTCTTGTACACCTGACCCACGTTCAGCGGCCAGACCTCACCGGTCCCGGTCTCGAATTCCTCGCGCAGCTGAAGCCCGTACTTGGGTCCCTCGGCCAGCAGGGCCAGGAGGAAGTGCGGGACACTCATGACATCACCATGCCAAGCATCATGTCGAGAATAATACTTGGCATACTCGTCTCGGGCAATGCAGACTTTGCCGAGCCGGATGCGCGCACCGAGCCCGGTAAGGACCAGGTCACCGGCTCTGGCACCGCGTCCAGGACGGCACTTCGGGCTGCCGCCAGCGCGATCAGCGAAGCCGGCCCTAGCTGCGATACCACACTCGCGCGAGATCCGACCGCGGACGATGTGCCCGTTGCCGGGTGCGCCGTTCCGGACCTGCCTATTGCCGGCGCAGGTCGGCGGGCGTGAGGCCGTAACGCCGCAGGAAGAGCCTGCGGAAGTGGCTGATGTTGGAGAACCCGACCGAGAGGCCGGTCGCGGCCACGCTGGCGTCACCTCGCAGCAGGCGGTCCCGCGCGACCATCAGCCGGTGCTCGGTGACGAAGGCGTGCGGCGTCAGCCCCGTCGTCGCGCGGAACGACCGGGCGAAGTGGTAGGTGCTCAGGTTGACCGCCGCAGCCAGCGCGTCCAGGGTGACTTCGTCGGCCAGATGCGCGTGGACGTACTCGGCCACGACGTCGACGGCCCCCGGCTGCAGTTCCCGGCCGGCCTGTGGCGCGGCGGCGAGCCGGCGCCGTACCGCCGCAGCAAGTGCCGTCCCAGCAGGTGCGCGAGCGTGCTCGCCTCGACGTCGGTGAGCGCCCCGGCCGTCAGGTGCGCCCGGCGCAGCCGTGAGGCGACGGCGAACACCACCCCGTCCTGCGCCGCGAACGACGGCCGCACCTCAGCGTTCCGTCCGGCCAGCCGGTCCAGCAGGGCGCGGTCCGGATAGATCTCCAGCGCCTCGGTCGGGTCCGTGACCTCGAGCCACGTGATCGGGCTACTGCCGGTCACGTACACCGCGCCCGGCTCGGCGTCATGCCGCCTGACGCGGCCGTCGACCTCGCGGACCAGGCCCAGGTGGCCGCTGAAATCGATGCCGACCTGGTGCGCCCCCGTGGTGGTGATCCTCGGGTGTGACCCCAGCACCGCATACACGGAGACCATGCCGGGCCACCGCATCCTCGAGATTCCCGTAGACCGCAAGATAGGACCCTCTCTCCCGGCTCACTACCTGGCAGGCTACTGGCCGCCGCATGATTGCGCGGCACGGGGAAAGGTGGCGATCATGACGCTTGACTTCGCCCGCCGGGTGGAGGTCACGCTGCGGCTCAACGGCCGTGACCTGACCACCGTCGTCTCGCCCAGGACCACCCTGCTCGACTGGCTGCGCGACGACGTCGGGTTGACCGGCGCCAAGAAGGGATGCAACGAGGGCGCGTGCGGCACCTGCACGGTGCTGGTCGACGGGCACCGGATGAACGGGTGCCTGACCTTGGTCGTGCAGTGCGCGGGCCGGGCGGTCACCACGGTGGAGGGCCTGGCCGGCGCCGACGGCGAGCTGCACCCGGTCCAGCGGGCCTTCGCCGAGCACGACGCGTTCCAGTGCGGCTACTGCACCCCCGGCCAGGTGCTTTCGGCGGTGGCCTGCATCGGGGAGGGGCACGCCACGGACGACGCCAGCGTCCGGGAGTGGATGAGCGGCAACATCTGCCGGTGCTCGGCCTACCCGCAGATCACCGCGGCCGTGCTGGCGGTCGCTCACGAGCAGGGCGCGCACGAACAGGGCGCGCACGAACAGGGCGCGCACGGGCAGGTGCAGCGATGAGGGATTTCGCCTACGCGCGAGCTGGTACCGCCGAGTCAGCGGTGGGGACGCTGGGCGACGCGGGGACCTCGGTGATCGCAGGCGGCACCGAGCTGCTCAACTGGTTCCGCCTGGGCATCGCCGCGGCGGACCGCGTGGTCGACATCGGCGGCCTCGACGAGCTGCGCGGCATCGACCGGGACGGGGACGACCTGCGGATCGGCGCGCTGGCCACGCTGAACGAGATCGGCGAGCACCCGCTGGTCACCGAGATGGCCGGGGCGCTCGCGTCGGCCTGCCTGCAGGCGGCCTCGGCCCAGGTGCGGAACCGGGCCACGATCGGCGGCAACGTGCTGCAGCGCACCCGCTGCCCGTACTTCCGCGCCGAGGAACCGCTGCCGTGGCCGTGCAACAAGCGCGATCCGGGCAGCGGCTGCGCGTCCCTGGCCGGCCGGCATTGGCGCCAGGCGATCTTCGGCTGGACGCCGGGCTGCGTCGCGGTGCAGCCGTCCGACCCGGCGGTCGCCCTCGCCGCGCTGGACGCGAGGGCCGAGGTGCTGGGCCCGGCCGGGCCGCGGACGATCCCGATGCGCGAGTTCCATCTGACCCAGCGCGAGGCGGCGACCCTGGGCGAGCCGATGCGCGAGAACCGGCTCGGACCGGACGAGCTGATCACCGGCTACCGGCTGCCGGCCAGCACCGACGGGCAGGCCTATATCAAGGTCCGCGAGCGGGCGTCCTACGAGTACGCGCTGGTGTCCGCCGCGGCGGCGGTGCGGCTGGCCGGGGACCGCGCCGCAGGCGACCGGGAGCAGCGCGCCGCAGGCGCCAGGGAGCAGCGCGCCGCAGGCGCCAGGGAGCAGCGCGCCGCAGGCGCCAGGGAGCAGCGCGCCGCAGGCGCCAGGGAGCAGCGCGCCGCAGGCGCCAGGGAGCAGCGCATCGCCGCGGCGCGGGTCGCGCTCGGCTCAGTCGCCCAGCGGCCGTGGCGGCTCGCCGGCGCGGAGGCCGAGCTGCCCGGTACCCCGCTCACCCGCGAGGCGCTCACCCCGGTCATCGAGCGCGCGCTGGCCGACGCCGCCCCGCTGCCGCAGAACGGATACAAGGTGACCATGGCCAGGAACGCCGTCGTCCGGGCATTGCTGACAGCGGGGGGTGCGCGATGACCGCGACCCGGGCGGCCGGCCAGGCCAGGCCCCGCGTCGAGGGACCGCTGAAGTTGACCGGCGCGGCCCGCTACGCCGCCGACCACCGCCCCGACGGCGTCCTGCACGCGGTCCTCGTCGGCGCGCCCGTGGCGGCGGGGCGGCTGCGCGGCCTCGACACCGCTGCGGCGCGGATCCTGCCGGGGGTCACGGCCGTCCTGACCGCCGCCGACCTGCCTTCCTTTCCCGAGCTGCCACCACCCGCCGCGGTCCGCGTGATGCCGTTCTCCGACGACCGGATCCTGTTCGAGGGCCAGCCGGTCGCCATCGTGCTGGGCGAGTCGATCGAGGCGGCCGAGGCCGGCCGGGCCGCCGTGGTCGTCGACTGCGAGCGCGAGGCGCCGGTGCTGCTCGGGCACGGCCGCCGCGAGCCCGCGATGGGCGACGAGGTGGTGTTTGTCCGCGGTGATGTCGACGCGGCGCTGGCCGGCGCTGCTCTGGCCGATGGGGGGATCCGGATCGAGCAGACTTATCGGCAGGCGCCGCGGCATCACCACGCCATGGAGACCTCCGGGACGGTCGCGCGCTGGGACGGTGACCGGCTCACCTTGTGGGACGCGGTGCAGGCGAGCTCGACGGTCATCCCGGTGGTGAGCACCGCGCTCGGTGTCGACGCCGCCGACGTGCACGTGGTGGCGCGGCACACCGGCGGCGGGTTCGGCGCCAAGGGCTACATCTGGCCGCACGAGATCCTGGCCGCTGCCGCCGCCCGGGTGGCCGGCCGGCCGGTCAAGCTGCACCTGCGGCGCTCGGACCAGTTCAGCAACGTCGGCTACCAGCCGTGGATGGAGCAGACGATCCGGCTCGCCGCGGGCGCCGATGGCGTGCTGACCGGTCTGGAGCACGAGGTCGTCAACAACACGGCGCTGGCCGACACGCACGTCGAGCCGGCCACCGAGGCCAGCAAGTCGCTGTACGCCGTGCCGGCCCTCCGGCTGCGCCAGCTGATCGAGCGGGTCAGCCTGAACGTGCCCACGCCGATGCGGGCGCCCGTCGAGGGCCCCGGGTTGTGGGCGCTGGAGAGCGGCATGAACGAGCTGGCCGACGCGGCCGGCCTGGACCCGCTCGACGTCCGCCTGGCCAACTTCGCCGAGGTATCGTCGGCCGACTGCCGGCCGTGGTCGGCCAACGGGCTGCGCGAGGCGTACGAGGAGGGCGCCCGGCGCTACGGGTGGCGCACCCGACACCAGCGGCCGCGCCGGGACGGCCCCTGGGCGATCGGGCACGGCATGGCCACCTGCACCATGGGCAGCTTCCGCTTTCCCAGCGCCGGCCGGGTCCGGCTGCGCCGCGACCGCGCCGTGGTCGAGGCCAACGTGCATGACATCGGGACCGGCGTGCAGACCGTGCTGAGCCAGATCGCCGCCGAGGAACTCGGTATTCCGCCCGAGCGGGTCGAGACGCGCTGGGGTGACACCGACCTGCCCAGGACCGGACCCACCTACGGCTCGTCCACGACGATGGGCACCGGCAGCGCGGTCGCGGCCGCCGCCCGCGATGTGACCAAGCAGCTGGCCGAGCTCGGTCAGGGCGGCCGTGACCCCTTCGAGGCGCTCGATCGCGCCGGGCTGGACGAGCTCGTCGGGGACGGGACCTTCGCCCTGCCCGGCGGCGCCCAGTTCAACCAGGACGGCGCCGGAACGCCGTACGCCATGCGTACCTGGGGCGTAATCTTCGTCGAGATCGGCGTCGACCCTGACTTCGGCCTGCTCCGGCTGCGGCGCGCGGTGGGCGTCTACTCGGCCGGCCGGATCGTCAACCCCGTTACCGCCCGCGCCCAGATGATCGGCGGCATCATCTGGGGCTGGGGCAAGGCCACCATGGAGGAGAGCGACCAGGATCCGGTGCACGGGCGGTGGCTGGCCAAGAACCTGTCCAACGTGGCGGTCCCGGTCAACGCCGACATCCCGGCCGACATCGACGTCTCGTTCACCGACGAGTACGACGAGGCCGCGAGCCTGATCGGGGCGCGGGGCATCGGCGAGCTCGGCGCCACCGGGGTGGACGCGGCCGTCGCCGCCGCGGTGCATGACGCGGTGCGGGTGCGGGTGCGCGACCTGCCGATCCTGCCCTGGAAGGTCTTGACCGGCTGATCGCGCGAGGCGACCTTGATACCAGCGATGACGCCTCACGTCCCGTCGGCGTCATCGCCGAGGCGGAGGGCGTGCCGCAGGTAATCGCGCATCCGGGGCTGCTCTTCGTCGCCGGCCAGCGCCCCGAGGAGAGCCCGCAAGGCCACGAATGCCTCGGCCCCGACCTGTTCCTGGAGCTCCTGCTCGATGCGGCGGGCGGCGGTCCGCTGCGCGGCGAGATAAGCGCGGGCCCTGGGGGTGAGGGTGACCACCTTCTCCCGGCTGTCACCTGAGGACGCGGTCAGGATCACGAACCCCCTGTCCCGCAGGCCAGCCACGATCTTCCCCGCGCCCTGGCGGGTGATCCCGAGCTCCCGGCCGATCCGGGAGGCGGTCACCTGCTCCGAGCCGACGCAGAGCCGCAGTACACGGCCATCGGGGAAACCCCGATCAGGGAAGCCCGCGGCCGCCATCTCCTCGTCCAGACGCCACTGGTAACCGACCCAGGCTCGGCGCAGGGCACCGCCCAGGGCGAAAGGCCTCCGGCCGGCCTGCGCTGGATCCAATCCGGGCTCGCCGACCGGCGGAGGTCCGCCGCGGTCAGTCATGGCCGACCAGGTGCTATTTTGACAACCATGGTTTACATTATATCCGCGGCGTTGCCCCGGACAGGGCAGCACGCCAGCACAGGCCACCGGATCGGACCGGGCAGGAGGGGACCCCGATGAAGGAGGCACCGGCCGAAGCAGGGCCAGTTCTCGCCCGCCGAGCCCCCACCCGGCGGCGCCTCGGCTTGCGGGCCGTGCTCAGCCGGACGGCACTCGCCGCCGCCGTCATGGTCCTCGCTGCCTGCAGCGGCACCAGCGGAAACAGCACCACCCACGGCCCGGCACCGGGCCCTACGCTCTACCGGTGGGGCGTCGTCGGGAACAAGGGCAAGCTCGCCCAGCTCGAACTGGAGACGCCCACCGCGATCGCCGGCCTCACCGGGAAGGTGGTCCAGATCGCTACCTCGAACTCCGACGGCTACGCTCTCACCTCCACCGGCCAGGTCTACGGCTGGGGCGTGAACAGCGACGGCGAGCTCGGCGACGGACAGCTCACGACGTATGAGACCAAGGCCGTCGAGGTCAGCTTCCCGGCCGGCGTCAAGATCACCGCGCTCGCCAACCCGATGCCGTTCGACTCCGCCCTGGCGATCGACTCGGACGGCCACGCCTGGGGCTGGGGCCTCAACGGCGCCGACGACCTGTGCCTGTCCGGCCTCATCCAGAATCGCCCGAAGCAGCTTCCGCTCTCCGACGTCACGCTGGCCACCGGTGCCCGGACCCATTCCCTCTTCGACTCGAACGGCACTGTTTACGCCTGCGGCAGCGGCGACGCAGGAGAGCTCGGCACCGGGTCGACCACCTCGGCCAGCAGGCCCGCCCCCGTCATCGGGCTGCCGCGTCACGTCAGGGTCACCAGCCTCGCCTCATCGTGGGAAGGATCCGGCGCGCTGCTCGCCGACGGCGACTACTACGACTGGGGCTACAACGCGGCGGGTCAGCTCGGCAACGGCACCACCGCCGACAGCGCAGAGCCGGTCAAGGTCGACCTGCCCGGCCCGGTCAGCCAGGTGTTCCAGGGCGGAAGCGGGGCGGAGAACGGGCAGACCGTCGCCATCCTGGCGAACGGATCGGTCTGGACCTGGGGCAACAACGATCGCGGCCAGCTCGGCACAGGCACCCTGACCAGCCCGGCCCCCGGCTGCGGGCAGGCCTGCTACGACGATTCCGCGTCGGCCGACGCCGCACGCTGCCCGGCTCACGAGGCCGCCCGGTAAGACGGCTCGGGGCCGGGGCACGGGCCGGAGCCGGGGCAGCAGCCGGGAGACGGCCACCCGCGGGGTGCTCGGCACGACGCGGTGACCAGCGGCTTGGTGCTGGCGTACGGGCCTCGGTCCCGGCCTGCGCCTGCGGCCTGGCAGACTGGGCGTCGTGTCCAGGTACCGGGACGTGACGGCCTTCGACGAGCGCTCCGCCGGATACGAGCAGGGGTGGCTTGGCCGGCTCCACCACGAGATCGCTGACCGGACCGCCGATGTGGCGCTGACCGTCGCGCCGTCGCCTTCGCGGATCCTTGATGTCGGCTGCGGGACCGGGTATCTGCTGCGGCTGCTGGCCAACCGCTGCCCCGATGCCGCCGAGTTGGCGGGCGTCGACCCGGCCCCGGGCATGATCAATGTCGCGGCGGCTTCAGGCCGCTTCGGGCGCTTCGGGCGCTTCGGGCGCTTCGGGCGCTTCGGGCGCTTCGGGCGCTTCGGGCGCTTCGGGCGCTTCGGCGGGCGATGAGCGGCTTAAGTTCTCGGCTGGCGTGGCCGAGCAGCTGCCCTACCGGGACGGAGCTTTCGACCTGGTGGTGAGCGCGACCTCATTCGACCACTGGTCCGACCAGCTGACCGGGCTCAGGGAGTGCCACCGGGTGCTGGTGCCCGGCGGTCATCTGGTCCTGGTCGATCAGTTCTCGTCCTGGCTTGTCCCGACGCTGATCTTCAGCCGGTCAGGCAAGGCGCGCACCAAGGCACGGGCGGGGCGGCTGGTGGCGGCAGCCGGGTTCCGTTCGGTCGGCTGGCACGGGGTGTACGCGGTCATCATCAACGCCGTGACCGCGACGGCCTGAGCACGACCGGCCGGGCGAGTTACCCAGACACGTGGCCGCCGATGAGGCTGCCGACGGCGTAGGTCACGGCGATGGCGAGGGCTCCCAGGGCGAGCTGGCGCAGGCCGGACCGGAGTACCGGGCGGCCGGTGAGCCGGCCGACCACCATGCCGCCGGCCAGCAGCGCCACGCCGGTGATGCCCAGGGAGACAGCCAGCACGGACAGGCCGAACAGGTACGGCAGCAGCGGGAGGAGGGCCCCGGTGGAGAAGGCCACCAGCGACAGCAGGCCCGCGGCGAGCGCCGAGGGCAGCTCGAACGGGTCGACGCCAAGTTCCTCCCGGGTGTGGACGCGCAGGGCGGTGTCCGGGTCCCGTGATACCGCTTCGGCCATCCGGGCCGCGGTCTCGGCGTCGGCCCCGTAGCCGCGGAACGTCTCGGCCAGCTCGGCCTGCTCGGCGGCCGGGAACCGGGCGTGCATCGTGCGCTCGGTGGCCACCTCGGCGCCCACCAGCTCATTCTGGTTGGTCACCGAGATGTACTCGCCGGTGCCCATGGAGAACGCCCCGGCGACCAGGGCGGCGGTGCCGGTCAGGATCACCGTGTGCGGGGACACCCGGCCGCCGCCCAGCCCGGCGATCAGCGAGGCGTTGGTCACCAGGCCGTCCACCGCGCCGAACACGGTCGGCCGCAGCCGGCCACCGGATACGTCGCGATGCCGGTGCGACCAGCCGGCCGCCAGGGCCGCCTGGCGGATGGCCTGCGCCGGCTCCGGCCTGTCCTCACTCACCTGCGCGATTATTCCTCATCCGAGCGGCGGTTCCGCGCTTCGGCGAGGGCCTGCGGGCGGCGCTGGCTCAGGACAGCTGGAAGTGATCCAGCTCGGCCTCGGTGAGCAGCCGCGACCTGATCAGGAAGCGGACGCCTTCGGGAGCCTCGACGGAGAAGCCGCTGCCCCGGCCGGGTACGACGTCGACGGTCAGGTGGGTGTGCTTCCAGTATTCGTACTGAGATATTGACATCCAGAACGGAACAGGCCGCTCAAGCCCGGGAACGGGCAGCTGGCCCAGGAGGATGTCGGCGTCGCCGGTCAGGAAGTCCCCGTCGGGGTAACACATGGGGGACGACCCGTCGCAGCAGCCGCCGGACTGGTGGAACATGAGCGGCCCGTGCTGGCCGGTCAGCTGCCGCAGCAGGTCGGCGGCCGCGGGGGTGAGGTCGACCCGGCGGGGTTCGTCGGTGGCCATTGCGTCCTCCGTAGCTTGGCGTGGGCCGTTCGGGCGAGCCTCCGGGCCCGCCCGAACGGCGGTCTTACGTCGCGGTCTGGTCGCGGTCTAGAAGAAGCCGAGGGCCTTCGGGGAGTAGCTGACCAGCAGGTTCTTGGTCTGCTGGTAGTGCTCGAGCATCATCAGGTGGGTCTCGCGGCCGACCCCGGACTGCTTGTAACCGCCGAACGCGGCGTGCGCCGGGTAGGCGTGGTAGCAGTTGGTCCAGACCCGGCCCGCCTGGATCTCCCGGCCGGCCCGGTAGGCCCGGGCCCCGTCCCTGGTCCACACGCCGGCGCCGAGGCCGTACAGCGTGTCGTTGGCGATCTTCAGCCCGTCCGCTTCGTCGGCGAAGCTGGTCACGGCCACCACCGGCCCGAAGATCTCCTCCTGGAAGATGCGCATGGAGTTGCTGCCCTCGAAGATGGTCGGCGTCACGTAGTAGCCGCCGGACAGCTCGCCGTCCAGGTGGGCGCGCTCGCCGCCGGTGAGCACCTTGGCCCCCTCGGCCTTGCCGATCTCGATGTAGGACAGGATCTTCTCCAGTTGGTCGTTGGAGGCCTGCGCGCCGATCATGGTCTGCGTGTCCAGCGGATGGCCCTGCTTGATGGCCTGGGTCCTGGCGATGCCGTCCGACAGGAACTCGCGGTAGATGTCCTGCTGGATGAGGGCCCGGGACGGGCAGGTGCACACCTCGCCCTGGTTGAAGGCGAACAGGGTGAAGCCCTCAAGCGCCTTGTCATAGAAGTCGTCGTGCGCAGCGGCGACGTCGGAGAAGAAGATGTTCGGGCTCTTGCCGCCCAGCTCCAGCGTGACCGGGATCAGGTTCTGGCTGGCGTACTGCATGATCAGTCGGCCGGTCGTGGTCTCGCCGGTGAAGGCGATCTTGGCGATGCGGGAACTGGACGCGAGCGGCTTGCCGGCCTCGACCCCGAAGCCGTTGACCACGTTCAGCACGCCAGGCGGCAGCAGGTCGCCGACCAGCTCCATGAGCTTGAGGATCGACCACGGGGTCTGCTCGGCCGGCTTGAGCACCACGCAGTTGCCCGCGGCCAGCGCCGGCGCCAGCTTCCACGTGGCCATCAGCAGGGGGAAGTTCCACGGGATGATCTGGCCGACGACGCCCAGCGGCTCGTGGAAGTGGTAGGCAATGGTGTCGCCGTCGATCTCGGAGAGGCTGCCCTCCTGGGCCCTGATCGCGCCGGCGTAGTAGCGGAAGTGGTCCACGACCAGCGGCAGGTCGGCGGCCAGGGTCTCGCGGACCGGCTTGCCGTTGTCCCAGGTCTCGGCGATCGCCAGGGACTCGAGGTTGGCCTCGATCCGGTCGGCGATCTTGTTCAGGATGTTGGCCCGCTCGGTGGCCGACGTGCTGCCCCAGGCGCGCTTGGCGCCGTGCGCGGCGTCCAGGGCCAGCTCGACGTCCTCGGCGGTGGACCGGGCGATCTCGGTGAAGGCTTTACCGGTGACGGGCGACGGGTTCTCGAAGTGCTGGCCCTTGCTCGGCGGGACGAACTCGCCGCCGATGAAGTTGCCGTACCGGTCCTGGACGGAAACCAGGCTGCCGGCCTGGCCGGGTGCTGCGTATTGCGTCATGGTGGGATCCCTTGTGACTCGGACTGATGGGTGACGTAACGGTCACCTTAGGAGCCGCAACGTTGCAGTCACGTTGCATGCAGGTTTCGCGCGGCGGACCGGTTTAGCAGGCGAGCTCGGCGTCGAGCTTGGCCGCGGTGGCCGCCGCGAACGGCCGCAGCGGTGAGGAGGCCGGCAGGACGGCGCACAGCCGCTGCCACATCTCCAGGTCGTCCGCGCCCCAGCGGGACCTGGTCCAGCTGACCAGGAACTCGGGCTGGCCCGAGGCCAGGATCGCCGACCGCAGCGCGCGTTCCAGGTCCGCGCGCACCTCCGCGACGCCGGGCGCCTCGCTGTGCGGCAGCAGCGGCCCGCGGTACAGCCGCAGGGCCTCGGCCAGGTTGCCCGCGGCCAGCTGCGCCGATACCGCGGCCCAGTCCGAGGTGACCTCGCAGGTGAGCCGGTACGGGCGGGAGGCGAGCAGCCACTCGCCGAGCAGGGCGCGCATCCGGACCAGCTCGGCCCGCGGCGTCGAGGTGGTGACGTCGTCGGGATAGAGCAGGTAGGCCAGCTCGTCGCCGGTCAGCCCGGCGGGACAGGCGGCCAGGATGACCATGATCTCGCTGTGCCGCGGGCTCAGCCGTATGGTCCGGGACCCGGTGGACACGATGCAGTCCGCGCGGCCCAGGGCGTTCATGCTGATCCCGGGCGGCGGTGGCAAGCCGGCCTGGCATGGTTCCGAGAACCGGCTCGCGGGCACCAGCGACTGCCTGGCCAGCTCAGACTCCGCCATCCGCGCGGCGGCCCTGAGCATCGCGATCGTCTGCGGTGAGTCCACGTCCCGGCCGCCGGTGACGTCGATGACGCCGAGGATCGCGCCCGAGCCCGGCTCGTGCACCGGCACGGCGGCGCAGCTCCAGCGCTGCACCGGGCGGACGAAGTGCTCCGCCGACTTGATCGTGACCGGGGCATCCAGGCGCAGCGCCGTGCCTGGCGCGTTGGTGCCCGCATGCCGCTCGTCCCACTGCGCGCCCTCGACGAACTGGATGGATTCGGCGCGGCGCAGCACCGCGGGCTTGCCGCGCACCCAGAGCAGCTGGCCGCGGGAGTCCGCGACGGCCAGCACGCTGTCGCAGTCCTCGGCGGCCCAGCCGACCACCTCATACAGCAACGGGAAGACGCGGGCCAGCGGATGGCTGTCGCGGTACTCGCCGAGCAGGTCGCGGTCAAGGGTAATAGGTGGCTGGCTGGCCTCGACATCTACGCCTGCGGCCACCGACCTGAGCCACGAGTCGGCGATCAGGTCGCGAACGCCCTGCAGGGCTGACCCCCGCTCCAGCAGGTCCTCATGGGCCTTGCGGACGTCGGGAAGGCGGCCTCGGCGCGGCACGAATTTTAACGTAACATGAACAGCCCCGGAGTGCCGGGTCGGGGATACGCGGACGGGCTGAGCGGGACGGAGCGGCCCGCGGGCAGGCCGCCTGCCAGCGGGCCGCTGGCGCTTCATGTTTCTGTCATCGTGGCCCAGCATCCTGAGCTCATGAGATTGCGCACCGCGCTCGCGGCGGCCGCCGTGGCGTGCGCCGGCGCGACCGCGGCCTGCAGCGCTCCCGTCAGTGCCCCCGTAAGTGCCCCGGCCGCGCCGGCCACCGCGGTCCCGCCGCGCACCGTGGCCCCGCCGCGTACCGTGGCCCCGGCCGGTCAGAGCCGATCGGCCAGCCCGGTCTGGCCGGGCAAGGCCGTTCCCGGACGGCTGCTGCCTGCCCCGGCCGCGCTGGTGCCGTTCGGGACGCCGGCGGCCGCCGGCGAGGGCACGTGGAGCCCGGCCGACCGCGCTGTCCGCGGCATTCGCGTCATCTACCAGACCACCCTGGTGCCGCCGGGCGGCACGAAGCCGGCCGGGATCGCCTGGATGGACACCGGCCTGCTGTCGGCCCGGCTGTATTCCGGTTCGGAGAGCCCCGGCGGGGGACCGTACCAGTACACCGCGCCCATCCGGCCGGCCCAGGCCGCGACGCTGGTGGCCGCGTTCAACGGCGGCTTCCTGATGAGGGACGCGCACGGCGGCTACTACACCGAGGGCCGCGTCATAGACAAACTCCGGGCGGGCGCGGCCTCCCTGGTCATCTACGCCGACGGGAGCGTCGACATCGGCGCCTGGGGCAGCGACGTGACCATGACCCCGCAGGTGGCGAGCGTGCGCCAGAACCTGCTGCCGCTGGTGGCCGACGGCCGTCCGTCGCCGCTGGCGGCGAGCGCGAAGTGGCATGTCTGGGGGTCGACGTGCGCCGCGACCTCCTGCGGGCAGGGGAAGCCCGGCATCAAGCATCAATGGCGTTCGGGGCTGGGCATCACCGAGGACGGGGCCCTGGTCTACGTGGCCGGCCCGGCCCTGGACCCGCTGCAGCTGGCCGAGCTCCTGGTGCGGGCCGGGGCGGTCCGCGGCATGCAGCTCGACATCAATCCGTACTGGCCGGTCTTTGCGACCTACGATCCCCCGCCCAGGACGCCGGCCGGGGCGGCCAACGGCCGCAAGCTGCTGTCCTCGACCACGCAGGGCCCGGGGACGTTCTTCGAGTCCCGGTGGGCCCGGGACTTCATCACGATGTCGGCCCGTGCCGCCGGGTAAACGGGGAACGGCGGGGCCTGGGCCGGCGGGGCCTGGTGCCGGCCAGGCCCCGCCGCGTCAGGGGTATCGCGCGCCGGGGTCGGGAAGCGCGAATCAGTATCCGTAACCGCCGCTAGCGCTAGCGCTAGCGCTAGCACTGGTGCTGGTGGTCGGCTTGGCCCCCGAGACCGTCATCTCGTACCACAGGCCGCCCGAGAGGTTGAGCCCGTTGCCCTTGGCCAGGCCGGGGGCGGTGTCCCCGGCGTAGGTGTACAGCGGGTGCCCGTCATAGGTGGCCTGGACGGTGCCGTCCGCCCTGGTGATGGTGCCCAGCGTGCCGGTGACGCCGGATCCGGCGGTCACCGGGCCGGTCACCGGCGGCCAGTAGGTGGCGCAGGAGCCGGTGCACTTCGAGGTGGTCGAGGTGTCAGGCGCGAACCAGTACAGCGTGAAGCCCTTGGAGTTGGTCAGGACCGCGGTGCCGTTGATGGTCGCGCTGCCCACGGTGGTCCCGCTCGAGCTACTTGAGCTCGCAGCCGCGCCGGCCGGGGTGCTGGCCGGTGTGCTGGTGGTGGACGAGGAGCTGCCCGAGCTCGCGCAGGCCGACAGGGCGATGGCCAGGCCAGCCAGCCCGGCGGCAGTCACTATCTTTCGCATTCGAATTCTCCCGTTTTCCGTGCTCGTGATCTCCCACTAGGAATCACGTACCGAATGGCTGTTGAGTTCAGCTGGTGCCGATCGCTCACCGCGTCGCCCGACAGAGGTACGCCGTGCGACGCAAGATGGTTCAGTTAACTTCCGGGAAGTGTCCGAACCCGGGCCCGCCAACTGGGTCAGCATCGTACAGCCCAGGCGCGCAGCCGCGGGCTGGCCTGCTCGACCGGCACCGGCCGCCCGGCCCTGCCGGTCTCGATGACCGAACGTCCGTACCAGGCGGCCGGTTCACCGGGAGGCCGGAGCGGCCTCGGCGGGCGGCCAGCCGGCCACGAGCTCGGCGGCCCGCGCGCTGAGCTCGGGCAGCCGCTCGGCGTACAGGCAGTACCAGACGGTCAGGTGCAGCCGCCGCAGCCGCTCGCACACGGCCAGCTGGCCCGCATCGACCGGGTCGCCGTAGGCAGCCAGGACCCGCGGCCCGTCGCTGAACCGGCTGGCGGTGGAGGCGGCCAGGTCCCAGGCCACCGGCCCGGAGCAGGTGTCCTCGAAGTCGTGCCAGAGCCAGCCATGGCCGGTGGCCATCAGGTTGCCGGCGCTGGCGTCGCCGTGCAGCGGCTGTGCCGGGGCGGCCGGGTCCAGCTCGGCGGTAAGCCGGGCGTACGCGGCGGCCAGCGCCGCCTTCTGCCCGGCGGCCAGCCGGGTCCGCGGGCGGGCCAGGAAGGCGGGGATGTCCTGCAGCGGCGCCAGCACGGGCAGCGGGCCCGGGTAGCCGCGCAGCGCGGCGTGCAGATCGCGCAGCATCGACCCGAGGGTCTCCTCGTCCGCGCGCGGCGGCGGGCCGCCCAGGTTGGCTGGCGGCTGGTAGCGCCAGAACGACATCACGTGCCCGTGACCGGAATGGGTGGTGGCGGGCAGTTCCGGGCTGGGCGGCACGACCGGGGCGCCGCGGGCGGCCAGGAAGGCGGTGACGCCGAGTTCGCGCTGCAGCCAGGCCGCGCTGTCCGGGCGGACGGCAGGCGTGCTGGCGGCCACCTTGGCCACCACCGGGGCAGGACTCAGGTGCACGACGACGTTCGCGCCGTCGGCCAGGACGGCAGGTTCGGTGCTGGTGATGCCGAAGCGTTCGGCCACGGCGACCGCGGCACGCACCGCGGCGTCAGGGACGGTCAGGGCCACGCCCCATCCTAGGCACGGGCGGCGCGTGCCCCCCGGGCCGCGCTGACCGCGGTGACGGACGCAGCCGCCGTCACCAGGGCCAGGAAGATGCCGGGCACGGTCGCCTGGTGATGGCCGGCGAAGCCGGGCGCCCACAGGCACAGGCCGACCACGGCGACGATGACGGCGGCGCTGGCCGCCAGCATGGCCGCGGCGGCGATGCCGCCCGCGGTCGCGGCCAGCCGGAGGGCCGGCCCGCGGGGCTGGAGCCGGCGCAGGGCCAGGCCCGGTCCGGCGGCGGCCACGCCCGCGGCGCCGAACCCGGCCACGGTGACGGCCAGGAACCACCACGGGCTGACCCCGTCAGGGCCTGCGACCAGCCGGACGGTGACGCTCACCGCGGCCAGGTAGGCGACCGGGACGACCACCGGGGCCAGCAGGAAGGCCAGGCCGGGCAGGCTCCAGTCGCGGCGGGCCCGGCGCAGCATGAGCAGCCACAGCGGCAGGCCGCCGAGGCCCGCGGCCAGGACCGAGACGGCCAGGGCGGCGTCGAAGACCGCGTAGCACCAGCCGATGACCGGATGGCCGGCCGGGCGGTAGCCCTGCAGCTGGGTGAGCTGGGCGAAGACCAGGCCCAGGCCGACCAGGAACGACCAGGACATCAGGCCGGTGGCCAGGCTGGCCCGCATCCGGGCGGGCCGGTCGTGCAGGTGCGGCGCGGGCCAGATCCAGGCGGGCAGCGCCCGCCAGGCCAGGCTGGCCACGGCCCGCGCGCCGCCGCCGGACTCGTCGAGCAGGGCCCGGACCTCCTCGCCGTAACGATCCCGCCAGGACGGCGGATAGAGGGCCAGCGCCGCCCGGGCCGGGAGCGTCGCGCTGGGCGCGGGGCCGGTCATGCCGTGGCCCAGGCGCGCAGCCGCTCGGTGGCCAGCGAGACCACCCGGCTCATCCGCGCGGACTGCTCGGCCAGCGCACCGGCCCCGGCGGCGGTGATGCGGTAGGGCCGGCGGCGGTCCTCGGATTCCAGCGGCTCGATCAGGCCCTTGGACTCCAGGCGGGCGATCACCGCGTAGAGGGTGCCGGCGCTGAGCCGGACCCCCATGGTCTGCGCCACGTCCTGGGTGATGGCGTAGCCGTGCTTCGGCTCGCCGGCCAGGCTGGCCAGCACCAGCAGCGGCGGATCGGCCCAGCGGTCCAGCCTGTCGCCCACGTCGTCCTCCCCGTAACCGCGTCCGGATCATGTGTCGCCTCACATTACAACGCCATCCGATATACCGCAAGACGATATAGCGGAAGCCGCCATACCGGCACGATGATTACCGGGGTGAGCGGTCATGCCGGGTTCGTACTGGGACCGGGCCAGGGCCCGGCCTACGGGTTCCCACGGGTCCACCGTGGTGATTAAGGCGTCCGGCGATCACACGCTGGGCCATGTCCGCCCCGGTGGGCGGGCCGGCGCCGGGGGCGGGGCGCCGGGGGCGGGCCGCCAGAGGAGTTCGGCCGCGGTGCACAGGATCTCGTGCCGGGCCCTGATCGGCAGGCCGAGCTGATCCAGGGAACGGCCCAGCCGTTCCAGCAGCAGCGCGCCAGGGTCCGCGTCGGCCTTGCTGCGCAGCACCGGGTGGACAGTCAGGCTGCTCACCCGGCCCACCCTAGACGGGCAGGGTCATGGTGACGACTGGTTTAGTGGTCGGCTGGGCGGTGCCGCCCGCGGGCTCGACGGTGATCCCGATCCGGTCGCCGGGCCGGAGGGCGGAGGCCAGCACCGGAGCGGAGTGCAGCAGTCCGGCCGAACGGGCCTGGACCGGGCTGATCCCGGCCGGGCTCATCACCCACAGCTGGTAGACCTGGGCGGAGGGCAGGGACGACAGGCCCGCCGTGGTGACCACGGCCTCGCGCTTGTCCCAGGAGACCGTCACGGTGACGGTCCCGCCCGCGGCCGTGCGCATGGTCCCGGTCTGGGCGTCCCGGGCCCCGAGCACGCTGCTGATCGCGGCGGGCGGCCGGGGCGGCGCCGTGACCTGGCTGACCACGCCGAAGGCGATGGCCGCGGCCGCGCAGGCCGCGACGGCGGCGGCGATGGCGCGCGGTACGTGCGGGTGGCGGGCCGGGGCCGCCCGGCGGCCGGAAACCAGCCGGACGACCTGGGCCCGGCGGCCGATGCGGTCGGCGACGAGCGGCGGGAGCTGCCGGGTCCGGTAGGTGGAGGCCAGCACCTGCTGCCGCATCCGCTCCGGCGGGTCGACGGCCCGGGCCATGGCCAGCCGGGCCGCGGCCTCGCGCAGCCCGCGGACCTCGGCGTCGCAGGAACCGCAGTGCTGCAGGTGCCGCTCGAAGGCGTCCCGCTCCGGGTTGGTCAGGGCGTCGAGCGCGTAGCTGCCGGTGAGTGCGTGCAGGTCGTCACGCCCTGCTGCTCGATAAGGGGTCTTCACCAGTCCACCTCCAGGCAGTCGCGCATCCTGATCATCCCGTCCCTGATCCGCGTCTTCACCGTGCCCAGGGCCACCCCGAGCAGCTGGGCGACCTGCGGGTATGTGTACCCACCGTAGTAAGCCAGCTGAATCGACTCGCGCTGCAGGTCGGTCAGGCCGCCCAGGCAGCGGCGGACCCGCTGCTGGTCCAGCCGGGCCGCGACCACCTCGGCCACGTCGTCGTCCGCTCCGGACAGGTCGGGCGCCGCCTGCTGCTCGCGGCGCGAGCCGGCGTTTTCGGACCGGACCCGGTCCACCGCGCGGCGGTGGGCGATGGTCAGGGCCCAGGCCGCCGCGCTGCCCCGGGCCGGGTCGAACCGGGAGGCGGTGCGCCAGATCTCCAGCAGCACCTCCTGGGCGATCTCCTCGGACTGGGCCGGATCGCGCAGCACCTGCCGGACCACCCCGTACACCGGTCCGGTCAGCTCGCCGTAGACCAGCTCGAACGCCGCGTGGTCCCCGCGCGCCACCCGGGCCAGCAGGCCGGACAGATCCGGGTCCCGGCCGGATTCCTTCTCGGCGGCGCCGCGATCGGGCGGCAGCTGTCGTATCTCCGTCCGTCTCATGCCTTCCATTCGAGGCAGGTCCGCCTCCGGATTGCCCCGGACCGCCGGGACCTGCGCGAATGAGACATCGGCCAATCCGGTTCGCGGGCAGCTCCGAATGGCGGCCGTGATCAGGACACCGGACCGGCACGAGCCATCGCGCTCCGTAGTCAGGGCGATCGCCAGGACCGCGGCCGCGGCACTAGCGGGGATCCTCGCTGCCACCGTGGCGCTGGGCGTGGCCGAGCTTGCGGCCGCGCTGATCGGCCCGGACAGTGCCCCGGTCATCGCGGTCGGCGAGACGGCGATCAACCTGACGCCCATCCCGGTCAAGGAATTCGCGATCGCGCACTTCGGCTCGCACGACAAACAGGCCCTGGTCGCGGGCATCCTGGTACTGCTGGCCGCGTTCGCCGCGCTGATCGGGGTGCTGGCGGTGCGCAGGATCGGCTACGGGCTGGCCGGGCTGGTGGTGTTCGCGGGGCTCGGCGCGGCGGCCGCGCTGCACCTGCCCGGGGCCGGCCTGATCGATGTGGTGCCTACGCTGGCGGGGGTGGCCGCGACGGCGGGGGCGCTGGCCGTGCTGGCGCCGGCCGTCCGGGCGGCCTTTCCCAGCGCCCCGGCCCTCCCGGGGGCGGCGCCGGTGGCGGTCGGCGGGGACGGGAAGGGCCCCGGGCCGGCGGCGGGCGGCGACGGGACGGGCGTCGGATCGGCGGCGGGCGGGGACGGGACGGGCGTCGGATCGGCGGCGGGCGGGGCGGCAGGTGGGGCAGGTGCCGTTTCGTCTGCGGATGTCTCGCTGACCGGCCCGTACCTGCGTGACCTGCTACCGGCGGATGCGGCCGGGCCGGGCCGCGCCGCCCCGGCGCCGGGGCGGCGCCGGTTCCTGGCCTTGGCCGGCGGCGCGGCGGCGGTGGCCGCGGTAGCCGGCGGGGCCGGCGACCTGCTGCTGCGGCGGTTCAGCATCGCCTCCTCCCGGGCGGCGGTCCGGCTGCCCGCCGCGGCCGTGGCCGCCCCGCCCGTCCCGGTGGGGACCGACTTCCGGATCCCCGGGCTGACGCCGTTCTTCACCTCGAACGCTAGCTTCTACCGGGTCGACACCGACCTGGTGCTGCCCCAGGTGGCGCCGGAGAGCTGGACGCTGCGGATCGACGGGATGGTCTCCCGGCCGATCGAGCTCACCTTCGCCGAACTGCTCAAGATGCCGCTGACCGAGACCGACATCACCCTGGTCTGCGTCTCGAACCAGGTCGGCGGGCCGTACGCGGGCAACGCCCGCTGGCTGGGCGCGCCGCTGGCCGCGCTGCTGCGCCGGGCCGGGGTGCGGGCCGGCGCCGACCAGGTGCTGTCGGCCGCCACCGACGGCATGACCATCTCCACCCCGGTCGCGGCGATCATGGACGGCCGGGAGGCGCTGCTGGCGGTGGGCATGAACGGCCAGCCGCTGCCGGTGGCGCACGGCTTCCCGGCCCGCATGGTGGTGCCCGGCCTGTACGGCTACACCTCGGCCACCAAGTGGGTCACCCGGCTGACCCTGACCAGTTTTGCCGCGCAGAAGGCCTACTGGACCCAGCGCGGCTACGCCGCGGTGGCGCCGATCAAGGTCGAGTCGCGGATCGACGTGCCCAAGCCGCTGGCCCAGGTGGCGCCGGGCCGGGTGACCGTGGCCGGGGTGGCCTGGGCCCCCGCCACCGGCATCGCCGCGGTCGAGGTCAGCGTGGACAACGGTCCCTGGCAGCGGGCCCGGCTGGCCGCCGCCGACGGCATCGACACCTGGCGGCAGTGGATGTGGACCTGGAATGCCCCCTCAGGTCTGCATCAGCTCCAGGTCCGGGCCACCAGCAACGCGGGCGTGACGCAGGTATCGCAGCGCGCCCAGACCTTCCCGTCCGGAGCAACCGGCTGGGATTCCGTCGTGGTGACCGTCAGCTGACGGCCGCCCGCCCCTAAAGGAGCACACCATGAAATACCGTCTGCTGGCCGCCTGCGGCCTGGCCGCTTTCGCCCTGACCGCGACCGCGTGCAGCTCGAGCGGGTCCTCGTCGTCGGCATCGGCTCCGGCGTCCTCGATGCCGGCGTTTTCGGCTCCGTCTTCGGCTGGGGCGTCGGCCCCGGCGGCCACCACCGCCGACTTCGGCTCGGACTGCTCCTCGGTGCCCAAGACCGGCGCGGGCAGCTTCACCGGCATGGCCACCGCGCCGGTGGCCACCGCCGCTTCGGCCAACCCGGTGCTGTCCACCCTGGTCGGCGCGGTCAAGAAGGCCGGCCTGGTGGACACGCTGAACTCCGCGTCGGACATCACCGTGTTCGCCCCGGACAACGCGGCGTTCGCCAAGATCCCGTCGGCCACCCTGAACAGCGTGCTGGCCAACAAGGCCGAGCTGACCAAGATCCTGACCTACCACGTGGTGGCCGGCCGTTACACCCCCGCCCAGCTGGCCGCGGGCGCCCCGCTCAAGACGCTGGAAGGCGCCACCGTCACCCCGGCCCTGATGGGCAGCACCTACGAGGTCAACAGCGCCGACGTGGTGTGCGGCAACGTGCACACCGCCAACGCCACCGTGTACATCATCAACACGGTGCTGATGCCGCCGTCCTCGTGACGGTGGCCGGCCGCTAAAACCACGGACCGTTCGGGACAAAGATCTTTCAATGATCCCGAACGGTCCGTGGTGTTACGGTCTCAGAGCTCGGCGATGGGGTCGGGGTAGCCGAGCCGCCGGCGGGCCGCGGCGTCCAGCCGCCACGGGGTGTGGATGCGGTCCGGGCCGAGGCCGGCCAGTTCGGGCAGGTGGCAGCGCACGTAGTCGCCGACCCGGTCGAACCGCTCGGCCTGGCGCAGCGGGTTCATGACCCGGTTGGGCCGGGTGTTGTTGCCGGTGCCGGCCACCCACTGCCAGTTGCCCGCGTTGTTGGCCACGTCGCCGTCGGCCACCCTGCTACCGGATCGGTACTGCGGCCCGTGTGACGTCCTGGCCGGGCAGGATCTGGCGCGGGCGGCCGGGCTGCAGGTCGCGGCGGCGCCACTCCCGCGGGTAGCCGACCGAGACCTCCTCGAACCGGACGCCGTCGTACCAGGTCACCCGAGGGATGTGCAGGTGGCCGTAGACGACCGCGGCGGCGTTGTAGCGCAGATGCCAGTCGCTGGTCCTGGTGGTGCCGCACCACTGCGCGAACAGCGGGTAACGCAGCACCCGGGTGGGCTCGCGGACCAGCGGGTAGTGCGTGACGAAGACGACCGGGAGCGCGGGGTCCCGGTTTGCGAGCCGACGTTCGGTGTGCTCGATCCGGGTCCAGCACCACTCTTCTATGGTGTGGTGGGGATCGGGGTGCAGCAGCGCCTCGTCGCTGCACACGATGCCCTTTTCGTAGGCCAGCTTGAGGCCCTGCTCCTTGGTCAGCGCGCCGTCCGGCCGGAACGTGTAGTCGTACAGCAGGAACACCGGCGCGACCGTGACCGGCCCGCCGGGCCCGTCCCACACCGGGTACGGGTCTTCCGGGGTCAGGATGCCCAGGCTGCGGCACAGCTCCACCAGGGCCAGGTACCGTGCTTCGCCGCGCAGCTGGACCGGGTCCTTGCGCCGGGTCCACAGCTCGTGGTTACCCGGGGTCCACACCACGGCGGTGTATTTGCCAGCGAGGGTGCGCAGCGCCCACTCGATGTCGGGGTACAGCTCCCCCACGTCCCCGGCCAGCAGCAGCCAGTCGCCTTTGTTGCCCGCCTCGAGGGCGGAGACGATCTCCCGGTTCTGCGGGTGCGCCACGTGCAGATCGCTGAGGGCGAGCAGCCTGGGGCTTGTCATCGTCGTCCTGTTACGGCTCGAGTGGTGGCGCGCTTGGGCACACGCCCCCCAGGCTAACCTGCGGGTCGTTTTAGGATGCCGGTTGAGTAACAGCAGTCTCTTTAGAATCACAGCGCCCCATGCCACACACCGCAGCCGCGCCAGCCGGAGCAGCCGCTCCGATTATCGTGGTGGATCAGGGCTTTGCGGTTGATCCGGTGTATGGGGTAGGCATTCCAAAATAAGTTGTGTTTGCGGTGTGTTGCGGGTGCTTATTGTGCTATGTGCGGAGGCGCCCGCGGGGCGGGGGGCCGGGGATGGTGATCCCGGCGGCGGCGGCGTGGCGGCGCAGGTCGTCCGGGGTGCGGACGCGGACGGGGCCGGGGGCTAGGGCGGGGTGGCCGGGGCCGAGCAGGCTGGTGATGGCCTGGACGGCGGGGGTGATGGTGCTGTGGTGGGCGCCGAGCAGGGCGGCGATGCTGGTGCAGGGCATGCCGAGGCGGTGGTGGCAGAGGGCGGCCAGCAGCAGCGTGTCCAGGGTGAACCTGAACGGGGCGGCGGGGCCGGTGCGGGCGCGGCGGGAGTGGCCGCGGTCCAGGTGCAGGCGCTGCTCGCGGGCGGCGGCCCAGGGCAGTTGCAGGCTGGCGGTCAGGGCGGCGAGGTCCTGGCGGGACAGGCCGGTCAGTTCCGGGCTGGCCAGCGCGGCCACGACGGGGGCCAGGGCGGCGGCGGCCGGGGCGGGCGCGGGGTCCGGCGGGGGTGGCGGGGCGGCCCGCCAGGCGGGCAGCAGGGTGTAGTTCCAGTCGCCGTGGAAGCGGTGCCGGGTTAAGGCCCTGGTCTCCAGGTCGGTCATCTGCTCGTCGCTGATCTGGGTCCCGGTGGGGTAGGAGCCGGTGTCCAGCGCGGCGGTGACGGCCAGCCCGGTGGCCGTGGTAGTCGCGGCGATGGTGTTGATGATGACGTCGTGGCTGGTCAGCGGGCGGCCACGCCAGTTCAGGGTGATCTGGGAGAACAGCCGGTGCTCAATCTTGTTCCACTTGGAGGTGCCGGGCGGGAAATGGCAGCAGGTGATCTCCAGCCCCGTCTGCCGGGCCAGGTCCGCCAGCCCGGCCTTCCAGGCCCGGTTCCGCCACCCGTTGGACCCGCCGGCATCGCAGCAGATCAGCAGCCGCCCCGCGCCGGGATAGGCATCCCGGCCGATCAGGTCCCACCAGCGGCGGATCGACTCCACCGCCAGCGCGGCGGTGTTGTGGTCGGTGCCCACGTTCACGAACCCGGCGTTCGCGGCCACGTCGTAGACCCCGTACGGGATCGCGTGCCCGCCCTGCTCATCTTCAAAGCTGTGGTCGCGGACCTTGACCGGGTCGCCCTCCGGCCGCCACTCGGCCCCGGCCTGCGCGAACTCCCCGACTTCCTCCTTCTTCTTCGCGTCCACGCTGATCACCGGCTGCCCGGCCGCCAGGTGCTCCTTAGCCTGCCCGGCGATATACCGGAACTGGGCATCGCGGTCCGGATGCCGCCGCCCCTCGGTCACCTTCGCGTTGGCCTGGGTGGAGAACCCCTGCTCATGCAGCAGCCGCCAGGCCGTCTGCGGGCTGCACGCGTGCCCCTGCCTGCTCAGCTCATCTGACAGCTTCTTCGCGCTCTTGGTCGTCCACATCAGCGGCGACTCCGGATCACCCCGGGTAGAGTCCGCCACCAGGGCCAGCAGCGCCGGCACCAGCCCCGGATCGGCCTCGGCGAGCTTCTTGCGCCCCGCGCCCGGACGCCGGACCCGGCCTTCCGGCGCGAACGACCCGGATTCCAGCTCCGCCGCCCCATCGGCGACCGTCTGCCAGGACGCCCCGGTCATCTTGGCCACCGCCGTGATCCCGCCGTCCCCGGCCGCCCGCGCCACCGCGCCCAGCGCCAGCCGCCGCGCCTTCTCATCCAGCACCGGCAGCAGCAGCCCCAGCTCCGGCCCGATAAGCTTCAAAAGCTCCGCGTTCGCGCCCATACCAGCATCCTGGCACGCGACACGCCGGAAACTCAGTTAATTTCGGAATGTTTACGGAGTACCCCGGATCAACCGCAAAGCCGGAATCAACCGCGGAAACCAGCAAGCTAAGCGTTTGCGAAGCGGACACAAGAGGCGTTTCTGCATGGCTGGAACGGACACGGCAGTCGCGGAACGACCGCGGGTGGGGGTGTCGAGCTGCCTGCTGGGCGAGGAGGTCCGGTTCAACGGGGGGCACAAGCGGTTCCGGTTCCTGACCGACGAGCTCGACCCGTACGTGGACTGGGTGCCGTACTGCCCGGAGGTCGAGATCGGGCTGGGCACCCCGCGTGAGCCGATCCGGCTCACTTTGGACGGCCGCCTGGTCAACCGGAGCGGGACCGCGGACCACACCGCTTTGATGCGGGCCCTGCCGCTGCCTGCTGGCCTCGACGGGTACGTGTTCAAGGCCAAGTCGCCGAGCTGCGGGATCTGGGGCATCCCCCGCTACCGGGACGACGGGGAGGCGTCCGGCGCGCACGGCCGGGGGCTGTACGCGGAGCGGGTGCTGGCCTCGTTCCCGCTGCTGGCGGTGGAGGACGAGGGGCGGCTGAACGACACGGGGCTGCGGGAGGCGTTCGTGGAGCAGGTGTTCGCGGCCGCGCGGCTGCGTGCTTTGCTGTCCGGGTCGTGGGAGCCGCGGGACCTGGTGGCGTTCCATGCCCGGCACAAGCTGCAGCTGCTGGCGCACGACCCGTTGCGTTACCGGTCAGCCGGGCGGGTGGTCGCGGCCGCCGGTTCCACGGGGGCCGGTTCCACGGGGGCCGCGGGGGTGGCGGCTGAGTACGGGGAGCTGTTCCTGGCCGCGATGGCGGGGCGGGCCACGCCGGGCCGGAACGCCAACGCGCTGCTGCACGCCTACAGCCGGATCGGGCGGATGCTGCCGTCGTCGCTGGGTTCGGACCTGGTGGCCCGGATCGACGCGTACCGGCGGGGCGAGGTGCCGCTCAGCGTGCCGGTGGCGCTGCTGGCCCACTACGCGGCCAGCGGCGACCTGCCCTGGCTGGCGTCGCAGACGTACCTGGAGCCGTTCCCGGCCGCGCTGCGGCTGCGGCACGCGATCTGACTTGGGATCCTGGTGAAGGTAACTGCTGAGGCGGCGCGTCGGTTTCTCGTCGCGCGGCACTTCCTCGCGCCTGCGCGGTCGGTCGCGGGAGGCCTTGACGGGGTGCTCAAGGTCTTCCGGAAGTTCGGGTCGATCCAGTTCGACCCGATCGCGGTCGCCGGCCGGAGCCACGACCTCGTGCTGCACGCGCGCGTGGCCGGCTACGAGCCCGCCTGGTGCGACTTGCTCTACGAACGCCGGGAGATCTTCGAGACGACCAACAAGGCGCTGTCGTTCGTCCCGGCGAGCGAGTTCCCCTGGTTCCGTTTCGGCTGGAGCCGCAAGGGGCCCCGGTTCCACGCCGGGATCCTAGCCGAGAACGCCGCGGTGGCCGAGCGCGTGCTCGGGCGGATCCGTGCCGAGGGCGCGCTGTCGTGCTACCGCACGTTACCTGGCCAGGTCGGTGCGGCCTGCCTGCGGCAGACAGCGGACTCGCGGGGACCGGCGCCGCCCCGTCCGGGGCGATAATTTCCGTTATGACAGACGTGATCGCCCGGGCTCGGCGGCATTCTTACGGAGACCTGCTGCACCGGACCGCCCGGCGGGACCCGGGCAAGCTGGCCGTGGTGTCCGGTGACGTCCGGGCCACCTTCGCCGATTTCGACCTGGCCGTGAACCGGTGCGCGCACGCCCTGGCCGGCCAGGGCCTGGCCAAGGGCGACCGGCTGGCGCTGCTGTCACACAACTGCTGGGAGTTCGCGGTGCTGGCCTTCGCCACCGCCCGGCTCGGCGTGGTGCTGGTCCCGGTCAACTTCATGCTTAACGCCGACGAGATCGCCTACATCCTGGGGCACTCGGGGGCCAAGGGCATCGTGGCCGAGGACGCCCTGGCCGGCACGGCCGAGGCGGCCCTGGCGGCCGCCGGGGTGGCCGATCCGGTCCGGGGCTGGATCGGGCCCTCGGCTCCGGCCGCGGGCTGGCAGGACGTCGGCGCCTGGTGGCGCACCGGGCCCGGGCACGCCCCGGAGGTCGAGGTGGCCGACGACGATCCGCTGCGGCTGATGTACACCTCGGGCACCGAATCCCGGCCCAAGGGCGTGATGCTGTCCTCGCGGTCGCTGATCGCCCAGTACGTGTCCTGCATCATCGACGGCGGCATGTCCCGCGACGACGTGGAGCTGCACACCCTGCCCATGTACCACTGCGCCCAGCTGGACTGCTTCTTCTCGGTGGACGTCTACCTGGGGGCCACATCGGTCATCCTGCCCGGCCCCGACCCGGCCGCGATGCTGGCCGCCATCGAGCGGGAGCAGGTGACCAAGCTGTTCTGCCCGCCCACGGTGTGGATCTCGCTGCTGCGTCATCCCGGCTTCGACGCGGCCGACCTGTCCAGCCTGCGCAAGGGATATTACGGGGCCTCGCCGATGCCGGTCGAGGTGCTGCGGGAACTGCAGCGGCGGCTGCCCGACGTGCAGCTGTGGAACTTCTACGGCCAGACGGAGATGGCGCCGCTGGCCACCATCCTGCGGCCGCACGAGCAGCTCGAGCGGGCCGGCTCGGCCGGGAAGGCCAGCCTGAACACCGAGACGATGCTCGTCGACGACGACGGCCACCCGGTCCCGGCCGGCGAGGTCGGCGAGATCGTGCACCGGTCGCCGCACGCCGCCCTGGGTTACTACCGGGACGAGGAGAAGACGGCCGAGGCGTTCCGCGGCGGCTGGTTCCACTCCGGTGACCTGGGCGTCATGACCGAGGACGGCTACCTGTCGGTGGTCGACAGGAAGAAGGACATGATCAAGACCGGCGGGGAGAACGTCGCCTCCCGCGAGGTCGAGGAGGCCATCTACGAGCTGGACGGGGTGGCCGAGGTGGCCGTGTTCGGGATCGCCCATCCGCACTGGATCGAGGCGGTGACGGCCGTCGTCGTGCTCCGGGCCGGCTCCGACCTGACCGCGGACGATGTGCACGCCCACACCAGGGCGCGGCTGGCCGGCTACAAGCGCCCGAAGTACGTCGTGTTCTCCGACGCGCTGCCCAAGAATCCGAGCGGCAAGATCCTCAAGCGCGACCTGCGCCAGCAGCACACCGGCCTGGCCCAGGACGCGCCGGGCTAGCCGAGCAGGCGGCGGGCGGCGTCGGCGATGTGGGCGGCGTCGATGCCGGATGCGTCGAGGAGTTCGGCGGGGGTGCCGGAGCCGGGCATCTCGCGGACGGCCAGGTGGGCGACGGCCAGGTCGGTGCGGCCGGCCCCGGTCAGGGTGTCGAGGACCGCGGATCCGAGGCCGCCCTCGGGGTGGTGGTCCTCGGCGATCACCAGCCGGCCGCCGGTGGCCGCGGCGGCCGCGGTGAGCGTGGCGGTGTCGGCCGGCTTGACCGAGTACAGGTCGATGACCCGGGCGGAGATGCCGTCGGCGGCCAGCTGGCCGGCTGCGGCCAGGCATTCGTGCAGGGTGACCCCGGCTCCGATCAGGGTCACCTGGTCGTCACCGCTCTGGCGCAGCACCTTGGACCCGCCGACCGGGAAGGGTTCCGCCGCGTCGTACAGCACCGGGTAGGCACCGCGGGTGGTCCGCATGTAGGAGATGCCCTCCAGGTCGGCCATGGCCGCGGTCAGGGCGGCGGCGCTGGTCGCGTCGCAGGGGTACAGCACGGTGGAGCCGTGCACGGCGCGCAGCATGGCCAGGTCCTCCAGCGCCATCTGGGACGGGCCGTCGGCGCCGATCTCCACGCCGGCGTGCGAGCCGACCAGGCAGATGCTGGACCGGGAGATGGCCGCCATCCGGATGAAGTCGTAGGCCCGGGTGAAGAACGCGGCGAAGGTGGAGGCGAACGGCCGGTAGCCGCACGCGGCCATGCCCACCGCGGCCGCGATCAGCTGCTGCTCGGCGATGAACATCTCGAAGTAGCGCTCGGGGTAGGCCTTGGCGAACTCATCGGCGAAGGTCGAGTTGCTCACCTCGCCGTCCATGGCCACCACGTCGCGGCGGACGCCGAGCGCGGCCAGCGCGTCGCCGTAGGCCTTGCGGGTGGCCACCTTCTGGCCGCGCTCGTAGCCGGGCAGCTTGACCTCGGCGGCGCCGGCGGCCGGCCGGGACGTGGCCGCCTGCGCCGGGCGGGGGCCCCGGACCAGCAGGTGCCGTTCGCCGCCGAGTTCGACCACGGCCCGTTCCGCCATAGGTTCTGGCAGGGGCTTGCCGTGCCAGTCTTCGCGGTCCTCGACCTCAGAAAACCCCCGGCCCTTGCGGGTGCGGGCCACGATGACGGACGGCTGATGGCCGGCCAGGTCGCCCGCCTGGGCCAGCGCCTGGTCGATGGCGGCCAGGTCGTGGCCGTCGATGACGAACACCCGGGCGCCGAACGCGGCCGCCCGGGCGGCGTAGGTGTCCACGTCCCAGCTCAGCTCGGTGGGGCCGCGCTGGCCCAGCCGGTTGACGTCGACGATCGCGATCAGGTTGGACAGCTTGTAGTAGGAGGCCTTGTCCAGCGCCTCCCAGATCGACCCCTCGGCCATCTCGCTGTCACCGCACAGGACCCAGACCCGGTAGGGCACCTCGTCCAGGTACTTGCCGGCCAGCGCCACCCCGACGGCGTCGGGCAGCCCCTGGCCCAGCGAGCCGGTGGCCACGTCGACCCAGGGCAGCACCGGGGTGGGATGCCCCTCCAGCCGGGACCCGAACCGCCGGTACCCGGTCATCAGCTCCTCGTCGGAGACCACCCCGACCGCCTTGTAGATCGAGTACAGCAGCGGCGAGGCGTGCCCCTTGGAGAAGATCAGGTGGTCGTTGCCCGCGTGCCGCGGCTCATCCCAGTCATAACGGAGATGCCTGCTGACCAGGACGGCCATCAGGTCGGCGGCGGACATGCTCGAGGTCGGGTGCCCCGACCCGGCCGACGTGCTGGACCGGATGGAGTCCACGCGGAGCTGCTGGGCGAGTTCGGCAGCCAGGGCGAGATCGGCATCGGTGACGGGAGCGGGCATGAGCACCTCCGGGAAACGCAGCGGGAAGGGCGGGACTGAGAAATTCCCGTACCCGCATCGTCTCAGCCAAACATCAGTCCCGGCGTTCGGGGCCGGCTATGGCGGCTAACGTGCGGAAGGCCAGGCGGGCGGCGAGGCCGTCGATGAGCAGGTCCAGGCCGAACTCGAAGCGCTGGTCGCCGACGACGGCGATGATGGTGAGTTCCATGGCAGGGTCAATTGTCCGTGACCGTTATGCTGGGGTCCTGGCCGAGAGGCGCTGCAACGGGCGAGAGCCCGCCACGCTCGGCCGGCTCGATGTATCAAGGGCGCCTCCTATAACGGGAGGCGCAGGTGGACAGACCAAATCAGCACGCGGCGGTAGACGGCCTGCATGAGCTGCTGGAACGGCGGATCGCGGTGCTGGACGGGCCGTGGGGCACGCTGCTGCAGGGCGCCGGGCTCGGCGAGGCCGACTACCGCCCGGAGTGGCTGCGCGATCATCCGCGGGACGTGGCCGGCGACCCGGATCTACTGAACCTGACCCGGCCGGACCTGGTCCTGGACATCCACCGCCGGTACCTGGACGCGGGCGCGGACATCCTCACGACCAACACGTTCACCGCCACCAGCATCGGCCAGTCGGACTACGGGCTGCAGTCGCGGGTGCGGGAGATGAACCTGCACGCTGCCCGGCTGGCCCGGCAGGCGGCCGACGAGGCGGGCGGCCGGTTCGTGGCCGGGTCGATGGGCCCGCTGAACGTCACGCTGTCGCTGTCGCCGCGCGTGGATGACCCGGCGTTCCGGGCGGTGTCCTACGACGAGGTGTACGCCGCCTACGCTGAGCAGGCGGCGGCCCTGGCCGAGGGCGGGGTCGATCTGCTGATGATCGAGACGATCTTCGACACGCTGAACGCCAAGGCGGCGGTGGCCGCGATTCGCGACGTCGCGCCGCAGCTGCCGTTGTGGATCTCGGTCACGATCGTGGACGCCAGCGGGCGGACGCTGTCCGGGCAGACGGTCGAGGCGTTCTGGCGCGCGGTGGAGCACGGCGACCCGCTGGTCGTCGGGGTGAACTGCTCGCTGGGCGCGGCGGAGATACGCCCGTACATCGAGGAGCTGTCCCGGCTGGCCGGCACCTACACGGCGTGCCATCCGAACGCCGGGCTGCCCAATGCGCTGGGCGGCTACGACCAGGCACCGTCGCAGACCGCCGAGCTGCTGCGGGGATTCGCCGAGGCGGGCATCGTGAACGTGGTCGGCGGATGCTGCGGGACTACGCCGGAGCACATCGCCCGGATCGCGCGGGCCGTGACGGGCCTGCCGCCCCGGCCGGTGCCCGCGTCGCCAGCCCGCACCCGGTTCAGCGGCCTGGAGCCCTTCGAGATCGGGCCGGACACCGGATTCGTCATGATCGGGGAGCGCACCAACGTCACCGGGTCGAAACGGTTCCGGCGGCTGATCGAGTCGGGAGACTACGCGAGTGCCATCAACGTGGCGCTCGAGCAGGTACGCGGGGGCGCCAACCTGCTCGACGTGAACATGGACGCCGACCTGCTCGACGGAGAGCAGGCCATGACCACCTTCCTGAACCTGCTCGCCACCGAGCCGGAGGCCGCCCGTGTCCCGGTCATGATCGACAGTTCCCGGTGGAGCGTGCTGAAGGCCGGGCTGAAGTGCGTCCAGGGCAAGGCCGTGGTCAACTCGATCAGCATGAAGGAGGGCGAGGGGCCGTTCCTCGACCAGGCCAGGCACGTCAGGAACCACGGGGCCGGGGTGGTGGTGATGGCCTTCGACGAGCAGGGCCAGGCCGACACCGCGCAGCGGAAGGTGGACATCTGCGGCCGCGCCTACGACCTGCTCACCCAGCGGGCCGGCTTCGCTCCGACGGACATCATCTTCGACCCGAACGTGCTGGCCGTGGCGACCGGCATCGCGGAGCACAACGGTTACGCCAAGGCGTTCATCGACGCGCTGCCGCTGATCAAGCAGCGCTGCCCGGGGGCCCGGACCAGCGGGGGCATCTCCAACCTGTCCTTCGCCTTCCGCGGCAACGACGTGGTACGCGAGGCGATGCACTCGGCGTTCCTGTTCCACGCGGTGCGGGCCGGCCTGGACATGGGCATCGTCAACGCCGGGCAGCTCGCGGTCTACCAGGACATCCCCGCCGACCTGCTGGAACTGGTCGAAGATGTGCTGTTCGACCGGCGGGCCGACGCCACCGACCGGCTGCTGGCCTTCGCTGACACCGTACGGGGGCCGGGCACCGCCCGCACCGTGGACCTGTCCTGGCGCGACGCCCCGGTGGCGCAGCGCCTGTCGCACGCGCTGGTGCACGGCATCACCGACTTCATCGAGGCCGACACCGAGGAGGCCCGGCAGACGGCGGCGCGGCCGCTGGAGGTGATCGAGGGGCCGCTGATGGACGGCATGAAGATCGTCGGGGACCTGTTCGGGTCCGGGAAGATGTTCCTGCCGCAGGTGGTCAAGAGCGCCCGGGTGATGAAGCGGGCCGTCGGCTACCTGGAGCCGTTCATGGAGGCGGAAAAGCTATTGGCAGGCGCCTCCGCCGAGGCCGACCGCGGCCAGGGCACGATCGTGCTGGCCACGGTTAAGGGCGACGTGCACGACATCGGCAAGAACATCGTGGGCGTGGTGCTCGGCTGCAACAACTACCGGGTCATCGACCTCGGGGTGATGGTCCCCGCGAACGTCGTCCTGGACACCGCGACCGCCGAGGGCGCCGACGCCGTGGGGCTGTCCGGGCTGATCACGCCGTCGCTGGATGAGATGGTGAACGTGGCCGCCGAGATGCAGCGCCGCGGGCTGAAGCTGCCGCTGCTCATCGGGGGGGCCACCACCTCACGCCAGCACACCGCGGTGCGGATCGCGCCCGCCTACCACGCCGCGACGGTGCACGTGCTGGACGCCTCCCGGGTGGTCGGCGTGGTCGCGGACCTGTTCAGCGACGACCGGTCGGCGGGGTTCGCCGCCGCTAACTGGGCCGAGCAGGAACAGCTGCGGGATCAGTACGAGACCTCGAGGCGGGCTCCCATGCTGGCGCTGGAGCAGGCCCGGGCCAACCGCGAGCGGGTGCCGTTCGGTGACCTGCCGGTGCCCGCGTTCACCGGGATCCGCACCGTCCAGCCGGACCTGACCGCGCTGCGCGAGCTGATCGACTGGCAGTTCTTCTTCCTGGCCTGGGAACTGAAGGGCAAGTACCCGGCGATCCTGGGCCAGCCGGCCGCGCGCGAGCTGTTCGACGACGCGAACTTGTTGCTGGATGAGATCGTCGCGGACGGCTTGCTGCAGGCCCGGGGGGCTTACGGCTTCTGGCCCGCGCACTCTGCGGGCGACGACATCCTGGTTTCGGCTGAGCGGGGACTGGTCCGGCTGCCGATGCTGCGCCAGCAGACGGTCAAGCCCGCCGGCCGGCCCAACCGGTGCCTGGCCGACTACGTGGCGCCGGCCGGGGATCACCTGGGCGGATTCGCCGTGGCCATCCACGGCGCCGAGGAGCTCGCGGCCAGCTACGAGGCCCGCCGCGACGACTACCAGTCGATCATGGTCAAGGCCCTGGCCGACCGGCTGGCCGAGGCGTTCGCCGAGTACATCCACCTGCAGGCCCGGCGTGAGTGGTTCGAACCGGAAGCCCGCCCGTCGCTGGAGGACCTGCACGCCGAGCGCTTCCGCGGCATCCGCCCGGCCTTCGGCTACCCGGCCTGCCCCGACCACAGCGGCAAGCCGGCGCTGTTCGGCCTGCTCGACGCGGGCCGGGTTGGCATGTCGCTCACCGAGAGCTGCGCGATGACCCCGGCGGCCAGCGTCAGCGGGCTGATGTTCGCGCACCCTGAGGCGCGTTACTTCACCGTCGGGCGGATCGGCCGGGACCAGGCCGAGGACTACGCCGGCCGTCGGGGCGTCCCGGTGTCCGAGGTGGAACGGTGGCTGCGGCCCAACCTGGCCTACGAACCCGAGTAGCGGCGGCCCCACGTCGGCACTCCCGTAACTCCAGCCACTCCACCCGCACACCCCCGCCCGCTTTTTGCGGTTGATTCGTGTTGTGCGGTTGATTTGCGGTGCTGGGATACCGGTAATCCACCGCAGAACCTGAATCAACCGCGGAAATGTGACGGGTGGGGGCCGAGGGGATGGAGCTGGGGGCGGTCGGCGGCGGGCGGTCGGCGGCGGGCGGCGGCGGGCGGCGGCGGCTAGCGGGGGCGGGCCGGGGCGGCTAGCGGGGGCGGGCCGGGGCGGCTAGCGGGGGCGGGCCGGGGCGGCTAGCGGGGGTGGCGGGGAGGGAGGGGGAAGAAGCCGCTGGTGCGGGCGGCGTAGGCGGCGTAGGCGGGGCGGGTGGCGGCCATTCGCTGGTCGGTCAGGCGCTGGCCGGTGCCGCGGGTCAGGATGAACGTCATCAGCAGCGGGGCGAACACGGTGGCCAGGCCCACCCAGGAGCCCAGGCTGATCAGGAACAGGCCCCACCACATGCAGAAGTCGCCGAAGTAGTTGGGGTGGCGGGTGTAGCGCCACAGGCCGCGGTCCATGATCAGGCCGCGATGCGCCGGGTCGGCCTTGAACCGGGCCAGTTGCCAGTCGCCCACGGACTCGAAGGCGAACCCGGCCAGCCACACCACGGCCCCGATGACGACCAGCGGGCCGGCCGGGGCCTGTTCGGACATGCCGGCCTGGACCGGGAAGGTGGCCAGCCACAGGATCAGGGCCTGGAGCAGGTAGATGGTGCGCAGGGCGTAAGCGTTCCGGTTCCCCTTGGCCTTGGCCAGCAGGTCGCGGTAGCGCGGGTCCTCGTCCTTACCGCGGTTGCGCCGGCCGACGTAGGCGGCCAGCCGGACGCCCCACAGGACCGAGGCGGCCAGCAGCACGTACCGGCGGGCGGGCTGGCCGTGACCAGCCGAGGCGAGCAGGCTGACCAGGGCGACCAGGGCCAGGCCGACGCCCCAGGCCGTGTCGACCACGCTGTGCCTGCCCGCCCGCAGGGCCACGGCGAAGGTGACGGCCATCATGAGCAGCAGCGCGGCCGCGCTGGCCAGCAAGGTCAGGCCGAACGGACCGGCCTCGATGCCGCCGGTCACCGGGCCGGCCGCACGGCGAGGATCTGGTCGACGCCCATCCGGCCGCTGGAAAAGGACAGGGCGCCGCCGGCCAGGTACAGGCGCCAGACGCGGACCTGCTCCGGGGTGAGGAGCTCGGTGATGGCGGGCAGGTTCTGCTCGAAGTTGTCCAGCCAGGCCCGGATGGTGGTGACGTAGTGCTCGCGCATGGCCTGGACGTCGACGACCTCGAACCCGGCCGCCTCGATCAGCCCGACGGTCTCCCCCACCGGGCGCATGTGCATGTCCGGGGCGATGTAGGACTCGATGAACGGCCCGCCGCCGGGGGCGCGGCCGCCGCGGGACATCTGCTGGATGAGCAGCCGGCCGCCCGGGCGCAGCAGGCGGTACAGCGCGGCGCAGAACGCCGGGTAGCCGGCCGCGCCGACGTGCTCGCCCATCTCGACCGAGGCGATGGCGTCGTAGGGGCCGTTTCCCGTGTCGCGGTAGTCCTGGATCCTGACCTCGGCCCGGTCGGTCAGGCCCAGTCCGCGGACGCGCTGGCGGACGTAGCCGCCCTGCTCGCGGGACAGGGTCACGGCGGCGACCCGGGCCCGGTGGTCGCCGGCGGCGTGCACGGTGAGCGAGCCCCAGCCGCAGCCCAGGTCCAGCAGCCGGTCGCCGGGCTGGAGGTTCAGCTTGCCGCAGATCAGCTCCAGCTTGGCCCGCTGCGCGCCGGCCAGGCCCTGGCTGATCGGCAACGGAGCCGCGCCGTCCCACCAGGCGCAGGAGTAGGCCATGCTGGGATCCAGGATGAGCTGGTAGAACGCGGCGGTCAGGTCGTAGTGGCCGGCGATCACCGCCCGGTCGCGGGCCCGGGAGTGCAGGCGGCCGCGGACGTGCAGCTCGCAGTCCGGCGGCGGGGGCGGGGGCCACACAGGTATCTGCAGCTGGGACGCGGCCCTTGTTGCGCCCAGGACGGCGGGGGCCCAGCGGGCCGGGCTGACCCTGGGCCGGGTGCCCAGGACCTGGCGCAAGCCCTCGGTGAGGTCGCCCTCGACCTCCAGGTCGCCGCTGATGTAGGCGCGGGCCAGGCCGAGCTCGCCGGGGCGCCAGCCGAGCCGCTGCAGCGCCCGCGGGGAGCGGACGACCAGCACCGGGCCGCCGGCCGGGCCGGCCTCGCTGCCGTCCCACAGCCGCAGCCGGACCGGCAGGTCGAGGCCGGCGTGGGTCTTGACCAGGTTGGCGATGACCTGGGCGGCGTCTCGTTCCGGGGCCGAGGTCATATGCGGGCCAGGGTGAGCTGGCTGACGCCGATGTAACCGGAGCGGAAGCCGGCTTCGGAGTAGGCCAGGTAGAAGGCCCACATGCGCTGGAACACCTCGTCGAAGCCGAGCCGGGCGGCCTCGCCGGCCCGGGCGCAGAACCGGTCCCGCCAGATCCTCAGGGTCCCGGCGTAGTGCGCGCCGAAGTCCTCACGGGCGGTGATCCGCAGCCGGGTGGCGCTGGCCAGGCTGTTCTCGATCGCGGTCAGGGACGGCAGCAGCCCGCCGGGGAAGATGTACTTCTGGATCCAGGTGTAGGTGTTCCGGGTGGCCAGCATCCGGTCGTGCGGCATCGTGATCGTCTGCAGCCCGACCCGGCCGCCGGGGGCCAGGTGCTGGTCGAGCGCGGCGAAGTAGGCGTCCCAGTAGCGCTCGCCGACCGCCTCGATCATCTCGCAGGAGCAGATGGCGTCGAAGGTGCCGTCGATGTCGCGGTAGTCGCGCAGCTGCACGCTGACCTGGCGGGCCAGCCCGGCCTGGGCCACCCGGTGCGCGGCGTAGGCCTGCTGCTCCCGGGAGATGGTCACGGTGGTCACGTCGGCGCCGCGGCGGGCGGCCCGCAGGGCCAGTTCGCCCCAGCCGGTGCCGACCTCGAGCAGCCGGCAGCCCGGCCCGACCCCGGCCCGGTCGAGCAGGCGGTCGATCTTGCGCCGCTGGGCCTCGGCCAGCTGGTGGTCGGCGGCCAGCGGGGTGCCGTCGGCCGCGGTGGCCCACAGGGCCGAGGAGTAGGTCATGGTCTCGTCCAGGAACAGCGCGAACAGCTCGTTGGACAGGTCGTAGTGGTGGCCGATGTTCCGCCGGGCTCCCTCCCGGGTCTGCCGGTCCCCGGCCGGCGGCCGAGGACCGGCCAGGCTGCGCATCCGCTGCAGCCAGGGCGGGACCAGGTCGGCGGCGTGCGCGGCGAACACGGTGAGCAGGCCGGTCAGGTCGGCGCAGTCCCAGTCGCCGGCCAGGTAGGACTCGCCGAAGCCGATCAGGCCGGAGGCGCCGAAGCGGCGGAAGAACGACCGGGGCCGGTGCAGGACCATGACCGGGGCGCCCGGCGGGCCCGCGCCGAGCAGGCGGCCGTCGGGGAAGCGCACCCGCAGCGGCAGCCGGGCCACCGCCCGGTGAACAGGGCCCGGGCCCCGGCGGCGCGGACCGGGGAGCCGCCGGCTGTCGCGACGTCGGGCCAGCGCCCGGCGTCGACCTCCTGCGGCGCGGTGTGTTGCATGCTCATGGTCACTGAACGCCCTCCTGGGGTGGATGTGCTGGCCGTGGCACGACGGGAAGCCCGCGCAGGTAGAGCCGGATCCCCTGCCACCGGATCAGCGCGGACACGGCCGCCGTGGACCAGGGATGCCGGGCCGCGGCGGCGAGCAGGGCGCGCGCGGTGGCCGGGCGGCCGGTGCCGCGCACGCTGGCCACGAACCGGTTCCCGTCCGGGCGGCCCAGCGTGACGGTCAGCGCCAGGCGCGGGTCGGGCGGGCGCGGCTCGGGCAGGCTCATCCGGTAGCCGCCGTCGACGGTGTAGAACGGCGAGACGTAGAACTGCTTGGCCACCTGGGCCCGGCCGCGTTCGTCGGCATGCAGCAGGTAGGCGTGCCGCTGCCGGTAGGTGTTGTGCACCTCGGCCACCACGCAGGCCAGCGTGCCGTCCGGCCGGTGGCACCAGTAGACGGTCAGCGGGTTGAATACGTAGCCGAGCACCCGGGCGTGGGCCAGCATCATGACCCGGCCGCCATCGGTGTCGACGCCTTGGGTCTTGAGGAAGCGGTCGAGGTTGGCCCGGATCGGCCGGCCGGGGTCGCCGAGATGGTCGCGGGCGTCGAAGCCGGCCAGCAGCCGCAGGGCCGGGCCGAGCCGGGGCAGGTGATCCAGGTCGACCAGCCACTGGTAGGTGCGGTAGGTGAACACGTTGCGTAGCGGCGCGGTCCGGGCGTGGGTGACCCGGCATTCGTACAGGGCGGCGCCCGGGGCCAGCGGGCGCGAGCCGGCCATCACCAGGTTCCCCCGAGGGCCCGGGCCGCCTGGGCGCCGGACCGGCAGCCGTCCTCGTGGAAGCCCCAGCCGTGGTAGGCGCCGGCGAACGCGGTGACCGGCGTGTTCAGCTCGGGCAGGCGGCGCTGCGCGGCCACCGAGGCCGGGGTGTAGGCGGGGTGGGCGTAGTCCATCCGGCCGATCACCCGCCCGGGGTCGACGGCGTCCTCGCCGTTCAGCGTCACGATGTAGTCCTGGCCGGGCGGCAGGTGCTGCAGCCGGTTCATGTGGTAGCTGATCCGCTGCGGGTTCTGGGCCCGGCAGTGGCCGAGCTCGTAGTTCCACGAGGCCCGCACGCCGGGGCGGCCGGGCAGCAGCCGGGTGTCGGTGTGCAGCAGGGACGGGTTCGGGGTGTAGGTGAACGCGCCGAGCACGTCCTGTTCGGCGCGGGTGGGCCGGGCCAGCAGCCGCAGCGCCTGGTCCGGGTGGGTGGCGATGACCACGGCGTCGAAGTCCAGGGCCCGGCCCGAGGCGTCCCGCACCTCGGCGCCGTCCGGGTGCCTGACCACGGAGCGGACCGGGGCTCCGAGCCTGACGCAGGCCAGCTGCCGCGCGGCCCGTTCGACGTAGCACCGGGAGCCGCCGGTCACGGTGCGCCACGACGGCGCGCCGGAAACCGACAGCATCCCGTGGTTGGCCAGGAAGGCGAACAGGTACGCGGCGGGGTACTCCAAGGCCGTGCCGGCCGGGCACGACCACACCGCCGCTACCAGGGGCAGCGCGAAGTGGGCCTGGAAGTAGCCGGAGTAGCCGCCGCCGCGCAGGAACTCGCCAAAGGTCAGGTCATTGTCCGCGCTGGCGGCCAGCAGGTGCCGGGCGGCGCGGTGGAACCGCGGGACGTCGGCCAGCATCCGCACGAACCGGCCGCCGCCGCGGCGCAGGCCCGCGGTCAGGCCGGCCGGGCCCCGTTTGCCTGCGTAGTGCAGGCCGCAGCCGGCGCAGTGCACCGACATGCTCATCTCCGACGCCTGCGTGGCCACCCCGAGCTCGGCGAACAGCCTGGTCAGCAGCGGGTAGGTGCGCTCGTTGTAGACGATGAAGCCGGTGTCGACCGGAACCGGCCCGACCAGGTGGGTGTCGGCGTGGCCGCCGAGCCGGCGGTCCGCCTCGAACAGCGTGACGTGCGCGCTGCGGGACAGCACGTAACCCGCGGTCAGCCCGCTGATCCCGCCGCCGATGACGGCGATCCTCCGCGCGGTCACGACTTTCTCCCTTCCGATGATCCTTATTCGGGCCCGATGATCCTTATTCGGGCCCGTGGTTCTTATTCGGGCCCGTGGTTCTTATTCGGGCCCGTGGTTCTTATTCGGGCCCGTGGTTCTTATTCGGGCCCGTGGTTCTTATTCGGGACTGACCGGTGTGCGGATTGCCGGGAGGAGGCCCGGCTCGCGGCCGAGTACGTGCCGCAGGGCCGCCTCGAGCTCGGGGTAGCGGAAGTGGTGCCCGGCGTTGATCAGTCGCTGCGGCCGGACGTACTGGCTGGCCTCGGCGATCTGGCTGGCGCCTTCCTGGCCGAGCAGCAGCCGGGGTCCGAACGCGGGCACCGGCAGCACCGCGGGCCGGTGCAGCACGGCGGCCAGCACGGCCGTGTAGGCGGCGTTGCGGACCGGTTCGGGCGCGACCGCGTTGACCGGCCCGGACAGGGCCGGGTCGGTCGGTGTCGGTCCGGACAGGGCCCGCAGGTAGATGTCCAGCAGGTCGTCCAGGCCGATCCAGGACAGCCACTGCTGGCCGCTGCCCAACCGGCCGCCCAGGCCCGCCGCGAACAGCGGGTACTCCAGGCGGAGCATGCCGCCGCGCGGGGTCTGCACGATGCCGGTGCGGACCTGGACGGTCCTGATGCCGGCCCGGGCGGCCGGGGCGGTGGCGTCCTCCCAGCCGGCCACCACGTCGGCCAGGAACCCGTCGCCGCGGGCGCTCATCTCGGTCAGCACCTCATCGCCGCGGTCGGGGCCGTAGATCCCGATCGCGGAGGCGGTGACGAAGGCACGCAGGCCCGGGCTGGTGTCCGCGGCGAGTTCGGCCAGCCGGCGGGTGGGAGTGATACGGCTGTCCCTGATCTGCTGCTTGCGGGCCGGGGTGAACCGCCCGGCGATCGACGCCCCGGCCAGGTGGATCACCGCGTCGACCCCGCTCAGCAGCTCCGGGCCCGGATCCTCCGGCTGCCAGTAGCGCTCCCCCGCGTGCCGGGGCAGCCGGCGGACCAGCGGGATGACCCGGTGCCCGCCGGTGGTCAGCAGCGCGGTCAGCGCGGTGCCGATCAGCCCGCTGGATCCGGTGACCGCGATGGTCAGCGGTTCCGGGCAGGCGGCGCGGGTGCTGGAATACCTCAGTGCCATGAGCCCTCCCTAGCTCCGACGGCTTCGCGCCGCCGCGCGGCGGTTCTCGCCATCCTGTTAAATCAATACTAAACTACACTAAAAATCCGAGGTTAAACCGTTGGGGTAGTGGGAGAAGGTGCCGGGATGCAGCTACGCGAGGCCGCCGAGGCGCTCGGGGTGCACTACCAGACCGCCTACGGGTGGGTGCGGCAGGGCGTGCTCCCGGCCAGGAAGTCCGGGCGCGGCTACGAGGTCAGCGACAGCGACGTCAGTGCGCTGGCCGAGCGCCGCGCCTCCGGCGCCGCACCGCGGGCCGAGGTCCGGGTCCGGGACTGGCCGGTCCAGGCGGCCCGGCTGCACGACGCGATCGTGTCCGGCGACGAGACGCTGGCCCGGCACGGCTTCGACCGGCTGGCCCAGGGCGTGCCGCTGATCGACCTGTGCGAGCGGGTCATCACGCCCGCGCTGCGCCGGTTGGGCGAGGAATGGGCCGCGGGCCAGGTCACGATCGCGGCCGAGCACCGGGCCAGCGCCATCTGCGAGCGGCTCATCGCCTCCCGGGCGCAGCAGCCGCCCGGCCGCCCCCGGGGGATCGCCGTGACGGCCACGCCGCCGGGCGAACGGCACGGTCTGCCGGGGCTGATGGCCGCGGCCTGCCTGCGCGAGGATCGCTGGCTGGTCCATCACCTGGCCACCGACCTGCCGGTGGCCGAGGTGATCGGGCTGGCCCACCAGGTCGGCGCCGACCTGGTGGTGCTGTCCTCGGCCACCGCCGCGACAGCCCGGGCCGCCCGCCGCGCGGCCCGGGAGATCGGGTTCTCCGCGCCCCGGCTGCGGGTGCTGGTCGGCCGGCCGGGCGACACCCTGAGCCAGCTGCTCAAGCTGGCCCGGAAGGCCTCCCCGCCCGGGCCGGGTCAGCGCGGGCTGGCTTAACCCAGGCCGATCCGGCCGGCGAAGTCCGACAGCTGGCCGCGCTGCTCGGCCGGGTCGGCCGCAGCCGGCACCACCAGCCGGGTGACCCCGGCGGCGGCGTAGGCGGCCACGTCGTCGGGGGTCATGTCGATGGAGGCCCACCGGGTGACCTCCAGCGGGGCCGGGTCCCGGCCCGCCTCCCGGGCGGTGGCCCGCATGAGCTCGATCTGGCTGGCCCGTTCGGCGTCGGTGAGCCTGCCGCCGGGGAAGTACCCGTCGCCGCGCAGCCCGGCCCGGCGGGCCGCGGCCCGGCTGGACCCGCCGACGTGCACCGGGAGCGTCCCGGCGGGCTTGGGAAAGCTGCACGCGGCCACGACGGAGAAGAACTCGCCGTCGAAGCTGACCCCGTTCTCGTCGCCCGCCCACAGCAACCGCAGCAGGTCGATGGCCTCGTCGGCGCGGCGGCCGCGGGTGGTGTAGTCGACGCCCACCGCCGCCGCCTCGCCCGGCAGGCTGCCCACCCCGATGGTCAGCAGCCGCATCCGCCCCTTGGACAGCAGGTCGATGGTGGCCAGCCGCTTGGCCAGCACCACCGGCTGGTGATGGGGCAGCAGCAGGACCGCGGTGCCGAGCAGGATCCGCTCGGTCGCGGCGGCCACGAAGCTCAGGCACTCCAGCGGGTCGGCGATCGGCAGCCCCGGCGGGAAGGTCACCTGGCCGAAGCTCGCGCCCGGGTACAGGGCGACGTGCTCGGGCAAGTAGAACGACTCGAAGCCGCAGTCCTCGGCGTGCCGGGCCAGGGCGGCCAGGGCGTCCGGGTCGACGCCATAGTGACCGGTGTTGTAGACGACCCCGAACTTCACTGCGTCCTCCCGTTGAGGATGGCGGAGTAGCCGACCGCCCCGGCGCGGACGGCGGCGTGCACGGCCCGGGCGATCCGGGCCCCCCAGAGGGAGCGCGGGCCGGTGAAATCTTCTTCCCTGCTGCCGTCAGCGGGCGCGGCGACGCAGATGGCGTCGGTGGCGGTCCCGGTGCCGGCGAACCCGGCGTCCAGCACGGCCTGGGTCTTGGCCTCGGTCGCCGTGATCACGGCGTTGACGAAGGCCGCGTCGGTCAGCGGCACCGGCAGCGCGACGATGACGTTGATCGTGCCCGGGCGGCGTACCGGGGCCAGTTCGGGGTCGGGGCGCCCGGCCGGGGCCGCGGCCCAGGTCGGGACGCGCAGGCCGACGGTGGCGGCGGCGTGCACCTGCTCGTCCTGGGCCTGGGTCAGGTCGGTGACCTGCGCGGCGGTCAGCAGGCCGATGCCCGGCCCGGACAGGCCCAGGCCGCGGGCCAGCCCGCGCAGGTGCTCGACCGGGTCGGTGCGGGCGTAGCCGGCCGGGACCTGGGCGTTGAGCACCCACTCGCGCGGCCCGAGGCCGCCGCCGAGCACGCCGCTGGAGATCATCCGGTAACCGGGGCCCGGGTGCCACAGGGCCATGGGCAGGTCCAGGCCGTCTTCGGCCCGCCAGGTCAGGTCCAGCCGCATGTTCCTCCCGGGGATCGTCCGCCGGCCGCGGCGTGGTGGGGCGGGGGCGGGAACCACGGACCGTTCGGGATAAAAATGCTAGCCGGGCTCGGGCGGGTCGAGGTCCCGCCGGAACTGGTACTCCTCGCCCTGCTGGCCGAGAAGGACGAAGCCGCACTTCTCCGCCACCCGCCGGGAGGCCAGGTTGCCGGTGTGGCAGGCCAGGTGGGCGCGGCGAAGGCCGATCTGTTGCGCAGCCCAGGTAAGGAACGCTTGGAGCGCTCGGCATGCGATGCCCTGTCCCCGCAGCTCGGCGGTGACGTTGTAGGACACCTCGGCCTCGTGGCCGGCCAGCCGGAGTTCGACCCAGCCCGCGGCCTCGCCGTCCGAGCGTCGCCGGATCGCCAAGTTGAGCTCTTTTCCCTCCTGCCAGGCCCGCAGGCTCCCTCGCGCGCGCTCGTCGCCGTCGTAGTGGCTGGCGGGCATGGCCTGGGCCTGCTCGACGGTGTAGCCGAAGAACCGTGCGGTATCGGGATCGAGGTCGAACCGGCGGAGCGCGGCGCTGTCGGCTGGCCGCCAGCGGTCGAGAACGAAGGCCGGGTCGACGGCAATCAGCGGCGGTTTCCGGGGCCGCCAGCCCGCCGCTGGTTCCGTCGACCCCGGCGGCGGCGTGGTCCTCCGGTGGCTGGGTTCGCCGGGGTTCGCGGTCGGCTCGGCGGGGCTCATGGGCACAGGTGCTCTCTGCGGAGGCGCTCGACGGCTGCAACGGTGCCGACGCTACCGCTTATGGCGGGCCGGGTCAGTGGCCGTCGGCATCGTTACCGTGGCGTTAGCATGGCGCATGGCTGATTCTGAGGCAGCTGCTGAGCTGCGCATAACCCGGGTCAAGGCGCTCGACGAGCGGAACCTGGTCGCGGTCGTGATCTACATGCTGGCCAAATATCCAGATACCTTCCCGGCCATGCTCGACGACGCGCTGAGCACGATCAGTCCTAAAGCCGGCGGCTAGTGTCCGGGGAATAGGTGATCAGGGTCTGGTCCGGGTGGTCGGCGACCTGGAGGACGACGTGGGAATAGTCGACCGGGCCGAGCCGGGGGTGGCGCAGTTTCTTCGAGCCGCTGCCGATGGCGGTGACGTAGGCCCCCAGAGGGAGCGCGGGCCGGTGAAATCAGGCCCAGGCCGCGGGCCAGCCCGCGCAGGTGCTCGACCGGGTCGGTGCGGGCGTAGCCGTCCGGGACCTGGGCGTTGAGCACCCACTCGCGCGGCCCGAGACCCGATCCTGTGTCACGTCCGTCATCTGGTGTCTACCTATATTGAGTAAGGTCTTGGTATGCAGGCAGGCAACCGGCTTCCGGGTCGTCCGGAACTGGCAGACCCGCGGACCCTGCTTGCGCCGGAGCAGAATCGGGGAACGCGTCCGGGGGCGCGCCGGTGGCAGGCCACGGCGGCGTGGGTAGCCGGCGGCCTGCTGCTGTTCGCGCTCTTCCTGCGGATCTCGTTCGGTGAGCGAGTGGATTCGGACGGCGCGAACAACGCGCTGCAGGCGTGGGACCTCGTGCACGGTCACCTCATGTTGCACGGCTGGATCATTGGCGACGCGACCTTTTACGCCTTCGAACTGCCGCTGAACGGGATCGTCGAGCTGCTGTTCGGGGTGGGCAACCTGGCGGCCCACATCGGCTCCGCGCTGACCTACCTGATCGTCGCGGCCTGCGCCGTGGCCCTGGCCGTGACCAGCAGCCGCGGCCCGGCCAGGGCGGCTCGCTGCGCGGTCGTCGTCGCGGTGCTGGCCGTGCCGCTGATGACCGTGCCGACCATATATATGCTGCTGGAGGAACCCGACCACATCGGGACCTCGCTGTTCCTGCTGGTGTCCTTCCTGCTCATCGACCGCGTGCCGGACCGGCGGTTCACGGCGCCGCTGGTCTGCTTGATCCTGTGCGCCGGCCAGCTCAGCGACCTCACCGTCCGCTATGTCGCGGTGCCGGCCGTCGTCCTGGTCTGCGGCTATCGTGCGCTGGCCGCGCGGAAGCTCCGCTGCGGCGACACGGCGCTTGTGGTCGCCGCAATCGTGTCCGTGCCGCTGGAGTCGGCGCTCCGGGCGGCGATGGCGCATTTGGGCGGGTTCGTGATGGTCTCGCCCAAGGCGCGGCTCTCCTCGCCGAGGCTATGGCCCCAGCACGCGTCGGTGACGTGGCAGAACGTCCGCGTCCTGTTCGGGTCGGTCGCCGGGCCGGACACCAAGCTGGGCAGCGCCGGCGGCGCCCTCGGGCTGATCTGCCTGCTGGCCGCGATATTCGGCCTGGCCCGGGTGATATGGACCTGGCGCAGGGCCAGCCGGGCCGAGCAGTTGCTGTTCGCCGCGATCATCTTCAACGTCGGCACGTACCTGGTCTCCGTGATGCCGTTGCCCAGCGGCTCCCGCGAAGTAGCCGCGGTGCTGCCGTGCGGGGCGGTGCTCGCGGCCCGGGCCCTGGTGCCCGCCCGGATCACCGCGATGCCGCAGGCCTTCGCCGCGGTCGCCGCGACGGGGCTCATCGCGCTGCTGCCGCTCGCCACCGCGGCCACCCGGCCGCCCATGAGCCCGGCCACGGCGCCGCTGGCCGCGTGGCTTGAGGCGCACGGGCTCAGGTACGGCATCGCCGGGTACTGGGATGCCTCGATCGTCACGCTGCAGTCGGGCAACCGGGTCCAGATCCGCGCGGTTGACCTGCGGCGGCACCTCGATGAGCCTAGCTGGGAGACGAACGCGCTGTGGTATGACGCGTCCCGGTACGACGCCACGTTCGCGGTCGCCGACTACCAGGGCATGTACCCGGCGGCCCGCTTCGAGCACTTCCTCGGCAAGCCAGCGGCAACCTACCGGGTGGCAAGCTGGGTGGTCCTGGTCTACCGGACAAACCTGCTCCGGCGTATCTCACTGTGGCCGGGGTCCTTTCCGAGCAGGCCGGGCGACCATCGACAGCGTTCCCGCACGGGCACCACCAGCGCCGTCACCCTGCCCTCCTAGGGCGGGCTGGCCGGGGAATAGGTGATCAGGGTCTGGTCCGGGTGGTCGGCGACCTGGAGGACAACGTGGGAATAGTCCACAGGGCCGAGCCGGGGGTGGCGCAGTTTCTTCGAGCCGCTGCCGATGGCGGTGACGTCGTGGCGCGGCCACCAGTCGCGGACGTGCTCGCTGTCGCGGTGTAGTTCGGCGATGAGGGCGCCGAAGTCGGGATCGTCCGGGTGCCGGGCGGCGGCCAGGCGGAACCGGCCGAGCATGGCCCGGGCTTCGGGTTCCCATTCCAGGTAGACCTCGCGGGCCTGGTCGGTGGTGAACATCCAGCGGACCAGGTTGCACTGACCCGGGTGTCCCCAGTCGGCGAACAGCTCGCAGGCGGCGGAGTTGGCGGCCAGTATGTCCCAGCGGCGGCCCTTGACCAGGGTGGGGAACGGCTCGAGGCGCTGGACCAGGTCGGCCACGGCGGGATCCAGCCGTTCCGGCGGGGCAGCGGCAACGGCACCGGGGTCCGGGCCGTCGCTGGACCGGCCGTGGGCCAGGACGTGCAGGTAGCGGCGTTCGGCGGCGGACATGCGCAGGGCGGAGGCCAGGGCGTCAAGCACCTGGTCGGAGGGGCGGACCGGGCGGCCCTGCTCCAGGAACGTGTAGTAGGTGGTGGACAGGTTGGCCAGCATGGCGACTTCCTCGCGGCGCAGGCCGGCCGTGCGGCGGCGCTGCCCGGCGGGCAGGCCGACGTCGGCGGGCGCCAGGCGCTCGCGCCGGGACCGCAGCAGCTGGCCCAGGGCCGAAGGATCGGTCATGTCATCAGGGTAATCATGCCAGTACCAGTAAAAACCAACTCTGGTTACTAGTTTAACTACGGGCGAGCATGGGGGTCATGACCACTATCCAGATCCCCGTCGCCGACGGGACCACCATGACCGCCTACCTGGCCCGCCCCGCGTCCCCGGCACCCGTCGGGGTGATCGTGGTGCACGAGCTGTTCGGGGTCAACCCGGACATCCGGGGCGTGGCCGACGACCTGGCGGCCGCCGGGTACCTGGCCATCGCGCCGGAGTTCTACCACCGGGACGCACCGCCCGGCCGCTGGCTGGAGCGGGACGACGCCGGGCGCCAGGAGGGGTTCGGCTACCTGCACAAGCTCGGGCGGGACCAGGCGCTGGCCGACGTGGCGGCCGCCATGAACTGGCTGACCGCGCAGCCCGGCGTCGAGCGGACCGCCGCGATCGGCTTCAGCGCGGGCGGCCACCTGGCCTACCTGGCCGCCTGCCTGCTCCCGGTGACAGCGACCGCGGTGCTGTACGGCGGCTGGCTGGCCGGAACCGACATCCCGCTGAGCCAGCCCGCACCCACCCTGGACCTGACCCCGGGCATCACCGGCCGGCTCCTGTACCTGGTCGGGGAGGACGACGCGCTGATCGACGCCGGGCAGCGCGACCAGGTCCGCAAGGCCCTGCAGGGCGCCGACCACGAGCTGGTCAGCTATCCGGGCGTCGCGCACGCGTTCTTCTGGCCGGGTACGCCGCCGTTCGACGCCGCCGCCCGGGACGACGCCTGGGCCCGGATCCTGGCCTTGCTGGCGTCCTAGGCGAGCGCCTGATCCAGCGGAGGTTTCCGGTGGTGCGCAAGCGCGCCATGGTGCAGCGGCCAGAGTGGAGGGAAACCCCAGGACCCGAACGGGGGCTAGCCGCATTCCGCCTGGCGGCCCGGGGTCCGTAGCCTTTGCGCAAGGGCTGACGGAACATTCGGAGGGCGTGATGACCGCAGATCGCCGGGCTGAGATCGCCGCCTCGGCGGCCGCCTTGCGGGACCTTGGCCCCGGCTATGACCAGGCACTGGCCGAGGGTCTGGTGGAACGCATCGGCGCGGAGATCGACCAGCGGATCGCGGCCGAGATGGACAACCGGGTCACGGCGGAGGTGGACAGCCGCATCCTGATCCAGCTGGAGCGGTACGCGGGGTGCAGGCACCAGCGCCGCCGGGCCAGGCGCATGATCCGGGCCGAGCAGCGCACGATCCGAGCCGAGCGGGCCGACCGCTCCGGCCGGCAGTCCATTATGTTCGCCCTCGGGTCCATGCTGGTCGCCCTGTCGGTGACCGCGATCGTGCTCAAGGGGTCCCCGGGTGTGGCCGCCATCATGCTCATGGCCCTGATCTGGGTCATCGTCGGCATCATCAATGTGGCCTACGCAATGCGCAAGCATCCGCAGCAGTAACCGGCTGGCTGGTCCGCCGCCCTGGAGTCGCTCGCCGCGGGGATCGGAGCTGAACAGGCCCGAGCGCGTGGAGTAGCTTGAGGCCATGCACGTGGTGGGACTGGTGCTGCACCCGGAGCGGGATTGCGGCGGCGCGGTGGCCTCGGTGCTCGACTGGGCCGACCGGCGGGGCATCCAGGTACTAGGCATCGACACCGAACTATCCCGGCTGGCCTGCTCCGCCCACCCGGTGAGCCCGGAGGAGCTGCGCGGCCGGGCGGATCTGCTGGTCAGCCTGGGCGGCGACGGCACCATGCTGCGGGCCATGCGGCTGGCCGACGGGCAGCGGTTCCCGGTCCTGGGGGTCAACCTGGGCAAGCTGGGCTTCCTGGCCGAGGTCGACGTGCCGGACCTGGCCGGCGCGCTGTCCGCGATCGACGCGCACGACTACAGCACCGAGCCCCGGCTGGCGGTGGACGCGTACGTCGACGGCGAGGTGATCACCGCATTCAACGACGTGGTCTTCGTCCGGTACCCGGGCCAGAAGTCGGCCGAGGTGGCGGTCCGCGCCGCGGGTCGCCGGTTCGTCAGCTACGCGGCGGACGCGATCGTGGTGGCCACGCCGACCGGCTCGACCGCCTACAGCTTCTCGGCCGGCGGGCCCATCGTGAGCCCGGCGGTGGAGGCCCTGCTGGTCACGCCGGTCGCGCCGCACTCGGCCTACAACCGCGGGCTGGTCATCTCGACCGGGGACGAACTGGCCCTGGAGATCCTGCCCGGCAGCGGTCGCCTGGCCGTGGAGGCCGACGGCAACCTGTCGGCGAACGTGAAGCCCGGCGCGCAGATCCGGGTGGTGTCGCGGCCGGGCGCGGCCCGGGTGGTCCGGCTGGGCCGCACCACGTTCTACGAGCGGGCCCGGCGTAAGCTGCGGCTGACCGACTCCGCCGAGATTCCGCTGACCTGGGGTGAGGATGCCGTCCCATTCGGAAACCTACCTGCACGGCCATCATGACAGCGTGCTGCGCTCGCACCGCTGGCGCACCGCGGAGAACTCGGCCGGGTACCTGCTCCCCCACCTGACCGCCGGCGCGCGGCTGCTGGACGTGGGCTGCGGGCCGGGCACGATCACCGCGGACCTGGCCGCCCGGGCGGGGCAGGTCGTCGCGATCGACGCGGCCGAGGACATCCTCGGCCAGGCCCGGGCCGAGGCCGAGCGGCGGGGCCAGGCCAACGTCACCTTCCAGCCCGGTGACGTGTACCAGCTGGACTTCCCGGACGGCAGCTTTGACATGGTGCACGCCCACCAGGTGCTGCAGCACCTGTCCGACCCGGTCGCCGCGCTGGCCGAGATGCGGCGGGTGTGCCGCCCGGGCGGGCTGATCGCGGCCCGCGACGGCGACTACGCCGGGATGTTCTGGTATCCGCAGGAGCTGGAACTGGCCGAGTGGCAGGCCCTGTACCGGAAGGTGGCCCGGGCCCTGGGCGGCGAGCCGGACGCGGGCCGGCACCTGCTGGCCTGGGCCCACGCCGCGGGCCTGGAGCAGGTCGAGGCGTCGGCCAGTGCCTGGGGCTACAGCGGTCCGGACCGGACCTGGTGGGGCGAGTCGTGGGCGCGGCGGCTGACCGAGTCGCCGTTCGGGGACCGGGCCGTCGAGCATGGCCTGGCCACCCGGGAGGACCTGGAGCGGCTGGCCCGGGGCTGGCGGCGGTGGGCGGGCAGCGAAGATGCCTGGTTCTGCATCCCGCACGGTGAGATCCTGGCCCGGGTCTAACTCCGGCCCGGGTGGCGGCTGAGGTAGCGGGTCCGGAGAAACCCTGTCCGTTCGGTGAAAATAAATTCCGGAGCCGAACGGCCCAGGCGGCACGGTCCGTGACCAGCTCAGGCGTCGCGGCGGGTGATCGCGGCCGCGGCGATCAGCAGCGCGACGGCGGGCCAGGCCAGCAGGACCAGCAGGGACAGGGCCGGGGCGAACAGGTTGGTAGCCGGGTGCAGCGCGGTGACCTGGTGGGCGGCCTGGACCAGAGTGAACCGGGAGACGCGGTTGCCCCAGGGGGCCGGGAGCAGGCCGAAGACGGCGGGCAGCAAGATCACGCCGACCAGGGCGGCGATGCCGCCCGCGGTATGCCGGATGATCGCGCCCAGGGCCAGGCCGAGCAGGGCCACCACGGCCAGCAGCAGGCCGTCGGCCAGCACGGCGCCCGGCACGCCGGGGTGAGCCAGTGAGACGCCGCGGTGCTTGCCCGACAGCACCGCCTGGACCAGCGCGAACGAGGCGAAGGCGACCAGTTCGCCCACGACCAGGGCGACCGCGCCGACCGCGGCGGCCTTGGCCGCGAGCACGGCCCGGCGGCGGGGCACCGCGGCGAACGTGGTGCGGATCAGGCCGGTGCTGTACTCGCTGCTGAAGCCCAGCACGCCCAGCACGCCCACGGCCAGGACCGCGTACTCCAGGCTGATGAAGCCGGGCAGCAGCGGGTCGACCGCCGCCGCGCCGTTACCGGGCGCCTGGGTCAGCGTGACCGCGACCAGCGTACTGATGGCGAGCGGGGTCAGGACGGCGACCAGCAGCGTCCAGTAGGTCGAGCGGACCGAGAAGAGCTTGGTCCATTCCGAGGCGAGTACATCGCGGGCCCGGACGGCCAGCGGGACCTGGGCGGTCATGACTCGGCCGCCTGGCTGGCGCGGTATTCGACGCTCTCGCCGGTGAGGTCCAGGTAGGCCTGCTCCAGAGATGCGGTGCGCGGGATCAGGGCGTGCACGGCGATGCCATGCTCGGCGGCCAGGTCCCCGATGGCGGGCGCGTCCAGGCCGGTCACGGCCAGGGCGCCGTCGTCCTGTGGGGTCACGGTCGCGCCGCGGGCGGCCATCAGGCCGGTCAGCTCGCCGGCGCGCGGCGAGCGGACCAGCACGTCCCTTCGGGCGCTGGACTCGATGAGCTGGGCGGTGGACACGTCGGCGATCAGGCGGCCGCGGCCGATGACGATCAGGTGGTCGGCGGTCTGGGCCATCTCGCTCATCAGGTGGCTGGAGACCAGGACGGTGCGGCCGCTGACGGCCAGGGCCTTGATGAACTGCCGGAACCAGGCGATGCCCTCGGTGTCCAGGCCGTTGACCGGCTCGTCGAACATCAGCACCGGCGGGTCGCCCAGCAGCGCGACCGCGATGCCGAGGCGCTGCTTCATGCCGAGCGAGAAGCCCTTGAGCCTTCGGCCCGCGACCGCCTCCAGGCCGGTCAGCCGCAGCACCTCGGCCACCCGGCGCCGGCCGATGCCGTTGCTGCGGGCGATCGAGGTCACGTGCGCGGCCGCGGTCCGCCCGGGGTGCAGGGCGGTGGCGTCCAGCAGCGCCCCGACCTGGTGCAGCGGGCGGATCAGCGTTTCGTATGGCTGCTGGTTGACCCGGGCGGTGCCGCTGGTGGGGGCATCCAGGCCGAGGATGATCCGCATGGTGGTGGTCTTGCCCGCGCCGTTCGGGCCGAGGAAGCCGGTCACGTGGCCGGGCCGCACGGCGAAGCTCAGCCCGTCCAGCGCGGTCACCGCGCCGTACCGCTTGACCAGCTGGTTCACCTCGATCATGGCGCTGCCCTTCGCTACGTCTGCTGCAGGCGGTCGGCGATGGTGTTGACCGGGATCATACGGCTGGTCAGCACCACGTGCGCCCGGCCAGCCGCGCGCGTGGTTGACGCCGCCCGGGGACGCTACCTTCCGCGCCGTGAGGATCACAATGCGTGTCATAGACCAGGGGCCGAGGTTACTCCTGAGCTGTGGGGGGTTATGGGTACTCCTCGCGGATCCCGGGCCGAGCCGGCGCTGGTCCCGGACCGCACGCGCCGTAGCGGCCAGGCGGCGGCCGTCCTCGACTTCGCCGTGGCCCAGATACTGCGGGACGACACCGCGCTGTGCGCGCTGCCCGCCGTGCTGGAACGGATGGTGACGGCCTTCGGGCTGCGGGCCGCACTGGCCTTCCAGCCGGCCGCGGGGCAGCCGCCCACCGTGCTCGCGGCCCATCCCGGTGGTACCGTCGATCCCGCGGTGCTGGCCAAGATCGGGCCGCTGTCGCTGACCCAGCGGGACGCGGCCGGCCGCGCCCCGGGCCAGGTTCGAGGTCACCCACACCGCCGACCCGGCGGTGGCGCCGGAGCTGGCGGCGGCGCAGCCCTGGGACCTGGTGCTCACCGACGTGGAGATGCCGGGCATGACCGGCCTGGAGCTGCTGGACGCGCTGCACCGGGTGGCGCCGGCCCTGCCGGTCGCGGTGGTGTCCGCGCACGCCTGCCCGCCGGCCCTGCTGGCCCGGGCGAGGTGTTCCTGAGCAAGCCGCTACGGATCGATCAGCTCATCGCCGTCGCCACCACCCTGATCGGGCGGGCCAGGCATACTGGCCAGTAGGGTAAGAGCCGTGCCTATGGATTCGCGGACATGACGGCGGTGGCCGGAGCGGGCGCCGTGGTGACCGGCGGGGGCGCCGGCATCGGCCGGGCCCTGGCCCGCAGGCTGGCCGCGGGCGGCGCGCGGGTGGCGGTCAACGACCTGGACGCCGAGGCGGCCGCCTTTGTGGCGGGAGAGGTCGGCGGCTACGCCGTGCCCGGGGACGTGGCCACCGAGCAGGGCGTGCGGGAGCTGATCGCGACCGCCCGGGGGTACCTGGGCGAGATCGACATCTACTGCTCCAACGCGGGAACAGCGGCCGGCGAGGGCCCGGACACGCCGGATGAGACCTGGCAACGGTCCTGGGAGATCAACGTCATGGCCCACGTCCGCGCGTCGCGCGAGCTGCTGCCCGGCTGGCTGCGGCGCGGAAGCGGGTGTTTCGTGGTGACCGCATCGGCGGCCGGGCTGCTGACCATGCTGGGCGCCGCGCCGTACTCGGCGACCAAGCATGCGGCCGAGGCCTACGCGGAGTGGCTGGCCGCCACCTACGCCCATCGCGGGCTAGCCGTGCACTGCATCTGCCCGCAGGGCGTGCGGACCTCCATGCTGGCCGCCTCCGGCCGGGCCGGGCAGGTCGTGCTGGCCGGCGCCGCGATCGAACCCGAGCAGGTGGGCGAGGCGCTGTGGCAGCGCCTGGCCGACGGCCGGTTCCTGGTCCTGCCGCACCCGGAGGTGCACGGCTACTACGAGCTGCGGGCCAGCGACACCGACAAGTGGCTGCGCGGGATGAACCGGCTCCAGCAGCGGATCGAGGAGGGGTCATGAGGGCTTGGCAGGTGCGGGAGCTCGGGGAGCCGCGGGATGTGCTGACCCTGGCCGAGGTGCCTGATCCGCAGCCCGGGCCGGGGCAGGTGCTGGTTCGGGTGCTCGGCGCGGCGGCGAACTTCCCCGACGTGCTGATGTGCCGGGGCCTGTACCAGGTCCGCCCGCCGCTGCCGTTCACGCCGGGCATCGAGCTGTGCGGTGAGGTCGTGGCGGCAGGCGCCGGGGTGACCGGGCTTTCGGCCGGGGACCGGGTGCTGGGCGGGTCGGCGCTGCCGGCCGGGGCGTTCGGCGAGCTGGCCCTGATGAACTCTGGCGGCACTCTGCCCGCCCCGGACGGGCTTGACGACGCCGAGGCCGCGGCGTTCTTCATCACCTACCAGACCGGGTGGTTCGGGCTGCACCGGCGGGCCCGGCTGGCGCCGGGCGAGACGCTGCTGGTGCACGCCGCGGCGGGCGGGGTCGGCAGCGGTGCCGTGCAGCTCGGCAAGGCGGCCGGCGCCCGGGTCATCGGCGTGGTGCGCGGCGAGCAGAAGGCCGAGGTGGCGCGGGCCATGGGCGCGGACGTGGTGGTGGACCGGCTCAGCCAGGACTTCGTTGAGGTGGTCAAGGAGGTCACCGGCGGGCGCGGCGCCGACGTGATCTACGACCCGGTGGGCGGCGAGACCTACGCCCGGTCCACCAAGTGCATCGCGTTCGAGGGCCGGATCCTGGTCATCGGATTCGCCAGCGGCGAGATCCCCACCGTCGCGCTGAACCACGCGCTGATCAAGAACTACTCGATCGTGGGGCTGCACTGGGGCCTGTACCAGACCAAGGAGCCCGCGGCCATCCCCGAGTGCCACGCGGAGCTGTCCAAGCTGGTGGCCGAGGGCCAGATCCGGCCGCTGATCGGCGAGCGGCTGGGCCTGGCCGACGTGGCCGACGGGGTGCAGCGGCTGGCCGACGGCGCCACCGTGGGCCGCCTGGTGTTCAGCCCCTGAGCACGGTCCAGGCCAGGGTTAGCACCACGAGGTAACCGGCGGCCGCCACGGCCAGCGGGACGTGGTTGGGCGCGGTCAGGAGCGAGGCAGGGCCACGCCGAGGGCTCCGCCCGACTGGCGGGCGGCGTTCAGCACGCGACCCGCGGCCGAGCCGGCGGTGAGCATGATGACGGCCAGGGCCAGGGTGTAGGCGTCGATGACCCACTGCAGGCCGGCCAGCGAGCCGCCGATGTCGCGCTGGATGGCGGGCAGCGCGACGTTGACGATCGTGTTTCGGGGGCACCGTGTTTCGGGGGCACCGTGTTTCGGGGGCACCGTGTTTCGGGGGCACCGTGTTTCGGGGGCACCGTGTTTCGGGGGCACCGTGTTTCGGGGGTGCCGTGTTTCGGGGGTGCCGTGTTTCGGGGGTGCCGTGTTTCGGGGGTGCCGTGTTTCGGGGGTGTTTACGGCTCGTGTGGTGCGGAGGCGTCCGGCGTATAGGATGCGGTCAATGTCCAGTGACCGGGGGGTTTCCGGGCCTGTCGTCAGCTCTCCTTCGGCGGGGAGACGATGGGTGGCTGCCGTCGTGTACGCGGTGCTGGGCCTCGAACTGGCGGCGGTCATCGGGTTCGCCGCCACCTACAACGCCCTGGACTTCCACATCTACATGTGGGGCGGGCAGGCCGTCCTGCACGGCACGCGGCTGTACCTGGACCTGGCCTACGGCCACTGGTTCACCTACTCGCCGTTCGCCGCCATCGTGTTCGTGCCCATCGCGGCGCTGCCGCTGGCGGCGGCCCGGGTGCTGTGGGACCTGGCCTCGGTCGCGGCGCTGGCTTATTCGCTGGCCCTGATCCTGAAGCTGGCCGGCTGGCGGACGTCGAGGGTCACGGTCGCGGGCCTCACCGCGGCTGCGGTCGTACTCGACCCGGTGTACCAGACGCTGTTCCTGGGCCAGATCAACCTGATCCTGCTGGCCCTGATCCTGACCGACGTGTGGCGCGTATCCCGGAGTCGGGATGCGGGTCTCGGAGTAGGCATCGCGGCCGCGATCAAGCTGACGCCCGCGATCTTTATCGTGTTCTTCCTGCTGGCCAAGAGGACAAAATCGGCTTTTATCGCGGCTGGCACATTCATCGGGTGCGGGCTTATCGGGCTGATTATCGCGCCGGGCGCTTCGAAGCTTTACTGGGAGCACCTTTTCTACGACACCAAGCGCGTGGGCGCGCCGTATATCAGCAATCAGTCGCCCTACGCGGCCGCGATCCGGATCGCCGGCGGAGCGGCCCATGTCGGCGCCTGGTGGGTGGTGATCCCGCTCGCGCTGGGCGCGACCGGGGTGGCCGCGGCGGTCCTGCTGGCCCGGCGCGGCGACTGGCTGGGCGCGACCGCGGTCACCGGGACCGCGGGCCTGCTCGTCTCGCCGATCTCGTGGGCCCATCACTGGGTCTGGATCCTGCCCGCCCTGGTGGTGCTGGTGCGGTCCGGGCACCGGGCGGCCGCGGGCTTCGGCTACCTGCTGTTCGCGGTGGCGCCGTTCTGGTACACGCCGCATTCCGGCGGGCCGCGCGAGTACGGGTGGCATTGGCTGCTGACGCTGGTGGCCAACTCCTACCTGATCGCCGGGCTGGCTTTCCTGGCCTACATGACCTGGGACGCCTGGCGAGGCGCGCAGCGTAGCCAGGGCCAGACGGAGGATCTCGGCGCGGCCGGCCAGGTCCAGGGTGCCGCCGCCGAGTTCGAGCCCGGCCAGGGTGGCGCCGTTGACCGCAGCGCGGGCGGCGTGGGCGCGGCGGACGGCGGAGCGGTCCGCACCCGGCCCAGCTAGCACCGCCAGCGCGTCAACTTGGTGGAACTGCAGGCCAGTGGCTGAGGAGCGCGCCGAGGCCGAGGGCCGCGGAAATCTGGTTGCCTGCCGTCGCGGTGACGGTCCATGGTGAGGCGATGCTGATGAGACGGGAGACCGGAGCCGACGTGGCCGTGATCCGCGCCGTCACGGCGGCCGCCTTCACCCAGCCGGACCGGGAGCCGCCTGAGGCCAGGCTGGTCGACGAGCTCCGGGCCAGCCCGGCCTGGATCGGCGTGCTGTCCCTGGTGGCGGCCGGGCCCGGCGGCGAGGTGATCGGGCACGTGGTGTGCAGCCGGGGCCACATCGGCCAGGCTCCGGTGCTGGCCCTCGGCCCGCTGAGCGTCCGGCCGGACCGGCAGCGCGGCGGCGTAGGCAGCGCCCTCATGCACGCGGTGCTCGGCGCGGCCGACGCGCTGGGCGAGCCGCTGGTGGCGCTGCTCGGCAACCCCGCCTACTACCGGCGGTTCGGGTTCCGGCTGGGCGAGGAGTACCAGATCACGCCGCCGGTCGACGTCTGGCGGCCGCACTTCCAGGTCCGTGTGCTCACCGGCTACCGGCCCTCGGTGCGGGGGATGTTCCGCTACCCGGAGCCCTTCGACCGCACCTGAAGCAGCAGGTGCCAGTACTGGTCGGCGTCGGCCTCGTCGGTCCGGGCGAACCCGGCGGCGTCCAGCCAGCCGCGCACCAGGTCCCTGGGCGGGTAGTAGTGATACCCGCCGCCCTCGGTCACCTCGCCGGGTACCTGCCGCGGGTCGGCGGGCGGCGGCAGCGGCCCGTCGGGCAGCTCCACGGTGAGGTACGCGGGGGCTTGCGGGCGGAGCACGCCGGCCAGGCCGGCCGCGACCTGCGGCCAGTCCTCGGGAGCCACGTTCTCCAGCGCGTCCACGCAGATCAGCCCGTCGAACCGGTCGTCGAGGCGACCCAGGTCCTGCAGGGCCAGGACCTGGGAGGGCACCTGCTGGTGCTTGCGCCGGGCCTGGGCCAGCATGCCGGCTGACTGGTCCACGCCGGTGACCCGGAGCCCAGCCGCGAGCAGCGCGGGCCAGTACTTGCCGGTCCCGCAGGCGGCGTCCAGCACCGTGCCGCCCTGCCGGACCAGCCCGGCCAGCCGGGCTACGAAGGCGGCGTGCGACGGGCTGACCGCGCCCCAGTGCTCGTCGTAGTGCGGGCTGTGCAGGGTGTCGAAGCGGTGCACGCTGACGGCCCGGCGCTCGGCCACGAAGGCCTCCCGGTCGCCAGGCGGCACGCTCACACCACGGCATGTTCCCCGCGGGCCGGGCCGGTTAACCCGGCGCGATTTAATACAGGGCGATGCCGCTGTGCACCTCCAGGACGCGGCCGGTGATGCCGGCGGCCTCGTCGGAGAGCAGAAACGCCACCCGGTCGGCGACCTCAGCGGCGCTGCCGAACCGGCGCAGCACGATCGTCTCGGTCAGCGGGGTCCCCTCCGGCACGATCGCGGTCAGGTCGGCGTGGGTCGTGCCCGGCGTCAGGGCGTTGGCCCGGATCCCGTACCTGGCGGTCTGGCTGGCCAGCGCCCGGGCGAACCCGGCGACCCCGCCCCGGGCGGCCGGGTAGCCGTCGGCGCCGTGCGTGTACACGCTGGACACCGAGGAAACCAGGACTATCCGGCCCGACCGCCGTCGCATCATGGCGGTCAAGGTGACCCGGCACGGGTGGAACACGCCGTCCAGGCGGGTGTCAATCACCGCCCGCCAGTCGGCCTCCTCCATCAGCGCCAGCGGCCGGTCCCTGGTCATCCCGGCGCAGGTCACCAGGGCCTCGGCTGGTCCCAGCTCGTCCTCGGTCCTGGCCACCCAGGCTGCCGCCTCGTCGGCGTCGGCCGGGTCGGCCCGGACCGCGAGCACCCGGGCGCCGAGCTCGGAGACGGTCTTCTCGGCCTCCAGGGCGGCGGACAGGTCGCCGCCGTCGTGGCAGAAGCTGATGTCCCAGCCGTCCGCGGCCAGCCTGCGCACCGTAGCGGCGCCGATGCCGCGGGAACCCCGGCTGACCAACGCGACGCGGCCGTGACCCTGGCTCACCACACCACCTTTCGCCGACACCCGAACCACCGTCCCGCCCGAGTTGGTGGTGACACACAGTAAACAGCTTGGTTAAGGGCGAGTGAACTAGGGGGCCGACTACGGCGTGTCGGGCGGGCGGCGGAGGCGCGGGCCGCGCGTGCCCTAGGCTGCCACACGTGGACGTGCTACGTATCGGCCTGCTCGGCTCGGCGCGGATAGCGACCACGGCGCTGCTCGAGCCGGCCGCGATCGTACCCCAGGTGACCGTGGCGGCCGTGGCCGCCCGGGATCAGGCCCGCGCGGAGGCCTTCAGCAAACGGCACGGGATACCGGCTGCCTACGGCGGCTATGACGAATTGCTGGCCGACCCGGGTATCAACGCCGTCTACAACCCGCTGCCGAACTCGCTGCACGGGCCGTGGACGCTGCGGGCCATCGCGGCCGGGAAGCATGTGCTGTGCGAGAAGCCGTTCGCGTCCAACGCCGACGAGGCGGCCCGGGTCGCGGACGCGGCCGCGGGCTCCGGCCTGGTGGTCATGGAGGCCATGCACTACCGGTACCACCCGCTGGTGCACCGGCTGCGGGAGCTGGTCGGCGAGCTCGGGCCGGTCAGGAACATCCAGTGCTGGACCAGCTTCGTCATCACCGACCCGGCCGACATCCGGTACGACTACGCCCGGGGCGGCGGCGCCCTGATGGACGGCGGCTGCTACGCGATCGACTGCCTGCGGCTGCTCGGTGACGGCGAGCCCTCGGTTACCGGGGCGCTGGCCGACCCGGGCCAGCCCGAGGCGGTGGCCGACCGCGCGATGGCCGTCCGGCTGGCTTTCCCCGGCGGCGCGGCCGGCTGGTTCGAGTCCGCGTTCACACTGGACGGCGAGTTCCGGGCCGACGTGCACGTGAGCTGCCAGGACGGGCACGTGTGGCTGCAGGATTTCATCCGTGCGCACCGGGGCCACCTAGTGGCGGTCAGGGACGGGTCGGTGATCGCCGACGAGCACGGCAGCGGGGAGACGACCTACACCCGGCAGCTGCGCGCGTTCGCGGCCGCGATCACGACCGGGGACCCGGTGCCGACGTCGGCGGCGCACGCCGTGACCACCATGCGGCTGATCGACGACGCCTACCGCACAGCCGGCCTGCTCCCCCGATGAGCGGGCTGGAACAAGCCGGGGCGGATGCGGCCAGGTTCGCGGCCGACCTGATCGGGATCGACACCACCAACCGGGGCGGCGGGGACGGCCGGGAACGCCCGGCCGCCGAGTACGTGGCCGCCCGGCTGGCCGAGGCCGGGGCCGAGCCGGTCCTGCTGGAGTCCGCGCCGGGACGGGCGAACGTGGTGGCCCGGGTGGCCGGCCACGCCCGTGCAGCAGCAGGGCCTGCCCTGCTGCTGCACGGGCACCTGGACGTGGTGCCCGCGGACCCCTCCTCCTGGTCGGTGCACCCGTTCGCCGGCGAGATCCGCGACGGGGTGCTGTGGGGCCGCGGCGCGGTGGACATGAAGAACGCGGACGCGGTGCTGCTCGCGCTGGTCGCCCACTGGGCCCGCAGCGGCACCGGCCCGGAACGCGACGTGGTGCTGGCCTTCACCGCGGACGAGGAGGACACCACGGAGTTCGGCTCCCGCTGGCTGGTCGAGCAGCACCCGGACCTGTTCGAGGGCTGCGCCGAGGCGATCGGGGAATCGGGGGCCTTCACCTTCCACGCGGGCCCGGGGCAGCGGCTGTACCCGGTCGCCTCGGCCGAGCGCGGCACGGCCTGGCTCAAGCTGACCGCCCAGGGCCGGGCCGGCCATGGGGCCAAGCCGAACGACCAGAACGCCGTGGTCCGGCTGAGCGAGGCGATCGCCAGGATCGGCGCCTACCGCTGGCCGCTCCGGCTGACCGCCACGGTGAGCGCGGCGGTCGAGGCCATCGCCGCCGCGGCCGAACGGCCGGCGCCCGCCGCCGGTTTCGGCGCGCTGGACCCGGAGGAGTTGCTGGCCTACCTCGGCCCGGGCGGCGCGCTGGTGGCCGGGACGATCCGCAACAGCGCCAACCCGACCATGCTGCAGGCCGGTTACAAGCTCAACGTCATCCCGGACCAGGCGGTCGGCTACGTGGACGGCCGGCTCCTGCCGGGCCGCGAGGACGAGTTCAGCGCCGTGCTCGACGAGCTCACCGGGCCGGACGTGACCTGGGAGTACGTGTCCCGGGAGGCGCCTCTGGAGGCACCGCTCGACGCGCCGGTGATGGCCCGTATGGCGCAGGCCCTGCTGGCCGAGGATCCCGGCTCGGCCGTGGTGCCCTACTGCATGAGCGGCGGGACCGACGCCAAGAACTTCGCCCGGCTGGGGATGACCTGCTACGGTTTCACCCCGCTGGTGCTGCCCGAGGGCTACGACTACTACGCCATGTTCCACGGCACCGACGAGCGCATCCCGCTGTCCACGCTGCAGGCGGGCGTGCGCATCATGGACCGGTTCCTGACCGCCCGGCCCGGACGAGGCTTTTAGCACAAATGTCACCACGGATACCCCCGGTCCACCAAATATTTGCCGATTCTTGATCTGGCTTGTTTCTGCAGTTCAGAAGCCACGCGAGCGGGCCCGGCGGGCCGGAATCCCGGCCCGAATCCGGCTATGGCTGGTATCGCCGGGCGGAAACGGGGCACAAAACCACCTGCCAGGTGATGGGCAGCCAGGTGATGGGCAGGAGGTAACGGTGACCGTAGTTGCGGAGACAGGAGTAGCTGGGAGACAGTCCGGCACGCACATGGCCGCGACGCGGCTCGGCGGGCGCTTCCGGCTCGAGGAGCGGATCAGCGCCGCCGGCGGGCTATCGGTGTGGAAGGCCACCGACGAGGTGCTCTGCCGCCCGGTCACGATCCACCTGCTCCCCCGCGGCTGTGAGGTCCCCCGAACCGTGGTGGCGGCGGTGCAGTCCGCGGCCCGGGTGAACGACCCCCGGCTGGCCATGGTCTACGACACCGACTACGACAGCGAATACCCGTACGTCGTGTCCGAATGGACCCGCGGCACCCACCTGGAGGACCTGGTGCTGTCGGGACTGCCCAGCCCGGCGCTGGCCGCGGCCATGATCGCGGACGCCGCGGAAGCCCTGGCCGTGGCGCACCAGGCCGGACGGCCGCACCTGTGCCTGAGCCCGCGCTGCCTGCGCTGGGACAACAACAGCGGCCTGAAGATCACCGGGCTCGGCATCGACGCGGCCCTGTCCGGGGCGGAGTCCGGGGCGGAGTCCGGGGCGGAGTCGGACGACCCGGCGGCCGCCGACACCAGGGCGCTGGCCCGCATGCTCTACGCCCTGCTGACCGGGTGCTGGCCCGGCGAGGAGGCCACTGCCCTGCCGCCCGCGCCCCGGCACCGGGGCCACATATATACCCCGCGGCAGGTGCGGGCGGGCGTGCCCGGCGTTCTGGACGCGATCACCTGCCACGCCCTGCAGCTGGCCGCGCCCGGGGTCTCCCGGTCGGTGCTCACCCCGGCCGGGCTGGCCATGGCCCTGCGCTCGGTGCAGCGGCCGTCCTATCAGCCGTTCAATGCGGCCGAGCCCGCGGGCTGCGCCCCGGTGGTGGCCCAGGACGGCGTGTCCCGGCGGGCCAGGCACGCGCGGACCCGTTCCGGCGTCAGGCACCGCACCACGCTGCTGCGCCCCGCGGCCTGAAACAGCGCCGCCTCAAACAGCGCCGCCTCAAACAGCGCCGCCTCAAACAGCGCCGCCTCAAACAGCGCCGCCTCAAACAGCGCCGCCTCAAACAGCGCCGCCTCAAACAGCGCCGCCTCAAACAGCGCCGCCTCAAACAGCGCCGCCTCAAACAGCGCCGCCTCAAACAGCGCCGCCTCAAACAGCGCCGCCTCAAACAGCGCCGCCTCAAACAGCGCCGCCTCAAACAGCGCCGCCTGAGAACGAGGGGCTAGGCCGGTCCGGCGGGGGCCAGCAGCGACCGTACCCGGTCCTGGCCCAGCGCCAGCAGCAGCGTGGGCAGCCGCGGGCCGGTGTCCTTGCCGATCAGCAGCTGGTACAGCAGCACGAACCAGGTCCGCTGGCTGACCCTGATCTCCGGGGTGGGCGGGGCGCTGATGGGCAGCCCGCGTTGCAGCCTCGGGATGCCGTACAGCAGGGTGGTCAGGCCGTCCAGGGACCAGTCGGCCGCCATGCCTTCGAGCAGCAGCTTGATGGCGCCGCGCTCCTCCTCGGTCAGGGCCGCCAGCCGGGCCAGGTCCGGCTCGGCGCGTACCTGAGTGCGCTCCTCGGGCCTGACGTACCCGGTGACCCAGGCCTGAGCGCAGTCCAGCCGGGGCCGGACCTCGTTCAGCGAGGTGACCGGTTCGGTGTCGGTGAGGTCACGCAGGATCCGCAGGATCTGAGACTGGTCGCCGGCCGTGACATCGGCGATCGAGGCCAGGGTGCGGAACGGCAGCGGGCGCGGCGTGACCGGCAGCGGTCCCTCGGCCGGGCCCGAGGCACGGGCGAAGACCGCCCGGGCGGCCGGGCTGGCCTGGCCGCCTGCCACCTGGCGGCCCAGCGCGTCCCACTCGTCGTAGATCCGGCCGACCTCGTCGTTAAAGGCCAGCGTGATCGACTGCTCGGGGCGGCGCCTGGCGTACAGCCAGCGCACCAGCGGGGCCTCGAAGATCTCCAGCGCGTCGGCCGGGGTGGGCGCGCCGCCGCGGGAGCCGCTCAGCTTGGCGGACCCGGACGTGCCGACGAACGCGTACTGGAAGTGCAGCGGCATCTCGCCGCCGAAGATGGCCGACACCAGCTCGCCGCCCACGGTGAAGCTGGACCCGGGTGAGGAATGGTCCACCCCGGCCGGCTCGAACGTCACGTGCTCGTAGGCCCAGCGCATGGGCCAGTCGACCTTCCAGGCCAGCTTCCCGGCCACCTGCGCGATGGGGATGGGACCGTGTACCGCGCCGCAGGCGCAGGTGTAGGTGATCTCCGTGGTCTCGTCGTCGAAGGCGGTGACCGTCGTGTCATCCCGGCCGCAGGTGGCACAGTACGGCCGGAACGGGTAGTAGGCCGCGGCCTGCGGTCCCTCATCATCATCGTCGTCGTCGTCCGGCTCGGCGGCGCGCCTGGTGCGGTACCTGGTCAGCACCGCGTCGATGTCGGCCCGGCGCCGCATCGCGGTCACGATCTGCGCCGTGTAGGCGCCTGAGGTGTACATGTGGGTCTGGCTGATCTCGGTGACCCGGACGCCGAGGCGGGTCAGCGACTCGCGCAGCGGCTCCTTGAAATGCTCGGCCCAGTTCTCGTGCTCGCGGCACGGATCGGGGACCGCGGTCAGCGGGCGGCCGATGTACTGATTGAACTCCTCGGGAAAGCCGGCCGGCACCCGGCGCAGCCGGTCGTAATCGTCCCAGGACAAGATGTGCCGGCAGGGCGCCCCGCCGCGCCGGACCTCGTCCGCGACCAGGTGCGGGACCATGAGCTCGCGCAGGTTCCCCAGGTGGACCGGCCCGGACGGGCTGATGCCCGACGCGCAGGTCGGGACCTCGCCGGGATGCCTGCGCTCGCCCTCGGCGCGCACCAGCCCGGCCATGCGCGCCACCCAGTCCTCGGCTGCAGCCACCGGACGGCCACCTCCATCGTCTTTGTGCCCGGATCAGGGTACAAGCTACGGGAGCCGGGCAGGCATGGCGAAGGCGGGGGACGGTCCGTCCCCCGCCTTCGCGGTAAGGGTTAGATGCTGCTGTCGGTGATGAGATTGGCCATGTTGGGCGTGCCGATGCCGGTCGCTTCGTCATAGTTCGGAGTGACCGGGAAGAAGCCGTTGTTGGTCACGGACTGGCCTACGCCGGTGATGTCGTGGAAGTACACCGCCGGGATGAAGTCGAACAGCGTGTACAGCAGCGGGTTGACGTTGCCGCTGCGCTTGCCGATGTAGCCGTCGCGGTCGGCGATGATGGCCGACCACAGCGGGGAGGACAGGCTGGTGCCGCCGATGCCGAACCAGCCGGGCGGGTTTCCGCTGCCGCTGAACGTCCCGCAGACGCTGAACGGCGTGTTGGCGTTGCCGGTGCAGTACTCGGCGTACAGCGTGTACTCATCGGCGTTCATCGACACGTCGGGATCCTCGCGGCATGCCGTGCCCGCCTTGGCGAGAATGCAGTTGCTCCCGTTCGGGCCGGTGCTGTGGGTGGTGTAGGAGCTGATGACCCCAGGACCACGCTGGTAGGACGGCATACCCAGTACATGCTGGATCCGCCGCCGCCGGCGCCGGTCTCCGCACACCAGAAGAAGCCGCCCTGGTTGTCGTTGGACAGGGCCGCCGCAGCGTTGCTGCACAGGCCGTCGACGTTCCAGACCGTCTCGGTGCCGTACGGGTACCGCGGGTGCGGGTTGGTACCCGGGTTGAAGGACTCAAGCGAGGTGCCGCCGACGCTGGTTACCCAGGGCTGCGAGGGCGGGTCGAGCACGGCGAGGCCGGTGGTGCCGTCGGACCGGATGCAGGAGAAGGCTCCTCAGGGCAGGGTCGGTGAGGGAGACGGCGACGGTGATGGGCTGGGCGTTCCGGACACCGGCGATCCCGCCTGGCTCGGGGTGGCCGAAGCAGACGGCGTGGCGGACCGGGACGGGGTGGCCGAGCGGCTCGGACTCGGGCTGCGCGACGGGGTGGGGGTCGGGCTGGGCGCCGTCGGCGTCTGGGTAGGCGACGTGCTGGGGCTGGTGGCGGACTGGCCCGGTCCGGTCGAGGCCGGTCCGGGAGGCACCACGACGTACCACAGGGCCAGCACGGCCAGGAACAGCGCGGTCAGCACGATGGTCGAGGTCCGGGGCCGCCGGACGGCCGGGTGTCGTACGGTTCGCCGGGAGCCGCTCATGATGCCCCGGTGGCGTGGCCGGTGTCGAGGTCGGCGGAGACGCTGATGCCCTCGTCACGGAAGGCGGACGCGACCCGGGCGCGGATTTCCCGGCCCACGTCGAACTGCATGCCGGGCAGCGTCCGGGCCACCATCCGCACCGAGAACGTGTCGACCTCGATACGCTCGACGCCCATCACCGTGGGCGGGTCGAGCATCATCTTACGGAGCCCGTCGTCCTCCCATACTTCCTGGCCCACGCGCCTGAGGATGCCGGTCACCCGGCTGACGTCGATGGCGGCCGGCACCGGCACGTCGATGACGGCACGCGCCCAGTCACGGGACAGGTTGGTCACCTGGATGATCTGGCCGTTGGGCGTGGTGATGACCTCGCCGTGGTCCGACCGGATGCGGGTGACCCGGAGGGTGACATCCTCGACCGTGCCGACGGCCGGCTCCGAGACCCCGGTTACGGAAATCCGGACCACGTCGCCGAAGCCGTACTGGCGTTCACCGGTGATGAAGAACCCGGCCCCGATGTCCTGGACAAAGCGCTGCAGGCCGAACCCGAGCGCCGCGCTGAGCAGGGCGGCCGGCGCTACCAGGCCCGCCAGGGGTACGCCGAGGCGCCGCACCACCAGGACGGCGGTGACCACGTACACCACGGCCAGGAACGTCCACGTCACCACCTGCGCGACGACGTGGCGGTGCTTGGCCGCCTCGGAGCGCACCAGCTCATCGGTCTCGCGGGCGTTCGCGTCGATGCGCGCCACGACCTGGTTGCGGATCCACTCGGCCAGCCGGGTGAGCAGGAGCGCCCCCAGCACCAGCAGCACGATCACCAGCAGGTCGCCGCGCGCCCACTGGCCCAGGCTCTGCAGTTGAGCGTTTGCGACAGTCACGGTAGCCCAGGATAAACAACGCACCGACCGGCCCGGCCCCGGGTGCGGGCCCGGCGGGTTCATGATGCGGTCGCGCAGGCTGCCTGACCTGCGGGAAACGACTCCGCCTGGCCCTGGCCGAACCGACCGTGCAGATCCGGCGGAGCACCGGCGATGTCAACTCAGGAGCACCCGGTTTCGGTCCAGTGCTGGAACACCTCGATCTGCTCAGGCGGCCACGCGCCGTCGCAGGGCATCGTGCCGTCGCGGAGCCGGGCCAGGATGCCGGCGGCGTGGGCCCGCACGTCGTCGCGGGACCACAGATCGAACGCGAACGTCATGGACTTGCGGTCATGCTCGCGGAACAGCGGCTTGATGTGCGCCTCGAAGGTCACGGTCTCATCAGGGCCGGGCAGCGTGACCGGCGGCTGCTGCGTGGCGGCGGGCGCGGGCGCCGGGGCGGGCGGGCCGGCCGGGCCCCAGTCCCAGCGGGGCGGGGGCGCGCCAGCCGCGCGCGAGCTCCATTCCAGGTAGGACGTGAGCGCGGCGCGGAACTGCGGGTCGGCGGGCAGCATGGCCTCGTCGGCGGCCCGCAGGGCCAGCGCGACCCAGCGGGCGCGCCGCGGCCCGTCCAGATCCGGCCGCGGGGCCGCGGCACCCGGGGTCACGGGGACCACAGGGACCACAGGGACCACAGGGGCCACGGGGGGCACGGGGGGCACGGGGACGGGCCCGCCGAAGGCGCCGGCCATCACGGCCGCCTCGTCCTGGGGATATCCGGGCGCCATGGCGGCGAACAGCGGCGCGAGCAGGTCGTCGGCGGGCACGTGCCTCTCGTACAGCAGGCGGGTCATCCGGGTCAGCGCGGGCAGCCCGCCGGCCCACTCGAACAGGGTCGGGTCGGCGGGCGGTGCCGGGTCGCGGAACTCGACGTACCAGTGCATGCCACTGCAGAACGGCTTGTTCTGCGAGTGACCGCAGCGGCACAGCGCATAGTGCTCGCGGGAGGAGCCCGCGGCGCGGGGCACGTCGGCGCCCGCGGCGTCGGTCAGCGGCAGGCCGCCGGTCACCCGGTACGGGCCGTCCTGGGTGACCTCGATGGCCTGCTCCCTGATGCCGTGCCAGTCGACCAGGTCACGGGCCTCGGTATCGTCGAAGGCCAGGCTCAGCGCCCCGGACGGGCAGTCGCGGACGGCCCGCACCAGCTCGTCCATCCGGGCGCCGCTGGGCGCCACGAACGGCTCCTGGCTGGTGCGGAACGCCGTGGCCAGCCGGTCGCTGCACAGGCCCGAGTGCTGGCAGATGCCCCGGTTGTCGAAGATCGTGACCTGCTCCCCCGGGTACTCCTCGCGCCGGTCGGGCACCCGCTTGGGATCCTTGGCGTCGGTGAACCCGCTGGTCGCGTGCGACCCGTCGCAGAACGGCTTCATGGCCGAGGCGCCGCACCGGCACAGGGCCAGCTGCGGCGGCACGGTGAGCCGCTCGCCCAGCGGGCTGCGCACCGCGGTGACGTTGGTGACCAGGTAGGGGCCGTTCGGCGCGGTCATGATCCCGGGCGGCAGGCTGGCCTGCAGGTCGGCCAGGGCTGCTATCCGGGCGGTCCGCTCCCCTGGCGAGGCCTGGCGGATGGCCAGGTCCTGCAGGGCCGCGGCCGCCTCGAGCAGGCCGGCCGGAGCCGACGGGCCGAACCGCGCGCGCAGCCTGGTGGCCAGCAGCGCGGTATCCCATAGGGCGGGCGTTCCGGCCGAGGTGACAGGGGCTGATGGGGTGCTCGGGACAGGTGGGGCGGGTGAGGTGACAGGGGCAGGTGAGGTGACAGGGGCAGGTGAGGTGACAGGGGCGGGTGAGGTAGCGGGAGGGGGGAGGGTGCCGGCGAGGGGGCGCAGGACGCTGTTGACCAGGCGGGCCACCGTGGGGGCGTCCGCCCGGTGCGCTTGCAGGACGCTATCGGCGGCACCGATCAGGTCGGCCACGCTGGACAGCAGGTCGTCGGGGTGACCAGTGAAAGCCTGGCCCGTTCGGCCAAAATCTTCGGCGCGGGACAGCAGGTCGGCTACGGCCTCGGCCGGAACCGCGGGTTCGGCCGGTGCGCCGCGGGACGGCAGGTGGACCTCGAGGGTCCCGGCGATCTCGTTCAGGCTGGCCTGGACGGCGGCCAGGCCGACGGCTACCGGCGGGGCGCAGGGGACGCTGGGCTGGCAGAATTCGGCGGCCTGGCGGATCCGCTCGGCGAGCAGGAACCAGGCCGCCTCGCGGTGCGGCAGCACGTAGTCGGACTCGTAGAACAGCTCGAAGCTGGGGCCGGCGGTGCGGCCCGGGTAATCCGGGCCCGCCGGGAGCGTGGTGACCAGGTCGCCGAGCGGCTTGATGGCCTGCACCATGAGCGCGACTGCGGCGTCGGCCAGTGCCTTGAGCTGGGCGTCGGTCTCCTCGGTGTGGGCAAAGAAGCGCTGCAGCATGAGCAGCAAGATCTCGTAGGTGACGTTGAACAGGTCCATGACCTGCGCGGTCAGCGGGTCGGTGACCAGCGGGATGTCGGTCTCGCGTTCGGCCGGGCGGACGTTGACCGGGACCACCGGCCGGACCGGCTCAAACAGCGGGTTGGCCGCTCGCAGCTGCAGGAACTCGTCGAGAATGTCGACGAACTGGCCGAAGTGGGCGTCCTGCCAGTTCCCGCGCGGCCCCTCGCCCTGCTCCAGGATCTCGTCGATGGCCTGTTGCGCGCTGGCCGCGTCGGTCACCGCGACCAGTTCGGGCCAGCGGAAGTACTGCTGGGTGGCCTGGGCCCGCGGCGGGCCGACGAACAGCCACTGTTCGCCGAACTTCTCGGTCAGGCGCGCGATCCCGGCCTCGATGGACCGGTACAGGTGCCCGACCGTGGCGAAGTCCTGGCCGCGCGGGACGATGTCGCCCTGCTGCATGGCGGGCGCGGCCCGGCGGTAGGCGGCCAGCCCGTCGGCGTCCTTGAGGTCCATGCCCTCGGGGCGCTCGAGGTACATGAAGTGGCGCAGCGCCGCCTCGCCGAACGGCAGCAGGGTCAGGCGCACGCCCGCCGGGTAGTGGCTGGCGGGCTGGGGGAAGTTCGGCCGGGACACGTGCGGGGCGGCGCCGATGGCCGACAGCAGGTTCTGCACCAGGGACAGGTGCAGCATCTCCTGGGCGGCGATGTGGCTGATGCGCTTGCGCCAGCGCTGGACGGCTTCGGCTTCCTCTCCGGTGAGGTCCTCGGCTTCGGACTGCTTCAGCGAGAAAGCGGCGTACAGGTACTGGCACATGATGCCGTGCTCGAGTTCGGCGGCCTCGCACAGCATGTAAATCAGCGCCTCGCGGTGCTCGATCACGAACGGCGCCTCGGCCGGGGCCAGCCCGCCGCGCATCGCGATCACCTGAGCCAGCCGTCCCCCGGATTTGTTTTCGGTCATGTCGATTCGGGCCTCCTCGTGGTTATTGTGTCCACGGATCCCTGGCTGGCGCGGCGATAGGGGTTGCGCTCTGGATGAACAGGCCCGGCTACCGGCGCCGGTTCCTCGCGCTTCTTGCGCTTCTTGCGCTTCTCGCGCTTCTCGCGCTTCTCGCGCTTCCCGCGCTTCTCGCGCTTCTCGCGCTTCTCGCGCTTCCCGTGCTTTTCGCGCTTTTCGCGCTTTTCGCGTGGAAGTCGTGGTCGCGGCGGATGAGCCGCTGGAGTTCGGCCCGCTGCGGCTCGCCGAACCGGTCGGCGGAGCCGGCGAGCAGGCTCAGCACGTCACTCGTCGAGGTTCCCGCGTGCACGGTGAGGTTGCGGCGCTCGCCGAGCCGGGAGCGGCGGTGGGTGAGGACCACCACGCGCTGGACGGTGACCGGCTGGCCGCGCTGGTGCAGGAACCGCTCCAGCTCGCTGGCGGGCTCGTTCAGCTGCCGGCTCGGCGAGCGGCCCTTGCGGTCGGCGATCAGCCGCTGCTCGACCAGGTTGCCGTAGTTGTCGTACTTGTCGGCCCGCCAGCGGTCACCGTCGATGGTCACGGTGGCGTTGATGTTCTTCACCTCGATGGCGAACAGCCCCCGCGGGCCGAGCAGGAGGTGGTCGATCTCGCCGCGCCGGTTGCGGTACCCGTGCAGCAGCGTCCAGTCGTCATCCAGGGCCCGGCCGAGTTCCGCCGCGACCTGCTGCTCCCCCGCGATGCCGGCCTTGATCTTCTCCTCGGCGTCGGTGGGCGCGTCCTGGGCGGGCGGCGGCCGCGGCCTGCGCCGCCGCTCGGCCTGGACGGCGAAGGCCAGCCGCAGCCAGGTCCACCAGTGGTGCTGGTGACGGGCCCTGTCGCGGTTGACCCGGATCGTCTGGACCCGGGCCTGGTGCTGGATGAGGGCGTCCTCGTAGCCTTCCTGAGCCCGTTTCCCGGCGGCCAGCCGCTGCCGGGAAACGTCGTGCAGCATGTCGCCCGGGTGGTCGGACAGCTCAACGACCCGCATGCTTCGACTATGGACCTGCGGGAAGCCGGTCGCGACCCGGCCGGCGGCAGTATGCGCAAACACAGGTACGCGGCAGGCCCGGGGATCCCTCCCATCCGGGGCTGCCGCGTACCGTTCCCACCTCGCTGGCCTCAGGGCTCCGCGAGGCGGTGCCTGCGGGCCTGCCTGGATTACCTGGCAGACTTGGCCGCCACGGCGTGGCCGTGGCCGTGACCGTGACCGTGACCCAGCATCAGCGGGGCCGTGGTCTTCAGCATCTCGTCGGCGAAGCGGCGCTGGCTGGCGAGCACCTGACCGGCGAAGTCGTAGGCGCTAGCCACGACGTCCTCGGGCTTGGGCAGCCGGTCGGCGAGCGGGATGCGGACGGCGGGCACCTTGGGGGTGAACGCCTGAACGGTGTCGACCCAGGTCTTCATCGCCTCGAGCATGATCTCCTGGCTCTGACGGGTGGCGGAGAGCAGCCCGTCCTGGATTTCCTTGGTCCTAGTGCTAGTGCTGGCCATTGTCTTTGCCTCCTATTGACTTCTACTGCTAACTATACCAAGCATGATTGGGATGTCAAGCGGGATGCTTGGCGTACACAGCAGGGAGCGGACGGCCGGGGATGATGGCGGCGGAGGCCGGGAGGACAGGGCCGACGCCACCGCGGCCAGGCCGACCGGGCGGTACGGCGCGGCAGGGTGCTGCCCCGGGGCGGCAGGTGCGGCAGCTGACTCCAGGCCGTCGGACTCCGGGAGCGAGGAGACGTAGCCGCGGGCCGGATCGCGGACGTGGACAGGTAGTCGGCCATCTGGGCCGCCAGGACGGTGTGTCGGCCAGGATGAGGGCGCCGGGCGCCAGCCGCGGCTCGAGCAGGCGCAGGACCGGGAGGTAGAGCCCCTCCAGCCGTCCAGCAGGACGACTGGACCGGCCGGCAGGCGGCAGGGTCTGCCGGGCGTCGCCTCCAGGACCGTGACCAGTGGAGGCCGGCCTTGGCGATATTGGCGCGGGCCCGGGCCGCTTGGCCGCGCTGAGCTCGGTGCTGACACCCGGCCGGTGCCATGTCCCGGACCGCGGCGGCGAGGTGGATGGTCGATATGCCGAACGACGTGCCGAATCCACCACCGTGTCTGGCTGCTCGACCTGGCCAGCGCGTACAGGAGCTGGCCGGCCAGGGGAAACCGGGATGTAGAGCCGGCGAAGGCGTCGGCCTGTCCCGGGCGGATATCCCGGCGAGCCCGCCGGGAGACGCGCGGCCAGGGCCGCCCGGCGGTCATCGTCGTGGTCCGCGGCCTGGAACAGGCGGTCGAGCAGGTCGCGGACGGGCGGGGAGGGAGGGAGGACAGCTTAGAGGCCAGTACCCCGGGAACTATAGTACGCGGCAGTCCGTCACGGACTGCCGCGTACTGGTCCCGCCCGGCCGGCATAAAGGGGGCTGCGCCGTCTGGGCGGGGGGCTTGGCGGGACGCCTTGTTTGGCGGGACGCCTTGCTCGGCGGGGGTGCCTTGCCTGGCGGGGGGTGCCTTACTTGGCGCCGCTGGGCAGGAGCGGGGCCGCGGTCTTGATCAGTTCCGCGGCGAACTTCTTCTGGCTGGCGAGCACCTGGGCTGCGAAGTCGTAGGCGCCGGTCACGACGTCCTCGGGCTGGGGCACCCAGTCGGCGAACGGCACGTTGACGGCGGGCAGCTCGGGGGTGAAGGACTGGACGGTGTCGACCCAGGTCTTGATCGCCTCGAGCACGATCTCCTGACCCTTGCGGGTGGCAGACAGGAAGCCTTCCTCGAGTTCCTGGGCAGTGGTGATAGCGGTGGCCATTTCTTCCTCCTCGTGGGGTTGCACTGCTAACTATACCAAGCGCGATTGGGATGTCAAGCGGATTGCTTGGCGTACGCAGCATGCCCGGCCAGTGGGGCGGAGACCGGGCAGGCGGGGGCGCACCCGTGTGGCGGATGCAGGGCGGATACCGGTTGGGACACAGGGTTTGGCGGTATATCGGATCGTTCGCATTCATGGCACAATCCACGTGAGGCGGCCCGCGAAGGCGGCCCGCGAAGGGCCTGCTCTTTGCTGGCCAGGCGTCTGGGGGAGGAGCGGTGAACGAGCTCACCGTTACGTACGGAAATCAGCGAGTTGTGGCCCAGCCCGGACAGGTCGTGCACGTCGGCAGGCGGGAAGACTGCGCGATCGTGATCGATGACCCGCGGGTGTCCCGGGAGCACGTGCGGCTGACCTTCGGGCAGCAGGGCTACTGGCTGCTGGAGAACCTGGGCCGGGCGGGCACCTTCGTTTCCGGGCAGCCGGTGAACCAGTTCTTCGTGACCCAGCCGACCGAAGCCCGGCTGGCGGCGCCGGACGGGCCGGCGGTGCGCTTGGAGCCGGTGGCCGCGCCGACCCAGGCCCGGGCGGCCGCGGCCTCGCCGGCCTTCGCCGGGGCGGGCGCGGCCGATACGGGAGCCCCGCCTGGCTATCCGATCCCGCCGGGCTATCCGAACCCGCCTGGCCAGCAGGTCCCGCCGGGCCAGCAGAACTGGCGGCCCGCGGCGGGACCGCAGCCGCCGCAGGGCCCCCCGGTGCCTGCCTACCTGGGCCAGCATCCGGGGATGCCGGGTCCCGTCGCGTCACCGCCCGGCCAAACGGGCGGCATCTTCCACACGCTGGTCCCGATCAGGTCGTGGCTGACCGACCCCACGCTGCGCCAGTGGCCGCGGCTGCTGGTGGCGGTCTACGCCCTGGTCCCGGTGATCCTGCTCGTCCTGCTGCAGAACACCACCAACCTCGAGACGCTCGGCTGGGTGTACTGCCTGTACATCGCGCCGCTGTGGGCCCTGGTGTTCTGGTGGCTGATCCGCCCCGGGCCGATCGGCTGGCTGCAATTGGGCTTCGCCGGGATCATCGTGGCCGCGGAGTACGTGCTGATACCGGCGCTGACCATCCCGTGGGAGCATGCCCTCGCCCCCAGCAACACCAGCCACAACCTGATCCAGTACATCTACGGCATCGGCCTGGCCGAGGAACTGACCAAGGCGCTGCCGATCCTGATCCTGTCCGTGTTCCTGCTCAAGGTGCGCAAGACCAAGCTCGACGTGCGGATGTGGATGTTCCTGGGCACGCTGTCCGGCCTGTACTTCGGCGTCTACGAGGCGTCCAAGGTGTACGTGCCGCTGGACATCGTGACCATCGCCAAGGGCGGCGCCATCGGCATTCCCGAATTCGTCGAGCGCGTGTTCCTCGACGGCTTCCAGCACGCGCTGTGGGCCGGCGTGGCCGGATTCTTCATCGGCCTGGGCACCAACTACAGCCGGCAGCGGTTCCTGCTGTGGACCATGGGGCTGGCCATCCCGGCCATCCTGCACGGGCTCAACGACTGGAGCCTGTCCGGCGTGTTCGGTTCCGACCTGTGGATCTGGATCCTGATCCAGGCCTTCTCGGTCTTCCTGTTCCTGGGCTACGCCTCATCGGCGCACCGGATCGAGCAGGAGGTCAGGCATACGCCGATCTTCCGCGGCGAGTCGATCCTGATGGATCCATCGCAGCTGCAGCCGCCGCCGAACGGCGGCTAGGGCCGCCACGCGGGAGTACCGTCCGCATCACCTGTACCGTTATCCCCGCGGGACGCGGGCGGGTTAGCTGATGCGGCCGCGGACTTTGCCGAAGTCGATCTGCATGGGGCGGACGGCCATGCGCTGGCTGGGGGCGACGCGCTTGGGGTCCTCGCCGTCGGGGACCACGGTCCAGGTCTGGTCGGTCAGGTTCCGCAGGATCACGCGGCCGGGACGGCCGGGATGCGGTTCGACGCTGGCGCAGGCGGTGCGGTACTCGCGGTCCCGGAACAGGTGGTGCCTGGTCAGGGTGGCGCCGTCGGACAGGACCAGGGTGCCGCCGGGGCCCTTGAAGGTCGGCGGCGGAGGCATGACGTCGCGGCACTGCCAGCAGCGCTGGCCGGGCGTCTCCAGGTCGTAGTAGACCGGGACGGCGCAGGCCGGGCAGGTGCCCACGCAGTCGTGCAGGTTGAGCAGGATCGGGCGCCAGGTGCCCTCGAGCACCCGGCCGTACAGGGACGCGTCGTGCAGGCCCTTGGTGAAGGCCTGGGTGAAGGCCCGGCGGACCTGCAGCGGGTAGATCGGCCACCAGGCGGCCACGCTGTCCCCCGGCAGCGGCCCGTTGGAGCGGTCGTCCGGGTCGAAGATGAACAGCGGATGCACGCCGAAATTGCGGACCAGCAGTTCGGTCTCCGAGATGTGGCCGCCGTGGTCCCACGTGTAGGAGGCGTCGGCCCTGATGCCCAGCAGCGGATGGCCGTGCATCAGCAGGTAGAACAGCAGCACGGCCAGCGAGTGCAGGTCGGTGACGGTCGACGGGAGCGCCTCATCGCGCAGGATCTCCGGCGCCATGAACGGGCCGGTCCCCTTGACCAGCGTGGGGTCACCGTCGACGCCAACGTTGTCGTTGTCGATGATGGCCACCTCGCAGGCTTCCTGGTCGACGCGCAGGTTGCCGAAGCTGATGTCCCGGTAGCACAGCCCGGAGGCGTGCAGCGCGGAGAAGGCGTCGACCAGCTCGCGCCCGATGGTGGCCACGGCGCGGAACGAGGGGTTGGACTCCATGTTCAGGATGGGCGCCAGCGAGCCGAATCGCGGCTCGAGCAGCGGCATCAGGTACCCGAAGCCAGGCATCTGGTCCGAGGAAACCAGGTCGATGGGCCAGACGAACGACCGGTGCGGCGGCTTGCCGCGCTGGATGAGCACCGAGATGGACTTGCGCAGCTCGTCGCTGCCCGGGCCGTGGCGGATCCACTTGACCGCGAACGGCGCGCCGCCCAGCCGGGCCTGGTGGACGACGCCCTGGCTGCCCTGGCCGAGCAGGTTCTCGACCACCACCAAAGCACTGCCCCGCTCCATCCGGAGCGTCTGTCCCGGCTGAATCAGCCCGTCCATCTCATCGTTCCCCTTCCGCTGCGGGCGCTCGCATCCCGCCAGCGGTCTTGTGCTGGGCCGGCCTGTCCGTGCGGGGGTTGGCCGGCCGAAACGTCATCAGATGATTGTGTCCTGGTCAAATATCCGCTGACTCACTCCCTCCTGCCCGCCGAACAGGCGGCGGGCCACCGCGCTGCGGTCGGCGCCGACCTCCGACATCCTGGAGACGGCCAGGGAGGCGGCCACCAGGCGGTTGGCGATCTCCTCGGTGCTGTTGGCCACCAGGACCGGGACGCTGGCATCGCCGATGAACTTGTTGAGCGAGTCGGACTGGGCGTCGCGGCCGATGGCGACGGCCAGCCGCAGGGCGGCCCGGCCCGCAGGCTGGGCCAGCAGGGTGTCCAGGCCGGCCTCGAACTTTCCCGGCGGGTCGGTGGCCAGCCCGTCGGTGATCAGCAGCAGGGCCGGCCGCAGCGCCCGGCGCTCGATCCGGCCGGGCGCCAGGGCCTCGGCGGCCAGCGCGAACGCGGGCCCCATGTTGGTCAGTCCCTTGGGCACCGGCTGGAGCGGCTTCCAGCGGATGCTGGAGACCGGCGTCGGGTCCGGGATGTGCCAGCGCGGCTCGGTGGCGAAGGCCACCGCCCGGATGAAGACCTGGGCCTGCTCCTGGTCACGTTCCCAGGCCGCCAGGTTCGGCATCATGTCCGCGATCGCGTAGTTCAGGGCCTGGATCTTCTCGCCCTTCATCCCCCAGGAGCAGTCGGCCAGGATGATGAAGTGCAGCGGCCGCCGGGCGATGCCGCCGCCGGGCATCTTGATGGTCGGAGTCGGCGCTACCATAGGCGGCCTGCCAATCCCGCCTGACCGCGCGGGGCGCGGCCAGGCGTTCCTTCGGTCATGATCATGATGACGCGGGTGCGGGGGTCGGCGACGACAGCGGCGAGGCGTTGTTCGTCCACCAGGTGTCGAGGGCCGAGAACGTGGAGTTCGCGGCTCCCTGTCCCACGATAAAGGCATTCTCGGTCGGGAACGTCCAGGTGTAGGCGGGCTCGTTCAAGGTGCTGCCGGTACCGACCCATTCGCACTCGAGCACCTGGCCGGTACGGGCCGGGAAGAAGTTGTCGTGCCAGGCCGTGATCCCCTGGGCGCTGGTGCTGTTACCGGGCGGGCAGTTCGCTCCCGCGCTGGATGTGGTGAAGCCCCACCACTTGTTGTAGTTGGCCCAGCTGGTCTGGTAATCGGCGGCCGTCTTGACCTGGTAGGCGTACACGTAGCCGCTGGGCAGGCCTGGGTCGGTGCAGGTCAGCGCCTGGACCAGGCCGGGCATCGTCCAGTTGAACGGCGCCGACTGGGGCTTGCACTGGGTGGCCGGGTCGTCGATGTCCTGCGGCAGCAACGAGGTCAGCGAGGCGAGACCGGTACCGGTGCTGGTCGGCTTCGGGGTCGGGGTGGCCGGATGGGTGGACGCCGGAGGCTTGGGGGTAGGCGTGGGCGTGGCCTTCGGGCTGTTGAACACTCCCCCGGCGAGCAGGGCCACGATCAGGATGACCACGACCGCCGCGGCGCCGCCGCCGTAGAGGAGGCCCTTGTTGCTGCGGCGCTTGGGCGGCTGTCCGCCTGTCCCGGACACCCAGGGCATCGGGGTCGGGGGCGTGCCCACGCCGCCGTAGCCGCCGGAGGCAGGCGGCTGGGGGCCGCCGCCGTAACCGCCGGCGCCCGGGGGCGGCTGGGCACCGCCGTAACCGCCGGCGCCCGGGGGCGGCTGAGCACCGCCGTAACCGCCACCGCCCGGGGGCGGCTGAGCACCGCCGTAACCGCCACCGCCAGGGGGCGGCTGAGCACCGCCGTAACCGCCACCGCCGACCGGCGCGCCGCCGCCAGCACTGGGGATGAAGGTCGGGTCGGCGGGCGGCGGGTTGGTCGGCTGGTTCGGCGCCGCGTACGGGGCGTAGCTGGTAACCGTCTGCGGCGGGGCGGGACCGACGACCGGAGGCGGATTCAGCCCGCCGGGACCGGGCGGCGGAGGCACCTGGCTTGACTGGACCGGGTAGCCGAGCGCCTGGGCGTACTCCGAGGTGACCCACATGCTGGCCGCCGGGTCGAGGGACCGGCGGTCGACCAGGGAACGAGCAACCAGCTGAACGGCGGTGTTCGGGTCGAGGTGCTGTTCCTGGACGTGCTGGGTCAGCTCGCCGGCAATGTCAGCCTCGGCCCCGGTGACCAGGAGGCTGCGCTCCCGCGGCAGGTCAGGCAGAAGATCTGTGACAAGGTTGCCGATCATCCGCGGGTCGCTGAGCACGCGCTGGCCATAGTCGTTGGCCACCGAGCCCAGCGCCTCGTGGGCCTCACCTTGTGGGTCCAGTTGCTGTTCGGTCATTATCTGGTCCTCCCGGACTTCCTGTTAGCGTCTGCTGCTAGCTCGACGTGCTGCTGCTGGGTTGGGCGGCCGCCCCGGAACCGACGGTTAGGCTGGTCGCAGGGCCCAGCGGGATCAGCTGGGGGCCGCCGAGAAGCTGAAGTTGGTAGCCGCCGGCGGGCAGGACGGCCAACCCGAGGCCGCTGGCGGCCAGCTCATAGGTGAGGCAGCCGCTGGCCTGGGTGGCGGTCGTCTGCGGCAGCCCGCCGGTCTGGTCGGTCACTACACCACCGCCGGGCATCTCGATCAGCAGCGCGGTGTCCAGGCCTGCCGGCAGCCGGTCGTAGTCGACTCCGAAAACCGCGGTGGGCCCGGCCGGGGTGGCCCGGCCGCCCGCGCAGGCCGCGTCCGGGGTGGCCCCGATGCCCGCGCCGGTCACCTGCTCCTGCCCGGTCAGCTGGACCAGGATCTTGCTGTGGTAAACGGTATGGTCGCGCGCCGCGGTAATCAGCGGTACGGCCAGCGACACCGACCGCAGCCGCCAGGAGATGTCGTTGCCCTCGCCGGTGATGGTCAGGCTGGGCACGCCGATCAGCTGGCCGGCATCGTTGATCGCGGCGCCGCCGGAGTTCCCGTGCGCCACCCGGGCGGTGGTCTCCAGCTCGAAGCGCGGATCGGAGACGTGCCCGAGCGGGTCGGGCACGAAGGTAGAGATGACCCCGGTGGTGACGGTGATGGTGTCGGAGTCGGCCACCCCGGGGAAGCCGAGCACGGTGACGGTCTGGTCCAGCTGGACCGCGGAGTCGCTGCCGACGGGCAGGTAGGGCAGGTGCAGCGAGGCCGGGTTGACCGGCTGCCCGCTCGAGGTGGCGTAGATCTGGACGACGGCGAAGTCGAGGTAGCCGTCGACGTCCACCGGCCGGGCGCGGTAGCGGGGCACCACCGGCGAGGACTGGCCGGTGACCAGCTCCACGGTCAGGTAGGCCGGGTTGGGGCCGAGCTGGGTGGACGGCAGGCCCATGGCCACCGCGGCCCCGGCGGCCTGCGGCTCGGCCACGTGGGCGTTGGTCAGGATGAGGCCGTTCGGGCTGATGATCGTGCCCGAACCCCAGCCGGTGTAGTCGGACGGGGAGCCGATCAGCAGCCGGACGGTCGCGGTCTCGGCGTGCTGCAGGACGGATGCCGGCAGGCCGCCGCTCAGCGTGCCGGCGGTAGGCGAGGCGGCGGGCTTGGGCGTCCCCGAGCCGGTGGCCAGCACGCCGACCAGCACACCGGCGATGACGGCGATCACGGCCGCCACGGCGATCATGCGCATCCGCATGCTGAGCACCCGGCGTTCGCGGTTGTGGGCCAGGCGGGCGCTGCTGAGCGGGGGCGTGATGCCCAGTTCCTCACCGGTGGCCGGATCGCCGAGGCGCAGGATCACCGATTCGGTGATCCGCAGCGGTCCGTGCAGCTGTTTCCCGTTCAGGAACGAGCCCCGCCGCGACTGGTCGGTGTAGGTGGCCCCGTTCTGGTCCGAGGTGATCACGCCGTGCGTTTCCCTGGAGACCAGGGGGTTCATCGACACCAGTTCCAGGGACGGGTCACGGCCGACCCGGACCCGGGTGCCGACGGGGAAGATGCGCTGCTCGCGGCCGAGCCGGGTGACCAGCACTGGTGCGGGCGGCTGACCGGGCTGGCCGGGGAGGCCAGCGGAAGGGCCGGGGAGGCCGGCGGCGGGGCCTGGCGTTGCTCCGGCCTGGGTGGGCACGGCCTGGGTGGGCACGGCCTGCGGCGACGGGCCGGCGTGGCCGAGCACCTCGGTCCGGGCCGAGGCGATGCGATCCTGCTCGCCGGGAGGCTGGCCGACGCGGCCGACCACCTCGGTCTGGGCGGTGGCGATGCGCTGGGCCAACGTGCCGGCGACCACGGCGTTGCCGCCGGCGGCGACGGCGCTCGCCTCGCTGAACGGCGTGAAGCGAACTTCTGTGGCGCCTTCTTCGTTACCCAGTAGTGCGGTGACCCTGCTGGTCACCGGGAGGGAGGTGACCCAGCCGTCGGCCCAGATGCCGCCGGTAACCTCGTCATCGACGAGCCGCCAGGCGTCTCCGTCGGAGACCAGCCGGGCGTGGTGAGCTCCCGCCGTGGGCGTGTCCAGGACAACGTCGGAGTCCGGCGCGGTGCCGATTCGGACGGTCGCCCCCGGAGGAAAAACGTAAGTGTGCCCCTGGGTGCTGACCCGGATCGACGTCACGAGGACACCGAGCCAGGCAGGACGTCCCCAAGATCACCCAAACACATGCCACCAGCCCCCCACTCCCCTCCCCGGCACGCCTGCGGTTCGCCTTCACCGTCAATTCGGACAAATCAGACTATGCAGGCACTCTTAACCTGAGTCCAGGGGGTATTTTCGTATTTTTTCAACCCGGATTGTACTTCGCGGTCCACAGCACAGTAAATACCGCGAGTGCGCGGTACGGCCGCCGGTGCGGCCGCGCGAAGCGTCTGCGCAGGCAGGCCGGGTATACCGCAGGCAGCCGTTACCTCACTGATAACTGGGGCACGATCGGGCGCCGCGTCTTACTGCTGGATTATCCACAGCAGCGGACCTTCAAACCCAGGCCTGTCCAGGTGAGCGGCCCGGACCGGCGGCCCGGGCCGCGGGTGCAGGTAGTGCGAGCAGCCACCCTGCCTGGCCGGCCGGGGTGCGCGTCGTTACACTGAGCCGCGCAAGCTCAGCAGCCAGCACGGGAGGGGACGTCAATGCCTGGAAAGTTCGTCCTGGAAAAGGGCAGCACGGGGAAATTCCATTTCAACCTGCACGCCGCTAACGGGCAGGTCATCGCGACCAGCCAGCACTACGAAAGCAAAGAGTCCGCGCTGCATGGCATCGAGTCGGTCAAGCACAATGCGGCCGACGCCCCGATTGAGGACCAGACCGAAGACTAACGACGGACGCCGGGGGCGCCGCGCGCGGCGCCCCCGGCGCTGCCCAGATCGGATAGGCCAGACCGGACCGGGCCTAGTTGCCCTGGTTGTTCCCGCCGAGGAAGCCCTCGACCTGGTTCTCCCCGCCCTCGATTTCGCTGTTGAACTTGCCGCCGGTTTTGTCCTCGGCGACCTGCTCGGCCTGGTCCAGGCCCTTGTCCACCACGTCGGAGTGCTCGCTGGCGAGGTTCTTCGCCTCGTCCATGAAATCCGGCATAGGTCTGCCTCCCCTTGGTTGCCCACGTTGAGCCTTTACCGTAGCAGGCCGCCCGTGACCGCCCGGCGGCGATAACCTGACCAGATGGTGACGTCGCTGGCCGTGAGCGGGGCGCTCTGGCTGGCGATGATCGCGGCCGCGGCCTGGGGCGCGGTCCGGCTGGCGCCCGGCGCGCGGATCCCGGTTCACTTCGGTTCCGCCGAGCGCTGTTTCTGGGTGGGCAAGCGGGCCGGGCTGATCATCTGGCCGGCCGCGGGCGCGCTGTGCTGCGCGACCCTGGGCGGCGTCAGCGCCAGCAGCCTGGCGGCCGGCTGGGTGCCCGGGGTGCGGGACGTGCTGCTGCCCGCGGTCATGTGCGTGCTGCTCGGTTTCCAGATCGGAGCCCTGGCCCTGGCCCGCCGGGGCACGGCGTCGGCCCCGGCCGCTGGTCGCGGGCGCGGGGCGCAGACCACGGCCCGTTCGGATCAAAGAGCCTGACCCCGGCACCAGATCCTCCCCGGAACCCGGATGCTCCCCGCAAATGTGACGTGTGTGGCTGAGTTGCCGCGGTCGCTTGAGGGAACGGTGATCGCGAAGGATTTACTACGTTTTTTGATAGGCGGGCTCCTTCCCGATCATGGGCCGCGGCGTAATGGCTGGCGGAATACAAGTGTGGGCTGGGGCGGGGGTGGCCGTAGCATGTGGACGGGCCGCCGCAGCCGCGGGCGGCTTCGTATCCGGTTGGTATCCGGCTTCGCGGACAGGAAGGCGCCATGAGGATCGAGAACAGTCCGGCCCGGGGAATGCGGGATCTGCTGCCCGCTGACGTCGCCGTCCGTGACCATGTGCTCGACTCGATCGTGGCGGTCTACCGGCGGTTCGGGTACCAGCGGATCGAGACGCCGGCGCTGGAGAACATCGACCGGCTGCAAAGCGGCGAGGGCGCGGACAACGAGAAGCTCATCTACGAGGTGCTGCGGCGCGGGCTGCCGCCGGAGGTACCAGCCGGGACCCCGCTGCGGGACCTGGTCGACCTGGGGCTCCGGTACGACCTGACGGTGCCGCTGACCCGGTTCTACGGAAACCACCGCGCGTCGCTGCCGTCCCCGTTCCGGTCGCTGCAGGTGGGTCCGGTGTGGCGGGCGGAACGGCCGCAGCGGGGCCGCTACCGGCAGTTCTACCAGTGCGACATCGACATGATCGGCGAGGCCGGCGTGCTGGCCGAGGCGGAGCTGATCGAGGCCACCAGCGAGGCACTGGCCGCGATCGGGCTGACCGGGACGACGATCCGGGTGTCGGACCGGCGGTTCCTGTCGGCCCTGGCGGCGGACTGCGGGGTGCCCGATCAGGCCCGGGACGCGTTCTTCATCACGCTGGACAAGCTGGACAAGATCGGCTGGGAAGGCGTGCGTTCGGAGCTGGGCGAGCTCGGGCTTTCCGCGGTCTCGGTGGCGGCGGCCGAGGAGAAGATCTCGGGGCTGACGGACCTGCCGGCTGACAAGCTGGCGGGCGCGCTGGCCGACGCGGTGCCCGGGCTGGCGGCTTCCGTGGTGGAGGACCTGGCGGCCGTGGCGGCCAGCCTGGACCGTTTGGCCGCGGAACGCGAGCTGAGCTGGGTGTTCGATCCGACGCTGGTGCGCGGGATGGGGTACTACACCGGGCAGGTGTTCGAGATCGTGCACCCCGGCATGAACGGGTCGGTGGCCGGCGGCGGGCGCTACGACAAGCTGATCGGGCGCTCGCTCGGGCAGGACGTTCCGGCCTGCGGGTTCTCCATCGGGTTCGAGCGGATCGTGGACCTGCTGGCCCACAGCCAGGCCCGGGACGCGGTGGCGGTGCTGGTCGAAGCCGAGGTGCCGGTGGCCGATGCGCTGGCCGTGGCGCGGGAGATGCGGGCCGCGACTTCGCGGGCCGGCTCGGCGGGGCCGGTCGTGGAGACGGTGCGGCGGAGCGGGAAGTTCGGCGCGCAGCTCACGCGGCTTGAGGCGGCCGGGTTCACCCGGTTCGTACTGGTCAGGTACTCCGACGGCGTGACCGTGGCGGGCGAGCAGCGGGAGCTGGGCAGCGCGCCGGAGGCGTAGCCGCTGGGCCGAACTCAGGAAATGGCGCTGTTAGCTGCGCCCTTTCCCCGGCATGAGCGGCAGCGGCGGAATGATTTGTGTACAAAGTACGCCTTATCGGCTATTTCGTAGCACGTTCTTCTGCATTTGCATTTGCTCTGTTAGGCTGCACGGTGCAGGCCTGAGCTGACAGCATCCGGAGCGCCGGGTAATTCATCAGCAATGACATCTCGGCCGTGCCTTAGCGCGGTGATATGGTGCCATGTGTACGCCGCCCTTACCGATCTGGTCTATGCCGGCACCCCTGGTGACCGCCTGGCCTGGCGAGGCGGCGCCGGAGCGCCAATTCGTCGGTTCCCGGAGTGAAAATGAGTACGGGTCAGCTGGTGAGCGAGGCTTCTGCCGAATCCCCGGGCCCGACGGTGCCGCGCATGCTGGTGGGCATCCAGCTGCACCGCCTGCGCGAGGCGGCCGGCGTGACGCCCGAACGAGCCGGGCATGCTATCCGGGCCTCCCGGTCCAAGATCAGCCGGATGGAAAACGGCCGGGTGAGCTACAAAGAGCGGGACGTGACGGACCTGCTCACCCTGTACGGCATCACCGACGAGAGCGTCCGCGCGGCCATGGTGACCCTGGTCCGGCAGGCCAACTCCCCCGGCTGGTGGTCGAAGTACGACGACATCACGGCCGAATGGTTCGCGGCCTACCTCGGGCTGGAGACGGCCGCCTCGATGATCCGCACCTTCGAGCTGCAGTTCGTGAACGGCTTGTTCCAGACCGAGGACTACGCGCGCGCCGTCACCATGCTCGGCCACACGGCCGCGCCCGCGGAGGAGATCGAGCGCCGGGTGAGCCTGCGGCTCAAGCGCCAGGACCTGCTCACCGGCCCCGAACCGCCGCAGGTGTGGTCGGTCCTGGACGAAGGAGCGCTGCGGCGGCCGGTAGGCGGCCGCGCGGTGATGCAGGCCCAGCTGCAGCGGCTGATCGAGGTAGCCGAACTTCGCCACGTCACGGTGCAGGTCGTGCCGTTCGCTCGGGGTGGGCACGCTGCCGCGGGCGGGTCGTTCACCATGCTGCGGTTCGCCGATCCGGACGTTCCGGACGTGGTGTACATCGAGCAGCTCAGCAGCGCGCTGTACCTGGACAAACGCGAGCACGTCGACCAGTACCTGGAGGTCATGAACGAGCTCAGCACCGAGGCGCTGACTCCCGCGCAGAGCGCGCGTTTCCTGGCCGAGATCATCGCGGAGACCTAGCCGCTGTCCTTCCGCTCGAGCCGCAGTCAGGTTCTCACGAAACCGCCGAGGGCCGCGGGCGCCTGCTGAATAAGCGGTCCGGCGGCGGGTATAGGCCACTGCTTCAGCTACCGGAAGGAGGCCTAAAGTATGGCCGTCTCAGCGTTTCAGGACTACCCGCTCGCCGACCGCGACCGGGAATGGGACGGCGCCGCCGCCGAGGAACGGATCCGCAGGTGGGCTGGCGCCGACGACGAGCCGAACGAGAAGTACCGGGACGCCCACGTCTGGTACGACAGCGACAAGAAGGACAACTTCACCGCGTACCGGCTCATCATCGCGGACGTCATCGACGGGAAGGTCAGGGCCGTGCCGCGCGGGATCCTGACCGCCGGGAGCATCATGCAGGGCGCCCGGGGCGGAGCCAACCTGCCGGGACAGGACATCGACCGGGTCAAGAGCCACCTGGCCAGGTACTACGCCAAGATGGGCGAGACGGCTCCCTGGGACCGCCCCTGAGCCGGGTGTTAGCTGAGCCGGGTGTTACAGGTCCAGGCTGGTGCCGGGCTCGAGCCGGGCCACCGGCGCGCCGCTGGGACCGGCCGCGACGGACAGCATCCGGGTGAACAGGGCCAGCCCGTTGTCGTTGAGGATCGCCTCGTGGATGGCATAGCCCCGGTCGGGCGCGACCTGGCGGAAGTAGTCGATCATCTCCCCGGCCTTCAGCCAGGGCGCGCTGATCGGGACCAGCAGGGTCCGGACCGGTTCTTCGGGGACGGTGTAGGAGTCGCCGGGGTGGAACACCTCGCTGTCGACCAGGAACCCGGTGTTGACGACCAGCGGGATGTCCTGGTGGATCAGCGCGTGATCCACGCCGTAGACGTGCACGTCGAACCCGGCGACCTCGAGCGCGTCGCCGTGCTTGACCTCGTGCACCCGGTCGCCGAAGTCACCGAACTGGGCGCAGATCGACTGGTTGGCCCACAGGGTCAGGTCCGGATCCGTGGACAGGGCGGCGCGGATCGCGTCGGCGTCGAGGTGGTCCGGGTGCTCGTGGGTGACCAGGACCGCGGCGGCGCCGTCCAGGGCGGCCGGGGCATCGCTGAAGCTGCCCGGGTCGATGACCAGGACGGCGCCGTCCTTCTCCAGCCTGACGCACGAGTGCCCGAGCTTGGTGAACCGCATCGCTAGCCTCCAGCCTCACGGGTGCCTCGCCAGTGGGCGGACCGGGATACCACGGCCCGTTCGGCATCATAGGCCTTGACGGCACCGATGCGGCCGATCAGGCCAGCGCGGCAGCCGGTCGGCGCGCTGGCCGGTCAATTAGCCCGCGGGAGGGTTACGTTATCCTGCTCCGGGAAGCTGCCTGGTGGCTCGACAGGATGACCGGACGGGTAAGGGGCTGAGGCCATGAGCACCGGCGATAGCCCCGGCGAGACCGAGCTGACCTTCCCGGGCGACGGCGAGATGGCGCGCCGGATGCGGGCCTACCCCTGGGCGAGCTCGCCGCTGGGCGATCCGCGGGGCTGGCCGGGCAGCCTGCGCACCGCGGTCCGGATCTGCCTGACCTCCCGCTTCCCCATGATCGTCTGGTGGGGCGAAGAGCTGCGCTTCCTCTACAACGACGCCTACCTGCCGTTGCTGGGCAACAAGCACCCGGCGCTCGGCTCGCCGGGCCATCAGGTCTGGAGCGAGATCTGGGACACGATCGGCCCGATGCTCGATTCCGTCATGCACACAGGGCGGGCCACCTGGTCGGAGGACCTGCTGCTGCCCATGGACCGGCACGGCTACTGGGAGGAGACCTACTGGACCTACTCCTACAGCCCGCTGCACGACGAGGACGGGACCGTGCGCGGGGTGTTCACGGCGGTCAAGGAGACCACCGAGGAAGTGGTCGGGCGCCGCCGGCTGGCCGCGCTGCAGGACCTGGGCGCCCAGGCCGGGCAGGCGCGCAGTGTGGCGGAGGCGTGCGGCCTGGTCGTTCGGTCCCTAGAAAAGGCAAGCCGGGACGTGCCGTTCGCGGCCATCTACCTGCGTGGGTCCGACGGTGGCCCGCCGGCACTGGCCGGCAGCAGCGGGCCAGACGGGCCCGGCGGCTGGCCGGTGGCGGAGGTCCTGCGCAGCGGCGAGCCGGTCACGCTGACCGATGTGATCGCCCGGTTCGGGGAGCTGCCGGCCGGCGGGTGGGAGATGCCCCCGTCCGAGGCGATGGTGCTGCCGCTGATCGGGGGAACCGGTGAGGCAGCCGGAGCCATCGTGCTGGCCGCCCGCGCCGGGCGGCCCCTGGACGAGGGCTACCGGTCGTTCCTGGGCCTGGTGGCCCAGCAGACCGCGGCGCTGGTGAGCGGCGCGGTGGCCTACCAGGCCCAGCTGCGCCGGGCCGAGGAGCTGGCCGAGCTCGACCGGGCCAAGACGACCTTCTTCTCCAACGTCAGCCACGAGTTCCGCACCCCGCTGACGCTGATCATGGGCCCGGTGGAGGAGCTGCGGGCCCGGCTCGACCCCGCGGATGCCGCCGCGGCCGGGGAGCTGGACGTGATCTACCGCAACGGCCTGCGGCTGGGCAAGCTGGTCAACACCCTGCTCGACTTCTCCCGGATCGAGGCCGGCCGGATGCGGGCCAGCTTCGAGCCGCTCGACCTCGGGCCCTTCACCACCGAACTGGCCAGCGTGTTCACCTCGGCCGTGCAACGGGCGCGGATGCATTACGACGTGGACTGCCCGCCGCTCAGCGCGCCGGTCTTCGTGGACCGGGAGATGTGGGAGAAGGTGGTCTTCAACCTGCTGAGCAACGCGCTGAAGTTCACCCTCGAAGGTTCGGTCAGCGTCCGGCTCCGCGAAGAGGACGGGCACGCGGTGCTCCGCGTCGCGGACACCGGGGTGGGCATCGCCGCGGCCGAGATCCCGCGGTTGTTCGACCGGTTCCACCGGATCGAGAACGTGCCGTCCCGGTCCAACGAGGGCAGCGGCATCGGGCTGGCCCTGGTCTGGGAGCTGGTCGGCCTGCACGGGGGAACGATCACGGTGGAGAGCGCCGAACGGGTGGGGACCACGTTCACCGTCAGGATCCCGTTCGGCCGCGGGCACCTGCCGGACGAGAACGTGGCCGCCGGGGGCGGGTCGCATGCCGTGTCGGCGGCCGCGACCCCGTTCCTGCTCGAGGCCATGGGCTGGCTGCCCGCCGACCCCGACCTGGTGGAGACGGCGCCGGAGGCGCTGGGCGCCGGGGTGGTACGCCGCGACGCCGACGGCAAGCCGGGCCCGGCACGCGTGCTGCTGGCGGACGACAACGCGGACATGCGCGAGTACCTGGAACGGCTGCTGCGGCCGGGCTACGCGGTCACGACCGTCACCGACGGCCAGGCGGCCCTGGAGGCCGCACGGGCCGACCCGCCCGACATCGTCATCAGCGACGTGATGATGCCCCGCCTCAGCGGGCTGCAGCTGGTCGCGGCGCTGCGCGCGGACCTGCGCACCGAGGAAGTGCCGGTGCTGCTGCTGTCCGCCCGGGCCGGGCACGAGGCGGCGATCGAGGGCCTGGAGGCCGGCGCGGACGACTACCTGGTCAAGCCGTTCTCGGCCGCCGAGCTGCTGGCCCGCGTCCGGGCCAACGTGGAGCTGGCGCGGCTGCGCACTCACCACGCCCGCTGGCGTACCGCCCTGCTTGACTCGCTGCACGAGGCCTTCTTCCTCCGCGAGGACGACGGATCGGTCGTCGAGGTCAACGCCGCCTTCACCGACATCCTGGGGTTCGGCGCCGAGGGGCTGCCGTACCTGGCGCCGCATCCGTGGTGGCCGGACGAGCGGGCCGATCCCGAGGGCTACCAGATGCTCTGGGACGGCCTCGAGCGGATGCGGAACGATCCCAACGGGAGCTTCACCGTCCCGCTCAACCGCCGCGACGGGCGGCGGATCTGGGTTGCGGGCAGCTTCAACGAGGTCCGGGACCCCGAGAACGGGCGCCGCATGCTGGTGGGGACATTCCGCGACGTCACCGCCGAGCATTACGCGGTGCAGCGAGAGGCGGCGCTGGCCGCCATGGGACTGGTGGTGTCCCGGGCCGGAAGTGCCGTCCAGGTGCTGCACGAGGCGCTGGAGGAACTGCACCGCTTGTGGCGGGCCCGGGAGGTGACCGCCGTGACCTGGACGGGAGCCGACCAGGTCACGGTGACCTCGACTGGGGACGCACAGGCCTGGGACGCGTTGCCGCCCGGGCTCCGTGACGCGTTCTCGGTGCTGCGGGAACAGCCCGTGCTGATGCCGACGGCCGACACGCCGGGCGGAGCCGGAGTCAGGCTCGAGCATCCGGCGGGAACCCTGGGGATATGGATCGACCTGGGCTCCGGCCGGGTGCTCAGCGCCGAGGACCGGACCCTGCTCAGCCTGGTCGGCGGGTACATCGGCCAGGCGCTGCACCGCGCCTACCAGGCCGATCAGCAGCGCGAGACGGCGCTGACCCTGCAGCGCGCGATCCTCGGCCCGTCCCGGCTGCCCGCCGGGTTCGCGGTCCGCTACGAGCCCGCCACCCGCCCGCTCGAGGTCGGCGGCGACTGGTACGACATCATCGAGCTGCCGGACGGGCGGATCGGCATCATGGTGGGCAACTGCGTCGGGCACGACCTGGGCGCGGCCACCGTCATGGGCCAGCTGCGCAGCGCCTGCCGGGCGCTGCTGCTGCAGGACGCCAGCGCGGGCCAGGCCCTGACGGCCATCGACCGGTTCGCGTCGTCCGTGCCGGGGGCCGAGTGCGCCACTGTGTTCTGCGGCATCCTCGATCCGGGGACCGGGGAGCTCAAATACTCCAGCGCCGGGCATCCGCCGGGGATCGTGGTGCATCCCGATGGTGGTGCGGTGCTGCTTGACGGCGGGCGGTCGTTGCCGCTGGCGGTGGGCCAGGATTTCCGGCGGGACGAGGCGGGGTATGTGCTGCCGCCGCGCTCGACGCTGCTGCTGTACACCGACGGGCTGGTCGAGCGGCGGGGCCAGGCGATCACCGAGGGCATCGCGGCGGTAGGCGAGGCGATGCGGGAGACGAGTGACGCCTCGCTGGAGGACCTGGCCGCTCAGGTCATGACGCGGCTGGCGCCCGCCGGGGGTTACGAGGACGACGTGGCCCTGGTGGTCTATCACCATCCCGCGCCGCTGGACATTTCGTTCTCCGCGGAGTCGGAGCAGCTCGCCTCGGTGCGGGCCCGGCTCCGGGGATGGCTGCGCAGCTGTGACGTCGGCACCCGGGTGGCGCAGGACGTCCTGGTCGCGGCGGGCGAGGCCATCGCCAACGCGATCGAGCACGGCCATCAGCATGTGCCCGACCAGCAGGTGCGGCTCCGGGCGGTCTCGACGACGAACCAGTTGCGCCTTACCATTTCCGACACCGGCCGGTGGCGTTCGTCGCCGCCTGGTGACCGCGGCCTGCGCGGGCACGGCATCGCGCTGATGCGGGCCTTGATGCAGCAGGTCATCATCGAGCCCGGGCCGACCGGGACCACCGTCGACCTCTACCTGGAGATCAGCAATGGCCACCCCGCTTGAGCTCTCGACCCGTCACGGCGGGGACGGAACCCTGGTCGTGAGCGCGGTGGGCGAGATCGACATGAGCAACGCTGACCAGTTCCGTGCGGCGCTCGAGGCGGCCGCCGCCGCCGGCGGGCGTTTTGTCGTCGACCTGACCGGGGTGGGGTACCTCGACAGCGCGGGGATTCACGCTCTTTATGCGGTAGCGCCGCAGATCCGGCTCATCACCAGCGAGCTGCTGTCGCCGGTGCTGGACATCTCGGGGCTGTCCGGCATCACCTCGGTGCGGGAACCGCAGGACTGAGCCGGTTATGCGGGCCCGGCGGGGGCCGGAGGAACGGGCTCGGCTCGCCGGTGCCAGAGACGTAGAGGTGGTCCCGGGCGCGGGTGCAGGCCACGAACAGGACGCAGCGTTCTCGCTGCAGGTCCTGAGCGTGCGCGGCGGCGTCCTCGGTCTCCGGGGTGACCGCCGCCGAGGCGGGCACCAGGCCCTGCTCCACGCCGATGACCGCGACCGCCTGGAATTCCAGGCCCTTCATGGCGTGCATGGTCCCGGCCAGGACGGCCTTGGTGCTCCCCCGGCCGTTCAGCGAGACCGTCGCGATGCCGGCGGCCTCCAGGGCGGCGCGGGCCTCGCGGACCAGGGCGGCGGACCGGGCGGCCACCCCGATGGCGTTCAGCTCGATGCCGTCGGCGAGCCACGAGCAGATCCGCTCGGTGAGCAGCGCGAGTTCTTCGGACCGGTTGGCGGCCGTCTCTACTAGCGGTGCCGGCCCGTGCATGGGCGAGCGATAGCCGAGCAGCGAGTCCACCTCGCCGTCCAGTCCGGTCACCGGCTCGTTGCCGAGCAGCGGCACCGCCCAGTTGAGGATCTCCTGCGTGGTCCGGTAGCTAAGCGACAGCCGCCGGCTCCGTCCCCGGACGGTGATCCCCAGGCTGGCCAGGGAGACCCGGTTGTCGTAGACGCGCTGGTGCGGGTCGGCCGCGATGAACAGGTCGTCCGGGCCCGGCGCGACCGCCGCGCGGAGCAGCCGCCACTGCGACGGGTGCAGGTCCTGGGCCTCATCCACCAGGATGTGCCGGTATCGGGGCCTCGCCTTCTGCCAGAGCAGGCGCGTGGCCTCGTCGGCCAGTTGCAGGTGCGTGGACTCGCGGGTCGCGGTCAGTTCGGCCGTGACCCGCTGGACGGCCTGCCAGACCTGGGCGCGCTGGGCCTTGGTCAGCGGCCGCCCGCGGCCGGTGCGCGGGCAGATCAGGTACGCCTGCTCGGTGCGCAGGCCCTTGGCCAGGATGACCTGCTCCCACTCGTTCCGCAGGAAAGAGGGGGTGAAGGCCAGCCCGATATCGGCGGCCGCCTGCGCCCAGCGCGCTTGCTGCACCCGTCCGTCCGCGATAGCGGGAGTGCCGCGGGCCAGCTTGACGACGCCATAGGCCAGCCGGTCGACGTTCAGCACCTCGATCCGGTTCCGCACCGTCAGGTCCTGGATCAGCAGGTCAAGCTGGGCGGACAGGGCGACGGCCAGGTTGCCGGTGAAGGTGGTCACGAGGACCTGCGCACCGCGCTCGGCCAGGAAGGCCGCGCGGTGCAGCAGGGTCACCGTCTTGCCGGTGCCGGGACCGCCGGTCACCTGGGCCGGGCCGGCGTAGCTGGCGTGGTAGGCGACCTCGCGCTGGCTGGGGTGCAGGAAGGTACGCCAGGCCTCGAACGGATGGGCGAGGATGCGCTGCTGCTCGTCCGGCCCGGAGACGTACGTGACCTGCATCTTGCTGACGCCGAACCGGTGGCTGGTCGCGTAGGCATCGGCCTGGTCCCGCGGCAGGACCGTGACCAGGCAGTACGTGTCCGCTGTCGGACCCGGGAAAGCGGTCGCGCCCGCGGCAGCCGTCAGGCCCTGGGCCACGGGGGCGAGCACGACGCCGCGCCAGCGGCCGTTCACCGGCATGATGCGGATCCGGTCGTCGCGGCTGTGCTGGGGCTTCTCCAGCTGCTGGGCCGGGTAGGGGTGGCGGGCGAACTTGGCCACGGCAGCATCCACGGCGACCTGGACGTCCTTGTCCAGCTTCGCGTACTCCGCCAGGAAGTCTCTGGAGATCGCCAGGCGAGCCACCGGTTATGCCCTCCCATTGCCAGCGGTTCCCGAGCTGGCTTGTCCAGAGGGTAGACCGAATCCGGAGTGGCCGGGTCACCTTTCGCCCGCCCCGGGCCGGGTGTGGCGTTGGAACTGGGTGTGGCGTTGGAACCAGCCGATCTTGCGGCTGTCACGTCTGGCCGGGCTGTCGCGTCAGCAAGGGTGTATCAGCGACAAGGCAAGGAGATCATCATGGAGGCACGTCTCAACCACACCGACAGCGCCGTTGCGGCCAGGGTCGCGAAGTACCTCATCTCGGCGGGCAAGGTCGTGTCGGACTCAGGCCTGCCGGCCGCGACGCAGCACCTGGTGGAGATCCGGGCCAGCCAGATCAACGGCTGTGCCTACTGCACCGACATGCACACCAAGGACGCCGCGCACGCCGGGGAAACCTCGGTGCGCCTCAACCTGGTCGCGACCTGGCGGGAGGCCACGGTCTTCACCGAGGCCGAGCGGGCTGCGCTGGAACTGGCCGAGCAGGGCACCCGTATCGCCGACGCCGCCGGCGGGGTGACCGACGAGGTATGGGCGAATGCCGCCAAGCATTACGACGACGACCAGCTCGCAGCCCTGGTCTCGCTCATCGCCCTCATCAACGCCTGGAACCGCATGAACGTCATCACCCAGCAGCCCGCCGGCGACTACCAGCCCGGCCAGTGGAGCTGACGAGGGCAACGTGGCAAACCATGATCGTGGGCAGTTCGGGCCAAACCGGTTACCGGGCTTCGCGGTGCGGAAACGGCTTGTGCAGAAATCCAGCTGCTGTGGGCGGTACGCAACGATCCGGTCGCACGCGGGCTGTTCCTCGACAGCCTGACCGCCTCGACCGCCCTCGCCAGCCGGATGCTGCTGGTGGCAGTCTGAACGTCCCGGCTAGTCGCGGGCGGGCGCGCCGCTCCTGGTGAGCGGCCGGGTGTCGCGGGGGCGGAGCGGTTCGCCGCAGGCCTGGCAGATGACCTCTGCCGTCACCTGGTGGCCGCAGTGGTGCTGCAGGACCAGCGGCGGGCCGGCCTCGCCGGCCAGGTACTGATCGCCCCAGCGCATCAGCGTGACGATGACCGGATACAGGTCGCGGCCCGCGTCGGTCAGGTGGTACTCGAAACGAGCCGGGTGATCGCTGTAGCGCCGCCGCTCGAGGATCCCGGCGCCGACCAGGGTGCGGAGCCGGGCCGCCAGCGTGTCGCGGGGCGCCCCGGTGCGGCGGACCATCTCGTCGAACCTGCGGTTGCCGAGGAAGACCTCGCGCACGGCCAGCAGCGCCCACTTCTCGCCAACCACGTCCAGGGTGCGGGCGATCGAGCACGGCCGCGGCTCGGCCGGGGTACTAGCCATAGGCCGATGATACCTCATCAGTTGGTTTTCTGGACTCACCGGCGTGGACTGGGTTATAGTACATCCAGATTCCGGACTTACTAGGAGGACGGGTGGCAAGCTCCACTCCCCCGGCGACCGCGGCGGACTCCCGGCGGGTCACCGCCGTGGTCGGCGTGCTGTCCCTGGCCGTGTTCATGTCCAGCCTGGACCTGTTCATCGTCAACCTGGCGTTCCCGTACATCAGCAGGCAATATCCGGGCACCAGCCTGAGCTCGCTGTCCTGGGTGCTCAACGCCTACACGATCGTGTTCGCGGCGGTGCTGGTGCCGGCCGGGCGGTGGGCGGACCGGATCGGGCGGCGGCGGGTCTTCGCGGCCGGGCTGGCGGGGTTCACGCTCGGGTCGGTGCTGTGCGCCCTGGCGCCGGGGGTAGGCCTGCTGATCGCCGCCCGGGTCATCCAGGCGGCCGGGGCGGGCGCGATGGTGCCCGCGTCGCTGTCGCTCCTGCTGGCCGCCGTGCCGCCTCAGGCCCGGGCCAAGGCCATCGGCACCTGGTCGGCCCTGGGCGCCCTGGGCGCGGCGCTCGGCCCGGTCATCGGCGGCAGCCTGGTCCAGGTCAACTGGCGCTGGGTGTTCTGGATCAACGTGCCGGTCGGGCTGGCCGCGGTGGTGCTGGCCGCCCGGGTGGTGCCGGAGAGCCGGGACCCGGAGTCGCGCGGCAGGCCCGACCTGATCGGCGCCGTCCTGCTCGCCGCGGCCGTCGGCCTGGTCGCGCTGGCCCTGGTCAAGGCGCCCGGCTGGGGCTGGGACTCGGCCGGATTCATCGGCCTGCTGGCCGCGTCGGTGGCCTGCGGCGCGGGCATGGTCTGGCGTTCGCAGCGGCACCATTCGCCGGTCATCGAGCTGGAGCTGCTGCGGTCGCGGACGTTCAGCGGCGCGTTCGCCGCCTCGATCTTGTACTACGCCGGGTTCGGCGCGTTCGTGCTGAGCGCGGTGGAGTTCCTCACCGGCGTGTGGCGCTACTCCGCGGTGGACGCCGGGCTGGCCATCGCGCCCGGGCCGCTCATGGTCCTGCCGTTCGCCCGGTTCGTGGCACCCCGGCTGGCCGTCACGCTGGGCGGGCCGGGACGGGTCGCCGTGATCGGCTGCCTGGTCAACGCCCTGGCGCAGCTGCTCTGGCTGTGGCGGATCCAGACTTCCCCGGCTTACGTGACCCACCTGCTGCCCGCTCAGCTGCTGGGCGGCGCCGGGGTCGGGCTGACCATCCCCTCGCTGCTCGGAGCGGGGAGTGCCACGCTGACGCCAGCGCGGTTCGGCACCGGGAGCGGGATACTGAATATGGCCCGGCAGATCGGGACGGTGCTCGGGGTGGCCGGGCTGGTGGCCGTCCTGTCCCGCGTGTCGGCGGCTGATCCGGTCCCGGCCTACCGCAACGGGATAGTGATGATCATCGCCTTCTTCGCCGCTGCGGGCGCGGTGTCCGCGGTGCTGCTGACCGCCCGCCCGGTCCCGGTCGTGGAGCCGGCACCTGTCGGCCCGGGCCTGGCCGTAGAGCCGCAGGAGGTCCGCGACACGCCCGTCAGGAGATAGCGCCGAACGGGCCGTGGTTCAACGCGCCGCATAACTGCCCCCTGCTGTGCATGGCGTCCACTTTGATCCTGTCCTTCGGGACCTTCGGCCCTGATGGGAGGGCATGATCGCCGGCCAGAGTTCGCGCTACGGACGTCGGCGAAACGGCGTCGCCGGGTATGGACGGTTCCGGCCCCGGCTACCGGATTCTCGGCCGGCCCGAGCTTCTGAATTGATGACGCCGCAACATGGGTATGGAGTTTCCGAGATGGGCAGGCAGCGGGTCCTGGGACTGGTTCTGGCGGGCGGGGCGGGCACGCGCCTCGGGCCGCTGACTGCGGGCCGGGCCACATCGGCGGTGCCGTTCGGGGGCCTGTACCGGGTGGTGGATTTCACGCTGTCCAACCTGGTCAACGGCGGCCTGCAGCGGATCTACGTGCTGACCCAGTACAAGAGCCACAGCCTGAACAGGCACATCACGACGACCTGGCGGCTGAGCAGCCTGCTGGACAACTACGTCACGCCGGTCCCGGCCCAGCAGCGGCTCGGCCCGCGCTGGCAGGCCGGCTCCGCGGACGCGATCTACCAGTCGCTGAACCTGATCTATCCCGACCGGCCCAACCTCGTCGTGGTGGTGGGCGCCGATCACGTGTACCGGATGGACCCGAGGCAGATGATCGAGGCGCACCTGGCCTGGGGCGCGGGGGTCACGGTGGCGGCGATCCCGGTCCCGAGGCAGGATGCGACCGCGTTCGGCGTGGCGCAGACCGCGCCGGACGGCCACCGCATCGACGCGTTCCTGGAAAAGCCGTCGCAGCCGCCGGGCCGTCCGGAACAGCCGGACGAGGCGCTGGTGTCCATGGGCAACTACGTATTCGACACCGCAGTGCTGGTGGAGGCGCTGAGCAAGGATGCGGCCGACGAGGGCAGCGGGCACAGTGTCGGCCGCGACATCATCCCGCAGCTGGTACGGGAGCGCTGCGCGCACGTCTATGACTTCCGGCAGAACAAGGTGCTCGGGGCCGAGCCGCGCGACGTGGGTTACTGGCGGGAGGTCGGGACGATCGACTCTTACTTCGATGCGCACATGGACCTGTGCGCGGTCCACCCGGTGTTCAACCTGTACAACCGCAAGTGGCCGATCCTGACCTACGTGCCGCCGTACCCGCCGGCCAAGTTCGTGCACGACGAAGGCGACCGGTGGGGACGCGCGATCGACAGCGTGGTCAGCAACGGGGTCATCGTCTCTGGCGGGCTGGTCCGCGACTCGGTGCTGTCGCCCGGAGTCCGGGTGGACAGCTGGTCCCAGGTGAGCCGGGCGGTGATCCTGCACGATTCCCGGGTCAGCCGCCACGCGGTGGTCGAGAACGCCATCCTGGACAAGGAGGTCGTCGTCCGGGAGGGCGCCACGGTCGGGGTGGACAAGGACCATGACCGGGAACGCGGTCTCGTGGTGTCCCCCGGCGGCATCACCGTGGTCAGCAAGGGACAGGTCGTGCGGCCCTGAGCTGCCGGTATACAATTGCTCGAGGCCACCGGGCGGGCGGCGGGTAGCGATCGCTGATGAAGCTAAAGATGTCCAAAGAGAAATGGGTAGTAATCATTTGCTGCCTTGCGCTTTTTGCCGGAATTATTGTCGTGATCAGGCCGCCATGGATCGGCTCGTGGGTGCATCTGGTGGGGAGCGCCCCGCCCAAGCCGCCGGGCGTCACCGGGTCCAGCGCCGTGGATTCCGAACTCGAAGCTCTCCTGACCGATGGCAAGCCGAATAGCGCCATGTCCGGCTATTACGAGTCAAGCAGCCCTGCTCTGGTCGCAGCGGCGGCGGGTGACGATAATCATCAGTTCTACCAGCTAGGCGAATTGCTGGTGCGGGATGGACTTGCCAATACCATTATCAATCTCAGTCGCGAGATGAACGGCTCGTGGTACGCGTGGAGCGAGGAACACGCACCGCCATCTGAACCCGATGCCTTCATCCTGGCCTGGCGGCAAGTCGTCACGACCATGCGATCGGTGCCCGGTGCGCACTTCAAGTTCTTGTGGACCCTCTACCCCGGGGAGGCAACGGCAGCCGAGTGCTGGCCTGGTAGCGCTTACGTCGACTACGTGGGGACCGATATCTTCGACTGGTACGGCGGTCCGCACGGTGCGTACCCGCACACCGCGTCCGGCGCGCTGGACTGGGCTCTTCATTGGCAGAATACCCTGACCGCCGCCCCGGGCGGATTGGACTGGATAGCCAAACTCTCCAAGCTCACGGGCAAGCCCATTATCATTCCCGAGTGGGGCCTGGATTTCCATACCTTCGGCGGGCAAGATGACACGTATTTCCTTACCCACATGACGGCATGGATGAAGGCTCATAACGCTATCGGCCTTTACTGGGAGCAGGGTCACGTTACCTGGTCCGGCTGGCCTGGCGGCCCGTTGCTGGCCAACCAGGGTGGGGCGGCGCAAGTTAACACTCCTGGTGCGGTCAACGGCCTGGGGAAGCTATTGGGCGGGCACTTGCAGTACGCGGCGGTCTACCTGAACGACCAGGAGGCAATATCGGACGCCACGGCGCAGCCGGTGCTGGCTCCGTGGGAGAACGCGGGCTACCGGCTGGTTCTGAGCGTCAACATCATTCCGAACCCGCCTGCCACCAAGTCCTATTCCGGCCCGCCCCAGCCCGGACCCAGGCCTTATCAGCTGGCCGACTACCCAGAACGCGGTCGCAGCGCTCCGGCAAGGACTCGGCTGAAGGTAAACACGCCTGCGGGCTGCCGCGGCGATGTTTTCCGCGGAGAGGCCCGCTGCAGGGCCGGGTCAGACGTGGACGAGGACCAGTGCGGGGTTGACTCCGGCGATGTCGGCGTCATCAGCCCGCAGGCGCCGAGCTGAGGTTTGTGCCGGTCGATGGCGGTAGACGGCATGGGCAGCGGTGCTGGCGCCGTCGTATGCGCGGCCGGTCTGGTTCTCAGCGCGGTTGGGTCGCTATTGGCGGGCCATGTGCATGCGTAGTTCGGCTTCGGTGTCCTCGATCAGCTTTCCGCTGACGTCTACCGTCACGCTGTGGATGGTGCCGGTGAACTTGAAGGGGCTGGCGTAGTCGTCGGTGATCGCCGAGCCGGGGTTGGCTCCGCAGGTGAGCGCACCCGGATTGAGCACGAACGGCGTGGTGACGGGTGCTTCCGCGTTCCCGGCGAGGGTGCCGTCCACGTAGAGCTGGAGCCTGCCGGGCGCGCCCTTGCCCTGGGTCATGTCCGGCTGCCCGGTCGGCTCGAACTCGAACCTGAGCGCGTGCTGGCCTGGCTGCAGAACCTGGTCAGATTCCACTCCGTACACGGCCCGGCCCACGTAGTTGTGGACGTAGCGGAGCTTGCCGTCCTTGACGAACAGCGAGTACCCGCCGGCCGCCGTGCCCTGGCACAGCAGCACCCCCTCGGCCCCGCCCGCGGGGATCTCGACGTCCGCGGTGATGCTGTGCGGGCGGTTCAGGACTCTGGGTGCGGCGAAGAACGGGATCGGCTGCGTCCCGGGCCGGTAGGTGTAGCGGTCGCGGGGCAGCGCCGCGAGCGGCTTTTCGGCGATCATCCGGGCCAGGCCGCTGCCGTCGACCGGCATCACGTTGTACTTGCCGGCCTCTACGTACCACGTCCCGATCATCGCGATCAGCCGGTCGCGGTGATCGGCGGCCACGTTGTGGTTCTCGGCGAAGTCCTCCGCCACGTGGTACAGCTCCCAGCCGGTGGCGTCCAGCTCAGATAGCTTCTCGGCCGAGATCGGCTGGCCGAAGGGCATGCCCGCTTCGGTGAATGACGGGCCGGGCCAGGGGCAGACGGCCCGCCAGCCGTCGTGGTAGATCGCCCGGTGGCCCAGCATCTCGAAGTACTGAGTATGGCGGCGGGTCTCGGCCGCGGCGTCGTCCAGCGTGTGGGCGAAGCTGACGCCGTGCAGCGGTGACTGGGTGACGCCGCGGATCGTGGCGGGCGGCTCGATGCCCAGCAGGTCCAGGACGGTGGGCACCATGTCGATGATGTGCGCGTACTGGGTGCGAACCTCGCCCCTGGCCGCGATCTGCCGCGGCCAGGAGACGATGAAGGGATCGCTGGCGCCGCCCCGGTAGGTTTCCCGCTTCCACCGGCGGAACGGCGTGTTCCCGGCCCACGTCCAGCCCCACGGGTAGTGGTTGAAGTGCCTGGGGCCACCGATCTCGTCGATCACCGCGAGGCTTTCCTCGAGCGGCTCCTGGGCGTTGTTGAAGAACTGCGCCTCGTTGGTGGTCCCGGTGGGCCCGCCCTCGGCGCTGGCGCCGTTGTCGGAGATGACCATGACCAGGGTGTTGTCGAGCTGGCCAAGCTGGCGCAGATACTCGACCAGCCGTCCGACCTGGTGGTCGGTGTGGGACAGGAAGCCGGCGAAGACCTCCATATAGCGGCTGTAGAGGCGGCGGGCGGCCGGCGGCAACGACGCCCAGTCGGGCACGTCGGGATCGTGACGCGACAACTGCGCGTCCGCGGGAACGATGCCGAGTTCCTTCTGCCGGGCGAACACCTGCTCCCGGTAGGCGTCCCAGCCGTCGTCGAACTGGCCCGCGTAGCGGTCCGCCCATTCTTTCGGGACGTGGTGCGGCGCGTGCGTGGCGCCGAAGCACAGATGCAGGTAGAACGGCTTGGCCGGGTCCACCTGCTTGACGTCGGCGATGAACTCCATCGCCTTGTCAACCAGGTCCTCGCTGAGGTGGTAACCCTCCTCGGGGGTGCGCGGCGGCTCCACCTGGTGGTTGTCATACACCAGATCCGGATACCACTGGCTGGTGTCACCGCCCAGGAAGCCGTAGTACCGCTGGAAACCGCGCCCCAGCGGCCACCGGTCGAACGGGCCCGCACCCGTCTCCTGGTTGCTCGGCGTCAGGTGGTACTTCCCGACCATGAACGTGCTGTAGCCGTGCTCCAGCAGCATCTCGGACAGGAAACCGTTCTCGAACGGCACGACGCCGTTGTACCCGGGATAGCCGCTGGCCAGCTCCGTGATCGCGGCCATCGCGTTGCTGTGATGGTTGCGGCCGGTCAGGATGCACGACCGGCTCGGCGAACACAACGCCGTCGTGTGCATGTTGCTGTAGCGCAGGCCGTCCGCCGCCAGCGCGTCGAAGCTGGGCGTCGCGATCGGGCTGCCGTAACAGCCCAGCTGGCCGAAACCCGTGTCATCCAGCACGATGAACAGCACATTCGGCGCACCCTCACGGGCCCGCACCGGGGCCAGCCAGGCCGGCGTGGACTCATCGGCGGTCCGCCCGATCACGCCGGGGAACGCAGCATCCGGCTCATACTCGACAATCGCCATGGGGCCTCTCCCGCTGCTCGCCCTTTTGCTCCCGATGGCCCTCATCCTGCGCCGCTATGGCGGAGCCCACATCATCCGCCAGGGATGATGACCCCCGCTCACCAGGGCAAACCCAGACCTCCAATCGTCGCGGTTTAAGGCGGGTGGTCAACGGCATCCGGTTCTACCAGGCGCAGGACCTCTCGATCGGCGCGGCGCAGCGGAAGAAGAACCTGGCCATCATGAAAACGCATCGGGCGGCGGGGCGAACCGGCCCATGATCACTGGTCCCGGCCTAGCTGGCCCCGGCTTCTACAGCGCTCCCGGGGTGTGCGGCTAGGGCCGGCCAGCCGTGCGACTAGCCGGTTTCTTACCGCGTCCCACTCCGGGGCGATCACGGAGTACATCGCCGAGTCCCGCAGCAGCCCCTCCTCGCCGGGCGCCCATGACATCGACCAGCTGCGCAGTACTCCCTCGAAGGTGGCGCCGAGGGCCTCGATGGCCCGCCGTGATCGCGCTTTGCGGGCGTCGGTTTTCAGGTCGACCCGCGCTATCCGCAGGCTGCCGAAGGCATGGCCCATCAGCAGCAGCTTGGCCTCGGTGTTGATCCCCGAGCGCTGTGCGCATCTCTGCCAGGACCACTACCCGGCGGGCCGCCGACGGGACCACGATGCAGGCGATCACCCAGGACCGCTACCCGCTGAGCCAGGCCCCCGAGGCCATCCAGTACCTGCGGGACGGCCGCGCCCAGGGCAAGGTCGTGATCAGCCGCTGAGGATTCTCCGGGACGGCGGGTGCCGAGGGCTGGGCTCGGCACCCGCCGCGCGCGTGACAGCTCAGGGGGTGCCTTCGACGATCTCGAACGTGTTCCCGTCCGCGTCCTTGAACTTGAACATGGGCGGGACACCCGGCCACCGGAGCAGCTCCTCGACCTCGATGCCGCGTTCGGCCATGGCCGTGTGCTCGGTCTCGGCGTCGGGAACCAGGAACCGGATACCGGTTTCGGCCCCGACATCGGGGCTGGCGATCAGCGCGACCGAGGTGGACGCGCCGGGAGCCGCGACCGTGACCCAGCGGAAGCTCTCTCCCACCCGCGCGTCGAGCCGCTTCTCGAAGCCGAGCGTGCCGACGAAGAACTCCACCGCCTGGTCCTGGTCGCTGACCGGGATTCCCACGGTGCCGATTTCGGTGATGGTGGTCTGGGACATGACAATCTCCTTGCGTCGCTGGATTAACTGTGCTGCTGATACATGAGCGAGCCGGGAGTGGTCAGGGTCTGCCCGGTCTCGAGCCACGTCTTCAGGCCGGACAGGATCATCGGCCACCCGCCGTAGACCTCGGACGGCGCGTCCGGTGGCAACTGATCGTGGACCACGGTCAGGCGGCACGAGTCGCCGACCGGCTCAATCTCCCACGTCACCCGGGACGTGCCCGCCCGCTCGGCGTCGGGACCCCACAGCGCGCGCATCGTCTGCACGAGCAGGCGCGGCCGGTCGACGACCAGGTTCTCACCCTCGATCAGCGACGACTGCGCGGCCGGATGACCGAGCCGGTAGGGCGAGCCCACGGTCCAGTCCGACTCGATCGACGCGCCGAACTGGTACTTCGTCCTGATCACCGGATCGGTGATCGCCTCCCACAGCCGCTCGGGCGTGGTCCGGATGTAGATCTCGAAGACCTTCTCCATCTGATCCTCCAGCTCGTGCTTCAGGCTGACGAGCCCGGCAGCCCACGGCTCGGTGTACTTGCTGACCCACCGGTCGTAGATCAGGCGGATCGGGACCGGGTTGAGGTAGTGCAGCTTCTCGCGGCCCCGCCGCCTGCTCACGATGAGCCCGGCGTCCTCCAGGATCTTCAGGTGCTTCGCTACGGCGATGCGCGTCATGTCGTGCCGCGCCGTGAGGGACACGAGCGTCTGGCCATCCCGGGCGAACAGCTCATCAAGGAGCGCCCGCCGGGTCGGATCGGCCAGGGCCCGGAACACGAGATCCACGTCAGCCATAATAGGAAACCATTTGGTTTCCTGTCAAGCAGGCCGGACTGCCTCTGGCCGGCCGGTCAGACCCGGATACATGGTCGGCCTGCTTGCGGGCACTCCCGCCCCGCCTGGCTCGCCGTCACCACCTGACCCGCCTTCGGCGATCCGCCCAACGACGTCGTTGTCACAACGACGCGCACCAGACGACATGGTTGCCACAACGACGCCGTTACGGTGACGCGGCGGGGTGCTGGCCGCATTGCTGGTCGAGCTTGTCCAGGGTCGTCATGCTCACCACCCAGCGCTGACCGCTGCGGCCGGCGTGTCCCGCGGGCCCGCCCGGGAGCCGCCGCTGCAAGCATCCGCAGCCCCGGCAGCACCAGCCGGGGCTGCTGCCGTGCCCAGAACCGGTTAGACCGCGGCCGGCTGGCGCCATTGCCCGACGAAGCGCCGCAGCTGCTGCCGTCCTTGCAGGCCGCACTTGGCGTAGATGTTGCCGAGGTGGTACTCCACCGCCTTCCGGCTGATGAACAGCTCGGCCGCGACCTCTGGATTAGAAAGTCCCTTCCCGACCAGGTGGGCGACTTCGGTCTCCCGGCTGGTCAGCGTCAAGGCAGGCTGCTTCTTGGCGGGGTTGCCGGGAAGATGGCAGGCCGCCAGCTCCTCTTCAGTCCGGGCGATGAAAGGAGCGGCCCGCAGGCCGCCGAACAGCGCATTCGCCCGGCGCAGGCGCTCGACCGCGCCTTTCCGGTTACCTGTGCGCCGCAGGAGCCGGCCGTGGGCCAGCAGCAACCGGGCCGTGTGCATCGGGCTTTCGGTGCTGGCGGTGTCCTCGCCGTACTGGTAGATCCGCTTGGCCTCCTCGGGGGCGCCACGCTGCTCGGCCAGCCATCCTTCCAGCCAGGCCAGGGCCGGCTGCAGATAGCTGACCTGGCTGCCGCCGGCGCGCAGCTGGTCCAGGGCGGCGGCGGCCTGCCCGGTCTGGCCCGAGCCGACCAGGGCCTCGACCAGCAGCGGCCGCCACAACACCGCGTATACCCGGCTGCGGCCGTCCAGGACCGAGTCATCCCGCCAGTGCCCCAGCGCGTCGGCGATGCCCAGGTAGTCACCGGCCGCCTGGCAGACCAGGGCCCGGGCCATTGCCGCGTACACCCGTTCCTGGCCGTAGTCCAGGCTGGCCGCCGCCTGCTCGGCCAGACGCGCGTGCTGCTCGGCCTCCTCGGCCGCGCCCCGCCCGGCAGGCACGCAGCCCGCCGCCAGGTGCAGCAGCGGCAGCTCGTAGCGGCGGGAATGGATCGCGGCGGCCGAGAACCCCTGCTCGGCGGTGAGCAGCACGTCGTCCCACTCGCCGGCCAGGTACTGGGCCAGCGCCAGGTAGAAGTAGGCGCGCAGGCCCAGGGTGAGGGTGGCGCCTTGGCGCGCCAGCCTGAGGCTGGCGGTCATGTCAGCCACGGCCCGGCCCAGGTCGCCGGCCAGCAGCCGGAACACCCCCCGGAACGACAAGCCGTCGACATCGACCGGGCCGACGCGGGCCGGGTCGGCATCCAGGTGCCCCAGCTCGGCCAGGGCGGCGCGCGGGCCGGCCACCTGGGAGGCGCCGATCGCGATCAGGGTGCGGGTCTGGCTGGCGGCCGCAGCGTCCAGGCACCCGGTGCCCAGCGCCCACCTCCCGAAGGTCATCACCTTCTCCCCGTCCCCCAGCAGCGTGTAGGTGCCGGCCAGCCGGTTGGCGATCATCGCGGCCAGCGGCTGGCTGCCCGGGTCGTTCCGCGCTTCCGCCAGCGCCTCGCTGAACTGCCGTTCGGCCTCGGCGAGCTGGCCCGAGGAGAACGCCATCGTCCCCAGCACGCAGCTGCGCAGCGGGGACGGCCCCGACGCCTCCACTGCTGGGCGCAGGGCCAGGCCCCGGGACTCCTCGGCCAGCATCAGATGCAGCGCCGCGGTCAGCAGCCGCCGCTCCCGGTCGGCCCGGGCGGGCGAGATGTCGCAGGCCCACTGCAGGTGGGTGGCGGCCAGCGCCAGGCGGCCTACGGCTGCCTCCTCGCCCGCCAGGCGCTCCAGCTGGGCGGCCAGGCCCTCGTCCGGACGCTCCAGGGCGGCGACCCGATGCTCCCAGGACGCCGACTCGCTGACCATCGAGGCGGCGCGTGCATGCAGCACGCGGCGCCTGGTGGCGGTGATGCCGGCATAGATGGCGTCCCGGACGAGCGGGTGGCGGATCTCGACCGGGCAAGCTGGTTCTTCCGGCGACCAGTCGACCAGACCCGAGGCCTGCGCTGGTTCTATCGCCGCGCTGGGCGAGTCGATCTCCGCCGCCTGGCCCAGCTGGGCCAGGGGCATGCGGAGGTTGAGGACCGAGAGCATCTCGAGAATGGTCCGGGTCTGCGGCGGCAGCATCCTGAGGTGGTCACCGATGGCGGCGGCCAGCGTCCGGGGCAGCGCGAGCCGTCCTGGAGCCCGCGGATCGAAGTCGAACCCTTCGCTCAGCAGCGTACGCAGGTACAGCGGGTGCCCGGCGGTGCGCCGGTACAGCCACCGGACGGCCTCATCGTCCAGTGATCCCGCCCGGAGCGCGGCAGCCAGCGATGCGGCCTCATCCGGGCTCAGCCCGCCTAGGGGTATACGCAGCCGGTTCTCGATGCTCAGCAGCATCCGTTGCGCTGCCTCGTCCAAGCGGTCGCTGGACCCGCGGTAGGTCACGACGGCGACTACCGGGTCAACCGACAGCCGCCGCAGCATGAACGTCAAGGCCTCCACCGACTTGCGGTCGGCCCACTGCAAGTCATCGATCACGAGGGCCACCGGCCCCGTGGCCGCCTGCTCTCCCACCACCTCCAGCAACCGCGCTCCCACGGCGAACGAAGAGGCAGGTGAGCCGGTCCCGCCCGTGGGCACGGCCGCCGGGAAGACGCCTCCGGCCGCCCGCAGCAGCTGATCGACGATTCCGAAGTCCAGGTCGGTCTCGGTCTGGTCGGCGCGAGCCGACAGCACCCTCAGGCCGGTCCCGGTCAGGCAACGCCGAGCCAGGACGGTTTTCCCCACCCCGGGAGCGCCCTCTATGGCAACCAGCCAGGGCTGCCCCGCCTCCACTCGGGTGACGACCTCCGCGACGCTGGCGAGCTCCGCCGCCCGGCCGACGAAAAGGTCGAGCGGAATCTGCCGGTCCGGCACGCGCCCACCTCACTCCCGCCTGCGGCGTCGGCAAAACCCGGTCGAATACGAGCGTAACTGTCCGGGGAGCCCGGCCGGGGAGGCGAACTAGTGAGTTTCCCTAGGGACTGTGGCCCCGGCGCGGCCGATGGTGGATTCATCCACACGCCGCGAAGCCAGGGAGTTCACCGATGTCGACCATCTCGTTCAGCGGAGTGCTGATCATCGCGCTGGTGGCGGTGGCCGTCCCCGTGGCGCTGGCCCTGGTGCCACGGCTGCCGGTCCCCCAGGCGGTGCTGGAAGTCGGGGCCGGGATCCTGGTCGGGCCCTCGGTTCTCGGCCTGGTTCACGTGGACGCGTCCATTCAGGTGCTGAGCGACCTTGGCCTGGGCATGCTGCTGTTCCTGGCGGGCCTGGAGATCGACGTCGAGCGCCTGCGGGGGCCATTGGGACGGCTGGCCGGATGGGCGTTCGGCGGTTCGGTCCTGCTCGGCCTGGCCTGCGGCTACATACTGAACCTGGCCGGCGTGGGCGGCAAACCGGTCTTCCTGGCGGTCGTGCTGGCCTCGACCTCGGCTGGTCTGCTCCTGCCGCTGCTCAAAGACGCCGGCCAGGACCATACGCCGTTCGGGCAGCTGGTCATGACCGCCGCGGCACTGGCCGAAGTGGCGCCGGTCATGATGTTGTCCCTGCTGTTCTCGGCCACATCGAAGACGTCAGCCGGCCGCCTGACCTCCCTGGCGATGTTTCTCGCCCTGCTGGCGGTCATCGGCCTGGCCCTCGGGCGGGTCCGGAGCCTGGCCGCCCTGGACCGGATGCTCGACCGGCTGGAGGACCGCAGCGCCCAGCTGCGCGTGCGCGCCACCCTGACGCTGGCCCTGGCCTTCGCCGTGCTGGCCGACCGGTTCGGTTTCGCGTCGATCCTCGGCGCCTTCGCGGCCGGGCTGCTGGTCAGGACCATCGACCTGACCGGCCGGGCCCCGCATCCGCAGTTCCAGGTCAAGCTGGAGGGCATCGGCTTCGGGTTCCTGATCCCGGTCTTCTTCATCACCACCGGCGTCCAGTTCGACGTCAGGGCGCTGGTCAGCAACGTCACGGCCATCGCCGAGGTACCGCTGTTCCTGGCCGCCCTGCTGGTGGTCCGCGCCGTGCCCGCTCTGCTCTACGCTCGCCGGTTCGGCCAGCGGCGCGCCGGGGTGGCTGGCCTGATGCAGGCCACGACGCTGACCTTCGTGATCGTGGCGACCCAGATCGGTATCGCCGCCGGGCAGATCAGCCCGGCCACCGGCGCGTCGCTGCTCGCTGCCGGGCTGCTGTCCGCCGCGCTCTTCCCCGCCGCCGCGCTCAAGCTGCTCTCGGCCGAAGCGCCGGCGGCCGGGGCTCATGTCGCTCGAGGCGGGAGTCTGGCCGGAGCGGCGGGAACCACGGACCGTTCGGCCAAAAAGAATGTCAATTGTCCCGAACGGGCCGTGGTGCTACGGCCTGAGCCGGTGCGTGCGGAGCGGTCTTTAGTCCGGCTAGCGGGGGATCTGGTACTCCTCGAGCAGGCGGCGGCCGATGATCATCTTCTGGATCTCGGCGGTGCCCTCGCCGATCAGCAGCATCGGCACCTCCCGGTACAGACGCTCGATCTCGTACTCCTTGGAGAAGCCGTAGCCGCCGTGGATGCGGAAGGAGTCCTCCACGACCTCCTTGGCGTACTCGGACGCCAGGTACTTGGCCATGCCGGCCTCCAGGTCGTTGCGCCGGCCGGAGTCCTTCAGACGGGCCGCCATCACCATCATCTGGTGAGCCGCCTCGACCTTGATGCCCATCTCGGCCAGCTTGAAGGAGATGGCCTGGTGCTGGACGATCGGCTTGCCGAAGCTGTGCCGTATCTGCGCATAGGCGATACCGAGCTCGAAGGCGCGCAGCGCGACCCCGCAGCCGCGAGCGGCGACGTTGACCCGGCCGACCTCCACGCCGTCCATCATCTGGTAGAAGCCCCGCCCGGGGGCACCGCCGAGGACCCGGGTGGCCGGGATGCGGACGTCGTGGAGCAGCAGCTCGGTGGTGTCGACGCCCTTATAGCCCATCTTCTCGATCTTCCCCGGCACGGTCAGGCCCGGCACGGTCGGGTTGGGCCCGAAGCCCGGTTCCTTCTCGATCAGGAACGTGGTCATGTTCTTGTGCGGCGCGTCGTGGCCCTCGTCGGTCTTGCACAGGACCGCCACCAGGTTGGCGGTGCCGCCGTTGGTCAGCCACATCTTCTGGCCGTTGATGACGTAATCCGCCCCGTCGGGCACCGCCTTGGTGGTGATGGCCGAGACGTCCGAGCCCAGGCCGGGCTCGGACATGGAGAAGGCGCCGCGCACGTCGCCCGTGGCCATCTTGGGCAGGAAGTATTCCTTCTGCTCGGCCGTGCCGTGCTGGCCGATCATGTAAGCCACGATGAAGTGGGTGTTGACGATGCCTGACACCGACATCCAGCCGCGGGCGATCTGCTCCACCACCAGCGCATAGGTGAGCAGCGACTCGCCCAGGCCGCCGTACTCCTCGGGGATGGTCAGCCCGAACAGGCCGAGTTCCTTCATGCCCTCGACGATCTGCGACGGGTACTCGTCCTTGTGCTCGAGCTCCATGGCGACCGGGATGATCTCCTTGTCCACGAAGTCCCGCACCGTGGACAGGATGTCGCGCTGGATGTCGGTCAGGCCTTCGGTCTGGGCGAGGCGTTCCATGACAGGCTCCTTGGGATCAACTGGCGGGCTCGGGGCGGCCCGGCTGCTCGCCGCCGTGTTCCTTGATATAGGCCTGGGTCGGCACCATGACCTTGCGGCGGAACACGCACACCAGGGTGCCGTCCTGCTTGTAGCCGCGGGTCTCGACCTCGACGATGCCCCGGTCGTCCTTCGACGTGAGCCGCTTGCCGAGCACGGTGGTCTCGCCGTAGATGGTGTCGCCGTGGAAGGTCGGCGCCACGTGCTTGAGCGAGGAGACTTCCAGGTTCGCGATGGCCTGGCCCGACACGTCCGGCACCGACATGCCGAGCAGCAGCGAGTAGATGTAGTTGCCCACCACCACGTTCCGGCCGAAGTCGGTGGCCTGCCCGGCGTAGTTCGCGTCCAGGTGCAGCGGGTGATGGTTCATGGTGAGCAGGCAGAACAGGTGGTCGTCGTACTCGGTGACCGTCTTGCCCGGCCAGTGCCGGTACACCGCGCCGGTCTCGAACTCCTCGTAGGTCCGTCCGAATTGCATCGTGCTCACGCCTCCGGAGGCTCGAACTTGGACGTGCGCTGCAGGCCAGCGGCGCGGCCCTGGGCCGCGACGACCAGGGCCATCTTGCGGGAGGCCTCGTCGATCATCTCGTCGCCGAGCATGGCCGAACCCTTGGCCCCGCCTGCCTCCGAGGTGCACCACTCGTAGGCGTCCAGGATCAGCTCCGCGTGGTCGTAGTCCTCCTGGGAGGGGGAGAAGATCTCGTTGGCGGCCGCGATCTGGTCCGGGTGCAGCACCCACTTGCCGTCGAAGCCCAGCGCGGCGGCCCGCCGGGCGACCGCGCGGTAGCCGCCGGAGTTGCGGATCTGCAGGTAGGGGCCGTCGATGGCCTGCAGGTCGTGGGCGCGGGCGGCGATCAGGATGCGCATCAGGATGTAATGGTAGGCGTCCGCCGGGTAGCCGGGGGGCTGCTCGCCGACTACCAGCGACTTCATGTTGATCGAGGCCATGAAGTCGGCCGGCCCGAAGATGATCGTCTCCAGCCGCGGTGAGGCGGCGGCGATCTCGTCGACGTTCATCAGGCCCCTGGCGTTCTCGATCTGGGCTTCGATGCCGATCCGGCCCACCGGCAGGCCCACCGTCTTCTCGATCTGGGTGAGCAGCAGGTCCAGCGCCTTGACCTGCTCGGCGTCCTGCACCTTCGGCAGCATCAGGCAGTCCAGGTTGGCGCCGGCGCCCTCGACCACCGTGATCACGTCCCGGTAGGTCCAGTGCGTGGTCCAGTCGTTGACCCGGACGACGCGGATCTTGCCGCTCCAGTCGCCGGTGTTCAGCGCGTCGACGATCATGTGCCGGGCGCTCTCCTTGACCAGCGGCGCGCAGGCGTCCTCCAGGTCCAGGAACACCTGGTCCGCGGGCAGGCCCTGCGCCTTCTCCAGGAAACGGGGGCTGCTGCCCGGGACGGCCAGGCAGGACCGGCGCGGGCGCAGTTGGCCCGTCGCGGTGCCGGGTGCGGTCGTTGCGGTATTCATGGTCACCCTTCGATTGTCATGGCCTGGGCGAGCCCATTCGCCTGCGGCTGGAGCTTGTGGGCCAGCCGTATCACCTCGACGATGCGGCCGATGATGACGGTAATGCCGAAGTCCGCCGGCGTGAAGACGGCGGCCACTCCCTGGGAGCGCAGGCTGGCCGCGTCGGCCGGCGGGATGATCCCGCCGACCACCACCGGGATGTCCCCCGCGCCGGCCTCACGCAGGCGGCGGAGCACGTCGGGCACCAGCTCGGCGTGCCCGCCGGACAGGATCGAGAGCCCGACGCAGTGCACGTCCTCGGCAACCGCGGCGGCCACGATCTGCTCGGGGGTGAGCCGGATGCCCTGGTAGATCACCTCGAAACCGGCGTCGCGGGCCCGGACGGCGATCTGCTCGACACCGTTGGAGTGCCCGTCCAGGCCGGGCTTGCCCAGCAGCAGGCGCAGCCTGCCCGCCCCGATCTGCGCCGCCGTGGCGCGCGCCGCCTCGCGGACCGCAGCCAGGTCCGCACCAGCTCCGGCGAGCGTCACGGGGGCGCTGCTGACACCGGTGGGGGCCCGGTATTCGCCGAACACCTCCCGCAGCGCGAAGGACCACTCGCCGGTGGTGACGCCCGCGCGGGCGCAGACCAGGGTGGCGTCCATCAGGTTGACGTCGGGCCGCGCCGCCTCGTCCCGCAGCCGGCCGAGGGCGGCGTTCACCTCGGCCTCGTCGCGCCGCCTGCGCCATTCCGCCAGATCAGCCAGCACGGCGCGCTCGTAGGCCGGGTCTACGTGGTAGACCGCCGTCTCAGCGTTCGCCGTGAGGGGACTGGGCTCGGTGGCCTGGAGGCAGTTGACCCCCACGACCTTCTCCTCGCCCGACTCGATGCGAGCGCGCCGGGCCGCGTGCGAGGCGACGAGCTGAGCCTTGAGGTAACCGGATTCCACCGCCGGCACCATCCCGCCCATCTCGGCCACCGCGGCCATCTCCGCCTGGGCGCCGGCCATCAGTTCCGCGGTCTTGGCCGCCACCACAGGCGACCCTTCGAACAGGTCGCCGTACTCAAGCAGGTCCGACTCGTACGCGAGCACCTGCTGGATGCGCAGGCTCCACTGCTGGTCCCAGGGCCGGGGCAGGCCCAGCGCCTCGTTCCAGGCCGGGAGCTGGACGGCGCGGGCCCGGGCGTCCCTGGACAGGGTGACGGCCAGCATCTCCAGGACGATCCGCTGGATGTTGTTCTCCGGCTGCGCCTCGGTCAGGCCCAGTGAGTTGACCTGCACGCCGTAGCGGAAGCGGCGGCGCGCGGGGTCGGTGATGCCGTACCGGTCCCGGGTGATCGTGTCCCAGAGCAGGGTGAAGGCCCGCATCTTGCACATTTCCTCGACGAAGCGGACCCCCGCGTTGACGAAGAACGAGATGCGCGCGACGACCTCGCCCATCCGCTCCGGGGGCACCTGCCCGGAGTCCCGGACCGCGTCCAGGATCGTGGTCGCGGTGCACAGCGCGTACGCGATCTCCTGCACCGGGGTGGCCCCGGCCTCCTGCAGGTGATAACTGCAGACGTTGATCGGGTTCCACTTGGGCATGCGGGCCACCGTGTAGGTGATCACGTCGGTGGTCAGCCGCACCGAAGGACCCGGCGGGAAGACGTAGGTGCCGCGGGAGAGGTACTCCTTGATGATGTCGTTCTGCGTGGTGCCGGTCAGCTTGCCGATATCGGCGCCCTGTTCCTCGGCGGCGACCTGGTACAGCGCCAGCAGCCACATGGCCGTGGCGTTGATCGTCATCGAGGTGTTGGTCTGCTCGAGCGGGATCCCGTCGAACAGGGCCCGCATGTCGCCCAGATGCCCGACCGGGACGCCGACCCGGCCGACCTCGCCGCGGGCCAGGACATGGTCGGCGTCATATCCGGTCTGGGTGGGCAGGTCGAACGCCACCGACAGGCCGGTCTGCCCTTTGGCCAGGTTCCGGCGGAACAGCGCGTTGGACTCCGTCGCGGTCGAGTGCCCGGCATAAGTCCGCATCAGCCAGGGATGCTCCCGGGCGGGCCGAGGCGGTCGCCCCGGCCTGTTTGGCTCGATCATGTTGTGCTCTATCCTCACACGTCATCCTCACAAGTCGCGGAACCTGTTGATCTCCGTCAGGTGCTTCTCGCGCAGCTGGTGATCACGCACGCCGAGACCTTCCTGCGGGGCCAGGCACAGGATCCCGACCTTGCCATGGTGCAGGTTCCGGTGGACATCCAGGGCGGCCTGGCCGGCATCCTCCATCGGGTAGACCACCGACATGGTCGGGTGAATCATGCCCTTGGAGATCAGGCGGTTGGCCTGCCACGCCTCACGGTAGTTGGCGAAGTGCGAGCCGATGATGCGCTTGAGGCTCATCCACAGGTAGCGGTTGTCGTACTCATGCATGAACCCCGAGGTCGAGGCGCACGTCACGATCGTGCCGCCGCGGCGGGCCACGTACACGGAGGCGCCGAACGTCTCCCGGCCCGGGTGCTCGAAGACGATGTCCACGTCCTCGCCGCCGGTGAGCTCGCGGATCCTGGCGCCGAAACGCTTCCACTCCTTGGGGTCCTGGGTGTGCTCGTCCTTCCAGAACTTGTACCCCTCGGCGGTGCGGTTGATGATCAGCTCGGCACCCATCGACCGGCAGAGGTCTGCTTTGCGCTCGCTGGACACGACGCAGATCGGGATCGCCCCGCCCGCGAGGGCATACTGGGTGGCGTAAGCGCCCAGGCCACCGCTGGCGCCCCAGATCAGGACGTTGTGGCCTTGCTTCATCGACGCGCCGTTGTCGGAGACCAGCTGCCGGAAGGCGGTCGAGTTCACCAGGCCCGGCGTCGCGGCCTCCTCCCAGGTGAGGTGCTTGGGCTTGGGCATCAGCTGGTTGGTCTTGACCAGCGCCAGCTGGGCCAAGCCGCCGAAGTTGGTCTCGAAGCCCCAGATGCGCTGCTCCGGGTCGAGCATGGTGTCGTTGTGCCCGTCGGAGCTTTCCAGCTCGACGGCCAGGCAGTGGGCGACGACCTCCTCGCCCGGCTGCCAGATGTTCACCCCGGGGCCGGTGCGCAGCACCACCCCGGCCAGGTCCGATCCGACCACGTGATACGGCAGGTCGTGCCGCGCGGTGAGCTCCGAGAGCTTGCCGTAGCGGCGCAGGAAGGCGAAGGTGGAGACCGGCGAGAAGATGGAGCTCCACACGGTGTTGTAGTTGACCGCGCTGGCCATGACGGCGATCAGGGCCTCGCCCCAGGCGAGCTCGGGGACGGGCACCTGTTCCACGTGCAGGGACTTGCGGGGGTCCCGGTCGCGGAGGTGGATGCCGTCGAACATGTGCTCTTCGTCCCGGTGCAGGGTGACGGCCCGGTAGCTCTCCGGCAGCGGCAGCGCGGCGAAGTCAGCAGGCTGGCTACTGGGGTCGAGGATGGCGTCAAGGATTTCCATCACGGCTGCCTCCTCCCGAGCGGCATCTGCTCCGACACCGCCACGGTCCGGGATAACGCGCGCATTTCGCGGGTTTTCACCCAGCCTTCGGCCGCCGCCCGCGAGCGGCTACCGCTAAAGGGCACTCCGCCTCCGGGACCAAAGGCCCTTTCGCCGCCGGGCTCCGCGGGCAAGCGTGGTACGTGAGTGTGCCAGGATCGCTTATGGAGCGTGAGAGATGTCCGAGCTCGCCGGGCGGCCCGAGGCCGCGGAGCGGAGATCCTCCGCCTCTACCTCATCGACTCCGGAATGAACACAGCAATAGACCAGATCTGCGCAGAGTACGACGACAAGGACCTCCAGATCCTGGCCGACTTCCTGCACAACACGGCCGACGCCGCCCGGACCGCCGCCGAAAGGCTCGCCACCAGCTGAGCCCGTAACGCTCGAGGGAGCGAACGGAGGCGTGCCGCCAGCGGGCCAGGCGGCAGGCCGCAAGGCGGATCATCCCAGCCGGTCCATCCGCTCAGCGCCCGCCTGGCCAGCCGGACCAGCTCATCGGCATAGACCGGCAGTCCCGCCGGGCGCGACCCGGGTCGCAGCACCGACTCGGCGAGCGTGAACTCAGCCACTTCCTCGTCGTCGCAGTACACCGCGAACTCGCCCCACTGGCTGGCGGAACCAATGCCGAGATGGTCGATCTCGTAGGTGCTGCCGTCGTGGTCGAAGGCGGCGACGGTCTCGCCGGAGCCGGCCTCGTCTGCTGTGCCCCGCAGGGTAAGACATTCCTCGCACTCGCACATGCAGGTCTCTTGGGTGGTGGTCATCGGTCATCCTCTCCCGCCCCGACAGCGGGCCCCTGGTCGCAGGTCCGGTGCAGCTCACTCTCATCCATCACGGCGGGCACGTGCTGCCCGGCACGGCTGGACGGAAGGTTCGCATCGACGAGCGCGCTCCACCCAGCCGTGCGGGCACTGACGTCCTCGCAGCGCTCCTGAAGCCGGTGCAGTGACTCGCTATCGCCAAGCCGGAATCCCGCCTCCACGCGTGCGCTTTCCTGGACCTCAGGAAGATCCAGCACAGCATCGACCAGGTCCGCGCGGCGCCCTGGAGTGATGTGCCCCGGCTCGGCGCGCAACGACACCCGGGCGGTGCCTCCAGATCCTTCGGAGGTGGTCACCTCGGCGGTGGCGACTGTGCGGTCATCATCGCTGATCTCGACGCGCTGACGCCGATCATTCCCAGCCATGACAGACCCGGGCGCGAGCTTCTTGGCGGTGCTCATGGGCTGTTTAGCCTCTCTAGTGAGTCACTCCGCGGGCGCGGGCTGTGTGGCGGAGGCCTGGCTGGTGCCGTTCGGTATGGTGCCGTTCGGTGTGGTGCCGTCGTCGCCCAGCGTGCTGGCGGTGTAGGCGCGGGCGGTGTCGCGCTGGCCGCGCAGGTCGTCGCGGTCCGCGCTGACGGCGGCGGTCTCGCGGCGGGACTGCGCCAGCCCGCGGCGGGCGTCGCGGCCGCGGCGGGAGGTGCGGCGCGCGCCGGCCAGCAGCAGGCCCAGCCCGGCCACGGCCAGCGCCCCGACGACGATGCCGTACAGGAACAAGGTGCCGGTCGAGCCGGTCACGTGGTAGCCGAACACCGCGAAATTGGTCACCGCATGGGCGTGGCCGCCGTTGGCCAGCACTCCGGCCACGCCGACGATCACCGCGGCGACCAGGATGACCAGCCCGAGAAGGACAATCATGGCGCACTCCAACCTGTTTATGTGTAGATCTACAGTAAATCACCTGGTTAAGGTAATGTCAACGTTGTAGACCTACATCGATAGAGTATGGTGGTGACGTACATCCGCTCACCAGAAGGGGACGGTGCCCCGTCATGACTACCCGGACTGACCGCGCCGTCGGCGGCCCCGCCGACGGCAGCGGCAAGATCACCCGCGATGCCGTGCTGGCCACCGCGCTGGAGATCATCGACCGCGACGGCGCCGACGCGCTGTCCATGCGCCGCCTGGCCCGCGCCCTGGACCGGGACCCGATGATCCTCTACCGGCACGCGCCGGGCAAGGCCGCCCTGCTCAACGGCGTCGCCGAGACCGTCCTGGCCCAGCTGTACGTCGACTCCGCCGACCCCGACTGGGCCGGCCAGCTGCGGGAGGTCGCCCGCCGCTTCCGCGCGCTGGCGCTGGCCCACCCGCACGTGGTGCCGCTGATCGTCACCCGGCCACTGGCCACCCCGCTCGGGCTGCGCCCCCTCGGCACCTTGCGCCCGCTGGAGGACATCCTGGCCCTGCTCACCCGGGCCGGGTTCAGCGGGCCCGACGCCCTGCACATCTACCGGGCCCTGTTCGGCTTCCTGCACGGCCATGTCCTGGACGAGCTCCAGGAACTCACCGTCAGCCCCGAGGAGACCGACGACCTGCTCCGGCTCGGCCTGCACCGGCTCCCGATCGGCGACTTCCCCCTGCTCCGCGGGCTGGCCCCCGTCCTGGCCGCCTACGACGGCGCCGCCGAACTCGAACGCGGCCTCGACATCCTGCTCACCGGGCTGACCACCACCCTGACCCCCAGCCGGCCTGACCCGCCCGCACGCGGGAAGAACGCCCCGCCGGGGTGACCGGGCTCGAACCGTCTTGATGAAAGGACCAGTCCGGCTCGTCGTAGCGGACGGGAGTCGAGTACTGCGGGTCCTCGTGGCTGGCCCAGTAGCGGTCGCCCAGCTGGAGGGTCAGCGGGCCGGGAGCGCCCGTGCCGACCGGGTGGCCGTCGATGACGGTCACCGGCATGATCCCGCCCGCCGTGGAAGTGACCAGCACCTCGGCCGCCCGGCGCAGATCATCAGCGGTCAGGCGGCCCTCCTGCACCGGCTGGCCGGCCTGGCGGGCCAGCTCGATCATCGAACGCCGGGTGATGCCCTGCAGGGTGCCACGGCCCGGCGTCAGCCAGCGGCCGTCCAGGTAGGCTCTTCGGTGCTCAGCCGAGGCGGGACAGCTTGTCGGGGTTGGTGACGACGTATATGCCGCGTACCTGGTCGCCGTCGGGGATGAGGTCGAGGGATACGAGCATGTAGGGGGTGCTGCCTGACAGCAGCAGTGCTGCGGGTTCGCCGTTGACGCGGCGGTAGCGGATGCTGAGATCGGGGATGGGATGCCGGAAGGCGTCGCCGATGATGAGGCGGGCAACCTTGTCCCGGCCGTGTACCGGATGAGTGCCCGCTGCGCGTGCCATGCCGCCGCCATCGGCCCACACGGTCACGTCCGGCGCCAGGGCCTGCATGAGGGCATTGAGGTCACCGCCCATGACGGCGGCGAGGAACCGTTCGGTGACCCGCTGGCGGACCTGCGGATCGGTCTGGTAGCGGGGACGCCGGGCTTGCACGTGCTCGCGGGCACGGTGGGCGAGCTGGCGGATCGCCGGCGGGCTGCGGTCCAGGATGCCGGCGATCTCGGTGTGCGCGTAGCCGAACACTTCATGCAGCACGAATACCGCGCGTTCCAGCGGGGTGAGGGTTTCCAGCACCACCAGCAGCGCTATGGACACTGATTCGGCCCGCACTACCGTCTCGGCGCTGTCGCCCGCCTGGTCCTCGGTGATGAGCGGCTCGGGTAGCCAGGGGCCGGTGTAGTCCTCCCGGCGGCGGCTGATGCTCGCCTGACGGGCCAGCGCGCGGTTGACAGCGATCCGCACCAGGTAGGCGCGCGGGCTGGTGATCTGCTCGCCAGAGGCCGCCTGCGTCCGGGCCACCCACGCCAGCCAGGTTTCCTGCAGCACGTCCTCGGTGTCGGCGACGCTGCCCAGCATGTTGTAGACGACGGAGAACAGCAGCTCGCGGTGACCGGTGAAGACCTGCGTCGCCGTCTGCGCCGGGTCTCCCCCCGGTTCTGCGGCCGGGATATCGGACATCGCGCATTCCTCCTCAGGCCGCGGGCGCGGCTTCCACAGCGCAGAGCATCACGAGCCCCGGAGTGTGACATCGGCGGGCGGTGTCACACTCCAGGCCGCCAGGTGCTCTCAGCATGCAAAGGCCCCAGCGAAGGCAGGAAACAATGACGAACAAGCGCACCTCCGACAGTCCCGGCAGCGCAGGCCGCATCGCGCCGGGCGACATCATCACCGCCCGCGAACTGACGACGATCCAGTCCGAGCGCATCCTCCTGCCGGCTCCCGGCATCCTCACCCACCTGCAGTTCCGGCGCTACGCCGGCTGTCCCATCTGCAACCTGCACCTGCACTCGATGGCCCGCCGCCACGACGAAATCGCCGCCGCGGGAATCCAGCAGATCGTAGTGTTTCACTCCACCGCCGCGGACATGCTGCCCCACCAGGGCCAGCTTCCGTTCGCCGCGGTCGCCGACCCCGGCAGGAAGCTATATGGCGAATTCGGCGTGACCGCCTCACCGCGGGCGGTGCTGCACCCGAAGGCCTGGACCGCACCGCTGAATCCGCGGGTCTACCCCATCATCCTGCGCGGCATCCGCGCCGGCGGATCGCCTGCCCCCAGGCACGGGGACACCGCCCTCGGCCTGCCCGCGGACTTCCTCATCGAGCCAGACGGACGAGTACGGGCCGCCAAATACGGCCGGCACGCCAGCGACCACTGGCCCGTCGACGAGCTACTGCAGCTGGCACGCACCCCCGCGGCAGGCCACTACTCCGCATCGCGCAACGCCTGAGCCCGGCCCGGCATGTGGGTCGCGCACGACCACGTCTCGGTGCCGCTCGACGTGGCGAGCGGCAGAGCGTTGCTGAATCTCAAGCCCTGACAGCGTGACTGGTGAAAGGCGGGAGGAACCACGGACCGTTCGGCATAGAGATTTTTCAATTATCCCGAACGGGCCGTGGTGCTACGGCCCGAGCCGGTGCGTGCGGAACAGGCAGAGGGCCGCGTCAGGCGTCGCGGGTCATCATCCGCCAGGCGCCGAGGCCCGACCAGCCGACGATCCAGCCGACGATGACCGAGATCATGGCCCAGGTCGGCATCGGCGGGATGCCGAGGGCGCCGCGCCCGCCGAACAGAATGTGGCCGGGGCCCGGGCCGCCGCCGCCCCCCGCGACGGGGGCCAGGGCCGCCGGGCGGAGCTGGTCCATCGCGATGCCGATGACGAGCCGCTGGCCGTCGATGAAGTAGGGAAGCTGCGTGCGGGCCAGCAGCGGGGTCACGATGATTTCCAGCGCGATCAGCAAGATGGTCGTGGTCGTCCGCTGCCCGGTGAGCGAGCCGAGGCCGAGGCCGACCAGGAACGCGATCCCGACCTCGAGCTCGAGCCACAGCCCGATCTTGGCCATCTCATTGTCCGCCGGGTTCGAGCTGGTGATCTCGGCGGCGACGTAGTTGCTGTACAGGGACACGATGTTCTGGTCGACCGCCGAGCGGAGCTGCGCCGGGGTCGGGGGGGTCCCAGGGCCGGTGGGCAGTCCGGGGAGGAATCCGTTGGCGTCCTGCTGCGGGTGCTGCACGAGCCAGGTCTGCAGCCCGGCCTGGCCGAGATTGTCCGGGACGGTCACGCCGTAGAGGCCGACCGACGTGGGGTTCGGGATGCCCTCGTAGCTCGTGACCAGGCAGACCGCCGAGAAGGCCAGGGCCACGAGCGGGATCAGGATGGCCAGGCCGGCCGGGATGCGCGCCAGGTAGAGGGCGAGCCGGGACCGGCCGGTGATGACCAGGTGGCGGAACATGCCGTCGGACAGGTCGGTCGTCCCGGCCGCCGCGCCGAGAGCCGCGGCGGCGATGAACCCGAATTCGGCCATCAGGTTGCACGCGCCAGAGAACTGGCCCGGGTTGCCGGCCGGCGCGTAGGTCTTGGGATCGATCGCGTGGAACAGCAGCCGCAGACCAAAGACGAGGACCGGCGGCACGACGATCAGCACCACGAGGGTGATCATGAGGCCGCGGCGCTTGCGGATCTCCAGGTTCTTGGTGGTGATGAGACCCCAGGTGGGCAGCCACGCGCCGATCGATCGCGTGCCGTGCCGGCCGGGCCCGGGCGCGGCGGCGGCCTCGGACAGCGAGGGCTCGGTGGTGGTCACGACGGTTCTCCCAGTCGGCTCGTGACGGACAGGAACCAGTCCTCCAGCGACGCCTGGACCTCGCGGAGACCGTACACGTCGAGGCCAGCCACGACCAGCCGGCGGTTTAGGTCGGCCACGAGCTCATGCGACGCCCCGGAGGGCAGAGTGACGGTCAGCCCTGCCCCGGTAAGGGCTGTGCCCGCCGCGATGCCCGCCTGGTCGATGAGCTGGGCCGCCCGGGCGGGTTCATCGCAGTCGATCTGAACGACCGTGGCGCCCGCGCCGCGGATCAGCTCGTCGATGGAGCCCTGGCGGATGACCCGGCCGTGATCGACGATCGCCACCGCGTCGCAGGTGCGCTGCACCTCGTCGAGCAGGTGCGACGACAGCACGACGGTGCGGCCCTCGTCGGCCAGGCTGGCGATCATCGCCCGCATCTCGTGCATGCCAGCCGGGTCGAGCCCGTTCATCGGCTCGTCCAGGATCAGCAGTTCCGGGTCAGCGAGCAGGCAGGCGGCCACGCCCAGGCGCTGCCGCATGCCCATCGAGTAGGTGGCCACTTTGTCCCCGGCCCGTTCGGCCAGACCGACCCGGGCCAGCGACGGCGCGATGCGCTGGCCCGCGTCGCCGCCCCGTGCGGCGGCCAGCAGGCGGAGGTTGTCCTGGCCGGTCAGGTGCGGGTGAAAACGGGGCTCGTCGACGATTGCCCCGACCCGGGCTAGGGCCCGGCGCCGCTCGGCCGGGACCGGGATGCCGAGCAGCGACATCGTGCCGGCGTCGGCCCGGGTCAGGCCGAGCAGGGTGCGGATCAGCGTGGTCTTGCCCGCGCCGTTCGGGCCGAGGTAGCCGAAGGCGGAGCCGCGCGGGACGAGCAGATCGACGTCGTCGACGGCGACGGTGGGCCCGAACCGTTTCCTGAGGCCATGGGCCTCGACCGCCCAGTCGCCGTTCGCGAGGCTGGCGGGCGAGGCGGGCAGGCGGCGGGCCGGTGCTGGTCCGAGGCTTGGCGGCTCGGAGCTTGGCGCCGGGCTTGGGTCCGGGCTTGGGTCCGGGCTTGGCGCCGCGCTTGATCCGGTTGGCTTGGAGCCTGGCGGCTCGGGCCTGGTGACCGGGCGCCGGGAGCGGTTGAGGCGCGCCCGTTGGGTGAGGCGGACCGTACCCCAGCCCAGCGCGGCCAGCACCAGGATCCCCAGGACGATCACCGGGATGTGAGCGTGCGGACCGGGTCCGGCGGCCAGCAGGTCGTTGGTGTTCATCGGTGGTTATCGTGGCCGACCGGCGATGGCGATGTCATCGTCCCGCGGGATCATCTTTGCCGTCATTCCCGAGGATGACGTGGCGGTTCAGGGCGTGGTGACCAGGCCGGATTCGTAGGCGAGGATGACGAGCTGGGTGCGGTCGCGGGCACCGAGCTTGGTCAGGATTCGGCTCACGTGGGTCTTGGCCGCGGGGTGCCCTCCTGGGGGCCCGGTCGCCCTCGGTGAAGTGCGCGATGAGCCTGCGGGTCACGCTCGGGGCCAGCAGCGCCTCGCCGGCGGCGACGGTGCGGATCGCGCTGAGCAGTTCCTCGAGCGGGCGGCTCTTCAGCGCGAACCCGCTCGCCCCGGCCCGCAGCGCCTCGAAGACGTACTCGTCCAGGTCGAACGTGGTGAGGATGAGCACTCTCGCTGCGGTTATGGCTCGGTCGCCGGTGATCCGCCGGGTGGCCTCGATCCCGTCCATCACCGGCATCCGGACGTCCATGACCACGACGTCCGGGGCGAGGCTCGCCGCCAGCTCGACCGCCTGGCGTCCGTCCGCGGCCTGGCCGACGGCGTCCAGATCGTCCTCGGCGTCGATCAGCGACGAGAACGCGGTGCGCAGCAGCGCCTGATCGTCGACGACCAGCACCCTGGTCGTCATGCCGCGCCCTCGATCGGGACCTGGGCGGACACCCGGAAGCCCAGGCGTTCGGCGGTCGGCTCGGCGATCAGCTGCCCGCCGAACGCCGCGATTCGCTCGCGCATCCCGACGATCCCGTGGCCGCCGGCCTGCGGCTCGCCATCGTCGGTCGGCTGCCCGTGCAGCCCCGACGGCGACGGCTGCGCTCCTGACCGTGAGCGCCGCGAACACCAGCGCCCCGCCGAGGGCGCCGGCGCTGACCGCGACGGCGGGGATCGACACCCGCCGCGGCAGGCCCGAGGCGACCAGGTACGAGGCGAGCCCGAGCATGATGCCGAACGGCAGCGGGGCATTGCCCACGGCCATGACCAGTGCGTTGACGACGGTGACGGCCGCCAGCACCGGCACCGGCCGGCGCCGCAGCGCCGCGATCGGGAGGCACACCGCGAACGCGAGAACAAGGCGCTGGCCCCGGTCATGCGGCCCGGCGGAGACGGCCATCGTTATCAGGGCCGCGCACAAGGCGAGCAAGGCGACGGGCAGCCACTGGGGCCACCCGGATGCTGCGGGGGCACGGGGCGGGGCCTCGGCCGAATGATCCCTAGCCACAGCACCGACGGTAACCAGCGGATTCGCCGAGCACATCGGTCTGGAGGATGACGGCCGAGGAAGGTCGCTCGCTCAGTGTCTGCCCGAACCTGAGCCTGGTCAGTGATGAGCGGGCGGGAGATCGAGGGCGGGGTTGCCGTCGAAGAAGCCGTCGGCCCGGAGCTTGAACCCGACCGTGGTGACCGGCATGACCGGCCAGTCCTCCGGGGCGGACCACGTGGTGCGCGGTGAACGTGTGCCACAGCACGAGGTCGGTGTTCTCCTGCGGGCGGTCGGCCGCAGTCCACGCGGGCAGGCCATCCCCGCCGGGGTGCTGGTTGGGGGTATTCGCCGGCCGGGAAGCGCTGGCTGCCAGTAAAGAGCGCTCGGCGGCCCGGATGAGGGTCGGCGTCAGGGCGGCCATGGCCTGGGCGGCCGGCTCCAGGCCGGGCCGGGCGGTGATGATCCGGACGATGGCCTCGTCCAGCCCGGCGCTGAGCCGGGCGAACGCGGCCGGCGCAGGGCCCGCCGGGCCGTAGTAGCCGACCGCCTGGAGCATCTCATCTGAGGCCGCGTCCACCAGCTCGGGCATGGCCGCGCCCCGGTCCCGCCAGGCCTCCAGCTCGCTCAGTTCCGGATCGAACCCCATCTGGGCGAACAGGCCCCGGTAGCCCGCGCCCGGCGGGATGCCGGGCCAGCCCATGGCGTAGCCGAGCACCTGCGCGCCGAACGCCTGCCGGGCCGCGGCCACGTCGTCGTCGATGCAGACCCGGATGTACATGGTCATCGGGACCGCGCCCGGATCACGGCCAGCCCGGGCGGCACCCGCATTGATCCGCTCCCGGCTGACCGCGATGCGCTCGGGCGTGGCCCAGTTGAGCAGCGTTCCGTCGGCGATCTCCCCGGCCAGCCGGAGCATCTGCGGGCCGAGCGCGGCCAGGTACACCGGAGCCGGCGGCAGGTCCGTCAGCCCGAGCGAGGCGGACCGCGGCCACCCCGGGGCGCCCGGGTCCGCGCCGGCCCTGGCCAGGATCGGCCCAGCCGTGACCTGCTGGCCGGCCAGCAGCCCGCGCACCTCGGTGACGTACTCGCGCATCACCGCGATCGGACGGTCGGGCAGGCCCACCGAGGCCCAGAACCCCGGCCCGTAACCGCCCGTGCCGAGGCCGAGCACGAACCGCCCCGCGGACAGCTGAGCCAGCGTGGCCGCCTGGGCCGCCAGGCTCAGCGGGGTCCACATCCGCGCTGCCGGGACAACGGAAGTCCCGGTACGCAGCGAGGTGTCCTGCGACCAGGCCGCGCAGACGTGGAACGCGTCTGGCACGCCCCCGGCCGGGGTCCACAGGCTCTCGAATCCCAGCCGCGCCGCCTCCCGCGCGGCCGCTCGCAACTGGTCGAACGGAAGGCCGAGCCGGGCGTCCAGCCCCACGCCAATCATCATGACCTGCAGTATGCCGAACGCCCTGCGCGGCGTGCTTGACGGGGCTGTTTACCTGGTCAGGCTCGCAGCGTGCCTTTCGATGACATACCGGACGGGAAAGGTCAGTTGCTTGGTCAGGGCTTGCTCAAGGGTCAGCAGTACCGGCTTCATGCCTTCCTGGATTACGGTTACATCTTCGGGCTCGATCTGCACGCCGGGGATAGCGAGGAAGCTATGCCACTGGTGCGCATCTGAGCCGAGGCGGCAAGAGTCGCCGACGATATCGTCGGTGGCGACAGGCACCATCTGACTGGCCGTAATACGGACATGCTTAATTCTGATTTCCTCGGCGAGTTCCCGGGCCGCCGCGGCTTCGGGCTCCTCCCCCGCACCGTCTTCGGGACCTTCCCTGGCATCAACATGACCGCTCGGCACTGTCACAGCGCCGGCCGGAAAGTCTGTTCGCTCGTAGAACAGGAACATGCCATTAAGGCTGCGGACAAACACGCCGCAACTCTCGTGCCAGAGCCGGCCGTCAGGCCCCTCCCAGAGCCTCATGCTCGGGCCGCGACACTTGCGTCGCTCGTCGCACCGCCCGCATTTCCGGCAGTAGAAGTGCGTACTGCTGACTTGTCTGCCGGATTCCCGCCAGCCCGTGACATAACAGGAAGGGTTGGAACAGCATTCAGGGCAGACCCGTTCAGGTCCCTCCTCATAGCAGCCGATGCACAGCTCGGGACGAAGCCCCGCAGGGCTGCAATGGATTGGATGCGGCCCGCCATGATCACCGAGCATCTCGGCCTCCGGCTGGGAGCCGCCGGTCGGCCGGGCATGCGGATCCCGCTCGTCGCCATCGTCATTGGTCCCGGAGAGCATCTCACCTTGCCCCTTTCGCGAAACTGCCACCAGAAATAGGCTAACTTTCCGGTCTTCCCCTGGCGGCTTTCGCCACGCGGGCAAGTTGTCCGGCAGGGGTCACCGCCAGGTCGGCGCTGAGATGAGCGGGCCCGTGACGTTTCCGCGAAGACGCTTTGTGCAGGCTTTCACAAGCTTACGGAAAGCATGGCGAAACCCGGACATCGAGGCACGTGCGACGCGGCTAACGCGCCGTGGGCGGCGGCGCGAGTGGCGAGTCGGCCGGGGAAGAGGGGTAGCTGAGGAAGAACCTGGGTCTCGGTCGGTCCGCGGAATTTTGACCGAACGGACCGGGGTGCGAGCCCGCGGTAAGCCTCGCGCCTGCCCCGCAACCGCAATGCCGGCCTACGCTGATATTTGTAAGCTGGCCTCATCGATTACGACGCCGAGCTGCGGCTGCACAATGAGGTACTGCGCCAGGCACAGAGACCGCGGCCAGCTCCGCCAGCCAGACCCCGTCGCCGGATCCGTCGAGCAGTTCGGCGGCCACCTGGAGGGCCAGCCTAGTTTTCCCCGACCCGCCGGCTCCGGTCAGCGTGACCAGGCGGCGGGACTCAACCAGGGCGCGGACCTCGTTCATCTCCCGGTCCCGGCCGATGAACGCTGACAGCTGGGCCGGGAGGTTGTTCGGCAGCGCGGGGTTGCCGAGCGAGCGCAGGGGCGGAAAGTCGGCTCGCAGGCCCGCGGCGTCCAGCTGGAAGATCTGCTCCGGACGTCCCAGGTCTTTCAGCCGCTGGGCGCCGAGATCCCTGAGCGCCGCGCCCGGCGGCAGCGAGTCGCGTACCAGGGCCGCCGCCGTCTCCGACAGCACGACCTGCCCGCCGTACGCGATGGCCCCCACCCGGGCGGCGCGGTGCACATCCAGGCCCACCAGGCCGCCGGCGGCCGTCGTGGCGGCCTGACCGGTGTGCATGCCCATCCGCACCCGCACGTGCTCCCCGCTGGGCCACGCCCGGGCCTGCAGGGCACGCTGCATCTCTATCACCGCCGTCACACAGGCTGTCGGCGAGGAGAACACGGCAAAGAACGCGTCCCCCTGGGTGTCCACCTCCTTGCCGTCGTGAGCGGCCAGGGCCGCGCGGATCAGCGCCTGGTGGTCTGCCAGCACCCGGCCGTAGTCGCTTTCCCCCAGGCGCCGCAGCAGAGCCGTCGAGCCCTCGATGTCGGTAAACAGGAACGTGAGAGTCTCCACGAACACAGCGTAAGAGCCCAGGCCAGGCAGCGGCAGGCCGCGTCGATAGCGGAACGGCGCCTGGTGCGGGGACTGTCCGCATCACCAGCCGAGTGGGTGCTCCTTCGTGTACGCCGTACGCCTACCGCTCGTGGACGGTGTAGGTCAGGTGGGTCACCCGCTGCGTCGGCTCCGCGCGGACCGGCTCCAAGGCCACGCGGCCCGCGTCCACGCCCTCGAACAGGCGGATTCCGGAGCCGAACAGCACGGGTGAGAGCGCGATCGTGAACTCGTCGATCAGGCCGGCGTTCACGTACTCCAGGATCGTTGCGCCGCCGCCCGCGATGCGGACGTCCCGGTCGCCGGCGGCCTCGCGGGCCTGGTCGAGCGCGGGCTCGATGCCGTCGTTGACGAAGTGGAAGGTGGTCCCGCCCGGCCGCTCCCAGGGGTCACGCTTCTCGTGCGTCACGACGAAGACCGGCGTGTGGAACGGCGCCTCCTCCGGCCACGCCTGCTCTCCGAGGTCGAACATGCGCTTACCCATCACGCTCGCGCCGGTGCGCTCGAACGTCTCCCGCACGATGTCGTTGTCGCGCTCTTCCTCGCCGCCCTCGCCGAGCTTCAGGTTCTCCCGGAAGAACCGCTGCGGGAATATCCACTGCTGCAGTTCCATCCACTGCGCCATCCAGCGCTGCAGATCCGGGTCGTCCCTGCGCTCCTCGGGCGCGATGAACCCGTCCAGCGACATCGACACGCTGAAGAACACCTTCCCGGCCATCATCCCTCAACTCCCGTCCGAACGATCTCGGTGACGTAGGCAGCCAGGTTGCTCAGGGTCTGCTGGCCGCCCTCGATCGCGTGGTACTTCTCGGCCGCCTCGTCGCGCAGCTCCTTGGTGGGGAACACCGTGCGCATCTCGATCCGGGTCGCCGCGCCGTCGCGCGCGAACGTCAAGACCGACTCGAAGGCGTTCGGGTCGCCGCGGGACTCACCGTGGAGCAGCGCGATCCGCTCCGGCGGGGCGATCTCGGTCCAGGAGATCCACTCCTGGTAGTCCGTCCCGTCCGGTCCGTGCATCACGAAGTCCCACTCCCCGCCGACGCGGAACTCGAACGCCCGCGTGGTGGTGGTGAACCCCTCCGGTCCCCACCACCGCGACAGGTGCCGCACCTCGGTGAACGCCTCGAACACCAGCTCCCGTGGGGCACTGATGACCCGGGAGATCACGATCTCGCGGTCGGCCGTCGCGGACTGCGCCGGCGCTCCTCGTCCCGTCGCGCTCATCACCTACTCCTCCTGCCTTGCCTGCTTGAGGTCCTGCACGTACTCGTCCAGCCGGTCGAAGCTCTCGTTCCAGAACCGCTCGAACCCGCCGGTCCACTCGTGAACCGGTCGCAGCCCGCGGGCGTCAAGGCCGTACAGGCGCTGCTTGCCTGCCTTGCGGTCCCGCACCAGCCCGACCTCCCGGAGCACCCGCAGGTGTTTGGACGCCCCCGGCTGGGTCATCCTCAGCTCCTGGGCCAACTCGGTCACCGGCCGCTCACCCGCCCGCAGCACCACCAGGATCTCCCGGCGCTGCGGCTCGGCGATCGCGTTGAAGACGTCCGACGTCGTCGCTGCTCGTGCCATGCCGCCATCATATGCTCATATCGGCATACGTAAAGCCATCTCCCGCAACAGACCGACCCCGGCGTGCGATACCACGCCATGCCCGTCCGCGCTGACCACGACCCGACGTACCCGCTTGCTGCGCTTCACCTACGGAGTGCCTTCCACTTGACGATCCTTGGACCTTCGAACAGCCCGAGAATCCCAAGCAGGACAGGCACTCCCGTGCTTCTACACGCCGATCAGCTCAGACTGACGTGAAAGACCCGGGCTAAGGTCCCCGACTTGGCAGTTCACGTGAATATCCCTCATACGTCCGTCGGTCACCTCCTTCGCGGACACCGAGAATCTGCGCCAGCGACATCAGCCGGGAAGAGCGGGGCCGGTCTTGGCTTGTGCCGTTGTCACTTCGGTGTGTGCCGGGGGCGGTGTGCTCGCCGGGCGCAGTGGCCCGGGGCGGAGCAGGGCGCCGGCGGTGACCGCGCCGGCGGCGAAGATGCCGGCGGTCCACCAGAACGCGGTGTCGTAGCCGTGCGCCAGCGCCAGCCCAGTCAGGGCCGGGCGGCCGATGAGCCGGGCCGCGGCGAGGTGCGCGGTGAGGTAGGCGGTGACGGCGGCGGTGAAGATGGTGTTCAGCAGCGAGGTGCCGACCGAGGCGCCGAGCTGCTGGCCGACGGTGACCGTGGCGGAGGCGACGCCCGCGTCCTGCGGGGCCACGCCGAAGGTGCCGGTGTTGATCACCGGCGCGATCACCAGGCCCACGCCGAGTCCGGCCAGGATGGTCGGGCCGAGCAGACCCGCGGCATATGCGGTGTGCGGGCCCAGCTGAGCCAGCCATACCATCGCGCCTGCCGCGGCCAGCATCCCGGACGCGACCAGCGGCCTGGGCCCGAATCTGGGCATCAGCACGGTCGTGGACAGATTGGCTGCGAGGATGAGGCCGGCGCTGAGCGGCAGGAACGCCACGCCGGTCACCAGCGGCGAGTAGCTGAGCGTCTGCTGCAGGTAGTAGGTCAGGAACAAGAAGATCCCGAACAGCCCGGCCGAGGCGATGAGCATCGAGGCGTAGGCGCCGCCCCGGTTGCGGTCGAGCACCACCCGGGGCGGCAGCAGCGGGTGGGCCGCCCGGCTCATCCACCACGCGAAGGCCGCCAGCAGCGCCACGCCGGCGGCCAGGAACCCCCAGGTGGACGGCGTCCGCCAGCTGTGCGCGGCCGCGTTGGACAAGCCGTAGACCAGGCAGAACACCGCGCCGGAGACCAGCAGCACGCCAGGGATGTCCAGCCTGGGCTTCACCGGGGACAGCTGCCGCTGCAGCAGCAGCGCCCCGCCGGCGAACGCCACCGCGGCGAAGACCAGGTTCACATACAGCGTCCACCGCCAGGACAGGTACTCCGTCAGCGCGCCGCCCAGCAGCAGGCCCACCGCGCCGCCGGCCCCGGCGATCGCCCCGTAGACGGCGAACGCCCGGCCGCGGTCCTTCGGCCCGGTGAACGTGGTGGTCAGCAGCGACAGCGCCGACGGCACCAGCAGCGCCGCGAACGCGCCCTGGCACGCCCGCGCGGTGATCAGCATGGCGAAGTTGACCGAGGCGCCGCCGATGGCCGAGACACCGGCGAACCCGGCCAGCCCGGCCAGGAACGTGACCTTGCGGCCCAGCAGGTCGGCCAGCCGGCCGCCCAGCAGCAGCAGGCTGCCGAACGCCAGGGTGTAGGCGGTGACCACCCACTGCCGGTCCACGGTAGTGAAACCCAGCGCCCGCTGCGCGGACGGCAGCGCGACATTCATCACCGTCAGATCCAGCACCACCATGAGCTGTGCCAGGCCGATCACGCCCAGGATGAGCCACCGCCGCCGGTCCCAGGCGCCGTCGGTGAACGTGGCACTAGACATGAGATTCACCACTTCTTTCTCTGCCGTTACTGCATACGCGTGGAAGTTTGGTATGCTGATGATGTGATTATGGCACTTATAGTGCAACGAATTTGGGGAAACGTCAAGGCCCCGGACGGGTCACGATGAGCCCCCCACCCGACGCGACGAGCGCGCCCGATGCGACGACCCAGCTGCCTGACCCAACGAGCCAGCCGCCGAGGCGGTACGCGTCGCAGGTGCGCGACGAGCAGGCCCGCCGTACCCGGCGGGCGATCGTCACCACGGCTTACGACCTGTTCTTGGCCCAGGGTTATGCGGCCACGACGATCGACGGGATCGCGGAGGCCGCGCACGTGAGCCGGCGTACCGTGTTCAACTCGGTGGGCGGCAAAGTGGCCCTGCTCAAGCTGGCCTTGGATTGGGCCATCGTCGGCGACGACGAGCCGATAGCCCTGGCCGACCGCCCGGCGATCAAGGCGATCCTGGCCGAGCCCGACCCGCGGAAGGCACTCATGCTCTGGGTGCAGACCGTGACCGACGTCGCCGCCCGCACCGCGCCGCTCGGCGAAGTTCTCATCGCCGCAGCCGATATCGACCCGGCGGCCGCACAGCTGCTCGCCGAGGCGAGCCGCAACCGGATGTTGGGCGCTACCGTGTTCATCCGGTATCTCGCGTCCCTGGACGGACTGGCCGTCGGCATAACCGAGCAACGTGCCGCAGAACTCTGCTGGGCGCTCACGGACGGCCGCCTCTACCGGCTGCTGGTCGCTCAGCGCAGCTGGAGCACCGCCGACTTCAACCGATGGCTGTCCGACAGCCTCGCGGCGGCACTGCTGCCTACCTGAACGGGCACCGAGCCGAGCTGACCGAGCCCGGCGGCCAACCCGCCGAGCTGGGCATCGGCCGCCCGCATCTCGGCCGCGGGCCTGCCGCGTTCGGCCTGGTAGATGCCGTAATAGGAATTGACCATCATCGCCTCCCAGGCGATCGTTCATAGGCGGCGACCGGGCCGGTCCGCCGTCGCCTCGTTCACCCCGTGCGACGCGGATCGCCCCCGGAACCTCACCGCCGTGTACCGACGAGATCCCGCTGGTACGACGAACGCCCCTGGTTCAGCTGGACCAGCGATCGCCGTCAGGTACCAGACTCGCCGTAAGCCCGCTGCTGCCGCATCAGGCAAATGCCATATCTTCGCCGCCCGCGCGGCCTTACCCCAGCGCCTAAGGCGCTCAGGAAGGCCGCCACCAGCCGGGCCGCCGGGGTACTGCGGATCAGGTTCCGGGACGGCGCCAAGGAGGCGACCGAGCAGATCATCGCCGCGCGGCCGCGAGGCTCGCACCACGGCCCGTTCGGCCGAAATATCGCGGGCCGGGCCGGTACCCGGAACCCTTCCTCAAGTAGCTGAGGGCGACGAGCGTCTTGGTCGGGACCGCTTTCGTGCCGGGCATGCTGGCGGAGCGGCATGATCCCTTCACCGGTGACCTGGACCAGTCCGCGTCGAGACCGTCCCCCGAACCCGACTGCTATATAAGCTTTGGCTATGATGCACCTCTCGCAGGAACGACAGGAATTTGACCGTGAGCTTGGGGCTATCGAAGCCAAGGTCATCGAATTGTTCACCATGGTCGCTGAGGACTTGCCCAAGGCGACCGATGTCCTCCTGAATGGCACCAGCGAGGTGGTCCGGGCACTGGTTGAGCGTGACCGGGTTATCGACGCCCTGTACCCTCAGATCGAGGAACTGGCCGACCGGGAGCTCCTGCTGCAGGCGCCAGTGGCTTCGGACTTGCGCCTCTTGGTCTCCGTGCTGCGAGTCGTGCCCGAACTTGAGCGCTCCCACGACCTCGTCGTCGACATCGCTCGTCGGGCCACCCACATCCGCAGTGAGGACCTCACTCCGCGCACCCGGACGCTCATCGAGCAGATGGGGAATCTCGCGTCCGAGATGTGGCGCGAGGCAGTCGACTGCTGGTGCGACCGCGACCGTTCCGCTGCGGTTGTGCTAGGTGAACGTGATCATGAGATGAACGAGCTGTACGCCAGTTTGATAGCCGAGATCGCCTCCGGAAGCATGACGGTACCGGTGACCATGGAGATGACGCTGGTGGCGCGGTTCTACGAGCGTCTGGCTGACCACGCCTTCAACATCGCCCGCCGAGTGGTCTACCTCGCAGGACGTGCGCACGGCTAACCCGCTGGGCTCCATGGTCAAGGCGTAAGCGGGCGGTAGGGATGCCGGGTGGATCGCGTCCCTCCCGGGTGGGCAGTAGGGTCCCCCTGTGGACACCGTGGAAGGGTTTCGGGACGCGGCGCGGCGGCCACCGCTGGGCGGCCCGGAACCCGGCCCGGGCCGGCCCTCTCAGCCGGAGGCCGCGCCTATGGTTTGCGCCCTACCCCGCCGTAGTTGGCTAGCTCGCGGCCCTGGCCCACCTCTGCGGTTCCAGGCCGCCACCGGTGCAGCTGGACGACGCCGGGCTCGACCAGGTCCAGGCCGGCGAAGAACCGGCAGACCTCGGCGTAGCTGCGGGCGGTGACCGGGGAGGCCGCCTGCCTGTTGTACTCGCCCATGGACCGGGTCATCTGCTCGGTGGCGACGTCGCTGGCCGGGTGCGCGATGGCCAGATAGCTGCCCGCCGGCACGGCGGCCATCAGCCGGGCCACGATCGCGGCCGGGTCGTCCTGGTCGGGGATGCAGTGCAGCACCCCCAGCAGCATCACCGCGACCGGCCGGCCGAAATCCAGCACACCGGCCGCCTCGGCCAGGATCGTCCCGGTGTCGCGCAGATCCGCCTGCAGGTAAGCGGTCGCACCCTGCGGGCTGCTGGCCAGCAGCGCCCGGGCGTGCAGCAGCACGATCGGGTCGTTGTCCACGTAGACGACCCGGGACTCCGGCGCGGCCCGCTGGGCGACCTCATGGGTGTTGCTCGCTGCGGGCAGGCCGGTGCCGATGTCCAGGAATTGCCCGATGCCCGCCTCGGCCACCAGGTAGTGCACCGCCCGTCCGAGGAACGCCCGCTGTGCGCGGACACTGACCAGCACATCGGGCATCGTGGCGACGACCTGCTCGGCAGCCGCCCGGTCGGCCGCGAAGTTGTCCTTGCCGCCCAGCCAATAGTCATACACCCGCGCGATGTGCGGCACGCTCGTATCGAACGGCACGCCCTCGCCCGCTGGCTCCTGCCCGCCCATCCGCCTGGCCTGCCTTCCCGCCGATCCTGCTGATGACATCCAGCTAGCCTGCCGTGCCATGCCCATCCGTGCAAACCTGCCCGCCAGCACCCCGCCCGCGGGCCGGGAGGTGCACGCGGAATGACACCGTCGCGCCTGCCGAGCCGACCGTGGTCAGCTGACCTGGCGGCAGCGAGCGGGGCGGGCGCGGCTTTGCCGGGACCAGCGCCAGTGAACGCCGGAATTGTAACCTAAACCTGGACGCCAGTCCGTCCAGCCGTCCAGACCTATCCTGCGAATCCCAGCTCACAGGGAGATGCCCTCTCAACTTTCACCTGGACAGGACACCCCGGTAACACTCGCCAGCCCGTAGAGCCGACCGCCACCCGGAGCGACAGCCCGGCTTCCGGCACGTCCATCACTCCCCGTGAAACACCAGCGGGACCACAAGAATCACAAACTCATTAGGCGACACCCGCCGATCACGCTGAACTAAACGGCATTGGGATAACGGTGGTAAAGCTCGGTCCGGATGACACGGCAGAGCCCGGCCAGGAACAAACGGCCTGACGATAACGCCCTCTGTGACACCAATACGCCGAACCGGACAATCTGGGCGTGCGGCATGGTTGAGGAGCCGAGCCATTCGACCCGCCGCTTACAGCGGCGCGGGACCTTAACTTGTGCGTTGCGGGGGTTGCGAGTTGCGCAGGGAGATCTCGTCGGACTCGGCTATCTGGTCGGCCTGGACGGCTCGCAGCCCCTAGCCCAGGCGCTCGCGAGCCTGCCGCGGCGTAGGGCAAGACCAAGCAGACGCGCAGGCCGAGTTGGCTGATTAGCCGCCTGACGCGACCGGTGCGGTGAGCTCCAGCTGGATGCCGTCGGGGTCTTCGAAGGACAGCACGTCGATGCCGAATGACGCCAGCCGGGTGATCGGACCATGGGTGACGCCCTGAGTGTCGAGGAGCCGTTCGGCCTCCTCCAGCTCGGCGCGGTCGGCGACGCTGAAGCTGAGGTGGTCGAGGCCAACCCGGTCCGGATCGAAGCGGTCCCCGGCGGGCGCCATCGGCCGTAGCCCCATAATCACATCGCCGCGCACCATGACCACGCCACCGAACAGGACACCGAACACTGCAGCCTCAGCCGGGTCACCGGGCGGCGGCGACTCCACCGCGACCTGGAAGCCGAGCAGGCCGGTGTAGAACTCGCGGCTGCGCCGCACGTCGGTCACCGTGAACCGGAGATGATGGATCCCGGCAGACGCAATCGGCCCGGGCATGGCGGCCTCCCTCCCGCGCAGGCCATGTCACCTGCGCCGACTGGGCTCAGCATCCCACCCGCGGCGGCTCGGGACCAGGCCTGGCCGCGGCGCCTTGCCCTGTACCGGTTCGTCGGCGGCGTGGCGGTAGCTTGGCTGGCAGGTATGTCAGGTGCCCGGGAAGGGAGACAGGCTTGGTCACGACTCCCGGCCGGGACGATTCCGCCGCGGCCAGCTACGACCCGATGCGGCAGTTCGCCGAACTCGCCGGGGACGTCCGCGACCCCTACCCGATGTTCGCCGGGATCCGGGCGGACACCCCGGTCATGGAGGTCCACTTCGGCACGGGGTCCGGCGGCCGGTCCCGGCACGACGAGAAGGCTCCGCCGATCACGTCCCTGTTCACCGTCACCAGTCACGCGCTCGCGCAGCAGGTGCTCACCGACAACGTGCGGTTCTCCTCGGCCGCAAACGCGATGACCACCGGGCAGGTCATGGGCCGGACCATCCTGGGGATGGACCCGCCCGAGCACCAGCGCCACCGCGCCCTGGTCGCCAAGGCCTTCCGCACTCGCGTCCTGGACCAGTGGAGCGACACGATCATCGGCGCGACCATCAGCGAGCTGATCGACGCCTTCGCCCGCGACGGCCGCGCCGACCTCATCCCGCAGCTGACCTTTCCGTTCCCGGTCCGGGTCATGGCCCGCATCCTCGGCCTGCCCGAGGCCGACTGGCCCCGCTTCCTGCGGCTGTCGACCGAACTGATCGCGGTGATGCGCAACTGGGACCGCGCGGCCGCCGCCGGCCGCGAACTTCGCGGCTACTTCGCCGACATCATCGCCGACCGGCGGCGGCACCCGCGCGATGACCTGGTGAGCCAGCTGATCGAGGCCGAGGTCGACGGGCACCGGCTCAGCGACGACGAGATCTACCCGTTCCTGCTGCTGCTCCTCCCGGCTGGCGCCGAAACAACCTACCGTTCCTCCAGCAACCTGCTGTTCGGCCTGCTCTGCGATCCGGGCCAGCTGGCCGCGGTCCAGGCCGACCGGGGCCTGGTACCGCAGGCGATCGAAGAGGCGCTGCGGTGGGAAACCCCGGCGCTCACCGTGGTCCGGACCGCTACCCAGGACGTCGAACTGGGCGGCGTGCACATTCCGCCCGGCGGCTTTGTGGCCGTGTCGCTGGGCGCGGCAAACCGTGACCCGCAGCGGTACGCCGAGCCGGACGCCTTCGACATCTTCCGGGCGGACAAGCAGCACATGTCGTTCGGCGACGGAGCGCACCGGTGCCTGGGGATGCACCTGGCCCGGCTGGAGATGCGGGTGCTGCTGAACGCGGTGCTCGACCGCCTCCCAGGGCTGCGCCTGGATCCCACCTTCGACGACGTGCACATCCACGGGCTGATCTTCCGCTCGCCCCCGAACCTCCCGGTCCTTTTCGACCCCGTGGCTTTACGGTCCGAGCCAGGCAGCGGCCTAGCTGCGGGCGGGCGAGGTGGGGACGCCGGCCAGGGCGAAGAACTCGGCGCGGGAGCGGAGGTCGCTGCGCAGCGTGCCCAGCAGGGCCGAGGTGACGGTGGTGGCGCCGAGGGCGCGGACACCGCGCTGGGTCATACAGGTGTGCTCGGCCTCCAGCACCACGCCGACGCCGCGCGGGCGGAGGTTCGCGTCCAGGCACTTGGCGACCTGCATGGTCAGCCGCTCCTGGGTCTGAGGCCGGGCGGCGAAGTGGTCGACCAGCCGGGCCAGCTTGGACAGCCCGAGGATGCGGTCGCCGGGCAGGTAGCCGACGTGCGCGACACCGGAAAACAGCAGCATGTGATGCTCGCACAGGGTCCGGAACGGGATCGCGCGGGCCAGCACCAGCTCGTCGTAACCCTCGTCGTTGGGGAAGGTGGTGAGCTGGAATGGCTGCGCGGCGAACAGCTCGGCGTAGGCCCGGGCCATCCTGCCCGGCGTGTCCCTGCGTTCCTCGCGGTCGAGGTCGATCCCGAGCGCGGTCAGGAGGTCGGTGGCGGCCCGCTCCGCGGCCTGCAGGTCCACGGGGCGCTGCGCGCCGTTCAGGTCCACCACTTCTGGCCCTGCTGACTTCGGCCTGGTGCCGTTGGCGGGACCCTTGGCGGGCCGCCCCGGAGTCTGGTCGGCGCTGTCGAGGATCTCGCGGTGGGTCATGTCGTTCCGTTCGTGGCAGGGGTGGCTGCGGGGATGGCGACGCAGCAGTGCTCGGGCTCCGGGTCGAGGACCGGGTGCAGGCCGCCGGCCTCCAGGCCCGCGGCCAGGCCCTGGATCAGCGCGAGGTTCATGTGGCAGACCAGCTCGGGCTCCAGTTCCGCCAGGTGGCGGAACGGGCAGTTCCGCATCCGGACGGTACCGGCCTCGTCCTGCCGCGGCTCGTAGCCGTACTCGGACAGTGCGCTATCCAGAGCCGGCTGCGAGCGATCTTGGTCGGCCTGATGACGTTCGGCGAGGTCGGCGCCCAGCTTCCAGGCGGCCGCTTGCAGCGCGGCCCCGGCCTGGCCGCTGCGGTCGGCGGCGATCGCCTGGACCAGCAGGCGCGCGGCCAGCTCATACTCCCGCACGGGGACGGTCACCATGAACTCGCCGCAGGATCGGGCATACACCTTGGCCGGACGGCCGGCGCCCGGTCCGCTGCGGCCCGGCGGCCGCCGGTAGGTCGCCGTCAGCAGCCCGGCTTCCACGAGCTTGTCCAGGTGGTAGACGGCCAGCGCGCGGCCGATGCCGACCGCGGCCGCCGCCTCGTCCCGCCCCACCGGCTCGCCGCGGCCGGACACGAACGCGTACAGCTGGCCCCGCACCCGGTCGTCCAGGCAGCTCACTGAGGCCAGGTCCGCCTCGTTCCTCGACAAACTCACTTATATAGTCTATCGGTAGTGAAAACTCTCGAAAGAGGGCGAAGCTGATGACCGTCCTGGTCGGCCGCCGCGAATCATTCAATGCCGCTCACCAGCTGTACGATCCGGACCTGTCCGATGAGGAGAACCGCCGGCTGTTCGGCAAGTGCGCGAACCTGCACGGGCACAACTACGTCATGGAGGTGGTGGTGGCCGGGGAGATCGACCCGACGACCGGCTACGTCCTGGACCTGAAGCTGCTGTCTGACGTCATCACCAGGCAGGTCATCCGGGACGTGGACCACCGCAACCTGAACACCGACGTGTGGTGGCTCAAGGGGCGCGTCCCGACCGCGGAAAACCTGGCCCAGGCATTCTGGCAGCGGCTCGAGCCGGAGCTGCCCGACGGGCTGCTGCGGTCGGTGCGGGTCTGGGAGACCGACAAGAACTGGGCTGAGGTCGGTGACCGGACCCTGAGGCTCCGGCCGGGTCTGAGGCTCCGGCCGGGTCTGAGGCTCCGGCCGGGTCTGAGGCTCCGGCCGGGTCTGAGGCTCCGGCCGGGTCTGAGGCTCCGGCCGGGTCTGGGGCTCCCGCCGGGTCGGCCGCGGAGGTGCGGAGGCGGTATACGGCCGCGGATCTGGGCGTGTTTACGCCCGAGGAGGCGTGCCGGTTCGTGCCGCGGGGAGACGGCGATCCAGGCCACGATATCTTCCTGGCCTGGGAACTGCTGTACCGGCTTGAACCTGAGCTGTACGACCGGCTGGCCAGTGCCGAGCGGCTCCATCCGGGGGTGGTGGGCTGGCTGCCGTGCCACGTGGACCGGATCGCCGAGGTCGGCGCCGGCACGGGACGGCTGACGTTGGAGCTCGCCGGGCGCGGGCGGCAGGTGGTGGCGGTGGAGCCCGCGCTGCCGCTGCGCCGGATCCTGGCGCGCAAGCTCGCGGCGGCCGGTCACGGAGACCGGGTCCAGGTGGTGCCCGGGTTCTTCGACCAGCTGCCGCTGCCGTCCGATTGGGCCGATCTGGTCGTGGCGTGCTCGGCCTTCACCCCGTCGTCGGCGCACGGCGGCGAGGCCGGGCTGGCCGAGATGGAGCGGGTGTGCCGACCGGGCGGGTGCGTGGCCATCATCTGGCCGAACCACCTGTCTTGGCTGGCCTCCCGCGGTTATCAGTACGTCAGCTTTCCGGGGGCGATGTCGGTGGAGTTCGGCAGTTACGCCGAGGCGGTGGAGCTGGCCGAGATCTTCTACCCCAAGGGAGCGGGTGTGGTCCGGCGGCTCGGACTCGCAACGGTCCCGTTCGAGGTGCTGGGCATCAACCCGCCGCGCGATCTGGCCTTCAAGGTGCTGCCGGGATGAGGATCGCGATCATGGCGCCGCTGGTGACGGCGATCCGCGAGCCGCAGCAGGGCGGCTCGCAGGCGTTCTTGTCTGATCTGGCCCGCGGCCTGGTCGGCCGGGGGCACGACGTGCATGTCTACGCCGCGTCGGGGTCGCAGATCCCTGGGGTCGAGGTGATCGACACCGGGATCGATCCGCGGTCTCTGTCAGGCACGCTGTACCGGGCGTTCGGGCCGTCCGCGGACCCGGCGGCGGGCGAGGCAGCTGCGGCGGCTGAGGCAGCTGCGGCGGACGAGGTGACTGAGGCCGCTTTTGGCGCCGCTTATGGGGCCGTGCGGACGGTCCGGTATGACGTGGTCCACAATCACGCCTTCGACGCGCCCGCGGTCCGGCTTGCGGCGGGGCTGCAGGCGCCCGTGGTGCACACGATGCACTTGCCGCCGGACCAGGCGGTGTCGGCGGCGCTCCGGGAGGTCGCTCTCGGCAGCAGGCCGCCCGCGGTGGCCGCGGTGTCGGATTTCCAGGCCGGCGCCTGGCGCCGGGTCGTCCCCGTCGACGCGGTCCTGCCGCCCTACCCGCCGACGCGGGCCATCACCTGGTCGGAGACGAGCGGGCCGGGCGCGCTGTTCGCGGGCCGGCTGAGCCCGGAGAAGGGCGCAGCGGAGGCCATCGACATCGCCCGCGCGGCTGGAGTGCCCATCGAGGTCTATGGTGACGTCTACGATGCTGGATACAGCCGGGAGCAGATCGACCCGCGGCGAGGCTGGCCAGGAGTGACCGTGCACCAGGGAGTACCCCGGGCCGCGCTGTGGGAGATCATGGCCCGGGCGGCCGTGGTGTTGTGCCCGTCGCGGTGGGACGAGCCGTTCGGGCTGGCAGCCGCCGAGGCGCAGGCATGCGGGACGCCCGTGGTCGCGTTCAGGCGCGGCGGACTCAGTGAGGTGATCGTGGACGGCGTGACGGGTTTCCTGGTGCCGGCCGATGACGTCGCGGCCGCCGCGTCGGCGGTGCCGAGGGTTTCGGGGATTTCGCGGGCGGCCTGCCGCCAGCACGCCGAAAGCCGGCTTGACCTGGACGTGAGCCTGGACGCGCACGAGCGCCTGTACCGGCGAGTGGCTCTACCGGCGAGTGGCTGGTGAGTGAGTTGTGGCTGACCGGACGGGTGGCGCTGGTCACCGGGGCCAGCCGCGGGATCGGGGCGGCGACCGCCGCGGCCGTGGCGGCGGCGGGTGCTCACGTCGTGCTGGCCGCGCGGGACGGCCCGGCGCTGGACTTGGTAGCCGGGCGGATCAGGGACGCGGGCGGCCGGGCCACGACGGTGCCGACGGACGTCAGCGACGAAGCCTCGGTCGAGCGCTTGTTCGCCGCGGTCCAGCAGGTCGGCCCGGTGAGCGTGCTGGTCTGCGCGGCCGGGGTGCTGACGCCCGCGCCGTTCGCCGGAACGACGTCGGCCCTGTGGCACGAGACGCTCGGGGTCAACCTGACGGGTACGTTCCTGTGCTGCCGCGCGGCGTTCACCGCCATGGTCTCCGGCGGCGGAGGCCGGATCGTCAACATCGCGTCGCTGTCCGGCGTGTACGCCACCGAGAAGTTCCCGGGGCTGGCCGCGTACAACGTGTCCAAGTTCGGGGTCATCGGCCTGACCGAGGCGATCGCGGTCGAGGGCAAGGAGCACGGCATCAGCGCCATCTGCCTGAGCCCGGGCGCGGTCGACACCGAGATGCTGCGCCGGGCCAACCCGGCGCTGCGTCCCGGCCTGACCCCGGATGACGTCGCGGAGCTGATCGTGGCGCTGCTGGACAGCCCGCTGGCCGCGGTCAGCGGAGCGAACATCCCGCTGTTCTCGAACGCCTAGCTCTTAACCAGCGTTCGGAGGTCGGTGCGGTCGTCGGCGAGCACGGCGGGAGCCGGATGGGCGCGCGCGGCGACCAGGCGGGAGCAGGCGGCCATCTCGCCGTCGAGGTCCAGTTCGGGATCGCCGCCGCGGTCGAGGCCGACGGCGGCTCGCACCACCCCGCCGACCAGGTAGAAGCCGATCAGCTTCCCCTCGTCCAGGCTGCCGCGGACCACGAACTCGTCCCACTTGTCGACGTGGCCGACGTACTCGATCTTGTGCTCGTACTGATCGGACCAGAAGGTGTAGATGTAGTCGTACGGGGCGGTCGAGCCGAGCATGGACCGGGCCACGGCCTTGCCTTGTTTCTCCGCGTTGTTGTAGTGCTCGACCCGGACCCGGCCGAACAGCGGGTGGAGATGGTTCGCCACGTCACCGGCCGCGTAGACGTCGGGCGCGCTGGCCCGGCAGCGCTCGTCGGTCAGGATCCCGTTGTCCTGGTCGACCGGGACGCCCGGGACCTCGGGCTGGATGCCGAGACCCGCGACGGCGAAATCGCACGCGATGCGATGACCGGAGGCGGTGACGACCGCTTCGAGGCGTTCGGCGCCCTCGAACGCGGTGACCTGTTCGCCGGGGCGCAGATCGACGCCGTGCGCGCGGTGGAAGGCGCCGACCACACCGCCGACCTGACCGCCCAGGACCCGCTCCAGCGGGTCTTTCCCGGGGAAGACCGTGGTGACCTGGACGCCGAGCTGGGTCAGCGAGGCAGCCACCTCGCAGCCGATGAAACCCATACCGATCACGACCGCGTGCCGACCCTTTGTCGCCTCGGCCTTGATCGCGTCGCACTCGGCCTTGGTCCGGAGGTAGTGCAGGCCGGGCAGGTCAGCCCCGGGGATCCCGAGCCGCCGGTTGCGTCCGCCGGTGGCGATCAGGACCTTGTCGTAGGCGAGTTCCTGGCTGTCGGCCAGAGTCACCGTATGCGCGGCCGGATCGACGGTCACCGCCGTATCGCTGCGACGCTCGACATCGTGGTCGGCGTACCAGCCGGGCGGCCGGACGTACCAGCCGTCGAGATCCTCCTCCGACCGCAGGTAGGTCTTGGACAGTGGTGGCCGGCCGAACGGGACGCCCGGTTCCCGGCCGAGGAGCACGACCGGCCCGGCGAAACCCTCCTCCCGGAGCGTGGCCGCGGCGTTGCCGCCGGCCAGGCCGCTGCCGATGATCACGATCGGGTTCCCGCTGGTCTGCTCAGCCATGCAGTACATTGTGCCGCCGGCGCGGTCCGTGTCGATCTGCGGGTCATTGGCTGGCCGGGTGCGACTGACGCAGCCCAGCGATGAGCAGACCGACCATGCGGCGCGCAGCAGGTGGGGCTCGAACCGATCGAGACCCGCGCGGCGCACTGCGGACCAGCAACGACCGGCGGCCGACGGCACGCCTTCCTATGCTGGGTCCGTGGATCGGGCGCAGACCTACGTTGAGCGGGTCCCGCGGCCAATCTTGGCTGCCCGGGTGCGCACGGTCTGGATCCAGCGCACCGGGCCACGACCGTACGTGCAGCGTAACCTGCCCACCGGCGGCATCGAGCTGCAATGCCCAATCGGCGCCCTGCCGCGGCTGGTCGGACCGCTGCGCGCCCCCAGCGTCCAGGTGCTGCCCCCGGACACCACGGTGGTGGGCGCGCGGTTCCTGCCGGGTGCGGCATCACCGCTGCTTGGCCTGCCCGCCGATGAGCTGGTCGACCTGACCGTGCAGCTCGACGATTTGTGGGGCGGCACCGCGGCGCGCCTGGGCGAGGTGCTCGCAGACGCGCCAGGGCCGGATGCGGCGCTGGAGTTGCTGCAGCGCTACCTCGTATGCCGGCAGGCGCGCACCGGTCGCCCGGACCCGCTGGTAACCGAGGCGGCGCGCCGGCTGATGCCGTGGCAGCCTGTCCAGATCGGCGCGCTTGCCGCGCAGCTGGCGATCTCGGCGAGCCAGCTCCGGCGCCGCTTCCAGGCCGTCGTAGGCGTGGGGCCCAAGACCTTGCAGCGAACGCTGCGCTTCCAGGGCTACCTCGCGCTCGCCCAGGCAGCCTCGACGTCCGCCGGGCTGATGTCCCGCAGCACCCTGGCCGACCTCGCCGCCGAGGTGGGGTACGCCGATCAAGCGCACCTGAGCCGCGAATGCCTGCGCCTGACCGGCCTGACGCCGCGAGAGCTACTGGAGGGCAAGCCCGGCCGGTGCGGGCGCGGGCACGAGCACTCAGCCTCCTATATGCCATTCCTCGCCGACCGTGCGTAGGCCGCGCGGACGGATTGACGATGCGCGTTTCGTTCAAGCCCTCGGTCCGGCGTCGCCCTAGCGTCGGTCTGGTGAAGGGCCTTGACGAGCTGCGCGTGGCGCTTGACGGGGACCTGCTCACGCCGGCCTCGCCCGGCTACGACGCCGCCCGGTACCCGGCGATGGCCCGGTACCGGGACGTGCGCCCGAGGGCGGTCGTCCGGTGCGCGTCGACCCAGGACGTGGCCCGCACGATCGGCTACGCACGGGACACCGACACGCACGTCGTCCCGCGCGGCGGCGGGCACTGCTTCGCAGGCCGCTCCTCGACCGAGGGGCTCATGCTGGACCTCGGCCGCCTCAATGCCATCACGGTCGGCCCGGACGGGCGTGCGAGGATCGGCGCCGGGGCGCGGCTGGCCCAGGTCTACGACGCGCTGCACAGCCACGGGCGGATCCTCCCGGCCGGCTGCGGCCCGACGGTCGGCATCGCCGGGCTCACGCTGGGCGGCGGGCTCGGTCTGCTCGGCCGGACGCACGGGCTGACCTGCGACGCGCTGGCCGGCGCGCGGGTCGTCCTGGCCGACGGGCGTATCGTCGACTGCGACGCCGGCCGCGAGCCGGAGCTGTTGTGGGCGCTGCGCGGCGCGGGCGGCGGGCAGTTCGGCGTGGTCACCTCGCTGGTCTTCGCCACGGTTCCCGAGCCGTACGCGACCCGCTTCGAGCTGTGCTGGCCAGGCGCGGCGGCAGCGGAGGTCGTCGCCGCGTGGCAGGACTGGGCGCCGGACGCGCCGGACGATACCACCGCCAACCTGACCGTCGTCGCCGAACCCGGCCACCCAGTGCGCGTTGAGGTCTTCGGCGCCGCGCTGCGCGCCGCCGAGGCGACCTCGGCCACGCTAGACGACTTGGTCGCCGGAGTCGGTACCCGCCCTGACACACATCTGAGCAGCGGCATGGCTTTCCGTGATCTCAAGCGGTCGTTCACCAGGCCCTGCGCGCATGACGAGGCCGCGCAGGTGGTGTTCAGCCGCTCGGAATTCTTCGCCCGCCCGCTTCCGGCCGCTGCGATCAGCGCGCTGCTCGACGAACTCACCGGCAGCCGGCGCGGGCGGCGCGAGCTCAACTTCACTGCGATGGGCGGCGCGTACAACCGGGTGGCCCCGGACGCGACTGCGTTCGTCCACCGCGGCGAGCGGTTCCTGCTCGAACACGCAGCCGACGACGACCTGCAATGGGTGGACTGCTCATGGGCGATCGCGCACATGCACGGATCCGGCCGCGTGTATCCGAACTTCCCCGACCCGCAACTGGACGGCTGGGCGTCCGCGTATTACGGCGGCAACCTCGCGCGCCTCGTAGCGGCCAAGCACGCCTACGACCCCGGCCGGCTCTTCCGCTTCCCGCAGGCCATCTGACCCTGACCAATTGGACGACCGCATCGCAGAACGATGAGAATTACGGCTCAGCGCGTCTCAGCAGGAGAAAGTAAGGCTATAGAGAGAGGTAAGACATGAGGACCAATCCGGCACTCACCGCCCTTCAGCCTCTTGCAGGCCAGTGGCGGATGGAGTTGTACAACGCGAAATTCCTGCCGGACCGCAATGCACGGGTCACCGTGCCGATCGAGATCGAATGGATCGAGCAAGGCGCCGCGCTGGTAATCCGCCAAGGTGATTTGGCACACCCGCCGGCTGCAGTCTGGATCATCGGACGTGACGAGCGAGAGCCCGAGTATTCGGTGTACTACTTCGACGACCACGGCGGATCGCGCATTTATCGCATGAGCTTCGAGGATTCGCAATGGCTGATGTGGCGAGACACCGGCGATTACATTCAACGCTTCAACGCGCAGCTGGACCCCGGCATGCAGAAAATCCGCGGACGCTGGGAGGACTCTTCCGATCAAGGTCGGACGTGGAAAGACGATTTCAACATCGACTACATCCGCGAACAGACGTCAAATCCGAGCGATAGCTGAAACGGACTTGGCTGGCTACGCAGGCCAGGGGAGAAGCCTGCCCGTCGCGGGGACCGGGAGGAATCGGGCCGCGGCCGGCGCCGCCGTACTCCTCGCCATCCGGGCCATGGCCGCCCGGCCCTGGCCCGGGCGGCAACTGCCTGCGAGAGCGTCTCTGCTCCAGTGAGGTGCCCACCCTTTCCTCGGCCTCGAACTCCTATGGATCGCCGTCGCCGCCATCGCCAGGCGGACCCCAGCGACCCAGCCAGAATGACTCGATAGCGGTTACGGGATTTCGATGGTATCGTTTTCCCATGGAAGCAGTCATCGATCAGGCCGGCCGGGTTGTGCTGCCCAAGCCCATCCGCGATGCGCTGGGCTTGCTGCCCGGCACGAAGGTCGACATCACGCCGTATGGCGCCGGCGCGCAGCTCCTGCCTGCAGGCCGGACCGCGCGCCTGGTCGAGGAGGACGGCGTGCTCGTCGCGGACGCCGAGACCCCGGTCGATGACGACACGGTCTTCGCCCTCATCGACGCGGGCCGCAAGTGACGGTCGCGGTCGACACCAGCGTCGCCGTTCCGCTGCTTGTCCGCTCACATCACGATCATGCGGGCGTGGTGCGATGGTGGGGCGGGCAGGAGGTCGCGCTCAGCGGTCACGCCCTCGCCGAGACGTACTCGGTTCTCACCAGGCTGCCCGGCGACGCGCGGCTAGCACCAGCCGACGCCGCCCGGCTGCTGAATGAGCGCTTCGCTGCGCCTTTCATGCTGAGCAGGCCGCTTGCCCGTAAGCTGCCAGACACGCTCAGCCGCCTTGGCATCGCAGGCGGTGCCGTTTACGATGCGCTGGTGGCGCTGGCCGCCAAAGAGCACGGGGCCGCCCTCGCCACCCGGGATGCGCGGGCACGCGGCACCTACAACGCCGTCGGCGTCACGGTAATCACCGTCACCTGACCCCAGCAGGAGGCATCGTCGCGGACCGACGTCCGTCCGCAATCCGCTACAAGGTCGAGTTGTTCGCCCGCAAGACCGCGGCCAGCCCGCTGGCCACCTCGCCCGTGCAGCTTCCGCACGTCGGCAACCTGCATGTCAGCCATGGTCCCATCAACAGCACACGGCAGCGAGCCATTCCAGATCCGTTTCGCCCCTGATCCGCGCCTGCCGCTCGCGGGCGAACAGCGCGTCGGTTTTGTTCAGGACGAGCGTGTAAGGTCTGCCTTGCCGTCTGGTCACGTGGGCGACGGGCAGTTCGGCAGCGTCGATCCGGGAGTGGACGTGCTGCCTGCGCTGCTGGGCGAGCGGCCACTCGAAGGTGCGCCGGCTCTTATCTTCTAGGAATATGCGGAGCGTCCCGCACAGGTCGCACGTACAGCCGCCCGCGGGCAATTCGACCGACCAGTCGCCTGGCGCGCGCTGCGGGCGGGCGAGCCGGGTGCGGAGCCGCGCCGCGCAATCGGCGGCCAGGTCGCCGAAGCCGGCGTCGCCACGTATGCCGTCCCGGGACAGCTCTGCCGCGGCGCGCAGCGCGGACATCTCCAGCGCGGTCACCGCGTCCGGAGGTTTCCGGATATATCCGCAGACAGCATCCCGGGTGCTCGTGGCCCCGATCGCGGCGGCGGCCGTCAGCACCGAGGCGAGCGGTTTACCCAGGTCACCAAGTTTCTTGTCGCGGTGGCTGGGCGACGGCGACGCGAGCCCCGTGCCGATGTCTTTGCTGGTCCACTCCCACGCCAGGTCAAGCAGCTGCTGCGCGGCCACCGTGCCGACGCTGTGCGCAGCGTGTAGCCCCGCGCACAGGCCCGGCAGCCAGTCCGCCAGCCACTGCGGCCGTTCCTGTCCCCCGCCATATGCCCACGCCGGCTGGTTCCCGCCGAACCACGTCCGCAGCAGTTCCGCCGTCCACCGCTGACCGTACCCGCCGGCGATCTTCCCGAACGAGTCCACGTCCGCGCCAGTCAGGTTCTCGATACGAAACGGGCGCAGCAGCATCGCCGCGGTTCCCGCGTCCGCCACGGCGTCCGCCGCCCGCAGCGCCTTGCCGAACAGCCCGGAGACCCTGCCCCTTCCCTCCGGTGCCCGGGTGCGCAGCGTCCTGTCCCAGAAGGGCGCGAGCGTCGCCGCGGCGGCCTGCGCGCCCGGCACGTCGCCGGCTGAGGCCATCACGGCGAGCTCGTCGAGAGCCCAGGCCGGGGAGGTTTCGGCGCGGTTCGCGAAAGCCTGATCACGGGGCCACACCACTACCGCCGCCCGGTGGTACCAACGGTCCAGCGTGTTGCCCCAGTTGCCCATGTAGCCCTCATACTCCGAGGTATAAGGCTCGAGGTCGCCGGTCTGAGTGGACGCGCACACCTCATCGCCGTCCACGGACAGCGAGGTCTCCTCCAGGCGGGTACCGTCTGGCCCGGTCCAGTGGGTGAGGGTGACCTCGGAGTCGACCAGCTCCTGGATCTCGTACTCGCGTTCGCTGCCGCTCGCGCCGCCGGAGTACTCGTCATCGTCTTCGTCGTAGTCGTCATACCAGTCCCGGTGCCGCCCGTAGCCGTAGCCTTCATCGGCCGGGAACGCGCTGTGCGTGGTCTTGATGTCGGCGAGCGCGAGGACGGCCTCGCAGCCTGCCATGTCCGCGGCGGTCCGCAGCAGGGCCGCCCGGCTCGCGTCCGCGCCCTTCAGCCGCCGCCAGTTCAGCCCGCGGGGCGTGTACTCGTGGTCGAGCAGGTAGGCGAGCCGGTTCGGCGGGTCAGCCGCGGGTCCGCCGTAGTAGCGGGGCACCGGCGTGCTGAAGTGCTCGCGGAGGAGGTCTGTCAGTTCGGCGGCGGTTCCGCCGTCGCCCGCCGGACAGCTGGTGTCGCCGTGCAGCAGCAGGTTGTAGGTGAGCGTGATCCGGTAGCCCGACGTCACCTTGAGCACCTCGTGCCGGCAGTCGGCGTAGAAGGCGACCAGCGACAGCGCCGTCTTCGACCCCCGGTAGGCCTTCCACTCCTCGTTGTGCCCCACCATCAGCTCGCCGCCGGCGTAGCTGGACGGCAGCGTCACCACCAGGGTCCCGACCATCGAGTCGTCTTTCTCGGAGTCCTGGTGGGCGAGGAAGTGCTGGTTCGTCTCATAGACCAAGAGGGAGTGAAGATCGGCCGTCAGCTCGACGGCGTTCGGCAGTCCCAGCTCTTCCTTTACCGTGGCGAGGACGTCCTTCAGCGCGGCGTCGTTCCACCCGGCGCGGACGAGGTGCTTGGGGATCTCCCACGTGTCGCGGACGTCCGGGTCGGTGACCGTCTCCTCGCCGCGGCCGAACCGGGCCGGCTGACCGAGGCCGAGGAGCTTGCGGGCTTTGGCGGGAGTCACCGGGAACTTGACCGGCCCGAAGCCCTCGACCTCCAGGCTCAGGTCGTCCGTTTTTGCCGTCAGTTCGACGCTGAACGCGGTCTGCACGTCGCCGCGCAGTGTCCTGGCCAGCCGGTCACGCGCCGCCGTCGCCATGGCCTTCGTCCTCCCGTATCCCGCAAACCGTCTTGCCTCTGACGCGACTGTAGTGAACCGCCTTAGCCGCGAGGCACACTTCCGTGGATGACCCGCGCAAAGCCGAACGCTGCCGGGCGCAGATGGCCAGGGTGGCCTACCCAGGCCGTGGTTGAGGGTCCGGTCACTGCGCTCACGCAGAACTTAGTATGAGCAGGTCAATCGATCAGCTCGAAGTCAATTTCGAGGACGCGGTAGGTCTCGGCGGCCCTGCGGTCGCGGGTGGCAAGCGTGATCCGGTGTTCGGCTGCCGTGGCGGCGACGAGGGCATCGTAAACGGCACCGCCGGCGATGCCGAGCGAGGCCAGCCTGGCATGGAGCCGTTGCGCGCCCTGGGCGCTGAGGAACCGCGAACCGGGGAAGTTGTGTGCGAGCAGCCGCGCCACGGCGGCGGGGGTGCGGCGGTTGGGCGACGGCAGTCGGGTCAGCACCGAGAAGGTTTCGAAGGCCGCGTGGCCGCTGAGCCCGCAGCTGCGGTCGCCGATGGCCTTCGTGGTGGCCTGATGGTGTTCGTGCCCGGCGGCCGCGAGGGCGACGGCGACGCTGGTGTCGATCAGGAGCTGCGGCCGGTTATCGCTGGTCGGCATCGCGCAGCGTCCGGACGAGGTCGTCGCTGACGGTGGCGTCGGCGGCCGGGATGACGAGCAGGCCGTCTTCGTCTTCTAGCCGGTCGTCGGCCAGCGGCTCTATATGCAAGCCGGCTCCGTCCGGGGTTATCTCGACCTCGCCGGGCACCAGGCCGAGGCTGTCCCGCAGCGCCTTCGGTATAACCAGCCGCCCTGCCTTGTCTATGGTTGAACGCATACCATTAACGTACCATTCACTTGGCAGGTATGGCGGATCGCGGCTATGCCAGTACGCATGGTGACATCGCGTCCCTCCCGGGCGGGGCTATAACGAGTACGGGATGCTGCGGGACCTGTTCGGCGACCCGGCGCTCGCGGCCGGCAAGCGGTATCCGGACGCGCTGCGCGGCTACCTGCGGTCGGAGACCATCGCGCCGCTGCCGTTGCAGCGCCTCGCCGCCGCCTACCCGGACACGGTCGACGCGGTGTCCCGGACGATCCTGCGCAGGCGGGACTTCACCTGGACCGAGCACGGCGAGGCGCTGATGCGCCGCCGGAAAGCCTGGTACTACGAGCACGAGCCCCGTCCAGGCGTCTCGGTGATCGGCGCCCGGCTGATGGAGCTCGCCTCCGGAGGTCGTCGGTAACGGCGATCCGCGCGGGCCAGCTGCAGTACCGGCCCGCCGCGATGCACGGGAACCGGTGGCTGCGGCTGTCGAGGTCCGCGATGACGAAGCGGGCCAGCCACTATCCGTCCGTGCCGGTTCTACGTGAGGCGGCGGATCGGCCCGGGCCGCTTCGCAGCTGGCTGATCCGGCCCTTCGAAACGCCCAGCAACACGGCGGCATCGCTGACCGAAAGCTCCGCGGCGAAGCGCCGGAGCAGCTCGGAGGTGGCGCTGGCGATCTCAGCGGCGGCGCGCTCCTGCTCGCGGCGGCGGGCGCGCAGCCTTCCGGCCCGCTCGTCAAGCACCGGGTCGCCCGTGTGGTATTCCATCTCCAAGTCCATGGCCGCTTCTGCGCTGCGAGGAAGATCCTCGACCATGCCGATGACCTCGCGGACGTTGCGGTCAAGGGTCCGCAGGGTCTTCGCCCAGGTATGCGTGCCGGGCAGCGCTGGTACCTCGGCCATCCACCCGTCGCCGTCACGGGTCACCACGACGTGATACTTCATCGCCCTCTCAGCCATCCCTTCCCGAACACCGGCTCCAGGTCGCGCTGATCGCTCGCAAGGTGCCGGGTCGTACGTCTCCGGCGTGCTGGGCGACGGTGGTGCGGGCAGTTATCTCGGTGCCATCGGCCAGAGTTGCCCGGGCCTCGTACTGGCGGTGGGAGCCGCGCTGGCGCAGCAGGACTCCTCCGTTGCGCTCGATGACCCTGATAACCCCCTGGCTGTCATCAGCATAATTTAGCAGCTAACCATTTCAAGTGTTTAGCCCTAAACACTACCGTGGGGCACTGCTCGGACGGCGTCTATGGCTGCCTTAATGTCCACTACGGCTCTGTCTTATATCCCGAACGAACCGTGGCACCTGCAGCGGGAACGCCCGCGCCGTCTGGTTCGTGGAGGTCGACGGCCGGCATCGCCTGGCTCAGCGGGCCGGAATCGTGCCAGTCGAAGGCGACCTGCAGGACCGCGTGCATGAGGTTCAGCGGCATCGCGCTGGGAATCTCAAGCCGCCGCCAGACCGGCGGCTTCGCGCCGTACAGGCTCACCTTGACCCGGCGCACGGTAGTGACGGCTTCCTTCGGCAGTTCGGGCAGTTCCTGCCGCGGGACGCGCCTGCCGCCAACGAGCGTCTGCTCCTTGCGGCGACTCAGTAGCTGCTGCTCCAGCGCCTCGACCGAGCTGCCCCGGACACGGTGGACGCGGTGTTCCGGAAGATCCTGCGCCGCCGGGACTTCACCTGGGCCGAGCACGGCGAAACGCTGATGCGCCGCCGGAAGGCCTGGGACTACCGGCAGGAGCCCCGTCCGGGCGTCTCGGTGATCGGCGCCCGGCTGATGCAGCTCGCCTCCTGAGGTCGTGGGTAAAGGCGCGGAATGCCGACTGGCCGCAGCCGCCGCGCGAGATAATGACCGGTCATGGAGCTGTACGGCGATGAGTGGGGACGCAAGGGCGCGACGCTGAGCGACAAGACGGCTCGAGCGGAGTTCGGGTTAACGCAGGACGAGATCATCGCGGCGATCCGCGCGGGCAAGCTCCAGTACCGGCCCGCCGCGATGCACGGGAACCCGTGGCTGCGACTGCTCCGCCGCGAGGTCGAGGACCTGGTCAGCACCCGGCATGGTGAGCGATACCTCCGGGAACAGCAGGCGCGGACCGAGCTGAAGCAGGTCAACCGCGAGCTGAAACAGCTCCGAGCTCAGCTCACGGCGCTTGAGGAAAGGCGGGCCGCGCTGCTTTCCGAACTCGCCGAGCAAGGCCGATGACCTCGCCTCGCGCCCGCGGGACCGGGACCGCCCCCGGCTTGCTCGTCGCCTCGACCGGTCGTTGCTCCTGTTCCCGCCCTAGCCCTGCGTGGCAGTAATGCCGGTGGAGCAGATCCGGCGTCTTCGGAGGTTCAGGCTGGCTCGGCGTCCGGCTCGCACCGGACAACATTGCCCGCAGGCTTTTGGAGGGAGGTACCAGTTGGGCCGAACGGACCAGGGCGCGAGCCTCCGCGTAAGGCGACCGCTATCCGAGGCTGCGCTCGCCCGGACGGGCTCGACCTCGACTACAAGCCCATTGTCCAACGTGGCAGGCGCCGCCATGCCGGTAGCTTACGGCCAGGGTCACGCGTTAGGTGCTGCTCGCGCCGGTCACCCTGGCGCGGATGCGTTCCACGATCTGGTTTGCCTCGTCCTCGGTGATCTCGATGAACTCGTTTTCAAGGTCGCCGCGCTCGGCGGAGACCAAGTGACGAGCTGCGTTCCCAGACCAGATCTGTCGAGTGAATGCTTCATCGCGCAGCCGCCGGCCTCGAAGTAGGTGCGCCGGAACACGCCTGCCGGCCGCTCGCGGCTGCTCAGGTCGTTCACGATTGCGTAGTAGGTGACCTTATCTGGCATCTAGCCCCTCTCCGGGTAGTCGGGAATGTCGGCAGCTCCGGGCGGAAGCGGCACATCAGCGGTGACCTTTCTTCTGAAAGGCTTCCAGGACAAGCTCCTCGAACTCATCGGCCTGCTTGGTGCGGAGCCGCTCATAGGCGGTATGGGTGAGTTGCTTGGCCTCGAAGCTGATACGAGTGTGAAACTGCACTTCGAAACGCTGGCCGGTATCCGGCTCGATCCACTGGCTGTTGATGCCCTTGTACTCCTCACCGGACCAGGAATTCTTGAGTTTGTGCAGCTTGAAGCCTTCGCCCTTCAGGCGTTCAATGTCCGTCCAGACGCCTTGAGTGTAGCGAGCCTCCCGATACTGAAAGGTGTATCGGATCGTGTCAGACACATACGACACAGCTTCTTCTGCGGAGGAGAAGTTCAACTCCTTGATCATTGTCGTAGATCTTTTCCTTGATGCGGTCGTGGCCTTTGAGGCGGTGCTCGAAGCCGATGAGGTGGCGGTCCGGATCTTGGCTTTCGACGGAGCGCATCGCGGGTGAGATCCGTTCTTCCTCCCGTCTGGCGATGCGGTCGCATTCTGCTTCAACCCTGCTGTTCTCGGCGGGCTCGAGGAGCCTGTTCCCGTCTCCGTGCCAAGAGCCCGGTGGGCCGGTGGATCTGTCGACCGCTGGGCGCTCAGTAGGCGGCCACTTGCGTTGGTACTCGCTCCATATCCAGCGGGACTCCGCTGCCGTTTCCTGCCACTTTTCCGCGGCGGCCCCCTCCTCCGCCATGGTCTGTCGCGCTACGGCGGATTCTTCCCTGGAAACCGTCACGCGCAGGTCGGAGTAATACTCCTGCCGGGTGCGCGTCTCAGCCTGGCCGTTACCAGCGCGGGCAGCATGGTCGCCGGTGCCATCCTGGTCGTCCCGGCGATCTGGGTGGTCATCTGGCGGCATGTCGGCGTCACCGGGCCGGTCGGCTCCCACCGGACCTCACCGCCATCCCGGAGCACGGGATGTTACTGAGAGAATCTTAACAATCGCAATAAGTTGCATGCTTGTAGGCCGCGGACGAGTGGGGACGACACCGGAAGACACGTGTCCGACCGACACCTTCTGAAACGATGTCAACCCGGCACCGGTTCAGCGGCGTGTAACGATGCGCTCGCCCGGTGATGCGCGTGGCAAGCCCCCCTGCATCTGACGGGACGGAGGCGGCTGCGGTCACACCATGATCCTGGGACGGTCAGTTCAGTAGGGACGGCCGGGATGTATCTGGTTGTACGCGGTGATGGCCGGGCCGGGAATGGTACCGTCCTCGCCGAGTTCGAAGCCTGCGCTGAGGGCCCAGTTCCTGACTTCGGATGTGCTGGCCTGCCACTGTGAGCCGGTGATCTCGGTGCCTAGCTGGCGCGGCCGGGCCAGCCGGATAGCCTCGGCCACAAGGTCGGCGGCGCGCTGCGTTCGCTTGATCGCCAGTTCGGTGAACACGGCGCAGGAAAGCTCCTCCACGGTGCGGCCGGGCCGCTCGCGCTCGAGCTTGCGCACGGTCGCGGCGAGTTCGTCCAGGCTGAAAACGCGCACCGGATTATCAAACAGGCCCAGCGGGGGGCGCGCTGGATGTGACGCCACACGGCCACGGTAACCCGCGGGCGGACGGCGTGAGTGGCGACTCAGCCAGGAACAGCGGTAACTGACCGAGGAAGGGTCCTATCCGGGCTGCGCGAGATCGGCGACGGCGGCCCAGGCGCTGGCCCCGATCGTGACGAGGGCCTTGCGAGGACGGCCGCGGGGGAGCTTACGCGGCACGATCGCGCCGCGCATCAGCAACTCGCCGCCCCAGACGCCCCAGGGCTCCCGGCGCTCCAGCGCGCCGGCCAGGCAGGCCAGCCTGCTGCGCCGGGCGTGCGGCGTCCAGCCTCGCGAGCATGTCCTGGACATCGGATGCGGGCTCGGGCAGACAACCTGTCAGGCCGGATCCTGGAAGCAGCGGGGTTCGCTGGCGTCACACATACTGACGTCCACGAGCCCGTCTGCTACGGCCCGGACGTGTCATCCGTGGGCTCGATGCCGCACACCAGGCCGACGATCATCGACTTCAGGGCGGCCGACATGCTGCTCAGGCGGATTCGGCGGTGACCTCACGGTGACCGTGCAGCGCCGCCGTGTCGGCGGCTGCCCGGCCGGAATACCAACCTTCGGAGTCGCTTACACGGCCGGTCCGGTGATACGAGACGCTGTCGCCGAACATCTCATCGACCGCGTCATCGACGGCCTGGTGCCGAGCAGCGAGCACAGGCAGCAAATTCCGGCCTGACGCCTCGACCGCCGCCTGGCGTTCCGCGTCCCCCGTAGCCCCAGCCAGCCGCTCTCCGATCCGGATGGCGTAGGACATGAGGAACGACTGGCGGAAGGCCCGGGTGCGCGACCGGCCGTAGCGATCCCGCTTCGCGCCGGCCCGCAGCATCGCGGTGTTCGCCTGCACGAGCAGCGAGGTGAACAGCAGCTCAACCGCGTCGAGATCGGCGGGGAAGCCGATCACCGCCGACATCCCCAGGCTCTTGTACCACACGGCACGGCACCGGTTGGCCTTGGCGACCTCCTCGAGCAGCTGTGCCTTCGGCCCTTCGTACGGGTTGTCCACCGGCAGCCGCCGACTGGCTGGCTCGTCCTTCCTGCCCGCCTCGGCCGCGAGCAGCGCGTGGTCGATGCTGTACTTTGCCATCAGCTCCTGCGCCCTGGCGGACAGCGCCTCGGCCTCCTCGGTGAACTCCGTGGATTCCGCCTTGGCGAGGAGGGCACGGATCTTGCCGAGGATCCGCTCGTCGGCGGTCCGCTCCTCGCCAGCTGCGGCGCCCGGCCTGGCCGCGGCACCGGGCCGTACCGTACCGGGCAGCGGGCACAGCCGGGGCAGCACCGGCAGGTGGCCGAGCACCAAGAGCAGCTCCACCGCCGTTATCAATGTGACCTGCGGACTGTCACCCTCCCGGCCGCGCCACCGGCCGAGGTAAGCGTCGTCACTCCCCCACCACACCTCGGACCCGAGGGCGGACAGCTGTGCCAGCCAGCGGTCGTCCACTGTGGCGGCGGCATAGCCGCGCATCTCGTCGGCGATGATGTCGGTGGCCATCCGGGCATGCGAGTCACCCCTCTCCCGGCCCGCATGGCGCACCAGCTCAGCGGGCTGCCAGCCGTGCTGCCAGGCGCCGGACACCGAGACGCGTAGGTAACTGACCAGCTCACGGCTGACGGTGGCGTCCCAGCCGGGCACCTGCCGCTGGCCGGCCAGCGCCTCCACCCACTCCATGAACTGGTCCTGCAGGCCCTGCGCAAGGGCGCGCAGGGCCTCGGCCACACCCACGGCTGCAAGCTCCCGCTGAGACGGCTGCTCTGCCTGGGGCGGCGGCTCGTGCCGGATGTCGCGCCGCGTCCCGCGCCCCTGCCGGGGCGGGATGTCATGCCGCTGGGTCTCGTCCGGCGGTCGCGACGAGCCGGACGGCGATGACGCGGACGGCTGCGCCGCGCGCCGCTGCTTGCGCTCCCTCTCCTGCTTCAGCCGCCGCTGCCGACTCGCCTTGCCCACGAAGCAGACCTCCCTCGCTTCGACCCCGCGGAAATCCTGCCACGAGGCACTGACAAACCCTGCTAGAGCCACGCCGGCGGCCGCTTAAGAGTTCAGCGTGCCGTGGGGCTTGACATCCGGCCTTGCGTCTGTTCCGGACCGAGGCCGACGGGCTCGCCGCGCTGCGCGGCACCGGGCAGCTGGCGACCCCGGACGTGCTGGCCGTCACTGACCAGCTGCTGCTCCTGGAAGCGCTGGTGCCCCGGGACGACAGCGCGGGTTCCTGGGAGGCCTTCGGGCGGGACATGGCCAGGGCGCACCGCGCTGTGGTCAGCGCCCGGTTCGGCTGGCGCGCCGATGGGTGGCTGGGCAGGCTGCGGCAGGTCAACACCTGGAACGCCGACGGGCACGGCCTACCAGGAACTCAACCCCTCGCCGCCCGGCTGGGCCGAGCGGATGCCCGTGCTGCACCTGCGTAAGCTACTCAGCAGCATCGCGCACTTCGGCCCCGCCGCGTCCTATGACCTGGGGCGGGTCCGTGACACCCTCGGCCCGTTTCTACCAGCACTGACCCGAGACGCCGTTGCTGATCGTACGCCGTCGCCTAACGGGTGTCGGTCACTCCGCTGCCTCGCCGGATGGCGTCTCGTAGCGCCGGCCAGGCGGCGCGCAGCCCCGGGTGAAGGCCGGGATGGTCGGAAACCTGCTCGGCTGGCACCCAGGCCAGCCCGGCCGTCTCCCACGCCGCGTGACCGGAAGCGACCTGTGCGGTGGGCAGGTAGCTCGCCCCGGTGTTCTGGATCCGCATAGCGAAGGTGGTGTACGTCCACCCGCAGCCGTGCTCGCACGGGACCTCCAGCTCGGCGGCCACGACGCCCAGGCGCACGTCGATCCCGTCGATCTCCTCGCTGATCTCGCGGACGGCCGCGTGCCACGGCGTCTCGCCGCCGTCGATGGCGCCGCCGAACGTGGACCACGTGCCGCCCGCCTGCACGTGCGGAGAGCGGTGACTCAGCAGCACCCAGGTGCGCCTGTCCCGAGTCACCGTCCACGGCAGGACGCCTGCCGCGCCGTTCGGTCCCCAGTGCCGCCCAGCCGGGCACGGGTGGAAGCGCTCGGGGGCAGGCTGCCTGGTGTAGCTGCCCGGCGGCTGTGCGCCTGCCTCGCGCTCGCTTGCTTCCATGCTGTGGCTGCTCCCCGGACCGCCTGCCTCACGGTGGTCTCGCTGATCGCTTCATCAATACCTTTACCCGACGCGGACGACTTCGACATCTTCCCGGACAAACAGCACGTCTGGTTCGGCCGAACGGACCCGGGGTACGAGCCCTCGGAAAGGTGCTGCGTCTGGGACAATCGCGGCATGAGTCCGAAGAGCCGTGGTCGTCCGCCTGGCCGTGGCCGCAGCCGGCGTCCGGCATCAGGCCGTCGGCCTGCCGGAAAGCTGCAGCGGGCCGGGAGCATATCCGGGTGGGTGGCCGAGGAGGACACCGACTGCTGGTTCGACGAGCCGCTCCCAGGCGACCGGCGTTCCTGGGCGGTCCCGCCGGGGCATGGCAGCTATCAGGACCTCGACCTGGAGCGACTGGATCCGGACGACGAGGACGAGCGCACGTTCCTGCTCGAGGCACAGCACCTTGACATGGCGGAGGCGCTCGAACGTCACGAGGAGATGACGGGCGCCGACGGCGAGCCGATGAACCCCAGGCTGCACGTCACGCTCCATCAGGTGATCGCGAACCAGCTGCTGGCCGACGACCCGCCCGAGACGTGGCAGACGGTCCAGCGGCTCGCCGGGCTCGGCTACGACTGGCACAACGTGATGCACCTGATCATGGGTCCGGTGACCGAGGCCGTCTGGAACGCCCTGGCCGAGAAGCGGCCGTTCGACCGTGAGGATTACCTGCTGCGGCTGGCCGAACTACCGGGCGACTGGCCGCCACCAGAGGAACTCGGCCCACGCTGACGCCGCGCCGGCTCGCCCGCCGCGCTGTCACGAAAGTCTGATGCGCCAAGAAGAGCGGCCGAAGCTCCGGCAGGTGCCGAAACCTTAGCTGTCCGGCTCGTCCGGCCTCGACCAGATACTGCGTAGTGGCAGCAGCCCTTCCTTGACGTATTGTGCGATCGGGTGGATGCCACCGTCTAGATACCACTGTTCCAGCGCGCCGAAGTAGCCGAACACCAGGGCGTTTGCTGCCACGCGTGCCTGTGTCTCGGTCATCCCGCCGCCGGTCATCATCAACGGAGCGATCCGCTGACTGGCCCGGTCGAGCGCTGCGCACGCAGCCATGTCCGCCCGGCCCTGATGGTGCTGCCTTACCGGCGGGTGTACTGCCCGATGATCACGCCTTTGGTGGTGGTAACACTGCTGGTGAGCTCGAACTCGGTTAGCGGGGCGGGGCCCTCGAACAGCCGCGCGCCGCTGCCCAAGGTCAGCGGGCAGATCAGCAGTGTGTAGCGGTCGATCAGGCCGGCGGCGTGCAGGCTTCGCACCAGCGACACGCTGCCGATGATTCCCAGGTCCCCACCCGGCTGGGCCTTTAGCTCGGCCACCGCGTCCGCCGCGTCGCCGCGCAGCAGGACCGAGTTCTGCCATCCATCCGCATCCTCCAGGGTCCTCGAGGCGACGTACTTGGTGGTCGCGTTCATGCGCGTGGTGACCGGGTTGCCGTCGGTCCGGCGTCCCCATGCGGTGGTGAAGTCCTGCCAGGTGCGGCGGCCGAGCAGCATGTCCCCCGGCCTGGTCATGCCCTTGGCCATCTCGCGGCCCATCACCTCGTCGTCGTACCGCGGGCCCCAGCCGCCATGCGTGAAGCCGCCGCGGGTGTCCTCATCTGTGCGGCCGAGGCCCTGCACGACGCCGTCGAGGGTGACCCACATCGTGACCGTGATCGAACGCATGAACCTGATCCCTTCCGTGCCGCTGGCCGCCCTGCCGCGGCCCTTGTCACCTCTTACACGAACGACCGGCGGCGAAATCGACACCGGCACGCGTTGCTACTAGAGGCCGCGGCGTTCACCTGGTTAAACCGCTGGCGGCCGCGCTCGACGGCGAGGCCTGGAAAGCCTGGATCGCGAGCGCGGCGAAGTGCTAGCTCATCAGAAGATGAAAGCCGACGAGGTGTTCGGCAGGATCGTGCTCGTGCCCTCCGGAAGCTAGCAGTTCGTCGACCAGCAGGCGCGCAAGCGCTAGCGACGATAACCCGTATTGATCCCTGGTGTCGCTAGAATCGCCGCAGGCTCAGCCTCGACGAGCTGGGCCTGCGGCCTCTTGCTGGGGAAGCGTGCACCATACCGACTGGGACGAGCTCGAGGCGCCGGTAAGTACTGATCGGCAGGAGGCACCGGGATGGTCGCGAGGTGCCCGGCCTGCGCTAGCAGAGCGAGCAGGGTCACCGCGTCGGTCCAGACTAGCGGGGCTACCGAGGCTGGCCGGCCGGCGGCGTTGACCTGCTCAGGTAGCGAGCCCAGCCTCGTCCGGTGCGCTGCGAGCCAGGCCAGCACGGCCGATGCCTGGCCGTGCTGTCCGGTGGCGGCATCGAACAGCGCGAAGAATGCGGTCTCCGGGGTCCAGGCGACGTCAGGCGTGCCCGGCCAGTTGGTGCCGGGCCGCAGGCCGCCGTCGGGAATGGTGAGCGCCCGCTGTGCTGACCTGACCGCCTGCAGCACCCCAGGGCCCGGCACCGCGAAAGGCGGCCCGAGGAACGTAACGGCCGCATCGGCACCCGACCCGGCGGCCGGCGTGCGCTGATAGCCGGTCTGGCCGAACGCCGCCGCGATCGCCCGCGCCAGCCGGGCCGCCGCGGCCGCCCAGCGGCGGCCATCGCTCGTAGCTGTCGCACCGCCGACGTCGGTGGCCAGGTCAGCGGCGGCGCGCAGGCCGGCCAGCAGCGGGGCGGCCGTACCCAGTGTGACCTCGACCGAATCCTCCCAGTAGTCCATGGCCGGGCCGGGCAGGCCGTCACTGGTCAGCGAGCGGGCGGCGGCGTCGGCGGCCCGGGTAACCATCGGCCACAGCAGCGCGAGCTCGCGGCGCGGCTGGCTGGCGGGTCCGAGCTGCTGCGTGACTACCCAGGACCAGACGGCCCACGGGACCCAGCCGTCCGCGTCGAGCTCGGCGGGCCGGCCGTCGCGCACGGGACCCGAGCCATCAGGCAGGTACCTGGCGGCCCAGGTCCCGTCACCGGCCTGCATGCGCTGCAGGAACCGGAGGATCTGGTAGGCCATGGCCGGATGACCGGTGTCGGCGAGTGCCACCGCGACCCAGCTGGAGTCACGCGGCCACGCATACTCATACTCCGGGCCGGCGTGCCAGCCGGCCAGCACGGCGCCATCCGGCCAGACGGCCAGCCTCAGGTCGAGCAGGGCCCTGGTGGCCATGGACCGCTGCGTCGCGGTGGCACCGGGGGCAAGCCCGGTCCGTAGCCAGTTGCGGTCGGCCCGTTCCGCGACCGCGACGCAAGCCGACTCGGCCCGGGTCAGCGGGGCCGTCCGTCCCGGCGCCGCGTAGACTCCTCCGGCCGTGCGCAAGATGCTGGAGTCCGGCTCGAACTGGCCGTTCAGCTGGGCAAAAACTGGCAGCGCCCGCTGGTGCTGACATGGGTCCTGTGCGACGCCGGCGACCGTGAGCCGAGGCTGTCCAGGCGGCCTGGTCGCCGCGATGCCCCCGGCGACCGTCAGCACCAGTGCGGTGCCGATCGCGACGGTCCGCCACCTGGCGACGCCGTTGCCGTTCATGGGTGGGCCACCTCGATCTGCTCCGATGGCGGTCGTCAAGCGGGAGCTGACCGTGACGGAGGGCCACCGGCGCCTTCTGGCGCCGAAGCCGCCAGCAGCTCGCTGACCGTCACGAACCTGTATCCGGCGTCCATCATGGATCCTGTCAGCCGGTCAAGTTGCTTCATGAGGCTGGCGTTGGGTTGCGGTCCGCCGTCATGAAGGAGCACGATGCTGCCGGGCGAGGCCTGCTGCAAGATCTCGTCGACGTCGACCTGCGCGTTGACGCCGGTGATGCCATGCGACCACAACGTCACGCCGTAGTGCAGGCCGGCGCAGACCGCCAATCCGACACTGTCGATCCGGCCGTAGGGCGGCCTGCACAAGGTCGGCGCCCGGCCGGTCAGTTTCGCCAGGAGTTCGTGGGTGCGTTCCAGGGTGTCGCGGTCAAACGTCTCGTCATGCCGGGTCAGATCGTCGTGCGCCCAGGTGTGATTACCCTGTTCGTGACCCGCATCCGCGGTCTGCGCTACCAGGGCAGGAGCGGCCTGCGCCCGCTCGCCGACTCTGAAGAACGTCGCCGTCACGCCGCGCCGCCGCAAGATCTTCAGCACCTGCGGCGTCCACTCCAGGGTCGGGCCGTCATCGATCGTGAGCGCTATGAGCCTGGCGGACGCCTCGGTACGAAACGTCGCCGTCGCCACGTACGCCGCGGGCCCCGCCGGGCGCGCCGTCCGCGCGGTCGGGCTCTCCTCTGCCAGGACCTGCTCGGCCGCGAACCCGGCACTGGCCCCGGCCACGCCGCCGGCGGTGAGCAGACCGACCCGGGCGAGGAACCTGCGGCGATCCATGTGGCCAGTCTTACCTGTTGGACGGTCCGTGTCGACAGCAGGTCAATCCGTTGCCGACCTCGCGACTACCTCCAGCTCCTGCGGCGATGCCCGCGGAGCTGCACAAGCCAGGTCAGCCGCTGCTGCTGCCGAATGCGTGGGACGTTGCCTCGGCGGTGGCGATCGCCGGCGCCGGAGCGAAGGCGATCGCCACCACCAGCGCCGGCGTGGCCTGGTCCCTCGGCGTACCGGCGTGGCCTGGTCCCTCGGCGTACCGGACGGCGCCAATCTGGGCGCCGAACGTGCCGCGGCGGTGATCGTACGGATGGTCGCGGCGATCGACGTGCCGGTGTCCGCGGACATCGAGGCCGGTTATGAGGATGTCCCGGCTACGGTGACGGCCGTTTTCACCGATAGCACGAATCAGCCGGCTACCTTGCTGACGAACCAGGATGCTTGTGCCACCGCGCTGTCGGCTGCGGCGAGCAAACCGGCCTGCAGCGTGAAGTCGTGCCACATTCGCGGCCACCTGGTGTACGTCACGTCCACCCCGGCGGCCGAAGCGCTGGCGGCCAGCAGCCCGGCGTCTGGCGCGAGCAGTTCCTCGGTCCCGGCCTGGATCAGCAGCGGCGGCAGCCCGGAGTGCGTAGCGCGCAACGGGGAGATCAACTGGTCGGCCCAGCTGGACGGCTCGGCGTAAGCGCGGGCGCAGGCGTCGAGCCAGTCCGGGGTCAGCAGGACGTCGCGGCGCACCAGGTCCGGGACGGCCCGGCGGTCGCGGCCCAGATCGAGCCACGGCGACAGCAGGATGGCCCCGGCCGGGAGTTCCTGCCCCGCGTCGCGCATCGACAGGACCAGGGCCAGCGCGAGTCCGCCGCCTGCCGAGTCGCCCGACACCACCACCGGGCCCGGGCCGGACAGGGCTTTCATGACCGCACGGGCATCCTCTAGTGCGGCCGGATAGGGATGCTCGGGGGCCAGCCGGTATTCGGCCAAGACCACCCGGCAGCCCGTCTGGGCGCTCAGGTATGCCGCCCACGACCGGGCCGTGACCGCCGAGCCCAGGCAGTAGCCGCCGCCGTGAAAGTGGATCACCGTCAGGCCCGAACCCGGTGCCCGGGAGGACACCACCTCGGCGCGCAGCCCGGCTATCGTCTCCTCGGTGATCGTGGTGCGCCGCGGGAGCAGGGCGATCCGAACGGACCGTGGTGCACGCCCTGAGCCCGGTGCGTGTCGGGCGGGACGATGGTATGCGCGTGACGGACGACCCGGCTTCGCGTATCACGGCGCGGGTCGTGCCCTCCGGATGACATGAGGGCACATGCCGCAGCTGCTGCGTGTGCGGTGGAATCTGCGAGGAGGCGGGCGGATGGTTCAGTTCGAAGCGTGGCACGGCAAAGACCCTGGCCGAGCATGAGGCGCTGCGCAACCAGTGGATGCCGCAGGGGTACCGGTTTGTCTCGCTGAGCATCTACGGCGCGGTCAGCGCGCCCGTGTACGCGGCGGTCATGGTCAAGCAGGCCGTGCCGGTTACGCAACGCGAGTTCCCCGTGATGACCGCGACGGAATGGCAGCAGACGTTCGACGCCCAGGCCCAGCAGGGGTACGGGCCGATCATTCTCGCCGCCACCGGCACGGCAGCCGACCCGCGGTTTGCGGCTGTCTTCGAGCCGCAGGCGCCCATCCCGCTCACCCGGCACGGGCTGACCAGCGGCGCCTACACCGATCCGGCCACGATCGAGGGCGTCAACTTCAATGCGCGCGCCGACGGGCTCATCCTCAGCTGGGCCGCGTCCTACGGCACCTCCGCCGAGCCGGCGTTCGCCGGGATCTGGCAGCCGAACCCCAACGCGACGCTCTGGAACAACGACGGGCTCACCGAGTCGCCCGCCGACTACCAGGCGCGCTTCGACGCCGAGACCGCCGCCTGGTGCCGCCCGGGATTCGTGACGGTCGGCCCCGGCAACACCTATATGTCACTGTTCGTCGCCAACGAGACCGGCGCGTGGCAGGCACACCACAACATGACTCCAGCGGAGTACCAGACGCAGTTCAACACCTTGACGGCCGAGGGGTACTTCCCGGTCTGCGTGCAGGCCTGCGGCCCTAGCGCCGCCGCCGCCACGTTCGCCGCGCTGTTCGTCCAGGAGCAGGCGATAGTGCCCCGGGCGTTCACTGCCACCGGGCCGGTCGCCAACCTGGACATAGACGCGGCGGTCCTATCCGCGATGGAGGCTTACCCGACGGTGCGGCACGCCGCGCTCGCCATCGTGCACGGCACCGAGCTCGTCTACGCCCGCGGCTACACCCTGGCCGAGCCGGACTGGCCGGCTGTGCAGCCGACGACCTACTTCCGGCTGGCCAGCGGGTCAAAGTTCGTGACGGCCCTGGCCGTTTACCAGCTGCTCGCGTCGGGCGCGCTCGACGCGGCCACCAGCGTGCAGGACATCCTCCAGCTGAGCACCCCGGATGGCGGCGGGCCGGCCGCCGGGTTCTGCTCGGTCACGATCCAGAGCCTGCTCGAGCACACCAGCGGCCTCGAGACCGACAGCTTCGCCGACGGGGCGAAGGTCGTCCAGGCGTTCCAGAACGCGGGCCAGATCGCCTCCCTGCCCGTCAGTCAGGAGATGACCGACTCCTACATCGCCAGCCTTCCGCTCGTCAGTGAGCCCGGCACCGTTCAGGCGTACAGCAACTGCGGTTACTACCTGCTAGGCCGGGTCGTGGCCAAGCTGCGCGGCACTGCCGACCCGGTCACGGCCTACCAGGACAATCTCCTCAAGCCGCTCGGGATCACCCGCATCCGCGCCGCTGTCGACCTGCTAGCGGACCAGGCCGGCGATGAGGCCCGCTATCAGGCGGCTTCGTTCGGTCCCAGTCCGCTGTGGCTCTCGGACCTTCAGATCGGGCAGAGCCAGCAGACGCCCGATCAGCCTCTGGTCGCCACCGGTTACGGCGACGACGAGCTCGCGATTACCCAAGGCGCCGGTGGCCTGTCAGGGGCGGCGACCGACATCGCGCGGCTCGTCGCGATCATGCTCGACACCAGCGACAACCCGGCGCTCAAGCGGGTGACGCTCGAGCAGATGCTCTCCGAAGGGGCCGTGCTCGTCGCCGCCCAGAGCGCAAGCGGCAACCCGGGTCCGCGGGCCGGTTTCGGCTTGGACTGGGCCTCCTGGGAAAGCCCCGGCGTCTACTACGGGCAGAAGGGCGGGCTGATCGCCGACGCGGCCAGCGTGATCCAGTTCGACGGAGAATGGGGCTTCGTCGCGCTGTTCGGCAGCACCGCCAACCGCCCGAATAACCTCATCTACCCCAACTGGCCCGCAGTGATGGATGCGGCCAAGACCCAGCTGACCAACGCAGCCGACCTGTTCCCTGCGTTCGGGATGCCATCGCTGTGACGAGTATCAGTTATGATCGCCGCGTCCGCTTGTTGGCTCGTGGCTGGTCAGCGTGGGTAAATGGGTGCTGCGGCTGCGCCTGGACGTGCTGGCCCGCCCCCGCGCCGATCCGGTCGCCCCGGAAGGTGACAAGCAACCGACCACCCGGGCCGGGACGATCGTGCGGTGGGGCAGCGCGCCCATAGACGACGCGGTGGCTCGCGTGCGCGCCTACTTCTTGCGCAACGCCATCGCGCGGCTGACGATGGCCTATTACTACCAGGAGTTCATCCTTGGCCTGGCCGCGCCGCAGACGGTGCCGATGATGAATGTGGTCATCGCCCTGAACCTGAGCGGAGAGGGTGCGGTATCCGACTACAAGAAGCTGCTTCAGGGCCTGATCTGGTCCGAACGCGGCCACGCGCGTGATCTGGCCGACTTCCTGCTCACCGACGGCCTGCTGACCCCGGCCGACCTAGATGAGGCCAGGCAGGCCGCGGCGGACAACGAACGCAGTGGCGTATGCGAAATGGCACGGCAGCGGCTTCAGTATCGCCCCAGAGGCAACTGAGGATCAGGCGGTGTAGTTGCCGGGGTAGCCGGCGAGGAAGGGTGCAACGCCGGTCCGTTCGGCAAGATTTTGATGACCGAACGGACCGAGGGTGCGAGCCCGCAGTGAACTACGGGCCGGTCCTGGATGGCGATCTCGCGTGCGGGACGGCCGGGCTGAAGCGGTCGGCTACATTCCGTAGCCTGCTTACCCATATATACCGGGGCTGAGCAGCGTCTTTACATGAAGGGCCCGCAGGCTTGTGTGCAAATTGTTATCCTGACGCCGAAATGGCGCAAACAGTCACAAGCAAGCACGAACCAACGGAGAGGGCCTGTGATATCGCATTGCACACGCTCCCGCGGGGTGAGCAGGAGGTGACCCGCACGCGCTCCGCCTGCTAGCCAGGCGGTCCCGGCCAGGTGTTCACAGCACGAGGCCGGGACCTTACGTCGGACCAACCTCAGGAGGAACCCCGACATGTTCAGTATGGCAGTTTTCGCGTTGCGAAAAACCAGGTTCGTCGCAGCAACCGCGCTGATGGCGACGCTCGCCCTGGGCGCGGGCACGGCCGCGGTCGCCGCCACCGCTCCGGCGGCGCAGGCCGCGGTGTCCCACTCCGCCGTCATCAGCGCCAACGGCGGAAGTTCGGCAGGCAACGCGGCTCTGAACTGGGCCGAAAAGCACGCGGCAGGCTGCTGGTACTCATACGGCGGGACCAGTTGCTCCCAGGGCTACGACTGCTCGGGCCTGGTCATGGAGGCCTTCGGCCATGGCGCCGGGATCTGGCTGCCGCACTCGACCTACGCCATGCTCGGCAGCCCGCGCCTGCACCGGATCCCGCTGTCGCAAGCCCGGCGCGGCGACCTGATGTTCTACGGCTCCGGGCACGTCGAAATCGACACGGCCTGGTATCACCAGACGTTCGGCGCGCATGACTATGGTGAGCGGGTCGGCTGGGTTAAGTGGGGGCCATGGTTCTATCCCACGGCCGCGTACCGGGTCTACTGACCCTCAGGCCAGCGCGCCGTTAAGGTTCCTGGCCTGCGCCGCCGCCGTCAGCGGGCGATCGCCAAAGCCCGCGACGGCGGCGGCGCACGTCGTAGCACGAGGTTGTGGACTCCGAGGCCGACGCATGGCATCGGCCGTCGTAACCGAGACACTCGACCAGGTGCTCGCCACCATTCCGACAACGCCAGGCGATGCCCGGGTCCGCGCCGTCATCCGCGACAAGCCGAGCGGATCAGCCTCGGCTGGCTGCATCCGGGCGTTGCCGGCGGGGCGCGAGGGCTGGCACGATGACGGCGTGGACTACCTACTGGCTCAGGTGAACATCGGGCGGCTGCTCGCGCCGCTGGACAGCGCGCAGCTGGCGGACTTCGTGGCGGCCCTGGACCCGGTGAACGCGGTAGCGGACGCGGCGCCGGGCTTCGTCTGGCGGCTGCAGACCGAGGACGGCAACGCGACCGCGGTGCAGGCCTTCGAGTGGGACCGGGCCGGGAGCGCCGGGGTGCTGGTCAACATGTCAGTGTGGGAGTCGGTCGAGGCCCTCGCCGCTTACGTGTACTCCGACACGCACCGCCAGGTCCTCAAGCGCCGCCGGCAGTGGTTCGAGCGGATGGCCGAAGCGTACGCCGCGCTGTGGTGGATACCGGCCGGGCACACGCCCACCACGGCCGAGGCCGAGGGACGGGTGCTGCACGTGCGGGAGTTCGGGCCGACGCCGTACGCGTTCACCCTGCGGGAGCACTTCCCGCCGCCGGACGTCGCGGACTTCGGGCCGATACGCAGCCCGGAAGACTGGACCTGTCCCGCCTGACGTCACCGGTACGCGGACGAAGGGCTGCCGGGTGAGGCGATCGCCGCATGAAAGCTCGTCGGCAGGCCGGAATGTTGGTAATGTATCTTCTGTTACACATGACCAACATACCTTCGGGGGTGGCTCGTGAGTGTCACGCAGATCGACATCGACGATGACGCGCTCGAGCGCACCATGGCTCTATCCGGGGCGAAAACCAAGAAGGAAGCGGTCAACCTGGCCCTGCAGTTCTACGCGGAGAAGCAGGAACGCGCGGCGCGCATCGCCCGGCACTTCGAGCGGGCACGGCACTGGGGAGCGCTTGAGGACGCCGAGCGCCTGCACCGCGCCGAAAAACAAATCCGGTGATCTACCTGCTCGGCACCTCGGGCCTTGTCCGCCTGCTCAGCGACCCCGCCTTGCAACAGGCATGGTACGACGCCGTGGACGCCGAGGCCATCGGCTCCTGTTACCCGCAGCGGACCGAATTCCTGTACACGGCCAGGAACAGGACGGAGTTCGACGAGATCACCGAGATGTTCGGGGATCTGTACCCCGACGTGTCCGTGCCGAAGAACGCCGGGCGCTGGATTGCCTCGGTGCAGCACCACATGGCCCAGGGCGGCGAGCACCGCAGCGCTCCGGCGGTAGATCTCATGATCGCGGCCACGGCCGCTCATCACGGCCTGACCGTCCTGCACGACGACGCCGACTACCGCACGGTCGCACGGCACGCCCCGGATTTCAGCGAGCACAACATCCACGACATCAGCTGACCCCGCGGTTACGAGGCTGGGAGTCCGGGCATCCGTCCGCGCGCGGCATCGGCGGTCGTGGCCGAGACCCTGGACCAGGTACTCGCCGCCATCCCCGCGACACCAGGCGACGCCCGGATCCTCACCCTCATCCGCGACCAGCCGAGCGGATCAGCCGAGGCTGACCGCATCTCAGGGACCGGGGGCACGGAGGGTCCGATGGAGGAAGGCATCCACCTGGCGCTCGTCGCAGCCGCTCCTTCACTCTTGGCGGCGGAACGGCGCCTCGTTCCGCTCAACGACCAGATCGGGTGTCTCCTCGTCAAGGAGTGCTGCGGCCTCGGTGAGCGCGGCGGCGCGGGCCCGGGCCGCGAAGTCAGCGGTGAGCCCGCTCTGCCCGATGCACCACTGCGTCCACTCCGGCAGCAGGCGGAGCGCCGCGTTAGCGGTGTCGGGGAAGTAGCCCTCACGGACCAGGTGCGCCGTCATCTCGATCCGGTGCGGTGAGCAGGCGTAGCGCGAGCGCTCCCCGGGATGTGCCGACGGTCCCCACTCGTCGAGGATCGTGTCCACAGCGTCGGCCGCATCCTGCGGGACATCATCGTGCCGTGCTGCGTACCAGTCCAGGAACGCCTCGCGCACCGGGCCGGGGTCATCGCCGCCGGACGAGGCTCCGGCGGCGCTGGCGGCCGTGGCGCCGGCGGAGCCGGTGAGGCTGCGGGCGCGCCGCCGGAGCCGGTAGTACTCCCGGATGAGTTCCCTGGGCTCGCTTCCCTGCAGTATGTCCGACAGCGGCCCGGTCTCCAGGCACGGTGCCAGCAGCCGGGCGGTCGTCTCGGGCGCGCTCGGCGACAGCGACGTCCCGGCGGCGGGCCCGACGGCGTGCTGCCATTCAGCCAGCGCGTCCTCCGCCGACCCGAACGCCCCGGCTCCCGCGACGGTGAGGATCCAGCACGAGTCGATGTCCCATGCGTACCAGTGATCCGGCGCCTCCCCGTCGTAGCCGAACGGGGCCATGAGCAGGAACCGGCTGCCGTACGCGTCGCGCGCGACCAGGGGGTCCCCGGCCACCCGGCAGCCGTCAGCCGGGTGCCCGATGCCGGAAGCCAGCCCGCGGTCTGCCAGCAACTTGGCGGCCTGGCCCGCTTCGGCCAGCGCGGTCACGTAGGGATCCTTGATGTCCGGGAAGCGCTCGCGAGCCAGCTTCGCGGTCTCGCTCTCGGTATCGCCGGGCGGTGCCGTCAGCGCCAGCCCGCGCAGCAGCGCCCACAGCTGCCGCCAGTCGCCGGTGCCGTCGGCCACCGACGCCCGCAGCGCCGCCCCGGTCTCCTCCGCCAGCGCGCGCAGCCACTGGGGCGGGTGCAACCCGGTCAGCCGCGAGTTGAGCCGCTCGTAGAACTCATCGCCCACGATCTGGCAGGCTTGCGTCTCCAGGTCGACCAGGCGGGACGGCCAGGTAAGAGCGCGGGCGGCGGCGAGAATCCGCTGCTGGGACTCGCCCCACCAGGGCCTGGGCTCCGCCCCGCCGGCCAGGGCATAGGCCAGATCCCGCAGCGGGGAATCCTCCGGTTTCCCCGACCGGAGGTCCAGCAGCGGCGGGAGATCCGGCCCGCCCGCGATCGCCGACCGCCGCTCAGCCAGTTGCTCGGCACGCCGCTGCGGGTTGCCGCTGATGCCCTGGCCGGGCCCTTTGCCTTTCCCGGAACGCCGTTTCTTCGATGCCACCCGGTCAGCGTAATACTCTGAGGAAGCCTCGTGCGGCCCGTGGTCTACGCGGGAAGCCCCAAGCTGGCTGGTCCTAGCGGCGGGCCAGCGCCTGGTCGAGCTGGGCGATAAAGGACGTCTTACGGTGGTGCCGTTGCCGCAGGTCGGCAACGTAGGCGGTGAAACCGGCCTCGTCGCCGGCGCGGTTGCAGGAGTCCCGCAGGCGCCTGATGGTCTTGATCGCCTTGGGATAACGGTACTTGTCGCTGGCCCTTTCCAGCCCGATCTCGATCAGGTCCTGGTAGGGACGGATCACGTCGGCGGGATGGTTCTTCTCCCGCACCTCAATCAGCTGGAACCACTGGGACTCGGGGACCTGACCGGGGTTCGCCATCGCGGCCGCCCACGCCTCATCGAGCAGGTTCTCGCTGACCAGGACGCTGATCAGCTCCCTGACGTACCACTGCTCGGCGTGTGCCCGGTCGCGGAGCAGGTTGAGTGCCCAGCTGCTGAGATCGGCCCATCGGCGTGTCCGCGACCGCGGCGGCCACCTCCTGGGCGCGCTGCGAGTACTCCCGGCGCCCGCTGTACGGATGGCGTCGCCGATCCCGCCGCAGCCCGTCGATCAGCTTCCGAACATCGGCAACCTGCATGTCAGCCATGGTCCCATCAACAGCACCCGGCAGTCCGGACATGACACAGTGACCGCGCCCATCGACGTGTTCTTTTCTTGACCGAACGGTCCGGCGGTAGCTCACACAGTCACCCTTGACCTCGGTCAAGTCCCACCAGGTCTCGACACTGCCGCCGCCAGGGACCTCCAGCCTCTGGTAGGTGGCATCGCGGTTCCAGCGCAGCCACGGCCGCTGGCCCGGATCCCTGGTCTCGAAGACCAGATGGCCGCCGGGGCGGAGCGCCCCGTGGATGCCGCGTAGCGTCGCGGACAACTCCTCGTCGGTCAGGAACACGTGGGCGACATTGGCGGTCATCGTCGCCAGGTCGACGTGGAGTTCCGGCAGGTTGGTCGCGTCGCCGTGCAACCAGCGGACAGGCGCGGCGCTCGGCGTGGACGTGCCGTCGAAGCTGCGGACGATGGCTGACATCAGGGCGTTGCACCGGCCGTGGTGCGTCGCGGTCACGACGGGCCTGCTGCAGCTCGGCGGCGGGTGGGTGACCGGCGGTCCCGCGCTGGAGGGCTGGCCGCCAGACGATGCGGACCTGCTCGCCAGATGGCTGACCGGCCTGCGCGCAGTGTGCGCGGCGGAGTCGTACCCACAGGACGAGGACCGAGCCGTTCGGCCTGGCCGAGGTCAACCGGCAGCTGGCCGCGCTCGGCGGGACCGAGGACTGATCCGGCGCTACGCGGCGCATCCGGCCGGAAAGCACCGCCGACCTGCTGGACTGAGGCCAATACCGCCTGGCTCAGCGGGCCGGAATCAAGACCGTGGCCAGGTCCGCCAGCCGCTCGTTCAGCTCGGCGACGGTGAACAAGTCGCCGAATTCGGCAAACTGCTCATTGAAGACCCAGATCCCTCCGCAACCCTCCGGCGGTCCATCCCGGCGGCCGCCGGTGCAGCGCGGATAGGCCACTCCCGGCTCGGCCGGGATGATCTTCTCCACGACGATGTCGTGCCGCCAGTCGTCGCGAAAGTCGTAGCTGTACACCGCCTTCGCCCGCTCGGCCCCGGCCACCTGGGCGAGCGTAGCGGTGGCCTCGTCCTGCCGTTCCGCCCAGTCGTAGTCTTGGTCCGGTGAGCCGAACTGGCCGCACACCGTCTCGAAGGCATGCAGGTGATAGTCGTGCCAGCCGAAGGCGACCTGCAGGACCGCGTGCGCGCGGTTCAGCGGCATCGCGCTGGGAATCTCGAGCCGCCGCCAGACCGGCGGCTTCGCTCCGTACAGGCTCACCTTGACCCGGTGCACGGTAGTGGCGGCATCCTTCGGCAGTTCGGGTAGTTCTTGCCGCGTGACGCGCTTGCCGCCAACGAGCGTCTCCCGCTTGATGTGGCTCAGTATCTGCTGCTCCAGCGCCTCGGGCGAGGTGCCCATTAGCTGGAGCAGCAGCCTCTCGAGTTCGTCGAATGTCACTGGCTCTTCTGGCACACTGCGAGCCTTCCAGGCGCGAGCCCGACATGCCACACAAAGCGGCATTGCGTTGGCGCGCGCTCGATCGACCGGCTGCCGCAGTGGAGTTCCTCATCAGGATCGCGGCGTGGATACCCCGGTCTTCAGGCCGGGGAGGAAACGCCGCGCTTCCTCCCCGGAAATGTCGGCGGTATCCGATAGTGTGTTCGTATGTCCCGGTACCGGCTCATCCCCACGCCCGCCCAGGAAGCGGTGCTGCGGGACCACTGCGCGCACGCCCGGTACGTGTGGAACCTGGCCGTCGAGCAGCACTCCCACTGGCACCCGGGCCGCAAGAGCGCGCCGGGCTACCTGGGACAGTGCCGGCAGCTCACCGCGGCGCGGGCGGAGCACCTGTGGCTGGCCGCCGGTTCCCAGACGGTGCAGCAGCAGGCGCTGCGGGACTTCACCCAGGCGATGAAGGCGTTCTTCGATCCGGGCAACTCGGCCGGGCGGCCGTCGTGGCGTAAGGCCGGGCGGCACGAGGGGTTCCGGATCGTCGGGCGCGGGCGGCAGTGGGACGTGCGTCGGCTCAGCCGCAAAACCGGCCAGGTCTGGGTGCCCAAGGCCGGGCGGGTGAGGTTCCGCTGGTCCCGGAGGGTACCGCCGGACGCGAAGTCCTACCGGGTGACCCAGGACCGCGCAGGGCGCTGGCACATTGCCTTCGCCGTGATCCCCGCCCCGGTGCCCGCACCGGGTAACGGCCAGGTGGTGGGCATCGACCGGGGCGTGGCCGTCTCCGCGGCCCTGTCCACCGGGCAGAGGCTGCACTGCCCTGGCCTGACCGCGCGGGAGCGGACCAGGCTGCGGCGACTGCAGCGCATGCTCGCCCGCGCGAAGCGGGGGCTCGAACCGCCGCGGGCGCGTCAGGCACGCGATCGCCCGGCTGCGGGCCCGCGAGAGCGACCGGCGCAAGGACTGGGCGGAGAAGACCAGTACAGACATCGCGCGGCGGTTCGACGTGATCCGGGTCGAGAACCTGCAGATCGGCAACATGACCCGGTCGGCGAGGGGCACCCGGCAGAACCCGGGCCGGAACGTCCGTCAGAAAGCCGGGCTGAACCGGGAAATACTCTGGTCCGGGTGGGGCCTGCTGGTGCGCCGGCTGGCGGACAAGGCCCCGGGCCGGGTGGAGAAGATTAAACCCGCGTTCACGAGCCAGCGGTGCTCGGCGTGCGGGCAGGTGGACCGGGACTCGCGTGAGAGTCAAGCCGTGTTCCGGTGCACTGCCTGTGGTTTCGCCTGTAACGCTGATGTGAACGCGGCTAAGAACATCGCGGCGGGGCACGCCGTGACTGCGCGGGGAGGCGACGGGGTTGCCCGGCCTGTGAACCGCGAACCTCACCTGCTGCTCTAATCGGCGTAGTAGCTGGAATCCCCCGGCCTTCAGGCGGGGAGGATGTCAATGTCCTAGTTGGCGGTCTGCCCCCTGGCGCGGCGCCGGACACGCCCGGCGGTGCTGGAGCGGCGGCGGCCGTCGCGGAAGGGCCTACGCCAGCCAGACCCGGCATAGCGATCAGGGAGGCCACAATGACTCCAGCCCCGATTGCCTTAACCGACATACGCAAGCGTGGCCTGCACCGGGTCTGCCTCATCCTCGTGCATCTCTTCGCTCACAAGACGCCCAGGAAGGAAACACAGGTCTGCGGCCTAGGAGACGCAGACCTAGAAGCCAGCCACCACTTCCCCGACGAACAAAACTTAAACCGGCACAAATCCGCCCGCCTGCAGCATCTCGTCCGAGGCTGCGGCTACCAGTTCGGGTCAGTTCACAGGCGCACAAGCACCTGACGTTTCCGCGGAGACGTCTTGTGCGGATTTTCACAAGCTCACGCCAACCAGAATGATGCTCGCGCTCTTGGACATGCGGCGAGAGTAAAGGCTCGGAGGGCACCCCGATCCCCTGGATCACTCATTAGGCTGGTGAGCCGTGGCAGACAAGGATCCTCTCATCCTGGGCTTCCGGGATGACGGAGCGCTCGAAGGCGCGGACCTGGACGAGTACTACGTGAGCGGCCTCGACTACGAGTCGGCCTACTGGGACGACATAGACCTCGAGGACGCGTTCGACCTCCCGCCGGTGCTCCCGCCGGTCCGCCTGCCCGAAGAGGCGGAACTCGCTGCCCAGGCGAGGCGATCCGCCCTTCTCGCCGACCTCCGTGCTCTTGCCGACGAAGCCCGCAAAACGACGGCACAGGCCGCCGCCGTGAACCCTGTCCTCCTCCGGCTGGCCGAAGAAGCCGAGCTCGTGGAAAGGCACGACGAAGACCTGGCTCCCGGCGAAGACGCCGGATGGCTGGACGATCTGGCTGACGACAGTGATGCGCTGGATGCCTGGGAGAGCACGTTCGCTATGGTCCTGGACACCACCCTAGAAGCGGCGGACGATTCGGATCCCGTCGTCGCCCCCGATCTCGAGCTGGAGGGGCACGGCCCCGCGCTGGTGATGAGGCTATTCCTGAGCTGGCGGGACGGCGTTCGGATCACCGAGCTGGCCGACGCCCTCAAGGACGCCGCGACGGCCGACCTGGAGGCGGAGGAGGCGGGCAAGCAGTGGCAGGAGTGGGTCGATGCCCACGGTGACCCGCTACGGCTTCTGCTGGGCCAGCTCGAAAGGCTTGGTGCCGTCAGCGTCACCGACGACGTGGCGCGGCTGGAGCCGCTGGGCATGCAAGCCGTCCGCTCGAAGCTGGAGAGCGACGGCCTGTTGGTCCCAGTGCTCCCGGCACCGGACGAGATGACAGCAGACGATCTGGTGGTCGTGTTCATGCACGGCAGCGACGACGACTTCAAGGCCGAGCTGGCCTCATGGACGGACTCGCGCGGCGAGGAGCAGGCCGCGCGGGAGCTGCTTACCTTCGCGGCGGACGAAGGCGCCGCGACGCGGACCGCGGCGGTGACAATCGTGTCCCGGCTCGGGCAGGCCACCGAGCCTGCCTGGCGCGAGGCGCTGAACCACGCCGAGCTCCGCTGCTACGCCAAGCCGCAGCTCGCCAAACTGGCCGGTCTCGATCCGGAAGGCGCGGATCTGCCCGCCGAACTCCAACCCGAGCGGGCGGACGTCGCATGGCTGATCGCCGATACGTTCGGCCCGTTCAGTCACTTTGATCTCGGTAAGGAGAGGTTCCCGTTCGACTTCGCGGAACTCCAGCGGGTCAGCGGGCTCGAGAAGCCGGAAGAGATCTTCGAGGCTATATCGCGAGTGGACCACCCGGACGCCGAGGCCGTTCTCGCGATGATCGGCAAGCACGCCAGCGACAAAGCGACCGCCAAGGCCGCCCGGCGGGCCGCATACAAGGCATCAACCCGCCGCGCCGCCCGTCGCTAGCGCTGCACCGTGGGTTATCACCAAAAAGCGATATCACCATTTACCGATAGGCTGCTATTATTGGTATATGGCAATACGAGGCGACGAGTACCAGGTATTCACGGCGCGGGACCTGGGCGCGGCGCTGAGGCACTTCCGGACTACGGCCGGGGTGACGCAGGCGGACGCCGCCGAGGCCATGGGTATCGGGCAGCCGTACCTGTCGTCGCTGGAGGGAGGCAAATTCGGCAGCTCGCTGACCCACGCGCTGCGGCTACTGCGCTTCGTTGGCTGCGAGGTCATCGTCCGCCGGACGGAAGGCCGTGGCTGACCGGCTCGTGGCGTGGCTCTACGACACGCCGGTCGCGGCGCTGATCCGCGGGCCTGAATTCCGGATCCGGCTAGAGTGGCGGCCCGAGGGAATCGAACGGTGGGGCCTCGGCAGCCCCGCTCTGTCCACTGGCCTGCCGCTCGGCTCCCCGATCGGCCCGCGGGACCTGCGCGGCTTGGACTTCTTCGAGAACATCCTGCCGGAGGGACCTGCTCTCGAGCGGATGGCGGCGCTGGCCGGGGCCCGCCCGGTCGACACCTACGGGATCCTGCAGGCCTTCGGGCACGACTGTGCGGGTGCGATCATGGTGCTCCCCGACGGGGAGCAGCCCGGCGGGAGGGGTAGCAGCGGGTACTCCCCCATGACGCCCAGTGACATGCAGCGGGTTATCAACGCGCTCGATGCCGTCCCCCTGGGCGCGGCGCCTGAGCGCGGCTTTCGCCCGTCGCTGCCCGGCTTCCAGCGCAAGGCGCTGCTGGGCCGGACTGGCGACGGCACCTGGCAGTTCCCGCACGGGGACGCCCCCTCGACCTGGATCCTCAAGCCCGACGGCCCGCACCCGATGGCCGCTAACCAGGCCACGTGCCTGCGGCTCGCCGCCGCCTGCGGCCTTCCGGTACCCGAGACGGAACTGCTCGATGTCGCCGGTCTCCCCGTCCTGACGGTCAAGCGCTATGACCGGCAAGACGCCCCTGCCGGGAACATCCCGGCCCGGGTGCATCAGGAAGACGGCTGCCAGGCTACCGCCACGCCTCCCGAGCTGAAATACGAGGAACAAGGCGGCCCGGCACTGGGCGACTTCGCCAACGTCATCAGGAACTTCGGCGATCCCCGCGACGTCACCAATCTGTTGCGCCGCACGACGTTCAACATGGCGGTCGGCAACGCGGACGCGCACGCCAAAAACTTCTCCGTTCTGCACCAGTCCGACACTCCGGCCATCAGCCTCGCCCCGCTGTATGACGTGCTATCGACCATCGCCCTTGAGCTAACCGATCGCACGGGACGGCCGATGCGGGCGGACACGCACCTGGGCCAGCACGTCGGCGGACAGGCCGACATCCGGAAGGTGACCTCGGCGAACCTCGTCGACGAGGGGGTTAGCTGGGGTATCCGGCGGCGGGCGGCGTCCGCGGTCGTGGCCGAAACCCTGGACCAGGTGCTTGCCGCGATCCCCGCGACGCCAGGCGACGCCCGGGTCCTCGCCATCATCCGCGAGCAAGCCGAGCGGATCAGCCGTCGATAGAAAGGTCAACCTGGTGATTGAGTCTGGCTGCCGTCGCCCGCGCCTGGTCACGCCACCGGCTAGGCACGGACGGCTTGTAGATAGCACAGTGCTGGCAGCCAGCTCGGTGTTTCACCCTGATGGTCGAGTGAGACGTGCGGCTCGCCGGTGACGATGCGGTCGAGCTGTCAGCCGTCGAAGCCGGTGGCGCCGTCGGTCTGCTCGCGGAGGATGTCGGCGTGACCGACGTGCCGGGCTGATTCCTCGATCATGTGGACATAGATCCATCGCAGCGAGACCTGTCCCATCCGCGGGTGCGGAACGGATCGTCAAGCAAGAAGCCCGCCGCGACCTGGCGAGAGGCCGCGCACGCCCGCTCGTATCCGGCCAGCAGTTTCTCGGCCGTGTCGTCGCTGGCCAGGGTCCAGCTGTCGTCCGGCAGCGGAGCATCCAGCTCCTCCGCCGAACGCCTGGCCAGCACGACCTGGAACCACTCCCGCTCGACGGCGGCCAGGTGTTTCGCCAGTCCGCCGAGCGTGGTCGCAGATGGAACGTGCCGCTGACGGATCTGCTGGTCGGACAGGCCGGTCAGCTTGCGCTTGAGTATGTCCCGGTACAGCTCAAGGAACGTCTCCAGCGTCTGGCGTTCCCCGCTGGCGACCAGCAGCACCACCGTCTCAACAGTGCGCACGCCGACCCGCCTCTCCGCTCTGATGGCCGCAGCCGACCAGACTTCCCGGCGCTCCGCAAGACCCGGCTTAGCGGAACGGCGTGCAGGCGGCCCCGACTCGAAGAGCGAGGAGACCGGCTGCCGGTCTCCGTCAGGGCTTGTTCTTGAACGATCGTTCGCGTATTGTCGCTGTCATGGCCCGGCCGCGGGAGTTCGAACCTGACGACGTTCTGGACTCGGCCATGCGGCAGTTCTGGGAGCGCGGCTACCGGGCCACGTCCGTGGATGACCTGGTTCGCGCGACCGGCGTGAAGCCCGGCAGCCTCTATTCGGCCTTCCCCGGAGGCAAGCACGCCCTGCTGATGGGATCGCTCGACCGGTACTCCCGGCTGGTCGTGCCGCAGAAGCTCGGCGACCTCGAGGAACCTGGCGCGTCCGTGGCGCAGATCAGGGCGTACTTCGACGGACTGGTGCGCGACCTGCTGAGCCCGGAGGGGCGCCAGGGTTGCCTGCTGATCAACAGCGCGATCGAGAACGCGGCGGCCGACCCCGAGGTGGCCGCCGTGGTGCGCGGTCACATGGCGCGGGTCGAGCGCTGCTTCACCGGCGCGTTGCGCACGGCCATCGACCTCGGCGAGATCCCGGCTTCGGTCAACGTGACCGCGGTCGCCAAGGGCCTGATGGCGACGGCCTCGGGCCTGATGGTCGTCGGCAAGGCCAACCCGGACGAGGAGGTGCTGCGGATCATCGTTGATAACGCCTTCGCCGGCTTGATGTAACAAACCTCGGCCGCCGCCCGGCGGCCTCTTCTATGCCGTAATAGATGAACGATCGCTCAAGAAAGAAGGCAGAAGATGAAGGCCATCATCATCAGCTCCTACGGCGGCCCCGAGGTGCTGACCGTCACCGAGCTACCCGATCCCGCGCCCGCGGCCGACGAGGTGCTGATCGCGGTAAGGGCGTTCGGGCTGAACCACGCCGAGGCGTACATGCGCAGCGGAGCCATGGGCGACGTGGCCCCGGTCACCGGCATCGAGTGCGCGGGAACCGTGGCGGCCGACCCGAGCGGCCGGCTGGCTGAGGGAACCGCGGTGGTCGCCATCCTCGGCGGCATGGGCAGGACTCGCAACGGCAGCTACGCCGAGCTGGTCACCGTGCCGGCCAGCAACGTGGTCCCGGTCAGCACCTCGCTGCCGTGGACCGACCTGGTTGCCCTGCCCGAGGTGTACGCGACCGCGTGGCGGCCTGCGCCAGAACCTTGACCTGCAACCCGGTCAGACCGTCCTGATCCGGGGGGCCACCTCAGCGCTGGGCCAGGCCGCGGTGAACGTCGCCGCCGAGCAGGGGGCCACCGTGATCGCGACGACCCGTCGGCCGGAGCGTGCTGACCTGCTCGAGCGACTCGGCGCCAAGACCGTTCTGATCGATGACGGGCGGCTGGCCGGCCAGCAGGCCGGCGTCGTCGACTGCGTCTTCGATCTGGTCGGGAACCACGTGCTGCGCGACTCGGTACGCATCGTGCGCCCGCGCGGCCGGGTATGCCAGCTCGGCTTCCTCGGCGGGCTCGACCCGGTGGCGGGCTTCAACCCGATCGCCGACTTGCCCAGCGGCGTGCAGTTCAGCTTCTACGGCAGCGCGTTCGTGCTCGGCACCAGCGAGTTCCCGCTGTCCGAGATCCCGCTCACCGAGATGATCCGCAAGGCCGAAAACGGCCTCTACCAGGCCAAGCCCGCGAGGGTATTCAGCTTCGATGACATCGTCGAGGCGCACCGGGTGATGGAATCAGGCCTAGCCGGCGGGAAGATGACCGTGTCGGTACCCTGACGCGTCGCCCTGTCAGGCCGACTCTTCGTCTACTACCCGGAAGGCTGACCTCGCCCCGGGCCCTAGGTGGTGACCCGCGGCGGACGACGTTTACTGGCCGGGCACCGGCGATGACTTCGGGCCCGGCGGATCGTCCGCACTGGTGGCGGCCCCGCGGCAACCGGTCCCGGTCGCCGTGAAGCGACGTGTCAGGAGGTGACCGTGCCCCAAGTCCGGGTGCACAATTTCTCAGTGTCGCTGGATGGGTTCGGCACCGGTGAGGGGCAAAGCTTGGATGCCCCGTTTGGGCATGCCGGGGTCGCCGGACAAGTCGCGGCCGGGCGCCTCACCACCGATGCGGCAGCGACCGTGCTCCTGAAGAGCACACTGCGACTGTGCGGTGCCGCCGCGCCTGACCGGACACAACGATGAGAAATCGCCAGGCCCGCAGGTCGATACCGCCGACCGGTGACGCCGCGCCGGCGTGGGACATCGCGGTCCCGTCACTGCCGCTTCGGCTGCCCGGGGTCACCATGGCCGGATTCAGCGATCGGGCGAAGGAGCCCGTCGACCTCCAGGTGGTCCCGTATCCGGCCGTGACGCTGTTCATTGACCTCGGCGACGGGGTACTCATCGATCACGCCAACGGCCGGCAGCAGCGAGGCAGCCTCGTCGCCGGCCTCGCGCCCGGTCAGGTTCGAGGACACGGCCAGCACATCGAGTGCGTGCAGGTTCGGCTGTCGCCGCTGGTCGCGCACGCGGTGCTGGGCGCCTCTTCGGAGCTGGGCGGGACGGTGGTCGCCCTCGAGGATCTGTGGGGGCGCGACGCGGCGCGGACCCAGGAGCGACTGCGGGCGGCCGGGTCCTGGGACGAGCGGTTCGCGATCACGGAAGCCACGCTCGTCCGCCGGCATCAGGCAGGCCGGGGGGTCGACCGGGAAGTCGCCTTCGCCTGGCGGCAGATGGTGACCAGCCGGGGACAGGTCCGCGTCGAGCAGCTGGCGGCCGAGGCTGGATGGAGCCGCAAGCGCCTGTGGTCCCGGTTCGGGTCCCAGGTCGGCCTCACCCCTAAGCGCGCGGCCCAGCTCATCCGGTTCGACCACGCGGCCCACCGCCTGGCCGCGGGTGACAGCGCCGCCTTGGTCGCGGCGGACAGCGGTTACGCCGACCAGTCCCACCTCCACCGAGACGTCATGGCCTTCGCCGGGGTAACGCCCGGGGCCGTGGCGTCCGCGCCCTGGCTGGCGGTCGACGACATCGCGTGGGCCGCTCCGCGGCAGCCTCCCACAATCTGAGCGGAACATTTCTCCAATACATCCGGCGGTGCGCTCGCGCATGCTCGCTGTCAGTTACAGATGACAGGAGGACTGCGCGATGGCAGAGCACGGGCCCGGTGGGCCAGATGGTGACGGCCGGTTCGTTCGGCTTGATGATGGTGACCTGTACGTGGTGGAGGACGGCCCGCCGGACGCGCCCGCTGTACTGCTGATCCACGGTACCGGGGCCGGTACGGCCTGGTGGGATCCGGTGATCCCGCAGCTGGCGGGCACCCGCCGGGTCATCCGGGTCGACCTGGCCGGCCACGGGAGGTCAGCGAGCCCGGCCGGCGGGTACGACGTCCCGGCCCAGGCGCGCCGGGCCGGCGCCGTACTGGAGCGGCTCGGCGCGGGCCGGGTGACGGTGATCGGGCATTCCACCGGGGGCAGCGTGGCCACGGCCCTGGCTGAGCAGCGGCCCGGCGTGGTGGCGGCGCTGGCGCTCATCGACACCGGCCCCAGCCCGGATGCTTACCTCGACCAGGGCGTGCTCAGCGGGCTCCTGCTGGCCCCGTTCCCCGGGCGGCTGCTGTGGCGCCTGCGAACCGAGGCCGTGATCCGGAAGGCCCTGAGCTCTGCCTTCACCCGCCCCGTCGAGATCCCCGACGCCATCGTCGAGGCCACCTTGGGGATGACCCACCGGGCCGTCGCGGGGACGGCGCGCGGATCCCTGGACTACCTGAGGAAGCGGAGCCTTCCCGACCGGCTAGCCGGGCTGGGCCTGCCGGTGCTGGTGATCTTCGGCACCGCCGACAAGCGATGGCGCTCCTCGTCGGCCGCCGCCTACCGCGACGTGCCCGGCGCCCGCGTCGAGCTGCTGCCGGGCGTGGGACACACCCCGATGCTGGAAGACCCGCAAACGACCGGCGCCTTGCTGCTGCGGTTTGCCGTAGCCGCCGAGCACTGCGCCTGAAGGAGGAGAATCGTGTCTGCCCTCGCTAGGTGGTGTTTTCGCCACCGGTTCGCGGTCATCGCGGCCTGGGTTCTCGTCCTGGTCGGCCTCGGCGCGCTCGCCCAGGGGGTCAAGAGCGACTACAACAACTCCTTCTCGCTGCCCGGCACAGATTCCACCACGGCGCAGCAGTTGCTGGCTAACGCCGTCCCGGCCCAGGCCGGCGACTCCGACACGATCGTCTGGCAGGTCAGTCACGGCACGGTGCGTGATCCGGCGGTCGTGGCCCGGATGAGCCAGGTGCTCAGGAACGTGGCCACGATGCCCGAGGTCACCGCCGTGGCCAGCCCGTACGGACCACGCGGAAGGGCCAAGATCAGCCGGGACGGCCGCATCGCCTACGCTACGGTGGACTTCGCCATGCAGGCCGACAACCTGGCCACGGCGGACATCAACCGGGTCGTGAACGCCGCGGAGTCCGCCCGCGAGCCCGGCCTCAACGTCCAGCTCGGCGGGCAGGCCATTGAGAACACCGAGCAGTCGCCGCTCGGGACCAGCGTCACGATCGGCGTGCTCGCGGCCGCGGCGGTGCTGTTCATCGCCTTCGGCTCGCTGCTGGCCATGGTGCTGCCGATTGTCACCGCCATCGCCGGGGTCGGCGGCGGGCTGATGGCGATCGCGCCGCTCACCCACTCGATCAGCGTCGTGGACATCGCGCCGATCCTGGGCACGCTGATCGGCCTCGGCGTGGGCATCGACTATGCCTTGTTCATCGTCACCAGGCACCGGCGCGGGATGCTGGCCGGCCTGACCCCCGAGGAGGCGGCGGTCAAGGCCATCGACACCTCCGGCCGGGCCGTGCTGTTCGCGGGCAGCACGGTGTGCATCGCCTTGCTCGGCATCTTGATCCTGGGCATCGGCTTCCTGAGCGGCCTCGCGGTCGCCTCGGCCCTGACGGTCGTGTTCACCGTGCTCGCGGCGGTCACCCTGCTGCCCGCCCTGCTGGGCGTCTTCGGCGCGCGGGTGCTGAGCCGTCGGCAGCGCCGCACGCTTCATATGCACGCGCAGGCGGCCAGCCCGGCCGGGCTGTGGGCCCGCTGGGCGGGGACGGTAGAACGGAGGCCCGCTGCCCTCGCCGTGGCGGCGGCCGTGGTCATGCTGGTCCTCGCCATCCCGGTGCTGAGCCTCCGGCTGGGCACGTCCGACCGGGGCAACGACCCGTCGTCGACTACCACCCGGCAGGCTTATGACCTGCTGGCCGACGGCTTCGGGCCGGGCTTCAACGGCCCGCTGCAGCTGGTCGCGCAGACCAGCGGCCCGGCCGACGTGGCCGCGCTCAGGGCGCTGGAAGCCGAGCTGCCCGGAGTGCCGAACGTGACCAGCGTGACACCGCTGGCCGCGGCACACGGCACCGAGGTCATTCAGGTCACCCCGGGCACCTCGCCCGAGGCGAAGGCGACGTCGGACCTCATCACAACGTTGCGTAACAGCGTCATCCCGGATGCTGAGCGCGGCACCACGCTGCGGGTCTACGTCGGCGGCGTGACCGCGACCTTCGCCGACTTCGCCGCCGTGGTGAGCGCGAAGATGCCGTGGTTCATCCTCGCTATCGTCGGGCTGAGCTTCCTGCTGCTGGTGGTCGCGTTCCGCAGCCTGCTCATCCCGGCGACCGCGGCGGTGATGAACCTGCTCGCCGCGGCCGCCACGTTCGGGGTGCTGACCGCGTTTTTCCAGTGGGGCTGGGGGACCGACGCGTTCGGCCTGGGCCGGGCCGGGCCGATCGAGGCCTTCCTGCCCGTGGTGACGCTGGCCATCTTGTTCGGCCTGTCCATGGACTATCAGGTGTTCCTGGTCAGCCGGATGAACGAGGAATGGGTGCACACGCACCGCAACGCGGCAGCCGTCCGCACCGGGCAGACGGAAACGGGGCGGGTCATCACCGCGGCGGCGACGATCATGATCTGCGTGTTCCTGACGTTCGCGTTCATGGGCCAGCGAGACGTCGCTGAGTTCGGCATCGGGCTGGCCGCCGCGGTCGCGCTGGACGCGTTCATCCTGCGTACTGTGCTAGTCCCGGCGGCGATGCACCTATTCGGGAACGCCAACTGGTGGCTGCCCCGCTGGCTCGACCGGCGTCTCCCCCACCTAGCCATCGAGCCGGCCGAGGCAGGCCCAGCCGTCCCCGTACCTTTTACTCAGCAAGGAGCTCTGCGGTGACTTTCGCTGCAGACGCGCGGCGCAACGATGAATTCACGATCCTGCCGAGGTCAGTACCAGCGGCACAAGCAACGACATCTGGAGGACGAGATGGCTGTGGATCTGTTCGCCGGCGTCCCTGTCACCGACTACGCCGCGGCGTTGCCATGGTACGAGCGGTTCTTTGGCGGGCGGCCCTCGTTCCTGCCGAACGACACCGAGGCGGTATGGGAGGTGGCCGAGCACCGGTACATCTATATCGTGCAGAATCCCGGACGGGCGGGGAACGCCCTGGTCTTGTCGTTCGTCGACGACCTCGACGAGCGGGTCGCCGGCATCGCCCGACGGGGCGTCGAGCCTGCCAGACGCGAGATGCCCGCCAAGGGCGTGACCAAGGTGATCTACCAGGACGCGGACGGCAATGAGATCAGCTTCGGCGGCGGCTCGGGCTGACGCCACCCCCCAGCGCCGACTGCTCCGGATGTGTCACCCGCCTGCGCCTGCGTTCCAGTCCAGGAGCTCGATGATGACGCCGTTGGGGTCGCGTACCTGAAACGCGCGTTCGCCCCACTCCTCGGACCTCAGTGGCATCGTGACGGTGACGCCTTCGGCCTGCAGCCGGGCCATTTCGGCCTCCAGGTTGTCCACTTCGAAGGCGAGGATGAGCCCGGCGGCGTGAACGTGGCGCTGGTCTTCGGGCAGCATGTCCATACCGTGGCGCAAGAACACCACGTTCATGCCGGTGTCCGGGCGGGCCAGCGAGACGAAGCGGTCATCCACATGCCGGCATGCCGCCGTGGCAGGAGCGGGCCAGTAGCTTTCCCATTTGTCGCGGACCACGCTTGGCCCTGGGGTGCGAGCCTTCGGGCCATGGCTGTCCCCTCGTGCCGGGCTGCTTCGTAGTCAAGGTGAGAGCCAGAAAACACGGCAAGGAGATCACCATGGAAGCACGCCTGAATTACACCGACAGCGCGGTCGCGGCCAGGTTCGTGAAGTACCTCACCTCCGCAGGCAAGGCCGTGAAGGACTCGGCCCTGCCTGCCGCGACGCAGCACCTGATGGAGATCCGGGCCAGCCAGATCAACGGCTGCGCCTACTGCACCGACATGCACACCAAGGACGCCGCCCACGCCGGGGAAACCCAGGCGCGACTCAACCTCGTCGCGACCTGGCGGGAGGCCACGGTCTTCACCGAGGCCGAACGAGCCGCCCTGGAACTGGCCGAGCAAGGTACCCGCATCGCCGACGCCGCCGGCGGGGTAACCGACGAAGCCTGGGCCAACGCCGCCAAGCACTACGACGAGGACCAGCTCGCCGCCCTGGTAGCGCTCATCGCCGGCATCAACGCCTGGAACCGGCTGAACGTCATCACCCAGCAGCCCGCCGGCGACTACCAGCCCGGCCAGTGGGGTTAAACCAGCTACGCCGCTGCCGCCGGCTCGATCCGGTAGCCGTCCGGGTCGGTGAGCCACGATGTCCGCGCGACTGGACCACCCGGACGCCGAGGCTGTTCTCGCGATGATCGGCAAGCACGCCAGCGACAAGACGACCGCCAAGGCCGCCCGGCGGGCCGCATACAAGGCATCCACCCGTCGAGCCGCCCGTCGCTAGCGCTGCACCCGCGCTGTGGCTCCTGCCGGTGAAGGTGGGGGCCGGTCTCAGATCAGCACCGCGTCCCGGACGAGGGTGTCGCCGTAGGCCATCAGGTGCGCGGCGGCGAGCGCCAGCCACGGGCGCCAGTTGGCTGCCGGTGCTCGCACGCCGAGGTGGGCGAGTGCCGCCTGGAGTGACGGGTCGCCCGACGGGAACGCATCGCGCTGTCCGAGCCGGAAGGCGACGCAGTCGCTCACCTCGGGTATCTCGCGGCCGGCGGCGAGTTCCGCTATCGCGCTCGCTTCGGCCTGGCCGAGCCCGATCGCCGCGAGGCTGGCCGACGTCACCCTCGCGGGGTCAGGAAACGTATAAGTAAGGCCCTCCGGCAGGCAAATGCGCTAGGGTCCGCTTGCGCAGCGGCGCGTACTGCCTGGTCGTCCAGGTACAGCTCACGCGCGCCAGCAGACCGGGCGACGATCAGCTCCGCCAGCGTGCTCTTTCCGACTTGCCTGGCACCGTTCACTACCACGACACGGGTATCCGCCAGCGCCTCGGCGGCGATTTGCTCGGCATGCCGCGAGAACAGGCCAACCCCAGATCCCATAGAGCGACATTACCGCAGCTAACGCTTGGGCATGGGCGATCTGCCGGTATCTTCGTGGGCGTTCTGCCGATTCCTCCGTGGGCGTTCTGCCGACAGGTGAGTGGGCGGTCTGCCGCCAGATACCGGTACGCGACGCGGACGTACGTTGTTGCATCAGATGCAGCGGACGGCATCCAGTTAGCGCTCAGGAGGAGCGCAGACTGTCGGCCAAATCCCTCCTGAGCTGGTAATTCTTCTCTCGCAACGACTCACTTACGCTCCAGGGTCGGGTCACCACGCACATCTCGTATGAGACGGCCGTCATCACCCCGAGTCGGCGCGGGCCGCGGACGGCACGGCCAGGGCGGCCGCGTTGCGTTCCACCTCGGACAGCTCACTTGCGGCCAGGGTCAGCGCGTAGTGGCGGCGCGGGTCGAAGTCGGCGAACTGTTCCACCCGCTCAAGGTCATCGGTGACGAGCTCCTTCAGGAACACCCGGGGCGCGACCCCAACCTTCCCGCCCAGCGACCCGGTCACCGCGTCGGCGAGCTCGCCGACGTAGGCGTCGTCGACGATCTTCACGACCCGGTCCGGCTCGGCGGCCCCGGCCGCGTACAGGTCGCGGACCTTCGCGCCGAGCTGCGGCTGGTCGCGGGCGTTAAAGTCCCGGCAGCAAGGCCGAGGTGCCCGGTAGGCGTCGATGTGCCCGGCCAGCTCCTCGGGCTTGGCGACATCCTGGCCGTCCACCAGCAGCTCGCCCAGCCGGTGCACCTCGGTCCCGCGCCGGGCGGCGGCGTCGCCGAGCTGCTGGTGGCCGATGAGCTGATCCCGGCCTGCCGCCCGCCGTGAAAAGTCCATTCCTACCGGCGCGGGGCAAGCGCGCCCGCTGTTGTTACGTCGGCACCAGCTCAGCGCGTGTCACGGCGACACCGAGCCGCCGAGGGCGCGGCGCCGCAGGCAATTTGATCTCGCAGGGCACTCTCGAATACCGACGTACCCAGCTCGTCCTGGCCGAGGAGGGCAAACTCGCCGCCGTCCTCCAGGTCGAGGAAATCGGGCAGGCGGTCGCGGTCTATGCCTTCGGCACGGGCGGCACGCAGCAGCAGACGGCAGATATCTGTGAACCCGGCGCTGTCCTCCCGGAGCATGGCCCCGGCGAGGATGTCCCACTTGCCGCCGTGCGAGCGGGAGCCGTCCAGATTGGCCATTTTGGCGAGCACGGCCAGGTCGTCTCCCCGACCGCGCTCGAAGCGTGGGCCTCCTGCCCGCACGCCTACTTCGTGCGGCGGCTGCTGGGAGTCGAGCCGCCCGGGACACCCGAAGACCTGGTTCGAGATCAGCCCGCTGGAGGCGGGCAGCTTGATCCATGAGGTACTGGACAAGGTTCTTCACCCGGCAGCCCCCAGCGGTTCAAGATGGACATTCACACGAAGGTCAGAGGACGGTTCTGTTCGACTTCGAAGGAAGCGGAACGGAAACCCGCCCGGTGCCGCGTTCTGTCCGGCCTGCTCGATAAGCTGGGATGGCACGCGGTAGCCGGCAGGAGGTTAGGCGTCGTCATGACCGTCCAGCGACACGACCGACCCCATCCGCACATCGAGCGGACCTTCATCGCCGTACGCGCGGCCTTGCCCGCCGCCAACGTCGCCGCGTTCGATACCGAGCTCGAAGCGATCACCCATGCGCCCGTCGTCGACTTGGCGGCGCTGGATGAGTTCCTCTCCGGCTGGTGGCGCATTGCCACCCGGGCGGCCGCCGATCCGGCCGACTGGCAGCGCATGCACCAAGAGGCCGAGCAACTCCAGTCCGGTGCGCGCTCGGCGGGCCCGACCCTGGCCGAGGTGTTGGGTCGGCGCGGGGTCCAGCTGTAGGTGTGTACACCATCCGTATGGGCAGCGACGTCGCCGAAGCCCAGATCGACGACCTGTCCGATGCCGAGATCGATGTCCTCCTGGAGATCTACGAGGTGCTCCGGCTCACTCCCGACAACGGCCGCAAGCTCGGCCCGACCGGCAACATGTACGTCTGGGACTACAAGGGCATCTCGGTGACCTACGTCTTGCTCGACCCGCAGCGCGAGGTTGCGGTGCTCCGCGTGGAGGACCGCTTCCCCATGTCAACTTACTCGGCCCTGAAGTGAAGGACCGAGCTTGCGGCTAGGGCATCACTGGCGGTGATGCTGGCTGCCGCGTCCAGCCCTTGCCTGTCGCAGGCAGGGGCAGGGGCGCGTGACTCACGCCCCGCATCCCACGCAACCTGGCCGCGGGCGGCGATGTTGCGGGAAGCGTTCCGGTCTGCGTGCGCAACGACGCCGCATCCCCGGCAGGTAAACCTGGCTTGCGAGACGCGGTTCCGCTTGTCGGCGTGACCGCAGTCCGCGCAGGTGCGTGATGTCCAGGCCGGATCGACGTAGACCGCCGGCACCCCGGCGCGGAGCGCCTTGTACTCGATGAACCACCCGAGCTGGGCGAACGCCCAGCTGTTGAGCGTGACCCGTTGGGGCTTGCGGAGCCGTGCCCTCTCGCGTATGCCCGTCAGATCCTCAAGGGCAATACCGCGCGAGGTGCGTTCAGCCTCGGTCACGATCTTCTTCGCGATGCAGTGGTTGATATCCCGGGCGAACCGGGCTTCCTTCCTGGCTCGTTTCTTCAGCAGCCGCTTCGCGGACTTGGTTTCCTTCGCCTGGAGTTTGCGGCGGAGGCTGAGTTGCCGCCTGCGGTACCGGTTCACCGTGCGGCCGGCCATGATCTCGCCGTCGCTGGTGGTGGCGATGTTCGCGATGCCGAGGTCGATGCCGAGGAACCCGTCCGGCTCGTACTGTCTGGCCTCCGGCACGTCGCAGGTCGCCATCAGGAACCACCGGCCGTCCCGGTGCACTAGGTCCGACTCGCCCTGCCGGTATAGGGCCAGCGTCTTGAGCGCGTCCGCAGAGCAGGCGAACCGCACGCCGCGCTGCCGCCCGGAAGTGGTCCAGATCGATACTGTCCGCGTATCAAGCTCCCAGGACAGGCACCTATCATCGTACGGCTGCGCGGCGTCGGGCCGGAACGTGATGGGCTTCGATTCGGCTTTCACCCGTTGTTTCGACCCGGGGTTGCCGAGGTTCCCCGCCCGGATGTTCGCCCGCAGGGTCTTGTAGGCGTGGCAGGTTTTCTTGATCACGTGCTGGGCAGCCTGCGCACCGAGCCCCCGGTCCTTGAGGGCGCCGTAGACGTGCTTCCGCAGCGCGTACTCGCGGAACACCCGGCGGTCAAACGCCACGGCCGACACCAGGTCCGCGGCTTCGTTGACCGCCCGCAGGGCCGACTCCAGCGCGAGCGCCTGCCCGGCGCCCGGCAGCAGCCGAACTTGCACGACGATCTTCACATGGACAAGCCTAGCATTGACCTATGTCACCACGCTGGGAACGAAACACCCACATACGCAGGGGAAGAACCGTTGTCTATAGCCTCCACGCACACTTGGTCTTCACGCCGAAGTACCGGCGCGGCCCGTTCACCGGGGAGATCCTGGCTCGCTGCGAGGAGATCATGCGGGAGGTCTGCGCGGACTTCGGCGCGGAACTCCGCGAGTTCAACGGCGAAGCCGATCACGTGCACCTGCTCGTGCACTATCCGCCTAAGGTCGCCCTGTCCCGCCTCGTCGGCTCCCTCAAAGGCGTCTCCGCCCGCAGGCTACGGCAGGAATTCCCCGGCCACATCCGCAAGTACCTGTGGGGCGAGCATTTCTGGTCCCCGTCGTACTTCGCCGCGTCTTGCGGCGGCGCGCCGCTCGCGATCATCAAGGAATATATCGAGCAGCAGAAGCGACCTGCCTAGACCTGGACCGATGCGATTCCTCCCGGGCCTGAAGGCCTGGGGTTCCTCGCATCACATGCTGAAATCGCCCGCCACAGCCCAAGAACTCCGCACCATGGTCTTGACTTGCGGAAACCCGTCTCTGATGCACATTGGAACGGCTGTGGGCGGTATCGCCCGTGGGCCGTTCCATTGCGGGCGGGCCCCCGGTCTCTAGTCGGGGTAGCCGGTGAAGCTGGGCTCGTAGTCGCGGTAGCGGGCGAGCCATTCCTCAACGTCCGCCTCGGTCACGTCGGCGATCTCGGCGATGCGCGGCACAGTGACCCCGACGGCGGCCGCCACGAGCGCAGCCCCGCGGACCTCCGGGCCGCCTGTCGCGTCCGGGAACTCCCGGACGTCCTCGGCGAGCGCAGTCTCGGCCCGCCGGACACGTGGATCTGCAGCGCTGGGCCCGACGGTGAGCAGCCGGTGTCGAAGGCGACGTCGTGGCTGGGGCGGGCGGCCCGGCCGTTCCGGGGATCCAGGCGCTCGCTGGGTGCGCTGTCTTTCCAGGGCTTGATATGTCCGGCCACTAGCATGCGCTTGGCGCCGAACGCCGAGGGGTTCAGTCCGCAGAAGACGCACCGCTGGCCGCAGTTACTGAGCACATTCAGGGCGAACACATGCTGCCCGACCCGGGCCGCGGCCAGGATGATCCGTTCGGTATCTTGCTCTGGCCAGTCACCTTCGGCGGCGCTACGGGCGATCTGGTCCCGCAGGGCGCTCTCGAATACCGACGTGCCCAGCTCGTCCTGGCCGAGGAGGGCAAACTCGCCGCCGTCCTCGAGGTCGAGGGAAATCGGGCAGGCGGTCGCGGCTGATGCCTTCGGCGCGAGCGGCGCGCAGCAGCGGACGGCAGATATCAGTGGACCGGGCGCTGTCCTCCCAGAGCATGGCCCCGGCCAGGATGTCTGACTTTCCGCGCTGTCCCGCCGCACCCATGTCCGCTGGTCTATTCATCCGAACGAACGGTGGTTCCGCCCCCTCCCCCGCTCCGCGCCGCGCGGGCGATAACGCCTCTAGCTCGCACCAGACCACTTTCCCGCAGGCTCCCGGGTGGGGTACCAGTCCCAGCGCGCGCTCAGCGCCGCCACCGGGAACAGCCCGCGTCCTCCCTCTTCCTGAGGGTCGGGTGTTCCGTGTTCCCCGAGGTCATTCGGCGCTGGCGCCCGCGGGTCGGCAGGTCTTCATGAAGAAGGTACGCGCCTAGCGGCCCAGCTCGCCGCTCCGGTCAGGCGACGAAGATCTTCTCGCGGTGCCAGTCGAGGTATCTGCGCCTGGGACGCTGAGCGTCGTCGGGGAGCAGCAGGGTCTCCAGGAGCGGCGGTCGGCCGTAGTACTGCCGGGTGTCATTGGTGAGCAGGCGGAGGTTCTCCCAGCGCCTCAGGTTCCCGGTGAGCAGCACTTCGAGTGCCTCGGCAAAGCTTGACTTGCCGCTGCCGTTGCGCCCGACGACCAGGGTCAGCCCCGGGCGCGGCGCCACCTTCAGGCTCGCAGGCGGCCCGATCCCGCGAAATCCGCTGACCGTCAGCGATTGCAGGTAAGCACCTGATGGCGTCGCTGCAGTCGTGATATCCGGGGCCTTCGAGCATGGCTGCGCTTGGCCGCCCAACTGGGCCAACAAGGTCTCGTCGCTGTCGAAAGCTGCCAGCAGGAGATCAGCTGTCTGCTCCGGGAGAGGGAATTCCCCCAGACGCCGCAGGACGATCCCAAGCAGCACGTCGTCCATACATTCTGCTTATCATGGATCTGGTCGGGCTGCCAGGCTCTGTGAATTTCCGCCGAATTCACTCATATATACGACAGTCGTGAACGGACTCGTAATGTACACATCGGGGCAATGGTAATAAACAGGGACGAATGCCGAAACCGCCTACCGGCGAGCGGCGAACTTGAGCCACATGGTGCGCTGATGCCCGCCGCCGCCCGACCGCGAGAAAGGGGCTGGTCAGGAGGAGCTGGACGGATGGCGGTCGCGGGTATTGATGATCTCGAAGCCCAAGGCGCTCAGCACGCCAGCGGCGCCGTGTACGCCTCCGCTGAAGTCGTGGGGACCGAGTGGGCGTCCGGTCGCGTAGCCGTATGCGACGCCGAGAATGGCCTTGGAGTCGTAGCTTTTGTCGTCGAGGATCAGCAGATAGGCCTGGGCGCGGCCGAAGCCGTGGCGGGCGAGGAACTCATCCTGTCCTAGCTGGTCATACTCGGCTGCTGCCTGCCGGACATGGTGGGGCTGAACCGGATCCCATTTGGCCACCAGTAGATCGTAGGACAGAGCGGGCGCGTTTCTTCGGATGGCAAGCAATCCACGCGAATTAGGCAGGTGGGCTGTGCCGCGTGCCGGCGGGGATTGAGAGGTCTTATTACGACCTGAAGCTGCGCGCGACGGGCGGTTGAAGGTCCCACTCAGACGTTTGTGATGCTGCGGGCTACGATGCCGCCGAGTTCTTCGGTGAGTTGCTGCTCGAACTCGAGGCTCATGTCGGGCGCGCCGCTGAGCGCGTGGGACAGCTCGTGCAGGACGGTCCCGGCGAAGTGCGCGAGGGACTGGAGCTGGCTGCGCTTGACGATGATCCAGCCTTCTGGCCGCCTATCTTGTGGCCGCCACGGGCCTACCGGCGACGGTAGGCGGACGAGCGGTGCTGGATGTCCTGAACGATGACCGCATGCTTTGATTCGTCGATCCGGTACAGCACGCGCCACTGAGTACCGAGCCGGGCGCTGTGGAAGCCGGACAGGGTGTCCCGGAGCGGTTTGCCGACCCGGTAAGGCGCCTCCAGGAGCGGTCCGGTGATGAATTCAACAGCCGCGGCGGCTAGGTCCTCCGCGAGCAACTCCGAGATCGCGCGCCGGGCCGGGCGGGTCATTCCAAGCTCGTAAGGCCCGGAGCTCACCTCTTGCGCTCAGCCAGAAGCGCGCGCGCCGCTTCGGCGCCGTAGACCACGTCGCCGGACTGCTCAGACTCCCTAGCTTCGGCCAGGCCTCGCAGCGCTGATGGATCGGCGAGGATCTCGGCGGTCTCTCGCATCGACAGGTACTCTTCGATCGCGACCAGGACCGTCTGCTGTACGCTGCGGTGCTCAACCTCGGCGACCTGCTTGAGCTGGTCTTCGATCTCGGGCGGCAAGCGAAGTGTCATGGCCATACCATAATGGTATCACAACGGTGCAGAGCTGGGGCAGGTGAGCCTCCTCCCACTCGCTCCGGCGGTTGTCCGGGCCCGCCGTTCTTCCACCGGCCGGGGCGCTGCGGCGGGAACCACGGACCGTTCGGCCGAAGGATTTTCAATCATCCCGAACGGGCAGTGGTGTTACGGCCTGGGCCGTCCTAAACGTGTGTGACCAGCTTGACGGGCTGGCCGGTGACCGAGGCCAGGGTCAGGAAGTCGCGGTCGTCGCACAGCACGATGAGACGCTCGCGTTCCGCAGTCGCGGCGATAAGCAGGTCAACGGGTCCGGCGGAACGGTGCTTGCCGGTCTCGGTCAGCCGTTGCTGGATCTCGCTGGCGCGATCATAGGCTTGGTCGCTCATCGTCACCCAGCCGAACAGCTCTCGCAGCAGGCGCCGCTTTTCAAGCCGGTCAGCCAGGGATCGCGCCGAGTACAGGAACTCCAGCTCCACGATGGGGCAGATGGCGATGACACCGGCTGTGAGCTGCTCCGACCACGCCTGCCGCAGCTTATCCTGCAGGATCCTGAACAGGCCCGATGTGTCGATCAGGTACAGAGCCGGGCTCACCAGCGGTATGCCGTCTTATTTCCGAGGAACTCGTCGAAGTCGCCGCTGTCGGCCATCTCGCCGAGCCTGGCCAGCGCACGCAGCCGCACCAGCCGCTGCCCGACCTCGCGGAGGGCGGCGTTCACCGTGTCCTTCTTTGTCTTGGTACCAAGTACTTCGGCCGCTGTAGCCAGCGCTTCCTCATCGATCTCGACAGGCGTCTTCACCATGCTCACCGGACGACCTCCTATCGAAATCTAGACATCTTAGATATCTACCCAGGATATCTCCGGATTATAGCTGAGGCTGTCGTGCGCGGTGGCCTCCGGCGTGGACACGCTGACCGTCACCGCGTCCTGGGCCGGCGAAGCCGTCGAGAATGAGTCAATTGGGGCCGTCCTGGTCAGGTGCGGTATGCGTCCCGCCGATGCCGGATGGAGTGGATTTCCACGGTGTGCTTGTCCTCGTTGATGCGGTAGATGATCCGGTAGGTCCCGCGTCGTGCTGAGTGGTAGCCGTCGAAGGGCTCCTCCAGCGGCTTGCCGGCGCGGTGCGGGTTGGCAGTAAGAGGCCCGTCGATAGTCTCCATGGCGGCAACGGCGACATCGAGCGGCAGGTTTTCATGCGGGTTGCGTCGGGCCTGGCGGGAGAAGATGACCGTGTACGGCAGTGAGGTCTGCGGGCCGGGGGTTGGCGGCTCGCCGCTCACGGTGTTCCGCGGCGGCGCCGCTCAAGCTCGGCGCGGACCTGCCCGGCGTCGAAGGTGTCGCCGGCGGCGAAATCTTCGCGAGACTGCCGCAGGTCGGCAAGCGTTTCCTCATCGCTGAGGATGTCCAGGGTCTCTTGCATGGACTCGTATTCGGCGACCGAGATGAGCATGACATCAGCGCGGCCATTGCGGGTGATGGTGAAGTGGTCGTGTTCGCGGGCGACCCGGTCGGCAAGTTCGGCGATCCGGGCCTTCGCTTCCGTGATGGGGATGGTCTCCACAAAGACCAGTATAAAGACCGGTCTCAATTATAGCCAGAAAAAAGCGGCTTGTGAAACGCTGCACAAAGCGGGAACGTCGTGACCGTGGCTGTCAGTGCGATAACGACTCGGGCAGGTCTGGATCTGGGTGGCCGTCGAGGATGTCATTTGCAATACGAATGCATTACGATGGATTTGTGTTCAAGGCAGTCCGGGACAGCGACTGGTCCGCCGACCACATCGCAGTTCACCGCGTCACTTTAGGTGAAGTGCGGGAGGCGATCCTGGAGCGTCCCTACTGGGCCGTCCCCGGCCGGGACGGCACCACCCTTATCTACGGTATCTACGGGCGCATCTACGCGGGACGCTACCTGCTCGTGGTAGCGATCGCGGAGGGGGAGGAGGCATTCATTGTCACCGCGCGCGACATGACCGAGGCTGAGAAGAAGGCCTTTCCACGGGAAGGCACGATGACCATGACCAAGCAACCTGAACAGCTCCCCCGGCCGGAGGCCGAGCTTGAGCGGCTGGCTGAGTACTACGACACCCACGACACCAGCGCGGAGATGGAGCCCGGGCGCTGGGTCGAGCCGCAGCCGATGGCAACCACTTCCCTGCGCCTGCCCGTCGAAGTGATCGATCAGCTCAAACGGCAGGCGCAGGACGGCATCTCCGGTACACCAGCTACGTGCGATCGATCCTGGAGCGTGCCGCCCGCGGTGGCGGGCCGCCGGAAATAGCGGACATCACCGAACGGCTGGAACGGATCGAGCGGGCCGTCACCGACAGGCAACACCCAGGCGACCAGAAGACGGCGTGATCTGATCAACGTGATCCCGGCCGCGCCGGGGCGGGGGCTGGCACCATGCATGAGCTGGGAGGATGTCGAAGCGGAAGCGGCCCGCAAGCGGGACGAGCGCGGCGGCTTCGACCGGCGGATCTTCCTCGAATACGTCGATCAGGTCGGCAGATCCTTTGTTTCCCTACGGTCACGCCGAGGCGCTGGCCCGCGGGATTCCCCGAGCCGAACTGCTGCCCCTGGAGGGCGTCGGCCATCAGCTGCCGCCGCGGCCGTGGTGGACGTCTGTCATAGCGGCCCTTCTGCGACACACGCGTTAATGGGTGGCCGGAGGGACCGGGATGTGCCACAGTCGCGTGGCATGGAGGCGGACGACGCCGCCCTGCGCGCGTACCACGAGCGGGGCATGGAGCGGGAGCGGCTGAGCGATGGGCGCGGGTGAGAGGCGTGTCCGGTGAGCAGCTGACCGTCGCAACGCTCAACACACGAGGCATCCCCGTGACCGGCTCGCGCCTGGCCGACCGCTACGCCGTGATCGGCGCCGGTTTTGATGCCGGGGACGTGGACGTGGCCTGTTTCCAGGAGGTGTTCACGTACTGGCACCTGCGGCTGCTGGTCCGGCGGATGCGCTCGTTCCGGCAGGTGAGCTACCGGCCCGCGCTGGCCGGCCCGGCCGGCGGTCTGGTCACGTTCTCCCGGCGGCCGGTTTCCGGTACGGCATACCGGCGCTTCGGCTGGCCGCCCCGGGTTCGCGTCCCCAGAGCGTCCCGTTACCAAGCCGCGCTGAAAGGCGCCCTGGTGACCCGGCTGACGCGCCCTGAGCTGTGCGTCATCAACACGCATCCGGTGGCCAACCATGACGGAGACTGGTCGGACGCGAACCGGTTCTATCCGCTGCAACGCGCCCAGTTCGCCGTCCTCACTCAGGTGGTGACCAACGCCAGGTCCCCCGCCGTGGTGTGCGGGGACTTCAACATCGACCGCGAGAGCTCCCTGTTCGGCGAGTTCAGGGCGGCCACCGGGCTGGCTGACGCGTTCGGGGGCGCGTGCCCGCCTACGTTCCGGGCCGAGTATCTCCCGGCGGGCGCGACGCCGCATTGCATCGATTTCATCCTGACCGCGGGCGAGGTCAAGGTAGAGACCGCTGCCCTGGTGTTCGCCGAGAAAGAGCCGCTCGGCTACGTCTCAGACCACATCGGGCTGCGCGCCCGGCTGTTCCTGACACCTAGCCGGTAGGGTCGTCTGGCGCGGCGGGCAGTGCGGGCCTGACGTCGGTATGGGCGAAGTCGGAGCCGGAGCGGGACGCCAGCGGGACCCTGATCCCGAACCGCGGGCTCCTCGCCCTGCCCGAACCGGTCACCGGCGACCTGTTCTTCCATGTCTGGGTCGCCGCCGGGGAGCAGCCGGCGCCACAGCAGGGACTGCTGCTGGATGCATCCGGCCCGCGGCTGTGTGAGAAGTCAGCGAACTAGGTCGACGCGCTCGATCGTGATCACGTCGTCGTCTACCACGTACATGACGCGGTAGGGACCGACCCTTAAGCGCCGGTAATCGCCCCGGATGAATGCGTTCTGCGGGTTGGGGTCAAGGGCCAGGGCAGCGACAGCCACGCCGATCGCGTGCATGCCGTCCTGGTCGTCCATATAACGGCGGGCGGAAGCCCTGGCCTTCGGCGACCACTCGATCCTCACCGGTCGCCGCCGAGCAGCTCGGCCATCGCTTCCTCGTGCGAGACCGCACCCGGCCGACCAGCGGCCACCCACTCCCGGTGGGCCTGGAGCATGGCATCGGCTTCCGCCGCTTCCAGGTCCGAGGCCGAGGCGCGGCGCTCCAGCGCCCTCAGGCGTCGGTACTCATCCATCGGCACCACCACGGCGGCCTCTCCGCCCAGGTGGATCACGTCATGCTGACCGGGGGACTCGGTGGACTGTGCGCTCATACCTTCATCGTAGGGAGGAGGACGACATTCGGCCCGCGCATCGCGCTGGATCAACCTCCACCTCACAGACACCCGGCCAGACTCCGAAACAGGCGCGCCTGCCGAGTGACGATCTACGGCTCTGTCAGGCCTGGCTGCCGGGCCAGAACGGCCGCTGCCAGAACCGGCCGCTGCTGCACCGCGGGCCGCATGGATTGTGGGCATCTGGCCGCAAGGTTCATGGTCATCTGGCCGCTCGAGGCTCAGGGCAGGTCTGGATCTAGGTGGCCGGCCAGGAAGCGGTCGGCAGCCCGCTCATCGGTAATCGCCTCGGCGAAGTCCGCCATGTCCTGGTACCAGATCCGGGACGGCAGCGGATCGATGCCGACCAGGTCCAGTTCGTCGAGGTCGACCGGCGTCTGCCCGTCGATGCCGGTGTCGGCCGTCCAGAACACGATCTCCCCGGTCTGCGGGCTGATCAGCCACCGGTGCTCGTAGCCGTTCTGGTCGGCCAGCGCGATAGCGATCTCCTCCAGATCCACGCTGCTCAGCTCAAGCACGAGGCCAGGATAGATCCCAGGCTCCAACCACGAGCGCTGATGCTGCGACTAGCGTTCTTGGGACAGCTGAGGGGCTGATCCGTCGCCCCCTGCCTTCCACGCCGGCTTGCGGAGCCGGTCCATCAGCAGCGGCGGGAGAATCCCGACGGCGAGAATCCCGGCCAGTATCAGGACGGCGTACGTGACCGGATTCGAGTGGCCGAACTGCGACGGAGGGATGAACCCGATCACGAGCGCGGCCACGGACGAGACGATGCCGAGGAAGCACAGCAGGCCCAGCGCCGGGACGCGGCTGGGCGTGTAGGGGCGGATGGGGGCAGCCTGGAGTATGGGTACGGACACGACGTGCGCGCGGCGGTGAGACGTTATGGGACAGAGCTTCAGCCTGAGGCGGATCAGCGGGATCAGGGTCGGGGTGAACTGGAGCGTGCTGCTCGGGCGGGGAAGGTGAGCCACGGTCAGTTCGGACAAAAATGACGGTGAGATCCGGGGCGGAGGGTGCCTCATGATGCGGGGGCCGACACTTGTGCTCTTAGGGACCTGGCTATTTCCGGCGGTCCAGGCTCCCCCGGCTTATGCTGAGGAAACAGGCTGGCTCTCAGCAGTTAGGGGGATGCTATGCCAGACGACAACGCCCGTGCGGCTGACGACACGCGCACGCTCCGGGCCAGGTTCCCCCGGTGGGGCATCCTGTTTGATCCGCTGGAAAGCATGTGGGTCGCGGTCCGCGGCAAGCGGACGCTTGTCGCCAGCAGCCCGGAGAAGCTGACCGAGCAGGTGGAGGCAGCGACCCGGGGCGAGGCCGGGCCAGATGAGGGCGCGAAGACCCAGGGGTGGCGTGCCCTCCGCAAGCATGAGCGGGGCTAGCGACCGGTCTGCGCAGTTCATCCGGGCACGGCGTCAGAGCAGTCTGACATCGCTGGCCGGTCCGTCTTTTTGGACATATTGCCTGCAAGTGGGACAGCGGCTGGCTAAAGTGGGCAGCTGAAAGCCAAGAAGCGGGACTATCCTCAGGCGCATGTCCGCCGGTGATGTCGCATCCGGGGGTAGGCGGGATGGCTGGGTGAGCCGTTCACTCCCGCGGCGGTAATGACAGGCCAGCGGCGGCGGGGTTCTTTTCGGCGGCTAAATCATGGTGACACGCTCTGCCTCTCCCGGACTGCTGGGACTGGAACCGGCCGGCCGGCGTCTCTTGCTGGCCGTGGCCCGGCTGCCCGGTGGAGCAACGGTGGTCCTGGCGGACCTGAAACGCTGGTCCCGATCAGCGACTGGGCGCGCGGCGGCCCTGTTCGCGGTGATCGCCGGGGCGTACGCGGTGGGCGCGGAGCTGGGCTGGCACCACTTCAGTTCGGGCCTGGCGTTCGGTTATCCCCCGTCTGGTGTCGATGTGGCCGCCCTGCTGCTGGTGGCGCGGCGGCGCTGGCCCGTGGTGATCGCCGCGATCGTGGTCAGCGAGGTCGGTGTCGACCTGCAGCATCACCTGACGCTCGCGGCGGCGCTGGCTGCGGCTCTGGCCAACGCGGTGGAGCCGGTGATCGGCGCGTCGTTCGTCCGCTGGTTCTGCGGAGGACGGCGGCCAGACCTGGGGACTCGCGTCGGTCTGGGCTGGTTCGTCCTAGGCGCCGCGGTCCTCGGGCCGCTGGCGGGCGGGCTGGTCGGGGCCACTGCGAGCTGGGCGAGCAAGGGCGGCTGGTGGCCGGGGCTGGTGCTGCAGTGGTGGGCCGGGGACGGAATCGCGGTGCTGGTGATCGGCGGCACGTTGCTGCTGTGGGCGCAGCGGCGGGCACTGGTGTCCTCGCGGTGGCTCGAACTGGTGCTCGTGGTCCTGGTCACGGCTGGGCTTTCCGTCGTGGCGTTCCGCTTCGGCGACGTGGCCGGCCTGCTGTTCTTGCCGATCCTGGCGTGGGCGGCGCTCCGGCTACGTGACCTGGGCGTGGTTCTCACTGGAGCGGCGTTCGCGGCGGTGGCCAACTACATGACGGCGGCCGGGTACGGCGAGTTCGCTCATCTGGGGCTGCCGTCTCCAGCTTCGGTGGCTGTGACGCAGGCCTATATCGCCTTGATCATCCTGGTGGGCTGGGTGCTGGCTCAGGAAGTCGCGGGCCGGATGTCGGCGGTGCAGGATCGGGACAGCGCACGGCTGGAGCGAGCGATAGCCGAGGCCCAGTGGGAGGCCGCCGAGCTGGGCGCGGTGCTTGCTGATGCCGCTACGGCCAGCTCCGTCGGCGACCAGGTGTCTGCCGCGGTCCGCGTCCGGCTGGACGCGGCGCAGGTGGTGATCAGCGTGCTGGCCGCCGACGGACGCCGGTTCGAGCCGCTCGCGGGCGGTGACGCTGCCGCGCAGGTGGCGGTCATGGCAGGGGGGTGGACGATCGATTCCGACGCGCCGGGACCGCGCGCGGTCCGGGACCGCACTCCTGTGTACCTCAGCGACCTGAAGGCGGCGGACGCGGGGATCGGGTCGATGGCCGCGCTTCCGTTGCTCACCGAGGTCGGCGCCCTGGGCTATCTCGGCGTGTGGTGGGCCGGGCCGCGGGATGCGACAACTGCGGAGCGTGAGTATCTGCGGACCATGGCCGAGACGACCAGCCGTGCCCTGGAGCGGGCCCGGCGTCCCTCGGCACCGAACCCCAGCTCGACGACATGTGCGTGCTAGCCGTCGCTCGGCCGGGACCGGACCGACGGCTAAGAGAAGTGTTCTGAGCGGAAGACGGATGCACGAGGCGCGCCGACCGGCCACCTCCATGCACGCGCGGTAGAACAGCCCCGTGACATCCGGCACGACCAGCCCGGCCCCGGCATGCCTGAAGTTCGTCAGCGCGGGCGGGTCCGCCAGCGCACGGCAGAATCCGGCGATTCCGCGCCTTTCCCAGGCGAGCGTCAAGCGAACCATGCGACGTGCCAGCGGATCATCCGGCCGACGACGGCCGTTCCGGTGCCGCTGGTCGATCTAGCTCGATGCCGATCACCCGCGCCACGCGATCGAGGTCGATGTCGCAGGCAAGCAGCGTCGCCTCATGCCGCCGGGCGACAGCGGCGATCATGCAGTCAACCAGGCCCCGTGGCGTGATACCGGCCTGCCGGCATCGGCGGTAGATGCGCGCGGCACCCTCGAAGTCGGCAGCTGCGTCGAACTGGTACAGGTGGAACCGCAGCAGAAGGCGGCGCAGGTCCGCTTCCCGGGCATCGGTGCGCGCCCCGGCCAGCACCTCCATGATCACCGGCTCCGTGACCGCAATCGGGCCGTCGGCCGCGATCAGATCCCTCAGGCGAAGATCGACCGTGCTCCCGGTGGCCCTGTCGTATTCGACCCAGGCCGAGGTGTCAGCGAGGATCACGCTGCTCCCCGCGGAGGTGTATCTGCGGGCGGCTCATCGATCGCGTGGGCGCCGCGCATCGCCAGGGCTTCCTCCCGGCTCATGGGCTGTCCGGCCAGATGGCGGAGGGCGAGCTCGACGGCTTCGGTCATGGTGCGCAGGCTGTAGCGGTCCATAACGATCCGGAGGTAGGTGTCCTCGATCTCGATATTCGTACGCTTTCTGGCCATACACCTATTCTACACCTCACGTGTATGATAGGTGTATGATCGAGCCAAGGTAGACGCCGCCTGGTGGGACAAGAAGCACGGCCTATGGCGCGTCGCGGAAGATGACCCCGACTCCGACCTATACGCATCCCCACGACGGGAACCGGAGCACCGGATCTTCCCGCGGCGACGAGGCCGTGAGCGGGCCCGGCTTACGCACCGGCTCGCGGCCTGGATTTGGGTCAGGGTCTGGGCGGCCTGGTCGAGCCAGCTGGTGAGTTCGGCGGCGGTGGAGGCCAGCTCATAGGGGTGGTAGTGGCCAGCTCAGGTTCTATTTTCGGGTTAGCGGCTTGTGAAACTCTGCACAAAGCGTTTCCGCGGAAACGTCGCAAACGTGGTTGGGCCTCATCGGGCGGGAGCTCCGGTCGCGGGTATGCGTATCGCCGGTGTCCCAGGTCAGGGTTCGGAGTTCCACAGGGCATCGATGGGGAGGGCGCGCAGGCGGTCGCCAAATGGGAGCGTTTGCTGTCCGGTGTAGAGGACGTATCCGGCTACCAGCCGCGGGCCCAGCCGCTGGGCGAGGTGGCGCAGGCCGGCCAGGTCTTCGCTGCGGACGGTGGCTCCGGCCTTCACCTCGATGGCGACCACCCGGCCGTCAGGGGTTTCCAGGATGGCGTCTACCTCGGTCTTGTCCTTGGTGCGATAGTGGTGCAGGCGGGCGCGTTCCTGGCCCCAGGTGAGCTGGCGGGCCAGTTCCATCAGCACGAACGTCTCGATCATGGGTCCGGCCGCTCCGTCGGGTTCACCTAGGCGCGTGGCGTCCTGGCCGAGCAGGTGCGAGGCAATGCCGGCGTCGACGAAGGCCAGCTTGGGCGTGCCGATGGCCCGCTGGGCCTGGCCAGCTGACCAGGCGGGGATCTGCTTGATGAGGAACACGGCCGACAGCAGTTCGAGGTAGCGGTTCAGCGTGGTCCGGGGTATACCGGATGCTGTCGCGAGCGTTGCGGGGACGAGCAGCCCGCCGGAGCGGCCGGCCAGCAGAGCCAGGAGTCGGCGCAGGTCGCCGCGGCGCTCGATGGCCGCTAGCTCTTTGACGTCGCGTTCGATGAGGTTCGTCAGGTAGGAGTCGAAGAAGGCGGCGCGGCGGCGAGGGGACCGGCGGATCGCCTCGGGATAGCCGCCGCGGACGACGCGGTTGAGATAGTCGCGCTTGCGCAGCGTGGAGGTACGGGACAAGCCCGGGCCGCGGGCGAATGCCGCGTCGGCGAAGGCGTCGGGGGACCGTTCCAGCTCGCCCTGGGAGAACGGCCACAGCTCGATGATCTCCATCCGGCCGGGTAGGGCGTCGGGCAGCCCGCGCAACGCCAGCACCTGGGCGGACCCGGTGAGCAGGAACTGCCCGGGACGCGGGTCGGTATCGACGGCCACCTTGATCGACCGGAACAGCCACGGAGCCAGCTGAACCTCATCGATCACCATGAGGCCGTCGTGCTCGACGAAGCCAGCCGGATCGTCCTGGGCAGCGCGCAGCGTGGCCGGATCGTCCAGGAGGCGGACCACGGTGTTCGGGTGCCTGATGGCGGTGATCCTGGCCAGGGTGCTCTTGCCGGCCTGCCGGGCGCCGTTTAGCGTGACGACACGCGTATCAGCCAGGGCCTCGGTCACGAGGCTCTCCGCCTTGCGCGGTATCAGGTTCCTGGTCTGATCCATCTCACAAGTATGGTCCAGCTGGGCGGTCATGATGGTCAGATGGCCGCATACCTTGTGGACATCTAGCCGCATGGCTCATGGTCATCTGGCCGCATGATCACGTCAGGGACCGGCTTCCTGAGCAGAGACGGCCACCTGGACGTCCATGTCCGCGGCCTGGTCCTGGCCGACCAGCCCTCGGTCCCGGCCAACCTGCGGGGCGTCAACCCGGTTGCCGACTTCGAGGCCATCGTCAGCTGCCAGACCATCACCGGCGGCATGGCCACCGTGACCAACGTCAGCACCCGCCAGTTCCCGGCTAGCATGACCGGGAACTCCGAGATCAGGGCGAGGCTGAAGCTGCCGGAACCGTGCATCGCCCCCATCGTGTTCGTCGCCTCACCCGCCGGCGCCTGGTTCGCCGCGACCGGAGGCTGAGCCGAGCCGGCGGTCGTCAAGGGTTACGCCGGATGGTGAGCCCGGAGGCTGTTCGCCGACGAAGGCGACCTGGTGCGTAAGGCGTGGCCGGGCATCGCTGGACGATGAGTTCGCCGGCCTGCGCGACACGTCGGTGCCGCCGCGGGCCAGGCTCGAGCGGGCCGTGACCGATCACGTGGTCCTGACCGTGACCCGCCGTGAGGAACTTCTGGCCGGCAACCCGGTGCTGAACGCGTTGACCGCCGAACAGCAGGCCGGCATCGCCGCGCTGCGGCGCTCATACCGGGACGCGGTCCGGGACGTGATCGCCGAAGGCACGGCCACGGGCCAGTTCCATGTCACCGACCCGCTGCTGACCGCGATGGCCATGCTCGACATGCTGGACGGGATCCGCGCCTGGTACCACGAGGACGGCGCCCTGTCCCTCAATGAACTCGCCGCCCGCTACCGGGCGTTCGCGCTGTCCCTCTGCCAGGCAGGTGAGGCATGACGGCAGACGAGGCAGCCTCCTCCGCGGCGGGCATCCCGCTGCGCCCCGTCTGTGCGCCCGGGGAAGCCGACCGCGGCTACGCCGAGATCGGCGACCCTGGAGCCTACCCGTACACCAGGGGCAGGATGGGGCCGCCGGCGGCACGGCGCCGCGGATGGATCCACCGCGAGCTGTCCGGAGAGGGCTCGCCCCGCCGGTCGAACGAGCAGCTCCGGGACCTGCTGGCCCGCGGCGCGCTGGGCATCGACGTGATCGGGGACAATCCGACGATGTCCGCGCTCGATCCCGACCATCCGATGTGCATCCCCGCCGTAGGCACCACGGGCGTGTCGCTGTGCCGCAAGCAGGATTTCATCGAGCTGGTCGAGGGCATCCCGCTGGATGAGATCACGCTGAGCCATTCGCTGCCCCCCGCCTTCGCGCTGGCCGGCCAGTACCTGGCCAGCCCGTGCCATGGCATCGACCCCCGCGTGCTGCGCGGGTCGGCGATCCAGCCGCCTCAACACGCCGGAACGGCTGACCGCGGCCGCCGAGCAGGAGGACGCCGACCTGGTCGGGGTGTCGATCCACTCCTGGGAGTACGCCGCCTACGCCGACGAGCTCCTGGCCCGCTGCCGGGAGCTCGGCATGGGCCTGGTCCTGGGCGGAAGCGTACTGACCGAGCGGGATCAAGCCGACCTGCTGGGCCGGGGAGCTGACGCGGTGTTCGGCCCCTACGCGTCCGAAGCCACCATGCTGCGGCAGATCGACGCCGTCGTGCGCCGGGTCCGGGCTGGCGACCCGCCCGCTCAGGCGCACCAAACCAGCGGCACGCAGCCCGGCCGTCCGGTGCCGCTGGCCGGGCGGACCGTCATCGTGACCGGCGCGGCGCGCGGGCTCGGGCGCGCCTACACCCTCGAGCTGTGCCGGCAAGGCGCCGCCGTGGTCGCCGACGACATCGACGAGGCGGCCCTCAAAGAGGTCGCCGACGCCGCCCGGGACCTGCCCGGCAGCGTGCACGCGGTCGTCTGCGACGTCACCGGTCCTGATGCCCCGCGCACCCTGCTCGATGCGGCCCTCCGGGGTTACGGCCAGCTGCACGGCCTGGTATCGAACGCCGGCCTGCTGCGTTCCGGGCCGATCCTGCAGCTCGACGACAGCGACCTGCGCCTGCTACTCGAGGTGCACGTGACCGCGCCGTTCCGGTTGCTGCGAGCGGCCGGCCGCTACTGGCGCGCCGAAGCCAAGGCGGGCCGGGCGGTCGAGGCCGCGGTGGTGCTCACCACCTCGGCCGCCGGGCTGTACGGCTTCCGCGCCGAAGCCGCCTACAGCGCGGCTAAAGCCGCCGTGGCCATGCTCGCCCGGGTCGGCGCCGACGAGCTGGGCCGGTACGGGGCGACGGTCAACGCCGTCGCTCCGGTAGCCCGGACGCGTCTGACCGAATGGCTGGGCGAGGCTCCGGCCAGCCCTGGCGCCAGCCCCGGCGACGACCCGCTGGCCGCCGAGCACGTGGCGCCCGTGATCGCCTGGCTGCTGGGACCGGCGGCCCGCACGGTCACCGGACGCGTCCTGGAAGCAGGAAACGGCCAGATCTCGGCGCCCAGCACCTGGCAGCCTGGCCCGCAATTCCCGCTGCCATCCCTCATGTCCCCAGAGGTGGCGAACGTCCTGCTGCCGCGGGTGCTCGCCAGCGCGGCACCACCACCTGAGGTGCTCAGCTCCCAGTCGTGAGCGGCGAGAACCCGTGGGACAGCTCGTGCAGGGCCCGGGCGTTCGCGCGCTACGACGAGGCGTCAGGCGGCTGGGTCGGGCCGCCCGGCGAGTTCACCGTCCGCATCGGCAGATCTTCGGCTAACCTGCGCCTGTCCGTGCGGGTACGATCCGGGTAACCAATGTGGAGAGCGGTCGCCGATGCCGTCCAGTGCTACTGAGAATTCCCGGGACGCGGCTTCGGTTGCGCAAGGCGATCGGGAAGCCGGTTCTCGGTCCACCCTGGCTGCCTCTGGGATGCTCATCTACGCCGCGGTACGCGTTCTCACTCTGGCGGTCGCCGCGCTCCTGCTGCACCTCGGCAGATTCCGTGCGCTCCATTGGTCGCTGGTCCACCTGATCGTGTCATGGGACAGTAGCCGCTTCCTGTACATCGCTGCGCACGGGTATGCCTATGTGCCGGGCTGGCGGTATCCCGATTCAATCCTCGCCTCGTACCCCGGTTATCCGCTGGCCATCGACACGATCGCCTGGGTACCCGGGATCGGCCTGAAACGCGCGGGCTTCGCCATCACCATCGCCGCGGGCCTGGCGGCGGCGTGGGGGCTGACGAGGCTCGGCATGGCACTGATCGGTGACCGGCGGCTCAGCCTGATCATGGTCGCGGTGTGGGCGGTGGCGCCCGCCTCGATCGTGCTGTCCATGGTGTATTCCGAGGCCTTGTTCTGCGCGCTTGCCATCTGGTCCCTCGTCGCGCTCGTCGAGCGCCGCTGGCTGATGGCCGGGGTCCTCACAATCGGCGCCGGCCTGGCGCGCAGCAGCACGGGCGTGGCCCTGGTCGCGGCGGTCACGGTCGCAGCGCTGCCGACCGTGATCGCGGCGCTGAGGGCGCGCCAGCCTGCCGCCATGTGGTGGCGCCCGGCGGTGGCGCTGCTGCTGTCCCCGCTCGGCGTGCTCGGCTACTGGGCCTATTCGGCCGTCAGGCTGCGCCACCTCGGCGGATTTAGCTGGCTGGAGAAGAACGGCGACGACAGCTTCGACTGGGGACGGGGCGTCTTCTCCGCCGTGAAGGACGCGCTGTTCGACCGCCCGTCCGCGGTCGAGGTCATGACCCTGTTCGTGCTCGCAGCCGCAGTCGTGCTCACCATCTGCAGCCTCACCGAGAGGTTTCCATGGAGCATGCACGTCTACACGCTTGCGATTGTCGTCATCGCCCTGGGCGTGGGACCCGGCTACCTCGGCTCCAAGCCGCGCTTCCTGCTCCCCGCCGTACTGCTCAGCGTGCCAGTGGCCCGGCTCCTTGCTCCGCTGCCCGCGTGGCTGCTGGGTCTTGTGATCGGCGTGCTCGGCGCCGCGTCCGTGTGGTTCAGCCTCTTCCTGATGACCACAGGCTCGCCCCCGTGACGCACGCGGCCGGAATCACGGCCGGGGGAGGTTGACCAGGGACGCCAGGGCGGCGCGGTACGCGTCGGCCCACGCGAGGGAACGGCGGAGGATTGCGGTCGACCTCCCTGGCCACTGCCCGCTGCGACAGGAAACTCAGCAACGGCCGCTGGATGGAATCCGGGTCGTCCCCATCATCTTGCGTCCGGATCGCACCCTTCGGAGGTACGGACGAACAGGCAGGGACGAAAATGGCGGTTGGCAGGATGGGAGTCCGGCGGGCTGGGACCGGAGGTCGTTAGGGATCGAAATGAAGATCATCGAGGGGCACGTGCGGCTGGCGGCCAGCGATGTGGCAAACTTCCTGGCCTGCCAGCGGTTGACGCAGCTGGACCTGCTGAAGGCGCGGAAGGAGCTGCGGCCGCCACGGGAGTTCGACATCGGGTTCCAGGAGCTGGTCCGGCGTGGGGAGGTGCATGAGCGGGCCGTGCTCGAACGGTTCCGCGCGGACGGCTACGACGTCGTGGACGTCAGCGGAACGGAGGACGCGGCCAGGGCGACGGCGGAGGCCATCCGGGGCGAGGCCGGGGTCGTCTATCAGGGAACGCTGAGCGGAGGCGCGCCCGGGACTGCGCTGTTCGGACGGCCGGATTTTCTGGTGCGGGCGGACCTGCTGCCGGCGCCGGACGGGGAGTCACGACCGGCCGAAGTTCACTATGAGGTGGTCGACGCCAAGCTGGCCCGGTCGGCGAAGGCCCGCGCAGTGCTGCAGACTGCGTTCTACTCACACCTGCTCGCCGACTTGCAGGGGATTGAGGCGCGGTGGATGCACCTGGCCCTGGGCAACGGGAAATTCGTCCCCTTCAAGGTGAACGACTATGCCGCTTACGAACGGCAGACGCGGCGGCTGCTGGAGGGCGCCATCGGGGAGGATCCGACGCCCGAGGTCTACCCGGAGCCGGTCGAGCACTGTGCCATCTGCCGGTGGCGCGATACGTGCCGCGACCGCAGGCGAACCGACGACGACCTGTCGCTGGTGGCCGGGATGCCAACGGGTCAGCGGCGGGCGCTGAAGGGCGCCGGGACCTCGACTCGGCGCGGGTTCGCCGGGCTGGCCGACCTGCCGCGGCTGGAGCGGGTGAGCCCGGACGCCCTGGAGCGTGCCCAGCTACAAGCCCGGCTGCAGGTGGCCAGCGACGACGGGGTGATCCGGTACGAGCTCCTGGATCCTGAACGCGACGCCGACGGCGCGCTGGTCCCCAACCGCGGGCTGCTCGCGCTGCCGGAACCGGCCGAAGGGGACCTGTTCTTCGATATCGAGGGCGCCCGTTACTACTCCGAGGACAGCCGGGAGTTCGGGCTGCAGTACCTGTTCGGCGTCGTCGACACGGCCGAGGTCGACGAGGCGGGACTCCCCCGGTACACGCAGATCTGGGCCTATGACCGGCAGGGCGAGAAGCGCGCGTTCGAGAAGCTGATCGACTTCATCACCGAGCGCCGCGCGCGCCACCCCGCCCTGCACGTGTACCACTACAACCATTACGAGCCGACGTCGGTCGACCATCTCACCGAACTCCACGGCACGCGCCAGGAGGCGGTGGGCGCTCTGATGGGACGTTTTGCCACGCGCGAGGACGAGGTGGACGACCTGTTCCGGCTCGGGGTGTTCGTCGACCTGTACCGGGTGGTACGGCAGGGCGTGCGGGCCGGGGTGGAGAGCTACTCGATCAAGCGGCTCGAGCCGCTGTGCGGGTACGACCGGCGGGTGGACCTGGCGGAGGCGACGGTCAGCCTGATCGCGTTCGAGGCGGCGCTCGAAGACGGGACCGCGGCGGGGGAGGGCGAGCGACGGCGGGTCGTGGCCGGGTACAACGAGGACGACTGCCGGGCCACGCTGGCGCTGCGGGACTGGCTGGAGGAACGGCGGGCCGAGCTGGCCGAACGGCTGGGCGAGGAACTGCCGCGGCCGGTCTTCGCGGAGAAGCCGGGCGCCGCGGAGGACGCAGAGAGCGCCCGGATCAGGTCGGCGCTGCTGGCCGGCGTTTCCGCGGAAACGCCCGAGGGGCAGGCGCGGGCGCTGCTGGCCGACCTGCTCGACTGGCACCGGCGCGAGGACAAGCCGGCCTGGTGGCGGTACTTCTACGTCCGCACGCTGAGCCCGGCGGAGCTGATCGGCGAGCCGGATGCGCTGGGCGGGCTCACTGGCGGGGACGTGGTCGGCGAGGTCAAGAAGTCGGTGGTGCGGCGATTCCGCTTCCCGCCGCAGGAGCACAAGTTCTCCGGCGGCGGCACGGCCTGTAATCCGGACACGGACAAGCAGTGGTCGATCTGCGACGTGGACGATGCGCGCGGGACGATCGACCTGAAGATGGGCCGCACTTACTCCGGGCCGTGGCCCGCGGCCCTGGTCGAAGCGGGGCCGCCCAGGACCTGGGAGCAGCGGGATCGGCTGCGGGATCTGGGTGACCGGGTGGTTCGCGCAGGAGCCGGCGGCGGGGACGCGGCGACCGCGCTGCTGCTGCGCCGCCCGCCCGATGACGGAAGCGATCCGGCCGGGTCGTTGCGGGCCGAGGGCGAAACGGCCAGTGCCGCCGCGGTCCGGCTCGCGGTATCGCTCCGTCGCTCGTACCTGCCCATGCAGGGACCGCCGGGGACCGGGAAGACGTACACCGCGGCCGAACAGATCCTTGAGCTCATCGCGCACGGCCGCACGGTCGGCATCACCGGGCCCTCGCACGCGGTCATCTGCCACCTCATCGACAAGGTGTACGAGCACGCAAGATGGCGCGGAGCCGGGCTGCCCCGGATCGGCCAGCGGGCGGAACGCGACAACCCTTACCGGCACGAGGACGCCGCGACGATGAGCAACGAACAGCTCGAGAAGGCCCTACAGGACGGCGAGCTGGACGTGGCCGCGGGGACGGCCTGGCTGTGGGCACGGGCGGGGCTGGCGGGCAGCGTGGACACCTTGTTCGTCGACGAGGCCGGGCAGCTGTCGCTGGCCAACGTGCTGGCGGTGGCCGGGGCGGCGCGGAACCTGGTCCTGCTGGGCGACCCGCAACAGCTCGCCCAGCCCAGCCACGCCACGCACCCGCCGGGCGCGGGCGTCTCGGCGCTGGAGCACATCCTGGGCGACCGGGCGACGATGCCCGAGGGCGCCGGGCTGCTGCTCGACCAGACCTGGCGGATGCACCCGGACCTGTGCCGGTTCACCTCCGCCGTGTTCTACGACGGCAAGCTGCACGGCGTCGATGGGCTCGGCCGCCAGGAGATCGTGGGCTCCGGGCTCGCGGGCTCGGGGCTTCGCGTCGTCGAGGTAGCACACCAGGGGAACACGAACGCCTCACCTGAGGAGGCGGCCGAGGTGGCGCGGCTGGCGGAACAGCTGACGGCCTGCTCGTGGCGGGACAAGGACGGTGTCGAGCAGCCCGTCGGGGTGGGCGACGTCCTGATCGTGACGCCTTACAACGCGCAGATCCGGGCTATCCAGAGCGCGCTGGCGGCCAGCGGGCAGACCGGGTTCAAGGTCGGGACCGTCGACAAGATACAGGGGCGTGAGGCTCCCGTGGTCATCTACTCGATGGCGACCTCGTCGGCGGACGAGGCGCCGCGCGGGCTGGACTTCCTCTACGACCTGCACCGGCTGAACGTGGCAACCTCACGGGCCAGGGCCCTGGCCATCATCGTGGCCAGCCCGGACCTGATCCGGGTGTCCTGCCGGACCCCGCACCAGATGGTCCTGGCGAACGCCCTGTGCCGGGCCTGGGAAATCGGGGCCAGGCGTTGGACTGACCGGATATCCACGTCCCTCCCGTAAGCACATCGGGCTGACCGGGGCGGGCAACCCGACCCGTTCGGTAGAAGAACTTCAATGTGCCGGCAAACAATAGCGGCGGCAGGTGCCCGACTCCGACCCGGATGGCCAGGTAGGTCGATCCCCAGACCAGGTAGACGACTCCGAGCGCGATCCAGCTCAGGACTCGGCTACGGGTATCCAGTGGTGCTGCGACGGCGGCGACGTCATGGCCGACGGCACGGTACGCACGAGGGTGACGCAGCCCGTCTAGCCGTGCTCTGCCCCGCTCGGGCTTTGCCGAGGGTCCGGCGGCAGGAACCACGGACCGTTCGGCGAAAGAATGTCAATTGTCCGAACGGGTCGTGGTGATACGGCCTGGGCCGGTGCGTGCGGAGCGGTCTTTGGTCCGGCTCGTCGTAGCGGACGGGGGTCGAGTAGCGCGGGTCCTCCTGGCTGGCCCAGTAGCGGTCGCGTAGCTGGAGGGGAGCGATCGCGGTAGCCCGAACCATGGCAGCACGCTGGCCTCGAAGCGGGTCATGGCGCAGATCCGGTCGCCGGTGAGGGTCAGCACGTACAGGCCGGTCCCGTGGCGGATGCCGTCGGGGGCGCGCAGGTAGACGCCGAAGGCCGGCTGGCCGTTAGCCCTGGCCGGCACGAGGTCGAACCTGCGGCCCGCGCCGAACAGGATGGCGCAGAACCGGGCCACGACGTCCCGGCCTTCGTATTCGAAGGGCATCGGCGGCATCGAGATGAAGACGTCGTCGGTCAGCAGGGCAACCAGCGCGTCCAGATCGGCCGACTCCCACGCGCGGACGAACTTCGCCACGATCGCCTCCTCGGCGGGGGAGCCGAGGGCGGGAGACGGCTGGCGGCCGTCGGCCGGCGGCAGGCGGTGCTGCAGGCTGGCGCGGGCCCTTTTGAGGGCGCTGTTGACCGACTCGACGGTCGAGTCCAGCATGCTGGCCACCTCGCTGGCGTGGAATCCCAGGACGTCGCGCAAGATCAGCACGGCAACCTGGCGCGGCGGCAGTACTTGCAGGGCGGTCACGAAGGCCAGCGAGATGGCTTCGGCCTGCTCGTAGCGGGCCTCCGGGCCGGGCGGCCCGCCGGCCGCGTCCTCCAGGAGGGCATCCGGATACGGCTGCAGCCATACGACCTCGCCGAGCCGGGTCGGCTCGGGCGGTTCAACCTGGGGCACGTCCCACTCCTTCGCAGCTCGGCGGCGGGCTGAGCGGAGCGCGTTGAGGCACCGGTTGGTGGTGATCTTGTACAGCCAGGTGCGCAGCGAGGCGCGTTCCTCGGTGAACCCGCCGAGGCCCTGCCAGGCGGCCAGCAGCGTGTCCTGCAGCGCGTCCTCGGCGTCCTGGAAGGAGCCGAGCATCCGGTAGCAGTGCACCTGCAGCTCCCGGCGGTACGGCTCGGTCAGCTCCCGGAACGCCTCGCCGTCCCCGGCCCGCGCCTGTGCGATCAGGTCAGATCCCACCGACTCCACAAGCGTCACCTTCTTCCCGCACCCGGTCGCGTTTCCATCCTGTATGTACACCGCCCGGGGGGCGAACTGGGCGGCTCGCGGGCGCCCAGTTTCCCGGCGCCGCGGTGTATCCATCATCGACGGCTCGGACGATCCGGGCGTCGGCACTCAGCCGGAGCCGCGGTGGCGTTAGCCGGCAACACCGATAAAAGGAGAGCCGAAGATGGGAAAGATCGTCATCAGCACGAACGTGTCGCTCGACGGAGTGGTCCAGGACCCCGACGGTGAAGAGGGCTTCGGCCGGGGCGGCTGGTTCGTCCGGTACGGGGGCAAGGACCTCGAAGAGTGGGGCAAGGTCGAGTACGCCGAGGCGCTGGGCACCGCGGCCCTGCTGCTGGGCCGGCGCAGCGACGAGTGGTTCGGGGCGCGGTGGGCATCCCGGCCTGGCGAGTGGGCGGACCGGTTGAATAGCCTGCCCAAGTACGTCGTGTCCTCGACCCTAGAAGACCCCAAGTGGACCAACGTGACGGTCCTGACGGGCAACGTGGTCGATGAGGTCACGAGGCTGAAGCAGGAGATAGACGGAGACATCGTCGTCTACGCCAGCTATCAGCTCGGGCGCTCGCTGATCGAGCACGACCTCGTGGATGAGCTGCGGCTGATCGTCTTCCCGGTCGTGGTCGGGGCCGGCGAGCGGCTCTTCGGCGAGACCAGCGGCAAGAAGCCGTTCCGCCTCTCCGGCAGCCGGACTGTCGGTAACGGCCTCGTCTCCCTTACCTACGCGATCGTCCGGGACGCCTAGCGGGCGCCGGAGGGTGCCAGCGTTCCGGAATTCGCGGGCGCTCTCCCCAGGGCAGGAATGCGTGAGAGCGCCCAGCGAGCGGCAAGAAGGCAGACCACCGTGCTCAAGGCAGCCCGTAGCTGCCGCGTCCCCCTGCCAGCCCACCCCGAGCCCGCGCCCACCCCGCACCACCCGGCCCCGTACGGGCAGAATGGCCGGATGGATATGCACGAGCGGATGTGCGTCATCGCGTGGCCGGGTCCCGGGGACAGTGGTCACGATGTCGAACCGTGGCACGTCGGCTGCCTCTGCGACGTGCGTCTCATGCTGCCCGAGAAAGCGCCACAGCAGGGCCGCGAGCCGGCCTTCCAGCCTCCCTGTGATTCCCTGACGTCACGGTGTCGACCCTGAGGTAACAAGGAGGCGGAAGCCGGGCCGCCGCGCAACCGAGGCACGCACCGTAATCGGGGACCAGTCACCGGGGATAACTGTTGTGCGATGGGGTCGCGGGAACGTGCCAGGCAAACCGGGTGCCGTAGCGACCGGGGTCGATGTCGAGGCGGATTCCGGCCTGGGCGGCCTGGTCCCGGAGGGCGGGGAACCCGTGGTCGGTTCCGCCTGCCCCGCTGGCTGGAGACAGCGGCGCGGCGTCAATTACCGTGCGATGGGAGTCGCTGTCAGCGGTGATGCTGATCCGGACAGGCGTGGCGTGCTGGCTGATCAGCGCCAGGGCGTCGCGCAGGATGTCCAGCAGCCGGGTGCTGCCGGCGGGGCGCAGGGCTCCGTCGACCGGCCCAGTGAATGTGACCTCCGGCGCGGGTGACAGCTCGCCGCACAGGGTGATGATCTCTGCGCGGAAGCTGTGTCCGTCGAGCTGGTGGTCGAGGCTGTAGATGGTGTCCCGGAGGAGCCGGACCGCGTGGTCGAGGTCATCAACGGAGGTGAGGACCCGGCGGCGGACCTCCGGCTGGGTGGTCATCGCTGCCGCGCCCTCCAGGGCCAGCCCGGCCGCGAAGATGCGCTGGATGACCTTGTCCCGCAGGTCACCGGCGATGCGGTCCCTGTCCTGCAACAGGATGCTGCGTTCATGCAGACGGTCTTGCACCTGCCGGGTCTCGGTGACATCGCGGATCACGGCGAGGGTGAACCGGCCCGCTGCGGTCGGGACCGGGCTGAGGCTGATCTGGGCCGGGAAGATGGTCCCGTCCTTGCGCAACCCGGCCAGTCCTGCTTCCGCGCCCATCGGCCGGGTCCTAGGGGCGCGGTCGTAGCTGGCCCGCAAGCTGCGGTGCCCGTCCCGCAGGTCCGATGGGATGAGGAACTCGACCGGGTGGCCGAGCAGCTCATCATGCTGGTAGCCGAACATCGCGTCCAGCCGCAGGTTGGCCAGCGTGATCGTGCCATGGTCATCGGCCAGCGCCACCCCGTCCTGGAAGGCATCAACCACCTGCCGGAGCAAGGCCGGGGGCGCCGCCGCGCTGGCGTCCTGCGGGGCGCTACTGCCGGGCGGCGCCCGCCCATCGCACGGGGCAGGGCGGCCAACTTCCGATGACTGGCTCATCGCGAAGCCACGTTGGTCCAATCCGGCCATCTATGGCCGTGCCACCAGGGTCCGGTGCGACGCGGTTACCTGCACGTCACGCTGGCCTGTGCAGGATGCTTGTGGATAATCCGCTGCTACCGACCATACGCCTGCCGCCGCTGACCCGTACACCCCGGCGACGTTAACTCTTGATGTCCCCGGACGGGGCGAGCCCGAGATCAGCCGATACCGGGATCGGGAACGGGACACAAGCCAGGGCGGCGGATGTCCGCATCCGTGCCACGTGCGCGCTCACATGTCCGTCGTAAAGACTGTGATGACATTCGGGATGGACATCGCGCGTGTCATCCGCCAAAAGGCCCGTCGATCGTCTCCATGGCGGCAACGGCGACATCGAGTGGCAGGTTCTCTTGCAGGTTGCGTCGGGCCTGGCGGGACAGGTTGACGGCCGTGGTGCGGTGTCGACCTTGTTCAGTTTGGCCTGGGCGCCGGGACCTGGCGCTGCACCAGGCGGGCGAGGCTGGTGATCCCCTCCGCCGACTGGACCTGCATGGCGGCACTGACCTGCGGCCCTAGTTCGGGGAAGTCCAGGTCGCGCTCGAATCGCGTGCACCCGCCGTCGACCGTGGTCAGCTGGTAGCTGATCCGCAGGTGACCGAAGGCGAGGTCGGTCTCCATGGCCAGGTGATGCGGCCGGTCGTGCTCCACCACTGTCCAGGTGCCCGAGCCCTGGATTCCTGCGATCGTCACGTGCTCGGTGATCTGGTCACCGAGCCGGGCGGGGTGGCCGATGTCCCCCTCGACGCCGCGCGTGGCCGGGTGCCACTCGGGCCAGAACCTGGCCGTGGTGACGACGTTCGAACACGGCGTCGATCGGACGGTCCGCGACGAAGTGGTGGCTCACCCGCGGCATGGCTGCTCCTCTATTAGTCAAGGGCAAGTGCCGACGCTGCGGCCAGCACCCCGGCGGCCCGTCCGGGATCCCCGGTGATATGCAAGTCGAGGTCGGCGGGAGTGACCCGGTTGGCGACCAGCCGGCAGAACCCGACCGCGTCGGCGATGATGCGGATGGACACAGGATCTGACGGCCCCTCGCCGACCGCGACATCCCAGGTGCCACCGCCGGGCCGGTCAGCACCAGATGCACGTTGACGGGTTCGTGCAGGCCGGTGCGGGCCGCGGCGTGCGGGAGCAGCCGGGCGCACCTGGTCAAGCGTCGCCGTCACCGCGCCTCCCACACCAAGGATCCTGCTGGGGTACGTCACCGTACCCGCGACTGGATCAAATTTCGGCTCCGTTCCTCTGCGCAGTGATCCGGCCCGGGTCCCGGTGCCGTACCCGTGGCGACAGGCAAACGTTCCGGGCAAAGGAGGCGGTCATGGCTGTTATAGCCCATGTCATTCTGCGTGGCGTCACCCCTGGGCAATACGATGCGGTACGGGCCAAGACCGGCTGGCTCGAGCAGACTCCGGACGGCGGGATCGCGCACCTGACCTGGTGGGACGGCGCGGACTGTCACAACGTCGACGCGTGGGACAGCGAGGCGGCGTTCGCCACCTTCGGCGAGCAACGCCTAGGTCCGGCCATGGCCGCCGTCGGCGTGAACGTCCAGCCGGAAGTCACCTTCTACCCCGCCCACGAGGTGTACCTGCCGCAACGCGCCGTCATCGCCCCCACCGCCGCGGCACCCGCCAGCTGACCGGCGGCGGCGTCACTGGTGAGCCGGGCCTGCGGGGCGGCATGAGGTGAAGGCGGGTGCCGCGGGCCTGGGCGGGCTGGCTGCCCTGGCGTTGACAGCTCGAAGACGCCGGTACCCGGCAGATGCTGCCGGGTACCGGCGTCTCAGTGTGGTGGGGCGGGCAGCGTGATTACTTGCTGTCTGCCTCGACCAGGCGCTCGATGAGTTCGTCGATGCTGCCCGTCTTGGGCAGGTCGCGCCGACCCAGCTGGTCGCTCAGCTCGGCCTTGGTCAGGCCTTGCGGCAGGACCGCGGGCATGTAGCCAGTCAGCTTTTGTGAGCCCTGCGTCCAGAAGTCAGCGATCTTCTCGACCTTGCTGGCCGACTGGCTCGCCGCGGCGCGGTAGCGCTCGGTGGTGCTGGTCATATATGTACTCCCTCGTGGGGTCCGAATTCAGTGGCTCCGAATTCGTCGCTAACTATATCTAGCCAATGCTAACTAAGCCAAGCATCGCCGGTGATCCTGGCGGCCCGGGCCAGCGTCCACCGCTGATCCTCTTCCCACCCGTGGGCCGCCATCATCGAGTACCTCCTCCATGCCGGGCTAAACCCACTTATCGTGATCATTCAGGCGCACTCGTGTGATCAGGTCCCGTGGGCGCGCGGATTTCCTTGCGGCGGGAGGCGGCGGGCGGGGGCGGCGGGCGGGATGATGACAGGAGGAGATGAGTGATGCGAGTACTGATGATCGCGCCCCCGGGCGCGGGCAAGGGGACTCAGGGCGCGGTGATCGCCGCGCACTTCGACATCCCGCACATCGCGACCGGTGAACTGCTGCGCGATCACGTCGCGCGGCGGACCGCGCTCGGCCAGGCCGTCCAGGCGTATCTGGACCGCGGCGAACTCGTGCCCGACCAGGTCGTCCTCGACATGGTACGGGAGGAGCTGGTCGCCGCGAAGGCGGCTGGAGGCGGGTTTGTCCTGGATGGAATCCCGCGGAACATGCAACAAGCCCGGGCGACCTACCTGATCGGCCGCGAGCTCGGGATGACCGCGGATGTGGCGCTGCACCTGCAAGCCGACGATGCCGAACTTATGCGCCGGCTGCTCGCGCGCGCCGCGATCGAGCATCGCTCCGACGACACGCCAGACATCATTGCCCAGCGCCTTGCTCTCTACCGTGAAGTGACATCCCCCATCATCTCGTGGTACCGCGACCGCGGAATCCTGGTCTCGGTCGATGCGATGCGTTCCGTGCATCAGGTCGGGCGCGAAATCCTGGTCGCCCTCGAAGCGATGCGCCCGTTCCTGGACCAGGTGCCCGGGCAGGCACGGCTCCCCGTTGACCTCACCGGCCTGGGGGACGCGTTCGGCGCCACCGACCCCACCGTCGGCACATCCGGCTGAGCCTTCCGGCCGGGAATTCTAGCCCGATGCCCAGCGGGGTGGCAGGCCGGACCTGGTCAGGCAACTAGCTCAGCATCCCCGGCGAAGGCGGCCCACAGCGCCGCGTAGCTGCCGCCCCGCACCAGCAGCTCGTCGTGGGTGCCGACCTCGGCGATCTGGCCTGACTCCAGCACCACGATGCGGTCGGCGCGGGCGGCGGTGGTCAGCCGGTGCGCGACCACCAGGGTGGTGCGCTTGGCCGTCAGCCGCTCGGTCGCGGTGTTGACCGCCGCCTCCGACGCCAGGTCGAGGGCCGCGGTGGCCTCGTCGAGCAGCAGGATGGCCGGATCGACCAGGTAGGCGCGGGCCAGGGCGATCAGCTGGCGCTGGCCCGCGGCCAGGTTGCGTCCCCGCTCGGCCACCTCGTGCCGGAAACCGCCGGGCAGCCGCGCGATCATCTCGATCGCCCCGACCTCGCGCGCCGCCGCCTCGACCTCCGCGTCCGTCGCGTCCGGGCGGCCGTAGGCGATCGCGTCCCTGACCGTGCCGGGGAACAGGTAAGGCTCCTGCGGCACCACGCCGAGCTGCTGCCGGAAGCCGGCCAGGTCCAGCTCCCGCACGTCGGTGCCGTCGATGAGCAGGCTGCCCGACGTGACGTCGTAGTACCGCGCGACCAGCTTGACCATGGTGGACTTGCCCGCGCCGGTCTGGCCGACCAGTGCCACGGTCTCGCCGGGCCGAACGACCAGGTTCACGCCCGACAGCGCGTCCTGCGGCTGCCCGGAGTACCTGAACCGCACGTCACGGAACTCGATCCGGCCCCGGGGGCGGCCAGCGGGCCGCGGGTCCGCGGCCTGCGGCGTGCTGGTCGGCAGCCGGAGCAGGTCCTTGATCCGCCGCGAGCCGACGGCGGCCTGGTTGTAGCCGTCGAAGACCTGGGACAGCTGCTGCACGGGCGAGAAGAGCAGGTCGATGTAGAGCAGGTAGGCGATCAGCCCGCCGGCCGTCAGCGTCTTGTTATGCACCTCGCCGGCGGCGGCGAACAAGATGAGGGCCCCGGCCACGGTGGACAGCAGCTGCACGAACGGGAAGTACAGCGCGATGAGGCGCTGCGCCCGCAGCCGGGACCGGCGGTACCTGGCGCTCAGCTCAGCGAAATGCTCCTGGTTGCGGCCCTCGCGCCGGTAGGCCTGCGCGGTCCGCAGCCCGGCCACGTTCTCCTGCAGGTCAGCGTTGACGATGCTGACCTTCTCGCGGGCATCGGTGTAGGCCTTCCGGGACTTCGCCCGGAACACCAGCGTGGCCGCCACCAGCACCGGGATGATGGTCAGCAGGATGAGGCCCAGCCGCAGGTTGATGAACAGCAGCGCGACCAGCACGCCGACGAACGTCAGGACCGCGTTCACCATGGTGATCAGCCCGGTCTGCAGGAACGTGTCCATGGCGTCCACGTCCGTCGTCATCCGGGTCATGATCCGGCCGGACATCTCGCGCTCGTAGAAATCCAGGCCAAGCCGCTGCAGGTGGGAGAAGATCTTCACCCGCAGGGTGTAGAGCATCCGCTCGCCGTTGCGGCCCACCACGCTCGTCTGGATCACGTTGATCACCCAGTCGGCGCAGACGATCGCGAGCCCGATCAGCGACACCACGAGGATGGGATGGAATTCCCTGGCCAGCACGCCGTTGTCGACGCCGCCGCGGACCAGCGCGGGCATGGCGACGCTGGCCACGGCGTCGAGGCCGTCAAGGACCAGGCCGATGAACAGCGCCAGGGCGATCGGCCGCAGCAGCCGGCGCAGCGTGAAGTGCGGGTCGGCCGCGCGGGACCCCGCCTGGCTGACCCCGGGCAGCTCATTGGCCGGCGGCAGCGCGTCGACCTTGGCGAGCAGCTCGGGTGTCGGCGGTATCCCCGCGAGCATGCCCCCGCCAGCGCCACTGCCGCCCCGTCCGCCGCGGGCCGCGGCGCCGAAGCCGCGGCCGATCGCGGCGCCCGGTGCGCGGGCCAGCTGGCGGCTTTCCACGCCCGCCGCAGGACTGGACCCGGCCGCGTCGTCGCCGGCCTCCCACAGGCTGGGGGTCACCGGGCCGGAGGCAGGCTCCCGCCCGGCGGGAGCGCCCCGGCCGGTGTTCTCGTGGTAGGCGAGCTCGCCGGCGTCCACGCCCTCGGCGTCCTCGCCGGGCCCGGCCAGCAGCAGCCGGTACAGGGCGCAGCGCGCGGTCAGCTGCTCGTGCGTGCCCTCATCGACCAGCCGCCCCTCGTCCAGGACGGCGATCCGGTCGGCCAGCTGGAGCGTCGAGCGGCGGTGCGCGATCAGCAGCGTGGTGCGCCCGGTCATCACCTGGCGCAAGGTGGCATGGATCTGCGCCTCGATCCCCGCGTCGATCGCCGAGGTGGCGTCGTCCAGGATCAGGATGGCCGGATCGGTGATCAGCGCCCTGGCCAGTGACACCCGCTGCCGCTGGCCGCCGGACAGGGTCAGGCCCTGCTCGCCGATCACTGTGTCGTAGCCGTCCGGCAGGCTGGTGATAAACACGTCGGCCTCGGCGGCCCTGGCCGCCGCGACGATCTGCTCCTGCGTGGCGCCGGGCAGGCCGTAGGAGATGTTGGCGCGGATCGAGTCAGAGAACAGGAAGCTGTCCTCCATCACCAGGCCGATCGAGGCGCGCAGCGAGTCCAGGGTCAGGTCGCGGACGTCCTGGCCGCCGATCCGGATCGCGCCGCCCCTGACGTCATAGAAGCGGGGCAGCAGCAGGGAGATCGTTGATTTTCCGGAGCCTGAGGTGCCGACCACGGCGAGCGTCTCGCCCGGCGGCACGTGCAGCGAGAGGCCCCGCAGCACCGGCTCGGACGGCAGGTAGCCGAAGGCCACCTGGTCCAGCTCAACGTCGGGCGTCCCCGGCGGCAGGACCACCGCGCCGGGCTTCTCGGTGACAACCGGCTTGGAGTCGATCACTTCGTAGACCCGGATCACGCTGGCCCGGGCCTCCTGGCCGATCGTGATCAGGCTGGTCAGCGCGCGCACGGGCGCGACCATCTGCCCGATGTAGAGGGAGAAGGCGAGGAAGACCCCGATCTTGATCGAGCCGTGCAGGGCCAGCCAGCCGCCCAGCGCGAGGACCCCGACCTGGCCGAGCATGGGAACGGCACCCAATGCGGGGTTATAGCGGGCCGTCAGCCGGACGACGCGCAGCCGGGCGGAGTACAGCCGGGTGCTGACCCCCTCCAGCCGCTCGATCTCCTGCTCCTCCTGCCCGAAGCCCTTGACCACGCGCACGCCGGTCACGGCGCCATCGACGACGCCCGCGACCTGCGCCTCCTTCTGCTGCGCGTCCCAGCTGGCGGGGAAGAGCCTGCGCCGCGAGGCGATCGCGATCAGCCACAGTGCCGGCGCGATCGCCAGGGCGATCAGGGTGAGCACGGGCGACAGGTAGGCCATGATGCTGATCGACAGCACGAACAGCAGGGCGTTGCCGAGCAGCATCGGCATCTGGCTGAGCAGGCTCTGCACCATGTTGAGATCAGAAATGGAGCGGCTGACGATCTGCCCGGTATGCAACTGGTCCTGGCGTGCCCCGTCCAGCCGCTCCAGCGACTGGAACAGTTCGGTCCGCATGTCGTGCTGGACCTCAAGCGACAGCTGCCCGCCCCGGTAGCGCCGGGTGTAGACGCCGGCGAAGCTGAGCAGCCCGGCCACGATGAGCACCGAGGCGCCCAGCCAGATCGGCTCGCGGTGGTCAAGGATCGCGCTGTCCACGATCCACGCCATGATCAGCGGGATGCCCGCCTGGACCAGGGTGGCCAGCAGCGAGCCGCCCAGCGCCATGATTTCCAGACGGCGGTGCCGCCAGCAGTAAGCCGCCAGCCGCCGAAGCCAGGCATCCTGCGCGGTCATGCCTGCCCTAGCCGGGCGCGGCGCCGCTCATCCATCGCCCCGTCCAGGCCGCGGAAGGCCTCGAGCACCCCGGCCGTGTCGCCGGTCGCACCGAGCAGCGGCCCGAGCCAGTCGGCATAGGCCGCGTCGGCACGCTCGAGGGCGGCGCGGCCACTTGCCGTCAGGCATAGCCGCACGACCCGCCGGTCGCCGGGCTCGGCCTCGCGCTGGGCATAGCCCGCAGCGACCAGGCCATCGGCGGTGGCGGTCAGCGTGGGCTTGGCGACGGCCAGCCGCTCGGCCAGCCGGGCGGAACGCTCGCCGCCGGCGCCCGCCAGCTTCAAGATGCGGTACTGCTGCGGGGTCAGGCCCGTATCGACCCGCTCCAGCGCCCGGAACAGGCGCATCACGGTGAGCACGGCCGCCTGCGCGGTCTGCGCGTCCAGGGTCTCAGCGCCCGGGTCCCGGTCGGTCACGTCTTCATCCCCGATGGTAAGAAGCTCTTACAGTTCGTAAGCCTAACAAACCAGCCAGCATGCATGTTCCCAGGTGGGAACCGGCCCGCTCGCGGGAGCCGACGATGATCCACCGCCCGGGTCAGGAACCCTGAAAATCACCGGTCGCCCGCGGCGACTCCACGGAATCCGGCTGGTCTGTATAAGTGGGCCGCCAGACAAGCGGCGCGGAAACCACGAGAGCATCGCAGAGCCGGAGGAACAGACATGACTATCAACGGCAAGACAGTCCTGGTGACCGGGGCCAATCGCGGCATCGGGCAGGCGCTCGTCACCGAGGCCCTGGCCCGGGGCGCGAGCCGGGTGTACGCCGGCACGCGTCAGCCCCTGGCCCATCCGGACGCACGCGTCACGCCCCTGACCCTGGACGTGACCGACGCGGCGCAGATCCAGGCCGCCGTCGAGAGCGTCGAGTCTCTCGACATCCTCATCAACAACGCCGGCATTGCGCTTTACGACGACCTCAGCGACCGTGCCGTGCTCGATCAGCACCTCGCCGTCAACCTCTTCGGCACGTACGGCGTGACCCAGGCCTTCCTGCCGCTGCTGACCAGGTCCCGGGGAACCATCGTCAACAACGTGTCGACGATGGCCGTCGCCCCCTTCCCGTTCACTCCCGCCTACGCGATCTCCAAAGCGGCCGCGTTCAACCTGACGCAGTCGCTGCGCGCGCTGCTGGCCGGCCGCGGCGTACGGGTCCACGCGGTCCTGACCGGCCCCACCGACACTGACATGACCAGGGGCTTCGACATCCCCAAGGCCGCGCCGGAGTCCGTCGCACGCGCCATCTTCGACGGGGTGGAGAACGGCGAGGAGGAAATCTTCCCCGATCACATGTCGCAGTCCCTGGCCGACAGCTGGCGGAACGGCGCGGTCAAGGCGATGGAGCGCGAGAACGCGGCATTCGTGGCGGCAGAGCCCGCCGCGGCATAGGCACACCCGGCTGACACGAACCACGGGCCGTTCGGCAGAAATTCAATGATCCCAAACGGACCGTGGTTCCACGGTCCCGGCCATGAGATGGCCGGACGTCGGGGAGCTGTGCAGGCGGCTCTCGGGCTCAGGCCTGCTTGTGTGCATGGCCGGTCGCGGCGAGGGCGGCCGGCCATGCGACGGCTCCCAGGGCTCAGAACAGCCCGTACGAGCCGGTGACGGTCATCTGCTCCACAGCCGGCGGCTCCGCGTACCACTGCTTGAGGTTCTCCACCATCTGCTGGTAGGCCGGGAACCCGCGCAGGGGGTGGCCCCCATCGTCCGCAAGCTCCAGGAGGGCGACGAATGTGACGCCGTCGCTGAGCAGGCACGAGGCGTACCGCACGCCTGCGGGCTGTGCCTGCTCGAGCGCCTGGATGACCTTCTCAATGGCGGCCCGCGCGTCGGCGACGTTTTCTTCCTTGATCTTGGCGCGCACCATCAGCACGTTCATTGACCTATCTCCTTCCGGGGAACGGTTGTCGCTCACACCCAGACCACGAACGAGCAGCCGCCCGGGGGACAGCAGGGGTCAGAGCTGGTCGAGCCGCCGGGTCAGGAACCGCCGTTCGGGGGTGGAGGTGGCCAGCTCCAGCGCCCGGCCGTATGCCGCCCGGGCCTCGGCGTCGCGGCCGAGACGCCGCAGCAGCTCGCCGCGGGTGGAGTGGAAGTAGAGGTAGCCGTCCAGGTCGAGGCGGTCGACGGCGCGCAGCGCCGCGGCGGGGTCGCCGGCCTGGGCGAGCGCCGCGGCGCGGTTGAGCTCGACCACCGCCGAGCCGGTGAGGTCGGCCAGCCGCCGGTACAGGTCGGCGACCTGGGGCCAGTCGATCGGCTCGGCGGTCTGCAGTGACGCGATCGCGGCCTGGATGACGTAGGCGCCGCGGCCGCCCAGCGCGATCGCCCGGTCGAGCACCGCCCGTCCCGCCGCGATCTGGGGCATGTCCCACAGCGAACGGTCCTGGTCTTCAAGCAGCACGAGATCCTGGCCGGAGAACCGGGCCCGCCGCCGGGCGTGGTGGATCGTCATCAGCGCCAGCAGCCCGTGTGCCTCCGGCTGGTCCGGCATGAGCGTGGCGAGCACCCGGCCCAGGTGGATGGCTTCGGCGGCGAGGTCGACCCGGCCGCTGTAGCCCTCGTTGTAGATCAGGTAGATGACGGCCAGCACCGCATCGAGGCGGTCCGGAAGCAGGTGCGCGCCGGGAACCGCGAACGGGATCCCGGTCGCCTTGATCTTGGCCTTGGCGCGGGACAGGCGGCGCTTCATGGTCTCCTCGGAGACCAGGAACGCCCGGGCGATCTCGGCGGTCTCCAGGCCACCCAGAGCCCGCAGCGTGAGCGCCACCTGCCCGTCCAGTGGCAGCGCCGGGTGGCAGCAGGTGAAGATCAGCTCGAGCCGTTCGTCCTTGATCACGGCGTCGTCGATCTCGTCCATGACGGCCTCCGGTACCGGCAGCAGGTGGATCTTTCCGGCCAGGGTGCGCTCCCGGCGGATCCGGTCGATCGCCCGGTTGCGGGCCGTCGTCACCAGCCACGCGCCGGGGTTGGGCGGCACACCCGATGCGGGCCAGCGCTCCGCCGCGATCGCGAACGCCTCCTGCGTCGCGTCCTCGGCCTTGTCGAAGTCGCCGAGGAACCCGACCAGCGAGGCCAGCACCCGGCCCCACTCCTCCCGGAAGACCTCCTCGAGCACGCTCAGGGCGCCACCACCGGCCTGATCTCCACCACGCCGCCGAACCGGGTGACCGGGATGCGCGCCGCCAGCTCGAGCACCTCATCCAGATTGGCCGCCTCGAACAGGCAGACGCCGCCGAGCACCTCCTTGGTATCGGCAAACGGGCCGTCGGTCATCAGCGTCCGGCCACCGGCCAGGCGCACGCAGGTCGCAGTCTCGGCGGGCTGCAACTGCGCACTGGCGACGCACCGGGCGTCATCGACCAGCGCCGCAAACTCGGCGCGCACCGCCTCACGTTCCGCATCCGGCAGCGCCTCCGCGTAGCCGGGCTCGGCATAGATCATCAGGGCGTACTGCATCGCGACCTCCTGGACACTCGGGCTCTCACTTGTGCAACGAACGAACAGCAGTGCACGGGACACCACCGAGACTCTCATCTCTGTGCTGGCATCCCCGTGCTGGCATCCCCGTGCTGGCATCCCCGGTGCTGGCATCCCCGTGCTGGCATCCCCGTGCTGGCATCCCCGTGCTGGCATCCCCGTGCTGTCCCCTGGGCGGCTGCTCGTTCGTAGCCCTGGTGAGCGACAAACGTAGGGAGGAAGCAAATGTCAACGACCCATGTGACAAGCAGACGTTTCAGTAACATCCATTTCAGTGACGTTGTTGACGCCAGCGATGCGGACCCACGGCGGTGGCTGATCCTCGCCGTCATCTGCGCTGGCGTTCTCATGATCGTCCTCGACACGACCGTGATGAACCTCGCGCTGCCGTCGGCGCAGCACGCGCTGGGGTTCACGAACGGCGACCGGCAGTGGATCGTGACCGCGTATTCGCTGTCGTTCGGGAGCCTGCTGCTGTTCTGCGGGCGGCTGGCCGACCTGATCGGGCGCAAGGTGACCTTCCTGGCCGGGCTGGCCGGCTTCGCGGCCGCCTCCGCGGTCGGCGGCGCTTCGGTCAGCTTCACCATGCTGGTGACGGCACGCGCCTGCCAGGGAGTCTTCGCCGCGATGCTGGCACCGTCGGCCCTGTCGCTGCTGACCAGCACATTCACCGATCCGAAGGAACGGGGCAAGGCGTTCGGCGTCTACGGCACGGTCGCGGCCAGCGGCTCAGCCATCGGGCTGCTGCTCGGCGGCGCGCTGACCTCCTACCTGTCCTGGCGGTGGTGCCTGTACATCAACCTGGTCTTCGCCGCGATCGCGCTGCCAGCAGGCGCAATACTGCTGGGCAGGCAGCCCAGGACGCCGGGCGCCAGGCTGGACGTCCCGGGCGTGGCGGCGGTGTCGGGCGGGATGTTCTGCCTGGTGTACGGCTTCTCCAACGCCGCGGCGCACGGCTGGCGCACGCCCTGGACGTGGGGCGTCCTGGTGGCCGGGGCCGTGCTGCTGATCGTCTTCGCCGCCTGGCAGACCCGCGCCGCGCACCCGCTGCTGCCGCCCCGGGTCATCCTCGACCGCAACCGCGGCGGCGCCTACCTCACCAGCTTCACCAACGGCGCCGGCATATTCGGCATCTTCCTGTTTCTCATCTACTACCTGCAGGTGAGCCTGGGTTACTCCGCGGTCAGGTCGGGCGTCGCCATGCTCCCGATGGTGGCGGTCATCGGCGTCGTGGCCAACGTGGGCAACATCAAGCTGATGCCGCGGTTCGGTCCCAAGCCGCTGGTCGCCCTCGGCCTGCTGCTCAACGCGGCCGGCATGGCCTGGCTGACCAGGATCGGCGTGCATTCGGGCTACGCGTCAGCCCTGCTCGGGCCGCTCATGGTGACCGGCGTCGGCATGGGCTTGGTGTTCGGCGCGGCGGCCAACACCGGTACCTTCGGCGTGGCCCCACGCGACGCGGGGATCGCCTCGGCCAGCGTCAACACTGGGCAGCAGCTCGGCGGCTCGATCGGCACCGCACTGCTCAACACGATCGCGGCCGGCGCCACTACCAGCTACCTGGCCAGCCACCTGCACGGGCGGCCGGCACCGCAGCTGGTCCACCTCGCGGCGATCCACGGCTACACCACGGTGTTCTGGTGGTGCGCCGGCATCTTCGCGGCCGGCGCAGTCATCTGCGGCGCGCTGCTGCGCCGCGGTCCGCTGACCCGGCCCTGAGCCTGGCGCCGGTCACGCCTGCACGGCGAGCACTTCGTCGGCGGCGGGATGGGGCACCGAGACGGCCATGTCGTGCAGGGCGGCCAGGGCCTGGATGGTCTCGGAGGCTACGTCGAGCGCCTCACCGCCGAGGGCGGAGTTCTCCACGATGCCGTCGCCGACCGGCCACAGGCCGCCAGGACCGGTAGCCAGGCTGGCCAGGTAGTGCTCACCCTCGTCGATGAACTTGTAGCTGTCCGCCAGGACCGCGTTGTCTCCCGACCAGCGCCAGGTCAGGTCGGCGGCGATGGCGAACTGGGCGGTCTCGTTGATGTCGCCGGGCTCGGTGGTGTCGCCGTGGTAGACCGCTCCGGTGGAGGTGATCTCGTGGACCACCTTCCCGGTGTCGCCGTTCACGATCTGCGACACCGTACGGATGGCGTTCAGCCAGTTGACGGCCGTCTGCCACTGCCCGCTGACGGCCAGGCCATTTCCCAGCAGAACTAGTGGGGGCGCGCCGGGGTGACCGGAAATAAATTCATGAGGATCCTCATTATGAGGGATGTGAACGTGAGGCTCGTCAGCGTGAGGCGGGTCAGCGTCAGTGCGCTTCTGAGGGGCCAGTGATGATTACACCTGAGCAGGTTGGTGAACGGTACCTCGCTGTCCATCACCGGATGTTCCGGGCCGTCAACGATGAGATGAATGGCTGCGGCCTGTCGATGGCCCGCACCAAGGTGCTTTGGCGGCTCCATGAGCAGGGGCCGACCAGGCAGAACGTGCTGGCAGCCGACTTCGGGCTATCTCCGCACTCCATCACCGACATCGTCGACGGGCTGGAGCGCCTCGGCATGGCTGAGCGCCGGCCGGACCCTACGGATCGCCGGGCCAAGCTCGTCGCGATCACCGACGCGGGCGAGGCCAGCCTGGACGTGGCGAACGCTACCCGGGAGCGGCTGCTCAAGCAGATCTTCGGCGCGCTCAGCGAGGCGGACCGGGCCACCCTCCTCCGCCTGCTCGACGGCCTGGACGAGGCGGCCCAGGGGCTGATCTCGGCATCGGCCATGCCGGACGTACCCGCGACGGTCCCGGCATGAACGCCGGATCCCGCCGCACCATCACGACAAGCGCCAGTCACCTTTCTCACCGGGGGTACAGCTCGTTATGTCATCCGTCACACCCGTCGCGGGCACTCAGCGTTCCGCGGAAAGCGACCACCGGTGGCTGATCCTGGTCATCGTGGCCATCGCCCAGCTCATGGTGGTGCTGGACTCTACCGTGGTGAACATCGCCTTGCCGTCGGCTCAGCGCGCCCTGGGCTTCCCCAACAGTGACCGGCAGTGGGTGGTGACCGCCTACGCGCTGGCGTTCGGCAGCCTGCTGCTGGTCGGCGGCCGGCTGGGCGACATGTTCAGCCGCAAGCGGGTCTTCATCATCGGTCTCATCGGGTTCGCCCTCTCATCTGCGCTCGGCGGCGCCGCCCAGTCGTTCGCCATGCTGGTGGCCGCACGGGCCCTGCAGGGCGCATTCGGCGCCATTCTCGCGCCTGCCGCCCTGGGCACCCTGGTCAGCACCTTCCGTGACCCGCGCGAGCGCGGCCGGGCGTTCGGAGTGTTCGGGTCCGTCGCGGGTGGCGGCGGTGCCGTGGGCCTCATCCTCGGCGGCGTGCTCACGCAGTACTTTTCCTGGCGCTGGACCCTGTACGTCAACCTGTTCTTCGCCGCGATCGCCGTGGCCGGCGCCCTGACCTACATGCGGAGCAACCGGCCGGACACCCGTCCGCGGATGGACTGGGCGGGAGCCGTGCTCGCCTCGGCCGGGCTGTTCGCACTCGTCTTCGGGTTCTCGCATGCCGAACTGGCCGGCTGGACCGCGGCCCTGACGATCGGCTCGCTGGTCGGCGGGGTGATCCTGCTGGCCGCCTTCGTGTTCGCTGAGAGCCGGGTCAGTCACCCCTTGCTGCCGCTGCGGGTGATCCTGGACCGGGCCAGGGGCGGCTCCTACCTCTCGGTCGGGCTGACCGGGATCGCGGTCTTCGGCGTCTTCCTGTTCCTCACCTACTACCTGCAGACGATCAAGGGCTACAGCCCGGTGACCAGCGGGCTGGCCTTCCTGCCCATGATCGCCTGCATCCTGCTGTCCTCGAACACCTCCAGCATCGTGCTGCTGCCGCGGGTCGGGCCGCGGGCCCTGATCGTGACCGGCATGCTGCTCGGCGGCGGCGCGATGGCCTACCTGACCCAGCTCACCGTGACCTCCAGCTACGCCGTGAGCGTGGTGCCGGCCTTGGTGGCCTTGGGCCTGGGCTTCGGCATGATCTTCTCCCCCGCCATCAACACCGCCACCGCCGGAGTCGCCCGGCGCGACTCGGGTGTGGCCTCGGCGCTGGTCAACACCATGCAGCAGGTGGGCGGTTCGATCGGGACCGCGGCGCTGAGCACGGTGGCGCTCACCGCGACGGCTACCTACCTGACCGCGCACCACACCGGAGCGCTGGCCCCGGCCACGGCCGCGGTGCACGGCTACAGCGCGGCGTTCACGGTCTCCGCGGTGCTGTTCGGCGTCGGCGCGCTGGCGGCGCTCCTGTTGGTGCCGTCCCGGCGCAGGCTGGAGGAGCTGCGGAATATGGAGCCGGCGGCCAGCGCCGCGCCGGCCGCTGCCCCCGCCCTGACGGACAGCGTGTCCGCCAGCGATGGAGTCTCAGGCTAGGCGCTCCAGTGCCCGCAAGGGGTCAATGCGATGTTGTTGACTACTGTGGGCCTGTCGCGGCCATAGCGACCTGGTCGAGCAGGTTCTTCTGGTAGATCAAGATCGCCCAGCGCGCCACGTGCTCGACTTTCACTGGCTTGCCGAAGTATGACTCGGCTGATGGGCTCAGGCCGTTGCCGGCGAGGTCGGTGATCACGAACGTTGCGTCATGCCGGGACGCGTCGAACCACAAGGTATTCGTCTCCCAGTCATACCGGAAGACCTGGCTACCGTACATGGCGACCGCGCGAACCTGCACCTGGTTGCCTGACAACAGGGTAATAACTGAGCTGTCCCAGTAACCGGCCAGGCCGTACGTGAGTCCGTGCGCCTTGAGCCACGCGCTGAGGGACGCCGTAGGCACCGCGGCCGCGGGCTGCGCGGCGGCGATGGTCAACGGCAGCAGCGCACCGATGGTGACCAGGCCGGTCGCCAGGCCGGCCCGCAGGGTGCCGGCGAGGTCTCCGGGCACGAAGGCACGAGCCGCGAGTACCGCGCCGCAGGGCAGTACGGCGGCGATCTCGTACGGGTTGCTGAGCACCGGTATGGTCGAGGTCACGTACGCGGAGATGCTGATGACGATCGCGGCGCACAGCAGCTGCTCGGCCCGGCTTGCGGTACGCCAGGTCCACGCCACCCGCGCGAAGCCAGCCGCCGCGGCCAGCAAGCAGGCGAGCCCGAGCGCATATCCCGCGCCGCGCACCAGTGATGAGGAGCTTGCGCCGGCCCCTACTCCGAACAGGACGCTTACGGCGTGCCAGGCGAGTGCTGCGTTACGCGGCCATTGCCAGGGGGGCGAGATCGCCGTCTCCGGGGCCACCATCTGGTACGCGCCGAAATGCAGCATCACCGAACGGACCGCGTAGGCCAGCGGTACCGACGCTGCGGCGGTCAAGGCGCATGCGGCATCACCCGTGCGGACCTTCCATGCGGCCACTGCGCGGTAGCTGCACACCAGGACGATGGCCGGCACGGCGACGTAGCGGATGGTGGCATCGCCGAGCTGGCCGGCGCACAGGATCGCGCAAAGCAGCGGTGGCGTGAAACGCCGGGCGGGAGCCCGGTCGATCAGCAGGAAGGAGACCAGGAAGAACGCCGAGGTCCCGGTGTGGTCGGATGCCCCCAGCAGGTACGGCACGTTCGATCCGACGTGAAACATGGCAGTCAGCACGGCGACCACGACAGCGCAGCGGGCCACCCTGGCCAGGCCGCGGCTGTCCGTCACGGCCACGGCCGCAGCACTGACCGTGACGATCAGGTATGTGAGCGCGGAGGCAACATGGCTGGTCAGGTCGCACAGCCCGAAAAAGATATCAGTAACCGCGAGCACCGGCAGGTCAAGGGTGTAATACGTCGCGTCGCCAATGATCCACCCGTGCAGCAGGAGGTGACCGTGCAGCATATCCCACGCTTGCAGCGCATTGTTCGCCCCGTCCGAAGTCACGTGCCCGGTGAATGAGATCCGTAGGTAGAAGGCGAACAGCGCCATGCAGCCGACGATCCACATCGTCACCGCCCGCAGGCGCACCCAGCGGTGTCCGGGCCCGGCCGGGCGCTGGAAGCGGGCCGGCGCCAGCCCAGTCCGCTGGGCATCGAGCGGATCTGCATCCATCGGGATCGGTCGGCTACGGACCATGGCACGAACCATACTGAGAATCTCTGGCTGCTGCACCACCCGTCCGGCGCGCTGAGACTAGCCGGATACAGCAGCCATCGCCGACGTCAGCCTACAGCTACGGTTCATAACCGGGCAGCCCGCCCTGGCCAGGGGCGACCCGGCGCCCGGAGGGCTTACGTGCGGCGCAATCCGGGCAGAACGATGATGTAGCGGGTATATGACCCGACGGTCGACAGTATCCGGACATGGGCCCAGACCGCGGCGAGCAGCGGTACGGGTGATCAGGACACGTACGGGAGGCTGCTGATGCTGAGAATGGTCAGTGGCAGCAATCGCTGCCAGCCAACCAGCGGCAGGGAACGGTTTCCCGAGCGCGGGCTGCACCTTATCGATATCGAGAACCTGGCCGGCGGCGCGAGGCCGAGCTTCGAGCAGATCCGGGGCGTGCAGGGCATTTACGTCGGCCGCCTGACGTTCGGCGCGCTGGATCAGGTCGTGGTCGCCTCCAGCCACCTGACGTTGCTAAGCGCCGCGCTCGGCTGGCCTCATGCTCGGTACCGGGTCCGGTCCGGGCCCGACGGCGCCGATCTGGAGCTCCTGGACATCCTGGCGTACGAGAAGGTCGCCGCGCGGTTCACGCGCGTGGTGATCGGGTCGGGTGATGGTGCGTTCGCCCGCGCAGCTGCGGGCCTGGCCGCTGCGGGCGTCCGGGTGATCGTGGTGAGCAGGCGGGACAGCTTGTCAGCACGGCTCGCAATCGCGGCGAGCGAGGTGGTCTACCTTGACCCCGCGCAGTCAGCGGCCGCGGCGGCGTAAGACCGTGAAAATACGGACAAGAGTGAAGAACGCAGTCGCCACCCTCTCCTAGCCACCACTCCCCGCCGAACCAAACGTCAACCGGCACGAATGTACCCGCCGGCTGCCTCCGGTCAGGCAGAAGCGGGGCGGGCGAATGCTAGGCCCGGCCGATCCGCGTGTCCTGGCTGGCCCATTCGGGACCGCGCAGCACGAACTTCTGGATCTTGCCGGTGGAGGTCTTGGGCAGCGGCCCGAACTCGACCACATCGGGGCACTTGTAGTGGGCCAGGCGCTCGCGGCAGAACGCGATGATCTCCTGAGCGGTCGCGGTGGCGCCCTCGTTGAGGGTGACGAACGCTTTGGGCCGTTCCCCCCAGTGCGGATGCGGGATCCCGATGACTGCGCATTCGAGCACGGCGGGGTGGGCGGTGATCGCCTGCTCCACTTCGATGCTGGAGATGTTCTCGCCGCCGGAAATGATGATGTCCTTGCCGCGGTCGCGCAGCTCGATGTTGCCGTCGGGATGCCATACGGCCAAGTCCCCGGAATGGAACCAGCCGCCAGCGAACGCCTTGCCGGTGGCGGCCTCGTCGTTGAAGTAGCCGCTCATCACGTTGTTGCCGCGCATGATCACTTCGCCCATCGTCGCACCGTCCTGCGGGATGTCGTTCATCTGCTCGTCGACGACCCGCACGAGATCGGCTGAGGGATAGGCCTGGCCCTGGCGCGCCAGGTACCTCGCGCGCTGCTCCGCGGCAAGCTGGCGCCAGGCGTCCTGCTCGGGGCACACGGTGATCGGGCCGTAGGTTTCGGTCAGGCCGTACACGTGCACGATGCGGAAGTTCAGCTCGCTCATCCGGGCCAGCAGCGTCGGTGACGGCGGGGCGGCGGCGACCATCGCGGTCACCGGCCGGTCCAGGCGGTGCGCCCGGGGATGGTTGATGATCATCAGCTGGACGGTCGGCGCCCCGTTGTAGTGCGTCACTCCCTCACTGTCGATCAGCTCCCATACGCGCTGCGGGTCCACCGCGCGCATGGTCACGTGCCGCGCCCCGGCCGCGGTGACCGCCCACGGGAAGCACCAGCCGTTGCAGTGGAACATCGGCAGCGTCCACAGGTACACCGAATCCGGGCTCAGGCCGGCCACGATCACCTCGTTCAGCGCATTCAGGTACGCGCCGCGGTAGGTGTACTGCACTCCCTTGGGCCGGCCGGTGGTGCCGGAAGTGTAGTTGACCGAGATCGTCTCCTCTTCGTGCTCAAGCCAGCTCGGTGGCCTCTCCGGCGACGCATCGGCCAGGAACTGCTCGTACGGGTCTGCGGGGCCGCCAGTGCCGGCGCAGCGGATCACCGTCACCCCGGCCAGCCCGGGGTCCCCGGCCAGCGCCTCCAGTCCGGCGTCCAGCAGCAGGAACCGCGCGCCGCTGTGCTGCAGGATGTAGCCAACCTCGGCGCCCGCAAGCCGGTGGTTGACGGCGACCAAGATCCCGCCCGCCGCAGGCACGCCGAAATGCGCCTCGAGCATCGCCGCGGAGTTGAACAGCAGTGTGGCGACGCGGTCGCCCTTGGCCAGCCCCGCCGACCGCAGCGCGTTGGCCAGCCGCCAGGAGCGCTCGGCGAGCTGCCGGTAGGAGTACCGCCGCTCGCCGTCCACCACTGCCACCTTGTCCGGGTACACGTACGCCGCGCGGTGCAAGAAGACGACGGGGTTCAGCTCCGAGCGGAACACCTTACCCGGGACCGCCCCGGTTCCGGCCGCACCAGCGGCCGCAGAGAACACGCTCATCGTCTGCCTCCTTCGGCGCTGCCGCGCCCATGACGGCTACCTCAGCCCGGCCATGATGGAAGCATCCCGCTCGAGCCGATCGCGCGCTAGGGGGCAAAGGCGGCGCCGCTTGCGATTCAGCTGGCCGGCCCCGGCCGTCAAGATCACCACGGCAGCGTGAACACCCGCGACACGATCACTAGGGTCGCTCGGTCGCTCGGCGGGAGAGGCCGTCGACGAAGATGTCGATGAGGAGCTCGAAGCGCTCGTCGGGGTCGGCGAAGGCGAACTCGTCGGCCAGGGCGGTCATGTTGGGGAAGGCCGCGGCGGGGAGCGAGGCGATGTAGTCGCGGGCCATGTCCGCGGCCTGCTGACGGGTGCCGGGGTCGGTGGGCAGGGTGTGGCCGGTGGGGTCGGCGCTGTCTTCTACGCCGGTTTCGTCGATGGTGAAGCCGTTGACGGCGGCGATGAGCAGCAGGTAGCCCTGGACGGCCAGGTGCGGGGGAAGGCCGCCGGCCCGCAGGATGGCCAGGATGCGCTCGGAGTAGCGCAGGGCGTTGGGGCCCATGGGGATGCGGCCGATCGAGACCCGGACCACCCAGGGGTGGCGCAGGCTGGCGGCGCGCTGGTCTCTCGCGACCTGCTTGAGCTGTTCCTGCCAGCGTGCGGGGTCGGGGTCGGGGACCTCGCCCTCACCGATGATCTCGTCGAGGACCAGGTCGAGCAGGCCGTCCTTGCTGCCGACGTGCCAGTACAGGGAGGCGGCGCCGGTGCCGAGTTCCTCGGCCAGGCGGCGCATGCTCAGGGCGGCCAGGCCCTCGCGGTCCAGCACCTGTATGGCCGCGGCCACGATCGCGTCTTTGCTGATCGGCTCGCGGCGGCGGCGCGATTGGCGCTCGGGGGCGCGCTGCCATGGGGGTGGCGGGATGTCTGGATCGTTCGGCATAGGACCTCATCTGCGCGTTCGTCTATAGAACACTGTACCAGCATCGAACGACGTTTGACTCGATCGACGGTCCATGATAGAACGGCGTTCGAGAAACGAACCTAGTTCGAGGAGTCGGGGAAGTGACCACAAGTCAAGTTGCCGTCAGCGGCAAGCCGGGGGCGCCGGCCGGGTATCCCCGGCGCTGGCTCGCGGCGATCGTGATGATCGTCGGGGCGCTCATGGACATGATCGACGTGACCATCGTCAACGTGGCCCTGCCCACCATCCGGCGGGACCTGCATGCCAGCGCCACCCAGCTGGAGTGGGTGGTCTCCGGGTACATGCTGGCGTTCGCCGCGGCGCTCATCATCGCGGGGAACCTGGGCGACCGGTTCGGGCGCAAGCGGGTGTTCCTGGTCGGGGTCGGGATGTTCGGGCTGGCCAGCCTGGCGGCAGGATTGTCGGGGTCCGGGGCGGAGCTGATCGCGGCCCGGGTCGTGCAGGGCACGGCGGCGGCGGCCATGACCCCGCAGGTGCTGGCCACGTTCCGCGCCATCTTTGCCGGATCCGAACGGGGCAAGGCGTTCGGCATCTACGGAGCGATGCTGGGGTTCGCCTCGGCGGTCGGGCTGCTGCTCGGCGGGGTGCTGACCGACGCGAACCTGTTCGGGTGGAGCTGGCGGTCGGTGTTCTTCGTCAACGTGCCCGTCGCCGCCTGCGCGCTGATCGCGGGGCTGCGGTACGTGCCGGAGACCAGGGACCCGGCCGCGCGGCGGCCGGACGTGCCGGGTGCGGTGCTGCTGGCCGCCTCGCTGGTGGCGATCGTGTACCCGCTGCTGGAGGGGCAGCAGCTGGGCTGGCCGGCCTGGGTGTGGCCGCTGCTGGCGGCGGGTCTGGCCGGGCTGGGCGTGCTGGGGCTGCTCGAGGCCAGGCGGGCCTCGCGGCGGACCGATGGACCTGCGCCGCTGCTGCGGGCGGGACTGTTCCGGGTGCCGGCGTTCGCGGCGGGGCTGGGCGTGCAGCTGGCGTTCGCGGCGGGCATGCAGGGGTTCTTCCTGGCCTTCGCGCTGTGGCTGCAGGTGGGGGAGCACTTCTCGCCGCTGAAGGCGGGGCTGACCGTGGTCGCGTTCAGCGTGGGCAGCTTCTTGCTCGCTCCGGTGGCGGCGCCGCTCGCGCAGAAGCACGGCCGGCGGGTGCTGGTCACCGGCGGGGTGCTGATGGCGGCCGGGATCGCGGGCGTGGCGCTGGCCGCCTCGCACGTGGGCGTGAACGGCAGCCCGTGGCCGGTCGTGCCCGGCCTGGCGGTGGCGGGCGCTGGCCTATCGCTTCTTGTCATCCCGCTGGTCAACGTGGTCCTGGCCGCGGTGCCGGTGGAGGTGGCCGGCGGCGCGTCCGGGCTGTTCGGCACCGCGCAGCAGCTCGGAGGAGCGCTGGGCGTGGCGCTGCTGGGCACCGTGTTCTTCGGGTACCTGAACCGCCACTCGTTCGAGGCCTCGATCGTGCACACCGCGCCGTACGCCATGGGCGCGTTCGCGCTGTGCGCCGTGCTGTCGTTCCTGCTGCCGCGGACAGCGGTGTCGGAGGAGGCGCTGACCGAGTCCTGAGGGTCGGCGTGAACCATGACAGCCGGTGCGCTGTGCATCGGCAGCTTCCCGAGGTCAGGGCCACGGGATTGTTCGCGGTCCGGTGGCCCGGGCCCGGAGGGCCTCGCGGGCGGTCGCCCGGCCGGTGCCGGTGAGCCCGTAGCTGCGGTCGCGCCAGTCACCGCCGACGGCCAGCAGGCCAAGGGCCCGGCACAGGTTGCTGGTTTCGTGGATGGCCCAGCTGATGTCGTGTTCGTCCGGCGGCTCGCCTGACCGGGCGTCCCGGAATCCCTCCTCGCCGACGGCTTGCCCGACAGTTGCTTTGATCTCGGGGTCGGGCACCGAGTCTGCGTCCAGCAGCAGGGCGAAGAACAGCTCCCCGGCGAACACGGTGAAGCCGTTGTCGCCGAGGAGGCTGGCGGCGACGGTGCGCCACAGGCTGTCCGGATCGGCGAGGAGGCGGCGGCCCTTGGCGGTCAGCGTGAGCTTGCGGCCCGACCGGCGGGCCAGCCGCAGGTCCTGGGCGAAGTGATGCAGCTGGTACAGGTCGAACAGCTCGTCCTCGGTCCGCGGCGGGCTGGGGAAGTCCCAGCCGAACCGGTCCGCGTTCTGCTGGACGAACTTCTGGCTCAGGTTGCCGGTCTGGGTGAGGGCGATACCGCCGTCGAGCTGGTCCAGCAGCCAGCGCAGCGCGGGAAGCGGGTCGGCAGCTGTCGCGGCCGGGAGCTCGGCGGGGTGGAGCAGGCGGTTGGCGATGGCGGCGAGGATCCGGCGGCGGGTTTCGCTGCGCCGGGCGTTGGTCCAGGTCTCGGCGCGCTCGGTGAGGATGACCTGGGCCAGCGTCTGCCCGAGCAGCCCAACCTGCGGAACATCGAGGTGGGCCCGGACAAGTTCCTGCTGGCGGCCCTTCCAGCCCCGCCGCCCCGGGACCAGGTCACCGCTGGACACGGCAACCTCTAGGAACTCGGCGGTCGACGACCACGCCGAGGCCTCCTCGAACCCCATCGCCGCGCCCCACTGGAAGTCCGGCAGATCAGGCGGCATGATGCCGGAGGCGGCGGCGGCCCGGCGGAAGGCTGCCTTGCCGTGCGCGATGCCGGTCTCATAGGCGCTCAGGACTTCCCGTGTCGTCCCGGACCGGCAGATGGCGGCGTACCGCGGCAGGTGCAGCAGGTCCAGCGCCTGGGCCAGCGCCGCGACGAGCCGCAGCTTTTCGTCGAGATCGACGAACCATTTCACGGGCAGCTCGTACCAGCAGAAGTTCTGGATGCGCTGCTGAGTGATGAAGGCCAGGCCCTGGTCCCCGGCAATCCACTCCAGCGCGGCCCGCGCATCCTCGGCGGCCGCCGCGTCCTGCCCGGCCAGCTTGGCCAGAGTGGCTTCGATCTCCGGGTCCTCGTCCTCAGCCATCACATCTCGCCTCCGCCAAAGGTAACTGGATAGGTGACTCGTCAGCCGGAACCTGATGCGGGGGCCTTGGTGTACGGCGGCGCGTCATTCGGCAAATCGCCGGGGGACGCCGCCGGGGATGTACCGGGCTCAGCGGCAAAGCTGTGCTCAACGAAGGCTGGGCGGGCCGAGGTGTCGACGTGGAGCCGGAAGATGTCCGGGCGGTTGTAGTGGCCGGCTGGGTCCATGTGGCGGCGCCCGGTCAGGACGGCCCCCAAATCGAGGTCGGCGATAAGGGTCTCCTCTTTCTCGCGTACCGGCCCGGCGAGAATGCGGCCGTTCGGCGCGATGATCACGGTGTTGCCGTCGCCCATGCCCCACACCGTCCGCTCCGACCCGGTCGGGACGAGCTTGCGGTGCCGGCCAGCGAGTGCGCCGTCGGGTGAGAAGTACAGCACGGTGTTGTAGATGGTCCCGCCGTGCTGCTCACGTTCCTCTACCCCGATGACCAGCCAGACCCCGTTGTCACGGGCGATGGCGCCCAGCCGCTCGGTGGCCGGACCCGGCACCACGACGGCGTTTTCGGCTAGCAGGCGGAACCAGTCCTCATCACCGTCCCAGATCGGCCGCGTGTCGATCCAGATCGGCGTGCCCGGGATGAAGACCTCGGGAAAGGCCGCCAGCTGGGCGCCTTGTGCCGCAGCCTGGCCCGTCAGGGCAGCAACTCGCTCCAGGGTCGCGGCCTGGTCCATGAGTACGTAGCTCGCCTGCACGGCGGCCACTCGAAGTGATGTCATCTCGCTGGCCTCCTGGGCTGGATGCTATCCCTCGTCACTGTGCCAGGGCGTCTGCGGTACCCAGGCTGATCCTGATGCCGCGCGGATGAGGGCGTCGGCGGTCACCTGGGGGTCCACGCCGGGGACGGCGTCGGCGAGCACAGGCCTCAGCACGCCGAGGACGCCGGCGAGCGGGTCCTCCCCCACCACCGCCCAGACCGCGTCTACCAGGTGATGCCTCGGACCAGTCGCCACCCCGGAGCCGTGAACTTAGCTGCCCGTTTGTCACGCTCATCCTTGGTGGGTGATGTCCTTCGGTCCGGGTGGGCTAAGACTCGAATTTCGTAGGTTATCTAGCTTGACGAGTGATGGGGCAAGGCCCCATAGCGACAGGGAAGGCATATGGCTTCGCTCTGACCTGGCCAATGAGCGGGCTGAGTCGGCGTGACTAGCCAGCCTGCCCGGATGGTGGCGTCGGCGCGGCGCCGTCGGCAGGTCGGCTTGGAAGTGGCTCGCTCATTCGCGGCGGCCGTCGTGCTGGTCGCTTTGTATTACCTGCTGCCACTGGATCATCTGGCGACCGTGCCACTCGCGGGCCCGGCAGGCGCGTCCGGCCCTGCCGACCCGGCCGCTTGCCCGATCACCCACGGCAGCAACCCCTATAGAGGATGAGTCATGAGCCAGCTGGCGAACGTATTCGCGGTTAAGTGGCACCAATTCAACTTGCGCAGATTCATCGTCTTCGGGGTCCTCCTGGGGCTGCTGATCGTGGTGGGCGTGCTTCCTGACGAGCGGAGGTACTTCCTCAGCGCGATCTTCGGCCTGCTGCTCGTGGCCCTCAGCGACCCCGGCGGGAGACACGGCCCCCGGGTGGCCAAGATGGCGGTGATGGCCCTGGCTGGGGCGCTGCTGACGGCCCTGGGGTTCGGTATCGGCGCCGGGCCCTGGGGATGGGTGGTGCTGGCCGCTTTGGTCGTCACGTTGCTGGGCGGGCTAGCGGTGAAGTACGGCGTGCACAGATTCGTCGCAGCGTATCTGCTCAACGTCTGGTTCATCATCGCCCTGGGCCTGCCGACACTCATCTCGTTCGACCTGCCGGGCCTCTACCAATCCGGCCTGATCCACGCCCAAGCGTGGAAGCAGGCGCTGGCCTGGCTGGTCGGGTCGGCCCTGTGGATCCTTTACGCCACCATCGTGTGGCTGGTGAGCAAGCGCGCGCCGCAGCCGCAGCCCGTCGCCGAGATCCCCGGCGATATCTCACCGCGGCCGCTGACCCGGCCGCTGATCCTGTTCGCGGTCATCCGGGCCGTCGCGGTGACCATCGCCGTCGCTATCGCCTTCGGGCTGAAACTGCCCGACGCCTACTGGATGCCCATCGCCGCCATCATCGCCATGAAACCCAGCCTGCAGCAATCCGCCCTCATTGCCGAGCAGCGCGTGGCCGGGACGATCGCGGGCGCCGCGGTGGCGGCCCTCGTCCTGCTGGCGGTCGACAACCGGATCGCCCTCGAAGTCATCGTCGTCGTCCTGCTGGCGCTGGCCGCGTCGATCCGCACCATGAGCTACACGTGGTACACCACCGCCGTCGCCGGGGCCGTGCTGATCGCGGCGGACGTGCCCCATCCGTCCAACCTCGCCGAGGAGGGACGCCGGATCCTGTTCACGCTCGCTGGCGTCGGCATCGCCATCATTGTCCTGCTCCTGGCGGGCCTGTTGCAAAAGCGCACCGCCAAGGCGGCCCCGCCAGCGCCGAAAACACCGGAAGCTACTACCACCTGATGCTGGCACCTGATGCTGGCACCTGATGCTGGCAAGGAGGCCCTCCACATGAGCGCCATCGCTCGTCACTGGCTTGCTGCGGGGGGTTTGGCTGGGTAGCCGGTGAAGTCCTGGCCGGGCTTGATGTTCGGGTACTGGGCGATGCTCTTCTCGTACTCATCGATGACCTTCAGCACGATGCCGAACTCCCAGAGCTGGTCCATCCTGTCAGCGAACAGGCCGTGTCTCTCGCCAGGGTCGCTGCCCAGGTCGTACATCAGCGGGAACTGCGGCTCGACGATCGGCTTGTCGACGCCCTCGGTGTAGCGGAGCCATATCTTGATGTTGTTCCACTTGACCGACATCGGCAGCCCGTCCGGCCCGAAGAAGATGATGTCCTCCCGGCCGGTCTGCTCGGTCTTGCCGAGCAGGAACGGCGAGGCGTCGACGCCGTCCAGCGGGCGGTCGGCGGGCACCTTGCCCGAGGCTCCCGCGAGGGCGGCGAACGTCTTGTACCAGTCGTGGGCCGACAGCATCTGGTCGGTGACCAGGCCGGCCGGCACGTTGCCGGGCCAGCGCACCATCGCCGCGACCCGCATCGAGCCCTCCGCGGGCGGGGTGAAGAAGTCCCCGCGCCAGGGGCCGTTCGAGCCGCCGAATCCGAATGCGGGGATATGGGCGTTCGCGTTGTCGCTGGAGAACACGATGATCGTGTTGCCGGCGATCCCGGCCTGCTCAACGCAGTCGACGATCTGCCCGACCCGGTAGTCGATTTCGGCGATCAGGTCCGCGTACAGCCCGAGGCGCGCCGGATCGGTCTGGTCGAAATCGGGATGTGCTTTCTCCGGCGGGTGCACGTGGGAGAAGGCGACCTAGGTGAAGAACGGCTTGTCCCCGGCGGCGGCCCGCTTGATGAACTCGGTCGCCTTGCCGACGATCAGCTCGTCCAGCAGCGGACGCACCTGCATGTTGAACTCGCCTACCGCGGTGGACTCCTGGCCCTTCTTGCCCGCCCAGATCTTGGGCGACTCGATCCCCTTCGCCTTGGCGATCGCGTTGAACAGCGCCATCGACGTCCACCCGGTCTCATCAGCGCTGTTCTTGTAGCCCCACCACTCATCGAAGCCCTGATCGGTCGGCAGCCGGCCCTCGGTGTCGCCGAGATGCCACTTGCCCCACAGCGACGTCGCGTACCCGGCGTCCGACAGCAGCTCGGCGATCGTGTACTCCCACGGCGCCATCCCGAGCTTCCCCTGGCCGGGAATCACCGTGTACGTGCCCGACCGCACCGACTGGCGGCCCGTCAGTATCGCCGACCGCGTCGGGGTGCACTGCGCCTCGACGGTGTAGTTCCTGAATCGGATCCCCTCGCCGGCCAGCTCGTCGATCCGCGGAGTCGGGGTGTTCCCGCCGTAACAGGAGAAATCACCCCAGCCGACGTTGTCGCACAGTACGAACACGATGTTCGGCCTCGCCTGCTTGCCCATGGCGCCACTCCCGGCTGGTCGAGGTCAGATCCCAAGGCTCAGTCTTCACGCGCGGCACCTGATCATCATCACCCCGCTCGGGTGAAAGACAAGGCCCGCCGCCCTCAGCCGCGCCGGAGGGACTACCGGTGCTGGCCGCGCGGGCCAGGGTTACATCTTCTTGACAGTTTCCTCGGAGGAGGCGCTGATTCCTCGGAGGAGGCGCTGACCGGGGGTGAGGGGCAAGAACCACGGCCCGTTCGGCTAAAAATCCAATGATCCGAACGGGCCGTGGCGTTACGGTCCCCCGCGGTGAGATGGCCGCCGTGGGGGGACCTCCTCACGGACGGGCTTCGAGCACCAGGTTGAACGGGGTTTCGGCGGCCCGGCGGAATCGGGTGAACCCGGCCGCGGTCACCACGTCGCGCAGGCGTGCCTCCCCGGCCTGGGCGCCGAGAGCGGTACCGACCTCCTGCGACAGCGACGCCGGGGTACACACGAGCGTGGATACCGAGTAGAACAGCCGGCCGATCGGGTTGAGATTGCCGGCCACCTCGTCGTTGGCGAAGGGCTCCACGATCAGCCAGGTGCCGTCCGGGGCCAGGGAGCTCAGGACGTGCCGCGCCGCGCCGGCCGGGTCGCCCATGTCGTGCAGGCAGTCGAAGAACCCGGCGAGGTCGTATCCCGTCCCCGGGTACTCCGTGGCCGGCGCTACCTCGAAGCTGACCCGGTCGTCCACGCCGGCCTCCGCGGCGGCCTTGCGGGCTGCGTCGATCGAGGGGGCGTGGTAGTCGAACCCGCTGAAGGTCGACTCGGGGAAGGCGCGCGCCATGATGATCGTCGAGGCTCCGTGGCCGCAGCCGACGTCGGCCACCTTGGCGCCGCGGCGGAGCTTGTCCTCGACGCCCTCGAGCGCCGGGATCCATGACGTGGTCAGGTTGGCGGCGTATCCGGGCCGGAAGAATCGCTCGGTGCCGCGGAACAGGTCGTCGTGGTGCTCGTGCCACCCGAGCCCTTCACCGGTGCGGAACGCGACGGTGAGGGGATCGATCGCCCTGGTGGCGGCCAGCATGGCCTGGAAGCCCCCGATGACGCAGGCCGGGCTGCTCTCGTCGGTGAAGGCCGTCGCCTGCTCCTCATCCAGCGTGTACCGGCCGCCGGTGTAGGTGACGTAACCGCTGGCGGCCTGCCCGTTGAGCCATTCGCGGACGTAACGTTCCGCGCATCCTGCCGCGGTGGCCAGCTCAGCGCTGGTCAGCGGATGGTCGGCGGCCGCCAGGTGCCGGTAGAGGTCGAGCCGGTCGCCGAGGACGACGAGGGCGCCGGTGAGGATGGAACCGAAGTCCCCGACCGCCTGGTGGACGAGGCCCATCAGCCTGTCTTCGTTCATGTTCTGCCCTTTCCTGTGCTGATTGGGTGGTCACGCTCCACGGTCGGGCTAAGGTCCCGGGCGCCGCATCGGGCAGCAGACCTTAGATTCAGCTCGGCGGCGGCCGCGGAACTAAGGGGTCTTGTCCGATCCGCCAGCCACCGCCTTAGCCGCACCATGGGCGCTATGAGCGAGAATGACCTGGTGAACCGGGCACGCGGAGAAGCCTTCGTCGGGCGGCGGGACGAACTCGCCCAGCTGGCGTCCGCAGCCGCCGAGGTCGCCGGGTCAGGTCGCGGGCAGCTGGTGGTCATCGCCGGCGACGCCGGCATCGGCAAGTCCCGGCTGGTGCAGGAGTTCTGCGGCCAGGCGAACCGGGACGGGTGGACGACGGCCACCGGCGGGTGCGTCGACGTCGCGGCGGGGGCGCTGACCTACGCAGCGCTGATCGAGATCTTCCGGCACCTTGACCGGCAGCTGGGCCGGGAGGTCATGGCGAAGCTGGCGGGCGCGGGAATCGATGACCTGGCCGCGCTGCTGCCCGGAGCGCCCGGCGCCCAGCCGGGGGCGGGCGGCCCTTTGCTCGAGCGGATGCTCGATTTCCTCGTGCGTCTGGGCGAGGTGGCGCCGGCTGCGGTCGTGGTGGAGGACCTGCACTGGGCCGACAGCTCGACCCGGGACCTGATCTCCTTCCTGGCCCGCAACATCCACGCGGCCCGGGTGCTGCTCATCGTCACGTACCGCGCCGATGACCTGCACCGCCGTCACCCCTTGAAGTCGCTGCTCGCCGAGCTCGAGCGCGGCGACGCTTCGTGGATCCGCCTGGCCGGGCTGACGCGGCGGGATGTCGCCGAACTGGTGACCACGGCGGCTGGCGCGGCCGCGATCCACGATGTGCCGCTGCTGTTCGGCCGGACCGATGGCAACCCGTTCTTTATCGAAGAACTGCTGGCCGCTTCGGCATCGGTGACCTCATTGCCCGAAGGGCTCCGCGAACTGCTGCTCGACCGGCTGCACGCGCTGCCGGACGCGGCCCTGGCCGTGTTGCGCCCGGCGTCGGTGCTGGGCCAGGGTTTCACCGAGGACCTCCTCGCCGCGGCCACGGGCCTGCCGCTACCCGGGATCGAGGACGCGCTGCGCCAGGCCGTCGATCACAACATCCTCCGGGCCACCGCGGGTGAGCTGCGGTTCAGGCACGACCTCATGCGCGAGGCGATCTACGACGACCTGCTGCCAGCGCAACGCCACCGCCTCCACCTGGCCGCCGCCACGGCGATCGAGGCGGACGAGACGATCATCGATCCGCCCGGCGCACGGTGGGGTGTGCTGGCCCTGCACTGGAAATCGGCCGGCGACAGGGTTCGGGCGCTGGGTGCGTCGATACAAGCAGCCCGGTGGGCGAGCCTGGTGGGGGCGCCGTCTGAGGCCGCTGATCATCTGGAGACCGCCTTGACGCTGTGGGAGCAGACCCCGGCAGAGAGCCATCCGGACGGGGCGGACCGGGCCGCGCTGCTGGAGCAAGCCGCGGAAGCCCGTTCCGCCGCGGGCCAGGCGCTGCGGGCGCGGACCCTCGCCGAGGCAGCTGCCACCGAGCTGGCCGGCGCCGCTGACGTCGAGCGGGTGGCGCTGGCCCACTTGCAGGTCGGGGTCTACTCGCGGATCGCGGGTGACGCGGTGGCCAGCGCGGAGGCCTTCCAGCGGGCGGTCGGGTTGCTCGCCGACCGTCCGCCGTCACCGGCCAAGGCCGCCGTGATGGCCCGCTACGCCGGGTTCCTGATGGTCGGCCAGCGGGTCCGCCAGGGGCTGCCAGCGGTCGAGGCGGCGCTCGATCTCGCGCGCCGCACGGGATCGCGCCGCCTCGAGGGCCACGCCATGGGCACCAAAGGGGCGTTGCTCGTCGACGTCGGCCGGCTGGAGGAGGGCCTGCGGCTCATGCACGACTCCTGCGAGATCGCCCGCGAGGTCGGACACGCCGACGATCTGTCCCGGGCGTTCCAGAACCTCACCTACGTCCAGTTGTTCGCCGGGCTTGCGGACGAAGCCCTGGCGGCCGCCGACGCGGGGCTGCAGGTGGTGCACCGGCTGGGCACGATGCTCTCGTCGGGAATCGGCATCACCGAACACCAGGCCGAGGCGGCCGTCCGGGTCGGCCGGTGGGACGATGCGCTCGCCCTCCTCGACGCCTTTCCTTACGACGCTCTCGAAGGCTCCACCCTGGTCAGTTTCGCCGCCCCCCGCTTCGACGTATTCCTCCGGCGCGGTGAGCTCGACGCAGCGGCGCGCACGCTGGCGCCGGCCCTGGAGCGAGCCGCCGCCATGGACGATGCCCAGTTCGGCGCCAACACCCGGATCCGCGCCGCGCAGCTGGCTCTCGCCACCGGCCGCCTCGGCGACGCCCGCGCCCACGTCTCGGCGGCCCTGGCGATCTCGGACCGCTGCGACGACATGATCTACGCGCCGAAGGCGTGCAGCGTCGGGGTCTCGGCCGAGGCGGCCTGCCCGGCCCCCGACCTGGATACCGTCGAGGCGCTCACGACCCGGCTGTCCGACCTCGAGGCCAGGGCGAGATCGTTCGGCGGGCAACTGCTGGCCGAACCGGCCGCGTTCGCCGCGATGGCCCGCGCCGAGGCCCGTTCGCTTAGCGGTATGCCTCAGCCTGAGGCCTGGCAAGCCGCCACGACGGCGTGGGAGCACTGCGGTGACCGGTACTGGGCTGCGGTGTGCCGGTTCCGGACCGCCGACGCGTTGCTTCGCGCCAAGGGCGACAGGAACGTCGCGGCCGGCCTGGCCGCCGAGGCGCTGGCCGCAGCGCGTTCGCTGGGCGCGGCACCACTCGCGGCGGATCTGGAGGTTCTGGCCCGGCGAGGCCGGCTGGCGGCCGGGCCGGCCCCGGGCAAACCCCGGCTTGGCCTGACCGAGCGCGAGGCAGAGGTGCTCGACCTCCTGGCCGAGGAGCGCACCAACCGCCAGATCGGGGACGTCCTGTTCATCAGCGAGAAGACCGTCAGCGTCCACGTGACGAACCTGCTGCGGAAGCTGGGCGTACAGAGCCGCACGGAAGCGGCTGAAATAAGACGCCGGCTTGACTGAGCCTGCCCTGCTGTGCGCATCCTCGCCATACACCTACTCTGCACTTTACGTGTACGGCAGGTGTAGCAATTGTTCCGCCTCAGCGGTTCCCGGGTGGTTACCCGGTTCCTGGTGGGGGGCTGTGGCTGGGGATGATCTTGCCGTCGGGGCTTCGGACCTGGCTGGTGCCGTCGGGGTGGACGGTCAGGGTCCAGCCGAGCTGGTGCAGCAGCACGTAATGGTGCCACCAGCTGGGGCGGCCGTAATGGGCGGCCGGGCGGTACCCGAGGAGGCGCTGAAGGGGGGTGAGGGGCAAGAACCACGGCCCGTTCGGCTGAAAATTTAATGATCCGAACGGGCCGTGGCGCTACGGCCCCAGCCGGTCAGGTCAGGTGCCGGGTTCGCCCGGGCGGACGATGCCGGTCTCGTAGGCCAGGATCACGGCCTGCACCCGGTCGCGGAGGCCGAGCTTGGCCAGCAGGTTGCCGACGTGCGATTTCACCGTGGCTTCGCTGACGACCAGGTCAGCGGCTATCTCCGCGTTGGTCAGGCCGCGGGCGAGGCGGAGCAGGATGTCCCGTTCCCGGGCGGTCAGCGATTCCAGCCGGGACGGGGCGGGCAGCGTCTCGGGTGGCCGGCGGGCGAACGCGTCGATCAGCCGCATCGTCACCGACGGCGCGAGCAGCGCGTTCCCGGCCGCGGCCACCTTGATGGCGGCGATGAGATCATGCCGCGGGGCGTCCTTCAGCAGGAATCCGCTCGCGCCTGAGCGCAGCGCCTCGTAGACGTAGTCGTCGAAGTCGAAGGTGGTCAGCATGACCACCCGGGGCGGGCCGGCGCGGTCGCCGCCGGTGATCAGCCGGGTGGCCTCAAGGCCGTCCATTTCCGGCATCCGGACGTCCATCAGGATCACGTCGGGGTGGTGCTCGGCGGCGGCCTGGACGGCCTGGGCGCCGTTGGCCGCCTCGGCCACCACGGTGATCCCGTCCGTGGCCTCGAGGATCACGCAGAATCCGGTCCGGACCAGTTCCTGGTCGTCGGCCACGATGACCCGGATGGGTTCGGCGCCGGTCATGGCGCTGGCTCCGGTCATGGCGCTGGGAGCCGGGCCGTGACCGCGAACCCGCCGGCATCGCCGGGTCCGACGGTCAGGCTGCCCCCGCAGGACGCCACCCGTTCGGCGATGCCGGCCAGGCCGAATCCGCCGGATACCGCCGGGCGGGCCCCCGCACCGTCCGGCGAGCCCGGCCGGGCTCTGCTGGCCGTGCGGCCGAGGGTTACGGCGACAGCCGCGTTCCCGGTATCGGTCACCGACACGGTGACGTAGCCGGGCTCATAGCTGACGGTCACCACGGCCTCGCCCGCGCCGGAATGCTTGACGGTATTGGTCAGCGCCTCCTGCACGATCCGGTACGCGGTCAGGTCCACGCCTGGCGGCAGCTTGCCGGGGCGGCCCTCGATGCGCAGGTCCACGGCGATGCCGGCCTGGCGCACCTGCTCGAGGACCTCGTCGAGCTCGCTGATCGACGGGGCTGGCGCGGTGGCCGCCCGGCCGTTGACATCGGCCGGGCCGCGCAGCACGCCGAGGAGGCGGCGCAGCTCGGCCAGGGCCTCGCGGGCCGTCTGGCCGATGATCGCCACGGCCTGGCCTGCCTCGGCGGGTCGGCCGGGCAGCAGGGCGGCCGCGGCTTCGGACTGGACCGCCATCAGGCTGACGTGATGCGCCACCACGTCGTGCATTTCCCGGGCGATCCTGGTCCGCTCCTGCGCGGCGGCCAACGCCACCTGCCGGTCGCGTTCGGCCTCGGCCTGCTCGGCCCGGGTCTCGACCGCGGCCTCGACGCGGTACGGGTTTCACCGCGACGAGCTGTACTTCATCGAATGCGCCCGTCACCTGCAGGCCAGCTACGTCGACCAGCCGGTGCTGACGCCGCTGCTGGCGTGGGTTTCGCTGAAGGTGTTCGGCGTTTCGCTGCTGGCCTTGCGGATGTGGCCGGCCCTGGCGGCCTGGGCGACGGTGGTGCTGGCGGGGCTGACGGCACGGGAGTTCGGCGGCGGGCGGCGGGCGCAGCTGCTGGCGGCGGTGGCCACCGCGACCATGCCCGTCGTGCTGGGCGGCGATCACCTGTTCGGGCCGACGGCGTTCGACATGCTGGCCTGGGCGGCCCTGGCGCTGGTGGTAGCGAAGATCGGGCGGACCGGTGACGCGCGCTGGTGGCCGCTCGGCGGGCTGGTGCTCGGGCTGGGGCTGGCCAACAAGCACAGCGTGGGCTTGTTCGCCGTCGCGCTGGTCATCGGCATCGTGCTGTCCGGCGGCCGGCAGCTGGTGCTGAACCGGTGGTTCTTGGCGGGCGCCGCGATCGCGGCCGCCTGCACCATCCCCGACGTCTGGTGGCAGGCGCAGCATCAGTGGGCCACGATCGCCATGTCGCGCGCGCTCGCGCAGGAAAACGGCGGCCTGGCCAACATCGCCGGCTTCGTCATCGGGCAGCTGACCATGTCCGCATTGGCCCTGGCGGGGGTCTGGATGGCCGGGCTGCGCTTCCTGTGGCGGTCCGGCCGGCCGCTGTGGCGCGCCCTGGTGTGGGCGTACGCGATCCTGTTCGTGTTCTTCGCGCTCACCACGGGAGGGAAGATCTACTACCTGGCGGGGGCGTACATCTACCTCCTGGCCGCCGGGGCCGTGGCCATCGACGGCTGGCTGGCCGCCCGCACGGGCCGGCTCCGCCGGCTGCTGCTGGCCACGGCGGTGTCCACCGCGGTGGCCGTGCCGCTCGTGCTGCCGGTGCTGCCGCCTGGCGACGTGGGCTGGACCCAGAAGATCAACCCGGTGCTGGCCGAGTCGGTGGGCTGGCCGCAGCTGGCCAGCACGGTCCGCACCGTGTGGTCCTCGCTGCCGGCCGGGCAGCGGGCCAGCGCGGTGATCTTCGCGTCGAACTACGGTGAAGCCAGCGCGATCAACGTGCTGGGCACAGGCCTGCCGGAGGCCGTGAGCGGGCACAACACCTACTGGTGGTGGGGCCCGGGCAACCCGCGGGCGACCACCGTGGTGGCGGTCATGCCCGGGCCGGGCGGCGGCGGCGGGGACGCCGCCGACCTCGGCCAGTTCTTCACCAGCGTGCGAGCCGTCGCGACGCTGTCCAACCCGTACGGCCTGCACAACCAGGAGTGGGGCGGCCACGTGTACCTGTGCACCGGCCCGCGCCTGCCCTGGGGCCAGATATGGCCGCAGCTCCGTCAGTACAGCTGACCCGGTCACGACCGGACCCGGCTGCCGGGTGCGTCAAGCGGCGGTGCTACGGCGTGGGGCCCAGCTCCTCGGCAACGATCTCCTCGCATAGCTCCAGGCACTCCACGCAGATGACAGGAGGGCCGGAAGGCTCCTCGGACGGTCCTGCGGTGAGGGCGGCCAGGGTGGTGACGCGACCGGGAGGCTTGCCGCAGAAGGTGCAGGTCGCCTGGGCGTCCTGTGCCGGAACGGCACGCACCTGCCCGAGCCGGGTGGCCGTGGCCTGGCCGGAGCTGACCACTCCCCCGGCCAGTTCGACGCACGCATCACAGATGTACGCGCCCGGGCCCGCGATCAGCTTGCGGACCTGGTATTGCGATTCCCGGCAGAACGAACAGCACAGGCCGGGCTGCGACATGCGCCCCACCACCCTCGGTCGGCCGGCAGCTTCTCACCACTGTAGCCAGGAGCGCAACGGGTTCTGGTCAGGCATGGGTGCGCCCGCGCCAGTGGTCAAGGGGCAGCGGGCCGCGGCTGAGGATGGTCCGGATGGCGAACGTGCTCTGCGCCTCCACGATGGAGGGGATGGTCAGGATCTGGCCCAGCAGCAGCTGCTCGTAGCCGGCCAGGTCCGGCACGACCGCCTCCACCAGGAAATCACTGCTCCCGGAGACCAGGTAACAGGCCACGATGGCGGGAATGGCCAGCAGGGCCTGTTCGATCCGGACCGAGCTCTCCTGTGAGTGGCCCGCGACCTTCAGGCCGATGAACACGGTCAGGCCGAGCCCGGCCTCCGCCCGGCTGACCTCGGCGCGGTAGCCGGCGATGATGCCGCTGGCCTCCAGCGCCTTGACCCGGCGCAGGCAGGCCGAGGGCGACAGAGAGATGGCGTCCGCGAGATCGACGTTGGCCATCCGGCCGTCGCGCTGCAGCTTGGCCAGGATGGCGCGATCCACCCGGTCGGGAACATGCTCAGGCACAGAATTCAGCCTAATCCCAGAATTACGCAACAGCATTGCAGGCATAGGGCCTGTCGGCACAATATTTGCCATCGCGTGCGAGGCGCTTTCGGTGATTGTGGATCTATGGCGATGACATCCGCGAACCAGCCGAACCTCACCACCGCGCGGGGCGCCGCGCTGTACATCGGGGCGATCCTCGGCCCTGGCCTGCTGCTCCTGCCGGGCCTGGCCGCGGCCGAGGCCGGGCCGGCCTCGATCGTGGCCTGGCTGGCCCTGCTGGGCCTGTCCGGGCTGTTCGCCACGGTGTTCTCGGCCCTGGGCCGGAAGATCCCGTCCGCGGGCGGGGTGATGGGCTACGTCGCCGCGGGCCTGGGACCGCGCGCGGGCCGGGCGACCGGCTGGATGTTCCTGGCCGGAGTGGTGGGCGGCGCCCCGATCGTCTGCCTCATCGGCGCCAGCTACGTCACCGAGCTGACCGGTGGCGGACAGCTCGCCCGGGCTGGCGTCGCGGGCGCGCTGCTGCTGACCGTCATCGGCCTGGCCGCGGCCGGGCTGCGGGCCAGCGCCTCGGCCCAGCTGGTCCTGGTCAGCCTGCTGACCGTCGTGGTGGTCGTGGCGGTGGCGGGTTCGGCGACGGCGGCGCGGATGGCTAACTGGACGCCGTTCGCGCCGCACGGCTGGCTCTCGGTCGGCAGCGCGGCGGCCACGCTGATGTTCTCGTTCGCCGGCTGGGAGGCCGTCGCCCCGCTGACCACGCGCTTCAAGGACCCGGCGCGGCAGCTGCCGCGCGCGGTGGCCATCGCCCTGGCGGCCACCACCGCGCTGTACCTGGGCCTGGCGGTGGCCACGATCAGCGTGCTGGGGCCGCGGGCGGCCACGGACGTTCCGCTGGCGGGACTGCTGAGCCATGGCATCGGCGTGGCCGGCCCGGATGTGGCCGCGGTGGCCGCGATCGTGCTGACCCTGGGCGCCACCAACGCCTACATCAACGGCGCGGCCGCCATGGTCGGGCAGCTGGCGCGTCCGGTACCCAGCCGCGCTTCGGCTCCCATGCACCGGCTGCTGGTCGCGATCGGCGCGGGTGGCTTGGTGCTGATCACCGGCTACGGGCTGGGCCTGGTCAGCACCGCCGCCCTGGTCGCGGTGCCGAGCACGCTGTTCCTCACTGTCTACCTGGGTGCCATGACGGCCGCGGTGCGGGTGCTGCCCGGCCGGGTGCGGCTGGCCGCGGTGCCCGCGGCGCTAGCCGTGGCGGTCATGCTGGCGTTCTGCGGCTGGGCGCTGGCGCTGCCGGTGGCGGTCGCGCTGGCCGTCAGCGGCCGGGACTGGGTGCGCAAGCCTCGGGTCATTCTGGCTGGGCCGACGGGGTGCCCCTGGCGATGGTGATGGCGGCGACGGCGATCCAGAGCAGTTCCAGGCCGAGGAAGATGCGCTCGTAGAGGCCGCCCGGGGCGTGGTGGTGCTTGAGGGCGCCGCCGAGCAGCAGGTAGGCGAGGGCACCGGCGACCGAGATGGCGAGCAGGACCCGTGCGGCGGGGCGCCAGGCCGGGTCGGATAGCAGGCTGGCGGATACCAGGACGGTGCCGATCGCGATGGCGGTGAACGCGATGAAGGCCAGGACCAGGTGGACGACGCCACTGCCGTGCTGGGGGGTGCCCTCGGGGTCGTCGGCGAAGAACGCGAGCAGGCCGGAGCAGATCGCTCAGGTGACGAGCAGGGCCAGGCCGGCGCGGGCGCGGCCGTCGAGGCGGACGACCCGGTACAGGGCGCCCGCGATGGCCAGGGACAAGGCGCAGCGCAGCAGGAAGTTCAGGTCCATCACCCAGTACCACGGGCCGCGGCCGTAGTCGCTTTCCGCGTTGTAGATCAGGCTGTACCCGGGCCGCAGGAAGGCCAGCAGGACGTCAATGGCCACGTAGACGGCGACCCCGGCGAGTGCGAGCCGGGCCAGCGGCTGCACGCGGGACGGGGCGGGGCGCTGCCGCGGCGGCGAGACGGCGGCAGTCACCGGGACCCCCGGCCGGGAGGGTCGAAGCGGGGACCATGGGCCCGCGGCTCGGGGAGACGCCGCGAGAAAGCGCAACTTGGTTGCATATCTCTAGTAGGGTGAGGTTATGGCCGCGGAGTCAACTGCCCCGTACCGCTTCGGCGACCTGCTCGCGCTGGCCAGGCAGAGCTGGGTCGGCCAGCTGACCAGCCGCCTGGAACGGCTCGGTTACGCCGATTACAAGCGCAGCGACGCGGGCGCGCTGCGGATGCTGTGGGGGGGCCCGCTGCCGGTCGGCCAGCTCGGCGCGGGCCTGGGCGTGACCCGGCAGGCGGCCAGGAAGGTCGCCGACGGCCTGGAGCAGCGGGGCTATGCCACGACCGAGCGGGACTCGCGCGACACACGGCAGCTGAACGTCACCCTGACCCAGGCCGGCCACGACTACGCCCGCGTCGTCGCCGCCGTCATCGCCGAACTCAACCGCGAGGTCGCCTGGCGGGTCAGCCCGGCCCAGCTCGCGGCGGCGGACGCCGTGCTGCGCGCCGCCCTGTTCGATGACAGCGCCAGGCAGCGAGCCAGCCGGCTGCCCCGGCCTCCGGAGCAACCGTCCGGCCCAGTCTGACGTTCAGAGCAGGTCGCGGCGCCGGGAGGCGAGCATGGCGGTTAGGCGCCGGGGCCGGGGCCGCGGCGGGCGGCCTTACGGCGCGGGCGCCTTGCTGGCCGCCGCAGTGAGTCAGCGCCGCCGGTGCGGCCGCCGGTCAGCTCCAGGAACACGTCCCGCAGCGCCCGCCGCTCGGTGCGTACCTCGCTGACCTGCAGCCCGGCCTCGACCAGCTCGCGGTTGACGGTGGCGGCCTGGGTCCTGCCGTCCGCGTTCAGGCCGCCCGTGTTAAGGCCATCCGCGTTCAGGCCGCCCGTGTTAAGGCCATCCGCGTTCAGGGCCAGGCTGAGCAGTTCGCCTGCTCGTTCGGCCCCTTCCAGGCCGGACAGGCCCGCGAGCACTTCGGCCGCCCGCTCGGCGGGCTCGGCCCGCAGCCACAGCCGGGCCTGGCCGCGCAGCTCTCCCGGGGTGCCCTCGAACAGCAGCCGGCCGCCGCCGATCACCGCCACCCGGCCGCAGAGTTCCTCCACCTCGCGTATGTCGTGGCTGCTGAGCAGGATGGTCCGGCCACCCTGGCCGAGCTGGGTGATCAGCTGCTGCATCTCCACCTGGCCGATCGGGTCCAGTCCGTTGGACGGCTCGTCCAGGATCAGCAGCTCCGGGTCCTTGAGCAGGGCCATGGCCACGCCCAGGCGCTGCCGCATGCCCAGGCTGTAGCCGGACACCTTGTCACCGGCCCGGACGGCCAGGCCCGCGGTCCGCAGCACCTCCTCGACCCGCGCGTCGCGCACGCCGCGCCGCCGGGCCGCGGCCCGCAGGTTGTCCCGCCCGGACAGGAACGGGTAGAACGCGATCTCGCCCATCGACCCGACCCGGGCCAGGCCGGCCGGGTCGCCGGGCTTGGTTCCGAGCACCCGGATCAGGCCGGCGGTCGGGCGGACCAGGCCGAGCAGCATGCGGAGGGTGGTGGTCTTGCCTGCGCCGTTCGGGCCGAGCAGGCCGTAGATCTCGCCGGGCCGGACCGACAGGTCCAGCCCGTCCACCGCGGTGACCCGGCCGCCGAACCGCTTGACCAGGCCGCGGACCTCAACCGCCAGCGCGTCTGTCACGGTGCCCCTTGACGCCCTTACTTGCCGCACTTCGAGATGCACGTTACGCCGGAGATTCGCCGCTGCCCAGACTCTGCCGAGCCGAGGCGAAGCGGCGCAGGCGCAGGCTGTTCCAGACGACGAAGACCGAGGAAAGGGTCATGGTGGCCGCGGCGACCAGGGGGTTGAGAAAGCCGAGGGCGGCCAGCGGGATGGCCAGCACGTTGTAGCAGAAGGCCCAGGCCAGGTTGCGGCGGATGGTGGTGAACGTGGCCCGGGCCAGCGCGATGGCGTCGGCGACGGCGTGCAGGTCGTCGCGGAGCAGGATCATGTCGGCGGCGCAGATGGCCACGTCGGTGCCGGAACCGAGAGCCAGTCCAAGCTGGGCGGCGGCCAGAGCGGGGGCGTCGTTGACGCCGTCGCCGACCATGGCGACGGGGTGGCCGACGGCCTGCAGTCCGGTGATCACCTGGGCCTTGGCCGCGGGCAGCGCCCCGCTGATGACCTCGGTGATGCCCGCGGCCGCTGCCACGGCCTCGGCGGTGGCCTGGTTGTCGCCGGTGAGCAGGACCGGGTGCAGGCCGAGGCGGCGCAGCCCGGTCACGGCAGCGGCGGCCGAGGGCTTGACCATGTTGGTCACCGCCAGTGCGCCCCGGATCAGGCCGTCGCAGCTGCCGAGGTCGGCAAGCTGCCCGGGGTGGCCGACGTAGACGTCGACGTGGCCGCGGGCACGGTCCGGATCAGCGCCGGGCCGATGCCGGGCGACGTGGCGCTGCGCGAGGCGATCGAGGAAGCCGGATACGAATTCGCGGGGTGAGGACGGCGCCCTAGCCTTGTTTCATAATGCCGTTGCGCCGCCGCTTGGCCATCGAAGCCGCCGTTGCCGTGTGACCGCGCCCGCCGGGCCGGAGCCCCAGCCGTCACACCAGCCACTAGCCCCACACCAGCCGGAGGGATATGTCAGGTTACTGCGGTGGATTCCCGTTTTGCGGTTGATTACCGGTATCCCAGCACCCTAAATCAACCGCGAAACACGGAAGATTATCGAAAACTCAACTCGAAGAAATATAGGCCGATGGCTGCGCGGAAGGAATCAAGAAACGTGTGGAGCGGCCGTCGATAATCGGTGAAAAGGATCTTCCAGGTCTTGAGATGTGCAACCGCGCGCTCGATGGGAGCGCGGATAGAACTGACCTGGTTATTGTATTCGCGTTCACGTGTGTAGAGTTCACGGTCCTGTGGCTTCTTAGCCGGCGTGACGTACCCAGATCCTTGAAATCCCTTGTCTGCGATAACCGATCCGGCAAGGTCGAGAATCTCCTTCACCTCGCCTTTCCGCTTCTTCATGTCATGGTCACATCCGGGAGCCGGGTCCGAGACGAAGATAATGTTCCCGAATTCGTCGCCGATAATCAGGCTGCCATGGCCGGTAGTCTTATATTTCCCGGCCCACATCTCGGGGGCGCGCTCCCATGACCAGCATGGCCACAACGTGCCGTCTACCAGCGCTAGCCGGCCCCGGGTCATCTGCTTCGCTTCCTCCGCGTCCGGCCGGAACTCCTCGGTAGCCTGCGCGATCAGCAAGGTGAATTCTGTGATGATCTCCGAGACGGTGCCCTGGGAGACCGCGAAAAGATCGGCAATAACTTCTTCGATCATATTCTGCCGCTTGTAGAGCAGCGTTACCATGATCGCTTCCCGCAACGAGAGGCTCTTCGGCCGCCCGTTTCCCTTATTCCAGGGATCGGGCAGGATATCTTCGATACGCGCCTCAAGTTCATCGAGTTGTTCGGCATCCAGTCCGAAGGTACGATGGTAACGCAACGGCTCCTCCGTCGGTAAAGGGATTTGGTTCGCACCTTCTTTCTATCAATGCGAGGAGTCGTTGCCTTTTAGGCGCGCCGTGCTGAAATTAGAACTTTACTAACAATTGGATGGAGATCCGCGAAAGCTTGCGCTGGAGAGTTTCTGATAACCCTCACGAATCAACCGCGAAAACGGGGCGGGTGGGGTCTGTGGGGATGGGACCGCCCGGAACGACTTCTTCATTTCAGCATCGGCCCCCGGGAATGTCCACGGATCGCGCGGCCACACTTGCCTAACCGCGGAATTATCGGGAAAGAAGCCGAAATGCCCTGATCATCCGGGCCGGGCGGCGCCGCGCTATCCCGCAATAATGCGACCTTGATGCACGATCCCTTATGTACCGCGGTTTTACAGCATCAGGATGAGCATGTAGCCCATGGTGATGCCCATGGCGATCTTGCACAGGGCGGCGCAGCGGGGGGCCAGGTAGGGACGTCCCGGGCGGGTGCCGGCCGCCGCGGCGCAGCCGCTTGACGTGGAGCCGTCCGCGGGCCCGGAGCCAGCGGCAAGCACGGGCGCCGGGTTCGGCGCTGCAACGGGCTGGACGGCGAGGGCGGGGGCGTGCACGGTGAGCCGGTCGGCCACGCGCGCCACGTAGCCGAACATGAACAGGGCCAGGACCAGGGCCAGGAACGAGAACCGGGACGCCGGTCCGGAGGTGCTCATCACGGCCATTCCGGTCCCGGACCGGGCCGGCAGCGCGGGCAGGACGAGGAACATCAAAAGCATGGCGGCGCACTCAACCAGGTGCGGGGCCGGATGCAGGCAGCGCCAGGGGCTGGCCAGCACGCCCCTGCGGGCACGCAGGGCCTGGCTGCCGAACCAGACGGCGCCGGCGCCGAAGACCGGCTCCCAGATGACGGCGGGCACGATCTGCAGGCTGGCCACCAGCATCCCGGCCATCGCTACGCCCATGACGACGTGCCCGGCGTCGGTGTCGACCTCGGTCGGCCGCCGCCAGCGGCGCGCGGCGATCAGGCGGCCCGCGCAGTAGACGGCCACGGTGAGCATCAGGGCGGCGAAGATGCCGGTCAGCCAGGCGGGGGCGCCCATGTCAGGCCTCTCCGGGGGAAGCAGCGGGCACGGTGTCCGGGGAGGCGGCGGGCACGGTGTCCGGGGAGGCGGCGGGCACGGTGTCCGGGGAGGCGGCGGGCACGGTGTCCGGGGAGGCGGCGGGCACGGCGTCCGGGGAGGCAGGGGGCACGAGTCCCGGGGATGCAGGGGGCACGGCTAGCGGCCAGAAGGCGAGTGCGAGCAGGGCCAGCAGCGGACCAGAGTCAGGATCAGTGCCCGAGCCGGTCAGCATGCCGCCCAGGCCCTGGGCCAGCCACACGACCCCGGCCGCCGTGACGGCCAGGACGATCACCCCCCGGCGGGCCGGCACCGGCAGGAAGATGCCGAGAGCCACAACGGCGAATACAGCGGCGAGCACGATCGAGGCGGGCAGGCCGTGACCAGCTAGGGCGCTGGCCAGGTGGTTGTCGATCCAGGCCAGCCAGGCGGGCTGCCCCGACGCCATGTTCGAGATCGCGCCGCTGATGGCTTGCGGCGCCCGCGACGCGGGCAGGACGGCGAGCGCGGCCAGGCCCAGCCACACCACGAGCCACGAGCCGAGCGCGACACGCCGGCCCACGCTGCGAGCAGCCACGCACGACGCGGACGGATCGCGGTCGGCGGGCCAGAGCAGGACGGCCAGCAGCGCATACAGGATGACCGCGCCCGGAGCGCCCCCGACGGGACTGGCCGTCCCGGCCAGCAGCCCGCCGAGTCCCTCGCCGAGCCACCACACGCTCAGTGCCCAGGCCACCGAAGCGCCGAGGGCGAGCTTGACGGTCGGGCGCCAGGCGACGCCCAGCCCCAGCAGCAGCTGGATGGTGGCGAAAATGGCGTCGAGCACGACCTCGTGATGGCCGATAAGGGTCGCTGACCAGGTGATCGGGCGGGCCACGGCGGCGGGATTGCCTGGCGCGCTGCCCGCCAGCATCTGCGGGAATCCCCGGCCGAACATGGACGGCTGGAATTGCAGCATCCCGTCGAGCAGCCAGAGGACGCCGAGGGCGAGCTGCAGCGCGCGGCGGGGCTCGAGGCCCGCCAGGCGCTGCTGAGCAGCGGGCCGCGTCGCCGCGCGGCCCACTGCGAGGCTCTGGCTCATGTCCTGCGCTCCTTGGGACAGCTAATAAAAAGCTATTAGATGCCGCGCGGGCCGGGCAAGAGAAATGGCGGACCACGCACGATAAATGTGCATAGCCGGACACCCTGAGCAGGTATTACTTAAACCCTATTGGGGTATTAGATAAACCTGCCCAGGGTATCTCTATTCCGGTCACCGCATTTTCAGCTGGTGAAGGTCGGGTCGCCGCCGCGGACCGGTTCGACCCGGCCCTTGGGCTCTTCCCAGTCCTCCTGGCGGCCCAGGGCGGTCATGTCGAGCAGGACGTAGGCGGCCACGGTGCCCTCGGTGCCGCGGCCGTAGGTCGAGTAGGTGTGGTAGACGTCCTGGCCCTCGCGCAGGAAGCAGCTGTAGCCGGGCAGTTCGGTGGACACCTTGTCGCCGAGCAGGTCCGGTTCGGGCCGGTAGTTGTACTCCACCGGCCCGCGGGAACTGTCCACGGTGACCTGGAAGTCGTAGTTGAAGTCGGTGCCGTAGCTGGAGTACCACGGGACGAACCAGCCACGCTCGGCGGCCGTGGCGGCGATCTTGTCGTAGGGCGCGCGGGAGATCAGCACGAAGGCCGTGTCCCTGGTGCCGAGGTGGTCGAACATGGCCGGGGCCATCGCGTTGATGCTGGCGGTGCAGCCGGGGCACAGGTTCTCCCAGTCCGGGCCGTACATCACGTGCTGGACGACCAGCTGCCGCTTGTCGCCGAACAGCCCGGCCAGCGTGACCGGCCCGTCCGGGCCCTGGAACACGTACTCCTGGTCGATCCGGACCATGGGCAGCCTGCGCCGGTCGGCGTTCAGCGTGTCGCGGGCGCGGGTGTACTCCTTCTCCTGCGCCAGCAGCTGCCGCCTGGCTTCCAGCCACTCATCCCGGGATACGACGTCGGGAAGACTCATCACGAAACCTCCTGTGATCGGGGACGTAGATACTGACCTCCGCCACAGGTACGACGAACCGCCGGGCCGGGAAATAGACGGTCAACCGCGAGAAAGTTTCCGGAGCGGTGGCGGCCGCGGGTTGGGGCTAGGAGCGGACCAGGCGGGCGATGGCTTCGGAGGCTTCTTTGACCTTTTCGGTGGCTTCCGGGCCGCCTTCTTCGATGGCCTGGGTGACGCAATGGCCGAGGTGGTCTTCGACCAGGCCGAGGGCGACGGCCTGCAGGGCGCGGGTCACGGCGGACACCTGGGTCAGGATGTCGATGCAGTAGGTGTCGTTCTCCACCATGCGCTGCAGCCCGCGTACCTGACCTTCGATCCGGCGCAGCCGCTTGAGGTAAGCGTCCTTGTCCTGCGTGTACCCGCGCATAACCCAACTGTACGGGCTGAACGGCACGCGCGGTAACCTCACGGGATGCGCGATCAGACGATCACGGAGTTCCTCGACCAGCTCGCGGCCCGGGTGCCCGCCCCCGGCGGCGGCGCCACCGCGGCGCTGCACGCGGCGCAGGCCGCGGCGCTGCTGGCCATGGTGGCCCGGTACAGCGACGGCGCCAAGTACGACGCGGACGTGATGCAGCACGTCATCACCGAGGCCGAAGAGCTGCGCGGCGACGCCCTGACCCTGGCCGAGATGGACGCCGCCGCGTTCAGCGCGGTGACCGACGCCTACGCGCTGCCCAAGGGGACCGACGAGGAGAAGCAGGCGCGTTCGGCGGCCATCGCGGAGGCGCTGGGCGGGGCCGCGCGCCCGCCGGCCGACGTGATCCGGCTGTCGCTGCTGCTCGTCGCGCTGGCCGAGGAACTGCTGCCGACCGGGAACAGGAACGTGATCACCGACGTGGCCGCGGCAGCCGAGGCGACCCGGGCGGCGGCCGTCACCGCGCTGGTCAACATCGAGGTCAACCTGCGCGGCATCGCCGACGAGGAGGTCCGGGGCGACATCGCGTCCATGGCCCTGGTGGCCGAGGAGGTCACCGCCCGGGCCGACCGGATCGTGGCCGCGGTGCGCGAGGAGATCAGCCCGGAGCCCAGCGCATGACGTCCCAGCGCATGACGGCCCAGCGCATGACGGCCCGGCCATGACGGTACTGTCCGGGCGCGAGCTGGCGGCGGACATCCGGGCCGGCACCGCGGCCGCGGCCGCGGAACTGGCCGGCGCCGGGCGGCCGCCCCGGCTGACCGTGGTGGTGGCCGCCGACGACGAGGCCACCGCCTGGTACGTGCGGTCGATCGCGTCGGCGGCGGGCAAGGCCGGGATCGGCTGCGAGGTCGAGGACCTGGGCCCGCAGGCCACCGCGGCGGGCATCGAGGCCCAGCTGACGGCGCTGTCGCAGGACCCGACCGTGGACGGGATCATCCTGCAGACACCGCTGCCGGGCGGGGCCCGGCTGGCCGAACTGGCCGCCGCCATCGACCCGGCCAAGGACGTGGACGGGGCCAACCCGGTCTCGCTGGGCCGGCTGATGACCGGCCTGCCGGCCTTCGCGCCGGCCACCGCCGAGGCGGTGCTGCGGCTGCTCGATCATCACCGGGTGCCGCTGGAGGGACGGCGGGCGGTGGTGGTGGGGCGTTCGGCGGTGGTGGGCAAGCCGGTGGCGCACCTGCTGCTCGACCGGAACGCGACGGTCACCATCTGCCACTCCCGCACCCGGGACCTGGCCGCCGTGACGGCGCAGGCCGAGGTCCTGGTGGTGGCGGCGGGCCGCATCGGCATGATCGGCCCGGACTACGTCGCCCCCGGCGCCACCGTCATCGACGTGGGCACCAACGCCACGCCCGGCGGCGGGCTGGCCGGCGACGTGGACCCGAAGGTGGCCGAGGTCGCGGGCGCGCTCACCCCCGTGCCCGGCGGGGTGGGGCCGGTGACCACCGCAGTGCTGCTGCGGCACGTCACCGACGCGGCGGCGAGCCAAAGGGCGCGCCGCCTGGGCTGAGGAGCGACGAAGGAGCGACGAGGGAAGGGGGCGGCGGGTCAAGAACGCCCCAAAGATGCCATGTGAGGGGGGACCTCCCCGGCGTCGGTCGTAGCAGTATCTACGACGTAACGGGCTTAGGGAACAGGTCCCTTGTCCCAATTTTGATAGGAGCTCGAGGAGGTCCCTCATGAGCATCGTAGGCGCATTCGACGTGCACCGCCGCCAGCTCACCTTCGAGTACCTGGACACCGGCAGCGGGGAGCTGAAACGTGGCCGGGTGATCCCGGCCGACCGGCAGCACCTGCGCGAGTGGCTGGCGCGGTTCGCCGGCCAGGCCGACGTCCACTTCGCGCTGGAAGGCTGCACCGGCTGGCGGTACGTGGTCGAGGAACTGCTGGCGGCCGGAATCACCCCGCACCTGGCCGAGCCGGCCGACACCGCCGCGCTGCGGGGCAGGAAACGGCACGCCAAGACCGACAAGACCGACGCCCGGCACCTGCGGGTGCATCTGCTGGCCGGGGACCTGCCCGAGTGCTGGATCCCGCCCGGCCACGTGCTGGAGGCACGCGCTGTCGTCCGGCTGTATAAGGACCTGCTCGATGAGCGCGGGGCCTGGCACCAGCGGATCGCTGCCACCTTGTTCCACCAGGGCGTCCCGGTGATCGGGTCGATGGCCACACCGGAGGGCCGGGCCGCGGTGGAGGAGGTGGACCTGTCCCCGGCCGGGCGGCAGGCGGTCCAGGCCGGGCTGCGCCAGATCGACCGGCTCACCGGCGAGCTGGACGTGCTGCGCCGCCAGCTGGGCATGCTGTCCCGCCACCAGCCCGGCTGCCGGGCACTGCGGGCCACCCAGTTCGGGATCGGGCCGGTCACCGCGGTAGCGATCTGGGCCGAGCTCGGCGATGTCCGCCGGTTCGGCAACTCCGACGCCGTGGTCCGCCACACCGGGCTGGACATCACCGTCTGGTCCTCCGACGGCAAGGGCCCGCCCGGACGCCTGTCCCGGCAGGGACCGCAGCTGCTGCGCTGGGCGCTGTATGAATCGGCCAAGTGCGCCGCCCGGGCGGCCGCCCCCGACCACGGCTACTACGCCACGGTCCGGGACAAGCGCACCGCCGGGCTGGCCACCTTGTCGGTGGCCCGCAAGCTCGCCCGCCGCTGCTACCACACGCTGCGTGAACTCGGGGAGGAGGCGCTAGCCCCCGCCGCGTAAGCCGACAGCTCCCGCACCGCCGCCGCGCCCGTGAACCGATGATCCGCGGCCAGCTCCCGCCACTCGCCTGCTGCCCGGGCCCCCGGCCTGGGCCAGCCTCCAAAGAATGAGCGGCCGCACCCCCAGCCGGGGCACCCCATCACGCATCATGTCGCCGGAGCCAGGCAGAACGCTCCGCGCACCGAGATAAGGCTGGGCGCCCGGCGCGGCGGGGAGCCGCCGAACGCGGCCACCCATCCACCAAGCGCCAAGGGGTGCATCGCGATGACCTGACCACACCCGGACCCGCTTCCTCGCCGCCCTATGATCGGGGCCGGATGGCCCGGCGTCAAGGTCGTTCGTCCGCGGGGCGCTCCACCTTGACCCCGGGCCATCCAGCCCGCGTAATCGGCAGCTATGAGGAAGCAAGGGGAGAACCAATCACCCGCCCAATCCGGTGAGCGCTCAGCCTTGACCAGCAGGGGCTCAAGATAAGGCGAGCGAGAACAGAGCCCGGAGCTAGGGGACGCATAAGCCACGGCCCGTTCGGCATAAAAATCATGGGCCCGAACGGCCTTCAGTGCGTGCTCAGCCCAGCATGCTGCGGTAGACGGCGATCAGGGCGGCCTTCTGCTCGTCCGACAGGCGCGGGTCGGCGCGGATGGCGTCCTCGGTCTTCGGCTCGCCCGCATCGGCCGCGGCGGGCTCGGTGCCGTCAGCGGCCGCCTCGATCAGGCCGGCCTGGGCCATCAGCGTTTCCGCGGAAACGTTGAGGGCGTCGGAGATGGCCTTGAGCACCCGGACCGACGGCTGGTGCAGCCCGCGCTCGACCTGGCTGAGGTAAGGGTTGGACAGGTGGGTCAGCTCCGCGAGCTGGCGGAGCGAGAGGTTGGCCATCTGGCGCTGAGTGCGGATGAAGGCGCCGAGCGCCTTCCGCTGCGCCTCCCACGGGTCTACTATCACCGGCCACCTCCCTTTGCTCGTGCTAACTGTAGTACGCGGCAGCGCGGGACTCCGGCGCTGCCGCGTACGTGTTGACCGGCTGGGTCAGCCCTTGGACTTGTCACCGGGGGTCAGGGCGGCGGTGGCCTTGAGGACTTCCTCGGCGAACCTGCGCTGGCTGGCCAGCAGCTGCTCGGCGAAGTCGTAGGCGTTGGCCACGACATCCTCCGGCTTGGGCAGCTTGTCCGAGAACGGCACCTGCATCGACGGCATCTTCGGGGTGATGGACTGAACGGTGTCGACCCAGGACTTGATGGCCTCCAGGACGGTCTCCTGGCTCTTGCGGACCGCGCTGATGAGCTCTTCCTGCATTTCTTGCGGGGTGTTCGGCATGATGATCTCTCTTCTTCTCGGCTTCTTGTGCTAACTATATCAAGCAAAGATTGCGATGTCAAGCGTTTGGTGCTTGGCATTCTTAGCGCCGGGCGTGCGCTGGGCGGGTGCGGCGGGTCAGGTGCGGCGGGCCGGGGGTCAGGTGCGCTCGATGATGGCGGCGATGCCCTGGCCGCCGCCGATGCACATGGTGGCCAGCGCGTACCGGCCGCCGGTGCGGGCGAGTTCATACAGCGACTTCACGACCAGGATAGCCCCGGTGCGCCGATGGGGTGGCCGACGTCGGCCGGGTCCACGCCCGCCCGGCTGCGGGCTGGCCGCTGGGCCACCCGCCTTGCGCGCCGGCAACCATTGCTCTTGCTAACCATCGCGTGATGCAGCTGCGACCTGATCGAGATATGTCGGTCCTAGGGGCGGGCGGTACGCGGTCCTAATGTTGGGGTATCTAACGGCTAGCGGGGCCTCACATGGCCCCGAGTGGGCGGAGGTCGCTATGCGACGGCTGTGGATGTCTGCTTTGCTCGCGCCGGTCGTGGCGCTCGTGATCCCGGTCGCGGCCTCGGCCGCGCCGTCGGCACCCGCCGCGCCGGCCGTGGCGACCGTGAAGGCGGCGCCCGCGCAGTCCTCGCAGCCCGCTGGCATGACCCGCCACCAGGTCAGGGAGCTGCAGCGGCGGCTGGCCGCGCTGAAGTACTACCCGGGCCCGATCAACGGGATCTGGGGCATTGACACGCAGGAAGCCGTCTGGGCGTTCCAGGAGACCCAGGGCCTGCCGGGCGCGGACTACGTGAGTGCCAAGATGGAGCACGCGCTGGCCCATCCGCGGGCGCCGAAGGTGCTCGACCGCGCGGCAGGAGCCAACCGGGTCGAGGTTAATATCAGGGACGAGGTCCTCGTCCTGTACCACAACAACGCGATCGAGCTGATCAGCCACGTCTCGACCGGCGGTCACTACTACTACGACTGCGGGCCCTACGGGTGCGCGTTCGCCTCGACGCCGACCGGGAACTTCCGCACCGTGGTCTTCCTGCCCGGCTGGGTCACGGTGCCGCTGGGTGAGATGTACAACCCGGTGTTCTTCATCGGAACCGCTTATGCGATCCACGGCGACACCTACGTGCCGCTGCAGCCCGTCTCGCACGGCTGCGTGCGCATCCCGATGGACATCGCCGCGTTCTTCCACACGCTGGTGAGGGTCCCGGGCGAGCCGGTCATCATCCGCGACTGACGGCTCCCGGCTCCCGGCGCGTAATGAAACCGGGGTTTCAGCACACCAGGTGGGCATAAACCCCGGTTTCATGCCCCTCTATGACGCGGGCGCGGGGCGGGTGCTGGTGGTGGGGTCTGGGGGCGGGGCGGGCTTGGTAGGGCTGTGGACGAAGGCCAGGGAGCGGGACAGCTGGATGCAGCCGACGGCGATGGCGAGGACGGCCACGACCTCGACGGCCAGCAGCCAGCCGCCGGTCCTGACGCTCTCGTTAAAAACGGTCACGCCGAAGGCCGAGCTGATCAGCGCGTCGCCCAGGGTGAGCGGCGGCTGGACGGCGACCAGGGAGCCGGCCTGCAGGCCGTTCTGCAGCAGGAACAACGCGCCGACCCCGGCGACGGCGGTGGCGTACAGCTGCCAGGAGGAGAAGAACGGCCCGATGCCCCGGTCCAGCTCCGACACCGCGCTCTTCAGCAGGGCGGCGGTCAGCGCGTAACCGCAGGCCGCCGCGAGCCCGAGGGCCGCGCCCCGCAGGTTGCCCCGGGCCCGGACGCCCACGGTGATCACCACGGCCTCGAAGCAGCCGGTGACGATCAGGGCCGTGACCCAGGTACTCGTGGATGCGTACGTGGTCCCGCCGGACGGCGCCGCGGCGGCCAGGCCGATCCCGAGGCTCACCGTGACCAGGGCCACGGCTCCCCAGGTCATGGCGGGCAGCGGGCGCCGGTTCACCTTGCTCGCCAGTAGCAGGGTGAACGGCAGTTCAATGATGAAGATGGGCTGGACCAGGGCGATCGGGCCGGTGGCCAGGGCCGCAGCCTGGGCCACGGCGGCCAGGATGACCATCCCGATCCCGGCCAGCCACACCTTTCGCCTGATCAGGTAGCTGAACAGCGAAAGGTGCAGCGCCGTGTCCGGGGGCGCGGTGGCGGCGGCCTGCCGCTGCAGCACCGACGCCGTGCCGTTGCACAGCGAGGTCAGCAGGGCGAACAGGACCGACAGCCATACCACCGCGGCATCCTATGCCGGATCCTGGCGCGATCGGTCGGCGGGTCCGGGATGGGCGGGTCAGCCGGCCCCGGACCCCTTGGGCCCTCACGGGGCCGGCACACGGAAGATCCTCAGCTGCAGCGCCAGCGTCGCGTAGTAGCCGACCAGCGTGGACAGCTCGACCAGGGCCTGCTCGCCGAGCGTGGCCGCCGCCGTGGCGTATTCCTGGTCGTCCAGGTCGGACCGGGTGACCAGGGCCCGGACGGTCGCGTAGGCGACTCGTTCCCGCTCGTCGGTGAACCCCGGGTCCTCGCCGGACCGCAGCGCGCCGATCTCCGGCTCGGTCAGGCCGGCCTCGCGCCCGATGGCCTCGTGCGAGGCCCGCACGTAGCCGCTGTCCCAGTGCTGAGCGACCACCAGGATGGCCAGCTCGCGGATCCGGGGCGCGAGCTGGGTCCGGAACCTGATGGCCGCGCCGAGTTCCTGCAGCGCGTGACCGACGTCCGGAGCGTACAGCATGGCGTTGAACGGGCCGGCCAGGCCGCCGGCGCCGGTGGCCAGCAGGACCGCGCGCGGGCCCTGGCCGCGGGGGCCGCCGAGGATCTCCCGGTACAGGCCGACCTGTTCTGAGGTCATCTCGTCGGACGACAAGACAGCAAGGCGCATCGGCACTCCTACGTGACGGGGGACTGGGGAGTTCGGGGGTTCCTGGCTCGCACGGCCGCGGTGACGGCCACCGCGGCCAGGATGATCAGCGCGGTGACCAGCGGGTAGACGATGTTCACGTGCAGCACGAACAGGGCGCCGGCCAGCGCGCCGATTCCCATCGCGGCCACCGAGATCAGCCGCCGGGCCACCCGGGCACCGGTCGCACCCGCGATCGGGCTGTCCGCGGCCATGCCCGTGATGGTCAGCGTGAGCACGGTGGTGGTCAGGTCGGGGACGGCGAGCTTGCGGGCGGTGGCGTTCTGCACGCCCATGGCCAGCGCGAGCGCCACGATCAGGGCATAGCGCAGGCCGACGGGGATCGGGCGGGGCGTCAGCGCGGTCATGGTCACCGCCTCGGCCAGGATGACCGCCTGGATCCCCGCGGTCACGCCGAGCAGGAGCTCGCGGCGGCCGGCCAGGGACCGGCCCAGGCGCCCCGCGCCCAGGGCGCCCAGGGCGAAGCAGCCGATCGCGGCGACCGACGCGGGCGCGGAGAACCCGCCCACGCCGGCCAGCGCGAACGCGAAGAACACCACGTTGCCGGTCATATTGGCCACGAAGACGTGCCCGAGGACCAGGTAGCTGAACGCGTCGACCAGCCCGGTGACCGCGGTCAGCGCGACCAGCAGCGGCGGCAGCAGGCCGTCCTTAGCGCCGCGCGGCGGCGCGACCGTCTCGCGGGCGTCGGTCAGGAACGCGCTCAGCCACGGGTAACTGCCCACAGCACCTGATCATGCACCACGGAGCGTTCGGAATGAATGAATACCGAAGGGGCGCGCCCGCTGAGAGCGCGCGCCCGACGGTCATGGTTCCAAGCGACGGGTGGCCGGGTCTCCGCTACGTGCTGGTGGTACCGCGGCGGGCCGCGGTGTCCACGATGACGGCGGCGAGCAGGACGCCCGCGGTCCAGATATCCTGCGCCGCGACGCCGAGGCCGAGCAGCTGCAGGCCGTTGTAGATCACGGCGACGATGACCCCGCCGAGGACCGCGCCCAGCATCTTGCCGCGCCCGCCGAAGGACGGCGATGAAATGCCCGCGGTTGGTGGTGCCGTTGAGGTCACGCTTGGCGCGGCGCGCCTCGGCGCGAGAGGACATCGATGGCCGCCGCCGCGAGTAGCACCGCGGCGACCACGACGTCAATCCACTGGCTGGACACGCCTAGCAGGTAGAGGCCGTTGTAGATGCCACCGATGACGAGGCCGCCCAGTACGCCGTGGATGGTCTTGCCCCGGCCGCCGAAGAGGCTGGTGCCACCGATGACCGCCGCGGCCACCGCCAGCAGTACGTAGCTGTTGGCGGTCTTGATGATGTTGGTGGTCAGTGAGACCTGCCACGAGGCGAACAGCACGCCAGCGATCCCGGAGATCAGGGCGGAGAGGACGAAACACCAGGTTCGGATCGCGGGCAGGCTGACCCCGGCTCGGCGCGCCGCCTCGGGGTTGCCACCGATGGCGTACACGTAGCGGCCGAAGCGGGTTCGCTGCAGCAGGACCGTCGAGGCGCCGAGCACGACAAGGACGATCGGAATGATGTAGGGAACTCCCTCGATCGTCCCGACGTGGGCCCGGTTGACGTTGCATATGGTGACGAGCCCGATTCCCGCCACCGCCATGAGGACGATCTTCATCGCGGTGAGGCTGCGCGGCGGAGTCTCCAGGCCGTGGCGGCGCTTGCGGGCGTCCCGCAGCCAAAGCCCAGTGCCAGCGGCTCCGACGACCACGGCCAGCAAGATCCAGCTGACCAGCGGGGTGAACGCCCCCCAGAAGATGTCGTAGAGGACGACCTCGTTTTTGTACTGGGAGTTGCCGATACCGACGAGCGTCCCGCCGAGGACGATGATCGCCACGCCCTCCAGGATCAGCAGCCCGCCCAGAGTGACGATGAACGACGGCATCTTCAGCCGGGCCACGAGCGATCCCTGGATGGCGCCCACCGCGGCGCAAGCGAGCAACGTCACGATGATCGCCGCCCACCACGGCCAATCCAGGCCGGTCGGCTGCACAAGTTCGGCGACCACGACGCTGCCAAGCCCCATGACCAGGCCGACGGAGAGGTCGATCTCTCCGAGGAGCAGGGCGAAGATCTCAGCGATCGCCAGCAGCATGTATATGGTGCTCTGCTCGAAGAGGTTGACCAGGTTCTGCGCCGACAGGAACTTCGGGTTCGCGATCTGGAAGCTGACGGCGACCACAACGATGGCCAGGACTACGGGCAGGACACCGCTGTTGCCGCTGCGGACCCGGGCCCACGAGGCCCGGAGGTACTGGCCCAGCGACTGGGCGACGAGCTCGGGTGGGACGTCGGCTGCGGCCTCGTCGGCGGCTGTGAGGTCGGCCACCATCGTGGCGTCCGCCGCCCCGGCCGGGGTCTCGCTGGAGTCCGCGGTCACATCAGACACGGGTCACGCTCCCGGTCCCGCGCCGTGACAGCACGTCAACCCCCACCGCGACCAGGAGCACGGCGCCCGGCAGGATGTATTCCAGCGGCGTGGTCAAATTACCCAGGTTGAGAAGAGATACGCCGTAGGCGATGCCGCCGATGAGGAGGCCGCCAAGAACACCGTGGATTGCCTTACCTCGGCCGCCGAAGAGGCTGACCCCGCCGATGACGGCGGCGGCGACGGTGTACAGGACGAGCTGACCGGGGTCTGCCGTATTGGTGCTGTACTCACCGAAGAAGAAGGAACCGAGCAGGATGCCGCCGAGTCCGGCGGTCGCCGAGCACAACGCGAAGGCCCAGGTGCGGATGCCGGCGAGGCTGACGCCGGCGCGGCGGGCCGCCTCGGGGTTGCCGCCGATGGCATAGAGGTAGCGGCCGAAGCGGGTCCGCTCGAGCACGAGCGTCCAGACGCCGAGCACGACGAGGACGACCGGGATCACCCACGGAACTCCCTGTACCTTCACGAGGGAAGTTCCGCGGTTGACCGTGCAGACAGCCACCACGGCTACCCCGACGAGCGCCAGCAGGGCGATTCTGACTGCTGTCACGCTCTTCGGGGGAGCCACCAGGCCTTGGCGTCGCCTCCTGGCCGCGCGCAGCCACAGGGCCGTGCCGACGGCCCCGACCACCACCGCCAGAAGTATCCAGCTGGCAACCGGGGTGATCACCCCCTGGACCAGGTCATAGATGACGGCCTGGTTGAACTCCGAAGTGTTGAGGTTCACGGAGCCGTCGGCGCCGCCGAGGACGACGACGAGGATTCCCGAGCAAAGAAGGAACCCGGCCAGGGTCACGATGAAGGACGGGATCTTGAGCCTGGCATTCAGCATCCCTTGGAGGGAGCCGAACAGGCCGCAGGAGACGAGCGCGGCGAGTATGGCTGCCCACCACGGCCAGCCCGGCCCGGGCTGTTGGACCAGCTTGAAGGCGATCACTCCGCCGATAAGCGCGACCGCGCCGACCGAGAGGTCGATCTCTGCGATGAGCAGGACCACTGTCTCAGCTATCGCCAGCACCATGTATACGGTGCTCAGCCCGAAGATATACACGAGGTTGCTCGGCCGCAGGAAGGCGTGCTCGGGGGTGATGATCTGGAAGGTGACGGCGACCACCACCATGGCCAGGAGCACGGGCAGGACACCGCTGTCGCCACTGCGGACCCGGAGCCACGAGGCCCGCAGGTACTGACGCAGCGACCGGGCGAGAAGCTCGGGCGGGACGTCGGCCACGGAGAGATCGGGGGCGGCGGCAAGCTCCAGCGACGCGTCCGCCGTCTCGGCCGGGTCCGCGGTCGCCGGGGTTTCCCGATCCGGGCCCATCGGCTCAGCCCTCCCCATGGGCGGATCCGGCAGGCTCAGACGGCCGCTCGCCGGCGCTGCCGGTTGTCATGTACTCCACCACGCTCTGCCGGTCGAAATCCGTAGCCGGGCGCTCGGCCACCATCCGTCCCAGGTACAGTACCGCGATCCGGTCCGCGACCTCGAAGATGTCGTTCAGGTTGTGGGAGATGACCATCACCGCCAGCCCGCGATCCCGGAGCCGTTTGATCAGGTCCAGCACCTGCCGGGTCTGCACCACCCCGAGGGCGGCGGTGGGCTCGTCAAGCAGCACCAGCTTGGAGTTCCACATCACCGCCTTGGCCACCGCAACCGACTGCCGCTGACCTCCCGAGAGCGAGGCCACTGGCTGGCGGATCGAGCGCACCGTGGTCACCCGAAGGGCGCTCAGGGTGTCGGCCGCCGCTAGTTCCATCGCGTCCTCGTCGAGCAGGCCGTGGAGCAGCCGTTCCCGGCCGAGGAACATGTTCTGGACGATGTCCAGGTTGTCGGCCAGCGCCAGATCCTGGTAGACGGTCTCGATCCCGAGCGCGGAGGCGTCCCGGGTGCTCCGGATGTGTACCGGTCGCCCCTCGAAGTAGATCTGACCATGGTCCGGCTGGTGCACGCCGGCGATAGTGCGGGTGAGCACCGACTTCCCGGCACCATTGTCCCCGCAGAGGCCGGTCACCTGGCCCGCGGGCAGGTCCAGGTTTACCCCGTAGAGCGCCTGCACCGGTCCGAAGTGCTTGTCGATGCCCCGCAGCTTCAGCAGGGGTTCCACCCCGTCCCCGCCGTGGCTCGCGCCCTTCGGGGCCTCGTTGACCTCAGTCATGTCTGCCTTCCCGCCCCTTCGCCAGTCCGGGGTCAGCACAACACCATCTCATCACGCCGGGGTTGGCGGACCCGCATGATGGCGGGTCCGCCAACCCCGGCTGCGGGGAACCTCGACGAGGATCCGTCGAGGTTCCCCAGGTCAGCTGATCAATGGATGCCAGCTGCGCTGCAGGTGCTCTGACCCGCAATCGCGCAGATCTCCGAGGCCGTGTCGAAGCCGTCCGCGACGACTGTCGATTCCATGTTGGCCTTGGTCACCCACACCGGCGTCAGCAGGGACGCCGGCTCGGTGATGCTCGGGTTGGCCGGGTCGACGGTCTTACCGTTCAGCAGAGCCGGCGGCGGCGTGGCACCGGCCAGCAGGATCGTGGCCAGGGACACGGCGTCCTGGGCCTCCTTGTAGACGGCCTTGTACACAGAGCCGCACTGGTAGCCCTCGAGGATCCAGGCCATGCCCTGGGCCGTGGCGTCCTGCCCGGTGGTCGGCACCGAGTTGGGCTTGACCCCGGCCGTCTTGAGGTCAGTGATCACCGCGTTGGCGAGCCCGTCATTGGCCTCGATGGTCGCGTTGATCTGCGGGTGAGCGGTGAACGTCTGCTGGAAGATGGTGCCGCCCTTGGTGTTGTCCCACCCAGGGGCGAAGTTCTCGCCAACCAGCGAGTAGCCGAGGCTGTTGGTCGCCCCCGCGGCGACTGTCTTGGCCGGCTGGCCCCAGACCACCTTGTTGTAACCCGAGGCGAAGGAGATGGCGTTGGGGTCGGTGTCCTCGCCGCCATTCAGGACGAAGACCTTGGGGCTCTTGATCCCCCAGGACTTAACGCACGCCTCGAAGCCCGCGCCGATCAGCTCACCCACGTGCTCGTTGTCGAAGCTGACGTAGTAAGTGTTCGAGCCCTGGAACGTGGCGCGGTCGTAGCTGATCAGGGTGACGCCTTTGGACTCGGCAAGCTTCGCGACCGCCACGCCAGTCGGGGCATCGAGCGGGTCCACGATCAGGACCTTGGCACCCAGGTTGATGTCGGCGGTGGCGTAGCTCAGTTCTGTCGCGTCGCTTCCCTGCGCGTTCTGGATCCGGTACTGCGCCGAGGTATATCCGGCGGCGGTGAAGGCTTGCTTCAGGTACGGCGCGTCGAAGTCAACGTACCGCGTCGACGATGTGGTGTCGGGCAGGATCACCCCCACCTGCAGGCTGTTGGCTCCCTTGGTCGCGGCCGCGGTCAGCGCCTTGAACAGGGACATCGTCGGCGCGATGTTAACGGTGAAGGAGTTGATGCTCACCGATGGAACCGTGGCCGAGCCGGTCGCCGACGCCGAGGCCGACGAGGAAGACGTGGTAGACGAGCTCGACGAGGACGAACAGCCCGCAGCCACCAGGGCAAGGGCCGCTGCCAGAGCCACCCAGCCCAGTCGAGGGAAGCGTCGGAACATGCCGTCGCCGTGCGAACGGGAGTCCCGGCCTCCCTTACTTCTGTCACCCAGTGTCATTCCCCCATACCCCTTTCGCGTGAAGTCATCCGAATAAGGACCTGCCTGGATATAGCGGCGCCCAGTGAGGCCGTCGGCACGTCAGCAGGTCGCCCGCGCGTACCGTTTAATGAGACCCTAGAACGCCGGGAATTAACGTGACCTTAACATCTGCGGCGCGCCGTGAAGATACCGTGAACGCACTATCTTCTTCGTGTTCGAATTGATTTGCGTTTGTCACTCTGGCGTTATCGGCAGGTGCTTCCGGGGATTACCCGGGATTACCCGGGGGCCAGCCGGTAGCCGGCCCGCGGCTGGGTGAGGATGAGCGGCGCGCTCTGCTCCGCCTCGAGCTTAGCCCGCAGCCGCCGCACGTACACGCGCAGGTACTCGGTTTCGGTCTCGTAGCCGTGACCCCACACCCGGCGCAGCAGGTGGGCGTGGGTGAGCAGCTTGCCCTGGTTGACGGCCAGCTCGCGCAGCAGGGCGAACTCGGTCGGCGTCAGGTGCACCGGCTGCCCGTTGCGCCGCACCTGCTGCAGGGCCAGGTCGATCACGATGTCACCCACCACGATGGCCGGCGGCGCCTGCGGCTCGATGGGCGCCGCCAGCCGGGTGCGGCGCAGCGTCGCGGTGATGCGGGCCAGCAGTTCCTCGATGCTGAACGGCTTGGTCATGTAGTCGTCCGCACCCATGTGCAGCGCGGTCACCTTGTCCCGCTCGCCGCCGCGGGCCGAGACGACGATGATGGCGACCGGTGAGCGCTCCCGGATCTGCCGGCACAGCTCGAAGCCGTCCGCCTCGGGCAACATCAGGTCGAGCAGCACGATGTCCGGATCCTCGGTCTCGAGCAACTGGAGGGCGCGCATGCCGTCCACCGACACGATGGTGTCGAACCCGCGCACGGCCAGGTTGGACCGGATCAGGTCCACGATATTCGGGTCGTCCTCCACCACCAGGGCACAGGTCTTGCGGGCGTCCTCAGTCATCGTCGGTATCACTGCCGTCCCTTCCGATCACTTGAGCCCCTGGGCCTCTTCCGGTACCGGCAGGTGCGCCGGCGTCGGCACCGTCACTTCCGGTTATTCCGCGGAACCGTCCGGCCATCCTGCCGCCGTCACCGGTCTCCGCCTCCACGGGCAGGTACACCCGGAAGCAGGTGCCCTTGGGCAGCGGGACCAGCTCGATCCGGCCGCCGTGCGCCTGCACGATGCCCCTGGCGATGGACAGCCCGAGCCCGGCATCCACGCTCTTGCGGCTGCCGTTGGCCGATCTGCTGGCGGGGCCGTCGTGTGAGCCGTCGGCCGAAGCGTTGGCGGGAGCGCCGCTGGAGGCGCTGGCCGGACGCGGACGGCGGGCGGCCTCGAACGGCGCCGTCATGAGTTCCGGCGGCATGCCGCTGCCGTCGTCCAGCACGCTGATCACGACCTCGGATGCCGCGTGATCCGTGCTGAGCTGCCCTGCCGTGACAGACTCGGCCGTCACCCGTACCTGGGTGCCGGGCGGGTTGTGGCCGAACGCGTTGTTCAGCAGGTTCACGAAGACCTGTTCCAGCCGGTCGTGGTCGGCCCACACCACGGGCAGGCTGGGATCGCAGGTCAGCGAGACCGACGCCGCGCTGGCCGGCGGCAGGCAGTCGATCGCCGCCTCGACCACCAGCCGGATGTCGCACCAGTCCCACAGCAGGCGCATGGTGCCCGATTCGATGGCGGAGAAGTCAAGCAGGTCGTCGAGCAGACGACCGAGGCGGGCCGACTCCGCGGCGATCCGGTCCAGGAAGCGCTGCTGGGACTCGCGATCCCAGGTCACGTCCGGCTGCATCAGGCTGGACGCGTAACCCCTGATCGCGGTCAGCGGGGTGCGCAGCTCGTGGCTCAGCCGGGACAGGAAACCGCGCTGCAGTTCCCGCGACCGCCGCAGGGCGGCCGCCTCCTGGTGGGCGTGACCGGCCTCCTCACGTTCCAGCGCCAGCCGGAGCGAGTGCGCCGCGTCCTCCAGCAGCGCGGTCTCCTCCTTGGTCGGCGGCACCCGCCGCCAGCTGGCCAGCAGCACGGTGAGGCCGCCCGCCGCCACGAACGCCACCGCCCGCACGCGCTGCCTGCGGCTGCTGTACAGCTGCCGGGCCACCCCGTCCGGGCGCGTGCTGGACAGCGCGGTCTCGGCCATGTCGCGCATCGACGCGCTGGCCGACGCCTCGTCCGTGCCGAACGGGCCGGCGAACGCACGCCAGCAGGCAGGCTGGCCGGGCGGCTGGGTGATCAGCGCGAACTCGTCGGCCTGCAAGCCGCGGCGCAGCGACTGGGCCGCGATGGCGAGTCCCTCGCTGGCCGGGACCATCCCGGCCAGCGTCTCCAGCATCTCCCGGATCGTCTCTAGCACGCGGTTCCTGGTCGTCACCTGGTCGAGCAGCCGGTCGCGCTCGATGGCGTTGGCCGCGTAACCCGCGTAGACGGTGACCAGGGCGAGCTCGTCCTGCTGCGGCACGCCGTGTTCGGCGCGGAACACCGTGATGACGCCGCTGAGCCCGCTCGGCCCGTGCACCGGGACCGACCACGAGCTGGCCACCTTGGTCGTCTTGGCCAGGTCGCGGAAGCTGCGCCAGGCCGCCCCGACCCGGACGTTGTCGGCGATGATGGGCCGCTCATCCGCCGCGGCCAGGCCCACCGGGCCGCCGGTCGGCCCGAACGGCAGCTTGGCCCACGGGTCGAGCTGCCCGGGCCGGAACCCCAGCGACGCGGCGCAGTACAGGGTCCGGTCGGTCACCAGGTGGATGCACAGCCGCTCGCTGCCCAGGGCCGAACCGAGCGCGGACAAGATCAGCGGCAGGCTGGAGGACGGGTCGGCGGACACCAGGCGGTCGGTGAGCCCGTGCAGCCTGGTGAGCTGATGCCGGGCGGAGGCATTGACCCGCTGACCGGAGATCAGCGCTACCACGTCGTCGGGATGCGTATCGGCGGTCCGCAGGTCCGCCACGATCCGGCCCTGCCGCAGCACCACGATGCGGTCGGCCAGCCCGAACATCTGGTCGATGTCGTGGCAGGCCAGCAAGATCGTGGTGCCCTGGCCGCGCAGCCCCATGATCAGCTCTTCGACCTGCGCGGCTTCCTTCACGCCGAGCGAGGCGGTGGGTTCGTCGAGCGCCAGCAGCCGCGGCTTGCGGCCCATTGCGCGGGCCACCGCGACCAGCTGCCGCTGCGCGCCGGACAGTGAGCCGACGTTGCGCGTGGTGTCTTTGAGCGGGATCTGCAGCGAGGTCAGCAGCGACGCGGCGGCGGTGTGAAAGCGGGTCTCCGACCACAGCAGCCGCTTCGGCTCCCGGCCGAGCATGATATTGGCCGCGATGTCCAGGTTGTCGCACAGGGCCAGGTCCTGCCAGACCACCGCGATCCCCAGCTTGACCGCCGCGGCCTGGTCGGCCGTCACGCGCCGACCCGCGAAGTACACCTCGCCGCTGGCCGGGACCACCTCCCCGGCGATGCAGCGGACCAGGGTGGTCTTGCCCGCGCCGTTCTCGCCGGCCAGCGCGACGAGCTCACCGGTCCGCACGCTCAGGTTGACGTCTTCCAGGGCGCGGACCGGGCCGTAGCTGACGCTGAGCCCGGTTACGGTCAGCAGCGGCACTTCGGTCGTGACGGGGGCGCTCGCGGCCCTGACGACCTTGGCGCGGGCATCCGGCTCGGTGCGCAGAGCCGCCTTCGCAGCCGCCGCGGAACCGGTCATGCCGTCATTGTGTGGCCTCAGCCGCGCGGTTGACCACAAGGTTCACCAACCGCGTCGGCCTGACCAGCTACTTTCACGCTGCTTATTCTGGCAGCTATCGGACGGGGAACCCAACTCGGCAATCCGCGGGCGAGATACCACGGACCGTTCGGCAAAAAGATTACGGCCCTCACCGGGGCGGTCGTACCTGCTAGTGAGAGGAGCCAGTCGTGCTGGTCGCGTTTTCTGTTACGCCGCTGGGGGTCGGAGAAGGGGTCGGCGAAGTGGTCGCCGAGGCCGTTCGGGTGGTGCGGGACAGCGGGCTGCCGAACCAGACCGACGCCATGTTCACCACCGTCGAAGGCGAGTGGGACGAGGCCATGGACGTGGTCAAGCGGGCGGTGGAGGCGGTCGCCGCCCGGGCGCCGCGGGTGAGCCTGGTGCTGAAGGCCGACATCAGGCCGGGGGTGACCGGAGCGCTCACGGCCAAGGTCGAGGCGGTGGAGCGGTACCTGGCCGGTTCGTTACGGAATGCCGAGCAGGCGCAGCACGGCGGTGGCGGCCGCGGCGGCGATGACGATGACCAGGAACGGGGCCTTGCGCCAGGCCAGGATGCCGCCGACCAGCACTCCGGCGGGGCGGGCATAGCCGGAGAAACCGTGGCCCTTGGTCAGGGCGGTCGTGGCGACCAGCGCGGCCAGCATGACAACGGCGGCGGCTTCGAGCAGTTTCTCGGCCCCGGGCGGGAAGGTGACCCGCTGGCGCAGCACGCGGCCGGACAGCCGGCAGGCGTAGGTTCCGGCGGACAGCACGCAGATGCCGGCCACCAGCAGGGTGCCGTCCTTCACGAGGCTGCCCGCTTGCGCAGCGTGCAGGCCACCCCGGCCAGGGCCAGCAGCACGGGCAGGCCGGCGGGCAGGAACGGCGCGGTGGCCAGCGCGATGGCGGCGCCGGCCAGGGCGCCGCGCAGAGTGACCCGGTCGCGGAGCGCGGGGAAGATCAGGGCCAGGATCACGGCCGGGAACATGGCGTCCAGGCCGAACGCGTTGGTGTCACGGACGAAGCTGCCGGCCAGCGCGCCCAGGATGGCTCCGCTCGGCCAGCAGATCAGCACGCCGAGGCCGCAGGCCCAGTAGGCGGCGCTGGCGGGTGATGTCGTCCTGGGCCAGGGCGAACACGACGCTCTCGTCGTTCATCACGTGGGTGCCGAGCAGGCGCCCCCAGCCGCGGCCCGGCCCGGTTATGTCGGGTAGGGCCAGGCTGTAGGGCACGTGCCTGGCGTTGACCAGGATCCCGGCCAGGGCCGCGGCGATGGGGTTGCCGCCGGCCGCGACGATGCCGATGAACAGGAATTCCGACGCGCCGGCCAGGACGAGCAGGCTCTGCGCTGCGGGCACCCAGAGCGGGAACCCGGATGCCACCGCGATGGCGCCGTAAGACAGGCCGATGAACCAGACGGCCAGGCAGGTCAGGGCGATGTCACGGAAGACTCCGCCCGGTAGAGTTCTATATATCGAACCCACGGAGTTTATTATGAACACCGAGCCAGCCGTTCGTCAAAGCGAACGGTCAACTGATAAACCGAACCCATTGCCGGAGGTGCCGTCTTCGGGGGCGCCGTCTTCGGGGGCGCCGTCTTCGGGGGCGCCGTCTTCGGGGGCGCCGCTGGAGCTCATCGCGGCCTCGCTACGCCGGGAACGCCGCCGGACCGGGCTGTCGCTCACCGAGGTGGCCCGCCGGGCCGGGATCGCCAAGTCCACGCTGTCCCAGCTGGAGTCGGGCACCGGCAACCCCAGCCTGGAGACGCTGTGGGCCATCTGCGTGGCGCTGGACGCGCCGTTCTCCCGGCTGCTGGACCCGCCGCGACCGCACGTCCTCCTCATCCGAGCCGACGAGGGGCCCACGGTGTCCGCAGCCCAGGCCAACTACCAGGCCACGCTGCTGGCCGCCTGCCCACCGGGCGCCCGGCGCGACATCTACCGGATCGACGCCGAACCCGGCCACGCCCGCCGCTCCGAGCCGCACATGCCGGGCGTGATCGAGCACGTGGTGCTGAGTGCCGGGCGGGCGCTGGTCGGCGTGGCCGGCGAGCCCGCGGAACTCGGCCCGGGCGACTACATCTGCTACCCGGGCGACGTCCCGCACGTGTTCGAGGCCACCGAGCCGCGGACCCGGGCCGTCCTGGTCTCCGAGCACATCTAGGCCCCGGCTCTAGGCCTCGGTCGGGACCTGCTCGATCAGGGCGGTCAGGCCGGCCTCGTCGAGCAGGTCGGCGGGGCGGACCGTGACGTCGTCGGCGACGTAGTGGAAGGCGGCCCGGACCGCGGACACCGGCACGCCCGCGAGCGCGGCCCAGGCGAGGCGGTAGGCGGCCAGCTGGACGGACACGGCGTGGCGTTCGGCATCTGAGGCGGGCGGGCGTCCGGTCTTCCAGTCCACCACGTCGTAGCCGCCGCCGGGCGCGTCGGCGAACACCGCGTCGATCCGTCCCCGGACCAGCCGGTCGCCGACCAGGGTCTCGAACGGCACCTCCACCGCCTGCGGCCAGCGGTCGGCCCACTCGCTGTGCTCGAACCGGGCCCGCAGCTCGCTCAGGTCCCCCTGGCCCCCCTGGCCGCCGGGGGCGGCCGGGTCGTCGGCGGCCAGCTCGAACAGGTCACCGTCGTCGATGAGCCGCTGCTGGCCGTAGCGCTGCTCCAGCCACTGGTGGAAGGCGGTGCCCTTCCTGGCCTGCCTGGCCGGCGGGCGGGGCATCGGGCGGCGGACCTGCCGGGCCAGTTCGGCCGGGTCGCGGGCCAGCGCCACCAGCGACGAGACCGAGAGCCGGGCGGGCAACTGGACCGGGATGACGCCGTCGCCGCGGCGCTGGGCGCGCTCGGCCAGGAGCAGGTCCGCGTCCCCGCTCCACGCCTCGAGCAGGGCCTGGTCGTCAGGGCTCAGCGCTTGTATGGCCTCGGGCGGCAGTTCGCGGGCCGCCTCGACCAGGACGGCGGCCTCGCGGACGGCCTCGTAGTGCCGGCCGGCCGGAGTGGCCGGCCAGTCCGCCTCGTCCACCGCGGCCAGCAGCGGGTTCTCGGCGTCCGGCGGGGGCTCGGGCGCCCAGTGGCTGACCCGGGCCACCCCGGACGAGCGCACCTCGTGCAGGAACGGCGAGGGGCCCAGCCGGCAGCTGCCGCCCTCCCCCCACCAGTAGCCCGAGCAGCCCAGCCAGAACGCCGCCCGGGTGGCTGCCACGTACATCAGGCGGCGTTCCTCGGCCAGGTCGCGGGCCGCGCAGGCCGCGCCGAACTCCTCCAGCGACGCGCTGTCAAGCCCCCGCAGCACCGGCAGGTCCCCCGCGTCGCCCCGCAGCACGAACGGAATCAGCCGTGCGTTGTCCGTCCACCGGGTCGAGGTCCTGGGCTTGGCCGGGAAGACCTGGGACCGCTCCCCCAGGGCCAGGCCGGGCACGAAGACGGCCGGCCACTGCAGGCCCTTGGCGGCATGCACGGTGAGCAGCTTGACCGAGTCCGACTCCCCCACCCGCCCGGTCTCCAGGCCGAACTCCTCCTGCTGGGCCGCGGTCAGGTAGGCCAGGAACGCGCCCAGCGTGGGCTCGGCGCCCTCACCGGTGAAGGCGTCGGCCACGTCGGTGAAGGCGTCCAGGTCGGCGCGGGCCGCCACCGGATCGGCGCCCGGCCGCGCGGCGACCTCGATGTCCAGGCCGAGGACCCGCTCGGCCTCGGCGGCCAGGTCGGCGAGAGGACGTCCGACGTGCGCGCGCAGGCGCCGGAGTTCGGCGGCGAGGGCGTGCATCCGGGCGTAGCCCGCGGGCGAGTAGGCACGGGGATCGCCCAGGTCGTCGAGCGCTTCGACCAGGCTGCCGGCCTCGGCGGTGAGGTCGGTGACCGCCTCGGCGAGCGCGTCGCCGAGTTCGTGGTCCGCATGGTCCGGGGCTGCGGCCTCCGCGGGCGGGCGGGGGCGGTCGCCTGCGCCGCGGTCGCCTGCGCCGCGGTCGCCTACGCCGCGGTCGCCTTCGCCGCGGACCAGGGCGCGGGCCCGGCGGCCGAGGGCAACCAGGTCACGCGGGCCGATCCGCCAGCGAGGGCCGGTGAGCAGGCGGGCCAGGGCGTCCGAGGCGCCCGCGTCGTGCAGCACCCGCAGGGTGGCCACCACGTCCTGCACCTCGGGCACGGCCAGCAGGCCGCCCAGGCCCACTACCTCCACCGGGATGCCGTGGGCCTCGATGGCCCGGCGCAGCGGGACGAACTGCGACCGCTTGCGGCACAGCACCGCGATGTCCGACGGCCGCACCTGGGCCGGGCGGCCGCCCGGCCAGGGCTGCCCGTCCGGGGCGCAGCCCGGTTCGAGGGCCAGCAGCGCCGCGATCTGGCCGCCCACCCATTCGGCCTCGTCCAGCACCGTGTCCAGCAGGGCGCAGGCCACCGCGCCGCGCTCGCCGCGGTCGGGCCCGGACACCAGCCGGGGCACGTCGGGCGCCTCGTAGCGCAGCTCTTCCTGGACCACCGCGGCCGCGTCCAGGACTCGCGCGGAGTTGCGGAAGCTGGTCGACAGGACCAGCACCGGCGCCGGCCCGGTGGGCGCCGAGGCCCCGAACGGCCGGACCCGGGCCACCACAGGGAAATCCGCGGTGAACCGGCGCAGGTTGCCCGCGCTGGCCCCGCGCCAGCCGTAGATGGACTGGCACGGGTCGCCGACCGCCGTGACCGGGTGCCCGCCGCCGAACAGCGAACGCAGCAGCACCAGCTGCCCATGGCTGGTGTCCTGGTATTCGTCAAGCAGGACCACGTGGTAGCGGGCCCGCTCGGCCGCGCCGACCTCCGGGTGGCGGCTGGCGATCCGGGCTGCCAGGGCCACCTGGTCGGAGTGGTCGAGCACCTCCCGCGCCGCCTTGGCCGCCACGTACCGCTCGACCAGCGGCAGCAACTGCTCGCGGGCCCGCTGGGTTTCTATGATCTTCCGAACGGCCGCGGTTACCCGCCCCGGCAGCGCGTCGAGCTCGGCGGTGAGCCAGCGGCCCACGGCGGTCACGTCACCCGTGCCGCGCAGATGCTCGCCCAGGTCGCCCGCCAGTTCCAGCACGGCGGCGGTCACCGTCTGGGGGGTCCAGGTGATCTCGTCCATGGGCCCGTCGTAGGCGGCCACGATGCTCGCCGCCAGCTGCCAGGACAGGGCGGGTGTGATCAGCCGCATGGACGGCTCGAGGCCCTCGCGGAGGGCGTTGTCCGCGACCAGGCGCCCGGCGTAGGCGTGGTAGGTCCCGATCACCGGATCCCCGCCGAACGGGTCCGCGGCCTCGGACGTGCTGGCGGCCCGGGTGTCTTCCAGGCCCGCACGGCGCAGCCGCTCCAGGCGCGAGCGCACCCGGTCGGCGAACTCGGCCGCCGCCTTCCTGGTGAAGGTCAGCCCGAGGACCCGGTCCGGGCGGACCATCCCGTTGGCGACCAGCCAGACCAGCCGGGCCGCCATGGTCTCGCTCTTGCCCGAGCCCGCGCCGGCGACGACCGCCAGCGGCCCGAGCGGGGCCGCGATCACGGCCGCCTGCTCGGGGGTCGGCTCGGGCAGCCGCAGCAGCCGGGCCAGCTGCGCGGGGCTGTAGCTGACCGTCGTCACACCGCCATTCCAGCAGAGGCCACTGACATTTAGCGGCACCTTCGGCGCACGGCGCGGGTTATCGCCGCGCCGGCCCACGAGATCACCACTTCGGGCACATCCGCACCGGTTGCTTCTCCCGCCACGGCCAGACCCGCCACGGCCAGACCCGCCACAGCCAGACCCGCCACAGCCAGACCCGCCACGGCCAGACCCGCCACGGCCAGACCCGCCACGGCCAGACCCGCCACGGCCAGACCCGCCTCGGCCGGGCGGGCCCAACGACGTCGTTGTCACAACGACGCGCACCAGACGACATGGATGTCACAACGACGACGTTGTCGGGCCACGGTCCTGGCCCAGGGCGACACGGAACCGGCGTGCCGGCGTGGGCGTTGAGACCAGTGATACGGATCGGAGGCGCCGTGGAACTCGAGCAGATCGAAAGGCTCCTCAATCACGAGCTGCGGGAGCGCTTCGGCGCGGACGTGGTTGAGCGAGCGACGCTGCTGCAGCATGGCGACGACCCGGCCATCGGGCCCGGGCAGCTGGTGGTGCGGGTGTTCGTCCCGGCGACGGGCGGGCCGGAGACCTACGAGCAGACGCTGGCCGCGTGGCAGGAGGCGCACCGGTCCGGGATGGACGAGCTACGGCGGGAGCTGTCGCTGCGGCTGCCTTCGGCACGGCTGCTGGAGTTCACCATCGACGATGCGGAAGCGGACCCGCCGCGGATCATGCTGGCGGACGACGGGTCGCTGGCCGGCGAACAGATGTCCGGGCGGGAGATCGTGACTACCGCGATGTCGCTGCTGCGGGCCAACTACGTGTTCCCCGAGATGGCCGAGCAGGCCGCTACTGCGGTCGAGGCCAGGATGGCCGCCGGGGAGTACGACGACCTGGACGAGATCACGCTCACCGAGCTTCTGACCAGCCACCTGCAGGAGACCACCGGCGACAAACATCTGCGGGTGCGGCTCGGCGGCGGCCCCGGCCCTAGATCTGGGGGGCCGGGGCCGGGGCCGGGGCCGAAGCCGGGACCGGATGAACCCAAGGATCACGAGACCAGGCGGCTGGCCGGCAGGCAGATGGGGCGGATGGACAACTTCGGCATCCGCAGAGTGGAGCGGCTGGACGGCAACGTCGGGTATCTCGACGTGCGCCGGGTGGCGCTGCCGGCTGAACGCGGGACCGGCCATCGCGGCGGCCATGGAGCTGGTGGCGGGGACCCACGCGCTCATCATCGACCTGCGGCACAACGGGGGCGGCTCGCCGGACGGCGTGGTGTTCTGGTGCAGCTACCTGCTGACCGAGAAGCCGACCCATCTCAACGACATCTTCCATGCCGATACCGGTGAGACCAGGCAGTTCTGGGCGCTGCCGTATGTGCCGGGGACCCGCTACGTGGACCGCCCGGTCTACGTGCTGACCAGCAGCCATACGTTCTCCGGCGGGGAGGACTTCTGCTACACGCTGCAGGCGCTGGGCCGCGCCGAGCTGATCGGCGAGACCACCGGTGGCGGAGCGCACCCGACCCGGCCGTTCCCGATCAGCCCAGCCGTGCACATCGGCATCCCGTTCGCCAGGTCCATCAACCCGGTCACCGGGACAAACTGGCAGGGTACCGGCGTGGTACCCGACGTGGCCGTGCCGGAGGCCGAGGCCTACGACGTGGCCTACGCCAAGGCACTGCGGCACGTGCTGGCCCTGGACGACCTGCTCCCGCCGATCGAGCACGAAGCCCGGGAGGCGCTGGCCGCGCTGCCCGCCACGGCCACCGTCATCGCCGAGGCGGCGGTGGCGGCTACCGCGGAGGACTGATCAGGGCGTGACCTGCTCCCCCTCGGGGTTGACCGGGCAGCAGGAGGCCACCGGGCAGGTGCGGCAGCCAGGGTTGACCTTGGCCCGGAAGACCGGGCCGGCCATGCCGGCCGCGACCGTCTCGACCAGGTCCTTGGCCCAGGCCGGCTCGGGATCATCGGCCAGCGCGTTCTGCCGCTGCACCTTGGCCCGCAGGGTGACGCCCGCAGCCTTGCCCACCTGGACCAGCTCGGCACCGCCCGGCTCGGCCAAGCCGAGCCGCTCGAACGCGCCGAGCAGCACGGCCAGCTGGTAGACGCCCAGCTGCGGGTGCCGGTCCAGCTCGTCCTCGCGCGGCGCGGTGCCGCCGGTCTTCAGGTCGACCACCACCGCGCGGCCCTGGTCGTCGGCCTCCAGCCGGTCCACCCGGCCGGTGATCTCAACCTGGCCGATACGGACCTTGAGGGCCTGCTCCACCTCGATCAGCTGCCGCGGGTTGGCGGCGTGCCAGTCGAGGAACCGGCGGACCATCCGCTCGGCCAGGGCCCGCTGCTTGGCGCTGTACCAGGCGCTGCCGAAGTCCAGGTGATGCCAGATCTCGTCGATCCGGTTGGCCACGTCCTGCTCGGTGGCCCCGGAGGCGGCCAGCACGGCGGCGGCGTGGATCACGGTGCCCAGGTGGCGCAGCACGTCCGAATGCCCGGCGCCGACCGCCGCCTCGAGCAGCCAGCGCAGCCCGCACCGGGTGAACGACTCGACCTGGGACGGGGACAGCCGGACGGTCTCGCCGCCGGCCACGATCGGGCCGGCGTCGGACAGCTCGGTCAGCGCGTACCAGTCCCGCGGATGAGCGGCACGGACTCCGGCCGCGGCCAGCCGGGCCAGCTGGGCCGCGGCGGCCTGCCGGACGGCCAGCGGGCGGCCGCGGTCGGCGGCGGCCCGGCGCAGGTCCGCGACCAGGGCCGGCATGGACAGCCAGCGGTGCACCCCGGCGCCGCCGACCCGCTCGGCCGGCACGTCGTCGCCGGCCAGCTCGGTCAGGAACCGGGACGGCCGCTGGTCGGTGTCCGCACCGCCGGCGGCGGTAACCACCAGCCGCCGCCGGGCCCGGGTGACCGCGACGTAGAACAGTCGGCGTTCCTCGGCCAGCAGCTTGGCGGCCAGCAGCGCGGCGTCCACATCCGCGCCCAGGCCGCGGCCGGGCACCTCGCCCGGGCGGCCCGCCTCGAACAGGCCTTGGTGCACAACCTCGGCCAGCTCGTCCGCGCCGAGCAGCGAGCCGCGCAGCCGCAGGTCCGGCCAGATCTCCTCCTGGACGCCCGCGACCACCACCACGTCCCACTCCAGGCCCTTGGACCGGTGCGCGGTCAGCACCCGGACGCAGTCATCCCGCACCGCGTGCTCGGCTAGCGTGTCGCCGACGATCTCCTGGCCGGCCAGGCTGTCGGCGAACAGGCCCGGCGCGCCGGGCGGCATGGTGTCGGCGAAGTGAACGGCCTTGTCGAACAGGGCCAGCACGGCGTCCAGGTCCCGGTCCGCGGCCGCGCCCGCCGGGCCGCCCGCCGCGGAGACCCGCTGCCAGTCCCGGGCCAGCCCGGAGGCATCCCAGATGGCCCACAGCACGTCCTCGGCGCTGCCACCCGCGCCGATCGCGGCCCGCGCCAACGCGAGCAGCCGGGCTATCCGCTGGGCAGGCTGGGCCACGCTGGCCGGCAGCGTGACCAGGTCCCGCGGGTCCAGCAGGGCCTCGGCGACCGGGTCACCGCCGGGACTCTTGGGACTACCGGGATTCTTCGGGCTGTCAGGTCCCCTGGGGCTGGCGGCATTAAGGGGGCTCCTCAGGCCGGATTCGCCGAGTAGCTGCAGGGCGCGTCGCAGGCGGCGCAGGCCGAGGGCGTCGGTGCCGCCGAGCGGGCCGCACAGCAGCTCGGCGGCGGCCTGCTCGTCCAGCTCGGTCGGCCGCAGCGCGCAGCGCAGCAGCATCAGCAGCGGCCTGGTGCCGGGCTCGTCGGCCAGCGGCAGCTCGTCGCCCGCCACCGTGACCGGGACGCCCGCGGCGGTCAGTGCCCGGCGCAGCAGCGGGACCTGCCGGGCGGCCGAACGCACCAGCACCGCCATCGACGACCACGGCACGCCGTCGGCCAGGTGAGCACGGCGCAGCGTGTCGGCGACCAGGGCCGCCTCCTGAGTCGAGCTGTCGGCCACCAGGATGCGGACCTCGCCCGCCGGGACGCCGGGAACCGGGACCAGGTTGCGGTGCCCGGCGGACCCGCTGCCCGAACCGTGCGGCAGCCGGCGGGCCACCCGGCGGGAGGCGGCCAGCAGGACCGGGCCGCTGCGGCGGCAGGTGCGCAGCGCGACCACCGGCGCGGGCTGGCCATCGGCGGTGCGGAACCGGTCGGGGAACTCGGTCAGCGCGCGCAGGTCGGCGCCGCGGAAGGCGTAGATGGACTGGTCCGGGTCGCCGACCGCGATCAGTTCCCGGCCGTCGCCGGCCAGCGCCAGCAGCAGCGACTCCTGCGCCGGGTCGCTGTCCTGGTACTCGTCGACCAGCACCACGTCGTAGGCGGCGCGCTCGCGCAGCCTGGTCTCCTCCCGGCTGAGCAGGGCGGCGGCGATGCGGACGATCTCCGCGTAGTCGTAGGCCGGGACCGGGGCCAGGTCGAAGCGGGCCGCGTACCGGTCCAGGAACCCGGCCGCCGCCACCCAGTCGTCGCGGCCGCGCAGCTGGCCGAGCTGGCGCAGGCGGCGGCCGTCCAGGCCGCGCTCGGCGGCGCGCAGCAGCAGGTCGCGCAGCTCCTCGGCGAATCCGCGGGTGGCCAGGCCGGGCCGGAGCGCCTCGGGCCAGCGGGCGCCGCCGTCCTCGGCCTCGCCGCGCAGCATGCGGCGCACCTCGAGCAGCTGCTCGGGCGCCGAGAGCAGCCGGGGCGCCTCGTCGCCTGCCAGCACGAACTCCCGGCGGGCCAGCGCGTAGGCGTAGCTGTGGAAGGTCATGGCCAGCGGCTCGCGGGTGGTCCGCCGCAGCCGGGCGGTGATGCGTTCCCGCAGCTCGGTGGCCGCCTTGCGGCTGAAGGTGAGCACCAGCACCCGCTCGGGGTCAACGCCGCGCCGCTCGATCCGGTCGGCCACGGCGGCCACGATGGTGGTCGTCTTACCGGTCCCCGGCCCGGCCAGCACCAGCAGCGGGCCGCCGGCATGGTCCACCACCCGCTGCTGCGCCTCGTCCAGGCGCGGCGCAGCAGCCGCCGGCAGGGGCCGACGGACCAGACGGTACGCGGGCGCGTGGGGTTGCTCCATTACCCCGATTCCAGCAGACGCCACTGACATTTCACGGCCCATCCACCGAACCCCGGGCCCGTGTCGCGCCCGTCCCCTGGGTGCGAGGTCAGCGGGTGGTGCCAGGAGGCCCGACGGCAACTCGTCGAGGGTGGCGTCTGTTGCTGTTGGTACCAGTGGGCCCGCACGAGAGGGCTCAATGCCGCAATCCGGAACCCTCGTCCGCTTGTCGCCGTTGATCCCGGTTCCCCGGTCGATCCGGCCGCCGTCTGTGGGCACCGAGACAACCCGAGAGAACGGCTTTACGCGGCCAATGGCGCAGCATCATCGTGGTCCGGCGAGCGCACTGGGTAGTGAAACCCCGGTTTCACCACCATAGGGAGTGCTGAAAGTCCAGTTTCATTACGCTCAGGAGCACGGCCTCTGATCCCACCCGCACCAGAAGACCTTTTGTGTCACACCGGCCAGCGGGCGCGGCGCATGTCGACGCGGACCGGGGAACGGGCCGAGCGCAGCGGGGTGCCTTCGGCCAGGTAGCGGGCCAGTGCGGCCACCTCGTGACCGGGGGCCGGGGTGCCGTCGGAATGGATCACCCGCCACCAGGCCACCGCGCCGCCGTAGACGGCCATCACCCGGCCGACCTGGCGCGGACCCGGGCCCGCGGCCAGATACTCGGCGATGTCGCCGTAGGACATGACCCGGCCGGGCGGGATCGAGTCGACCACGTCGAGGACGTGGCTGGCGAAGTCGTCCAGCGGCGGCGCGGGGCCGCCGGGAGCGAGGCCGCCGGGCGCGGGGCCGCCGGGCGCGGGGCCGCCGGGCGCGGGGCCGCCGGGCGCGGGGCCGCCGGGCGCGGGGCCGCCGGGCGCGGGGCCGCCGGGCGCGGGGCCGCCGGGCGCGGGGCCGCCGGGCGCGGGGCCGCCGGGCGCGGGGCCGCCGGGCGCGGGGCCGCCGGGCGCGGGGCCGCCGGGAGCGGGGGCTCGGGGTCGGGGGGCGGGGCGGGGGGTCATCCGGGGTTCCGGCGCAGGACGGTCAGGCGGGTGGCGGCGGCGCCGGTGAGCACCAGGGCGGTGAGCGCGAGCAGCGAGAACAGGATCAGCTGGCCGGATCCGCGGGGGTGCACCGGCGGCTGCGGCACCGCGGCCGGGCCGCCGCCGAACCTGGCCGTGGCGGAGATGCCGCCGGCCGCGGGCGGATCGCCGGCCAGCTGCCCGGCCCTGGCCAGGGCCGCGGCCGCGTCCGCGATGCCGAACCCCACCTGGCTGTCGTAGCCCCCGGACGGCCGGCCGGTGGTCGTGGAGGTGAGCGCGCTGGCCACCAGGTCGGGCGCCAGCGACGGGTACCTGGCCTTGATCAGCGCGGCCACGCCGGCGACCAGCGCGCAGGCCGGACTGGTGCCGCTGACCCACCAGTAGTCCCCGTCCCGGCCCTGCGCGGGCACCGACACGCCCGGCGCGGCCAGCTGGACGGACAGGTTCCCGCTGGAGAAGCCGGCCACGGCGCCGCTGGAGTTGACCGCGGCCACGCTGATCACGCCGGGGTAGTCGGCCGGGAAGGATTCCGGCGCGTTGTAGCTGCCGCCGTCGGCGGAGCCCGAGTTGCCCGAGGAGGCGACCACCACCACACCGTGGGTATAGGCGGCCTGCAGGGCATGGCGGACCGGTGCGCTGGGGGCGCTGTAGCCGATCGACATGCTGATCACCTGGGCGCCGTGCACGACCGCATAGCTGATGGCCTGGGCCAGCGACTCCTGGATGGCGGTCTCCGGCTCGCGCTCGTACTTGCTGTAATGCGGGTCGGACCGGTCGGGGATGACCCGGATCGACAGGATCTTCGCCTGCGGCGCGATGCCGATGACCCCGCTGTCGCCGCCGTCGTGGCCGTGCCCGGCGATCAGCGAGGCCATCCAGGTCCCGTGCACGCCCCAGTCCGGGCTGGACGGCTTGGTGGTCACGCCGGTGTAGTCGGGACCGGTGATAACCGACCCGGTCAGGTCGCTGACGTCGGGGTTCACGCCGCTGTCGATCACCGCGACGGTGACCCCGGCCCCCTCGGTCAGCTCCCAGGCCGACTCGACGTTCATCATGTCCAGGACCCACTGCTGGTTATCCCTCATGGTGTCGGCCGAGGCGGCGGGCGCGGCGGCCACCGAGGCTGCGCCGCCCAGGGCGGCGCAGCCCAGCACGACGGCAACGGCCTTCAGGCGAAGCGCCAGCTTCCGGGAACTCAGCATCCGGGTGATCCGGGGCAGTGCGGCGGGGGCGGCATGGCGGCCAGCGTGTTCCCGACCGACTGGGCCACGCCTGAGGCCAGGCTGGTCATCTCGGCGTAGGAGTAGGAATCCTGGCTGACCCGGACGCGCGGCCGGCTGTCGGTGTACCCGGCGGCGTACATGACCAGGTAGGGACCGTCGGCGAAGGTGCTGGCGATCTGCCTGCTGTAATCGTAAAGCCCGCCCGCGGTACCGCGGAACCTGACGACCAGGACGCCGGCCGCAGCCGCCCCGTCCGTTCCGCTCGTCTTATGCGCCGAAGTGAGCTGCGGCGCCGACAGCTTATGTGCGGCGCTGGCCGCCGCGGCCGACGACGGCAGCACGGCCACGCCGACGGTCATGACGTAGGTCTGGGTGGCGTCGACGTAGGTGGCGCGCAGCACGGCCAGGCACCCGTCGCGGCGCAGCACCGCGGCCGCCCCGGTGGTCACCCCCGAGGCGCAGCCGGACGGCGCGGCGATTCCGACCCGCGTCGCGTCCAGGTTCATCGGCATGGTGTCATACAGCACGGCGGCGGGCAGCTGGTAGGTGACCGAGGCGGGGAAGATCTGCCCGGCGGTCAGCTCCTGCCACCGGCTGCTCACCTCCCAGGCCTCGATCTGCCGCTGCTGTCCGGCGGTGAACTGCCGGGGCAGCACCTGGATGGCCACCCCGATCAGGGACGCGGCGAGCCCGGCCAGGCCCAGGACCAGGGCCAGGACCGCGGCCGCGCGGCGGCCCCGCCCACCGTGGCGCGGCCGTTCGCGCTGCGCCTGGGGGTCCGCCATCACATGAAAATGGTAAAGGCCCGAGGTGGGCGGCAGGGCAGGTTCAGTCGCCGATGACCACCCGGTTGGTCAGCGTGCCGATGCTCTCGATGGTGACCGACACCTCGTCCCCGTCGGTCAGCGGGCCGACACCGGCCGGCGTGCCGGTGAGCAGCACGTCGCCCGGCAGCAGCGTCATCACCTGGCTGGTGTAGGCGATCAGCGCGGGCACGTCCCATAGCATCTCCGATGTGTTCGCCCGCTGCCTGACCTCGCCGTTCAGCGTGGTGACGAGCTCCAGGTCGGAGGGGTTGGTGCCGGTCTCCATCCACGGGCCGAGCGGGCAGAACGTGTCGAAGCCCTTGGCCCGGGTCCACTGCCCGTCCCTGGCCTGCAGGTCCCGGGCGGTGACGTCGTTGGCGCAGGTGTAGCCGAAGATCACTTCCTCGGCCCGCTCCCTGGGCACCCCCCGGCACAGCCGGCCGATGATGACCGCCAGCTCGCCCTCGTAGTCGACCCGGTCGGTCAGCTTGACCGGGTACTTGATCGCGTCCTCCGGGCCGGTCACCGAGGTGGACGGCTTGAGGAACAGCACCGGCTCGGATCCCCTGGCCGGCGTCTCGCCGTTCACCTCCTGCGCGTGCGAGGCGTAGTTCCGGCCCGCGGCCACCACCTTGCTCGGCAGCACCGGGGCGAGCAGCCTCACCTCGGCCAGCGGGTACCGGTTCCCGGTCAGCCTGACACCCCCCGGATCCACCCCGAACGGGTGCCCGTACAGTTCCGCGATGGTCAGGCTGGGACCGTGGCCCGGATCCCCCTCCACCACGCCGTACGCGACTCCGTCGCCGTTGGCGAATCTCGCGATACGCACGCCACTCCTTTGATCGACCCAGCGCTAGCCCAGCGGGCTCACTGCAGGTAACCCTCGACCTCGCTTGCGGGCCGCGATGCCGCGTCGCCCGGGTTCTCGCCGAACTCACGGCGGGCGCGGCGCTGGCGCAGCAGGTCCCAGCACTGGTCCAGGGCTTCCTCGGCGGACCGCAGCTGCTCCCGCTCCTGCGCGCCGGTCAGCTGACCTGCGGCGTGCTGCTCGCGGAGCTTGTGCTCGGTCTGAATAAGATCGCCGATGTGAGCCAGGATTTCCTTGTCGTCCATGCCCCTACCGTAAATCCCTGACCGTCCTGCCGTGGCCCAGGGTCTTATTATGAGCCCGAACGGACCTGGGTAACACCACGCGCTCAGCTGTCAGCGAACCGCGGCGAACCGGATGTCCGGGCTGGCACCTGGCGCCGCGAACTCGATCAGGCGGGTGCCTTCGGCCGCGATTTGTTCTTCGTCGCGGGCGGTGAGCCGGGTGAACGGCGTGACGTCCAGGACGGCGCGGTCCGCGCTGGCAGTGATCTTCCAGTCGGCCTGCCACGCGCCGTCGACCAGCAGCGTGCCGGCGGTCGCGCCGTTGCCGGGCGGCAGCGGCACCGGACGGCCGTGCGGGATGACCCGGGTCCGGTCGGCGAAGGACAGCAGCAGGTTGTCGTACTCGGGCAGGAACCGCGGCGGGGCCGGCACGCCGGGGTCGGGGCGGGGCGCGTCGGGCAGGTCGAGGAGTTCCGCGCCGCCAGGGCCGGGGAGCGGGCGGAGCTGGGGGCCGAGGCGGTCGGTGACCTCGCGCAGGCGGGACAGGCCGGACCAGGCCTGGACGTCGGCCACGCTGGCCGGCCCGTAGGCGGCCAGGCAGCGCACCACGAGCTGCTCTGCGGCCCGGGCCGGGTCGGGCGAGGGCAGGTCCGCCGCGATGCAGGCCGGGTCTGGTTGGTCCGGCTGGGGTGGGTCGCCGCCAGCGAGCCAGGCGGCGGCGAGGGTGAAGGCGGCCGGGCCGGTCTGGCCCCACAGGCCGCGGGGCGGGACCTGGATCAGGGGCAGCAGGTGGGTGGCGGCGTAGGCCAGGGCGGCCGGGTCGTGGCCGGGCCAGCGGTCGGCGAGCTGCGCGGAGAGCTGCGGCCTGGTCAGCGGGCGGGCGGTAAGCAGGGCGGCGGAGATGTCCCGGAGTTCGGCCAGGTCGACGCCGACCAGGCGGCGGCCGAAGCTGCCAGACAGGGCTCTGGTCATGAGCGGCTGGAACAGGGGGCGGAAGGAGGTGTAGTCGCCGGCGGTCACCAGGTGGACGGTGTTGCGCATGAGGTGGGCGCGCACCACGGACCGTTCGGCCAAAAGGGTTGAAAGATCTTCAGGGCGGAAACCGGTGAGGCGGGTCCACAGGCCTACGTACGGAGCCAGCGGGGCCTGGGCCTGCAGGCCGGCCAGGTGCGCGACCGCCGTGCCGGCCGGCCGCGGGTCGCGGCGCAGTAGGAGCTGGCGGTCCAGCGTGGCGCGGTTCAGCGCGCGCAGGCTGAGCTCGCTGTTCAGCGGAACTCCTCGAGAGGGTGATCAACGTGGATCTTGGTTAGCTGGGTTCGCGGCCGGAGCGGAGGAGGCAGTAGGTGACGGCTTCCTCCAGGGCGTGCCAGGAGGCGGCGATGATGTTCTCGTCGACGCTGACGGTGTTCCAGGTGTCGCCGGTGCCGTCGTCGGACTCGATCAGGACGCGGGTGACGGCGCCGGTGCCGTGGGTGCCGGCCAGGATGCGGACCTTGTAGTCGGTCAGCTCGAGGCTGGCCAGCTCGGGGTAGATCTGCTCCAGGGCGGCGCGCAGCGCCTTGTCCAGGGCGTTCACCGGGCCATTGCCCTCGCCCACCGCGACCAGCCGCTCGCCCTTGGCTTCCAGCCGTACCGTGGCCTCGCTGGTCATCCGGCCGTCGGGGTGGCGCTCGACGATGACCCGCCAGGACTCGACCGCGAAGTACTCCTGCCGCTGGCCGAGCTCGTCGCGCAGCAGCAGCTCGAAGGAGGCGTCGGCGGCCTCGAAGGTGTAGCCGGCCGCCTCCAGGTCCTTGACCCGGTCGGTGACCTTCGCAATGACGGCTTTGTCGCCGGACAGGTCGTAGCCCAGCTCGCGGCCCTTCAGTTCGATCGAGGCGCGGCCGGCCATGTCCGAGACCAGCATGCGCATGTCGTTGCCGACCAGGGCGGGGTCGATGTGCTGGTAGAGCATGGGGTCGACCTTGACCGCCGAGGCGTGCAGGCCGGCCTTGTGCGCGAACGCGCTCAGCCCGACGTAGGGCTGGTGGGTGTCCGGCGCGACGTTGGTCACCTCGCTGATCGCGTGGGCGATCCGGCTCATCTCTTTCAGGCCGTCCTGGGGGAGGACGCTGCGGCCCTGCTTGAGCTGCAGCCCGGCCACCACGCTGAACAGGTTGGCGTTGCCGGCCCGCTCGCCGTACCCGTTGGCCGTGCCCTGCACGTGGGTCACGCCGGCGTCCACCGCGACCAGGGTGTTGGCCACGCCGCAGGCGGTGTCGTCGTGGCAGTGGATGCCCAGGCGGGCTTGGGTGGCTTCTTTTACGGCGGCGACGGCGTCGCCGAGCTCGTTCGGCATCATGCCGCCGTTGGTGTCGCACAGGGCGATGACATCGGCGCCCGCCTCGGCCGCGGTGCGGACGACCTCGAGCGCGTAGCCGGGGTTGGACCGGTAGCCGTCGAAGAAGTGCTCGGCGTCCAGGAACACCCGCTGGCCGCTGCGCCGCAGGTGGGTGATCGTGTCGGCGATCATGGCCAGGTTCTCGGCCAGCGTGGTGCGCAGGGCCAGCTCGACGTGCCGGTCGTGACTCTTCGCGACGAGAGTCACGACCGGCGCGCCCGAAACGCGCAGCGCGGCAACCAATGGGTCGTCGGCCGCCTTGACGCCGGGCCGGCGGGTCGCGCCGAACGCGGCGAGCTGCGCGTGTTTCAGGTCCAGCTCGGTGGCGCCGCGGCGGAAGAACTCGGTGTCCTTCGGGATCGCGCCCGGCCAGCCGCCCTCGATGAACCCCACGCCCAGCTCGTCCAGCTGGCGCGCGATGACCAGCTTGTCGGCCACGCTGAGGTTCAGGCCCTCCTGCTGCGCGCCGTCACGCAAGGTCGTGTCGTAGACGTGAAAGGTGTCGTCGGGCATCGGTGCTGTCCGTTTCTTCCGGTCTGGTGATGTGCGCCGCCGCAAAACAAAAGACCCCTCGCGAGAACGCGAGAGGTCTGCGCGTCGGCGGCGGGCCCTAGCGGGGCCACGCCTAGGGCCGCTGGCCCTAGGTGCCGACGCGCCTGCCGATAATGATGCGGCCGGACGTCACGGCTCCAGTGTGCCACACGTCCGGCCGGAGCGGCGCAACTATCTCACTATCCGAGACGGCGATGCGTTGGGCGAGGTGGGAACGTCCCGGTTGGCGGGATTTGCGCCCGAGGTGGGGGCGGCGGGGTCAGCAGACCTTGTGCACCCAGCCGAAGGGGTCGGGGTGGTGGCCGTACTGGATGCCGATCAGCTCCTCGCGCAGGCGCATGGTCACGGGGCCGGGCTCGCCGTTGCCGACCAGCCATTCGGCGGATTCGCCCTTGACCCGGCCGACCGGGGTGATGACGGCGGCGGTCCCGCAGGCGAACACCTCGGTCAGCTCGCCCGAGGCGCACTGCGCCTGCCACTGGTCGGTGGAGATCCGGTCCTCGTAGGCCTTGACGCCGAGTTCGGGGGCCAGCTTGAGCAGCGAGTCGCGGGTGATGCCCGGCAGCAGCGTCCCGGTCAGCGGCGGCGTCATGATCTGCGGCGCCGCGCCGTCGCCGTCCGTGCCGAAGACGAAGAAAAGGTTCATCCCGCCCATCTCCTCGACCCAGCGGTGCTCGGCGGCATCCAGCCAGACCACCTGGTCACAGCCCTGCTCCACGGCCTGCTGCTGGGCCACGAAGGCGGCCGCGTAGTTGCCGCCCGCCTTGACCGCGCCGGTCCCGCCGGGCGCGGCCCTGGTGTAGTACTCCGACAGCCACACGGTGACCGGCTTCGGCTTGCCGGTGCCGCCGAAGTAGGAGGCGGCGGGCGAGGCGATGACGCAGAACAGGTACTCGCTCGACGGGTGGTTGACGCCCAGGCCGCGCTGCGTGGCGATCATGAACGGCCGCAGGTAGAGGCTGTTGCCCTCACCGCTCGGCACCCAGTCGCGGTCCTGGGTGACCAGCAGTTCCAGGGCCCGGGTGAAGGTCTCCTCGGGCAGTTCCGGCATGGCCATCCGCTGCGCGGAGCGGTTGAACCGGGCCGCGTTGGCTTCCGGCCGGAACATGGCGATCGACCCACTCGGCTGCTTGTAGGCCTTCAAGCCTTCAAAAAACTCCTGGGAGTAGTGGAACACCATGGTGGCCGGGTCGAACGTGAACGGGCCGTACGGCTCGAGCCGCCCGTCGTGCCAGCCGCGCTCGGTGGACCAGCGCAGCGTGATCATGTGATCGGTGAACATCTGGCCGAAGCCGGGCGAATGCAGCAGCGCCTCCCGCTCGGCGTCGGGCACCCGGTGGCCGGAGGGGCGGATATCGAAATCAATCATCGTCTGTACTTCCTCATCGCCGGTATGTCAACAGTAGCCAGAACGACCCGGCGGCCTGGGCGGACCGCGGGGTCAGCTGGCTACTCGCTCGGCGATGTCGTCGCCCACCTCGACGGTGGTGCGCGCGGCCCAGGCTCCCTGGCGCTCGAGCAGGTCCTCGGCCACGGCCTGCTCGATCTTGACCGCCTCGGCGACCAGACCCAGGTGCTCGCAGAGCATAGCGGCGGACAGGATGGCGGCCGTCGGGTCGGCCTTCTGCTGGCCCGCGATGTCCGGAGCGCTGCCGTGCACCGGCTCGAACATGCTGGGCGCGGTGCCCTCGGGGTTGATGTTGCCGCTGGCGGCGAGCCCGATGCCGCCGGCCACCGCGGCCCCGAGGTCGGTCAGGATGTCACCGAACAGGTTGTCGGTGACGATGACGTCGAACCGTTCGGGCTGGGCGACGAAGAACATGGACGCGGCGTCGACGTGGCAGTAGTCCACCGACACGTCGGCGAACTCCTTGGCCAGCCCGTCCACAGTGCGCTGCCACAGGTCGCCGGCGTAGGTCAGCACGTTCGTCTTGTGCACCAGGGTCAGCTTCCGGCGCGGCCGGGCCATGGCCTTGCCGAAGGCGTACCGCGCCACCCGCTGCACGCCGAACGCGGTGTTCACGCTCTCCTGGGTGGCGATCTCGGCCGCGGTGCCCTTGCGCATCACGCCGCCGGCTCCGGTGTACGGGCCCTCGGTGCCCTCGCGGACCACCACCATGTCCAGTGTCTCGGGACGGGCGCTGGCCAGCGGCGAGGCAACGCCGGGGTACAGCCGGACCGGGCGCAGGTTGACGTAGTGGTCAAGCTCGAACCGCAGCCGCAGGAGCAGGCCGCGCTCGAGTACCCCGCTGGGCACGCTCGGGTCGCCGACCGCGCCGAGCAGGATCGCGTCGTGGCCGCGGATCTCCTCGAGCACCGCGTCGGGCAGCGTCTCCCCGGTGCGGTGCCAGCGGCGTGCGCCGAGGTCGTATTCGGTCTCGTCGAAGGTGACCGCGGGCGCCGCGGCCCGCAGCACCTTGAGCGCCTCGGCGGTCACCTCGGGACCGATGCCGTCGCCGCCGACGACGGCCAGCCGTATCGTTCGTGAACCCATGCCAGAACCTTACTGGCGGGTCCGGCCCGGCGTGGACGGACTGACCGCGCCTACCGCGTCGCCTCCGTTGTCGCGCCGGTCCAGGGCGACCTGGACGGCCTGCATGGCCTCGGCGGCGGGTCCGGCCTCGGGGCCGCCGGGGGCATCGGCGGCCAGCGGGTTGCGGCCGTCGCGGGGAGCGGGCAGCCCGGCGCCGCCGCGGTCGTCCTGGCGGTCATCGGGCCGGGCGGCCTGGCGGTCGGACGTGCCCGGGCCGGGGCGGTCGTTCCAGGGATACATGTCGTACACGAGGATGGCTCCTGTCGTGAACCGTCGGGACTTACGGCCAGCACCCAGCCTCCGCAGCGGGTTGCCGGCCTGCCCTGGATCAGGTTCTACAGGTCCCCGCTGCGGCTGGCTACGAGTACGAAGCGCCGCATAGTGCCTGCTACGTTACCTGAACCGCGCTGGCCCGAGACATCCCTCAAGACGTCTGTCTCAGTATCTGAGATAGTATTTTTAGTTCCTACTTCATCCAGCGGCGGTAGCGCGGGCGGGCGGCCCGCCGCCACACGTGGCGGGCGCGGGCCTGCAGCCGCCGGGCTTGGCAGGCTTCGCGCTCGTACAGCAGGCCGTAGCTGAACGCGTTCTCGCCGGCCAGGTGCGCGCCGATGCCCAGGTCCCGGGCGGCCTGCCGGGCCAGCACGGCGTCCTGGTGGTCGCCGAACACCGACTGGACCTTCTTCATCTGCTTGGCGAACCTGGCGGCCTTCTTGCCGGTTACCGCAGTCGCGGCCGCGGCCGCGTAGCGGGCCCGGCGAGCCGACTTGCGCGCCTGGTGCAGGGCGACGTCCCTGGCCTCGCCAGGCTGGGTGTGCCGGGCGCGGCGCATCCGCCGCTGGGCCTGCCGGTAGGCCCGTCGGACCCCGGCCGGGAGGACGTCGCGGGCCGGCTCCGCGGCGCGCGGGCCGTGGGCCGGGCCGGACGAGACCTGGTCCAGTTCGGCCAGCAGGGCGGCGTACCGCGGCGAGTCGAGCAGTTCGAGCAGGTCGGTCCGGGCGGCGGCCCGGCGGGGCGCGTAGTGCCCCTGCACGCGGGCCTGGACGGGCCCGATGAGCAGCTCGGGCGGCATCGGCCGCAGGCTGTCCTGCAGGTGCCCGGCGAGCACCTCGCCGTCGCGGGCCGCGCCGAGCGCCCGGCCCAGCCACTTCAGCTCGCCGTACAGGTGCCGGGTGGCCGAGCGCGGGATGACGTCGCCGAACGACCGCAGGGCGGCGCGCAGTCTACGGGTGGCCACCCGCATCTGGTGAACGGAATCGAACTCGTCCGCGCGCACCCGGGGCTCGAGCGAGGCCAGCGTCTGGGCCTGGAACCGCAGGTAGGCCAGCACCGCTTCGCCCGCGGTGGCGGACCGGCGGGGTTTGGTGCCGGCCGTCACGGCCGGGCGCGAGGCGGACCGGGCCGACGCCGGGTCCCGCACCGGGACCGTGGCCGACGTCGGGGAGCCGACCGGCCGCGAGGACGCGGGCGGGGCCTGGTGGCCATTGAGGCGGGTCTGGTCGAAGCGGGTCTGGGTGTCAGTGGTGTTGGCAGCCATCAGGGCCCGCTACCCCGTCCGGAGCATCCAAACGCGCCACGGCCGCAGAAAACGGCCGCGGCGCGTCCGGATGAGATGACGCGGGTTTACTCGTCGTCGGCCAGCCAGGACATCAGCGGGCGCAGCCGCGCGCCGACCTGCTCGATCTGCTCGGCGTGCTCGGCCTCGCGGCGCTTGAGGAAGTTCGGCTTGCCGGCGTCGAACTCCTCGACCAGCTCGCGCGCGAACGAACCGTCCTGGATCTCGCCCAGGATGCGGCGCATCTCCTCGCGGGTCTGCTCGTTGATCAGCCGGGGGCCGCGCGTGTAGCCGCCGTACTCGGCGGTGTCCGACACCGACCAGTACATCTTGGAGATGCCGCCCTCGTACATGAGGTCCACGATCAGCTTCATCTCGTGCAGGCACTCGAAGTAGGCCGACTCGGGCTGGTAACCGGCCTCGACCAGGGTGGCGAAGCCCGCCTTGATCAGCTCGGCCACGCCGCCGCACAGCACGGTCTGCTCGCCGAACAGGTCGGTCTCGGTCTCCTCGGTGAACGTGCTCTTGAGCGCGCCCGCGCGGGTGCCGCCGATGCCCTTGGCGTAGGCCAGGGTCAGCGGCCAGGCGTTGCCGGTCGCATCCCGCTGCACGCAGACCAGCACCGGCACGCCGCGGCCCTGCGCGAACTGGCGGCGCACCAGGTGGCCGGGCGCCTTGGGCGCGACCATGCAGACGTCGACGCCCTCGGGCGGGCTGATGAGGTTGTACCGGATGTTCAGGCCGTGGGCGAAGAACAGGGCGTCGCCCTTGACCAGCGAGGGCGCGATCGCCTCAGCGTACAGCTGGCGCTGCAGGTGATCCGGGATCAGGACCATGATCAGGTCGGCCTCTTCGCAGGCCTCGCCGGGCGTGACCACCCGCAGGCCGTCGTTGGCGGCCTTCTCCCGGCTGGCCGAGCCCTCAGGCAGCCCGACCCGCACGTCTACGCCGGAATCGCGGAGGGACAGCGCGTGCGCGTGTCCCTGGCTGCCGTACCCCAGGACGGCGACATGCCGGCGCTGGATGACGGAGAGGTCGGCGCTGTCGTCGTAGAAAATCTCTGCCACTTGAAATGGGCCTTTCTCTTTTTGTCGTGAGCCTACGCGCTGCGTTCCACCGGCCGCAGCGCTCGGTCGGTGATGGAGCGGCCACCGCGGCCGATGGCCACCATCCCGGACTGGACCAGCTCCTTGATCCCGAACGGCTCGAGCACCTTGATCAGCGCGTCGAGCTTCTCCCAGTTGCCGGTCGCCTCGACGGTGATCACGTCGAGGGCCACGTCCACGACCCGGGCCCGGAACAGCTTGACCGTCTCGAGCACCCGGGACCGGCTCTCGGCGTCGGCCCGGACCTTGACCAGGATCAGCTCGCGCTGCACGGTGGCGCCCGGCTCGAGCTCCACGATCTTGAGCACGTTGATGAGCTTGTTGAGCTGCTTGGTCACCTGCTCCAGCGGGTGCTCCTCGCAGTTCACCACGATCGTGATGCGGGAGATCTCCTCGTGCTCGGTCGGCCCCACGGCCAGCGAGTCGATGTTGAAGTTGCGCCGGGCGAACAGCCCGGCGATCCTGACCAGGACCCCCGGCTTGTTCTCCACCAGCACGGACAGCGTATGGCGGGTCATTCCTCCTGCCCTCCCCAGTCGGGCGCCAGGCCGCGCGCGAACTTGATGTCGTTGTTGGACGTGCCGGCCGCGACCATGGGCCAGACCATGGCGTCCTTGTGCACCACGAAGTCGATCACCACCGGCCGGTCGTCGATGGCCATGGCCCGCTCGATGACCTTGTCCACCTCGCCGGGCTCCTCGCAGCGGATGCCCTCGCAGCTGTAGGCCTCGGCCAGCTTGACGAAGTCGGGGATGCGGGTGCCGGCCGACTTCTTCGGCTCGGCGGTGCGGTGCAGGTCGGTGTTGGAGTAGCGCTCGTTGTAGAACAGCGTCTGCCACTGCCTGACCATGCCGAGGCTGCCGTTGTTGATGATGGCGACCTTGATCGGGATGCCCTCGATGGCGCAGGTGGCCAGCTCCTGGTTGGTCATCTGGAAGCATCCGTCGCCGTCGATGGCCCACACGGTGGCGTCCGGGCGGCCGAACTTGGCGCCCATGGCGGCGGGCACGGCGAAGCCCATGGTGCCCAGCCCGCCGGAGTTGATCCAGGTCGCCGGGTTCTCGTAGTTGATGAACTGGGCCGCCCACATCTGGTGCTGGCCCACGCCGGCCACGTACACCGCCTCCGGGCCCGCGATCTTCCCGATCCGTTCGATCACGTACTGCGGCGCCAGGGTGCCGTCGTCCGGCTCGTCGTAGCCGAGCGGGTAGGTCGTCCGCCAGGCATCGAGCTGGGCCCGCCAGGCGCCCAGGTCGGGCTGACGGCCCTGCTCGTGCTCGGTCCTGACCGCCGCGATCAGGTCGGAGATCACCTCCCGGCAGTCGCCCACGATCGGCACGTCGGCCCGGCGGTTCTTGGAGATCTCGGCCGGGTCGATGTCCGCGTGCACGATCAGCGCGTCCGGCGCGAACGTGTCCAGCTTGCCGGTCACCCGGTCGTCGAACCTGGTGCCGAGGGCGATGAGCAGGTCGGCCTGCTGCAGCGCGCCGACCGCCGTCACGCAGCCGTGCATGCCGGGCATGCCCATGTGCAGCGGGTGGCCGTCGGGGAACGCCCCCCGGGCCATCAGCGTGGTGACCACCGGGATGCCGGTCAGCTCGGCCAGCTCGCGCAGCTGCGCGGAGGCCCGGGCCTTGATCACGCCGCCGCCCACGTACAGCACGGGGCGCCGGGACTCGGTGATCAGGCGGGCGGCCTCGCGCACCTGGCGCGCGTGCGGTCGGGTCACCGGGTGGTAGCCGGGCAGCTCGAACGGGACCGGCCAGCTGAAGTCGGTCATCGCCTGCAGCGCGTCCTTGGAGATGTCGACGAGCACCGGCCCCGGCCGCCCGGTCGAGGCCACGTGGAAGGCCTCACCGATGGTGCGGGCGATGTCCTCGGGCTTGGTGACCAGGAAATTGTGCTTGGTGATCGGGATGGTAATCCCGGAGATGTCCGCCTCCTGGAAGCCGTCGGTGCCGATCAGGCTCGACGGCACCTGCCCGGTGATGGCCACCATCGGGACCGAGTCCATGTAGGCGTCGGCGATCGGCGTCACCAGGTTGGTCGCGCCCGGGCCGCTGGTGGCCATGCACACGCCGACGCGGCCGGTGGCCTGCGCGTACCCGGTGGCCGCGTGGCCCGCGCCCTGCTCGTGCCGGACCAGGATGTGCCGGATGATCCTGGAGTCGAGCAGGGGGTCGTAGGCGGGCAGGACGGCACCGCCCGGGATGCCGAACACCACGTCGGCCCCGACCCGCTCGAGCGCGTAGACCAGCGCCTGCGCCCCGGTGGCCCGGGTCTTGCCCGGGCTGGTGGCCTGCACCCGCGGCGGTTCGGCGGGGGCGGCCGCGGGGGCCGGGGGCTCAGCCGGGCGGGGGTGATCGGCGGCCCGGGCTCCCTCGCGGTGCGGCGTGCGAGCGGCCAGGTCCCGCGGGCTGGGCACGACGCGTCCGGGCGGCGCCGGGGATCCTGGCGTCCCGGCGGGACCCTCGGGGTCGTCGTGACCCCCGGTCCCGGTGCGGCCGGTCATCTGCTCGGTCATCGGTTCGTCTCCCTGGCGTCGGGTTGCGGCGGCATAAAAAATCCCCTCGTGCCGGACGGCAGTCGAGGGGAGCGCGCAGTGAGCTGTCTTGGTCAGCTGCCTGCGCGCCGGCCAAGTACGAGGATCTGCGTGGTCTTCACGGCTATCACCTTACTGCGATCGGGAATCGTAACGTCAACCGATGGCGGGAGTTGTCTCACATTCCGAGACGGGCCGCTCACGCGGCTCGTCAGCGGCGCCTCCTTGGCCTCCGTTAGTCCCATGCCCCCCTGGCGTCCTGATCAGCGCTTCCACGCCGGACGCGGCCATCGGCCTGGCGACCAGGAAGCCCTGGCCGTATCCGCAGCCCATCTCGAGCAGCGCGCTGAGCTGGCGGGGCTGCTCGATGCCCTCGGCGATGACCCGCAGGCCGAGGTCGCGCCCGACCTGCACCACGGTCCTGGTCAGCAGCGAGAGCGTGTCGTCCTGGCCGAGGCCGGCCACGAACGACGGGTCGATCTTGATCACGTCGAGCGGCAGCCGCCGCAGGTAGGCCAGCGAGGCGTACCCGGTGCCGAAGTCGTCGATGGCCATCCGGACGCCCAGCTGGTGCAGGTCCGCGAGCCGGTCGACGATCAGCCCGTCCCCCTCGACCAGGATCCGCTCGTTCACCTCGACCGTGAGCGCCTGGGGCGGCAGGCCGGCCTCGGCCAGGATGGCGGCCACCCGGCCGGTGAAGCCGGGCGCGCTGATCTGCCGCGCGGACAGGTTGACCGTGACGCCGACCTCGAGCGAGGCCCGCAGCCAGGCCGCGCCCTGGGTGCACGCCTCGCGCAGCACCCAGTCGCCGAGCGGCACGATCAGGCCCGAGTCTTCGGCGGCGCCCAGGAACTCGCGGGGCGGGACGAACCCGCCGCCGCGCCGCCAGCGGACCAGCGCCTCGGCGCCGATGACGCGGGAGGCGGCCAGCTCGACGATCGGCTGGTACTGCAGGGTGAGCTCGCCGTTGCTGATGGCGCGCTGCAGGTCGGTGACGATCTCGAGCCTGCGGACCACGTCCGCGTGCATGTGCGCGGCATAGAGCTCGACCCGGTCGCCGCCGGCTTCCTTAGCCCGCGACATGGCCACGTCGGCGTTGCGCAGCAGCAGGCCGGACTGCCCGTCGGGGCTGCCACGGCCGGCCGCGGACTCTGGCGCCCGGTGGTGTTCCGCGGTGCTGGGCTCGGGTCCGGCCAGGGCCGCGCCGACGCTCGCGGTCAGCGCGATGTGCTGGCCGGCCACCCGGAACGGCTCGCCGGCCACCGCGCCCGCCAGCCGCTCGGCGATCTCGGAGATCTCCTGCACGCTGCCGGCGCTCGCGACCAGGACGGCGAACTCGTCGCTGCCCCAGCGGGCCACCGTGTCATGCACCGGGACGACCGCGCGCAGCCGCCGGGCCGCCTGGGCCAGCACCAGGTCGCCGGCTCCGTGCCCGACCGAGTCGTTGACCGCGGTGAAGCCGTCCAGATCGAGGAAGATAACGCCGACCCGGCGGGCCGCCGGGGCATCCCGCAGCGCGTCCCTGGTCCGCTCCTCGACGTAGGCACGGTTCGGCAGGCCGGTCAGCCCGTCGTGGAAGGTCAGGTGGGTGACCTGCTGGCGCAGCGCCACCTGGTCGCTGACGTCGCGGGCGGTGACCAGCATCTGGCCTGGCGCGCCGGGTACCTGGTAGCGCAGCACGGTCGACTCGACGTGCCGCCAGGTCCCGTCGGCGGCCCGCACCCGGGCCGGGAAGCGGCCGGTGCCGCCCGCGGAGTTCGCGGGACCGGCCGGGTCCGGCGCATCCGCCGCTTCCGGGGCGGCCTTCGCGCCCAGCGCGAGCCGCGCCGCGGCCAGCACGGCCGCCCGGTCCTCGGGATGGACGAAGTCGGGCAGCTGGCGGCCGTTCAGGTCGGCCGGGCTGTAGCCGTAGTCGCCGACCGCCGGGCTGGCGTAACTGATGACCCCGTCCAGGTCGCAGACCAGCACCACGTCGCTGGTCCGGCTGGCCAGGTCGCGCAGGCTCTGGCTGGATTCCCGCCAGATCGACAGCAGCAGCCCGTTCTGATTGACCAGCATGAAGACCCGGACAGCCAGGACCAGGACGCCCGCGCCGCCCGCCACGACCAGCGCCGCTCCGGACGCCGGGGCCCCGGCCAGGCCGTTGCCGATCACGACCACGGTGGCGATGACCGCGGTCAGCGCGGCGACGATGGTGGCGGCGGCCGAACTCGAGGTCCGGCGGGCCCACCGCACCTCGGCGACCGGCCACGGGGCCAAGCCGAGCAGGATGGCGGCCAGCACGGCCATCAGCTGGGTGGCGACGCCCGGGTGCCCGCCGAGGGCCCGCTGCCCGACGGCCAGCGCATCCCCGACCGTAACGGCCAGCAGGGACAGGTAGGGCAGCAGGACCCGCCGCCAGGCCGCGGTGACCAGGGGAAGCAGGGTGCCCAGGACGGCCAGGTCGGCCAGCACCTGGATCAGGGCAAGCAGGAAGGTGCCCGGCCGGTCACCGGACCGGTGGAACTCCGCGCTGAACAGGGTGATCCAGCCGATCACCAGCAGGGCGACCGCCATGACGTAGCCGTCGGCCAGCCCGGGCAGCACCGAGCCGGTCGCGGTGTCGGTGCCCTCGAGCACCTCGGCCCGGCGAGGCCGCGGGACGCCCTGGCCTTCGGCCTGGGCCGCGAACCGCTCGGCGCTGGTGAGCACCATGATGCCCACAGCCGCGGCGGCTACCGCCAGCAGCGGCGGCAGGCCGGTCAGCGACAGCCCGGAGATAGGGCCCGGCGCCGGTTCCGCCACCTGCTGGACGATCAGGCCGGCGCAGTACAGAGCGGCCGCTCCGGCCAGCCACCGGTAGCCCCGGGCGAAGGCGCTGTCATGCCGGCGCGCGCCGAGCCACAGGCTCACCGCCGCCGCGAACCACGCCAGCATGCCAAGCACGCTCATCCTCGGCACCCCGAGATGATCACGCGCACCTGGGCTCCTTCCATGTCCGCCCTGCCGTTCTTAAAAACCTCAACGCACGCCAGGCACGACAGATAGCTGTATCACGCTTTTCGTTACCTCGTCGTAACGAAACGTCGCCGTCGTCGCGCACTACCCAGCGTCGGCGACCGCCGGGAGCCCCAGCCCCCAACAGATGGCCTCCCAACCGGCGTGCCGCTCACTCTACGTACCGGAGATCACACTTCGGTTGAGGAAGGGCGTATAGCGGGAGACAAACTCTTATCCGGTCTGGGGGCACCGGGAATTCGCAGCTACCCAGGAATGCACAGTCCCAGTATGTGCCTTTAATCACACCCTGAGCGGGGTCAGCCGGCCAGAGCAGCCGTGCCGCGTTCCGGCGCAGTCGAACCGGCCGGCCCCAGCGGCCGGGATTAACCGGGCCTGATACACCTGATCTAGACTCCTGGCAGTTGAACCAGGGAGGCGGCAGTGCGCAAGGTCCTGATCGCGAACCGCGGTGAGATCGCGGTGCGTATCGTGCGCGCGTGCCGTGACGCGGGCCTGGCCAGCGTGGCCGTGTACGCCGAACCCGACCTGGACGCGCTGTACGTGCGGATGGCCGACGAGGCGTACTCCCTCGGCGGCACCAGCCCGGCGGAAACCTACCTGGATATCGGCAAGATCATCAAGGTGGGCCAGCAGGCGGGCGCGGACGCCGTGCACCCCGGCTACGGGTTCCTGGCCGAGAACGCCGACTTCGCCCGGGCCATGACCGCGGCCGGCCTGACCTGGATCGGGCCGCCGCCCGGCGCCATCGAGGCGCTCGGCGACAAGGTGCGGGCCCGGCACATCGCCCGCGAGGCCGGGGCGCCGCTGACCCCGGGCACGCCCGGCCCGGTGCGCGACGCTGAGGAGGTCCGGGCGTTCGGGCGGGAGTACGGCTACCCCATCGCGATCAAGGCCGCGTTCGGCGGCGGCGGCCGCGGGCTGAAGGTGGCCTGGCGCGACGAGGAGGTCACCGAGCTTTACGAGTCGGCGGTCCGGGAGGCCACCGCCGCGTTCGGCCGGGGCGAGTGCTTCGTAGAGCGGTACCTGGACCGGCCGCGGCACGTGGAGACGCAGTGCCTGGCCGACGCGCACGGCCACGTGGTGGTCATCTCGACCCGGGACTGCTCGCTGCAGCGCCGCCACCAGAAGCTGGTCGAGGAGGCCCCGGCCCCGTTCCTGACCCCGGAGCAGGTCGAGGCCGTTTACACCTCCTCGAAGGCGATCCTGCGCGCGGCCGGCTACGTCGGCGCGGGCACCTGCGAGTTCCTGGTCGGCCAGGACGGCACGATCAGCTTCCTGGAGGTCAATACCCGGCTGCAGGTCGAGCACCCGGTCAGCGAGGAAGTCACCGGCATCGACCTGGTCCGGGAGATGTTCCGGATCGCCGACGGCGAGCCGCTCGGCTACGACGACCCGCCCGCCCGCGGGCACTCGATCGAATTCCGGATCAACGCCGAGGACCCGGCCCGCAACTTCCTGCCTGCCCCCGGCACCATCACCACCTGGAATCCCCCGTCGGGTCCCGGCGTCCGGCTCGACTCGGGGTACGCGGCCGGCCAGACGGTGCCGCAGGTGTTCGACTCGCTGATCGCCAAGCTGATCGTGACCGGCGCCAGCCGGGCCCAGGCGCTGCAGCGGGCGGGCCGGGCGCTGGCCGAGTTCGAGGTGGGCGGCATGCCCACCGTGCTGCCCTTCCACCGGGCTGTAGTCGCGGACCCGGCGTTCGCCGGCGAGCCGCTGCGCGTGCACACCCGCTGGATCGAGACCGAATTCGCCGCTCCCATGCCGGTCCAGGAGGCCGCCGAGACGGCCGAGCCGGCCGAGCGGGAGACGGTCACGGTGGAGGTGGGCGGCAAGCGGCTCGAGGTGGTGGTTCCCGCCGCCCTGGGCGTGCCGCGCCGCCCCGCTTCCGCCGCAGGATCGGCCGAACGAGGCCGCGGTTCCCGCCGCGGTCGCCGGGCTGCTCACCATGGGAGCGGAGACACGCTGGTCAGCCCCATGCAGGGCACGATCGTGAAGATCGCGGTGGCGGACGGGGAGCGGGTGTCGGCCGGCGACGTGGTCGTGGTCCTGGAGGCGATGAAGATGGAGCAGCCGCTGGCCGCGCACAAGGACGGGATCGTGACCGAGCTGGCCGTGAGCGTGGGCCAGACGGTCACGGCGGGCGAGGCCATCTGCGAGATCACGGAGTGACCCGGTGGCCAGGATCCCAGGGGATCCCAGCCCGGGCCGCAAGGTGCTGTTCGCGCTGGGCGCCCGGCTGCCCGCCCGGAACAGGGAGTGGGTCAGGCACGACCTGACCGATGCCGGCTGGCGAGGCCGGCTGACGCTGCGCCACCTGCTGGTCATGCTGCCGATCGCGGCCGCCCTGGCCGCCTTCCCCGGCGCCCTGTGGATCCACATCGCGGTGCCCGCGCTGTTCCTGATCTGCAGCGTCGGCATCGTGGCGATGTACGCCGACGACATCAGGGTGGCCCGGATGCGCCGCCACGGCATCGAGCCCCCCGACGACCCCGACCTGGGCCGCCCTTCCCACTAGGCGCGTGCCCGGGGGCAGTCAGCCGGGTGGTGGTGCAGGAAGGCGGGGCGGGGCAGCACGGACCGTTCGGCATAAAAGAGAATCCGGAGTGAACTCCATGAGCTTGCGGGCCGCCTCGGTGACGCTGCCGGACAAGGACGGGTAGACGGTAAAGGTGTGCGCCAGCTGCTCGGCGGTCAGGCGCTGCTCCATGGCCACCGACACGGCCAGGATCAGCTCGCTGGCCCGGGGGGCCACGATCACGCCGCCTAGCACGACGCCGGTGCCGGGGCTGGTGAACAGCTTGACGAAACCGTCGTGGAAGCCGGCCATCTTGGCCCGCGGGTTGGTGGCCAGCGGGAGCTTCAGCATCCGGGCGGCGACCTCGCCCGCGGTGACAGCGCGCTGCGAGACGCCGACGGTGGCGATCTCGGGGTCGGTGAAGATGGTCGCGGCCACGTGGCCGAGCCGCAGCGGGCCGACCGCCTCGCCCAGCGCGTGCCACATCGCGATCCGGCCCTGCATGGCCGCGACCGAGGCCAGCATGAGCACGCCGGTGCAGTCCCCGGCGGCGTACACGCCCGGCACCGAGGTCCGGGACACCCGGTCGACCTCGATGAAGCCGCGGGCGTCCATCTTGACCCCGGCCTCGTCGAGCCCGCAGCCCTCGGTGCGCGGGATCATGCCCACGGTCAGCAGGCAGTGGCTGCCGGACACGGTGCGGCCGTCGGCCAGGGTCACGGTGACGCCGTGATCGTCGCGGCGGACGGCCTCGGCGCGCGACCGGCCCAGCACGGTCATGCCGCGGCGGCGGAACACGTCCTCGATCAGGTTGGCCGCGTCCTCGTCCTCCTGGGGCAGCACCCGGTCCCGGGACGAGACCAGCGTGACCCGCGAACCGAGCGCCTGGTAGGCGCTGGCGAACTCGGCGCCGGTGACGCCCGAGCCGACCACGATCAGGTCCGGAGGCAGTTCGGTCAGGTCGTACAGCTGCCGCCAGTTCAGGATGCGGTCGCCGTCGGGCAGCGCGCCGGGCAGCACCCGGGGCATGGCGCCGGTGGCGATCAGGATGGCGTCGGCCTTGATCCGCTCCCCGCCCGCCTGCAGGTGGCCGGGACCGGCCAGGCGGCCTTCGGCCTGGATGACCTTGACGCCTTCGGCCGCCACCCGGGCGGCGATGTCGCGGGACTGGGCCCGGGCCAGGTCGGTGATCCGGTGGTAGAGGCGGGCGGCGTTCACCGTGGCCAGCCCGCCGGTGGCGATGCCGAGCTGGTCGGCCCGGTTCAGCAGGGTCATGGCGTTGGAGGTCTCGATGAGCGTCTTGGAGGGCACGCAGTCGGTGAGCACGCAGGCCCCGCCCAGCCCGTCGCAGTCGACCACGGTCACGTCCGCGCCGAGCTGGGCCGCGACCAGGGCGGCCTCGTTGCCGCCCGGTCCGCCGCCGAGAATGGCGATCTTCTGCCGAGTCAACGTCACGATTGGTAATTCTTCCATGCGAGCGTATTGCACGGCATGTCGCGACGGGACGCCGTACGCTTTCCCCCGTGGCACTGTACGCGGCCTACGGCAGCAACATGGACCCGGAGCAGATGCTCCTGCGCTGCCCGCATTCACCGCAGCGCGGGACGGGGTGGCTCGAGGGCTGGCGGCTGACGTTCGGCGGGGAAGACATCGGCTGGGACGGGGCCATGGCCACGGTGGTCGAGGAGCCCAGGTCCCGCGTTTTCGTGGTGCTCTACGAGGTGTTCGAGACCGACGAGAAGGAACTCGACAACTGGGACGGCGTCACCCTCGGCTACTACCGCAAGGCCAAGGTCCGGGTGGAGACCCTGGACGGCGACGTGCTGGCCTGGCTGTACGTGCTCAACTTCTACGAGGGCGGGCTGCCTTCGGCGCGGAACGTCGGGATCCTGGCCGACGCCGCGGAAAAGGCGGGGGCACCCGAGGATTACGTGACCACGCTGCGGGCGCGGCCCTGCGCCAAGATGGGCGACTCGAACACCGAGATGTGGCCGGAGTCCGAACCGCCCTGGACCTAGATCCCTGGACCTAGATCCCCGGACCTAGATCCCCGGACCTAGATCCCCGGACCTAGATCAGGGCCACGATGAGCAGGATCAGCGCCGGGATGATCAGGGCGGCGATGGCCGGGCGGCTCCACGTGCTGACCAGCGGCTCGAGCAAGCCGGTCAGCCGGGAATCCTGAGCCGGGCTCGGGGGTCCGGTCTCGGGTTTTTCCGCGGCCTGGTCGGCGCCGGCGATCTTGACGGTGCCCGCGGCCCAGACCGTCTCGGCCTTGGCCGCGGTGGCGTACTCGCTGAGCTGGCGGACGGCCTTCTCGGCTTCGGCCTCGGTGGTCGAGGCTGGCGTGCTGCCGTAGCCGAAGCCGGGGCCGCGGCCGCGGCCGGCCGAGGACAGGCCCAGCGTTGAGCGGCCGGAACTCTCCCGCGCGGCACTGCGGCGGGCCCTGGCCTCGGCGGCGAACTGGCGGCGCCGCGAGTAGTGCACGGCCCAGGCGCTGATCACCTTGGCGGGCTTGCCCTCGGTGGCGATCCCCTCGGGCTGAGGATGGCCCGAGTCGCAATGGACCCGGAGCAGGTCGCCCAGGCCTATCTTGGTCACGCAGGCCCAGCCGACACGGTGATCGCGCAGCGGGTTCCTGATCGTGACCCCGGTGTCGTCGGCGATGATCCGGGGGCGCTGCGCGGTGACGTAGGCCACCCCCGTGGCCAGCAGCAGGATGGCCGCGGCCACCAGCGACTCCCGATCCCGGCCCTGGACGGCCAGGTCGACCCAGTTCGCCGCGGCGAACAACAGCCAGACCCACCAGACGATCACCGCGGTCGGCGAACGGAACGTCAGCGGGCCGCCGGCAGGTCGTGCCCGCTTCTGGCGCTTGACCGGCACGCTTCCCATCCGCCCAGCCTAACCCCCGCGAGCCAACGGGCGCCGCCGCCGACCGGACTGAGTAGATTAGGCGCCGGTGACGCCGGGCAGGGGCTGGGCCACGATCGCGCCGTCGTCCCACAGCGCGTTGATGGCGGTGGCCGCCATGACCCGGACCCCGGTGCCGATTGCGCTTTCGTCAGTGTCGAACGTGGGCTGGTGAAGGTCCAGCGTCCGGGCGGAACCGGGCACCCGGGTGCCGAGCCGGGCCAGCGCGCCGGGGATGGATTCCAGGTACCAGGCGAAGTCCTCGCCGCCCAGGCTCTGCGGGGTCTGCACCACCGAGCCCGCGCCCAGCACGCCGAGCGCCGCGGCGGAGATCATGGCCGTGCTGGCCTGGTCGTTGACCGTGGGCGGCACGTAGCGCTGGTAGCTGACCTCGGTGTTCAGCCCGTACCCGGCCGCCACCGAGTCGATCAGCCCCTTGAGCAGGTCGGGCGCGCTGTGCCAGGCCTCGTCGTCCAGGCAGCGAACCGTGCCCTCGACGATGCCGGCGTCCGGGATGGCGTTGGCCACGGTGCCCGCGCTGACCCGGCCCCAGACCAGGCTGAGGCTGGCCCGGGGGTCGACCCGGCGGGACAGGGCGGCGGGTACCTCGGTGATGATCTTGCCGAGGGCGTAGACGAGGTCCGTGGTCAGGTGCGGCCGGGCGGTGTGGCCGCCGGGCCCGGTCACGTGCACCTGGATCCGGTCGCAGGCGGCGGTGATCGCGCCGGAGCGCACGCCGAGCTGGCCGGCGTCCAGCCGGGGGTCGCAGTGCAGGGCGAAGATCCGGCCGACCGAGGCGATGCCGCCGGCCGCGAGCACGTCCAGGGCCCCGGTGGCCGCCTCCTCGGCGGGCTGGAAGACCAGCCGCACCCGCCCGGGCAGCAGGCCGGCGGCGGCGAGGTCGGCCAGGTACAGGCCGGCGCCCATCAGCACGGTGGTGTGCACGTCGTGGCCGCAGGCGTGGCAGACGTCCGGCACGGTGGAGCGATAGGGGACGTCCTTCTCGTCCTGCATGGACAGCGCGTCCAGGTCGGCGCGCAGTGCCACCACGGGCCGGTCGCCCTGGCCGTCCGGCTCGGAGCCGATGTCCACGACCAGGCCCGTGCCCTTGGGCAGGATCACCGGCCGCAGGCCCACCGCGGCCAGCCGCAGCGCGACCCGGCGGGTGGTGCGGTGCTCGGCGTTGGCCAGCTCGGGATGCGAGTGCAGGTCCCGCCGAAACTCGATCAGCTCGTCTTCGTGTCTGGCCAAGAACGCGTCCAGATCCGCGACTAGATCATTTCCTTCCATGCCCAGCACTCCCCTGCGTGCAGAACCTGTCGTCCGCGAATTCAGTCACGAGCGAGTCGACCACGCTGATCAGGTCCCCGGTGCGCGCGTAGACGGCTCGCTGCCGTTCGTAAGAGGCGCCTTCCTCGAGCACCTCGAAGAGCACGGAAAGTTCCTCGAGGCAGCCCAGCCTCGATGCTACCGGCTCAAGCTCCCTGAGCAGCTCGTAAAGCTCGTCGCGGAGCGGCGCGGTGGCGCCCGCTTCGTCAGTGATCACGATCGCGTCCAGCCCGTACCGCGTGGCCCGCCATTTGTTGTCCCTGACCACCCAGGAGGAGGGGGACGGCAGCGTGTAGCCCCGGTCCAGCTGCATGTCGAACCGCTGGACCAGGCACTGCGAGAGCGCAGCCACCATGCCGACCTCGCGGAGCGTCGGCAGGCCGTCGAACATGCGGATCTCGACGGTGCCGAAGTCCGGGTGCGGCCGGATGTCCCACCAGACCTCCTTGATGCTGCGGATGGTGCCAGCGCGCAGCAGTGTTTCCATGTAATTCTCGAACTGCTTCCAGTCCGACAGCCGGTTCGGCGGGCCCGCCGTCGGCAGCGCGCCGAACGTCACGGACCTGCTGGAGGCAAGTCCCGTGTCATACCCGCACCAGAACGGGCTCGACGCGGTTATCGCGAGAAAGTGCGGCAGGTACGCGGCGAGCGCATTGACGATCGGAATCGCCTTGCTCCCGTCCCGGATCCCTACATGGACATGCACTCCGAAGGTTTGAATCCGGCGCACAAGCCATTGCATTTGCTCAACGAGCTCCGCATAGCGCTGGATAGGCGCCATCGTCGCATCACGCCAGTCACTCACCGGGTGCGTGCCGGCGCATGCCAGTAGGATACCGTGCTCAGCGGCCGTACGCTGGAGTTCGGTGATCGTTTTAGCCAGGTCCTCTTTAGCCTCGGACACGGTGCTGCAAATGCCGGTGACCAGCTCGAGGGTGGACTGCATGAGCTCGTGGCGTATCTGCGGGTGCTCGCCGGTGTCGCCGGCGACCGGCAGGTCGGCCAGCAGCTTGCCGGCCTCCTGGCGAAGCAGCTTGGTCTGGTGGTCAATAAGCTGCACCTCCCATTCGACGCCGAGCGTCGCGCCGTGGGACGGATTCCATTCGATAACCATGACGCACCTCCAGGCCCGGAATTTATGAAATTGTCAGATTTCGCCGGGCTGGTACTCGCCCCATACATCGCGCAGCGCATCGCAGACCTCGCCCAGAGTGGCACCCGCGCGCAGCGCATCCCGGAGCGGGAAAAGTAGGTTATCGGTGCTTTCGGCCACGGATTTAAGCGCGGCAATGCCGCGGCCGACCGCGGCGTTGTCCCGCTCGGCGCGCAGCCGGGTCAGCCGGGCCACCTGCTCGGCCTCGATGGCCGGGTCGACACGCAGCGGATGGTACGGCTCCTCGCCGTCGCCGGTGAACCGGTTCACCCCGACAATCACCCGCTCGCCGTCGTCGATTTCCCGGGCCACCGCGTAGGCCGCCTTCTCGATCTCCGTCTTCTGGAAGCCGCGCTCGATCGCGGCCACCGCGCCGCCCATGTCCTCGACCTGGTCAATCAGGGTTTTCGCGGCTGCTTCGATGTCGTCGGTCATCGACTCGATGGCGTAGGAGCCGGCGAACGGGTCCACGGTGGCGGTCAGGTCGCTCTCATAGGCGATCACCTGCTGGGTGCGCAGCGCGAGCCGAGCCGCCTTGGTGCTGGGCAGCGCGAGCGCCTCGTCGAAGGAGTTGGTGTGCAGCGACTGCGTCCCGCCCAGCACCGCGGCCAGGGCCTGCAGGCTGACCCGGATCAGGTTCACCTCCGGCTGCTGCGCGGTGAGCTGCACGCCGGCCGTCTGGGTGTGGAACCGCAGCATCAGCGACCGGGGGTCTTCGGCCTTGAACTCCTCCTTCATGATGTGGGCCCACAGCCGCCTGGCCGCGCGGAACTTGGCCACCTCCTCGAGCAGCGTGGTCCGGGACACGAAGAAGAAGGACAGCCGGGGTGCGAACTCGTCGACCTTGAGGCCGGAGTGCAGCGCCGTGCGGACGTACTCCCTGGCGTTGGCCAGGGTGAACGCGATCTCCTGCACCGGGGTCGCGCCCGCCTCGGCCATGTGGTAGCCGGAAATGGAGATCGTGTTCCACTTCGGCAGTTCCCGCTGGCAGTAGGCGAACGTGTCGGCCACCAAGCGCAGCGACGGGCGGGGCGGATAGATGTAGGTGCCCCGGGCGATGTACTCCTTGAGCACGTCGTTCTGGATGGTCCCGGTCAGCTGGTCCGGGCGCACGCCCTGATCCTCGCCCACCGTCTGGTACATCAGCAGCAGGATCGCGGCGGGCGCGTTGATGGTCATGGAGGTCGACACCGTGCCCAGCGGGATGTCGTGGAACAGGGTGCGCATGTCATCGATGCTGTCGATGGCCACGCCGACCTTGCCCACCTCGCCGTGCGCGACCGGCGCGTCGGAGTCGTAGCCCATCTGGGTGGGCAGGTCGAAGGCGACCGACAGCCCGGTCGTGCCCGCCTCGATCAGCTCGTGGTAGCGCCGGTTGGATTCCTTGGCCGAGGCGAAGCCGGCGTACTGGCGCATGGTCCAGGGCCGGTCCACGTACATGCGCGGATACACTCCGCGAGTGAACGGGAACTCGCCCGGCCTGCCTAGCTCCTTTGCGGGCCGGAAATCCGTAAGCTTGCTGTCGTCGTAGACGGCATCGATCGGTAGTCCGGACTCCGACGTTCGTTCCATAACGCCCAGGTTACTTCGGGTCGGCCCGGTAACCCCAGGACGGGAGCTGGGAGGCTCATGCTGGACCGGGTCTGGCCCCGCAGGACCCTGGCGGCGCTGGCCGTCGCGGCCGCGCTGGCCTCCGGGGACGGGGCGTCCGCGCTGGCCGCGGTGCCCGCCGCGGCCAGGGAAATCCAGGCCGTTCCGGCAGCGGTTTCGTCTGCTGTTCCGTCCTCTGCTTCGTCTGCTGTTCCGTCCTCTGCTTCGTCTGCTGTTCCGTCCTCTGTTTCGTCCTCGCCGGCGCCGTCCTCGCCGACGACGCAGGCCATCGGCGGGGCGCGGCTGGCCGGCCAGGGCGAGATCGTCAGCTACCCGCCTGGTTCCACCGTGCCGCACCCGCCGAACATCCAGGCCTCGGCGTTCGTGATCGCCGACGCCAACACCGGGCAGGTGCTGGCGGCCAAGGACCCGCACGGGTGGTACCGGCCGGCCAGCACGCTCAAGGTGCTCACCGCGATCTCGCTGATCCCGCTGCTCAACCCGGACGCCACCATCATCGCCAGCAAGCAGGCCACCTCGACCGTGCCGAATGTGGCCGGCCTGGTGGCCGGGCAGTCGTACAAGATCTCCGACTTGTTCACCGCGCTGCTGACCATCTCGGCCAACGACGCCGCAATCGCGCTGACCCAGGCCGTGGGGACCTACAGCCTGGGCATGGACGTGATCAACGCCGAGGCCCGGCACCTGCAGGCCGACGACACGATGGCCGTGGACCCGAACGGCCTGGACGCCCCTGGCCAGCGCACCTCCGCCTACGACCTGGCCCTGTTCGCCCGGCAGGCGCTGAAGCTGCCCGCGTTCGGCAAGTACGACCAGACGATCAGCGCGCCGTTCCGGATCTCCAAGGGCAAGTCCGAGACCCTGTACAACCAGAACTCGCTGCTCACCACGTATCCGGGGGCCGTCGGCGGCAAGATCGGCTGGACCAGCGCGGCAGGCGCCACCTACGTCGGGATGGCCACCAGGCACGGCGTCACGCTCATCGTGACCCTGCTGCACTGCCCGGCGCTGACCGAGATCAACGCGGCAAAGAGCCTGCTCAACTGGGGTTTCGCGGTTGACGGCAAGGTCACTTCGGTGGGCACGCTGGTCGCCCCGCTGCAGCCGCCCGCGGTCGCGCCCGCCGCGCCCGCCGCGGTGGCCACGCCCCGGGCCAGGGCGACCTCGGCGCCGCGGCCGGCGGCAGGGCCTTCGGTGCTGGCCGCGGCCGGGTTCAGCGGCGTCGCGGTGATCGCGGCGGGCCTGGGGTTGGTGTACAACCGCCGGCTGCTTAGCCGGCGGGCTTGAGGAGGCCGACCCGGTCCCGGACGACGGCCATGGTCTGCCCGGCCACCTGGTGCGCCTGCGCGGCGCCCCGGGCGAGCACGCGGTCCAGGCCGGCCTCGTCGGCCAGGATCTGCTGGGTCCGCTCCCTGATCGGTGCGAAGGTGGCCACGACCAGCTCGGCCAGGTCCTTCTTGAACCCGCCGTAGCCCGCGCCCTCGTACTTGGCCTCCAGGGTGGCGACCGGCTCGCCGGACAGCGCCGAGTAGATCCGCAGCAGGTTGGTCACGCCCGGCTTGGCCTCGGCGTCGGCCCGTACCTCCGAGCCTGCGTCGGTGACGGCCCGGAGGATCTTCCTGCGGATCACGTCCGGCTCGTCGAGCACGTCGACGATGCCCTGCGGGGAGGAGGACGACTTGCTCATCTTGGCCGTCGGGTCCTGCAGGTCGTAGATCTTGGCCACCTCGGCCAGGATGTAAGGCCGCGGCGGCACGAACGTCTGGCCGAACCGGTGGTTGAACCGCTGGGCCAGGGTCCGGCTCAGCTCCAGATGCTGCCGCTGGTCCTCGCCCACCGGCACCTGGTCGGCCTGGTAGAGCAGGATGTCGGCGGCCTGCAGGACAGGGTAGGTGAACAGGCCGACGGAAGCCCGCTCGTAGCCCTCCTTGGCCGACTTGTCCTTGAACTGGGTCATCCGGCTGGCCTCGCCGAACCCGGTCAGGCAGCTGAGCACCCAGGCCAGTTCGGTGTGCTCGGCCACGTGGCTCTGGACGAACAGGGTGCAGCGGTCCGGGTCGAGGCCGGCGCCGAGCAGCTGGGCGGCGGCCACGCGGGTCCGCCAGGTCAGCAGCGCGGGGTCCTGCGGCACCGTGATGGCGTGCAGATCCACCACGCAGTAGAAGGCGTCATAGGTGTCCTGCAGGGCCACCCACTGCCGCACCGCACCCAGGTAGTTACCCAGGTGGAATGAGTCAGCGGTGGGCTGGATGCCGGAAAGGACGCGTAGCCGGGACATGCGCCGAGTCTAGCGGCGGCCGCGCGGCGGCCCGGAATCGGCGACAACCACCTCGACCCGCTGGAATTCCTTCAGGTCGGAGTAGCCGGCCGTGGCCATGGTGCGGCGCAGCGCCCCCATCAGATTCATCGAGCCGTCGGGGACGGTGGACGGGCCATGCAGGATCTGCTCCAGCGTGCCGATCGTGCCGACCTGGACCCGGGTGCCCCGGGGCAGCTCGGGATGGTTGGCCTCGTTGCCCCAGTGGTAGCCGCGCCCCGGCGCCTCGACCGCCCGGGCCAGCGGCGAGCCGACCATGACCGCGTCGGCCCCGATGGCCAGCGCCTTGGCGATGTCGCCGCTGCTGGTCATCGAGCCGTCGGCGATGACGTGGACGTAGCGGCCGCCGGATTCGTCCAGGTAGTCGCGGCGGGCCGCGGCCACGTCGGCGATGGCGGTGGCCATCGGCACGGCCACGCCCAGCACGGTCACGGTGGTATGGCCCGACCCGCCGCCGAAGCCCACCAGCACCCCGGCGGCGCCGGTGCGCATCAGGTGCAGGGCGGCGGTATAGGTGGCGCAGCCGCCCACCACCACCGGGACGTCGAGCTCGTAGATGAACTGCTTGAGGTTGAGCGGCTCCGCCCGGCCGGACACGTGCTCGGCCGACACCGTGGTGCCGCGGATCACGAAGATGTCCACGCCCGCGTCGACCACGGCCTTGGCGTACCTGGCGGTGCGCTGCGGCGACAGGCTGGCCGCGGTGGTCACGCCGGCCCGGGCGATCTCCTCGATCCGGCGCCCGATGAGCTCCTCGGAGATCGGCTCGGCGTAAATGGCCTGCAGCCGCCGGGTGGCGGCCTGCTCGTCGAGCTCGGTCACCTCGGCCAGCAGCGGCTCCGGGTCCTCGTACCTGGTCCACAGCCCTTCCAGGTCGAGCACGCCCAGGCCGCCCAGGCGCCCGATCTGGATGGCGGTGGCCGGCGACACGACGCTGTCCATCGGGCAGGCCATCAGCGGCATCTCGAACCGGTAGGCGTCGATCTGCCAGTGGATCGACACCTCTTCCGGGTCCCGCGTCCGGCGGGCCGGCACGATGCCGATCTCGCCCAGCGAGTAGGCGCGGCGGCCGGACTTGCCGCGGCCGATCTCCACGTCGGTCACGTGTGCTCCTGCTTCCTGGCTGGCCTGCCGGCGTTTGTGCCGGTCACGAGCGAGTTCCGTCGCGTCCCGGGCGGCCGTAGTAGTTCGGCGCCTCGACGGTCATCTGGACGTCGTGCGGATGGCTCTCGGTCAGGCCCGCCGCGGTGATCTGGATGAACCGCGCGTCCTGCAGGTCGGCGATGGTTCGCGCCCCGCAGTAGCCCATGGCCGCGCGCAGTCCGCCGACCAGCTGGCCGGCCACGGCGGCCAGTGGTCCGCGGTAGGGCACCTGGCCCTCGATGCCCTCCGGGACGAGCTTGTCCTCGCGCAGCACGTCGTCCTGGAAGTAGCGGTCCTTGGAGTACGACCGGCCCCGCTCCCGGTTGCGCATGGCCCCCAGCGAGCCCATGCCCCGGTACAGCTTGTACTGCTTGCCGTTGATGAAGACGACCTCGCCCGGGCTTTCCTCACAGCCCGCCAGCAGGCTGCCCAGCATGACACTGTCGGCGCCCGCGGCGATGGCCTTGGCGATGTCGCCGGAATACTGCAGCCCGCCGTCGCCCATCACCGGCACCCCGGCCGGGCGCGCGGCCTGGGCCGCCTCGTAGATCGCGGTGACCTGCGGGACGCCCACGCCCGCTACCACCCGGGTGGTGCAGATCGACCCCGGTCCCACGCCCACCTTGACCCCGTCCGCGCCCGCGTCGACCAGTGCCTGCGCGCCGGCCCGGGTGGCGATGTTGCCGCCGATCACCTCGGCGCCGGAATTGGCCTTGATCTGGGCCACCATGTCCAGCACGGCCTGCGCGTGACCGTGCGCGGTGTCTACGACCAGGAAGTCGGCACCGGCCTCGGTCAGCGCCTGCGCGCGGCGCTTGGCGTCCTCGCCCACTCCGACCGCGGCGCCGACCACCAGCCGGCCGGCCGCGTCCTTGGTCGCGAAGGGGAACTTCTCGCTCTTGGTGAAATCCTTCACCGTGATCAGCCCGCGCAGCCGCCCGGCCGGGTCGACCAGCGGCAGCTTCTCGACCTTGTGCTGGCGTAGCAGCCGCAGCGCCTCCTCGGCCGCCACTCCGACCGGAGCGGTGACCAGGGGCATCGGGGTCATCACCTCAGCCACCCGGCGGCCATGGTCGGTCTCGAACCGGATGTCGCGGTTGGTGACGATGCCGAGCAGGACCCCGTCCGGGCCGGTGACCGGCACGCCGGAGATCCGGTACCGGCCGCACAGCTGGTCGACGTCGGCGATCGTGGCGTCCGGGCCACAGGTCACCGGATCGGTGATCATGCCGGCCTCGGACCGCTTGACCATGTCCACCTGCTGGGCCTGTTCCTCGATGGACAGGTTGCGGTGCAGCACACCGGCCCCGCCCTGGCGGGCCATGGCCACGGCCATCCTGGCCTCGGTGACGGTGTCCATGGACGCCGAGACCAGCGGGATGCGGAGCCGGTGCCGGCGGGTGATCCGGGTCGAGGTGTCCGCCTCGGCCGGCAGCACCGCAGAATGGTCCGGGAGCAGCAGCACGTCGTCAAAGGTCAGCCCGGGCGGCGCGAACTTTTCCTCGTCCGGGCGTACGTGATCAGTCATGGCAGCTCCACTCCGGCGCAGGAATGTCATACCTCGCCGCTAGGGTGGTCGTATCGCCGCAGGGCATGCGGTGACTGCGCGGGGAGGCTTCCGGGATGCCGGGCCTGTGGACCGCGAACCTCAACTGCTTGCCTCCTGACCAGGATGTGAGCAGCTGGAATCCCCGCCTTGAGGCAGGGCAGGATGCCAAGGCACCTTCACCGGGAGCCGCTGCGGAATGCACCCATCCTACGGGTGCACCTGACGATCGAGGGCCGCCGGAAGCGAAACGCGGGGCCACGGTATCGTGGCCCCGCGTTTGCCTCGCACCTCAGTGCGGGTGGCTGTGCCCGTGCCCGTCGCCTGCGGGCTCCTTCTCCTCCGGCTTCTCGACCACCAGGGTCTCGGTGGTCAGCAGCATGCCGGCGATGGAGGCGGCATTCTGCACCGCGGACCTGGTCACCTTGACCGGGTCGATGATGCCCTGCGCCATCAGGTCACCGTACTCGCCGGTGGCCGCGTTGTAGCCGTGCCCGTCGGGCAGGGTGGCAATCTTGGCCACCACGACCGAGCCCTCCTGGCCCGCGTTCAGCGCGATCCAGCGAGCCGGCTCGGACAAGGCGCGCTTGACAACCTTCACGCCGGTCAGCTCGTCACCGGTCCGGCCGAGGTCACCGAGGTCGGTGGCCAGATGCACCAGGGCGCTGCCGCCGCCGGCGATGATGCCTTCCTCGATGGCGGCCCGGGTAGCGGAGATGGCGTCCTCCAGGCGGTGCTTCTTCTCCTTGAGCTCCACCTCGGTGGCGGCGCCGGCCCGCAGCACGCAGACCCCGCCGGACAGCTTGGCCAGCCGCTCCTGCAGCTTCTCCTTGTCCCAGTCGGAATCGGTGTTCTCGATCTCGGTGCGGATCTGCCTGATCCGGTCCTCGATCGCGGTCTTGTCGCCCGCGCCGTCCACGATCGTGGTGTCGTCCTTGGTGACGACGATCCGGCGGGCGCGGCCCAGGCTCTCCAGGCCGACCGACTCCAGCTTGATGCCGAGTTCCTCGCTGACCACGGTGCCGCCGGTCAAGGTGGCGATGTCGGCCAGCATGGCCTTGCGGCGGTCACCGAAACCGGGCGCCTTGACGGCTGCCACGTTCAGCAGGCCGCGGATCTTGTTGACCACCATGGTGGCCAGCGCCTCGCCCTCGACGTCCTCCGCGATCACCAGCAGCGGCCGCTTGACCTGCGCGATCTTCTCCAGCAGGGGCAGGAAATCCTGCATGGAGGAGATCTTGGCCTGGTGGACCAGGACGTACGCGTCCTCCAGCACCGCCTCGAGACGCTCGCCGTCGGTGATGAAGTACGGCGAGATGTAGCCCTTGTCGAACTGCAGGCCCTCGGTGAACTCCAGCTCCAGGCCCATGGTCGGCGACTCCTCGACGGTGATGACACCGTCCTTGCCGACCTTGCTGAACGCCTCGGCGATCAGGTCCCCGATCTTCTCGTCCTGCGCGGAGATCGTCGCGACGTGCGCGATCTCCGTCTGCTCCTCGACGTCACGCGCCGACTTGAGCAGCAGCTCGGAAACCTCGGCCGCGGCGGCGTCGACACCGCGCTTGAGGTCCATCGGGTTCGCCCCGGCCGCGACCGAGCGCAGCCCGTAGTGCACCATCGCCTGGGCCAGGACCGTCGCGGTCGTGGTGCCGTCCCCGGCGATGTCATTGGTCTTGGTGGCGACCTCCTTGGCCAGCTGGGCCCCGAGGTTCTCGTACGGGTTCTCCAGCTCCACCTCCTTGGCGACGGTCACGCCGTCGTTGGTGATGGTGGGAGCGCCCCATTTCTTGTCGATTACGACGTTGCGGCCGCGGGGGCCCAGCGTCACCTTCACGGTGTCGGCGAGCTTGTTGACGCCCCGCTCAAGCGAGCGGCGGGCATCCTCGTCGAACTCCAGGATCTTGGGCATTGACTACCTCAACCTACGGTTGAATCGAGATCGCGCAGCCGGCGGAGCAGGACTGATGGCCTGCCCCGCCGGACCGCGAGCTCTTAACTTACTTTTCGATGACAGCGAGCACGTCGCGCGCGGAGAGCACAAGGAACTCCTCGCCCGAGTACTTCACTTCGGTGCCGCCGTACTTGCTGTACAGCACCACGTCGCCGACCTTGACGTCGATCGGCACGCGCTTGGTGCCCGCGTCGTCGAAGCGCCCCGGGCCTACCGCAAGGACTTCGCCCTCCTGGGGCTTCTCCTTGGCGGTGTCCGGGATCACCAGTCCGGACGCCGTGGTCTGCTCAGCCTCGAGCGGCTTGACCACGATCCGGTCTTCGAGCGGCTTGATTACTACTTTGGTGGCGGTCGTCACGATCTGACCTCCCCCTCCGGAAAGGCTAATGGTGAGTTGCTAGAGAGGGCGAGCGTGGCGGCCTGTCGTCGCGGGTGCCAGACTGCCTCGTCGCGTTAGCACTCTACACTAGTGAGTGCTAAACCCGAACAGTAGTGGCCCCAAGCGGACTCGTCAACACGAGCTAGTCAACACGAGCCGCCCGCGCGGCGATGAGCCAGCACCTCCGGCGACGAGGGCGCGGCGCGCGAGGTGTCGCGGATCTGAGCAGGACGGGGCCCCAGGTAAGGGGCAGGGTGCAGGGCCCGGCGGGGCGAGACAGGGCGGTCCCGCCGGGCGATTAGGGTGTGCGGTATGTCCGAGGTGTTGCTGGACCGCGTACGGGCGGCGGAAATGGACGCGGCGGACCCGCTAGGCGGCTACCGCGAGCAGTTCCTGCTGGATGACCCCGGGCTGATCTACCTGAACGGCAACTCGCTCGGCCCGCTCTCGCGGCCCGTCCTGCGGCGGATGGAGACCATGCTCCGCCAGGAGTGGGGCACCGACCTGGCCCGGTCCTGGGACCACTGGGTGGACCTGCCTGCCCGGGCGGGCGAGCTGGTCGGCGAGCTGGTCGGCGCCGCGCCCGGGCAGGTGATCGTCACCGACAACACCACGGTGAACCTGTACAAGCTGGCCTCGGCGGCGCTTGACGCCCGGCCCGGGCGGCAGGTGATCATCACCGACCGCGACAACTTCCCCAGCGACCGCTACGTCATGGAGGGCATCGCGGCCCAGCGCGGCCTGGAACTGCGCATGCTGCCCACCGACATCAACGAGGGCCTGGAGCCTGGCCTGCTTCGCGCCGCGGTGGACGAGGACACGGCGCTGGTCAGCCTGTCGCACGTGGCTTACCGCAGCGGCGCCCTGGCTGACATGGCGGCCATCACCGGCCTGGTCCACCAGGCCGGTGCACTCATGCTCTGGGACCTGTGCCACTCGGTCGGCGCGGTGCCCGTCGAGCTTGACGACTGTGACGCGGACCTGGCCGTCGGCTGCACTTACAAGTACCTCAACGCGGGTCCCGGCGCCCCCGCGTTCGCCTACGTCTCGGCCCGGCTGCGCGAGGTGCTGCGCCAGCCGATCTGGGGCTGGTTCTCCCAGCGCGACCAGTTCGCCATGGGGCCCATGTACCGCCCGGCGCCTGGCATGACCAAGTTCATGACCGGCACGCCGCCGATCCTGGCCACGGCAGCGGTGGAGGAGGGGGCGCGGCTGCTACTGGCGGCGGGAATGCCCGCGATGCGGGCCAAGAGCGTGGCGCTGACCGGCTATCTCATCGAGCTGGCCGACGCATGGCTGGTCCCGCTCGGCTGCACGATCGCCACGCCCCGGGAGGCCAGCCGACGCGGCGGCCACGTCAGCTTCTGCCACCCGGAGGCCGAACGGATCGTCGAGCAGCTGGCCGCGGCCGCCATAATCACCGACTACCGCACGCCCGAGCGGTTCCGGTTCGGACTGCCCCCGCTCACCACGCGTTTCACCGACGTCTGGGACGCGGCGATCGCCGTCCGCGACCTCATCGCGGGCCAGGGGGACGAGGCCCATGGCTGAACGCGTCAGCTACGGCGGCTACCTGCGGCTGGACCAGCTGCTGACCGCACAGCAGCCCCGGTCGGGCGAGCACGACGAGATGCTGTTCATCGTCATCCACCAGATCTACGAGCTGTGGTTCAAGCAGCTGCTGCACGAGCTGGCCAGGTTGCAGACCCAGCTGGAGGCGGCCGAGACGACGCACGCCATGCGCACGATGCGCCGGACCCTGGCCATCCTGAAGATCGTGGTGGCCCAGCTCGACGTGCTGGAGACCATGACGCCCACCCAGTTCACCCGGTTCCGTGACATGCTCGGCACCTCGAGCGGCTTCCAGTCCGCGCAGTTCCGCGAGCTGGAGGCGGTGCTGGGGCGGCGGGACCGGATGCTGGTGGCGCAGTATCCGGAGGGCAGCCCCGAACGGGACCGGATCACAGCCGCGATGGCCCGCCCGTCGCTGTTCGACTCGTTCCTGCGCTACCTGGACGGCCAGGGCTACAACGTGCCCGCGGCCGTGCGGGACCGCGACGTCAGCCAGCCTCTCGAGGCCTCGGACGCTGTGCAGCAGGTGCTGAAGAAGGTCTACGACGACGACACCGACGCGACCGCGGTGTGCGAGCTGCTCGTCGACCTCGACGAGGGCATGCAGGAGTGGCGTTACCACCACATCAAGATGGTGCAGCGGACCATCGGCGGCCGCCGCGGCACCGGCGGCTCGGCCGGAGCCACCTACCTGCAGACCACGCTGGGCACGCCGACCTTCCCCGACCTGTGGGACATGCGGAGCCTGGGGTGAGGGTGATCGGGATGCGGGGGGTTGCCGGCTACTCCCACTCGATGGTGGCGGGGGGTTTGCTGGTCACGTCGAGGACGACGCGGTTGACCTCGGAGACCTCGTTGGTGACCCGGGTGGAGATCCGGGCCAGCAGGTCGGCGGGCAGCCGGGCCCAGTCGGCGGTCATGGCGTCCTCGCTGGTCACCGGGCGGAGCACCAGCGGGTGGCCGTAGCTGCGGCCGTCGCCTTGCACCCCGACGGAACGCACGTCGGCCAGCAGCACCACCGGGCACTGCCAGACCTCCTCGTCCAGCCCGGCAGCCGACATCTCCTCGCGGACGATGGCGTCGGCCTCGCGGAGGACCGCGAGGCGTTCGGCGGTGACCTCGCCGACGATCCTGATGGCCAGGCCGGGGCCGGGGAACGGCTGGCGGCGGACGATGGCCTGCGGCAGGCCGAGCTCGGACCCGACCCGGCGCACCTCGTCCTTGAACAGCCAGCGCAGCGGCTCGACCAGGCGGAACTTCAGGTCGTCGGGCAGGCCGCCCACGTTGTGGTGGGACTTGATGTTGGCCGTGCCGGTGCCGCCGCCTGATTCGACCACGTCCGGGTACAGGGTGCCCTGGACCAGGAACTCGCACGCCTCGCCGTGCTCCCCCGCCTCGGCGGTGATCTCCCGGGCGGCCCGCTCGAAGGCGCGGATGAACTCGCGGCCGATGATCTTCCGCTTCTGCTCCGGGTCGGTGACGCCGGCCAGCGCGGACACGAACGCGTCGGCCTCGTTCGCCACCTTGAGCCGGACGCCGGTGGCGGCCACGAAGTCCTGCTCGACCTGCTCCGCCTCGCCCTGGCGCAGCAGCCCGTGATCGACGAACACGCAGGTCAGCCGGTCGCCGATGGCCCGCTGGACCAGCGCGGCGGCCACCGCGGAGTCCACGCCGCCGGATAGCCCGCAGATCGCGTGCCCGTCGCCGACCTGCTCGCGGATCGTCTCGATCTGCTCCTCGACGATGTTCAGCATGGTCCAGGACGGGCGGCAGCCGGCCAGTTCCAGGAACCGGGCCAGGACCCGGGTGCCGTGTTCGGTGTGCAGCACCTCTGGGTGGAACTGGACCCCGAACAGGCGGCGGCTGGCGTTCTCCACCGCCGCGACCGGGGTGGCGGGCGTGCGCGCGGTCACCGTGAAGCCGGGCGGCGGCGCCGTGCAGGTATCGCCGTGCGACATCCACACCTGCATCCTGGCCGGCAAGCCGGCCAGGAGAATGCCCCCTGAAAGGTGGGCCCCGGGGGGTATGGGGGGGCGGGCAGCCCCCCCATGATCAGGGGGGGGCTGGGGGGGATCGTCCCCCCGAGACAACAGAGTTCTGCCGTACTCGGCCGTGCCGGTCCGCGCCACGGTCCCGCCCAGCTCGTCCACCATCAGCTGGAAGCCGTAGCAGATGCCCAGCACGGGCACGCCGGCGGTCAGCAGCCCGGCCGGCGCGGGCGGGGCGCCCTCGGCGTAGACGGAGGACGGGCCACCGGACAGGATGATGGCCTTCGGCTTGCGGGCCAGCATCTGCTCCACCGGCATGGTGGACGGGACGATCTCGGAGTAGACGTGGCACTCGCGCACCCGCCGCGCGATCAGCTGCGCGTACTGCGCACCGAAGTCAACGACGAGTACGGTATCGAAGCCACCGGGCACGCGGGCCGCCTTTCTTTAGTCAGCAGAGCCCTAGTCAGCAGAGCATCAGGAGCTGCCATCCTGCGGAGCCTCCGAGTCTAGCCGCACCTGACCTGCGGAAACCGCTGAATTAGCGGGGACGGCAGGGGTCCCCTGGGTTGTCGAGGCGGGCGGGGCCGCGGGAGCGGCAGATGGCGCAGGGGGCGCGGGGGGCGCGGGGGGCGCGGGGGGCGCGGGGTGGGGGGCGACGCGGAGGCGGGCGACGCGGCGGCCGTCGAGCTCGGTCACGGTGATCGTGTGGCTCGCGACCTGCACACTGTCGCCGACCGAGGGCAGGTCGCCGAGGGCGGCGAGCACGTAGCCGGCGGCGGTCTCGTAGGGGCCTTCGGGCAGGGCGACGCCGGTCTGCTCGGCGAACTCGTCCAGGTTGAGCAGGCCGTCCACCTCCACCGCGCCGCCGCGCAGGGTGGTGGCCTGGCCCTGCTCGGTGTCGTACTCATCCCTGATGTCGCCGATCAGCTCCTCAACCAGGTCTTCCAGGGTGACGATGCCGGCCGTGCCGCCGTAATCGTCGACCACGATGGCCAGGTGGGCCCGCTCGCGCCGCATCTCCGACAGCGAGGACAGCACGGTCTTGCTGATGGGCAGGAATTTCACCGGCCGGCTGATCCGGGCCACCGGCACCGTCCGGTTGGTCACGCTGGGCCCCAGCAGGTCCCTGACGTGCACGAAGCCGACCACGTTGTCGTAGCTGTCCTGATAGACCGGCAGCCGGGAGTGCGGGACGCTGGCCGCGATGGCGGCTGCCTCGGCCACCGTGGTCTCGGCGTCCAGGAAGACCACCTCGGTGCGGGGCACCAGCACCTCGCGGATCTGCCGCTTCCCGGCGTCGAAGACCTCGCCCACGATGTGCCGCTCGTCCTGGCTGAGCGCCTGAGCTTCGGTGACCAGGTCCCGCAGCTCCTGTTCGGTCATGACCTGGCGGCCGACCCGGGGGTCGCCGCCCAGGATGGCCACGATCAGGTTGGTGGACTTGGTCAGCAGCCACACGACCGGGCGGGCCAGGGTGGCGATCCGGTCTAGCAGCGGCGCGGCCAGCAGGGACAGGCGGGGCGCGCGCTGCAGCCCGATCCGCTTGGGCGCCAGCTCGCCGAGCACCAGGCTGACGAACGTGATGCAGATGGTCACGACCACGAACGACAAGGTGGCCGCCCAGCCCGCCGACAGGTGCTGCCTGACCAGCCAGGATTTGAGGAAGCTGGCCAGCGTGGCGGCGCCGTAGGCGCCGGAGACCAGGGTGGCCAGGGTTACGCCGATCTGCACGGCGGAGAAGAACCGGTTCGGGTCGCTGGCCAGCCGGGCCGCCTTCTGGCCGCGGCGGCCGCGCTTGGCCAGGGCGCGGATCTGCCCCTCGCGCAGTGAGACCAGGGCCATCTCCGACGCCGAGAAGAAGCCCCCGATGCACACGATGACCAGGACAATGATGATGTCCAGGAAGACTTTACTCATTTTCTCGCTCGCCTCCGGGCCGCCGGCTTGCGGCAGGCCCCCGCCGCCGCGTGGCACGCGATGTGTCTGGCCAGTGTAGACCGGATAACGTATGGGACCCGTGGGCACACACTCAATGTGGAAGGCGAGCGGGCGGCTCGCTGACGGGCGCGAGATCATCTATTTCGACAACATCGTCCCTGAAGAGGCCGCGCAACGACTCAGGGAGGCATTGTGAGGGTGCTCGTCACCGGCGGGGCCGGGTACATCGGCAGCGTGGTCGCCGCCCAGCTCGTCGCGGCCGGGCACGAGATCACCGTGCTGGACGACCTGTCCACCGGGCACGCCGACGCGGTGCCGGCCGGGGCCACCTTCGTCAAGGGCTCGCTGCGCGACTGCGCCGCCGAGGTGCTGGCCGACGGCACCGACTGGGTGCTGCACTTCGCGGCCAGGTCGCTGGTCGGCGAGTCGGTCGCCGAGCCCGCCAGGTACTGGTCCAGCAACCTGGGCGGCAGCGTGGCGCTGCTGGAGGCGATGCGCGAGATCGGCGTGCGCACGATCGTGTTCTCCTCCACCGCCGCCGTCTACGGCGAGCCGGAACGCACGCCGATCACCGAGACCGACCCCACCCGCCCGACCAACCCCTACGGCGCGTCCAAGCTGGCCGTCGACACCACGCTGACCGAGTTCGCGCGGCTCTATGGGTTCGGCGCGACCAGCCTGCGCTACTTCAACGTGGCCGGGGCGCACCGGGCCGGCGGCGGCGCCTGGTTCGGCGAGCGGCACAACCCGGAGACCCACCTGATCCCCGCCGTACTGGCCAGGGCGGCGGCCGGGCAGCGGGTGCAGGTCTTCGGTGACGACTACCCCACCCCCGACGGGACCTGCATCCGCGATTACATCCACGTCACCGATCTGGCCGACGCTCACCTGCGGGCCCTGGCCGCGTGCCGGCCGGGCCAGCACCGGGTCTACAACCTGGGCAGCGGGACCGGCTTCTCGGTCCGCCAGGTCATCGACGTGTGCTCCGAGGTCACCGGGAGCGGGATCGACGTGGAGGTGACCGCGCGACGGCCCGGCGACCCGGCCGTGCTGGTCGCCTCGTCTGAGCGGATCCAGGCCGAGCTCGGCTGGCGGGCGGAACGCGACCTGCGGGCCATGGCCGCGGACGCGTGGGAGTTCACCAGGGCGCGCGGCACCCAGTGAGCCCCGGGCCTGAGCCGGCCGCGGTCCGGGAGCTGTTCCGGGCGCGGTTCGGCGCGGCGGCCGACGGCGTCTGGCTGGCGCCGGGCCGGGCTAACCTGATGGGCGAGCACACCGACTACAACGAGGGGTACGTGCTGCCGTTCGCGCTCGGCCAGGGCACCGTGGCCGCCGCGGCCCGCCGGACCGACCGGCGGCTCGTGCTGTGCTCGGCCCAGGAGCCCGGCCGCGCGGTCGAGGTCGGGCTGGACGGCCTGGAGCCGGGCCGGCCGGTCACCGGCTGGGCCGCCTACCCGGCTGGGGTGGCCTGGGCCCTGGCCGCGGCGGGCTACGAGGTGCCGGGGGCCTGCGTCGCGATCGACTCCGACGTCCCGGTCGGCGCGGGCCTGTCCTCGTCGGCCGCGCTGGAGTGTGCCACCGCGCTCGCGCTGACCGAGCTGGCCGGCCTGTCCGTCGGCCGCCGCGAACTGGCCGCGATCGCCCGCCGGGCCGAGAACGAGTTCGTCGGGGTGCCGTCGGGCATCATGGACCAGTCCGCGTCGCTGCTGGCCCGGCGCGGCCACGCGCTGCTGCTCGACTGCCGCTCGCTGGAGACCTCCCAGGTGCCGTTCGACCCCGCCGCGGCCGCCTCCCGGGTACTGCTGATTAACACCCGGGCCGAGCACGAGCTGACCACCGGGGAGTACGGCCGGCGCCGGGCCGAATGCGAGCAGGCCGCGCGCGAGCTCGGCGTTCCTTCTCTTCGGTACCTAACGGACCCGGCTGATGTGGAGCGGCTTGCCGATCCGGTCCTGCGCCGCCGCGCCCGGCACGTGGTCACCGACAACCAGCGGGTCCTGGAAGTGGTCGCCCTGCTTACCGGGGCCGACGCGGATGCCTGCCAGCAGATCGGCCGGCTGCTGAGCCGGGCGCACGAGTCGCTGCGCGATGACTTCGAGGTCTCCTGGCCCGAGGCGGACGTGGCGGTGGACGTGGCGGTCGGGGCGGGGGCGCTCGGGGCGCGCATGATAGGCGGCGGCTTCGGCGGCTCGGTGCTCGCGCTGGTCCGGGCAGGGACGGCAGACCGGGTGCGCGCCGCGGTGGCCGAGGCGTTCGGCCGGCGCGCCTGGACCGCGCCGGAGTTCCTCGAGGCGACTCCCTCGGCCAGCGCCCGGCGCCTCGGATTACAGTAGGTTCTCGTCGCGAGGAGGATACCGTGCAGGTACGTGATTCGGCGGCACAGATCTTTGGTGAGGTGGCCAAGCTGCGGCACGCGATTCACCGCGAGCCCGAGGTCGGCCTGGACCTGCCGAAGACCCAGGCCAAGGTGCTCGCCGCGCTGGAGGGGCTGCCGCTGGAGATCAGCACGGGCCGCGGGCTGAGCTCGGTGACGGCCGTGCTGCGGGGCGGTGCCCAGGGGCCGGCCGTGCTGCTGCGTGGCGACATGGACGCGCTGCCGGTCACCGAGGAGACCGGCCTGCCCTACGCGTCGGTGATACCCGGCGCGATGCACGCCTGCGGTCACGACCTGCACACCGCCATGCTGGCCGGTGCCGCCCGGCTGCTGTCGGCCCGCCAGGCCGAGCTGCCCGGCACCGTGATCTTCATGTTCCAGCCCGGCGAGGAGGGCTGCGCCGGCGCCCGGCACATGATCGAGGAGGGGGTCCTGGAGGCCGCGGGCGAGCGCCCGGTCGCCGCCTACGGCCTGCACGTGACGTCGCAGCGGCTGCCTTGCGGCACGTTCTCCACCCGGCCCGGCGCGATGCTGGCCGCCGCCGACCAGATCACCGTGACCGTGCACGGGCGGGGCGGCCACGCCTCGATGCCGCACCGGGCCGCGGACCCGATCCCGGTCGCGTGCGAGATGGTGACCGCGCTGCAGACGCTGGTCACCAGGAAGTTCGACGTGTTCGACCCGGTGGTGATCACCGTGGGCAGCTTCCACGCGGGCACCACCGACAACGTGATCCCGGACCAGGCCAGATTCCTGGCTACCGCCCGTTCGTTCAGCCGGCCATCCCGCAGCGCACTGGCCGAGCTGGTGCCGCGGCTGATCGGGGACATCGCCCGTGCCCACGGGCTGACCGCCGAGGCCATTTACGACGCGGAGTACCCGGTGACCGTCAACGACGCGGCCGAGGCGGCGTTCGCGGCCGAGGTGATCGCCGGGACGTTCGGGCCGGAACGCGCCGAGCGGGCCGAGTTCCCGATCGCCGGGGCCGAGGACTTCTCATTCGTCCTGGAGCAGGTGCCGGGGGCGTTCGTCTTCCTGGGTGCCTGCCCGGCCGGAACCGACCCGCTGACCGCGCCGACCAACCACTCGGCGCACGCGGTGTTCGACGACGCGGCCCTGACCGACGGCACTGCTCTGTACGCCGAGCTGGCCCTGCGCCGCCTGGCCCAGGGGGGTACGGGGGGCGGTCAGCCCCCCTGTGATCGGGGGGCCGGGGGGTATGGGGGCGGGCAGCCCCCCATGGCGGGGGGTCCCCGGGGGGTCGTCCCCCGGGGATAACAGAGCGGCGACGTCGGCCTGCTTGGCGCGGACGGCTTCGGCGGCACTACGCAGCGCGGCCAGTTCGGTCTCGCTGAGGTCGCGCTCGACGATGCGGCGGATGCCGGTCGCGCCGATCTCGGCTTCGACGCCCAGGTACACGCCGGAGATCCCGTACTCGCCGTCCAGCCAGGCGCACACCGGCATGATCGCGCCCGAGTCCTCGGCGACGGCGCGGGCCATCCGGGCCGCGGCGGCGGACGGGGCGTAGTAGGCCGAGCCGGTCTTCAGCAGCGCGACGATCTCGCCGCCGCCGTTCCTGGTCCGGGTGACCAGCTGCTCGATCTCGTCGGCGGGCATCAGGTCGGCCAGCGGCCGGCCGTCGACCATGCAGGCGGAGGGCACCGGCACCATGGTGTCGCCGTGCGAGCCGAGCGTCAGGGTGCGCACCGAGCCGACCGGGACGCCCAGCTTCTCGGCCACGAAGTAGCTGAACCGGGCGGTGTCGAGCATGCCGGCCTGGCCCATCACCCGGTGCGCCGCGAAGCCGGACACCTTGGCGGCCAGGGCCGTCATCTCGTCCAGCGGGTTGGACACCACAATCAGCACCGCGTCCGGCGCGAACTTGCCGACGTTCTCCACCACGTTCCTGACGATCCTGGCGTTGGTCTCGATCAGGTCCATCCGGCTCATGCCCGGCTTGCGCGGCAGGCCCGCGGTGACGATCACGATGTTCGACCCGGCGATCGCCTCGTAGCCCTCGCCCCCGGCGCCCGTGGTCTGGCCGGTCACCTTGGTCTCGAAGCCCTCTACCGGGCGCGACTGGTTCATGTCCAGGGCCAGCCCCTCGGGCTTGCCCTCGACGATGTCGGTGAGCACGACCTCGTCGAAGATGTCGTACTCGGCCAGCCGCTGCGCGGTGGTCGAGCCGTAAAACCCGGCGCCGACGACGGTTACCTTGCCCTTGCGTGCCATGCTTGGATTCTCCTTGCCGTGGTCCAACAGCGTCATTGTGGCAACCACGTCGTCAGGTGCGCGTCGTTGTGGCAACCACGTCGTTGCGGGGCCGGGGGCGGTGCGGAACACAGTGTGCGGGGCACGCACCACGGCCCGTTCGGGAAAATGATCTTAAGAATTCATCGCCTGGCGCAGGTTGAAGTCCAGCGCGGCGAGGAAGTCCTGGGTGTTCAGGAACGGGGTGCGGGGGCCGACGAGCAGGGCGAGGTCCTTGGTCATCTTGCCCTCCTCGATGGTGTGCACGCAGACATCCTCCAGCGTGCGGCCGAATAGGGCCACCGCGGGGGTGCCGTCCAGCTTGCCGCGGTGCTCCAGGCCCCTGGTCCAGGCGAAGATGGACGCCACCGGGTTGGTGGAGGTGGGCTTGCCCTGCTGGTGCTGCCGGTAGTGCCTGGTCACGGTGCCGTGCGCGGCCTCGGCCTCCACCGTGCGGCCGTCCGGCGTCATCAGCACGCTGGTCATCAGGCCGAGCGAGCCGAAGCCCTGGGCCACTACGTCGGACTGGACGTCGCCGTCGTAGTTCTTGCAGGCCCAGACGATGCCGCCGTCCCACTTGAGCACCTGGGCCACCATGTCGTCGATCAGCCGGTGCTCGTAGGTGATCTTGGCCGCCTCGAAGTCGGCCTTGAACTCGGACTCGAAGACCTCGGCGAAGATGTCCTTGAACCGGCCGTCGTAGGCCTTCAGGATCGTGTTCTTGGTGGACAGGTACAGCGGGTACCGGCGGTCGAGCGCGTAGCGCATCGTGGACCGGGCGAAGTCGCGGATCGAGTCGTCGAAGTTGTACATGGCCATGGCCACGCCGCCGCCGGTGAACTTCGCCACTTCCATCTCGATGGGGTGGCCCTCGTTTTCCGGCACGTAGGTGATGGTCACCGTGCCGGGACCGGGCACCACGAAGTCGGTGGCCTTGTACTGGTCCGCGTGCGCGTGACGGCCGATGATGATCGGCTTGGTCCAGCTCGGCACCAGCCGCGGGATGTTGGAGACGACGATCGGCTCGCGGAAGATGACACCGCCGAGGATGTTGCGGATGGTGCCGTTCGGCGACCGCCACATCTTCTTCAGGCCGAACTCAGTCACCCGGGCCTCGTCCGGGGTGATCGTGGCGCACTTCACGCCCACGCCGTGCCGCTGGATGGCGTGCGCGGCGTCGATCGTCACCTGGTCGTCGGTGGCATCGCGGTGCTCGATGCCGAGGTCGTAGTACTCCAGCTCGATGTCCAGATAGGGCAGGATCAGCTGGTCCTTGATGGCCTGCCAGATGATCCGCGTCATCTCGTCGCCGTCGAGTTCGACGACGGGGTTCGCTACCTTGATCTTGGGCATGTTCTGTCCGGTTCCCTTCATCTACCGCTGCTCATGACAGCATCAGCGCGACCACGAGCACCGCGGTACCGAAGACCGCGAAACCCGCCACGTCAGAGGCCTTACCCCGCGATGACAGCGGCCCCGCGTAACGCGAGGGCAGCAGCAGCCTGGCCACCGCGGCCACCAGCAGCGCGCCGCCGACCAGTACCGTCCCGCGGACCGCGAGCCGTGATCCGTACCAGGCGACGGCCAGCCCGATGGCCACGCCCGCCAGCGCGATCAGGTAGGGCAGCCAGGCCAGGCCGCTGACTACGATGTCCCAGCGGTTCCTGGGGCCCCTCGGGTCCCTGGGGTCGTGGACCGTTCTGGGGTCGGGGGTCGTTCTGGGGTCGGGGGCCAGCCGGGGGTCGCGCGGCGCCTGCCGGGCGCTGGGGTAGCCCTGATGGTGAACGGGCGGCGGCGCGGCGGCGCCGGCCAGCCCGGTCAGTCCCCAGTCAGGATCAGCGCCCGTCGCGCCGGCCTTCGCCGGCCTATTCGCCATGCATGTGCCTCCAGGCTTTCGCAGCGAAGTTTACCGGGGACCGGGCCAGGCCGGCGCGCGCGCGGTGCCTCGATTCGAGATGCAATCAGGGCGTAAGAACCGTGACACGGGGGGTGACCTAATGGTGAGATATCACTAACGGCTCCGTTAGACGGGAGGCCCTCCGTGGATACACCGTTTCTCCGCATTGAGGACTGCGGCGAGATCGTCGCGCTGAGCGGGGAAGTGACAACTGTCGGACGCGGCCGGGGCGTCGACATACGCCTTGACGACCCGAGCGTCTCACGGCTGCACGCCGAACTGGTGCGCCGCGGGCCGTACGTGTACGTCGTCGACCTCGGTTTATCACGGTACGGCACCAGAGTTAACGGACGGCCGATCGCCCGCCGGGTCCTGAACGAGGGCGACGTGCTGAGCTTCGGCGCGGCCCGCTGCCGGATCGGCGGGATCCCGCACGAGGACCTCAGCGAGGAGGCTGAGCTGCGGCGTTCGGCTGCGCCGGAGCTGACCAGGCGGGAGATCGACGTGCTCGCCTCGTTGTGCCGTCCCGCCCTGTCGGACGAGGCGTTCGCGCTGCCCGCCACCGCCCACGAGATCGCCGCCGACCTGGTGGTGACCGAGGCCGCGGTCAAGCAGCACCTGCTTCGGCTGTACCAGAAGTTCCGGGTGCCGGAAGGGCCGAACCGGCGGACCAGGCTGGCCAACGAGGTGGTCGCGCTCGGGCTGGTCAAGCCGATGCCGCTGGCCGACGTGGGCGAGCAGTCAGGCGCGAACGTGCCTGACCAGCCAGCCCGCCGTGGACGAGACCAGACCGGATAGATGGGGCAGGTGGCCGGTGGTGAACGGCCAGCCGTGCAGCACAGGCAGGTACGGGGCAGGCAGGTGCGGGGCGGTCGCAGGCCAGTAGTAGGGCGCCTGGGACGCGGCGAAGATGACCGCGGCGGTGGCCACCGCCCACGCCACCCCGATGAGCACCGCGGCGGACAGGCGGGTCCGCGACACGGCGCTGGCCATCCGGTTCAGCTGCCGCCGCGGGCGGCGCGAGCCCGGTCCGACGCCGTACCAGGCCACCACGGCTGCCGCCGCGTAGGAGCCCGCCCGCGGCAGCGACAGGCTGTGGGTCACGGCCAGCGTGGCCAGGTAGACGACCGCGCCTGCGGCGAAGGCCAGCGGGGCGATCAGTACCTCTGTGAGCAGGGCCTTCGCTACTGACAGCGGCGCGTTGACCACCACGACGACCAGGTCGCTGGCCCGCGGTCCGCGCACCGACCGGCGCACGGCCAGCGCGCTCTGGGCCTTGTCGGCCGCGCGGAGCAGGGTGATCACGGCCAGCGAGAACACCAGCCCGGCCACGGGCAGCACCACGGTCATCGCCACGGCGGCCACCATGAAGGCCAGGCCGCTGGTCGTGCTGCGGCCTGGTGAGGCTTGGGGCGCTTGAGAGGCTTGAGGTGTTTGTGGGATTTGTGGGATTTGTGGGGCGCGGGGTGCCGCGGCCGGCGTGGGGGGACGGGCGGCGGAGGGCGCGGGGGCGCCGGGGGGCGGGAACGGGGCGTAGCCCACCGGGGGCAGCAGGTCGGCGACGTCGCGGGCGGCCTGCTTGGGGCCGGGATAGGCCGGGCCGGACGCCTGGGCGCCGCGCTTCTTGTTCTTCCTGTCGTCCTTGCCGTTCCTGTCGTTGTTGCCGTTCTTGCCGTCTTGGCCGTTCTTGCCGTTCTTGCCGTTCTTTGCTGGGGCGGCGCTGGCGCCGTTCAGGACGGCAGCCGGTGTCGGGGTCTCGGCCGGCGGGCTCACGTTCATGGCCGGCAGGTCGAGGGCGCTGGCCTGGGCGCTCAGCCAGTCGGCCGACGGGCGGTGGGCCGGGTCCCTGGCCAGCGCGGCGGACAGCAGCCTCACCAGCGGCGCGGGCGCGCCATCCAGGTCGGCGCGGCCGGAGACGATGCGGTAGAAGATCGTCTCGTAGGAGCCGCCGCCGAACAGCGGCCGGCCGGTGGCCGCGAAGGCCATGGTGGCGCCCCAGGAGTGCACGTCCGAGGCCGGGCTGCTCGGGCGGCCCTCGATGACCTCCGGCGCCAGGTAGCCGGGTGTGCCCATGACCAGCCCGGTCTGGGTCAGCCGGGTGGAGTCGCCCGCCTGCGCGATGCCGAAGTCGATGACCACCGGCCGGTCGTCGGTAAGCATCACGTTGCTCGGCTTCAGGTCGCGGTGCACCACGCCCGCCGCGTGGATCGCGGTCAGCGCCTCAGCGGTGCCGAAGGCCAGCCGGCGCAATCCCCCACCGGACAGCGGCCCGCGGCTGCGGACCATCTCATCCAGCGTCGGCCCGCGCACGTACCTGGTGACGATGTACGGGAACTCGCCCGTCACGTCGGCGTCAAGCACCTCGGCCACGAACGGGCTGCGCACCCGGCGCATGGTCTCGACCTCGCGGGCCAGGCGGCGCCGGGCGGTGGCCTCCTCGGCACCCCAGGGATGCCAGGGGTGCAGCACCTTGATCGCGACCAGGTTGCCGACCGGGTCCTGGGCGAGATGCACCACCCCCATGCCGCCTTCCCCAAGGCGGTCCTGAAGGCGATAAGGCCCGAGAGTCCCCGGAAGTCGATCCGTCGCAGGAGGCATCGCGGAATCCAGAGTACGAAACAGATGGCGTGTTGTGGGGGGATCAAGAAGTTGCCGCTGTGTAACGGATCTGTGTAACGGATCTGGCCCGGGGCGGCCCCGGCCGGGAGCGGCGGCGGCGGGCGGGGGCCACTAGAATCACGGCATCGCTACCTGTGGGGTCGATTGATGACTGAGCACGACGACGCGCTGTCGCTGGACATGCTTACCGCTGCGCTGCGCGCCGACAGCACCGACGTGGCCATCTACGCTCGCGTCCTGACCCAGTCGCTCGGCGAGGCGCTGCCCAGCGACTGCGTGACCGTGGACCGGGAGCGGAGCATGTCCGATCGGATGCGCGGCCGCCCGGGTGAGATCTCCAAGGTCGCGGTGCAGATCGGCGACCAGCAGATGACGCTGTCGGTCAAGGACGGCAAGGCCGTCGCCGAGATCTGCCGCGCGGTGCGCGGCGTGGTGCTGTCCCGGCAGACGGTCCCTATCGGCGAGTGGGCCGCGGCCCTGGCCAGCGCCCTGGTCACCTACGCCCAGCAGAACGCCCAGGCCGCCCAGGCCCTGCGCAAGCTCGTCGCGGGCAGCTGACTTTCTCCGATCGTGGGCTGCTGGGCGACCCGGGGCGGGGGCGGCGGGGTCAGCGGCCGGTGAAGGTGGCTTTGCCGGGGCCGTTGTCGATGAAGCTGCGCATGCCGTGGCGCTGGTCCTCGGTACCGAACAGGGCGGCGAACTGGACCCGCTCGATTTCCAGGCCGGTGGCCAGGTCGACGTCCAGGCCATGGTCGATGGCCTGCTTGGCGGCGGCCAGGGCCAGCGCGGGGCCGTGGGCGTACTGCTTGACCAGGTCCAGCGCCGCGGTGTAGACGGACTCGTCCGGGACCACCTGGTCCACCAGGCCGACGGCCAGCGCCTCGGCGGCCGCCACCATGCGCCCGGAGAACACGATCTCCTTGGCCTTGGCCGGGCCGATCAGGCGGGGCAGCCGCTGGGTGCCGCCCGCCCCGGGGATGATGCCGAGCTGGATCTCCGGCTGGCCCACCCTGGCCTTCTCCCCCGCGACCCGGAAGTCCGCGGCCAGCGCGAGCTCCAGACCGCCGCCCAGGGCGTAACCGGTGATGGCGGCCACCACCGGCTTGGGGATGGCGGCCACTAGCGAGACGGCCGACTGCAGTACACCCGAGCGCCGGGTCATCTCGGCGTAGCTCGCCTCGGCCATCTGCTTGATGTCAGCCCCGCCGGCGAAGCACCTCTCGCCGCCGTAGATGATCACCGCCCGGACCTCGTCCGAGGCCGCGGCCGCACTGGCCGCCAGGGCCAGTTCCCCGGTCAGCTGGTCGTTCAGCGCGTTGACCGGCGGTCGGTCCAGCCGGATGGTGCCGATGCCGTCCGTGACCTCAAGCCGGACCAGCTCTGCCATGAGCAACGCTCCTTTCAGCGTAGGTTTTTCTAGCGCAGGTCGCCGTTGGTCATGCCGGACGGCGCCTGCGGGTAAGTGACCAGGCCGAGCTCGGCGCGGCTGTCCAGCAGCGCGTGCCGCGGCAGTACCCGGACCGTGTAGCCGAACGGCCCGGGCCGGTCCAGCGGCAGCTCACCGGAATACCGCACCGAGGGGGGTACGGGGGGGCGAGAAGCCCCTCCCAAGGGGGGTCCGGGGGGATGGGTCTCTCCCAAGGGGGGTCTGGGGGGATGGGTCCCCCCAGGAAGAAGAGAAGGAGCGGGGGGGGTCTGGGGGGGGTCGTCCCCCCCGAGGCTCTCCAGCGCCAGCGTGGCGTAGGACGGCTGGACGATCTCGTCGTCCTCGTCGGGCCGCCCGTACACTACTTCCACTGTCACATCATCCGTGCTCAGCTCGCCCAGCGCCACCGTGACCCGCACGGTCAGCGCCGAGCCCAGCCGCTGCCCGGCCGCCTCGGACTCCACGTGCTCGATCCGGACCTGCGGCCAGGCTTCCACCACGCGCTTCTTCCAAGCGGCCAGCTCGCGCGCGGGACCGAACCCGTCGTCGTCGGTCAGCTGCGCGGAGGCCCGCGCGGCCGGCGCGTACAGCTCGGTCACGTACTGCCTGACCATCCGCTCGGCCTGCACCTTGGGCCCGAGTGAGCGCAGCGTGTGCCTGATCCGCTCCACCCAGCCCAGCGGGACGCCGTCCGCGTCCTGGTCGTAGAACATCGGCGCCACCGACTTGCCGAGCAGCTCGTACAGCGCCTGGGCTTCGAGCTCGTCCCGGCGGCTCACATCGGCCACGCCGTCGGCCGACGGTATCTCCCAGCCGTTGCCGCCGTCATACCACTCGTCCCACCAGCCGTCCCGTACCGAGACGTTAAGACCGCCGTTCAGGGCCGCCTTCATGCCCGAGGTGCCGCAGGCCTCGAGCGGGCGCAGCGGGTTGTTCAGCCACACGTCGCAGCCCTGGACCAGGCTGTCGGCCATGGCCATGTCGTAGCCGGGCAGGAACACGATCCGGCGCCGCACGTCCGGGGAGTCGCTGAACTGGACCATCTGCTGGATCAGGGCCTTGCCGCCGTCGTCGGCCGGGTGCGCCTTGCCCGCCACGATGATCTGCACCGGCTGGGCCGGGTCGTTCAGCAGCCGGGACAGCTGCTCGGGGTCGTTCAGCATGAGCGTGAGCCGCTTGTAGGACGGCACCCGCCGGGCGAACCCGATGGTCAGCACGTTCTCGTCGAGCACGTCGTCGATCCAGGTCAGCTCGGCCTCCGAGGCGCCACGCTGGCGCCAGGAGGTGCGCAGCCGCCGCCGGGTCTCGGCCACCAGCCGGGCCCGCAGCCGGTTCCTGGTGTGCCAGATCGCCTCGGCCGGGGCGGCCGCGGCCCGCTCCCAGTCCCAGCCGCTGGCCTCGCCGGGCGAGGCGCCGGTCAGGGACAGCACCCCGGGCGCCACCCAGGTCGGGGTGTGCACGCCGTTGGTGACCGAGCCGATGGGCACCTCGCGGGTGTCGAACCCGGGCCACAGGCCCGCGAACATCTCCCGGCTGACCTGGCCGTGCAGCAGGGACACGCCGTTGACCCGCTGGGCCAGGCGCATGCCCATCACGGCCATGTTGAACACGTCCGGGTCGCCGCCGGGATAGGTCTCCGCGCCGAGCGCGAGCACCCGGTCGACGGGCAGCAGCGGGTCGTCGTCGAAGTGCTGCCGCACCAGGTCCCGGTCGAACCGGTCGATGCCCGCCGGGACCGGGGTGTGGGTGGTGAACACGGTGCCGGCCCGGCAGACCTCGATGGCCTCGTCGAAGCTCAGGCCGCGCTCGGCGTACTCGCGGATCCGCTCCAGCCCGAGGAACCCGGCGTGGCCCTCGTTGGTATGGAACACCTCCGGCGACGGATGGCCGGTCAGCGAGCAGAACGCCCGGACGGCCCGCATCCCGCCGATGCCGAGCAGCAGCTCCTGGCGCAGCCGGTGGTCACTGCCGCCGCCGTACAGCCGGTCGGTGACCTCGTGCAGGTCTGGCTCGTTCTGCTCGACATAAGAATCGAGCAGCAGCAGCGGGATCCGGCCCACCTGCGCCAGCCAGACCTGGGCGGCCAGCTGCCCCCCGGCCGGCAGGCCGACGGCCACGTGCACCGCGGCGCCGCCGGCGTCGCGCAGCAGCTCGAGCGGCAGCCCGTTCGGGTCGTCGCCCGGGTAGCGCTCGGCCTGCCAGCCGTCGGCGGACAGCGACTGGGTGAAGTACCCGTGCCGGTACAGCAGCCCGACCCCGATCAGCGGCACGCCGAGGTCGCTGGCCGACTTCAGGTGGTCCCCGGCCAGGATGCCCAGGCCGCCGGAATACTGCGGCAGCGCGGCGGTGATGCCGTACTCCGGGGAGAAGTAGGCCACCGCCGCGGGACCCGATCCGGCCAGCCCGGCCTCGGCGTACCAGCGCGGACCCGACATGTACTCGCGCAGGTCCTGCTCGGCCTGGTGCAGCCGGCCAAGGAAGTCAGGATCGGCGGCCAGGGCCGCGATCCGGTCCGGCGGCAGCGAGCTGAACGTCGCGACCGGATCACCGTTCGACGCCGCCCAGGCAGCCGGGTCGATCGACGCGAACAGGTCGGCGGTCGGCACATGCCAGGACCAGCGGAGGTTCAGTATCAGGCCCCGCAGCGGGGTCAGCGGCTCGGGCAGGGTGATGCGGACGTTGAACCGGCGAATCGCTCTCACGGGCAGACCATAGTAGGTCCGCGCCCGACACGCCGAACCGGCGCCTGCAAGGATCCCGCCGACCGTCGGCTCGGCCAGGGAAAATGGATTCAAATTATACCGAACGAACAGTCCTGACCGCCTGCGCAAATCGTTCCGCGAATCCGCCGCCACGGCACGCGTTGTATACCGGCCCCCGCGCTGGCATGAACGGCCCTGTGCTCGGTAGCGTAACGGGGGTGATTGGACGAATCCCGATCCTTGATGTCGAGCCCGCGGTGGAATGCGGGAACCGCCCGGCCAAGGCCGTGGCGGGCGAGACATTCCAGGTCAGTGCGACGGTTTTCCGCGACGGGCACGGCCTCATCGGGGTCGGTGCGGTGCTCAGAGACCCGGACCGCAGCCTGAGCCCCATCACCCGGATGCGCCTGCTGGCCCCGGGCTCGGACCGGTACGGCGCGGACGTGACCGTAACCCGCGAGGGACGGTGGCGCTTCCATGTGGAGGCCTGGGGCGACCCGATCGCGAGCTGGCACCACGACGCGGCCATCAAGATCCCGGCTGGCCAGGACGTGGAACTGATGTTCACCGAGGGCGCGCTGCTGTACGGGAAGGCCGCGCGGCGGATTCCCCAGCCGCCCGGGGCGAGCCGCCCGGCCGCGGCCCGGGCCACGCTGCGCGCGCTGGTGGCGCGGCTGCGTGACCGGCACCTGACGCCGTGGGAGCGGTTCGCGGCGACCGAGGATCCGGCCATCGCCGCCGTCCTGGCCCAGTGGCCGCTGCGCGAGCTGGTGACCCGGTCCCGGCCGCTGACCGTGCAGGTGGACCGGCTGCGGGCGCTGTACGGGTCGTGGTACGAGTTCTTCCCGCGCTCCGAAGGAGCCCAGGTCGATCCCGAAGGGCACCGGCCGCCGGTATCGGGCACGCTGCGCACCGCGGCCAAGCGGCTGGACGCGGTGGCGGCCATGGGCTTCGACGTGGTGTACCTGCCGCCGGTGCACCCGATCGGCAGCACGTTCCGCAAGGGCCGGAACAACACCATGACCCCGGCCGACGGCGATCCCGGCTCGCCGTGGGCCATCGGCGCCCCCGAGGGCGGCCACGACGCGATCCACCCGGACCTGGGCACGTTCGAGGACTTCGACGCGTTCGTCGGCCGGACCAGGGAGCTGGGCATGGAGGTGGCCCTGGACCTGGCCCTGCAGGCCTCGCCGGACCACCCGTGGGTCAAGGAGCACCCGGAGTGGTTCACCACCCGGGCCGACGGCTCCATCGCCTACGCCGAGAACCCGCCCAAGAAGTACCAGGACATCTACCCGATCAACTTCGACAACGATCCCGCGGGCATCTACGCCGAGGTGCTGCGCATCGTCCGGATCTGGATGGACCACGGAGTCCGGATCTTCCGGGTCGACAACCCGCACACCAAGCCGCTGCGGTTCTGGGAGCGGCTGCTGACCGAGATCCGGGTCAGCGACCCTGACGTGCTGTTCCTGGCCGAGGCGTTTACCCGCCCGGCCATGATGCGGGCCCTGGCCAAGGTCGGCTTCCACCAGTCCTACACGTACTTCACCTGGCGGAACGAGGTCTGGGACCTCACCGCGTACATGCGCGAGCTGTCGGCTGTGACCGCTGGATACATGCGGCCCAACTTCTTCGCCAACACGCCCGACATCCTGCACGCCTACCTGCAGCATGGGGGCCTGCCCGCGTTCAAGATCCGGGCCGTGCTGGCCGCCATGCTCTCGCCGACCTGGGGTATCTACTCGGGGTACGAACTGTGCGAAAACATACCCGTCCGGCCGGGCAGCGAGGAGTACATGGATTCGGAGAAGTACCAGTACCGGCCGCGCGACTGGGAAGGGGCGGCCAGGGCCGGTTTCGGCATCGCCGACTACATCACCGAGCTCAACCGGATCAGGCGGAACCACCCGGCTCTGCACTGGCTCCGAAACCTCCGCTTTCACCCCGTTGACCAGCCGGAACTTATGTGTTTCTCTAAGCGGGCGAGGGACGACATCGTGCTGGTGGTCGTCAACCTGGACCCGTACCAGGCCAGGGAGGCGACGGTCTGGCTCGATCTGCCCGCACTCGGCGTGGACGGTGAGTTCACGGTGACAGACGATCTGACCGGCGAGTCCTACTTGTGGGGACCCGCCAACTACGTCCGCCTGGACCCGGCTGCCCGGCCTGCCCACATTTTCACCGTCACGCCCCACATGTAACAGACCACCGGTACCAGCCAGCACGGAACCGTACAGCCAGGAGATTCCCCAGTGACCGAGCATCACGAGGCGATTGCCGACTCGTTCGCCGTCGACCAGCCGCGCGACCCGGAGTGGTACAAGCGCGCGGTGTTCTACGAGGTGCTGATCCGGGGTTTCCGGGATTCGAGCGGCGACGGGACCGGCGACCTGCGCGGGCTGACCTCCCGGCTGGACTACCTGGAGTGGCTGGGCATCGACTGCATCTGGCTGCTGCCCATCTACGCCTCGCCGCTGCGCGACGGCGGGTATGACATCGCCGACTTCATGGCCGTGCTGCCCGAGTACGGCAACATCGGCGACTTCGTGGCGCTGGTCGACGAGGCCCACAAGCGCGGCATCCGGGTCATCGCCAACCTGGTCATGAACCACACGTCTGATCAGCATCCCTGGTTCCAGGCGTCGCGTTCTGATCCCGACGGACCATACGGGGACTTCTACGTCTGGTCCGACACCGAGGACAAGTACTCCGGGGCCCGGGTCATCTTCGTCGACACCGAGCAGTCGAACTGGACCTTCGACCCGGTGCGCGGCCAGTACTACTGGCACCGGTTCTTCTCCTACCAGCCGGATCTCAACTTCGAGAATCCCAAGGTGCAGGACGCGATGATCGAGGTGCTGCGGTTCTGGATGGACCTCGGCATCGACGGTTTCCGGCTCGACGCGGTGCCCTACCTGTACGAGCGGGAGGGCACGAACTGCGAGAACCTCAAGGAGACGCACGAGTACCTGAAGCGGATCCGGGTCGAGATCGACAAGCTCTACCCGGACAAGGTGCTGCTGGCCGAGGCCAACCAGTGGCCCGCCGACGTGATCGAGTACTTCGGCGACGCTGAGGTCGGCGGGGACGAGTGCCACATGGCCTTCCACTTCCCGCTGATGCCGCGTATCTTCATGGCCGTCCGCCGGGAGCAGCGCTACCCGATCTCGGAGATCCTGGCGCAGACCCCGGCCATCCCCTCGGGCTGTCAGTGGGGCATCTTCCTGCGCAACCACGACGAGCTGACGCTCGAGATGGTGACCGACGACGAGCGCGACTACATGTACGCCGAGTACGCCAAGGATCCCCGGATGAAGGCCAACATCGGGATCAGGCGGCGGCTGGCCCCGCTGCTGGACAGCGACCGCAACCAGCTCGAGCTGTTCACCGCGCTGCTGCTGTCACTGCCGGGCTCGCCGGTGCTGTACTACGGCGACGAGATCGGCATGGGCGACAATATCTGGCTGGGCGACCGGGACGGCGTGCGGACCCCGATGCAATGGACACCGGACCGCAACGGCGGTTTCTCCCAGTCCGACCCGCAGCGGCTGTACCTGCCGCCGATCATGGACGCGATCTACGGTTACCAGGCGCTGAACGTGGAAGCCCAGCAGCGCAATTCCACCTCGTTCCTGCACTGGACCCGGCGGATGATCGAGATCCGCAAGCGGCACCCGGTCTTCGGCACCGGCGCCTACGAGGAGCTGACCTCCTCCAACCCCAGCGTGCTGGCCTTCGTCCGGCTGCCCTCGGCCGCACCGGACGGCGACTCGGACGGCTCGGACCGCATCCTGTGCGTCAACAACCTGTCCCGGTTCCCGCAGCCGGTCGAGCTCGACCTGCGCCGGTTCATGGGCGTCACGCCGGTGGAGTGCATGGGCGGCGTGACCTTCCCGCGGATCGGCGAGCTCAGCTACCTGCTGACCCTGCCCGGCCACGGGTTCTACTGGTTCCAGCTGCCCGCCTCCCGCGAGGAACGGGCCGAAAAGCGAGCCGCGGCCGTCGGCCCGCAGCTGTACCACGGCTGATGCCGCATGCCGCGCGGGAGATGGGGTAAGCGACGCTCATGACCTTCGAAGATGTACTGGCAGCATGGCTGGTCAAGCAGCGCTGGTTCGCCGGCAAGGGGCGGACCGTCCATGACCTGGCGGTCGTGGCCGACACCGAGATCATCCCCGGTGATCCCGGCCTGCGGCACCTCATGGTCACCGTCTCGCACGGCGCGACCTCCGACTGCTACCAGCTCTTCATCGGCCTGCGCGCCCGGCTGCCCGCCCGGCTGCGGCACGCCAGGATCGGTTCTCTTGACGGGCTGCAGGTTTACGACGGCCTGCACGACAGCGACCTGACCCGGAGCCTGCTGGACGCGATCGTGGCCGACCGGACCGTCGGGGCCTTGCGGTTCTGCCGGATCCCGGGCATCGAGCTGCCATTCGCCGGCGAGACCAGCCTGGACAGCCTGGTGCTGACCGGCGAGCAGAGCAACACCAGCCTGGTGTTCGGCGAGTCGGCCATCTTCAAGGTGTTCCGCCGGGTCGCTCCCGGGCCGAACCCCGACCTGGAGGTGGCCGCGGCCCTGGCCGAGCTCGGCTCGACGCATGTGGCCGAGCCCTACGGCTGGATCGAGACCCGGATCGACGGCGCCGCCACCGTGCTGGCCATCCTGTCCCGCTACCTGCGGGCCGCCGCGGACGGCTGGTCGCTGGCCGCCACCAGCGTGCGCGACCTGTACGCGGCCAGCGGCACCCGGGCGGCCGAGGCGGGCGGCGACTTCGCGGGCGAGTCAGAACGGCTCGGCGTGGCCACCGCGCAGGTGCACGCCGACCTGGCCGACGCGTTCGGCACCTCCGAGCTCGAGCCGGAGGCCACCCGCGAGCTGGCCGAGCAGATGTTCCGGCGGCTGGACCTGGCCATCGCGGCCGTGCCCGAGGTGGGCCGGTACGCCAACAAGGTCGGGGACGCGTTCTCCAGCCTGGCCAAGCTGACCGACCCGGTGCCGGCCCAGCGCGTGCACGGCGACTATCACCTGGGCCAGGTCATGCGGACCCAGACCGGCTGGGTGGTGCTCGACTTCGAGGGCGAGCCGGCCAGCCCGCTGGCCCAGCGCCGGGCCCGGTCCTCCCCGCTGCGGGACGTGGCCGGCATGCTGCGCTCGTTCGACTACGCGGCCCGGCACCAGCTGCTCACCCATCCCGACCGGGAGAACCTGACCCCGGTGGCCACCGAGTGGGTGCGGCGCAACACCGACGCGTTCTGCGCGGGCTACGCCGAGGCCGGCGGCCTTGACCCGGCCGCCAACGCGGTGCTGCTGCGTGCCATGCTGCTGGACAAGGCGGTCTACGAGGTCCTCTACGAGGCCAGGAACCGCCCCAACTGGATGGTCATCCCCCTAGAGTCGCTGGCCGAGTTGTAGGCAGGAAGATCGAGTGACCGACATGACTGACACCGAATTCAGCCTGGGCGAGATCGAGCGGCTGGCCGCCGGGCACCACCACGACCCGCACGCGATCCTGGGCGCCCACCCCGGACCGCACGGCGTCGTCATCAGGGCGCTGCGGCCAACGGCCGCGTCGGTGACGGCGGTCCTGGAGGACGGCCGCCGGTTCCCCATGACCGAGCTGTCCGCCGGCGTGTTCACCGTCACCTTGCCGGACGAGAAGGTGCCGGACTACCGGCTGGCCACCGTGTACGCCGGCCAGGACGACAGCGAGCAGCTGTCCGACGACCCGTACCGCTACCTGCCCACGATCGGCGAGTTCGACCTGTACCTGATCGGGGAGGGCCGGCACGAGGAGCTGTGGCAGGTGCTCGGCGCGCACGTCCGCGAGCTCGGCCCGGTCTCCGGGACAGCCTTCGCGGTCTGGGCCCCGAACGCCCGCGGCGTCCGCGTCACCGGTGACTTCAGCTACTGGGACGGCCGGGCGTTCCCGATGCGCTCGCTGGGCAGTTCCGGCGTGTGGGAGCTGTTCGTCCCCGGCGTGGGCGACGGCACCAGGTACAAGTACGCGGTGTGCGGCCAGGACGGGGTGTGGCGGGAGAAGGCCGACCCGATGGCCAACGCCACCGAGCTGCCGCCCGCTACCGGGTCGGTGGTATTCACCTCCCGGCACGCCTGGGAGGATACCGACTGGGTGACCGCGCGCAGGCAGCGCGACCCGGTGCACGAGCCGATGAGCATCTACGAGGTGCACCTGGGCTCGTGGCGGCCGGGGCTGACCTACCGGGAGCTGGCGGTCCAGCTGACCGAGTACGTCACCGAACTCGGCTTCACGCACGTGGAGTTCCTGCCCGTGGCCGAGCACCCGTTCGGCGGCTCCTGGGGCTACCAGGTCACCTCGTACTACGCCCCGACCGCACGGTTCGGCAGCCCCGACGACTTCCGCTACCTGGTCGACGCGCTGCACCAGGCCGGCATCGGCGTGCTGCTGGACTGGGTGCCCGGGCACTTCCCGCGCGATGAGTGGGCGCTGGCCCGGTTCGACGGCACCCCGCTGTACGAGCACGCCGACCCGCGGCTCGGCGAGCAGCCCGACTGGGGCACGTACGTGTTCAACTTCGGGCGCACCGAGGTGCGGAACTTCCTGGTGGCCAACGCCGTCTACTGGCTGGAGGAATTCCACGTCGACGGGCTGCGCGTCGACGCGGTGGCGTCCATGCTCTACCTGGACTACTCGCGCAAGGACGGCGAGTGGGTGCCGAACGCCTACGGCGGCCGGGAGAACCTGGACGCGATCTCGTTCCTGCAGGAAGCCAACGCCACCTGCTACAAGCGGGTGCCCGGCATTACGATGATCGCCGAGGAGTCGACCGCCTGGCCCGGGGTGTCCCGGCCGGTGTACCTGGGCGGGCTCGGCTTCGGCTTCAAGTGGAACATGGGCTGGATGCACGACACGCTCAAGTACCTGAGCCAGGACCCGATCTACCGGCAGTACCACCACAACGAGATCACGTTCTCCATGATCTACGCGTACTCGGAGAACTTCATCTTGCCGCTGTCCCACGACGAGGTGGTGCACGGGAAGGGCTCGCTGGTCGGCAAGATGCCCGGCGACCAGTGGCGCCAGTTCGCCGGGCTGCGCTCGCTGCTGGCCTACATGTGGGCCCATCCGGGTAAGCAGCTGCTGTTCATGGGATCGGAGTTCGGCCAGGTCAGCGAGTGGTCAGCTGACAACGGGCTGGACTGGTGGATCCTGGACTACGACGCGCACCGGGGCGTGCAGCGGCTGTCTGCTGACCTGAACGCGATCTACCGGCGGAACCCCGCGCTGTGGCAGCGGGACAACTCGCCCGAGGGTTTCAGCTGGATCGACGCCAACGACGCCCTGGGCAACACGCTGTCGTTCCTGCGCTTCTCTGCCCCTGCCACCTCCGCCCCTGCCACCGACGGCGGCCAGCCCACGGAGACCATCGCCTGCATCGCCAACTTCTCCGCCCTGCCGCACCTGCAGTACAAGATCGGCCTGCCGCAGGCGGGCCGCTGGCGCGAGGTGCTCAACACCAACGCGGTCAGCTACGGCGGCAGCGGCGTCGGCAACATGGGCGCCATCGAGGCCGTGGCCGAGCCCTGGCACGGCCGTCCCGCCTCCGCCAGCATCACCCTGCCCCCGCTCGGCGTCATCTGGCTCACCCCTGAGACTTCTGAGGCGTTAGAGGCCCCCGAGGCCTAGCGCCGGGCTGGACGCCCACGTCCGGTACGGGCGGGAGGCGGCCCAGGGCCAGGGCGGGTTTAGCTGTCGGAGCGGATGTCGTAGTCGTCTTCCTCGACGACGTGCACGGCGGCTTCCTCGGCGGTGGCGGCGCCGCCGTCGATCCCGGCGTCGTAGGCGACCAGGTCTTCCTCCTCGTCCGGGTGGGCGCCCTCGTCCTCGGCGACCAGCCGCCCGGCCCGCGGGTCCGGGCCGTCGTCGAGCAGCAGCCCGTCGACGTCCTCGTCCCCGGCGTCTTCGTCCTCATCGTCCAGGCCGGCGGGCTCGTCGTCGTCCTCGAAGTCCAGGGCGTCGTCCGGCTCCTCCTCGGCCAGCTGCTGGTCCAGGGACTCGCCCGATTCCTGCTCGGCGGCCGTGGTGCCGTACCTGATCCCGGCCGACCAGCGCTCGGGCGGAACCACGCCGCGGTCCAGGGGATCATCCCCCGGCGCGCCGCTCAGGGTGTCGGTGCTGTCATCGACCTCGAAATCGTCGAGATCGGCGGATTCATGACGGGTCTCGTCCGGCATCGGTCGGCTCCTCTCGGTCGGGTCGGGCGTAGGACTCAATGTACCGACCCGTGGCGGCCGCTGCGGCCACGGGCCAGCCTGGACGGCCGGCTGATCATCAGTCATAGTGCTGTCACCACCATCGAGGAGCCGTCATGGTCGCTGCTGGGCCAGGCCGTGCCGCCCGGGCCCGGGAGCGCCTGCGAGCTGACGGTCGCGATACCGACCAGGCCAGCGTGCTGGTGGGCCGGGAACCGGAGCTGGCCGTGCTGGACTCGCTGGTGGCCCGGACCACGGCCGGGGCCGGCGGGATCGTGCTGCTGTCCGGGGAACCGGGCATCGGCAAGACCCGGCTGGCCCGGGCCAGCGCCGAGCGCGCGCTGCGCTGGCCGCCGGTGACACGGTGGCCGAGGTTGCGGCCGACCACCGGCTGGTCGCCCTGCTCGACCGGGCGCGGCGCCAGCCCGGCCTGCCGCCCGGGACCCAGGCCCGCCTGGCGGCCCGGTGGGCCATCGCGACGTACTGGCAGCCGGGCGGGCAGGAGAAGAGCAGGCGGGCCAGCGCGACGGCGGTGACGCTCGCGGAGCAGGCGGGCGACACCGAGGCGCTGGGCGCGGCGCTGATCGCGCGGCAGTTCACCCTGCGCGGCCCCGGTTTCCTGGACGAGCGGCTGGCCGCGGGAGTGGCCGTGCTCGACATCGCCGGCCGTACATCGCCCGTCTGCAGTGGCTGCTCGGGCTGCATGATGACGCGGTCCGGTCCGCCGCGGCCGCCCAGCGGCTGCACGCCCGGTGGGGCGCGGGCGGGCTGGGCGATCCGCTGGCGGGCCTGGGCCGGGAGCCGGCTGCCGCCCCGCTCAGCCGACGTGAGGCCGAGGTGATCGGGCTGCTGGCCGCGGGCCGGGAGAACGCCGAGATCGCCGCGGCCCTGGGGGTCAGCGTGCACACCGTCGAGCGGCACGTGGCCAACATCTTCGTCAAGATCGGCGTGCCGAACCGGGCCGAGGCCACGGCCTGGGCCCACCGCCGGGCTGGCCGGATAAGGCGGCCGATTACATAGTTTCCGTGATGCGCGGGGCGCGGGCCGGATGTCAGCATCGGCGCAACGATCATTCACCGACCAGGGAGGGACACCATGGCCGACCCCAAGATCGAGACCGTGCAGAACATCTACCAGGCCTTCGGCCGGGGCGACATCGACTACATCCTGGACCAGCTGACCGACGACGTGGACTGGGCCTCCTGCCCGGACAGCGACATCGCGCCCTGGCACGGCGTCCGCCGGGGCAAGGGCGAGGTGCCCAGCTTCTTCAAGGCCCTGGGCGAGACCCTGGAGATCACCGAGTTCATGCCGCTGTCGTTCGCGTCGAACGAGACCGACGTCATGGTGGTCACGCGCTGGGGGGCGACCGCGCCGGCGACTGGGAAGGCGCTCAGCATGGACATCCACCACTGGTGGCGGTTCCGTGACGGCAAGATCTGCTTCTACCGCGGCACCGAGGACACCGCGCAGACCGCGGACATGCTGCGCGCGGACTGAGCCGCTCAGGCGGTGGCCAGCTGGCCGCCGTCGACCACCAGGACCTGGCCGGTCATGTAGGACGAGGCGTCGCTGGCCAGGAACACTGCCGGGCCCGCCATCTCCTCGGCCCGGGCCCAGCGGCGCATGGGCACGTTGGCCACGATGGCATCGCCGCCGTCCGGGCCGCCCCACAGGTCCTGGTTCAGGTCGGTGGCGGTCCAGCCCGGGCACAGCGCGTTCACCCGGATCCCGTACTGGGCCCATTCCACCGCGAGCGTCTTGGTCACCGAGACCACCCCGGCCTTGGACGCCCCGTACGGGGCCAGGCCCGGCGCGCCGGACAGGCCGGCCACGGACGCGACGTTGATCACCGAGCCGCCGCCGTGCTCGCGCATGTGCTGGCCGACGGCCTGGCAGACGTAGATCGTGGCGTCCAGGTTGAGCCGCATCACCTTCTCCCAGCCGGAGATGCGCATGTCCAGGAACGGCACCATGAAGTTCGAGCCGCCCGCGTTGTTGAACACGATGTCCAGCTGGCCCAGCAGCCGGATCGCCTCACTGACCGTGGCGGAGACATCCTCCTGCCGGGTCACGTCCAGCGGGAACACGAAGGCCTTGCGGCCCAGGGCTTCCACCTCGCGTGCCGTGGCCGCCAGCCCTTCCTCGCTGCGGGCCGCGACGGCCACGTCGGCGCCCGCCTCGGCCAGCGCGACCGCGATGACCCGGCCGATGCCCCTGGACGCACCGGTCACGAACGCCTTCTTCCCGGCCAGGTCGAACGCGGTCACGATTCCTCCCAATGTGTCGGTAGCGTCATCGTAGGGCGCACCAGTACGGCCGGGTTGACCCGGCACGCGATCTCGCTCAGGACGACGCGCACGAAGGGCGCAGATGGTCGTCGAACTCGGGGCACCGTGCCCGCCCTTATCGCGCTCATCCGGCTCCCCTCCTGGTCCCGCGCGGCCCTCGGCGCAGCCGGTTCTGCCAGCAGGCGCGGTGCCAGTGCCTGCGCTCCTCCACGCCGGTGTTGATCCCGCCGGCGGGCCAGGCCACGATGTGCGGCGTGCCGGGCACGATCTCCTGGTCGCAGCCGGGGCAGCGGTACGCCTTGGCGCTGCCCGCTCCGGGCTGCTGCCGCACCACCCAGTCCCCGTCGGGCCAGGATTCCACGCGCTCAGGCCCGGGCACGGCCGCCGGGGGACCGGAGCGCTCGCGGCGGATCCTGCGCGGGCTCACGCCTGTCCACCCTATGTGAGCGGTAAAGTTTCCCGTCGTGCGGCTCGTCATCGCCCGGTGCAGCGTCGACTACGTCGGCCGGCTCACCGCCCACCTGCCCTCGGCCCTGCGCCTGCTCATCGTCAAGGCCGACGGATCGGTGCTGGTGCACAGCGACGGCGGCTCGTACAAGCCGCTGAACTGGATGTCGCCGCCCTGCAAGCTGACCGAGCAGCCGGGCCTGTGGTCGGTCACCAACAAGGCCGGGGAGACGCTGGCGATCACCATCACCGAGGTGATCAGCGACACCTCCGTCGACCTGGGCGTCGACCCGGGGCTGGTCAAGGACGGCGTGGAGGCGCACCTGCAGGAGCTGCTGGCCGCCCGGCTCGAGGTGCTCGGCGACGGCTGGCGCCTGGTCCGCCGCGAGTACCCGACCCCGATCGGTCCGGTCGATCTCATGTGCCGGGACGACGGGGGCTGCAGCGTGGCGGTCGAGATCAAGCGCCGGGGAGAAATTGACGGCGTAGAGCAATTGACCAGATACCTGGACCTGCTGAACCGGGACCCGCTGCTGGCCCCGGTGCACGGCGTGTTCGCCGCCCAGGAGATCCGGCCGCAGGCCCGCACGCTGGCCGAGGACCGCGGGATCCGCTGCGTCACCCTGGACTACGACGCCATGCGCGGCATCGAGCGCGAGGGCACGCTGTTCTAGTGCGGCCGGTAGCAGTCGGCCACGGCGGCGAACGCGCCCTTCGGCTCCCAGGTCATGTCGGGGTAGGGTTCGCCGTGACGAGCTGATGGCGGCCGCCGGCGGCGCGTCGGAACTGCTGGCGCAGTTGCCGGAACAGTCCGGCGACGCCCTGGCGGCCCTGTGGCTGACCATCCTGGGACGGGCAGTTGCCCGCGGTGAAGCCGCCGCCGAAGCGCTCCATCCCGGGTCGCGACCGTGGCCATCGTCCTGCTGCGCAACGAATTCGTGGTGCGCGGCGTCCCCACCGCCCCAACGACGTCCTGGTCGAGATCGTGGGCGAGGTCTACCTGCCGCTGGTACGGCAGCGCGGGCCCTGAGCGAGCCCGGCAGCCATCCGAACGGCTCAGTTCGGCGCCACAGGATTGTCGTAGCCGACTGCTAATGTCAAATGCATGTTCGACACTCTGCAAGCCGGTTCCGGCTCTAGTGAAACGACCACCATCCCCGGCCGTGACGGCCCGGCCGCTGACCTCCCGCTGGAGCGGCTGGAGGCGCAGATCTGTGAGCTGGCCGGGCATCTGGCCGCGGCTACGTGCCGGTTCCTGGTGCTGCTGGGCGACTTCGACGCCCGCCGGGGGTGGGCGAGCTGGGAGATGAGCAGTTGCGCGGCGTGGCTGTCGTGGAAGTGCCAGCTGTCCTCGGGCACCGCCCGGGAGCATGTCCGGGTGGCCCGGGCGCTGCGGGACCTGCCGGTGATCCGGGGCGAGTTCGGGGCGGGCCGGCTGTCGTATGCGAAGGTGCGGGCGCTGACCCGGATCGCCGCGCCGGATACCGAGGCGGGGCTGGCGGAGCTGGCCGGGCCGATGACCGGGAACCAGCTGGAGCGGTTCGCCCGCGCGCACCGGCAGGTCGGCTCCGCCGATGACGCCGATGCCCGGATCCGGCGGCGGCTGGCCTTCCGGCTGGAGGATGACGGGTCGCTGGCGGGCACCTTCCACCTGCCGCCGCTGGCCGGCGCGGTGCTGCTGAAAGCACTCCGCGCCGCCGCCGATGACCTGGAACACCCGCACGACCGCGAGGAGCCGGACGTTTCCGCGGAAACGCCCCCGCCTCCCCCCGGCGATCCGGCAGATCCGGCGCGCTGCCACGTCCAGGACGGCCCGGCGATCAGCGTGACCACGGCGCAGATGATCGCCTGTTCGGCGTCGTGGAGCTGGATGCTGCACGACAGCGCCGGGAAGCTGCTCGATCTGGGCCGCCGGCGGCGCCGTCCGAACGCGGCGCTGCGCCGGGCGGCGCGGGAGCGGGACACGTGCCGGTGCCGGTTCCCGGGCTGTGAGTCCCGCCGGGTGGACCTGCACCACATCCAGTACTGGAGTAACGGCGGCCGGACCAGCCTGGACAACCTGATCAGCTTGTGCAAATCCCACCACCTGCTGGTGCACGACCGCGGCTGCCTGATCGCCGCGGCCCGCGACGGCACGTTCACCTTCTGCCGGCCCGACGGCACCGCGATCCCGGCCTGCCCCGCCCTGCCGCCCCCTGACGGCACCATCGGGGACTGCCATGACGCGGACATCACCCCCGGCACGATCATCCCGGCCTGGTACGGCGAACGGCTCGACCTGGACCACGCCATCTACATCTGCTTCGCCAACGCCGCCAACCGCGCCCGCCAGGCCGGAAACGGCCCGCCGCCGGCCAAGGAGGACCAATCAGGCCAGCCGGAGCAGCCGGACCAGCCAGACCAGCCCAGCCCGGCCGAGCCGGTCCGTCCCTGGAGGTGGGCGATCCAACCGCAGGACTGGATGCCCAGCCTCCGGCGCTGAATACGCGACGAGCCAGAGGATGCTCCGGGTGGATCGCCAGCGGGCGGCGGGGACCGTCAGCCAGAGCGCATGCTGGGCGGGCGAGTGCTGGTGCGCTGGATGACCTGCCAGCCGGGCTGATCCTGGTCAGCCGGCAGGCCGTGGCCGAGGGCGATGCGGGCGCAGCGGCGGCCCTGGTCGCGCAGCGATTGCCGGAGCGTGGTCAGTCCCGCAGGGGCCGCGGCGTCGCTGTCGTCCCATCCGGTGATCGCGACGGCGCCGGGCACGGTGCGGCCTGCCCGGGCCGCGGCGCGGAGCGCGCCGAGGGCGAGCTCGTCGCTCATCGCGGCGATCGCGCCGGGCGGGTCGCCACCGCCGAACAGCTCGTCGGCCAGGGCTTCACCGCACGCGGTGGCGTTGACCGGGCACACCGCGACCCGCAGGTCGTCGGGGGCACCCCCGGCCTGGCGCCAGGCGTCGAGGAAGCCTTCCCACCGGTGCCGGGTCACCGGGTAGGTCACGGCCGGGCCCGGCGGGCCGGTGAACAGCGTCTGGGCGCGGCCGCGGTTGACCGGGAAGCTGAGCACCACCGGCCGGACGGCTCCGGCGAAGGCCAGCCGGCCGATCGCCGCGGCGGCGGCCCGGTCGTCGATGCCGACCACGGGCAGACCTGGCCGGGCCGGGCCGGCATGCACGACCGCGGGCAGCCGACTGGCCGCGACCGCGTCGAGGACCGGGTCGTCGTCGCTGGTGGTCCACACGATGAACCCGTCCACCACCGCCTCGTTGACACGCTGCACGTCGCTGGCGGCCCCGGTGATCGGGACCAGGGTGAGGCCGACGCCTTCGGCGGCGCAGACCTCCGCGGCGCCACGGTGGAGAGTGCGGCGGTGGAGGGTGCGGCGGCGGAGGGCGCGGCGGTGGAGGGCGCGCACGGCGAGAGGTTCAGGGACGGGCCGACGCTGCTGTGTTATGGCGCGCTGGCGGGCTATGCGTTCTGGCTGTATGCGTACGGGCCCGCGCTGGCGTTGCTGCGGGCCGAACTGGGGTTCTCCTACACCGTGCTCGGGGTGTACTCGGCGCTCTGGTCGGTCGGGGCAGCCTTGGTCGGGGTGAGCTTTGCCGCGGTCGCGCGCCGGCTGCCTCGCTCGGCCCTGCTGTGGTCCTCGGCGGCGGGCGCCAGCGCCGGGGCCGGCCTGTTCACCTTGGCCCATGCCATCGCGCTCACCATGCTCGGCGCGCTTATGCTCGGCTTCGCCGGCACCACCCTGCTCACCTGCATCCAGGCGATCCTGTCCGACCGGCACGGCGACCGCCGCGACCGGGCGCTGAGCGAGGCCAACGTGGGCGCGGCCGGGTGCGCGGTGCTGGCCCCCCTTCTCCTCGGCTTGTTCCAGGCCACCCCGCTCGGCTGGCGCGCGGCGTTCGGCCTGCCCGCGCTGGTGTTTGCCGGTCTCTACCTGCGCTACCGGCACCAGCCGCCGCTCCCGGCGCCTGCCGGGCGGCCCGCCGGGCGCCAGGCCAGGCTGTCGCTGTCCTGCTGGCTGCTGGCCGGCCTGGTCGCCGTGGGCATCGCCGTCGAATTCTGCGTGGTCTACTTCGGCGCCGAGCTGCTCACCGCGACCGGGCTGCGCACCGCCCAGGCCGCCACCGCGATGAGCGGTTTCTACCTCGGCATCCTCGGCGGCCGGGTTGGCGGAGCGTATCTCACCCGCCGCGCCGGGCGGACTGTCGCAATGTTGTGGGCATCCCTGGCCGTCACCGCGGCCGGGTTCGTGCTGTTCTGGCTGGCCGGCCTGCCCGTCCTCGCGATCGCCGGGCTGTTCCTGGCCGGGGTCGGCGTGGCCAACCTGTATCCCCTCTCGCTGGCACTCACCCTGGCTGCCGCGCCGGGGAACGGCGATACCGCCAACGCCCGCACCCAGCTGCTTGGCGGGGTGCTGGTCATCGCCGCCCCCTACCTGCTCGGGAGCCTCGCCGATCAGGTCGGGCTGCGCCCCGCGTTCACCATCGAGCCGGTGCTCATCGGGCTGGCCGCGCTGCTGCTCGTCGCCGCGCTCCGGCTCTCGCGGCCTGCCGGGCAGAGCGGCAGAATGTCAGAGCCTGGTGCTTGAGAAGAAGTAGGCGAGAACCGCGATCCGGGACCTGCGCAGCTCGGCCGGGGTCACGCGCCCGGGCCGAGTAGGTGGGCGTTGACCGAGCAGGCCCGGTCGGCCAGTCCGGGCAGCTCGGTGACCTGCACGCCCGCGGCCCTCAGCTGCCCGGCTCCCGCGCCGTCGGTGAACAGGCGCGGCTCGCGCCAGGCGAACACCACCCGGGGGATCCCGGCCGCCACGATGTGCTGGACGCAGGTCACCGGGCGCGAGGCGCGCGCCCCGCACGGCACCAGCGAGCTGTAGATGGTGGCCCGCCGCAGCCGCGGGTCATCAAAGCCCAGCTTCCGCAGGGCCACCTCCTCGGCGTGGTCGTGCTCCTCCTGCTCCCGGGAGAAGCCGGTAGCCAGCACCTGGCCGTCCTCGGCCACGATCACCGCCCCGACCGAGAAGGCCGACTCCGACGGCGGGCACAGCCGGGCCAGCTCGACGGCCCAGGCCAGGAACCGCTCGTCCGCGTCGCCCGGTCCGGTCAGGTACCGGTGCAGCACCACGTCACCGAGCCGGCGGACCTCGGCGAGAGTCATGGGCTTCTTGGGGCTATTGGGGCTCAGGGGAAGGGTGGGAGATGTGGGAGGGGTGAGGGATGCGGGAGGGGCGGCTGACCGGACGGCTGACCGGGCGGACGCGAGGTCGAGGCGGGGGGCGCCGGGCTGGGCCACGAAGAACGGGGCCACGGCCAGGTGGAGCTCGTCGGCGAGGTCGCGGGTGAGGAACTCGGCCAGGACCTGCGCGCCGCCTTCGACCAGAAGTCGAGCCACGGACCGTTCGGCCAAATCAGAAAGAACGGCGCCGAGGGACAGCGGGTCACCGGCGTCGATGAGTACGGCGCGGTCCCCTAGGCGGGCCCGCGCGGCGGGGAGCGCTCGTGTGGCGCAGTAGACCAGGCGGAGGGCGCCGGGGGCGAAGAAGCGCGCGGCGGGGTCCAGGTCGCCGGTGGCGGTCAGGGTGACGCGGGCCGGGTGCTCGGGCAGGCCGCGGGCGGCGCGGCGGGCGCGGCGGCGCGGGTCGCGGATCAGCAGCCGGGGGTCGTCGGCCCGGATCGTGCCCGCGCCGGCCAGGATCGCGTCGCAACCCGCCCGGACCTCGTCCACCCGGTCCAGGTCAGCCGGGCCGGACAGGATCAGCCGGGCCGGGCTGGCGTCGTCCAGGTAGCCGTCGGCGGACGTGGCGCACGACAGCAGCACGTACGGGCGTGGCGGCACGCGGTCCCCTAATGAGAGTTATCGGGTAGTACCGGCCCCAGCGTAGCTTCGCCGGTGCACCCGGTGCTTTACTGGTCAACGATGCTCGAAACAGTCAACCCGGCTACCGGGGAGGTGCTGGCCACCTTCCCCGTGCACGGCCGCCGCGAGGTCGACGCGGCGGTGGCGGCGGCCCGCGAGGCCGCCGGTTACTGGTCGGGGCTGGGCTGGGACGGGCGCCGGATCCGGCTCATGGCCTGGAAGTCGTACCTGGTCAGGTACATGGGGCGGCTGGCCGAGCTGATGCACGAGGAAACCGGCAAGCCGCTCGACGACGCCCAGCTCGAGATCATCCTGGCCGTCCTGCACATCGACTGGGCCGCCCGGCACGCCAAGCGGGTGCTGCGCCCGCGCCGGGTGCGCAGCGGGCTGTTCTCGATCCACCAGAGCTCCACCGTGGAGTACCAGCCGCTGGGCGTGATCGGCGTGATCGGGCCGTGGAACTACCCGGTGTTCACCCCGGTCGGCTCGATCGCCTACGCGCTGGCGGCGGGCAACGCGGTGGTGTTCAAGCCGTCCGAGCTGACCCCGGCGACCGGGGCGTGGCTGGTGCAGTCGTTCGGCGAGGCGCTGAAGCTGTTCGGGAACCCGGTACCAGTGCTCCAGCTGGTCACCGGACCCGGCTCGACCGGCGAGGCGCTGGCCCGCAGCGGCGTGGCCAAGATCGCCTTCACCGGGTCGGCGGTCACGGCCCGCAAGGTGATGGCCGCCGCCGCCGACACGCTGACCCCGGTGCTGGCCGAGTGCGGCGGCAAGGACGCTCTGCTGGTCGCCGCGGACGCCGACCTGGACGCGGCGGCCGACGCCGCGGCCTGGGGCGCGATGTCCAACGCCGGGCAGACCTGCGTGGGGATCGAGCGCGTCTACGTGGCCGACGCCGTGTACCACAGCTTCCTGGAGCGGCTGACCGAGAAGGTCTCCGGGCTGCGGCCCGGCTCCGACGCCGAGGCGTCCTACGGGCCGATGACGCTGCCGTCGCAGACCGAGGTGGTGGCCAAGCACCTGGCCGACGCGCTGGCCCGGGGCGGGCGGCCGGTGGTGGGCGGCCAGGACGCGGTGGAGGCGCCGTACGTGCGGCCCGTGATCCTGGCCGACGTGCCGGAGACCAGCGCGGCGGTGACGGACGAGACGTTCGGCCCCACGGTGACGGTGACGTCGGTGGTCAACATGGCCGAGGCCGTGTCCTACGCCAACGCCGGGCGCTACGGGCTGGGGTCGGCGGTCTTCGCCCGCGACCGGCGGGCGGGGATGAACGCGGCGCGGTCATTGCGCAGCGGGATGACCTCGGTCAACTCGGTGATCGGGTTCGCCGTCGTGCCGGCCCTGCCGTTCGGCGGGGTGGGCGAGTCGGGGTTCGGGCGCATTCACGGCGCGGACGGGCTGCGCGAGTTCAGCCGGGCCAAGGCCATCACCAGGCAGCGGTGGCGGCCGCTGATCAACGTGCAGACCTTCGGGCGGACCGACCGGGACATGCGCCGCCTCATGACGCTGGTCACGCTGCTGCACGGGCGGCTGTACCGGCCGCGGGGATCGCGCCGGGCGCGGTTATCGGGTCGGTCCCCGGCTAGTTCTTGACGCCGACTCCGCACAGGTGCCAGGCGGCCCCCTGATCATCCCCGGGCGGCTCGGGGACGGGCAGCCTGAGTACGGGTTCGACGTCGCCGTCGTCGCCGCGGCGTTCACGGAGCGGATCGTCCAGGTCGGGCCGCCACTGGGCGGGGCGCACCAGGCCAGGCTCGACCAGCGTGAACCCGTCGAAGAACCGGGCGATGTCGGCCCGGCCGCGCGAGATGAGCGGCGTGTTCCAGTGCAGTTCCTGGGTCATCTGGAACATCTCCTCGGCCGCCTCCGGGTGGGCTTCTGAGGTCATATGGCTCATGGCCAGGTAACTGCCGGGCGTCACGGCGTCGCGGAACTGCCCGACGACACCCCACGGGTCCTCTTTGTCCCACAGGCAGTGCAGCACGCACATCAGCATGATCCCGACCGGCTGGCCGAAGTCGAACAGGTCGCGGACCTGCTCGTTGCCGAGCACCTGCGCCGGGTCGCGCAGGTCCGCCCGGAGCGTGACCACATTGGGCCCGGCCATCAGCGCGGCGGCATGACCCGAGACCATCGGGTCGATGTCCGCGTAGACGACGCGGGCCTCGGGCGCCGTGCGGTGCGCGATCTGGTGGGTGTTGGCCATGTTCGGCAGGCCCGAGCCGAGGTCGAGGAACTGGCGGACACCCTGCCCCAGCATGTAGTCGACCATCCGCTGCAGCAGATGACGGCTCTCCAGCGCCGTGTCGGCACCACCCGGCACGCCCATCTCCCGCACCATCGCGTTGACCGCGTCGGACGCCTGCCGGTCGACCGCGAAGTTGTCCTTGCCGCCGAGCTGGTAGTTCCAGATCCGGGCCGTGTTGGGATAACGGACACCGATCGGGTCAGCCGGGTCATGTCCGGAAGACGCCAGCGGTTGGGCGGGCATGAACCATCCTCCTTCGGGGGCCGGAAAGGGCACCTCCGATCATAGGGGCAGCCGGACCGGCTCGCGGCACCCGTATCGCGTTGCTCTGCGCGCCGCGTCAGGCGCCGGCCTGGCTGCTGGTGTCCGCGGCGTAGCCTTGCAGGGCCATGGCGTCCACCGGGTCTTCCGGGTCGGCCGGGGCCAGCGGGGCCCGGCCCGCGATCAGGTCGGCGGCGCGCTCGGCGATGGCGATCGTGGGCGCGTTGGTGTTGCCCCGGGGCACGGCCGGCATCACCGAGGCGTCGACCACGCGCAGGCCGGTGACCCCCCGCACCTTCAGCTCGGGATCGACCACGCTGTTCCACCGGGCCTGGCTGCCCATGGCGCAGGTACCCACCGGGTGGTACAGGGTGGCCACGTTGGCCCGCACGTAGTCCAGCAGTTCCGCGTCCGAGCGGATGTGGGCACCGGGCGTGATCTCGCTCTTGCAGATGGCGGCCATGGGCCGGGCGGTCACGAACTCCCGGGCCATCTTCAGCCCGGCGACCAGCGCCCGGGCGTCCGCGCCGCCGTCGGACAGGTAGCCGGGGTCGATGGCGGGCCGGTGCCTGGGGTCGGCGGTGCGCAGCCTGATCCGGCCCCGGCTCTTGACGTCGATGAGGCCGACCAGCACGGTCATGGCCCGCTGGGCCGGGTCGGCCAGGCCCTGGTCGCGGTAGGGCGCGGGCAGCACGTGCAGCTGCAGGTCGGGGGCGGGCAGATGCGGCCCGGAGTGGGCGAAGCCGCCGGACTCGGCGATGTTGCTGGTCAGCGGGCCGCGGTGGGTCGCCTTCCAGCGCAGGGCGCCCGCGTTGCCGCTCCTCTCCCACAGGCCGCGCAGCCGCGGCGTGGACCAGCTGACCGGCAGCACCGGGTGATCGCTCAGGTTCGCGCCCACCCCCGGGCTGTCGGCCTGCACGTCGATGCCCATCTCGATCAGGTGGTCGGCCGGCCCGATGCCGGACAGCATGAGCAGCTGCGGGCTGTTGACCGCGCCGCCGGACAGGATGACCTCGCCGCTGGCCTGCGCGGTCTGGGTCTCGCCGCGGTGGGTGTAGGTCACGCCGGTGGCCTGGCCGCTGTCGATGTTGATTTTGGTGACCAGGGCCCCGGTGAGGACGGTGAGGTTCGGCCGGGACATGGCCGGGTGCAGGTAGGCGGTGGCGGCCGAGCAGCGCCGGCCGCGGCGCTGGGTGACCTGGTACCAGCCCACGCCGTCCTGGCGCGGCCCGTTGAAGTCGTCGTTGGCGGCCGCGCCCTGCTCCTGGGCGGCGGCGACGAACGCCTCACAGGCCTGTGACTTGTACCGCAGGTTGGTGACGGCCAGCGGGCCGCCCGTGCCGTGGTAAGCGGAGGCACCGCGCGAGTTGTCCTCAGCCCTCCGGAAGTACGGCATGAGGTCCTCGTAGCCCCAGCCCGTGCAGCCGTACTCGTCCCGCCAGGTGGCGAAGTCGTGGCGGCTGCCGCGGATGTAGATCATGGCGTTCATGCTGCTGGACCCGCCCAGGACCTTCCCCCGCGGCCAGTAGATGGAACGCCCGCCCGCCCGGTGCTGCGGGACCGTGGTGTAGTTCCAGTCGTAGGCGGTCTGGAACAGCCGGTTGAGCGCGGCCGGCGCCCGGATCTCGTCGGCGTCGTCGTTCGGCCCGGCCTCCAGGAGCAGGACGCTGACGCTGGAGTCGGCGGAAAGCCGCGCTGCCAGGACGCAGCCTGCGCTGCCGGCGCCGACGATGATGTAGTCGTACACGGCGGACTCCTTCTCGGACCAAGGGAAGATTAAACCCACCGTGGTCATACCGGGAGCCCTGGGGTGGAGCTACTGGGCGCTTCGCGGTGGGTCCGGGTTCGGCGGGCCCCCGAGAACTGCCGGACCCGGACGTCTTCGATGCTCACCGCGTGAGGGCTCGGTACTCGAGTCTGGTCACGCAGGGTCACAGGGGTGAGGCCCCCGCGTCTCGAGTCCCTGCGGGTCATCGCGGTGATCACTCATCGTAGCGATACGAGGCCATGTCGTGTGCGGATTGTGAACACCACAGGTCAGTTGCGTGGTTACTTTTTGATTGCGGCGCGGGGCGCGGCTGGGGCGGGGCCGGGGCGCGGTCGGGGCGGCCGGGGCGGGCGGGGCCGGGGCGGTCGGGGCGGGGGCGGCCGGGGCGGCCGGTTCGCTTAGGGTGGGTGCATGCCGCATGACCGCAGCGAGAACCCTGTCGTTTTGTCCCGCATCTACACCCGCACTGGCGACGGCGGCACCACCGCGCTCGGCGACGGCAGCCGGGTGGCCAAGACCGACACGCGGCTGGCGGCCTACGCCGACGTGGACGAGGCCAACTGCGCGATCGGCATGGCGATCACGTTCGGTGAGCTCTCCCCGGCCATCTCCGCGCTGCTGGCTCGGATACAGAACGAGATGTTCGACGTCGGCGCCGACCTGTGCAACCCGATCAGCGAGGCGCCGCCCTACCCGCCGCTGCGGATCGACGAGTCGTACATCACCCGGCTGGAATCCGAGTGCGACGCGCACAACGCGGACCTGCCCACGCTGCGCAGCTTCCTGCTGCCCGGCGGCAGCCCGGGAGCGACGCTGCTGCACGTGGCGCGCACGGTGGCCCGCCGGGCCGAGCGCAGCGCGTGGGCCGCGGCGGCTGAGCACGGCGACACGGTCAGCCCGTGGCCGGCGCGCTACCTGAACCGGCTGTCCGACCTGCTGTTCATCCTGGCCCGCCAGGCCAACGCGGGCCACGGCGACGTGCTCTGGAAGCCCGGCGGCGACCGGAGCTAGACCCGGCCCTTTGTGCCGCCGCGCCGACGCGCCGCCGAGCCGACGCGGCGCCGACTGCCAGGCAAAGCGGCAATTCATGCTCCTGTACAGCGATTCGAGCTTGCGCTGGGCCCCACGATGATGGTTCTACAGCGCCAGGCCGAGGTGGGAGCCGGGGGGTGCGGCTTCCAGCCAGGCGAGCAGGCCGGTGAGGGCCGACTCGGCCAGGGCCAGTTCGACCGTGCCGCCGCCCGGAACGGCCGGGTGAGCCTCGCCGAGCTGGCATTCGACCACGATCCGGTCCGGGCCCAGGATGGGGATCTCGTCCTCGGTGGGCGGGCGGCGGGACACTACGGCCAGGTCGCGCCGGGGGAAGGTCCGCTCGGGGCGCATCGAGATCCCGAACACGCCGAACCAGCAGAGCTCATCCATCCGGTACGAGGCGACGCCCAGGCGCCAAGTCCCGCGGTCCTTGCGCAGGCCGCACTCGACGTTGGCGCCGGTGCGCTCGAGCAGGAACCTGCGGGCGGCGATGCCCGCGGCGGCCAGCACCAGGAGCACCAAGAAGGCGGCGAAGAACCAGGCAGCATCCAGGGCCAGCGCTTCGCCCACCCGTCAGGCCTGCGTGCCTGCGGCCCGCAGCCTCGCCCTGGCGTACTTGGCGTCGGCTGACTCCTCCGCGCCGGCTCCGGCGGCGGCGAGCGCGCCCTCGAGTTGCTGGCGGGCCTGTTCGGCGTCGACCTCGGCGCCGAGCTGCGCCTGGGCGGCCAGGATGGATACCCGGTCGTCCTCCACGGACAGGAACCCGCCGCTGACCGCGGCGCGGACCGGGCCGTGCTCGGAATCGCCGTGCAGGATCTCGACCAGGCTGCCCTCGGCCAGGACGCCGAACACCGGCGAGTGCCCGGTCAGCACCCCGATATCGCCCTCGGTGGTTTTGGCGATCACCGTGCTGGCAAAGCCCGACCACAGCTCGCGGTCGGGCACGACCAGCGATACATGCAAGGTCACCGCTCCAGCTCCCTGGCTTTGTGCTCCACGTCCTCGATCCCGCCGACCATGTAGAACGCCTGCTCGGGCAGGCTGTCGTACTTGCCCTCGCTGATCGCCTTGAACGAGGCGATGGTCTCCTCCAGCGGCGTGAAGACGCCCGGCTGGCCGGTGAACTGCTCGGCCACGTACATCGGCTGGGACAGGAACCGCTCGATCCGCCTGGCCCGCTGCACGGTGATCTTGTCTTCCTCACCGAGCTCGTCGACGCCGAGGATGGCGATGATGTCCTGCAGCTCCTTGTAGCGCTGCAGGATCCGCTGCACCTCGCGGGCCACGTCGTAGTGCTCCTGGCCGATGTACCTGGCGTCCAGGATCCGTGAGGTGGAGTCTAGCGGGTCCACCGCCGGGTAGATCCCCTTCTCGGTGATGGCCCGGGACAGCGTGGTGGTCGCGTCGAGGTGGGCGAACACGTTGTGCGGCGCGGGGTCGGTGATGTCGTCGGCCGGCACGTAGATGGCCTGCATCGAGGTGATCGAGTGGCCGCGGGTGGAGGTGATCCGCTCCTGCAGCTGGCCCATCTCGTCGGCCAGCGTGGGCTGGTAACCCACCGCCGACGGCATCCGGCCCAGCAGGGTGGACACCTCCGAGCCGGCCTGGGTGAACCGGAAGATGTTGTCGATGAACAGCAGCACGTCCTGGCCCTGCACATCACGGAAGTACTCGGCCATGGTCAGCGCGGTCAGCCCGACCCGCAGCCGGGTGCCCGGCGGCTCGTCCATCTGGCCGAACACCAGCGCGGTATCCGCGATGACGCCGGACTCGGTCATCTCCAGGAACAGGTCGTTGCCCTCGCGGGTCCGCTCCCCCACCCCGGCGAAGACCGAGACGCCGCCGAAGTTCTGGGCCACCCGGCGGATCATCTCCTGGATGAGCACGGTCTTGCCCACGCCGGCCCCGCCGAACAGGCCGATCTTCCCGCCCCGCACGTACGGGGTGAGCAGGTCGATGACCTTGATGCCGGTGGTGAACATCTCGGTCCGCGGCTCGAGCTGGTCCAGGGCCGGGGGGTCGCGGTGGATCGGCCACCGCTCGGTGACGTCCAGGGACGAGGTGGGCACGTCGAGGGGGATGCCGAGGGCGTTGAACACGTGCCCCTTGGTGACGTCACCCACCGGCACCTCGATCGGCGCGCCGGTGTTGATCACCTCGGCGCCGCGGATCAGGCCGTCGGTGGGCTGCATGGAGATGGCGCGGACGAGGTTGTCGCCGATGTGCTGCTCGACTTCCAGCGTCAGCATCCGGGTGGTGTCGCCGAGCACGACGTCCACGTGCAGCGCGAAGTAGATCTCCGGCATGTGTTCGGCCGGGAACTCGACGTCCACGACGGGGCCGGTGACCCGGGCGACACGGCCGGCGCCCGCGGCGGCCTCGCCGCTGTCGGCTGGCCCGCCCTGGCCGGTACTGTCTACGGTCGCGGTCATGTGTTCCTCACTCACTCGTTGCGCTCGCATCGGTCAGCGCGTTGGCGCCGCCGACGATCTCGCTGATTTCCTGGGTGATCTCGGCCTGCCGTGCGTTGTTCGCCTCACGGGTCAGCGTCTCGATCAGATCGCTCGCGTTGTCCGTGGCCGCCTTCATGGCGCGGCGCCGGGAGGCCAGTTCGGCGGCCGCCGCTTCCAGCAGCGCGAAGAAGATCCGGCTGGTCACGTACTGCGGCATCAGGGCGTCGAGCACCTCGGGCGGGCCGGGCTCGAACTCGTACTGCGGCAGCGCGCCATGCGGGCTCGGCTCGTCGGTCTCCTCGATCGCCAGCGGCAGCAGCCTGCGCACCGCGGGCCGCTGGGTCAGCATCGACACGAACTCGGTGCAGACCAGGTGGATCTCGTCGACGCCCCCCTGTTCGGCGGTGAACGCCTCGAGCAGCACGTCGGAGATGGCCTTGGCGTCCCGGTACCTCGGCGCGGCGGAGAAGCCGCTCCAGGAGCCGGCCAGCTCGAGCTCGCGGAACCGGTGCCAGCCGATGCCCTTGCGGCCGGCCACGTACAGCACCGGTGTGACGCCGCGCTCGTGCAGCGCCTGCCGCAGCCGGGTCGCCTCGCGCAGCACGTTGGCGTTGTAGGCGCCGGCGAAGCCCTGGTCGCTGGTCAGGATGAGCACCGCGGCCCGGGCCGGGTTCTGCGGCTCGGTGGTGAACGGGTGGGTCACGTTGGTCGAGCGGCTGATCACCGCCTCCACCGCCCGGGTCAGCTCCCGCGCGTAGGGCTCGGCCGCGCGCATCTGCTGCTGCGCCCTGACGATCCGCGACGAGGCGATCAGCTCCTGCGCGCGGGTGATCTTGGCGATGGACTGGACGGTGCCGATCCGCCGCCTGACCAGGCGAAGCTGGGCTCCCATGAGCTAGCTCTCGTCCTTGCTCGGCTGGGGCACGCGGCGGGCGATCGTCTCCTGGCCCTCTTCCTCGAGCGCCTCGGCGGGCTCGTCCTCGCCGGGCAGCAGCTCGCCCGAGCTGGTCTCGAACGACTTGCGGAACTCCCCGACCGCGTCCTTGAGCGCGGTGACCGTATCCTCGGACAGGTCCTTCGTCTCCCGGATCGTGGTCAGGATGCCGCTGTGCGACCGCCGCAGGAATTCCAGGAAGTCGTGCTCGAACCGGCTGATGTCCTCCAGCGGCACGTCGTCCAGGTGGCCGTTGCTGCCCGCCCAGATCGAGACGACCTGGTCCTCGACCGGGAACGGGTCGTACTGCGGCTGCTTGAGCAGCTCGACCAGCCGCGAGCCGCGGTCGAGCTGGGCCCGGGAGGCCGCGTCCAGGTCGGAGGCGAAGGCGGCGAACGCCTCCAGGTCGCGGTACTGCGACAGCGAGAGCCGCAGGTTGCCCGCCACCTTCTTCATGGCCTTGACCTGGGCGTTGCCGCCGACCCTGGACACCGACCGGCCGACGTTGATGGCGGGCCGCACGCCGGAGTTGAACAGGTCGGCCTCCAGGTAGATCTGCCCGTCGGTGATCGAGATGACGTTGGTCGGGATGTACGCGGAGATGTCGTTGGCCTTGGTCTCGACGATCGGCAGCCCGGTCATCGAGCCCCCGCCCAGCTCGTCAGACAGCTTCGCGCACCGCTCGAGCAGCCGGGAGTGCAGGTAGAACACGTCACCGGGGTAGGCCTCGCGGCCCGGTGGCCGGCGCAGCAGCAGCGAGATCGTACGGTAGGCCTCGGCCTGCTTGGACAGGTCGTCGAAGATGATCAGCGCGTGCTTGCCCTGGTACATCCAGTGCTGCCCGATGGCCGAGCCGGTGTACGGCGCGATGTACTTGTACCCGGACGGGTCGGAGGCCGGCGCGGCGACGATCGTGGTGTACTCCATGGCGCCGGCGTCTTCCAGCGACTGGCGCACCTGGGCGATCGTGGAGCCCTTCTGGCCGACCGCGACGTAGATGCAGCGCAGCTGGAGCTTCTCGTCGCCCGACTCCCAGTTCGCGCGCTGGTTGATGATCGCGTCGATGGCGATCGCGGTCTTGCCGGTCTGCCGGTCGCCGATGATCAGCTGCCGCTGGCCCCGGCCGATCGCGGTCATCGCGTCGATGGCCTTGATGCCGGTCTGCATCGGCTCCTTCACCGGCTGGCGCTCCACCACCGAGGGCGCCTGGGTCTCCAGCGGGCGCAGCTCGGTGCTCTCGATGGGCCCCTTGCCGTCCAGCGGCTCGCCCAGCGGCCCGACCACACGGCCGAGGAAGCCGTCGCCGACCGGCACGGACAGGACCTCGCCGGTCCGCTTGACCTGCTGGCCCTCCTCGATCTCGTTGAACTCGCCGAGGATGACCACGCCGATCTCGCGCACGTCCAGGTTGAGCGCCAGGCCCCGGACGCCGTTCTCGAACACGAGCAGCTCGCTGGCCATGGCCGACGGCAGGCCCTCGACCCGCGCGATGCCGTCGCCGCACTCGATGACGGTGCCGATCTCCTCCCGGGCGCCACCTTCCGGCTCATACTCGTGGACGAAGCGCGCCAGCGCGTCCCTGATCTCTTCCGGCCGGATCGTCAGCTCAGCCATTGTCCTGCCTGTCCTGTCGTTCGTAGTCTTCCCGGGTCGCTGGCATGTCAGCTCGCCAGCTTGCGCCGGACGGTCGCCAGCCGGCTGGCCACTGTCCCGTCAATAAGCTCATCCCCGATCTGGACGGAGATTCCACCCACCACCGAGGGATCGAGCACCACATTCAGGTGAATGGCGTGCCCGTAGGACTGGGCCAGCACCTGGGCGAGCCGCCGGCGCTGGGTGGCGGACAGCTCGGTCGCGGAGCGGACCACCGCGATCAGCTGCTCCCGGCGCCGCGCCGCGATGCCGGCGCACAGGTCAAGGGCCGCGTTCAGCGAGCGGCCGCGCGGATGCGTCACCATCTGGCCGATGACGGCGAGCGTCACCGGCGTGACCTTGCCGCGCAGCAGGGTGTCCAGCAGCTCGCGCTTGCCGTTCTCGGGCAGCGAGGGGTCGGCCAGCGCGGCCCGCAGGTCCGGCTGCCCGGCGACCACGCGGCCGAACCGGAACAGGCCGTCCTCCAGGTCGTCCAGGCCGTCCTCGGCCTCGGCCGCCAGCACCATCGCGGTGACGGCCAGCTCCTCGATCGCGTCCACCATGTCGCCCGAGGCGGCCCAGTGGCCTTCGGCGGCCGCCGCGACCAGCGACTCGGCTCGCCTGGTCACCTTGTCGCGCAGCAGCGCGCCGACCACCGCGCCCTTCTCCGCCGCGGGCTTGCCCGGATCGGACAGCGCCCGGCGCAGGCCATGCTCGGAATCCAGCAGGCCGACCACCTCGAACAGCTCGTTCGCGAGCCTGGTGGCCACGCTGGCGCTGGTGATGTCCTCCGCGGTCAGCCGCTCGAGGAGGTCGGCGTAGGAAGCCCTGCTGACACCGCGCACGCTCATCGCCTCCCGCGGCCGCTGCGGGGCTTTTGGGCCGAACGGTCCATGGTGCCCGCCCCGCGTCCAGTGGTACGAATCACTGGCTGGACACCTGCTCGAGCTCGTCGAGGAAGCGGTCCACCATCCGGCTCTGCCGTGCCTGGTCCTCCAGCGACTCGCCCACGATCCGGCTGGCCAGCTCGGTGGCCAGCGAACCGACCTCGGCCCGCAGCGCGGTCAGCGCCTGCTGCCGCTCGGCCTGAATCTGGTCCTGGGCCGACTCGGCCACCCGGCGGGCTTCGGCCTGGGCCTGCTCGCGCATCTCGGCGATGATCTGCGCGCCCTGCTCCCTGGCCTCCTCGCGCAGCCGGGCCGCTTCGTGCCGGGCTTCGGCCAGCTGCTCCCGGTACTGCTCGAGCAGGTGCTGGGCTTCGGCCTGGGCCTCTTCTGACTTGGCTATGCCGCCTTCGATCATCTCGGTGCGCTCGGCCAGCGTCTTGGTGATCCGCGGCAGCGCGACCTTGGCCAGGACGCCGAACACCAAGAAGAAGAGGATCGTGCCGATAATGAACTCCGGCCACGAGGGGAGCAGCGGGTTCGTCGACGCCGTGCTGCTGTCGGCGAGGTGGTGGATCATGACGCGGTTACCTCAGTACTTGAAGATGAACGGGGCCACGAGGCCGATCAGCGCGAGCGCCTCGGTCAGCGAGAAGCCGATCCACATGTACAGCGAGATGCGGCCGGTGGCCTCCGGCTGGCGGGCCATGGCCTCGATCGCGTGGCCGAAGACCAGGCCGATGCCGATGCCGGGGCCGATGGCCGCGAGGCCATAGCCGATGGCGCCGGCGTTGATGCTTATCACGCTCTTGGGGGTCACGGCGGCTGTCGCGAGAACAGTGGTAAGAGACATAGATCAGTCCTTTACGTGTCGTACCGGCGGCTCGTCCGGCCGGCTGGGTAGTAGGTACAGCGCGGTCAATGCGCCGGCTCCACTGAGCTGGCAATGTAGGTCGCGGTCAGCGTGGTGAAGATGAACGCCTGCAGCAGCGTGACCAGGGTCTCGAGCACGAAGACGAAGATCGCCAGGAAGAAGGAACCCGCGGCGTAGAGCAGCCCGACGGACAGGCTCAGCAGGTACCACGACGCGAGGTAGAAGATCGTCAGCAGCAGGTGGCCGGCGAACATGTTCCCGAACAGCCGCACGCCGAGGGTGAACGGCTGGAAGACGAAGAACCTGAGCAGCTCGACCGGGACCAGGATGATGTAGATCGGCCACGGCACGCCCGGCGGGATCATGTTCTTGAAGTAACCCCAGGCGCCCTGGTGCTTGAAGCCCAGGTACAGGTAGAGGAAGTAGACGATGAATACCAGCGGCCACACGAAGCCGATCCTGGACGTAACCGGGAACTGGAGGAGCGGGATCAGTTCCATCACGTTCATGAAGTAGATGAAAAAGAACAGCGACACGAGGAACGGCAGGTAGGAGTCGCCTTTCCGGCCCAGCGACGGGCGGAGGATCTGGTCCCGCACGGCCAGGATGGCCAGCTCGCCGAGGTTCTGCAGGCCGCGCGGGACGAGCTTGGGCGTACGAAACGCCGCCCAGAAGAACACGATCACCACCAGCGCGGCCAGGATCGCCAGAAGTATCGGCTTGGTGAAGTGGAACGCGCCGATGCTGAAAAACGGCTTCCAGTTGAAGTCCTGCAGGCCCGGGGCGGGGAATCCGCACCCGTTAAAGATGTGGCACCCGTTGCTGGCGAGCACTCCGACCTCACCGGTCACCGGTCATCTCCTTCCGGGGCCGCTCCACCGCTTGCTGCCTACCGAAGCGATGGATGATATAGCCGATCGAGATGCCCAGGCCGACCAGCATTCCGATCGGGAACAGCAGCGGGACGTGCACGGCCCGGCCGATCAGCCAGCCGATGCCACCGTAGGCCGCCATGCCGGCGAGCAGGTAGCTGAACACCGTCCAGCCCGTTTCCAGGCCCTGGGCCCGGCCCTGCGCCGCGGCCTGCTTCTGCGCGCGGGTGACGGCTTCGTTGCCGTGGTCTGTCATGTCACTCGCCTCGCCGCGCCGCTGGCTGCCGCGGCTGCTGGTCCGGCTCGACGTAGAGCATTTTGATCTTGATCGCCGTGATGGCCTGGGCGGCGCACCAGACCAGAATGCAGGCGATCGCGGTGAAGCCCAGGGCCCGGTCGCTGAACGCGGTCATCCCGTGCAGCGTGGAGACCACGATGGCCAGGGCCACGATCTTGACCAGGTAGGTGACCATCGCGGCTACCATCATGGCCTGCGGGCTGACCCGCCCCGCGCGCCCCACCACCAGCACGCTGAGGCCGAAGAACACGGTGACGAGGGCGACCCCGATCAGGGCGCCATACAGTCCCTTGGCGCCGACCAGTGCGGCGCTCGCGGCGACCATGATCGCGGCCGCGGCAGCCGTCACCGCCGCAGAGCGGCGGACGACTGTGAGGTAGCTGGCCAGCATCTACTTGGCTCCTGAGGGGTCGACTGCAACTATGTAGACGCGAGGGCGGGCCCCGCGGGCCTGGCAGGAGCCGGTCGCCGCGCCATGGTCACGGCGCGGGTTTCCGGTTGGGTTTAGGAAACGTATCACGCGGCCCTGATTAACCGTAGAAGGGCCCGCTCGTGAAAGATATCACAAAGTCCTTGACTCTGTTTTTACCTGATCGCGCAAAATTTATGACCAACTTGGGAGCGGCGGGGCCGCCGGGAGGGCAGTGTCCTGGCCTGGCTGAGGCCCCGGCCAGGGTGGGCATGCGTCCTGGCCAGCGCGCCGGATGGGACAAACAGCAGGCCAAGTCGTTCGGGCATGACGGCGGAAGGTGCGGCGGTCGTCGCGGAACGTTACCGATGACGCGGCGACGGTAGCCGACGGCGATGAAAGGTAAAGCCCGAGTAAGGAAATGCTCGGCGCGGCGGCCTCTACCAGGGCCGGGTGTCGCGCGGCTCCGGGTCGGTGAGGGGGTCCTGCGGAGCGGCGCGGCCGTGACCGGGGCGCCGGGAGGGCCCGGGAGGCTCCGCGGGGTTGACCGGCTCGAACGGCTCCGGAGCCTGGAAGTGGTTCACGTGATCGAAGGGGCTGGCGGGTTCAAAGGTGTCCGCGAGGCCAGAGGGAGTCGAAAGGTAAAGGGGACTAGCTGAGGTCGGCTCGGCCAGGCTGGCCGGTTCCGGCCCGGTGATGGCGACCGGTTCGGATGCGGGCAGGCGGCCCGCGCGCGGTAGCGCGTCACCCGCGAAGGGAGCGGGCGGGAACTGCGAGTTGCCGGGCCAGGCCGAAGCCTCGGACGGGGAGGCGGCGTTCAGGCCGGGGCCGGGCGGCGGGGAGGCGGGGCGGCCCGAAGTACGGTGCCGCCGGGCAGTACGGACGGGTTCGGTGCGTGGGGTGCCTGCGGCGGCCATCGCCGCGGTGCGGGCCGTGGCCGCGGCCGGGACGGCGACCCGGCGGGCGCGGGCGCGCCACGGGCGCAGCCGGGGCATGGTGACGGGCAGCAGAGCCAGCACGGCGATCGCCGTCGCGACCACGAACACGACCAGCCGGGTGCGCACCACCGACAGCGAGACCACGGTGACCGAGAACAGGGCCGCCCACAGGTACATGATCAGCACGCTCTGCCGGTAGGAATGGCCGATGTTGAGCACCCGGTGGTGCAGGTGCTGCCGGTCGGCGGCCATGAGCGGCTTGCCGGCCCGGGTCCGGCGGATGATCGCGAACATCAGGTCCGCGTACGGGATGATGAAGATCGCCGCGGGCACCAGCAGCGGCAGGAAGGTCGGGAACCGGTCCAGGGTGTGGGTGTCCACGTAGTTGGTCAGCAGGGCCGGGTCGAGGGACGCGGTGCTCGAGATCGGCCCGTAGGCGAGCATCAGGCCGAGCAGCATGGCGCCGATGTCGCCCATGAAGATCCGGGCCGGGTAGAAGTTGTGCGGCAGGAAGCCGAGGCACATGCCGGCCAGCAGCGCCGACGACACCGGGGGCAGCGACTGCGAGGAGTTCCCGGTCGTCTGGATGAGCGTGTAGGAGTAGACCAGGAACGACAGCGCGGCCACGGCCGTGATGCCCGCGGCCAGGCCGTCCAGGCCGTCGATGAAGTTGATGGCGTTGATGGTGACCACGACCAGCAGAATGGTCAGGGTCAGGCTGAGGTCAGGCTCCAGCGAGAACACGCCGCCGCTGGGCGTCGGCACCCAGGGCAGCGACTGGCCGCTCCAGACCAGGATGCCGGCCGCGGCCACCTGCCCGGCCAGCTTGCTGATCGCGCCGAGCCCCCACCGGTCGTCGATGAACCCGACCACCACGATGAGCGCGCCGGCCAGCAGCAGCCCGGACGCCGTCTTCCCGCCGGCGGCCTGGAACGGGTCCTGCAGCGAGGTCAGCCGGCTGGCCACGATCAGCCCGGCCACCAGTCCGCCGTACATGGCCAGGCCGCCGAGCAGTGGCGTCGCCTCGGTGTGCGTGTCCCTGGCCCGGGGCGCATGAATCGCGCGGGTCGCGAGCGCGACCCGGCGCACCAGCGGGGTGAGCAGGAAGGTCACCGCGGCCGTGACGAGCAGGACGAGCACGTACTCGCGCATACCGCCTCAGCGGATCAGGTTCGGATCGGCTTTCATCATCGCCACTTTATGCCACTGGCTACCCACTGGTGGGCGGCTCTTCGGCCGGCGCGTCCGTCCTGGCCTCCAGCGGGTGCGCCTCCATCGGGTGTGGCTGCGCCGGCTTGAAGTCGGCCGAGCCGGTGCCGGGGGTGAACGGCTCGTGGTCGGCGATGACCGACGCTACCGTGCGCAGCCGGTCGACGGGGATCGCGCCGGCCCGCAGCAGAATGGGTATGGTCCCGGTCAGATCGAGGATCGTGGACGGGACGTTGTCGGCACACGGGCCGCCGTCGAGGTAGACCGACACCGCCTCGCCCAGCTGCTGTTCCGCCTCGTCGACAGTGACCGCGGCGGGATGGCCGTGCCGGTTGGCGCTGGACACCGCGAGCGGCCCGGTCTGCTTGAGCACGTCCAGCGCCACCGCGTGCAGCGGCATCCGCAGGGCCACCGTGCCCTTGGTTTCGCCCAGGTCCCACAGCAGCGTCGGGCTGGCCCGGAACACCAGGGTGAGCGCGCCCGGCCAGAACTCGTCGATCAGGTCCTGCCCGAACGCCCCGAGGTCGTCGACCAGCGCAGCCGCGGCCCGGGCGGTGCCGACCAGCACGGGCGGCGGCATGTTCCGGCCCCGGCCCTTGGCCGCCAGCATCGTGGTCACGGCCGCGGGGGTGAACGCGTCGGCGCCGATGCCGTAGACCGTGTCGGTCGGCAGCACGATCAGCTCGCCGCCCCGGGCCGCCGCTACCGCGGCGTCGATCCCCGCGGTCCGCGTGAACGCGTCCCGGCAGTCGTACCGTGTGGTCATTTGCCGGCCCCCTCGCCGAGTTCGCCGGACCAGGCCGCGGTGACGAAGCGGTCCCGCCCGGTCAGGTCCTTGTGGTTGCGCGTGTCCCGCCAGCCGGACTCCTCGGGGAACACCCAGTACACCGCCGTGCCCTGCTGCCAGCCGTGCTCGACCGCGACCAGCCCGCCCGGCCGGAGCAGCCGCCGCGCGGTGCGCTCCACGGCCCGGATGGCGGTCAACCCGTCCGCGCCGCTCCACAGCGCGGACGGCGGGTCGTACTCGCCGACCTCCGGCGGGACCGATGCCCCCACCGGGATGTACGGCGGGTTACTGATCACGAGGTCCACGCTACCGTCGAGTTCGCCGAGCGCGTCGGCGAAGTCGCCCGCGTGCAGCATGACCCGCCCCGCGGTATAGGTCGCGGTCTCGGCGTACCTGGCCACGTTGCGTTCGGCCCAGGCGCGGGCGAGCGGGTCGGCCTCGACGGCGTTCACCCGGGCCCGGGGCACCTCCTGCCCGATGGCCAGTGCGATCGCGCCCGAGCCGGTGCCCAGGTCGGCCACGACCGGCTGGGCCACGTCCATCTCGCGCAGCCGGGCGATGGCCCAGCCGGTCATCACCTCGGTCTCCGGCCGGGGCACGAACACGCCCGGGCCTACCTCGAGCTCGAGGTAGCGGAAGTGCGCCTGGCCGGTGATGTGCTGCAGCGGCTCGCGGGCGGCCCGGCGGGCGATGTCGGACCAGAACTGCGCGTCGAACGCGGAGTCGGGCACGGTGTGCAGCTCGCCGCGCTTGACGTGGTGGACGCTGGCCGCGATCAGCTCGGCATCGGTGCGCGGGGAGTCGACGCCCGCCTCGGCCAGCCGCGCCGCGGCGAGCGCGACCTCGTCAAGCAGCAGGCTCATCATCGCCAGACACCCCGGCCTCCAGCTTCGCGGCCAGGTCCGCGGCCGCCAGCGCGTCGATCACCGAGTCGAGATCGCCGTCGATGACATGGTCGAGGTTGTAGGCCTTGTAGCCCACGCGGTGATCGGAGATGCGGTTCTCCGGGAAGTTGTAGGTGCGCACCCGCTCCGACCGGTCCACGGTCCGGACCTGGCTGCGCCGCTCCGCGCTGGCCTTGGCGTCGGCGTCGGCCTCGGCCTCGGCCAGCAGCCGGGCCCGCAGCACGCGCAGGGCCTGCTCCTTGTTCTGCAGCTGGCTCTTCTCGTTCTGGCAGGACACGACGATGCCGGTCGGCAGGTGGGTGATCCGCACGGCGGAGTCGGTAGTGTTCACGCTCTGCCCGCCCGGGCCGGAGGACCGGAACACGTCCACCTTCAGGTCGTTGTCGTTGATCTGGACCTCGATGGGCTCGGCCTCGGGCACGACCAGCACCCCGGCGGCCGAGGTGTGGATGCGGCCCTGGGACTCGGTCACCGGTACCCGCTGCACGCGATGCACGCCGCCCTCGTACTTCAGCCGGGACCAGGCGCCCTCGGCGCCCCTGCCCTTCACCGCGACCGTGGCGTCCTTGACCCCGCCCAGGCCGGTGACGGTGGAGTCCAGGATCTCGGTCTTCCAGCCGCGCCGTTCGGCGTAGCGCTGGTACATCCGGAGCAGGTCGCCGGCGAACAGCGCGGACTCCTCGCCGCCCTCACCCGCCTTGACCTCCAGGATGATGTCGCGGCCGTCGTTGGGGTCACGGGGGACGAGGAGGCGCTGGAGTTCGGCCTCGAGCTGCTCGCGGCGGGCGGCCATCTGGTCCGCCTCGGCCGCGAAGAACGAGTCCTCCCGGCCCAGCTCGCGGGCCGTCTCCTCGTCCGCCTCGACCTGCTGCCACTCCTGGTAGGCGTGCACGATCGGGGTCAGTTCGGCGTAGCGGCGGCCCAGCGTGCGCGCCCTGTCCTGGTCGGAGTGCACGCCCGGGTCGGCGAGCGCATGCTCGAGCTCGGCATGCTCGCTGACCAGGTCGGCTATCCGATCGAACACCGGTTCTTGCCTTTCCTTACTGTTCCTTACTGGGCCGTCCTACTATGCCGTCCTACTGGGCCGTCCTACTGGGCCGTCCTACTGGGCCCGTCCTTACTGGGCCCGCGGGCTTCTCGTGGGCCCGCCGGGCATGCGACGAGCCGAGATCCAGGGGACTGGATCTCGGCTCGGCCGGGTTACTTCTTGTCGGCCTTCTGGCCGGACGGGTTCTTCCCGAAGCGCTTCTCGAACCGCGCGACGCGGCCGCCGGTGTCCAGGATCTTCTGCTTGCCCGTGTAGAACGGGTGGCAGTTCGAGCAGACCTCGACGTGGATGGAGCCGCCGCGGGCGGTGCTCCTGGTGGTAAAGCTGTTCCCGCAGCTACAGGTCACCGTGGTGACGTCGTACTGGGGGTGGATGTCTGCCTTCATGACAACTCCTGCCTCGAGCGGTCGCCGGGTCGCCTGCGCGGGGTCCCGGGGTCGTCCCCCGGGGCTGGCACAGCGCGTGAACCGGTACCGCGTGGTTGCGGCTTTCTAGTGTGCCAGACCATGAAACCAAATTCGCTGACCTGGCATTCCCGCTCTCCGGGCCCCGCCGGCGCCCGGCCTTGCCGAGCTGCCGCGCCGAGCTACCGCGCCGCTGGCGCGGAGCTGGCGCCCGGGATGGGGACGGGGAGACGGATGGGACGGATGAGCGGCTGGCGGGCCGGGTGAGCGGACCGTCAGGAGCCCAGGGTGGTCTTCTGGACCTGGAGCAGGAACTCGGCGTTGCTCTTGGTCTTGCGCATCTGCTCCATGAGCAACTCGAGAGCCTGCTGGGGCTCCAGGGCGTGCAGCACGCGGCGCAGCTGCCAGACGATCTTGAGCTCCTCCGGCGCGAGCAGGATCTCTTCCTTACGGGTGCTCGACGCGTCCACGTCGACCGCGGGGAAGAGCCGCTTCTCGGCCAGCTCACGGCGCAGCCGCAGCTCCATGTTGCCGGTGCCCTTGAACTCCTCGAAGATCACCTCGTCCATCCGGGACCCGGTCTCGATCAGGGCCGCGGCCAGGATGGTCAGCGAACCGCCGTTCTCGATGTTGCGGGCCGCGCCGAAGAACCGCTTGGGCGGGTACAGCGCGGTGGAGTCCACACCACCGGACAGGATGCGGCCGCTGGCCGGCGCCGAGTTGTTGTAAGCACGGCCCAGCCGGGTGATGTTGTCGAGCAGGATGACCACGTCGTGGCCCATCTCCACCAGGCGCTTGGCGCGCTCGATGGCCAGCTCGGCCACGGTGGTGTGGTCGTCGGCCGGGTGGTCGAAGGTCGAGTGGATGACCTCGCCCTTGACCGTGCGCTGCATGTCGGTGACCTCTTCTGGCCGCTCGTCGACCAGGACGACCATGAGGTGGCACTCGGGGTTGTTCTTGGTGATCGCGTTGGCGATGGCCTGCAGGATGGTCGTCTTGCCCGCCTTGGGCGGCGAGACGATCAGGCCGCGCTGGCCCTTGCCGATCGGGCAGATCAGGTCGATGATCCGGGTGATCATGTTGCCCGGGTCGGTCTCCAGGCGGAGCCTGTCCTGCGGGTACAGCGGCACCAGCTTGGCGAAGTCGGGCCGGGACGCAGACTTCTCCGGGTCGAGCCCGTTGACCTTGTCCAGGCGCACCAGGGCGTTGAACTTCTCCCGGCGCTCGCCCTCGCGCGCCTGGCGGACCGCGCCCTCGATCACGTCGCCCTTGCGCAGGCCGTGCTTGCGGACCTGGGACAGGGACACGTACACATCGTTCGGCCCCGGCAGGTAGCCGGTGGTGCGGACGAAGGCGTAGCCCTGGGAGTCGAGCACGTCCAGGATGCCGGCGATCGGGATCAGCACGTCATCCTCGGCGATCACGGGCTCCGGGTCGGCCCCGGGGCGGTCACGCCGGCGGTTGCGGTTACGGAACCGGTCCCGGCTGCGGCGCCGGCCGCCGTCCCCGTCGTCGTCGCGGTACTGGTCGCCGGACGACCCGCCCCGGGCCGCCATCGGCTCGCGGCGGTCACCGCCCTGGTCACGGCCGCCCTGGTCACGGTTGCCCTGGTCACGGTTGCCCTGGTCACGGTTGCCCTGGTCGCGGCCGCCGGAGTCGCGGCCGTTATGGTCGCGGGGGCCCTGGTCGCGGCCGCCGGAGTCGCGGCCGGACTGGTCGCGGCCGCCCTGGTCGCGGCCGGCGGAGTCGCGGCTGCCGGAGTCGCGGGGCGCCTGGTCGCGGCCGCGGGACGGCTGGTCCTCGCGGCGCCCGTTCCTGCGGCGCCGGTCGCCACGCTGCATGTCGCCCTGGACGGCTTCGGCCGCCGCGCGGTCGTCCTGCGGCCCGCCGTCCTGGGCCGAGCTGACCGAGGCGCCGTCCTGGGCGGTGCTGGCCTGAGCCTCGGTCCGGGCGGCTGCCTTCGGTGCGGTCTCCTCGTAGAAGCTGAGCTGCTGCTGGGCGGTCCCGTCGCCGATGCCGCCGCGGGCGGCGTCACCGATGCCGGACGGCGCAGTGTCTCCAATGCCGTGCATGCCCGATTCCATAGCGTCCTGCCTCGCCGGGCGTGTCGCGCCGGCTCCCGCGGACGCGGCACGCTGACCAGAACCCTTACCGGCGGCACTACCGCCCTGCCGCGCCTCGATCGCGTCGATGAGCTGGCTCTTGCGCATGCGGCCCGCGCCCGGGATGCCCAGGGTCTGCGCGATGCGCTGCAGCTCGGGCATGAGCAGCGAGGAAAGGCCAGCACCACTGCCACCGCGACTGCGCGACTTGGGGGCCTGGGAGGGTCCGCCTGCGGCCGCGGGGGGCGCCGAGATCCCGGCGGGGGCATCCTCCGACGCGGTTGGCACGTCGCTGAGGATTTCGGTTGTGTCGCTCACTAATGGTCCTTCCATGATTCTCGGCCGCCTGGGTGAACCCGCTAGGCCCGTCGACCCGGTATAGCGGCCCCTCGGGGCCAGAGTTGATTCGCGTTGCTTTGATCAGCCGCCAGATATCCGCGATAGCTGCAACGCTTTGCGTTCCTCCGTGCGTCGCCTTCTGTCCGCAAGCCAGGGGGATGAGTCTGAAAAGCGCCCGGACGGCTACACCGCTCGCCCGCATCCCAAGATCGCGCGCTCTCGCTGGGCTGACTGCACCCTGCGTCAAAGACCTTGGGTACGGCAACAATACCGTCCCACAGGAGTTTGCCGGCTAGCGCCCGGTTTGCCGACGAGCACCCAACCCAGAGCGGGGCACCCGGTGCGTTACTAAGCCTAACACCATGAGGACTCACGGCATTCCTTCGCAGCCGTCCGTGTCGCGCGGAAGAGGAGGCAACCGTCCCATGAGGCTCGCCAGCGGCAGGCATCCGGCACGCTCAGTTCCAGGTGCTGTGACGTGGACTGGCGCTGCACCGTATGCCCGGTCGGACGGATTAGCCGCTTGTTTCCCGCGTCAGCAGCCCGGCGGGGGCTCCGGCCGCAGGACACGCGCACCTTGCCGCTCGACGTCTAGTGAGCTTACGTGCCATTCAATACCCGTTTCTCTCACGATTGAACCCAGGCTGTCCAGGTGGTGACGATAATCCGGATCGTCCCGGGCGCCGAGGAAGGCCAGCACCGAGGGGCCGGCCCCGGACACCACCGCGGGCAGGCCCGCGGCGCGCAGCCCTTGTACGAGCGCGTGCGTGCCCGGCATGGCGCTGGCCCGGTAGTCCTGATGCAGCCAGTCGCGGGTGGCGTCGAGCAGGACGGCGGCGCGGTCGGCCGGCTCGCCGCCGGGCTCGGTGAGCGCGGCGACCAGCAGCGCGCTGCGCCCGGCGTTGGCCGCCGCGTCCCGGTGCGGCACCATCTCGGGCAGCAGACCGCGGGCCACGTCGGTGCGCACCGGCGCGGCCGCGATGCAGACCACCGGGGTAACCCAGGCGGCCGGCTCCAGCCGGACCAGGCGGGGACCGCCGGGCGCCGACCAGGCGATGGTCAGGCCGCCGGCCAGGCAGGCGGCCACGTTGTCCGGATGCCCCTCCATGTCGGTGGCCAGCCCGAGCAGGGCGTCGTCAGGGAGCTTGCCCGCGCCTGACCCGGACAGCGCCCGGGCCGCCAGGATGCCGGCCACCACGGCGGCAGCCGAGGAGCCCAGGCCGCGGCCGTGCGGGATACGGTTGACGCAGCGCAACCCGATCCCGGGCGGCTGGCTCCCGGTGACGGCGAACGCGGCGCGCATGGCCCGCACCACCAGATGGACCTCGCCCGCCCCGGCCAGGTCGGCGCCCTCGCCGGAAACCTCGATAGCCAGGCCGGACGGGCTGATCCAGGCCTCCACGTCGTCGTACAGGGTCAGCGCGAGCCCGAGCGCGTCGAACCCCGGACCCAGGTTGGCGCTGGTCGCGGGCACACGGGCCCGGACCGCGCCCTCCGCCCAGCCCATATCGCTCCTCACCGGCAAGGGGATTCCGCTCATCGCGGCACGTCATGCTATCCGGGCGCTACCGCGGCCCGGGCCGGCTAGGCGAGGCCGAGGGCGTAGGCGGCGGCGCCGGGGTCGGCGGAGATGGTGGCCGGGGACGGAGCACCTGACAGGGCCCAATCGGGATCCTTCAGGCCGTTCCCGGTCACCGTGCAGACCACCCGGGAACCTGCCGGGATCTTCCCGTTCGCGCAGGACTTCAGCAGGCCGGCCACGCTGGCGGCGGAGGCGAGCTCGCCGAAAACGGCCTCCTGGGTGGCCAGCAGCCGGTAGGCGACCAGGATCTCCCGGTCGGTCACCGAGTCGATCAGTCCGCCGGATTCGTCTCGGGCCTGCTCGGCCAGCCGCCAGGAGGCGGGATTGCCGATCCTGATCGCAGTCGCGATCGTCTGCGGCTGCAGCACCGGCTGGCCGGTCACGATGGGCGCCGCGCCGCTGGCCTGGAAGCCGCACATCCGCGGCGCGCGGGTGGCCAGGCCGGCCTGGCGGTACTCGGTGTAGCCCATCCAATAGGCGGTGATGTTGCCCGCGTTGCCGACCGGGAGGCAGTGCACGTCCGGTGCGTCACCGAGCTCGTCCACGATCTCGAAGGCGGCGGTCTTCTGGCCCTGCAGCCGGTCCGGGTTCACCGAGTTGACCAGGGCCACCGGGTACTGCGCGGCCAGCTTCCTGGCCACCTCCAGGCAGTCGTCGAACGAGCCGTCGACCTGCAGCAGCCGCGCGCCGTGCACCAGGGCCTGGGCCATCTTGCCGATCGCGATCTTGCCGCGGGGCACCAGCACCGCGCAGGTGAGGCCGGCCCGGGCCGCGTAGGCCGCGGCGCTGGCGCTGGTGTTGCCGGTCGAGGCGCAGATGACCGCCTTGGCGCCCGCGCCCGCGGCCATGGAGAGGGCGACCGTCATGCCGCGGTCCTTGAACGACCCGGTCGGGTTGGCCCCCTCCACCTTGAGGTAGACCTCGCAGCCGGTACGGGCGGACAGCACAGGCGCGGGCAGCAGCGGCGTGCCGCCCTCGCGCAGGCTGACCACGGGCGTGGCCTCGGTGACCGGCAGCCGGTCCCGGTACTCGGCAATCACCCCGCGCCACTGGGGCCGGGCGCGGGTCTGGGTCACAGGCGTCATTCTTCTTCCCCTTCCACGCGCATCACGCTAACCACGGAGCGGACCACGGGGAGCGCCTCGAGGTCGCGTATGGTGGCGGCCAGGTCCGCGTCCCGCGCGGTGTGGGTGACGATGACCAGCTGGGCCTCCTGGCCCCGGCTGGCCTGGCGGACCGCCTCGATGGAGATATGGTGCCTGGCGTAGGCCTCGGCCACCGGGGCCAGCACGCCGGGCCGGTCGTCGACGTCCAGCGAGACGTGGTAGCGGGTCAGCGTCTCCCCCATCGGCATGACCGGCAGGCCCGCGTAGGTAGAGGCGTCCGGGCCGCGGGTGCCGGCCAGCCGGTTCCTGGCCACCGCGACCAGGTCGCCGAGCACGGCGCTCGCGGTCGGCGTGCCGCCCGCGCCCGCGCCGTAGAACATCAGGCGGCCCGCGGACTGCGCCTCCACGAACACCGCGTTGTAGGCCTCGCTGACCGCGGCCAGCGGGTGCGAGCGCGGGATCATCGCCGGGTGCACCCGGACCGAGATGCCCGCGTCGCAGCGCTCGCAGATGGCCAGCAGCTTGACCACCCGGCCCAGCGCGCGGGCGCTGCCGATGTCGGCGGCGGTGACTTCGGTGATGCCCTCGCGGTGCACGTCGGCCGCGGTGACCGGCGTGTGGAAGGCCAGGCTGGCCAGGATGGCGGCCTTGGCCGCCGCGTCGAACCCCTCGACGTCCGCGGTCGGGTCGGCCTCGGCGTAGCCCAGGGCCTGGGCCTCCTCCAGCGACTCGGCGAAGCCGGCGCCGGAGGAGTCCATCCGGTCCAGGATGTAGTTGGTGGTGCCGTTGACGATGCCGAGCACACGGTGCACGGTGTCGCCGGCCAGCGACTCGCGCAGCGGCCGCAGCAGCGGGATGGCCCCGGCCACCGAGGCCTCGTAGTACAGGTCGGCCCCGTACTCCCGGGCCGCGCCGTAGATCTCCGCCCCGTTCTCGGCCAGCAGGGCCTTGTTCGCGGTGACCACGGGCTTGCCGGTCTTCAGCGCGGACAGCATCAGCGTCCTGGCCGGCTCGATGCCGCCGATGACCTCGACCACGATGTCCACGTCCGGGCGGCTGACCAGCGCCTGGGCGTCCGCCGTGAGCAGGGAGGTGTCGATAGCGGCGTCCCGCCGGTGCCCGACCCGGCGCACCGCGATGCCGGCCAGCTCCAGCCGGGCGCCGATCCGCAGGGCCAGGTCGTCGGCTTGCTCGGTCAGCAGCCGGGCCACCTCCGACCCGACCACCCCGCAGCCGAGCAGGGCGACCTTCAGCGTGGGGCCGGTCATCCGACGTCCAGCTTGAGCAGATCATCCAGGGTCTCGCGGCGGAGGAGCACGGCCGGGTCGGCGCCAGGCCGGACCGCGACCACCGCGGGGCGCGGCACGTGGTTGTAGTTGCTGGCCAGCGACCGGCAGTAGGCGCCGGTGGCCGGGACGGCCAGCAGGTCGCCGACGGCCAGGTCCGCGGGCAGGTAGGCGTGCCGCACCACGATGTCGCCGCTTTCGCAGTGGCGGCCGACCACCCGGGACAGCATGGGCGGGGCCGCCGAGCCGCGCGAGGCCAGCGCGCATTCGTAGGAGGCGTCGTAGAGCGCGGTCCTGATGTTGTCGCTCATCCCGCCGTCCACGCTGACGTAGGTGCGCAGCCCGTCCACGTCCTTGAGCGTGCCCACCGTGTACAGCGTCACCATGGACGGCCCGACGATGCCGCGGCCCGGCTCGACGGTCAGCCGCGGCCGGGGCAGCCCGGCGGCGCGGCACTGCCAGTCCACGATCTGGCGCAGGCTCTGCGCGATGTCCTTGATCTCCGGCACGTCGTCCTCGCCGGTGTAGGCGATGCCGAACCCGCCGCCCAGGTCGAGCTCGGCGATCTCCACCCCGTGCTCATCCCGGATCCTGACCGCCAGCTCCACCACCCGGTGCGCGGCCACCTCGAAGCCGGCCGTGTCGAAGATCTGCGAGCCGATGTGCGAGTGCAGCCCGGCGAAGGTCAGGCCCGGGCAGGCCAGCACCCGCCGCACCGCCTCGTCGGCGGCGCCCGAGGCCAGCGAGAAGCCGAACTTCTGGTCGTCATGCGCGGTGGCCATGAACTCGTGCGTGTGCGCCTCCACCCCGGTGGTGACGCGGACCAGCACGTTGGGGCGCTGCGCCGAGCCGTCGGTGAGGTAGGCCAGGCGCGCGAGCTCCTCGAAGGAGTCGGCCACGATGTGGCCGATCCCGGCCGAGACGGCCCGGGCCAGCTCGTCGAGCGTCTTGTTGTTGCCGTGCAGGGTGATCTGCTCGGGCGGCACCCCGGCCGACAGCGCGGTCTCGAGCTCACCTCCGGTGCAGACGTCGACGCCCAGGCCTTCGGCGCTGACCCAGCGCAGCATGGCACGGGAACAGAACGCCTTGGCCGCGTAGAACACCCGGGCCTCCGGGCCGAACGCCTCCACGTAGTCCCGGCACCGGGACCGCACGTCCTCCTCGTCGCACACGTACAGCGGCGTGCCGAACTGCGCGGCCAGGTCCCGCACGTCCGCCCCGGCCAGCGTGAGCACGCCGTCGTCGCCGCGCCGGGCCCCGCGCGGCCAGATGGCCGCGGGCAGCGCGTTCAGGTCGGCCGGCGGGGCCGGGGGGTGGTCGGCGGGCAGCACGTCCCCGTGCAGTGGCCCGGCCGGGTGCGCGACGCGGCTCATGTCGTTCCCTTCGTGGCGAGCGGCCTACAGCCGCCAGTGTTATAGGCGACTGGGCGCGCTGATCCCGAGCAGCCCGAGGCCGGCGGCGAGCCCGGTCCGGGCCGCATCCGCCAGCCACAGCCGTTCGCTGCTGATGCTCGATATCGTCGTGAAGCCGGTAGTGCTCATGGTGTCAATCGTCCGTGCTGCCAGCTCCTCCAGGTACCCGGCGAACTCGTCGGGCCGGCCGCGGCGCGCGGCCATGGCCACCCGTTCCGGGAGCCAGGACAGCGCGTCGAGCAGCGCCAGCTCCGGTGGAGCCATGAGCAGGCGCGGCGAGAACCCGGCTGGCGCTGACCCCAGCGCGGCGGCCCAGCGCAGCACGGCGGCAGCGGCGGCATGCGCGTACCGAACAGCATAGGCGGGATTGGCGATCAGGTGCCGCGCGATCTGCGCCGCTCGCGGCGGTTCGGCGTGCCCTGGCGGCGTCCGGGCCAGCGCGAACCGCACCGCGTCGGGTCCGGCGTACCAGAGGGCATGCGCCAGTGACCCCGGCTCCGCCGGGGCGGGGGCTGGGGGGGCGGGGGCGGGAACCACGGATCGTTCGGCCGCATAAATAAGGGTCGCGCCCGCGGCAGCGGCGAGCCGGGCGGTCAGCTCGGCGGTCAGGGCCGCCCGGGCGGCGGGCCAGCCGGGTTGCGCGGCGAGGTCCGCCGCGGCGGGGGCGGTCATGGTGCGGCCGTGCAGCGCGTCGCTGGCGGCGCAGGCCGGGCCGGCCCGGGGGATCCGCACGGCCAGGCCGGCCAGGGCGTCGCGGGTGACGGTGACGGTCAGGTAGCCGGGCCCGGTGGGTTCGGCGGCGGCGATCCAGGGCTCTTGTGTGAGCCGGGCGGCCAGGGCGGCTGCATTCTCTAGCGGCGGGCCGCCCAGGCGGAACGGCAGGCTGGAGGCGTAACGGCCCGGACCCGGCCCCGGGCGGAGCAGCGGGTCGGCGTCGAGGCGGCCGGCCGCGGCGAGGATGGCCCGCCGCAGCTCGGCGGTGATCACATAGCGGGGCTGCGCCCCATCCCAAAAGTCATGCATGTGCGTGGCCGGGGCCTGCCTTTGACGGTGCGCTGGTTCTGGCCTGGGTTTTCGCAAAGGGCTCCGGTCCGCTGGCCAACGGTGACATCATGTGCCCGTTCATGTACCGCTTGTGCGGTTAGGTGGCCCTTGCGGGCCTTGCCGCAGACCGGAGCCCGTCATGACGCTACCGCGCACCACAGCTGATGTCCTGTCTGGCCACGTGGTATTCGAGATCGAGTCGGTTGACCGGATGTACCTCAACGTCTATCAGCCGAAGCTGCAGTACGGCGGCGGGGTCTCGGCGTTCTTCGTCGGTCACCGCGGGTACAAGTACGCCTCGTCGGTGCTGATGGCGCCGATCACCGAGACGTTCGTGGCGAACATCCATCACTTCATCGCGGCCCGGGGCCTGGACCTGGTGTCCTTCGGCAAGGGCGAGGATAAGGACGCGATCGCGCACCGGTACCTGGCTGATTTCCCCGGCAGGGAGGGGGTGCTGTTCGTCGGCCGCGCCCAGGAGAAGGCCTGGGTGTTCCGCACCCAGAAGCGCCGCAACCCGGCCACCGGGGCGGAGTACCTGTGGCTGACCCGGGCCACGCTGCAGGTCAACTACTTCTACTTCTACTGCGTCGATGAGGATTTCGGCCCGTTCTTCATCAAGTTCTGCAGCTACTTCCCCTACACCGCCAAGCTGTGCCTGAACGCCAACCACTGGGCGCAGCGGCAGGCGGAGAAGGCCGGGATCGGCTTCACCCCGATGGACAACGCCTTCGCCGCGGTCGATGACGTGCCGGCGCTGCAGGCGATCTGCGATTCTTTCGGCGAGGAGCACATCCGGGCGCTGCTGGCCAAGTGGCTGCGGATCCTGCCGTACCCGTTCACCGAGGACGACACCGCCGCCGGGTACCGCTACGACGCCTCCATCGTGCAGGCGGAGTTCAGCCTCACCCAGATGCTCGACCGGCCGGTCACCGGGCGGATCTTCCTGGAGCAGATGATCCGCGACAACCTGGACATCGGCCGCCCGGACAAGATCAGCCTGATCTTCGGCCGCCGCATCCACAACGGCCGCAAGCGGCCCACCCCCAGCGAGTTCCGCACCCGCATCGTGACCAACAGCGTCACCCCAGCGGTCCGGGTCGAATACAAGAAAACCAAGGTCAAGCAGTACCACAAGGAAGGGAGAGCGCTGCGCACCGAAACTGTCATCAACGATCCCGGCGACTTCGGCATCGGCAAAGGGCTAGCGAACCTGCCCGCACTGCGGCAGGTCGGCTTCACCGCCAACCGGCGCCTGCTGAGCGTCCAGAAAATCAGCCACGACCCCGCCGCCGGCGCCGCCGCGATCACCGCCATCACCGCTCCTGTCATCACCCCGGCCGGGACGCGCATCCCCGGCCTGCGCTTCACCGACGAACGCGCCCAGGCCCTGCTCTCGGCCCTGTGCGCCTTCAGGCTGCTGCCCAACGGATTCACCAACCGCGAACTCCGCACCCACCTCGCGCCGCTGCTCGGCAGGCGCTATGAGGACATGACCAGCGGGCAGATCACCTACGACCTCAGACGACTGCGCGTCCACGGCCTCATCGAACGCATCCCCCGCACCCACCGGTACCAGGTCACCAGCAGCGGGCTCCGCCACGCCCTCTTCCTCACCCGGCTGCACGCACGGTTCCTCCGCCGCGGACTCGCCGAGCTCACAGGACAGCCCCCGCCCGTCCCGGCACCCCTGCGCGCCGCCGACCGTGCCTACCGCGACGCGATCAATGACCTCGCCCGCCAGGCAGGACTAGCCGCATAAACCGCCATCATCCAAGGTCAGGGTGCACATACACCAAATTTGACTCGATCATGGCGGCTTCGGCCGCCCAAAGCCCTTAGCTGGCGGCCAGCTCGCGGACCACGCGGATCATCTCGTTCGGGTCGAAGGGCTTGGTCAGGTAGGCGTCGGCGCCGACCCGGCTGCCGTGGTTCTTGTCGTCCTCCTGCGCGCGGGCGGTGATCAGCACCACCTTGATGTGGGCCAGCTCCGGCGACTTGCGCAGCTGGATCGCGGTCTCCCAGCCGTCCAGGCGCGGCATCATCACGTCCAGCGTGATGACATCCGGATCGATCTGCGCCACCTTGTCCAGGCAATCCTGCCCATCCACCGCCGTCTCGACATCAAAGCCCTCGAGCTGGAGGTTTACCGCGATAAGCCGTCTGATCACCTCGTCGTCGTCCACGACGAGCACCCGTCCCAATCCCTGCGTCACTCGCGTGAGGGTAGCGTCTTCTGGCCGGTGTTTGCGCACTGTACCGGGGCGTGTCCGCAGCGGGTGTTCGGGCTGGTACGCTTTTGCAGGCGCAAAGCCCCCATAGCTCAGGGGAGAGAGCAACGGCCTCCGGAGCCGTGAGCGCAGGTTCGAATCCTGCTGGGGGCGCCTATCGTTACCGGGTATTTCTTGGCCCTGACCTGCGGTTCCGCGGAAATGTCCGTTGTCACGCTCGGTCACGGCACGCCACCGGTTGCTGGTTTCTGACGGGTGCTGCGCCCCATACGCGCCCCAAGTCATGGCTCCTCCAGGTGCAGGCCTTGGTCCATGCGGCCGATCCAGATGCTTTCGAGGCCTTCGACGCACCGGGCGTAGACCCGCATGAGCATCTCGACGGAGTGGCCAGCCCAGGCGGCGACCTCGGTGGCCGGGACGCCGGAGTTGAGCCGCCAGGTGATCCCGGAGTGCCGCAGGTCGTAGGGGCGTTTCATCAGCGGTGAGGCGAGCTGGTCGGGGGTGAGGGAGGCGGCGCGGACCTTCTGCCAGACCTGCCACCAGGTGGAGGGCTGGATCGGGGTGCGGTTCTCGGACCGGAACAGCCTGCCGTCCGGGCCGGCGCCGTACGTCTCGAGGTGGGTGCGGAGGAGCTGGACGAGCTCGGGCGGGATGGGGAGATGTTGCGGCGCCTGCGTTCTAGTGACTCGGGCAGGCCCGAGTCGGTGTCGAACCCCTCCCCTTTCCTGGCCGCGGTGATCAGCGAGGCGCGGAACGATTCGGCCAGCGCCATGGTGAGGAACGATTTGGAGAAGTTCCGCCTGGCCACGGCCCACCGGACCCGGTAGGCCGTCTTGCGTCCCTTCCGGGTCTCGATCTTCCAGGGGCGGAAGTCGAACGAGGTAGTCAAGCGATGTCCTCGTCGGTGGTGTCCAGCCAGTCTTCGAGCCAGCTGCGCCGGATGCGGACGCCTCCTTTGCCTGCCAGGCGCTTGCATCGGGGGCCGGTGCCGAGGGCGCGCCACCGGTCGAAGGTGCGCCGGGAGACCTTCGTGCTGGCGCTGGAGCGCGGGCGGTGACGGAAGCATCCGGCGGGGCCGCAATTTTTCATGACTTCGGCGCAGCGGCGGAGCATCCCGGGGAGCCAGCGGTCGTAAAGGAGCATGGCGTCGGCGAGCGGCGGGTTTTCCCTCCGGTAGATACGGGTGAATTCGGTCATGACGTTGTGGAGCTCGATCACGACTTCGGGGTGGGATGCCCAGCAGGCGGCCACGCGGTCGAAATAGGAGGGGTGCCATTGGCGCATGACGGCGACCCATTCGGCCAGCAGCGACAGGCCAGCGGCACGGCAGCGGTCTGGGTGACCTCGTCGAGCGCGAACAGGACCGGGTTCGGGATGCGCCCGAACCGGGTCAGGGACCCAGCGAACACGCAGTCCCGGTGGACTTTCTCGATCACGGCCCGGAACAGCGGCGCGGCGGCGCTCAGTTCGTCCGAGTTGATCACGTACAGCGTCCCGTTCCTACGGACCCACTCGGCCGCGTCGAACGGGCGGATGCCCGTGCCGGAGACGGTGCGGCGCAGGGCCGGGACGCCGACCCAGGCCAGGGACCGGACCATGGTCATGCGGATGGAGTCGGCTGCTTTGCCTTCCCGCTGGATCTCGGCGGCGGCGGCCAGCAGTTCCGCCGAAGCGCCGGGGCGGCTGAGCGCATCCCGCAGCGGGTCGCCCAGCCGCTGGGACCAGCGCCATACCGCGCTCATGTCCTCATCCAGCTGACCCACTACGCGATCAGCGCACTGACCTGCACAGCGGCCACCGCCGCCGGCATCGACCCGGACCGGGTCAAGTTCAGGCGCACGGTCCGCATCCTGCGCCGCCGGGTCGCCGACCCGGCCTTTTCCCCCTGAGCATGCCCGGGCCGTCCTGGCCCGGGTCAAGGCCGACATCACGAAGAACAAGCACCTCAACCCCCGGCGCAGGCACCGCACCTGCCCCCGCGTTATCAAGCGGGGACGCCACAACGCCTACCGCGTCAAGAAACCCGGCGACAAGAACGTCCGGCACGACGGCCCGGCCACGATCCGCCTCGCCAACCCCGTCCTCGCCGGCACCGCAGCCATGATCAAAATAAGCTAAACGGCATTGCCTTATGAGGTGACGAACTTCCGGAAAAAATAAAAGGAGAGTCCGGAAGCTCGTAGCATGGTCATTCATCGCGACAATCAGCTTCGCAAGCATCGCTGGATACGTGGCCTTGTCAATTACGCTAAACGGACTGCCTCCCTATTGGAAATTTAACGGAACAGCCTTTCTTCTCCAGCCGACATCTGAATCAAAAGTTGATAAAGTGGTACTACTGGTCCAATCCTACGCCGGTGGCAGAAATCCGCTTGTCTCATACACTGTATCGGCTTGCGGGCCACGCCCCTATAGCGCAGACCTTGTTCTTACAGGCAATGCTCAAATCACAGACGCCAAGCCGTTCGGACTGTATCCTACGCCACTCCCGCAAATACGGCGGTTCTCCGGTAACATTTTCTACCTTCAGAGTGTCTATGTCCTTGGCAGTGCCCAGCTCATCAAATTTGATCTTCCAAAGGCCCCCTGCCAAGAGGACATAACCTCGATGACCTATGAAATGGAAGGGCTTATGCTGGGACCGCTGCAACAAAGCTGGTCAGGGCCATGGGGCTTGTGGCACGGGCCACACACTAGCCAATCATGGCCGCAGATCGGATTTTCAACGGACCTTGCTCCAACTAATGGCCCATTCACCCTCCCAGGCATTCCCGGTAAGTGGGCCCTACCGAGTTCCCTAAACATTGAGGTCTCACAAGGGTACGCTGCTCCTGGCTGGTTTATTGACTCTTCTATGCCAAGTACGTCCACCCCGTACCCGCCGTCCTGGTCGGGCACGAATGAGATCAGACCCAGCGCGCAACTCACCGACACCGCATCTGTGGCGTTGCTTCAGGACTGGATCGTCGTCTGCGCCATCGGCTTCGGCATTGGCGGCGCTATGCTGGCCAGTCTGCTCTTTGACTGGATTCGGCCGGGGGAGCATCAGAGCAAATCATCTGATCAACTAGACCTTAGTAATTCCGGCGCGCCTATTAGTAGATTGCAGCAGCCGCATCGGATGAAGCGCCGGATTTCAACGCGGCTCGTCATACTTGCTTTGACGTTCATCGTCGGATATGCATGTAGACGGCGCCGCCGAAAGTCGTAACCACACCGATCCCTCTGTAACAACTCGACATACCCAGCTCAGGCCCCGGCTTCCACACTGCACCCGCCCGTGCAGATCCTCCAGGTTAGCCCGCAGGTCCTGCTCGTACTGCCACCACGTCAGCCCGTCCGCGCCCGGCGCCGCGTCCCTTTTCAGTTCCGTGAACACCTTCCACAGCCGTTCCAGCGTGATGTGGTGCAGCAACGCGGTGAACCGCGCATCCTTCTCCCGTACAGCAACTTCCCGCACACGATCCAGCCCACTTGACACGCCTGGCCCGGCTCCGCGTCCGGGACGTGTTTCGCTGTCCGTGTTCCTCACGCTCACTCTCCTTTCCTCCACCGCCTCCGCAGGCCACGGCCGTAGCCGCGCCCTTGTTCGGCGGGATCACAGGTACTACGAGGTGATCTGACTGCCCGCGCCGTGCATCCTGGGATTACCGCCTTGGCGTTCCCCAGGCGGCCCGCCCGCAGACCACGCGGACGGGCAGCAACGGGCCCTCCCGGTTCTCGTGCACGAAGGTTCCGCACATGCCCTGGTTCTCTGACCGCGCGGGGTCCCCCGGCAGCTCGCGCTAACGCTGCCAGGGATGTCGCCTTCCGCATTCTGAGAACAACGTTGGCACCCCGGACTTGGAATTTCGCGGCTCAATAGCCCGGCCTGCGCGTACCCCTGCCAACGCTTCACCCCTGCCCTCACGGACAACGGCGCATGACTCGGGGCCGTCGCGGGTCGCTAGCCCTTCAACGTAGAGCTCTCACATCTCCTCCTTCGTGCCGGTTCATCCCGGCGCTCCTCAGACCTCCGGAAGTTCCTGACGAGAAAGGCCACCACCTGCGGGAACGTGATCGACGCCTTTGCGGAAGCTTGTTAAATCCCCCGAACCCTCTACCGATAAGTAACATCAAGATTCTTCCACCAGAGGTACTCCACGGCGAAGAATTTTGTGCTACGTGGCCATATAGGAAACTTCCTTCGAAGGGGAGATCAGCGGCTCGGCGGAACACTTGACCGTTTCGCACCGCCAACTTCCGGAGGTCTGAGCCTACGGCGTGACGCTGGCTTGCATAGACCTAGAGTGGGATGGCGCTGCCGACTTGGACGCGTATTGGGCGCAACCTTCCGCCGTCAGCCGTGAACAGCCTTGGTCAGCCGGAGAGTAAAGGACAGCTCCTCGCCACGTTTACGCAGGTGAGGCGCTGTCTCTTGCAGGTCTGTGATGGTGGTCGGGGGTAGCATCGAACTGCCGACCTTCTGCTGATCGGTAAATCTCACCTTTAGTGGGCGCGCGGCAGCCGACCCTGGCTGGCCCTGGCCGTCAGGCCCGCCGCGTCGGCAGAGGTGAGTCGCCCGTGACCCGCTGCTTAGGAGGCACTCCCGAAGTGTTGCCCGATCGGGGTAGACGTGGCCCAACGTGCCGCTTGACCGTACCTGCAGCGGCCGGATGTGGCCTGACGTCGCCCGGGATCTGTGGTCGTTGGCTCCCCGATCGGCTCCCCGGAATCTCGTTAGCAAGGCTAATATCCGAACACGCAGGCTCAGCGACGGGCTGATGCAGCACTTGGGCCTGGCGGCAGCGGACAGCGAACTGGTGGTTGCCGACGGCATCCGCGCAGGCTCGATCCGCACGTGAATCGACGCGGGCAGACGTGCTGGTGACGCCCGAGCTTCCCGGTTAACTCGAGCGTGGCGGCTCGCGCGGCTTGGACTATTGGGCCCAAGGGGACGGTCGTGGGCCCGGTTGCTCAAGTACCGGGCAGGATCGGTATCACGAATCCGTAGCCCGGCAGGATGGACCGCCCGGCCAGCAGCTGGCCGAGCGCGACCGCCGGCCCGACGTCGTTCAGCTGGCTGAGCTGCGCCACGGCGCCCGCAATCTGCGGCGCGGAGAATGACGTCCCGCTCCAGATCGCCCAGGCGTCGGGGCCAAACTGTTCGGTAACGACGGCACCGGCGTCGGTGTGCGGCTCAACGCCCTTGACGAACGTCGAGATGACTCCGACGCCCACGGCCGAGCAGTTCACCCAGAAACCATGATTGGACCAGAGCGCCGGGGTCAGGTCCGCGGCCAGTGCCCCCACGCCGATAACGCCCTTCATCGCCGCTGGGAACATCGGGGCATCCAGGCCGGTGTTGCCCGCGCTGGCCACGACGAGCACGTCGGGGTGCGCTGCCTGCACGATGTCCAGCGCGGCGGTGAAGGCGACCGGCGGCAGGTTGTCCACGGTCATGGTGCCGAGTGACAGGTTGATGATGTCCGCGCCGTCTTCAGCGGCCTGGATGATCGCGTTGCCGACGTCGTAGCTCGTCCCCATCCCCTCGGTGTCCACGGCCCGGTAGACGACGATGGTGCAGGCTGGCGCCACCTGCTCCACGACTCCCGCCACGAACGTGCCGTGGCCGGCGCTCTGATCCAGCAGGCCGTCCCCGCGAATGATCTGGCCGTTCACGTCCCGCACCGGGAAGACGTCGAGCGGGTCGATGTTGGCAGCCCCTTCCGGGATCCCGTCCAGCCAGCCGTCCGCCCGGCTCTCGTGGTTGATGCCGGTGTCGATCACCGCGACGGTGACCTTGCGGGTCACGGGGTGACAGCGGATCCATTCGGGCGAGTAACACCGGTGGGCCGCCGTCTTCCTGGGGTAGTCATCGGCCTTGACCAGGTGACCGGCCGTAACCACGTAGTTGAGGTCCACCTCGGCGCCAGTAGCGGCCCGGACCTGGTCGCGGTCCCGCAGCAGCTGATCTGCTCCCCGGTCCGCGATCACGTACTTGCGCACCGGCAGGCCCTCGGGGAAGTCCGGGGAGGTCTGCGTGTATCCGAGTTCGCGAAGCAGGCTGTCGGCGAGCTGCCACGGGGGCGGCACTTCGTCGGCGGCGCTGGGCTGGCCGGCGGTGTAGGGGCCGGGGCCTGCTACCCCGCCAGCAGGCACCCGGAGCAGGAGCTCCCCGCTCGCCACGAGGATCAGGTCGCCCAGGTTCGGCTGGCCCGGCGGGCTGGGGCGCGAGAGCACCTCGAACTGGATAGGCGGATCATCCAGCCGGAAGCCGAGCGTCTCCCGGCGTTCGGCCTGGATGCGCGCGATTATCTCGTCGATAAGGCGGTGCGGGTTCTCGCCGAAGTCGGTGAGGGCGTCGGATTGCTCAGCCCCGATGCCAGGGTCCTCCTGACGCTGGAGCTCATTACGGGGATCTGGGTAATCCTCTTGGGGATTGATTGCGGCCGCCTGCGGCCGGCCTGGCTCGGGTGTGCTAGATGTGGCGTCGGTGGTCATTTCCGAAGTCTCCTCCGCGTTCGGGACGGCTACGATTGTTATATCTGGCGACCGATGTTATATCTGGCGACCGACGAAGATCGGGTCTGCAACCGTGGATGCTCAGTCCAGGAATCTCGTGTCGGAAGCCGAAGCGACATATGACGGAGTCGTGAGGGATCCCGCCAGATACGCGGCGAGGATTCCTATGTTGATCGCGCGCGCACGTGCGAGTGGAAACACCGAGGCGCTCATTGTCGCGCTGCGGGCCCAGGCGTGGGCGCGGCATGTGGTCCTCGACAATCCGGCGGCGAAAAAGATGCTGGACCAGGCGGCGAGGCTGGCTCACCGGGAAGGACTCGACCAGCGCCTCGGGGATGTACTGGTGACCCGGGCGGTCGCGCTGCACGAGCTCGGCCGGCGCGCCGAGGCCCGCCGGGATCTGGGGCGCGCCGAATTGCTCGTCCTCGACGAGAGGCGACCCGAGATCAACCTGCAACGAGCGCTGCTCGAACATAATGGCGGTCGCGTCATGGCGGCCGCCGCGCTTTATCATCGGGTGCTAGCCGATCCGCTCTGCCCAGCGGACGTATGGATCAAGGCGGCGAACAACCTGTCCGTGGCGTACACCGAGTTGGGCAAGCCGCGGGACGCGCTCCAGGTGCTGGAACGGGCGGCCGCGCTGGCGAGGGAGCAAAGCCCGCTCTTGGTGGCCATCATCACCAACAGCCAGGCGTGGTCCAGCTTCCACGCCGGTGACGTGGTGGAGAGCCTCCGCCTTTTTGATAGGGCGGCCCAGCTCTATGCGGCCGCCGGGGTGCCGCTCGGCGAGCATTACCTGGATTACGCCGATGTCCTGGTCGATCTGCGGCTGCTGCAGGAGGCGCTCACGGTGGCCCGTTCGGCCGCGGCCGAGTTCGAATCCCACGGGGCGCGCCTGATGACCGCCCAGGCACGACTGCGGTGTGCCCAGCTGGCGCTGGCGCTCGGGGATGCCAGGGCGGCAGGCGCCGACGTAGACGTCGCCATGACGGAGTTCCGCCGTCAGAGGCGGACCGCGTGGACGGCACGTGCGACGGTCGTGGCGGTCGAGGTGGCCGCCGCCGGGACAGGACACCAGCCGGATGAGCTTCGCCGACTGGGGCGGGCCGCGGGGACGCTGCAGCGGCTAGGCCTTCGGGCCGACGCCGTCGCGGCGCACCTGGCGGCCGGCCAGGCGGCGCTTACAGCGGCGGAGGCGCGAACGGCCCGGCGGCACCTCAGATCCGCCGGGAAGCTCGCGCGGGGTCAGGCCCTGCTGGTCCGGTTGCGCGGCCACCTGGCGCAGGCGCTGGACGCGACCATCGACCGGGACACCGGCGCGGTGCTACGGCAATGCCGCACGGGTCTGACCGATCTGGCGAGGCACCGCGCGGCGCTGCCCTCGATGGAGCTTCGCATGCTGGCCTCCGGTCACGGGGAGGAGCTGGGCGAGCTCGGGCTGCGGGAGCTGCTCCGCAGTGCGCCGCCAGCCAGGTTGTTCACCTGGATGGAGCTGACCCGGGCGGTCTCGCTGCTGAGCGTGGAGCCACCGGTCGCGGCGGTGGAGGAAGAGCTGACCGCCCTACGGGCGGTCGAGCACGAGTTGCGGGCGGCCCGCCGCGAGGCGGACCAGGAGCCGGTGGAGCTGCTGGCTCGCCGGGCCAGGCTGGAGGCGAGGATCAGGCGGGCGGCCTGGACCGGGCCGCAGGGGCTGACCGCCAGGGCCGAGGTGGTGGGGACCGGCGAGTTGCGGTCGCTGCTCGATGGCCGGTATCTGGCCGAGTACGCGACGGTCGAGAATACGCTGGTCGCGGTCGTCATCAGCCCGCGAGGAACGCGGCTGGTCGAACTGGGACCGGCCGAGCCGGTCTACCGGGCAACCAGCATGCTGCTTTTCGCCCTGCGGCGGCTGCTCAGGGGCGGCCAGCACGTCAGGCAGGCGCGGCAAAGTGCCGAGTTCTCCCTGGCTGCTCTGCGACGCGCGCTGGTAACGCCACTCGTGGTCGGGGACAGCGACCCGCTGGTGGTAGTTCCCTCGGGGCCGCTTTATAAGGTGCCGTGGTCGGGGTTGCATACGGGAGAAACATGCGTCGTGCCGTCGGCAACATTCTGGGCCCGCAGCCGTCGTGCGGCGCCTCCCGTCAATCGTGCGGGGCTGGCATTGGTCGCGGGCCCTGGATTGCCGGGGGCGCTGGCCGAGGTCCTTGAGGTTCATCGGGCGCGCCGCGAGGCGGGCCTGCTGCTGCCCCCGGACAGCACTGTGCGCGCGACGCTGAACATGATCTCTAACGTTGACTTGGCGCACCTAGCGTGCCACGGCCTGTTGCGCTCGGACAACCCACTGTTCTCCTCGTTGTTGCTCAGCGACGGCCCGCTGACGCTGTACGAAGTGCTCAATTCCGGCGCCGTCCCACGGCGGGTGGTGCTGGCCGCCTGCGAGTCTGGTGCGGAGCACAGATACGCTGGCGGTGAGGTGCTCGGCTTCGTCAGTGCACTGATGGCGAGGGGGACCGCCGGTGTGGTCGCCTCCACGATCCCTTTGCCCGATGGTGCAAGCGTGCCCCTGATGACGAGGCTGCATCAGCATCTCGCGGTCGGCGCTTCACTGGCGCAAGCGCTATGGGAGGTACGCGCCAACAGTAACCTGGAGCGCGCAGAAGACTATGTGGCATGGTTCGGCGTCACCGCTTACGGCGCCGCCTGACCGATTTACCGCGTGCCGCGCTGATCTGCGCGGTCAGTACACCAGGGGATCGCGCGGAGTCGGCGATAAGGTTGCTTACACTCCAAAGCGTCGAAACGCTCTGTAATTTTCCCCGGGTGGCCCCTCTGTTTCTGTACCCGGACAGCAAGCCAACGGCTTGGTCTATGTGACGCCTACCGGGTCATCGGTGACGTTGAGTGTTATCACAAGCAGCAATGTCGTAGCAGCAATCCCCCCTCAGCCAACCCCGGCCTGTCCTGGTGTCTTTCAGTTCATCTTTACTCCCACCCTGGTGTCAGGGCGCTCGGGTGAGCTCACTATCACGGTCACCTCTAATGGTGTCTCCCGCTCCTTCGGACCCTTCACGGTCTCCCGACCCATCACACCGCCGGCGCCGCGGGGCCCGTACCCGATCTAGCCGATCGTTGAATGATGGGCGCGGGACCAATCCGGAAACGTGCCGGGGGGAAACCCCGGAACTGCCCCCCTCCCCCGCAAAACCACAGCCCCGGTCCATGCCTTTTGCGAGTGGGCGCCAGGTTTACTCTGACGAACCAATCACGAAGCCACGTCCGCAGGGCAGCCTAGACGCGGTATCCGCGAGCTGCCCAATTGGAGGCTGAGGATGGCGGCCTGCGTGCCGGGTGAGCGTGATGGATCTGAGGGTGCTTCGCGCTGCCGCGGCGCGCCCGTGCTGGGCGGGCGTCCCCGCGCAGAGCCCGGCGGCGGGCGTGATCCGCTCGCCGCCCGGGCCTACGCCCTCCTGGTAGAGCCGTTCGGCGACCTCGGCCTCGACCGTCCCGGACAGGCCGAGCGCGACGGCGCCGCGGCCTTCCCACGTTCCCGGCGGGTCTCCCATCCGGGTGTAGTAGGCCATGGCGCCTGCGCAGCCGGAGGCGTGGCCGCGGGTGACGTAGGCGATGTCGTGGCCGGTTTTCACGTCGGACTTAACGGCCACGGCGGGCGACCTTGTGGTTACGGTGTGCGCTGGAGCCGCCGCGGTCATCTGGTGATGCATCGGTACAAACGGTTGGTGCGTGCAAACGCTCTCGGCCGCGATCTCGGGCTCACGCCCAGTACCGCGACCGCTGACGTTTGCGTTGCCGGATAGCTCGTACTGAGCCCCTTGAAAGGCACGCCGGACGAGTGGTATAGGGGTGACTTGGAGCGCCTGGTAGTCCCGGCTACAGGGCAGCAACCCGGCAGGGTTGGAGGACACATGCCCGGTCTGGCAGTGGTGACCGGTGCCTCGTCTGGTATCGGTGAAGCATTCGCGGAGCGGCTGGCAGCTGACCGGTGGGACCTGGTGGTGGTGGCCCGGAGCGGTGAGCGCCTGAGCGAGCTGGCGGCGCGGCTGAGCAAGGCTCATGGGGTGACGGTGCGGGCGGTCCAGGCCGACCTGTCCCGTCCCGGGGAGGTGGAGCGCGTCGGCGGTGAGATCGGCGCCATGCCCGTCGACATGCTGGTCAACAATGCGGGCCTGGCCCACTACATGCCCTTTGCCGATCTCCCCGCGGCGCAGGCAGCGGAACTGGTGGACCTGAACGTGCTGGCTCCGGTGCTGCTGACCCAGGCCGTGCTGCCCGGCATGCTGGACCGGTCGCGCGGCTCGATCATCAACATCGCTTCCCTGCTGGCCTTCAGCGGCACCGTGCAGATAGCGTGGCTGCCCAAGCGGGTGGTGTACGCGGCCACCAAGTCGTTCCTGGTCACTTTCAGCCAGGCGCTGGCGGCTGAGGTACGCGACCGCGGGATCCAGGTCCAGGTCGTCTGCCCCGGGGTGGTGCGCTCGGAGTTCCACTCCCGGCAAGGCATGGACATGAGCGCTGTCCCACGGATGGAGCCCAGCCAGGTCGTCGAGGCCAGCCTGGCGGACCTGGCTGACGGCGTGCTGGTGTCGGTCCCCGGCCTGGGCGACACCGAGCATCTTGCACGGCTGGAAGCAGCCAATCTCGAGCTGATGGGCGCGGCCCGGACCGTTGAGCTCCCCGCCCGGTACCGCCGCGATGCCCAGTGATGACCGGCTAACTGCACCTGGGACTGCTTGCGTGGTCATAGCGATCAGGCGGTCGACCTTCTGACCACGCCGAACGGCAGTTGCGGTGCTGTGCCACAGCAAGCATTGGCCTCGGGGAACCCGGGCAAACGCTAGCGCCGCACCACTAGCTGCCTGCCTCCGCGTGGCCGCGCCCGCGTCCCCAGAGCGCCCTGGGGACCAGCTGCCAAGCTGATGAATGCGAGTCTGGGGTGAACTCAGGCCGGACGCCTTGTCCTGTGCTCGTTGCCCTACGGTCACATTCACGCTTGATGCTGGAGGGGCGGACAGGCCCGCTCCGCGGGCCACTCCCGGATCTGGGGTCAGCCAGCAATCATGTACCTGCTGTGAGCGGTAACGTTTCCGGAACGCTCGGGGCGTATCGTCGCAGCCGTGCGCGAGGGTGGAGGGGCGGCCGGGCGAGCGGCCATGACGTCGCAGGGCGCTGGCGGCCGTTTGCGCCTGGGTTTGCCGGTGGCCGCGCTGGTGGTGGGCGGCCTGGTGCTGGTCCTGGCGGTCGCCGCCGTGCCGCTGGCCCGGCTGGCGCATCAGAGCCTGAATGCCGCCAGCGGCCAGTTGCCGGTGTGGGTCGAGGTCCCGTTCGCCGTGGGGGCCTTCGTGGTGGCCTGGCGCAAGCCGGGTAACCCGCTCGGCTGGCTCTTCCTCAGCGGCTCGGTCTTGTCCATGCTCAGCGAGGACGCCGCTTATTACGCGGTGGCCGACTACCGGCTGCATCATGGCGGGCTGCCGCTGGGCTGGGTGGCGCTGCTGGCTCAGCCCAGCTCGGTGCTGGGGCTCGTGCTGATCGGGCTGGTCTTCCTGCTGTTTCCCGATGGCCGGCCGCCGTCCCCGCGGTGGCTTTGGCCGTGGGCGCGTACTGTGGATGGATCATCACTGGCTTGCCCGGGCAGGTTCCGTCCGGCCGATGCTGGGGGCGGGCGGCCAGGTTCTGCTCAGTAGCGCGAGGCGGCGGACGATGTTCGAGCGGTTTACCGACCGGGCGCGGCGTGTTGTGGTCCTGGCCCAGGACGAGGCCAGGATGCTCAAACACAACTACATCGGCACCGAGCACATCCTGCTCGGCCTCATCCACGAGGGCGAAGGCGTCGCGGCCGAGGCGCTGGGGTCGCTGGGGATCAGCCTGGACGCGGTACGGCAACAGGTCGAGGAGATCATCGGCCAGGGCCAGGTGACACCCTCCGGGCACATCCCGTTCACGCCCCGGGCCAAGAAGGTGCTCGAGCTGTCGCTGCGCGAGTCTCTGCAACTCGGCCACAACTACATCGGCACCGAGCACATCCTGCTCGGCCTGATCCGCGAGGGCGACGGGGTGGCCGCGCAGGTGCTGGTCAGGCTGGGCGCCGACCTGAACCGGGTGCGCCAGCAGGTCATCCAGCTCATCCACGGCCGACCGCCCCGGGAGGGCGCACCGGGGCCCGAGGTGCAGGCTCGCCTGGACGTGGTCGAGGGCCGACTCGCGGCACTCGAGCAGCGGGTGGGCATCGGGCCGGACACCAGTGACCTGGACGAGCAGATCGCCCAGGCCTGCCGCGAGAAGGAATCCGCCGTCGACGCCCACGACTATGAGCAGGCCGCGGCGCTGCGTAACCGGGAAAAGGAACTGCTGGCCAGCAAGGCCGAGAGACAGGAACAGTGGGCCGCCGGGCACCCGGCCCTGCCGGATATGGCCGAGCGATGCCAGCAGCTCGCCGACGAGATCGAGCGGCTCCGCGCCCTGCTCCGCCAGCACGGCATCGACCCGCAAGACAAGCCAGCCTGACCTAAAACCCGGTAGCGCCTCGCAGCCTGAATCTAGGCGTCGCAACCTCCACCGGCCGAGGCCGCACCGCACGGCGTCCGCGCGCCCACAGCGCTCCGAAATTGCTTGCTTACGAGCATTTGTTTTGGTCGAGGACTTAAATTCTTGCTCTCTCCGGAGCCGTGAGCGCAGGTTCGAATCCTGCTGGGGGGCGCCCATCACCACCAGGCCATACCCATACTGACCTGGGAAAACCATCCGGCCACGGCTGAACGGCTGTGCAGCCGTATGCCACCAGAAGCCGCCCGATGTCGCCAGTCCCGGAATATACGCGGAATGGACCGGGAGGCATCCGCCCAGCTCAGAAGACGAAACGACGAGGTTCCGGGACACGTGCCCGGCCTCCAGGCTAGCCAAGGAAGTCCTCCATCTGCTTGTGCCAGCGTTCATCGTCCCCATCGATGCAGTGCGCATAGATCCGGTAGAGCACTTCCACGCTGTGACCTGCCCACTCAGCCACCTGCGGGCCGGGAGCCCCAGCATTGAGCCGCCACGAGACCCCAGCATGCCGGAAGTCATACGGCCTGCGGGCCAGCGGCGATGCCACGACAGCAGGCGGAAACGCCACCGCCCGGGCCTTCCGCAGCACCTGCCAGAGCGTGGACGGCTGATAAATACCGCCGCGGTATGTCAAGGCGGCGCGCTGCGCGCGGCGCGGGCCGACGCCTGCGCCGGCCTCCGGCCGTGAGAGGCCCCGGTCGGCGCGCGTCGGCCCCGCACGCTCAGCTGGCGCAGATCACCCAGGCTCATCCACGCACGCCGATCGTGCTCGCCCGTGGCCTCCGCGCCGCTTGCCACGCGACCGCGAGCCCGTGATCCAGGCCACTGGCCGGACGTAGAGCCGACCGGGAGAGCGGGCACGGCCCAGAACGGGGCAGACCGAAATTTGAGCGCACCGGCCCGACATGCGACGGTACTCGTCAAGGCATATGAGGTACCGGAGGCGGCCATGGAGTACCAGACCCGGATGGCGACCGAAGTCGAGAAATGGGTCGTCCGGCTCAATGCCCATATGCATGGCGCCTCGCGCAGCAAGCCAGTAGCCACAGCGCAATACTGGCTGCTGGGCAAGATCGGGTCCTGGGCAACGGGGCCGGGCCTGGAGGCCGCATATCAGCGGCTCCTCCTGACGCTTAGCCGTGCGCGCCGGGCCAGTGCTGACGTCGCTACTTCGCGCAAGCGGCTGGAGCTGCGGATCGGTGAACTGGAACGGCAAGCTGACGAGACGGAAGGCCCGGGCGGCGAGGCTCTGGACGCCAGCCAGATCGGCGCCGCAGGCCAGGATCAGACAATCCGCGATGTCACCGGGCAGCTCGCCGACTTGCGCCGCCAGTACGCCGACATGCAGGCTAGAGAACAGCGCGTTCACGCGGCCAACCGACGGCTGTTCGCTGAGGTCAATGCCTTCCGGACGAGCAAAGATGCCATCAAGGCCGCCTACACCGCGGCGGAAGAAGCAGCCAAGGCCGTATCCGCGACGGCAACCGGTGACCACCTGGCCCAAGACGACGCAACCGGGGAAAGTGCCGAACCGAGGTGAGCAAAGGGTCCGGGGATGGCCCGCTCAGTGTCCGGGGGTGCCGCTGCTGCTGTACCAGGTTCGGCATGATTCCGAGAGGACCTCGGCCTTTTCGTCCGAAAGCCAAGTCACAGTAAGGACTGCCGCCGCTGCGGTATGCTCGCCGTGAATTCCCTCCAGGAGCACCAGCGGCCGCGGGTGACGTACGCGATGTCGTGGCCTGTCTTGACGTCGGGTTTAACGGCCACGGCGGGTCGCCTCTTGGTTACGGTACGCGCTGAAGCCGTCACGATCATCGTGTGAGGCATCGGTACAGTGCTGATACTCCGCGTGCAGCACTCCGTGAGATCATGCCCGCATGGAGGCGGAAGTCATCCCTGTCCTGCGCGTGGCCGACGCCGCCGCGGCGGTCAGCTGGTATGAGCGCTTGGGCTTTACCAAGGAGTGGGAACATCGCTTCAAGCCGGGCGGCCCAGCGTTCGTGTCGCTCTCGCGTGACCGGGCGCGGCTGTACTTGTCCGAGCACCGAGGCGATGCCCGGCCCGACACCCTGGTCCATCTGTACGTGAGCGACGTCGACGCGGTCGTGGCCAAGTTCGGCCGGCCCACTGGCGAACCCCCATACGGATGCGAGCTCGAACTTCGCGACCCGGACGGTAACCGGCTGCGGATCACCAGACTGGCGCGCTGAGCGAATATCGCCATCGTCAGCCGCCGGCCACGGCCCGAGTTCGGTGCGCTCACACGCACCTGACCGAAGTTCCCGGGCTGAACCCCGGTGTGGCACCGTGAACGGGTGAGCACTGAGGGCTCCCGGCGATCCGCGACGCCGCCTGCGGCGGTCCGGGAGCTCGCGGCGGCCCGTCGGATAAGCCTGGCCTGGGAGAACGAGGACGCGCTGACCTTCGAGGTGGACGAGGGCCCGGACCGGTGCTTCATCAAATGGGCGCCTGCCGGTTCCCCGCTGGACCTGGCCGCCGAGGCGGCCCGGATGACCTGGGCCGTCGCCTACACCCCGGTCCCGCGCGTGTTCGGCCTGGGTGCCGACGGCGGAGGTTCCTGGCTGGTCACCGCGGCACTGCCCGGTCACAACGCAGTCTCGCGACGCTGGCTGGCCGACCCGCGGACCGCGGTGATCGCTATCGGCGAAGGCCTCCGGGCGATGCACGATGCCCTGCCGGTCACGGACTGCCCGTTCTCCTGGATGGCCCAGGACCGGGTCGGCGCCGCGCAGCGGGCGGCCGCGGGCGGGCGCCTCGACACCTCGGACTGGGCTGCAGAACACCTGGAACTCGGCATCGAGGGTGCGTTCGCCCAGGTCCAGAACATCCCAGCGGCCGGCAAGCTCGTCGTCTGCCACGGTGACGCCTGCGCGCCGAACACGCTGATCACCGACAACGGGCGATGGTCCGGCCACGTCGATCTCGGCGACCTCGGAGTCGCTGACCGCTGGGCCGACCTGGCCATCGCTACCTGGAGCACCGGGTGGAACTACGGGCCCGGCTGGGAGCAGGTGCTGCTCGACGCTTACGGGATCAAGCCGGACGCGGAGCGTACCCGCTACTACCGGCTGCTGTGGGAACTCGGCTAGCGGCCAGCCGCCCGGCCTGCCACCTGATTCGAGGAGCAGGTCCCAGGGCAAGCTGCAGCTCGGATCGCCTGCCGCAGGACACGCGCCCCGCAGTACTCCAAAATTGCTTGCTCACGAGCATCTGCACAGGTGAAGGACCTAAATTTGCGCACTCTCCCGAGCCATGAGCGCAGGTTCGAATCCTGCTGGGGCGCTTCTTGTTACCGGCATGATTTGGGCCCTGACTTGCGGACGCGGGCTGCCGGAAAGCGATTCGCTCACGACCAGAGCCTGCGGCAAGCTTCGACACCTTATGCCGGTTCCTAGCAGGGTCCGGGTATGCAACCTGAGGAGTGGCACTCAGGTCAGCCTGGCCTGGCAGGCGCGCGGGAAACGGCCTCACGGCCGCGCCATACCCTGCTACCCGCTGGTCAGGTAGATCCTGACCGGCGCCGGACGGTGCGCCGCTGGTGGCCGGCCGCGGCGTGGATCGGCTGCGGTATCGTTCGTGATCGGCTCCAACAGCACGACGCGCGGTACTATCACGCCCGCCACCGCCGAGCGGAGTTTCGGCCGGCCGTCGGCGATCTACAAGGTGGCGGGCCGGCTGATCCTGGTCTACCAGAAGAACCTGCTCACGGGGCTCCCGTTGGTCCATCCTGTGTCGGCGTCCTGAGCCGGGCGGTGGCCCGAGGCGGCGGCGTCACCCGGGCTGGTCATCGCCGGGCGGTGGCGGGCTGGTTCGGGTACGGCTGGGGGCGGGTGGGCGCCCGCGGGGCCGCATTGGTCCGGCGCGGCCGGGCAGCCGCCCTGCGTCGGCGAGCGCACGGCGGAGCAGGAATTCGATCTGGGCGTTGGTGCTGCGCAGCTCGTCGCTGGCCCACCTGGCCAGGGCGTCGTGGATGGCGGGGTCCAGCCGCAGCAGGACGCTCTTGCGTTCGGTCACCGCGGTTCCGTAGCTGCCGTCACTGGTAGAGGGTGCCGGTGTTGACGACCGGCTGGGTGGCCTGCTCGCTGCACAGGACCACCAGCAGGTTGGACACCATCGAGGCCTTGCGCTCCTCGTCCAGCTCGACGACGCCTTCTTCCTGGAGCCGCTGCAGGGCCAGCTGGACCATGCCGACCGCGCCTTCCACGATCGTCCGCCGGGCGCCGACTACGGCACTGGCCTGCTGCTGGCGCAGCATGGCCTGAGCGATCTCGGAGGCGTACGACAGCCGGGTCAGCCGCGACTCAATGACGTGCACCCCGGCCGGGGCGACCCGCGCGGCGATCTCGGCCGACAGGCGCTGAGTGATCTCTTCGGCGTTGTCGCGCAGCGACAGCTCGCCTTCGCGGCGGCTGGTGTAGGGGTAGCTGGAGGCGATGTGCCGGACGGCGGTCTCGGTCTGGATGGTGACGAACTGGGTGTAGTCGTCGACGGAGTAGGTGGCGCGGGCGGTGTCGGCGACCTGCCAGACGACCACGGCGGCGATCTCGATCGGGTTGCCGTCGGCGTCGTTGACCTTGGCCTGCGCCGATTCCTGGTTGCGGATCCGGGTGGAGACCGCGATGCGCCGGGTGAACGGGTTGACCCACTGCAAGCCCGGCTCGCGGATGGTGCCGCGGTAGCGGCCGAACAGCTGGACGACGCGTGCCTGGCCGGGGACGACCGGGGTCAGGCCGGCCAGCACGAGGGCGCCGACGATGAAGATCAGGACGCACAGCACGACCAGCGCCGCGGCGGCGCCGTGACCCTGGTGGCTTGCCACCACGGCAAGCGCCACCCCGGCCAGCAGCAGCACGATGCCCGCCACCAGCATGCGCAGGCCGGGCAGGAACCGCGCCTCGTGCTCGGTCACCTGCTGGTCAGGCTGTTGCGGGCTTGCGGCGGCGGCAGTTTGGGTAGCCATCTGATGCTCCTCTAATGGGCATGTCTGATATCAGACTATCATCTTATTGATATCGATTTTCTCCGGCAACGCGCCGCGCCGATGTGTGCATCCTCCGGATCACGGGCTGCGCGCATCAGATTCTCGGGCTGCGTTCCTGACGGCGACCGCAACGCTTCGGCCTGCCCGTGAGTCATATAGATGTGGGTGAAGGGGGCAGCAATGAACAAGCGCGGGATGACCACAGCGGCTGTCGCGGCGATCGTGGCGGGAAGCCTGATAATGGCGCTGGCGGGATGCGGTCAGTCCGGTCAGCAAGCGGCCGGGACGGTAACACCACAAGCCAGCTCTCCGGCTGAGACGAGCGCCGCCCGGGGGCCGACGTCTACTCCGTCCGCTACACGGCCGGTCATGCGGGTCCCGTCGGCCAGCGTTGACCGCAGCATCGAGGTATACGCCAACTGCACGTCGCCGAGCTTCGAGCCGACGGGAATCACGGTGACGTGCGCCAACGCTGGCTGGGTCCTGGAAAACCTCGTCTGGACCAGCTGGACCGGCACGAGAGCGACAGCGATCGGCACGCTGGTGTACAACGACTGCACGCCGTCGTGCGCGGCGGGACATTTCCACCAGGTCCCAGGCACGCGGGTGCTCCTCAGCGAACCGGGAAAGGCGGTCAGCGGCCAGCTTGTCTGGACGCGGCTGCAGGAGACCCCGTGGCCCCCCGGTTACCTGACGGGCCCGCTGCACGGTGCGCCATTTCCGCTGCCGACCAGGCCGATCTAGCCGACTGCGCCAGTGTACGCGGCAGGCCGGCTGGCTCTCAGCCGACGCCCCAGAACACCCGGTGCCACCACTTGCGGGTCAGCACCAGCTGCCAGCTGAACTGCCGCGGCTGCTTCTCGTTCCAGCCGTGGATGCATCGGCCGGTGTCGCCGATCAGGCAGTTTCCCGGGCAGCCCCCCAGGCAATGCCGGCAGTGGCGAGCCTCGGGCATGCGCTGCTCCTCGGGATCTCGCACATCGCCGCGAACGGCCTGCACGAACTCCTTTTTTGGTCACCTTAGTCGCCCCGGCGCGGGAGGTCAGGCCTGGCCGTCGGGCCGCCAGGCCGGGTCGCGGCCGGTCAGGCCGATGAGCCGGTCGAGCAGCGGCGCGTCGTCCGGCACGCTGACCGGCGGGCCGAACAGGCCCTCGCTTCCGTCCGGGTTCTGCGCCACTGCCTGCTGCACGAACTCATAGGCCGCCTGGAGCACCCCGGGCTCACAGGAGTAGCGGTGGCCGGTGGCGGTGGCGATGTCCCAGCCGTGCACGACGACCTCGTTGGCCGCCACCCGGCCGGCTACCTCGCCGGGTAGGTCGATGCCGCCGGCCCGGGTCATGCCGGTCCAGGCGTCGTCGTTCTGCCAGGCCGTGGCCAGCCGGTCCAGCCGTTCGGGTATGCGCGTCCGCCAGTCCGGGCCCAGCCGCGACCCGTCGGCCGACGCCGTCTGGCTGCCTGCCTCCGGGTCCTTGGCTGCCGCGCCGGTGAAGGCCAGGCACAGTCCGCCGACATGGTCGAGCAGGTCGGCGACCGTGGTTCCGCGGCAGGGGGTGGGCGCTGCGAGCTGGTCATCACCGATATCGGCCACGATGAGGGACAGCGCCGCAGAGGCGGGCGTCAGCTCCGGGTGCACGTCTTGGCTCCTGTCTGTCGGGTTCTGCTGAACGTACAGACGGTTCCGGTCCGGGAAACTCGTCGGTCTCGCATGGCGGCCGCCGCCGGGAGCAGGAGCGCCAGCAGTGCGCCGAGCCCGGCCCAGCAGGCCAGGACGGCCAGCGGGCGGCCGGTCGCGGCGTCGCCGAAGAAAGTGATGCCGCGCAGTGCGCTCAGCGCGGCGGCCGGCGGCAGGTCGGGACCGATCGCGCGCCACGGCTGGGCCAGCAGCTCGGTGGGCACCAGCGCGCCCGCCGAGGGGATGCCGAGGAAGAGCATGGTCAGGGCGAACAGGCCGCCCAGCGGACGGCCGCATCCGGGTAGGCCCGCACGTCGAAGGCGCCGGGCTGCCGGACCAGGGCCGCCTCGATCGCTCCGGCCTGGGCGGGCGGGCCCACGACGCCGATCGGCACTGCGTGCGGGCTGGCGTGCAGCATGGGGTAGCCGAGGCAGAACACGAACAAGGCCTGTATCCCCGCGATCACCGATGCCGACGCCAGCCGGCTGCTCCGTGAGCTGATCGAGCGTGAGGTCGTGACGGTGATCGCCGAGTACCTGGGCGGGGCCGACGCCGACGGCCGGGCCGGGGTCGCGGCCAGCCAGATCGCCGGGCTGGTCTTCATGCGGCACGTGCTGCGGGCCGAGCCGATGGCCTCGATGCCGGCCGGGGAAGTGGTCGCTCGCGTCGCGCCGGCGCTGCGCGCGGCGCTGTACAGGCGGTACGCGCCGCCGTCGGCGAGCTATCCGGGCCTGAGTGCCCCGCGCTGATGAATTTCGCCGCCGCTCGCGGCGTCCGCCCGCCGCGGGCCAGCACGGCCGCGCCGATGGCCCCGGACAGGCCGCCGAGTTCGGCGGCCACCACGGCCCAGTTGAACAGAGCGCAGCTCGGTGATGAGCCGGCGGAGGCGGTCGAGGCCCAGCGGAAACACCCCGAAGCGCAGCGGCTCGGCCGTGGCCAATAACGTTAGCCGAGGGGTGCCGACGTCCCAGAAACGGAGAACCATGCCCGGGATTCCCGCCTCGCACCGTGACCTCCTCGACGGCCAGTTCGCCACGCTGGAAGTCGTCCCCGCCGTCCGGAAAGCGCTGGCCGCGGCCGGCTAGGGCGCGTTCCGTACATCGTGCCGGCGGTCAGGCTCCTGGGGCCATGCTGCGGAGGAACAGGGCCTCGGCAAGGCAGGCGCGCTCGAAGGTGGCCAGGTGCAGGCTCTCGTTGGCGCCGTGGGCACGGGCGTCGGGGTCCTCGACGCCGGTGACCAGGATCTCGGCGTCGGGGAAGCGCTCGGCGTAGGCGGTCACAAACGGGATCGACCCGCCCGCGCCGATGTCCAGGGCAGGCTTGCCCCAGGCCTGGGTCAGGGCCTGGCGGGCGGCCTGGTAGGCGCGGCCGCCGGTCCGGGCGGTGTACGGGGCGGCGGCCGTGCCGCCCGAGGACAGGGTGACCCGGGCGCCCCAGGGAGCGTGGGCCCGCAGGTGGGCCTCGAGGGCGTCGCGGGCCCGGTCGGCGTCGTCGCCGGGAGCCACCCGCAGGCTGACCTTGGCCCGGGCCACCGGCAGCAGGGTGTTGGAGGCGGCGGCGGTCGTGGGCGCGTCCAGGCCGATGACGGTGATCGACGGCGCGGTCCACAGCCGGTCGGTCAGGCCGCCGGTGCCGATCAGGTCGACTCCGTCGAGCAGGCCGGCGTCCGCGCGCAGCTGCGCCTCGGTCAGGTCCAGCGGGTCGGCGGTACCGCGGACCAGCCCGGCCACGGCCACGTCGCCGTTCTCGTCGTGCAGCGTGGCCAGCAGCCGGCACAGGGCGGTGAGCGCGTCGGGCACCGGGCCGCCGAACAGGCCGCTGTGGATGGCGTGATCCAGCGTGCGCAGCTCCACCGTGACCGTGGCCCCGCCGCGCAGGCTGGTGGTCAGCGAGGGCACGTCGGCGGTCCAGTTCACGGCGTCGGCGAACACCACCACGTCGGCGCCGAGCCAGTCTCTGAACGTGTCCAGGAACGGGAGCAGGGTCGGCGAGCCGATCTCCTCCTCCCCCTCGACCAGCACGGTGACGCCGACCGGCAGGTCGTCGCCGTGGGCCCGCAGCGCGGCCAGGTGCACGGCCAGGCCCGCCTTGTCGTCGGCGGCGCCGCGGCCGAACAGGCGGCCGTCGCGTTCGGTGGGCACGAACGGGTCACTGTTCCAGGCGGCGGGGTCGCCGGGCGGCTGGACGTCGTGGTGGGCGTAGAGCAGGACGGTGGGCGCGCCGGGCGGGGCGGGCCGGCGGCCCAGCACGGCCGGCTGGCCGCCGTCGGCGGCCAGGATCTGCACGTCGGGCAGGCCGGCCTGGCTGAGCAGCTCGGCGGCCTGGCCGGCGCTGTCCCGCAGGTGCGCAGCGGCGGCCGGGTCGGCCGACACCGACGGGATCCGGACCAGCCGCTCCAGGTCGGCGCGGACGGACGGCAGGACCTGGCGGATCGTTTCGCTGAGCTGCTCGGGCGCGGTCATGTTCAGGACGTTACCGGCGCGGCGCATCCGGCCTCAACCGGGTCAGGCCGCGTACAGGCGGAGGTCAGCGGCGAAGCGATGGGCCATCTCCAGGGCCGCGGGCAGCTCGGGGTGCCGGATGATCACCATGCCGTCGGCGATCAGGGTGGCCCGCCAGTCCCGGCGCGGCGCGCCCACCGGGAGCAGCTCGAGCGCGGCCACGTGGTCGCCGTATTCGGCCAGCAGCCGGTCCAGGCCCTCGTAGTGGGTGATCCGGCCGGCCCCGCTGGCCCGCTTGAAGATGCTGGCCGCGTTGTACCGGCGCTCGATGGGCGCGGAGATCCGGCCGTGAGTGACGGCCTGCGCCCAGGCCGAGAACAGGTCGGCGTCGGCCGCGTAGTTCATCACGTCGACGGTGCGGGCGCCGGGCGGGCGGGCACCGATCTCGCCGAACACCACCTCGCCGTCGGCCTTGCGGTACCACTCCATGTGGGTGAACCCGTCCCGGAAGCCGAGCGCCGCGATGACGTTGCGGCCCAGCTCCCGGCCGCCCTGCAGGCCGGGCTCGTCCAGGTCGCGCAGGGCCATGGTCACCGGGCTGATCCACTCGTGCATCTTGGTCAGCAGCGGGCGGGGGTGGTACTGGCAGATGTTCTCGAACAGCACCTGCCCGGCGGCGCAGATGGTGTCGTAGGTGAACTCCTCGGCGTCGATGAACTCCTCGACGCTGACGTGCGGCACGTGCCGGATGACGGGCAGGACGGCGTCGAGCTCGACGGCCGAGTCGGCCCGGTAGGTGTCGGCCGACCCCGCGCCGTCGATCGGCTTGACGATGAGCGGGTAGCCGACGCGTTCGGCGGCGGCCCATACCTCGGCCACCGTGCCGGCCGCGACGTGCCACGGGGTACGCAGGCCCGCCGCGTCGAGCAGCTGCTTCATCCGCTCCTTGTCCCGGAACGGCACGGTCTGGGCCACGGTCAGGCCGGGCAGGCCCAGCTCCTCCCGCAGCCGGGCGGCCAGCACCATGTAGGGCTCCCACAGGCACTCGACCTGGTCGATGCGGACGTGCCGGGCCAGGTCGCGCACTGTCGCGGCCACCTGGTCGTCGTTGGCCAGCGAGCCGACCTGGATGTAGTGGTCCAGGGCCTGCCTGGCGGGCTCCGGGAGCGCGTCCCGGGCCTGGTCGCCCAGGCCGATGACGGTCACGCCCGCCTGGCCCAGGCCGCGGGTGAAGAACGCCATCTCGGCGGGGTAGCCGGGCGAGATCATGAGCACGTTCACGGTTACGCCGGTCCCAGCTCGACGCGGACGGTGCTGATCAGCTGCCTGAGCGCCGCGGTGACCACGGCCGTGTCGGCGTGCCGGACGGTGATGTAGCCGTCGCCCTCGTAACTGCCCGAGGACGGCTGGCCGGGCTGGGGCAGCCGGGAGTCGACCACCAGGTCGCTGATCCCGGGCGGCAGCCGGTCCAGGCCGCGGACTCCGGTGACGTGGCCGGAGCCCTGGCCGCGCAGGTAGGCCGTGCCCGCGGCCCACTTCCGCTCCGGCGGGGAGAAGGTGCCGTCCACCATGAGCTGGGACCAGGCGGTGTACAGGTCGAAGTCGTGCACGTAGCACAGCATCGAGGTGATCTGGGCGCCGGGCGGCCGGGCGCCGACCTCGGACACGGCCACGCTGGCGTCCGGGCGCCGGAACCACTCCATGTGGGTCAGCCCGGTGTGCAGCCCGAGGGCGCGCAGCGCGGCAGGCGCGACCCGCTTGATGCCGTCGTACTCGGGGCCGCTGATGTCCCGGGGCAGCCGCACCACCCACTGCATCCACGGGTTGCGCAGCACCTCGAGCGGCGTGGGCAGGTAGTCGGAGATCGAATCCCAGACGACCTGCCCGTCGATCATCACGCTGTCGTAGGAGCCTTCCTCGCCGGTCAGGAACTCCTCGATCTGCGCGGGCCGGTCCGGGGCGGGCGGGGCCATCTCCAGCCAGGCCTCGAGGTCGCCGGGGCCGTCCAGGCGGAACGTGCTCTTGGCCCCGGCGCCCGCGGGCGGCTTGACCACCAGCGGGAAGCCGACCTCGGCGGCGAATCCGGCGGCCGCGTCGGCGTCGGTGGCCAGCCGGTGCCGGGCGCAGGGTATGCCCGCTTCCTGCAGCACCGTCTTCATCTGGTCCTTGTCCCGGAAGTTGCGGGCCGTGCCCGGATCCATGCCGGGGATGCCCAGGTGCTCGCGGACCTGCGCCAGCGGGACCTGGAGCTGTTCCAGGACGGCCAGCAGCCGCTGCACCGGGCCGAGCTGGCCGCTCAGCCCCTCGACCGCGCCGGCGATCTGCCCGGCGTCCAGCGGGTCGTCGATGCGCCAGTGCCCGGTCAGGTGGTGGCGCAGCCCGGGCGGCAGCCGGTCGGCGGGCTCGCAGGTGACCAGGGCCATGCTGACCCCGGGCAGGCTGGCCGCCGCCTCGACGAACCGGGTCGTGGTGTCGAGCAGATAGGGGGCGACGAAAACGGCGGTCACCATGGCATGACCGTACCGTTCCCAGTGAGCTAGCAGGGCATGGTCCTGGCTAGCCGACAGCTCCGGACGGTCTTGGGCCTGCCTGGTTGCTGACCCCTGACGGCAGCGCCGTTACCCCGGACCTGGTCCCGGCCGGCCCGGGCGGGGAGGCCAGTCCGGCGGCCCGGGCTCAGGGGGTCCGGGCTCCGGGGACCGGGGCTGGGGCAGCGGCTCCCACACGGTGAGCGGCGGGCGCGGCCGCGTCGGGCCCGGCGGCGTCGGCTGGGCCGGGCTCGGCTGGGCCTGGTTCGGCTCGGTCGGGTTCGGCTGGGTCGGGCTCAGCTCGGCCGGGTTCGGCTGGGTGGGGACCGGCGCGGCGGCGATCCTGGGCGCCTGATCGACCACGCGCAGGTCCGGGGTCTGCGCAGCCGCCTGCGGGCCGCGGAAAACCCGGCTGGCCGCTTCCCGGACGCCCCGCGCGAGCAGGTCATGGAATTTGTCGTGGGCGAGCATCTTCGCGGCGGCCAGCGTGAGCGGCTGCAATCCGGTCGCCACCCCGACGACGACGCCCACGATCTCGAAGAACTCGGCCGCCTGGCCCAGCGGCTCGGTGACCGGCTGCAGGATGAGGTCGGCGCCGATCCCCGCGACGGGCACCGTCGCGATCCCGGGCAGCCGTATGTCGGTGGCCAGCGTGTCCAGCGGCTTGGCCACGATGACGTTCAGCCGGCTGCCGATACGGTCGCACACCTCCGCCGCGGCCGTCTCGGGAAACGTGTTCTGCGTTACCCACCGGTCGGTAATCGCCGCGAAGGCAGGGTCCCCCCATTCGGCGGCGACATAGTCGGAGGCGGCTTCACCCAGCCGGTGCCGGAAGCCCTTGTCATTTTCCGCGCGGTCGGTAATGGCTGATGCGTCACCCAGGTCACCGAGCCGGCCGGGCGGCAATTCCGCTACCGAGCGTTCGACCTGGATGCGGACCCCGGCCTCGGCCGGGGCCTGACGGGCCAGGGAGAACCGGATCCTTTCGGCGTAGAGCCGGCCGGGTACGGCAGGCTCCGGTCCGGGCTGCCCGGGTCCCGCGGCCGGCGCGGCGGGATGGCCGAGGGCCTCGCTGAGCCGTGCCACCCGCTGGCCAAGTTGCCGCAGGCCGGCGGCGAGCTGATCCTGCTGCGCGCCGGCCTGGTCGGTGCGGCGCTTGATGGCGTCCAGGTCGGCCAGGAACTGGTTGGCCATGCTCCCGACGCGGCTGTCCGCATGATCGAGACGGCCCTGGATCTTCCGGCCGTCCAGCCGTTGCTGCTCCCGGTCCCGCTGCAGGTCGTCGGCGAGCGCCTGGAGCTGGTGCCGCATGCTTTCCTCGGTCGCCCGCATCTGGTCGGAGATTTTCCTGACCGCCTCGTCTATCAGCGGAGCGGTATTCTGCTTGGCGCGCAGGTCAAAGGTGGCTGCCACATAAAGCGCGGCGACCGCGACCACGGCTATGGCCGCAATGAGCAAGATTTCCATTTACTTCCTCGCTAGCCATATCTCGCGCGTAGTTATTATCACAGTCAGTGCGGAAACGGCGATGGCGACCACGGCGGCCGCCAGGATGAGCCAGTTTCTGATGCTCAGGCCGCCGGGCGAGCCGGGGACCGTGTTCCACAGCCTGACCGCGCCGCTGGCGTCGGCGCTGGCCAGCTTGCCGTCCGGGCTGAACGCCACCCCGTTCACGGCGCTGCCCGCCTGCAGAGGCGAGCCGGACGGCTGGCCGCTGGCCAGGTTCCAGACCCGGACGGAACCGTCGGCGTCCGCGCTGGCCAGCAGCTTCCCGTCCGGGCTGAACGCCAGCCCGTTCACCGCGCTGCCCGCCTGCAGGGCGAAGCCGGACGGCTGGCCGCTGGCCGGGTTCCACAGCCTGATCGTGCCGTCGCCGTAACCGCAGGCCAGCAGCGCGCCGTCCGGGCTGAACGCCACCCCGGTCGCGGCGCCCGCGGCGCCGGGACCGGCCCGCAGGGCGGGGCCGAGCACCTGGCCGCTGGCCACGTCCCACAGCTGGACGGCGCCGTTGGCATCCGCGCTGGCCAGCAGCTTCCCGGCCGGGCTGAACGCCACCGCGTGCACGGCGCTGCCCGCCTGCAGCGGCGAACCGGACGGCAGGCCCGCGGCCGGGTTCCACAGCCGGACGGTACCGTCGGCCTGGGCACTGGCCAGCAGCGTGCCGTCGGGGCTGAACGCGACCCCGTTCACGGCGCTGCCCGCCTGCAGCGGCGAACTCGACGGCTGGCCGGTCGCCACGATCCACAGCCCGATCGTGCCGTCGCCGTAGCCCGCGGCCAGCAGCGAGCCGTCCGGGCTGAACGCCACCCCGGCCGCGCCGCCCGCGGCGCCGGCCCCGGCCCGCAGCACCGGGCCGTAGGCCTGGCCGCTGGCCACGTTCCACAGCCGGACCGTGTCATCGGCGTAGCCCGCGGCCAGCAGCGAGCCGTCCGGGCTGAACGCCACCCCGGCCGCGCCGGGCGAACCGGCCGGAAGGGTGGCGGCGGCGGCCGGCGCGGCGATCCCGGCCACAGCCAGGCCGACCACGGTCAGGCCGGCCGCGGTCAAGCCAGCCACGGCCAGGCCGGCCACGATGAGGGCCAGCAGGCCGGCGATCACTTCATGCCGTCGGTGCCGGGTGCGGCACAGAGTGCGATCGGCCATGCTCTGATGAGACCACTAACGGTGCGGTATGGCGAGCCGGCATTCTGTATCGCCTGGTCACGGCGCCTCGTCACGGCGTCGGGGGGCGGCGGGCCGGGGGCCCGGGCATCAGCCACGGACCGTTCGGCCTCAATGCTGTGAACCGGCGCGGACGGGGCGGCGTGCTACGGCCGGTCACCGGTGCGGGCCGGGCTACCATTCCAGGCATGAACGTGGTCTTCGTGGAGCCGTTCTTCCCGAACAACCAGCGGCAGTTCGCCCGGGCGCTGGCCAAGGCCGGCGCGACGGTGATCGGCATCGGCGAGTACCCGGTGGAGTCGTTCGACGACGACCTGCGGGGCTGGCTGTACCACTACGAGCGGATCTCGTCGGTCACCGACGTGGCGGCCCTGACCCGGGCGGTGCGCTGGGTGCAGGACAGGCTGTGGGTGGACCGGCTCGAGGCCACCATCGAGGCGCACACCATGGCCGCCGCGCAAGCCCGCGAGGCCTGCACGATCCCGGGCACGTCGGTGCACACGGCCTGGCTGTGCCGGGACAAGCCGTCGATGAAGGAGGCGCTGCGCGCGGCGGGCGTGCCCACGGCGGCATCGGCCGCGGTGTCCAGCGCGGCCGAGGCGCGGGCGTTCGCCGAGCAGGTCGGTTTCCCGCTCATCCTCAAGCCGCGCAGCGGCGCCGGGGCGTCGGGCACCGCGCGGGTGGACGACTTCGGGGGCCTGGAGCAGGCGCTGGGGGTGTTCGGCGGGGAGGGCGTCGAGTCGGTCGCCATCGAGGAGTTCATCGAGGGCCACGAGGGCTTCTACGACACGATCACCATCGACGGCCGGGTGGCCCTGGACTTCGCCTCGCACTACTACCCCAACGTGCTGGAGGCGATGCGGACCCGGTGGATCTCGCCGCAGTTCGTCTCGACCAACCGGATCGAGGTCGCGCCGGAGTACGGGGAGCTGCGCGAGATGGGCCAGCGGGTCATCGCCGCGCTGGGCATCGGGACCTCGGCCACGCACATGGAGTGGTTCTTCGGGCCCAAGGGACTCAAGTTCTCCGAGATCGGCTGCCGGCCGCCGGGTGTGGGCGCCTGGGACCTGTACTCGGCCGGCAACGACATGGACCTGTACCGGGCCTGGGCCGACGCCATCGTGCACGGCGGCGTTCACGCGGCGCCGTCGCGGCGGTACGCCAGCGGGATCGTGGCGCTGCGGCCCTCGCAGGACGGGACGATCTCCGGGTACAGCGGCGTCGACGAGCTGCAGCAGCAGTACGGCGAGTGGGTGATCGACGCGCACCTGCCCGCGCCGGGCACCCCGACCCAACCGGTGGCGGCCGGGTACATGGCCAACGCGTACGTGCGGATGCGCCACCCGGACTACGACGTGCTGCGCGGCATGCTCGACGCGGTGGGGCGCACCCTGCACGTCTACGCCTCGTGAGGGTCATCCTGCTGGGCCCGCAGCGCAGGCCCACGGTGGACGCGGCGGTCCGGCTGCTCGTGTCGTCGGATGGGCCGCTCGACGGGCCCGCCGCCACGGTCAACGCGGGCTGGCAGGAACGCGAGGAGGACGACGGCGAGCTGAGCCGGGTGCTGGGCGGGCGGGACGTCAACCTGCGGCTGTACCGGCGCTGGCTGGACGTGCAGGAGCGGGATCCGGAGTACGGGGCGGGCGAGCGGCGGCTGTCCGCCACCCTGGCCGAGCTGGCGGACCTGTACCTGCTGCGGCTGGACCACGCGCTGCAGGCGGTGTACGCGCTGCAGCGCCACCGGGCCGGTGACCGGCTGCGCTCGGAGTCGGTATCCGAGGCGGTCATCGCGGTGCGCGAGCTTGACGCGGCGCACCTGCGCCGGGTCAACGAGGCCCGGCTGGAGTTCTTCGACCGGCTGCGACCGCACGACCGACCGGTGATCGCCGAGCACCGGGCGGCCGTGGCGGACGTGCTGGCCTCGGCCAGCGTGCTGGTGCTGGCGGGCGGGCACGTGGGCGTGCTGGCCGACGTGCTGCACCTGTTCAACATCGCGGCGGCCCTGAGCGGGGCGCCGGTGATCGCCTGGTCGGCGGGCGCGATGGCGCTGACCGACCGGATCGTGCTGTTCCACGACCGGGCCCCGCAGGGTCCCGGGCATCCCGAGGTCTGGGGCAGCGGCCTGAGCGTGGTCCGCGACGTGGTGCTGCTGCCGCATGCCCGGGCCCGGCTGCTGCTCGACGACGCGCTGCGGATGACCGTCCTGGCCCGGCGGTTCGCCCCGGCCCGGTGCGTGCTCCTGGAGGCCGGCACCAGGATCGAGCCGGACCCCGGCGGCAGCTGGCCGGCCGGGACCCGGGTGCTGGGCGAGGACGGCCACGTGACCGCGCTGGAGGCGGCGTGACCACGGCGGGGCCGCCCGCGGTGGCCAGCCGCAGGCTGGCGATCAACCGGCTGCGGGACCGCGGGCCGCTGGACGCGGCCGCCGTGGACCGGTTCCTGGCCCGGTATCAGGTGCCGATCATCGAGGGGCCGCGCTGCACGTTCCTGTACCGGGGCGAGGCGGATGAGGTGTTCCTCGTGCACCGGGTGTTCGGCCTGCCGGACCACCTGCCGCTGCGCCGGCTGCGCGGCACCGACCTGTGGCACCTGGTCCTGGAGCTGCCCGAGGGGTCCCGGGTGGAGTACCAGCTGGAGCTGGCGCGCGGCGGGCAGCGCGAGCGGATCAACGACCCGCTGAACCCCAACCTGGCGCACAGCCCGATGGGCAGCTCGTCGGTGTGCTACGCGGCCGGGCACCAGATACCCGACTGGACCGTGCCCGACCCGGACGCGCGGCCCGGGTCGCTGGTGGAAATGGTCGTGCCGAGCCGCGCGCTGCGCCGGGATGCCCAGGTCACGCTGTACCTGCCGGCCCGGTTCCGGCGCACCGCCCGCTACCCGCTGCTGATCGTGCACGACGGCGGGGACTACCTGACCTATGCCTCGGCCAAGACGGTGCTCGACAACCTGATCCACCGGCTCGACGTGGCCGAGATCGTGGCCGCCTTCGTATACCCCGGCGACCGGCTGGCCGAGTACGCCAACTCCACCGCGCACGCGCGGTACCTGACCGCCGAGCTGCTGCCCCGGCTGGAGGCTGAGCTCCCGCTGGCTGGCCGGCCGTCCGGGCGCTGCCTGATGGGCTCGAGCTTCGGGGCCGTAGCCTCGCTGTCGACCGCGTACCGCTACCCGGACGTGTACGGTTCGCTGCTGGTGCAGTCCGGGTCGTTCGTCTTCACCGATATCGGCCAGGACCACGGCGGCGGCCCGCCGTTCGGGCCGGTGGTGCGGTTCATCAACCGGTACCGGGCCGCGCCGCGCCGGGTGGCCGACCGGATGTTCATCAGCTGCGGCGTCTACGAGCCGCTGATCGTGCCGAACCGGTCCATGGTCCCGGTGTTCGAGGGGGCCGGGATGACGGTCAGGTACACCGAGGCCCGGGACGGGCACAGCTGGGAGAACTGGCGTGACCGGCTGCGGGCCGGATTGTCGTGGATATTTCCCGGCCCGCAGAAGTTCTTTTATGAATGATCCGCTATAAGTGATCATCTATGAGCGATCTTAAGGTCCGGGAACGCTGGTTCTCCGAGCGCATGCATGAGGAAATCACGGTCGTGCGGTGGGGGACGTTCGGCCGGCCGGTGCTGGTGTTCCCTTCCGCGGGCGGTGACGCCGAGGAGATCGAGCGGCACGGCCTGGTGAACGCGTGCGGGCCGCTGCTGGCCTCGGGCCGGGTCAAGCTGTACTCGGCCGACAGCGTGGCCGGCCGGGCCATGGTGTCGCAGATCGGCTCGGTGGAGCACCGCATGTGGCTGCTCAATCAGTTTCATGAATGCATCAGGTGGGAGGTGCTGCCCGCCATCCACGCGGACCTGGGCGGCCAGGCCATGGAGGTCATCACCGCCGGCGCGTCGATCGGCGCGTTCAACGCGGTGGCCGTGCTGTGCCGCTACCCGGACGTGTTCTCCGCCGCGGTGGGCATGAGCGGCAGCTACCGGATCGAGCGCTTCTACGACGAGGTTCTGGAGCCAGGACCTGTACTTCTCCGCGCCGCTGCAGTTCCTGCCGGGCCTGGAGGGCCCGCAGCTGGACCGGCTGCGCACCCGGCGGGCCATCCTGGCCTCCGGTTCTGGCGACTGGGAGGACGTCGGCTCGTCCTGGCAGATGGGCGGGGCCCTGGGGGCCAAGGGCGTTCCCAACCGGGTCGACAACTGGGGCCCGCAGTGGCAGCACGACTGGAACACCTGGCGGCACATGCTCCCGCAGTACCTGGAAGAACTCACTTAACCCGGTTTTCGCTTCCGCGTCGCTGGGGCCGGCCGGTCGTTGGTTAAGGTTGAAGCGATGTCGTCGACGATCAAGCCGGATGACGCCGCCGGTCCCGGTCCTGGAGCCGGTCCTGGAGCCGGTCCTGCCACCGGTCCTGCCACCGGTCCTGGAGCCGGGCCTGGAGCCGGTCCTGCCTCCAGTCCTGTGTCCCGGCAGCACGACTTCGTGGTGGTGGCCAGCAGGCTTCCGGTGGACCGGGTTGAAGACCCGGACGGCCAGGTCAGCTGGCGGCCCAGCCCGGGCGGGCTGGTCACCGCGCTGGAGCCAGTCATGCGCCAGGCCGGCGGCGTATGGATCGGCTGGTCAGGCGACGCCGGGCCCGCTCCAGGAGCATTCGAGGCCAACGGGCTGGACCTGGTGGGCGTGGGGCTGTCCGCGGACCAGGTCCGGGATTACTACGAGGGGTTCTGCAACGCGACCCTGTGGCCGCTGTACCACGACGTCATCGCCTCGCCGGAATTCCACCGCCGGTGGTGGGAGGCCTACGTGGCGGTCAACCGGTCCTTCGCGGCCGCGGCCGCCGCCGAGGCCGCGCCCGGCGCGACGGTCTGGGTGCATGACTACCAGCTCCAGCTGGTGCCGCGGCTGCTGCGGGAGCAGCGCACCGATGTCCGCATCGGCTTCTTCAACCACATCCCGTTCCCCGGCTACGAGATCTTCGCGCAGCTTCCGTGGCGACGGCAGGTGGTCCAGGGCCTGCTCGGCGCGGACCTGCTGGGCTTCCAGAGCCGGGCCGACGCGACGAACTTCCTGCGCGCCTGCCGCCGGGCCGCCGGCCTGGTGACCAGGGGTCACCTCATCCGGGTGCACGAAACCGATGGCCCGCGCGAGGTCCAGGCGGCGTCGTTCCCCATCTCGATCGACTCGGGAGCCCTGGAGGAGATCGCCCGGCGCGAAGAGGTCAGGAAACGAGCCGCGGACATCAAGCTGGCCCTGGGCCAGCCCGACGCGCTGCTGCTCGGCATCGACCGGCTCGACTACACCAAGGGCATCCTGCACCGGCTCAACGCCTACGGCGAACTGCTCAACGAGGGCCGGCTCGGCCCTCAGGTGGTCCTGGTCCAGGTCGCCAGCCCGAGCCGGGAGCGGGTCGAGGCCTACCGCGCGCTGCGCGAGGAGGTGGAGCAGACAGTCAGCCGGATCAACGGCGAGCACGCCGAGGTGGGCAGCCCGCCGGTGCACTACCTGCACCAGTCCTATCCCAGGGAAGAGATGGCAGCGCTGTACCTGGCCGCCGACGTCATGCTGGTCACCCCGCTGCGCGACGGGATGAACCTGGTGGCCAAGGAGTACGTCGCCTGCCGCTACGACGAGCACGGCGCGCTGGTGCTCAGCGAGTTCACCGGCGCCGCCGACGAGCTGACCAGCGCGTTCCTGGTCAACCCGCACGACATCGACGGCCTGAAGGACGCCATCGTGCGCGCTGCCACGATCAGCCCGGCCGAAGCCAGGCGCCGGATGCGGTCGATGCGCAGGCAGGTCCGCGAGCATGACGTGGCCTACTGGGCGGCCAGCTTCCTGGACGCGCTCAAGCAGGTGCCGGGGTAAACGCGAGCCTGGGGTATGCGGCTGGCCGATCGGGACATGCGGTCTGGCAGGAGCGGGCCGATCAGAGCGTACCGCCGCCGCATACGAGCAGGAATTCGGATTATCGTGGACACTTACCGTTAATGCACGGGGGTAAATGTCCACAATAACGGGAGTCCCCCGGCGGGCGGCATAGCGTCGGCATCAGCGAGACGGGTCCGGCACGCGTGCCATCGGGAGAGTTTCGTGGCTTTTGCGGTCTCGTTTGGTCACTGGAGTAAGCGGGCTGCTTCTTATCGGTGCGGTAACCGCCGGATGCGGGAGCACCGCCACGCCTACTGCCACTAGCGCCTCAGTAGAAGTCACGGCGTCGCCTGCTGTCACGGCTTCACCAAGTCCCACGGCTTCGGCGAGTCCGACGCCGACGGTCCTCAGGACGGCGCAGCAGCTAAAACCACCGCCGAAAAAGACAGCGCCGGTTGCTCCCGCGCCCCCGAAACCCTCGACGACCGAGCCTGCCGCCTCTCCAACACCTGCCAAACCGGCGGGCTGCTATCCGAAGAGTAACGAGGGGACGTGTTACGAGCCTGGCGAGTACTGCCGTGACGACGACCATGGCGTTTCGGGAGTAGCCGGGGACGGCAAGGCGATTACCTGCGAGGACAACGACGGCTGGCGCTGGGAGCCATCCTGAGGATGTGCGGTGGTAGCGCGACCCGGCCCGGCTGGCGCGGGCAGGGCATCTACCGTGCGCTCATCGGCCGCCGGGCCGAACTCGCCGCGCAGCGGGGCCTGCGCTACCTGCAGGTGGACGCCTCTGACGACAGCCGCCCCGTCCTCGAGCGGCTGGGATTCGTCGTGGTGACGACCACGACGCCCTACGTCTGGACGCCCGCCACGCCGGGCCCGGACGCCTGACCGCGCCGGCGGGGTGGCGGCGGCGGTAGCTCTCGGCCTGGATCCTTCTTGAGCTGGGCCTCGATCATCACCGAGCCGATCACGAGCACGATCCCGAACCACATGAAGGTGACGGCCCACAGCAGCGTGCCCACGGCCTGGTTATCGGCCGAGGTGAGCAGTGCGCCCGCCCAGGCGCTGGCCGTGATCGCGGTGGTCACGGCGATCACGCGGGCGCCCTTCCGGACCGTGGCATTCCCCGGCCGGGCCTGGACGGGAGCCCGCGGCGGCCGGGCGGGGGCCACGGGGGCCGGCCCGGCGGGGAGATCGGCGGGGAGATCGGCGGTGAGCGCGGCCAGGTCGGCGTACGTCCGGGAGGCGAGCGCCTGGCCGACCCGGGCATCGAACTCATCCTTGGTCAGCCGGTCCTGAACGAACGCGGCCTTGAGCACGTCGACCACCTGCTCACGGTCGGCGTGCGCGGCCCGCAGGCGGCCACGGCCCGGCGGGCGGGCCGCCTTGTCGTCTCCCATCGGCACCTCCCACGGCGCGATGCTTGCCAGCGTAATGAGCTGGTTGCGTTACCGCCAGGCGGGGCTGCCCCCGCCTGGGCCGGGAAACGGGGTCCCGGCGCATCAGCCACGGTTCGTTAGGCATAAAAAGATCTTTCAGGCAAGACGGGTGACCTCTACGGAGACAGCGCTGGCGCTGGCGGGGGCGCCGTGGCCCTGGTCCCAGGCCTCCTGGGCGTTGGTCCGCACCCCGGTGGCTCCGGCCATGTAACTGACCTGGGCGCGGACGCGGGAGGCGATCGCCTCGGCCGCCTGCACCGGATCCGCGTCGTGGATGGCGGGGATGACGGTGGCGGCCTGACTCCCGGTCACCACCTTGACGCGTCTCTGGCGATCGGCCCAACGACGTCGTTGTCACAACGACGCGCACCAGACGACGTGGTTGTCACAACGACGTCGTTGCCGGGGAACGCCGGAGGTGGGGCACGTCGCGGGCCGGGCGCGTTGCTACAGGTCGGTGAAGCGGGCGATGGCGCGCATCTTGTTCATGGCGTCGAGGGCGGCGACCTTGTAGGCCTCGGCCAGGGTGGGGTAGTTGAACACGGCGTCGACCAGGTAGTCGACGGTGCCGCCGCAGCCCATGACGGCCTGGCCGATGTGGACGAGCTCGGTGGCGCCGGTGCCGAACACGTGCACGCCGAGCAGCGTGTGGGTGTCCAGCGAGACCAGCAGCTTCAGCACGCCGTAGGAGTCGCCGATGATCTGGCCGCGGGCCAGCTCACGGTACCGCGAGACGCCTACCTCGAAGGGCACGTTGTCGTGGGTGAGCTGCTCCTCGGTCCGGCCGACGAAGCTGATCTCCGGGATGCTGTAGATGCCGATCGGGTGCAGCTCGCCAACCTCGTGCAGCGGCTCGCCGCAGGCGTGGTGCGCAGCGATCCGGCCCTGCTCCATCGAGGTGGCCGCCAGCGCCGGGAAGCCGATGACGTCGCCCACCGCGTAGATGTGCGGCACGTCGGTCTGGAACGACTCGTTGACCGCGATGCGGCCGCGCTGGTCGGCGGTCAGCCCGGCCGCGTCAAGGTTGAGGTGGTCACTGGCGCCCTGCCGGCCGGCCGAGTACATGACCGTGTCGGCGGGGATCTTCTTCCCGCTCAGCAGGGTGGCGATGGCTCCCTCGGGGCGCGCCTCGACCGAGGCCACCGTCTCGCCGAAGCGGAACGTGACAGCCAGGTCACGCAGGTGGTACTTGAGCGCCTCGACCACCTCGACGTCGCAGAACTCGAGCATCCGCTCGCGCTGCTCGACCACGGTGACCTTGGTGCCGAGCGCGGCGAACATGGAGGCGTATTCGATCCCGATCACCCCGGCGCCGGCCACCACCATCGAGCGGGGCACCTTGTCCAGGTGGACGATCCCGTCGGAGTCGATGACGGTGCGCTCGTCGAACTCGACGCTGGCCGGCCGGGCGGGCCGGGTGCCGGTGGCTATGACGATCTTGTCGGCACTGGCCCGGCGGATCCGGCCGGCACCGTCATCGATCTCCACGGTGTGCGGGTCGACGAAACCGGCGGTACCGGTCATGATCGTGACCCGGTTGCGGGTCAGCTGGCTGCGGACCACGTCCATCTCGCGGCCGACCACGTGGCTGGTGCGGGCGGCCAGGTCGGCGATGGTGATCTCGTCCTTGACCCGGTAGGACTGACCGTACATCTCGCGCTGATCCAGGCCGGTCAGGTACAGGATGGCCTCGCGCAGGGTCTTGGACGGGATCGTGCCGGTGTTCAGGCAGACGCCGCCGATCATGTCCTTGCGCTCCACGATCGCGACCCGCTTCTCAAGCTTGGCCGCCGCGATCGCGGCCTTCTGGCCGCCCGGACCGGAACCGATCACCAGCACATCGAAGTCGTACACGTGATCCAGTGTGACGACCGGCGGCTCCCTTTTGAACCCCTGGTCCTGGTTAAGACCCGATTACTTGAACGCGTCCTTGACGTTCTTGCCGGCGTCCTTGACCTGCTCGCCGACCTGCCGGGTGGCACCGTGGACGCGCTCGCCCTGGCCTTCGGCCTCCAGGTAGGGGTCGCCCATGGCCCGGCCGGCGTCCTGCTTGGCCCGGCCCCGGCCCATCATGAACTTGTTGCGGAGCTTATCCATGAAACCCATATCATTGCCTCTCTTGTCGTAAGCACTCCCACTTCCCCGGCCGGGGCGGCTTAAGCATGAATGCCTATGCTCGTGGGATGCGCCTGGTCTCGCTGCTGCCTTCGGCTACGGAGATCGTCTACGCCCTGGGCCTGGGCGATGACCTGGCCGGGGTGACGTTCGAGTGCGACGAGCCGCCCGCCGCGCGGGCGGAGAAGGCCATCGTGGTCGGCGGGCTGGATACCTCGGGCATGGCCCCGGGCGAGATCGACCGCTACGTACGGGGGCAGCTGGCTGCGGGCCGGGATCTGTACACGCTGCACGCGCGGGCGCTGGCCGGGCTGGCGCCAGACCTGATCTTGACCCAGGACCTGTGCCGGGTCTGCGCGCTGCCGTCCGGTCAGGTCAGCGACGCGCTGGACTACCTGGGCTGCCACGCGGACGTGCTGACCCTGGACCCGCGCTCACTGGCCGACGTGCTGGAGTCGATCCTGGCCGTCGGGCGACGGGCCGGGGCGGCCGAACGGGCCGTGCTGCTGGTGGCCGGGTTGCGGGACCGGCTGGACGTGGTGGCCGCCAGCGTGGCGGGACGGGCGCGCCCGCGGGTGGCGGTGGTGGAGTGGGTGGACCCGCCGTTCACGGCGGGGCACTGGGTGCCGGACCTGGTCACAGCGGCGGGCGGAGAGCCGGTGGCGGCGCGGGCCGGGGTGCCTTCGGTGGAGACGACCTGGGCAGATATAGCGGGCGCGGCGCCGGACCTGGTGGTGGCGGCGCCGTGCGGCTATCACCTGGAGGGGGCGGCGGAGCAGGCGCTGGCGGTGGCGCGGCAGCTGCCGAACGTGCCGGTGTGGGCCATCGACGCGGACGGCATCGTGGTCCGGCCCGGGCCGCGGCTGGTCAACGGGGTGGAGGCGCTGGCCGCGATCATCCACCCGGAGGCGGTCCCGGCCGCGCCGCCGGGCGCGCTGCGGCGGGTGGGTCGCGGAGGGGGGTGACGATGGGGTGTCCGGCCGGGTCGGTAGTTACGGTGACGCGGGCGGCGTAGATCCGGGCGATCAGCTCCTCGGTGAGGACGGCGGGGGCGGCTCCGGCGGCTTCGACGCGGCCGGCCTGGAGCAGGACCAGCTCGCCCGCGAACTGGCCGGCCTGAGTGAGGTCGTGCAGGGTGGAGACCACGGTCACGCCGCGGCTGCGCCGCAGGTCGTCCACCAGCTCGAGGACCTGCTGCTGGTGGCCGATGTCCAGGTCGCTGGTGGGCTCGTCGAGCAGCAGCACGCTGGGTTCCTGGGCCAGGGCGCGGGCCAGCCGCACGCGCTGGCGCTCGCCGCCGGACAGGCGGCTCAGCCGCCGGCGGGCGAACCGGGCCACGTCGAGACGCTCGGCCGCCTCGGCGGCCTTGCGTCGGTCACCGCGGCCGGGACCGCCCAGGTAGCCGAGGTGGGGCGTGCGGCCGAGCAGGACGTAGTCCTCGACGGTCATGTCCGGCGGGAGCACCGGGATCTGCGGCACGTAGGCGAACAGCCGGGCCCGGCCGCGGCCGCGCAGCGAGGCGATGTCGGCGTCATCGACCAGGATCGTGCCGCGGTGCGGGATCAGCCCGGCCACGGCGCGCAGCAGCGTGGTCTTGCCTGCGCCGTTCGGCCCGATCAGGGCGAGCCAGCCGCCGGAGGACACCGCGCAGGACACCGCGTGCAGCACCGGGACCCGGTCCAGTACCACAGTGAGCTGACTGACCGCGATCGCGCTCACGGGCGCACCGCGGCGGTGGACCGCAGGATCCAGACGAACACCGGCGAGCCGACCAGCGCGGTGACCACGCCGATGGGCAGCTCGGCGGGTGAGACCACGGTGCGGGCCAGGGTGTCGGCCAGCACCAGGAAGCCCGCCCCGGTCAGCAGCGACAGCGGCAGCACCAGCCGGTAGGAGGGGCCGGCCAGGCGCCGGACCACGTGCGGCACCACGATGCCGACGAAGCCGATCAGGCCGCTGACGGCCACCGCGCTCGCCGCGGCCAGCGCGCAGGCGGCCACCACCACCAGCCGGATCCGGCCCGGGTGCAGGCCGAGCGCGCGCGCCTCCTCATCGCCCACCGACAGTACATCCAGGTGCCTGCCGTGCAGCAGCACCACGGCCACGCTGACCGCCGCATACGGCAGGATCTCGGCCGCCTGCTGCCAGGTCGCGCCGGACAGCGAGCCGAGCAGCCAGGAGTAGACCTGCTGCAGGTCCTGGGCCGAGCGCTGCAGGACGTAGGTCTGCACCGCGGTCAGGAACAGGCCCACCGCCAGGCCGGCCAGCAGCAGGGTCGCGGTGCCCGAGCCGCCCACCGCCCCGGACAGGTACGCGATCGCCACCCCGGCCAGCGATCCGGCGAAGGCGGCCAGCGGCACGGCCGACGGACCCGCGCCGCCCAGGTACACGATGGCCAGGGTCGCGCCCAGCCCAGCGCCCGCCGACGCGCCGAGCATCCCGGAATCCACCAGGGGGTTGCGGAACACGCCCTGGTATCCCGCGCCGGCCACCGACAGCAGCCCGCCGACCAGGGCGCCGAGCACGATGCGCGGCAGCCGGATGTCGAACAGCAGCGCGCGGTCCAGCGGGGACAGGCTGGAGGGCAGGTGAACCAGCGGGATGCGGTCGAGCAGGGCGGTCGCGGTGGCCAGCGGGTTCAGGTCCGCCGCCCCGACCAGGGCGCTGACCAGCGTCGCGACGACCAGGAAGGCCGTCGCGACGCCATAGGCCCAGGCGGCCCGCAGCCGCCTGCCGCGCCAGCGGCTCAGGTTCACCTCTTCCCCCGGCTCACCCCGACTTGGACCCCTTGGCCGCTTGCTCGACGGCCCGCGCGATCTCGGCTACCAGCTCCGGCAGCCGCGGGCCCCAGCGCGACGCGATGTCATCGTTGAGCCCGATGACCAGGTGATCCTTGACCGCGGGGAGGGCCGACCAGCCAGGCCGCTGGCCCACGACGGCCGGGGTTTGGCCGCCGTCGGCGGCCTGGTTGTCGGCCAGGAAGATGATCTGCGGCTGGGCCCTGATGATGTACTCCTCGGTCAGCTCGGGGTAGCCGCCGTCCGAGGCCTTGTCGGCGGCATCGGCGATGTTCTTCAGGCCGAACATCGCCACGATCCGCCCGATGAAGGTCGAGGAGGTGACCGAGTAGTAGGGGTTCGCGGTCAGCTCCCAGTAGTAGGTCAGGTCGGCATGCGCCGAGCCGGCCTGCCTGACCGTCGCGGCGATCTGCGTCTTCATCGAGGTCACGGTCTGCTCGGCCTGGGCCAGGTGACCCGTGGCCTGGCCGATCTGGTCGATCTGCTGGTAGGCGCCGTCCAGCGCGGTCACGGCGGGCCCGATCAGCACCGGGATGCCCAGCTTGGTCAGCCCGGAGACCAGGCCGCCGCTGTCCTGCGAGGCGACCACCAGGTCCGGGTTGTACCTGGCGATGGCCTCGATGTTCGGGGTCAGGCCGGACATCTTGGTCACCGGCGCCCCGGCCGGGTAGTCGGAGTCATCATCGACGGCTACGACCTGCGGGCCGGCCCCGACCGCGTACAGGTCCTCGGTGGCGGTGGCGTCGAGCGAGACGATCCGGGCCGGCTTGGCCTTGATCGTCACCCGCCCGTTGGCGGCGGTGAGCGTGACCGGGAACGCGGACTGTGCGGCGGCGGCCGGGTTAGAGCTCTGGCTGGCCCCAGAGCTGGCCGAGGTGCTGGATCCGCAGCCGGCCAGCGCGGCCACGGCGGCGACGGCCAGGGCGGCGGCACCGGGGAACCAACGACGTCGGCCGGAGCCGCGTCGTTGCGGCGTGCGCCGGGCTGAGGCGGGTGCGCGCCGGGGTGGGGTGCGTCTTTGGGACGCGCGGAGATGGTTCATGCGGCTTCCTCCCGAACGGGCGGGAAGGAAGGCGAGACCGCCGGCCTGCCGCCGAGGGCGCCGGGCGGGACGGATCGCCCTTCCCACGAGGGTCGATATCGTCCGGCGCAGCAGGAGGCGACCTGGCTTGGGCCCCGTGCGGGGCCGTCACAGTTGCGGGACAGCGCCGGAATGGCCTGGGGTAACTGGCTTCACCGGCTTCGCTAACTGGCGCGCCGCCGGGACCGGCGCGCAGCGGCGGCCGGGACCGGCGCAGTCACAGTAGCACGCCACCGCCGGATTCGGCCGGGGATGATCGTCTTCGCAGTGATCTCAGCCCCGGGCCTGGCCTTCACCACGGGCACGCTGCGGCTGGTGGTCATCATGATCGGCCTGGACTTCTTCATCGCCTCGTTCGCCGTGGCGTCGGCGGCACCGGCTGGACGCTGCAGGGCGAGGTGTTCCCCACCGCGGTCCGCGGCCAGGCCGCCGCGTTCTGCGCCATGATCGACTGGCTGGCCAACTTCCTGCTCATCGAGGTCTTCCCGGTCTGGCAGAACGCCATCAGCCTGGGCGGCGTCATGGTCTGCTTCGCCGGGCTGGCCGCCCTGGCCATCGTGTTCGTCTGGAAGTTCCTGCCCGAGACGAAGAACCTGCCGGTCGAGGAGATCGTCAGGCTCTTCGAGAAGAGCCCGATGGCGGCGGCTGGCGGCGCCCGCGCCGAAGGCGCCAGCAGGAGCTGACCGCCAGCACGAGCTGACCGCCAGCACGAGCTGACCGCCAGCACGAGCTGACCGCCAGCACGAGCTGACCGCGGGCACGGGCTACAGGGGCGGGCCCGCGGTCAGGCCGATCCGGCTGGTGATGCGCTGGCCGGACGGGCTGACCCAGGTGACGGAGATCGTGGTACCCGGGTGGTACTTGGACACCACCTTGGTCAGGTCGTCCGGGGCACCGATGGCCTGGCCGTTCACCGCGGTGATGACCGACCCGGCGGTCAGGCCCGCGGCCTGGGCCGGGCCGTTGCAGATGACGCCGATGATCAGGGTCCCCGAGCTGACCGGAGCGATGGTGCTGGGCACGCCCAGGTTGCGGTCGCTGGTGTAGCAGCTCGGGCCGCTCCCGCCGAAGCCGCCGCCGAAGACCCCGCCGCCGACGCTGCTGCTCTGCTGCTGGGCCTGGGCGTTGGGGCTGGCGTTGGAGCCGGTTCCGATGTAGACGCCCATGAACGGCGGGTAGCCGATGGTGATGACCGAGCTGGCGTGGCCGGCCGTGATCTGGCTGGCGATCGACAGGGCGGTGTTGATCGGGATGGCGAAGCCGTCGGTGGACTGCTGGGCCGAGAAGCCCTCGCCGTTACCCGCGGTGTCGATGCCGATGACCTGGCCCGAGGCGTTGGCCAGCGGGCCGCCGGAGTCACCGGAGACGATATCCGCGTTCACCTCGATCATCCCGTGCAGGGTCTCGGAGGTGATCGAGCCGCCCTCGTCGCTGGCGGTGATGGTCTGGTTCAGGGCGGTCACGCGGCCGGCGGCCGGGACGATGGCGCTCTGCCCCTCGGCGTTGCCCATGGCCACCACCGAGGCGCCGGACTTGACCAAGGCCGAGTCGCCGACCGGCACCGTCTTCAGGCCGGACGCGCCCTGCAGCTGGATCACGGCGATGTCGCCGGTCTGGTCATAGCCGACCACCTTGGCCTGGTAGGTGCGGCCGTTCCCGACGTCGGTCACGCTGATCGAGGTGGAGTGGCCGATGACGTGGTTGTTGGTCAGCACCAGGCCATCCGCGCTGATCACCATGCCGGTGCCCGCGGCCTGCTCGCTGTTGTACTGCAGCGTGGTGTTGATGATGACCAGGCCAGGCTGGACCTTGTTCACGATGGCCTGCTCGCTGGAGCTGGTGCCCGAGCCGCTGCTGCTCGGCACCGGTATCACGCTGCTGGGCAGCGGGGCCGGGGCGCTGCTGCTAGGCTGCGGCGCGGCCGCCGCGGTGCCGGCGGCCGGGTGGTACAGGGCCACCACGGCGCCCGCGCCCAGGGCGCCCGCCGCGATCGCCACGGCCAGGTAGCTGAGCAGGCCGACGCGGCGCCGGGGCGGCCTCGGCGGAGGCGTGGGGGGCATGGGCGACATCGGCGTGGTGGGGCCGTAACCGTACCCTCCGTAGCCGCTGTAATCCTGCATTGGGCATTCACCTCGGGCGCCGGAATCGCTTCCCTCCAGTAAGCACCACGAAGCTGATAAATAGCTGAAGGCCCGCTGCAGATTGCGCTGGTACGCCGCGATTGGATCAGCAGAGCAGGCGATCACGGGCGCTGCCCTCGGCGCGCGGCGAGGGCGACACGGAGGGATCCGGCCCCGTCGGCCGGGGCGCGGGGCGCGGCGCGGCGCGCCCGGGGCGGCGCTGGGCCGGGAGCTGACCCTTGAGATCCGGGCTCGCCTCGCCGGCCGACGGCTGGTCGCTGCTGGCGGCCGGGACATCCGCGGCCAGCATCGGGTCCTGCTCGGGCTGCGCTTCGGCCAGAGCCGGGCGGCCGGTTTCCGGGACCGGGACCGGACCGGACGAGCCCTGCTGTTCTTCCACCCGGCCCATCGCGTCTTGCAGCGCGCCGAGAGCAAGCTGGCGCGACAGCCGCGTGCCCCGTTTCTTGCGCTTCCCCCACCACATCGCGAACCTTCCCCAGAGTCTGCATCTGCAGCCAGTGACCTGCACACCTGCCCAGCGAGCGGATAAACATACCCGGCCAGGCCCGACCTTCCCGTGAAAGGTGCGTGACGATCTGTAACAAAAGTACACCTTAGCGACACCAAACACACCGTGAACAGGCAAAAGCCGGGGCAGCGAGCCTGTGGGGCGGGGCGGGAGGCTTGGCCCGTTCGGCCAAAAAATTACCGGCCGGCCAGCAGGGCCAGCTCGGGCACGAAGACCGCGGCGTTCACCGTGCCGACACCCGAGGCCAGGCTGTAGCCTTTCCCGGCCGCGTAGCCGCGGACCGTGCGCACGCGGCCGCCCTGGCGAAACGAGACCGTGTTGTCGCCCGAGGTGACGGGGACGATGCCGGCCGCGCCCTCGGCCGACAGCTGGTACAGGGCCGGGTTGATCAGCCCGAGCGGGTGGCCGGCCACCTGGGCGGCCAGGGCCACGATGCCCGCGAACAGCGGGGTGGCCTCGCTGGTGCCGCAGGACGGGGTCCAGCCGGCGGACTCGCCGCCGAACGTGCCGTAGGTGTCCACCGAGCCGTTGCAGGCGGCGCTCATCGAGATGTCCGGCACGCCGCGGTGGTTGCCGACCACTGACTTGACGCCGTCCTGGTAGGACGGGCGGGGGAAGAAGGCGGACAGGCCGCCCCCGCTGGCCAGCGGGTTCGGGCCCGCGTTGCCGTCCGCGAACTCGTTGGTCGGGCTGTTGAAGGTGTCGTTCCAGACCGTGGGCGCGGCCGGCTTGCCCTGCGCGGTGAAGTGCAGCTGGGTGCCGCCCACCCCGGTGACCAGCGGGTCGCTGTCCGGCCAGGACGTGACCGGCGAGGGGTAGTAGGTGGTCTCGTCCATCCCGACGTCGGCGGCGCCCGAGTCACCCGAGGCGCCCAGCACGGTGACGTTGTCCCTGGCGGCGAGCTGGTAGGCGCCGCGCAGCGCGTCGACGGCCGCCGCCGTGGGGAAGGTCTGTTCGGTGGCGCTGAAGCTCTGGCTGATCACGTCGCCGAGGTGATGGGAGATGACGTACTCCTCGGCCGCCACGATCTGCGGGAAGCCGTGCACGCCCTCGGTTTCTGCCACCGGCGTCTCGACCAGCAGGATGTTCGCGCCGGGCGCCACCGTGTGTGCGTACTCGACGTCCAGCGTGGTCTCCCCGGCCCAGCCGACCATGTTGGAGTTGGCCGGGTCGTAGGCGGGCACCTTGCCCTCGGGCTGGATGATCGTGAAGGACGGCGGGGCGGGCAGGTTGAACGTCTTGTCGAACACGCCCAGGTCGCCGGAGATGGTCGGCGAGCCGTAGGAGTCCACGATGACGATCGTGGTGCCGCGGCCGGTGACGCCGCTGGCGTACAGCGCGGGCAGGTTGTAGGCCTGCTGGATCTGGGCCGGCTCGTAGCACGCGACCTGGTAGTCCTTCTCGCAGACGGCGGTGGTGGGCGCGCTGGCCAGGGCCCGCCCGACGTGGATCACGCCCGGGCGGGCGATCACGCCGGCCAGGGCAGCGCTGGCCGGGGCAGTGCCGGCCAGGGCAGTGCCGGCCAGGGCGGTGCCGGCCAGGGCGGTGCCAGCCAGGGCGGGCGGGGCGGACGAGCCGGCGACCGGGGACGGCGCCCCGGGCCCGGATCCGGCCGCGGCGGCGAGCAGGGCAAACCCGCCGACAACGATCGCCGTCAGCCTGGCCACCTGCATGAACAACCCCCTTCGCCAACCCGGTGAACTCCGACGCCCACAACCCTCATAATCTGATCAAAAGCTCACGAATCCAACAGCCCGGGGCCACCGACTGGCCTGGGAGGCACACCCGCCTGTACGCTAGTCCACCGTCACGTGGCGGGGCGGGGCCTGGTCCGGCATACCGGGATTGAGGGGCGTCACGGTGGACAGAGGGGAGCAACATGCGCTTCCGGAGTAGCGTGGCCATTGATCTCGGTACGGTCAATACGCTCGTATGGGTAGCGGGTCGTGGCATCGTGCTCGAAGAGCCTACCGCCATCGCCATCGATACCGCAGTAGGCAAGGTCGCGGCGGTCGGCGAGGCGGCCGACGCGCTGGCCGACAAGGAGCCGCAGGACATCCAGGTGATCCACCCGCTCCGGGACGGGGTCATCGCGGACCTGGACGCGACCGCGGCGCTGCTGCACGCGTTCTTGCGCCGGACGCGCCGGCTGGCCAACCCGCTGAGACCCAACGCCCTGGTCTGCGTGCCCAGCGGCGCCACGCCGGTCGAGCGGCGGTCGATCGTGGCCGCGCTCGGGGTCCGGCGGCCCCGGTACAAAGTCCGGCTGATCGACGAGCCGGTGGCCGCGGCGGCCGGGGCCGGGTTCGACCTGACCGGCGGCGCGGGCGGTTTCGTGGTCGACATCGGCGGCGGGACGACCGAGGTCGCGGCGGTGGCGGGCTGGCGCGTGGTCCGGGCTCAGTCGCTGCGCAAGGCGGGCAACGCCATGGACGAGGCCATCGTGCAGGCCGCGCGGAACGAGCTGGGGCTGATCATCAGCCAGCGGGCCGCCCGGCAGCTCAAGATGACGCTCGGGGTCACCGGCGGAGCCGAAGGCTGGGCCGAGATCGTCGGTCTGGACATCGCGCACCGCACCCCGCGCTCGGAGAGCGTGCCCGGGTGGATCGTGGCCAGCGCGCTGGAACCCATCGTCACGACGATCGCGGCGTCGGTACACGAGATGCTGTCCGACATCCCGGCGGGCCTGGCCGAGGATGTCGTCCGGGGCAAGATCAGGCTGGCGGGCGGCGGCGCGCTGCTGCCCGGCCTGGCCGCCCGGATCGAGACGGTGGCAGGCATCGGCGCGGTCCTGGTCGAGGACCCGCTGCGGTGCGTGGTGCGCGGCGCGGCGGAGATCCTGGAGCGCAGGGACAAGGGCATCGACACCGCGCCGGGCCTGCGCGCGTTACCAGCGCTCGTCACCAGGGCTCGTCACAGGCGCTCGTCACTGGCGCTCGTCACTGGCGCTCGTCACTGGCGCTCGTCACTGGCGCTCGTCACCGGCGCTCGTCACCGGCGCTCGTCACCGGCGCTCGGCCCGGGCCAGGACGCCCCCGTGGGTCCCGGCCCGAGCCGTTCTGCGCGTTGACTTACTCCATCGGCTGCCTGGCGATGACCGCCGGCTCGCGCCCGGCCAGCAGCCAGCCGGCCACCGTCGCGATCAGCGGCATGCCCACACCGATGATGAGCAGGTTGGTGACCGGGATGTTGGTCAGCGACCCGAGGCCGTCCAGGTGGTTGTCGAAGGAGTAGGCGATGGCCCCGATGTAGGCCGCGGCCGTGCCGAGCACCGCGCCGACCAGGCCCAGCGCCCCCGCGGTGACCGCGGTGATGGTGCGGCGGGTCCAGGCGTCCGCTCCGGTCGCGGTCAGGGTGCGCAGGTCATTGGCTGTTTCGCTGCGGATGAGGCCGACGCTCATGGCCAGGATGCCCAGGGCCAGGAAGATGCCGAACATGGTGGCCCAGTTGATGATCTCCGCCGAGGAAGGGGCGCTGTTCCTGGTTTCCACGGTCATGCCCTTCGCGGCGGCGGTCACCCGGGCGTTGGTGATCTGCGCCGCGGTCAGGTTGTGCGGCGCCAGGATGAGCCAGCCATTGACGCCGGCCTGCAGGCCGAGCTGCTTGATGGCGTGCTCGGTGATCACCGTGTTGGGGGCCGACGTGCCGGACGGGAGCGCACCTTCCTCCTGGATCACCGGGTTGGCCAGGCACTCACTCGCCGGGCAAGGGAACGAGCTCTGGTTCGGGCCGCCGCCCGGACCGCCTTGGGCGCCGAAGAAGTTCCCGTAGACGAGCTGCATCTTGGAGATGCCGGACAGCCCTGGCCGCATGGACAGGATGTCGGCATCCGGGCTGACCTGGGAGGCCTTGATCCCGAAGGCGGCCAGCAGCTGCGGCGTGGCTACGTACACCGGCCCGCTCCACTGGCGGCCTGGTGCGCCGTGCTGCAGCGAGGCGCTGGTCGAGTCGAGCTCGATGGCCTCGTGCGATCCGAGCGAGGCCGCGATGCCGTCCGTGGTGGCTTTCTGGACGCTCATGCTGGGCACGGTCCCGCTCGTCCCGTTGCCGGAACCGCCCCCAGGGCCGCCGCCGCCAGGACCGCCGCCCCCGCCGGCCGTGTAGACGATGATCTGGTTGCTGGCCAGGTTGGGTCCGGCGTAGTCCAGCACGTTGCCGTACCGGCCGGCGGCCAGGACGCAGACCAGGACGGCGATCAGCACGCCCAGGCTGATGGCGGCGAGCGCCGAGCCCGAACGGGCCCGGTACCGGCCCAAGTCCCGCAGGGCCAGCCGGGCCGCGATCGGCGTGTGCCGGGCGAACCTGGCCACCGCGGCCAGGCACGGCCCGGACAGCAGGATCACCGCCACGATGAGGGCCACCAGGCCCAGGACCAGCTCAAGCCCTCCGCCGCCGTTGCTGCTCTGGCCGACGTACCACAGCAAGAGGGCCGAGATCACCAGCAGGACGACGCCCGGCACGATCGAGCGGTGCACCTGCTTGGGCGGCGCAGGCCGCCCGGACAGCGCGGTCACGATGGACAGCCGGGTGATGGCCCGGGCCGGCCGCGCGGCCGCGAAGTAGGTGGCCAGCACGGCCAGGACCATGGCCGGGCCGATCACGATCCACGGCAGCTGGAAGACGCCGATCTCGTGATGCGCGCTCGCCTCGACGCTGGGCCGGTAGGCCAGCCAGGCGGCCAGGCCCAGCACCGCGCCGGCCAGGGCGCCGACCACGCCGACCACCACGCCGTTGGCCCGCACGACCAGGCGGACGTGCCTATCGGTGGCGCCGAGGGCCTCGAGCATGCCCAGCGCGCGCAGCCGCCGCTGGGCCAGCACGGTGAAGCCGCCCACCGCGACCAGGGCGATCAGCAGCATGCCCACCGTGGCCAGGGCCAGCACGATGGTCTCCGGGTTGAGCGGGTTGCTAGCGGCGGCGGACTTCTGGCTCTGGACGTTCGGGCCGATGGAGCTGGGCTGCACGCCGCCGGCGTCGAACAGCACGGTGACCTGGCTCGGCGAGGTGACCTGGCCCGGTATGACCAGGGCGAACTCGTCCAGCAGGCTCTGCGGGTTCTGCACGATGCCGGTCACCAGGCGGGCCTTTCCGCCCTGGTGCCATACGTCACCGACCGCCAGGCCCAGTTCGGAAGCCACCCCGGGGGTCAGCGCGACCTGGCCGGCCGTGGTGGGGTAGTGCCCGCTGAGCAGCTGGAGCATCGGGCCGCCGAACGGCCCGTTGGGATCCTGAGCCCGCAGGTCGAAGCTGTTGACCGAGCCGGGAACGGCCAGCATCTGGTTCTCGATGACGTCGAGGAGGCCGAACCGCTGCTGCAGCGCCGCGATCTGGCTGGCCAGATGCGCATCCGGTGCGGAGTAGGTGGCCAGGTCCTGGGCCGTGCCGAACCCGGCGTTGGCGGCCGGCGGGGTGTTGGTGGCCACCGCCGCGCCTAGCACCGTAGCCCCCACGGCCACGATGATCAACGCCAGGACCAGCAGTTGCTGGCGCCATTCGCGGCGGAACAGCCGCCAGGCCCAGCGGATCACGGCGCGGCGGGCCGGGACGCCCCCGTTACCTGTCCCGGACGGCGGCGCCTGCCTGGTGATGGTCGCGGCGCTCATGTCACTTGCCCGAGCAGCGACTCGGGACCGGCCGGCGTCGCGGTCTGGTCGGTCACCCGGCCGTCGCGCAGGAACACCACCCGGTCGGCCCACGAGGCCAGCTGCGCGTCATGGGTTACCACGACGGCGGCCATCCCGCGCTTGCACGCACCGTGGATGAGCCGCATGACCGCCTCGCCGTTGGCGGTGTCCAGCGCGCCGGACGGCTCGTCAGCCAGCAGCAATTGGTGCTCGCCGACCACCGCCCGGGCGATGGCCACCCGCTGCCGCTCGCCGCCGGACAGCTGGTCGGGAAAGCTTGCGGCGCGGTCGGCCAGGCCCAGCGATTCGAGGGCCTCCAGGCCGGCTACGCGCGCCCGCCGCGCCGGCATGCCGTCCAGCTCCAGCGGCAGCGAGACGTTCTCGGCCGCCGTCAGCCCGGGCAGCAGGTTGAAATCCTGGAAGACGAAACCGATCGACCGGCGCCGCAGCCGGGCCCTGGCGTTGCGGGACAGCTTGGTCAGCTCTTCCCCGCACACGGTGACCTCGCCCTCGCTGGGCTCCTCCAGGCTGCCGGCAATGGTCAGCAGAGTGGACTTGCCTGAGCCGCTCGGGCCCATCACCGCCACCATCGACCCCGCGTCAACCGACAGGCTAACGTCGTTCAGCGCGTGCACCTGGGCGGCTCCCTGGCCGTAGATCATCGACACGTGCTGGAGTTGCAGGACACTCATCGCTTTATCCCCGTTCTGTTCCGTGACTTCATGACTCTCCCCGTTTCCTGTCGTGCTGGTGTGTTCGAGTGGTCGGCCTGGCTCTTGGCCGGGTCGGCCTGGTCGGCGGTGGCGCGCTTGATGCGGCCTTCGGCGGCATCCAGCCAGCGGATGACCGAGTCGAGCCGGAACAGCTCAGCGTCGACCACCAGGGCCAGGCTGAGGTCGGACTCGGCTTCGGTTTCCTTGATGTGCGTCCACTGCTGCATGAGCTCGACCAGGTACCTGCGGTGCACCTGGATCACCTGGTGCACGTCGGTGCCCGGCACCCGCATGGCCACCAGGACTTTCATGACCAGTTCGTCGCGCGGCGGCGAGGCCAGGTCGGGCGGCGTGCGCAGCCACCCGGCCAGTTCCTCCCGGCCCGCCGTGGTGATGCGGAAGCCCTTCTGCGGGCCTTCGGTCTCGGCGCCGTCAGACTCGACGAGCCCGTCGCGCTCGAGCCGCTGCAGTGTGGTGTAGACCTGGCCGACGTTCAGCGGCCAGACTTCGCCCGTCCTGGCCTCGAACTCCTCGCGTAGCTGGAGGCCGTACTTGGGACCCTCGCTGAGCAGCGCCAGCAGGGCGTGACGGACGCTCACGTCGTTGCTCTATCGAGTAGCATACTGAGTATGCTCCTCGGTCAGGGCGGCTTCCACAGCGTGTTTAGCCCCCGTTTTTCTGGAGCAGCTAACCCCCTGACCCGGACGCCGGATAGCCCCCTTGCGTTCGCGGGTCTAGTGGTGGTATAAGCGCTCCTGCACGACGGCTAGGACGTTCCCGGCCGGGTCCTTGAACCAGGCGATGTAGGGGCCGTCGGCCCGCTGAGCGCCCCAGTGTTCCCGAACATGGCATGCTCCTAGGTGATCCGTCCGTAGTTGCTTTAAGGGGCAGACGTACCCGTGACCCTAAACCCATCGCCCCGCTCGCAGGGCCGGTCGCAGGGCCGGTCTCAGGGCCGGTCTCAGGGCCGGTCGCAGGCGGCCAAGCTGGGCCTCAAGCCCGGGCAGCGCGTCCACCTGGAGCACGCGCCGGCGGGCTGGGACCTGGCCGACCCGCCGTCCGGCCTGGCGCCGGCCGATCCGGACGGTGCCGCCGACGTGATCATCGCGTTCTTCCGTGCCGCGGACGAGATCGGCGGCCAGCTGGGTGAGCTGGCGCGACGGATCTACCCGGCCGGGACGCTGTGGGCGGCATGGCCGCGCCGGGCCGGCGGCCACCGCAGTGACATCACCGATAACATCATCCGCGAGCACGCGCTGCCGATCGGGCTGGTCGACGTCAAGGTGGCCGCCATCGATGACGACTGGTCCGGTCTGCGCCTGGTCTGGCGCGTCGAGCACCGGTCTGGCGCCCCTGCCCCTCGACATTGAGCCGAACGGGCCGTGATGTTATGCGTCCCGGTGGGCATTTCCATGATCACGGGCAGTCTTGGCCGAATATCGACGGCGGATAGCGACCAAAAAGTGCCCGCGATCATGGAGCGGCTGCTGTTCGCGCCACCATTGGGTGGCCTCAATCGTTTAGGCGTGCGGAGTCGCCCCGGCCCGATCCCGGGGCGGCTCCGCACCTTCTGCCCGGTTTTTCCGGACAGACAAACCGCGGGCGCCGTCGTAGCATGATCGGCATGGGTTTCACTTGACGCTGAAAGCCGGCGATTTCCGCACTCGCGGTGGCGCTCGCGGTCGAACTGGCCGACGAGCTTGTTGACGGCGCCAAAGGCGCCGCGCTACCGCTGATCCGTCGCGACCTGGGGCTCAGTTACACGCAGGTCGGCCTGCTCGCGTCCGTGCCGCTGCTGGCGGGCGGGGCGCTCGAGCTGCCGCTGGGGATACTCGCCGGCGACAGGCGGCGGCGCCTGGCCGTGCTCGGCGGCGGCATCCTGTTCATCCTGACCCTGCTCGCCGTGGCCGGCGCCCGGTCGTTCGCCGTGCTGCTCGCGGCGTGCACGTTGTTCTATCCGGCCTCCGGCGCGTTCGTCTCGCTGACCCAGGCCGAGCTGATGGACGCCTGGCCGGAGCGGCAGGCGCAGGTCATGGCCCGCTGGGACCTGGCTGGATCGACCGGCGCGGTGGCCGGGCCGCTGCTGCTCATCGTGGTCCTGGCCGCCGGTGGCGGCTGGCGGGCGGTCTACCTGGTACTGGCCGCGGCGGCCGCCGTGGCCTGGCTCGGCACCTGCCTGCGGGACCCGCTGCCCGCGGGCCCTCATGCGGCAGAGCCGGATTCGGTCGACGCAGACTCGCCAGACACCGACGCGCCAGACACCGACGCGCCAGACACGGACGCGCCAGACACGGACGCGCCAGACACGGACGCGCCAGACACGAAGCCGCCGGATCCGGGTCGGCCGTGGACCGCGCGGGCGCGGGAGGTGCTGGCCGCGCTGCGGGACCGGTCGGTGATGCGCTGGCTGCTCCTGCTTCAGGTCGCCGATCTGCTGGTCGACGTGTTCACCGGGTTCCTGGCGCTGTACCTGGTCAAGGTGGCCCACCTGAGCCCGACCGTGGCGGCGCTGGCCATCGCGATCCGGCTCGGCGCCGGGCTGGCCGGCGACGCCGCCCTGGTCGTGGTGCTGGAACGGGTCACCGACCTGACCGTGCTGCGGGCCAGCGCGGTGGTGGCGGCGCTGCTCTACCCGGCATTCCTGCTCGTGCCGGGCACCGTGGCCAAGCTGGTCATCCTGGCCGCGCTGAGCATGGCCACCGCGCCGTGGTACCCGGTGCTGCAGGCCCGGCTGTACGGCAGCCTGCCCGGCCGCAGTTCGGTTGCGGTCACGCTGAGCAGCGCCGCCGGGCTGGCCGGCGGGCTCGGACCGCTCGCCGTGGGGCTGATCGCCCAGGCGTTCGGCCTGCCGTGGGCGCTGGCCGGCCTGGTCGCGGTCCCGGTCGCGGTGCTGGCCGGCACGGCCGCCGCCGGCCGGGCCGGCGCGAGCAGGGCGAAGAGCAGCCGCGGGAGGAACGGCAGGCCGGGCACGGGGAAGAGCCGCAGGACGAGCAGTAGCCACGGGAAGCACGGCAGCCCGGGCACGGCAGCCCCGGGCACGACACCTTTCGCCGCACCAGTCACGTCAGCCTCATGCCTTTGGCCTGGCCGGGCTGCGTAACGACAGCGACGGACCATCGCGGTGGTTGGGCGGCCTAGCCACCGCGCCCGACCCGCGCCGGGCGGCCGAGTGGCTGGACCGCACCCGGGCACTGCGCGGCGAGATCGAGCGAATGGACGACGCGCTGGCCCAGGCCGAGGAGAGCGTACGGCTTAACCCCAGGCGGCTGCGGTTCCCCGACCCGGCCGCCGGCCTGCGCGACGGTGTGGACACGCTGGAACGGGCCGCCACGGACATGCGCGTGCTGGCCCGCTCGGTGGTGGACAGCGCGCGGCTGGAGAGCGAGGACAGCCCGGTCAGGGACCCCGAGGCCCGGGCCAGGCTGGCCGCCGTGATCGCCGAGCTGGGCGGCGCGGTGCGCGCCTTCGGCCAGCTCATCGAGACCGACTCCGAGCCGGAACCGACCGCCGAGGCGGCGGCCGAGCCGATCGTGGCGGAGCTGGAAGACCACCTGGAAGAGGCCCAGCGCCAGCAGGACCGGCTAGCCGACGCGCTGCGCACCGACCCCGCCGAACGGCCCGACGGCTGGCCGCTGCGCGGCGAGATCCTGTCCCACGTGGACCGGTTGCGCAGCGAGCTGGAAACCAAGCCGCTGCCGCCGCAGGACCGGGCCAGGCGGCCGCTGCGGATGCTGCGCGCCAAGCAGCGCACCGTACCGACGGCTCCGCGTGGCCAGGATCACCGCTCCGCGCTGGGCACCCGCGACGGGCACAGCGCGCTGCGGGTCCGCGCCGGGGAGACGGCACTGCGGATGCGGGCCGGGCAGACGGCACTGCGGATGCGGGCCGGGCAGAACGCGCTGCGCGTGCACGCCCGGCGGACCGCCTCGCGGGTCCGCAGGTCCGGATAACGCTCTGGGTCCGCGGGTCCAGGTGAGGCCCTCGGCTGGCAGGTTAAGGGCCCTTGCTACGCGGCCGCGGCGGACCCTGATCCGTCCGCCGGGCCAGGTCGGCGAGCACCCGGGGATCGGCGAAATCGCCGAAGTTCGGCACGACGACAGCGGAGCGCATGGCGGGCCCCGGTCAGCCGTGGTGGACGGCCTCTACGTTGTGCCCGTCCAGGTCGCGCAGGAAGACGGCGTAATAGCCGGGGTGGTACTCCGGCCACTCCCGGGGCGCGTGCAGCACTTCCACGCCGGCCGCCACGGCCGCCTCGTGCACGGCGTCGACCGCGGCGCGGTCGGGCGCCCGGAAGGCCACGTGCAGCTCGCGAGTCTCATCCCCGGTAGGTGGGCCCAGCCAGAAGACCGGCTGGCTGTCGGGACCGCACAGGCCCACCGCGATGGTGTCGTGGTACGGGAAGCGCATCGCCTCGCGCATCCCGATCGCGGCGAAGGTGCGCAGATAGAACTCGAGCGACGCCTCGACATCCTTGACCTGCAGCCCAATGTGATCAAGCATGCCCGGAGCATAGCAACCGGGTGGGACATTCTCGCTGACGGCGCAGCTGACGCATGTCGTGGCAGACTACCCAGGTGGCCGCATTGAAATTGCCCAGTTTGCCGTTCCCGCTGGAGCCGGCCGGGAGCCCGCCCCTTGGCTGCCGGGTGCAGCACGGCGTGCCCACGCTGACCGCCGAAGCGAACACCGACCTGTTCGTTGACCCGGCGGGGGCGGAGTTCGGGGACGTCCCCGACGCGGGCCGCTTCGTGGGCCTGCCCCCGGCTGGCGATTTCACTCTCGCGGCCCAGGTCAGCGTGGAGTTCGCCAGCATGTACGACGCGGGGGTGCTGCTGCTGCACGCCCGCGAGCGACACTGGGCCAAGCTCTGCTTCGAGTATTCGCCGCAGCTGCGGCCGACCGCGGTCACGGTCGTCACCCGCGGCACATCAGATGACTGCAACTCCTTCGAAGTGGACGGCAACAGCTTGTGGCTGCGGATCACCCGGAGCGGGGCGGCCTGGGCCTTCCACGCGTCGGCCGACGGGTCGTGGTGGCGGCTGCTGCGCTACTTCGCGCTGGGCGGCGACCCGAGCGAACTGGTCCGGGTCGGGTTCATGGCCCAGTCTCCGACCGGGGAGGGCTGCGCCGTCACTTTCGATCACATCGACTTCCAGCCCGGCGCCCCGAAGAACCTTCGCGACGGCAGCTGACCGCGTTACCCGCGCCGCGGCCGCCGCCGGCACCGAGGTGATCGCCTCCTGCCAGGCCGGCGTGCACGGCGACGCCGCATCGTCATAGCCGGACGGCCACTCCCCCGGCAGTCCGGCGCGGGCCACCGCGTACTGCGCCAGCAGCAGGTCAAACACGGTGGTCACCAGCCGGCCGCCGAGCCGGATCACCGGCACACCGCGGCGGATCACACCGCCGCCCTCGGTCTCGCCCACATCGAAGCGGGGCAGGCTCACCACCACCGCGTCCTCGTGCCTGCCGTGCAGCGTCAGCACCGGGTCGACCCCGCTGAGGTCGAGGTTCCACCGGCCCTTTCCCGCCTCGGAGTAGTGCGACGCCAGAGTGCCGTTCGGCAGCACCGGCTCACCGGTCCCCGAGTCCAGTAGCACAGTCTGATGCGCTGCGCCCTCGCTCTCCTCCCCCAGGTCCGCGGCGGTCAGGAACCGGTCAGGCACCCAGTCGTCGTCATGCTCACGCAACGTGACCAGGAAAGGCAGGTCGGTGTAGGTCTTCACATAATCGGTGAAACAGGACACCTGCCGGTCCCGGTAGAACTCGCTCAGGATCACGTGCCCCATCGCCATCGCCAGCGCGGCATCCGTCCCCGGCGCGCAGGGCAGCCAGTCGTCGGCGAACTTGGTGTGATCGGAGAAGTCCGGGCTGACCACCACGACCTTCTGGCCCCGGTAGCGGGCCCCGGTCATGAAATGCGCGTCCGGCGTGCGGGTGATCGGCAGGTTCGTCCCCCAGATGATCAGGTAGGCCGAGTTCCACCAGTCACCGGATTCGGGCACGTCGGTCTGGTCGCCGAACACCTGCGGGGAGGCGATCGGCATGTCTGCGTACCAGTCGTAGAACGACAAGATGGTGCCGCCGATCATCGACAGGAACCGCGTCCCCGCGGAGTAGGACACCATGGACATCGCCGGGATCGGGGAGAAGCCCACCACCCGGTCCGGTCCGTAGACCTTGACCGTATGCACGTGCGCCGCGGCGTAAAGAACTGCGCCTTCCGCAACAGCGACTCGACAGGCTCACCGCCCGGCAGCAGGGCCGCCATCCGCTCACGCTGCTGAACGCCTCGCAGACCACGGCTGCCGTCCGCCTCACCTCCGGCGCGGGCTGAACTCCGCTTTCTCATGCCGGCACCCCTGCTTCTCCGTGCGGCTGGGGAAGGCGGGCTCAGGAGCGGGCCGAGCAACCCGCCTCCGGCCAACCCTATCGACCGGCTCAATCAGGGACAATCCGAAGGGATCGGCAGGAGCCGCACGGACGCCAGGCACTCCCAGAGAACACCGGTCCCCGGGATCTGCGCCTGCCAGACGACGTGAAAACGGAAGTCGTCAGCCATGACACCCAGATCCGTTCACCGAGCCCTCCTTTATGCAGTCCCGCGACATGGCCACGCTGGGCAGGACCGGGCCGGGCATTGGCCGGCTGCCGACCGCCGGAGGCCAGCGCCGGGCTTATATTGACTCCGTGAAGCCGCCCCGTCGCCTGTCGATCCCGGGCTGCATCGGCTGCGGGGCGATGAGGCAGTACGAGAGCTGCGCGGGGGCCTGCCGCGAGCGCAGGCTTGAGCTCGTCAGCGGCGGTGACTACGACGACCTGGCGGCGGCCGCGGCGGCCTGTCGTCTTCGCATCGAGGGGCTCTGGGATGTTGTCGGGGAGCTGGCGCGCCGAGAGCCGGGCCCGGGTGAGTGGCGGGCCGCGTATGAGGCGGTTCGGCAATCGGCGCGTTCGGCGCTGCGACGTTCCGGGCCCGCGGCTAGGGGCCGCCATGATGAGCTGCTCTCGCCTGCGGAGACCGTGATCGTCTGGAGATGTCAGGAGTGCGGGGGCGTTGATGCTCCGCAGGAGTGCATCGATGTTTGCATCTGGGGTCCGGTCGACTGGGTGGATGCGGCCTCGTACGAGTCCGAGCGGTCGCGGGCCGCCGTCGATCGCGAGGTTGAGCAATCGCTGGCCGGGCTGCTTCGCAGGCTCGCGTTCGCCACGCCGCGTGACGGGCAGTGGGAGCGAAGCTGGCGTGCGTTTCAATCGCAAGCACGGCTCGCTCTCCGGTCAGGGGAACCACGCCGCGTTGCGGACGAGATGGCCATCGGGCAGGCTCAAGCCGATGGATAACGCTGCTTTGCTGGCGCCAGGCATCCGCTCACCGTCGCCGCGCCCGGGAGGAAGGGGCTCACCGTCCGCGTGGAAGGTCGGCTGAGCCCGATGGGCGGGATGCGCCGACGGCCAGGGTGGCTGCTCTTCGGACGCGGTCACGGCCTCTGAGGAGATTGGAGGTGTCACCGGAATGCAGAAGTTCTCGCTGGAGGCCCTGGGTCATCAGCTGCTGGAACGGGCCGTATCCGCGGGCGGAGGTCACACCGCGGATACGGTGGTCGGCGGCCACGAGCGGATACTGCGCCAGACGGTCGTTGCGATGGTCAAGGGCGCCGTCCTGGCTGAGCATGAGAATCCGGGCGAGGCGACCGTGCATGTCTTGCGCGGGCGAGTGCGGTTGTCGGCCGGCGAGCTGTCCTGGGAGGGGCGGCCTGGTGACCTGCTTGTCGTGCCGGACGCGCGCCATAGCCTGGAGGCGCTGGAGGCCTCGGCGGTGCTGCTGACGGTCGCCAAGCTGCCGTGACCGCAGCACCGGGCCAGCAGGGCCGTTTCGCTGCATCCTGCGGACACCTCCCTGCGCGTGCGACGGGAACGGTGCTCGGTGTCTCCGCCACGCCGGCTGCGATCTTAGCGAGCCGAGCAGAGCGCTAGCAGGTCGAAACCCAGATGATCCTCCGGATCAACCACAAGACCCGGATCCACCCCGGAAATGTTTCAGGTGGGAAGGTAGCGGTCGGTGTAGGGGTTGCGGAATTTGGCGGTGGGGTCGAGGCGGCGGGCCAGGGCGACGAAGGCGGGGAGGCGCAGGTAGGCGGAGCGGAGAGTCTCGGGCGAGGTGGTGAAGACCTTGCCCCAGTGAGACCGGGGGGCGAACGGAGCCAGCTGGCGTTCCAGGAGGGTGACCACGGGGAGGACGGCGGCGGTGTCGGGAATCCAGGTGAAGTGGAAGGCGACGCTGTCCTGCTGGTAGCAGGGACTGAGCCAGAGCTGGTCGGCGGCGACCGCGCGGATCTCGCAGATGCGCAGGACGGGGGCCAGGCGGTCCCGGATCTGGTTGAGGGCGTGCAGGGCGGGGACGGCGCGGGAAACGGGCAGCAGGTACTCGGACTGCAGCTCGTCGCCGACGCTGGGCTGGAAGTCGGGCCGGAAGTGGGGCAGCCGGGCGTACCACGGGCCGGGCACGCCGAGCTGCTGGGTGCAGGCGTCGGGGGACATGCCCGGCACCGGGTTCCGCGGGGCAGGCGCGGGGGTGGCGGTGAACCAGGATTCCTGTGTTACTGACGGGATATTTGGAGCGACAGTGGCCGTGGTGGCGGGGTCGGCGGGGGTGATCGCGGGGTCGGCGGGGGTGATCGCGGGGTCGGCGGGGATGATCGCGGGGTCGGCGGGGATGATCGCGGGGTCGGCGGGGATGATCGCGGGGTCGGCGGGGATGATCGCGGGGTCGGCGGGGATGATCGCGGGGTCGGCGGAATCAGCGGGGGTGGTGGCGGGGTCGGCGGAATCAGCGGTGGTGATGGCAGCGGAGGCGGGGAGGCGCTGCTTGATCCAGATCTGGGTGAGACGCGAGGCGCGCCAGTCGGTAAACAGGCTCACGCTGTAGCCGGCGGCCATCAGGGCGGCGAAGTGGTCGTCGAGGACGTCGAGGGGCAGGTCCTCGTAGACCCGCTGGCTGACGCCGAAGGACGGCACGACGTCCAGGGTCAGGCTGACCACGACGCCGAGGGCACCCAGGTGGACGACGGCGCCGCCGAAACAGTCGTCCTGGCGGCTCAGCTCGAGCACGTCGCCGCCGGCGGTGACCAGGGTCAGGCCGGCTACGGCGGCGGCCAGGTTCTGGTTGGCCAGGCCCGATCCGTGGGTCGCCGTGGCGCAGGCGCCGGCCACCGAGATGTGCGGCAGCGAGGCCAGGTTGCGCAGCGCGAGACCACGGGCGTCCAGGCGGCCGGCCAGCTGGGCGTAGGTCAGGGCCGCCGGGACCTTGACCAGCGAGGCGGCCGAGTCCACCTCGATATCGGCGGGCATGGCGGCCAAGCTGACCTGGGCTCCGGGCGAGTCGGCCATGTCGTTGAACGAGTGGCCGGTGGCCAGCACGCGGACCCGGGCGGACCGGGCGACCAGGGCCTGGAGCTGGCTGAGGCTCGCCGGGCGGTGAAAGTCAGGGGCGGTGAAGACGATGTTGCCGGCCCAGTTCGTACGCGGGCGGGCTGCGGATTCCGTGGCCAAAATCGTGTCTCCCTGCCGAATCCCCCAGTTTTAGGCGCGCCCCCCAGTGGATCCCCTAGTACCGACGGCCCACCCTACCTGGCAGACCACATCGCTCAGAAGGGACTGATCATGAGGATTGCCAACCGTTCCGGCCGACGGGTTGCCGTCGCGACCGCTGCCATCGGCGTCGTGGGAGCGCTCGCCGCCGGAGGCACTGCCCTGGCCACCGGCCACGCCGCCGCGTCCCACGCTGATGCGCAGGCTATGGGCATACACGTCGCGGCAGGCCACCCGGCCTACGGGTTCAGGACCCTGGACGACAACGCCGACTTGACGTTCAACCAGCTGCTGGGGATCAATGACGACGGGCTGATCGCGGGTTACTTCGGCTCCGGCGCGCAGGGGCACCCGAACATGGGCTACCTGCTCGGGTCGGGCGGCTACCGGGCGGAGAACTTCCCCGGCTCGGTCCAGACCCAGGTCACCGGGCTGAACAACCGCGGCGTCACGGTCGGCTTCTGGTCCAGCATGAACAACGCCAACATGGTCAACGACAACTTCGGCTTCGTGGACGTAGAAGGTCACTTCCGCAACGCCGACTTCCCGACCGGCAACCCGGCCAGCCCGCCGGTGGACCAGCTGCTCGGCGTCAACGACAACGACATCGCGGTCGGCTTCTACACCGACGGCAACGGCAACAACCACGGCTACGAGTACAACATCAACACCGGCCGCTTCAGCAGGGTCACCGACCCGAACGCCCCCAGCGCCAGCCTGACCGCCGCCGCCATCAACGACCTGGGCCAGGTGGCCGGCTTCTACACCAACCCCGCTACCGGCAACACCGACGGGTTCCTGCTGAGCCACGGCCACTTCACCGGCCTGGCTGTCCCCGGCGCGTCGTCCACGATGGCGCTCGGCGTCAACAACTACGACGAGGTTGTCGGCACCTACACGGTCGGCTCGGGCAGCTCGGCGGTCATGCACGGGTTCACCTGGACCCCGCAGCACGGCTTCCGCACCGTCGATGACCCGCACGGCGTGGGCACCACCACGATCAACGGCGTGAACGACTTCGGCCAGGTGGTCGGCTTCTACGTCGACGGCGCCGGCAACACCGACGGGTTCCTCGCCACCCCGTAGCACTGAACAGCGCGATAAGAACACTGGCCGCTCCGCCCGGGCCGATCCCGGGGGGAGCGGCCAGAGCCATGTCAGGAGGCGGGCCGCGACGGCGGGGGCGGATCCGGGGGGAGGGGCGGGGACCAGGTGGAGGGCAGCGGGCCGCCGTACCAGGACTCGATGATGTGCCGGGCGATCGACACCGGCGGCGGCAGGGCCAGCTCGCGGGCCTGAACGGCGGCCAGCAGCTCCTCGCGGCTGAACCAGTGCGCCTCGGCCAGTTCCTCCTCGTCGACGGCGATGGCCTGGCCGGCCGGGGCGTCGGCCCGGAAACCGAGCATCAGGCTGCGCGGCATCGGCCAGGGCTGGCTGCCGACGTACCTGACGTTGGTGACCGTGATCCCGGTCTCCTCGGCGACCTCCCGGATGACGGCCTGCTCGGCCGATTCGCCCGCCTCCACGAACCCGGCCAGGACCGAGACCCGGCGGCCGGGCCAGGCCGCGTTCCTGGCCAGCAGGGCCCGGTCCTCGGGGTCGGTGACCAGCATGATCACCGCCGGGTCGGTGCGCGGGAAGTGCTCGGTGCCGTCGGCCGGGCAGGTGGTCGAGTGCCCGCCCGGATCGGGCACCGTGGGCGTGCCGTCCACCGGGCAGTGCGTGTGCGTGTCGTGCCAATTGGCCAGGGCCACCGCGTGGGTGAGCAGGCCCGCATCCCGGTCGGACAGCAGCGTCCCCACCTCGCGCAGCGAGATCGCCCGGAACCCGCCGGGCGCGGGCGGCAGTTCCGCGTCCACGCCGAAGTAGACGATCCCGTCGGCGTCCTGGCCCAGCAGCAGCCGGACCCCGTCGGGCGCCTCCTCCGGGGCGACGAACCGCAGCTCGGCCTGCTCGTCGCCGAGCCGGGCCAGCGCCTGGCCGTGCCAGACGACCAGCACCCGGGTGCGCGGGTCCTTCCAGGCCGCGTCGATCCAGTCCCGGTCGGTGCGCCGGCGGGTCACCCGGTCCACCGTCCCGCGGGACAGCGCGAGCCGGCCGAGGCCCGGGGCCGTCACTTCAGGTCCGCGCTGATGGAGGCCAGTTCTGCCCACAGGTATGCCGAAGCCTCGGCACCCTTCAGCAGCAGGGCCATCTCCGCCTTCTCGTTCGGGGCGTGGATCCGGTCGGAGTCCAGGCCGACGGCCACGAACACCAGCGGCGCGCCGAGGATGTCGGCCAGGTCCGCCTCCGGGCCGCTGCCGCCCTCCTTGGTGAACAGCACCTCGCGGCCGAACGCCCGCTGCATGGCCCGGCGACCGGCCTGCACCGCGGGCGAGGTGATCGGCGATCGGGAGGGCCGGACGCCGCCCTCCAGCGTCACCGTGGCCTCGATCCCGTCGGGGGTACGGGCCGCCACGTACTCACCGAACGCGGCGCCCACGTCGGCGGGATCCTGGTCGGCGACCAGCCGGAACGAGACCTTGGCGTGCGCCGCCTTAGGGATGATGGTCTTCCCGCCGGGACCGGTGTGCCCGCCCCACATCCCGTTGACCTCGGCGGTGGGGCGGGCCCAGATCCGCTCCAGCGTGCTGAACCCCGCTTCGCCGTAAGCGGCGCCGCTGCCGCCCGCCTCGGCCAGCCACTGCTTCTCCTCAAAGGGCAGCTTGGCCAGCAGGTCCCTTTCCTCGGCGCTCAGCGGCAGCACCCGGTCATAGAAACGCGGCAGGGTGACCCGGCCCGCCTCGTCGTGCAGGCCGGCCAGCAGGCTGGCCATGGCGTGCAGCGGATTCGGCACCCCGCCGCCGAACGACCCGGAGTGCAGGTCGCGACCCGGCCCGGTCAGCGTGACCTCGGCCGAGGCCAGCCCGCGCATGCCGGTGCACATGGACGGCACGTCCGCGGCCCACATGGTGGTGTCGCTGATCACGATGACGTCGCAGGCCAGCCGCTGCCGCTGGCGGCGGAGCAGGCCGGCGAAGTGCTCCGAGCCGGACTCCTCCTCGCCCTCGACCAGCAGCTTGATCGTAACCGGCGGCGCGGCGGCGGATCCGGCGGCCAGGGCCGCGCGCACGCCCAGGGAATGCAGCAGCACCTGGCCCTTGTCGTCGGAGGCGCCGCGGCCCAGGATCTGGCCGCCGCGTTCGGCCGGGGTGAACGGCGGGCTGTCCCATTCCTCCAGCGGCTCGACCGGCTGGACGTCGTGATGGCCGTAAACCAGGACGGTGGGCGCGGCCGGGTCGGCCGCGGGCCACTCGGCGAAGGTGGCGGGCAGGCCCCCGGTCTCCCACACCTCGGCGACCGGGAAGCCGGCGCTGCGCAGGTGAGCCGCCAGCCATTCGGCGCTGCGGCGCACGTCGGGGTGCCGGGCCGGGTCGGCCGAGATCGACGGGATCGCCAGCCACTGCTTCAGGTCATCGAAGAACTCGCGCGCGTGGGACTCGACGTAGCCGCGGGCATCCATGCCTAGACGGTATCGCGAGGCGCGATGGCCCTCAGTCCACGGCTCCCGGGACGTAGGCGGCAGCACAGGCGCACAGTCCGGGACACGGCGACACGCATCCGCGTTTCTTGAATTATCCGGACTTGCCGAAAGAATGCTGCTGTGGATCCACGGGGAACGGCCTATGATCCGCGCCGGGCCGGCGCCTATCCGGGTTATCCCCGGCCGTCCGCCCGGCAGATCAGGTTCCGGCGCGCCGTAGTCGGCATCGCGCTGCTGTCGCTGGTGGCGCTGGCGGCCGGCTGCCTGGGCCGGTCCGGCCCGGCGCCGGTCCCGCTACACCTGGGCTGGGCGTTTTCGCCTGCGTCGAATACCGTGACCATCAGGCTGACTTCCCCGGCCGGGACGGCCGGCTCCCGGGTCCTCGCCCAGAGCCGGCTGGCCGTCTCGGAGAACGGCGGCGAACGCTGGTCCGCAAGCGGCGGGACGGTACAGGTCCCGGTGCCCGCGGGCGGGCGGACCAGCCTGGTGATCCGGCTCACCGGCCCGCAGCCGCTGACCAGGACGCTCACGGTCACGGCCCCGGCGCCGCTGCGGATCGTCACGTCCGGCGCCGATTCCGGCCGATGGCTGGCGTGGACGTCCAGCCCGCTGCGGCCCGGACCGCCCGAGACGCTCTGCGGTACCGATGAGGTCAGCTCCCCGGCACCGTCGCAGGTGGCGGTGTCCGAGAGCACGGCCGCCTGCCAGGGGACGCTGCGGCTGACCGCGCAGGACGGCGAACAGGCGGCCGTCCCGGTCACGATTCCCGCCCGGCCCGACGTCAAGGCCGCCGCCGTGTCCGTGGCCGCGCTGTACTGCTTCGCCAACCCAGCCGGGCGGGCCATCTACATCACCATCGATGACGGCTGGACTCCCAGCGCCGAGGTGCTGGCCCTCATGCACCAGACCTACCTGCCGATCACAGCCTTCCTCATCGCCAAGGCCGCGAGTGAGGACCTGAGCTACTGGAAGGCGTTCGTGGCCGCGGGCGGGATGATCGGCGACCACACGGTCTCCCATCCCTACCTCACCAAGCTCACCCTGAGCCATGCCACCACCCAGTGGGGGCAGGCCCGGACGGCGCTCGGTCGCTGGCTGGGCCAGACCCCCGTCCTGGGGCGCCCGCCGTACGGGGCCTTCGACCGCACGGTGGAGGTGGCCGCCGCCCGGGCCGGGCTGACGGCCCTGGCCGGCTGGAGCGCCACCATATCGGGCAACCGCGTCCAGACCTGGAACGGCAGGCCACTGAGCCCGGGCGAGATCGTCATCCTGCACTGGGTCCCCGGGCTGGGTCACCAGCTCACCGTGCTGCTGGCGGCGATCCGGGCCCTGCACCTGAACCCGACGCCGCTGACGCCGGCCAGCTTCGCCGGGATCAGCTCCCAGCAGCACTCGCTCAGCGGCGACTGACCTCCGGCCCCTGGTGACAGGGGTCATATTCCGATTTAACGTGGACTGGTGGAGGTTCGCCAGCTCGAGGCGTTCGTGGCGGTGGCCACCGAGCTCCACTTCGGGAGGGCAGCCGAGAGGCTGTACATGGGACAGCCGGCGCTGAGCGGGCTGATCCGCCGCCTGGAGGGGGAGCTGGGCACCCGCCTGTTCACGCGCACCACGCGGCAGGTGGAGCTGACCGGCGCCGGCGAGGAACTGCTGGGCCGGTCCAAGGCCATACTCGACGATATCGCTGCCGCCGCGGCGGCCGTCCAGGCGGTCACCGCCGGCGAGATCGGGACGGTCCGGCTGGGCATCACCCCGCCGGTCGCGCCCGTGCTGGCGCCTCACCTGTGCCGGGTGTTCGCCGACCAGGCTCCCGAGGTCCGGGTGGCCGTGGAGCCGATGTGGCTTCCCGAGCTCACCTACGGGATCGTCAGCGGGCAGATCGACGTGGCCGTCACCTGCGGCAGGATCCCGGGCCCGGACGGCGTGGTGAACGTGGCGTTCTGCGCCGAGCCGCTGCTCGTCGGGCTGCGGCCCGGGCACCGCCTGGCCGGCCAGGACAGCGTCCGGCTGGCCGACCTGGCCCAGGACGTGCTCGGCCGCACCCGCGAGCACATCTTCCCGGCCTGGGCGACGTGCCAGCGGCAGGCCCTGGAGGCGGTCGCGGTGAGCCCTCCGTCGGTCCCGCTGGAAGACGCCGACCTGTCCGCCGCCCGCTGGCTGGATCAGCCCGGCGTCGACTGGATCATGCTCATCGGCTCGCTGACCAGGACGCACACCGCTACCGTGATCAAGCCCGTTACCCCGGCCCGGCCAGCGCCGTTCACGCTGCAGTGGAACCCCGGCCGGGTGCGGATCCCAGCCGTCTCCCGGTTCGTCCGCGCGGTCCTGGCCGCCGACCCCCCGCCTGGCTTCGTGACCCAGCCCGGCCATCTGCACCATCATTGATCGGCTGGCGTGATCAATGTGTTCCCAGATCGCACCTATATCCCGGCCGCCGCCGCGTGCGACAGTCGTAAATATCGCGCCGCAGGTAGGTTAGCGCATCCGGCGGCGAGGGGGGCGGTTTTGGTGGAATCTCATGTAGCCAGCACCGTTGCGCTGGTGACCGTGGCTGGCAGCACGCCCGGCACGACAGGCTGACATGCTGGGCGCGGTTGTCGCCGCGAGCGTGCGGTTCCGGTTCCTGGTCATCGCGCTCGCGGCCGGGATCGTCGCGCTGGCGGTCGCGTGGCTGCCGGGAATGCATTCCGACGTGCTCCCTGAGACGTCGCCGGTCACGGTGACGATCCAGACCGACGCGCCGGGGTTGTCCGCCCCCGAGGTGGAGTCCCTGGTCACGGTGCCGCTGGAGAAGAACCTGCTCGAGGGCGTGCTGGGCGTCACCGACGTCACCTCGGACTCCATCCCCGGCCTGTCCCAGATCCAGCTGCACTTCGCCTCGGGCACCGACCTCTACCAGGCCCGCCAGCTCGTGCAGGAGCGGCTCACCCAGGCGTTCGTGCTGCCGAACGTGTCCAAGCCGCCGGTGATGCTGCAGCCGGAGTCGTCCACCGGCGACGTGATGCTCATCGGGCTGACCTCGAGCCGACTCAGCCTGATCGACCTGTCGACGCTGGCCCGCTGGACGATCGTGCCGCAGCTGCTCGGCGTGGCCGGCGTCGCCGACATCGCCACCTTCGGCCAGGCCGACCAGCAGCTCCAGGTGCTGGTCGACCCGGCCCGGCTGGCCGCGGATCACGTCACGGTGGCACAGATCATCGAGACCGCCGGTGACGCGCAGCTGGTCTCGCCGATCAGCTATCTGGAAGGGTCCACGCCCGGCACCGGCGGCTTCGTGGAGGACCCGAACCAGCGCCTCACGATCCAGCCGGTGCTGCCGTTCGGCTCGCCGGCCAACCTCGGCCAGGTTCCGGTGGCCGAGACCACCGGACCCCGGCCGGTGCCGCTGAGCCGCGTCACCGACATCGTGGTCGGCCATCAGCCGCTGATCGGCGACGGCCTGGTGCGCGGCCAGCCCGGGCTGGTGCTGGTGGTGGAGAAGCTGCCGTCGGCCAGCGTGGCGGCGGTGACCAACGGGCTGGACCAGGCGGTGGCCCAGCTGCGGCCTGCCCTGGCCGGGGTGCAGATAGACACGTCGCTGTACCGGCCGGCCAGCTACATCGACACTGCGTTCCATAACCTCGGCACCGCGCTGAACGCCTCGGCGATCCTCACCGCGCTGGCGCTGATCCTCCTGCTGCTGAGCGTGCGGCTGGCCGCGATCGCGCTGGTGACCGCCGGGATGTCGCTGCTGGCCGGGGTCCTGGTGCTCGACTTGCTCGGGTACACGTTCAACGCGCTGGTCACGCTCGGCCTGCTGCTGGCGCTCGCGATGGTGGCCGGCGAGGCCGCGGCGACCGCGCACCGCCTGCTGCGCCGGCTGCGAGCCGAAGCCGGCCAGAGCAGCCGGCCGTCCGGGAGCAGCGTGGCCGCCGTGGCCTGCGGCGAGCTGCGCGGCCCGCTGGGCACCGCGACGCTGGCTGTGCTGGCCGCGGCCGTACCGGTCGTGCTCATATCCGGCCTCACCGGCACCTTCCTGCGGCCGATGGCGCTGGCGTTCATCTTGGCGGTGGCGGCCTCGATGGTGGTCGCGCTGACCGTCGCGCCCGCGCTGGCCGCCGTGCTGCTCGGCGGAGACCGCCAGGCTCCGCCCGCGCGCAGGGCGTCCCGCCATGCGCCGGCGATGCTGCTGGGCGCGGCGTACCGGGCGGCGCTGCGGTGGACGCTGCGGATGCCGCGCTGGATCCCGGCCCTGCTGTGCGTGGCCGGGATCGGCGCGCTGGCCGCGTTGCCGGCCATGCATCCCGGGCCGCCGCAGTTCCAGGACCGGAACCTGGTGATCCGCTGGACCGGGGCGCCCGGCATGTCGCTGCCGGAGCTGGACCGGCTGGCCGCGCGGACCTCGCAGGAACTGACCGCGCTGCCCGCGGTCGGCGACGTGGCGGCGACCGTGGGCCGGGCCGTCTCGTCGGACCAGATCGTCGCGACCAACTCGGCCGAGATCTGGGTCACGATCAAGCCCAGCGCGAACTATGACAGCACGGTCAGCCAGGTCCGCGCCATCGCCGAGGGCACGCCCGGAGTGGCTGGCACCGTCAGCACCTACGAGGCCGACAGCATGAGCGGCGTGCTGGCCGCGGCGCCCGCCGCCCTCACCGTCCGGCTCTACGGGTCTGACTACGGCGAACTGGCCCAGCTGGGGCTGCAGGTCCAGGCGGTCATGTCGCGGATCAGCGGGCTGGGATCGCCGCAGATGCAGCTGCCGGTCGAGCAGCCGACGCTGAACCTCACGGTCAATCTGACCGCCGCGACCAAGGCCGGCCTCACCCCGGGAGACGTCCGCCGCGAGGCGGCCACCCTGATCAACGGCCTGACCGTGGGTAACCTCTTCGAGCAGCAGAAGGTCTTCGACGTCGTGGTGGTCGGTACGACGGCGGTGCGCAGCAGCGTGACCAGCGTGAACAATCTGCTAATCGACACGGTGAACGGCGGGCACGCCCGGCTGGGCTCGCTGGCCCGGGTCAGCGTGGCGGCCGACCCGGAAGACATCACGCACGACCAGATGTCGCCCTATGTGGACGTGACCGCCTCGCTGTCCGGGCGCAGCCTGAGCTCGGCCAGCACGGAGGTGTCCGACGGGCTGAGCCGGATCTCCTTCCCGCTCGGCTACTACGCCGTGGTCCAGGGGCCGGCCAACCCAGGGCTCTGGACCGCACGGCTGGCCAGTTACGTGATCGCGGCCCTGATCGGAATCCTGCTGCTCGCCCAGGCCGCGACCCGCAGCTGGCGGCTGGCGCTGCTGGTGCTGGCCGCGCTGCCGGTTCCGGTCGCCGCCGGGGCGCTCACCGCGTCCGCGCTGGGCGTGCAGGACTCCCTCGCCGCGGCGGCCGCGCTGCTCGGGGTGCTCGCCATCGCGCTCCAGCAGGCGTTCCGGGTCACCGCGGCGATCCGGGGCGCTCACCTGGCCGACGGCGGGGACCTGACGCCCAGCCTGGTGGCGGACGCGGCGGCCGACGTCGGCGGCGGGCCAGCCATCACGGCGGCCGTGGTGGCCGGGGTGGCGCTGCTGCCGTTCATCGTGATGAGCGATGTCGCAGGGAACGAACTGCTGCACACCGCCGCGGCGGTGATCCTCGCGGGCCTGGTCGCGGCGACGCTGCTGAACACGCTCGTGCTTCCGGCGGCCTGCCTGCGGTTCGGCCCCGCCCGAGCCCCGGAGCCGGAGGTCCGGGACCTCGCCGAGCAGCCCAGCGTGCCGCGGCCGCGGGAGGAGCCGGAAGTCCCGGAGATCCCCGGGGTGCCGCAGCCGCCGGCCGGCCGGAAACCCCGGTTAGCTAGGAGGGGGCCGCTCGTGGACCGCTTCAGCCGCAGCGTGGCGCTGCCGATCAGCATCGCGGTGGCGGCCCTGCTGACCATCGCCGGGGCCGGCTGCAGTAGCAGCAGCAGCCCGGCTCCGCCCGGCCCGCCGCCGCCGGCGTATACGGCGGTCGGAAGTCACGGCACCGTCAGTGTGGTGCTGACCCCGCTCGGCGCCCAGCGGGCCGGTCTCAAGACCGCGGTGGCCACGCGGGCCGGCCGGAGCGGGCAGGCCGCGGTCCCGTACTCCGCACTGCTGTACCAGCCCGACGGCAGCAGCGTGATCTACACGGTGACCGGGCCGCTCACCTACACCCTGGTGCCGGTCACCGTCGCGAGCATCCAGGGCAATCAGGTTTACCTGGCGGGTCTCGCGCCGGGCACCACGGTGGTCACCGTCGGCGGCGAGGAACTGCTCGGCGTCCAGGAGGGCGTCGGGGTCCAGACGTGAGCACGCGACGATGCGCTGGCTAGTCGGCTGGAGCCTGCGGTTCCGGTACCTGGTGGTCGGCCTGGCCGCCGGGCTGCTGGTCTTCGGCGTGCAGCTGCTGGGGCACGAGAAGCTCGACGTGTTCCCGGAGTTCGCGCCGGTCTCGGTGGAGATCCAGACCGGCTGCCTGGGCCTGTCGCCGCAGGACGTCGAGTCGCTCACCACCATCCCGCTCGAGGCCGCGCTGCAGGGGGTGCCCGGCGTCGACGACGTACAGTCCTACTCCGAGCCGCAGCTGTCGGCGATCTACCTGTACTTCCGGTCCGGCACGAGCCTGCTGCACGCCAGGCAGCTGGTCCAGGAACGGCTGCAGACCACCGCGCACACGCTGCCGACCTGGTGCGATCCGCCGCAGATGTACCCGATCGTGTCCGCGACCAGCCGGGTCATGCAGATCGGCTTCACCTCGAGCACGATCTCCCCGCTCGAGCTGTCCAAGATCGCGCAGTGGGACATCAGGCCCAAGATCATGGCCGTGCCCGGCGTGGCGAACGCGGCCATCTGGGGAGCCAACCCGCAGGAGATCATGGTCCAGGGCAACCCGGTGCTGATGCGGGCGCAGGGAATCACGCTGGACCAGCTGATGACCACCGCGGCCGACGCGGTCGACACCACGGAAGTCCGCTACACGACGGGCGCGGCGGTCGGCTCGCTCGGCTTCATCGAGACCCCGGCACAGCAGCTGGACGTCGACGACATCCAGCCGATCCAGACCCCGGCCGAGCTGGCCCAGGTGCCGCTGGAGACCGGCAGCGGCAAGCTGATCACGATCGGCCAGGTGGCCTCGGTGGTGTACGGCTACCCGACACCGACCGGCGACGCGGTGGTGGACGGCGGCCCCGGCCTGATGATGGTGGTGGAGAAGTTCCCCGGCGCTAACACGCTGGACGTGACCAGGGGCGTCGACCAGGCGCTGGCCCAGCTGGCGCCCGGCCTGCCCGGCATCCACGTGGACGCCAACATCTTCCGGCAGGCGTCGTTCATCGAGACCGCGATCCACAACCTCGGCCTGTCGGTGCTCCTCGGCTGCATCCTGGTGGTGTTCGTCCTGCTCGCGTTCCTGTTCCAGTGGCGCGCGGCGCTGGTCAGCCTGCTGGCGATCCCGCTGTCGCTGATCACCGCGGCGATCGTGCTCGAGCTGGCGGGGTCGACGATCAACACGATGGTGCTCGCCGGGTTCGCGGTCGCGGTCGGGGTGGTCGTCGACGACGCGATCATCGACATGGAGAACATCGTGCGGCGGCTGCGGGCGCGGCGGGCCGAAGGCAAGCGGGTGACCCCGCTGCACCTGGTGCTGGCCGCCTCCCTCGAGGTGCGGGTGGCCATCTTCTACGCCACCTTGATCAACATCGTCGCGGTGGTCCCCGTCATGCTGGTCGGCGGGCTGACCGGCGCGTTCTTCGAGCCGCTCGCGCTGGCCTACGGGCTGGCCGTGCTGGCCTCGATGCTGGTCGCGCTGACCGTCACGCCGGCGCTCGGCCTGATCCTACTGGGCGGCGCGCGCCTGGCGCCGCGCGATCCGCCGCTGATGCGGGTGCTCAAGCACGGCTACGCCTGGGCGCTGCGGCCGGCGCTGCGCTCACGGTGGTGGGCGCCGGTCGCCGTCGTGGTCGCGATCGCCGCGGCGGTCGCGGTCTACCCGCGGATCGGCCAGGACCTGTTCCCCAACTTCAAGGAGCCCGACTTCCTGGTCCACTTCGTCACCAAGCCGGATACCTCGCTCCCGGACATGGACCGCGAGGTGACCGCGCTGCAGCACCAGCTGCTCGCGATCCCCGGCGTGGCCGACGTCGGCAGCCACATCGGCACCGCGCCGCTGGGCGAGGAGATCAACGGGGTGAACTTCTCCGAAAGCTGGCTCAGCCTGTCACCGGACGCCGACTACCCGAAGGTCCTGAACGAGGTCCGGGCGGTCGCGTCCTCCTACCCCGGCACCTACACCGACGTCCAGACCTACCTGCATGAGCGGATCGACGAGGTGCTCACCGACGGCACCACCAACGACGTCGTGGTGCGCATCTACGGCCCCGGCCTGGGCGAGCTGGGCACGCTGGGCAACCAGCTCGCCGCGGTGCTGGCCAGGATCCCCGGCCTGGTGGACGTCCACCCGGTCGCGCTCGAGTTCATCCCGCAGATCGAGGTCACGGTCAACCCGGCCGCCGCCCAGCGGTACGGGCTGACGCCCGGCGTGGTCCGGCGCGCGGCCGCGGTCATGATGGCCAGCGAGCCGATGTCGGAGATCTCCTCCGGCGGCGCGCTCACCGTCGTCGCCGCCTGGAGCACCCCCGGCACCCGGCAGAACCTAGCCAGCCTCCGCCAGCTGGAGATCGACACCCCCAAGGGCGGGCACGTCACGCTGGGGCAGGTCGCGTCGATCACCGTGCAGCCGTCCGCGAGCCAGGTGCTGCGGGAGAGCGGCGAGCGCTACACCGAGGTGGACGCGGACATCAGCGGCCGCAGCCTGAGCTCGGTGACCAGCGCGGTCAAGGCGGCGCTGGCCGGGTTCCGCTTCCCGTCCGGCTACCGCTACACGCTGCTGGGCGAGGCGACCGAGCGGGCCTCGGCGCAGCAGCGGCTGCTGATCTTCGGGCTGGCCGCCGCGCTGGTCATCCTGCTGCTGCTGCAGACCGCGTTCCGGAGCTGGCGGCTGTCCTTCCTGCTGTTCCTGACCCTGCCCACGGCGCTGGTCGGCGGGGTGCTCGCGGCGTGGGGAGCGCTCGGTACGATCACGCTGGGCGCGCTGGTCGGCTTCTTCACCGTGCTCGGCATCGCCGCCCGCAACGGCATCCTGCTGATCAGCCACTTCCGTCACCTGGAGGAGGTAGAAGGCGAGCCGTTCGGGCCGGAGCTGGTGGTCCGCGGCGCCAGCGAGCGGCTCTCCCCGATCATGATGACCGCGCTGGCCACGGCGCTCGCCTTGCTGCCGCTGGTCGTCCTCGGTAACCGGCCCGGCCAGGAAATCGAGTACCCGATGGCGGTCGTGATCCTCGGCGGGCTGGCCACCTCGACGCTGCTGAACCTGTTCGTGCTGCCCGTGCTCTACCTATGGGCCGGCCAGCGCGCGGGCCCGCAGGCGACGCCGGGTGACGGGCCTGTCCCGGCCGCCGGCCCGTCGGCCAGGCGCTCAGGACGAGATCGCCTGGAAGGTGTCGCCCCGGCCGCGCAGGCCGGCCGCTGGTATGGACACGTTCCGGCCCGGCCGGCCGGTGACCCAGCCGACCCGGGCCGGGTCCTCGCCGACGCTCTTCAGCGCAGCCATGGTGGCTTGCTGCCGGGCAGCCGGGACGACCACGCAGAACCCGATGCCCATGTTGAACGTGGCGTACATGGTGGCGGCCGGGACCGGGCCCTTCTCCGCGATGAGCGCAAAAATAGGCGCAGCCGCCGGCAGCGCGTCCAGTTCGTAGGACACGTCCGCGGCCAGCCGCCCCAGGTTGAGCAGCCCGCCGCCGGAGATGTGCACCAGGCCGCGCGGTTCAATGCCCGCCTCCCACAGCGCCTCGGCGGCCCGGACGTAGACCCGGGTGGGCTGCAGCAGCGCGTCGTCCAGGTGCCGGGCCGTGCCGGGCACCCGGTCGGCCAGCCCCATCTTGGCCACGTCGAACAGGACGTGCCGGGCCAGCGAGTACCCGTTGCTGTGCAGGCCCGAACTGGGCAGCCCGATGACCACGTCGCCAGGCCGGACGGCGGCACCGTCCAGCGGCTCGCGGCCCGGCGGCAGCGCGCCGATCGCGGTGCCGACCAGGTCGAGCATGGGGCGCCCGCCGGCCGGGTCGGCCAGCATGGACCCGATCTGGGCGATCTCGCCGCCGGGGACGGCGATCCCGGCCAGGTCCGCGCCCAGGTACAGGCCGCGGGCCACCTCCTCGAGCACGCCCTCGTCGATCCGGTCGGTGGCCACGTAGTCGAGCAGCGCCAGCGGCACCGCGCCCACGCAGATCAGGTCGTTGACGTTGTTGGCCACGCAGTCGATCCCGATCGGCTCCCAGCGGTTGGCCTCGCGGGCCAGCAGGATCTTGGTCCCCACCCCGTCGGTGCTCAGCGCCAGCCGGGGCCCGGGCGGGATGTCCATCAGGGTGGCGAAGTAGCCGCTGTCCAGGCCGGTGATGCTGGCCACCATGGGGGATCTTACTGCGGTGCGGGCCAGCCAGGGCCGCATGGCCCGGGCAAACACCTGCTGCTCGCGTTCCTCGTCCACCCCCGCCGTGGCGTAGCTGGGCGACGCTGCCGGTTCCTGATCCATCGGATGTCTCCCCTTGGTCGCGATTGCCCATGGTAAGCGAGCAATCGGGCCGGGGGCGGGTGCCACGGCCCGTTCGGAATAATTGAAGTTTCAAATGTAGTTATGCTGGCACCTATAGCTGAGGAGGCCAGCCATGCCAGCCATCACCGTCGACGACATCTTGGTGCTACCACGGGTGCCCGAGCCCGACGTCACCATCGCCGAGCGCAAGATCACCTCGGTGACCACCGCCCCGTCCGGGCTCGAGGGCGAGGGGTTCCCGGTCCGGCGCGCGTTCGCCGGGGTGGACCTGCCGCGACTCGACCCGTTCGTGCACATGGACCAGATGGGCGAGGTCGATTACGGCCCGGGCGAGCCCAAGGGCACCCCGTGGCACCCGCACCGCGGGTTCGAGACCGTGACCTACATCATCGACGGCACGTTCCGCCACCAGGACTCCAACGGCGGCGGCGGGCTGATTACCAACGGCGACACCCAGTGGATGACCGCGGGAGCGGGCATCCTGCACATCGAGGCACCGCCGGAGGAGCTGGTGGTCAGCGGCGGGCTGTTCCACGGCTTCCAGCTGTGGGTCAACCTGCCCGCCGCGCTGAAGATGACGGCGCCGCGCTACCAGGACATCCGGGCCGGGCAGGTGTCCCTGCTGGCCTCGGCGGACGGCGGCGCGCTGCTGCGGGTCATCGCCGGTGACTTTGACGTGGCCCCGCGGGGGGGTCAGGGGGGGTCGTCCCCCCGGGCAGGCACAGCGGGGCCCGGTATCACGCACACGCCGATCTCGCTGGTGCACGCCACCGTGTCGGCGGGCGCGCAGGTCCGGCTGCCGTGGCGGGCCGACTTCAACTCGCTGGCCTACGTCCTCAGCGGCAGCGGGTCGGTCGGTCCGGATAGGCGCCCTGTGCGGATGGGGCAGCTGGCGGTGTTCGGGGCGGGCGGCGCGATCACGTTTGCCGCTTCTGAGGCCCGGGATCTGGACATCCTGCTGCTCGGCGGGGAGCCGATCCGCGAGCCGGTGGCCGCCTACGGCCCGTTCGTCATGAACACCCGGGCCGAGCTGGCCCAGGCCTTCGAGGACTACCAGGCCGGACGGCTGGGGTCGATTCCCGCGGTACCGGTCGAGCCCCACCCGGGCCACGACGTCCTTTGAGGCCGAACGGGCCGTGCTGCTCGCGGCGCGGTTGCTACAGGCGATGACCAGGGTCATGAAACCCGGGTTTCAGCACGTCAGAGGGTGCTGAAACCCGGGTTTCATTCCGCTTGGGGATGCTTTGCGGGGCGGCTGGGGGGCGGGGGCCGGGTGGGGTGGGGGCGGGTCAGGTGCGGAGGAGCTTGAGGGCCAGGGCGGGGCAGGCGGCGACGGCGCGGCGGGCGTCGCGGTCCAGGGCGGGTGGCAGCGGGCGCGGGTCCACGACGGGGTAGCCCCATTCGTCCAGGGTGACCAGCTCGGGCAGCAGCTCGGCGCACACGCCGTGGCCGGTGCAGTTGATCGGGTTCACCCGCAAGGTGTCGGCCATGGTCAGGTCCAGTCGTCTTCGTTGGTGGGCATGCCGTCGGGCAGCGGCAGGAACGGGGCGCGGCTGGTGGCCGAGCACTGGCCTCGCCCGTGCAGGTGTATCTCGGCCGCGAAGACGGTCAGGGCGCTGCGCACGAAGCGGACCGAGCCGTCCGGGTGGTTGCAGGCGCCGCGGCCGGTGACCAGGCCGCACCAGCGCTCCAGGTCGGCCTTGGTCTGCTTGCGGTGGCCGCGGCCGGCCAGTTCGGCCACGCCGACGGCGATCCGGGGCAGGCCGTTCAGGCACGGCCCGCACTGGCCGGCCGACTCGGCGGCCAGGTAGCGGGTGACCCGGGCCGCCTCGGCCAGGCCGCAGCGGTCGGCGGGCAGCGCCGCGATGACGCCGGCCCCGACCGCCGCCCCGTAGGCCTTCAGCGCCTGGTTGTCCAGGGTCAGCGCGGCGGCCCGGGGCATCGGCAGCCAGGTGCCGTGGAAGCCGCCGACCAGGACCGCCTGTGTGTGGGTGCTGTCCAGCAGGCTGGTGAGCGGGGCGCCGACCTCGGTCTCGATGACGTGACTGCGGTGGTCCGCCTGGTACACGGTGGCCAGCATGCTGCCCGGCTCGTTCGGCGTGCCGAGAGCGCGGAACCAGCGCGGTCCGTACCGGGCGATCAGGGCCAGGTGGGCCAGGGTCTCCACGTTCTGGACCAGGGTGGGCGCGCCGCCCAGGCCGCGGTCGCTGACCCGCGGCGGGGCGAAGGTGGGCAGCGCCGGCCCGCCGCCGAGCCGGTTTACCAGCGCCGTCTCCTGGCCGGCCAGGAACCGGGGCGGCGCCTGGGTGACCGTGACGGGGAGCCAGTCCAGGCCGGCGGCCGTGCGTTCGGCCAGGGCCCGCTGCAGTTCGGGGTGGTAGCCCGTGTGCAGGTACAGGTGGGCCTCGGCGGCGCCGATGGCCTCGGCCGCCAGCTGCAGCCCGTCCAGGATCAGGTTGGGCGCGGCCCGCAGCAGCACGGCGTCCTTGTGGCTGGCGGGCTCGCTCTCCGCGCCATTGGCCACGATCACCTTGCGGCCCCGCCGGGCGGCGACGGCGGCCAGCTTGCGGTGCACGGGAAAGGCGGCGCCGCCGCGGCCGGTCAGGCCGGCCTGCTCCACGCTGCCGATGAGCAGTCCCGGGCCGCCGCGGTAGGGCGGGCGGCCGTACCGGGCCAGGTGCGCGCGGAGGTCTTCCGGCACGCCGGGAACCAGGGGCAGCAGGCGGGGCAGCTCGGTGGACGTCCTGGCGGCGGGCTCGCGTGTGGCGGTCATGGTCATCGTGAGATCCTCTCCCGTGGCTGGCTGGTGCCAGGCCTGGCGCCGTGCTGCGCGAGCAGCGCGGCGACCCGCCCGGCCCGCGGCAGCTGGCGCGCGGCGCTGGCCAGCCGCCAGATGATGGCGACCGCGACGATCAGCGCGCAGGCGACACCGAGGTCGAGCAGCCAGCCGTGCTGCAGGTCCTTGCTCGAGCCGATGCTGTGCGCCAGCGCCACCGGCCAGCTCAGGTAGGCCAGCAGGTGGATGGCCCGCCACAGCGTCCGGTTCAGGCGGCCGCGGAGCAGGCTGGTGATGATCATGGCCAGCATCAGGTCGAACGAGATGGCGCCCAGGCCGAGCCAGAACCGCTCGTACCCGGAAGCGAACGGGATGACGGCGGACAGGACCGGGATGCTGACGTAGCTGTCGAGCACCGCGGTCAGCACGTGTATCGCGATGAACGCCAGGGCCAGCAGCGAGATGTTCCGGTGCAGGCTGGTGACCGCGAACCGGGGCAGGCCGGGCAGCCGGCCCTGCCGGTTGACCAGGATGCCGAGCACCAGGACGGCGGTAAGCAGCAGCAGCGCGACCACGCCGGTGGCGCGGCTGGCGTACCAGAACGCGGTGGCGTTGCTCATGTGAGTCGTTCCCGTCCGGTCGGGGCTGTTTCTTTCTTCACGTTCTTCATCCTCGCTGGCCGCGGTCGGTAAAGCCTGGAAGCTAGTTCTGAGCCAGCTCTGACTGCCCGGCTTGGGTTTCCTGGGGCCAGCCGGCCACGGTGAACACCACGCCGGCGGCGTCGACCAGCCGGGACGGCAGGCCGAGGCCGGCCAGCCAGCCGAGCGCCCGGTGGCCGCGGATGATCGCAGCGGTGCTGGCCGTGTTGGCGTCGGCGCAGCTGCCCGCGGCCACCGAGACGGTCCGCCACACGGCCTCGGCCGGGCGGCTGGTGCGCGGGTCGAGTATGTGGTGCAGGACGTCGCCGCCGCGCTGCCAGCGGCGCGCGGTGGTGCTCGAGGTGGCCAGGCCGCCGTCGCGGATCGCGACCACCGCGTAGGGTCCGTCCGGCGGGTCACCGGGCGGGCCGGTCACGTCCTGGACCCGGATCCGCCAGCCGTCTGGCGGGGCGGGGCCGGCCACGGCGATGTCGCCGCCCAGGCTGACCAGGACGCCGCAGCCGATCCGCTCCGCGATCCGCGCCGCGGCGCGATCGGCGCCCCAGGCCTTGGCCGTCGCGCCGAGGTCGAGCTGGACGCCCGCGGGCAACCTCAGCAGGCGGCCCTCCAGGTGCACCTCGCGCCAGCCGGGCACGGTCCTGACCGTGACGGGCAGCGCCGGACCGGTCCGCGGCACCTGGCCGAAGTCCCGGTCGTAGCCGAGTTCGGCCATGGCCGCGCCGACAGTGGGATCGACGTCGCCGTCGGTCAGCTGGGCGGCCCGCAGCGCCACCGCGATGGCCTCGGCGAGCAGCGGGCTCACCTGCCGGCTCTCGCCGCCGCGCAGCGCGCAGATCTCCGAGTCCGGGCGGAACCGGCTGCAGGCCTGGTCGATTCTGGCCAGGTCCGCTTCGAGCAGCTCGCGGGCCCGGGTCAGGGCGGGCGGATCGGTCACCACCAGCCGGACCAGCGTGCCGAGCGCGCGCCAGGAGGCGGCCGCCTCGGCGGCACCCGCTGGTCCGGCCGCGGCTCCGTCGGTGTCGGCGGCGTCCGCTTCGGCTCGGTGCGGGCCAGCGCCGGACGCTGCGGCGGCCGGGGCTGGGGCGGGCGGCATCATGAGCCGCCGGAGGTGGCCGAGCTGCTGCCGGAACTCGAGGTCGGGGCGGAACCGGAGCTGAAGCCGCTGGAACCGGTCGAGCTGGAACTGGAGCCGCTCGAGCTGGAACCGGAGCCGGTCGAACCCGTCGAGCCCGAGCTCGATCCGGTCGAGCCGGTGCTGGAACCTGAGGAACTGGAACCTGTGCTGCCTGATGAGGTGGACCCGGAGCTACTCGAGCTGGAAGGCGTCGCGGCGGAGGAGCCGGAACTCGTCGAGGAAGACGCGGCGGTGTGCGTGGAGCCCGGCAGGACCAGCGCGATCGCGCCGGCCGCCGCCACGCTGGACAGGGTGACGACCGTGGTCGCCGAACGGACCTTGGACCGGCCGTTTTCCCTGGCCGCCCTGGCCCGGCGCAGGGCGTCCCGGTGTGCGTTGCTCATGTCTGCCATTCTGCGGTCGCGTATTGGGAGCCTTCTGTACGGAACTTCTCGGTTGGCTATGAGCCGGCCGGTTGGTCCGTCCCATCCGCAGAGCGAGGCTAGCCGGGGAACATGAAGGACACCTGAAGACCTTCCCCGGCTATGCGCCGGCCGCGGCCTTCGTGCGCCGGCGTGCGACCAGCAATGCGGTGGTGATCAGGCCGAGCAGGATGGTGGCCAGTGCCGAAGCCAGCAGGGTGCCGCGGGCGCCGAGGGCGGCCACGATCGGCCCGCCGAACGCGGTCCCGATCGGCGCGGCGATGATGAGCAGCGAGCTGCGGGCCGCGATGACCTGAGCCAGCGCCGGATGTTTCCCGCTGGTTACGTCTCGGCCGGGCCGAGGGGCGGCGGTTAGGGTCGGGAGCATGGGGACGGCGCGGGAGGTGCTGCTGGCGGAGCGTGCGCGGGTGCTGCAGCGGGTGGCGGCACTGGAGCGGGAGTTCGCGGGGATCGCCGAGGCGGCGAGCGCGGGCGGGACGGATGACGAGCACGATCCCGAGGGCGCGACGCTGGCCTTCGAGCGGCAGCACGCGGCCGCGCTGCTTGCGGCGGCCCGGGAGCAGCTGACGGCGGTGGACGCGGCGCTGGCCCGGGACGCGGCCGGGCGCTACGGGCGGTGCGACCGGTGCGGGCAGCCAATCGGGGAGGCCCGGCTGGCTGCCCGCCCGGCGGCGGCGCTGTGCATCCGCTGCGCCGCCGCGGAACACTAAACGGGCTCTACTCGGCTCGCAGTGCGAACGCGGTGCGGGTGCGGGCGGCCCAGCCCGCCGGGCCGAGCGCCCCGGCCACCGCGATGACCAGTCCGGACAGGGCGAGCAGGACCAGTTCGGCCGGGTGGTACACGTTCAGCACCGACGGCGGAAGGTCCGTCTGCGCGGCGTGACCCATGACCGGCAGCGAGGCCACGGTGAAGACCCACCTGGCCAGGATCTTGAACAAGCTGCAGCTGCGCAACCGGGTCCGGGCCGTGGTCCTGGCCTACGAGGTCGGCCTGGTCAGTCCGGGCACCGGCCTGCCAACATAGGCGCATGACCGAATCTGCCTCATCGACGGCCGCCTTCCGGGCCGCCAGGGATCTGCTGCTGCGCCACCGGACCGACTACGGCGCCGCCCGGCGCGAGTTCACCTGGCCTGAGCTCGACGAATTCAACTGGGCGCTGGACTGGTTCGACGTGATCGCGGCCGAGCACCCGGACCGGACCGGGCTGCGCATCCTGGCCGAGGACGAGGACACCAATCTGACCTACGGCGAGCTGGCCGCCCGGTCGGGGCAGCTGGCCAACTGGCTGCGCGGCCTCGGCGTCCGGCGCGGCGACCGGGTGCTGCTGATGCTCGGCAACGTGGCACCGCTGTGGGAGGTCATCCTGGCCACGATGAAGCTGGGCGCGGTGATGATCCCCGCCTCGACGCTGCTGCAGGCCGCCGACCTGGCCGACCGGATCCCGCGGGGCCAGGTCAGGCACGTCATCACCGACACCGCGCAGGTGCCCAAGTTCGACGGCATACCGGGTGACTGGACCCGGGTCGTGGTCAGCGCGGGTGAGCCGGCGCCGTCCGGCTGGCACTCCTATGCCGACGCGTTCGCCTATGCCGACGCGTTCGCCGGGCCGGCCGAGTTCATCCCGGACGGGGTCACCCGGGCCGGCGACCCGCTGCTGCTCTACTTCACCTCGGGCACCACGGCCCAGCCCAAGCTGGTCGCGCACACCCAGGCCAGCTACCCGGTGGGGCACCTGTCCACCATGTACTGGATCGGCATCCAGCCAGGCGACGTGCACCTGAACCTGTCCTCGCCCGGCTGGGCCAAGCACGCCTGGAGCAACGTGTTCGCGCCGTGGAACGCGTCGGCCACCATCCTGGTCCTGAACTACCCGCGGTTCTCGGCCGAGTCCCTGCTCAGCGCGCTCGGCGACGGCCAGGTGAGCACGTTCTGCGCCCCGCCCACGGTATGGCGGATGCTCATCCAGTCCGACCTGGCCCAGGCCGACGTGTCCGGGCTGCGGGAGTGCGTGGCGGCTGGCGAGCCGCTCAACCCCGAGGTCATCGAGCGGGTCCGCGAGGCGTGGGGCATCACGGTCCGGGACGGCTTCGGCCAGACCGAGACCACCGCGCAGGTCGGGAACACGCCCGGCCAGCAGGTGCGGCCCGGCTCGATGGGCCGGCCGCTGCCCGGCTACGAGGTCGTCCTGGTCGACCCAGTGACCGGGCAGCCGGGCCGGGACGGCGAGATCTGCCTGGACCTGTCCCGCCGCCCGCTCGGCCTGATGACCGGCTACCTGGACGATCCGGAACTGAACGCGGCGGCCATGCGGGGCGGCTACTACCACACCGGCGACGTGGCCACCTCCAACGACGACGGCTACATCACCTACGTGGGCCGGACCGACGACGTGTTCAAGGCCTCGGATTACCGCATCTCCCCGTTCGAGCTGGAGAGCGTGCTGATCGAGCACGAGGCAGTGGCGGAGGCCGCGGTGGTCCCGGCGCCGGACCCGCTGCGGCTGGCCGTGCCGAAGGCCTACATCCTGCTGGCGGCCGGCCGTGAGCCGTCGGGCGAACTGGCCCAGTCGATCATGGCGTTCTGCCGCGAGCGGGTCGCGCCGTACAAGCGGATCCGCCGGATCGAGTTCGCCGACCTGCCCAAGACGATCTCCGGCAAGATCCGCCGGGTGGAGCTGCGCGGCCAGGAGACCGCGCCCCGCGGCCCGGTACGCGGCGTCACCGAGTTCTGGGAAGAAGACTTCACCTGTTGACTCCCACTCCGCCCTGAAGTGAAGGGCGGAGATTCCCGCCTGTCACGCCGCGTCCTGGCGTGGCTTCGGGCGGGTTCCTGCTTCGCTGCGCTGCGCCGGGACGCGGGGTCCTGGTCTTACCCGCGCTCCACAGGCTGTCACCGCCAGTCCGGCGGCCCTGGCGACGTTGACCGCCGCGTTGACGTCACGATCCAGCCACGTCCGGCACGACGGGCACTGCCAGGCGCGGACGTGCAGTGGCTTGGGGCCGTCCTTGACCCCGCACGCCGAGCACACCTGCGAGGTGGCTCGAACCGGCCGATCCGGTGGAAGGCCCGGCCGTACAGCCGGGCCTTGTACTCCAGCATCGCCACGAACGCTGACCAGCCCGCGTCGTGGACGGACTTGGCCAGCCGGGTGCGGCCGAGTCCGCTAACCGCCAGGTCCTCAACGGCGACCGCTTGGTCGTCGCGGATCAGCGCCGTGGAGAGCTGGCGGCAGAACTCGCGCCGCGCGTCGGCCGCCCGGACGTGCGCCCGGGCGAGTTTTATCCTGGTCTTGTCCCGGTTCTGGCTGCCGTCCTGCTTACGGGACAGGTCACGTTGCCTGCGCTTGAGCTTCGTCTCCGCCCGCCGCAGGAACCGCGGCGAGGCGATCTTCCGACCGTCTGACAGAACCGCGAAATGGGTCAGCCCGAGGTCGATGCCGATCACCGGCTGGGTCTCAGGCATGGGGCCGGGCTCGGTCTCCACGACGAAGCTGGCGAAGTACCGGCCTGCCGCGTCCTTGATCACGGTCACGCTGGACGGCGCGGACGGCAATGTCCGCGACCACCGCACTGGCACTTCCCCGATCTTCGGCAGCCGCAGCTTCCCGCCCGGCATGACCTGGAACCGGGCGTTGGCGGTGAACCGGATCGCCTGTCGGCGGTCCTTCCGCGTCCGGAACCGGGGCGGCCCGGCCTTCGGCCCCTTCCGCGTGCCGGTGATGGAGGCGAAGAAATTCCGGTACGCCGTGTTCAGGTCGGCCAGCGCCTGTTGGAGCACCACGGCGGACACCTCGCCCAGCCAGGCCCGCCCCGGGGTCGCCTTGGCCGCGGTCAGCCGGGCCGACACCTCTGCGTCGGTGAGGTACGGCAGCCCCGCGCCCACCTGGTCTCCTCCACAAAGGACCGGCACCGGGTGTTCACCGCCGCCAAGCTGGTGGTCTACCCGCTGACCGGCGCCGCCGCCGGGCTCGTGTCCGCCGGCGTGGCCCTAGCCACCACCGCCGCCTGGTGGGCCACCCGGGACAGGCACCTGCAACTGTCGGCGGCCATCACGCCAGTACCGTTTGTCCCGCCAGAATCTACCGTAACGTCGTGTCTCTGGTCGCGGTTACGGCCATCGGTCAAGTGTTCTGCCCGCGGCGGGGAATTCGCCTGGCGAGTGCTATTCGGGGGTCTCGGGGAGCGGGCGGGAGGCTTCCCATTTCTGCTCGATGCGGCCGAAGCGCCAGATGGCCAGGGCGACGATCCAGGTGACCACGAACACCCCGACGATGAACAGCCCGGCGGTGTTGATGTTGAAGCTCTGCAGGAACGACCAGAACGAACCGTTGAGGCTGGTGTCCTGGGCGAGCAGGCCCAGCAGCTCGACCGCGCCGATGAACACGGCCACGAACACCGACAGGCCGGTGATGGTGAGGTTGTAGTAGACCTTGCGGACCGGCTTGGCGAAGGCCCAGTCGTAGGCGAAGTTCATGAAGCAGCCGTCGGCCGCGTCGAACAGGCTCATCCCGGCGGCGAACAGGATGGGCAGCGACAAGATGGCGTAGAACGGCAGGCCGCCGACCACGGCGGTGCCCGCCAGGACCAGCAGCGCGACCTCCGTGGCGGTGTCGAACCCCAGGCCGAACAGGAAGCCGATCGGGTACATCTTCCACGGGGTGTCGACGCGGCGGGCCAGCGGGCCGAGGAACCGGTTCATCAGGCCCCGCTTGTTCAGCTGTTCCTCGAGTTCCTCGTCGTTGTAGGCGCCGGTCCGCATCTCGCGGAAGACCTTGATGATCCCGGCCAGGATGACGATATTGAACGCGGCGATCAGGAACAGGAAGAACCCCGATACGCAGGTCCCGATGATGTTCGCGGTGTGCTGCAGCTGCGAGTTGCCGTCCTTGACCTGCTCGTCCAGGCCGCGGATGCCGAAGTTGAGCAGCACGGCCAGCGCGAGCACCACGCTGGAGTGGCCCAGGGAGAAGAAGAACCCGACGGAAAGCGGCCGCTTGCCCTCGTTGACCAGCTTGCGGGTGGTGTTGTCGATGGCCGCGATGTGGTCGGCGTCGAACGCGTGCCGCATGCCCAGGGTGTAGGCCAGCGCCCCGGTCCCCACCCCGAACACCGTTGTCTTGCCGATGTGGTAGTGACCGCCCAGCGCGGCGGCCAGCATCCCCCAGCCCAGCACATTCAGCCCGACGACCGTCGCGACCATGCCGCCGACGCGGGCCCACTCGGCCGGGCTCAGGGCCCGGCGGATCTTCTCCAGGCGGGCACTCGGGTCGGCCATCCGTCCCCTTCCTGGCAGCCTGCTGTCCCTGCTCCGCCAGTCTAGGAGTAATTGCAAATGACTTGCAATAACGGCCGGGGTGCATGTACTCAGGGAAGCGCGCCGGGATCCCGGGCAGGAGGGACCAGGCTCAGCTGGTGACGTCGGCCGAGGTGAAGCGGGCCCAGGCGAAGGCGCCGAACAGGACCACGTACACGGCGAACGACAGCAGGCCCTTGAGCAGGGTGGAGGTGTCGACGGGGACGCGCAGCAGCGAGTCGAACGACAGCCACCAGTGGGTGGGCAGGTACGGGCCGACGGCAGCAAGCTGCGGCACGTTGTCGACCACCTCGCTGGTCACCACCAGGATCGCGATGGCCGCGATGGCGCCGATGGCGTGCTCAGTCAGGGTCGAGATGGCCAGCCCGATCGCGCCGAGCGCGGCCATGGCCGCGGCCACGTACAAGGTGACGAACAGCACCCGGAGCAGGCCTTCGGCCAGCGGCACGGTGCTGCCCGAGAGCAGCGTCACCGGCCCCACCGGGAACAGCGCGGCGCCCACGACCAGCGCCACCGCGGACACGATTACGGTCGCGCACAGGCCGAACACCAGGATCGTGGCGAACTTGGTGGCCAGCAGCCTGGTCCGCCCGGCCGGCACGGCGAGCAGGTAGCGCAGCGTGCCGTAGCCGGCCTCGCCGGCCACGGAATCCCCGGCCACCACGGCCACCACGACCGGCAGGACCAGGACGAGCAGGGTACTCAGCGCGATGAACGACAGGAACACCCCGTTGCCGGCCAGCTGGTTGAAGAAGGCCGCCCCAGGGCCGTTGCCGCCGCCTTGCGGGTGCGGCGCGGCCAGCCGCAGGGCGATCCCGATGATCAGCGGGAAGATCGCGGTCACGGCCAGCAGGACCAGGTTCCGCTTGCGCCGGAAGACCAGCCGCAGCTCAGCGCCGAACAACCGGAACCAGGAACGGGCCGGCCGAGGCGTGTAGTCCGGCGTCTCAGCGGGCGGGGCCAGGACGGCCGCCGCGGTTTCGTCAGTCGACATCGAAGCCCTCCCCGGTGAGGCCGACGAACAGGTCCTCGAGGCTGGGCGAGGCGACCGCGAAGCCGCGGACCCCGACGCCGGCGTGGACGAGCTCGGCGCACACGTGTTCCGGCTCGGCCTGGCCCAGCGCGGCCGAGGCCTCGTCCGTCCCGGCCTGCGGGTCGGCCAGGCCCAGGCCGGCGAACACCTTGACCGCGCCGTCGGGATCGGCGGTCTGCACCACGACCCGGACGGCGCCGGTGCGGCGCAGCTCGGGCAGCGAGCCCTGAAAGACCAGCCGCCCGGTGCGCATCACCCCGACGTGCGTGCAGACCTGCTCGACCTCGGCCAGCAGGTGCGAGGAGACGAACACGCTGGTGCCGTCGGCGGCGATCTGCCGCACCAGGGCCCGGACCTCCCGGGTGCCCTGCGGGTCAAGCCCGTTGGTGGGCTCGTCGAGGATGATCAGCTCGCGGGGCCGCAGCAGGCTGGCCGCGATGGCCAGCCGCTGTTTCATGCCCAGCGAGTAGTGGCGGTAACGCTTCTTCGCCGCGGTGAGCAGGCCCACCCGGTCCAGCGCTTCGCCGATCCGGGCCTGGGCGGTGCGCGGATCGGCGGTGCGGTCCGCCGCGTCGTACCGGGCCAGGTTGTCCTGGCCGGACAGGAACGGGTAGAAGGCGGGCCCCTCGACCAGGGATCCGACCCGGTGCAGGACCCGGGTCGCGCCGTCCGGCATCGGCACGCCGAGCAGCTCGGCCTGGCCGCTGGTGGGGAAGGCCAGGCCGAGCAGCATCCTGATCGTGGTGGTCTTGCCCGATCCGTTCGGGCCGAGGAAGCCGTACACCGAGCCGGCCGGGACGGCCAGGTCGATGTGATCGACGGCCAGCTGGCCGCCGCGGAACCGCTTGGTCAGCCCGCGGGACGAGATCGCGGTCAAGGTGTCCCTGCTGAGCTGGCCGCGGCGTACAAGACGCTGGGCTGGACCGCGCCGATGTAGGTACGGCCGGTGCTGGTCATCAGGACCGAGACCAGGCTGGTGCGCAGCAGCCGGCCGCGGCCCCAGGCGCCGCTCACCGGAGTGGCCGACTTCAGCAGCGCGTTGACGACCGCGCCCGTGTCACCGGCTCCGCCGTTCACCGACACCGGGCCGCCCGAGCCTGAAAGCGCGCTGCCGGGCGTCAAGGTGGAGGAGGGAAGCTCGAGGACGGTCAGCCAGCCGGAGCCGATCGAAGTGACGCCCGGCGCGGCCTGACCGGTGGAGGCCCCTGCGTCCCCGCCGTTCATGCTGACATGGCTGATCCTGGCCCCGGGCGGCGGGGTGAAGGTGAGCTCGGCGGGCGCCGGCGTCACGAACTGGACGGAGGTGTAGCCGACCTGGAAGGCCGGGCTGCTGGCGCCGCGGGCGAACACCTGCAGCCGGAGCGGCACGCCGTTGCTGCCGTCGATGGCGATGACCACCTGGCCGACCAGCGACCGGGAGTCCTTCGGCGCCAGCACCAGCTCGTAGGCGGCGTGGCCGGCCACGCTGACGTTGCTGGCCACGCTGACCGTGGTGGTCTTACCGACCCGGGCCAGCACCTGCTGGGCGGCCTGCTGCGGGGTCATGGCCTGGACCTGCGGCGGCACCGGGGCAGCCTGCTCGGCCGGCAGCGCGTACTCGGTGACCGAGTTGGCCGTGCTCTGCCACAGCCAGGCGGTGCTGCCGTCCCTGATCAGGTCGCTCTCGCTCTCCGGCTCGGGCGCCGCCAGCCGGAAGTGATCCCGGTCGGCGTACCACACCTTGACCGTGTGCGATCCGGTCAGCAGGGAAGCCAGCGACGTGGGGCTGGCCGTGCCGGGCAGGCTGGGCAGGCCGAACGAGGCGGTCTCCACCACGGTGCCGGTCTGCGGCGGCGTCTTGCTGCTCCCGACCTCGGCGAGCAGCTGAGCCGGCGTGCGCGCGGGCAGCCCGGGAGCCGCCTGGGCCGCCGAGATCAGCGACCCGGCCAGCACGCCGCCGGTGATGACCAGCGCGCCCGCGGGGACCGCCCACCGGGCCCGCCGCGAGAGCCTCACTACTCCAGCCATGACACCTCACCCGTAATCGGAGCGTACCGGATGGGTCTACCATGCCGCGCGGTCGCTGTGAGCACCCTGAGAGGGGCGAGCGAGGTGGAGACGGGTGGCGTCGCTGTGAGCGGGCTGAGAGGGGCGAGCGAGGTGGAGACGGGTGGCGTCGCTGTGAGTGGGCTGAGAGGGGCGCGCGAGGTGGAGACGGGTGGCGTCGCTGTGAGCGGGCTGAGAGGGTGGGGCGGGCCGCGCCGCGGGTGGGCCACACTGGTGGGGTGCGGGTGCTTGTGGTGGAGGACGAGCGGCGGCTGGCCTCGGCCGTGCGCCGCGGCCTGACCGCGGAGGGGTTCGTGGTCGACGTCGCCTACGACGGTGTGGACGGCCTGCACCTGGCCCGGGAGGGTGGCTATGACGCCGTGGTGCTCGACCTGATGCTGCCCGGCCTGTCCGGCTACAAGGTGTGCGAGCGGCTGCGCGCCGACCGCAACTGGGTGCCGGTGCTCATCCTGTCCGCCAAGGACGGCGAATACGACCAGGCCGACGGGCTCGACCTAGGCGCCGACGACTACATGACCAAGCCGTTCTCCTACGTGGTGCTGGCGGCCCGGCTGCGCGCGCTGCTGCGCCGGGGGGCCAGGCCGCGGCCCGCGGTGCTGGCCGCCGGGGACCTGCGCCTGGATCCGGGCGGCCGGACCGTACGCCGCGACCAGGCCGGCATCGAGCTGACGGCCAGGGAGTTCGCGCTGCTGGAGTACCTGATGCGGCGGGCGGGCCAGGTGGTGCCCAAGGCCGAGCTGCTCGAGCACGTCTGGGACCCCGATGCGGTGGCCGACCTGAACGTGGTCGAGGTGTACGTGGGTTACCTGCGGCGGAAGATCGACGTGCCGTTCGGCCGTAACGCGCTGCAGACCGTACGCGGGGCCGGCTACCGGCTCGCCGCCGACGGCGGCTGACCGTGACGGTCGTGGCCGGATGGTGGCGGCGGCGCGGCCTGCGGGCCCGGCTGACCCTGACCACCTCGGCCGGCCTGGCGGTGGCCCTGGCCGTGGCCGCGGTGCTGCTGCTCAACGCGCTGCGGCTGTCGCTCAACGGGGCGCTGGACGACTCGATCCGGCAGGGCGCGGTCGAGGTGGCCGCGCTGATCGACCAGGACCGGCTGCCCGACCCGGTCCCGGTGGCGACCGGGACGATCACCATTCAGGTGCTCGACGCGCAGGGCCGGATCACCGATGTCTCCCCCGGCGCGGACCGGCTGGTGCCGCTGCTGCCGCCCGGCCAGGCGCAGCTGGCCGCCCGGACCGGCCAGGCCCGCATGCTGCCCGGCCCGCCGCTGGGCCTGCCGTCCCCGCTGCGCGTGGTGGCGGTAAGCGCGGACGGCGGCCAGGTGGTGCTGGCCGCCGAGTCCTACGCCCAGGTCAGCGACAGCCTGGCCACCCTGGCCCGGGCGCTGCTGATCGGCACGCCGCTGCTGTTCGGCCTGCTGGCCCTGGCCACCTGGCTGGTCACCGGGTACACGCTGCGGCCGATCGCCGAACTGCGGCGCGGCGCGGCGGAGGTGACCGAAACCGGGGTGCCCCGTGACCTGCCGGTGCCGCTGGCCCGGGACGAGGTCCGGTCGCTGGCCGTCACGCTGAACGACATGCTGTCCCGGCTGGCCGACGCGCAGCAGCGGCAGCGCGACCTGGTGTCCGATACGGCCCACGAACTGCGCAGCCCGATCGCCAGCATCCGCGCTCAGCTCGAGGTGGCGCTGGACCACCCGGACGGCCTGGACTGGACGGAAACCGCGCGTGACGTGCACGCCGACACGCTGCGGCTGGCCCGGCTGACGGAGAACCTGCTGCTGCTGGCCCGGCTGGACGAGCACCGGATCCGGCGCAGCCCGGTCGACCTGGCCGCGGTGTGCGGGTCGGTCTCGGGCCGGTACGGCGCGGCCCGGGTGCCAGTACGAGCCGACGCGCCGGCGCCGTGCGTGGTGACCGGCGACCCGGACGCGCTGAGCCGGCTGCTGGTGAACCTGCTCGACAACGCGGTCAGGCACGCGGCCAGCCAGGTGAGCGCGTCGGTACGCGCGCAGGACGGCTGGGCCGTCCTGGAGGTGACCGACGACGGCCCCGGCATCCCGGCCGAAGACACCGAGCGGGCCTTCGGCCGGTTCTCGCGGCTGGACGACGCCCGCAGCCGGACCGGCGAGGATGGCGCGGAAGGAGCCGTGGGGTCCGGCCTGGGCCTGGCCATCGTGCGGGCCACGGCCGAGGCCCACGGCGGCTCGGCGGCGCTGCAGGACGCCGGGCCCGGCCTGCGCGCCATCGTCCGGCTGCCGCTGACCGCCTGACGGGCGAGCCGCCTCCTGACCGGCAAGCCGCCTCCTGGCGGCCGTGGACGGCCGGCCAAGAGAACCCGCCACGCCGGTCTCGTATTGAACCCGCGGCCGGCCGGCCACGTCTACTTGGTGTGGGCAGGCAGCCATCGGCCGTGGGAAAGCATCGCCGGCGCAGGACGGGCAGCTGGCTCGAGGTGCGGCTGCGGGCCGCGGGAGCGCTGCTGCTGGCCGGCTCGGCCGGCATCCACCTGGCCCTGTACCTGACCGGGTACCGGTCGATCCCGGTCATCGGCTGGCTGTTCCTGGTCCAGCTCAGCGTGGGTTTCCTGCTGGCCGTCGCGGTCCTGCTGACGCGCAGCAGGCTGACCGCGGCCGCCAGTGCGGCGTTCGCGCTGTCGACGCTCAGCGCCTACCTGCTGGCCGTGTGGATCGGGCTGTTCGGGTTCAGGGAGATCCGCACCCGGGCCGGGATCGCCGCCGGGCTGATCGAGGTGGCCGCCTTCGGGATCCTGGTCATGGCCGCGATCGTCGCCGATCCCGCTCAGGAGGCCGGAAGGCCGGACGGCTCAGGCACCCGGATGCTGGCCCGCATGCAGACGGCCCTGTCGGTGGTGATCGGCGGGGTGGGCGCGGTCTCGCTGCTCGCCCTGGCCCTGCTCGGCGTGGCGGTAGCCGACGCGGGCGCGCCGCCCGCCGCCCCGGCCGGCACCGGCGTGATCTTGCATCGCACCGAGATCGGCGGCGTGGCCGTGCTCACCAACGCCAAGGGCTTCACCCTGTACTGGTTCGCCCCGGACACCGCGTCCACGTCCAGGTGCACCGGTTCGTGCGCCGCCTACTGGCCGCCGGTCTTCGGCACTCCCCGGGCCGGGCCGGGCGTCACGGGGCAGCTCGGCACCATCAGACGGCCCGGCGGCGTGCAGGCCACCTACGACGGCCATCCCTTGTACTCCTACATCGGAGACAACGGCCCGGGCGTGGCGAACGGCAACAACCTCGACCTCAACGGCGGCCAGTGGTACGAGGTCCGCACCACGGGCTGAGCCGCTGGCTAGGCTCCGGAGCCGGTGACGTGGCCCGCGGCCAGGCGGGACGCGGGCAGCCGGTGCGGCTGGGCGTGCCGCCACGACACGGTCATCAGGGCCCCGCCCAGCGGTGAGTCGCCGACCTGCCAGCGGCCGCCGGTCGAGCGGACGATCGAGTCGCCGATGGCCAGACCCAAGCCAGTCCCCTTCCCGTCGTCGCCGGACCGGTGAAACCGGTCGAACAGCAGGGGCCGGTCGGCCTCCGGGATGCCGGGGCCGCTGTCTTCCACGGTCAGGCTGACCCGGCTGCCGTGCGTGCGGACCCCGATCCTGACCTGACCGCCGGGACCGGCGTAGCGGCAGGCGTTGTCCATCAGCACCCCGGCCAGCCGGTCGATCCACTCCGGCGGCGCGCTGATCAGCGCGGGCCCGTCGCCGGTCGCCGCGGTGACCTCGGGGCCGACCAGGCGGAACCGGTCAGCGCAGGCCTGGGCCAGCGTGACCAGGTCCACCGGCTCGTCCCCGGGCGGCGGGGGCCGGGAGTCGAACCGGGCCAGCCACAGCATGTCGTCGACCAGCTGCCGCAGCCGCTGGCTCTCGCCCCTGATGCGGGTCAGCGCGTCGCGGTACTCGGCGGCCTCGCGCGGGCTGGCCAGGGCCACGTCGGCCTCGGCCCTGATCACGCTGAGCGGGGTACGCAGCTCGTGCGAGGCGTCGGCGGTGAACTCCAGCTGGCGCCGCCGTGACTGCTCGACCGGCGCCAGCGCCCGCAGGCCCACCACCAGCGAGCCGCCGAACATGGCCAGCAGGAGGAATGGCCCGGCGATGACCTCGCCGTACAGCAGCAGCCGCTTGGTGTGGGCGTCGCCGGCCAGGCTCTGGCCCGCGACCAGCCAGCCGCTGCCGTCGTTGACCATTTTCAGCCGGAACGGCCCGGACGACCCGAGATCCGAAGTAACGGCCAGTCCGTCGCGGGCCGCGGGTCCGGCCAGCAGGCCCGCGGGCAGAGCCGGTGCGCCGGGGCTGTGCTCGGTGACCGACCCGGCCGGGGTCGCCGACCACAGGAACACCGGAGCCGCGTCGGCGTCGTCGTCATCGTCATCGGCCGGGTCAGATTGCCGTCTGCTGGCCACGCGCTGGCCGAGCAGGCCGGGATCGTGGCGGGCCGAGGCCAGCCGGGCGGCCAGGGTGTCGTCGTTCTGCTCGGTCAGGTGGCTGGAGACCACCAGGTAGAGCACGACCGCGCAGACCGCGTAGGCCACGGCGATGACCGCCGTGGCGCGGGCCGCCACCCGGACCGCGGGGCTGAGCTTCATGTCGCGGTGATCCGGTACCCGACGCCGCGCACGGTCTCGATCCGCACGCCGGCTCCGGCCAGCTTGGACCGCAGCCGGGCCAGGTGCACGTCGATGGTGTTGGAGCCGAAGGCATCGGCCTCGTTGTCCCAGACGTGCTGGGCGATGGACCGGCGGTCGGCCACGCCGGGCGACCGGCGCAGGAGGATTTCCAGGATGCCGAGCTCGGTGCTGGTCAGGGCGGGGCGCTGCCCGCACACCGTCACCTCCCGGGCCGCCGGGTCGAACTCGAGCTCGCCCAGCACCATCCGCGGCGGCTGGCTGACCGGGGCCGGCGCTGCAGCGCCCGCAGCCGGGCCAGCAGCTCGCCGAAGTCGAACGGCTTGACCAGGTAGTCGTCGGCGCCGGCGTCCAGGCCGGCGATCCGGTCGGCCGGGGTGTCCCGTGCGGTCAGCATCAGCACCGGGACGCGCGTGCCGGCCCGGCGCAGCCGCTGCACCAGGTCCAGGCCGGACAGCCGGGGCATGCGCCAGTCCAGCACCGCCACCTCGTACTGATAGAACCGCAGGTAGGCGGCGGCCGTCTCGCCGTCAGGGACCACGTCGACGACGTAGCCCTGGTCCCGCAGCCCGCGGGCCAGGACCGCGCCGAGACCCTCATCGTCTTCCGCCACCAGCACCCTCACAGCACCCGAATCTACCTGGGGTGACGACCGGGGCGGGTCAGCGAGAGACACGACGCCAGGCACCCCGGGGGATCAGGCGCAACGCGACGGCCAGGCCGGCCAGGGAGGCGGGGACCCACACCGTGCCGCGGCCGCCGCGCAGGGCCGCGGCGGTGGCCGCGCCGACTGCTTCCGGCGTGGTGGCCAGCGGCGCGGCCGGCATGCCCGCGGTCATCCGGCCGGTGACGAACCCGGGCCGGACCAGGAGCAGCCGGACCCCGCTGCCGTGCAGCGCGTCGGCGAAGCCGCGGGCGAACGCGTCCAGCCCGGCCTTGGCCGACCCGTACACGAAGTTGGCCCGGCGCGGGCGGACCGCGGCCACCGAGGACAGCACCACGATGGTGCCGCGGCCCTGGGCCCGCAGGTGGGCGGCGAGGGCCAGCAGCGTGCTGACGTGGCCGGTGAAGTTGGTCTCGATCAGCGTGGCGGCGCGCCGCACGTCGCGGTCCAGATCGGCCTGCGGGACCAGGATGCCGGCTGCGGATATGACCAGGTCCAGCGGCCCTTCGGCGAACAGGGCAGCGGCGAAGGCCTGGTGGGCGCCGAAGTCGGTCGCTTCGTAAGGTACGGTCCGCACCAGGTACGGAAGGTCCTTGCCCGCGGCGGTCAGCCGCTGCTCGTCACGCCCGGCCAGGATGACCTCGGTGCCCCGCGGAGCGTTCAGGGCGGCCAGGATGGCCAGGCCGATTTCGCTGGTGCCGCCGAGCAGGAGAACCCGGGGCAGATAGCCTGGTTCGTTCGGAAAAAAATTCATTTGATCCCTCCGGATCAGGCCTGCAGGCCGGTCACGAACAGGGCCAGCCAGGTCAGCTCGCAGGTCAGCATCAGCCCGTTGCGGGTCAGCAGGTCCTCCACCGGCGCGGCGGTGCGATGGGCAGCCAGCAGGCCGAACTGGACCAGCGCGGCGGCCAGCGGGATCGCGCTGAGCAGGTGCCACATCCGGGCGCCCGGTGGTTCCCCGGCGGCCCAGGCCAGGTAGGCCGCGATCATTCCGACCGCGACCGCCCACTGGGCGGCCAGCAGCGCCCACGGCCGGTACCAGCGCAGCACCGGCCGGTGCTGGATGGCCGCGGCGCCGAGGCCGGCCAGTTCGGTGTAGCGCTTGGCGATGGCCACGGTCAGCGCGCCCAGGCTGCACACCAGCAGGAACCAGCCCGACGGCGGCACGCGGGTGGCCGCCGCGCCGCCGAGCACGCGGAGCAGGAACCCGGAGGCCACGAAGAGCACCTCGACCACCGGGATGTGCTTTCCGATCCAGGAGTAGCCGAACGACAGGGCCAGGTAGGCGCCGACCGCCGCGGTCAGCAGCGGGACCGAGATCGCCACCCCCGCGGCCAGGCCGGCCGCGGCGCACACTGCGCCCAGCACCAGCGCGTCCCTGGCGGGCAGATCGCCGGCCGCCACCGGGCGGTACCGCTTGCGCGGATGACGCCGGTCGCGGTCGGCGTCGGCCACGTCGTTGACGAAGTACACCGCGGCCGAGGCCAGGCCGAAGGCGGCCGCGGCCACCAGGGCGTAGGCCAGCCCGTCCGGCCTGCCGAGCGTCTTTCCGGCCAGCGGGGCGGCGAAGACCAGCAGGTTCTTGGGCCACTGACGGGGCCGGGCGGTCCGCACCACCGCGATCAGCCAGCGGCGCAGCCGGGCCGCCCCGCGGGCCGGGGCAGGGCGGGGCACGGCCAGCTCGGTGGCGCTGCGCTCGGCGGTCACCTGGCGTAGACCGCGGTGAAGTCGCGGCTGTACACCGAGTAGTACCGGTAGGCGCTTTGCTGCTGGGTGGGCAGCAGGTTCACCGGGGTCGGGTCGGCCGGGTGCCCCTTGGCCTGGTAGTACTCGTACGACATCCAGTACGGGTTGATGTCCAGCTGCAGGGCCTCGACCGCGCCCGCCCGCTGCAGCAGGCTGGCCAGCTCCCGGACGTCGAGCGCCGGGCCGTAGACGAAGATGATCCGGCCGTCGGCGGTGATGCCCAGCCCGGAGCGCCACACGTAGTACCCGCCGCCGAGCGTGGCGCCCCAGGCGGTGAGCACGTCGTTGTTGACGGCGGCCGGAACCTGGCCCTGATCGACGATGAGCTTGAGGTTCTGCCTGACGCCCGCCACGTCCGGGGTCATGCTCACGTCCCGGCCCCACACGCCGATCCTGATCGTCCCGTTGCGGTAGTAGACCACCGACGCCGCGCCCTTGGTCAGCGTGCCGTGGGTGACGCCGTTGAGGTAGAAGCCGCCCCCGGAGGTGTCCAGCTTGAAGCCTCCGTTGAACGTGGCCAGCAGGCCGGTGCGCGTGCCCGGCGGGATCCACGACTGGGCATGCCAGTTGCCCGGCCCGGGGTCTTCGGCGCCGGGGCGCAGCTGGAAGCTGACCAGGCGCTGGTCCATGGACACGATCCCGGCCACGTACGAGGTGTGTACCTTGTCCGGCCGCAGGAAGGTGCCGAAGATGGCCGGCTCGGAGTTGACCGTCTCCAGCACCCGCCAGACGCCCTCACCGGGCAGCGGCGCGCCAGCCGGGGAGTTCAGCCGCTGCGGGATGATCGGCTGGAAGCCGCGGACGCGGGCGTACTGGGCCGGGCCGGTAGACGGCACCGCCAGGGAGAAGCTGGGCTTGCCCCCGACCTTCGGCGGGTTGTAGGTCAGCCATTCGCCGAACGTCACGACCGGGCCCAGGTAGTGATCCCGGGCCCATTCGGCCAGCTTGGCGGACGCCGAGCCGCCGCCAGGGGCGGCCAGCGCCTGGCCGACGGAGAAGGCCAGCCAGCAGCAGAACACCGCGACCAGGGCCAGGATGACCCGCACCGTGCGCAGCCGCAGCAGCCTGCGGATCCGGTGCCGGCGCCGGGGCCGCCAGCGGGGCAGGGCATGCCTGGGCAGGCTGGCGGGCTCGCTGGCGGGCGGCGAGGACGACTGCTGATCCTTGTCCGGGGATGCCGGTCGTAGCACTCGCCTACCTCCTAGGTCTGCCCGCGAGTTTCCAAGCAGATCTAACCCGCTCAATATGAAGGAATCGTGACAGCACCCAGGTGCCCTTAACGGTGCGAATTATCCTAACCCGCGGCGGCGGGAGGTGCCGTCGGCGACGGGTTACCAGCGGCCCCACGGCAGCAGGGCAGTGAGCGCCACCGCGGCGAACAGCAGGGTCAGGTAGGCGATGGACAGGTGGAACAGGCGCATCGGGGCGGGCGAGGGCCCGGCCTCGGCGTCCGCCGTCCTGACCCGGGTGTCCAGCCCGTGCGCCTCGACCAGGAACCAGGCGCCCAGGCCGGCGGCCAGCGCGCCGTAGATCCAGCCTGCGTACGGGATCAGCACCAGTGTGGCCGCCACCATGGCGTAGGAGTACCAGAGGATCTTCCGCGCGACCGCGGCGGGCGAGGCCACCACCGGCAGCATCGGCACGTTCGCGGCGGCGTAGTCCTTGCGGAACTTCATGGCCAGGGCCCAGAAGTGCGGCGGGGTCCACAGGAAGATGACCGCGAACAGGATGACCGCGGGCAGGCTCACGGTGCCGGTCACGGCGGCCCAGCCGACCAGGACGGGGAAGCAGCCCGCGGCGCCGCCGATCACGATGTTGGCCGGGCTGCGCCGCTTGAGCAGCAGCGTGTACACGAAGATGTAGAACAGGATGGCCGCGTCGGCCAGCGTCGCCGCCAGCCAGTTGGCCATCAGGCCGAGCAGCAGCGTGGCCCCGGCCCCCAGCACGATGCCCCAGGCCAGCGCCTCCCACGGCTTGATCGTGCCGTGCCCGTTGACCACCAGCGGCCGGCGCGAGGTCCGCTTCATGACCGCGTCGATGTCGCGGTCGAGGTAGCAGTTGATGGTGTTCGCGCTGCCCGCGGCCAGCGTGCCGCCGACCAGCGTGACCAGGACCAGCCGCAGCGAGGGCAGGCCGTGCTGGGCCAGCAGCATGGCCGGCACCGTGGTGACCAGGAGCAGCTCGATGATGCGCGGCTTGGTCAGCGCGACCAGGGCGGCGCCGACCACCCGCGGCGAGCGGCGCGGTCCGCCGCCGCTTCGGCCGCCGGGCAGGGCGGGACCTACGGGGTCCGCGCCGGCCACGGGGCCCGGGGCGGCGGCGGGAAAGGCGTTCGGTACTCGCGTCACGCGTCGCCTTCCGCGGGGCCGGCGGCGTCGCGGCCGGCGTCGTGGTCAGCGGCCGCGTCGCGGGCGGACCCGTCGCTGGCGGATCCGTCGCCGACGGCCTGGTCGGCGGCGGCCTCGTCGGCGGCGGGCTCGGCGGCGGCGGGCTCGGTCCGGTCGGCGACGGGCTGGTGAAGCGTCTCGGAGCCGTGCGGCTGCTGGCCGCCGGGCACCGCCGTCTCCGCCTCGACCGCCGGCGCGGAGGCCGGGATGGCGCGGCGCAGGGTGATCACGCCGGTGGTGCCCGGTTCCCTGGTGCCCACGGAGGTCTGGTGGGCGGGCGTGAGGTACTTCATCCTGGGTACGTTGTGCGGGCGCTTGAAGATGTAGTACAGCGCGACCGCGATGACGATGAATGCCCCCATGGGCAGCGCGAACGTCTCGATGGCCCCGCCGAAGTACCGGGCCGGGCCAGACGCGAGCATCAGTTCACGCACCGCATCTCCTCTCCTCTAGCGCAGGTAGAACAGCACCCAGAAGATGAACGTGATCACGGCCAGGTAGTTCCAGACCACCGTGAACGAGCTGAGCGACGCCTGGAACCGCTGAACGTTGAACGCCTCACTATAGGTGGGCGGCTGCTCGACGAAGGAGATGGCCGGGATCGAGCGCGCCCGCATGAACAATATCTCCAGCCAGATCATGGCACAGAGCCAGATGACCAAGTCCACCGGGTAGAACCCGGTGAACACGCTGGCGTACCCCGACTGGCCGGGCTGGAACGGCAGCGTGAGCAGTTCGACGATCTGCAGCGCGACCGCGGACAGGCCCAGGACCAGGGCCACCAGCGCCGCCTGGACCCACGGCGCCTTCCGGCCCGCCTTGATCTGCTGCAGGCCCAGGGTCTGCACGATCGCGCTCACCACCACCAGCGCCATGATGGTGGCCCCGTACCACTGGTGAGGGGGCGTCATGGAACTCGGCAGCCACTTGGCGTCGGAGTTCGCGGACTGCAGGTAGAAGTAGGCGAACGCGAACGCGCCGAACAGGAACGACAGCCCGCCGATGGCCAGCCGGGTACCGGTCCAGGCCGCGTTCAGCGCGGCCTCGTGGTAGAAGGCCTGCTCCTCCACGGCCCGGGTGGCCGCCTCCTGGCCGCTGCCCGGTGTGGTCATCTCGGCCATGTCACGCCCCCGTTCCGGCCAGGGCCCCGCTGATCACTCCGGCGGGCGGGTTCAGGTCGGCGACCGGCAGCGCCTTGGAGTCGCCGTACTCGTACGGGCCGGACAGCACCACCGGGATGTGCGCGAAGTTCTCCGGCGGCGGCGGCGAGGAGACCTGCCATTCCAGGCCGCGGGCCCGCCACGGGTTACCGGTCTCCCGTTCCCGCCAGAACAGGGTCGACATCACGAAGTTGATCAGGAAGATGAGGATCGAGCCGCCCAGCAGGAAGGCCGAGATCGACACCCACTGGTTGAGCCCCTCCAGGTTGGCGGCGTACTCGAACACGCGCCGCGGCTGGCCGAGCTGGCCCACCGCGAACAGCGGCATGAAGGTCGAGTTGAAGAAGATGAACATGGTCCAGAAGTGGATCTTCCCGAGCCGCTCGTTCAGCTTGATGCCCATCATCTTGGGCAGCCAGTAGTAGATGCCGCCGAAGAAGGCGAAGATCAGCCCGCCCATGATCGTGTAGTGGAAGTGCGCCATCACGAAGAAGCTGCCGTGGCTGGTGGTGTCGACGGGCACGTCCGACAGGAACACGCCGGACACCCCGCCGAACAGGAAGTTCACGTACATGCCCAGGGCGAACAGCATCGGCACGGTCAGCCGGATCTTGGCCTTCCAGAACGTCCCCAAGGCGACCAGGTAGATGAACCCGGTCGGGATCGAGATCAGCTCGGTGGTCAGCATGAACAGCGGCCGCATGTCCGGGTCCATGCCGGACATGAACAGGTGGTGCTGCCAGACGAAGAAGGACAAGATGGCCACGCCCAGCATGCCCGCGGCGGCGATCTTGTAGCCGAACAGCGGCTTGCGGCAGAACACCGGGATGATCTCGCTGACGATGCCGAACCCGGGCAGGGCCAGGATGTAGACCTCCGGGTGGCCGAAGAACCAGAACAGGTCCTCGTACAGGTAGCTGCTGCCGCCGAGCTGGTTGACGAAGAACGCGGTCTGCACGGTCCGGTCGGTGAGGATCATGTACATCCCGCCGACCAGCACCGGGGCGGCCAGCACGAGCAGGAACCCGGTGGTCAGCATGGCCCACACGAACATCGGCAGCCGGCCCCACCGCATCCCGGGCGCCCGGAAGCAGATGATCGTGACCACGATATTGAACGCGGCCAGGATGGCCGAGATCCCCATCAGCCCGAAGGCGACCGCGTAGCCGTCCATGCCCGCGCCGGCCTGGATGGACAGCGGAGCGTAGCCGGTCCAGCCGGTCGGGAACCCGTCCAGCAGCACGCTGGAGAGCAGGATGATGAACGCGCACGGAGTCAGCCAGAACGACAGCGCCTCGATCCGCGGGTAGGCGACCCGCTTCGAGCCGATCATCAGCGGCACCAGGTAGTTGCCCAGCGGCCCCATGACGACCGACGTCATCATCATCATCATCATGGTGCCGTGCTCGCCCACCACCTCCAGGTAGGCGCTGGGCGACAGCAGGTGGTAGGTGGGCGAGAGCAGCTCGGCCCTGATCGCCATGGCGAACAGCCCGCCGGTCAGGAAGTAGCCGATCATTGCGACCAGGTACTGGATGCCGACCACCTTGTGGTCGTGGGAGTACCTGAAGTACTTGGCCAGCCCGCCGCCCGCGATGGCGTCCTCGTCGGTGACCGAGACCGGCCGGCCGAGCATCTGGCGGACCAGGTCATTGAAGACGCCGAGCCCGATCAGCCAGCCGAGCACCCCGAAGGCGTAGCCCAGCACGATGGCGAAGTCGTTGTCGTCGGAGGTGCCGACCTGCTGGTAGCCGCTGCCAATGACGTTGCCGAGCAGGTGCCCGACGGCGTACCCGATGACCGCCCCGATCAGCGCGGTGTGGATGGCCGGGCGCAGCCACCAGGGCCGGGCCTTGGGCGGTGCGCCAGGCTCACGTCCGCTGGGCTGCTGGGCGCTTTCCGGCTGGATTTCGATGGCCATGCGTTACCTCACAACCTTTCGTTTCCGCCGGATCATGGCTGCTCAGGATCGTTCGGGCTGTAGTAGCCGCCGCCTGCGCCGACCAGGCCCAGCTGAACCAGGACCTTGCCGAAGGTGGGTACCACGGTCGGGTCATAGGTCAGGGCGTAGGGGGGCAGCGTCTTGGTCAGCGAGGCCAGCTGCGTCTGGGTCTGCTGGGCCCAGGCCTGGAACTGCGGCACCGAGACGACCTTGGCGTAGTTGTACATGGCGCCGTGCCACAGGCCGCACAGCTCGGAGCAGCGGACCACGAAGCTGCCGGTCTGCTTGGGCGTGGTGTAGGCCACGTTGTTCACCAGCGGGTTGGCGTCGGCCTTGACGCCGAGCTGGTAGGCCCAGAAGCTGTGGATGACGTCCAGCGAGGTCACGTTGAACTGCACGGCCTGGCCCACCGGGAGCTCGAGCTGGGTGGTCTCGAATCCGCCGAACTGCGGGTAGCGGTAGGTCCAGGCCCACTGCTGGCCGATGACCTGGACCTGCAGGATGTTGGAGGAGTTCGGCTTCCAGATCGGCTGCGGGCCTTCGCCGGCGCCCGCGCCCTGCACGGTCCACAGCTCGACGGTGCCGAACACGGCCAGCGCCAGCACGATGGCCGAGGTCCCCGCGATCCAGGTCAGCTGGATCCGGGTGTTCCCGTGGATCGGCGGCCCGTCGGTATCGTCGCCGTCCTTGGCCCGCCAGAAGGTCAGCGCGTACCCGATGTAGATCAGCACGCCGAGCACCACCGGCGTGGCAATGGTGGCCAGCACGGTGAAGTCGAACTGCTGGTTGGCGGCCGAGCTTGACATGTCGCCGGGCGGCATATGCGGGCCGGCCACGATGTAGACCAGCGGGCAGCAGATCGCGCTGGCCACCACCCACAGAATCAGCAGCCGCAGGCCATGCCGCGGCTCGCCGACCGCTCCGCCGGGTCCTCCGGATCCGGCCGGGCCCGGGGCGCTGGACGCTTGCTCGGCCATCAGGCATCTACCTCCATCTGCCCGGCCATGTAACCCGGCGTGGCCATGGGGCCGCCGTTCCCGTCCAGGTAGCCCAGGCCGCAGGGCACGATGCACTGCCAGCGGAACGTCCCGCCCCCGGCCGGGGTTATGAAGCTGAACGTGACCACCTGGTGCGGGCCGCTGGTGCACGGCGAGGTGCCGCACAGGTTGTTGTTCGCGTTCAGCGTCGTGGGCGAGGCGATCGGCACGTTAATGCCCAGGTCTGGCATGGTGAACGTGTGCTGGACGCTGCACTCGGCCCAGGAGTTCAGCTGCGAGACCGGGATGCCGTTCACGTACTCCACGCCGCCGATGGTGCCGGTGACCTGGCCCCAGACCGGGTTGCGCAGCGGCGTGCAGCCGTCGTAGCCGAGGATGGTGACGTTGACCTTGGTCTTGGCCGGCACCTCGAAGTAGGTGGTGTGCACCCACTGCTTGGTGCGCGGGTCCTGGATGAAGTACGAGACCCAGTCCGGCTTGTTGGTCACCGTGTTCTGCGGATCGGTCTGCATCACCACGTTTACCTGGCCGCCGCTGGCGTACGGCGAGTAGTCGATGACCGGTGGCGTGCCGCCGACGAAATGCATGGCTACGAACACCACCAACGCGACGACCGCCACGAACGCGACCAGCAAGGCCGTCACACGAGCCGCCAATGACACCGGCTACCACCTCGTTTCTGGGCTACCTCTCTGGGCTACCTCTCTGGGCGACACCCGATGCACACGGTTGCAACGGCCATCGCTCTGACCTGCGCCGGGCTGCCCTGGCCAGGCAGGCAGCTTCCGGGCAGGCGACGTCTGCAGGCGCGATGCCGGTCTACGCACCCGATCGTGACGGCGAACCGAACGGGGATGCAATATGGCCAGGCTTGAATGACAAAATTGTCATCCGATCCGGCAGGCGCCCGCCCCCTGGCGTCCGCCCGCCGGCCCCCCGCAGATGACGTCTCCCCACGTCAGCGCGCTAGGAGCATACCGCCTAGCGAACATTGCTACCGGTTGCAATCGTTTGTGACACAGACCTGTAACAGATACGCCACTGACCCTTGACCGGACGCGGACCGGAGTAGAAACATCGGCATCAGGTCATAAGCGGTGATTAAGGACCGGGTTCCCGCGTACCGGGTGCCTGGGCTTGGTGCCTAGGGGGGCGTGCCAGCGGCAGACGACCACGAGCAGCGAAGAGGCGATGACTTCGCAGGAAGCGGCCCAGGCCATCCTCCCCCGGCCGGCAGACGCCGTCGCCGGCCGGATCCTGGTGGCCGACGACGAGCCGGGCATCCGCTCGTTCATCGGCCGCGCGCTGGACGCGGCGGGTTACCTGACTGACTTCGCGGCCACCGGCACCGAGGCGCTGCGCCGCGCCCAGGCCAGCCATTACAACCTGGTCATCCTGGATCTGGTCATGCCCGGTATGGCGGGCCAGGTCGTCCTGGAGGGCATGCTGGCCGCGCGCCCCGACCAGGCCGTGCTCGTGCTGTCCTGCCTGGCCGACGTGGCGTCCAAGGTGGACTGCCTGGAGCGCGGCGCGCAGGACTACCTGACCAAGCCGTTCTCGCTGGCCGAGCTGCTGGCCCGGGTCAGGGTCCGGCTGCGCGGCTCTGATTCGCTGGCCGGTTCGCTGGCCGGGCACGAACGGGCCGGGGAGATGGTCCGGGCCGGCGGCCTCACCCTGGACGTGGGGCGCCTGGTGGCCGACATCGGGGCCGGTCCGGTCCCGCTGACCAGGCTGGAGTTCCTGCTGCTGCGCGAGCTGGCCGAGCACGCCGGCCAGGCCGTCCCGAAGGGGCAGCTGCTGGCCAGCGTGTGGGGCTATGACTTCGACCCCGGCTCGAACGTGGTCGACGTGTGCGTGCGGCGGCTGCGCTCCAAGCTCGGCTTCGACCTGATCAAGACGGTGCGCGGGGAGGGCTACCAGCTTGCCGACGGCTTACGGCGCCGCGGCGGGCCACCTGTCCAGGCTCGGCCGGTCGGTGATCAGGCTGCGCTGGCCGTACCAGCCGGGTCTGCTCGACGCCGGCTGGGCGGTCTTCTCGGCCGCCAGCCTGACCGCCATCTTCGCCTTCCCGTACTGGGAAACCATCCCCTTCCACCTGATCTGGATCAGCTTCACGCTGCTGTACGGGTTCCGCATCTGGGCCGTCCAGCCCACGTTGTGGGTCCTGGCCGCGGTCATGGTGGCGACCGCGGCCGGCATCGGCCTGGACGTGGACCGCGGCGCCGAGCCGATCGCCGAGCTGACCGAGGTGCCGCTGATGGCGGCCATGTTCGGCGCGATGGTCTGGCACGCCCGGCGCAAGATCGCCGCGGAGCAGGAATCGCACCGGGTAGGCGAGGAGAACGCCAGGCTGCTGGCCACCCAGCGCCGGTTCCTGCAGGACGCCTCGCATCAGCTGCGCACGCCGATCACCATCGCGCTCGGTCACGCTGAGCTGCTGGCCCGCAGCCTGGCCGATCCGCAGGAGGGGCACGACATCCAGGTGGTGCTGGGTGAGCTGAACCGGCTGCGCCGGATCGCCGAGCGGCTGCTGGTCATCGCGGCTGCCGAGGGCCCGGAGTTCCTGCACCTGGAGCCGGTCGCGCTGGACAGCTTCACCATGGAGATCCTGCGCCGGTGGCGGCCGACCGCCGACCGCAGCTGGCAGCTGGGCCGCCTGGATCAGGCCACGGTGCGGGCCGACCGGGAGCGGCTCGGCCTGGCCGTCGACGCGCTGCTGGAGAACGCCGTCCGGCACACCGCGAACGGCGATGTCATAAAGTTGTCGGTCATGGCGGACGGATACGGCAGGCCTGTCCGCATCGTCATCGCGGACGCCGGGCAGGGCATCCCGCCCGAGCTGCTGCGGCACATCTTCGACCGGTTCCGCAGCGGGGACAGCGGGCACCCCCGGGGCACCGGCCTGGGCCTGGCCCTGGTCCGCGCGGTGGCCCGGGCCCACGGCGGTGAGGTCCTGGTCCGCAGCCGCCTGAACCAGGGCAGCGACTTCGAGCTGCGGCTGCCCGCGCCCGCCGAGCCGTCGGCCGTGCCCGCGGCCGGGCATGTGGTCGCGCATGTGGCCGGCCCTGTGGCCAGGCCTGCGGGCGGGCCTGTGGGCGCCGACGCGGCCAGTGACAAGCTGGTAAGGAAGCCATGACCGAAGGCACTCCTCAGCAGGGCGGGGCCGGCCCGGGTCCGCAGACCTGGGCCGGCGCGAGCCTGCAGACCGACGAAGGGACGAGTCCGCAGACTGACGGCGGGACGGGTCCGCAGACATGGGGCGGCGCGCTCGGCGAGGTGTGGCGGTCGGCGGTCCGGCACAAGCTCATCTCGGCCCTGATCGCTGTGTGCGTGGCCGGTTCGCTGATCGGCATCGGGCTGGCTGGCTCAGGCTCTGGTAGGTCGGCCAAGGCCGCCAACCCGGTCGCGCCTTCGTTCCGCCTGGCCGCCCTCGGCCATTCCGGCCAGGTCTCGCTCAGCGCCTACGCCGGCCAGCCGCTGATCGTGAACTTCTTCGCGTCCTGGTGCGGCCCGTGCCAGCAGGAGACCCCGCTGCTGGCCAGGTTCTACCGCGACGAGCACGGCAAGGTGGCCGTGGTCGGGCTGGACGAGAACGACGTCATGAGCAACGCGCTGTCCTTTGCCCGGTCAAAGGGCGTCAGCTACCCGATCGGCTGGGATCCCGGGCTCACCGCGGCGTCCGCCTACGGAGTCGGCGGGCTGCCGCAGACGTTCTTCCTGGACGCCAAGCACCGCATCGTCAACCGGGTCTTCGGCGCGGTCACGCTGGCCGATCTCAATAAGGGCATCGCGCTGGCCACGGGACCGGCCAAGGGGGCGAGCACGTGAACACGCCGACTCGCACGGACCCGCCTTATGTACCGATCCGGCGCAGCGGGTGGCCGGTGCGCCGCACCCCGCTGTGGGTGCTGTTCGCAGTGCTGGTGCTGGCCGGCGGCGCGGTGCTGGTCTCGCTGTCGCACAAGCCGACGCACGCCCAGCAGGCCGCCGACCTCAGCGCCTACATGAAGGACATGAACGCCGGGGTGGAGTCATGCGCCGGCGGGGTGACCGAATCGCAGCAGGCGCTGAGCGCGATCGAGGCGGGCCAGGCGTCCGAGCTCAAGACCGCCATCAGGCTGGTCAACTACAACGCGGCGAACTGCTCGCCGGCCAACAACGAGCCGCTGGCCGATCTCACCCAGTACCAGGTGACCGAGTCACTGGCCAGCTTCCGCCTGCAGGAATGCTCAAACGACTTCGTGACGTGGGCCTTTCCGTACGCCCTGCAGGCCCAGGTGGACATGGTCAGCGTCTTGACCGCGCCCAGCGCCAGCGCCCGGGCGGCCGCCAAGGCCGAGCTGACCAAGGACCTGGGCCAGCTCGACGCGGAACGGGCCGCGATCTACTCGATCCTGCGATCGGCCGAGAACGCGACCGGCGACCACGCCGCGCTGCCCAGCTTGCCGTCCTAAGGACGCGGACTTCCGCGACTTGCTGGCCGCGCCCGCCGCCCCGGTCAGCCCGTAGACGATGCCGCCGTGCCACAGGCCGCTCAGTACCGCGGGGAAGATCCCGCCGCCGGTAACCACGGAGAGCACCAGCGCGATGGCCGCGCAGGCCACCGCGGGCATTACGGCAAAGCGCCACGGATTGCTCCGGGCCCAGCGGATGGCCCGGCCCGGTTTGGCGCGCCACAGAGCCCCGGCCGCGGCCACCACGAAGAAGGCCACCGCCCCCAGGGCCACCGAACCGCTCAGCGCCCCCAGGCCGAGACTGGTTCCGATCATGTGCAGGCCCAGGTCGCCCACGGCGACCACCGTGCCGGTGGCCGCGGCGGCACCCCACGGGGCCCCGGACATGGCCGCGCTGGAGATCGACATCTCCTCGCGCCGGGACAGGTCCTGCTCGTTCCGAGTCGGTGCGGACATCAATACCCCTCGCCCTTCGAGCACCTGCTGCGATACTCACGTCATATCGCGTCTTGGCCCGAGAGTATCACCCCGGTGTGCATAAACCGGCCGTGGCGCGCAGAGCGTTTGCCTTAATTGCCAACTGGGTCGCTATTCTCACCAGGCGCGTGGGTTGACAGAAGTGACTTCTGTCCCAGAGATGAGCTGCCGCCGGCCTCACGTCTTGACGCTGTGCGGGGCGAGGGCCCGGATAACCGGTGCGATGGTCCATCGTCTCGGCGGGTGGTAGGCGCTGAAGGACGGATGGTGGGTACTGAGTGACGGATGGTGCTGAAGGGGCAGACTGGGCGGCCACGGCAACGACGTCGTTGTGACAGCGATGTCGTCTGGTGCGCGTCGTTGTGACAACGACGTCGTTGGGCGGACCGCCTGAGGCGGGTCAGACGGCGATGGCGGCCCAGGAGAAGCAGAAGCGGGGATCTTGCCCGGCGTAGCGGGCGGGCCGGACTGGCGGGCGGGCCGGACTGGCGGGCGGGCCGGACTGGCGGGCGGGCCGGACTGGCGGGCGGGCCGGACTGGCGGGCGGGCCGGACTGGCGGGCGGGCCGGACTGGCGGGCGGGCGGGCCGGACTGGCGGGCGGGGCTGGCGGGGCTGGCTGGCGGCCGGGCTGGCGGGGCTGGCTGGCGGCCGGGCTGGCGGGCAGACCGTCCGGCGGCATAGGCGATCGGGGCATACCCTGGGTTGGTCGAGGACGAGGATGATGCGCGAGAACCAGAGCGATAGCGAGGACGGCTGGTCGCCGCCCGGCGAGTACATCTCCCCCTGGGCGTCGCGCGAGGCAGACAAGGCGTCCCCCGGCGGGGACGACAGGGTCCCGGAGACGCAGGACGGCACGTCCGACGTGCCGCAGGACGGCACGTCGGACACCATTGCCTTCGGCGGGCTGGCCAGCGAACCGCGCGGTTCGGCTGACCAGCAGTGGTATGTGGCGCCTGGCTACGGGACGAGCGAGTCGGGCGCGAGCGGGGCGGGCATGGGAAGTCCCGGGCCGGGCGGCGGCCACGGGACGGCCGGGCCAGCCGGGCCGGGCGGCGGCCACGGGACGGCCGGGCCGGGCGGCTACCGGACGGCGGGGCCGGGCGGTTACGGGACGGCGGGGCCGGGCGGTTACGGGACGGCGGGGCCGGGGGCAAGCGGTTCCGGGGCCGGCGGGTACGGGGCCGCGGGATGGGTGACGGGCGGTCCAGGGGGGCCGGGCGGTCCGGGGGGACCGAGCGAGCAACCGCCGGAGCAGCGGAGGGGCAGGCGCGGGGGGCACTGGCTGGTGTACCTGACCGTGGCGGCGCTGGCGGCGGGGGCCGGCGCAGGGCTCACGGCGGCGCTGTATGGCAGCGGCCCGGCTGCGCCGGGCCCGATCTCCTCGCGGGACATCCCGACGCCCAGCGACAACGCGGCGGGCAGCAGAACCCTCAACCAGGTCACCGTGGAGCGGAAGGTCAAGCCGGGTCTGGTCGACATCACCGCCACGCTCAAATATGACAGCGAGACGGCCGAGGGGACGGGAATGATCCTGTCCGCCTCCGGCCTGGTGCTGACCAACAACCACGTAATCGACGGGGCCACCAGCGTCACCGCGACGCTGGTCGACTCGGGTAAGCCGTACCAGGCCAGGGTGGTGGGCTACGACAGCAAAGATGACATCGCGCTGCTCCAGCTCATCGGGGCCGCGGACCTGCCCACGGTCAGTTTCGGCAACTCCGCGCAGGTCAAGGTGGGCGCGGCGGTGCTGGCGCTGGGCAACGCAAACGGCCGCGGCGGCGTGACGCCCGCCGCGGGCATCATCAACGGGCTGAACCGGTCCATCCAGGCCAGCGACGCGGGCTCGGATACCACCGAGGACCTGAACCACATGCTGGAGACCGACGCGCTGATCCAGCAGGGCGACTCGGGCGGCGCGCTGGCCAACAGCGCGGGCCAGGTCATCGGCATGGTCACCGCGGCCAACACCGGCTCGGACGGCGCGGCGGGCGGCACCACCGGGTTCGCCATCCCCGTCGACAGCGCCCTGACCATCGCCCGCGAGATCGCCGCGGGGAAAGCCAGCCCAGCCGTGTACATCGGCCTGCCCGGCTTCCTGGGCGTCGAGGTCGGGCAGAGCACCAGCCCCAACCCGGTGCAGCAGGCCATCGACCAGCAGCGTTCGGACAACAGCCCGGGCCCCACGGGAGGCGTCGGCAACTGCCTGACCGGCGGCCAGCCGCCCGGCGTGCCGTCCACCATCGCGCCCGCCCGCACCGGCGCGCTCATCCTGGGCATCTTGTGCAACACCGCGGCGGACTCCCGGGGCCTAGTGCCCGGTGACGTGATTACCGCGGTCGACGGCCAGGCCATCACCACGCCCGGCTCGCTGACCAGCATCACGGCCGAGTACCACCCGGGCGAGGTGGTCAAGGTCGGCTGGGAGAGTACCAGCGGCGCCCGGCACATCATCTCGGTCACGCTGGGCAGCGGGCCGGCCCGCTAGGCGGCCTCAGCCAGGAGCCCTCAGCCGGCCAGCCAGCAGCCCTCAGCCGGCCAGCCAGCAGCCCTCAGCCGGCCAGCCAGGAGCCCTCGGCCAGCCAGGAGCCCTGCCAGCCAGGAGCCCTCAGCCGGCCAGCCAGGAGCGCAGCCGGGCCTCGCACTCGGCGATGGCGGCCGTCTCTACGTACTCCCCCGCCGTGTGCGCGATCTCCGGCAGGCCCGGACCGTAGTTCACCGCCGGGATGCCGAGCGCGGCGAACCGGGCCACGTCGGTCCAGCCGAGCTTGGCCCGCGGGGTCCCGCCCACGGCGGCCGCGAACGTGGCCGCGGCATCCTGGCCCAGGCCGGGCCGCGCGCCCTCGGCCACGTCGACCACGGTCACCGGCCAGGCGGCGAACACGGACCGCACGTACTCCGCCGCCGCGGCGGCGTCCCGGTCCGGCGCGAACCGGTAGTTGACCGTGACCACACACTCGTCGGGGACCACGTTCCCGGCCACGCCGCCCCGGATCCCGACCGCGTTCAGGCCCTCGTGATAGCGCAGCCCGTCCACCTCGGGTTCCCGGGCAACATAGGCGCGCAGCACCTCCAGAATGCCGGCCGCCTCGTGGATCGCGTTGCGGCCCATCCAGGAGCGTGCGGTGTGCGCCCGCTGGCCGGCCGCGGTCACCTCGGCGCGCAGCGTGCCCTGGCAGCCGCCCTCGATCTCGCCCGAGGTCGGCTCCATCAGCACGGCGAAGTCGCCGGCCAGCAGTTCGGGACGCTCGCGGCTGAGCCGCAGCAGGCCGTTGCGCTCGGCCGCGACCTCCTCGCAGTCGTAGAACAGGTAGGTCACGTCCCTGGCCGGCGCGGTCAGCGCCGCGGCCAGCCGCAGCTGCACGGCCACCCCGGACTTCATGTCGCTGGTCCCGCAGCCGAACAGCCGGGGGCCATCCACCCGGGACGGCAGGTTGCCCGCCACCGGGACGGTGTCCACGTGCCCGGCCAGGATGACCCGCTCGGCCCGCCCGAGCTCGGTGCGGGCCACGATGGTGTGGCCGTGGCGGCTGACGGCCAGGTGCGGCAGCGACCGCAGCGCGGCCTCGACGGCGTCCGCAATCGGCCCTTCCTCGCCGCTGACCGAGGGGATGTCGACCAGCGCCGCGGTCAGCGCCGCCCCGTCAAGCTCCAGGTCCAAGGGGTCCGAGGGGGCCAGGGGGTCCAAGGGGTCCAAGTCCATCCGGCCAGCATAGGGATCAGCGTCAGGCTCCGGCCGCACGGGCGGCGGCTCGGGCTCCGGCGGATCAGGCGCTGGCGGCGCGGGCTGGCGGGCTCAGGCGCGGGCGGAGGCTGGCGGGCCGGAGGCGGGGAGGGCGCGGGCGGCGGCGCGCAGCGCGGTCACGATCACCGCCACCGAAGGCCGGCGCACGCTGGCCGTGCGGGCCACGGCGTGGATGTCGCGGGCCAGGTCCAGGCCGTGCGGCAGGTCCCTGACGGCTACCCGGCGCTCGCCCGCGGCCACGGCCAGCCGGGGCAGGATGGCGATGCCGATGCCGCGCGCCACCAGGCTCACGATCGTGGACATGCCCTCGAACTCCGACAGCACCGGAGGGGTCACACCCACCGCGGCCAGCAACCGGTCGACGGCATGCCGGGACGACTCGCCGGCCGGCGCGGCCAGCCACGACTCGTGGCGCAGCGCCCGCAGGTCCACGGCCTCGGCCGGGTTGGCGGCGTGATGCGCGCGCGGCACCACCAGCACGAGCCGGTCGCGGATGAGGTGGTAGCAGGACAGGATGGACCCGCCCAGCTCGATCTCGTCGGCCAGCCGGCCGGTCCAGTCGTCCACGATGGCCACGTCCACCTCACCGGACCGCACCTGGCGCAGCCCTTCGCGCGCCCCGGTCTGCCGCAGCACCAGGTTCAGCCTCGGGTGGGCGCGCAGGCTGCGGGCCAGGGCCGGGGCGAAGGCCACGGCCGCCGAGGGGAACGCCGTGGCCACCACCCGCCCGGCCGGCTCAGCGGCCCGGGCCGACAGGTCGGTCTCCGCCTCCTCGACCATGGCCAGGATCCGTTCGGCGTGCATGGCCAGCCGCCGGCCCGCGTCGGTCAGCTCGGCCCGGCGGGCGGTCCGGTCCAGCAGCGCGGTGCCCGCTTCCCGTTCCAGCGCGGCCAGCTGCTGCGATACCGCCGACGGCGTGTAGCCGAGGAAGGCGGCGGTCTTGGCGATACTGCCGCGCGCGGCGAACTCGGTCAGCAGGCGCAGCCGGTGCAGGTCGAGCATAAGAGAATCTTACTCTCGGCAATAGATATCGCGGCTTGCGCTAATGGTATAAACCGCATTAACTGGAGCAGTTGACAAGGCTGTCAGCGAAGGCGAGGAATCAGCCCCCGCCGTGGCTATGACCGCGCTGATGACCGTTTGTCCGCCGATCCCGCAGCTAGGATGTGCCTGCTCCGTGGCTCTCGCCGCTACCCCTTTGCGTCCGCTTCCGTCTTTGACTCCGGCCACGGGCCAGCTGGGCCCCGCGCTGGTTCCCGTTTCCGCCACTCTCGCCGCCAACGAGATCCTCGAGGCCCGGCGCCGCCGGGGCGAGCCCGTGCTGCCGATGGCGTTCGGCGAGGCCGGGCTGCCTGCGCACCGGCTGCTCTGCGAGGAGCTGGCCCGCGCGGCGGGCTATAACTCCTACGGCCCGGTGGCCGGCCGCACCGAGCTGCGGGAAGCCGCCGCCGGCTACTGGGGCCGGCGCGGCCTGCCCACCGACCCGGACGCGGTGGTCAGCGGCCCGGGCAGCAAGGCCCTGCTGTTCGGGCTGATGGCGGCGATCGGCGGCGACGTCGCCGTGACCCGGCCGAGCTGGGTCAGCTACGCCGGGCAGGCCAGCCTGACCGGACGCACGGCCCGCTTCGTGCCCGGCTCAGCCGGCGTGCCCGAGGCCAGGGAGCTGGACCGTACGCTGGCGCTGGCCCGGGCGGCCGGCCGCCCGGGCCGCTCGGTGATCATCACGCTGCCCGACAACCCGACCGGCACGCTGGCCTCGCCCGCCGCCGTCCGCGCCCTGTGCTCGGTGGCGGAGCGCCACGATCTGATCATCATTTCCGACGAGATCTACCGGGACCTGGTCTTCGATGACGTGACCGTCCCGGCCAGCCCGGCGTCCATTTGTCCCGAACGGACCGTGGTGACCACGGGCCTGAGCAAGAACCTCGCCCTCGGTGGCTGGCGCCTCGGGGTGGCCCGGCTGCCCGAGAGCGGGCTCGGCCGCGAACTGCGGGCCCGGCTGCTCGGCGTGGGCAGCGAGATCTGGTCGGCCCCGGCCGGACCGGTGCAGCAGGCCGCCGCGCTGGCCTTCAGCGAGCCGCCGCCGGTGACCGAACGCGTCGCGCTCAGCCGCCGCCTGCACGCCAGCGTGGCCCGGGCCGTCGCGGACCGCTTCGCCGCGGCCGGCGCCACGGTGCCCGCGCCGCAGGCCGCGTTCTACGTGTACCCGGACTTCACCCCGCTGGCCGGCCTGCTGCTGCGGCGGCACGGCATCACCAGCGACCAGGGCCTGGCCGACCGGCTGCTAACGGAGTACGGCGTCGGGGTGCTGCCGGCCAGCGCGTTCGGCGAGGCCAGCAAGCGGCTGCGGCTGCGGGTGGCCACCGGCATGCTCTACGGCGAGGACGACGCGAAGCGGAACGCGGCGCTGAACGCCGCCGACCCGTGCTCGCTACCCTGGATCGCGGCCGCCCTCGGCCGCCTGGAAGAGGTCCTTACCGACCTGACGCGTTAGCCCCCAGCGGGGGCCCGAGGGGCCCGGGGGGTTAAAGGGGGGACGGGCAGTCCCCCTTTTGCGGGGGGTCACCGGGGGGTCGTCCCCCGGGGAAAATGGCGTCCCCCCGGGGGAAATACAGCAGCTCGGGGCGCTTGGGCGGCACGCCGTCGCCGCTGGAGGCGCCGCCCAGCCGCCGGCGCACCCAGGGCATCGCGTATTCCCTGGCCCAGCGGGCGTCCTGGCGGCGGGCGGCCAGCCAGGCCGAGGACCTGGGGAGCTGGCCCCCGTCCTGGCGAGCAGGGCTGCGGGAAGGCGGCAGCGGTTCGCGCCAGTCCCCGGTTACCGGCAGGCCCAGCACCTCGCAGGTGCGCAGGGCCACCTTCTGGTGGCCCAGGCTGGTCAGGTGCAGCCGGTCCGGGCTCCAGGCCCGCACGTCCTTCAGGGCCCGCATCGACCACAGATCGACCAGGTCGCAGCCGCGGGCGTCGGCGATCCCCCGCAAGTGCATGTCGTAGGCGGCGATCCGGCCCCGCAGCAGGCGGATCACCGGGAAGATGCGCGGATCGAAGCCGGTGAAGATGAGCACCCGGCAGCCGACCGCCTGCAGCGCGGCCACCGCGGGGTCGAACTGCGCGGCCAGCTCGTCCACGTCGGCCCCGCGCAAGATGTCGTTGCCGCCCGCGGCCAGGCTCACCAGGTCCGGGGCCAGCTCGACGGCCCGCGGCACCTGCTCTGCCACCACCTCGGACAACAGCTTGCCGCGGATGGCCAGGTTGGCGTACCGGAACCCGGGTACCTGGCCGGCCAGCACGGCCGCCACCCGGTCGGCCCAGCCGATGAACCCGCCATCCGGGGCCGGGTCCTCGAGCCCCTCGGTGAAGCTGTCGCCCAGGGCCACGAAGGAGCCGATCCCGGCTCCGGGGTCTGGTTCGCGCATCCCGTCCATGATGCCATCCCGTACCGGGCCGGATGCGGGCACCACGGCCCGTTCGGCATAAAAGGACTGAGCAGCGGAGTACGGCGGGGCGGCGCGGGCGGCGGGACGGGGCACGGGCAGACTTGGCCTCGTGAGCTACGTCGAATCTCCGGTGCCCGCGTTCCTGTTCGACCTGGACGGAACGCTCATCGACAGCGTATACCAGCACGTCATCGCCTGGCGGTCGGCCCTGTCGGCCATCGGCATCGACCTGTCGGTGTGGCGGATCCACCGGCGGATCGGGATGAGCGGCGGGCTGTTCGTGTCCGCGCTGCTGCGCGAGACCGGGCGGTCGCTGTCGGCGGAAGAAATAGAAGAGCTGCAGCTGGCGCACGCGGCGGAGTACCGGGCCCAGGTGGACTCGGTGACCGCGCTGCCCGGGGCCCGGGAGCTGCTCGGCTTCCTGACCGAGGCGGGCGTCCGGTGGGCCATCGCGACCAGCGGGTACGCGGCCACGGCGCGGCCCGCGCTGGCCCTGCTGGGGCTGCCCGAGGACACCCCGATGGTGACCCGCGACCTGGTGCGGCACGCCAAGCCCGACCCCGACCTGTTCCTGGCCGCGGCGGCCGAGCTGGAGGTGGACCCCGGGCACGCGATGGTGGTCGGGGACAGCGTCTGGGACCTGCTGGCCGCCCGGCGGGCCGGGGCGCTCGGGGTCGGGCTGATGTCCGGCGGGTACGGGCGGGAGGAGCTCGAGCGGGCCGGGGCCTACCGGGTCTACGCCGACCCGGCCGAGATGCTGGCCCGGATCGACGAGCTCGGCGTGCGCGCCGACGGCTGATCCCGTCAGGCCCGTGCCACCCGCTGGTCACGCGGGCCACGGACGGCCCAGATGTTCGCCAGCAAGTCGTTAGAAGGTTGCTAGCGGCGGCTCCTTTCTCCGCGAGTAGAGATTAAATGGAGGGGTAGGCGGACAGGGGGCCGTCCGGAGGGAAGGCACGTCCTGAGTTAGGCCCCTGAGTTAGGCCCCAGAGTTAGGCGGGGAGGCGAGTTGCGGTGGCCGTGCGTCGGGTCATCGTCGGCATAGACGGTTCGCTCGGGAGCCTGCAGGCACTGCGGTACGCGGAGGCCGAGGCGCGGCAGCGGGAGGTGCCGCTGGTGCCGGTCATCGCCTGGACCCCGCCGGGCGGGGATATGGCCGAACGCAGGCATTCCTCGCCCTACCTGCGCAAGATCTGGCGTGAGGCCGCCTGGGAGCGGCTGCGCGCCGCGTTCGACGACGGCCTGGGCGGGATGCCCGGCGACCTGCGCGTCGAGCCGCACGTCGAGCGGGGCGAGACCGGCCCCGTACTCGTCGACATCGCCTGCCAGCCCGACGACCTGCTGGTCATCGGGACCGGCCGCCGGGGCAGGCTCAGCCGGCTGCTGCGCAGCTCGGTCGGGCGTTACTGCCTGGCCCACGCCAAGTGCCCGGTGCTGGCCATACCGCCGTCGGCGCTGATGGACGAGATCGGGCACGGGCTGCGGGCGTGGCATCGCCGCCACGTTCTGCTGCCGGGCAGCTTAACCCTGCCCGTTAACCCCGCCCGGCTCGCATGGGTTCCGTTAGGAACCCGCCAGCGGCCGCATGGGTCCTGCAAGGCCGCTAACAATGGCGCGGTCCCAGACCGTTAACTAACGATGTGCTGTCGTCCTGCGTATGCCTCCGGGCGTCCGCGGGAGCACCCTCACCAGCGGTTCATCACTAGGAGTCACCGTGGCGTGGTACCTGACGGACTGGTTCTATGTCGGCCTGACGATCGTCGTCTTCGCCTTCCTGTACCTGATCTTGAAGGGGATTGAGACCTTTGAGCGTTGAGAACTGGATCGGCCTGATCGGTGGCATCGTGCTGACGATCTACCTGTTCGTGGCCCTCGTCCTTCCTGAGAGGTTCTGATGAGTTCGACGCTTGCGGGCTGGCTGCAGTTCCTGCTGCTGTTCGCTGCCCTGGCGGCGTGCTACATCCCGCTCGGCAACTGGATCGCGCGCATCTTCACCGACACCAAGCACTGGCGGGTGGAGCGCGGTATCTACAAGCTGACCGGGATCGACCCGGACGCGGACATGCGGTGGACCGTCTACGTGCGCTCCATCCTGGCGTTCTCGCTGGTCGCCGTGCTGTTCGTGTACCTGATCGAGCGGACCCAGCACTGGCTGTTCTGGGCGGTGGGGATGGCGAACGTCCCGACGGACACGGCGTGGAATACGGCGGTCTCGTTCACCACGAACACCAACTGGCAGAACTACGCCGGCGAAGCCACCATGAGCTACCTGACCCAGCAGGCCGCGCTGATGGTGCAGCAGTTCTTCTCGGCCGCGGTCGGCCTGGCGGTCGCGATCGCGATGATCCGCGGCTTCACCCGGTCCCGGACCGACCGGCTGGGCAACTTCTGGGTGGACGTGACCCGCGGGACGATCCGGCTGCTGATCCCGCTGGCGGTCATCGGCTGCCTGGTCCTGGTGGCCAGCGGGGCGATCGAGAACCTGGCCAGCTACCACACGATCACCACCCTGTCCGGTGCCCACCAGACCATCCCCGGCGGCACGGTGGCGTCGCAGGAAGCCATCAAGGACCTGGGCAACAACGGCGGCGGCTGGTTCAACACCAACGCGGCCCACCCGTTCGAGAGCCCGAACCCGTTCACGAACATCTTCATCGTCTTCCTGCTGCTGCTGATCCCGTTCGCCACGCCGCGGGCGTTCGGCAAGATGGTCGGCGACAACCGGCAGGGCTACGCGCTGGTCGCCGTGATGGTGATCATCTGGGCGGCCGCGGTCGGCGGGATCAGCCTGTTCGAGGCCCACCTGGGCACCGCCGGAGTCGGTCCCCAGCTCGCGCACGGCGCGTATGAGGGCGTGGAGGTGCGGACCGGCACGCCGGGCTGCTCGGTGTTCGCGGCGTCGACCACGGTGACCTCGACCGGCTCGGTGAGCTGTTTCCATGATTCGCTGACGCCGTTCGGCGGCGGCATCGCGCTGCTCGACATCGCGCTGGGCGAGGTCGCGCCGGGCGGGATCGGGGCCGGCATGTACGGCATCCTGGTCCTGGCCATGGTCACGGTGTTCGTGGCCGGGCTGATGGTCGGCCGGACGCCGGAGTACATCGGCAAGAAGATCCGGCCCACCGAGATGAAGTACGCGGCGCTGTACTTCCTGACCTTGCCGGTGGTGATCCTGACTATGTCGGCGATCGCGATCGGCACGCACTGGGGCCAGAGCGCGATCTTCAATCCCGGGCCGCACGGCCTGACCGAGATCGTGTACGCGTACGCCTCGCAGGCCAACAACAACGGGTCGGCCTTCGCCGGCCTGGGCACGGCGGCCCCGTTCTACCAGATCACCGGCGGCATCACGATGCTGCTCGGCCGGTTCGCGCCGGAGATCTTCGCCCTGGGCCTGGCCGGGTCGCTGGCCAGACAGGCGCCCACCCCGGCCAGCGCCGGGACGCTGGATACCAGGACGCCGCTGTTCGTCGGCATGCTCGTCGGCGTGATCCTCATCCTGGTCGGCCTGACCTACTTCCCCGCGCTCGCGCTGGGCGTGTTCGCAGAAGGACTGCACTGATGTCTGTGACAACTGAGAGCCCGGGCACCCCGGCCGCCCCGCCCGCCCGGAAGCAGGCCGGGACCGAGCCGCGCCGGATCGGCGGCGGCTTCCTCGACCCGAAGATGCTGTGGAGGTCGACCCCGGACGCGTTCAAGAAGCTGGACCCGCGGGTCCAGATCAAGAACCCGGTCATGTTCGTGGTCGAGGTCGGCGCGCTGCTGTGCATGTACACGGCGATCCGTTCGTCCTCGGTGTTCAACTGGACCATCGTGGTCTGGCTGTGGCTGACCGTGGTGTTCGCCAACCTGGCCGAGGCGGTGGCCGAGGGCCGCGGCAAGGCCCAGGCCGAGACGCTGCGCCGGGCCAAGCGCGAGACGATGGCGCGCCGGCTGACCAACTGGCAGCCCGGGATGGAGGCGTCGGCGCTGCACGAGGAAGCCGTGCCCGGCACGGGCCTGACCCTCGGCGACTACGTGGTGGTCGAGGCCGGGCAGGTCATCCCCGGCGACGGGGACGTGGTCGAGGGTGTCGCGTCGGTGGACGAGTCGGCCATCACCGGCGAGTCCGCGCCGGTCATCCGCGAGTCCGGCGGTGACCGGTCCGCGGTCACCGGCGGGACCACGGTGCTGTCCGACCGGATCGTGGTCAAGATCACCTCCAAGCCGGGCGAGACGTTCATCGACCGGATGATCGCCCTGGTCGAGGGGGCCAAGCGGCAGAAGACGCCGAACGAGATCGCGCTGAACATCCTGCTCGCCGCGCTGACCATCATCTTCATGCTGGCCGTGATCTCGCTGCAGCCGATGGCCTACTACTCCGGAGCGCCGCAGAGCCTGGTTATCCTGGTGGCCCTGCTGGTGGCGCTGATCCCGACCACGATCGGCGCGCTGCTGTCGGCGATCGGCATCGCCGGCATGGACCGGCTGGTGCAGCGCAACGTGCTGGCCATGTCCGGCCGCGCGGTCGAGGCGGCCGGCGACGTGAACACCCTGCTGCTGGACAAGACCGGCACGATCACCATCGGCAACCGGCAGGCCACCGAGTTCCTGCCGGTGGGCGGGGCCACCGCGGCCGAGCTGGCCGACGCGGCCCAGCTGTCGTCGATGGCCGACTACACGCCGGAGGGCCGCTCGATCGCGGTGCTGGCCAAGAACCAGTACGGCCTGCGCGAGCGGGCCGAGGGCGAGCTGGCGGGCGCGGAGTTCGTCGAGTTCACCGCGCAGACCCGGATGAGCGGCATCGACCTGGCCGGCGGCCGCGAGATCCGCAAGGGCGCCGCCGCGTCGGTGGCGCAGTGGATCCAAGACGGCGGCGGAACCGTGCCACCTGACCTCGGTTCGCTGGTGGACGGCATCTCGGCGGCAGGCGGCACCCCGCTGGTAGTGGCCGAGAGGGCCAACGGGCAGCGCCCGGGCCCTCGGCGTGATCCAGCTGAAGGACATCGTCAAGGAGGGCATCTCCGAGCGGTTCGCCGAGATGCGCAAGATGGGCATCAAGACCGTCATGATCACCGGCGACAACCCGCTGACGGCCAAGGCCATCGCGGACGAGTCCGGCGTGGACGACTTCCTGGCCGAGGCGACGCCGGAAGACAAGATGGCGCTGATCAAGAAGGAGCAGCAGGGCGGCAAGCTGGTCGCGATGACCGGCGACGGCACCAACGACGCCCCGGCGCTGGCCCAGGCCGACGTGGGCGTGGCCATGAACACCGGCACCTCGGCCGCCAAGGAGGCCGGGAACATGGTGGACCTGGACTCCAACCCGACCAAGCTCATCGAGATCGTGGAGATCGGCAAGCAGCTGCTGATCACCCGGGGCGCGCTGACCACGTTCTCCATCACCAACGACGTGGCCAAGTACTTCGCCATCATCCCGGCCATGTTCTCGTCCGTGATCCCGGACCTGGGCAAGCTCAACATCTTGCACCTGTACAGCCCCAAGTCGGCGATCACCTCGGCGATCATCTTCAACGCGCTGATCATCGTGGCGCTGATCCCGCTGGCGCTGCGCGGAGTGCGGTACAGGCCGGCCTCCTCGCAGTCGATGCTGCGCCGGAACCTGGTGATCTACGGCATCGGCGGGCTGATCATCCCGTTCATCGGCATCTGGGCCATCGACCTGATCGTCCAGCACATTCCCGGATTCGGAGGGTGAGCGGCATGAACCGCCTTCCCGTCATCGTCAGACAGCACATCGCGGGGTTCCGCATCCTGCTGGTCTTCACCGTGATCTGCGGGTTCATCTACCCGCTGGTCATGCTGGGCATCTCCCAGGTGGCCTTCCACAACAAGGCCAACGGCTCGATGGTGAGCTACAACGGCAAGGTCGTCGGCTCCAGCCTGCTGTGCCAGGAGTTCACGGACGCCAAGGGCAACCCGCTGCCGCAGTACTTCCAGCCGCGGCCCTCGGACGCGGTGGTCAGCGGCGAGAAGAACGACTACGGCTGCGACCCGCTCTACTCCTCGGCGAGCAACCTCGGGCCGACCAACCCGACCCAGGTCCAGCTGATCCAGCAGCGGCAGAAGCAGATCTCCGCGTTCGACCACGTGCCGATCTCGCAGATACCGGCGGACGCGGTGACCGCGTCGGGCTCCGGCCTCGACCCGGACATCTCGCCGGCGAACGCGTACATGCAGGTCGACCGGGTGGCCGCGGCCCGGCACCTGCCGGTGTCCGAGGTGCGCAATCTGGTCACGCAGAACATCACCGGCCGCACGCTCGGCTTCCTGGGCGAGCCGACGGTCAACGTGCTCACCCTGAATATCCTGCTCGACGAGCTGTCGGCTAAGTCCGGCCACTGAGCGGGCCGTGTCCGAGCTTGAGGACGTCCGGCCGGAACCGCAGGGGCCTCCCGGCACCCCCGGTTCCGGCCGGGCCCGGCCGAGCACGGTCCTCATCGTGGAGGACCAGCCCGAGCTGATGCGCGCACTGCGCATCAACCTGCGGGCCCGGCGGTATGACGTGCTCACCGCGCGGACCGGGCGGGAGGCGCTGGAAGCGGCCGCGGGGCAGCCGCCGGACGCGATCATCCTCGACCTGGGCCTGCCCGACATCGACGGCACCGAGGTGATCGTCGAGCTGCGCCGGTGGTACAAGGCGCCCATCATCGTGCTGTCCGGCCGGACCAGCCCCGGCGACAAGATCGGCGCCCTGGACGTCGGCGCCGATGACTACGTGACCAAGCCGTTCGCCATGGCCGAGCTGCTGGCCCGGCTGCGCGCCGCGCTGCGCCGCGACGAGGGCGAGCCCAGCGCGGGCCAGCCGCGCCAGGCCCGGATCGGGCAGTGGCTGGTCAACCTCACCGCGCATCAGGTGACGCGGGCCGCGCCCGGTGGTGCCGCCACGGCCGACGCTGACGCCGGGGGCTCGGGGACGACGCTGCGGCTCACGCCCACCGAATGGCGGATCATGGAGATCCTGGTCGGCCGGCCGGGCCAGCTGGTCGGGTCGGCGGAGATCCTCACCGGGGTCTGGGGCCCGGGCTTCGGCCAGCGCACCAACTATCTCCGCTTCCACATGGCCCGCCTGCGCGGCAAGCTGGAGGACAACCCGTCGCGTCCGCGCTACCTGCTCACCGAACCCGGCATGGGCTACCGCTACCAGCCGTGAAGAACCGCGTTGCGGTACGAGCGCCGGGGCAGCGCACCAACTATCTCCGCTTTCACATGGCCCACCGTCGTCGCAAGCGGGGCGACCGTTACCGGATCGCCGGGAACCGGCCGGCGCATAGACTGTCCGCGGCTGAGCGAAATACCGCAGAATGTGGTGCGCAGGGTAATCCTCGCAATGATCATGAACTGCGCGAACGGTCAATAACGCCACGGGTTATGATCGGGCGGGCCGTAACGGGAGCTGGCATGAAGGCTTTGACCGCGGACGACCCGCGGTTGATCCGCGAGTTCCGGCTGCGCGGGCGGCTGGGCGAGGGCGGCATGGGACGTGTCTACCTCGGGCTGTCGCCTGCCGGCCGAGCCGTGGCGATCAAGGTGGTACATCCCTCGCTGGCCAGCGACCCCGATTTCCTGCGCCTGTTCCAGTATGAAGTCGCGTCGGCGAAGGCCGTCAGCGGGATCTATACCGCGCCGGTCGTCGCCACCGGCCTGGATGACCATCCGCCGTGGCTGGCCACGGCGTTCGTCCCTGGTCCCTCGCTGGCCCAGGTGGTGCGCGAGCACGGACCGCTGCCCGAGGCGGCGCTGAAGCCGCTGCTGGCCGGGCTGGTCGAGGCGCTGCAGGCCATCCACACCTGCGGGGTGGTCCACCGTGACCTCAAGCCGCCCAACGTGCTGCTGGCCGCCGACGGGCCGCGGGTCATCGACTTCGGCATCTCCCGCGCGGTCGAAGCCGCGGCGGTGACGGCCACTGGAGCGATGTTCGGCACGCCCGGTTACATGTCACCCGAGCAAGCCGAGGGCAAGCCCGCGACCCCGGCGAGCGACGTTTTCGCCCTCGGGTGCGTGATCGCCTTCGCGGCCACCGGTTCCCCGCCGTTCGGCGAGGGCACCCCGGCCAGCATCTTGTACCGCGTGGTCCACTCCGAGCCCGCACTGGACCGGCTCCCGCCCTGGCTGCGGGAACTGATCGCGGGATGCCTGGCCAAGGACGCGACGGCGCGGCCGGCGCCCCGGGCGCTCGCGGCGGCGATCAGCCGCCGGGGACAGGGGACGGGGCCGATGGCCGTGTCGTTCTGGCCGCAGTCGCTCGCCGACCTCATCGGTACGTATCAGCCTCAGCTCGAGGCGCAGATGTCGGAGGGGGGGCCGCTGGCGGAGGACGACTCCACCACGTACGGGGTAGCCGCCGGCGCGTACGCGGGGCCGGCTGCGAACGGGGCGCATGCTCGTACCGAAGAGCCGCAGGACCACGCTGGCCAGGGGGCTGAGCACGGCACGCAGGACGTCCCGGGCGCGCACAGCGGCCCGGGCGGCCAGGCCGGGGTCCGGGAGGCGTTCCGCGGCCCTGGTGACGCCGCCGGGCGCCAGCGGCCGGACCACGCGAAGTCGCCGCGGGTACCCATGCCGGACAGCGTCCGAGGCGCGGTCAGGCTGATGTACGCCAGCGCCGCCTACGCGGTGATCTGGGCGATCTGCGCCGTGCTGATCGTCGACCGGGGCAAGAATCCCTTCGCGTCGCTCACGTTCGGCAGCGAGACGGGGGTCGCCGCCATCGGCTGCGTCATCCAGGTCACGGTGTGGCTCTGGGTGGCCCGGGCCTGCCGGGCCGGGAGGAGCTGGGCCCGGGTGGCAGCCACGGTGTTCTTCGGCCTGTACACCGTCGTCGCCCTCCTGGTCCTGATCAGGTACCGGCACTTCTCGCCCGGACTCATCGGGACGGTGCTGATCGCGGCCACCTGGCTCATCGGGGGCGGGGCGACGCTGTTGCTCTGGCAGCGCCGGTCCGGCCTGTTCTTCAAAGCCGCCAGGTTAGCCTGGTAGGCGCAGGACACGGCACCGGGAGCGTAAATGAGGGCACTGGCGGCGGATGACCCGCGGGTGATCGGCGAGTACCGGCTGCGAGCCCAGCTGGGCTCAGGCGGCATGGGCCGGGTCTACCTCGGCCTGTCCCCGGCCGGCCGGGCCGTTGCCATCAAGGTCGTGCGCAGCGACCTGGCCGATGACGCCGAGTTCCTGCGCCGCTTCGGCCAGGAGGTCTCCGCCGCCCGCGCGGTCAGCGGGATCTACACCGCGCCGGTCGTGGCCAGCGGGCTGAACGAACGGCCGCCCTGGCTGGCCACCGCGTTCGTACCTGGCCCGTCGCTGGACCAGGTGGTCAGCGAGCACGGCCCGCTGCCCGAGCCCGCGCTGTGGCCGCTGCTGGCCGGGCTGGTCGAGGCCCTGCAGGCGATCCACGCCTGCGGGGTGGTGCACCGTGACCTCAAGCCCGCCAACGTGCTGCTGGCGGTGGATGGGCCGCGGGTCATCGACTTCGGGATCTCCCGGGCCGCCGACGGGACGGTGCTGACCGCGACCGGGGTGGTGTTCGGCACGCCCGGCTACATGTCACCTGAGCAGGCCGAGGGCCGGCCGGGCCCGCCAGCGACGTGTTCGCGCTGGGCTGCGTGATCGCGTACGCGGCCGGGGGAGCCGGGCCGTTCGGCACCGGGACGGCGGCTGCCGTGCTGTACCGGGTGGTGCACACCGACGCGATCCTGGACGCGGTCCCGGCCGGGCTGCGGGAGATCGTGGCCCAGTGCCTGGCCAAGGACCCGGCCGACCGGCCCACGCCGGCCGCCCTGGCCGCCGCGCTCGCCACCAGGGACCAGGGCACCGGACCGTCCGCGGTGGCGTTCTGGCCGCGGTCGGTGGCGGGCGTGATCGCCGCCTACCAGGCCCGGCTAGAGCAGGAGACCAAGGGCCCCGACGCGGCCGGCCGGGGGACGGCGATACACAATCCCACCACGATGTCTGGCCCGGGCGTCCGGGTGGGGGCCTGGGACGCCGGGGGGCCGGCTGCGCCGGCTCCCGCGGCTGCGGCGGCTGCGGCGGCTTCGCCGGCTTCCGGCGTGGCGGCGGGGTGGGCGGCACCGTCCTCGGCTGGGGGCTCGGGTGGCGGGCAGCCGCCGCCCTACCCGCGGGGGTACGGGTCGTCGGCGGGCTACCCCCAGCCCCAGGGCTACGGTGGCCCGCCGGGCTCGCCCTACGGCGGCACGCCAGGCTCGCCCTACGGCGGCACGCCAGGCTCGCCCTACGGTGGCACGCCGGGCTTGCCGGCTCCGCCGCGCGGTTACCAGCCCAGCGGCGGGCAGGCGGGCTACCCGGCGCCCTACCCGGTGAGCCGGCCGTCGCTGGCTCCCCTGCCGGACAGCCTGCGCACCGCGGTCACGTTCATGTACGCGGGCGCCGCCTACACGTTCCTGTACGCCGTCGGCGTCATCATCGTGGCCGCCAGCATCATCAACAAGCACCCCACCCTGGCCGTGACAGCGGACTCGCGCCACGGCACCACGCTGGGCGGCGTGGTAGCCCTGACCGTGGTGCTGTCGCTGATCGAGATCGCGCTGTGGCTCGGGATCGCGCTGGCCTGCCGGAACGGCCAGAGCTGGGCCCGCGTGACCGGCACGGTGCTGTTCGGCCTGCACACGCTCGCGTTCCTGGGCGTGCTGGCCAACCCTCACCCGGGCATCGGCCTGACCAAGGTGCTGACCATCATCAGCTGGCTGATCGCCTGCGGCGCGGTGGTGTTCCTGTGGAAGCGCCCCTCCAGTGCGTTCTTCAGCGCCGCGGCCGTGCGCCGTTGACCAGGCCGCCAGGCCATGCTTCACAATGGATATACGCCGCCGCGATGAGCATGCTGACCAGCAGGTAGAAGAGGGAAACAGGCACGAGATGGCTGAGAGCGATGGTCGGCTGAGCGCCGACCAGCCGGACCCGGTGGCCGGTTCCGGAGCCCGCCCCGGCCGGGGTCACCTGCGGATCTACCTCGGATCGGCGGCGGGCGTGGGCAAGACCTACGCCATGCTCAGTGAGGGGCACCGCCGCATCGAACGCGGCGCCGACGTCGTGGTGGGGTTCGCCGAGGCGCACGGGCGCGCGCACACCAGCGCCCTGGTCGACGGCCTGGAGGTCATCCCCCGGGCCAAGCTGCAGTACCGCGGGTCGACCTTCGAAGAGATGGACGTGGACGCGGTCCTGGCCCGCCACCCGCACATCGCGCTGGTCGACGAGTTCGCGCACACCAACGTCCCCGGCTCCCGCAACGAGAAGCGGTGGCAGGACGTCGAGGAACTGCTCGACGCCGGCATCGACGTGATCTCCGCGGTCAACATCCAGCACCTGGAATCGCTCAACGACGTGGTCGAGAAGATCACCGGCGTGCCGCAGCGGGAAACGGTCCCGGACGCCATCGTGCGCGCGGCCGACCAGGTCGAGATGGTAGACATGACGGCCGAGGCCCTGCGCCGCCGGATGGCGCACGGGAACATCTACCCGCCGGAAAAGATCGACGCCGCGCTGACCAACTACTTCCGCTCCGGGAACCTGTCCGCGCTGCGCGAACTGGCCCTGCTGTGGCTGGCGGACAAGGTCGACGAGGGGCTGCAGCGCTACCGCACCGAGCACCAGATCCAGGGGGCGTGGGAGGCCAGGGAGCGGGTGGTGGTCGCGCTCACCGGCGGGCCCGAGGGCAAAACGCTGATCAGGCGGGCGGCCCGCATCGCCGCCCGGTCATCCGGCGGTGACCTGCTCGCGGTGCACGTCACCAAGTCCGACGGCCTGACCGGCGCCGACCCGGCCGCGCTGGCCAGCCAGCGGCGGCTGGTCGAATCGGTGGGCGGCACCTACCACCAGGTGGTCGGCGACGACATCCCCGAGGCCCTGCTCACCTTCGCCCGCGCGGAGAACGCCACCCAGCTGGTGCTGGGCGCCAGCCGCCGGTCCTGGCTGAGCGCGCTGCTCACCGGGCCGGGCATCGGCGCCAGGACCATCCGCGGCTCCGGCGACATCGACGCGCACATCGTGACCCACGCGCACATGGGCCGGGGCCGGGGCCTGCCGCGGCCACGGGGCGCGATCACACTGCGGCGGCAGGTCACCGGGTACGTGCTGGCCGCGGCGCTGGCCCCGGTGCTGACCCTGGCCCTGACCGGCGTCCGCAACGGCCTCAACCTGACCAGCGACGTGCTCATTTTCCTGGTCGGTGTCGTCGTGGTCGCCCTGGTCGGCGGGTTCGTCCCGGCCGTGCTGGCCGCTATCGTCGCCTCGCTGCTGGTCAACTACTACTTCATCCCGCCCATCCACCGGCTGACGATCTCACAGGCCAACAACGCTCTCGCGCTGGGCGTGTTCGTCATCGTGGGCCTGCTGGTCAGCTGGGTGGTCGACATCGCGGCCCGGCGGACCATGCAGGCAGCCCGGGCCAACGCGGAATCGGAGCTGCTCACCACCACGGCCGGCAGCGTGCTGCGCGGCCAGCAGGGGCTGAGCGCCCTGATGGACCGGATCAGGGAAGCGTTCGGCATGGATTCGGTCACGCTGCTCGAGTGCGCGGCCGCCGACGGCGACCAGCCCGCGGGCGCCTCGGCCGAGCGGCTGCGGAGCATGCCGGGCAGCTGGCAGGTGGTGGCCAGCCGCGGCACCCCGGCCGTCACCCAGCCGGGCCAGGCGGACGTGGAGGTGCCGGTCACCGACCGCCTGTCCCTGGCCCTGAAGGGCAGGCCGCTGCCCGCCGCGGACCGGCGCGTGCTCGGCGCATTCGCGTCCTACGCGGCCGTGGCGCTCGACCAGCAGCGGCTGGCCGCCGAGGCGCAGGCGGCCAAGCCGATCGCGGCCGCCGACCGGATGCGGACCGCGTTGCTGGCCGCGGTCAGCCACGACCTGCGCACCCCGCTGGCGTCGGCCAAGGCCGCCGTGACCAGCCTGCGGTCCCGCGACGTGGACTGGGCCGCCGAAGACCACGACGAGCTGCTGGCCACGGCCGATGAGTCGCTGGACCGGCTCACCCACCTGGTGGACAACCTGCTGGATATGAGCCGGCTGCAGGCCGGCGCGCTGTCCCTGTTCCCCCGCCCGGTCGGCCTGGACGAGATCGTGTCCCGCGCCCTGGACAACCTCGACCCGGCCGCGCAGGGCATCACCGTCGACATACCGGAGTCCCTGCCGGAGATCAGCGTCGACCCGGCCATCCTGGAACGCATCATCGTGAACCTGACCGAGAACGCGCTACGCTACTCACCGGCCGGCCAGCCGCCGCTGCTGACCGCCAGCGCGCTCGGCGACCGGGTCGAGCTGCGCGTGGTCGACCGCGGGCCCGGCATACCGGAGAAGGACAGGGACCGGATGTTCGTGCCGTTCCAGCGGCTCGGCGACACGGACAACACGACCGGGGTCGGCCTCGGCCTGGCCTTGTCGCGCGGTCTGACCGAGGCCATGGGCGGGACGCTCACTGCGGAAGACACCCCCGGCGGCGGGCTGACGATGACCGTGTCGCTGCCGGTCGTCCCGCGCCAGCCCTACGAGCGCGAGCCCGGGCAACGGGAAAGACAGGCCGCGGGAGAGACCGGCCCGTGAGCGAGCCAAAGGGGCGCGGCGCCGACTGGACTGACGAGCGAGGAACGAGCGAGGAGGGAAGGAGGCGCCTTAAAAGCGCCCCGGAGGCGAGCGGGGGAACACAGTGACCAGGGTGCTTGTCGTCGACGACGAGCCGCAGATCCTGCGCGCGCTGCGGATCAACCTCCGGGTCCGCGACTACCAGGTTCAGGTCGCCGCCACCGGCGCCGAGGCACTGCAGATGGCCAGTCACCACCCGCCGGACCTGGTCATCCTGGATCTCGGCCTGCCCGACCTGGACGGTGTCGAGGTGATCCAGGGCCTGCGCGGCTGGACCAAGGCACCCATCATCGTGCTGTCCGGCCGGGCCGACAGCACGGACAAGGTCGAGGCGCTCGACGCCGGGGCGGATGACTACATCACCAAGCCGTTCGGGGTGGACGAGCTGCTGGCCCGGATGCGGGCCGCGGTCAGGCGGACCGGCGCGGCCGAGGACCAGCCCCGGATCAAGCTCGGGCCCCTGGTCATCGACCTGGCCGCCAAGCGGGTCATCCGGCAGGCGGCGGACCTTGCGGGTGCCGACGGCGCGGCGCCGGAGGACATCAGGCTCACCCCGACCGAGTGGCACCTGCTCGAGGTGCTGCTCCGCAACCCGGGCAAGCTGCTGTCCCGCAACCAGCTGCTGACCGAGGTATGGGGGCCCGGGTATGCCGACGCAACCGGGAACCTGCGCCTGTACATGGCGCAGCTGCGCCGCAAGCTGGAACCCGACCCGGCCCGCCCGCGCTGGCTGATCACCGAGCCGGGCATGGGCTACCGCTACCAGCCCAGCCCGGACGAGGTCTCCGCCGGTCCGTAGGGTAGCTTGCCACCAGGGCTGGGGTTACCAGGGGTGCTGGGGCTACCAGGGGTACGGCTGGCCGTCCCGGGTGAAGGTGCCGGTCGGGCCGCCGTTGGGAATCGTCACCGCCCAGATGACGCTGGCCGCGGCCTGACCCAGCGAACGGCCTTCGGGGTGGGAGGGGCTGGCGGGCCAGCCCGGGCAGACCGCGTTGACCAGGATGCCATCCCGGGCCAGTTCCCCGGCCAGCAGCCGGGTCAGCGCGTTGAGGCTCGCCTTGGACACCCCGTAAGCCGGGGAGCCGCCGCTCATGGCGGCGATCGAACCGCCCTCGCTGCTCACGTTGACGATCCTCGGCCGCGGGCTGGAGCGGAGCATGGGCAGCAGCGCGTGTATGACCCGCCAGGACCCGAACAGGTTGATGTCGATGGCTTCGGCCACCGTGCCCAGGTCGACGTTGCTCGCGGTCGCCCACCGGTCGTACATGGTGGAGGCGTTGTTGACCAGTACGTCGGTACGGCCGAAGCGCCCCTTGACCCAGTCGGCCAAGGCGGCCACGCTGACCGAGTTGTCCACCTCGAGGTGGCAGGCGACGATCCGGTTGCCTTCCGGATCAAGCTCCTTGGCGGCCAGCTCGCCTTTACGCAGGTCACGTGAGCCGAGGACTACCCCGAAGCCGAGCAGGGACAGCTGGCGGCACACCTCGCGGCCCACTCCGCGGTTGCCGCCGGTCACTACGGCAACCGGCAGGTCAAAGGGCACGGGCACCGCCAGCGCCAACTGGGATCGCGACGTTCATCATCCGGATCGCGGCTGCAGACCTCGGCCTACTGGCCGGGATGGGAAACGCCGCTCCACCTCCCCTGAAATGTCGGTGCTGTACCGTACATTAATCTCATCCGCAATAATCAAGCGGGCATACGCACCACCCAAGCACGAAACCGCGGCAGGGCATGCCGTGGCTGCGCGGGAAGGTGACGGGAGGGCCCGGCCTGCGAACCGCGAACCTACTGCGCGAACCTACTGCGCGAACCTACTGGGCGACCACTGGTCGCGGCTGGAATCCTAGTCCTTTCGGGGCTATGGAGGATGCCAAGGCAGTCATCTTGCCATAGGGCCAGGGTTTCGTTTACCCAGGCGGTGGAGCGGTCACCGGTGGAGCCGCGGCGGGCGGGCTCCCGGCCGAGCCGGGACCGGCCTGGTGCGGCGCGAACTGCTCCAGCCGGTAGCGCAGGCGGCACAGCACCACGTTGGCCGTGCCCCGCCTGATGGCCCGGTCCAGGATCGCGCCGCGCTGGTTGAACAGCAGGTATTCCCAGAACCTGGGCGGCTGTACCTCGGGGATCAGCACCACCAGGCGGTGATATCTGTCCTCGGCCTCGAGCTGGCACAGGTACTTCACGATCGGCTTGGCGATCGAGCGGTTCGCGCTGCGCAAGGTGATCAGCGGGACGTTCGGGTGCCATTGCTCCCAGCGGTCGCGGAACGACACGTCGGCCGCCTCGTCCTCGGGGTCAGGGAAGCAGACGGTCACCGCCACGACCTCGTCGCCGATCGACAGGGCCGTGGAGATGCCCTCGGCGGTGAGCCGCGACATCGAGGCCACGGGCACCACGACCAGCGACTCGGCCTTGGCCGGCGGCTTCGGCATCTGACCCAGCTCGAGCAGCGCGCCGATCCTGGCGTAGTTGCGGTGGACCCGGCTGAACAGCAGCACCAGGCCGGGGATGACCAGCACGATCAGCCACGCGCCCTGGGTGAACTTGCTGATCAGCTCGATGATCGTGGTCGCCGCGGTCAGGAACGCGCCCACGCCGTTGACGATGGCCCGGGCCATCCAGCCACGGCCTCGTTCGGTATACCAATGCTTCACCATGCCGAATTGGGACAGGGTGAAGCCGACGAACACCCCTACGGCGAACAGCGGAACCAGCGCCTGCGTGTTGCCGTTGGACGCCACCAGCAGGGCGGCGGCCAGGAGGGCCAGCACGATCACGCCGTAGCGGTGCACCTGCCGGTCCGCGCGCAGCCCGTCCTTCTCGCCGAAGCGCTCCAGGTGCCGGCCGGTCACGTCTTTGACCTGGTCGAGCGTCTGCGCGTCGTCGGCGGCGGCGAGCATGACCAAGGCGCCGGGCTCCACGGTGAGCGTGGTGGTGCCGCCGAACCCCCAGTTCAGCACGGTACCGGCCGGGTCTTCGGTGACCTCGATCTTGTTGCCGAAATGACTGGCGAGTTGCTTGCGGTACCGCTCCCCGCGGTCCGTGGCGACGCGCGCGGTAGACGTGATCGTCATTACTGCTAAGCCAGGACCGCGATCACGATGATGATGGCCAGGACCACCACGCCCACGCCGATCAGCGCGGCAGGCCGGGCGGGAAGGCGGCGAGCGGGCACGTTGTCCTCATCGTCGCGTTCCACAAAGGCCCGGAAACGCCCGGTGTTGGCGCTCGGATCTTGCTCAAACTCCGACATGCGCACGACTTTAGCTGGTCAGGCCGCGCCTGAGGATCAGAACCGGGATGATCCGGTCAGCGGGCAGGCGCCGGGGTGCCGGTGCCCGGGTCCCGGTGGACCAGCCGGGACAGCACGATTACACTCCGTGTCCTGACCACGAAGGGTTCGGCACGGATACGCTCCATCACGTCCTCGAAGTGCCTGACGTCGGCGGCCCTGATGTGGACCAGGGCATCCGCCTCGCCGGTAATGGTGCACGCGTCGACCACCTCGGGGTACCGCCGCACGGCCGCCGCGATCTCCTCGGGTGAGGTGCGCCCGCCGCAGAACAGCTCGACGTACGCCTCGGTGGTCCAGCCCATGGCGGCGGGATCGACCCGGGCCGAGAAACCCGTGATGGCGCCCATGGCACGGAGCCGGTCCACCCGCCGCTTGACCGCGGGAGCGGACAGGCCGACCTGCTGGCCGATCACCGCGTAGCTGGCCCGTGCGTCCTTGATCAGCGCGGCGATGATCCGTGCGTCGATGTCATCCACGGGGCCCGCCACAGCGGCAAACCTACCTGGCTGCCACCCGGCTGAGGGCATAAAACGAGGCTCGGCGTCCCGCTTTCGCCGAGCCTCATTAAGTGAGACGCGAAGGTCGCCACGCCGGTTGACGCGATTGCCGACAAACCTCGCGATGTGCACCGGCGATAAATCCGCGGTCAGTGCGGCTACCCGGACGTGAGCACGTTGAGCGGTGTCGGGGCGGTGTACTCAATGCGAAGAACATGCTGGCCGCCCGGGAGGACCGCCATCGCGACAGTGGGATGCAACGGCCCCGATATCGCGCCCAGGACGGCCCGCAGGGCCCGCACGTACGCCGGGCTGGGCCGGCCGGCACCCTGATCACTCTCGGCCAGGTCGGCGAACCGGAGCGGGACAGTCGGGTCGGCCCCGGGCCCGATGTTCCCGAAGCCCAGGATGTCGACATGCTCAGTCGTGGCTAGGGAGGTGATGGCCAGCAGCAGCCGCGCGTCGGGCAGGCCGGCCTCCAGCTGCTTCTTGGCCTCAGCCGACACCGTGATGCTCGCGTTCTGCGCCAGGTCGGATCCGATCTGCTTCCGCTGGTTCATATCCGTGCCGAGCTGGGCCTGGTACGCCGCGGCACCGTGGGACGCGATCACGCGGACGGTGATGCTCGCGTCGGCCGAGCCGAAGGCGGCCAAGACCGCAGGCGCATAGTTGGATGTGAAGCTGCTGCCGAACAGGTCACGGACGGTCTGCGTCACGACGACCACGGTGGACGTCAGCGGATAGGTTGAGCTCGGCCCGAGCACGCGCACATTGCGGGACGGGAACCCGTCGGCGGTGAGCGCCGCGCACATCAGCGGGTCGCAGGCGACGACGGCGGCGTGGCTGACCTCCCGGGTGACCCAGGTCGCCGCCAGAAGGCGCGATGCCGCCTCAGCACGCTCTATGGCGGGGCTCACCGTGTCGGCGTGGGCGGCCGAGCTGGCCAAGTACCTGGCCACCGCGACGCCCAGACACGCCGCGGCCAGGCTGACCAGCGCCACCGCGATCGCGCCGGTCGCGATCAGGCGGCGGAGAGCCGAGGCCTGGCGCGGGCCGGCTCGAGGTCGCGGCGGCGGGCCGGCGACCGGGTTACCTTTGGCCGACGCTCGCGTAGGGGGCCTGGGCCGGGCGGCGGATTCGGGTGTGACGGGCCTGGCCTTGCGCTCGGGCTCAGCGGCTGGGCCGGGCTGGCGGGCGGGCTCTGGTCTGACGCCCCGGCCGCCCTGGCTGGCCTGGCTGCCCTGGCTGCCCTGGCTGGCCTGGCTGGCCTGGCTGCCCTGGCTGCCCTGGCTGGCCTGGCTGGCCTGGCTGCCCTGGCTGCCCTGGCCGCCCTGGCTGGCCTGGCCGGCGGCCGGTGCGGAAACCCCGTTGTCCGCGGGCGATGACGCGATCGCCGACCGGGTCGGCTCCGGGCACTCCTGGCCCTGTCCCGGCTGGCCCTGTCCCATCTCGCCCCGTGCCGTCGCCTGGGCCCGCTCGGCGCTGACTGCCACTTGCATGCGCTGCCGCAGCCCATCCGAAAGCGATGGTGATGCCGATGGGGCAGGCCGGGATGGAGCCGCGCCCCGCACGCGGTGCGGGAGCTGCTCGCCGTGGTCCTCGTCGCCCATGTGGAACCCCTTGTGCGGTGCGCACACGGGACGAGCGCACCGCATGGTATAGCGGAGCACAGGATCGGCCCCTCTTCAACCAAAAACTTAAGAAATGTTACGGCAACCACCTGATTTGCCCCAGAACCGGCGGTTGCCACGAGACCGCCCGATGTCGCGGGGAGGATAGTTTTCTGGTTCAAAATCCGCAAAAGCGCCCCCTTCCAAGGGGCCTGCAGTTACCGTCTGGGTTGCGGCGTCCGTATCCGCCGACGGCCCCGCTGCGTTAGGTGATGTATCTAGTGCACAGCGTGAGCTATCGATAGGGCTTCCCCTCGCCCGGGAAGACCCTGACTACAAGCAGGTACGGTTATGGACTACGGCCCAGCGACCCGGGAGTCAGCAGAGTCTCCGACGGCGCCGGTGCTTCCGATAGGGACGGCTGCCGCATACCGGCACGGACGGACCGCGAAACTGCGGGTCCCGGCCGGCTGGGCGCTGCTGGCCGTGCTGGCCGTGCAGGCCGCCCTGTCGCTGCGGCTCGTCCGGGCCGACACGGCGTTCGAGGATGAGGCGACCTATCTGTGGGCCGGGCACCTGGAGTGGGCGCACGTGCTGCACGGCACTCCGCTGCCGCAGTTCCCGGCCTACTTCTCCGGGGCGCCGGTCCTGTACCCGCCTATCGGCGCGCTGGCTGACAGCATCGGCGGCCTGACCGGGGCCCGGATTCTGTCCCTCATCTTCATGCTCGGGGCCACCGTCGCACTGTGGGCCACCACCGGCCGGCTGTTCGGGCGCCGGGCCGCGTTCTTCGCCGCGGCGCTGTTCGCGGTCCTCAGTCCGACGCTGCACCTGGGCGCGTTCGCCACCTACGACGCCATGTCGATATTCCTGATGGCGCTGGCTGCGTGGCTCGTGGTCCGGGCCGGCCAGCGGCAGGACGCGACCGCCTGGATGATCGCGGCCGGAGTCGCGCTGGCGCTGGCCGACGCGACCGCCTACACGTACGCCCTGTTCAACATCGTCGTGCTCCTGCTCGCTCTGGTCACCGCGCTCCCGCAGCCAGGCGGCAAGTTCGCTGCCTCCCGCCCGCTGACCATCCTGGCCGTCGCGGCGGTGCTCCTCGCGCCCGCCTTGCTGATCGGCGGAAGCCGCTACCTGCACGGAATCGAGCAGACGACGGTATTCCGCACCGCCGGTACAGACTCCCCGCTCATCGTCCTCGGCCAGTCCTGGTCGTGGACCGGAATCATCATCATCGCCGCGGTGTGCGGCGCCGTCTTCAGCTGGGTCACCCGGCCCGGGAACCCGCAGGCCTGGCTGCTGACCCTGCTGGCCGGCGCCGCCCTGCTGGTGCCGGCCGAGCAGGCGGGCCTGGGCACCACAGCCTCGCTGAACAAGCACGTCGATCTCGGGGTCTGGTTCGCTGCCATCGCCGCAGGTTACGCGGTCGACAAGCTGATCGAGGCCGCGCCCGCGGGGAACATGCGGGCGGTCACCAGCGGGGCCTGCGTGATCGCGCTTTCGTTCCCGGTCGCGCTCGGGGCCGGGCAGTCCCGGGTCTTCGCGACCAGCTGGCCCAACTCGACCGCCTTCATCGCCATCCTCCGTCCGCTCGTGGCGCACACCAACGAGCGCCTGCTGGTCGAGGACCCGTCCATCGCGGAGTACTACCTGCCGGCCGGAAGCCAGTGGCAGCGGTGGTCCGGCACGCGGAACATCGTCCTGCCGTCCGGGGCCCCGACCGGCGGCCCGAGCGACGCGGCCGGGGTGGTCGGGGACGGCAACGCCGGCACTTACGTCCTGTACATCGAGCAGAACTACTTTTCCCTGGTCGCGCTCAACTTCTCGGACACGGTGCCGCTGGATAAGCGCATCTCGGCGGCCCTGCACAGGAACCCGCACTATCAGCCGGTCCAGGTCGTGCCCTACGGGGCCGGGCCAGGCCCGACGCTGGGCACCTTCGTGATCTGGCGATACGAGCCGCGGCGGTGACCGGCTGGAGGCCAGAAACCACCGGAACCATGGCACGACCGGTCGGGCCCGCCACCAGAGGGCACCAGCAGAACTGCCCGGAGCCGCCGCATCCCCCAGATGACGAGGAAAAGTACTGTTACGTCTGGCGGAACCTGCCGTATCTGACCACCGTCATCGTCATCGGCTCGAGCTGCGTCGTCTTCAGCCAGCTCAGGTTCGAGACGCAGGACCTGGCGTTGTCGCCGTTCCTGTTCTTCACCGCCATCTTCGTCATCTACCAGGCGACCAGCCTGCCGGTGAACTTCGCGGGATCCGGCTTCGATCTGGCCGCCCACCAGGCGCGCATCCAGGCGTGGCGGCCGTCCTCCTACCCTGACGTGGACATTTATCTGCCCATCTGCGGCGAGCCGGCCGACCTGCTCCGCAACACCTGGACCGCTGTCCTGGACCTGATCGGCGACTACCAGGGCGAGGCGCGAGCCTTCGTGCTTGACGACGGGCCGTCCGAGGCCGCGCGCTCGATGGCCGAGTCCTTTGGCTTCTGCTACCTGCACCGGCCGGACTGGCCGGCCTACAAGAAAGCCGGCAACCTGCGCTACGCCTTCTCCCAGACCAGCGCCGAGTTCCTGATCATCCTGGACGCGGACTTCGCACCCCGGCGGGACTTCCTGGCCGAGACGCTTCCGTATCTAGACGATCCGGCGATCGCGATCGTGCAGACCCCGCAGTACTTCAGGACCAGTCCCGCGCAGACCTGGGTGGAGCGGGCCGCGGGACCGATCCAGGAGGTCTTCTACCGGACGGTTCAGGTGGCTCGCAACCGGCTGGGGGCGGCCGTCTGCTGCGGGACCTCGGCGGTCTACCGGCGCGCCGCGCTGGAGCCGCAAGGCGGCCCGACCCTCATTCCTTACGCGGAGGACGTGCACACCGGGCTGGATGTACGCCGGGCCGGCTGGTCGCTGACCTACCTGCCGGTCCTGCTGTCGACCGGGATCTGCCCGGACCGTCTCGACGCGTTCGTCAGGCAGCAGTACCGCTGGTGCTCGGGGAATGTCGGCATCGTGTTCTCCCGGCGGCTGTGGTCGATACCCATGTCCCCAGCGGCCCGGCTGACCTACGTCTCCGGGTTCTTGTACTACGCCTACACCGCCCTGCTCACCTTCCTCGGGCCCGCTATCCCCATCGTCATGCTGGCCTTCCTGCCCGGCCAGATCCGGCTGCGGAACTTCATCGTGCTGCTCCCGGCCATGCTGACCGGCTTCGTGCTGTACCCGCTCTGGCACGTTTCCGGCTACGGGCCGGCCACCTGGCCGCTGAGCATCGCCCGCGGCTGGGCGCACGTGTTCGCGCTCTGGGACGGGGCCCGGGGCAAGTCGATGAGCTGGCACCCGACGCGGACGCCGGGAAGCTCGCTGCCGCGATTCCGGCTCGGTGTCACCTGGTGGAGCGGCGGCATGGCCCTGCTGTGGCTGGCCCTGGCGTGGTGGCGGACGATCATCCTCGGTTCCCCGCAGTTCGCGGTCTTGCTGCTCTTCGGTGCGGCCAATCTCGCGGCGGTCGGCCGCGTGGTCTTCCCCGGGAGCCGGGCCGGATGACATCCCGGCTGGTCACGATCCTGGCCGTCGCGCTGGCGGTAGCCGCCCTGGCCGGCGCGTCCCTCCGCCTCACCGCTTCGTCCCCCTCCCCGCCGCCCGCCCACGCGTCGCTACCGCCCAGCCTGCACTCCTACCTGGGGGTCTTCGAGCCGGGAGCGCCCCCGGCCTACGCCCCGGTCGCCGACTTCGCGGCGGCGGCGGGCCGCAAGCCCAACCTGCTCGGGTACTACAGCGGGTGGGCGCAGCCGTTCGACGCGTCGTTCGCCGAGATGATTTACCGGCATGGCGTGATCCCGTTCGTGCAGATCGACCCGACCGACGCCTCGATCGCCGCGATCGCCAACGGCGTCTACGACGACTACCTGCGCTCGTATGCCACCTCCGTCCGCGGCTTCGGCCATAACGTGGTCATCGGCTTCGGGCACGAGATGAACGCCCCCTGGTACTCGTGGGGTTACAGTCATGTCGCGCCGTCGACGTTCGTGGCGGCCTGGCGGCACATCGTGACGCTGTTCCGTGACCAGGAGGCCAACAACGTCACCTGGGTGTGGACGCTCCAGGCCGATGAACGCGGCACCGGACCGATCGCCTCGTGGTGGCCCGGTGCGCAGTACGTGACCTGGGTCGGCATCGACGGGTACTACTACCGGCCGACCGACACCTTCACCAGCGTCTTCGGCCGGACCATCGACCAGGTGCGGACCTTTACCAGCACGCCGGTGCTGCTGGCGGAGACCGCCGTCGGGCCCGACGCCGACCAGTTCGTCAAGATCCAGGACCTGTTCCAGGGGATGGCGGCCTACCGGACGCTGGGGCTGGTGTGGTTCGACGAGGATCAGCATGGCGGGATCGAACATCAGGACTGGCGGATCGAAGACAGCCAGACGGCCAGGATCTCCTTCCGCTTCGGCGTGGCCCGGGAACTGGCGCCGAGCCCTCCCACTAATTAACTCCAGGCTCGCAATGTGAACAGCCACCAAGCCGGACGAAGCGGTACATATGTCACATTGGTTTCACGAATACTTTGCCTGTTCCACACACCGGAAAGATCACTCATGCCTCCTTTTCCGGCCTACCGGGAGAATCCGCAAAACAGTGCTCTTCTCGGGCAAATGCACTGTACCTTTTCGTAGTCGGCCTTTTCGCCGCCCAGCGGGCCTAGCTACGGCAAGTGAACTTATCAGTGCAATGCGTGAGTTAGGGGGGTGCCGAAGTGCCCCTGGTACCGTGTGGTCGCAGGCCTGTGCGCCCTATCGGCCAGCAAAGCGATGAACAATTGACGGGTCCTGTTTCACCAGGCCGACCCGCCGTAACCAAGCGCCCGAAATTCCGGTCAGCAGGGCCGGCGACCGGAGCCCGGCACTGATCGGCAGCCAGCGTTCCGCGGACGATACCGGGCAGTTCGGCGCGGCCGGGCCACCGGCCGGCATGGCCGTGGCGGAACTCGCCACCGCTCCGCGCGCCGACGCGGATGGTGATCACGGTGCGGCGGCGGTCGCACGTGGTCCCGGGCGACGGCCGGGCGGTCCGGGCAGGGTCATCCCGGCGGGCAAGGGATGGCCACTGGCCGCCGTGCTGGCCGCCCAGGCCGTACTGTCGCTGTGGCTGATCTGGTCCAATACGGCGTTCCAGGACGAGGCGCTGTATTTGCGTGCGGGCCACCTGGAATGGTCTCAATGGCTGCACCACGCGCCGATCCCCAATTTTCCCGCATATTTCTCCGGGGCGCCCGTCATCTATCCGCCACTCGGCGCTCTCGCGGACAGCATTGGCGGCCTGATCGCCGCGCGCATTCTCTCGCTGTTGTTCATGTTCGGGGTTACGAGCTTTCTGTGGGCCACGACCGGCCGGCTGTACGGGCAGCGGGCAGCGCTCCTGGCTGCGGCTTTGTTTGCCACCCTGGCCGGCACGCAGTTCCTGGGTGCTTTCGCCACTTTCGATGCGATGGCGTTGTTCCTGCTTTCCCTGGCCGTCTGGTTGGGCGTCCGATCGGCCGACTGCCAATTCCGGGCCCGGATAACTCTCCTGGTCGCCTCCGGCCTGACCCTGGCTGGAGCGGACGCGGTGAAATACGCGACGACATTGTTTACTCCGGTGGTTTTCATCGTCGTGGCGCTGGCCGCGCGCCAGAAGCACCCCGGTGGTGCGTGGCTGGCGGCAGCGCTGGCCACGCTCGGCTCGTGGCTCGCGCTGGCGGCCGCGGCTGTCCTGGCCGGCGGTCACCAGTACTGGCAGGGCATCACGACCAGCACCCTGGCCCGCCCCGGGTCGAACGTCCCGGTGGCCACCGTTCTCCGGCAGGCGTACGTCTGGACCAGCCTGATCCTGGTCCTCGCCGTCATCGGCGCGGTGCTGGCCAGCCGCGGCGAGACACGAGGGAAGTTCCTGCCCGCGGTCCTGGCCGCCGCCCTCCTGCTCGCCCCGGCCGAGCAGGCCAGGCTCCACACCACGGTCAGCCTGCAGAAGCACGTGGCATTCGGCGCCTGGTTCGCGGCCATCGCGGCGGGTTACGCCATGGCGCGCTTCAGCAGGGTGGACCCGGGCCGGGGGTGGGCCGCGGTCCTGGCTCTGCCCATAGCCGCGTCGACGCTGTTCGGCTCGATGGGGCAGGCGGCCTCGCTCTACCGCGTCTGGCCGGACAGCGCGTCGCTGATCGGCACCCTCCGCTCGGCGGTCCGCTCCCACCCGGGTGACTACCTGGCCGAAGACTACGACGTCGAGGCGTACTACCTGCGCGCCGAGGTTCCCTGGCCACGGTGGTCGAGCACCTATTACCTCAGCTACCCGGGCGCACCTCCCGGGGCGGCCTCGTACCAGGCCGCGATCAGCAGCCATTTCTTCTCGCTGGTGATCCTCGACTTCGCCGACACCGCGGCCACCGATAACCAGATCACCGCGGACGTGCGCCACGCGGGCGGCTACTACGTCCTGGACCGCGTCGGCCCCTACACCATCTGGGCCGTACGGAGCCCGACGCCGTCCCAGCCGAACGGGAGCGATGATGCCCGTCGCTGAGTCGTACGTCACCGCGCGGCCGGACATGTACCTGCCGCGGCCACCCAGTCATCGGGAGAAGTACGCGTACTTCGGCAAGCCGCGCCGTTGGGTGTTCGCAGTGCTGCTCATCGCCTCGGGCGGGGTGCTCTACGGGTATGTCCACGTGGCCGAGCGGGCCTGGGCCGTGTCCCCGCTGATGTGGCTGCTGCTCATGGTCATGGTGCCGCCGGTGGCGGTCAACTTCTGGCTGCGGATCGGGCGTCCGAGGCTGACGCTGGCGGAGCACCAGGCCACGGTGGCCAGCTACACCGAGCAGGGCGAGACCGTGGATGTGTTCCTGCCCAGCTGCGGGGAGCCGCTGGCGGTGCTCGACAACACCTACAAATACGTGAGCAAGATGACCTGGGGCGGGCTCAAGACGGTCTACGTGCTCGACGACTCGGCCCGGGATAGCGTCCGTGACCTGGCCGATCGGTACGGCTTCCGGTATGTGGTACGACCCAACCCCGGTGAGCTGAAGAAGGCGGGCAACCTCCTGCACGCCTTTGACATCAGCGACGGAGAGTTCATCGCCGTCATCGACGCCGACTTCGCGGTACGCCGGGAATTCCTCTACGAGACCATGCCCTACTTTGCCGAGGCCAAGGTCGGCATTGTTCAGACCGCGCAGCACTTCGATGTCGACAACCGGTCATTCTCGTACATCCAGCGGTATGCGGGGACGCTCCAGGAGATCTTCTTCAGGTTCATCCAGCCGGCCCGGGACCGGTACAAGGCGGCGATCTGCGCCGGCACGAACCTGGTTTACCGCCGCGCGTCCGTGGTGGCCGCGGGCGGGTTTGCCCGCGTGCCGATCGGCGAGGACGTCCACTCCGGCATGAAACTGTGGTGGGCTGGCTACGAAACCCGGTACCTGCCCCTGTGCCTGGCCAAAGGGATAGCGCCGGCCGATTTCGCCTCCCTGGCCAATCAGCAAGCCCGCTGGTGCCGTTCCTCCATGCTGCTCATGATCGATAAGCACTTCCAGGAGGCACCGTTCAGCTGGCAGCAGCGGGCCGCGTTCTGGGCCGCCTTTCTCTACTACATGTCATCGGCCGCGCTGCTGCTCACCGGGCCGTTCCCGACACTGACCATGATCTGGTTCTATCCGCAGCAGATCTACCCGCACAATTACCTGCCGATCCTGCCCGCGCTCGCGGCCACCATCTTCGTGTTCCCGCTGCTGAGCCGCGGCTGGCGGCCGACCATCTACCGGGTTTGCATGATCAACGCGTGCTGTCACGTTTACGCGATCTGGTACGCACTGCGGGGACGCGTCGCCGAGTGGGTCCCCACGGGCGCCTCGCCCGACCGGGGAAAGGTCCCCGCCACGGTCAACCGGATCCTGTGCGGCTGGATCGTCATCGTCCAGGTCCTGCTCTGGTCGGGTCTGGCGCTGCGGGTCCATCAGTACGGCTGGCATCCGTACTGGGCGACCGAAATCCTGGGCGGCGTGCAGCTCTACATGCTGGCGCCGTTGCTGACCCCAAGCAAGGGCATCTGGAAACGCGCCCGTCCCGAGTTCACGGAGGTTGCGGCATGAGATACCCGCCTGCTTACGAGGAGGATGACGCTCACCTGAGGCTGCAGCCTTGGCCCAGCCGCAGAAAGAACGGTTCCCTGAGGCACCGCAGCCGCAGTCATCCGAGGAGACGCCGGCGGATGCTGACGGCCGCCGTGGCGATCGTGGCCGTAGCCGCGATCGCGGCCGGGGTCAGCCTGTACAACAAGGCCGCGGTTCGCCCCGCGGCCGTCGGGCCGCTGCCGGTCCAGCTGCCCACCACGCCCGAGTCCTACCTGGGCGTATACACGAACGGGGCACCTACGTCGTACGGCGGCGTGTCCTCGTTCACGAGCGCCACCGGCGCCAGGCCGGATGTTGTCATGTACTACAGCGGATGGTTCGTGCCGTTCCCGACCGCCTTCGCCACCACCGTGGCCAGCAACGGCGCGGCGCCGCTGGTGCAGATGAACCCGGACCGGGTCAGCGTGGCCGGGATCGCCGCCGGGCGGTACGACGGTTACCTGAGCGCCTACGCCGAGGCTGTCCGGGCCTACCGCCACCCGGTCATCGTGAGCTTCGGCCACGAGATGAACGGCAACTGGTACAGCTGGGGCTACCGGCACACGTCACCGGCGACGTTCGTGGCCGCCTGGCGGCACATCGTCACCCTGTTCCGTGCCCTGGGCGCCCGGAACGTGACCTGGCTGTGGACGGTCAACATCATCAACAACACCCGGGACGGCACGATCCCGCCCCCGGCTGCGTGGTGGCCGGGCAGCTCGTACGTGACCTGGGTGGGCATCGACGGCTACTACCTGAAGCCGAACTGGCAGTTCGCTCCGTTGTTCGGGCCCACCATCGCCAGCGTGCGTACCCTGACCCAGGACCCGATCCTGATCGGCGAGACCGGCGCGACGCCCACCTCGGGCCAGCCCGCCAAGATCGCCGATATATTCGCCGGAGTTCACCTCTACGGCTTGCTCGGGTTCGTGTATTTCGACGCGACCAACTACCAAGGCGAGGACTTCAGCATCAGCAGCGCCGCGGCTGTGACCGCGTTCGGAAAGGGCGCCGGTACCTTCACCCGACCTGCCTCATGAACGATCGGCCCAGCCGAATGGAGGACCTCGCGCAACACGTCGCCGCCGGGAAACGGGCGGGGGGAACACGGATCAGCGCCGCTACCGCCGCACAGTGGCGACAGCGCCTGCGCGCCCACGAGATACTCATCCCGCCTCCGGACCATGCTGGCCCGGCTCGGGTTGCGGACTATCCAGCCGCGGCGGTGCTGGAGAGGCCGCAGACCGAGGTACGCCCCGACCCGTCTGCCGCGTCCCTCAGGCCGATCGCGTCCGGCACGCTGATCGCGGCTGGCCCGGCAGCTACGGAACCACCGCCGCGCCAGCCGCGGGGCACAGCCTGGAACGGCCACAGCCTGCTGCTCCTCGCGGTAGTGACCATCCAGATAGTCCTGTCTCTGCGGCTGGTATGGTCCAACTCGGCCTACATCGACGAGGCCACCTATCTGTGGGCCGGGCACCTGGAACTGGCGCACTGGCTGCACGGCACGGCGGTGCCGCCGTTTCAGACCTGGCTGTCGGGCGCGCCGGTCATATATCCGCCTATCGCCGCGCTGGCGAACAGCGCAGGCGGTCTCGTCGCGGCGCGCCTGCTGAGCCTGGCCTTCATGACCGCAGCGACCGTCATGCTGTGGGGCGTCACCTCCAGACTGTTCGGCGCCCGGGCCGCATTTTTCGCCACAGCGTCGTTCGCGGTGCTCGGCCCTACGCAGTTTCTCGGCGCGTTGGCCACCTATGACGCGATGGCCTTGCTGCTGATGGCGATCTCCGCCTGGTGCGTGGTCACGGCCCGGGATCGCGATGATTCGACGCTGCTGCTCGTGGCGGCCGCTTCCGCGCTGGCCCTGGCCAACGCCACCAAGTACGCGACGGCGCTGTTCGATCCGGTTATCGTCGCCCTAGCCGCCCTGGTCATCGCCGAGCAACATGGCGTGAAAGCCGCGCTCGGCCGGGCTGGGTACATCGCGGCTTCCGTGACCGGGCTGGTCGCGATGCTCCTGGCCCTCGGCGGCCCGCTCTACCTGGCCGGCATCATGTACACCACCCTCGCGCGGGCGGCTGGCGGTGACCCGCCGGCGCTCGTTCTCGCGGACTCCTCGAGATGGGTGGGCATCGTCTGGATCCTGGCCTGCAGTGGCGTCCTCGTATGCTGGCGGCGGGGCGATAAGACCCAGGCCTGGCTGCTGGCCGTCATGGCCGCAGCCGGGATGCTGGCCCCGGCGGAACAGGCCCGCATCCACACGATCACCTCTCTGCACAAGCATGTCGATTTCGGAGCGTGGCTCGCGGCTCCTGCTGCCGGGTACGCGCTGGCTCAGCTCTCGCGGATCGGCAAACGCAGGGTAGTCAGGATCGCGGCGGCCGGGTTGGTCGCGGCCGCCATCGTGCCGGTCGGCGCTGTCGGCTCCGGGCAGGCGGAGAAGCTGTTCCGCGCCTGGCCCGAGTCCTCGGTCGCCGTTGCCGAGCTCCGTTCCCTCACCCGGATGTACCCGGGCAACTTCCTGACTGAGGACTACGACATTCCCGCCTACTACCTTGAGAGCACCGTCCCCTGGCAGCGATGGTCGGACACCTGGTACTTCTCCTATGTCCCGCCGGGCGCCCATCAAGCGCTGACCGGGGCTGCCGCCTTCCGCGCGGCCATTGCCGGGCATTACTTCTCGCTGATCGTCCTAGATTTCATGGCGACACCCGGGACGGATGCCGAGATCACCGCCGACATGAAGCAGACGGGCGGCTACCAGCCCGTCGCCGACCTGCCGTTCTCCTTCGGCCATTACACGATCTGGATCTACCAGCCGCAGCAGCGCCCGGAAGGCCGACATGGCCACCGCTGAGGGCACGCTTCCCCGCAGCGGTCGCGGACGACACCGGAGGTACGGCCTCGGCCTGCCCGCGGCGCCGACCGATGAGGAGAAGGAGAGCTACGCCGACCGGAACATCGCGCTGATCATACGGACCTCCCTAGCCAGCTTCGGCGCACTGCTGATCAGCCAGGCACGGTTCGTGCTCCTGGATCCCGTATTCATGTGGTCGTTCTTGCCCTTCGTGGCGTTCACTGTGGTGTACTACGTCCTCTCCCTGACCGTCAATGCCGGGACTCGCGGGTTCGACCAGGCCGCGCACGCCGAGTCCGTGTCAGCGTGGCGCCCGATCTCCTACCCGTCCCTGGACGTGTTCCTCCCGATCTGCGGCGAGCCGCTCACGGTCCTGCGCAACACCTGGGAGCATGTGGCCAAGCTCGCCCATGCGTACCCGGGAACCGCGACCGTGTATGTCCTCGACGACGGAACCGACGATCGGGTGCGAGTAATGGCCGGCGACTTCGGGTTCAGCTGGATTGCGCGCCCTGACCGCGGCTGGATGAAGAAGGCGGGCAACCTGCGGCACGGGTTCACCCGCTCCTGCGGCGAATTCATCCTCATCCTGGACGCCGACTTCGCACCCCGGGCCGATCTGCCCCTCGAGATGCTGCCGTATTTCGACGCCGAGCCATCGCTCGGCATCGTGCAGTCGCCGCAGTATTTCCGCACCCGCGGACGTATGTCATGGATGGAGCGTGGAGCCGGCGCGGTGCAGGAACTGTTCTACCGACTCGTGCAGGTCTCCCGTGACCGCCACCAGGGCGCGATCTGTGTCGGTTCGTGTGCGATATACCGTCGCGAGGCACTGCGGACGAACGGCGGCACGACGCTGATCGAGCATTCGGAAGACGTCCATACCGGCTTCGACCTGCGCCGATCCGGCTGGGGTCTGCGATACATCCCGGTGGCGCTGGCGGCCGGACTGTGCCCGTCCGACCCTGATTCCTTCCTCGTTCAGCAATACCGCTGGTGCTGCGGGTCCATGTCGCTGCTCGGCTCGAGGAAATTCTGGGCCACCAGAATGCGCTGGCGAACGCGATGCTGCTATTTGTCGGGATTCTGCTACTACGTGCACACCGCGCTGTTCACGTTCGTGGCCCCGGCGATTCCGCTGGTCATGCTGACCTTCATCCCGGACCGGGTCCGGCTGATGAACTACCTGTTCATCGTCCCGTCGATGATCTACAACATGGTTGTCTTCCCCGCCTGGCACCGGTGCCGGTTCGGGCCTGAGGCGCTCATGGCCAAGCTGCTGTACGGCTGGGCTCATCTGTTTGCCCTGTGGGACATCTGCCGACGTAAGCGACTGAGCTGGCAGCCCACGGGCGGCGGCAAGAGGAAGGCAGGAACGCGCCGCATATGGGTGGGCGTGACGGCCTGGAACGGCGTCACGGGGCTGGCCTGGGTGACGCTGGCGGCCTGGCGAATGATCCAGTTCGGCCCCGTTTTCATCCCCCTGCTCGCAACCGGCCTGCTCGCGTGCGTCATCACCTGGATGGCACTCGGGGCGCGCCGCAACCATGCCCGCGTCATAGGAGGCTCGTCCTAGGTGAAACCCTTGCGGATCGCGATTATCGGAACAGCACTCGCGGCTGCGGCAGCGACCATAGTGGTGGCCGGCCGTCATGACCAATCCGCGGCTGCGAACGCCGCCGGCCAGGCAGCGGCACGGCCGATCACTCTTCCCGCCAAGCCGGGAACCTATCTCGGGACTTACGCGCCGGACGTACCCGACTCGTACGCCAACGTGGCGGCGTTCACGGCGGCCACCGGGATCAGGCCGAATGTGGTCGTCTACTACAGCGGATGGCTGGAGCCGTTCCGGACCAGCTTCGCCGCGCAGGTAGTCAAAGAGGGCGCGGTGCCCGTAGTGCAGATCGACCCTACAGGCATCAGCCTCGCCGCGATCGCGTCCGGACAGTACGACGGATACCTGCTCTCCTACGCCCAGACCGTCCGCACCTTCGGCCATCCGGTCATCGTGGGCTTCGGCCATGAGATGAACGGAATATGGTACTCGTGGAGCAACAGGCACTCCTCGCCGACGGCGTTCGTAGCCGCCTGGCGCCATATCGTCACGGTATTCCGGGCCGCCGGGGCCGAGAATGTGACCTGGATGTGGACCGTCAACGTCGTGGACGCTCAGGCCGGCACTCCAGATCCGCGGCCGTGGTGGCCGGGGAGCTCGTACGTAACCTGGGTGGGAATCGACGGCTACTACGCCAATCCCAACACAACGTTCGCTTCTCTGTTCGGACCAACCATCATCGCGATACGCACGCTCACGAACGACCCGATACTGATCGCCGAGACGGGCGCGGCGGCGGGCGCGAGCCAGCCAGCTATGATCACCGATCTGTTCGCCGGCGTCCGCAGTTACCAGGTGCTGGGACTCATCTGGTTCGACGCCGTCGGCAGGCATGACTGGCGGCTCACCAGCGCCGAGGCCATCGCGGCATTCCGGCAGGGCGCCGAAACGTACCACAGACTTAAATCATGAGCACTCGGCTGAGATCGCGGCTGATGCTCGTCGCGGCCGTCGTGCTCGCCGCGATGTGTGTCGCGGTCGCCGTCACACGGGCCGCGTCATCCTCCTCCGACCCGGGCACCTCACTGCCGACCAGTCCGGCCTCGTACCTCGGCGTCTATGAGACCGGGCCGCCGCATACCTATGAGCCGGTGGCGAAGTTCGCCCGCGCGGTCGGCAAGCAGCCGAACCTCGTCGGGTACTACAGCGGCTGGCGAGAACCGTTCCAGATTCCGTTCGCCGAGACGGTGCACGCGAAGGGTGCGGTCACCATCGTGCAGATGGATCCCACCGACGCATCGATCCCGGAGATCGCCGCGGGCGGCTATGACAGCTACCTGCGCTCGTATGCCGACAGCGTCCGGCGCTTCGGCCAGCCGGTGGTGATCGGCTTCGGGCACGAGATGAACGCCCCCTGGTACTCGTGGGGTTACAGGCAGATCGCGCCGTCGACCTTCGTGGCCGCCTGGCGGCACATCGTGACGCTGTTCCGGGGCCAAGGCGCCGGCAACGTCACCTGGCTGTGGACGCTCCAGGCAGACGAGCCCGGCACCGGATCGATAGCCTCCTGGTGGCCAGGCGGCCAGTACGTCACCTGGATCGGCATCGACGGCTATTACTACCGCCCGTCCGACACCTTCGCCAGTGTCTTCGGCAAGACGATCACCCAGGTGCGGATCCTCACCGGCAAGCCCGTGCTGCTTTCGGAGACCGCTGCGGGACCCGAGTCCGGTCAGCCTGCGAAGATCGGCGACCTGTTCGCCGGGATGCGTCAGTACGGCGCGCTCGGGCTTGTGTGGTTCGACATCTGGCAAGACGACGGGATCTACCATCAGGACTGGCACATCGAAGACAGCCCGGCGGCCGAGACGGCGTTCCGGCATGATGCCGCGGGCCTGGCCCTGGCCCGGCTATGACGGGTTCGGGACTGATTTGCGCGAATTGAGCAAACACCCTTCCCGGCCGGGGAACGGACACTACCCTTTCGTGAGCGGTGTTCCAGAGGGGGGATATCGCGACTGCGCGATACTGCTAGCCGTACGCGGGCCCCGGGCAGAGGCATCCCTGGCGGTCCGGGATTGAGGCCGATCCTATGAAGCATCACACGGTCAACGACCGGCGGAAGCTCCGATGGATCGCGTTTGCCGCCGCGGCGATCGTGATCGCGGCGGCGGTCGGGGTCACCTTGTACCACAGGTCCGCAGACCGCAGCGGGCCGCTGCCGGTCCAGCTGCCCACTACGCCCGAGTCCTACCTGGGGGTGTACGCGTCAGGAACCCCCGCGTCATACGACGGGGTGACCGCGTTCGCCGGCGCGACGGGGGCCAGGCCGGATGTGGTCATGTACTACAGCGGCTGGTTCGTGCCGTTCCCGGCCGCCTTCGCCGCGACCGTGGCCAGCAACGGCGCGGTGCCGCTGGTCCAGATGGACCCCGACGGCATCAGCGTGGCCGGGATCGCCGCCGGGCGGTACGACGGCTACCTGAGCGCCTACGCCGAGGCCGTCCGGGCCTACCACCACCCGGTCATCGTGAGCTTCGGTCACGAGATGAACGGATCGTGGTCCTCGTGGGGCTACCGGCACGCGTCACCGGCCACGTTCGTAGCTGCCTGGCGGCACATCGTCACCCTGTTCCGCGAGCTCGGTGCCGGGAACGTGACCTGGCTGTGGACGGTCAACATCATCAACAACACGCAGCGGGGCACGATCCCGCCGCCGGCTCCGTGGTGGCCGGGCAGCTCGTACGTGACCTGGGTGGGCATCGACGGCTACTACCTAAAGCCGAACTGGCAGTTCGCGCCCTTGTTCGGGCCGACCATCGCCAGCATCCACGCGCTGACCCGGGACCCGGTCCTCATCGCCGAGACCGGCGCGACGCCCACCTCGGGCCAGCCCGCCAAGATCGCCGACATGTTCGCTGGCATTCACGCCTACGGCCTGCTCGGGTTCGTCTGGTTCGATTCCACGAACTCCGTCGGCCAGGACTTCACCGTCAGCAGTCCCGCGGCGGCGGCCGCGTTCCGCACCGGCGCCAGCACGTTCACCAGGCCCGGATCGTGAACGGCTCCCGGGACGTGCGTGACCTCCGCGCCCCGAGCGCGACGCAGCAGGACGCCGACGGATCGATGGTGCTACCTGGCGCCGGCCGGCGCCGCCGGTCCGCACCGCGCAGGCGCCCGGCACCCGCCCACCGGCGCCGGGCCGTGCCGACGGTGGTGGCCGTCACCGCCGCGCTGGCCATCATCGTCGCCACGCTGGCGGTTCTGGGCACTTGGGGCGCGAAACAGGCCGGCCCGCCGCCTAGCCGGCCGCTCAGGCCGGCCTGCCCACGACTCCCGGGTCCTACCTCGGGGTTTATTCGCCCAGCGCACCCTCCTCGTATGCCGGGGTGACGTCGTTCACAAGCGCCACCGGGGTGCGGCCGAGACTGGTGGTGTACTACAGCGGATGGCTGGAGCCGTTCCAGGCCGGCTTCGCCGCGACCGCGGCCAGCCACGGTGCGGTGCCCATGGTGCAGATCGACCCGGCGGGCGTGAGCCTGACCGCGATCGCAGCTGGGAGGTACGACGCTTACCTGACCTCCTACGCCCAGGCCGTGCGCGCCTATCACCGCCCGATCATCCTCAGCTTCGGCCATGAAATGAATGCTCCCTGGTACTCCTGGGGCTACCTGCACACGTCGCCCGCGGCCTTCGTGGCCGCCTGGCGGCACATCGTCACCCGGTTCCGCAAGCTGGGAGCCGGGAACGTCACGTGGCTGTGGACGGTCAACGTCATCCAGTCGCAGGACGGCCGGACGCTCCGCCCGGCTGCGTGGTGGCCCGGCAGCTCGTACGTGACCTGGGTCGGGGTCGACGGCTACTACCTCGAGCCGTCCTGGCAGTTCGCGGCCATATTCGGCCCGACCATCGTCGCGCTGCGCGAGCTGAGCCGGGACCCGATTCTCATCGCCGAAACGAGCGCGACGCGCGACGCCGGCCAGCCAGCCAAGATCACCGACCTGTTCGCTGGCGTTCGCCTGTACGGGCTGCTGGGATTCATCTGGTTCAACGCCGCCACCTCGCATGACTACCGCATGGCCGAACCGGGGGCGATCGCCGCATACCGCCGTGCGGCCGAGGATTACAGCAGGCCCGCCCCGTAAACAGGAGACCGGGGATCGCCGGGGCCGTGACCCGCTGAGAGCAAAGAACCGGCCGCTGCTGCGCACCTGTATGGTGCGAGGCAGCGGCCGGTCTCATGATCAAGGAGGAACGACATGGCGGGCGAGCCTGAAGGTTCTGAAGCGGTGGTGCGCGGGATGTTCGGGCCTGACGTCACGTTTCTCGGCGTGCCGCGGGCCGAACTCGACTCGCTGGACGGGTACGACGTCATCTTCATCGGCGCGCCCTACGACGCCGGCACCTCGCACCGGCCCGGCGCCAGGTTCGGGCCGCAGGCCATCCGGATGACCGACTACCTGCCGCACGACTCCTCCCGGCCGCACCTGGCGCTGGGTGTGGACCCGCTGGCCGAGCTGCGCTGCGGCGACATCGGGGATGTGGTGATGCCACCGGTCGAGACCGACACCTCGCTGCGGCGGCTGGAGACCACGGTCCAGGCCGTGGCCGACGCGGGCGCCATCCCGGTCATCCTGGGCGGCGACCACACGATCACGTTTCCCGACGCCACCGGCGTGGCCAGGCACGTCGGCTGGGGACGGCTGTCGCTGATCCACTTCGACGCGCACGCCGACACCGGGGACACCCAGTTCGGGTCGCTGATCGGGCACGGCACGCCGATGCGGCGGCTGATCGAGTCCGGCGCGGTGCGCGGCGACCGGTTCCTGCAGATCGGGCTGCGCGGTTACTGGCCCGAGCCGCCCACGCTGGCCTGGATGGCCGAGCAGCGGATGCGGTCGTTCGAGATGACCGAGATCGTCACGCGCGGCATCGACGAGTGCCTGACCGAGGCGTTTGCCATCGCCACCGACGAATGCGACGGCGTGTTCCTGTCCGTGGACGTCAACGTGGTCGATCCCGGCATGGCCCCGGGCACCGGGACCCCGGAGCCGGGCGGCCTCACCGCCCGGCAGCTGCTGGACGCGGTGCGGCGGATCGCCATGTCGGTCCCGCTGGCCGGGGTCGACGTGGTGGAGGTCTCGCCGCCGTTCGACCACGCCGAGGTGACCGCGTTCCTGGCCAACCGGGTGGTGCTCGAGGCGCTGTCCGGCATCACCTGGCGGCGCCGGCAGCTGGCGGGCGAGCCGGTCCGGCGGCCGGACTCGCCGCTGCTCGAGGGCCGCTAGCGTCCCGGCGCCCGATCCCCAGCTGACACGCCGGAATAGGTTCGGCAGCGCACTCTGTGCGAATTGATCGGCACGATCTATAGTCGGTGCATGCTGGACGTGACCAGGCTGCGCGTGCTCGTGGCGGTGGCGCGCTACGGCTCGGTCACGGCCGCGGCCCGCGAGCTGAACTACGCGCAGCCCTCGGTCAGCCACCACCTGGCGCGCCTGGAGGCGGAGACCGGGATCAAGCTGATCCAGCGGGCCGGGCGGGGGATCAGGCTCACCGATGCCGGGCGGCTGCTGGCCGAACGGGCCGCCGAGGTGATCGGCCGGCTGGACGCCGCGGAGAACGAGCTGGCCGCCTATACCGGACTGCGGGCCGGCGCTGCGGCTGGCGGCGTTCCCGTCCGCGCTGGGCACGATCGTGCCGGCCGCGGCGGCCATGCTGCGCGGGCACCAGCCCAGCGTCGACCTGCGGCTGACCGAAGCCGAACCGCCCGAGGCGCTGCGTATGCTCCGCGCCGGGTACGTCGACGTCGCGCTGGTGTTCCGGTACTCACCGGACCCGCCGGGCGCCGACGCGGCTCAGGAGAGCCAGGACAGCCCGGCGGTCCCGCCCAGCCCGGCGGCCCCCGGCGGCCCGATGCGGCCCGCGGCGGGCGGGTTCAGCAGCGAGGACTTCGCCGACGAGGAGGACAGCGGCGGCATCGACATCACCGAGGGCCTGCGCGAACGGCTCATCCTGGACGAGCCGGTGCACCTGGTCACCTCGTCCGGCTCGGCGCCCACCGCCCACGGCGCCGAACTGAACCCGAACGACCTGGCCAAGTACGCGCGGCACCGCTGGATCGCCGGCTGCGACCGCTGCCGGGCCAACCTGCTCAAGCAGTGCGCCATGGCCGGCTTCATCCCCAAGATCGCGTTCACCACCGACGACTACGTGGCCGTCCAGGCGCTGGTGGCCGCCGACCTGGGCGTCTCGACCCTTCCGGGGCTGTGCCTGCGCGCCGCGCGCCATCCCGGGATCAAGACGATGCCGCTGGCCAGCGCCCGGCGGCACGTGTTCGCGGTGCGCTACGGCGACCCGCCGGACCCGCCCGCGGTGAGCCTGCTCATGGACGTGCTGCGCGCGGCGGCCGAGCCGCCGCCGCGGGGGAACGCCCCGGCCGGGGCCGAGGACCCGACGGCGGCCGGGCCGCCGGCATGAACCTGGCCGCCGAGCCGGGCGGCCGGAACCTCCGTGGTGAGCCCGAGCCGATCCCCGGCCAGCTCGTGGTGCCCGGCATGCCGCCCGAGCGGCAGACCGAGGCCGGCCAGGGCATCCTGCCTGGGGCCCGGGGTTTGGCGGACAGCGACTGGATCTGGTCGGATGGACGGCATGGCGGGCACTTCGGGTGGCGGCGAGCGGACGCACGCCGGGCGGTGGACGCTTGAGCACCGGTTCGCCTCGCCGTGGCATTACCTGCCGGTGGAGGTGGGGCCGGGGACCGCCGGGCTGCGGGTCGAGCTGGAGTACGACCGGGCCGGGGGCGCCGTACTTGACCTGGGCTGCCTGGGGCCGGACGGGTTCCGCGGCTGGTCGGGCGGGGCGCGCGGGTCGTTCGTCATCACCGCGGACGGGGCCACACCCGGATACCTGCCGGGCGAGCTCGAGGCCGGGATCTGGCAGGTGATGATCGGCGTGCATCGCATCCCGCCGGACGGCACGTGCTACCGGGTAACGGCGCAGACCACGCCGAGCGCGGCGGGCCTGCTGCCGCCCGCTCCCCCGGCCCCGCCGGCGCCCCTGGAGCGCCCGCCGCGACGGGACCTGCCGGCCGGTCCCGGCCGGCGGTGGCTGGCGGGCGACCTGCACGCGCACACCGTGCACTCCGACGGACGGCTGACCGTACCGGAACTGACCGCGCTGGCCGCCGAGCGCGGCCTGGACTTCCTGGCCATCACCGACCACAACACGATCAGCCAGCACGCTGAACTAGCCGGGGCGGCCCGCAGGTACGGCATCACGCTGCTGCCGGGCCAGGAGGTGACCACCGACGGCGGGCACGCCAACGCGCTGGGCGAGGTCGGCTGGATCGACTTCCGCCGCGAACCCGACGACTGGCTGGCCGACACCGAGGCCCGCGGCGGGCTGCTGTCGGTCAACCACCCGTTCGCCGGCGATCTCAGCTGGACCCGGCCGATGCGCCGCCGTCCGCCGCTGCTCGAGGTGTGGCACCCGAGCTGGCTCGACCTGCGCTGGACCATCCCGCTGTCGTGGTGGCTGGCCTGGGACCCGGCCGCGATCCCGGTCGGCGGCAGCGACTGGCACGAAGCCGGATCCGTCGCCCCGCCTGGGCAGCCGGCCACCTGGGTGGAGTGCGCGGGCCCCGAGCCGGGCGACGTGCTCGACGGGCTGCGGGCCGGGCGGACGGCCATCTCAGCCACCCGGGACGGCCCGGTGCTGCTGCGACAGGACGGCGAGCTGGTCGCGGTGGGCGCCGACGGCACGATCCTGGCCGGGCCGTATGGCCCTCGCGCCCGGGTCACCGGCGACCTGGCCCGGCTGCCCGGCGCGCCCGGCCCGCACCGGCTGCTCGACGCCCGAGGTGCGACGCTGGCCCTGGTGGGTTAGCGGGCGGCCCGGCTGCGCTGGCGGGCCGCCTCGTACAGCACCACGGTAGCCGCGTTGGCCACGTTCAGCGAGCTCGCGGACCCGGTTATGGGGATCCGGACCAGCTCGTCGCACCGCTCGCGCCAGGCGGTGCTCAGCCCGGCGGTCTCGTTGCCTATCAGCAGCAGCGCCGGCCGGGCCAGGTCGGCGTCGAACACGTCGACGGCGCCGTGTTCGTCGGTCCCGATCAGGGCGACCGGGTGCCGCTGGGCCGCTAGCCATTCGCTCAGCTCACGAGGCGAGGGCACCCGGACTACCGGCCGGGCGAACAGCGAGCCGGTGCTGGCCCGGACGGACCTGGGGTCGTAGGGGTCGGCCGCGTGGCCGGCCACGATGACCGCGGCGGCGCCGAAGGCGTCCGCCGACCTGATCATGCTGCCGAGGTTGCCCGGGCTGGCCGGGCGGTCCAGCACCAGGCCGAGGAAGTCCGGGCCGGCCTGGATCCGGTCCAGGTCGTCGCCGGGCATCTCGACCACGGCCAGCAGCTCGGGGCGGCCCTCGTCCTTCTCGGCGAGTTCGGCCAGCAGGGCGGCCGACATGGCCACCTGGTCGGCGTCTACGGTGCGCAGCATTTCCTGCGCCCAGCCGGACAGCTCGCGGTCGGCGTCGTAGATCAGGGCCCGGAACCGCCAGCCGGCCCCGGCGGCCAGCGAGATCGGCCGCACCCCCTGGACCAGGAGCTCCCCGGCCCGCTGGCGCTTGGCCCGGCTGGTCAGCAGCGCCTGCCACTGCTGGAAGCGAGCGTTGCGGGACGTAATCCGCAGCACCCTCGTCACGTGCCCTCCCGTAGTTGGGACGCTAGCGGTCGCGGGTGAGCAGCTCCAGGCGGGCGCGCAGCAGGGCCCGGTGGGCCACCACGTCGTCGACCTGGTCGGGCTGCTCGGGGCACTCGCCCGAGCTGATGGCCTGTCCGAGCCTGCGGCCGGCGTCGGCGGGGTCGATCATCTCGAACACCACCAGCGGGTCGCCCGAGGCGGCTCGTTCGGTCTCCGCCCGCAGCCCGGGTGCCTTGGCTACCCAGGCGTCCCGGATCTTGCCGCCGCGGCCGTGGTCGATGAGCACACAGACGGCGTGCTGCCGGTCGCCGTAGCCGAAGGTCATGGTCAGCGACTCCTGGCGGCCGCCGACGTCGGCGTAGTGCCAGCAGTCCCCCACCCGCGGCGCCCCGAGCGAGCGGGTCCAGGGCGGGTCGGCCACGCCCAGCGCGCTGACCCGGACCGCGGCCTGGCCGGCCGCGGCGCGCAGGGCGGGCGAGCCGACCGCGGCGAACACGCGCAGCAGGGCCAGGGCCTGCGGGGTCGAGGTGGCCTCCGCGGCGGGGATCAGCGAGCCGGTGAGCGCGTCGGTGAGCGAGGCCTGGCCCGCGGCCGAGGCGGCCAGCGCGCCGATGAGGTCGGAAACCCACAGTTCCGCGTCCACCGGGTCATCCACCTGGCCCATGACGTCGCTGGCCTCGGCCAGCACCCCGGCGAAGGTGTCTTCCAGCGCCACCGGCGCGAACAGGCGCGCGACGTCGGGGTCGGGGGCAGGTTCATCCGCGGCCATGCCGAGCAGGATAAGCGAAGGGCCGGGGGAACATCACCTCGCCCTGCATCCCGGCGAACCCGCCGTCACGTCACTCAACGAAGTTGAAATATTACGATTCGTGATCGATAGTGGCGGCGGAACGCCTAAGTTGGCCTAAGTTGGCTGGTCGCGGGCCAAGCTCATGTGCGCCTCCGGCAGCCGCCACTGCGACGAGCCGCTCACGGACGGGCGGTCCGATAACGGAGTGTTACTGGTCCCGGCAGAAGCAGGCGGCCAGGTGGTCGTTGACGATGCCGCAGGCTTGCATGGTCGCATAGGCGGTCACCGGGCCGGTGAAGGTGAATCCGTGCCGCCGCAGTTCGGTGCTGAGCGCCTTGGAGGCCGGGGTGGCCGAGGGCACGTCGGCCAGGGTCCGCGGCGCGGCGGCCAGCTCGCCGGCGTACTTCCAGACCAGGTCGCTGAGCCCGTCCGGCAGGTCGAGCATGGCCCGGGCGTTGGTGATCACCGCGTTGACCTTGGCCCGGTTCCGCACGATGCCGGCGTCGGCCATCAGCCGGGCCACGTCGTCATCGCCGAAGGCGGCCACGGCGGCGGGCTCGAACCCGGCGAAGGCGGCGCGGAAGTTCTCCCGCTTACGCAAGATGGTCAACCAGGACAGCCCGGACTGGAAGCCTTCCAGACAGAGCCGCTCGAAGATGGCGACCTCGCCGCGCACCGGCCGGCCCCACTCCTGGTCGTGATAGGCCACGTACTCCGGGGCGCTCAGGCCCCAGGGGCAACGCAGCCGTCCGTCCGGGCCGACGACCGCGCCCATGTCCCGCATGCTCTCGGCCGGGGGCTGGTCGCTCACCAGCTCTGCTCCTCCGCCCTGGCCAGCGCGTCGTTGTCGGCCCGCGCCTCGGCCTGGGGGGCTGGCGAGGCGGCACTGTCGGCCGGGGCGGCGGGCTCGGCGGGAGCGGCAGGTCCGGCCGGACCGGGCTCGTCCGGGGCGGGCGCCTGTGAGCTGGCCGGTTCCTGGTTGCTCCAGCGCTGGGCGGGACGGGCGTGCTTGGGGCCGGCCGACTGCTCCGGGCCCGCGAATGGTGGGGGGACCTGGGGCGCCGGGACCGTCTGGGACGCCGCCGGGGACTCCGATGCCGGGGCGGTCTGGGACGCCGCCGGGGACTCCGGTGCCGGGGCGGTCTGGGACGCCGCCGGGGACTCCGGTGCCGGGGCGGTCTGGGACGCCGGGGACTCCGGTGCCGGGGTGGTCTGGGACGCCAGTGAGAACTGGGGTCCGGTCGGGGGCGTCAGCGGGGCATCGGGGCCCGGGGTGGTGCCCGAGCCCTGGCCGGCCAGCTGCTGCCGGAGGTAGGCGATCGTGACGTCCCGGTCGCGCATGGCACGGGCGATGGTCTCGAGCGCCTCGTCGGTCACTTGCATGTTGTAGCCCCACAGGGCGGTCGGCGGACGCAGCACCGCCACGTCGGCGGCGGATACCGGGCCGAGGTCCAGCGGGGCGTGGTCCGCGTGCTCGTAGGCCAGCTCGCCGCCCCGGCCGGTGGCGGCGTAGAACACGCCGACGAGCACCGCGACGGCCGCGATAATCATGACAGCAGGCACATACGAATGGTGCCACGCTCCGCGCGCGATGTCGCATCGACGGCGGGAAGCGGTGTGGACCTCGAGCACCAGTAAATGGTTGTGGCAACCTGCCGGCTTAGGTGGCTTGGGTGCTGTGGGCTTCGAGGATGATCTTGACGACTTCTTCGGGTTCGTCGACGACGCGGAGCAGGCTGAACTCGGCGGGGCCGATGTTGGCGTGGGCCAGCATGGTGTCCTGGAGCCAGGACAGCAGCCCGGACCAGTAGGACCGGCCGACAAGGACGAGCGGGAACTTGGTGATCTTGCCGGTGGCGACCAGCGTCAGGGCCTCGAACAGCTCGTCCATCGTGCCGAAGCCGCCCGGCAGCACCACGAAGGCCTGCGAGTACTTGATGAAGCAGGTCTTGCGGACGAAGAAGTACCTGAACTCCAGGCCCATGTTGACATAGTGGTTCAGGCCCATCTCCATGGGCAGCTCGATGCCCAGGCCCACGGACACGCCGCCGCCCTCGACCGCGCCCTTGTTGGCCGCCTCCATGATCCCCGGGCCGCCGCCGGTGATCACCGCGTAGCCGGCCTGGACCAGGCCGGTGGCGATGCGCTCGGCGGTCTGGTACTCGGCGGCGCCGCGGGCGGTCCGGGCCGAGCCGAAGATCGAGACGGCCGGCCCGAGCTCGGCCAGCAGGCCGAAGCCCTCCACGAACTCGGCCTGGATCCGCAGCACCCGCCACGGATCGGTGTGCACCCAGTCGGCGGGACCGCGCCGGTCCAGCAGCCGCTGGTCCGTAGTTGTCGCCGGTATCTGCTGGCCGCGCAGCGTGACGGGTCCCTGGCGACGGATCCGCCGGTGCGGCTCTGAATTCACGCTCATCGTGTACTAACAGTAGTCACTTGGCCGAGTTGGAAGGCACTGACCTGGAAGGCACAGGTCAGGCATCGACGCCGTGGTCACGCAGGATGTCGTTCAGCGCCGACTTGTCGTGGCGGGAGCCTTCCGGCAGCCGCTTGAGGACGAGCAGGCACGGCATGCCGTACTCGCCGCCCGGGAAGCTCCGCGGCCGGGTCCCGCCCACGCACACCGACCAGGGCGGGGCCTCGCCGCGCGGCAGTTCGGCCCCGGTCTCCACGTCGATGACGTGCGTGGTCTTGGTCAGGATGGCGCCGGCGCCCAGCGTGGCGCCCTGGCGGACCCGGGCGCCGCCGACCACCATGCAGCGCGACCCGATCATGGCCTCGTCCTCGATCACCACCGGCACGGCGCTGGGCGGCTCGAGCACGCCGCCGATACCGACGCCGCCGGACAGGTGCACGTTCTTGCCGATCTGGGCGCCCGAGCCGACCGTGGCCCAGGTGTCCACCATGGTCCCTGAGTCCACGTAGGCACCGATGTTCACGAACGACGGCATCAGCACCGCGCCCGGCGCGACGTAGGCGCCCCAGCGCACGATCGCCCCGGGCAGCACACGCACGCCGTCCAGCCGCGTGGTCAGCGGCACCCGGTCGTCGTAGCGGAAGTCGCCCACCTGGGACCTGGCCATGGGCAGCATGCGGAAGGCGAGCAGGATGGCCTGCTTGGCCCGCTGGTCGACCACCACCTGGCCGGTCACCGGATCGACGTAGGCCACCCGGGCCTGCCCGGCGTCGATCGCGTCCACCGCGCCGACCACCGCCGCGCGGGCCTGCTCGTCGGACGGTGACAGCTCGGCCCGCCGCGCCCACAGCTCGTCGATGACCTCCGGCAGCGGGGAGCGGGGGCGGCCGGACGGGTATGGGGGGACATGTCCCCCCCAAGGGGGGCCCGGGGGGATGGGTCCCCCCGGTGGGGGGTCTGGGGGGGACGGCAAGGGGGGTCTGGGGGGATGGGTCCCCCCAGGATCGGGGGGGGTCTGGGGGGGGTCGTCCCCCCCGAGGCCAACAGCGCTCATGATGGCCGAGCTTAGCGGTACGGTCTGATGGTGTGCCGCCCAATACCCGCCGACTGCGGGGCTTCGCCGTCCTCGCGACCACACTGGTCCTGCTGACGGCGGCGGGCGCCTTCGTCTACAACAGCCTGCGGCACGTCACCGCGGCCCTGCCCCCGCCCGGCTGCCAGGCCGGCACCGGGGTGGCAGCCATCTCGCTGGACCCCGACCAGGCGGCCATCGCCGCGATCATCGCGGGTGTCGCGGCCCGGCACGAGCTGCCTCGGGAGGCGGTCACCATCGCCTACGCGACCGCGCTGCAGGAATCGCACATGGAGAACCTGACCTACGGCGACCGCGACTCGGTCGGCGTCTTCCAGCAGCGCCCCTCGGAAGGCTGGGGCCCCGCGGCCGACCTGGAAGACCCGGTCTACGCCACGACCAAGTTCTTCGGCGCCCTGGTCCAGGTGCCCGGCTACACCAAGCTGCCGGTGTACGAGGCGGCCCAGGACGTGCAGCACAGCGAGGACGGGTCTGCCTACGGGCAGTACGCCGGGATGGCCTCGCTGCTGGCCAAGTACTTCACCGGTGGCTGGCCGCACGGCGTGTCCTGCTGGTACGCGCCAGCCGGGAAGGCGGACCTGGCCAGTGCGCTGCGGGAGATGGCGGCCACGTTCGGGCCGTCGGGGCGCGAAGGGGTCGTGGTCGGGGTCACCACGGACCGTTCGGCCAAAATAAACAACGGAAGTGCGGCGGTCGTGCACGCCCAGCAGGACGCGGGCTGGACGGTGGCCAGCTGGCTGGTGGCCAACGCCCAGCAGTACGGGCTCAGCGAAGTGCGGTATGCCGGTTATGTGTGGAATGCCACAGATGGCAGCATGGGCTGGCAGCGCGCAACTTCGGCTCAGGGCTCGCCGCGCGGCAGTATTGTCGCGGGCTGAGGCGGCATCGGCCGGCCAGCCGCCATACTGTGTTAGCAGCAGGGACCAGTTTCACTAAGGAGTCACCCGTGACCTACATCATCGCGCAGCCCTGCGTTGATGTGCTTGACAGAGCATGCATCGAGGAATGCCCCGTTGACTGCATCTACGAGGGCGACCGCATGCTGTATATCCACCCCGACGAGTGCGTGGACTGCGGCGCGTGCGAGCCGGTCTGCCCGGTCGAGGCCATCTACTACGAGGACGACGTTCCTGACCAGTGGAAGGAGTACTACAAGGTCAACGTGGACTTCTTCGAAGACCTGGGCTCGCCGGGCGGCGCGTCGAAGACCGGCAAGACCGGAAAGGACCACCCGCTGGTAGCGGCGCTGCCGCCGCAAGCCGCGGAGGAATGACGCTCGCAGCGCGGCTGCCCGCGTTCACCTGGGACCGGATCGCGCCGCTGGGCGAGAAGGCCGGGCTGCACCCGGACGGCCCGGTGGACCTGTCCATGGGCACGCCGGTGGACCCGGTCCCCGAGCTGATTCAGCGTGCGCTGGCCGAGGCGGCCAACGCGCCCGGGTACCCGCAGACGCGCGGCACCGAGCGGCTGCGCGAGGCGGCCGCGGGCTGGCTGGCCCGATCGGTATCGGTGTCCGTGTCGCCGGACGACATACTGCCGGTCATCGGGACCAAGGAGTTCATCGCCTGGCTGCCCTTGGTGCTCGGCCTCGGGCCGGGCGACGTGATGGTGTACCCGGAGCTGGCCTACCCGACCTACGACATCGGCGCCCGGCTGGCCGGGGCCACCGCCGTGGCTTCGGACAGCCTGCTGGCGCTGGGGCCCGCCCGGGTGCGGCTGGTGTGGCTGAACTCGCCGTCCAACCCGACCGGGCGGGTGCTGCCGGCCGAGCACATGCGCAAGGTGGTGTCGTGGGCGCGCGAGCGCGGGGCGGTGGTCGCCTCCGACGAGTGCTACATCGGCCTGGGCTGGGAGGCCACGCCGGTCTCCGTGCTTGACCCTTCGGTGTGCGGCGGCTCGCGGGACGGGGTGCTGGCCATCCACTCGCTGTCCAAGCGGTCCAACCTGGCCGGCTACCGGACCGGGTTCGTCACTGGCGACCCGGCACTGATCGCCGAGCTGCTGGCCATCAGGAAGCAGGCCGGGATGATCGTCCCGGACCCGGTGCAGGCGGCGATGATCGCGGCGTTCGGCGACGAGGCGCACGCGGTGGCGCAGCGGTCGGTGTACGGGGCCAGGCGTTCGGCGCTGCGGGAGGCGTTCACCGGGGCGGGCTTCAGCGTGGACCATTCCGAGGCCGGGCTGTACCTGTGGCTGCGGCACCCCGAGTACGACTGCTGGGCGGCGGCCGAGATGCTGGCCGGGCAGTGCGGCATCCTGGTCACGCCGGGCGAGATCTACGGGCCTTCCGGGGACCGGCACGTGCGGGCGGCGCTGACCGTCACCGACGAGCGGGTGGCCGCCGCGGTGAAGCGGCTGGCCGCGCTGCACGGCTGAGCGCGTAATTTGCGGCGTGATCGCGGCCCGGGCAGCCCGGATCGGGCGACCCGTCGGTGCGGACCGGCTCTCGCGGCCCGATGCGTTCGGGCAGAATACGAGGAATGTTCCGCCGACGCGCTTCGGGAGCCGATCGAACCGCAGCTACTGATGGCCAGCCACCGGCCGGCGCACCGGGGGCCGCGGTCGCGGCGCCGGGGCACCGGGGGTCGCGGTCGCGGCTCCGGGGTCCGCGGCTCCGGGCTCAACTGGAGCTCGGGGCGCCGTCGGCGCCCCGGCCGCCCCGGGCGAGTTCGCGGCGGCCCCGGGCGAGTTCGCGGCGCTCGGATCCCCGGGCGTGGCGCTGCCCGGCGTCAACGTCAGCGTGCCGCATCCGGCCCGGGTGTGGAACTACTGGCTGGGCGGCCGGGACTTCTTCCCCGCCGACCGGGCCGCGGGCGATCACCTGCACCGGGAGTTTCCGCACCTGGCCGAGATCGCCCGGGCCGAACGGGCCTTCCTGGTCCGCGCGGTGCGCTATCTGGCCGGGCCGGCCCGGATCAGGCAGTTCCTCGACATCGGCGCCGGACTGCCGGCCGGCGGGAACACCCACGAGATCGCGCAGCGGGTCGCGCCCGACACCGGCATCGTGTACGCGGACAACGACCCGGTGGTGCTGGCGCACGCCCGGGCCCTGCTGGACAGCCCGGCGCTGGCCAGCTCGCCCGAGGGAATCGTCAGCTACATCGGCGCCGACCTGCGCAACGTGACCGCGGTCCTGTCCGGCTCGGCCCGCACCCTGGACCACGGCAAGCCGGTCGCGCTGATGATGCTCGGCGTCCTGGGCCACCTCGACGACCACGGCGCGGCCCGCTCGATCACCAGCCACCTGATGGACGCGCTCCCGCCGGGCAGCTACCTGGCCATCGCCGACGGCGTGGCCGGAAGCGAGCAGGTCGCGAGCGCGCAGGACCGGTACAACCAGCGTGCGCCGGTGCCGTACCACCTGCGCAGGCCCGACCAGATCGCCAGCTTCTTCGACGGGCTGGACCTGGTCGAGCCCGGTGTCGTGCCCTGCCCGCGGTGGAAGCCGGATTCCCGCGGCGCCGACGAGCCGCCGGCCTCTGGCGCCGCCTTCTGCGGGGTGGCGCGGAAGCCGTAGCGGGGACCGGCCAGCCAAAGATCGTGGACAGAAAACCCCGTCTGACGGAGGTGGCGGTCCACGATAGGTCGATCTTGAGACGTGAGACTGGGGGCGGGCTGGGGGCATGGCAGGGCGGGCCGGGAGTGGTGAGCGAGCGAGGGAATGGCGGGCGCACGACGTAACCTCGCCGAAATACGTAACAAATCACCGCTTAGGACCATCTCAACGCAATGATTCTGCACCGACACGCATGATCGGCGCAGGTTTTCCCATGCTCGGAGCCCCTAACCTGGACTCATGATCGACGGGGAATTCCGCCTGGCCGGGGCGGGCGGACGGCGGGCTACGACGCGCAGCTACCTGATGTGCCCGCCGGAGCATTTCGCGGTCACGTACGCGATCAACCCGTGGATGCGGCCGGATCAGCCGACCGACGCGGCCACCGCGATGCGGCAGTGGGCGCGGCTGCGGCAGGTCTACCTGAACCTGGGCCACGAGGTGCGGACCATCGAGCCGGTGCCGGGGCTGCCCGACATGGTGTTCGCGGCCAACGGGGCGACCGTGGTGGGCGGGCGCGTGCTCGGCGTGCGGTTCCGCTACCCGGAGCGGGCCGGGGAGGCCGGCGCCTACCTGGCCTGGTTCCGCGACCGCGGCTACCCGGACGTGCGGGCGGCCCGGTACGTCAACGAGGGCGAGGGTGACTTCCTGTTCACCGGGCGGGGACTGCTGGCCGGCTACGGCTTGCGCAGCGACCAGGCCGCCGCGGCGGAACTGGCCGAGGTGTTCGGGCTGCCGGTGACCAGCCTGCGGCTGGTCGACCCGCGCTTCTACCACCTGGACACGGCGCTGTGCGTGCTCGACGCCGACACCGCCATGTACTACCCGGCCGCGTTCGACGACGCCGGGCAGGCGGCCATCGCGGCCCAGTTCGCCGAGCTGATCGAGGCCAAGGACGAGGACGCCGAGGTGCTCGGCCTGAACGCGGTCAGCGACGGCCGGCACGTCGTGCTGCCCGTCCAGGCCAGGAACCTGGCCGCCCAGCTGCGCGAGCGCGGGTTCGAGCCGGTCGCGGTGGACATGTCCGAGGTGCTCAAGGGCGGGGGCGGGCCGAAGTGCTGCACGCTCGAGCTCCGCTCCCAAACGTTCGAAGCAAGGAAGGCGTCACGATGACCGAGACCATGACCGGCCGCGCCAGTGAGCTGATGCAGCTCAACCAGGCGCACGCCGCGCACAACTACCACCCGCTGCCGGTCGTCGTTTCCGAAGCCGACGGTGCGTGGGTGACCGACGTCGAGGGACGCCGCTACCTGGACCTGCTGGCCGCCTACTCGGCGCTGAACTTCGGCCACCGCCACCCGCGGCTGATCGCGGCCGCGATGAGCCAGCTCGAGCGGCTGACCCTGGTCAGCCGGGCCTTCGACCACGACCAGTTCGGGCCGTTCTGCGCCGAGCTGGCCGAGCTAGCCGGCATGGACGTGGTGCTGCCCATGAACACCGGCGCCGAGGCGGTCGAGACCGCGATCAAGGTGGCCCGCAAGTGGGGGTACACGGTCAAGGGGGTCCCGGCCGGTCAGGCCGTTATCATCGTGTTCGGCGGGAACTTCCACGGCCGCACCACCACGATCGTCAGCTTCTCGACCGATGACGACGCGCGGGCCGACTTCGGGCCGTACACGCCCGGGTTCCGCGTGGTGCCCTACGGCGAACTGGACGCGGTGCGGTCGGCGGTCGACGAGCTGGGCGAGCGGGTGGTGGCCGTGCTGGTCGAGCCCATCCAGGGCGAGGCCGGGGTCATCGTGCCGCCGCCCGGCTTCCTGCCCGGCCTGCGGGAGCTGTGTACCGCCAGCGGCATCCTGATGATCGCCGACGAGATCCAGTCCGGGCTGGGCCGGACCGGCTTCACCTTCGCCTGCACGGCCGAGAACGTGGTGCCGGACGCCTACCTGCTGGGCAAGGCGCTGGGCGGCGGCATCGTGCCGGTGTCGGCCATGGTGTCCACCTGGCCGGTGCTGGGCGTGCTGAGGCCGGGCCAGCACGGGTCCACGTTCGGCGGGAACCCGATGGCCTGCGCGGTCGGCCGGGAGGTGGTGGCCATGCTGCGGACCGGGGAGTACCAGGCCCGTTCGGCCGTGCTGGGCGGGCACATGCACGCCCGGCTGGCGGCGCTGCCGTCCGGTGCGGTGCGGGCGACGCACGGCCGCGGGCTGTGGGCCGGGGTGGAGTTCGCGTCGCTGGCCGGCCGCGAGGTGTGCGAGCGGCTGGCCGCGCACGGCGTGCTGGCCAAGGAGACGCACGGCACCATGATCAGGCTCGCGCCGCCGCTGATCATCAGCCAGGAGGACCTGGACTGGGGGCTGGACCGGCTCGAAGACGTCCTGGTTCAGTAAGCGGTCCGCGGGATCCGGGGGCCGCAGGCGGCGGTAGGCGCCGGAGTAGTGCAGCAGCGGGCTGCGCGAGGCCGCGTCCTCAGGTTCCCCCACGGCCAGGACACGGCCCACGACGATGCTGTGATCGCCGCCGTCGTACACGGACTCGGTCCGGCATTCCAGGGTGGCGAGCGCTGCGTCGAGCAGCGGCGCGCCGGTGACGGAGCCTGGATGGCTGGCCACGCCGTCCAGCTGTCCCTCCAGCGGGCGGCCCCGGATGGCCAGCCAGCGCGCGGTCTTCTCGTCGTCCTCGGCCAGGATCGACACCGCCCAGGACCGTTCGGCCAGCACGGCGTCGTGGAAGCGGGCGACCTTCTCCGTGCAGAACAGCACCAGCGGCGGGTCCAGCGAGACCGAGGTGAAGGCGCTGACCGTCATGGCATGGCCGGCGCCGGTGGTGACCACCACGATGCCGCTGGCGAACTGGCCCGCCGCCCGCCGGAACGAGCCCGCCTCGACGTCGCTCACCGGCGCGGCACCGGCGCGCCGCGGATCCGGAACGACAGGCCCACCGCGAGCAGCGCGCTCAACGTGCCGCCGTACAGGTACCACTCCCCCGGCGTGGTGCCGGTGATGACCAGGCTGCCGCTGGGCACCGGCATGGCCATGAGGAACGACGCGACCAGCCAGCCGGCCGCCGGGACCAGCGCGCCGCTGACCGAGCGCATGGCCCAGGCCGCCAGCAGGCAGGTGGCCAGCAGCACCACGCAGCAGGCCAGCGCGACCACCGGGACCGAGCCGACCACGTGGCTGTACTGGAAGCTGCCGATCAGTCCCTCAAACCCGCCCAGCAGGAACAACACAAGGTAGACAGCGCCGATGAACAGCCAGTGTGTTCCCTTCCGTTCCGGCGCGGCATCCATACCAGCAGGTTACTGGGCGAACAAGTCGGTCTCGCGGTCCCCCGGCCCCGGTCGGCCAGCCAGCAGGGTCTGGCCGGCCAGCAGGGTGTAGTACTCGGTGCCGCTGGCGCGGTGCGGCACGCCGTCGGACAGGGAGAAGAACGGCTCCGACACGGTGACCTGCGTGGCGTGCGCGCGCAGCGCGGCCAGCTTGCGGTCGTACCAGGCCCCGGCGTCGATCTCGGTGGTGACCGCGGGCGAGTCCGGCGCGGCGGTGGCGTAGAACTTGGCCGGCCCGTCTGCGCCGGCCAGCTCGCAGGCCCGCCAGGCCACCCGGTGGGCCTGGATGTGATCGGGGTGCCCGTAGAAGCCGTTGGCATCGTAGGTCACCAGCACCTGCGGCCGGACCTCGGCGATGACGTCGAGCAGGGCCCGGGCCGCTTCGTCCAGGTCGGCGCGCCAGAAGCAGCGCGGGTCGGCATTGCCCGCGGTGCCCATCATGCCCGAGTCCCGCCACCGGCCCGGGCCGCCCAGGAACCTGTGGTCGGTCACCCCGAGGGCGGCGCAGGCAGCGTCCAGCTCGCCGATCCGGTACGGCCCCAGCCGGTCCTCCTTCTCCGCGGCCAGGTGGGCCAGCGACGGCGGGATGATCTCGCCGAGCTCGCCGAGGGTGCAGGTGACCAGCGTGACCAGGGCGCCTTCGGCGGCGTACCTGGCCATCGTGGCCCCGGTGCCGATCGACTCGTCGTCCGGGTGCGCGTGCACGAGCAGCAGGCGCCGCTGGCCAGCAGGGGTCAGGGCCGGGGTCATGGCTGAGGTCATGGCTGGGAGCCTAGCCGCGCGTCTGGGCACGGCCCGAACTGGCTACATTCATCACATGACCGACAGCTTCCCGCGGCAGGAGGCGAGGACCAGGCGGTTCTCCCTGGGCGTTCCGCGCGCGTTCCGCATCGCCCCGGACGGCCGCCGGGTCGCCTTCCTGCGCACCAACAGCGGCACCGACCCGGTGACGTGCCTGTGGGTCCTGGACGCCGGCAGCGGCCAGGAGCGCCTGGTGGCCGATCCCCGGACGCTGGGGCTGGACGAGGAGAACCTGCCCGCGGCCGAACGGGCCCGGCGGGAGCGGGTCAGGGAACAGGCGGGCGGGATCGTGGCCTACGCCACCGACCGGGACGTCACCCTGGCCACCTTCGCGCTGTCCGGGCAGGTGTACACGGTGCCGCTGACCGGCGGCGGCGGACCGGCGCGGGCCGTGGTCACGCAGACCCCGGCGCTTGACCCGCGGCCCGACCCCACCGGGCGGCGGCTGGCCTATGTCTGCTCCGGCGCGCTGCGGGTGACCGGCCTTTCTGACGGCGACGGCCAGGGGGCCGGGGACGACGTGGCCATCGCGGACCCGCGGGGCGCGGCAGGCGTGACGTTCGGGCTGCCCGAGTTCATAGCGGCCGAGGAGATGGACCGCCAGCGCGGCTACTGGTGGTCCCCGGACGGCTCGGCCCTGCTGGTGGCCCGAGCCGACGAGACCCCGGTCGCCCGGTGGCACATCGCCGACCCCGCGCACCCGGAACGCACGCCCGCCGAGGTGGCGTACCCGGCGGCCGGCACCCCGAACGCGGAGGTGTCCCTGCTGCTGGCCCGGCTCGACGGCAGCCACAGCCCGGTCGAGACCAGCCGCGCGGAGTTCCCGTACCTGGTCACCGTGAACTGGGAAGACGAGTCCGAGCCGCTGATCGTGGTGCAGAGCCGGGACCAGCGGACGATGCGGCTGCTGGCCCTGGATCCGGGCACCGGCCAGACCCGCGTGCTGCTGGAGGACACCGACCCGCACTGGCTGGAGATCGTGCCCGGCGTCCCGGCCCGGCTGCCCGGCGGCCGGATCTTGTGGGCCAGGGACGACCAGGACACCCGCCGCCTGGTCGTGCTGGCCCCGGGCCAGGAGCCGGCCGCCGTCACCCCGGCCGGACTGCAGGTCCGGGGCGTACACGACGTCGACGGCGAGGTGGTCCTGTTCTCGGCGTCGGCCGAGCCGACCGAGGTCGAGCTGTGGACCTACGGGCCGTCCGGCCAAGACGGGGCGGCGCTGCGCCGGGCCGGCCAGGGCGGCGGCGTCGAAGGCGGCACCCGGGCCGGCGGGACCACGGTGAGCTGGCGCCGCGACCTGGACCGCGACGGCGTGATCGTGACCGTGCACCGCGACGGCGAGCCGGTAACGACCATCGCCTCCCACGCCGAACGCCCGCTGCTGCCCGAGCCCCGCCCGGTGCTGCTGTCGGCCGGCCCGCGGGAGATCAGGACCGCCGTCCTGTTCCCGTCCTGGCATCAGCGGGGGCAGGCCAAGCTGCCGGTGCTGCTCGATCCCTACGGCGGCCCGCACGCGCAGCGGGTGCTCAAGGCCCGCGGCGCCTATCTCACCTCGCAGTGGTTCGCCGAGCAGGGCTTCGCGGTGGTGGTCGCGGACGGCCGCGGCACCCCGGCCCGCGGGCCCGGCTGGGAGCGGGCGGTGGCCGGCGACCTGGCCGGCCCGCCGCTGGCGGACCAGATCGACGCGCTGCAGTCCGCCGCCGAGCGCTTCGGCGACCTGGACACCGGGCGGGTGGCGATCCGCGGCTGGTCGTTCGGCGGCTTCCTGTCCGCGCTGGCCGTGCTGCGCCGGCCGGACGTCTTCCACGCCGCGGTGGCGGGCGCCCCGGTCACCGACTGGCACCTGTACGACACCCACTACACCGAGCGCTACCTGGGCCTGCCGGGCGCCGACGGTGACGGCTACGACCGCTCCGCTGTGCTAGCCCGTGGGGGCGGCGACCCCCCGGATCCCCCCGTTCCTTCTCTTCTTCCTGGGGGGACCCATCCCCCCAGACCCCCCTTGGGAGAGACCCATCCCCCCGGACCCCCCTTGGGAGGGGCTGTCCGCCCCCCCATTCCCCCCCGACCGCTCTTGCTCATCCATGGCCTGGCCGATGACAACGTGGTGGTGGCGCACACGCTGCGGCTGTCCGGCGCCCTGCTGGCCGCGGGCCACCCGCATTCGGTGCTGCTGCTGACCGGGATCACGCACATGGCCTCGCAGGAGACCGTGGCCGAGAACCTGCTCACCCTGCAGCTCGATTTCCTGCGCAGCGCGCTCGGTATTCCGGATCCCGGAATGTAGCCAGCGTCACACATCACGATGAGGTCTGCATCACTGCATCGGGCGTATGACTGGAATAAGTTCATGGGCATCGGACAAACGCAGACCGGCCAGCGGCCGGATTTGCTATGCGCGCCGTAACGCTTACGCTCGAAAGCAGCGAGGACGCTGAAGAATGACACAAGCACCAGAAGCGCCGGACAGAACGCGGGCGCAGATCTCCGAACGAACGTTCCGTACTGACCCATGGTGGAAGACGCCGCGCGTGGTGGCCGCCGGCCTCACGATCTGGGTGGCCTATGCCACGGTGCGGGTATTCACCGGCCACTGGTACTACGTGCCGTCGGACCACTACCTGACTCCGTTCTACTCGCCGTGCGTCAGCGGCGAATGCGTGCCCGGCTCGAGCGCCCTGGGCCACTGGTGGCCGGCCATCCCGCCGATCATCCCGTACGCGATCGTGTCGCTGGTGTTCGTCCTGGGCTTCCGGTTCACGTGCTACTACTACCGGGGGGCGTACTACCGGGCGTTCTGGCGCTCGCCGTCGGCGTGCGCGGTGCGCGAGCCGCACGCGAAGTACACCGGCGAGACCAGGGTGCCGCTGATTGCGCAGAACCTGCACCGCTACTTCTTCTATATGGCCGTGATCGTCGGGATCCTGCTCACCTACGACGTGACGCAGGCGTTCCGCGGGCCGGACGGGAACTTCGGGTTCGGCCTCGGCTCGCTGATCATGCTGGCCAACGTGATCCTGCTCTGGGGATACGCGCTGGGCTGCCACTCGTGTCGGCACATCACCGGCGGGCGGCTGAAGAACTTCTCCTCCCACCCGGTCCGGTACTGGGCCTGGACGAAGATCTCCTGGCTGAACGCGCGGCACCTGCAGTTTGCCTGGATCACGCTCGGCACCTTGATGCTGACTGACCTGTACATCCTGCTGGTGGCCAGCGGGGCCTTCTCCGATCCGAGAATCTTCAATTGACCGAACGGGCAGTGGTTATGAGCGACGCAGTACCTACCAGCGACGCGGGGTCGTCCGGCACGGTGCCGGCCAGCGACGCAGTGCCGACCGGAGAGATTGACCGTTTGTCTTACGACGTGGTGGTCGTGGGCGCGGGCGGCTCGGGATTGCGCGCGGCGATCGAGGCGCGGCTGCACGGCAAGAAGACCGCGATCATTTCCAAGTCCCTGTTCGGCAAGGCGCATACGGTCATGGCCGAAGGCGGCTGCGCGGCCGCCATGGGCAACGTCAACCCGAACGACAACTGGAAGGTGCACTTCCGCGACACCATGCGGGGCGGCAAGTTCCTGAACAACTGGCGAATGGCCGAACTGCACGCCCAGGAGGCCCCGGACCGGGTCTGGGAGCTCGAGGCGTGGGGCGCGCTGTTCGACCGGACCAAGGACGGCAAGATCAGCCAGCGGAACTTCGGCGGGCACGAGTACCCGCGGCTGGCGCACGTCGGCGACCGGACCGGCCTGGAGATGATCCGCACCCTGCAGCAGAAGATCGTCGCCTTGCAGCAGGAAGACGCGGTCAACCTGGGCGACCCGGAGGCGATGATCAAGGTCTACGCCGAGACCACGATCGTCCGCCTGATGAAGGACGGCGGTGCTGGCCCGGGGGGACGCCCCCCCCAGACCCCCCCGCGAGGGCATGGCGACGGGGGGCGTATCGCCGGGGCATTCGGATATTTCCGTGATACGGGACGATTTGTCCTGTTCGAGGCGCCGGCGGTCGTGCTCGCCACCGGCGGCATCGGGAAGACGTTTAAGATCACGTCCAACTCCTGGGAGTACACCGGGGACGGGCACGCGCTCGCCCTGCTGGCCGGGGCGACCCTGCTGAACATGGAGTTCGTGCAGTTCCACCCGACGCATATGGTCTGGCCGCTGTCGGTGGCTGGCCTGCTGGTCACCGAGTCGGTGCGCGGTGACGGCGGGGTGCTGCGGAACTCCGAAGGCAAGCGGTTCATGTTCAACTACGTGCCTGACGTGTTCCGGCCGATGTACGCGGAAACCGAGGAGGAGGCCGACCGCTGGTACGCCGACCAGGCCAATAACCGGCGGCCGCCCGAACTGCTGCCCCGGGACGAGGTGGCCCGGTCGATCAGGGCCGAGGTCAAAGCGGGCCGCGGGTCACCGCACGGCGGCGTGTTCCTCGACATCGCGTCCAGGCTCCCGGCCGACGAGATCCTGCGCCGGCTGCCGTCCATGCATCACCAGTTCAAGGAACTGGCCGATGTCGACATCACCAAGGAGCCGATGGAGGTCGGCCCGGCCCAGCACTACGTGATGGGCGGGGTCGAGGTAGACCCGGACTCTGGCGCGGCGCTCGTGCCCGGGCTGTTCGCGGCCGGTGAGGTCTCCGGCGGCATGCACGGCTCCAACCGGCTGGGCGGCAACTCGCTGTCCGACCTGCTGGTGTTCGGGCGCCGGGCCGGTGTGGGGGCCGTGGATTACCTCGACGCCCAGAGCACGCGGCCGACGGTCTCGGCGGCAGCGCTGGCCGAGGCGCAGGCCGAGGCCCTCGCTCCGCTCCAGCGAGTCGGCGGCGAGAACCCGTACACGGTCCACGCCGAGGTCCAGCAGACCATGAGCGACCTGGTCGGCATCATCCGCCGCGAGGACGAGATCAAGACTGCCCTCGCGGAACTGGAGAAACTGCACGAGCGCGCGGCGAAGGTCAGTGCACCGGGCGGCAGCGCCTATAACCCGGGGTGGCACCTGGCGCTCGACCTGCGCAACATCTTGGTGATCGCACAGTGCGTGGCGCAGGCCGCGCTGGAACGGCAGGAGTCACGCGGCGGGCATACCAGGGACGACTACCCGGGCATGTCGCCGGAATGGCGGAAGGTGAACCTGATCTGCTCGCTGAACGCCGGCGGCGGCGTGACGCTGCGGCAGCAGCCGATGGAGCCCATGCGGACGGACCTGCTCGAGCTGTTCGACATCGCCGAGCTGAAGAAGTACATGACCGAGGAAGAGCTGGCTGGCCTGCCCGGTGCGGCTGAGACCGCCGCAGAGGAGACACCGCCTTCCGCTCCGCCCGCCAGCGCGCCTCCGGCACGACCAAGCGAAGCGCCCGCGAGGAAGGCAGGGAAATAGAGCGATGAGCTACAAGGCTGCGCTGCGGGTATGGCGCGGGGACGCGGGCGCCGGGGCGCTCGCCGAATACCAAGTCGAGGTCAACGAGGGTGAGGTCGTCCTGGACGTGCTGCACCGGCTGCAGGCGACCCAGGCCGGCGACCTGGCCATCCGGTGGAACTGCAAGGCGGGCAAGTGCGGGTCATGCTCGATGGAGATCAACGGGCGGCCGCGGCTGGCCTGCATGACCCGGATGTCGGTCTTCATGCCGGACGAGACGCTGGTCATCACGCCGATGCGGACCTTCCCGGTGATCAGGGACCTGGTCACCGACGTGTCGTTCAACTACGGCAAGGCCCGGGAGATCCCGTCGTTCACTCCCGATCCCGCGACCAAGCCCGGCGAGTTCCGCATGCAGCAGGTCGACGTGAACCGGTCCCAGGAGTTCCGGAAGTGCATCGAGTGCTTCCTGTGCCAGAACACCTGCCACGCGATCCGCGACCACGCGGACAACGAGCGCGCCTTCGCGGGGCCCAGGTTCCTGATGCGGATCGCCGAACTCGAGATGCACCCGGCCGACACCGCCGACCGGCGCGAGATCGCCCAGGACGACTTCGGCCTGGGCTTGTGCAACATCACCAAGTGCTGCACCGAGGTCTGCCCGGAACACATCAAGATCACCGACAACGCGCTGATCCCGATGAAGGAACGGGTGGTAGGACGCAAGTACGACCCGCTGGTCTGGCTCGGCGACAAGATCGGCCGCCGCACTCACAAGGACACCCCCGAGGTCCCCAACACGACCTGACGCCAGGTTCCCCCAGATCCTGTATCAAACGTCAGCTTCCCCTGATCAGGTGTGAAAGGCGTCATTTCCGACAGCTTCTGGCACATGATCATGGCGGATGCCGGGAAGCGGCGTTCCCCGGATGAAGACAGCATGAAACCGGGCGGGGCGGACCGGACGCCCGGCTACGATGACTGGTGGCCAGGCGGGTGTTTACCCGCTGCGCGCGCCTGGGCTGGCACGAGCGTGCCCGTGGAACTCGCACCACGGTCCGTTCGGTATTAATGATCTTTTGAGCTGGGTTGCGGAGCGGGGAGCGAAGGGCTGGCATGTCGCATCTGACCTACTTGGTGTCTATGGCGCACCTGGCGCATTCGACGTCTGCGGTGCATCCGACCCACCTGACCTACGCCGAGGCCGGGGTGGTCGGGCTTCTGCAGGGAATTACCGAGCTCTTCCCGGTGTCCAGCCTGGGCCACGCGGTGCTGATCCCGGCGCTCATCGGTGGGCAGTGGGCGCAGGACCTGAACGTTTCCAAGGCCGAGTCGCCGTACCTGGCGTACATCGTCGGGCTGCACGTCGCGACGGCCGCCGCCATGATCCTCTTTTTCTGGCGGGACTGGGTGCGGATCATCCGGGCCTTCTTCGCCTCAGTCTGGCACGCCATCGCGCCCGCGCCGGGCACCCGGCGATTCGAACTGCAGGACACCGACCAGAAGCTCGCCTGGATGATCATCCTGGCGACGATCCCGGTCGGCATCGCCGGGCTGCTGCTCGAGCACACGTTCCGCACCGTGTTCAGCAGGCCGCTGCTCACCTCGTCGTTCCTGTTCGTGAACGGGCTGATCCTGCTGGCCGGCGAGCGAGCGCGGCGGCGCGGCGCCGATGCCGAGGCGCAGCAAGTGGCCTTCGATGTCCAGATGGCGGCCGAGCGGCAGAAGGCCACCGTCGCCGTCGGCGGGCAGGGTCCGATCGGAGGCGGCCGGCACTCGTCCGGGCAGCGGGCGTTCAAGCAGGAGCAGGCGAGCCTCGCGGTGCAGGCTGACCGGAGACTGGTCGGCGTCGGCTTCCTGAACGCCGTCGGCCTCGGCGCGATGCAGATCCTGGCGCTGCTGCCCGGCATCAGCCGGGACGGCATCGTCATGGTCAGCGGCATGTTCCGCGGGCTGTCCCGGCAGGACGCGGCCCGGTTCTCGTTCTTGCTGTCGGCTCCGGTCATCCTTGCGGCCGGCGTGCTGAAGATCCCCGACCTGACCGGGCCGCTGGGGGCCGGGATCCGGGGACAGGTGCTGTTCGGCAGCGCGCTGTCCTTCGTCGGCGCCTACCTCGCGCTCAGGTTCCTGGTCCGCTACTTCAGCAACCCCGCGCGCACGCTGACGCCATTCGCGATCTACTGCCTGGTGGCCGGGGCCGGCTGCTTCATCTTCCTGTCCGTGCGGTGAGCGGGTTGGGTTGGCACGACCCTCGCGGTGTCAGCCAGTGAGCAATGAGGCAGCGGAGGCGGAAGCATTCACGCTGGCACCCGCGGTGACCCCGGGACGGGTGAAACCCACCGGGTCCCGGTTGGTGTAGCTGGCCACGCGGATCGGGAAGCCGGTGGCGTACGCCTCGATCATCTGCCCGTTGCCGATGACGAGGCCGACGTGGCCGGGTGAGGTGGGGGTACCGTCAGCTCCGGCGAAGAACACCAGGTCCCCCGGCTGGACCTGGGAGGCCGGGATCCTCGGCTCGGTGGCCCACTGCTGTTCGGAAGTGCGCGCGATGTTGATCCCCGCGGTCCGGTAGGCCATCATCACCAGGCCCGAGCAGTCGAAGGCGTCCGGCCCGGTGCCGCCCCACTGGTAGGGCTTGCCGAGCTGCTGCTGGGCGTAGGCGATGGCGGTGGCCACGACCTGACTGGGTGCGGCGATGGCGGGCACGCCCCCGGCCGAGGTGGTGCAGCCGGCCACCGTGCTGCCGGACGGCATGGCGGCGGACACCACCGAGAAGTGGCCGCCAGCGTAGACGCCGGCATAGTACAGCACGCTCTGCACGTACGACTGCAGGTGGTTGTAGGCGAAAATGGCCCCCGACGGGTTGGTCTGGACCTGGGACTCCAGCAGGTACTTGGCCGCGCCGGCGATCGCGTCCGCCGGGTCGTAGACGCTCGCGTCCGGGCCGCCGTCCTCGTCGGTGGCCACGCCGTTGACCACCTCGCTGGCCGGGTGCACGGGCAGGCCGCCCCAGACGTTCCCGGCCGCGCCGGTGATGCCGATCTGCATGGGCCCGGCCGCGCCGAACCCGTTCTGCCCGCTGTGCACGCCGGGCAGGCTGCTCTGGCCGTTGTCGCTTTCCACAGTGCCGATGCCGGCCAGGATGGTCCACGGCACGCCGTACTGCTGGCCGACCTTCTTGTACCAGAACAGGTAGTCGGCCGGGATCGACTTGGCCTTCGCGCCGACCGGGGGCTGCCCGGCCGTTCCGGCCTGCTGGCCCGAGCAGCCGGCGCTGGCCGCGAAGAACAGGTCGGTGCCGACCAGGACGGGCACGGCCAGCAGGCCGAGCAGCACGATGCCGGCCAGCCCGATAATGCCGGGGACCAGGATCCGGGGCGACGCGCCGAACCGTTCCTGCCTGATCGTGGTCGGTTCGGTCTCGGAACGGTAGAAAAGCTTGGTGGTCATGAGCTGCCTAGTGCTGCCAAGTGATCATGAATTGCCCAGGTCCTGCAGCTCGATATCGCTCACCTGCCAGCTGCTGCCCGCGCCGGTGACGGTGACGGCGTACTGAGTGCTGCCGCTGGTGGTGCCGTTGGTGGTGACTAGCCGCTGCCCGGCGGTGACGATGAAGGTCAGGCTGGAGGGGCCGAAGGCGCGGATCGAGATGATCGACGCGGTCCCCGTGGAGACCTGTTTCTGGCTGGTCCTGAGCTTGGCCACGCCAGGGGTCTGGTAGGCGGTCTGCAGCGTGGTGGCGAGCTGGCCGGTGATCAGCCCGCCCATCTTGGCCACGTAGCCGGCCGCGGTCTCGGTGTAGGTGAACGTGTTGTAGTCGATGCTGAACTGCACCGCGACGGAGGCGGCCGTGGCCAGGGCCCGCTGGGTGAACGGGAGCCAGGCGTAGATGTCGACGCTGCCCGCCGCGGCCGCCGTGACGGTGGGGACGGAGACGGGCGGCGCGCTGGTCACGGCGGGCGGCGTCGCGCTCGGCGAGGTCGCCGCCTGCGCCGACCCGTGCGAATGGGTGAGCGCCGGCACCACCAGGAAGTAGCCAAGCACGGCAAGCACCACGACGACGAGGGCGAAGACCGCGTTGCGCTGGCCAGGGCTGAGATCCATAGTGACCGCCCGCTACTTGTCCCGCCGTATCGGACGGAGCCAGAACGGCATGGGTGGCTGTTTTTCCGTACCGTTTCCGTTGGCCGTGCTGCCGCCGGCTGCTGGCTGGCTGGCGGAGCTGGAGACGGAGTCGGCTTGGGCGCGATCGCCGACCGCTGCCGCGGGCCTGCGCCGGACCATCCGGTCGAGGGCCAGGCCGGCGCTGGAGCCGCTGGCTTGGGCGCGGCCGCTGGCCGCGGTGCGGCCGCTGACCGGGGTGCGGCCGGGCCGGAGGAAGCCGGGGAGGGCGCGCGGGACCGGGTCCGCTGCAGGCCGTTCGATCCGGCCGAGCGTCCCGCCCCGCGGGACCAGCTCGAGGCCGCGCTGGATGACCCGGCCGACCCGGAGGTGCCGGTTCGAGGCGGCAGGTCAAGGGGCGGCGCCGTCCGGCCGCTGCCGTCGGTCTCAGGCATGCTGCGGACCGAGACGCCGGCTCCGGTGAGCCGACGGGCACCCGTGGCGCCTTCGCCGTCCCCGTCGGCTGCGGGCGGGGCGTCGGGCCGGAACCGCGAGGTGCTGGCGGCGACCTGCCCGGTGCCGGTCGCGGTGCCGGTCGCGGTGCCGACGGGCGCGGCGGCCGTGCCCGCAGCCACGCCCGCGTCCATGGTGCCGGTGCCGGCCGGGGCGGCTGAGCCGGGGTTGCGGCGGGCCCAGCGGGCGGCCCGGTAGGTCGCGATCCCGGGGATGGCCACGGTGGCGGCGTCCCGGGTGGAGCGGCGGAAGGTGGAACCGGCCTCGCGCAGGCTGTACTCGGCCCGCTCGTGCGAGCCGATGGAGCCGTAGCCGACGGCGGAGAACAGGTGGGTGAACGGCTTGCGGTAGATGAATACGGCCACCGTGACCAGGGCGATCATCAGGATCTTCAGCGCCCACGGCAAGACCGTGTCGGCCGTGCCCATGATGAGGGAGTAGCAGTAGAGCAGCACGCTGAGGGTGATGGCGATGGCCACCTGCTTCATCAGCACGCCGGCCAGCATCTCGAACCAGCGGATGGCGATGATCCGGCCGAACCCGGGATGGGTCCCGATGATCAGGAACAACGGCCCGGCCACCAGCAGCAGCAAGAAACCGAGCTTGAGCACGATCAAGGTCAGCGCGATGAGCAAGATGAGCAGCCCGGCCACGACCGCGGCGAACATCGCGGCGAAGGCGATCTCCAGCCGGGTGGTCCACTGGTTGCCCTGGAACAGGGGGTAGATGGCCGGGTCGCCGGTCTGGAGGGCGCTGGCGATGCCGGTGTAGGTGGCCTGCTTGGCCTGGATCAGCGCCGTGGTCGGGCTCTCGTTGGCCGCGATGGCCTGGGACCACAGCAGCTGCCGCCCGTAGGTGTTCACCACGGTCGGCGCGCCGCTGCCGGTGGCCGCGAACCCGGTGGTGCCGAGCTCACCCCACACCCACGGCTTGCACACCAGCACCGACCACAGCTCGTTGGCGTTCTGGTCGACCAGCCCGTTACCGGAGGTGAAAGCATAGCTGGCGGTGACGCTCTGCGGGTCGCCGGCGGCCACCGGCAGGCAGTTGCTGCCGGCCGGGGCGGGCAGCTTGGAGAACGCGGTGTTCAGCACCCCGGTGACGCCGTTGGAGACGGTGGTGCCGATGCCGGTGAAGTCGGCCAGGCCGATCAGCGCGATGGCCGCGACCGAGGCCACCACCATCCACAGCGTGCCCTCGATGGTGCGGGTGGCGCGCTTGCGGATCAGGCCCTGCCAGGCCAGCCACATCGCGCCCAAGATGACCACCGGGGCCAGGTACGGGAAGTAGATCGCGTTGCCCAGCGCGCTGATCAGCTTGTCCACCGCGTTCTGCAGCCAGGTCAGAATGCTGCTGCCCGCCGCGGACTGGTAGACGGTGATCGTCACCCGGTCCAGGGACTTAGCCCCGTCAAAGACCATCCCGGCCACGTTGTTGCCGACCAGCGAGGTCATATCGGAGCACTGCAGCCCGTGGGCGGCCCAGAACTGCCCGGCGATGCCGTAATTGTCATACAGCGTCTTGCCGCCAGAGGACCCGGCCGGCGGCTCGATCATGGCGTCGATGCCGCCGGTGGCCTGCTCCGGCTGGGGCAGCGACGGCTCGCAGATATTGTTCAGGTCACCGACGATGCCCGCCGACCCCGACGAGCACAGCCCCACCAGCCCGCCGATATCACCGATCCCCGGCACCTGGCACACCCCGCCCGGCGCCGCAGGCGTGACTTCCGCGGTGAGCTGCACCGGGATCCGGGCCGCGGCGGCGGCCGCGGACCCTGTGGTCCGGGACACCGGGGGCCCGCTGGCCGCGTGCGCGGCGGCCAGCGCCGGGCTGGCCACCGCGAGCAGCGCCCCGGCAGTGAGCAGTACCCCGGCCGCCCAGCGCGCCAGGCGGCGGCCGGGCCGGCTGCGGCCGGCGCGGCCCGGCGCGCGGCGCATGGACGGGGCTTGCGAGACAGCCATCGGGGAAACTCCTGGTTCTGCTGTTACGTCTCTACCGTTTCGACGGCGCCTCGGCCGCCGGCGCGCTGAGCGCAGACGTGCCCGCCGGCGACGGGAACGCTGCGTCCGCGCTGAAGAAACTGCCGGTCCCCGGGTCGGGCGGGCCGGGCTGCTGGCCCCGGGCCCGGGTGGGGTTGGTGTCGATCCAGTCCCTGAGTTCCTCGGAGACCAGGTCGATCCCGATGCGGCAGGCCCGGTCGTCCAGGTCGCGGAAGATGCACTCGCCGTTGCCGAGTGCGCGGAGCACGGCCTGGTGCTCATCGGAGGGCGCGACGCCGAGCAGCGACATGACGTTCGCCACCTCGGCGCGCTCGGTGGAGCGGAACGCGAAGACGCTGGACAGGCAGTTGGTGACCTGCTCGGCCAGCAGGTCACCGGCGTTCTGCGAGACCAGGATCAGCGCGGTGTTCCGGGACCGGCCCATCCGGGATACCTCGGGCACCAGCTTGGCGCCCTCGGGGGTGGAGGTGATGGCCCAGGCCTCGTCCAGGAAGATGGCCTTGGGCTTGGTCCGGTCGATGCCGTTCAGCAGCTTGCGGGCGAACTGGGACACCAGGTACAGCAGCGCCACCGACAGCCGCTGCTCATAGGAGTAGTCGTCGCGGCTGGTGGTGGTGTCGGGCAGGGTGAGCCCGCCCAAGGTGAAGACCGTGGTCCAGCCCTCGGCGTCGATCTGCTGGCCCACCGACGGGGCGAAGCACAGCCGGGCCAGCCGCATCTCCGAGATCGACCGCATCACGGCGCCGGTGTTCTTCCAGGCCGGATCGCCGGCCGCCTCCAGGTAGCCGATGACCTTGCCCAGGCTGGGCCGCCCGGTCCCGGCGATCGCGCCGACCGCCTGGATCATGGCGCTCTCCCGCTCCTCGCTCATCCGCGGCAGCAGCAGCCGCAGCGTCTCGGTGGCCATGGTCCGCTTCTCGGCCAGGTCGGCACCGAAGGAGAACGGGTCGAGCAGGCCGGGCGCCGCGGCGCCCAGCGGCAGCACCCGCGCCCTGCGGCCCTGCGCCTTCAGGTACTCCACCAGCGACTCGGCGTCGCCCTTCGGGTCGATCACCGCCACCGTCGCACCCCGCAGGGCCAGCTGGTAGATCAGCAGCATGGCCAGCGTGGTCTTCCCGCCGCCCGGCTCCCCGGTGATCGCGACCGCGGTCGGCCGGTTCCGCGCCGCGGCCAGCAGCGGATCGAAGTGCACCACCGACCGGGCCCGGCCCAGCGTCTCCCCGATATACGGGCCGATCCACCCCGCCCCGGAGCCGGCCCGGTCACCGAGCTCCACCGTCGCGGTCGGCATCCCGCCGGCAATGGTATACAGCGGCTGGCGCTGCACATAGGAGGACAGCCGGATCCGCTCGCCGGGCAGCGACTCACACAGCAGCGAGAACTGATCACCGGTGGAATTGACCACATCGATGCCGATATCACGGTAATGCTCCACCACCGCCTCCACCCGCCGCACACACAGATCCCGGGACGGCGCGGCCACCATCAGCCGGTGCCAGCCATACACAAACGGCAGCCGCTCCTTGGTAATGCCATGCTCCAGCATCCGCGCCGCCGCGATCTGCTCCGCCAGCGCAATCGGCGCCTCCGCCCCCGCCTCCCGGATATGCGCATCCATGTCCCGGGCATGCGCCAGACGGCGGCTGACATCCTTGCTCGCCTTCGCCGGCGGAATCAGCTTCATCCGGGAACTGACCTCCACCGGGAACGGCAGCGAATCAGCAAAATGCAGCCACGGCTCCCCGTCCGGGAACGCCATCACATCCGGGAACCGGGCAAACGACACAAACGCCGCATAGGACTGCCCGCCCATATGCTCCAGCCCCAGCATCGTCCGCCCGTTATGGACCTGACCCTCGAACAGCGCATCAATCTCCCCCAGACCCCACCGGCGGCGCCGGGCCGCCGACGGCACCGGCTCCCCCGCCGTCGCCATCAGCGAGTGCCGGACCAGCCAGGCGATCTCACCAGAGGTCGCATGCCGGGCCGCCAGCGCGCTGGCGTTCAGCGCCCGGCCGAGCCGTTCGGCCGATTCGGTCCACTTGACGATCTCCGACGGGCCGACCGCCTCGTCGATCAGGCCCAGACCCCGCTCGCCACGGCTGTACACGCCGGCGAACTGCGACAGCAGCCCACCCGTCAGCTGCGCTCGCACGCCGCGCTGGCCCAGCCGGACGCCGAGGTAGATCTCCTTGCCCCAGAAGTCCTTGGCCCAGACGTGCTCATAGGCCTGCTCCAGGTAATCCCGCCAGCCCGGGCCGCCGTCCGAGGTCGCATCCAGCCCGGTGGCCCACGCCTGCGCCGGGTAGGACCGGTGGGCGATGCGCAGGTGGACCTCGGCGTCGGCCATCCTGATCGCGGCCAGCGCGACGGTGATGTTCGTCGCCAGCGCCTCCCGCTCCTCCGGGGTGGTGAACTCATAGGACACCGAAGGAATCCGGTAATACGCCCAGGCATGGGTGTCGGTAAGCAGGATCCGGTCATCGAAATACCGCAGGCCCAGGCGGGTGCGGGTACGTGATCCCCTGGACCGGCTAGTCCGAGTGCCCACTGGGACTCCTTCCGGGAATGGGGGTGAGTGGGCTCATGGTCCGCGGGGCCAGGCCCGCCACCAGCACGCCAGCCAGCGCGGTGTAGGCCAGCCGGGTCTGCGGCCGCAGCGCGGCCGACGCGTCAGGACGGACCGACAACATGTCGTCCCACGGCACCCGGACGATCGCCCGGCAGCGGCCCCGGGCCACCGACTCGGCCTGCAGCACGTCCTGGCTCGTCCGGCTGCTCACCCCGTTGATCACGGTCACGGAGCGGGCGGCCAGCTCGTCGTAGCCGTGCGCGGTGAGCCACTCCTGAGTACTGGCCAGCGAGGTAGCCGCCTCCGGGCTGGCCGGGACGACCAGCATGAGCTGATCCGCCAGCGCCAGGGCCCGGGCCAGGCTCGACGGTGCCGGATCGATCAGGGTCAGCGGATACCGCTCGGCCAGCAGGCGGGCCAGCCGCGGGTAATCCCCGGCGCCCAGAGCGGGCCCGCCGTCGCAGCCCGGCCGACCGGCCGCGATGACATCCAGGCGGGCCCCGCCGCCACGGGCCGGCCGCATCCTGGCCATGCCGCGCAGCGAGCGCGGCCCGGCATCGCCACGTCCCGGTCCCGTCCCGGCCTCCGCGGCGGGCCCCTGGCCCGCGAACAGGGCCGGCACCGAGGTGGCGGGCGGGACACAAGCCGCAAGCGACGTCTCGCCCGGGTTGAGGTCGAGTGCGGCGACCGGGACCTCCCGCAAGGCGGCCAGGACCTGGCCGGTGAGCAGGGTGGTCACGGACTGCCCGGCCCCGCTGGTGCAGCCGAGCACGGCGATCAGGCGCGGCCCGTCCAGCGGCAGCCTGGCCCGGTCACGGTCCCGGGCGGCCCGGTCCGGCTGCCCCGGTCCCTGGCCGCCGGCCACCACCTTGACCCGGCGCCGCCAGCTCGCGTCGACGTCGCTGCCGGGGCCGCTCAGTGCCTGCTCGATGGACGGCACCGGGCGGTCGGAGTCCGGGGCGATGAACAGGGATGCCACCCGGGCCGCCATGGACCGCCCGGGCGCCGCGAGGACTGGCGCGGTGGGAGCGGACTCGGGCGGCACTGGCGTGGCGGCCGCGGCCGACGCGGAGGACTTTGGCGGGGTGGCCCGCCGACGTACCGGGGCGGGAGCATCCTCGGGTCCTGGCGCGGGCGCGGGCTCCGGGTCGGGCAGGGGCTCGAGTTCGGGGAAGGCCCCCACCTCGGGGAAGGCCCCGACCTCGGGGAAGGCCCCGACCTCGGGGAAGGCCCCGACCTCGGGGAAGGCCCCGACCTCGGGGAAGGCTCCGACCTCGGGGAAGGGCCCGGCCTCGGGGAACGGGCTGGCGATGGGGAACGTGCCTGCCCCGGCCGTCGGCCAGGAGGCGGGTGCCGGTGCAGGCTCGCCGAGGTCGCGCGGGTCTGGTTCGGGGTCGTGCGAGACCTCCAGGGCCCGGGCCTCCTGGCGCCGGTCGGCCGACGGGACGGCCCAGCCGGGCCGCGGCGAGACGCCTGGCCGCGGCGGGCGGGCGGATTCGGACGGCTGCGGCCGCCGCGCGGGTTCGACCGGCTTTGGCTGGCGGCCGGATTCGGACGGCTTTGGCTGGCGGCCGGATTCGGACGGCTTTGGCTGGCGGCCGGATTCGGACGGCTGCGGCTGGCGGGCGGCCTCGGACGGCTGCGCGTCCTGCTCGGAGCGGCCAGGCCAGGACCGCCCGGCCGACGTCGCCTTGGCCCTGGGCTGCGCGGTGGCCCGCTCCGGCACCGGCAGCCGGATCGGGGTCGGCGGGGACGCGGGCCGGGCCAGCGGCGGAACCGGCGCCTGCGGCGCGGCCCGGGAGACCTCCGGCTCGACGGCGGGCGGCGCCGCAGGGGCGGCCCGGACCGCGTCAGGCTGGGTAGCGGGGGGCGCAGGCGGGGCGGCAGGTGCGCCAGCCCGGGCCAGCTCGGACGCGGGGATTACCCGAACGGACGGGTATGCGTCGTCAGACGGCAATTCGGCCCGTGACTCCGGCTCAGGCGCGAGGTCGGGGGCCGAGCGGTCAGCACGGGACGAGCCGAGCCGGGCAGCCGGCGGCCGGACCGACATGAGCTGCCGCGACACGGCCCGCCAGGACGCGACCGTCGAGGCGGCCGCTCGCGATGCCTTGCCTGCCGAGGCAGCGGGCGCCGGGGCGGTGGCCGCGGGGACAGTGGCCGCCGGCGGGGTGGTCTCGGGCGCCGAGGCGGCCGAGGTTACCGGCACCTCGACGGCTGGGGCGACGGCGACCTGGGCATCGGTGGTGGCCGTCGCGGCCAGCTGCGCCGCGGCCTGGGCCTGCTGGGCTCGGCTGGCGGCCTTGCGCAGCTTCCTGGACCGGGTTCTCGGCGGGTGCCGGTGCCAGACCCGGACCGACACGAGGATCTCGTCCTTCTCGGTCAGCGGCGCCATCCGGACCCAGGTGCGGGGCTCGGAGACGTAACGCAGCTGTGAGCTGACCAGCTCGGGCAGCCGCTTGCTCTCAATGACCGGCCGTGTGGTCAGCCAGGTGAGCACTCCCGGCGGGAGCACATAAAGCCACACCAAATTGTGATTAAACGGAAGACCAATCACAACGAGGAAAAATATGTACGGAACCGTAATTCCGACAAAAACGCCAATCCAGGTGATAGGCAACAGCGCCGGCAACCGGAAATCATAAAGCTTGTACAGCCGCTTTTCTATCCGCCAGATATTCGTGTACGTGGGAAGGTCCACTGGGGCTCGCTCCTTCTGTCAGGACCGGATCAGTGGACTCCGAGGGCGTTCGCGATGCCAGTGGCCAGCGTCTGGACGATGCTGGGGGTATAGAAGACCACAGCGATGGCCACAGCGAGCACCATGAACTGGACAAACCTGGTGATCTCGCGCGTGAACAGGAAGAAGATCGCCACGATTCCGACGATGCCCAGGAACAGCGGCCCGAACAGGCCCTGCAGGTAGGTGACGAGGCCTTGCGTGCTCAAGGCCACTGGAACCATCGCGGCGGTGAGATGAGCAGACATTTAGAAGTCCCTTCCGGGATCAGATGACCATCCAGCGAGTGTTGCGACGTCCCTCCAGCGGTGCCGGCCAAGCGGGCGCACGTATCGGGGTTTACGTTTTCCTGCCGCGCCGGGGCGATGGCCCAGCTGCGGCAGGCGGGGACGCCCGGGCGGGCCAGTGCGGCTGGCGGGCCCGGTACAGGCGATGGCACTGAAGGCCTCAGCGGAGCGGGCGGCAGCGGCATGACGGCAGGCGGGCATGACGGCGTCCGCCGCCACTGTCCTGGTCATTTGGCTTCCACCGCCTCAGTCGCCACGCTGATTTCATTTACATACCATTTGCCGCTTTGAAGTCGCGTGAGCCACGCCCTGTAGGCCGCCGTAAGTTTTGTGACGCCCGACTCAGCCGCCCCGGGAACCTGCCATATGACCGTGACAGTTACCTGTCTGGTGGCGCCGCCAGGCGGTACTTGCAGGCTCGCGATCGAGCCGAACGTGAGCGCGCCGTCCAGCCCGGCCAGGGTCACGCCCGGCGCCTCGAATTGGCTCAACGCCGTGCTGTCTCCGGCGGCGTACGCCTGGAAGAAGCCAGGCAATTCGGTCATCAGCTCGCGTTGCGCGACCGGATCCGAACCGGGGCTGACCGCCGCGGGCGGCGTGATCCGCCGCGGCGCAGGCAGCCAGGCGGGCTCGCCCGGGATCACCACGCCGCCACCGAAGGCGACGACGGGCACGCCGAGCTCCATGAGCTGTCCGTTCACGCTAGCCAACAGAGTCACCACGGCGTGTGTGGGATCGCTCACCGTGATGCCCGCCACCTGCTCGGACTGCAGGCTCAGCTGCCCGGCGCCGTTCCAGCCCAGGTCCGGGTTGGCGGCCGCGACGCTGGCCGGCACGAACGCTGCGAGCTGCAGCTCACGCTGGGCCTGGGTGGCCGGGCTGAAGTTCAGGTAGACCTGCCCGAACGCCATGGCGTACGCCTCGCCCAGCGTCACCGGGAACTGCGCGGCCGTAGCGCCGGCGGCCGTCGTGCCGTCAGCCCGGAGCGTCGCGGGCTGGTTGAAGATGATGGCGGTCACGCCACGGAACGCGATGATCAGCAGCGTCGTCCACAGCAGCAGCCGCAGCGGCCACAGCCGCCACCGGCCGCCTGCGCCGTTCCAGGACGGTCCGGCCGGCGGCGCGGCGGGGCCGCGTGAACCGATCTCATTTTCGATCCAGCCGGGGCCGGGCGATGCGGAGCCGTTCAGTGCCGCAACCGGAGAGTAATCGGACAAATGTGATCCGTTACCGGTGTTGGGCAGGCGAAACATCACACCTCCGCACGCTTCCGCGCCTGCCACGAGCAGGGGCGGCCCGTCCCTTCGCGCCGGTCCGCGGTCCATTGTGCGGCACTACGTCTCGGCGAGGGGCCGGTTGGAGACCATCACCGCGACATCCGCGAGGACAAATAACCAGCACTCTCTGATACGAGACGAATACGCACCGGGTTCAACCCGGACTGAAATAAATTCAGGTGGACGCACCCGGATCGTCCCTCCGATGCCGCTGACCCGCATCGGAGTCCTGCCGGGCGGCCGCGGCCCGGCTCCGGCCTACCTCGATCCAGTGCGGGATCTCCTCATGTCGCGCGCCCGCCACGACGCAGTAATGGGCGGCGGCGCGAGCTCTCGTCTCCTCGCTGGTCCGCCGGTAGAAGCCGGTCAGCAGGCCTGCCGCCTCGGCCAGTAGGTCAGCCCGGCCGCCGGCTATCTCCCGCAGTTCTGCCACGGCGGCCGCGGTTTCCGCCTCGGTGGGTTCCCGCCACGGCGCGTGCCGCTGCGCCGCGGTGGGTTCCCGCCACGGCGCGTGCCGCTGCGCCGCGGTGGGTTCCCGCCACGGCGCGTGCCGCTGCGCCGCGCCGGCCAGGCGGGCCACGATGAGCTGGTCAGATTCGCACCCCGAGGGACCGCGCGGGGAGACCACCGCAGACCGCGGCGGCAGCTGGGTCTCAATCGAAACCATCTTCGTACCTTCGTCCGATGAAAATATGGGATCTAGTCGATTATCGAACATAGTTACCATATCTTCAAGTGGTACACCTATTCGATTTTTAAACATCCAGCTCAGCAATCACATGACCACCACGATGGCAGCGGCCTGGATTCTGGCCGGGCCTGCTGCGGCCCGGATGCGGTCAGCTCAGTCCTGACCAGAGGTAACGGACGCCGATCGCGATGACCAGGATGCCGACCAGGCAGCGGATCATGGTGTCGGGGAGGCGGGACTGGATCCGGGCCCCGGTGTACCCGCCGGCCATACCGCCGAGGCCGAGCGCCAGGCCGGTGGACCAGTCGGGGGCGATCGCGCCGTGGTGGTGGACGGACAAGACAGTGAAGGTCACCACGCCCGCCACTGATGTCACGAAGGTGGAGGCGAGGGCAGCCGGGGCGGCCTCGGATGCCGGATGGCCGGATCCGATCAGGAGCGGGGACAGGATCGAGCCGCCGCCGATCCCGTAGATGCCGCCCACGCAGCCGACCAGACCGGCCAGCGCGACCAGGACGGGGGCCGGGATCGGCAAGGCCGGGCGTCCTGGACGGGACGGGTCCGGTAGGCCGGGCCGACTCGGCGGCCTGGTCACGGTCAGCCAGCAGCCTGTTGGCACCAAGACTCCCGCGACGATGAGCTCGAAGACGTGCGGGCCGGGCAGCAGTTCGGCGCGTATGACCGCTCCGGCGATAACACCGGGCAGGGTTCCGGCCATGAGTACCACGGCCAGGCGGCCGCCGGTCTGGCCCTGCCGCCAGTAGCGGTACAGCGCGCCCGGCGTGGCCACCACGTTGTATAGCAGGTTGGTCGGGGTGACGGCCGGACTGGGCGTGCCCAGCACGCTGACCTGGAACGGCAGGAGCAGCACGGCGCCCGAGATGCCCGCCGGGGTGGCCGCGACCGCGATGACATAGGCCGCGGCCAGGGCCACGACCTCGGTCCAACCGATCCCCAGCACTCGGCCACGGTAACCGGCTTATGCCCTGGCCGGAAGCCGATGGAAGCTAAGTTTGCGCAGGTCAAGCGACGTTAGCAGTCGCGGGCGCCTCAGTCTGCACGAGTCCGTCAGGCAGTTCGCGCCCCGGCCGGCGGGAAGGCCGTCTTCGCCAAGCTGAAGTCCCTGCTCGAGACGGGCCACGTGCTGCCGCGCGCGCCGTGGGAGATGCACGCCGAACTGCGCGCTGCCCAGATGGCGCGCAACGACCAGCACCCCGCGCGCCCGTGAGCCGCCTCGCCCCGAAGGCGCCGACAAGGAACCGGTACGCCGCTAGCTGTGACGGAACTCCACCACGTCGCCGTCCCGCATGACGTAGTCCTTGCCTTCTATGCGGGCCTTGCCGGCGGCCCGGGCGGCGGGCAGCGAGCCCGCCGCGATCAGGTCGTCGTAGGAGACCACCTCGGCCTTGATGAAGCCGCGCTGGAAGTCGGAGTGGATGACGCCGGCCGCCTCGGGCGCGGTGGCGCCGGCCTTGATCTCCCAGGCCCGGGTCTCCTTCGGGCCGGCGGTCAGGAAGGTCTGCAGGCCCAGGGCCCGGAAGCCGGCCCGGGCCAGCTGGGCCAGCCCGGGCTCGCCGAGGCCGGCCTCGGCCAGCAACTCGGCGGCCTCGTCGGAGGGCAGTTCGGCCAGGTCGGCTTCGGTCTTGGCGTCCAGGAAGATGGCCTCGGCCGGGTTGACCAGGGCGGACATCCGCTTGCGCAGGTCGTCGTCGGCGAGTTCGGCGACGTCGCAGTTGAAGACGTACAGGAACGGCTTGGCCGTCAGGAGCGAGAGCTCGCGCAGCGAGGGCAGGTCGATGCCCGCGGAGGCGGCGCCGGCCCACAGCGTGGTGCCCTGGTCCAGCAGCTTCTGGGCCGCGACCGCGGACTCGGCGGTCCGGGTCCGGTCGGGATCCTTGGCGAACTTGGTCTCCTTGACCAGCCGGGGCACGGCCCGTTCCAGCGTCTGCAGGTCGGCCAGGATCAGCTCGGTGACGACCGTCTCGATGTCGCGCTCGGGCGACACGTCGCCGTCTACGTGGGTCACGTCCGGGTCGTCGAAGACCCGCACCACCTGGCAGATCGCGTCGGTCTCGCGGATGTGGGCCAGGAACTGGTTGCCGAGCCCCTGGCCCTGCGAGGCGCCCCGGACCAGCCCGGCGATGTCGGTGAACCGCACGGTGGCGGGTACGATCCGCGCCGAGTCGTACAGCTTGGCCAGCTCGGCCAGGCGCGGGTCGGGGACGCCCACCACGCCCACGTTCGGGTCGATGGTGGCGAAGGGGTAGTTGGACGCCAGCGCCCCGGCTCGGGTGAGCGCGTTGAACAAAGTGGACTTACCCACGTTGGGCAGGCCGACGATCCCGATAGACAGACTCACCCGCGCGAGTTTAGTGCCGCACTGGCCGCGCCGGAGCGGCCGTACCCCGGAGTCAGGCGCGCGCCGCGGTGGCCGCCAGCGTGGCGTACCCCATCGTGAAGCGGCCGCCGACCGCGTCGATGACCTCGCCCACGCCGGCCAGCAGGTCCTGCTGGACCTCCGGGGGATACTGGTGCCAGCCGCCGAACGTGGGCATCTGGTCCAGCCACTCCTCGCGGGTGTAGCGCCGCTCCCAGTCGAACCGCCATTGCTCCGGGTCGCCGAACGCGCCCGCCTGCCGCATCCCGTCGGCCGCCTTGGCGCACAGCGCCGAGTACCCGTCCGGGCCGGGCGGCCCGCGCCGCATCGGCCCGTCCGGCAGGACCCGACCGAACACCGCGGCCATGCCGTCGTTCACCTCGGGCGGCGGCAGGAACGAGTTCCAGAACACCGCCAGCCGCCCGCCGGGGCGCAGCGCCTGCGCCGCCTGGGCCGCGCCGGCCACCGGATCCACCCAGTGCCAGGCCTGCCCGGCGACGACCGCGTCGAATGCCCGTCCGGCCGGATCCCAGGCCTCGAACGTCGCCACCTCGACCTCGGTCCCGGACTGCCGGGCCAGGTCGGCCATGCGCTCGTCGGGATCGACCCCGAGCACCCGGCAGCCGGCCGCCTGGAACAGCCGGGCCACGATGCCGGTCCCGCAGCCGACGTCGAGGACGCCGGGTCCGGGGCTGGCGGCGACGATCCGGTCCACCAGGGCCGCGGGATAACTGGGCCGGGTCCGTTCGTAGCGGGCGGCGTCCCGGCCGAACGACTCCGCCACCTGCCGCTGCTGATGAGACTCACGAAGCTGAGGCTGGGGACCGGATGCTTGCTCGGACGGTACAGTGGGCATGCGCCCACTCTAAGTGGGCATGCGCCCACTTGAGTATGAGTTTCGCGGACGGCGAAGCTTGCCGCCGGCGAGGGAGGATGGACGGTGCCGACCGGGGTGGCGCTGCGGGATGTGCGCGAGCAGCTGCTCGACGCGGCCGAGCGCGTGCTGCTGCGAGACGGGCCGCACGCGCTGACCAGCCGGGCGGTCACCACCGAGGCCGGGGTGGCCAAGGGCGTGCTGCACCGGCACTTCGCCGACTTCGACGCCTTCCTGGCCGCGCTGGTGGAAGACCGCATCGCCCGGCTCGGCCATCAGGCCGAGGCGCTGCGCGCGGCCGCCGGGACCGGCACCGTGGCCGGTAACCTGACCGGCGCGCTGGCCGAGTTGTTCGGCTCAGTGGCCATCCAGATCGTCAGCCTGCTGATCTTCCGGGATGACCTGCGAGCCCGGCTGCGGCAGACCAGGCCGACCGGGGTCCCGCTGGCCACCGAGGCCGCGGCCATGATCGCGTCCTACCTGCGCGCCGAGCGCGATCTGGGCCGCATCGCGGCGGATGCCGACGTGGACACGCTCGCGCCCACCCTGATCGGCGCCGGGCACCTGCTGTTCGCCGGCCGCGCCCGGGTGCCGCCGGACGCGGCACAGGTCCGCAAGGTCGTGACCGCGGTGCTGGCCGGCGCCGAGCCGGAACCATCCCGCCCGTAAGTCCCTTCCACCTCACCCGACCCGGGCGGGATTCGATGATTGTGGCAACCTAGCCGCTCTTTTCGATACGTTGCCACAACCATTGAGTGCGTCAGGGGAGGAGGGGGTGGCCGGGCGGCGGGAGCGGGTCGCGGGGGGGAAGGGGGGAAGCCGCGCGGGGGCAAGCGCGGGGCGCGGGGCGCGGGGACAGCGGGCGGGCGGCCCGCGCGGCGGGCGAGCAGGGGCGCGGGGGCTGGTACCACGGACCGTTCGGCCCAAAAGACGGGATGACGGCCTGAGGTTTCTGTGCGGGCTCGGCCGGCGCCGGGCGTGTCGGCGGGAGGTTTTGCCCACAGGGTGAGATCATCGCTGCATATGAGCGCAATCTCGCTGCTGGCCGGACTGCTGCTCGGGATCGTCATCGGGGCAGTGATCGGGTACCTGTACGCGCGGGGCCGCCTGGCGGCTGCCGCGGCGGACGCGAGCGGCCGGGCCCGGGCCGCCGAGCAGCGGGCCCTGATGACCGAGCGGGCCGCCGCCGACCGGGCCGCGCTGGTGGAAGGCCAGCTCGCGGAGCATTTCCAGGCCCTGTCGGCGGAGGCACTGGACGCCAGCACGGCCCGGTTCCTCGAGGTCGCGGAGGGTCGGCTGCAAGCGGCCAACGCCCAGGCATCCAGCGAGCTCGAGACCCGCCGGGCCGCGGTCGAGCACCTGGTCAGCCCGCTGCAGGAAACCCTGGTCCGGCTCGAGGCCCAGCTACGGGATTCCGACGCGGCCCGCACCCGCTCGCACGCCGCGCTGGCCGAGCAGGTCGCGGTGGCGCGGCAGGCCTCGGAGCGGCTGCGGGACCAGACACAGGCGCTGGTCACCGCGCTGCGGCGGCCGGAAGCCCGGGGCCGCTGGGGTGAGCTGCAGCTGCGCCGGGTGGTCGAGCTGGCCGGGATGAGCGCCCGCTGCGACTTCGACGAGCAGGTGGCCGTGGCCGCCGCTGACGGGCCGCAGCGCCCGGACATGGTGGTGCACCTGGCCGGCGGCAAGCACATCGTGGTCGACAGCAAGGTCTCGCTGGCCGCCTACCTGGAAGCCGCGGAGAGCGACGACGAGACCGTCCGCGCGGCGCGGATGGACGCGCACGCCCGGCACCTGCGGGACCACGTGGACCGGCTGGCGGGCAAGGCCTACTGGGCCGCGATCAGCCCGTCGCCCGAGTTCGTGATCTTGTTCATCCCGGGCGAGGCGTTCCTGGCCCCGGCGCTGGAGCGGGACCCGGGGCTGCTGGAGTACGCCATGAGCCGCCGGGTGCACATCGCCACTCCCACCACGCTGGTCACGATGCTGCGCACGGCGCAGTACGCCTGGCAGCAGGCGGCGCTGGCCGACAACGCACGGGCCGTGTTCGACATCGGCCGCGAGCTCTACGACCGCATCGGCAGCCTGGCCCGCAACGTGGACCAGCTGGGCCGCGCGCTGACCAAAGCCGTGACCAGCTACAACCAGACGGTCGGCTCGCTGGAGGGCCGGGTCCTGGTCAGCGCCAGGCGGCTGAACGACCTGGGCGTCACCGACGCCGGCCTCGACGCGCCCAAGCCGGTGGAGGAGACGACCCGGGCCCTGTCCGCCCCCGAGCTGGTGGCAAGCGGGGGCGGGGAGCTCGAACCGGGAGAGTTCGGCGCGGCGAAGCTCGAGGCGCCGGGACCAACGGCGGAGATCGGCCGGACCGTGGGCCTGGTGCGTGCGGCTCGATGACGCAGACCCGGACCCCGGCGCCACAGCCGGCCACCCGTAAGCCGCCCACGTCCCTGGAACCGCAGGGACGGGTCAAGCTCACCGGGCGGGGCGCGGTCGTGTCGCTGTTCGTGTTCTGCTTCCTCATCCTGCTCATCGCGGCCTGGACCGGGTGGGACACGCTGGCGGGCGCGGCGTTCGTCTGCGGCTGCGGCGTGGTCACCTGCTACACCAAGACCAGCGGGCTGCGGACCATGGTCGTCTGCCCGCCGCTGCTGTTCCTGGCCGGGGCCGCGTGCGCCCAGGCGCTGACCACGCCGGGCGGCTTCATGGCGGCCGAGGGAGTGCTGGTCATGCTGGGCACGGCCGCTCCCTGGCTGTTCACGGGGACGGCGCTGACCGTCATGATCGCGGCCGGACGCGGGTACCGGCCGACGCTGCCCGGGATGACCACGGTCGGGAACCTGATCGAGGCCTGGCGCCAGCGGTTAGCGTGATTCAGGCGTCGCCGACGGTCAGCTGGCCGTGCATCATGGCCGTGTCGGAGCAGATCCATTCCTCGGTGATCAGGCCGCCGGCGATCTGGTAGAACTCGTGGCTGACGTACTCGATGGTGCGGCCGGTGGCGGGGATGCCCAGGTAATCCCCCAGGTGGGTACCGCGGAAGGTCAGCCGGAGGGCCACCTGGTCGCCTGCGGCGACCACGTCGTCGATCTGCGCGTGCAGGTCGGGGAAGCCGCGCTTGATGACGTCGACCCCTTGCCGCCACACGGCCGGGCCGGGCATCGGGGGCAGGCCGGCCAGGTTCATCACGAAGTCCGGGCTGAGGCGGGCGACGCAGGTGTCGAAGTCGCCCGCGTTGAACGCGTCGAGGGTGCTGCGCACGAGCGCGATGTTGGCGGCTGCGGTGGTCTGCTCTGTGGTCATCGTTCCCTCGGGGACGGGAGCTAGGCGATGCTGGCCTTAGCCGCCTTAGCCGCCTTAGCCGCCTTAGCCGCCTTAGCCGCCTTAGCCGCCTTAGCCGCCTTAGCCGGCCGCGGACGAGCGGGCGGGCCGCAGCTCGCGGGGCAGCGCGAACGTCATGTTCTCCGGGACCGCCTCGACTTCCTCCACGGCGCCGAATCCGTAGTCGGCCAGCTTGCCGAGCACCGAGGTGACCAGCTCTTCCGGCACCGAGGCCCCGCTGGTCACGCCGATCGTGCTAACCCCGTCCAGCCAGCGCTCGTCCACCTCGCCCGCGTCGTCGACCAGATAGGCGGCGGACGCGCCATGGTCCTTGGCCACCTCGACCAGGCGCACAGAATTGGACGAGTTCGGCGAGCCGACCACGATGACCAGGTCGGACTGGCCGGCGATGACCTTCACGGCGGCCTGGCGGTTCTGCGTGGCATAGCAGATGTCGTCGCTGGGCGGGTCGAGCAGCGCCGGGAAACGTTCCCGCAGCGCGCTGACCGTATCGGCGGTCTCGTCCACCGACAGCGTGGTCTGGGACAGCCACACGACCCGGTTCGGGTCCCTGACCTCCAGGTTCGCCACCCCGTCGGCGCCGTCGACCAGGCGGACCCGGCTCGGGGCCTCGCCCGAGGTGCCGACTACCTCTTCGTGCCCGGCGTGGCCGACCAGCAGGATGTCGTAGTCCTTGGCCGCGAAGCGCCGCGCCTCGTTGTGCACCTTGGTGACCAGCGGGCAGGTGGCGTCGATGGCGCGCAGGCCGCGGCGTTCGGCGTCGGCGCGCACCTCGGGTGCGATGCCGTGCGCGGAGAAGACCACGACCGCGCCGGGCGGCACCTGCTCCACCTCGGTGACGAAGATCGCGCCGCGCTTCTCCAGCGAGCTGACCACGTAGGTGTTGTGCACGATCTGCCTGCGCACGTAGACCGGCGGCCCGAACTTGTCCAGGGCCAGCTCGACGGCCTGCACGGCCCGGTCGACGCCGGCGCAGTACCCCCGCGGCTTGGCGAGCAGGACCCGTTTTGACACGGGCTGTTCCGGCACGTCTGAGCTAGCCATAATTCGACGCTAGCACGCTGGCCAGGGCATCCTGACCGCCGGGCGCGGCCTGCCCGGGAAGCTGCCCGGATGCCGACCGGGTCATGCGGGCAGGGCTGGGTCCTGGTCGGGAACGGCGTCGCCGGCCGGTACGGTGACGGGCTCGGCGGCGGATCCGGTGATGGCCTGGCGGATGATGGCCGCGGCGGCGCCGGTGTCCGGCAGGCCGTGGAAGTGCAGGTGCAAGTCCCCGGTGACCGCCCGATGCGGCGTCCGCGGCGGCAGCGCGTCGGCCTGGCGCTGCGCGGCCAGTAGCCGGCCGACCCTGGCCTCACGCTTCTGGGTGGCCTTGATCAGCAAGCTCACCGCGGCCAGGGCGAGCACGAAGCTGACCGCCATCACCACGACCACGGCGACCAGGTCCTGGAAGGCCCACCAGGCGGCCAGCGCCCCGATTCCGGTCAGGGTCAGGGTGGCGGCCGTGCCGCCGCGGCCGCAGCCAGCGCAGTGAAGTCCCGGGCAGGTCATCGCGCGTACGTCCCTTCGGGCGTGAGGCCGCTTGCCGTGACACCGGCCTCATTGGTGGCTAAACCGGACGTAACCGTATCTCGGTCTGGGCAGTGCCGGGACCGGCGGCCCCGATTCTCACCGCCTAAGGCATGGTTGCCCAGCGCCACATAAAGGCGCGAAGATTACCCGGCAGGGAACAGGCGCTGACTAACAGCGACGTGTCCGGGTAGGCGGGGAAACCTGGGCGCTGCGAGAGACCGTCCCCAGGGAGAGTGTGACATGCGCGTGCCGCAGGTCAGTGACCGTATCAAGGAGGCTCCGGCGCAGGCCTTGCGCGGCGTCTTCGCCGGGATCGGCCAGCTGCTGCTGATCACCGACAAGCTGCGGAACAAGACGCCCGCCGACCAGCACGTTCCGCACGCCCGGGCACCTAAGCCCGCGGAATCCGTAGCGCAGGCCCGCGGCACCCCGGCGGCACCGGAGCAGGCCCCGGCGCCCGCAGCGCCTGCCGCGACCGCCGGGGCGGCTGAAGCGGATGTCACAGTCGGGGCGGACGTCACGGAGGTGCCACCGGCCCGCCAGCCCGCCGGGCGGAAGCCGGCTGGGGAGAAGACAGCCCGGGGGAAGGCGACCCGGGAAAAGACGGCTGCGCCGAAGACAGCCGAGCCGAAGACAGCTGGCCAGAAGGCGCCCGAGCCGGAGGCGGCGCCGTGGCCCCCCGCCCCGAGGACGCCAAGGACGCTGAGGACGCCAGCCGAGAAGGCCACCGAGACCAGGGACTTCGACAAGACCGGTAACGTGCGACTGCTCCCTGACACCGGAGATGCGGCGAAGGCGGCAAGCGCCCAGGCTGACGCGACGATCCCGGCGGTGCAGCCGGCCAGCGAGCCGCCGCCAGCCGTTGGCGAGCCGCCAGCGGCAGCCGGGGCCGAAGAGGTGACCGGAGCCATGGAGGCGGCCGGGCCCGCAGCGGGGGCCAGGGCGGTGGAGGCCGGGACGGTGGAGGCCGGGACGGTGGAGGCCGGGACGGTGGAGGCCGGGACGGTGGAGGCCGGGACGGTGGAGGCCGGGACGGTGGAGCCGCCGCTGCCGAACTACGGCGAGCTGTCCATCGCCTCGTTGCGTGCGCGGCTGCGCAACCTAGACATCGGGCAGGTCAGGCAGCTGGCGGAGTACGAAAAGGGGCACGCAGGCCGGACCGACGTGATCGCCATGTTCGAGCGCCGGATCGCCAAGCTGGAGGCGGGCGAGTAGTGACCTACCGCCCGCAATCCCACACCACCCAACAGTCCCACTACTGCGGAGGCTCCGGGCTAATTGGGCCTACGGCACATTTGCGGGCTTGGAGGAGCGGCCTTAGTTGCCCCACATCCCCCGTACGCCACACTTACGCGGTGGATTCAGGTTTCGCGGTTGATTTCGTGTACTGGGATGCCCCAAATCCACCGCGAAAACTGGAGCCACTGCGGAAATCGGCGGGAGTGCCGTACCGCGGGACGCTCGCGAACCACAGTCCCCTTAGGTACCACGGCACCGAGGACCTCGCGCAGGGGACGAAGATCACCAGGCGCTCCCCCCTGTTTACTGAGCACCCGCTGGGTCCGGCGAGGCTTACGGGCGGGCTCGGCTGCCGGACCGGTAGCGCAGGCGGGGTAGCCGGGACCGGTGATGCGGGCGGGGCGCATGAAGCAGGGCGGGGGCACGGCGGGCGCGGGCTGGGCGGGCGCGGGCTGCGGGGCGGGCGCGGGCTGGGCGGGCGCGGGCTGCGGGACGGGCGCGGGCTGGGCGGGCGCGGGCTGCGGGGCACCCGCTAGTGGCGCTGGATACGTCGGCTGAATCGCCGGTCCCGGTCCGCACGGTCCTGCAGCTGGTCGGGGGCTGGATCGGCCGACTCGGCCGGGTCTGGGTGGAGGGGCAGATCGCCGAGTGCGCCGTGCGCGGCGGCGCGGTGTTCATGACCCTGCGCGACCCGGTCGCGGCGGTGTCGGTGCGGGTCATCTGCACCCGGCAGGTGTTCGGCGCGGCCGAGCCGGCGCCCGCCGAGGGAGCCCGGGTAGTGATCTTCGCCCGGCCGGACTTCAACGCCAACCGCGGCTCGTTCGCACTGACTGCGCTCGAGATCCGCGCGGTGGGGGTGGGCGATCTGCTGGCCCGGCTGGAAAGGCTGCGGCGCCAGCTCGGCTCGGAAGGTCTTCTTTCTGCCGAACGAAAGCGGGCTCTTCCGTTCCTCCCCCGTGTCGTCGGGCTCATCTGCGGACGCGACTCGGCGGCCCAGCGCGACGTCATGGACAATGCCGCCCGGCGCTGGCCGGCCGTGCGGTTCCGGGTGGAGCAGACCGCGGTGCAGGGCCCGTACGCGGTGCAGGAGGTGACCGACGCGCTGCAGCGCCTGGACGCGGACGCCGAGGTGGACGTGATCATCATCGCCCGCGGCGGCGGCTCCCTCGAGGACCTGCTCCCGTTCTCCGACGAGACCCTGATCAGGGCGGTCGCGGCCTGCCGGACTCCGGTGGTGAGCGCGATCGGCCACGAGCAGGACACGCCGCTGCTTGACTACGTGGCCGACCTGCGGGCCTCCACGCCGACCGACGCGGCCAAGCGGGTGGTGCCTGACGTCAGCGAGCAGCTGGCGCTGGTGACCCAGCTGCGGGACCGGGCCCGCCGGTGCCTGACCGGCTGGCTGGACCGGGAAACGGCCTGGCTGACGGCGATCACGTCCCGGCCGGCGCTGGCCGACCCGGTGCGCGAGGTGGAGCGCCAGGCCGAGCGGGTGGACGCGCTGCTGCAGCGGGCCCGGGTGTCGCTGGATGCCAACCTGACCCGGGGCGGCGACGACCTGGCGCACACGCGGGCCCGGCTGCTGGCCCTGTCGCCCGCCTCGACGCTGCGCCGCGGCTACGCCATCGTGCAGCACGCCAGCAACGGCGTGGTGCGGGCTGCCGCCGAGGTCAGCCCGGGCGAGACGCTGACCGTACGGTTCGCCGCCGACCAGCTCACCGTACACGCGGAAGGGGAGGTGGCGGACAAAGTTGCGGACGGTGACGCCGGCGGCGGATAGGGTTGTGACCGTGAGCGAGCCGGAGGGGCGCGGCGCCGCCTGGACTGAGGAGCGAGGGACGAGCGACGAGGGAAGGAGGCGCCAAGAGGCGCCCCGCAGGCGAGCAGGAGACACTGCAGGAGACACTGCAGGAGACACTGCAGAAGGCACCGACGCGGCTTCCGGTCAGGCGCCATCCTATGAGCAGGCGCTGTCCTACGAGCAGGCCCGGGACAAGCTGGCCGCGGTGGTCAAGCGCCTGGAGACGGGCGGCCTGACCCTGGAACAGTCCCTCGAGCTGTGGGAACGCGGCGAGCGGCTGGCCGCGGTGTGCGAGGAATGGCTGGCTGGCGCGCGGGCCAGGCTCGCGGCCGCGATGGCCAAGCGCGACGACGCCCCGCCCGCCGGGGACGCCGCGGACGGCGAGGACGACGCCCCGTTCTGAGGCCGGCTGCCCAGCGCCCGGTTTGGGCGCCTGGTTTGGGGGCCCGGTTTTGGCGCCTGGTTTGGGGGCCCGGTTTTGGGGGGCCCGGTTTTGGCGCCTGGTTTGGGGGCCCGGTTTTGGGGGGCCCGGTTTTGGCGCCTGGTTTGGGGGCCCGGTTTTGGCGCCTGGTTTGGGTGCCCGGTTTTGGCGCCTGGTTTGGGTGCCCGGCTGCTGGGCAGCGGGGTGGCCAGACAAAAAGCAAGGCGGGCGCGATGAATCCAGTCGAGCGGACCATCAGGCGGGTAGACGCCACGCAGCGCCGGTTCACGCCCACGGCCTTCGTGTTCGGGGTGATCAAGAAGTACGGGGACGACAACGGCGGAGTCCTGGTCTCCAACCTCGCGTACTCCGCCTTCGTCTCGATTTTCCCGCTGCTGCTGGTGCTGGTGACGATCCTCGGCCTCGTCTTCGCCTCGGTCGACCCGTCGGTCAAGAACGATGTCCTGAACGCGGTGGCCAACCAGGTGCCGCTGCTCGGCCACACGCTGACCGGCAACGTGCACCAGCTCAGGCGGGCGAGCATGATCGGGCTGGTCGTCGGCCTGATCGGCCTGATCTGGGGCGCGACCGGGCTGGCCCAGGCCGGGCTGTTCACCATGGAGCAGGTGTGGAACCTGCCCGGGCCGGCCCGGCCCGGGTACGTGCAGCGGCTGGGACGGGCCGGGCTGTTCCTGTGCCTGCTCGGCGGCGGCGTGATCGTGACGACCGGGCTGGCCAGCTTGACGACGTACCTGCACAACGGGCTGGCGGTCAAGATCCCGCTCGAGGTGGTGACCGCGGCATTCAACGTCGGCATGTACCTCGGTGCCTTTCGCGCGCTGACGCCGAAGGGGGTACCGACCCGCAGCCTGCTGCCCGGGGTGATAACCGGCGGCCTGCTGTATACGGTGCTGCAGGTCCTGGGCACCTGGCTGGTGCACCACTACCTGCACAGCGACTCGGTCTACGGCGTGTTCGCCACCGTGCTGGGGCTGCTGGCCTGGATCTACCTGGCGGTGGAGATCACCGTGTACAGCGCCGAGATCAACGTGGTGCTGAACCGGCGGCTGTGGCCGCGGGCCATCGTCCAGCCGCCGCTGACCGAGGCCGACCGGGCCAGCATGGCGCTGCAGGCCCTGCAGAACCAGCGGCGCCCCGAACAGCACATCGAAGTCACTTTCGACGACCGCGAGTCCGGTGCCGAGGTGTCAGCCCGGACCCCGCAGACGCCGGACGAGGTCGCGCCGCCTGCCGACGTCCAGATACCCGAGCAGCTCAGCCGGGCCGAGACCGGCTCAGAGCGCGCCGGATCCGGCGGTTCCGGTGATTCCGGCCTGGGGCGTCACCCGGTGAAGTGAGGCAGCCAGCTGGCGCAGTTGGGCCCAGCTGGCATTGCCGGTGACCACGACCACCAGGCCGGCCGCACCAGTGAAATAGAGCGATCGCTGGCCGCGCGAGGGAGTATCGCTCAGGCTCCAGGTCTGTCCGTTCAGATCAATAGATGGCAGGGCGGTGCCGTCGTTGGTCATCCGCCTGATGAACCCGGCGGCCGGCGCGTTGCTCTCCTCCAGCGCGGCCAGCAGGCCGGCCGGGGTCATGAAGCCGAGCTGCCAGGTGACCGTGCCTGCCCCGTTGGCGCCGCCGACGGTCAGGCCCGAGGCGACCGGCTGCCAGGATCCCGGCAGGCCGGCCGGGGCGACCGCGGGGTAGGGCGCCAGCCTGGCTAGCCTGGCCAGGTCAGCGCGGTAGCTGACGGTGCCGGGCTGCGCGGCGTGCGGCATCGGGATGGCGGCCACGATCAGGGCCGCGCCCAGCAGGCAGCCCAGCGTGGCTACCCCGCCCCGCAGCACCCGGTTCACAACTGCCCAGGCTAGCCCGCCCGGCGAGCAGCTCGGGGCCGGCGGCGGGGGTGGCCCCGTAGGATCATTACAGGCCGAGCGGAAGGACACCTCTATGACCGTCGAGCAGCAGGCCCACGAGCCGGCCAGCCACGCCCCCGACCGGAACCTGGCCCTCGAGCTGGCCCGGGTGACCGAGGCCGCGGCCATGGCGGCGGCCCGGTGGGTGGGCCGCGGCGACAAGATCGGGGCGGACGGCGCGGCCGTGAACGCGATGCGGCTGCTGATCAACTCGGTGTCGATGCGCGGTGTCGTGGTCATCGGGGAAGGCGAGAAAGACCACGCGCCCATGCTGTTCAACGGCGAGGAGGTGGGCGACGGCACCGGCGCGGCCTGCGACGTCGCGGTGGACCCGATCGACGGTACCCGGCTGTGCGCCAACGGCATGCCGAACGCGATCTCGGTGCTGGCCGTGGCGGGCCGCGGCTCCATGTACGACCCGTCCGCGGTGTTCTACATGTCCAAGCTGGCCACCGGCCCCGAAGCGGCCGGCATGGTCGACCTCGATGCCCCGCCGGCCGCCAACGTGCTGGCCGTGGCCAAGGGCAAGGCCTGCTCGCCGCAGGACGTGACCGTGGTCATCCTGGACCGTCCGCGGCACGCGGAGCTGATCTCCGAGGTCCGGGCCAGCGGCGCCCGGATCCACCTGATCACCGACGGCGACGTGGCCGGCGCCATCATGGCCGCGCGCGAGGGCACCGGGATCGATCTGATGCTCGGCGTGGGCGGGACGCCGGAGGGCATCATCGCCGCGTGCGCGCTGAAGTGCCTGGGCGGGGTCATCCTGGGCAAGCTCGCGCCCCGCGACGAGGCCGAGCGCCGCCGCGCGCTGGACGCGGGCCACGACCTGAACCGGGTGCTCACCACCGACGACCTGGTCACCTCCGACGACGTGTTCTTCGCGGCCACCGGGATCACCGACGGGGAGCTCGCCGACGGGGTCAGGTACACCCGCGGGCACGCGACCACGCACTCCCTGGTCATGCGCTCCCGCTCCGGGACCATCCGGAGCATCAAGAGCGAGCACCAGCTGTGGAAGCTGCGGGCCTACTCGTCGGTCAACTTCGGCTGAGCGGCGGGTTCTGGCGGCGGCCGAACAGGCGGAAGCGGCGGCTCCTGGGCGGCGTGCGGACGACGACCTCACCGCCGAGGACCAGCCCCTTGACCTCGATGACCGGGGTGCTGGGGCCGGGCAGCGGCGTGCCGCCGCGCCTGCGGCCCAGCACCAGGTGCCCGCTCACGATGACGGAGACCCCGTCCGGCACGACCAGCCGCAGCCGGCCGCCGACCACGGTGGCGTACAGGACGATGCGGCGGGCCTGCAGGATGGCCTGGGTGAAGTCCATCACCACCTCGCCGAACATGGCCGTCACGGTCAGGCTCTCCGGCACCACCCAGCGGCCGTCGCGGCGAGCCGGGCCGAAGATCCCGCTGACCACCCGGCCGCCGTCCAGCCGCACCGGCTGAGCCGACGGCAGGGCCAGATCCGAGGTCAGTTCGGCCAGATCGCCCAGCGTCCGGGCCGTGCAGGCCCGCTGCACCCGGTCCGAATGCTCCTCCGGGGTGAGCCGCCCGTCGGCGACCGCCTCGGCCAGCAGGGCCAGCACCCGGTCCCGGTCCGCATCGGACGCGCGCAAATCGCGCGGTGCCTGCCGTGGGCTCATGGCCCGAAAATACCGTGTCCCGCCAGCTAGAGCATGTTCGCCGTCGGCTGTACGTGACGGGGTGGAACGTGCTACCCATGGGTGCATGACAGACGGAGCAATCGAAACGGTTATGGAACGGACCAGCCGGGAGCAGATCCGCCTGGTCCGTTTCCTTTACGCCGACCATGGCGGGATCATTCGCGGCAAGGCGGCCGGCCCGGCCCGGCTGAAGGAGCGCATGTCCAGCGGCATCGGGCACACGGTCGCCATGATGGCGATGTCCATGCTCGACCAGCTGCAGCCGGTGGCCGGGATGGGCCCGGTCGGCGAGGTCAGGATCGTGCCCGACCCGGACACGTTCGTGGCGCTGCCCTACGCGCCGGGCGCCGGGGCCATGCTCGCCGACCTGGTGCTGCCGGACGGGTCGCCCTGGGAGGCGTGCGCCCGGACCTTCCTCAAGCAGGCCATCATCGACCTGGCCGGCGAGGGTTACGCCATGCAGGCCGCGTTCGAGCCCGAGTTCACCATCGGGCGCCGCGAGCCCTCGCCCGCCGGGCCCTCGATCCCGGACCGGCTCATCCCCATCGACGACAGCCTGTGCTACTCCGCCACCGGCTTCCACCTGGCCCACGAATTCGCCATGGAACTCGTCGAGGCCATGGAGGCCCAGGGGCTGTCCGTCGAGCATTACTACCCGGAACTCGGCCACGGCCAGCACGAGCTGTCGGTCAGGTACTCCGACGCGCTGCGCGCGGCCGACAACCACGTGCTGTACCGGGAGACCGTCCGCGGCGTGGCCTTCCGGCACGGGCTGTGGGCCAGCCTGGCCCCCAAGCCCATCCCCGACCAGGCCGGCAACGGCACCCACCTGCACGCCTCGCTCCTGGAGGTGTCGGCCGACGGCGAGTCCAGCGGGCGGAACGTGTTCGCCGACCCGGCCGACCGGAACGGCCTGTCCCAGGTCGGATACCACTTCATCGGCGGGCTCCTGGCCCACCTGCCCGCGCTGGTCGCGCTGACCTGCGCCAGCGTGAACAGCTACCGCAGGCTCGCGCCGCAGATGTGGGCCAGCGCGTACACCTGCTACGGGGTGGACAACCGGGAGGCCGCGGTCCGGATCTGCTCGCCGCTGCGCGGCGACCCGGGCAGTTCGGTAAACCTGGAGCTCAAGCCGTCCGACTCCAGCGCCAACCCCTACCTCGCGCTGGGCGGGTTCATCTACGCGGGCCTGGACGGCATCCGCAGCAAGATCGACCCCGGTGAGGCGCTGAACGTCGACCCGGCCACCCTGTCCGAGGCCGAGCGGGTCGACCGCGGCGCCCACCGGCTGCCCGCCTCGCTGGCTGCGGCGCTGGACGCGCTGGAAGCCGACCAGCTGCTGATGGACATGCTCGGCCCGCTGCGCAGCACGGCCTACCTGGCCGTCAAGCGCTCCGAGGCGGCCCACTTCGCCCACTCCACCGACCCCTACTACGAGTGCTTCCAGCACTTCACCAAGATCTGATGGACTACACGGAGGCCCGGGAGGCCTTCTTCCAGCCCAGGAGCGCCGGCGCCGCCCCCGCGGGCACCTCGGCGTGGCAGTCGCCGGCCCGCAGGCTGCGCGACGCCATCGAGCCGATCGCCACGGTCTGCTACTGGAGCGCGCCTTCCTACGAGGCGTACGCGGCCTGCGGCCTGGACTTCCTGCAGGGCTACGTATGGTCGCGCGGGTCGGTGCTCGGCGAGCCGGACGGCCTGGTAGTGGCGGCCGCGTTCGGCGTGTTCGAGCCCGGGCTGATCGCGCAGCTGTATGACGCGGCCCGCGCTTCCTGCGGGCTGGCGGACATACGCGCCGCCCGCGAAGCCGGTGTCATCGGCGCGCTGCGCGCCGCGCTGGGTACCGCGGACCGGGCCGCGGAGGTGGCCGGGCTGCTGCGCGGCGCGGCCGGGTCGGCCGGGCTGGCCGGGCGGCCGCTGTTCGCCGGGGTAAGCGGCCTGCCCTGGCCGGACGACCCGCTGGCCGCGCTCTGGCAGGCCTGCGCCATGCTGCGCGAGCTGCGGGGGGACAGCCACCTGGCCGCGTGCGCGGCGGCCGGCCTGTCCGGCCTGGAGGCCAATCTGCTCACCGAGCTGCAGGTCGGCTGGCCGCCGCAGTCCTATACCGCCACCCGCGGCTGGCCGCCGGAGGCGATGGACCTGGCCACCGCCAGCCTGCGCGATCGCGGCCTGCTCGCGGACGCCGCGCTGACCGGAGCCGGGGCCAGCCTGCGCGCCGACATCGAAGCGCGCACCGACCGGCAGCTGGAGCCCGTGATCGGCGCCCTCGGGCCGGCCCTGGAGGAGCTGCTGCCCCAGCTGGCCGGGTGGTCCGAGCAGATCATCGAACGCGGCTGGTTCCCGCCCGACCCGTACAAGCGGGCGTCCGGCTGAGGTTAGGGCTATGGCTGGACGATGACCTTGATCGCGCCCTCCGCCTTGTTGGCCGCCGTCTCGAACGCGGCGGCGATGTCCTCTAGCCCGAACCGGTGGGTGACCATCGGATCGAGGTCGATCCGGCCGCTGCGCACCAGTTCCAGGCTGCGCTCGTACTGACCGCGGCCGCCGTTGCCGCCGACGCCGAAGACGGTCAGCGTCTTGGCCATGATCGGGATCACCGGCAGCGGCGGCAGGTCGTTGGCCCAGCCGATGTGCGCGACCTTGCCCTCCTTGCGCACGCAGTCGAGCACGATAGCGCAGGAGGCGGGGAACCCAGAGGTCTCGATCACGATGTCCGCCCCGGTGCCGCCGGTGAGCTCGGCGACCGCCCGGACCGGGTCGGTCTCGGCGACGTTCACGCAGTCGGTCGCGCCGTAGGCCCGGGACACGGCGAACGGCGCCTCGCGCGCGTCGGTCACGATCAGCCGCCCCGCGCCGGACAGCGCGCACAGCCGGGTCAGGGCCAGGCCGATCGGGCCCTGGCCCAGCACCACAACGGTCTCGCCGAGCATGATCCGCAGCCGGTCGACCGTGTTCAGCCCGACCGCCAGCGGCTCCAGCAGGCAGGCCTGCCAGTCCTGCACGCCGTCCGGCCGGGGCACCAGGTTGACCTGCGGCACCGTTATCTTCTCGGCCAGGCAGCCGTCCGACCACAGCCCGATGAGCTTCTTGCGCTTGCAGTCAGCCAGCTGCCCCTTGGCGCACTCCGGGCAGTCGCCGCAGGGCAGCGACGGCTTGACCGCGAAATGCGCGCCGATCAGGGACTCATCGCCGCCGTCGGCCACGCTCTCCACCCGGCCAGAGAAGTCGTGCCCCGGCACCCGCGGGAACGGCGTGTCGATCCGGCCGTCGTACTGGTGGGAGTCGGTGCCGCAGAGCGAGGCGGACTCGACCCGCACCACCACCCAGCCCGGCCGGGCCTGCGGCTCGGGCCGGTCTTCAACCGTGACCTGCTTGATACCGGTCAGCACGGCCGCGCGCATGGTCACAGTCCTTCCGGCATGGCGTCGCGGTCCCGCAGGATCGCCACGGCCTGGTCGACGTGCCCGGTCAGGTGGCCGATGATCAGCGGCGTCCATTCCGCGATCGTCATCGTGCCCAGGTCGGGGATCTCGACCGTGCGGCTGAGCGTCTCCCGGGGCGTGGCCGGGACGCAGCTGGCCAGGCTGTGCCGGGTGCTGTCGAGCTGCCGCAGGGCGATCTCGGTCGTGGGCGGCGGATAGCCCAGGGCGTCGTGGCCGACCTCCTCGCGGAAGAAGAAGCTCAGCTCGGGATCGTGCCGCAGCCGCTCCATGTCGCCCAGCCAGAGCAGCGCGCAGACATTGACATGGGAAATGACCTGCGCGACGCTCCAGCCGCCGTCACGGTGCGCCCGGTGCAGGTCGCCGTCGCTGATCCGGCGCAGGATGTCCTGCAGCCGGGCCAGCGCGGCATCGGCGCTCCCGGCGGCGATGGATATTGCCTCGGCGGTGTCAGTGGTCATAAACGCCTCCGGATAAGGGTGACGGCTGGTGCTTCAGATAATGCTCATGTTTCAGTGCTCATGTTTTCAGTGCTCATGTCTTAGGCGTGGCGCAGGCCAGCCTGCTTCATCAGCGGCAGCACGTGCTCGCCGAAGTACTTCATCTCCTCGTTGTAGTCGAGGAAGCCCATGATCATGCCGTCCATGCCCGCCTCGTTGCGCCGGCCGAGTTCCTCGGTGACCTGCTCGGGAGTGCCGACCACGGGGTAGCCGGCCCAGCCTGCGATGAACCGCTCCTGGAACTTCTTGATCTGCTCGTTGAAGGACTGGCTTTCCATGCCCGCGACCTTCATCACGTTCCCGGCCGCGCCCCAGTCACCGTGGTCGATGATGGCCTGGAACGCGTCCTTGGCCTCCTGCTCGGTGTCCCGCACGACGACCAGTCCGTACGTCATGGTGGAGATGTCGCGGCCATACTCGTCACGGGCCCTGCGGCGGATGTTCTTGGTGTAATCGGCCATGGTCTCGAGGGTGTCGAGCGAGGCGAAGTTGATGTCCACGTTGCGGGCCGAGAAATCCACGCCCGACGGCGAGTTGCCCGCGTTGATCAGCACCGGCTGCGGCGCCTGGTACGGCTTCGGGTACGCTTCCAGCCCTTCGCCCTGGAAGAACTTGCCGTGGAAGTCGAACGAGCCCGGCTCGCTCCATAGCTTCCGGACCAGGTCGAGCCATTCCTGGCCGAAGGCGTAACGCTCGTCGTGCTCGAGCTGGCTGCCGTGGAACATGTCCATTTCCGGGCTGAACCAGCCCATCACCAGGTTGAGCCCGAACCGCCCCTTCGAGATGTGATCGTTGGTCACCGCGGCCTTGGCGGCCACGATGGGATGCACGGTGGGCAGGTGCGAGGTGGAGAAGATGGCTATCTTCTCGGTGGCCTGCAGCAGGCCCGCAGCCCAGGTGTAGGTCTCGAAGCAGTTTCCGTTGAAGTTGGTCGTCCCGCCGAAACCGCGCCACCGCGCGATGGGGACGAGCGCCTCAAAGCCGAGCGACTCGGCGCGCCGCGCGATTTCCAGGGTGTGATCCCACGTCGCCACGTAGGTCGACGGGGCGTGGGACATGGTCAGCCCGAACGAGCAGTTCGTGCCGAACAGCCCGAGCTTCATTTTCTGGTCGTTGAACATCGGGTTGGTCAGCGTGCGGTCTACCAGCGGCTGGGTCTCCTCGACGGGCCGCGGCGCCGTGGGGTTGAGGTCCAGAGTCGTCATGTCGTTGTCTCCTCGCGGTTCAGCCGAGCTGGAAGGGATCCCGGGTCGCGCCGGTCAGCTCGACCCAGACAGACTTGTTCTCGGTGTATTCATTGAGCGCGTCGATGCCGTTCTCGCGGCCCAGCCCGCTGTCGCCGAACCCGCCGAAGGGGACATTCGGCGCGAGCACGCGGTAGGCGTTGATCCACACGGTCCCGGCGCGCAGCTTGGCGGCGACCCGGTGCGCCCGGTGGACATCCTTGGTCCACACCGCTCCGGCCAGGCCGTACGGCGTGTCGTTGGCCAGCTTGAGCGCCTCTTCCTCGTCGCTGAAGGTGAGCGCGGCCACCACCGGCCCGAAGATCTCCTCGCGTACCACCGTCCTGGTCGGGTCGACGCTGGTGATCACCGTCGGCCGGACGAAGAGCCCGCCGTGCTCGTCGGACGGCCCGCCGCCGCAGGCGAAGACGCCGCCCTCGGCGCTCGCCGTCTCCAGGTAGCCCAGCACCTTCCGGTACTGCGGCTCGTTGGCCATCGGGCCCATCTCGGTCTCGGGATCGTTGGGGTCGCCGAGCTTGATCGCGTTGGCCCGCTCGACGAGCAGCTCGACCAGCCGCTGCTGGACACTCTCGTGCACGATGAGCCGGGAGCCGGCCATGCAGGTCTGGCCGGTGGCCGCGAACACGCCGGCCACGATGCCGTTGGCCGCGGCGGCCAGGTCGGCGTCCTCGAACACGATCTGCGGTGACTTGCCGCCCAGCTCGAGCGTGACCCGGTTGATGTTGGCCCCGGCGGCCTTGGCCACCGCGGCCCCGGTGGCGGTCGAGCCGGTGAACGCAACCTTGTCCACGCCCTGGTGGGCGGCCAGGGCGGCGCCGAGCTCCCGGCTCGAGCCGACCACCACGTTGAAGGTCCCGGGCGGGAAGCCGGCCTCGTGCACCAGCGCGGCCAGGGCCAGGGTCGAGGCCGGCGCGTGCTCCGACGGCTTGCAGACCATCGTGCAGCCCGCCGCCAGCGCGGGCGCGAGCTTGAAGGTCAGCAGCAGCAGGGGCGAGTTCCACGGCGTGATCGCGCCGACCACGCCGACCGGCTCCCGCCGCGTGTACACCATGAAGTTGGGCTTGTCCGAGGGGATCGACCGTCCCTCGACCTTATCGGCCAGCCCGGCGAAGTAGTAGTACCACTGCGGCAGGTACCTGGTCTGCCCGACCATCTCGCGGTACAGCTTGCCCGAGTCGGAGACCTCGGCGCGGGCCAGCTCCTCGGCGTTCTGCTCGATCAGCTCGGCCAGCCGCCGCATCAGCCGGGCCCGGTCGAAGCCGGTCATCTGGCCCCACGCTCCGTCCAGCGCGGCCCGGGCCGCCTCCACTGCGTGGTCGATGTCCTCGGTGGTGCCCTCCGGGAGGACGGCCCAGGGCTGGCCCGCGTAGGGATTGAGCGATTCGAACGTCTGGCCGGTCGACGAGCTGACGAACCGGCCGCCGATGTACATCTGGTATTCCTTGAGCTTTCCTGGTGATGTCATCGCCGTGATCTCCTTCCGGGAACGGGCCTGCGGCACGTGGTCATAGCTGTCCGCCAGCGTCTATGATCACCTCGCGCACCAGCGCCTTCACCTGTTCCGCGTGCTGGTAGATGAGCTGCTTGGCACGAAGTGTGTCACCGTCGCGGCAGGCCTGAGTGAGCTGCGTGTGGTGCTGGACGTCGAACTTCAGCCACCAGGGCTGGCCAGAGATCGCCCGCCGCCACAGCGCGGAGATCCCCAGCCGGTCGTAGGTGTGACTGAGCTGAGTGCACTTGGCCAGGCCGACGAGGTAGCTGTGGTAGCCGTGACTGGCCTGCAGGAATTCGGCAATGTCGGGCGCGTCGCCGGCCACGATCTGGGCCAGCTTGGCCGCGAAGCCTTCCAGCATCGCGAGGTCGGCCTGGCTCAGGTGGCCCACCGTGGCGTCGGCCACGCCTATCTCGATCACGCAGCGCGCGTCGAACATCTCGTCGGCCCGTTCCACGGTCAGCGGCGCCGCCAGGTACTGCCCGTCGGCGGTCCGGCTGACCAGCTGCTCGCTGGCCAGCTTCATCAGCGCGAAGGCGACCTGCGCGGGCTCCAGATCGAGCCTCCTGGCCAGCGCGGCCAGTTCCAGCGGCTGGTTCAGCGGCACCTGGCGGGTCAGCACGAGATCACGCATCGCGGCGTAGGCGATTTCCTCCCGCGTGCTCTCCAGCCGGCCGAACCGGCCCCGGAAATAAGTCAGCGGTGTCCCGTCACGGCCCTCAGCCACCGCGACCCGGGCCAGCAGCACGGTGTGCGTCCCGCCGGTGACCGACTCGGTGACCTGGCATTCGAGGTTGGCCAGGCCGTCGGTGAGCAGCGGGACGCCGGTCTGGCCGGTGGCCACGGCCACCCCCTCGAACTTGCCGCTGCCCTTCCTCGCGAACTTGTAGGCCAGCTCCTCCTGGCCTTCGGCCAGGATGTTGACGCCGAACACGCCGGCCTCGGCCACCGCGCGCCCGGTCTCGCTGCTCTTGTTCAGGCAGACCAGGATCATGGGCGGTTCAATCGACAGCGAGGAGACCGCGCTGGCCGTGGTGCCGAAGGCGGCGCCGCCGGCAGTGGTGGTGATGACCGTGACACCGCTGGCGAAGCGGCCGATCACGTCACGGAACACCTGCTGCTCGACGACCGCTTCTTCGGGCCAGACCGCATTGTCGTTACTTGTCATCGGTGACGACCTCCGTCCCGTTCTCAGATGACCTGGTCGCTGCGGAGCCTTGCGATCTCGGCCGGTTCCAGGCCGAGCAGCTCCCGCAGCACGTCGTCGGTGTCGGCGCCGAGCGGCGGCCCGGCCCGCCGGACCCGGCCGGGTGTCTCCGACAGGCGCGGGAAGACGCCCTGCATGACGATCTCGCCGTACTTCTCGTCGGCCACCCGGACCAGCGACTCCCTGGCCGCGAAGTGCGGGTCGTCGAGCATGTCCCCGGGTTCGTAGACCAGCCCGGCCGGGACTCCCGCCTCGTTCAGGCGGGCCAGGACTTCGGCCGAGGAGCGGGTCAGCGTCCAGGCGGTGACGATGGCGTCGATCTCGGCCACGTGCCCGGCCCGGGCCTGGTGGCTGGCGAAGCGCGCGTCGGCCGCCAGGCCCGGCTGGCCCATGACGCCGACCAGCCGCGCGAAGACCGAATCCTGGTTGGCGGCGATCAGGACCTGCCCGTCGTTGGTGGCGTAGACGTTGCTCGGCGCGATGCCGGGCAGCGTCGGCCCGGTACGCTCACGGGACAGCCCCTCGGCATGCCAGTCCGTCACCAGCGCCTCGGTTACCGCCAGCACGGACTCGTAGATGCTGGCGTCGACGATCTGCCCGCGGCCGGTGCGATGACGTGCCTCAAGCGCCGCCAGCGCGCCGAGCACGCCGAACATCCCGGTCAGCGAGTCGCCGATGCTGACCCCCACCCGCGTCGGCGGCCGGTCCGGGTAGCCGGTAAGCGCCCGCAAGCCGCCCATGGCCTCGCCGATGGCGGCGTAGCCCGCCCGCGTGGCGTACGGGCCGTCCTGCCCGAAGCCGCTGATCCTGACCATGATCAGGCGCTGGTTGAGGGCCGAGAGCTCATTCCACCCCAGGCCCCAGCGCTCCATGGTGCCGGGCCGGAAGTTCTCGACCAGGATGTCGGTCTGGGCGGCGAGACGGCGGACGAGATCCTGGCCTTCGGGCTTACGCAGGTCGACGGTCACACTGCGCTTGTTCCGGCCGGTGACCCGCCACCAGAGGGAGTCGCCGCCGCCCGGGCGGTGCCCCCACTGGCGTAGCACATCGCCGACGCCGGGAGGCTCGACCTTGATCACGTCGGCGCCCAGGTCGCCGAGCAGCTGGCCGCAGAACGGGCCCGCGATGACCTGGCCCAGCTCGAGCACCCGAATCCCGTCGATGGCCTCGTACATCAGGTGCCTCCGCGGCACGCCGGTCATCGCCCGTCGGCGCCGAGCCGGTAACCGACCTTGATCGTCACCTGGTAGTGGCCTATCTCGCCGTCGGCCAGATGGCCGCGCAGCGCGACCATCTCGAACCAGTCCAGGTGGGGCAGCTCTGTCTTGGCGTGGTGGATGGCATTCCTGATCGCGTCGTCTATTCCGGTCGCCGAGCTGCCGACGAGTTCGGAGATCCCGTAGGTGTGGTCGCTCATCGCGCTCTCCTCTGCCTGACGTCATCCGTGGCCGGATCGCATCTGCGCCCGGGGCAGCCGCTGCGAGGAGAATAAAAACGTCCGCCGCCCGGGTACTATCCGCGTGGCGCGAGGTCACTATCCGGGCAGCGCGAACCGGAGTCGCCTGGTGATCGGCAAACCTGCGCCCAGCGGCTCGCACCTTCGCACGCCGCGGATATCCGGCCGGGCCTGTCGTTCCTAGAGTCGTCGGAACAAACGTTTCCCGTCGCTCAGGAGCCGCCCGATGGCCGATGTGAGCATCGTCGAGGTCAGCCCGCGAGACGGGCTACAGAACGAGAAGACGCTGCTGTCCACCCAGGCCAAGCTGGAGCTGATCCAGCGGCTGGTCGACGCGGGCGCCAAGCGAATCGAGGCCGTCTCGTTCGCGCACCCGCGGCTGGTGCCGGCCATGGCCGATGCCGAGGCGGTGATGGATGGCGTGCTGCGGGTCCCCGGCGTGTCCTACGCCGGCCTGGTACTCAACCGCCGCGGGCTGGACCGCGCCGTGGCCTCGGGCGTGGACGAGGTTAACTTCGTCGTCTGCGTGAGCGACACCTTCAGCCAGCGCAACCAGAATGCCTCGACCGCCGACAGCATGCGGGCCGCGGCGGACGTGGTCGACGCGGCCAGGGATCAGGGCCTGTTCACCACCGTCACGCTGGCGACGGCCTTCGGCTGCCCGTTCGAGGGGGAGGTCGATCCGGCCGAGGTGGTCAGGCTGGCGGTGGAGGCGGCCCGCTGCGGGGCCGACGAGATCGCGCTGGCCGACACTACCGGCGTCGGCGTGCCCACCCAGGTCCGCGATCTGGTGGACGCGATCCGGTCGCAGGCCGGCGAGCAGCCGCAGCTCCGGTGTCACTTTCACAACACCAGGAACACGGGCTTCGCCAACGCCCTGGCGGCTATCGATGCCGGAGTGACCGTACTTGACTCGAGCGCCGGCGGCATCGGCGGCTGCCCGTTCGCGCCGGCCGCGACCGGGAACATCGCGACCGACGATCTCGTCTACATGCTGGAACGGATGCGGCTGCAGACCGGGATCGACCTCGCCGCCCTGCTGCCCACGGCCGGGTTTCTCGGCGAGCAGCTCGGCTACTCCGTCCCGGCCATGCTGCCGCGGGCCGGCGTCTTCCCGTCGCCGCAGGAGACCTCCGGTGCCGCTGAGCCTGACGCATAAGATCCTCGGGTCGCACCTGGCGGCGGGTGATCTGGCCGCCGGAGCGGACGCGACCTTCCGCGTCGACCAGGTGCTGCTCGAGGACGCCACCGGGACCATGGCCGGCATGCAGTTCGAGATGCTCGGCGCGAGCGAGGTCGCGGTCCGGCTCGCCATCTGCTACGCCGACCACAACATCATCCAGATCGACGACCGGAACATGCAGGACCACCGGTACCTGCGTTCGTTCGCCGAGCGTTACGGCGTGCGCTTCTCGCCGCCCGGCCACGGCATCTCCCACTACGTCCATCTCGAGCACTTCGCCCGGCCGGGCGAGCTGATGGTGGGAGCCGACTCGCACACCACCATGGCGGGGGCGCTCGGCATGATCGCGGTCGGCGTCGGCGGCCTGGAGGCGGCCGTCGCGCTGGCGGGCTACGGTGTCGAGCTGCGCGGCCCGCGCGTGATCGGCGTCGAGCTCACCGGGCGTCTCGGCCGGGCCGTGGCGGCGAAGGACGTCGTGCTCGAGCTGCTGCGCCGCTACGGGGTCCGCGGCGGCCGGGGCGCGGTCTTCGAGTTCTTCGGCGACGGGGCCGGGCACCTGGCCGCTACGGGCCGCGCCACCATCTGCAACATGGTGATGGAGACCGGGGCGCTGACGGGCATCTTCCCCGCCGACGGGCAGACCAGGCGGTGGCTGGCCGATCACGACCGGGCAGCGGACTTCGCGCCGCTCGCCGCGGACCCGGACGCGTGCTACGACGCGATCGAGCGCATCGACCTGGGACGGCTCGAGCCGCTGGTCGCCGTGCCGCATTCGCCCGGAGACGTGGTGCCGGTCACGGAGATCGCCGGCACCGAACTCGCCCAGGTCTGCGTGGGGTCCTCGGTGAACAGCTCCTACGAGGACCTCGCCACCGTGGCCGCCGTGCTGCGCGGGCGCACCGTCTATCCCGGGCTCCCGCTGACGGTGACGCCCGGATCGCGCGAGATCCTCGACACGATCGTCCGGGCCGGCGTGTACGGCGACCTGCTCGCGGCGGGCGCGCGCATGCTCGAGCCCGTCTGCGGCCCGTGCATCGGGATCGGGCAGGCGCCGGTCAAGGGCCGGCCTTCGCTGCGGACCTTCAACCGCAACTTCCCCGGCCGCACCGGCACGGCCGAGGACCGGGTGTACCTGTGCTCGCCGGCCACGGCGGCCGCGTCCGCCCTGACCGGCATGATCACCGATCCGCGGACGGTGGACTGGCCGGCGCCGCGTCCGGCCGTACGGCCCGACCCGTCGATCGGGCTGCGGCACATCACCGCCGTGCTGCCGCGGGAGCGGCGGGAAGCCGTGGTCATCGAGCAGGGCGACAACGTCGTCCCGCCGCCGGTGCCGCAACCGCCCCCCGAGGACCTCGACGCGCGGGTGCTGATCGTGGTCGGCGACGACATCTCCACCGGAGACATGGCACCCGACGGGGCGATCGGCATGGCGGTGTGGTCCAACATCGCCGAATGCGCCCGGTTCATGTTCCGCCGCCTCGACCCGGAGTTCCACGACCGCGCCCTGTCCTGGGGCGGCGGCGTGATCATCGGGGGCCACAACTACGGCCAGGGCTCCTCCCGCGAGCAGGCGGCCCTGGCCCCGTTGCACCTCGGCGTGCGGGCGATCATCGCCCGCAGCTACGCCCGAATCCACCGCCGGAACCTCATCGGCGTGGGCATCCTGCCGCTGGTCTTCGCCGACGACTCCGCGTGGCAGAGGGCGCGGGTCGGCCAGCGCTGGCGCATCCCCGGCGTCGCCGCCGCGCTCGGCTCGGCCGCCGGGACGATGACGGCCGAAGTCGAGGACGCCGACGCGATCACGCTGGCGCTCGACGTCTCGCCGGGCGAGCGGGAGATCCTGCGCGCCGGCGGGCTGCTGGCCCAGATCCGGGCCGGCGGCCGGACGCGCCTGACTTCGCCCTCCTCGCCTCGGCTAGGGGTCAGGATCCCAGGTGGCGCTTGACGGTGTCGGACGGGAGCTCGCCGAACCGTTCCCGGTACTGCTGGGCGAACCGGCTGGGATGGAAGAAACCCCAGCGCATGGCGACATCGGTGACTCGGACATCACCGCGGCTGGTGCGCAGCAGCTCGGCCCGGAACGTGGTCGAGGCGGAGGCGGCGCAGGTAGGCCATGCACGAGACGCCGAGGTCGGCCTGGAACGTGGCGTGCAAGGTGCGCACGCTCATGCAGCCGACCCGGGCCAGCTCCTGGGGTGTGAGCGCCTCGTCGACGTTCATTTCCATGTACTCGATCACCGGCGCGAGCCGGGACCGCGGCAGGGCGTCTGCGGGGCGGGCCAGTTCGTCGGCGTAAGGGCTGGGCACCGCGGACAGCAGCTGGGTGAGCACGAACGTCTCCAGCTGCTCCCGGGCCATCGGCATCTCGGCCAGGCCGCCCGGCCGGTCGAGCTCGCGGGCCATGAACTCGACCGCGGCCAGCAGGCTGCTCCCGGGCCCGGTGGTCATGTCGAAGCTGAAGCCGAAGTCGATCACGTCGTCAACGCGGCGGCCGATCAGGTCGGCCAGGTGAGACTCGAGCCGCCACCGCGGCACCTTCAGGATCAGCTGCTCGGCGTCGGCGGTCCACCGTACCCGGTTCAGCTGATCGGGCAGCAGGACCAGCCCGCTGGAACGGCTGACGGTCACGGCGCGGCGGCCGTCGGTCCGGTCCGCGAACGTCTTGCCCTCGGTGGTCAGGTTGACGTGGTAGCTGACCTCGGTCGGCGGCATGTCGAGCCGGGTCTTCGCGCCGTAGACGAGGAACCCGACGGTGAAGCGCGCCGCCTCCGCGGCGTTCAGGGTCATCCGGAGCCGGTCGCCGTCGGCGCTGTCCAGGCGGTGCGGCAGATAGACCCTGGTGACGGCGTCCCGGGCCGCGTCCAGCTTGGAGGTGCGGACAATAGGAAACTGGCCGAGGGGCTCGGCGCTGCCGCGCTCGTCCATGAGCGACCTCCGGGGTCACTGGAAAATCAGGTTACGGCTTCCGCTACAGATGAAAATGCCCCGGTCCACCCCGGTAAACCCCGCGCGCCCCGTTGTCCAGAAGCGCTGGGGCTAGCGTGGCTGCTGATGCAGCCCGCCGGCAGGTCCTGGCGGTCGCGGATAGTTACGTACCATATGAAGGTACCGAATATTAACAATAATTCGAATTCCCATACTAGGAATGGGTTAAGCTTGCGGGCGAAGTGCCTGGATGGCCTCGGAACCCCGCACCGCCGAGCCGAACGAGACCAGGGCCTCGCCGTAAAGCGCCGCGGTACGGCCCGCCTCTTCGGACAGGCCGCCGTCGCCGCTGAAGTCGGCCGGCGAAAAGTAGAGGCCGGGTGCGAGGACCTGGCTGGCGAAGAAGCCGCACAGCACGCGGCGCAGTTCGTCCACGGCGAGGTAGTGGTGGAGGGACGCGCCCGTCATGAAGATGCCGGCCGGCTTGCCGAGCAACGGGGCACGGGTCTCTCCCCACATCCCCCTGGGCATGTGATCCAGGAGCGTCTTCAGCGGGTAAGCCATCCCGCCCCGGTAGACGGGACATCCGATCAGCAGGCCGTCGGCGTTGTCGCAGGCCTCAATGATCTCGTCGGACGGCCCGCCGGCCACGCTCATCATCTGGACCTGGCTGTCCGCCTTGATGACGCCGCTCGCGATGGCGTCCGCGACCAGCAGGGTGCGCCCGGCCGCGTTCGGCGACCCGAGCAGACCTATGAACTTCATCCAGCCTCCCCAGGCAGGCGCACGCGCGGCCGCTCCGATCCCCAGTATGCGCGTCATCGATTCACCTGAACCCGCCGTGGGCGCCGGCGCTGCCTGGACTGACGCTGCCTGGACTGACGCTGCCTGGACTGACGCTGCCTGGACTGACGCTGCCTGGACTGACGCTGCCTGGACTGACGCTGCCTGGACTGAGGAGCGATGAAGGAGCGACGAGGGAAGGGAGCGCCTTAAAGGGCGCCCGGAGGCGAGCGGGGACAACACAGCGAGCGGGACAATAGAGCCCGGGCCAGCCGACGGGAAAGGGGACAACGGGAAGGAGGATTTACGGCGGCGGCGCCGCAGCTAGGCCGGACGCGGACGGGGGCACCGCGTGCTTAGCGCACATCGCGCGGACGGGGGCACCGCGCGGGGCGGCGCCGCCGCATAGCGTCACGATACAAGCTTGTTCATACATGTACAAGTCGTGATCAGCAAGACACGTGGTTTGTTTCTGCCGAACATGCGGCGAATCGCCTTCGTATCCCGCTGCGTTTCCCCTCTGAGCCTTCGGAATCAGTAGGCGGCCGGGAATCCGCCCGGCGCGGCAGGGACCCGGGCGGCGGCCTAAGCTGAACAGCGGCCAGATTCTTCGAGGAGGGCGAGCCTCATGCCCGAGTTCAGCTATACCGACCTGCTGCCGTTGGACGAGGACGGGACCAGCTACCGGCGGCTGACCGGTGACGGCGTGAGCAACCACGTCTCGTTCGGCAGAAATTTCATCGAGATCGAGCCGCAGCTGCTCACCTTGCTCACCTCGACGGCGATGCATGACATCGCCCACCTGCTGCGGCCCGCGCACCTGCGCCAGCTACGGTCCATCCTGGACGACCCGCAGGCCTCCCCGAACGACCGGTACGTGGCCCGCGACCTGCTGAAGAACGCGTGCATCGCGGCCGGCGGGGTGCTGCCCATGTGCCAGGACACCGGCACCGCCATCGTGATGGGCAAGCGCGGCCAGCACGTGCTCACCGACGGGCGCGACGAGGAGCACATCGCGCGCGGTGTCTACGACGCCTACACCACGCTGAACCTGCGGTATTCGCAGCTGGCCCCGCTGACCATGTGGGAGGAGAAGAACACCGGCAGCAACCTGCCGGCCCAGATCGAGATCTACGCCACCGACGGGGACGCGTACAAATTCCTGTTCATGGCCAAGGGCGGCGGTTCGGCCAACAAGTCGTTCCTGTACCAGGAGACAAAAACTGTTCTCAGCCCTACGCGCATGCTTGGGTTCCTGGAGGAGAAGATCCGGTCGCTGGGCACGGCCGCCTGCCCGCCGTATCACCTGGCCGTGGTGGTCGGCGGGACCAGCGCGGAGTTCGCGCTGAAGACGGCCAAGTACGCCTCGGCCAAGTACCTGGACTCGCTGCCGTCGGCCGGGTCGGCGGCCGGGCACGGGTTCCGGGACACCGAGCTGGAGGAGCAGGTGCTCGGCATCACCCGGCGGATCGGCATCGGCGCGCAGTTCGGCGGCAAGTACTTCTGTCACGACGTGCGGGTGATCCGGCTGCCGCGGCACGGGGCGTCCTGCCCGGTGGCCATCGCCGTGTCCTGCTCGGCGGACCGGCAGGCGCTGGGCAAGATCACCGCGGACGGGGTGTTCCTGGAGCAGCTGGAGACCGACCCGGCCCAGTACCTGCCGGATCCGGGCGTGGCCGCCGAGGACGGCGAGGTGGTGGCGATCGACCTGAACCGGCCGATGGCGTCGATCCGGGAGGAACTGACCAGGTACCCGGTGCGCACCCGGGTGGCGCTGACCGGGCCGCTGATCGTGGCCCGGGACATCGCGCACGCCAAGATCGCCGAACGGCTGGACGCGGGCGAGCCCATGCCCGCCTACCTGCGGGACCACCCGGTGTACTACGCGGGGCCGGCCAAGACGCCGGCCGGGTACGCATCCGGGTCCTTCGGGCCGACCACCGCGGGCCGGATGGACTCCTACGTGGAACGGTTCCAGGCCGCGGGCGGGTCGCTGGTCATGCTGGCCAAGGGCAACCGCTCGGCCGCGGTGACCGCCGCCTGCAAGCAGTACGGCGGGTTCTACCTGGGCTCGATCGGCGGCGCGGCGGCCCGGCTGGCCCAGGACTGCATCACGCGCGTGGAGGTCCTGGAATATCCCGAGCTGGGCATGGAGGCCGTGTGGCGGATCGAGGTGCGCGACTTCCCGGCCTTCATCGTGGTCGACGACAAGGGCAACGACTTCTTCACCGACCCGTCGGGTCCGGTCCTGCAGATCGGCGCGCACCCGTGAGTTCCACGCGTATCGAGCATGACTCGATGGGCGAGGTCGAGGTGCCCGCCGACGCGCTGTGGGGGGCCCAGACCCAGCGGGCCATCGACAACTTCCCGATCTCCGGGGAGCGGGTCGGGCGGGACCTGATCGGCGCGCTGGGGTGCATCAAGGGCGCCGCGGCCCGGGTCAACGCCGAGCTCGGGGTGATCGACGCCGACATGGCCGACGCGATCCACGACGCGGCTGCCGACGTGGCCCGGGGCAGGTACGACGAGGCGTTCCCGCTGGACGTGTTCCAGACCGGCTCGGGCACCTCGAGCAACATGAACGCCAACGAGGTCATCGCGACGCTGGCCTCGCGGGCGCTGGGCCGCCCGGTGCACCCGAACGACCACGTGAACGCGTCCCAGTCCTCCAACGACGTGTTCCCCTCGGCCATTGGTCTGGCCGCCACCCGGCTGTTCGTGCTGGAGCTGATCCCGGCCCTGGAGCACCTGGCCGAGGTGCTGGAAGCGAAGGCCGCGGAGTTTGCCGCGGTGGTCAAGGTCGGACGGACCCATCTGATGGACGCCGTGCCGGTGACCCTCGGACAGGAGTTCGGCGGGTACGCGGCGGCCGTTCGTCACGGGGCCGAACGGATCGTGGCTATCCTCCCCCGGCTCGGTGAGCTGCCCCTCGGGGGAACCGCGGTCGGGACCGGGCTCAACGCGCCGCCCGGCTTCGCCGCCGGGACCATCTCGCGGCTGGCGTCATCGATGAAGCTGCCGCTGACCGAGGCGCGGAACCACTTCGAGGCGGCCGGCAGCCGGGACGCGCTGGTCGAGGCGAGCGGCGTGCTGCGGGTGGTCGCGGTGAGCCTGTACAAGATCAGCAACGACCTGCGCTGGATGGGATCCGGGCCGCAGGCCGGGCTGGGCGAGATCGCGATCCCGGATCTGCAGCCGGGCTCGTCGATCATGCCGGGCAAGGTCAACCCGGTCATCTGCGAGGCGGTGTGCCAGGTCGCCGCGCAGGTGATCGGGAACGACGCGGCGGTGGCGTTCGGCGCGGCGGCGGGGAACTTCGAGCTCAACGTGATGCTGCCGGTGATCGGGCGCAACCTGCTGGCCTCCGGCCGGCTGCTGGCCGCGGTGGTCCCGCTGCTGGCCGACCGGTGCGTGGCCGGCATCACCGCGCACGCGGACCGGATGCGCCGGCTGGCCGAATCCTCTCCGGTCATCGTGACCGCGCTGAACCGGTACATCGGATACGAGGCAGCCGCCCGGGTGGCGCACGAGGCGCTGGAGACCGGGCAGACGATCCGCTCGGTGGTCATGGCGCACGGCTACGTCTCACGAGGCGAGATCACGCAGGCCCAGCTCGACGCCGCCCTCGACGTGCTGGCGATGACGGGAGAAAACACAGCGTGACACAATCTGGTGACACTTGATCAATGCTTAGCCGCCCCCCAGAGACCTTTCAGCGATCACCGTGTATGGTCCGCGTATGCACCCTTTGGCGGACAGCGGGCGCGTGATCGCCGGGCGCTACCGCCTGGAGGCTCCCATTGGCCGCGGTGCCATGGGGGTGGTGTGGCGTGCGCGGGACCAGCTGCTCGACCGCGACGTGGCCCTGAAAGAAGTCCAGATCGCGGAGACGCTGACCGACGACGAACGGGTCAACGCCTACCAGCGGACGCTGCGCGAGGCCAAGACCGCCGCCCGGCTCAACCACCCGGCTGTGGTCACCGTCTACGACGTGGCCGAGGACGGCGGGGCCCCGTGGATCGTCATGCAGCTGGTCAAAGCCCAGTCCCTGGACCAGGTGCTGGCCACCTCGGGGCCGCTGTCGCCGCGCCGGGCCGCCGAGGTGGGGCGGCAGCTGCTGTCCGCGCTGAGCGTGGCGCACGCGGCCGGGGTCATGCACCGGGACGTCAAGCCGAGCAACGTGCTGCTCGGCCAGGACGACCGGGCGGTGCTGACCGACTTCGGCATCGCCACCTTCCAGGGTGACCCGCGGCTGACCCAGACCGGCATGGTGATGGGCTCGCCCGGTTTCACCGCGCCGGAGCGGATCCGCGGCGAGGACGCCTCGCCCGCCTCTGACCTGTGGTCGCTCGGGGCGACCCTGTACGCGGCGGTGGAGGGGCACGGGCCGTTCGAGAACCGCGGCGGGGCCATCACCACCATGTCCGCCATCATCAACGAGGACGCGCCGGCGGCGCCCAGGGCCGGGGCGTTCGGCCAGGTGATCAGCGCGCTGCTGCGCCGGGAGCCGGCCGACAGGCCGGACGCGGCCGCGGCCGCACGGATGATCACGGACCTGATGCCGCTGCTGCCGGCCCAGGGCGGTTCCTCCGGGTACGTGCCCACCTCGCTGTCGTCGCGGGCGCCGGGCGCGGCCACCCCGGACCGGTCCGCACCGGCGGACCAGGCGATACCGGAGGAGCGGTTCGGTGCGGCCTCGCCGGGTGCGGCCTCGCCGGGTGCGGTCACCCCGGGTGCGGTCACCCCGGGCGGGGGCCAGCCGGCGTTGGGCCACACGGCGGCCACCCGGCCGCAGCCGGTCATGGACGCCGGGTCCAGCACGCCGTCCAGTTACGCGCCGCCGCCGTCTTCGCCATCGCCGTCGCCGCCTTGGCCGTCGTCGCCGTCTCGGCCTGCGGCGCCGCCGCCGGACTTCTCGTCCTGGTATGACCAGTCGCCGCGCTCTGGTTCGGCCGCTCCCTGGTCCGGAGCGGCTTACCAGTCGGGCGGTGCCGCCGCGCCGGAGGCTGCCGGGTCGCGGTCCGGCGGCGCTTCGCCGTCCGGTGGCGCTTCGCCGTCCGGTGGCGCTTCGCCGTCCGGTGGCGCGGGCCGGCCGGGGGCCGCGGCGCCGCCGGGCTCGTGGCCGCAGTTCCAGCAGGGTGCACCGCCGCGGCGGCGGTCGGGACTGTGGTGGAAGATCGGGCTGGTGGTGCTGGCCGTGCTGGGCGCGGCCGCGGGCGCCGCCACGATCATCCTGCTGCATCACAACACCCCGGGCAGCGCTACGGGCAGCTCGTCGTCTCCGGGCACGACGCTGCCGCCGGCCAGCACCGCCCCGCAGATCGTCAACGCCATCAACGCCACGTCCACGGCGCTGCCGGCCGGCTGGACCACGCTCACCCACCAGGCCGCGGGCGGCGAGACCGCGGGCTTCACGATCGGCTACCCGGCCAACTGGACGCCCTCGACCAGCGGCGACCAGACCTACCTGAAGGATCCTTCGGCCAACGTCAACATCCTCATCGACCTGACGCCGCACACCTACCCGAACGACATGCTGCGGGAAGCGCAGTTCATCAGGGACCAGTCGCTGGCCCAGAACCGTTTCCCCGGCTACAGCCAGCTCGGCCTGGCCGCGACGCCGATCCGGGGCACGAACGGGGCGTACTGGAAGTTCACCTGGGTGTCCAACGGCACCTCGCAGGAAGCGATCGACCTGGTGTTCGTGCTGCAGACCAAGGCGGGCCCGCAGTCTTACGCGCTGTACATGACCGCGCCGGAAAGCGCGTGGAACCAATGGCGGCCCACGTTCGACGAAGAGGCGGAGACCTTCGCGCCGCTGACCTGAGCAAGGGGGGCCGGGCTGGCTCGAAAGCCGCCGTCACACGGGCGGGGTGCTGTCGGCTATCTACCATGCCGGACGGCAATGCGTCCGGTGACCGAATTCGGTGTGGGGTAGATCACCACGGATTACTTCACAGTCGGCGATTGCCGGAAATCGCGTGCTTACCTAAGAATTCACCGTTTAGCGAACGACCCGGCGACGCCCTATGATGAAACTCACACTGATACTCAAACCTCTCATCCGGTTCGATAGCAGGCACCCCCTGTTGCGCTAATCCGGCCGCTATCGCGGCCGCGCGCTATCGAATGAACGCCGTTACTCTACATTCAGTAATAGAGAAATTACATGATGTAGGGCCGCCATAGGAGAATCCGGCGTTTCCGGGCGGTCAGTAGTAGCCGTTCCGCTCCTCGAAGGCCCATGCACTACACGGATCCCCGTATATCGCCTTGATGTAGCCAAGGCCCCATCTGATCTGGGTGGCCGGGTTCGTCTCCCAGTCGGCCCCGGCGCTGGCCATCTTGCTGCCCGGCAGGGCCTGCGGGATGCCGTAGGCGCCGCTGGCGTTCTCGGCGTCATACACCCAGCCGCTTTCCCGGTTCCACAGGTCTTGCAGGCAGCCGAAGTAGGTGGACGGGCTGAAGCCGAAGCTGGCCATCATGTTGTAGGCGATGGACTGGGCGGTGTTCGGGTTGGGAGGTGCGGAGGTCACGTAGACGATACCGCCGGTTCCGGTCCCGGTCCCGGTCCCGGTTCCGGTTCCCGAGCCGCCAGCCTGGTTGGCCGCGGCGACCTTGGCGGGCGAGGCCAGCTTGGGCTTGGCCACCACGGTCAGCGTGCGGGCCGCGGCGGTCATCGCGATCAGCTGCTCGCGTTCGGCTTCGAGCAGCGCCATAGTGTGGCTGCCCGGCACCGCCTCGACGGCCTCGGCCACGCTGAACGCGCCCGATCCGGGGGCGAATACCCTGGCCCCGACGGCCACAGCGACGACCGCCACCACGGCGATAACCGCGACCGGAAAGACAATGCCGACACGCCGGATCAGGCCCCGCTTACGCTGATTGCTGCGCGTCCCCGTCCGGTGTCGCGACAAGGCGGTCCTTTCTGTGATCCGCTCTGGGGTCCTGCATGGGGCCATGTCCCGCCGGAGACCAGATGCCGCCTTGACGCTGGCCGGCATTCCCGGTGCGGGCTGCGCGGTAACCGCCGCGACGCCGACCCGCCGCGCCTGATCCGGTGCGCCTGATGGCCCGCCTCGCACAAGTACCGCTGGCGGTCAACAATGCCAGAAAGACCACCTGAATGCGCGGCACTTCGGCCAGAAAATCCCGGGGTGCTATACCGGGCGGCGGGTTACTGCAATCACGAGACAATAACACCGTTTGTAACCAACGCGGATCAGGCCGTCATCAGGCCCTGCTGCACCTGCCGATGCCCTTAGGCGAACGGTACCTGTGGACGCTGCCCATGTTTCACGCCAACGGCTGGACGTTCACCTGGACGGTGACGGCCGCTGCGGGCACCCGACGGCTACACCGAGATCCGCGACTCGGTAACCCGCGGCGGTTACCAGGCGAAGGCCTCGGCCAGGCTGCGGTACTCGAACAGCTCGTCCGTGTCGAACCACAGGGCGACCTCGTACTCCGCCTCGTCCCGCTTGCCCGAGGCGTGCACCAGGTTGGCCACCGCCTTGCCGGTGGCCACGGCCACGGCCTTGGACTGGTGCGCGAAGTCGCCCCGGATCGAACCGGGGGGCGCCTCGTTCGGGTAGGTGGAGCCGACGATCTTGCGCACGGTGGCCACCGCGTCCTCGCCCTCGACGACCAGCGCGATGACGGGGCCCTGCTGCATGAACCCAGCGGTGGCGTTGTAGACGGCCGGCCCTAGCCGCTCTTCCAAGTCGAAGTAGTGCTTGCGGGTGAACTCGGCGTCCATCTCGCGCATCTTCACGCCGATGATCTTCAGCGAGGCATCTTCGAAACGCTGAATGATACGTCCGGCCAATCCGCGGGCTACGGCATCCGGCTTGAGCACGACGAGCGTGCGCTCCTGCAAGGGCTGAGAGTCGGCCACGGTAGTCCTTTCACTTTCCTTAGTGGTCACAGGGTAGCGGCCAGCATTCACGCATTGGTACGCAGTCCAGCCCACTCGCCGCCGTCGGTGACCGGCAGGACGATCCGCATCAGCCCGGCCTCGCTGGTTCCCCCCGGCGTCGGCCGGCCGGGTTCCCCGGGCCCGCCTAGGCTGGCTCCCATGTGCTCCCAGTTCAGGCCGCAGGCCCACTTCACCGCGTTCCTGGCCGGCGTCGGCTACCACGAGTCGGCGTGGCGGCTCGCCACCCCCGCCGACCTGGCGGATCCCTTCGGCGTGCTGGAGCGAGCCACGCTGATCGCCGAACGAGGCCTGCTTGACGCGGCGTTCTTCGCGGACTCTCCTGGGCTGGAGATCTTCCGGGCCCGCTACTTCCCCCAGGTCGGCTTCGACCCGCTCGAGATGCTCGCCGCCCTGGCCCGGTCCACGGCGCACGTCGGCCTGATCGCGACCGCCTCGACGACTTACAGCGCGCCCTACGACCTGGCGCGCCGGTTCTCCACCATCGATCACCTGTCCGGCGGACGGGCCGGCTGGAACATCGTGACCACACGCTATGCCGGGGCGGCGGGCAACTTCGGGCTCGCGGCGCATCCGCCGCACGAGGACCGCTACGCCCGGGCCGAGGAGTTCGTCGAGGTCGTCTCGCGGCTGTGGGAGAGCTGGGGCGCGGACGCGGTCGTCATGGACCAGGACCGCGGCATCTGGGCCGATACGGACCTGATCCGGCCGGTCGACTTCCACGGCCGTTTCTTCGACGTCAGCGGCGCGCTGACGCTGCCGCGCTCACCGCAGGGACGGCCTGCGTTCGCCCAGGCCGGTTCGTCAGGACCGGGCGTCGAGTTGGCGGGCAAGACGGCCGACCTGGTCTTTACCGCGCAGCCGGACGTGCCATCCGGGCAGCGTTTCCGTGATTCGGTCCGGGCGGCCGCCCGCCGCCACGGACGCGACCCGGACACCGTCCTCGTGCTGCCCGGCGTGGCCTTCGTGCTCGGCAGCACCGAAGCCGAGGCCAGGGCGGCCCGGGCCGCCCTGGAGGACGAGGTCGACCCGGAGTTCCGGTGGCGCAACCTCGCGCACAACGCCGGGCTCGACGCCGCGCTGATCGATCCCGACCGCCCGCTCACCGCGGCGGCGATCGCGGCCGCGAACCGCACCAGCCGCACGGACGACATCGTGCGCCGCGGCGAGCAGACCGGGAAGACCTTCCGCCAGCTCGCCGACGAGCTCACCGGGCTGCCGGGCGGCCTGGAGTTCACCGGCACGCCGGAGCAGTTCGCCGGCCTCATCGAGCGCTGGGTGTCCGAGGGCGCCGGCGACGGCTTCACCTTGCAGCCGGCCACGCTGCCGGGTTCGCTCGATCAGTTCACCGACCACGTCGTCCCGCTGCTGCAGGAGCGGGGCCTGCACCGCACCGAGTACACCGCCACCACCTTGCGCGGCCACCTGCGCGGGACAGCCTGAGCTAGCCGGCGAGGGCGGCCCCTGAGCGCGCCCGGGACGCCGCCACCGCGTCCGGGGAGCCGGGCTGACTAGGGACTAGCCAGGCCGACATCCTGTTTCCTGACCAGCCCGACGAGCTTGCCGTCTGAGGTCGTGACCGGCGAGCTATCCAGGTGGCGGTCGGCCATAATGTCCCGCATCTCCGCCACGCTCACGGACGGCCGGTACGTGCTGGGGCCGGGACGCATGGCCCGCTCCGCGGGCAGGTCCGGATCGGCGTCGAGTTCGCGGGCCCGCAGCAGCCCGAGCACCACCCGGTCCCGGTTCACCACGACGCAGGCATTCCACCCGGCGGCCAGCACCCGGTCGCGGACGTCACCGAGCCGCTCATCGAGCGAGCACGTCGGCACGTCTGTCCGGACCACGTCGACCAGGCGCGGGCGCTGCGCGTTGCTCCCTTCGGTGGGCAGGCCCGCTCCTATCCAGTCCTGGATACCCGCCCGGTAGTCGTACAACTCGGTGAACCCGAGGGTCTCGAGCCGGCACGCGGCTCGTGGACTGAGGTCTCAAGCAAAATCCGCGCAGTACACCACGATCGGCCGGCTCGGATCGAGCTCCCGGCACGCCTCGGCTTCGATTTTCCGGAGCGGCACGTTGACCGCACCGGGCAGGTGGTCCTCGCCATACTCCCGGGCCGGCAGCACGTCGATGATCTGGGCACCCTGCTCGATGAGCCGGCGAACCCCGTCCCGGTCGACCTCCCGCGTCATCGCTACCTCCGCTCGCGTGGGACCGCGCTGGTCCGTTACCCCACCTTACGGGCCGGATCGCGGCCGGCGGAGCGGGCGCGGTGGCGTGATCGTGCGGGCCGGTGAACCAGGCGCCGGGGCGGCGCGTCCTACACGTCGTGCGTTTCCGTGACCGCCCGCCCCGGCGGCGCGACCGACACCGAGATAACCACCGAGGGGGCCAATCAGTGCACGACAACGGACCTTCCACCGAGCCTGCCTGCCCGGATGGCCGCCTGCTGGCGCTGCGGTGCCTGGGCATTCCGCAGGTCATCACGCGGGCCCCGATGAGCAGGCGGCGCGCGCTCAGGTACCGGCTGGCCGCGTTCTGCGCCCGAATCCGCCCGGGTACCGCGGCCGAACTCGCGTCGGTGGTCCTGCGCCTGGGCGACGAGGTCGACATGCGCGAGCGGATGCTCGACGTCGCGCTGCGCGACGCACCGTGCGCGCGCCGGGCCCAGCTCAGCTGAGGCCGGACCCTGCGGCGGTCAGCGCCGGGTGAGTCGCGGAGCGGGGACGAGCGTCAGCCCTTGAGCAGCTGGCGTGCCATGACCATGCGCTGGATCTGGTTGGCGGGCAATCGAAATTCATGCGTCGATGGTAAATCGCTCAGAGCGCGACGACGTTGACCTGCCGGCCCTCGGCCACCCGGCGCATGTCACCGGGGTCGCTGGTGAGGACCAGCACCTGATCATTCTCCGCGGCCTGGATCGCGGCACCGAGGTGCGCGTCGGCCACGGAGACCCCGGTCCGCTTGACGATTCCGGCGGCGGTATCGGCGTGGTCCCCATCCAAGGGGATATCGACGATCGGAAACCGGTTGACAAACGCCCACGCCGGAGCGGTCCGGTCCCAGCCCGCCTCGACCCGGACCGCGGCGGGTACCGCGACACGGACTCGCAGGGTGCGTACCGCGCGCTTGAACGCGAACTCTATTTCACCGAGCACGCGCCGGTGCTTGCGGTGCGCCGGATCGCGGAGGGCTTGCACCGCCTCGTTATCCAGCAGGACGAGCCGACTCACGCCGCACCCTGCTGCTCCCCGGCGGCGTACTCGCGCGCCTCGGCCCACAGGAGCACGTCCTCCGGCTCGGCGTCCGGGTGCCGCTGCACGATCTCCTCGGCGTACCGGCGCAGCAGCTCCGGCCGCTGCGCCAGCGGGCTGCCGTCCCACTCGGCCGCGACCAGGGCCAGATCGGCCAGAGTCGGGCGGGCCTCCGGGTACTGCTCGAAGTGGAGCTCGAGCGCGGCTAGAGCCACCGTTCCCTCCAGGAACATCCGCAGTGCGTTGGCAGCCAGCACCGTGGCGGACGGAGCCACGTCGAGTTCGCTGACGGCGAGCGAGGCGGCCTCACGGAGTGCCTTCGGTATCCGCATGGAGGTGTTGACCGTCTCCGGATCGGTGCTGTCGAGCAGTTCGTTGATCCGGTCGATGGCTTCCTCGGTAGCCATCTACTAAGTGTACCACTCACGTGTGGTACACCTGCGGGGTTCAGGGCTGGCCTTGGACCGTGATCCGGTACACGCTGGCCTGGTAGGTGCCTGCCCCGTCGGGCGGCAGCTTGGTGAACCAGATCAGCACGTAACGGGCGCGCGCCGACGTGGCCAGCGTCAGCTGCACGGTGCCGCCGGCGCCCGAGGACGTAGCCACCGGGTGAAGTTCGGCCAGCGCGGCGCGGGTGCCGGTGCGCACCTGGAGGCCGGCGCCGCCGGCGCCGCCCAGGGACAGCCGCACCGAGGTGACCGTGACCGTCCGGCCCATGTCGAGCAGCAGCCCGGTGCCGGACTGCAGGTCGCCGAAGTTCGCGGTGGCGTACCACTCGCTGACCCAGGGCATGGCCGGATCGCCGGCCACGGCCTGCGCCACCTGGCCGGGATGGTCGCCGTCGGCGGTCCCCGCGGGGCCGAAGGCGGCCACGCTGGCCGGGGACAGGGCCTGCGCCGCGACCGGTGTGGCCGACGGCGTCGGGGTCGGGGTGGAGCTGGCCGTGGTCGGGCTGGCCAGGCCCGTGCTGGCCAGCGCCGTGCCGGCCTGCACGCCGGGGACGCTGGCCGGCGCGGACGGGGTGCCCGGGGCCCGCGGGCTGGTGGCCGCGGCCGGACGCGACGCGTGCCCGGCCCCGGAGACGAACTTGTAGCTGGCGAAGCCGAGCACGGCCAGCACCACCGCGGCCAGCAGCGCGGTCCACCGCACCCGGCGCCGCTCACGGGTCCGGATGGGCATCCCGGGCGAGAACGCTTCGGCCGCGGTGATCTCCTTGGCCGACCGCCAGGTGGAGTCGAACTCGTCGATCAGCGGCTGGGGATCTTCGCCGACCGCGGTGGCGAAGGCGCGGATGTGGCCGCGGGCGTAGAAGTCGCCGCCGCAGGTCGCGTAGTCATCCTGCTCGATGTCCTGGAGGATGTTCTCCCTGATGCGGGTGCGCTGGCTGAGCTCGCCGAGGGACAGGCCCGCCCGGCGGCGGGCGGCGGCGAGCGTCGCGCCGATGCTCACACCCGCCTCCCATGCTGACTGACATCCTTCGTCTAAGGGCTGGGAGGGAACATGCCCGCTCTGCTGGACTCTAAGCAGCCTCAGCCGTCGGTGCGGGCTCGCAGCGCGGCGCCCTTGGCCCGGGCCTGGTCGGCCAGGCCGGCGGCGAAGGCGGCGAGCCGGGCCCGCAGCTCCAGGCCGGCCGGGCCGCCGGAGGCGGCGAGAATGCGGACCGCCAGCAGGCCCGCGTTGCGGGCGCCGCCGACCGCCACGGTGGCGACCGGGATGCCGGCCGGCATCTGGACGATCGACAGCAGCGAGTCAAGCCCGCTCAGGTTGGCCAGCGGCACCGGCACGCCGATCACCGGCAGCGTCGTGACCGAGGCGAGCATGCCGGGCAGGTGCGCCGCGCCGCCCGCGCCCGCGATGATGACCCGCAGGCCGCGGCCTTCGGCCGACGACCCGTACTCGATCATGTCCCGCGGCATCCGGTGCGCGGATACCACGTCCGCCTCGTACGCCACGCCGAACTCCTCCAGCGCCTCGGCCGCGGCCTTCATCACCGGCCAGTCCGAATCGCTGCCCATGACGACGCCGACGAGGGGCGGGGAACCAGTAGCGGAGTTGGTGCCGGTCATCAGATCACCTCCTCGGGAATGTCAGTGCAGGGTGATATTCCTGTAGTGCAGTAACCGCGGCGGGGCACGCCGTGGCTGCGCGGGGAGGCTTCCGGATTGCCGGGCCTGTGAACCGCAAAGGTAGGGGGCAGGGGAGGTGGGTGGGGCGTCCGTTGGTCGCGGCTGGAATCCCCGCCCTTAAGGGCGGCGGAGGATGTCAATCGCCGTCCTCCTTGCCCCAGCGCAAGTAGCTGGCGGCGCGGGCCGCCCGGTCCCGCAGGTCGGCCGGGTCATGGTGCGCCTGGTCGCCGGTCACCGTGACGTGGCCGATCTTGCGGCCCGGGCGGACGCTCTTGCCGTACATGTGCACCTTGACGGCCGGGTCGGCGGCCATCACGTGGATATACCGGTCGTAGACCTCCGCGTCGTCGCCGTCGCCGCCGAGCACGTTCGCCATCACCGTCACCGGCGCGGCCAGCGCGGGCGACCCGAGCGGCAGGTCCAGGACGGCCCGCAGGTGCTGCTCGAACTGGGAGGTCCTGGCCCCCTCGATGGTCCAGTGGCCGCAGTTGTGCGGGCGCATGGCCAGCTCGTTGACCAGCAGCCCGGCCGGAGTCTCGAACATCTCCACGGCCAGCAGCCCGGTTACGCCGAGCTCCTTGGCGATGCGCAGGGCCAGCTCCTGGGCCTGCGCACGCCGGCCGGCGGCCAGGCCGGATGCGGGCGCGATCACCTCGCGGCAGATGCCGTCCCGCTGGATGGTCTCCACCACCGGGTACACCGCGCCCTGGCGGTGCGGCGAGCGGGCCGCCAGCACGGCCAGCTCGCGGTCGAAGGCGACATACTCCTCCGCCATCAGCCGCAGGCCGTGGGCCAGCACCTCCCGGGCCTCGGCCGGCGACCCGCACAGCCACACGCCCTTGCCGTCGTAGCCGCCGCTGACCGCCTTGAGCACCACCGGCCAGCGGCCCGCGGCGAACGCCTCGACCTCGGCCAGCCCGGTCACCGGCGCGAAGCGGGGGCAGGTGATGCCCAGGCCGGCCAGCCGCTCGCGCATGGCCAGCTTGTCCTGGGTGAACCGCAGCGCGGCGGCGGACGGCCTGACCTGGACGCCGGCCGCCTCCAGCGCGGCCAGGTTTTCGCCGGGCACGTGCTCGTGGTCGAACGTGAGCACGTCGCAGCCGGCCGCGAAGGCGCGCAGGTCATCGAGCGAGCGGTAGTCCCCCAGCCGGGTTCCCGCGGCGACCTGGGCGGCGCTGTCGGCGGCCGAACCGGCCAGGACGCGGAAGCCGACGCCGAGGCCGATGGCGGCCTGGGTGGTCATCCGGGCCAGCTGGCCGCCGCCCACCATGCCCACCACGGGCACGCCAGGCAGGACCTGGCCTGCCGGGGCGGGCGCGTCGGGGGAATCAGTCACGCACCGTACCCTACGGGAGCGGCGGGCACGCAGGTGAGCTGGGCAAGCACCACGGATCGTTCGGTACCTGGCTTTCCGGCAGGAACCGGAGCGGCCGGAGGCCGGGAACGGGACGGCGGCACGAAAGTTAACTTCGGGGATACACCAGGCCAGGGGCGCGGACTTATGATCACCGCAACCGAAGGAGCAATCTGATGGCTACACGTGACCAGGACGTCGCAACCAGCACGGCGGACGGGATCCTCGTCCGCGAGGGGAGCTACGGCACCCAGGTCATCGCGGTCGAGCCGGGCGGCGCGGAGTTCATCCCCCTGAACGAGCGGCACGGGCGGCCGCGGCAGCTGTTCTGGACCTGGACCTCGCCGAACATGGAGTTCGCCACCATCTTCGTGGGCGTGCTCGGGGTGGCCGGGTTCGGGCTGGGCTTCTGGGAAGCGGCGCTGGCTCTCATCCTGGGCAGCGCGATCGGCGGCATCACACAGGGCATCTTGTCGCTGCGCGGCCCGAAGTACGGCGTGCCGCAGATGGTGCTGAGCCGGCTGGGGTTCGGCTACTGGGGCAACGCGCTGCCCGCCGGGCTGAACTCGGTGACCGCCGGGATCGGCTGGTTCGCGGTGAACAGCGTCAGCGGCGCCCTCGCGCTGAACGTGCTGACCCACCTGCCGCAGGTGCTCTGCCTGCTCATCATCGTGCTGGTGCAGGTCGCGGTGGCGTTCTTCGGCTACAACCTGGTGCATGTCTTCGAGCGGTACGCCTTCCCCATCCTCACCGTCATCTTCCTGATCGCCGCCGGGGTCATCCTGAGCAAGGCCCATCCGGGCGCCTCCCACCACACGATTCCGGGTGCGTTCCTGTTGACGTTCGGCGCCTCGTTCGGCTACGCGGTGGGCTGGAACCCGTACGCGTCGGACTACACCCGTTACTTCAAGCCGGATACCAGCAAGGCCGCCATCGCCTGGTGGTCCGGGACCGGGCTGTTCCTGTCCTGCGCCCTGCTCGAGATCGTCGGCGCGGCCGTCGGCACCTCGGTCAGCGCGAACAACGCGCTGGCCGGCCCCGGCGGCATGACCGGGCTGCTGGCCACCCCGCTGGCCGACCTGACGCTGCTGGCCATCGCGCTCGGCGCCGTCTCGGCGAACGTGCTCAACATCTACTCCGGCGCGCTGTCGTTCACCGCGATCGGGATCAAGCTGCCGCTGTCGCTGCGGCGGGCGATCGTGGCCCTGGGGTTCGGCGTCATCGGGTTCTTCCTGGCCTGGAGCGGGCTGCACAACGCGGGCGCCAAGTACACGGACTTCCTGCTGATCATCGCGTACTGGATCGCCCCGTGGCTCGCCGTCTACTTCTGCGACCTGCTGCTGCGGCGCAACCCGGACGAGACGCTGCTGTTCGACACCCGCCGGACGAACTGGGCCGGGCCGGTGGCCATGCTGGCCGGCATGGGCATCTCGATCTGGCTGTTCTCCAACCAGACCGAGTACATCGGAGTGGTGCCCTCGCACGTGCCGGCCGTGGGCGACCTGACCTTCGAGGTCGGGTTCGTGATCACGGCCGCGGTCTACCTGGGCTGGCACGCTCTGGCACGGACCGGGCGGGAGACCTCCTCGGTCACACCATAGCTTCACGGTTTCAAACGCTGGGCTGAGGAAAGGGTAAGGCGGCACCCAGTCAGTGCCGGTAGCATGTGCAGGTCGTGCTTGGAGCCTGTCGGGGATAATGCGCAGGCTTACACACCTGATCCGCCCAGCTCGATCCCGCACAGCTTGATCCCGCCCAGCTTGATCCAGCCCAGCTGATCCAGCACCGAAAGGACTGTCTCGTATGCCCCTGCTGGCCAGCCTTCACCGGCGGTTCAAGGAGCTGATCCCGGAGCTGACGAAGTTCGGCGTCGTCGGCCTGATCGGGTCGATCATCGACCTGGGCGGCGCGGACTACCTGCACGTTCACATGGGCATCGGGCCGATGGTGGCCAAGGCGCTGTCTATCACGGCGGCCACCATCGTGACCTACGCGGGCAGCCGGTTCTGGACCTTCCGGCACCGGGTGAACCAGGCTCTGTTGCGCGAGGGCCTGCTGTTCCTGGTGCTGAACGTCATCGGGCTGGTCATTGCCGAAGCGGTGATCGCGTTCACTACCTACGGGCTGGACCTGAAGTCGGAACTGGCCTACAACGGGGCCAGCGTGGTGGGCACCGGGCTCGGCACGATCTTCCGTTACTTCTCCTACAAGAAGTGGGTGTTCCTGGCCGGCGCGCCCGGTACCGCGGTGGCGGCCGGGGAAGCGGCGGTGTCCGGGATCGTCGACCCCGCCGAGACCAGCCCCGCGGGCGCGGCCCTGACCGGTGCGGCACTGACCGGTGCGGCCGAGGCGGCGGAGCCCGACAGCTACGGGCCGGCCTGGGAGCACCTGGAGCCGGCGGATTCCGACATCCAGCGGCGCTAGCTGCTCAGCCGGTTTCAGGCGGGGTTTCAGGCTGGGGTTTCAGGCTGGGCCGCGGACCGGCTGGGTGCCGGGTTCCGGCGGGTGCCGGGGCAGGAACACGCCGAACGTGGCCGGCATGGCCTTGACCAGGACGACCCGGCCGCCGTCGGCCGCGGCCATGGTCCGGGCCAGCGCCAGCCCCAGCCCCGTGCCCTCGGGACGGCCGCTCACGCTGCGCTCGAAGATGCGGGAGGCGAGTTCCGGCGGCACTCCCCGGCCCTCGTCCCGGACCTCGATCACCACCGAACGGGCGCTCTGCGAGGTCTGGATGGTTACCGTTCCGCCACCGTGCATGAGCGCGTTGTCCAGCAGCGTCGCCAGGACCTGAGCCAGGCCGCCCGGGGTGACGTGCGCCTGCAGGCCGCGGACGCCGATGACCACCAGCTTGCGCTCGGCCCGGCGGAAGGCAGGCTCCCACTCGACGACCTGCTGCCTGACGATCTCATCGATGCCGGTCAGCGCGGCGGCGGCCGCGGCGGCCCGGCGGGCCGGGCTCAGTAGCTGGGTGACGACATCGGCCAGGCGTTCGGCCTGGGCCAGCGCGGCACTGCCCTCTTCACGCACCACGTCCGGGTCGTCGGCCGCGGCGATCATCTCCTCCAGCCGCATAGACAGCGCGGTCAGCGGGGTGCGCAGCTGGTGCGAGGCGTCCACGGCGAGCTCGCGGTCGGCAGCCAGCAGGCTGGACAGGCGGCGGGCCGAGCTGTCCAGCCCGTCGGCCAGCTGATCCAGGTCGGCCACCCCGTACCGGCGGCCGAGCGGGCGCGGGTCGCCGCGGGCCAGCCGCCCGGCCGCTTCGGCCAGTTCCTCGACCGGCCGGGCCAGCCAGGCCGCGAGCAGCGCCGCCAGGCCGGCGGCCGCGCCGACGGCCACGACCATGGTCACGGCGACGAGGGCTATCCAGCCCCCGCCGCGGCCCGCGGCGGCGGCCAGCGCGGGCACGCCGACCACCACGACAGCACCAGCCGCCACGGCAGAGCCCCAGAGCCACAGCTTCCTGCGCATCGGTCAGCCCGCTGCCGCCGCTGCCGCCCCGGAAGCGGAGTGAAACCTGGGTTTCACCACCCTTGAGTGTGCTGAAACCCAGGTTTCACCACCCTCCGAGGCCGAGGCCGAGGCTGGGGCCGGGGCGCGGTCAGTCGCCGCGCTCAAAGCGGAACCCGACGCCGCGGACCGTGGTGATGTAGCGGGGGCTGTGCGCGTCGTCGCCTAGCTTGCGGCGCAGCCAGGAGATGTGCATGTCGAGCGTCTTGGTGGACGTCCACCACTTGGCGTCCCACACCTCGCGCATGATCTGCTCGCGGGTGACCACCTTGCCCGCGTCGCGGAGCAGGATCCACAGCAGGTCGAATTCCTTGGTGGTCAGGTCGAGTTCGACCTCGCCGTGCCAGGCCCGGCGGGCGTCCGGGTCGATCCGGACGCCGAGCACGGCCGAGCCTTCCGCCGTGCCGCGGCGCAGCAGGGCGCGCACCCGCGCCAGCAGTTCGGCCAGGCGGAACGGCTTGGTGACGTAGTCGTCGGCGCCCGCGTCCAGGCCCACCACGGTGTCCACCTCGTCGGCGCGCGCGGTGAGGATCAGCACCGGGACGGCGTACCCGCCCGCGCGGACCCGGCGGCACACCTCGAGCCCGTCGAGTTCCGGGAGGCCGATATCCAGCAGGATCAGGTCGACACCCTCCCCCAGCGCCCGGTCGAGCGTGGTCGGCCCGTCCGCCGTGACGTCCACCTCGTATCCCTCCCGGCGCAGGGCGCGCGACAAGGGTTCGCTGATTGAGGTGTCATCCTCGGCGAGCAGCACACGGGTCATAGCTAAATAGTAAAGGCACGGTAAAAAAATTGCCGCTACCAGAGGGCCACAAGATTCGGCCGGGATGCCTGAGGCACGCCGCGCCGGGCCAGGGGCGGCCCCGGCCGGGCCAGGGGCGGCTGCGGCCGGGCCATGGGCTAGGGCTGATTCCTGTTCTCGCGGTCCAGCCGCTGGTGTTCGTCTTCGACCAGCCGGAACAAGGTGGCCTGCACGCTCTCCACGTGCGGGATCTCCCGCAGCACGATCTGGCCGTGCTCACCCGCGGACTCGACCACCAGCCGGCCGCAGCCCAGGATCCGGTCCAGCAGGCCCTTCTCGAACGACACGTCGTTGATCCGGGTCAGCGGGATGTCACGGCCCTGCCTGGTCACGACGCCGAACCGGGTGCGCAGCCGCCGGGTGGTCAGCTCGTAGGTCGTCGTACGCCAGCGCAGTACCGGCACGAAAAGCCACAGCATCAGGGCCAGGATCGCTACCACGGCTACGGCCAGCCGGCCCGCGGCCGCCGCGGTGCCCGAGGGGATCGCTGCCTCGGCGACCAGCGCGACCGCCACCACGAGTATGGCGATCAGCACCGGACGGACCAGCACCTTCCAGTGCGGATGCAACACCAGGACGGGCCGCTCGTCCTCGGTCAGCGCGTACTCACGAGCCATACCGCACAATATGGCACGCGCCGGTTCGTTCGGCGCGCAGGTGCGGGCCGAGCCGGGCGCGATTCAGCGCAGGTGCACGACGTCACCCGCGGCCACGGCCAGTTCGGCGTCCGGGGTCTCGCGGACCAGCAGCCGGCCGTCCGGGTCGAGCCCGGTGGCCAGGCCGGTTGCCTGCTGGCCGCCGGGCCTTTCCACCCGGACGCGACGGCCCAGGGTGGCCGATAGCCGGGTGTACTCCGCGTGCAGGCCGGACCGTTCGGCATCTCCCAAGACCTGACACCAGGCGCGGTACCAGCGCTCGAAGCCGGCCAGCAGGTCGGCGAGCAGCTCCTCCCGGTCCAGCCGGGCCGAACCGGACAGGCGCAGCGAGGTCGCGGCCAGCGAGCCAGGGCCGGGTGGCGGCAGCTCGTCCAGGCCGGTGGACACGTTGAGGCCGATGCCGACCACCACCGCGTGGCCAGCCGCCTCGGCCAGGATGCCGCCCAGCTTGGCGCCGCCGGCGAGCACGTCGTTCGGCCATTTGAGCTGGGCGTCCACCCCGGCTACGGTGCGCACGGACGACGCGGCGGCCACCCCCGCCAGCAGCGACAGCCAGCCGCGGCGGGCGGGCGGCACATCCTGCGGGCGCAGCAGCACGGAGAAGGTCAGCGCGGCGCGCGGCGGCGCCACCCAGGAGCGGCCCATCCGGCCGCGGCCCGCGTCCTGCTGCTCGGCGGCCAGCACCGCGCCCTCGGCTTCGCCGTCCGCCGCCCGGGCCAGCAGGTCGGCATTGGTCGAGCCGGTCACGGCGGTCACGTCGACGGCCCGCCACAGCCCGCCCGGCCGGACCACGGCCGCCCGCAGCGCCGCCGCGTCCAGAGGCTCGCGGTCCGCGCCGGCCGCGTCCAGAGGCTCGCGGTCCGCGCCGGCCGGGGGTTGCGGCTCGCCGTCCGCGCCGGCCGGGGGCGGGGGCGCGCGGTGCGCGCCGGCCGGGGGCGGCGGGCTAGTCATTGACGCGGATGCGCAACCGCCGGAAGCCCTTGCCCTTGCTCTCGATCTTGACCACCTCGATCCGGCCCACCTGACTGGTCGAGGCGACGTGCGTACCGCCGTCGGCCTGCTGGTCCAGGCCCACGATGTCGACGATCCGGACCTCCTTGACCTCCGGCGGTACCAGGTTGGTGGCGGTGCGGATGATGTCGGGCAGGGCGAACGCCTCGTCCCTGGGCAGCACCCGCACGTCGATGCGCCGGTCGGCGCTGATCTCGGTGTTGCAGGCCGCCTCCACCGCGTCCCGGAAGCCTTCGGGCAGTTCGGGCAGGTTGAAGTCCATCCGGGCGGTCAGCGGCTCCATGTTGCCCCCGGTGACCAGCGCGCCGAAGTCACGGAACACCACACCGCACAGCACGTGCAGCCCGGAGTGGGTGCGCATCAGGGCAGTCCGGCGCACCTCCTCCACCGCGCCGCGGACCGCGGTGCCGGCCGGGGGCAGCGGGTCGCCCTCGGCCGGGATCAGGTACAGGTCGTCGCCCTTGCGCGCGCCGGTGATCCGGGTCTGCACGCCGCCCCACAGCAGCACGCCGTGGTCCGGCGGCTGACCGCCGCCGCCGGGGTAGAACGCCGACCGGTCCAACACGATGCCCTCGGCGTCGGCGGCCAGCACCGCGGCGTCCCACTCCCGCAGCGTCTGATCATCGAGCTCGAGCCGGTGCGTGCGCCATTGCATGTCACTCATGAAGGGCAGCCTAGCCGGGCCCGCCTGCGGCGGGCCCGGATCAACCCGTGTTCTGCAGGCCCGCGGCGACGCCGTTGACGGTGAGCAGCAGCAGCCGTTCCAGGCGTTCCCAATCGTCGGCCTCGACCGGGCCGCGCAGCGCGGCCAGGGCCCGCAGCTGCAGGTAGGACAGCGCGTCCACGTAAGGGTCGCGCAGCGCGACGGCCCGGGACAGCACCGGCCGGTCGGCCAGCAGCCGGTCGTGGCCGGTGACGGTGAGCACCAGCCGCCTGGTCAGGTCGTACTCGGCCAGCACCTGTGCGGTCAGGTCCTCGCGGCCGCCCAGGGCCAGGTACCGGGCCCCGATCAGCCGGTCGGTCTTGGCCAGGCTCATCTCGGCGTTGTCCAGCAGCACGCCGAACAGCGGCCAGTCCCGGTAGGCGCGGCGCAGCACTGCCTCGCCGTCGGGATCGGCGGCGATGGCGGCCAGCCCGCTGCCCAGACCGAACCACCCGGGCAGATTCATCCGGGTCTGCGACCAGGCGAAGACCCAGGGAATGGCGCGCAGGTCGGCCAGGTCCATGGGCGGCGCCACCTGGCCGGCCGGGCCGCTGGGCGACAGGCCGCGCTTGGCCGGGCGGGAGCCGATCCGCAGGCCGCCGATCTCGCCCAGCGGGCTGATCCGGGCGAACCAGTCGGCGAAGCCGTCCGCCTCGACCAGCCGCCGGAACGCGGCGCAGGCCGCGGCGTCGATGCGCTCCGCCACGCTGCGGTAGCTGGCCGCGGCGGACGCGGCCCGCTCGGCGATGCGCGGGGACGAGGCGAGCAGCACGGCGTGGGTGACCTGCTCCAGGTGGCGTTTGGCGATGGCCTGCTGGCCGTACCGGGCGAAGATGACCTCGCCCTGCTCGGTGACCTTGAACGACCCGCCGACCGAGCCGGGGGCCTGGGCCAGCACGGCCCGGCCGGCCGGTCCGCCGCCGCGCCCCAGCGCGCCGCCCCGGCCATGGAACAGGGTGAGCCGGATGCCGTGCGCGGCGGCCCATTCCGACAGCCGGGCCTGGGCGTCGTACAGCCGCAGCGTGGCGCTGGCCGGGCCGAGTTCCTTGGCCGAGTCGGAGTAGCCGAGCATGGCCTCAAGCTGGCGGCCGGTGGCGGCCAGGCGTTCGGCGACCGGCGGAAGGGCCAGCATGCCGGTCATCACGTCCGGGGCGTTGGCCAGGTCGGCCGCGCTCTCGAACAGCGGCACCACGTCGAGCACCGGTATCCGCCCGCCGTGTGCGGCATAGCTGGCCAGCTCGTAGACCGCGGCGATGTCGTCGGCCGACCGGGTGAAGCTGACCACGTAGCGCCGGCAGGCATCGACGCCGTAGCGGTCCTGGACCCAGGCCATGGCGCGGAACGTGGCCAGCACCTCGGCGGTCTCCGGCGACCAGCTGACGTCGTGTTCCAGGCTGGGTGGCCCGGCGGCCCGCAGCTCGGCCAGGGCACCGGCGTGCACCTGGCTGTGCTGCCTGACCTCCAGGCCGGCGAGGTGGAAGCCGAACGTCTCGGCCTGCCAGATCAGGTGCCGCAGCTCGCCGTAGGCCTGCTTGGCCGCACCGCCCTCGGCCAGCGCCTGCTGGACCAGGCGCAGGTCGGCCAGGAACTCGCCGGGTCCCGGATAGGCCAGGTCGGCGTGCCTGACCCGGGTGGCGTTGATCCGCTGCGCGGCGTACAGCAGGTAGGTCCGGTACGGCTCCTGCGGCGACCGGGCCGTGATCTCGGCCAGCAGCTCGGGGTGGGCCGCTGAGGCGGCGGCCAGCGCCCGGCGCAGGCCGGCGGCCGGCGGCGTAGTCGCCGCGTGCAGGGTCAGCGCCCGGCCGATCCTGGTCGTGGCGTTTTCCAGGGCACGCAGGATGTGGTCGGCCTGGATCGTCGCGGTCTCCCGGGTGACCTGGGCGGTCACGAACGGGTTCCCGTCCCGGTCGGCGCCCACCCAGCTGCCGAACCGCAGGTACGCCGATACCGGCGAGGCGCCGGGCGCGGGCCCGGACGCGGGCCCGGAGGCGGGACCGGACGCGGGCCCGGACGCGGGCCCGGACGCGGGCCCGGAGGCGGGACCGGACGCGGGCCCGGACGCGGGCCCGGACGCGGGCCCGGACGCGGGCCCGGACGCGGGACCGGACGCGGTCTCGGGGCCGCCGGATGAGGCCAGCGCGCGGTCGAGCTCCCGGTACACGACGGGGACCACCCGGAACAGCGTCTCGTCGAACGCGGCCATGACCGTTCGGACCTCGTCGATCGGGTCCATGGCCTTGACCCGCAGTTGCGAGGTCCGCCACAGCAGGTCGACGTTCTCCCGCAGGCCGCGGCGGGCCTCGTCGAGGTCAGCCGCCCCGGTGCGCGGATCGTCGACCTGGGCGAGCAGCTCGTTGATGCGGCGCAGCACGGCCACCACGGCCCGGCGCCGCGCCTCGGTGGGGTGCGCGGTCAGCACCAGGTGCACCCGCAGGCAGCCGAGCAGCTCGGCCACGTGGTCCTGGCCGGCCTCCCGGCTGATCTCGGTCACCGCGGCGGCCAGCGATTCGCGCACCGGATCGGTGCCCGCGTCGCGCTCCCGCACGAACCGGATGCGCTGGTGCTCTTCGGCCAGGTTGACCAGGTGGAAGTAGACGGTGAAGGCCCGGGCCACCTGCTCGGCCCGGTCCAGGTCCCAGGAGGCGACAAGGTCGGCGATCTGCTTGCCGGCCGGATCGTGTCCCGGATCGCCGTTACGGTACTCCTCGCGGGTCCTATGGCGGGCGTCGATCACCGCGTGCCGCAGCTGTTCCACGTCGGCCAGCAGTTCCGGGCCGGCCGAGTCGCGGATGATCTCGCCCAGGACATCACCGAGCAGCCGGACGTCGCGGCGCATCGGCTCCGGCAGCGCGGCCCGGTCGAGGTTCCTGTCCCTGTTCACGATGAGAGCATAATCCGTCCGGATGACGGTCCCGTTAACCTTTTCCCATGACAAACCTAGCTGCCGAGCCGGCACCCACACCCGACCCGCACACCACCGCGGGCAGAATCGCCGACCTGGAGCGGCGGCGGTACGAGGCGGTGCACGCCGGCCCGGAGCAGGCGGTGGCCAAACAGCACGAGCGGGGCAAGCTGACCGCGCGGGAGCGGATCGAGCTGCTGCTCGACCCGGGCTCGTTCTTCGAGTTCGACGAGCTGGCCCGGCACCGCGCGACCGACTTCGGCATCGCGGCCACCCGGCCCTACGGGGACGGCGTGGTCACCGGCTACGGCACCGTGGACGGGCGGCCGGTCTGCGTGTTCAGCCAGGATTTCACGGTGTTCGGCGGCTCGCTGGGCGAGGTCTACGGCGAGAAGATCGTCAAGATCATGGATCACGCGCTGAAGACCGGCTGCCCGATCATCGGGATCAACGACGGTGGCGGCGCCCGGATCCAGGAGGGCGTGGTGGCCCTCGGCCTGTTCGCCGAGATCTTCTACCGCAACGTGATGGCCTCGGGCGTCATCCCGCAGATCTCGCTGATCATGGGCCCGTGCGCGGGCGGGGCGGTCTACTCCCCCGCGATCACCGACTTCACCCTCATGGTCGAGGGCACCAGCCACATGTTCATCACCGGCCCGGACGTGATCAAGACCGTGACCGGCGAGGACGTGACGTTCGAGGACCTGGGCGGCGCGCACGCGCACGGGGTCAAGTCCGGCGTGGCCCACTACCAGGCCAAGGACGAGCAGGACTGCATCGACTTCGCCCGCGACCTGCTGTCCTACCTGCCCTCCAACAACCTGGAGGACCCCCCGCTGCTGGCCGCGGACGACCCGGACGTCCTGGAGACCACCGAGACCGACGACGAGCTCGACACGCTGATCCCCGACTCGCCCAACCAGCCCTACGACATGCACGAGGTCATCACCCGCGTCCTGGACGACGGCGAGTTCTGCGAGGTCCACGCGGGCTTCGCGCCGAACATCCTGACCGGCTTCGGCCGCATCGAGGGCTCGTCGGTCGGGGTGGTGGCCAACCAGCCCATGCACTACGCAGGCTGCCTGGACATCGACGCGTCGGAGAAGGCGGCCCGGTTCGTGCGGACCTGCGACGCGTTCAGCATCCCGATCCTGACCTTCGTCGACGTGCCCGGGTTCCTGCCCGGCGTCAGCCAGGAGTGGCGCGGCATCATCCGCCGCGGCGCCAAGCTCATCTACGCCTACGCCGAGGCCACCGTGCCGAAGGTCACGGTCATTACCAGGAAGGCCTACGGCGGCGCCTACGACGTGATGGGCTCCAAGCACCTGGGTGGCGACATCAACCTGGCCTGGCCGACCGCGCATATCGCGGTCATGGGCGCCCAGGGCGCGGTGAACATCCTGTACCGCCGGGAACTGGCCGCCGCCGACGACCCGGACGCACTGCGCGCCCAGCGCATCACTGAGTACGAGGACACCCTGGCCAACCCGTACATCGCCGCCGAGCGCGGCTACGTGGACGCGGTCATCCGCCCGGCCGAGACCCGGCCCGCGCTGACCCGCGCGCTACGCACGCTGCGGACCAAACGGCAGACCCTGCCGCCCAAGAAGCACGGCAACATCCCGCTCTGAAGTTACTTAGAGTAATCGATTCAATCCAATCTGTCGATGAATGTGGCACATGTGGCGCACGCACAGGCCCGCCTGGCCTAGAGTCGAAGGTGATGACTGAATTCGCCGCCCCGCTTCCCATCCTGGCCCGCTATGCGGTCATGGTGGATGTCGGCTACATCTATGCCGCCGCCGGGGAGCTGCTGTTCGGATCGAGCTCGCGCCGGGACTTCCGGGTCAACGCGGTCCCGCTGATCCAGGTGGTCACCAAGCACGCCGACGAGATCATCCGCGGCGAGCTGCTCCGGGTCTACTGGTATGACGCGGCCCGCGACCGGGTACCCACCATCGACCAGCGGGTCATCGCCCAGATGCCCTGGGTCAAGCTGCGGCTGGGCAACCTGAACGCCCGCGGCCAGCAGAAAGGCGTCGACGCGCAGATCCGGGCGGACATGGAGGCGCTGGCCCGGCACCGGGCCATCACCGACGCGGTCCTCATCGCGGGCGACGAGGACATGGTGCCCGCAGTCGAGGCGGCGCAGGCCTTCGGGGTGCGGGTGCACCTGTGGGGCATCGAGCCGCCGTACGGCACCAACCAGGCCGAGCGGCTGGTCTGGGAGTCCAACACGGTCGACGTCCTGGACGCCCCGTTCCTGCGGCCCTACTTCACCAAGAACCCGGCCGCGGTCGAGCAGGTCCGTTCTCCTGACGGCATAGGCCCGCTCGGCGGCCTGGGCTCGTCACCCACGGTGCCGTCACCGGCCCAGCTGTTCGGCGAGCGGCACGGCCGGCATCAGCAAGGCATGCCGGCCACCCAGCCGGTGTCCTCCAGGACCGGCGGGCACCCCACCCTCCCGGCCGGCTGGTCGCCGTCGGCCACCGGCCCGATGCCGCGCCTGGGGCCGGACCGGACCCGGGTCGAGGAGGCCGGCGAGCACGTCGCGCAGAAGTGGATCCTGACCCGCGGCCGGGACAACATCCGCGACCTGCTGCCGGGCCCGATCCTGCCGCCCGTGATCGACAAGGAGCTGCTGGTCGACGCGGAGAAGGAGCTCGGGCTGTCGCTGCGGCCCTACCAGGAGGCCCGCGAGTGGCTGCGGGACGCGTTCTGGGAGCGGGTGCACCGCGAGTTCGGCATCGGCACCGGCAAGTCCCGGGGCTAGGCTTTTTTATGCCGAACGGATCGTGGTGACGGCCGCCGTGACCGATGACCGCCCGGCTGGCGAGCCCGTACTGCGGGTGATACGCGGCGACGCCACACCGGAAGAGATCGCCGCCCTGATCGCGGTGCTCATGTCCCGCGCCGCCGCTAGTGCGCCGGAAGCACCCAGCCCGGCCCGTTCGGCCTGGTCAGACCGGTCCCGGCTGGTGCGCCGGCCGTTGCACCCCGGCCCGGGCGCCTGGCGCCGCTCCGCCCTGCCCGGCTAGCCCGTCCCGGACCCCATTCCGCCTCAGCCCCGGCCCGGCTGCGGCCGCTCACGCAACTCCCGCCCCATTTGCGCGGTTGATTCGTGTTCTGCGGTTGATTCGGGGTGCTGGGTAAGCGTTCCAAAATGAAGTAAGTTTCCGGTGTGTCGTGGGCTCTATTGTGCTATTTGCGGAGGCGTCCGCGCGGCGGGGGGCCGGGGATGGTGATCCCGGCGGTGGCGGCGTGGCGTCGCAGGTCTTGTGGGGTGCGGACGCGGACGGGGCCGGGTGCGAGGGCGGGATGGCTGGTGCCGAGCAGGCTGGTGATGGCCTGGCAGGCTTCGGCGATGGTGGTGTGGTGCGCGCCGAGCAGGGCGGCGATGTGGGTGCTGGGCATGCCGAGCCGGTGGTGGCAGATGGCGGCCAGCAGCTGGGTTTCCAGGGTGTACTTGAAGGGGGCGGCCGGGCCGGTGCGGGCGCGGCGGGAGTGGCCGCGGTCCAGGTGGAGCCGCTGCTCGCGGGCGGCGGCCCAGGGCAGTTCGAGGCTGGCGGCCAGCGCGGCGAGGTCTGCACGGAGCAGGCCGGTCAGCTGCGGGCTGGCCAGGGCGGCCACGACGGGAGCCAGAGCGGCCAGAGCGGCGGTGGCCGCCGGGAGCATGGCGGGCTCTGGCCGGGGTTCCGGGGCGGGCCGCAGGACGGGCAGGAGGGTGCAGTTCCACTCGCCGTGGAAGCGGTGGCGGGTTAAGGCCCTGGCCTCCAGGTCGTGCATCTGCTCGTCGCTGACCTGGGTTCCGGTGGGGTAGCGGTTCTGGTCCAGGACGGCGGTGACGGTCAGCCCGGTGGCGGTCCTGGTCGCGGCGATGGTGTTGATGATGACGTCGTGGCTGGTCAGCGGGCGGCCGCGCCAGTTCAGGGTGATCTGGGAGAACAGCCGGTGCTCAATCTTGTTCCACTTGGAGGTGCCGGGCGGGAAATGGCAGACGGTGATCTCCAGCCCGCTGTCCTGCGCGAACTGGGCCAGCCCGGCCTTCCAGGCCCGGTCGCGCCAGCCGTTGGCCCCGCCGGCGTCGCAGCACACCAGCAGCCGGCCCGCACCCGGGTAGACGTCCCGGCCGGCCAGGTCCCACCAGCGGCGGATGGACTCCACCGCCAGCGCAGCGGTGTTGTGGTCGGTGCCCACGTTGACGAACCCGGTGCTGGCGGCCACGTCGTAGACCCCGTACGGGATCGCGTGCCCGCCGTCCTGGTCCGCGAAGCTGTGGTCACGGACCTTCACCGGGTCCCCCGCCGGCCGCCATTCCCGCCCGGCCTGCGCATACTCCCCGGCTTCCTCTTTCTTCTTCGCGTCCACGCTGATCACCGGCTGCCCGGCGGCCAGGCGCTCCTTAGCCTGCGCGGCGATATACCGGAACTGGGCGTCCCGGTCCGGGTGCCGCCGGCCCTCGGTCACCTTCGCGTTGGCCTGGGTGGAGAACCCCTGCTCGTGCAGCAGCCGCCAGGCCGTCTGCGGGCTGCACCGGTGCCCCTGACGCGTCAGCTCGGCCGGCAAGTTCTTCGCGCTCTTCGTCGTCCACAGCAGCGGCGACTCCGGGTCCCCCCGGGCCGAGTCCGCCACCAGGGCCAGCAGCGCGGGCACCAGCCCGGGATCGGTCCCGGCGAGCTTCTTGCGGCCCGCACCCGGCCGCCGGACCCGGCCTTCCGGCACGACCTGGCCAGAGCCCAGCTCCGCCGCGCCGTTCGCGACCGTCTGCCAGGACGCCCCGGTCATCTTGGCCACCGCCGTGACCCCGCCGTCCCCGGCCGCCCGCGCCACCGCCCCCAGCGTCAGCCGCCGCGCCTTCTCATCCAGCTCCGGCAGCAGCAGCCCCAGCTCCGGCCCGATAAGCTTCAAAAACTCCGCGTTCGCGCCCATACGCCATCCTGGCACGCGACACGCCGGAAACTCAGGTTATTCCGGAATGTCTGCGGAATACCCTCAATCAACCGCAAAGCCGGAATCCACCACGGTAGTGGGATGGGAGTGTTTCTGGAGGCCCCTGATACCTAACCCTTGCTGCAGGTTCTTCAGCGCAGCGGGACGCGGGCCTTGAGGGCGGGGAACCTGCTGAAGTCCCGGTTGAGGGTCCACAACTCGGTCACGCCGTGGGCCAGGCAGAGCGCGGCGATGCGCGCGTCGTGCACCAGCGGGCCGGTGACCTGGCCCGCATCGACCAGCTTGCGCAGGGTCGCCCAGCTGGGCCGGGTTACGAAGGTCAGCCGGTCAGGCGGTCCAGGATCAGCTGGCGGACGCGGGCGGCGTCGGCCTTGCCGCCGGTGGCCTTCATGACCGCGCCGACCAGCGGGCCGACCGCGGCGACCTTGCCCTCGCGGACCTTGGCCACTACATCCGGGTTGGCCGCGATGGCCTGGTCGATGGCGGCGCCCAGCGCAGCCTCGTCGCTGACCACGGCCAGGCCGCGGGCCGCCACCACCTGGTCGGGATCGCCCTCCCCGGCCAGCACGGCGTCGATCACGTCCCGGGCCAGGCGGTCGTTGAGCGCGCCTGAGTCGGTCAGCTCGGCGATGCGGGCGACCTGGGCCGACGTGATGGCCAGGACGGACAGCTCGATACCGGCCTTGTTGGCCCGGCGGGCCAGTTCGCCCAGCCACCACTTGCGCGCGTCGGCGGGCGAGGCGCCCGCGGCCACCGTCCCGGCCACCAGGTCGAGCGCGCCCGCGTTGGTCAGGGCGGTCATCTCCAGGTCGGACAGGTCCCATTCGGCCTGCAGCCGGGCCCGGCGCGCGGACGGCGCCTCGGGCAGCGCGGCCCGGATCTGCTCCACCCACTCGGCGGGCGGGGCGACCGGCACCAGGTCGGGCTCGGGGAAGTACCGGTAGTCCTGGGCCTCTTCCTTGGACCGGCCGGACGTGGTGGTCCCGGTGTCCTCGTGGAAGTGCCTGGTCTCCTGGATGACCCGGCCGCCGTCGTCGAGCACCGCGGCCTGCCGCTCGATCTCGAACCGGACCGCCCGCTCCACTGAGCGCAGCGAGTTGACGTTCTTGGTCTCGGTCCTGGTGCCCCAGCGGCCCGAGCCGCGCGGAGCCAGCGAGGTGTTCACGTCGCAGCGCAGCGAGCCCTCCTCCATCCGGACGTCGGAGACGCCCAGGGAGCGGACCAGATCCCGCAGTTCGGTGACGTAGGCCCGGGCCACCTCGGGCGCGGCCGCGCCGGTGCCCTCGATCGGCTTGGTCACGATCTCCACCAGCGGGATGCCCGCCCGGTTGTAGTCGACCAGCGAGTAGTCGGCGCCGTGGATCCGCCCGGTGGCCCCGCCCACGTGCAGCGACTTGCCGGTGTCCTCCTCCATGTGGACGCGCTCGATCCCGACCCGATAGGTGCGGTCGTCCAGGGCCACGTCCAGGTACCCATCGGTGCACAGCGGCTCGTCGTACTGGGAGATCTGGAAGTCCTTGGGCATGTCGGGGTAGAAGTAGTTCTTCCGCGCGAACCGGCACCAGGCCACGATGTCGCAATGCAGCGCCAGCCCGATTCGGATCGTGTACTCGATCGCCAGCCGGTTCATCACCGGCAGCGAGCCGGGCAGGCCCAGGCAAACCGGGCACACCTGGCTGTTCGGCTCGGCCCCGAAGGTGGTGGTGCAGCCGCAGAACATCTTGGTCCTGGTACCCAGCTCCACGTGGGTCTCCAGCCCGATCACCGGCTCGTAGCGCTGCATCGCCTCGGCGAACGGGACCAGCGTGTCCATGGTCATGAGGAGAGTCCCTTCGCGTGGGTGATCAGCGGCTGGCCCCAGCGGGCGACCAGGGCGGCCTCGGCGGCGGCGGCCACCCGGTAGAGCCGGTCGTCGGCCAGCGCGGGCGCCATGACCTGCAGGCCGACCGGCAGGCCGTCCTCGGGTGCCAGCCCGCACGGCACCGAGATGGCCGCGTTGCCGGCCAGGTCCGACGGGATCGTGCACAGGTCGGCCAGGTACATCGCCATCGGGTCGTCGGCCCGCTCGCCGATGCCGAACGCCGTGGTCGGCGTGGACGGCGACACCAGCACGTCCACCTGGCCGAACGCGGCGTCGAAGTCCCTGATGATCAGCGTGCGGACCTGCTGGGCCTTGCCGTAGTAGGCGTCGTAGTAGCCGCTGGACAGCGCGTAGGTGCCCAGGATGATGCGCCGCTTGACCTCGGCGCCGAAGCCCTGCTCCCGGGTCAGCGCCATGACCTCCTCGGCATCCCGGTCGCCGTCGTCGCCGACCCGCAGGCCGTAGCGCATGGCGTCGAACCGGGCCAGGTTGGACGAGCACTCGCTGGGTGCGATCAGGTAGTAGGCAGGCAGCGCGTAGCTGAAGTGCCGGCAGGACACCTCGGTGACCTTGGCCCCGAGCGACTCGAGCACCTCGACGGCCTCGGCGAACCGGGACAGCACGCCCGGCTGGTAGCCCTCGCCGGACAGCTCGGTGACCACGCCGATCCGCATCCCGCCTACGTCGGCCTGCCGGGCCGCGGCCACCACCGGCGGCACCGGCGCGTCGATCGAGGTGGAGTCGCACGGGTCGTGCCCGGACATCGCCTCGTGCAGCAGCGCCGCGTCGAGCACGGTCCGGCCGAACGGCCCCGGCGTATCCAGGCTGCTCGCGAACGCCACCACGCCGTAGCGCGACGAGCCGCCGTAGGTCGGCTTGGTGCCGACGATGCCGCAGACCGCGGCGGGCTGGCGGATCGAGCCGCCGGTGTCGGTGCCGATGGCCAGCGGCGCCTCGTAGGCGGCCACCGCGGCCGAGGAGCCGCCGGAGGAACCGCCCGGGATCTTGTCCAGGTCCCACGGGTTGTGGCTGGGCCCGTAGGCCGAGTTCTCGGTGGACGAGCCCATGGCGAACTCGTCCATGTTGGTCTTGCCCAGGATGACCGCGCCGGCCTGCTTCAGCCGCCGCGTGATCGTCGCGTCGTAGGGCGGATGCCAGCCCTCCAGGATGCGCGAGCCGCAGGTGGTGGGCATGCCCTTGGTGGTGAACACGTCTTTGACCGCCACCGGGACGCCGGCCAGCGGTCCGAGCGCTTCGCCGTTAGCGCGCCGGGTGTCGATGTCGGCGGCCTGGGCCAGCGCGCTGTCCGCGGCGACATGCAGGAAGGCGTGCACGCGGTCGTCGACGGCGGCGATCCGGTCCAGGTGGGCCCGGGTGACCTCGGTCGCGGAGACGTTTTTGGCGGTCAGCGCGGCGGACAGTTCCGCCGCGGTCATGCGGGTGAGTTCCATGGCTCAGTCCTCCCCCAGGATCCGCGGGACCTTGAACCGCTGCTGCTCAACGGCGGGCGCCTGGTCGAGGGCTTCGGCCGGGGTGAGGCAGCCGGCCGGCTGGTCGTCGCGGAACACGTTGGTCAGGCCGGTCGCGTGGGAGGTCGGCGGGATGCCATCGGCGGCGACCTCCTGGACCTGCGCGACGGCCGTGATGATCTGGTCCAGCTGGGGGGCCAGATGATCGAGTTCCGCGTCGGTGAGCGCGATCCTGGATAGTCGCGCTAGGTAGGCGACCTCGTCACGGGTGATGGACATGCACGCCATCCTAGGGTGGGGATAGGGGCGGCCCGTAAACGTTTAGACCGTTACCGTGGTCGCGGACCGTCCATCCGCGGCATTCCCGTTCGTCGTGCCCGTGTGGGAGCACCGGGTGGGAGCACCGGGTGGGAGCCGTGTGGGAGCACCCGGGTGGGAGCACTGTGTGGGAGCACCGCGCGGGAGACAGGAGGAGCCGTGAAGTACCTGCTGCTGATCTGCGGTGACGAGTCCGCGGCGGCCCACGCGGACGAGGGCTGCGGCGGCTGGACCGAGGACCTGGCCGAGCGCGGCATACTGCAGCTGACCGGCGGGCTCGGGCCGCCTGCCGAGGCCAAGACGGTCCGGGTCAGGCGCCGCCAGCTGCTGCTGTCCGACGGGCCGTTCGCCGAGACCAAGGAACAGATCGCGGGCCTGGCCATCATCGAGTGCGCCGACATGGACGAGGCGATCGAGGCCGCCGCCGCGCACCCGGCGGCCGGCTACGGCACGATCGAGATCCGGCAGCTCTGGCTGCCATGACCGCCAGCGGCGAGGCCGTCAGCGACGCGGTGGCCGCGGCGTTCCGCGACGAGTGGGGCAAGGTGGTCGCGACGCTGATCAGGACCACCGGCGACTGGGACATGGCCGAGGAATGCGCGCAGGACGCGTTCGCCCTGGCCCTGCAGCGCTGGCCGCGTGACGGCATCCCGGGCAAGCCGGGCGCGTGGCTGACCACGGCGGCCCGCAACCGGGCCATCGACGTGCTGCGCCGCCGGGCGGTCGGCGCCGCCAAACTCCGGGAGGTGGCCGCCATGTCCTACGAGCCTTCGGCGGGCGGTGACCGCGGGGCCGACGACAGCGGCGTGACCGACGACCGGCTGCGGCTGATGTTCACCTGCTGCCACCCGGCGCTGTCGCTGGAGGCCCGGGTGGCGCTGACCCTGCGCACGCTGGCCGGGCTGACCACGGCCGAGATCGCCCGGGCCTTCCTGGCCAGCGAGCCGACCATGGCCAAGCGGCTGGTCCGGGCGAAGCAGAAGATCCAGAACGCGGGCATCCCCTACCGGGTGCCGCCCGCGCACCTGCTGCCGGAGCGGGTGCCGGGCGTGCTAGGGGTGCTGTACCTGCTGTTCAACGAGGGCTACTCGGCCACGGCGGGCGCCGACCTGGTCCGGCAGAACCTGTCCGCAGAGGCGATCCGGCTGGCCCGGGTGCTGGCCTCGCTGATGCCGGACGAGCCGGAGGCCGCGGGCCTGCTGGCCCTGATGCTGCTGCACGACGCACGCCGGACCGCGCGGCTTGACGCGGCCGGGGACCTGGTCACGCTGGAGGAACAGGACCGATCGCGGTGGGACCGCGCCGAGATCGGCGAGGGCGTGTCGGTGCTGGAGGCCGGGCTGCGGCGGGGCCAGCCGGGCCCGTACCAGGTGCAGGCGGCCATCGCGGCCTGCCACGCCACCGCGCCCGCCGCCCGCGACACCGACTGGGCGCAGATCGCGGCGCTGTACGAGCAGCTCATGCGGTACCTGCCCACGCCGGTGGTGGAGCTGAACTACGCCGTGGCGGTGGCCATGGCCCAGGGCCCCGCGGCAGGCCTGCCGCTGGTGGCGGCCCTGGAGGCGTCGCGGAAACTGGCCGGCTACCACCTGCTCCCCGCGACCCGGGCCGACTTCCTCCGCCGCCTCGGCCGCCGACCCGAGGCGGCCGCCGCGTACGCCGAAGCCCTGGAACTGGCCAGCACCGAGGCCGAACGCCGCTTCCTCGCCCGACGTCTGGCTGAGACCAGCGGCTGAGATTTCCTGGCCGCTCAAAACGTCTATCCCGGCTGGAGCCGCTCGTCGCGTTCACGTAAGCCCTCAAGCCTCAGGAGGAGACGTGACAACGATGGACACCATCCAGGACATGATCGCCGCGCAGCGCGGCCAGCTGGCGGCGGTACTGGGCGGGCTGCCGGCCGGCCGCTGGGACGCCCCGACGCTGTGCGCGGGCTGGCGGGTGCGGGAGGTCGTGGCGCACATCACGATGCCGTTCCGCTACTCGGCGCCCCGGTTCATGTTCGAGCTGGCCAGGTCCCGCGGCAAGTTCAACGAGATGGCCGACCGGACGGCCCGGCGGGACGCAGCCTCGCTGTCGCCGGCCGAGCTGGCCGAGGCGGTCCGGTCCAACATCGGCCATCCCTGGAAGCCGCCGGGCGGCGGGTTCGAGGGCGCCCTGGCCCACGACATGATCCACGGCCTGGACATCACCGTGCCGCTCGGCCTGTCTTTCGCGGTCCCCGAAGACCGGCTGCGCCGGGTCCTGCCCGACAGCGCGGCCGACAAGTCGGTCAGGTACTTCGGAACCGAACTATCCGGGATCGAATTGCGGGCAACGGACATCGACTGGGCCCTCGGCTCCGGCGCCCCGGTGACCGGCGCCGCCCAGGACCTGCTGCTCGCCATCTGCGGCCGCAAGCTCCCGCCCGGCCGCCTGACCGGCGACCCCGCGGCTCGCTTCACGGGGCCGATCCAATGATCGTGGACCGCTACCGTCATCATTTGGCGGTGGCGGTCCACGTTAATTCGATCTTGGTAACGGCGGGACGTGCGGGGCAGGTGGAGTCGCGGCCCGGGCGGCGGTGGGGGGTCGGGCGCCGGTCAGCCGCCGTCGGGGTCCGGGCGTGCCGCGGCGGGGTCCGGGCGTGCCGCGGCGGGGTCCGGGCGTGCCGCGCCGGGGTCCGGGCGTACCGCGCCGGGGTCCGGGCGTACCGCGCCGGGGTCCGGGCGTACCGCGCCGGGGCCGTCGGCGAGCAGGATGCGGAAGCCGTCCTCGTCCAGGATCGGCACGCCCAGCTCGACCGCCTTGTCGTACTTGGAGCCGGCGTTCTCGCCCGCCACCACGAAGTCGGTCTTCTTGGATACCGAGGAGGTCACCTTGCCGCCGGCCTGGCGGACGGCCTCGCCGGCCTCGTCCCGGCTGAAGGAGGGCAGCGTGCCGGTGATGACCACGGCCACGCCGGCCAGCAGCCGGGCCGCGGCCCGGTTCGGGTCCCAGCCCGGGTCCTCGAGCCGGACCCCGGCCTCCCGCCACCTGGCCACTATGGCCCGGTGCCAGTCCACGGTGAACCAGTCGCGCAGCGAGGCGGCGATGGTCGGTCCCACCCCGTCCACCGCGGCCAGCGCGTCGGTGCTGGCTTCCTCGATCGCGGCCAGCGAGCCGAACTCCGCCGCCAGCGCGCGGGCCGCGGTCGGCCCGACGTGCCGGATGGACAGCGCGACCAGGATCCGCCACAGCGGCCTGGTCCGCGCCTCGGCCAGGTTGTCCAGCAGCCGGACCGCGTTGGCGCTCAGCGTGCCCTGCTTGACCATGAAGAACGGGCAGGTTTCCAGCTTGTCCGCGGTCAGCGCGAACACGTCGCCCTCGTCGGTCACCAGGCCGCAGTCGAGCAGCGCGCTGACCGCCTCGTAGCCGAGCACCTCGATGTCGAAGGCGCCCCGCCCGGCCAGGTGGAACAGGCGCTCGCGCAGCTGGGCCGGGCACGACCTGGCGTTCGGGCAGCGCCAGTCGACCTCGTCCTCCTCCCTGGCCAGGGTGGTGCCGCAGGACGGGCAGACGGTGGGGAACCTGAACTCGCGCTCGTCGCCTTGGCGCAGGTCGGCCACGGGCCCGAGGACCTCGGGGATGACGTCGCCGGCCTTGCGCAGGATGACCATGTCGCCGATCAGCACGCCCTTGCGCTTAACCTCGTCCGCGTTGTGCAAGGTGGCGCGGTCCACCGTCGACCCGCTGACCTTGACCGGCTCCATCACCGCGAACGGCGTGACCCGGCCGGTGCGGCCGACGTTCACCTGGATGTCCAGCAGCCGGGTGGTGACTTCCTCGGGCGGGTACTTGTAGGCGATGGCCCACCGCGGCGCCCGGCTGGTCGAGCCGAGCTGGCGTTGCAGCTCGATCTGGTCGATCTTGATCACCACGCCGTCGATCTCGTACGGCGGATCATGCCGGTGCTCGGCGTAGTAGGCGATGTACCCGCGCACCCCGTCCATGTCCGGCACAACCTGGTACAGATTGCTGACCGGCAGCCCCCAGTCGCGCAGCCGCTCGTACCAGCCCGACTGCGTGTCTGGCGCGCCCTCCAGGTGCCCCTCCTCGCCGGGTCCTGCGGCTTCGCCGCTAATCTGGGAGTCGGTACTGCCCTCGACCCGGCCGATGCCGTGGATGATGGCGTCCAGCGCCCGCGAGGCGGTGATCCGGGGGTCCTTCTGCCGCAGCGACCCGGCGGCCGAGTTGCGCGGGTTGGCGAAGGCCGGCTTGCCTGCGTCCAGCAGTGACTCGTTCAGCTTGCCGAACGCCTCGACCGGCATGAACACCTCACCCCGCACCTCCAGCGTGGCCGGATGTCCGGTTCCCTTCAGCCGGGCCGGAATCGAGCCGATGGTGCGGATGTTCGGGGTGACGTCCTCGCCGGTACGGCCGTCACCCCGGGTAGCCGCCTTGACCAGCGCGCCGTCCCGGTAGACCAGGTCGATGGCCAGCCCGTCGATCTTCAGCTCGCACAGGTACGGGCCCGCCCCGCCCAGCCGGGCGGCCCGGTCGGCCCAGCCGCCCAGGTCCTCGTCGGTGAACACGTTGTCCAGGCTGAGCAGCCGCTCCAGGTGCTCGACCGGGGTGAACAGGGTGGAGACCGTGCCGTGCACGGTCTGCGTGGGCGAGTCGGGGGTGCGCAGGTCCGGGTACTGCTCTTCCAGCGCCCGCAGCTCGCGCATCTTGGTGTCGTAGTCGATGTCGGAGATCGTGGGCGAGTCCAGGACGTAGTACCGGTGATCGGCCTCGGTGATGTCCAGGCTCAGATCCGCGTGCCGCTTGCCCGCGCCGGCCGGCGCGGCCGCCGGCGCCTCGTGCTCGCTCATCTAGGATTCGTCCCCCGTTTCTTCGATCAGCTCAGCCAGCATGCTGGCCGCCTCCCGGCACCGCGTCAACGCGGCGCGCGCCTGGGCCGGGGACGCGCCGGCCAGCCCGCAGGCCGGGGTGATCACCGCCTGGCCCGGGAGCGTCTCCAGCGGCAGCCCGAGCCGCCGCCACAGCCGTATCACCCGCTCGGCGGTCTGGCGGGCCTCGGCGCTGCCGTCGGCCGGGTTGATCCCGCCCGGCCGGCCCGGCCCGGCTGCGGCCGACGCGGGATCCGGCACGGCCGGGACCGCGCCGGTGAACACGCCCATCCCGGCCTCGGCCGCCTCGGCCACCCCATCCACTTCACCGCGCCGTAGCTGGCTGAGGTCGAAGGAGATGGCATCGGCCCCGGCCAGCCGGATTAGGCCGAACGGAACCCCGTTCCCGCAGCTGTGCACCACGGTGTAGCGGTTGGCGGCCGCCAGCACCTCGGCCAGCCGCTCCCGCAACGGCTCGTCCTCGATGGCGGCCAGCCGCGACAGCCCGCTCGCCGTCGGCACCGCGCCCGCGGCCACCGCCGGCAGGGCGGGCTCGTCAAACTGGACCACGAGCTGCGCGCCCGGCACGCGCTTGGCCAGCTCGGCCACGTGCGCCGCGGTGCCCTCGGCCAGCGAGGCGGTCAGGTCGGCCACCGCGCCGGGATCGGACAGCGCCACGTTCATGGTGCGGGTGAGCTCCAGCGTGGCGGCCAGCGTCCACGGCCCGCACAGCTGGACCTTCAGCGGGCCGCGGTAACCGTCCAGCACCTCCTCGAGCACGTCCAGGTCGGAAGACAGCATGGCCCGGGCCCGGGCCAGGTCCCGTCCGGGCCGTTCGGCCAGCCGCCAGCCACGCGGCGTCACCTCGGCCGAGATGTCGACCAGCAGCGCGGCGGTCCGGCCGGTCAGGTCGGCCCCCGGACCGCGATCCGGCAGCTCGGGAAGGTACGGGAAGTCGGGCAGTTCCCCGGCGATGACCCGCATCGCCTCTTCCGGATCGGTCCCCGGCATCGACCCGATCCCGGTCGCGCCCCCCGGCGCCCACGGAAAACGCTGGTTACCCACGCTGCCGAGCCTATCGCCCGAGGTGCTGACCACGGGCGTCGTGAGAGCCCCAAGCGATCCACAGGTCAGGGTCAGGTCCTGCTCATGGTCCTGATGACCAGGAAGACGATGACCGCGAGGATGATCAGCACCGGGAGCACGTTGTGCCCGAAGTCGTTACCCATGCGGGACATCAAGGTCGTCGTCGGCTCGTTCCAGCCGTACTTCCAGCAGGTCGTCCACTGCGAAGGGGTCAGCGGCGCGCCCAGGTGGATCTTGCAGTAAGACGGCTCCGGGCCCAGGGATGTTTTCACTGGTCTGTCCTTTCCGGCCTTGTGGGCCGACCACAGGGAGCTTGTATTCGCAGCTGGCGGGCTCAAGACGTGATGCCCGTCTGGTTGGCCGGAGGCTTCGTCAGCCGCCTGCTCGTGCACCGTTGCTAGACCGGCAAGCTGGACTTTCCACGGCGGTTGGTGTCGCCAGCCGCTTCAGTGCGGCTGCGGCGGTGTTTCCTGTCGGCTTTACCGGCGGACACGACAGCGATTCCGACCATCACGCCGACCAGGAAGAAAGCGGATATGGCGATGATCACCACGTCCGCGGCGCTTATCGCCGCACCTCCTCGGCGTCCCGCGGAGTTATGTTGCGGACGCCGACGCGGTTCAGCTTCCGGACGGCACGCGCGGCGGCACCCGGAGGCTCCTGGGTGAGCGTCTTGCGCCTGTCCTCTCTGCGGATCGCCATCGCCAGCATGAGGACGATCCCGACCATGATCCCGGTGACGAAGACCAGGCCCATCCCGATCGCTGCTGTTACCATGATGCGGTCCACATCGGCCTCCGCACCTCCGCCGACGGTGCTGAGCGCCGTCGGGCCCCCGCTGTCTTCGACCCAGGAGAGGGCTCCGTGGGCCTCGCTAGCGGACCAGCGATCGGCCTGCTAGCTGGTCATATCATTCCGGTCACCGGACTGAGGTGAACCGTTGGTCCGGTACGACTGGTATGACATGTTCTTCTGTGACCAAGCAGCTGAATGACAAGAATCTGACCTATCGTTCTAGCCATCCCAACGTTTGGTATGTGCTCGATACCCGCATGAGCATGCACTAAACGGTAATGTGCCATTTATTCTGACGGCGGGGATGGTTCCGCTAGACTGACCAAACCCAGCAGTTGGGATGGCTGGTACAAACTCGGCACGCGACGGGGGGACCGCCACGCCGTGCGACCTTAGTCGTCGGCTCGAGCCGAGCGAGGATCCTCATGCCGTCAGCGGTTCCTGAGAGCTTTGACGCTCTGAAGTGCTCTGGGATAGGGGTCCCGAACTGGCTCGATGGAGGCACGCTGGCGGGCCTGCCAGGAGCGCCAGATGTCCTGACGGTCGTGATCCGCAATAACTAGACCTACGCCGTCACGGCCAGCCGCCATACCCCCGAGAATCACAAACTGGCTGGTCATCAACGCGCGCACCCGGAAGCCGTTGCTGCTCCGGCGAGCACGGGCTTCCGGGTGAACGCGCTCCTCGCTTGATAGAGGCCGCTAGTGGAGGAGTTCGCGCACCGGGCGGAGGAATTCCGGGTCCAGGTCCCGGCGACGGATGCCAATCAGCAGCCGGGTGTTCCTGGACAGCCGGTCTGGCGCCTCGACGGCCAGCGTGTAGCGGCGGTCTTCGCGGCGGACGGCGATGGCGATGACCGCGATGACCCCGATCACCAGTCCCGCGAGGAAGACAGAGACTGCGCTTGCGATTACGACACCGGCCATGATGGCCTCCAGTACATCCGTCCCGCGGAGTTCCTTCCGCAGGTCCTGTTTCCTGCGACCCCGGGCAGGCGAGACGCCCTCGCCGACCCGTTGCTCGTGGGCCACGGTGTCCCCGTCTGTCCACGATCTGTGCATACTGTCCGGTTGGCTCGATTCAGCCCGATCGTAAGACCCGCTAGAACCATCCGACAGGTTCTAGTGCATCCGAGCAGCAGGACTGCTAGGATTGCGCCTATGCTTCCTGCCATCCAAGCCATCCCAACCTTTGGAACATCTGGTACGGTGTTACCACGCTTAAGTTGGGTATAAACCCGCCAGGACCAAATATTCTTCTCAGGCAGATGGTCTGGGTGGTCCCGACAAGTAGGATCAGCCCGATCGGAACGCGCTCGACTGGAGAGGAGGGCCGATGGCCAATCCCATGTACCGCCAGATCGCCGAAGATCTGCGCCAGCAGATCGAATCGGGCGGACTCGAGCCTGGCCAGCAGCTACGGACCGAGCTCGAGTTGCGAGATCACTACGAAGCCTCGCGGAACACCGTCCGCGACGCGATCAAGTGGCTCACCAACCTCGGCCTGGTCGAGACCCGACCGGGCCAGGGCACCTTCGTCGTTCAGAAGATCGACCCGTTCGTCACCACGCTGACTGGTGATCCCGAAATCGGGCGAGGTGGCGGTGACGAGGGCGCGAGCTACCGCTCAGAAGTCAGCGAGAAGAACAGGGAGCCGAAGGCCAGTCCGGTCCAGGTCGAGATCCAGGAACCCTTGGACGATATAGCGGCCGCGCTGAGCGTCCCCAAGGATGCTGAGGTTATTAGCCGCCACGAACGGCGTTTCATTGATGGCACTCCCTGGTCGATGCAGACCTCCTACTACCCCACGGAGTTCGCCGACCGCGGAGCGGAGCGACTCAGGAGCGCCCGAAATATAGAAGAAGGAACCGTAGAGTACTTGGCTGACACGCTCCACATCCGCCAGATCGGTTATCGCGACAGGATCACCGTACGTGCGCCGAACCCCACCGAAGCGGACTTCTTCAAACTGCCCCTGGACGGCCGTGTCCCGATGTACGAGATAACGAGGACGGCATACGACGGTAACGGGCAGCCGATGCGTGTCACCGTGACGGTCTACCCGGCGGACAGGAATCAGTTCATCGTAAACGTCGGGAAAGTCCCTCATGGTGATGAGTCTTAGCGCCGACCTGAATTCCATCCCGGGGTGCTGGGCGGAGATTATGCGCTGCAGGCGACGGCAGTAAAAATAGAACAAGTCAGTTACGCTTAAGTTATTTGCCGCGCTTTCGTATTATCGATGGCAATGACTGTTAATACACTTAGGGACCAACATTGGAGTCGAGCAAGTCGTCTTCTCGTCTTTCGCGTGCATCGCTGCCGATACGCCGCATACTGCCCTGGCCTGTTCCGGCCAAGGCTGATTTGGACGCGCGACAGGACTCTCCCGACACATCGTTCCAGCAAGGCTCGCATCCCTCGTTTCGTCTGGCGCAACCCCGTACTCCGCCGCATGTCCGGGTGCGGCCACGCCTCCCGGTGTGGCCTGCAACGGGTGGAACGGTTACCGCCCCGATGCAGATCGCACGCGCGAGCGTACGGGACCTGGACACCGTCCTCGGCCTCATCGAGGACGCGAGGAGCTGGCTGTGGACCACAGGCACGGATCAGTGGGAGAAACCGTGGCCTAACGCTTCAGCGCGCGACGCGAGGGTCCGCAAAGGATTGCAGAACGGGAAGACGTGGATCGTCTGGGAGGAAGATGAACCGGCAGCCACGGTCACGATCGCGACGGCGCACAACCCGGCGGTCTGGTCGAAGCCGGCCTGCACGTGCGACCTGACTGAACGGGCCGTCTATATACACCGGCTGATCACTTCGAGGAAGTACGCGGGTTGCGGGCTGGGGGCAGAGCTGATCGACTGGGCTGGCTTGCGCGGTCGCCGCAAGAACCGTGCCAGGTGGATCAGGATCGATGTGTGGAGCACCAACGCGGGGCTGCACGACTACTACATGAGCAAGGGCTTCAAGCCGTGCGGCGAATGCGCCGACCCGGAGTACCCGTCTGGAGCGCTCTTTGAGAAACCAGTGGCAGGTATCAGGGTGCCCGGATACCCGAAGTTTACAGAAACCCCTGTGGGCTCACAGTTCACAGAACCTCTCGCCAATGTGGAGGAAACCGCCAAGTTCGAGCTCGCTGCCACCTGACCTCTGTTCCTGACTAGTCGACTCCGGCGAGAAGCCGCCTAGTCGATGTTGTCGTGTCCATTTATGACTATTTGGATAGTCTTTCCTTACCTCCTGGGTGCGCCGCCAGCCTGAGAACATGGCCAACAGGCCTGCTCATTGCCCAGATGGGTACTCGAATCGCGCCCCGGCGGATCTAGCCGGCGGTGCCGCGAAGGCGATGCTCGGCCGTGACGACAGGGCCCCCATGTCGGATACTGCAAGACAAGAGGGGGCGGCGAACTTGACCACAGCCACGCCCTAGGCCACCGTTACGTGTGATCACAGAAAGGGGAATGTGCATGGCCAAGCTGCACGCACGTCCCTCGAACCAGTACAGATACGAGCACTACGACCCTCGATTCGCCTAGCCGGTCAGGCGGACGAGACGGCCGATCCCGCCCTGAGGATCGATCTTCGTACCGCGAAGTCAACGATGCTGCCTGCGTCAGAGACAGGCAGCATCGTTGGTGTAACCGTGACGTAGCCGGTGTCGATTAGGCAGACGGGGGGAACCATGCACCTGCCAACAAGAGCCTGGATCTGTTGAGCGTGCCGCTGAGTTTCGACTTGACGACATTCGACGTACGGGGTCGGCTTCCGGTCGGCTGGCAACAAGATGTCGCGACAGCCGCGGTCGAGGCCGATTTCCGGGACTTCCCGCGCACCCCGATCTTGTCTCGGGAGGCAAAGGATGTGGTGCGCATCTCGCGTGGCCGGGTTCACGCCAGCCAGGTACGCCAGCGCCTGCCCTGGCTTTACCAGCTTTACCACGGGTACTTTCTCGAGCTGGCTAGCGAGACCTCTGCGGAGCGGGTCGTTCCCGCGCTCGATGACCGCTATGGCGTGGTCCTGAATGTTCAGCGCGGGACCGCGATGCGGTTTGAATGCCATGTCGATTCGAATCCGCTGACAGGCATCCTTTTCTGCACCGATCACCCGGCGGGAACCGGTGGCGAACTCGTATTCGCGCACGCTCACGGCGCGTCTGACATCGAGACGGTAGAGAAGGACTGTTCGGTCCTCCGGCCGCGCGCGGGCCGTTTGATATTCTTCGATGGCACGAAGTACCCGCACTATGCGCGCCCGCTGCTGTCGGAACCGCAAATGCGGATCGTGGCGGTGATGAACTTCTATACCGAGTCCTACCCGGAATCCACCCGTCCGCCGGAACTGAACCGCCATCTCTTCGGCCCGACCTTAAGACGCGAACCGTGTCGTTCGGGCACGGCGGGAGCAGTACCGGAGCTCCAGCGGGAAGCCGCCGCACATGGGCTCCGGCTGTTGCCTCGGCTGGCGGGCGGCGCCGGATAGGTCATTCGGCCTTGCCGGTCCGGAGGAGAACTCCGAGCCAGACAAGTGAATCGGCGCGTCCCTCAGTGCCAGTCCGCTGACGCCATGAGACGTCAGAGCACGCCAGCCAACGAGGTTGCCGCGGCGGTGCCGCTGATCGTGGCGCTGCCCAGGACGGTGCCGCCGTCGTAGAGGACGGCGGCCTGGCCCTTAGCCACGCCGCGGGCGGCGTGGGGCAGGCGGATGCGCAGGAGGTCGCCGTCCATGCTGGCGGTGCAGCGGTAAGCCTCGCCGTGGGCGCGGATCTGGACCAGGCAGTCGCGGGGCTCGGCCGGCGGGGGGCAGCCGGTCCAGACCGGGCGGGTGGCGGTGATCTCGGTGACGTCCAGGTCCTCGGCGGCGCCGACGGTGACCGTGCGGGTCACCGGCTCGATGTCCAGCACGTAGCGGGGCTTGCCGTCACCGGCGGGATTACCGACCCGCAGGCCGCGGCGCTGGCCGACGGTGAACGCGTAGGCGCCGTTGTGCTCGCCGAGGACGGCGCCCGAGGTGTCCACGATCCGGCCCGGGGCCTGGCCCAGGTGCCGGGCCAGGAAGCCCCGGGTGTCGCCGTCGGCGATGAAGCAGACGTCGTGGCTGTCCGGCTTGTCCGCCACGGCCAGCCCGCGCCGGGCGGCCTCGGCCCGGACCTGGTCCTTCGGGGTGTCGCCGAGCGGGAACAGGGCGTGGCGGAGCTGGTCCGGGGTGAGCACGGCCAGGACGTAGGACTGGTCCTTGCCTGGATCTGCGGCCCGGTGCAGCACACCGTCCCGGATCCGGGCGTAGTGGCCGGTGCACACCGCGTCGAAGCCGAGCGCCACGGCCCGGTCCAGGACCGCGGCGAACTTGATCTTCTCGTTGCAGCGCAGGCAGGGGTTCGGGGTGCGGCCCGCGGCGTACTCGGCGACGAAGTCCTCGACCACATCCCGGTGGAATCGCTCGGCCATGTCCCAGACGTAGAACGGGATGCCGATCACGTCGGCGGCCCGGCGGGCGTCCCGCGCGTCTTCCAGCGTGCAGCAGCCGCGAGCCCCGGTCCGGTAGGACTTCGGGTTGGCGGACAGCGCCAGATGGACGCCGGTCACGTCGTGACCCGCATCTACCGCCCGGGCCGCGGCGGTGGCGGAATCCACTCCGCCCGACATCGCCGCGAGTACCTTGAGTCCAGTCATCGCCTTCACAGCGTACGCGGGCGCCGTCACAGCTTCACCCACGCTGCCCGGTCAGGTCAGCCGTGGGGGGGTCGGCTGGCTGCGCTGTTATGGCTGAGCAGGTCGCCAGGCTGGCAGTCGAGCGCCTCGCAGAGCCGGGTCAGGGTGCTGAACCGGATCACCCGGGCGTGGCCGTTCTTCAGGATGGACAAGTTGACCACGCTGACGCCGACCCGGTCGGACAGCTCGGTCAGGGTCATGCCCCGGTCGGCGAGGAGCTTGTCGAGGTGGATGGCAATGGCGTGGTCGTCCGGAGCCGCGGGCGGCACTACACCGTCCCCTCGAGATCGGCGCGCATGCCGGCGCTGATCCGCATGATGCGGGCGAAGGTGATCAGGCCCAGGCCGAACCAGACGACCGGCCACGAGACCCCCCGGGTCGTTAGGCATGCTTCATCGGAGCACGGGCGGGAGGCGGCTGAGTTCGGCGGCCTGGGATCAGCGGGCGGCGGCGGCCCGGCGGGCCCGGTCGGTGACCTCGCCGATGACGGCGGCCAGCGCGTCCACATCATGCTGGGTCGAGGTGTGGCCGAGCGAGAAGCGCAGCGAGCCGCGGGCCCGCGAGTCGTCGGCGCCCATGGCCAGCAGCACGTGGCTGGGCTCGGCCACGCCCGCGGTGCACGCCGAGCCGGTGGAGCAGGCGATGCCGTTCGCGTCGAGCAGCATGAGCAGGGCGTCGCCCTCGCAGCCGGGGAACGAGAAGTGGGCGTTGCCGGGCAGCCGGCCCGGTCCCGATGGCGGCCCGTTGAGCAGGGCGTCGGGCACGGCGGCGAGAACCTGGCGCACCAGGTCGTCCCGCAACGTAGCCAGCCGCTCGGCCTCCTCGGTCCGCTGCTTCGCGCACACCCCGGCCGCCACCGCGAACGCCCTGATCGCGGGGGTATCGAGGGTGCCCGAGCGGATGTCGCGCTCCTGGCCGCCGCCGTGCAGCACCGGGATGGGCTCCACGCCGCGGGCCAGGATCAGCGCCCCCACGCCGACCGGGCCGCCGAGCTTGTGGCCGGTAACGGTGAGCGCGTCCGCCCCGCTGGCCGCGAAGTCGACGGGCAGCTGGGCGGCGGCCTGCACCGCGTCGGTGTGGAACGGTATGCCGTACTCGTGCGCCACCGCGGCCAGCTCACTGACCGGCGCGATGGCGCCGACCTCGTTGTTGGCCCACATCACGCTGACCACGGCTACCTGGTCGGCGGCCTGCGTAATCGCCGCCCGGAGCGCCTCGGGACGGACCGTGCCATCGGGGTCCACGCCGACCCGGACCGCCTCGGCGCCCTGGGTGTCCTCCAGCCAGCGGACCGAGTCGAGCACCGCGTGGTGCTCGACCGAGGTGGTCAGCACCCGCCGCCGGGGGACATCCTGGCGCGCCCAGCACAGACCCTTGACGGCCAGGTTGTCGGCTTCGGTCCCGCCGCTGGTGAAGACCACCTCGCTGGGCCGGGCCCCGAACACCTCGGCCAGCTGCTCCCTGGACTCCTCCACCACCCGGCGGGCGCGCCGGCCCGCGGTGTGCAGCGACGACGGGTTGCCGAGCCGACCGAGCTCCTCGGTCATCGCGGCGATGGCTTCCGGCCGCATCGGCGTGGTGGCCGCATGATCCAGGTAAACGGATCCGGTGCTGTGCGAACTCATGACTGCGTACAGCCTAGCGGTGGCCTCGATACAGATGTAACAGGTGAACTACGTGCCGACCGGGAGCTACTTGCGCTTTTCGATCTCCTCGAGCAGCTGGGGGACGACCTTGAACAGGTCACCGACGACGCCGTAGTCGGCCAGTTCGAAGATGGGGGCTTCGGGGTCCTTGTTGATGGCGAGGATGGTCTTGGAGGTCTGCATGCCGGCCCGGTGCTGGATGGCGCCGGAGATGCCGATGGCCATGTACAGCTGCGGGGAGACGGTCTTGCCGGTCTGGCCGACCTGGAACTGGTGCGGGTACCAGCCCGCGTCGGTCACCGCGCGGGAGGCGCCCACGGCGGCGCCCAGGGCGTCAGCGAGCTGCTCGATGATCGCGAAGCCCTCGGGGCTGCCGGTGCCGCGGCCGCCGGAGACGACGATGGAGGCCTCGGTCAGGTCGGGGCGCTGGCCCCGCTCGGCTGTCACCCGGCCGGTGATCCGGGCGCCGTCGGCCGCGGCGGCCAGGGACACCGGCACCAGCTCGGCCTGGCCGGAGGCCGGCTCGGGCGCGATCGTGTGCGGGCGCACGGCCACGATGGGGGTGCCCCGCTTGACCCGGGAGTGCACCACGGTGGCACCACCGAAGATCGACTGCTCGGCGACCGGCCTCCCGTCTTCGCCGGGGACCAGGTCAACCGCGTCGGTGATCAGCCCGGAGTCGGTCTTGACCGCCAGCCGGGCGGCGATCTCCTTGCCCTCGCCAGACCCTGAGATCAGCACCAGCGCCGGGCTGGTGTCCCGGACCAGCTGGGCCAGCAGCTCGGCCGCCAGCGCGACGACCAGGTCGTCGAAGGCCGGGTCCCCGGCCGCATAGACGCGGGCCGCGCCGTATTCCGCGCAGCTCTGGCGGCCCTGCTCGGCGCCGGGTCCGGCCCACACCACGGCGGGCTCGCCGAACCGGCGGGCCAGCGTGATCAGCTCGAAGGTGACCTTCGCGGCCTCGCCGCCGTCGTGGTCCGCCAGGACCAGGATCTCCGCCATGCCGACCCTCCCCTAGATGAACTTCCGTGCGGCCAGGAACTCGGCTGCCTTGACCCCGCCGTCGCCGTCGTCGGTGACGATAACGCCCGCCTGCCGGGGCGGCCGGACCGCGAAGTCGACCACCTCGGTGCCCGCGCCGGCCAGGCCCACCTCGGCCGGGTCGATGCCCAGGTCGCCCAGGGTGAGCGTCTTGACCGGCTTCTTCTTCGCGGCCATGATCCCCTTGAACGACGGGTAGCGCGGCTCGTTGATCTTCTCCACCACGCTGATCACCGCCGGCAAACTCGCCTCGACCTCGTGGTAGCCGTCGTCTGAGACCCGGCGGATGCGGATGGCCACGCCGTCGATGTCCACCTTGGCCGCCAGCGAGACCTGCGGCACGCCGAGGCGCTCGGCCAGCATCGCGGCCAGCACGCCCATCCGGGCATCGGTAGATTCCGCTCCGCAGATCACCAGGTCAAACCCGGTCTGCTCGAGCACCTTGGCCAGCGCGTAGGAGGTCGAGAGCGCATCAGAGCCGGCCAGGCTGTCATCGAGCAGGTGCACCGCGGCATCCGCACCCATCGACAGGGCCTTGCGGATCGACTCAGCCGCCTTCTCCGGGCCCATCGACACGATCGTCACCTCGGCCTCGGCGCCCGCCGCCCGCTGCGCCTCGGCGATCTGCAGGCCCTCCTCGATCGCGTACTCATCCAGCTCGTTGATCAGCCCGTCGACCGCAGCCCGGTCCAGCGTCGAATCCGAGGGCCTGAGCTTGCGTTCCGCCGCGGTATCCGGCACCTGCTTGACGCAGACGACGATGTTCATGGCTGAGGCCGACCTCCCTTAGTTGCTGGCGTACAGCCTGCCAAACCGGCGGCTGACGCCCGGCACCGGGTCTGTAGGTCTATGTTACTCGCCGGTAGGAACCAATTGTTTCCCCAACGGCAAGCCGCCCTCTACCGCGACGTCGGCACTGGGAGGTACGCAGGTGAGTATCGTTAGGCATCGCCGAACGGGAGGAGTGGTCAGTTGCCCCGGGTCACCGTGATCGGGACCGGATACCTCGGGCTCACGCACGCCGTCTGCCTGGCGGATCTCGGCCACGAGGTGCTGGCCATCGACGTCGACGCGGAGAAGATCGCGAAAGCCGCGAACGGGGAGACTCCGTTCTTCGAGCCCGGCCTCGAGCCGTTGCTGCTGAAGAACATCGATTCCGGCCGCCTGAAGTTCACCATGTCGTTCGCCGAGATCGCGGACTTCGGTGACGTTCATTTCCTCTGCGTGGGGACGCCCCAGGGCGAGTCGGGCCAGGCCGACCTGAGCTACGTGCACGCCGCGCTCGCCTCGCTGGCGCCGCACCTGGCCGCACCGTGCCTGATCGTGGGCAAGTCGACCGTCCCGGTCGGGACCGCCCGGCGGGCGATGCACCGGGTGCAGGCCGTGGCGCCGGCCGGCCAGCAGGTGGATCTGGCCTGGAATCCAGAGTTCCTGCGCGAGGGCTTCGCGGTGCAGGACAGTCTCACGCCCGACCGCATCGTGCTGGGCGTAGCGTCCGACCGGGCCGAGGCACTGCTGCGCGAGGTCTACGCCATCCCGCTGGCCGCCGGGATCCCGCTGCTGGTGATGGACCTGGAGACGGCCGAGCTGGTCAAGGTGGCGGCGAACGCGTTCCTGGCCACGAAGATCTCGTTCATCAACGCCATGGCCGAGATCTGCGAGTCCTCGGGCGCCGACGTGATACCGCTGGCCGAGGCGCTCGGCTACGACGCGCGCATCGGCCGCCGGTTCCTGTCGCCGGGCCTGGGGTTCGGCGGCGGCTGCCTGCCCAAGGATGTGCGCGCGTTCCGGGCCACCGCGGCCGGCCTGGGGGTCGACTCGGTGGTCAGCCTGCTGACCACCGTGGACACGATCAACCAGGCCCGGCGGGACCGGGTCGTGGCGCTGGCCAGGGAAGCGGCCGGCGGCAGCGTGGCGGGCAAGCGGGTGGCCGCGCTCGGCATCGCGTTCAAGCCCAACAGCGACGACATCAGGGACTCGGCCAGCCTGGCCGTCTGCGGCCGCCTCGCGGCCGAGGGAGCGATCGTGTCCGTGCACGACCCGGTGGCCATGCCCAACGCGGCCAAGAGATATCCGGAACTGGCGTACGCTCGATCCGTCTCCGAAGTGGCCGAGCGCGCCGACCTGGTGCTCCACCTCACCGAATGGTCCGACTACCAGGCCATCGATCCGGCCGCGCTGGCCCGCGTGGTGGCCCGGAAGGTGATCATCGACGCCCGGTGCTGCCTGGACGCGGCGCTGTGGAGCGACGCGGGCTGGTCCGTGCAGGTCCTGGGGCGGCCCTGACCCGGGTCCGCCGTGCTCAGTGGTAGAAGTGGCGGACGCCGGTGAAGTAGAGCGTGACGCCTGCTTCCTGGGCGGCGGTGACGGTCAGGTGATCGCGGATCGAGCCGCCCGGCTCGGCCACCGCGACCACCCCGGCCTGGACCAGGACCTCGAAGGCGTCGGGGAACGGGAAGTAGGCGTCGCTGGCCGCGACCGAGCCCGCCGCCCGATCCCCCGCCCGCATCACCGCCAGCCGGGAGGAATCCACCCGGTTGACCTGGCCCATGCCCACGCCGACCGAGGCTCCGCCGGAGGCCAGCAGGATGGCGTTCGACTTGACCGCGCGGCACGCCTTCCAGGCGAAGGCCAGGTCGGCCAGCTGGGCCGCGGTGGCGGGCGGGCCCGCCTTGAGCTCCCAGTTCGCCGGGTCGTCGCCTGGCTCGCTGACCCGGTCCCCCGACTGTAGCAAGATGCCGCCGCTCACCGGGCGGAACTCCAGGCTGTCGCCGGGACCCGGCCCGGCGCAGCGCAGCAGGCGGACGTTCTTGCTGGCGGACAGGATGTCCAGGGCCTCGTCGTCGAACCCGGGCGCGATCACCACCTCGGTGAACACGTCGGCGATCTGCCGGGCCAGCTCGGCGGTGACCAGGCCGTTGGCCGCGATCACGCCGCCGAACGCCGAGGCCGGGTCGCAGGCGTGCGCCCTGGCGTGTGCCTGGGCCAGGTCGGCGCCGATGGCGATGCCGCACGGGTTGGAGTGCTTGATGATGGCCACGCACGGCTCGGCAAAGTCGAAGGCGGCCCGCCGGGCCGCGTCCGCGTCGACGTAGTTGTTGTACGACATGGCCTTGCCGTGCAGCAGTTCGGCCCCGGCGACGCCGGGCGCCGCGCGCGGCCGGGCGTACAGCGCCGCGCGCTGGTGCGGGTTCTCGCCGTAGCGCAGCACGTCGGCGCGCTGCCACAGGGCACCGGTGACCGCGGGCCAGCCGCTGTCCCGCGCTACCTCGTCGGGCGCGTACGCGGACGCGAACCAGGAGGCCACGGCGATGTCGTAGGCCGCTGTGTGCGCGAACGCCTCGGCGGCCAGGCTGCGGCGCTGATCTCGGGTGAAACCGCCCTCGGACACCGCGGCCAGCACGTCGGCGTACCGGGCCGGATCGACGATGACCGCCACCGAGCCATGGTTCTTGGCCGCCGCCCGGACCATGGCCGGGCCGCCGATGTCGATCTGCTCGACACACTGCTCGGGCGAGGCACCGGAGGCCACCGTGGCCTCGAACGGGTACAGGTTCGAGATCAGCAGCTGGAACGGCTCGATGCCGAGCTCGGCCAGCTGGGCCTGGTGCCGGGGCTCGGTGGTGTCGGCCAGCAGCCCGGCGTGCACCCGGGGATGCAGGGTCTTCACCCGGCCGTCGAGGCACTCGGGGAAGCCGGTGAGCTGCTCAACCGGGGTGACCGGCACCCCGGCCGCGGCGATCCGGGCCGCCGTGCTGCCGGTGGAGACGATCTCTACGCCGGCCGCGTGCAGTCCGGAGGCCAGGTCTTCCAGGCCGGTCTTGTCGTAAACGCTGATGAGCGCGCGCGCGATCGGGATCCTGGTCAACTGCCGATCCTCACCTTCCTGCCCTGGACGGACCAGCCTTCGCGGACCATCCTGCCCACGGTGCCGACCAGCAGCGCCCGCTCGGTCACTTTGATCCGCTCGTGCAGCGTCGCCTCGTCGTCATCGTCCGCCACCGGGACGCTGGCCTGGGCCACGATCGGGCCCGCGTCCACGCCGTCGTCCACGATGAGGACGGTGCAGCCGGTGACCTTCACGCCGTGCGCGAGCGCGTCCCGCACGCCGCGCGTCCCGGGAAACGACGGTAGCAGCGCCGGGTGGGTGTTCACGCACCGGCCGCCGAAGGCGTCCAGGAACGGCTGGCCCACCAGCTTCATGAACCCGGCCAGGACAACCAGGTCGGGCGCGTAGGCGGCACACGCGCGGGCCAGCGCCTGGTCCCATTCGATCCGGGACGGGTAATCAGCCAGCCGGACGGTGAAGACCGGCAGGCCCGCCTTCTCGGCCCGGGCCAGCCCGTTGATCTGGTCCCGGTCCGCGCCGACCGCGACCACCTGGGCCCCGTAGCCCGGTTCGCGGCAGGCGTCAATCAGGGCCTGCAGGTTGGTTCCCTCGCCGGAGACCAGCACCACCAGCCGCGCGACCATGGCGCCACCCTAAGGCACTTGACATCCTCCCCTTGCTGAAGGAAGGGGATTCCAACCCTGTTCTTACACTGCTGGAAAGAGCCCAGGTTGAGGTTCGCGGTTCGCAGGCCCGGCATCCCGGTCGCCTCCCCGCGCAGTCACCGCATGCCCTGCGGCGATGTTCCTGGCCGCGTTCACGTCAGCGTTGCAGGCGAAACCGCAGGCCACGCAGCGGAACAGGGCTTGGCTCTCGCGGCTGCCCGCTGCGACATGCCCGCACGCCGAGCACCGCTGGCTCGTATACGCGGGACGGATCTTCTCCACCCTGCCGGGGGCCTTGTCTTCCAGGCGGCGGACCAGCAGTCCCCACCCGGAGCCGAGGATGCCCCGGTTGAGCCCAGCCTTCTGCCGGACATTGCGGCCCGGTTCCTGCGGAGTGCCCCGCGCAGAGCGGGTCATGTTCGCGATCTTCAGGTCCTCGACCCGGATCATGTCGAACCGGCGGGCCAGATCGGTGCTGGTCTTCTCGCACCAGTCCCTGCGCCGATCGGTGCCGCGCGCTGTCAGCTGGGCAATCGCACGCTTAACCCGGCCGCGGCGGACCGACCCCCGTCGGGCGCGGGCCAGTTGGCGCTGCAGGCGGCGCAGCCGCTGCTGCTGCCGCGCAGTCAGCGCCGGGCAGCGCAGCAGATCCCCGGTGGACAGGGCCGCGGACACGGCCACGCCCTGGTCAACCCCGACCGCTTCCCCATTGCCCGGCGGGGGAACGGGCTCCGGGATGACCGCGAACGCCACGTGCCAGCGCCCGGCCCGGTCCCTGGTCATGCGGAACGACTTCACCTCCCGCGGCACCGGCCGGGACCAGCGGAAACGCACCCAGCCCGCCTTCGGGACACGGACCTCAGCCGTGGTCCGGTTCAGGCGGCGCACATCGCCGGGCTTGACGTGGACGATGCGGAACCCCTCATCCCACCCGGCCTTCCGCCACGACGGGCGACGGTGCGTGCCGATGAAGAAGTTCCGCATGGCCTGGTCGTGGTCGCGGATCGCCTGCTGCTGCACAATCACGCTGCCCTCGGCCAGCCACGGGTTATCCGCCCGGGCGGCGGAAAGCTGGCGGCAGCGGCCGGCGAACCCGGGCATCCGCCCGCGTCCCGACCGCCAGTGCGATTCCTGCTCCACGCACAGGTTCCACACGTACCGGGCGTGCGCGCAGTGCCCAACAAGCGCCGCCTCCTGGGCAGGCGATGGCAGCAGCCGGTACCGGGACATGCGAACACGGTAGCGGATACCTACGACATTCTGCTCCTCTGCGCGAGGCACGAATTCCTGCCCGGTCTGAAGGCCGGGGCATCCTACGGAGGACTTGGTGACCGGGTGCCCTCGGGAGGAGGCAGAATAGAGTCCGATGGCCAGATACCAGCCGCCGGGCGGCCGCGGGACCCCGCCCCGGGGCACGCTGCCGGGCCGCCAGCTGCCGCCGCCGGATCCGGCGTTGCGTCAGCACGCGCTGGCCGCGTTCGTGCTGGGCGTGCTCAGCCTGCTCGGCCTGGCCCTGGGCCTGGGCAACCTGCGCCGCGGGGTGGTGGTGGCCGTACTGACCCTGCTGTTCGGGCTGACCGCGATCTGGCTGGGGGCCAGAGCGAACCGCCAGGCCCGGCGCAGCCGCACGGCCCGGCCGCGCGGGGCGACGGGCGGGATCGTGCTGGGCGGGTTCGGCCTGGCCTTCAGCGCGTTGTGGCTGCTGATCCTGGCCGTGTTCTGGCCGCAGCTGAGCACCTACTACAACTGCATGAGCGGCGCGAATACGGTAGCCGCCCAGCAGGTGTGCCACACCCAGTTCACCAACTCGGTCGGCAGCGAGCTCAGCGTCCTGCAGACCGGGCACTGACGGGGCGGGCCGCCGAGCACCACGGACCGTTCGGCATAACCTGACCTAACGGTCCGGGCGGGCGCGGTCGTCATGGCGGGCCGCCAGGGCGGCGAGCTCGGTCCGGGCGGAGATGCCGAGCTTACGGAAGATGCTGGTCAGGTGCGTCGTGACCGTGCGCCGGGAGATGAACATGCGCGCGGCGATCTGCGGGTTGGACAAGCCCTCGGCCACCGCAGCGGCCACGGTGCGCTCCGTCGGCGTCAGGCTCGGCCAGCCCTGCGCGAGACGAGACCGGGGCCCCCGGCCGCGGGTGACGTAACCGACCGCCTCCGTGAGCGTCATGTCCTGGCCTTGCGACCACGCCAGGCGGAACCGGTCTGGTCCCAGCGCCTGCTGGCTGGCGCGCAGGACCGGATCGACGAGCTCGCGAACGGCCGGCGACGGCCTGATCCCGGCCCGGTCCGCGGCCGCCGCCACGGCCGCGGCCAGCCGGACGGTCAGCTCGTGCTGGTCCTGGTCCGCCTGGACGGCGGCGGCGACGGCCAGGCACTCCAGGACGGTGATCTGGCCGAACGGATCGGCAGGCGACGCGGCGACGGCCTGCTGGGCCAGTTCGGCGGCCAGCTCGTGTTCTCCGCTGGTCCGGGCGATCACCGCCCGGACCGCCCAGGGCAAGGCCATGGACGTGCGGGCCGGGTCGGTCGACGCGATGAACCCGTCAAGCCGCTGACGGGCCGTCTCCTGCTCGCCCGCGATGAACTCGGCCCAGGCCAGGCGGCCCACCCACATTCCGTCCATGCGCACCGGCGCGAAGAAGGCCAGCTGCTCGCGGAAGGAGCGGATGGCCTCGGGCCAGTCGCCGCGGGCGAACCCGGCAAAGCCCCGGGCGCAGGGCGCGAAGTACAGTTGGGCGGCGCCGAGCTGCCCGGAGATCGAATCCAGCTCCTGGCAGGGCACGAGCGCGGCGTCGTAGTCGCCGGCGAGCGAGAGACTCTGCACCAGCCCGATCAGGGTCAGGGACAGGAAGTAGACGTCGCCCGCCTCGCGCAGCAGCGGCAGGGCCTCGGTCAGCAACGGGATCGCGTCCCGCGGGCTGCCGTCCAGCGAGCTCAGCACGCCGAGGTTCCCGAGCGCGATCCCTTCCACGTGCCGGGCACCGCACTGGCGGGCCACCTCGATGCTCCGGCGCAGCGCCGCGCGCCCGGCCGGGCGGTCGGCCGGGAAGCTGTTGGCGACCCGCCCCCGCACGGCCAGGGCATAGGCCAGGGCCCGCTGGTCACCGATCTCCTCGGCCAGCGCGATGGCCTCGTCCAGGTAGGGGCGGAACGCCTCGGGCTCGCCCATCTGGATGGCACTGGACCCCAGGCTCGTCAGCGTCATCACGATGCCCTCCCGGTCGCCCAGCTGGCGCAGCACGGCCAGGCCCTCGGTGCCGGCCGCGAAGGCCAGCGGCAGGTCCAGGGTCAGGCTCGCGATCTGGGTCAGGGCGCCCAGCGCCCGGGCGCGTAGCCCGGGATCGGCGTCCCGGCCCTGCTCGGTGGCGCTGCGCAGCCACTGCACCGCCTCGGCCAGGTGAGTGCTCGCCGACCAGAACACCATCAGGCGGGTGACCAGGCCGAGCAGCAGTTCCGGGTCATCCTGGCGGCTAGCCCAGCCCAGGGCGGCGCGGACGTTGTCGTAGTCGGCGCGCAGCCGCTCGCAGTAGGCGTCCTCGTCTTCGCCCGGGCGCCGGTCGACCGCGCGGGCGAAGAACCCGAAGTGACGGGCCTGCGCCCCGGCCGCCTGGCCGGCCTTGAGCAGGTGGGCAGCGGCGTAGTCCCTGATGGTCTCCAGCATCCGGAACCGGTCATCCGGGCCGTCCTCGACCGGCACGATCAGCGATTTGTCGGCGAGCTGGGATACCACTGGCAACACCGCGCCAGCCTGCCCGGCGCTCGGCTGCCCTTTACCGGCCGCGACCGCTTCGGCGGCGGCCAGGGTGAAGCCGCCCGAGAACACCGACAGCTGGCGCAGCATGGCTCGCTCCGGCTCGGCCAGCAGGTCATAGCTCCAGGCCACCGACGCCTCGAGGGTCTGCTGGCGGGGCATCGCGGTGCGCGGGCCCCCGGTCAGCAGCCCGAACCTGTCGCGCAGCCCGGCGGCGATCTGGACGGCGGAAAAGATCCGGGCTCGCGCCGCGGCCAGCTCGATGGCCAGCGGGATCCCGTCCAGCTGAGCGCAGATCTCGGCCACCGCGACGGCATTCTCGCCGGTGACCGCGAACCGGGGACGGGCCTGCCGGGCCCGGTCGGCGAACAGCTGCACGGCCCCGAAGCGGGCCAGGTCCTCGGGCGGCACGAGCAGCGGGTCGGCCGGGAACGGCAGTGACGGCACCCGCCAGGTGACCTCGCCCGGCACGCCCAGCGGCTCACGGCTGGTAGCCAGGATGCGCACCCGCGGGCAGGCGCGCAGCAGGCTCTCGGTTACCTCGGCGCAGGCGCCGATGAGATGCTCGCAGTTGTCCAGGACCAGGAGCAGGTCCCGGCGGCCGATGACCCCGGCCAGCTCGGCGGGGCCGTGGTCCGGTCCCCGTAGCCGCGCCTGCACCGCGTCGGCGACGGACGCCGCCACCTGGGCGGGATCACGCAGGGCGGCCAGCTCCGCCAGCCACACGCCGTCGGCGTGCTGGCCGACGCGGCCGGCGGCGGCGTGCAGCGCCAGCCGCGTCTTGCCGCAGCCGCCCGATCCGGTCAGCGTGACCAGGCGGGCGTCTTCAGTCAGCGCGGCCAGTTCGGCCAGCTCGGCGTCGCATCGTACGAAGCTGGTCAGCTCGACCGGCAGGTTGTGCCGGTAGGTGTCCAGGGAGCGCGGTGGCGGGCAGGCGCCGGGCAGCTCGGGATGGCGCAGCTGCCAGACGTGTTCGGCCGGGCCCAGGTCAGCCAGCCGGTGCCAGCCGAGATCGGCCAGGTCTGTGCCTGCTGGCCGATGATCGTGCACCAGGGCGTCCGTGGCCTGCGACAGCAGGACCTGGCCGGGCCAGGCCACGCGGGCGAGCGCGGTACACCGGTCTAGTCCCTGCGGGCTGGTGTGGACGGCGATCAGGGCGGGCCTGGCGGCGGCGGTCAGCTCGCGCTGGAGGGCCAGGGCGCAGGCCACGGCGTCCGAGGCGCGAGCGAACCAGGCCGCGGCGGCGGCGGCGCCGCCGCCGGCCAGCTGGTCCGGCGGGCCGACGCCGGCGTGGGCCTGGGCCGCTTTGGCGAGGGCCTGGCTGAGCGGGCGGTCCGGCGGTGACGGAGGCGACGGATCGCCGGGCAGGGCCACCAGCATGCTGACCGTGCCAGCAGGCATCGTGAACTCACCGCCAGGCCTCACGGTCCGATCATCCCGCTCGTACGGACCGCAGGCCAGGTCTGCGGCCATGTCGTAGCCGCCTGCCGCCCGGGCTACGACACCCGCCCGGGCAAATCCGCCCGGCTGTACGAGGTTCCGCTTCGCGGCCGGGCTCGATTATCGAGCTGACCGGCAAACACATGCACGGCCGACCGCGGAGGTAGCCACGATGATCATCCGTAGCCCGTACGACGACGTTGCGCTCGCGCAAGTCCCGCTGACCGCGTACGTCCTGGACGGCGCGGGCGAGCGGGCCGCCCGGCCGGCCATCATCGACGGGGCCACCGGCCGCGTCATGAGCTACGGGGAGCTGGCCGACGAGGTCGGCAGGACCGCGTCCGGCCTGGTGGCTCGCGGCGTGGCCAAGGGCGACGTGCTCGCGCTGAGCAGCCCCAACGGTCCTGGCTTCGTGATCGCTTACCTGGCCGCTCTCGCAGCCGGGGCGCTGGTCACCACGGTCAACCCGCTGGCGCCGGCGGCCGATCTCACCCGCCAGCTCGCCGTTTCCGGTGCCCGGTGGCTGGTGACGACGGCCGCGCAGTTCACCGGCGGCGGGCGCGAGGCGGCCGCCGCGGCCGACGTGCGCGAGACGTTCGTGTTCGGCACCGCCGCCGGGGCCAGTCCGTTCGCGTCGCTGGCCGGCACCGGGCCTGCTGGCCCGCTGCCCGCGGTCGGCCCGGACGACAACGCCCTGCTGCTGTACTCGAGCGGCACCACCGGGCTGCCCAAGGGGGTGCTGCTGACGCACCGCAGCCTGGTCGCGAGCCTGGGCCAGACCGCGGCCGTGCACCGGGTCCGGGCCGGCGACGTCGTGATCGCGGTACTCCCGCTCTACCACATCTCGCGCTGCAGGTCACGCTCGGCCTGGGCCTGCGCGCGGGAGCCGCGGTGGTCACCATGCCCCGGTTCGACCTGCACGGCTTCCTCCGGCTGGTCCAGGACCACCACGTGACCCGGGCCGAGGTGGTCCCGCCGGTCGTACTGGCCCTGGCCAGGCACCCGGCCGTATCCGACTACGACCTGTCCAGCCTGCGCCTGATCATGTCGGGAGCCGCTCCGCTCAGCGGTGACCTGGCCGCCGAATGCGCGGCCCGGCTGGGCTGCCGGGTCAAGCAGGGCTACGGCATGACCGAACTCGGCGGCGCGACCCATATCGTGCCCGACACCGGCGGCGGTGACCCCGAGTCGGTCGGCCCGCTGCTGCCGGGTATCGAGGGCCGGGTGACCGACTGCGCGTCGGGTCTCGACGTGGGGCCGGGAGAGCCGGGAGAGATGCTGCTCCGGGCGCCGGGGGCGATGCGCGGTTACCTGGATAACCCCGCGGCCACGGCGAGCACCATCGATGCCGACGGATGGCTGCATACCGGGGACGTGGTCGTCGCCGACCACGAGGGCTGGTTCCGGGTCATTGACCGGGTGAAAGAGCTCATCAAGTACAAGGGCAGCCAGGTGGCACCGGCCGCGCTGGAAGCCGTCCTGCTGGCTCACCCCGCGGTCGCCGACGTCGCCGTGATCGGCCGCGCCGACGAGCAGGCCGGGGAGATCCCTACCGCCTTCGTGGTGCTCAGAGGATCCGCTACGGCGAGCGAGCTGATGTCATATGTCGCCGGCCGGGTCGCGCCGCACGAGAAGATCCGCAGGCTGGAGTTCGTCACGGACATCCCCAGGTCCCCGTCCGGCAAGATCTTGCGCCGCCTGCTCGCCGAACGCGAGCAGGTCCCCGTGCCCGGCCGCTCGCAGCTGGCCGGGCAAGCCCGGTGACCGTGATGACCGGCGAGCTGACCGGGACGGTGAGCGTGATCACCGGCGGCAGCCGGGGTATCGGGCGGTTCCTGGCTGAAGCGCTGGCCGAGGCCGGCTCCGCCGTCGGCCTGATCGCTCGTTCCGAGGGTGAGCTGGCGGAAACGGTCCGGCTGGTCACGGCGGCCGGCGGCACCGCCGCCGCGGTGTGCGCCGACATCACCGATCCCGCCGCGACCCGGAGCGCCGTCGACGCGCTCCGCCGCCGGCTAGGGGCGGCCGACCTGCTCATCAACAAATGCGGGCGTCAGCGGCCCGTTCGGCGAGGCGTGGCGGGTCGACGCCGACGACTGGTGGCGGGCGGTCGAGATCAACCTGCGCGGCGTCTTCCTGTGCTCGCAGGCCGTCCTGCCCGGCATGACGGCCCGCGGCGCAGGCCGGATCGTGAATATCACCAGCGAGGCCGGGGTGTTCCGGTGGCCGCAGGCATCGGCGTACTCGGTGTCCAAGGCGGCGGTGATCAAGTTCACCGAGAACCTCGCGGCCGAGGCCGGCCGCTACGGCGTCCAGGCGTTCAGCGTTCACCCCGGCCTCACCCCGATCGGCCTGTCCGAACGGGCCCTGGCGGACGGCGCGCCGCCCGGCTCGGCCGAGGCCCAGATATACGCCTGGATACGGCAGGAACTGCGCGCAGGCCGCAGCGCCGAGCCCGCGCTCGTGGCCAGGCTCGTCACCCGGCTGGCCGCGGGCCACGCGGACCGGCTCAGCGGATGCCACCTGTCGGTCCACGACAACCTGGAGGCCATCTTGGCCTGCGGGCAGGACGTCCGGGATCGTTACCAGCTCCGGCTCGCGGCCAGCCACACTTCCTCCGCTGGTGTGGCGTAAGTTGGCGAGGCCGGGCGGCATCACGGGTCGGCGGGGTCGTGGTCGTCGTGGTCGTAGGCGGCCCAGGGGTTGAAGTAGATCCGGTGGCCGCCCGCGTCGTCGTTCTCGTCGACCACGCCGGGGGTGATCCGCGGTACGGCCAGGCCCGGGTCCTCGAACCTGATCGGGTCGTCGGCCTCGGGCTCGGCCTCGTCTTCGGCCGGAACGACGGCGGCGGGGGCCTCGGGGCTGGCCCATTCGGTGCTGACCCATTCCTCGCCGGCCCAGCCCTCGCCGGTCCAGGCTTCGCCGACTTCGGCGGCCGGGTCGGCGGCGGCCGCGCAGGCGGCGGCCTTATCCCGGGCGGCGAGGCGGGCCGCGCCGCGGCGCCGGGCCGCCCGGCGCAGGATCAGCCAGTTGGCGGCGGCCGCGGTCAGCGCGGCGGTCACGCCGATCTGCAGCACGCCGACCAGGCCCACCTGCCATCCTGAGGGGCCCACCGCGGCCAGCCGGCCGTCGCCGAGCGGTCCGCCGGAGAACGCCGCGGCCAGCCCGGCCAGGGCGCCGGTGGCTGCGCCGGCCATGAAACCCCACAGCGGAGCGGCCTCGATGGTCGGGGTGGGCGCGATCCGCACGGTCACGAACCCGCCGAACATCCCGGCCAGGTAGGGCACGGCCAGGATGAGGACGGGGACCAGGGCCGGGCCGGCCGACCGGGACCCGGATGGCAGCGCCGCGAGCATGGGGAACACCGGGACCGCGCCGAGCGCCGAGCCGGTCGGGGCGACCACGGTGCCCGCGCCGAAGGCGAACCCGGGGCCGAGCGCGTAGGCGATCGCCCAGATGATCGCGTTCGGGGCGTAGGCCAGCTGGGCCAGCAGGAGCAGCGCGGCCCCGGCGGGCCCGGGGTTGAGCACGTCGGTGGCCGCCCGGAACTCGTGCGCGTGGGCCGCGAGCGACCCGCCCGCCAGCGCCGCGCCCGCGGCGACCAGCACCGCCCCTGAGCCCAGCATGCCCAGCACGATCGAGCGCGGCCGGACGGCCATCAGGCCGGCCAGGCGCGACCACGGCGCCAGGCCGCGGGCCGCACCAAGACCGCCGGCCACCAGGGCGAGCAGGAAAGACGTCACGATGGCCTGCCACAGCGACGGCGAGGCCGCCGAGGTGCGGCTGGCCACGGCCAGCGCGCCGGCCAGCAGGGTGTAGGGCAGGGCCAGCGCCACGGCCGCGTAGCCGACGTGGCGCAGCCGGGTGACCCTCCCGGCGTGCACCACCCACCGCCCGGCCAGCGCGAGCAGGGCCCCGGGCAGCAGCACCAGCCCGAGCGGCAGCATGCCGATCCGGCCGGCACCGCGGACCGTGAAGCCGACGTGGTGCGCGACCAGCCACAGCAGGGCGGCGGTGCGCAGCACCCCGCCCAGCCCGGTGCCGATGCCCACGTGCGGCGCCGTGATCCAGCCGATCGCGGTGAGCGTGGTCAGCACGGCCAGCCCGCTGGCGGCCGCCGCGCAGGCGGCGATGGCCCCGGTGACAACCAGCGGCCGCGCGGGCTTCGCCTTGGACTCCTCGGGCCCGGAGACCAGTGGCTCCTGGGCACCGGACTCAGGCTTGCCGGGCTCGGGTGTCGTCGGTGCCTGGGCGGAAACGCTCACAAATCCGATCCTGACAACCACGGCCCGCCGTCCCAAGCAGGCGCGCCGGGCAGTGGCCGGGCTAAGTCCCTTACTTCATGAGGTCGCGGATGAGGGCGGCGGTTTCGCTGGGGGTCTTGCCGACCCGGACGCCGGCCTTCTCCAGGGCTTCCTTCTTGGCCTGGGCGGTGCCCGAGGAGCCGGAGATGATCGCGCCGGCGTGGCCCATGGTCTTGCCTTCGGGGGCGGTGAAGCCGGCCACGTAGCCGACGACCGGCTTGGTCACGTGCTGCTCGATGAAGGCGCCGGCGCGTTCCTCGGCGTCGCCGCCGATCTCGCCGATCATCACGATGGCGTCGGTCTCCGGGTCCTCCTGGAAGGCCTGCAGGCAGTCGATGTGCGTGGTGCCGATGATCGGGTCGCCGCCGATGCCGACGGCGGTGGAGAAGCCGATGTCGCGCAGCTCGTACATCATCTGGTAGGTCAGCGTCCCGGACTTGGAGACCAGCCCGATCCGGCCCTCGGTGGTGATGTCGGCCGGGATGATGCCGGCGTTCGACTTGCCCGGCGAGGCGACGCCGGGGCAGTTCGGCCCGATGATCCTGGTGCGGTTGCCCGCGGCGCTGGCGTAGGCCCAGAACTCCGCGGTGTCGTGCACCGGGATGCCCTCGGTGATCACGATGCACAGCGGGATCTGCGCGTCGATGGCCTCCATCACCGCCGCCTTGGTGCCCGAGGCGGGCACGAACACCACCGACACATCCGCCCCGGTGGCCGCCATGGTGTCGGCGACCGTGCCGAACACCGGCACGTCGGTGCCGTTCAGCTCGACGGTCTGGCCTGCCTTGCGGGGGTTGGTGCCGCCGACCAGCCTGGTGCCGGCGGCCAGCATGCGGGCGCCGTGCCTGCGGCCCTCGGCGCCGGTGACGCCCTGGATCATGACCCGGCTCTGGCCGGTCAGGAAGATGGCCACCTCATGCTCCCTTCGCTGCGCTGGCCAGTTCGGCGGCCCGGCGGGCCGCGCCGTCCATCGTCGGCACCTGCTCGACCACTCCTATGGCTGCCTCGTCCAGGATGCGCCTGCCCTCGGCGGCGTTGTTCCCGTCCAGCCGGACCACGATGGGCCGGTCCACGTGATCCCCGCGCTCGGTCAGCATGCCGATGGCCGAGACGATCCCGTTGGCCACCGCGTCGCAGGACGTGATCCCGCCGAAGACGTTCACGAACACGCTGCGCACGCTCGGGTCGGACAGCACGATCTCCAGGCCGTTGGCCATGACCTCGGCTGAGGCGCCGCCGCCGATGTCCAGGAAGTTGGCGGGCTTGATCCCGCCGAACTGGGTCCCGGCGTAGGCCACCACGTCCAGGGTGGACATGACCAGGCCCGCCCCGTTGCCGATGATGCCGACCTGGCCATCGAGCTTGACGTAGTTGAGGTGCTTGGCCCGGGCCCGGGCCTCGAGCGGGTCGGTGTTGCTGACGTCGTTGAACTGGGCGTGCTCCTGGCGGAACGAGGCGTTGTCGTCCAGCGTCACCTTGCCGTCGACCGCGAGCACCTGCCCGTCCTTGGTCAGCGCCATCGGGTTGACCTCGACCAGTGTCGCGTCCTCATCAGAGAACATGGCCCACAGCCGCTCGGCCAGCACCGCGGCGCCCGCGGCCGCCTCCGCCGGGATCCGGCCCGCGGCGATCACCTCCGCCGCCTTGGCCGCGTCCACCCCGGCCAGCGGGGACACCGGGATCCGGGCCACCGCCTCCGGGGTGGTGTGCGCGACCTCCTCGATCTCCATGCCGCCCTGCACCGAGCAGATCGACAGGAACGTCCGGTTGGCCCTGTCCAGCAGGAACGACAGGTAGTACTCGGCCTCTATGTCCACCGCCTGGGCGATGAGCACCGTGTGCACGGTGTGGCCCTTGATGTCCATGCCGAGGATCTGGGCGGCCTTGGCGTAGGCCTCCTGCGGGCCTTCGGCCAGCTTCACGCCGCCGGCTTTGCCGCGCCCGCCGGCCTTCACCTGCGCCTTCACCACCACCAGCGGGTGGCCCTGGGCCGCGAACTCGGCGGCGATGTCGCGTGCTTCCTCCGGGGTGCTGGCTACCTTGCCGGCCTGCACGGGGACGCCGTACTCGGCGAACAGTTCCTTCGCCTGATACTCAAACAGGTCCACTCTTAGTCTCCACTGTTTCTGCTGCTCATAAGCCTGTCTCTTCGATCGGTCAAGGTCTTGGTCATCCGGGCCAGCCTAACGCTCCTGGTCGACAGGCGCTCAGCCAGCTTGCCCAGTGCGAACTGAACGTCCCTTACCTTGAGGTTGCAGCCGGTGGGCGAGGGCGGTGTGGCGACGGCCGGCGCTTTTGGTGCGGACGGCGGCGGCCAGGGCGCGGCGGGATCCGGCCAGCACCACCAGTTTCCTGGCCCGGGTCACTCCCGTGTACAGCAGGTTGCGCTGGAGCATCATCCAGGAGCTGGTGACCAGCGGGATGACGACCGCGGGGTACTCGCTGCCCTGGGAGCGGTGGATGGTGACCGCGTAGGCGTGGGCCAGCTCGTCGAGCTCGTCGAACCCGTAGTCCACCGATTCGTCCTCGTCGGTGCGGACGGTCAGGGTGTGCTCCTCCACGGACATCCCGGTGACCACTCCGACCGTGCCGTTGAAGACGCCCGCGGCGCCCTTGTCGTAGTTGTTGCGCAGCTGGGTGACCTTGTCGCCGACCCGGAACACCCGGCCGCCGTACCGCCGCTCCGGCCGTCCCTCGGCATACGGGGTCAGCGCCTCCTGCAGCAGCAGGTTCAGGTTGCCCGCCCCGGCCGGGCCGCCGTGCATCGGGCACAGCACCTGCACGTCGCGGCGCGGGTCCAGGCCGAACCTGGCCGGGATCCGCCGCGCCACGATGTCGGTGACCAGGCCGGCGGTCTGCTCGGTGTCTTCGCAGCCGAACCAGAAGAAGTCGCCGAAGCCGGTCAGGGCGGGCGGCTGCCCGGCGTTGATCCGGTGCGCGTTGACCACAATGCCGGACTGCTGTGCCTGCCGGAAGATTTTCGTCAGCCGCACCACCGGCAGCGACCCGGCGGCCAGCAGGTCGCGCAGCACCTCCCCGGCGCCGACCGACGGCAGCTGATCCACGTCCCCCACCAGCAGCAGGTGCGCCCCCGGCGCGACCGCCTTGATGAGCTTGTTGGCCAGGATCACGTCCACCATCGAGGTCTCATCCACCACCACCAGGTCCGCCTCCAGGGGCGTGTCGGCATCGAAGGACGGCTCACCGCCCGGCCGCAGCGCCAGCAGCCGGTGGATGGTGGCCGCTTCGTGTCCGGTCAGCTCGGCCAGCCGCTTGGCCGCCCGGCCGGTCGGCGCGGCCAGCACGATCCTGGCTCCCTTGGCCCGGGCCAGCTCCACCACCGAGCGCACGGTGAACGACTTGCCGCAGCCGGGACCGCCGGTCAGCACCGCGACCTTCGAGGTCAGGGCCAGCCGTACCGCGTCGGCCTGTTCCGGTGCCAGCTCGGCGCCGGTCCGCCCGCGCAGCCAGCCCAGCGCCTTCTCCCAGTCCACGGCGGCGAACGCGGCCAGGCGGTCGGCCCTGGCGGCATGCAGGCGGAGCAGGGCGTGCGCCACGGACCGTTCGGCCTGATAGAAGGGCGGCAGGTAGACGGCGGGGACCTGCGGTGCGGCCTGCGCCCGGCCGGGCACCGCCTCGCGCACCACCCCCTCGGCCGCGGCCAGCTCGTCCAGGCACGGGGTGATCAGCTCCGGCGGCACGTCCAGGATCTTCGCGGCATCGGCGATCAGGTTGGGCGCGGGCAGGTAGCAGTGCCCGTCGTCGGCGGCCTCGGACAAGGTGTAGGCCAGTCCGGCCTTGATCCGCTCCGGGCTGTCGGCGGCGATGCCGACCGCGACGGCGATCGTGTCCGCGGTCTTGAACCCGATCCCCCACACGTCGGCGGCCAGCCGGTACGGCTCATGGCGGACGACCGAGATCGAGGCGTCGCCGTATTTCTTGTAGATCCGCACCGCCAGCGACGTGGACACCCCCACGCCCTGCAGGAAGATCATCACCTCCTTGATCGCCTTCTGCTCGGCCCAGGCGGCGGCGATCATCGCGGTGCGCTTGGGACCCAGGCCGTCGACCTCGACCAGCCGGCTCGGCTCATCCTCGATGACATGCATGATGTCCACCCCGAAGTGCGCCACCATGCGCTCGGCCATCACCGGGCCGATGCCCTTGATCAGCCCCGAGCCCAGGTACTTCTGGATGCCGGCGGCGGTGGCCGGCAGCACCGTGGCATAGGACTGCACCTCGAACTGCCGGCCGTACCTCGGGTGGCTGGACCAGCGGCCGCGCAGCCGCAAGAACTCGCCCACCTGGGCGCCCAGCAGCGGCCCGACCGCCGTGACCAGCTCCGCGCCGGCCCCAGAGCCCCGTTCCGGCGCGATCCGGGCGATCGTATAACCGGTCTCCGGATTGGCGAACGTCACCCGCTCCAGGACCCCGTCCAGCACCGCGCCGCCCCCCTGCCCGGCCACCCTCGCTGGCATAAGGACAATCTTCCACCGAACGGGGCTGCCTCGCGCCCGTTGCCTCGAGGCGTGCCGGGGGTTAGCTCGCGGGTAGCGGCACTGTCAGGCCGTGCGAGGACGCGACCCCCAGCAAGACGCCGAAATCCGGCTCAGTCGGCGAGACCTCGCGATCGACATCGGCGAAGAACGCGGCGGCGCCGGCCCGTGACGTCATCGAGATCATCTCGCCGCCGCCTGGACCGAATCGGAACCAGTGCACAGATCCGCCCGGGAGGTGCACGAGAGTGCCCGGTGGGGCGAGGAGATTGTCGTTGCCGTCCACGCCGAAGGTGACCTGTCCGGCGAGCACGTAGAACGCCTCGTCCCAGGGGTGGCTGTGGGGGGGCGGGCCGCTGCCTTCGGGCCCGGCCTGGCGGAAGATCTCATAGCTTCCCGTCGTCGCGCCATCGGCGAGAACGGTGATCTGCTCGCCGACGACGTTGAGGCCCTGCGGGCGGTCCTTGGGCGTAACTACCACCGGTTGTCTGGACACTGTCTTCCCCTCTCTGGGGGTACCATCATCTCTCATCGAGATGGTGGTATAATATTGAGATGACAGTCTCACGTCAAGACATTCGTATCAATCACAATCAGAGGAACAGGACCCGGGCTGCCATCATCGAGGCCGCGACCGCACTGCTGCGCGAAGGCAGGCCCCCGACCGTGGCCGAGGCCGCCGAACGGGCGCTGGTGTCGCGGGCGACCGCCTACCGGTACTTCCCCACCCAGGAATCGCTGCTCCTGGACGTCGTCAACGTCGAGGCCCTGATGAAGCCGGTCGAGGATCTCGTCGCCAGCTTCCCGACCGACGACGCCGCCCAACGACTAGCGGCTCTCGTCCGCACCATGACGCCGGCCATGCTGTCTGACGAGGTACTAATCCGCACCGGCGAGCGCATCTACATGGACACCTGGCTCGCGAACCAACCTGAGGGCAATCACACACCCGTGCGAGCCGGCCGCCGGATGCGATATATCGACGAAGCACTCAGGCCACTTGGCGAACGGCTGGGCGAGCCAGCCCGCAAGCGGCTCCGGTGCGCCCTCGCGCTCGCCCTCGGCACCGAAGCCCTCATCGCGATGAAAGACTCCGCCGGCCTCGATGACGACGAAGAAATCGTCGCGACCCTTGAATGGGCTGCCGGTGCGCTCCTGCGCACGGCGCTTCACGACTTCGAGCAGCCGCAGTAAGACCAGCCAGCGCCCGGCGACCGTCATCGTGAGCTGACTCTTAGCCCGTCAGGCCCTGGCTCTCCGCGACTTGGTGGCCGAGCTCGGACCGGACCCAGGCGACGATGTCCGTGGTGGACGCGCCCGGGGTGAAGATCCTGGCCACGCCCATCGCCTGCAGCTCCTGGATGTCCACCTCGGGGATGATGCCGCCGCCGAAGACCACGATGTCCTGGGCGCCGCGTTCGGCCAGCAGGTCGATGACCCGGCGGAACAGCGTCATGTGCGCCCCGGACAGGATGGACAGGCCCACAGCGTCCACGTCTTCCTGGATGGCGGCGGCCACGATCTGCTCCGGGGTCTGGTGCAGCCCGGTGTAGATGACCTCGACCCCGGCGTCGCGCAGCGCCCGGGCCACCACCTTGGCCCCGCGGTCATGGCCGTCGAGCCCAGCCTTCGCGACGATCACCCGGATCTTATCCATGCTGCTAAGGGTAACCGGACGACCGGCCCGCTGAGCACCGGTGCGTAGCCGCTCAGCCCACGCAGGGGATGCCGTTCTTGGCGTTGACCGCGCCGCCCTGCGGGCCGGTGGTCGGGATGGCCGACGGCGAGCTCGACGGGGTGGCCGAGCCGGTGGCGTCTGCGAGCGAGGCGTCGGCGCCGAGCAGCAGCTCGACGTGCCCGGCGGCCACCGAGGAGCTCGCCGTGGCGGTCACGCCGAACAGTGACGCGATCTTGGCCGCGGCGGCCGAGGAGCCGGTGCCGTACATGACCTCGGTGGTGGACAGCGCGCTGGTCGCGTTGGCGATCTGCCCGGTCTTGTACCCCTGCTTGACCAGCGCCGCGGAGACCTGCCCGGCCAGGCCCTGGATGTTGCCGCCGTTGTAGACGTCGACCGTGGCCTGGCTGGCGCCTGCCGTGGTGGCGCCGGACGTCGCGGGCATGGGGCTGGGCGAGGCCGGCGCCGGGTAGAACGTCTCCTGCACGATCTGCTTGATGGTGGCCGGGTTGACGATGTTGACATCCTGACCGCCCATGACCGAGTAGTTCTCGATGGGCAGCGTGCGGAAGGTGATGTCGCCGCTGGTGATGTTGCGCATCTGGGACGCGAAGTCGAGCAGGTCCCAGCCGGAGTCGGTGATCAGGTACTGCTTGGCCACCGACAGCAGGGCCTGGATCTTGGTCAGGTCGTCGAGCACGCCGCCGCTCCGCAGCTGCTGGAGCACCGAGTCGATGACCGCCTGCTGGCGGTGCGTGCGGTCCAGGTCGCCGTTGGTCAGGCCATCGCGCTGGCGCACGAAGGCCAGCGCCATCTTGGCGTCCAGGTGCTGGTAGCCGGCATGGGCGGCGTAGAAGCCGGAGTTGGGGTCGTAAGGCACCGGGTTGTTGAGACAGACCTCAACGCCGCCCATGACCTGCGCCAGTTCGTAGAACCCGTCCAGGTTGAGCTCGGCGAAGTGGTCGATGTGCACCCCGGTGAGCTGCTCCACCGTGGCCACCGCAGCCGAGCGGCCGGCCTCGTTTCCTTCGAAGGCGAGCTGGTCCTGGCCGATGTTGGGGTCCTGCTGCCGGAGCTGGGATTCTTCGGCCGCCAGGGCCAGGCCGTAGGCCTGGTCGATCTTGCCCTGGGTCTGCCCGTCGTAGGCAGTGGGGAAGGTGACCCAGTCGTCGCGCGGGATCGAGAAGCCGACCGCCTTATGGCCGCCCGCCGGGATGTGGAGGAGGATCAGCGTGTTGGTGTCGTTGCCGCCGCAGCCGTTCGCTATCTCTTGCGCGTTGCACGCGTGCAGGGCCTTGAGCACGTCGTCGGGCAGGATGTTGCCGTTCCAGTCGGTGCGGCTCTCCAGGCCCATCAGCAATATGTTCTGCGCGCCGATGGACGGGCCGCTGACGATCGCGTGCGAGCCGCCGATGCTGCTCACGTCTTTGACCACAAAGTAGGAGAAACCGCTGATGGCCAGGACCAGCGCCGCGGCCACGCAGCTCAGGGCATATCCGGCCTTTCCGGCAGCCCCCCACAGCGGCGCCGGCGAGCCTGGTTTAACCATCGCACTTTTCCTCAGGAGCCCCAGGTCTGGATCGGAACGTCGGGTGGAAGCCTACCTTCAGGGCCGCGTTACCAGTGCGCAACGACTAACATCCAAAGCACATATGAGCAACCCACTGTGGCGCGATGAACGCCCGGACGCGCCGTACGACGGCGTGGCCGGCCGAGGACCGCGCGACCGCGAGGCCCGGCCCTGGGCCGGCGGTTCCGCGACGGCCCGGCGGGATCCAGGGACCGACCGGAGCCCTAACAGCGCTGGTCAGGCGGGCGGAAGCCGAGGCGATCCGCGGCGAATCGATCCCTGGCGGCTCAACGGCGCCCGGGGTGGCGGCGAGCCCCCGCCGACCCGTCCGGGCGGCAACGGGTGGCCCCCGCCGCCGCGCGGCGATCCGGCCGGCGGCGGGCCGGGAAACAGTGCCGCGACACGCCGGCCACCGGCCCAGCCCGGCCTCACCCAGCCCGGCCTCACCCGGCCCGGGGCGACCCGGCCACGGCCCGGCCAGCCCTGGCCGGACGGCCAGGGGACCGTGCCACCCGATGCCCGAGGGCCACAGGGAAGCAGAGGGGCTTTCGGGCCCGGCGGGAGCAGCGGGGCCATAGGAGCTAACGGGCCCGGCGGGAGCAGCGGGGCCACGGGAGCTAACGGGCCCGGCGGGTCCTGGCCGCCGGGAGTCGCACGGGGACCGGCGGGCGCGCCGGACTCGCGGGGTTTCCGCGAGCCCCAAGGGGCACCCGGCGCCAGGGAATCGCGAGGCTCACGCGAGTCCGGGGGATCGCGGGGACCGGGCAGCTGGGGCTCGCTGCGCGGGGGCCTCGGGATCGGCATCATCGCCGCCGCCACCGTGATCGGCGCGGTCGCCACCGTCGTGACCGACAGGCAGCCCGGCACGATGCTCGGCGCGGCGGTACTGGCCGGGACCGTGGCCGCCGCGCTGATCATCCGGCCGCGCGCGGGCCGCATGATCTTTCCCGCGCCCGCGCTGTGCTACCTGATCGCGGCGCTGGCGGCCGGGGTCAGCTACGACCGTTCCGCCGACCGGACCACGCTGGCTATCGACGCGACCCAGTGGATCGCCAGCGGGTTCTTCCTCATGGCGCTGGCTAGCCTGCTGGCCATCGTGATCGTCGCCGCCCGCTGGCTGCTCCAGCGCCGCGCCAGCCGCGGCCCGGGCCGGCCGGACTGGACCACCAGGCCCGAGCGGCCGGAACCGGCCACCAGGACGGGCTTGCGGGACGCGCGGGATACCGGCGGGCGGAGCGACCCCGCGGCGCCGGCCACCCAGCAGATGCCGCGCCCGCCGCTGTACCCCGGCCCCCAGGGGACCGATCAGCGCACCGGGCCGCGCCCGGACCAGCGTCCCGGCCAGCCCACGGTGCCGCGGCCCGGGCCGAGGCCCGGACCCTACAACTTCTCCAGCGGGGCGTAGCGCAGCACGAGGTGCTTGACGCCGTAGTCGCCGCCGAAGTCGATCTTGGCCTCGGCCTGGTCGCCGTATCCGTCGGTGGACACCACGGTGCCGAGGCCGAACTTGTCGTGGGTGACCATGTCCCCGGGCGACAGCGACGGCACCAGGCGGTTCCCCGGTGACCGGGTGCCCGCCCGGCTGGCCATCCGCTCCTGCGCCGGAGTGGCCGACGAGTATGCGGCCTTCGCGTCGCGGCGCCACTCGATCAGGCCAGCCGGGATCTCGCTGAGGAACCTGGACTGCTGGTGGAACGAGGGACGGCCCCACCAGTTCCTGGCCACCGCGCGGGTCAGGTACAGGCGCTGCATGGCCCGGGTGATGCCGACGTAGGCCAGCCTGCGTTCCTCTTCCAGTTCCTTGGCGTTGGTCAGCGACCGCTGGTGCGGGAACACCTCTTCTTCCAGCCCGGTCAGGAACACCACGGGGAACTCCAGGCCCTTGGCCGTGTGCAGGGTCATCAGCGTGACCAGGCCGCCGTGCTCCTCCCCCTCGGGGATCTCGTCGGCGTCGGCGACCAGGGACACCTGCTCAAGGAACTCGGCCAGCGTCCCGTCGTCACGAGAGCCGTCGAACTCGCGGGCCACCGACACCAGTTCCTCCAGGTTTTCCACCCGGCTGGCGTCCTGCAGGTCAGAGGACGACTCCAGGGACGCTATATATCCGGTGCGCTCGAGCACCGCCTCGGCCAGTTCGGCCACCGGAGCATCGTCGGCCAGTTCCCGCAGGCCGTCGATGAGCGCGTTGAAGCCGGCGATGGCGCTGGCCGAGCGGGCCGCCAGCCCGGGCACGTCGGCCGGGCGGGCCAGGGCCCCGGCGAAGGTGATCCGCTCCCGGGCCGCGAACGCGGCCACGTACTCCTCGGCCCGGTCCCCGATGCCGCGCTTGGGCACGTTCAGCACCCGGCGCAGCGACACCTCGTCCGCCGGGTTGGCGATCAGCCGCAGGTAGGCCAGCAGGTCGCGCACCTCGCGCCGCTCGTAGAACCGGACCCCGCCGACCACGCGGTAGGGCAGCCCGACCCGGATGAACACTTCCTCGAACACCCGGGACTGCGCGTTCGTCCGGTAGAAGACCGCCACCTGGCCGGGGGTGGCCTGGCCCGCGTCGGCGAGCCGGTCCACCTCCTCGGCCACGAACGCCGCCTCGTCATGCTCGCTGTCGGCCACGTAGCCCACGATCGGCGGCCCCGAACCCTGATCGGACCACAGATTCTTGGGCTTGCGGCCCTGGTTCTGTGACACCACGGCGTTGGCGGCGGTCAGGATGTTCTGGGTGGAGCGGTAGTTCTGCTCCAGCAGGATGACGGTGGCGTCCGGGTAGTCCTGCTCGAATTCCACGATGTTGCGTATGGTCGCGCCGCGGAAGGCGTAGATCGACTGGTCAGCGTCGCCGACCACGCACAGCTCGGCGGGCGGCAGCGGTTCCGTGGCGCTGTCAGCAGGCTCCGTTCGGCCGGAAAAAAGCGGAGCACCACCCGAGACCAGCTCCCTGACCAGGACGTACTGGGCGTGGTTGGTGTCCTGGTACTCGTCCACGAGCACGTGCCGGAACCGGCGGCGGTACTGCTCGGCGACATCGGGCAGGGCCTGGAGCAGGTTGACCGTGACCATGATCAGGTCGTCGAAGTCCATCGCGCCCGCCGCGTGCAGGCGGCGCTGGTACTCGCCGTACGCCTCGGCCAGGGCCTTGTCCCGGGCGGTCCTGGCCTGGGCGGCGAACGTCTCGTGGTCGATCAGCTCATTCTTCAGGTTGGACACCTGGGCGGCGATCGCCTTGGGCGGGAACTGCTTGGCGTCCAGCTCGAGCTCGCGGCAGGTCAGCGCCATCAGGCGCTGCGAGTCGGCCTGGTCGTAGATGGAGAACGAGGACGGGTAGCCGAACCGCTTCGCCTCCCGGCGCAGGATGCGCACGCAGGCCGAGTGGAAGGTCATCACCCACATCGACCGGGCCCGCGGGCCCACCAGCGCGCCCACCCGGGCCGCCATCTCCCCGGCCGCCTTGTTGGTGAAGGTGATGGCCAGGATCTCGTGCGGGGCCACGTCGCGCGCGGCGAGCAGGTAGGCGATCCGGTGGGTGAGCACCCGGGTCTTGCCCGAGCCCGCGCCCGCCACGATAAGCAGCGGGCTGCCCTCGTGCACGACGGCAGCGCGCTGCTGGGGATTGAGTCCGTCGAGGAGGGCGTCGATCGCGAGAGCGGCCACGTGCATAGCGTAGGCGGTCGCACCGACAAACGCGGTTATGCGACTGACGCCGCGGCCGTAATCGCGCGTACCGCAAGGCGCCACGTGCCAAAGACCAGCGAATACGCCTTTCTATAGATCAACTGGTCACGCACCGGAATGTCGGGAGATATATCTTTCTTCAGCTCCGGGCGATGCCTGTTATGGGCTATTCTGGCCGTCTTGACCGTTGGCGGGATGCGACCGGGGGGCCTCGCATGCCGAAGCCGTTGAAACGTGGGAGTGGCATGGGATCGCGTGGCCGGTCCATTCGGCTCCGAATCTATTTCCTGGTGGCGATCCCGCTGGTCGCCATGGTGGGGCTGCTCGCCTACGTGGCGGGCACCTCCATCGACAACGCCATCAACCTGGACCGTGCGCCGGACCTGATCAACGCGACCTCGCTGCCTGCCGCCAAGTTCGGCAGCTTCCTGCAGACCGAGCGCGCCGCCGCGGTGGTCTATCTGTTCCAGCCGGACGCGGCCAACCTGCAGGCCTACGAGACGGCGATCACCAAGACCGACCAGGACGAGCCGGCCTTCACCTCGGCCATGACCTCCGGCGCCACGCTCAGCAGCGAGACCCCGGCGGAAGCCAAGGCGATCAGCGCCATCATCGGGAACCTGAGCCAGCTCACCACGCTGCGGGCTGGGGTCAAGGCCCGGGCCCTGAGCCCGCTGGACGCGCTCGAGCTGTACAGCCAGGGCCTGGCCGCCCAGCCCAAGCTGTTCCTGATCGAGGCCAACAGCGTCTCCGACACCAGTGAGCTGGGCCAGGCGCTCGGGCTGATCGCCACCGTCCAGGCCAGGGAGCAGCTCTCGCAGGAGGACGCGCTGCTGGCCGGGATGCTGGCCGGCCAGCAGACGACCACCCAGGACCGCATCGCGTTCACCGACATGGCCACCACCAGGCAGGCCAACGCGCAGTACGCCGATTCCATCCTGAGCCCGGCCAACCTGGCCATCTACAACGCCGCGCTGACCGGGTCCGGGCCCATGCAGAGGGACCTGACCGGCATCGAGCAGGCCATCGCCGCAGGCGAGCCGGTCCAGGACCTGGGCATCGCCCTGCCCCAGTGGCAGCAGCTGGCCGGCGCGCTGCTGCAGGACGACTACAACGGCGGCGTCGCGGTGGCCGGCGCGATCCTGGTCGCGGACCACCAGATCAGCCACAACGCGTGGGTCAAGGTCGCCGTCACCAGCGGCATCGCCCTGCTCGGGCTGCTCATCACCATCCTGGTCACCACCCTGGTCGGCCGCGGCATCATCCGCCGCCTGCGCGGGCTCGAGCGTTCGGCCCTGACCCTGGCCGAGACACAGCTGCCGGACGTGATCGGCCGGCTGCGTCGCGGCGAGGACGTGGACGTGGCGGCCGAGGCGCCGCCACTGCGGGTGGGCCCCGGTTCGAATGACAGGGATGAGATCGGCCGGGTCGGCCAGGCCTTCGACCTGGTCCGGCAGACCGCCATCCGGGCCGCGGTGGACGAGGCCAAGCTGCGGCGCGGGCTCAACGACGTGTTCCGCAGCCTGGCCCGGCGCAGCCAGTCGCTGCTGCACCGGCAGCTGGCCCTGCTCGACCAGATGGAACGGCGGGCCACCGACCCCGAGGCGCTCGATGACCTGTTCCGCCTCGACCACCTCACCACCCGCATGCGCCGCCACGCCGAAGGCCTGGTCATCCTGGCCGGCGCGCCGCCGGGCCGGGGCTGGAGCAGCCCCGTCCGCATGGTGGATGTGATGCGCGGCGCCATCGCCGAGGTCGAGGACTACGCCCGGGTCTCGGTGGCGACCCGGAGCCAGGCGGCGCTGGCTGGTTCGGCCGTGGCCGACGTCATCCACCTGCTGGCCGAGCTCATCGAGAACGCCACCACGCTATCGCCGCCCTACACGTCGGTGCGGCTCTCCGGGGACACGGTGGCCAACGGGTTCGCGATCGAGGTCGAGGACCGCGGCCTGGGCATGAGCCCGCCGCGGCTGGACGAGCTCAACGAGCGGCTGGCCCGCCCGCCGGAGTTCAACCCGTCCGACAGCGAGCAGCTCGGCCTGTTCGTCGTGGGCCAGCTGGCCAAGCGGCACGGCATCCGGGTCACGCTGAAGGCCTCGGCCTACGGCGGCACGGCGGCCGTGGTACTCATCCCGCAGCACCTGGTGGTCACCGAGGAGGCGTTCCGGGCCGGGCTGCCGGGGGAGCCCACGACGATCAGCCTGACGCCTTCGGTGAGGAACGGCAATCACGCGGCCGAGGAGCTGGCCGGGCCGACCGGTTTCCTGGCCCTGCGCGGCGCGCCGGAACTCGGCCCAGGCGCGCCGCCCGACGCTCCCGGGCCGCGCATCTCCGGGCTGCTGCGGCGCTCGCCGGGTGCCCCGGGGGGCCAGGGCGGCCCGGGCGGCCCGGGCGAGGGTCCGGCCCGCGGGGCGCGCCACGCGGCGCCCCGGGTTCCGGCGAGCGCGGGGCCCGAGGCCGATCCTGACCAGCTGGCCCGCAGGCACCGCGACGAGGCGGCCGCCGTTCCGGCCGGCCCGGAGATCGCCCCGGGGTCCGGGGCCGGCCTGGCCAACGGTACGGCCCATGGCGCCGGTGCGGCCTTCGGGACCGACACGGCCTTCGGGACGGGCGCGGCGAACGGGCAGCCGCCCGCGGGGACGGCCAGCGGTCCGGGCGCGGCGGAGGGCGCCGGGCCAGCGATCGGCACCGGGCCAGCGATCGGCACCGGGCCAGCGATCGGCACCGGGCCAGCGATCGGCACCGGGCCAGCGATCGGCGCCGGGCCGCCGACCGACGAGGATCAGCCCGGCTTCGACGCGTTCATGCCCCGCCGGCGCAGCGGCGGGCCCGGGGAACCGCCACCCCCGGCTGCACCGGCTGCTCCCCTGGCGCCGGCTGCTCCAGCTTCGCCCGCGGATGCGGCAGCAGACCGGGTGCCCGAGGCGGCGTCCTACGTTGCCTCGCCGACGTTCCCTGACACCGGTACCGCGCCGTGCCAGGCTCCCCCGGGTCCGCCCGGCGGCACCGCACCCTATCAGGGCCAGCCGACGCCGTTCCCCGGCTGGACCGGCCGCAGCGTGGCGGGCGAGCCTGCCGGCACCCTGCCGCCTGGCGGCCCGCCGCCCGGCGGCGCGGCACGCCGCACCACCCCGGGGGGGCCCACCGCCCCGCTGACCCCCGTGGCCTCGCCCCGGACCGGCAAGCCGTCGGGCCCGCCCTGGGAACTGTCCCGCCAGACCGGCCCGCGGCCCGTGCCCGGTGTACCCGGAGTGCCCGGCGGCGGAGATCCGGGCGGCCAGGGCCCCGCCCCGGTCGGCGACGGCGAGGTGAGCGGGCTCCCCCGGCGGGTCAAGCAGGCCAACCTGGCTCCCCAGCTCCGGGCTAACCCGCCCGGTCGCCTTGCCTCGCCGGCCACACGGCAAGCCGGTCCGTCCGGTCCGCAAGGTCCTTCCGGACCGCAAAGCCCGTCCGGCCCGGCTGGCGGACCGTCGCCGGCCGAGATCCGCCGGACCATGTCCGCGCTGCAACGCGGCTGGCAGGAGGGACGAGCGCAGCGCGGGCCAGGACCGGCCGCCGGCCCACCGCCGAGTGGCCCACCGCCGAGTGGCCCACCGCCGAGTGGTCCGCCGCCGAGTGGTCAGCCGCAGCCGGGGCCTGCGGGGCAGGCCAGCCCGGCCGAGGGGCAGCCGCCAGCAGACCAGCCACGGGGGGCCTCCGATGGAACCTGATATCGGCACGACCCGCCGTGGCGGCCAGCTGGACTGGCTGCTCGACGACCTCGTGCAGCGCGTCCCTGAGATCACCAAAGCCGTCATCCTGTCGCAGGACGGCATGACGCTGGGCGCCTCGAACACCCTCGAGCGCGACGACGCCGAACACCTCGCCGCTCTCGCCGCGGGCTTCCAGTCCCTGGCCCGCGGGGCCGGGCAGCACTTCGGCGGCGGCAACGCCCGGCAGACCATCATCGAGATGGAGGCGGGCTTCCTGCTCGTGACCGCGGCCGGCAGCGGAACCTGCCTCGCGGTCATCACCGGCCCGGGCGCCGACCTCGGACTGGTCGCTTATGAGATGGCCGTCATGGTCCGGCGGTCCAGCGAGCATATCCGGGTCAACACGCGGGCGACCGCGCTGCGCGGCTGGGACTGACGGGTCATGCCGTCCAACGACGAACGGTGGCTGGATGCCGAGGCCGGTCCGGTGGTCCGGCCTTACGCGCTGACCCAGGGCCGGACCAGGCACACCGGCGACTCGTTCGACCTGGTGGCCACCGTGATCGCCACGCGGACCTTCGCCGACCCGGCCCTGCTGGCGCCCGAGCACATCAGCGTGCTTCAGCTGGCCCGGACCCCCACGACCGTCGCGGACATCGCCTCCGACGTCGACCTCCCGCTGGGTGTCGTCCGCATCATCCTCGCTGACCTGCGAGAACTCGGCCTCATTGCAATCAGCACCCCGGTTGTGATGGCGGAGAGGATCGACAAGCACACTCTCAGGGAGGTCCTTAATGGACTACGGGGTCTCTGATACCGCCCGCGGGAACCCCAACCGCCCGGCCCAGTACCGAGCCATCAAGATATTGCTGGCCGGGGGCTTCGGAGTGGGCAAGACCACGCTTGTCGGAGCCGTGAGCGAGATCAGGCCGCTGCGGACGGAGGAGCCGCTGACTGAGGGCAGCCTCCGCACCGACAGCACGGCCGGCATCGAGGGCAAGACGACCACGACGGTGGCGATGGACTTCGGCCGGATCAGCCTGCGCCGTGATCTGGTGCTCTATCTATTCGGTACCCCGGGCCAGCAGCGGTTCTGGTTCATGTGGGACGAGCTCGCTATCGGGGCGCTCGGGGCGGTGGTACTGGCCGACACCAGGCGGCTGGCCGACAGCTTCCCGGCCATCGACTACTTCGAACGCAGGCAGATACCGTTCATCGTCGCCCTCAACTGCTTCGACGGGTCCCGCCAGTATGACGTCGAGGACGTCAGGTCCGCCCTGGACCTGGAGCCCGACATGCCGATCATCCTGTGTGACGCGCGCAGCAAGGAGTCGGCCAAGCAGGTGCTGATCACGCTGGTCGAGCACGTCCTGGTGAGCGCAGCCGAGGAGCCCGTGTCAGGTATCGCTTAGTCAGGATCGCGTAGCACGGCCCACACGGCCTTGCCGTGGCCGGCGATGGGGCTCCAGCCCCACACGTGACTGAGCGCGCCGACGATCTGCAGGCCGCGTCCGCTCTCCCCGCCCCAGTCGGGCTGCCGGGGGACCGGCGTCTCGTTCCCGGGATCGACCACGGCCAGCATGACCTCTCCCGCCCGGCGCAGCATGCACAGCCGCAGCACGGTCCGCGGCGCGCCCGGATTGCCCCGGGTCATTCCGGCCCGGGTGCCGTGCAGAACAGCGTTGACCACTAGCTCGTCGACGATCATCTCCGCGTCGTCGGCCAGCGCCTCCAGGCCCCAGCAGGTCAGCAGTTCCCTGACGAACTGCCGGGCGGTCCTGGCCTCCTCGGGCCGGGCGCTCAGCGCCCGGGTCGTGACCGCGGGAGTTTCCCACCACGCGGACGGCACCGGAAGCAGCCGCGGCATGCCGTCAGGCACCGGGGACCACGGGACATTTGCCTCATCGTCGTCATCCCCGCCACCTGTAGCGATACTGAGATGCGCCAACCCAACAGCTTCCTGCATGTCACTGGGCCAGAACCCATGCCCATCACGGGTGTTAACTGCGTGCCTAAAGCCATGCTGCCTGATATATTAAGCGAATGCAAGACCGGATGCACGTTCATCCGCTCTGTGCACAGGTCTCTAGATAGGGCTCACGGGGGGCAGTAAGACAGTTGAAACGCATCCAGGCACTCGCTCACCAACTGCTAACAGAAGATTACAGTGAGCGACACCACTGGGGCCAGAGGTGCGTGGATCTGTCGGAAGGGGTATTGATGTCCACCATCCATAACGGCATGCCCGCGGAAGAACTCGGACATGTGCACTGGCTGAAGAGCCAGCACAGCAACCCGAACGGCGCGTGCGTGGAGCTGGCCGCGCTGCCGAGCGGCGAGATCGCCATGCGCAACTCGCGTTTCCCGGTCGGCCCTGTCCTGCTCTACACTCAGGCAGAGATCACCGCATTCCTGGCAGGAGCCAAGGATGGCGAATTCGACCACATAGTGGGAGAAGTGGCCAGCTTACTCATTAGTAAGATCGCTACCGGCCGACACGCGGCGACACATCAATAACAGACCGACAATACAGGCCCTCATGACCTGCGAGAACACGGAGAGATCGGGACTTCTGTTGAATTGTCACAGAACCCTCTTTCGCAGCCGTGAGGGCGCATGGGAGACTGGTCCACACCCGCCAGGCTCATGGTGCAACTATGCAAGGAGTGCCGATGGTCTCATCTGAGGACTCGGCCTGGGACGTTCCCCCCAGCATTTTCGGCACGCGCGCCGGCGGCCCGACGGTCCAGCGCCTGGTGCTCGGAGGGCAGCTGCACCGGCTTCGTGAGTCCCGCGGGATCAGCGCCGAGCAGGCCGCCGAGGCCATCAGGGGCTCCCACTCCAAGATCAGCCGGATGGAGCACGGCCGGGTCGGCTTCAAGGAGCGAGACGTCAGCGACCTGCTCACCATGTACGGCGTCACCGACGGGGAAGAGCGCGCCGCCCTGCTGAACCTGGCCCGCGAGGCGAACACGCCCGGCTGGTGGCACGCTTACTCCGACATCCTGCCCACCTGGCTCGAGGCTTACGTGGGCCTGGAGGCCGCCGCCTCCGTCATCCGGACCTACGAGGTCCAGTTCGTCCCCGGCCTGCTGCAGACCGAGGACTACGCCCGGGCCCTGATCCGCCTGGGCTCGGCGGCCAGCGAAGATGAGATCCGCCGCCGCACCGAGCTGCGGGTCAGCCGCCAGGAGGTCCTGCGCGGCCCGAACCCGCCCCAGCTGTGGGCCGTGGTCGACGAAGGCGCGCTGCGCCGCCCGGTCGGCGGCCGCGAGGTCGTGCTCGAGCAGCTGCGGCACCTGGTCCAGATGGCCGACCACCCCGCGGTGACGCTGCAGATCCTGCCGTTCCACGCGGGCCCGCATGCTGCCATGGGCGGCCCGTTCACCATCCTGCGCTTCGCCGAGCCTGACCTGCAGGACGTGGTCTACATCGAGCAGCTGACCAGCGCGCTGTACCTGGACAAGCCTTCCGAGGTGGACAGTTACCTCGAGGTCATGGAGCAGCTGTGCCTGCAGGCCGAGCCCGCGGGCAACACGGTCAAGCTGCTCAACCAGATCCTGGCCGACATCTCCTGACCCGCACTTTACCAGGCGGCCCTTCCGGGCCGCGCCGTTCAGGCCGTGTCGAGAATCTGGAAGGCCTCGGCTAGGTGGCCTTCAGGCAGGCCGGCCAATGCCGCCGACCGGGTGAGCCACCCTCGGATGCGCTCCTCTAGGTCGTCCGCGTGGCCGGTCTGGCTCTCGTGCGCGCGCAGCGCGGCGATCTTCCGGCCGAACGTGGCGGTCACGTCGACGAAGTGGTTCGGCGACGGGGAGCCGGCGATCCAGACCTCGCGGACCTTCCACGGCGCCAGGCCCTCGCGCTCGCGCAGCTCGGGGAAGGCGAAGGGATTGCGGGCGTCCGGGTACACGGCGTCCAGGGCCGCGGAGCCGACCGCCCGGTGGTCGGGGTGGCTGGCCCCCGTACGCGCGTAGTTCCGCTCCGGGCTGGGGCACACGACCCGGTCGGGCCGCACCTGCCTGATCACCCGGGCCAGATCGCGGCGCAGGTCCAGCGTGGCCTCGACCCGTCCGTCGGGGTAGCCGAGGAAACGCACGTCGTGCACGCCCACGCACTTGGCCGCGGCGACCTGCTCGGCCCGCCGCAGGGCGGGCATCTCGGCCCGGGGGAAGTCCTCGTCGAGCCCGCCCGCGTCGCCGTCGATCACCAGGCAGTAGGTGACCTCGATCCCCGCGTCGGTCCACCGCGCGATCGTCCCCGCGGCGCCGAAGTCGACGTCATCGGGATGCGCGGTGATGGACAGGATCCGGGCGATGTCAGCGTCGTCGAGCACGCCCGCCATCCTAGCTGGGGATTATCCGGGAATGGCACGGTGACCGCGACGGGCACGGCGGGCCGACTCCGGCTGACCTGGGTGCCGCCGGGTCTCCTCCGCACCCGATCCCGCCGTTATTGTGTTCCGAACGGAACGTGGTTCTACTGCACCAGCCTCACGATGTGCGGTCCGACGCTGGCGCACCGGGGTCGGGGTTGACGGCGAGGACGCAGGCCACCGAGGCAACCGCGGCCGGGTCTGGTCACCTACTTGTCAGGGACCAGGGTCGCGGTCGCGCGGGTGAGGGTCTGCTTCCTGAAGAAGGGGGCGCCGGGCCGCACGTACCGGCAGTAGAGGAAGAACACCACCCCGACCAGTGCGGCCGCCACGGCGATCACGAAGGCGCCGCCGACCTGCCAGTGTATGCCCGGGACGGTCCACATCGTGTAGTCGTTCGCGGTCGCCACGTCGTAGTCCAGCCACAGGGCCCAGCCGCCGAGGAACCAAAGCATCAGCGCGCCGGCAACCGGCAGGATGCCCTGCATCCACAGGTTGCGTGCGCTGCTGGTCAGGTTCTTCCGGTAGTACCAGGCGCAGGCGAAACCGGTCAGGCCGTAGTAGAACGCGATGTACAGGCCGATCGCGAGCACCGCGTCGCCGATCACGCCGCTGCCGTTGGACGTGTAATTCAGCCCCGCATACAGCGCGATCGAGACCACTCCCATGACGACCGTGGACACCGTGGGCGTCAGGAACCGGGGATGGATCCTCGCGAACGACTTCGGCAGCGCCTTGTAAACCGCCATCGACAGCGTGGTCCGGGCGGTGGGCAGGATGGTGGTCTGGGTGGACGCGGCCGCCGAGGACAGCACCATGAGCAGCAGCAGGTGGGTGAAGACCGGGCCGAAGCCGGTCGTGCCGAAGATGGCGCTGCCCTGGACCGACAGGACGTCACCGGCATTGTTCACGTTACCCAGGCCGTTACCGGTGGACTTGACGCCGGCGAAGGCCTGCATGGAGAAGATCACCAGGGCATAGGTGACCAGCAGGATGAAGGTGGACAGGATCGCCGCCCGGCCCGGTGTCCGGTTGCGGTCCCTGGTTTCCTCGTTGACCGAGACGGCCGTATCCCAGCCCCAGTAGATGAAGACCATCAGGACGATCCCGCTGGCGAACGCGCTGAAGCTGGAGATCTTGAACGGGTTGAGCCAGGAAATGCTCGGGGTGAGATGACCGGGCGGCGCATGCCCGCTGCCTACCTTGACCAGGGCGGTCACCGAGAGGACCACGAGCATGATCAGCTCGATGGACAGCAGCGCCTTCTGGAAGTTCGCCGACACCTCGATGCCCACATAGCAGATGGCGGTCATCAGGATGATCCAGATGATGCCCGCGAGAAGCACCCAGCCGCTGGTCGGGTTGGAGCCGATGCCGTCGGCGTTGAAGAGCAGGAACACGTACTGGCCCGCCACCTGGGCCAGGCTCGCCATGACCAGCACGTCGGCCGCGACGATCCCCCAGCCGCCGGCCCAGCCGGTCTTCGGCCCGAACGCCCGGGAGGCCCACGTAAACGTGGTACCGCAGTCCGGGTCGGCCTTGTTCAGCTCGCTGTAGCCGATCGAGGTCAGCAGCATCGGGACGAAGGCGAGTACGGCCACGGCCGGCGACTGGATTCCGACCGCCAGTACGACGAACACCAGGGTGGCCGCGATGCTGTACGCCGGGGCGACTGACGCCGTGGCAATGACGGTGCTGGAGATCAGCCCCAGGGCGCCGGACTTGAGACCCTTGTTAAGCGGCTGTTCCTGGGAGTCTATGGCTTGCTCAGCGGTGGCCATACCTCACCCTTCTGGCGATGACCCAGCCGGCCGCGGCGGATCGGGGCGAATGCGACGATTCTGGCATCGGGGGGGCGGCAGCGTCCAGCATTCCCGATGCCACGGTTCTAGCATAATTTGAGCGTTTCGGCAACGATTTCGGTTGTGCAATGATGGGGTAACAACTGGTCTCGTGGGTCGGTCACTGCCGAGAGAGAGGATCAGGCCCCATGCGGATACTCCTGGTGGGCGCGGGCGGGGTCGGTTCGGCGCTGGCCCGGATCGCCGCCCGCCGCCCGTTCGCCGAGTTGGTCATCGCCGACTACGACCTGGGCCGGGCGCAGCGCGCCGCGGCGGCGCGGGACGGGTACGAGGCGGTGCAGCTGGACGCCGGGGACGAGCGGGCCACCGCCGAGCTGCTGACGCAGCGCCGCTGCGACGTGCTCATGAACGCCACCGATCCCCGATTCGTGCTGCCGCTGTTCCGGGCCGCGCTGGCGGCCAGGGTTCATTACCTGGATATGGCGATGTCCCTGTCTTACCCGCATCGGGACGAGCCGTACCGCCAGACCGGCGTCAAGCTGGGCGACGACCAGTTCGCGCTGGCGGGCCAGTGGCAGCAGGCCGGGCGGCTGGCCCTGGTGGGGATGGGCGTGGAGCCGGGGCTGTCGGACGTGTTCGCCCGGTATGCGGCCGACGAGCTTTTCGCCGAGATTGACGAGCTCGGCGTGCGGGACGGCGCGAACCTCCAGGTGGCCGGGTACGACTTCGCTCCTACCTTCTCCATCTGGGCCACGATCGAGGAATGCCTGAACCCGCCGGTGATCTGGGAGCGCGGCCGCGGATGGTTCACCACCGAGCCGTTCAGCGAGCCCGAGGTCTTCACCTTCCCGGCCGGCATCGGCCCGGTGGAGTGCGTGAACGTGGAGCACGAGGAGGTGCTGCTGATGCCCCGCTGGGTGCAGGCCCGGCGGGTCACCTTCAAGTACGGCCTCGGCTCGGAGTTCATCGGCGTGCTGCGCACGCTGCACAAGCTGGGCCTGGACCGCACCGACCCGGTGCCGGCCGGCAGCGTGAGCGTGTCGCCCCGCGACGTGGTGGCCGCGTGCCTGCCCGACCCGGCCACGCTGGGAGACAAGATGAGCGGCCTGACCTGCGCGGGCACCTGGGTGACCGGGACGGGAAAGGACGGCGCGCCGCGCGAGGTCTACCTGTACCACGTGGTCGACAACGCCTGGTCGATGGCCGAGTACGGCTCCCAGGCGGTGGTCTGGCAGACCGCGGTCAACCCGGTGGTCGCGCTGGAGCTGATCGACTCGGGCGCCTGGTCGGGCACTGGTGTCCTTGGTCCCGAGGCGCTGCCTGCCCGTCCGTTCCTTGACCTCATCACCAGCTATGGGTCGCCCTGGGCCTGCGAGGAGCGGACGCCGGACGGCGCCTAGCCGGCCGCTCCGGCCGGACAGTTCTGTCCGGGTGATTTTTTTTGAGATTTCCCTCGCCCGCGGCCGGGCGTGACCTGCCGCGGAGGGTTCTAGTCACATTGTTCCAACGCTGATGGCGGCCAGTATAGGGGTACCAGCGTGCATTCGGATCATGACGGGCACCAGCAACGTACCGCGACGCGCGAGCCAGCGGGGACTGGTGCTGACTGCGGGGGCGTCCTAGGTTTGGCTCCAGGCAATCTGCCCAGGTAGGTAGCTCGGCGAGGAGGCCGGATGACCAAGGTCAGCATGACTATTGACGGTGTGCGGTACGACGACGATGTCGAACCCCGCATGCTGCTCGTTCATTATCTGCGCGAGGTGGCGGGGCGGATCGGGACGCCTGTCGGATGTGACACGTCGAACTGCGGCGCCTGCACGGTGCTGCTGAACGGGCTGTCCGCGAAGAGCTGCTCGGTGCTTGCGGTGCAGGCCGATGGCGCGGAGATCACGACCATCCAGGGGCTCGCGAACGGTGAATGGCACCCGCTGCAGCGAGCCTTCCACGAAGAGCACGCGCTGCAGTGCGGGTACTGCACGCCCGGCATGATCATGGCCGCAGCCGACCTGCTGCGGGACAACCCGCACCCGAACGAGCAAGAGGTCCGCGCGGGCCTCGAGGGCAACCTGTGCCGTTGCACCGGCTACCAGAACATCGTCCGCGCGGTTATGCGGGCGGCGTCAGAGGGAGCGTCGTCATGACCGTCGAAACCGAGATCGGCAAGCCGCGGGCCCGTAAGGAAGACGCGCGGCTGCTCACCGGCCAGACCACCTGGACCGACAACATCGTTCTGCCCGGGATGGTGCACGTGGCGTTCGTGCGCAGCCCCATGGCCCACGCGCGGATCACGAGGGTGGACGTGTCCGCGGCGCGCGGCGCGCCCGGCGTCATCGCGGCGTTCTCCGGTGCGGACTTCGCCGCCGAGCAGGGCAGTCTGCCGTGCGCCTGGCCGGTGACCCCGGACATCGTCATCCCGGCGCACCCGCCGATGGCCACCGACGAGGTCCGCTACGTCGGCGAGATCGTGGCCTGCGTGGTCGCGCGTGACCGGTATGCGGCGGCGGACGCGTTCCAGCTCGTCGACGTCGATTACGAGCCGCTGCCGCCGGTGCTCGACATGGAAGCAGCCCTGTCCGAGGGCTCGCCGAAGGTGCACGAGGTGGGCAACAAGTCCTTCGAGTGGCCCTTCGCTCAGGGCGACATCGACGCGGCATTCCGCGACGCGCCAGTGGTGATCGAGCGGACCTACCGGCAGCAGCGGCTGATCCCCGAGGCGATGGAACCGCGCGCCGTGGTCTGCCAGATGTTGGGCGACGAGTTCACGCTCTGGACGTCCACTCAGATCCCGCACGTAGTGCGGGTCATGATGGCCCTGGTCACCGGCATCCCGGAGCACAAGCTGCGGATCGTCGCGCCCGATGTGGGCGGCGGGTTCGGGTCCAAGCTCCAGTTCACCGCCGAGGAGGTACTGGCGGTGCTGATCGCGCGCAAGATCGGCCGGCCAGTGAAGTGGACCGAATCGCGCAGCGAGGGCAACCTGGCCGTCCATCACGGCCGGGACCAGCTGCAGCGGATCCGGGTGGCGGCGGACTCCGACGGCAGGATCCGCGGCCTGTCCGTGGATTTGCTGGCCGACATGGGCGCCTACCTGATGCTGTTCACGCCCGGCATCCCGCTGTTCGGCGCGTTCATGTACAACGCCATCTACAAGATGGACGCCTACTCGTTCAAGTGCACGGGCGTGTTCACCACGAAGGTTCCCACCGACGCCTACCGGGGCGCGGGGCGTCCGGAGGCGACCTACGCGATCGAGCACGCCATGGACGACCTGGCCGCCGAGCTCGGCGTGGACCCGCTGGAGCTGCGGAAGCGGAACTGGATCACGCACGAGGAGTTCCCGTTCACCACGATCGCGGGGCTGACCTACGACAGCGGCAACTACGAGGCGGCCACGGCCAAGGCGGTCGAGCTGTTCGGCTACGACGACCTGCGGAAGGAACAGGCGGCGCGGCGCGAGTCCGGAGATCCGGTCCAGCTCGGGATCGGCATCTCCACCTTCACGGAAATGTGCGGGCTGGCGCCGTCGCGGATCCTCGGCCAGCTCGGCGTTGGCGCTGGCGGCTGGGAGCAGGCCGCGATCCGGATGCTGCCCACCGGCAAGGTCGAGGTGGTCACCGGGTCGAGCGCGCACGGCCAGGGGCATGAGACCGCGTGGAGCCAGATCATCGCGGACCAGCTCGGCGTGCCGTTCGAGGACGTCCGGGTGCTGCACGGCGACACCCTGGTGGCGCCCAAGGGCATGGACACCTACGGGTCCCGCTCGCTAGTGGTAGGCGGCATCGCCGTGGTCGGCGCGTGCCAGAAGGTAGTCGAAAAGGCCAAGGTGATCGCGGCCGGCCTGCTCGAGGTCTCGGCCGACGACCTGGAGTGGACGCCGGGACGGTGGTCGGTGCGCGGCGACCCGGAACAAGGGCGCACGATCGCCGAGATCGCGCTGGCCACGTTCGCGGCGCACAACCTGCCGGACGGGGTCGAGCCCTCGCTGGACTCCGAGGCCACCTACGACCCGAACAACTTCTCCTTCCCGCACGGCACGCACCTGTGCGCCGTGGAGGTGGACACCGAGACCGGGCAGGTGAAGATCCGCTCCTACGTGGCGGTGGACGACGTGGGCGCGGTGGTGAACCCGCTCATCGTGGAGGGCCAGGTGCACGGCGGTATCGCCCAGGGCATCGCGCAGGCGCTGTACGAGGAGGCCGCCTACGACGCCGACGGCAACCTGCTGACCACCACGCTGGCGGACTATCTGATACCATCCGCCGCCGACCTGCCCACGTTCGTGACCGACCGGACGCAGACCCCGTCGACGACCAACCCGCTCGGGGTCAAGGGCGTCGGCGAGGCCGGCACGATCGCCTCCACGCCCGCCGTGGTGGACGCGGTCATCGACGCCCTGCGCCCGCTCGGGGTCAAGGACGTGCAGATGCCGTGCACGGCGCAGCGGGTATGGCGGGCCATCAACGAGGCAAAGGGAGGCGCGCGATGATCCCCGCGAAGTTCGACTACGTGCGGCCCTCGTCGCTGGCCGAGGCGGTCCGGGCGCTGGCCGGCGGCGGCGACGACGCCAAGGTGATCGCGGGCGGGCAGAGCCTGCTGCCGCTGCTGCGGCTGCGGCTGGCCTATCCGGATCTGCTGGTGGACATCGGTGACCTGGACTCAGTGGCCGGGGTCAGCGACGCCGGCGACGCGCTGGTGATCGGCGCGCTGACCACGCACTACACGCTGACCAGGGATCCGCTGATCCGCGAGCACTGCGGGCTGATCGCCGCGGCGTCGGCCACGGTTGCCGACCCCGCCGTGCGGCACCGGGGCACCCTGGGCGGATCGCTCGCGCACGCCGACCCGGCGGGCGACCTGCCGGCCGTGATGACCGCGCTCGACGCCACCCTGGTCGCGACCGGGCCCGGCGGGGAGCGGGAGATCGCCGCGGCTGACTTCTTCGTGGACTACCTGACCACGGTGCTGTCACCGGGCGAGATCCTGACCGCGATCCGGGTGCCCAAGCTCGGTCCGGGCTGGGGGTTCAGGTACGAGAAGTTCCAGCCGACCGCCCAGGCCTGGGCCATCGTCGGCGTCGCCGCCCTGACCCGGCGGGACAACGGGCACGTGGCCGAGGCCAGGATCGGGCTGACCAACATGGGGACGGTCCCGGTGCGGGCGCACGCCGCCGAGGCCGCGGCCAGCGGGGCCGAGGCCTCCCGGGAGGCGCTGGCCGCCGCCGGCCAGCACGCCGACGAGGGCACCGAGCCGCCGGATGACCTGCGTGCGGCGCCCGACTACCGCAGGCACCTGGCCCGGGTGCTGACCGGCCGCGCCCTGGCGGGGGCAGCTGGGGTCAGCTGACCCCGACGCCACCCCGCTAAGGGTGCCCGTCGAGGGTGCCCGTCGAGGGTAATGAAACTGGGCTTTCACCACCTTCTGGTGTGCTGAAAGCCCAGTTTCATTCCGGGTGGAGGCGCGTCTTTGCCGCTGCGAGTGCATACCGGGCATAATTCTTTGATCGAAGATAGCCAGGAGAAAGTGACGTACCGATGAGCATGGAGCTCGACAACGTCTTTACCGTGCCCGTTCCGCCCGATCAGGCCTGGGACGTGCTGCTTGACGTAGAACGGATCGCGCCCTGCATGCCCGGCGCCACCGTCGACGAGTTCGACGGCAACGTGGTCAACGGGCGGATCAAGGTCAAGGTCGGCCCGGTCTCGCTGACCTACCGCGGGACCGCGAAGTTCACCGAGCGCGACCCCGAGGCCCACGTGGTCGTATTGGAAGCCTCCGGCAAGGAGACCCGCGGCGCCGGCACCGCATCCGCCAACGTCCGCGCGGAGCTGTCCCCGGACGACTCGGGCCACGGCACCCAGGTCACCATGCACACGACGATGAACGTGACCGGGCGTCCGGCTCAGTTCGGCCGCGGCGTGATGGTCGAGGTCGGCGGCAAGCTGGTGGACCAGTTCGCGCAGAACCTGGGCAAGCTGATCACTGGGGGCTCCGACGACCCGGGCTCGGCCGCCGCGGGTTCGGCCGGCCCGGGCTCAGCTGCCCCGGGCTCAGCCGCCCCGGCCGATGCGGCACCGGCGGCTGATGCGAGCCCCGCTTCCTCCGGTGGCAGCGTCGATGGTGCGAGCGTGACCGCGCCGGGCGCGGTCAACGGCACCGCCCAGCCCGCGGCGCCGGCTGCCACCGCGTCCACGACCGCTCCCTCGCCCGCTCCCGCCGGTGATGACTCGATCGACCTGGTCAAGCTGGTCGGCCCGGCGATCCTCAAGCGCGTCGTGCCGGCACTCCTGGCCGCGGTGGGTCTGACCCTGCTGGGCATGCGCATCTGGCGGATGGCGCACCGGGGCAAGCAGGACTGAGCCGTGGAGTTCCAGGAGGTCGTCGGGCGCCGGCACATGGTGCGTCAGTTCACCGGCGAGCCCGTGTCGGTGTCCAGCCTGGAGCGGATTCTGGGCAACGCCGTCCGCGGCCCGTCGGCCGGGTTCTCCCAGGGCCAGGCGTTCCTGGTGCTGACCGACTCCGAAGACCTGAAGCGCTTCTGGACGGTGGCCGGCGTGGCAGCGGCCGAGTCGGTGGCGTCCGCGCCGCTGGTCATCGTGCCGATGTCGTCCAAGCGGGTCTACCTCGACCGCTACGCCCTGCCCGACAAGGGCTGGACCGACCGGGACGAGAAGCGCTGGCCGGTGCCGTTCTGGCATATCGACACGGGCATGGCGGCGCTGCTGATCCTGCTCACCGTGGTGGACGAGGGCCTCGGCGCGCTGTACTTCGGCATCGTGCCCGAGGCCGTGCAGCCGTTCCGCGAGGCGTTCGGCGTGCCGGACGACCACGAGCCGATCGGCGCCATCGCCATCGGCCACGACGCCGAGACCGCGCCCCGCGACCTGCGATCCCGCCGCCGTCCCGCCCAGGACGTCGTGCACTACGGCCGCTGGTAGGCCCGCGCTAGTCCCGCCGGGCGCTCCAGAAGTGGCGCTTAGTGTCCTGTTTCTGGCCGCTCCCGCCCAGCAGCATTCGATGGGTGTGACACTCTGCCCATTCTTCGGGGCACGGTGCCGCAAGGGTGAGGCTCCTTTGCAGTGGTTGCCGGCCTGCCAGGTCCTGGGACCTCAGCCGGTACTCCCGCATTCTGATGATCCTGGCCAGATCGCCGGGTACACGTGCCCGCGATCATGAACTGCGCAGCACGAGCCGGATCACCGGCCCCAGCGGTCACATTTACGCGGTGGCGGAGCAGGACCGCCTCCAGCTCGGCCCGGGGCACCTGAAACGGGCGTTCTGATCGAATCGGGCGTCCAGCAGCCCGCAGTCCAGGCGTAGCGGTGGCGTGGTTCCATGAGCCCGGCGGCCGATACGGTGGAGGTCATGATGTCGGAACCTCGAAGCGAGGAACACACCCTGCGGAGCAAGTACATGTTGATCTTTCGCGGGGGCGCTGTCACGCGGCCCGATCTGTCGCCCTCGGAGCTTCAGGCCCACGTCGAGAAGTGGTATCGCTGGTCCGATGAGCTGGCCAGGCAGGGTCGGGCGCGTAACAATGGAACCGCACTCGACAACCTGGGGGCCACGGTCCGAGGCCACGAGCGCGTGGTCACCGACGGGCCCTACGCCGAGTCGAAGGATCTGGTGACCGGCAACTTGATCGTCGAAGCCGCTTCCCTGGAAGACGCCATCGACGTGGCGCGCACGTGCCCGACATACGAGTTCGGCGGCTCGGTCGAGGTGCGGCCGGTCCAGGACTTATCGGATCTGACGCTCGTGGACGAAACGCTCGCCGCCGTTTCATCTACGGAGCTGGTTGAGGACCTTTTCAGGAAGGAGTACGCGCACCTGGTCAGCGCGCTGACAAGGGTTCTGGGCCCGTCGAACGTCCCGCTGGCCGAGGACGTCGTACACGACGCGCTCGTGAGTGCCATGCACGCCTGGCGTTTCGGCTTGCCGCAGGATCCTAAGGCATGGATCATTCGGGCCGCGCACAACCGGGCGATCGACATCATCCGCCGAGAACAGCGCCGGCGCTCGTTCCTGCCCGAGCTGGCGACGACGACGGCACTGACCGACACGATCGAGGCGGCACTGGCCCCGGCCGCCGAGGGCGCCAGCCAGCTGGCGATGATGTTCGCGGTTTGCGATCCCGGCCTGAACCGCGAGACGCACGTGACACTGATCCTGCGGTGGCTGTGTGGTTTGTCCGCCAAAGAGATCGGTCAGGCATTCCTGGTCGACACCCAGACCATCGACAGACGCCTGCACCGGGGTCGCGGTCGGCTGCGTGAGCTGGGCCGGTTGCCCGACGTGGAGAACCTGCCTGACATTGATACCCGACGAGATTCCGTCCTGCGATCGCTTTATCTGCTGTTCAGCGAGGGCTACCACGGCAGCAACCCGCATGATCCGGTACGTCCGTTCATGTGCGCGGACGCGCTGCGTCTCACCGAGCTGCTGCTGGACGCCAAGGCGACGGCGCATCCGGACGCGCACGCCCTGGCCGCCTTGTTCTGCTTCGACTCCGCCCGCTTGTCCACCCGCCGTGACGAGCACGGTGTGTTCGTTCCCCTCGAGGACCAGGACCGGAGCCGCTGGGATCGGGCGCGCATTGAGCGCGGTCTGATGCACCTCGCCCGCTCGGCCACCGGGGATCACATGTCCCGCTGGCATCTCGAGGCCGGCATCGCCTGCGAGCACGCGATAGCGCCGTCGATCCAGAAGACCGACTGGGACCGGATCGTCGGCTTCTACCAGGTCCTCGCCCAGCAGTCCTGGAGCCCGATCGTGGCGCTGAACCGCGCGCTGGCCCTGGCCGAACGGGACGGCCTCGAGGAGGGCCGCCGCGAGCTCATCGCCTTGGCCGACGAGCAGAAGCTGTCCCGGTACCCCTTCTACTGGGCGGCCCGGGCCGACCTGGAACGGCGGGCCGGCCGCCACGCCGCGGCCCGGGACAGCTATGAGCGCGCCATTGCGCTGGCCCGGAGCCCGGCCGAGCGCGTGTCCTACGAGCGGCGGATCGAGAGCCTAAAAATTTCCTAGAGCGTGTCCGGTCCCGGCACCCGCCATTCGTCATCCTCCTGAAAGACGCGATCAGATCAGGAGAATGCCATGTTCACGGACACAAAAGTATTCAGCGCATACGCCGTGGACGACCTGGTCCAGGACGAGCGGGGGATCACCCGGGGCGACGGCCCGTTCATCGCCGCCTGGTTCGAGGACCCGCCGGAACATCCTTGAGGTGCTGCAGGAGCGGTAGCGCGAGCAGCGCTTGACCTAACCCCGCCCGATCACACACCACAACCGAAGGAACAGACATGATCATCACAGAAAAGACAGTCCTGGTGACCGGAGCCAACCGCGGCATCGGCCAGGCGCTGGTCGAAGAAGCGCTCAGCAGGGACGCGAAGCGGGTGTATGCCGGCACGCGTGTGCCGCTGACCCACCCAGACGAGCGCGTCACGCCGCTGACCCTGGACGTGACCAGCGCGGCGCAGATCCAGGAAGCTGCCGGGATAGTCAGCTCTCTCGACATCCTCATCAACAACGCTGGCATCGCGCTCTACGACGATCTGAGCGATCGTGCCGTGCTCGAACGCCACCTCGCCGTCAACCTCTTCGGCACCCTCGGCGTGACCCAGGCCTTCCTGCCGCACCTGACTCGTTCCGGCGGAGCCATCGTCAACAATCTGTCGACCAACGCCCTCGCTGCCTTCCCGCTGATCCCGGCCTACTCGATCTCGAAGGCAGCCGCGTTCAACCTGACACAATCGCTGCGCGCCCTGCTGGCCGGACGGGGCGTGCGGGTTCACGCCGTCCTGACCGGGTTCGTGGACACCGACATGACCCGCAGCGTCGACATGCCCAAGGCCTCCCCGGAGTCCGTCGCGCGAGCGATCTTCGACGCCATCGAGAAAGAAGAGGAGGACATTTTCCCCGATCCCATGTCCCAGTCCGTGGCTGAGGGCTGGCGCAACAGCGCGGCCAAGGCGCTCGAGCGCCAGTTGGCGGCGCTCGCGCGAGGCATAAGCAACGGAAGGGACTGAAGCCGGACGTCGGGCCCACGCCCTGGCCGGGCGCTGGTGCGGCCACCATCGCCCGGCGGGCACTCGGAGAAAGAGAACGGCTATGCGCAGACTGATCGAATCGACCCTTGTCTCGCTCGATGGCGTCATCGAAGCGCCCGAGCGGTGGGCCAGCTTCGACGCCGAGGACGCGGCGTTGTCCATGGAGGAGCTGGGTAACTACGACGCGTTCGTCATGGGCCGGGTGACCTACGAGAACTTCTTCGCGAATTGGGGCCACGTCGCCGGCAACCCCTACATCGACCTCATCAACGCCATGCCCAAGTACGTCGCATCCCGCTCACTGACCGAAACCACATGGAATGCCACGCTTCTCGGGCCCGACCCAACCGGCGCGATCGCCCGGCTGAAGGACCAGCCCGGCAAGGACCTCATCAAGTACGGCACCAGCCGCTTCGATGACACGCTCGTGCGAGACCAGCTGATCGACGAGTTCCGCTTCTGGATCAGGCCCGTCGTGGCCGGCGCAGGCCAACGACTGTTCGAGCGCGTGGACACCTCAGTGCTCCGCTTCAGGCTCACCGATGAGAGAAGGCTGGAGAACGGGTCGGTGATCCTCACCTACGTGCCCAGTGACCTCAGTGCGTAACGGGCGGTTCGGGATGCCGCACAAATCGGCCTGAAGCTTGGGCTGCGTATGACATTCGTATTGGTTCCAACACAGAGACAGGAGTCAGTAGCCATGGCGAGCGCAACGATCAGCGCGAGCATTACCATCAAGGCCCCGGCCGAGGCCATCTTCGCGGTCCTCATCGACCCCGCGAAACATGCCGCGATTGACGGCACGGGCTGGGTCCGCGATCCGCTGGACCGTCAGCCCCTGACGGCGTTGGGGCAGATCTTCCGCATGGGCATGTACCACGCCAACCATCGGAATGGGAACTACGAGATGGCCAATCGGGTCCAGGTGCTCGATCCCCCGCATGCCATCTCCTGGGAGCCAGGGCACGACCCAGGCGACGGCAACCTCCGCTTCGGTGGCTGGATCTGGCGCTATGACCTGGCTCCGCTCGGCCCGTCCGAGACCGAGGTCAGGCTCTCTTACGATTGGTCGGCGGTACCCGAGGTGGTACGCCAACAGGGCCAGTTTCCACCTTTCTCCCCCGATCACCTGGACAATTCGTTGACCCGCCTCGCCGAACTGGTGGTTGCCTGAGCGCGAGGCCGCGGATCTGAGGGATGTCGAACGAGGCCGCGATGGCCTCTCTACTCACAGCCCGGGCGGCCTGCGTGCGGGATCGGAGGCGGAAGTTCGGTGGACAACACTGACCGAGGCAACAAGCTTGACCAGGCTGATGGCGACCCGCGCCCGGCGGTGGTCACATTTGTGACTACGGAGCACTTCACGCTGCAGGGTGCTCGCTCGTCGACGATCTCGTAGTCGACCAGCCGGGCCAGCGTTTTCCTTGGCGCCGTATCCGGCGGCCTGATTGCCCTCGGGCTCGTCGCCACCGCCGCCAAGACCGGCGTGGCGTTCTACATGTTCGGGCTCATTCTCCTGCCCACGCTGGCCTTCGCGGGGCTCGCGACGTTCCACCGGGTGCTGCAGACAGGGATCGAGGACCTCGCCTACGCGCGCCGTATCGCGCAGCTCCGCGACTATTACTTCGATCACGCTCCCGAACTGGTCGGCTACCTGCTCAACCCCGCGGAACGGCTGCCCACCCCGGGACTGGGGATCGGCCTGTGGCAGCAATTCCTGACCGTCGCCGGGATGGTCGCCGTGATCACCGCGGTACTGGCCGGTTCAGCCGGCGGGCTGCTCGCGGCCGTAGCTTCTGGCCACTCGCTGGCAGCGGCGCTTGTCGCCGGCGTGGTCGTCGCCGCTGTGGCACTGACCGGGCTGATGCGATATCAGAATTCGGCCTGGATCCAGGGCAACACTGACGATGACGTTCACTAGCATGCACTGGCCGCTGAGCGCCTATGCCTCGGCCCTGGCCGTCAACGGGATGATGATCAGCGCGCTGTCCGAAGGCGGCGACGCCGCTATTCCCTGGGGATGGCCGCCAAGGCTGGACTTGCTGAAGCCGCTTTGCTGACGCAACCTGGGGCGGCTACGGCACGAGTACCAGCGCCTGTCCGTTGAGCCGGGCGAGGTGCACGACGGGACCGGCGAAGCTTCCTGTGGAGAAATCGAAGGCCACGACGTGGTCTTCGCCTACGCAATACAGGCGGCCCTCTGGCCCGAATCTCAATCCCCGCGGCCTGCGGAATCCGACGGAGCGCTCGGGCAGAAGGACGCGCACGAGCTGCCCGGTGGCCGGGTCGTATTCGCGCACGCTCGATACGGCGTCAGCAGCGCCGAAGGGCCATTCGCTGGCGACCATGATGTTCCCGTTGGGAGCGAGCTTCAGGTCAAGGGGGCTCAGTTCGGGGTCGGTGACCAGGCGAGGCGTACGCAGCGTTCCGGAGCGGCCGAACACGACGATGGTGTTGTCGCCTTCTCCGGACGGCGCGACGCCTGAGGACAAGTAGAGTCGGCCGTCGCGGCCGAAGCCGAACCCGCGCGGGAACGGGACGGTACCCTCCGGCAGGAGGAGTTTCCCCTCACCGTCGAGGGCAGCAGGCATGCCAAGTATCGTCCCCGACGGCGCATGGTGACGCAGTAGCGGCCATCGGGCCCGAACTCGGCGCCGCCCGGGTCAAGCCCGGGTATCGGCCCCGAGTCGCGCACGACGTTCCCGTGGAGATCGAGCGCCAGCATACGGTCGTCGCCGCTATTCAGGTAGACAAGTGCACCTGACGGGTCGAGGGACAGGCCGCGCGGATCGGTGATTCGCGGGTCGCTGCTGAACGGCCCGGTGAATTCGCCCTCCGGGCCGAAGCCTAGGACCGCGCCGTAGCCGTTGCCGCTGGCCCCGCTGGCGCTGGTGACAAGGATGCGCATCAGACCGCCCTTTCTCGCAGGCTACATCGGACTTCGCGGCCATCACCTGCATCCCCGTGCCCGCGGCCCAGGGTTCTTCGGAGCGCGCGCCGTAGAACACGGTGCTCACGAGCAGGAGGATGAGCACCGCGATCACCATCAGGCATGCCTGGACGACGAGCTGGGTGGCTAGCAGCCAGGGAGCCGGCACGGAACTCAGGGATTGCGGACGCTGGCGGGCGCCCGCCAGCCACTCAGCTGGCCTGGTCGCCGCCGTCCGGGATCAGCCCGGCGAACAGCTCGGCGTAGTCGTAGGCGCTTTCGGGCTTGGCGCGCACCGCCGCATCGATCATCGTGGCGTCCTCGCCGATGAGGATCCGCCAGGTCCCCGCGCGTACCCCGTCCAGGATGATGGTGGCCGCCTGGGCCGCGCTGACCGGGGCCTTGTCCCGGAAGTCGGCACTCACCCGCACCAGGAACTGGCGCAGGTCCTCGGCGGTCGCCCCCTCGGGCAGCACGCCGCCCTGGATCAGCGCGTCCCGCACGCCCGGCGGGAAGATCTCGTACGCCTGGGCGTCGCTCAGGTGCTCCGGCGCGGGCAGGCCCCGGGCGATAAGGCTGTTCGCGACGATGTTGGTGCCCACGTGCCCCGGCATCACCAGCGCGACCCGGACCTGCGGCGCATGCGTCCGCAGGTCCTCGATCAGCGCCTCGGTGAAGCCCCGCACGGCGAACTTAGCCGTGCTGTAGGCGGTCTGCGCCATGCCCGGGCCCAGCGACGCCCAGAACCCGTTCACGCTGCTGGTGTTGACCAGCACTCCGTCGCCGCTGGCGATCAGCAGCGGCAAGAATGCGCGGGCGCAGTAGTAGACACCCCACCAGTCGATGGCGAAGATGCGCTCCCACACCTCGCGCTCGCTTTCCACGAAGCTCTCCCCGCCGCCGGCCCCGGCGTTGCTGAAGACCAGGTCGACGTGGTCGCTGGCGTGCTCGGCGAGCAGCTCGTCGCGGAACCGCAGCACCTGTGCCTCGTCCGCGACGTCACAGGCATGGCCGGTGACCCGGACGCCGGGCGGGGCCTGCGCCTGCGCCAGGGTCACGGTCTCGGCCATGGTGTCCGGGTTCAGGTCGCTGGCCGCCACCGAGCAGGCCTGCGCCGCCAGCTGGCGGGTCAGCTCGCGGCCCATGCCCGACCCGCCGCCGGTCACCACCGCGAGCTTCCCCGTGAACGACTCCATAGCCATGATGCTTACCGCCGGTGCCACTGCGGGTCAACGATCCAGGGGGCCTGGACTTCGACGATCCGCCTGGCTCCGTAGTTCATCTCCGCAGCGGTCCGGCGGATCCGGTGCCACGCTCCCCGGAGTCGTCCGCGTCCGGCCGGAGCGGTCGGCTCGCCCGTCTGGGCCGGAAGTTCCTCGAGGCTGAGTTGTGCGGTCATCGCCATGTCCTATCTACTCCGAACGGCCGCGGTACCGGCCGTTCCATCTATCAAAATGATATCATTTTGATAGATGGAAGTCAAGAGCTATCGCAAGGGGCCGACTGGTCGGTACGGTCGTGGCTTCGATCATGAGTCGGCACGCTGGGCTACCGGTGCGGTCAGTTATGAGACTGGAGGGATGAAGGTCCGATCGGGCCTGCGGAGGGTCCCGGGGCTAGCCGCTCGGCGGCTCGGTCCTTTTCGGGGTTTCTGAGGCTTCTGGGGTTTCTGGGGTGATCCTGGTCCAGGTCGGCGCGAGATCAGGGTCACACCAGGGTCTTCCCCGATGCCACGGCCCGGGCTGAGGCGGCACGCTTCAGTCATGACCAGGCCAACCCCGTCCAGCCAGCCCCGGACGCATGGTCTGGTCCCGCGGTTCCGCTACGGCTACACCGACCAGCACGTCCGCGTCTCAGACGCCGAACGCACCGAGGTGGCCGGCCGCCTGGCTGCGCATTTCGGCGAAGGCCGGCTCAACCGGGCCGAGTTCGACGAGCGCGTCGCGCAGGCGATGAACGCCAAGGCCCGCGGGGACCTGAGCGGGCTGTTCGATGACCTGCCTGAGCCGGGGCCTGCAGGGACCCCAGGGACGCCGGTGCGCGGCCCGCGCAGCCCCGCGCACCCCGTTCGCCCGTATGTGAACGCCTTCCTCCTGGTCCTGCTGGTCGTCGTGATCACGGCGGCCGGTACGGCCGGCGAGGCGGTTTTCGGGCACGTGCCCGGGATGAAGACCTGGCTGACGGTCGGTGTCATCACCGCGATCGTCGTGTACGCGGCCGGGATGCTGAGCCGCTCCCGTGCTGCTCGCGGCAAGCGACGGTCCGCCACGACGGCCATGGAGTCTGACTGCCGTGGCTGGCCGCTCCCCGCACGGCACCGGGAGCGGCCGATGCTGTTAGCCGACATGTCAGAGCGGATAGATGGCCTCGATCACGAGACGGCGCGCTGGACTGGCCGGGCGGTTGGGGGATTCATCCAAGGTGGCTCTTTTCCGCAGAGTGCCACTCTCATCGAACCGGCCTGGGGCTGGTGCGACGGAGAGGGCTCACGGGGCAGGGTGGAATCGGGATCTGTGGCTGTGGTGACCGGGATCGGAACGTAGGACCGGAGGCGGCCGGGAGCCGGGGCTTGGAGCAGCCGGGAGCCGGGGCTTGGAGCGGCCGGGAGCCGGGGCATGGAGCGGCCGGGGGGCGGGTTAGCGGACGACGATGTCGGTGACGGGGAGGGAGGAGTCGGCGGGCAGGTCGAGCGGGGAGGGCTCGACGGCGCGGGATACCAGTTCTGCGCCGAGGGCGGCGACCATGGCGCCGTTGTCGGTGCACAGACCGGGGCGGGGTACGCGCAGCCTGATGCCGACGTCGGTGCAGCGCTCGGCGGCCAGGGACCGCAGCCGGGAGTTGGCCGCCACGCCGCCGCCGATGATCAGGTCGGCGACGTCGTGCTTCTGGCAGGCCTGGATGGCCTTGCGGGTGAGCACGTCGGCCACGGCTTCCTGGAAGCTGGCCGCCACGTCGGCCACGTCGACCGGGTCCCCGGCGGCGTGCCGCGCCTCCACCCAGCGGGCCACGGCGGTCTTCAGGCCGGCGAAGGAGAAGTCGAGCGTGCCGTCGTGGTACTTGCCACGGGGGAAGCCGACCGCGGCCGGGTCGCCGTCGCGGGCCGCCTTGTCGATGGGCGGGCCGCCCGGGAACGGCAGGCCGAGCACCCGGGCCACCTTGTCGTAGGCCTCGCCGGCCGCGTCGTCGATGGTCGCGCCCAGCGGCTCCACTCGCTGGGCCACGTCGCTGACCAGCAGCAGCGAGGAATGTCCGCCGGAGACCAGCAGGGCCACCGCGGGCGAGGGCAGCGGGCCGTGCTCAAGCTGGTCGACGGCGATGTGCGCGGCCAGGTGGTTGACGCCGTACAGCGGCTTGCCCAGCCCGAGCGCGTAGGCCTTGGCCGCGGCCACCCCGACCAGCAGGGCTCCGGCCAGGCCGGGCCCGGCGGTGACGGCGATGGCGTCGACCTGGCTGGCCCGGACGCCGGCCACCTCCAGCGCGCGGTCGAAGGTCGGGACCATGGCCTCCAGGTGAGCCCGGCTGGCCACCTCGGGCACCACGCCGCCGAACCTGGCGTGCTCGTCCACGCTGGAGGCGATCGCGTCGGCGAGCAGGTCGTGGCCGCGGACCAGGCCGACACCGGTCTCGTCGCAGGAGGTCTCGATGCCGAGCACCAAGGGGGCGGCCATCAGGGCAGCACCTTCTGCATCACCACAGCGTCGACGCCGGAGGGCTGGTAGTAGCCGCGGCGGATGCCGATCTCGGTGAACCCGTGGCGCAGGTAGAGCTGCCTGGCCCGCGGGTTATCCTTGCGCACCTCGAGCAGGACCTCCCGGCAGCCCCGGCCGCCCGCCTCGCCGACCAAGGCCAGCAGCAGCGCGGTGCCGGTGCCCCGGCCCCAGTGGGCCGGATCCACGGCCAGCGTCACCACGTCGGCCTGCGGCCCGCCGGTGAACATCATCCCGGCGTACCCGATCAGCGTGTCCCCCTCCTCGGCCACCAGGTACAGCCGGCGCGAGGCCGGCTGGGCGAACTCGGCCGCGAACATCTGCGGCGTCCAGGCGTCCTCGGGGAACAGCTCCTGTTCCAGCGCCATGATTCGCGGCATGTCCGCCCTGGTCATCTCCCGGAGCCGGCCCCGGGGCACATCATCCGGGCGGGCATCGGCCGGGCGCGACTTCATGCGGGCGTCACCCGCTTGGGCGGTCCGGGCTCCCGGGCGTCGGGCCGCCGCAGGTATAGCGGCTCGGGCGGCAGCAGCTCGGCCTGCGACCGGACGGCGACCAGGCCGACCAGCGTGCGGGCGTCCGGGTAGGCGGGCGCGATCACCCCGCCGAACGCCTCCGGGTACAGCTGGCCGCCCGCCCCGGCTACGTCGAGGTCAGCGGCGCCCGCGATGGCGCTGGCCGGGCCCACCTGGGGGCCTTCGGTGCGCCGGCAGGCTGCGTCGTACCGCGCCCAGTAGACCTCTTTGCGCCGGGCGTCGGTGGCCACCAGGAACTCCCGTCCGGACGGCACGGTGCTGGCCCGGGGGGACGCCCCCCCCAGACCCCCCCGCGCGGCGGCGGCGATCACGTCCAGTGAGCACACGCCGTGCACCGGCAGGCCCAGCACGGACCCGAGCACCCGGGCCGTGACCACCCCGACCCGCAGCCCGGTGTACGGCCCGGGTCCCACGCCGACCGCGACCGCGGTCAGGTCCTCGCGGGCCGCGCCCGCGTCAGCCAGGACCTTCGAGATCATGGGCGCGAGGAGCTCGCCGTGGCGCCGGGCGTCGACGGCGAACGCCTCGGAGACGACGTGCTCCCCGTCATGCAGAGCCACGCTCACCGCGGGCGTCGCCGTATCGAAACCGAGCACAAGCACGCCGACCAGCCTAGTGGCCGCGAACTAGTGCAGGGACGCTTCGGCTGCCTGGGCGAAGGCCAGGGCGGCGGCCGACAGCGCCGAGGAGGAGACCGGTCCGTAGCTGCCGCGGTTGGAGTGATCCAGCCCGTTCACTGTGACCGTCACGGTGACGTTGCGGAACCGCACGATGACGGTGGCCACGTCGGTGACCGATCCGCCGTTATGGAACACCTGCAGCGCGCTGAAGGCCTGATTGCCGAGACCTGGCAGCAGGGTAACCGTGGCCGGCGGGTTCGGCGACTTCGGCGGCGGGCTCTTGGTGTCCTGCAGCGCGGTGGCGTAGGCGTCGATCGCGGCCGACGTGGCGCTGCCGTTGCCGCTGGCCAGCCCACTGGGCGCGTAGGCCAGCACGTTCAGCTCGAGCAGCCGGAAGACCGGGGCCTGGTCGACGGTCCAGTCACAGGCCGACTCGGCCGCGCTGTCGACCTGGAGCGGGGCGGCCACCTTGGGCTTACCGGGCAGGTACTGCTGCACGATGGCGCTGGGGACCACGGCACAGGCGTTCGGCACCTGCTGCAGCTCGCCGGGCTGGAACGTGGTGATCAGCCCGCCGGGCACGACCGAGGCCGGACCCGGCCCGCCGGTCAGCAGCACAACCAACGTGGTCACGGCCCCGGCCACTACGACCAGGCTGGCCAGCAGATACAGCCACCGGCGCCGCCGCCGGGCCGCCGCCCGCTCGGCCCGCCCGCCGGAAAGGCGCGGCGCGGCGCCGGGGGCCTCCTGCTGCTCCGCGTCGGGGCCGACCCAGGGCGGGGCCTGTTCCGGCTGGTCCTGGTCGTCGTACGGGTCGCCGTCCGGCGGTCCGGCCATGAACGCGGTGCCTGGCGGGCCCGCGGGACTGGAGGGGCCCATGGAGCTCGGGGCGGTCTGATTCGCGGTCTGCCAGGATCCGAGCGGATAGTCGTCGCTCATCCGGCCGGCGTGCCGCCCGCCGCCACGCGGGGGTGGTGGGGGGCCGCCGGGGCCGCCAGGCCCGGGGCCGCGGGGGCGGGTCGGGCGGACCGATGGCATGTTGGCCCACGGCGGCGGGTCCTCGTCCGGGCGAGGAGGCAGGAAGTCCTGCTCAGGCACGCACGCCTCCGGGTAGGGATACGTCACGTAACGGCGCGGTAGGCGAACCGATGATGAAGTACAGCGGAACTATAAACGGTGCCCAGGGCAAAAGTTTGCGTTATCCAGATTCAAGCGTCCGATTCCATCGCTTACCGTGACCGGCCAGCCGGACGGTGCGGGCCTCGGTGTCACGGTCCGGCTCGATGGAGATCTCCAGGCGGTCCTCGGCCAGGCCCTCGGCCAGGCCCTCGCCCCACTCCACCACGGTGACGGCACGGGCCATGTCCGCGTCCAGGTCCAGGTCATCCACCTCGATGACGCTGCCCAGCCGGTAGGCGTCCGCGTGCACCAGGGCGGGCCCGGAGCCGGCCAGCACCGGGTGGACCCGGGCGATGACGAAGGTCGGGGAGGTGACCGGGCCGCGTACCCCGAGGCCCTCGCCGATGCCCTGGACCAGGGTGGTCTTGCCCGCCCCCAGCGGGCCGGTCAGGATGACCAGGTCCCCGGCCCGCAGCCGGGTGGCGAGCTCACGGCCCAGCTCCCGCATGGCCACCTCGGTGGCGATCCGCCGTTCGGCAGGCAAGCACCACGCTCCGTTCTGAACAATCATCGAGATCCGTCCGGATAGTGACGCGGGACCCGGGCCCCGATCCCGGTCGCGATGTCGTAGGAGATCGTGCCGAGCCGCTCGCCCCACTCCTGGGCGGTGGCCTCTCCGTCGTCGCCCGGGCCGAACAGCACGACCTGCTCGCCCGCGGCCACCGGCTCGTCGCCGAAGTCGACCACGAACTGGTCCATGCAGACCGTCCCGGCGATCGGCCAGCGGCGGCCGCGCGCGCTGACCAGGTGCTGGCCGGCCGCGGCGCGGGGCACGCCGTCGGCGTAGCCGAGCGGCACCAGGCCGAGCGTGGTCTCCCGCTCGGTGACGTAGCGGTGGCCGTAGGACACGCCCGAGCCGGGCGGGACCCGCTTGACCAGCGCCAGCCGGGCGGACAGGGTCATGGCCGGGCGCAGCCAGGACGGCGCGCCGCCGGGCAGGGTGGACAGGCCGTAAACGGCGCCGCCGAACCGGACCAGGTCGAGCCGGGACTCGGGCACGGTGATCGCGGCGGCGGTGTTGGCGATGTGCCTGACCTCGGGCGTGACGCCCGCCTTCTCGGCCAGGGCCACGGCGTCGGCGAACGCGGTCAGCTGGGCGGCGATCGACGGGTGCCCGGGCATGTCGGCGCAGGCGAAATGGGACCACAGGCCGACCACCCGGACCGCGCCGCCGGCCTGGGCGGCCAGGGCGGCCTCGACCGCCCCCGGCCAGTCGGCGCGGGTGGCGCCGCCGCGGGTCAGCCCGGTGTCGGCCTTCAGGTGCAGCCGGGCCGTCACCCCCGCACGCCGGGCGGCGTCGGCGACCCGGGCCGCGAAGGCGGCCGAGCCGGCCGTGACGTCGATGCCCGCGGCGATCGCCTCGGCCGGATCGCCCACGGCCATCAGGCACAGCACCGGCGCGGTCAGCCCGGCCCGGCGCAGCGCAACCGCCTCGGCCAGGTCGGCGGTGCCCAGCCAGCTGGCCCCGCCGGCCAGCGCGGCCCGGGCCGCGGGCACCATGCCGTGGCCGTAGCCGTCGGCCTTGACCACGGCCATGACCTGGCTGCCGCGGACCCGGTCGCACAGGGCCGTGACGTTGCTGGTGATCGCGCCGAGGTCGACGAGAGCCTGCCTGTCCATGACGCCCAAACGTACCCGGTCGCTCAGGCGCCCAGGCTGCGGAACGCGGCGGGCAGCGAGCGGACCACGTCCGAGGCGCTGATCGGCGCCTCGGACGCCGGAGCGGAGTCCGCGCCGCGGCGGCCGCGGCGGCGGGGCGGAGCGGCGGCCAGCCGGGCGGACAGGCCGTGCAGGTAGGCAGCGGCCGCGCCGGCCAGGCCGGCTCGAGGCCCTGGGCGAGCAGCGCGCCGGCCAGGCCGGACAGCACGTCGCCCGAGCCCGCGGTGGCCAGCCAGGGCGTGCCGGTCGGGTTGACCAGGACGGTCGGGCTGCCGGGCGAGGCCACCACCGTGGTGGAGCCCTTGAGCAGCACGGTGACGCCGAGCTGTTCGGCGGCCTGCTTCGCGTGGTCGAGCCGGGCGGCCTCGATGCGGGCCGGGTCCGTGCCCAGCAGCCGGCCGAGTTCCCCGGCGTGCGGCGTGATCAGCGTGGGGGCGGCGCGGGGCAGCAGGTCCTCGCGCTGGCTGAGGATGGTCAGGCCGTCCGCGTCGACCAGGACGGGAAGGTCGGTGCCGAGGATGGCGGCCAGGCGGGCGGTCGCGTCGCCGTCGGTGCCCATGCCGGGGCCGGCCACCCAGGCCTGGACCCGGCCGGCATTGCCGAGCAGGTCCCAGTCGCCGGCCTCAGGATGCACGGTGAGCACGGCCTCGGGCCAGGCCTGGCGGACCACGGCGGCCGGGACCGGGGCGGTCACCACCCGGACCATGCCCGCGCCGCCGTGCACCGCCCCGCCGGCGGACAGCACGGCCGCGCCGGCGAACCGGTCGCTGCCCGCGAGCAGGCCGACCACGCCACGCCGGTACTTGTCGGATTCGGCCCCGGGCCGGGGCAGCAGCTCGCGCAGGTCGCCGTTCTGGGCAGCCAGGGCCGCGGGTTCGCCGTCCAGGTAGGGGCCCAGGCCGATGTCGACCAGTTCCACCGTGCCCGCGTACCCGGCGCCGGGGTCAATCAGCAGGCCGGGCTTGAGGGCGCCGAACGTCACGGTGACGTCGGCGCGGACCGCGGGCCCGTCGACGGTCCCGGTATCGGCGTCGATGCCGCTGGGCAGGTCCACGGCCACGACCGTGGCGCCGGCCTGGGCCGCGCCGGAGGCCTGGCGGGCCAGGGCGGCGAACGGCTCGCGCAGCCCGCCGTGGCCGCCGATGCCGAGCAGGCCGTCAATGATCAGGTCGGCGGCGGCCAGCGCGGCGGCCGCCTGGCCGAGGTCGGCGGTGCTGCGGCCGCCCGCGGCGCGCAGATCGGCGAGGCCGCCTTCGTGGGCCTTCGGGGCGGCGGTGACGGCGGTGACGGCCGCGCCGCGCCGGGCCAGCCGGGCGCCGGCGTACAGCGCGTCGCCGCCGTTGTCGCCGCTGCCGGTCAGGACCACGACCCGGGCCCCGTAGAGGTGTCCGGGCTGGCGGGCCAGCAGCGAGCCGCAGGCCGCGGCCAGGCCCGCGGCGGCCCGCTGCATGAGGACGCCTGCGGGCAGGCGGTCCATCAGGGCGCGTTCGGCGGCGCGGACCGCGGCGACCTGGTAGGCGCGACGCATGGCGGGCCCTACCCGCCGACGAGGGCCAGCCGGACCTCGGCGGCCAGCCGGCCGATGACCTGCTCGGCCAGCAGCGCGTCGGAGGCCTGGACCATCAGCCGGATCGTGGGCTCGGTGCCGCTCGGCCGGACCAGCACCCGGCCGCTGTCACCGAGCGTTTCCTCCGCCCGGGTGACGGCCGCGGTGACCTCCGGCCCCAGCTGTGAGGCGTCGCCGGGCACGTTGACCAGGACCTGGGGGTACTTGCGCATCAGCTTGGCCGCCGCGGCCACCGGCAGCCCGCGGCGGTTGACCGCGGCCAGCAGCTGCAGGCTGGTCAGGATGCCGTCGCCGGTGGCGGCGTGCTCCAGCACGATGATGTGGCCGGACTGCTCGCCGCCGAGCACGTAGCCGCCGTCGCGCATGGCCTGCGACACGTACCGGTCGCCGACCGGGGTCTCGATGACCCGGATGCCGGCCTCGCGCATGGCCACGTGGAAGCCCTGGTTGGACATGACCGTGACCACGACGCCGTCGCCGGCCAGCTTGCCGGCGTCCTTGAGTTCGGTGGCGAGCACGGCCAGGATCTGGTCGCCGTCGAGGATCTGCCCGTCCGCGTCGACGGCCAGGCACCGGTCGGCGTCACCGTCGTACGCCACGCCGGCGTCCGCGCCGTGAGCCACGACCGCCGCGACCAGCGGGTCCAGGTGAGTCGAGCCGCAGCCGGCGTTTATGTTCTGCCCGTCAGGCTCGGTGCCGATCGTGATGACCTCCGCGCCCGCGCGGCGCAGCGCCTCGGGGGCGATCCGGTAGGCCGCCCCGTGCGCGCAGTCGGCCACCAGCCTCAGGCCGGACAGGGCGTGGCCCGCCGGGCCGGGCAGGGTGGACAGCAGATGCTCCAGGTAGCGCTCGTGCTCGGCGGCGGCGTCCGTGACCCGGCCGAACTCCTGGGGAAGCTGGCCCGCGCTCGCGTCGCCCAGCCGGGCCTCGATCTCGTCCTCGACGGCGTCCGGCAGCTTGACGCTGCCGCGGCCGAAGAACTTGATCCCGTTGTCCCGGGCCGGGTTGTGGCTGGCCGAGATGACCACGCCGAAGTCCGCGCCCAGCGCCCCGGCCAGGTAGGCCACGCCCGGAGTGGGCAGGACGCCGAGCCGCAGAACGTCGACACCCGCGCTGGCCAGGCCGGCCACCACGGCCGCCTCGAGAAACTCCCCAGAGACGCGCGGGTCCCGGCCCACGACCGCCACCGGGCGGCCGGCGCCCCTCGGGCCTGCGCCCCTCGGGCCGGCGCCCCTCGGGCCTGCGCCGTTCGGGCCTGCGCCGTTCGGGCCTGCGCCGTTCGGGGCGGCGCCGTGGCCGAGGACTGCGGCGGCGGCCACGCTCAGGTCCATGGCCAGCCGCGCGGTCAGGTCCTGGCCGGCCACGCCCCGGACGCCGTCGGTACCGAACAGGCGACCCCGCACCCCCGCTTCACCCATGTCACTCCCGCTCGTTGCTCCGCCCGGGCGCCCAGGGGGCCCGGGCTCGTGTGCGCTGGCGTGCGGCTCAGCAGGCCCAAGGGGCCGAGGGATCCAAGGGGGCCAAGGGTCCGCGGCCAGGCAGCTTAACGCTTGGAGTACTGAGGCGCCTTACGGGCCTTCTTCAGGCCGTACTTCTTCCGCTCCTTGACTCGGGCGTCCCGGGTGAGGAACCCGGCCTTCTTCAGCGCCGGACGGTTCTCCGGGTCGACCAGGGTCAGCGCCCGGGTCACGCCGAGGCGCAGTGCGCCCGCCTGCCCGGTGACGCCGCCGCCGGAGATCCGGGCTACCACGTCGAAGCTGTTCTCCGCGCCCAGGGTCACGAACGGCTCGTTCACCAGCTGCTGGTGCACCTTGTTCGGGAAGTACGCCTCGAGCGAGCGGCCGTTGATCAGCCACTGGCCCGAACCGGGCAGGATGCGGACCCGGGCGATGGCCTCCTTGCGGCGGCCGGTGCCCGCCGCGTTACCGGTCACCACCGGGCGCCGCGTGACGGCCCGCGCCGGAGCGTCCTGGGACGTCTCGGTCGTGTACTCCGACGGAACGTCCGCGCCGAACTCGTCGTCGGCGAAGTCGCCGAGTTCCGTCTCGTCCTCGTCGACGGTGGTGCTTGCACCAGTGGGCTCAGCCACGGTCTGTCCTCATGCTTCCTGTCTTGTCTACTGCTCGATCTGCGTGATCTCGTAGGGCTGCGGCTGCTGCGCCTGGTGCGGATGGTCGGGACCCGCGTACACCTTGAGCTTGCGCAGCGTCTGACGGCCGAGCGTGTTCTTGGGCAGCATGCCCCGGACGGCCTTCTCGACCGCGCGCTCGGGGTTGCTGGCCATCAGGTTGGCGTAGGAGACCGCCCGCAGCCCGCCGGGGTAGCCGGAGTGCCGGTAGGCGTGCTTCTGCTCCAGCTTGTTGCCGGACAGCGAGACCTTGGCCGCGTTGACCACGATCACGAAGTCGCCGGTGTCCATGTGCGGCGCGAAGATCGGCTTGTGCTTGCCGCGCAGCAGCACCGCCACGTGGCTGGCCAGGCGGCCGAGCACGACGTCGGAGGCGTCGATGACGAGCCATCGGCGCGTGATATCACTGTCCTTCGGGCTGAAAGTGCGCACAGTCCTGAGCCTTCGCGTATGTATTCGTGGTCGTCGCGGCCTGCACCAGCTGGTGAGGGCCGCCTGGGGTGCTCCGCCCGCGCACCGCGCCGCGGAGAACGCGCGCAGGTGGCGCGCAGCGGGCAAGCCCGTGGCGCATGACGCCCATGCAGCATACTCCGTCTCCCCCAGTGATGCCAAAGCGGCGTCTTGGGCCGGGCACAGGACGCTACCCTCATCCTATGGACCACCAGGGCACCAGGCGCGGCCGTCATGGCGCGGACCGCCGCCAGTCGCCCTGGCCTCCCGACCAGGCGCGGGCCTCGGCCGAAGAGCCTGGTCACGGCCCGCCGGTTCCGCCGGTCCCGCCGGTCCCGGGCAACGGCCCGTACCCGGGCACGGCACCGCAGCCGGTCCTGGGTGCGGCCAGCGGCCCGCAGCGGGTCATCGGGCCGCCCACAGGGGGCCAGCGGACCATCGGGCCGCCCACGGGAGGCCAGCGGACCATCGGCCCGCCCACGGGAGGCCAGCGGACCATCGGCCCGCCCACGGGAGGCCAGCGGACCATCGGCCCGCCCACGGGAGGCCAGCGGACCATCGGCCCGCCCACGGGCCCGCAGCGGACGATGGGCCGCACTCCGGCGCGCGGCTTCCCTCCGGTGTCCCCCGGTGCCCCCGCGCCGGCGGGGCAAGCCGGCTGGGAGCAGCCCGAGCCGTCCACGGTCACCTTCCGCCCGCGGCCGTCACCTGGTGCGCCGCAGGCGGGCGAGGACGGCGGCTACTACGACGTCATCGGCCAGGGCCGGGACGGCGAGCCGGTCCCGGCGGCCTCAATGGCCCAGGACCCGGCCCGCGACGACCCGGCCCCCGGCGACCCGGCCCCCGGGACGCGGCGCGGTACCCGCAGCGGGCGGCCCAAGCGTCATCGGTCCCGGGTGGTGGCCTGGCTGGGACTGATTGTGCTGCTGGCCGCGGCCGGATTCGGCGGGTACAAGTACCTGTACCAGCCGCGTGTCAACGCGCCGGTGTCCGCGGGCCTGAAGCTACCGACGAACGTGCCCAGCTCGCCGAACTTCGATCCGGCCCTAGGCAAGTGGCAGCACATCGGGACCAGGAGCCAGGACCCGGCCGCGCTGACCCTGGCGCAGCTGTACCCGCCCCAGTTCGTGCTGAACGGCAGCTCTTACCAGCGTGTCGCGGCGACCGTGACCAAGAACTGCTCGCTGGCCGTGTTCGGCGCGAACCTGCAGGCGGCGCTGCAGGACGGCAAGTGCACCGAGATCCTGCGGGCCAGCTACCTGCTGGGTAACGGCACGATGATGGGCACGGTCGGCGTGGCCAACCTGGACACCTCCAGCGCCGCGCAGAAGGCCGGACAGGCCACGGACCCGCAGAACATCATCGCGCCGCTGGCCGGGCAGAAGGGCCCGACCAGCAAGCTGGGCAGCGGGACCGGGGTGGTGCAGGCCGAGATCAAGGGCCACTACCTGATCCTGATGTGGGTCGAGTTCACCAGCCTGAAGGCGCCGTCGACGTCGGCCCAGCGCCAGCAGCTCGAGACGTTCGCGGCCAACCTGGTGACCGGCAGCGCCAACATCGACCTGAGCACCCGGATGCTGTCCGGCAAGCCCTGATCGTTAACCCCGCCCGCCTCCGTGGCACCGCCTGACCCGCCTGACCCGCCTCCGGCGATCCGCCCAACGACGTCGTTGTCACAACGACGCGCACCAGACGACGTGGTTGTCACAACGACGTCGTTATCGTGCCCCCCGGCCTCGCCTCCGGCTCCCGCCACCGGCAGGCTCACCCCACAAGAGCCGCACCTATGGTCCATCGTTGCGGCCGGTTCCGCGGCCTCGGGGGCACTCAGCTGCTGGCGGTGCGGACCCGGCGGGTCGTGTCCGCCCGGGCGGCCAGGTCAGCGGGGGGCGGATAGCCGACCTCCTCCAGGCACAGCCCGTGCGGCGGCAGCACCCGGACCGCGGGATCACGGACCGCGGCGGCCAGGACGGCCGCGGGCCAGCCGGGCGGCCGGCGGCCCTCGCCCACGGCCAGCAGCGCGCCGGTCAGCGCGCGCACCATGTTGTGGCAAAACGCGTCGGCCACCACGGTGGCGATGGCGACGCCGCACTCGTCGCGGCGCCAGTCCAGGCGGCGCAGCGCACGGATGGTGGTGGCGCCTTCCCGGCGGCGGCAGAAGGCAGCGAAGTCATGCTCGCCGGTCAGCCCGGTTGCCGCGGCGTTCATGGCGGTCAGGTCCAGCGGCCGGAACGACCAGAGGGTCTCGTGCCGGCGGAGCGGATCGGCGCAGGCCACGTCGTCGCATACCCGATAAGAGTAGCGACGCCACAGCGCGGAGAAGCGGGCGTCGAACCCGTCAGGCGCAGGCGCCACGGCGTGCACCCGGATGTCGGCGGGCAGCAGCCCGGCCAGCCTTTCCAGCACCCGTTGGGCACCAGCCCAGGCGGCTTCCGGCACGTCGGCGTGCACGACCTGGCCGCGGGCATGCACGCCGGCGTCGGTGCGGCCGGCCACGGTCAGGGCCAGGGTTCCGGGCGGGCCAAGGGTTCCGGGCGGGCCAAGGGTTCCGGGCGGGCCAAGGTGCCCGGGGAGCCGCAGCACCCGGCCCAGCGCCGCGGCCAGCACATCCTCGACGCAGCGCCTGCCGGGCTGGGCGGCCCATCCGGAAAACCCTGACCCGTCGTAGGACAGGTCAATTCTGAGCCGAACGGGCCGTGGTGCTTCCTGGCGGCTCACGTCAGCCGATCACGGCCTAGGCGTCCTCGTGGTCCTCGCCGTCGTCTTCGTCCTCGTCGCCGGCGGCCTCGTCCTGGTCAGCCTCGTCCGTGACGTCCTCGGCCTCGTCAGCCTCGTCCGTGACGTCCTCGGCCGTGACGTCCTCGGCCTCGTCCGTGACGTCCTCGGCCGTGACGTCCTCGGCCTCGTCTGTGACGTCGCCGACGAGGACCGCGTCAGTTTGGTCTGCCGCGGTCGCCTCGGGTGCGTCGGCCACTTCGTCCACATCGGCCTCGGGCTCGGCGACTACGGTCGCGGTCGCCGAGCTGGCGGCGGGGCCACCGGCCGCGGGGGCGGCGGCCCGGCGGGTCCGGCGGCGCGGCTTGGCCGAGACGGGCTCGCCCCGGACCAGCTCGATGACCGCCATGGCCGCATTGTCGCCCTTGCGCGGCCCGATCTTGGTGATGCGGGTGTAGCCGCCGTCACGCTCGGAGAACTCCGGGGCGATCTCGGTGAACAGCTGGTGCACCACGCCCTTGTCGGTGACCACGGTCATCACATGCCGGCGAGCATGCAGGTCACCGCGCTTGGCGAAGGTGATCAGCCGCTCGGCGACCGGCCGCAGCCGCTTGGCCTTGGCCTCGGTGGTGGTGATCCGGCCGTGCTGGAACAGCGCGGTGGCCAGGTTCGCCAGGATGTGCCGCTGGTGGGCAGCACTGCCGCCCAGGCGGTGCCCCTTGGTGGGCGTGGGCATACGGATCTCTCCTTGGTCTACGTGGCGGACGCCACGTCAGTACTGCTCGGTCTCCACGTAGCTCTCGTCGTCATCGCCGTAGGCGCCCACCGCGCTGCTCGGGTCGAACCCGGGCGGCGAGTCCTTGAGCGACAGACCCATGTCGATGAGCTTCTGCTTGACTTCCTCGATCGACTTGGCGCCGAAGTTCCTGATGTCCAGCAGGTCCTGCTCGCTGCGGCCGACCAGTTCGCCGACCGTGTGAATGCCCTCGCGCTTGAGGCAGTTGTAGGAGCGGACGGTGAGGTTGAGGTCCTCGATCGGCAGCGCCAGGTCGGCCGCCAGCGCGGCGTCCGTCGGCGACGGGCCGATGTCGATGCCCTCGGCGTCCACGTTGAGCTCGCGGGCCAGCCCGAACAGCTCGACCAGGGTCTTGCCCGCGCTGGCCACGGCATCCCGCGGCCGCAGGCACGGCTTGGTCTCCACGTCCAGGATGAGCCGGTCGAAGTCGGTGCGCTGCTCGACGCGGGTGGCTTCCACCTTGTAGGTCACCCGCAGCACGGGCGAGTAGATGGAGTCGATCGGCACCCGGCCGATCTCCTGGCCCGGCTGCTTGTTCTGGGTGGCCGAGACGTAGCCGCGGCCGCGCTCGACGGTCAGCTCCATCTCGAGCTTGCCCTTGGCGTTCAGGGTGGCGATGTGCAGCTCGGGGTTGTGCACCTCGACGCCGGCCGGCGGCGCGATGTCGGCCGCGGTCACCTCGCCCGGGCCCTGCTTGCGCAGGTACATCACGACCGGCTCGTCGTGCTCGGAGGACACCACGAGCTCCTTGAGGTTCAGGATGATGTCGGTGACATCTTCCTTGACCCCGGGGACCGTGGAGAACTCGTGCAGGACGCCTTCGATCCTGATGCTGGTCACGGCCGCACCGGGGATGGAGGACAGCAGCGTACGCCGGAGCGAGTTGCCGATGGTGTAACCGAAGCCCGGCTCCAGCGGCTCGATGACGAACCGGGACCTGAACTCGTCTACCTGCTCCTCGGCGAGCGAGGGGCGCTGAGCGATGAGCATGAATGTGTTCCTTTCCGACGCCCGCTATATGACAGTCGGGGTTTCCGCCGACGGCTCCGGGAGGAGCCGCCGGTATTACTTACTTCGAGTAGAACTCGACGATGAGCTGTTCCTGGACCTGGGTGTCGATCTGGGCACGGACCGGGAGGGCGTGCACCAGGACGCGCATGTGGTCGGGGACCACCTCGAGCCAGGCCGGCACGATGCGCTCGCCAACCTCGGCCCGGGCGATCACGAACGGGGTCATCTCGAGCGACTTGGCGGCCACCTCGATGATGTCGTTCTCGCTCACCCGGTAGGACGGGATGTCGACCTTCCTGCCGTTCACCGTGAAGTGGCCGTGCGTGACCAGCTGGCGGGCCATGTCGCGGCTCTTGGCGAAGCCCGCGCGGAACACCACGTTGTCCAGGCGGCGCTCGAGCAGCTGGAGCATGGTCTCGCCGGTCCGGCCGTGCTTGCGGGCCGCTTCCTCGTAGTAGCCGTGGAACTGCCGCTCGAGGATGCCGTAGATCCGGCGCGCCTTCTGCTTCTCCCTGATCTGCTGCAGGAAGTCGCCTTCCTTGGGCCGGTTACGGCCGTGCTCGCCCGGCGGGTAGGGCCGGATCTCGATCGGGCATTTCGGCGAGTCGCACTTGGCGCCCTTGAGGAAGAGCTTGGTCTTCTCCCGGCGGCAGAGCTTGCAGTCCGCGCCTGTGTATCGAGCCATCTGTCGCTATCTCCTAGGGTGGGCCCGGGGGGAAAATGGGTGGGCCCGCGGGAACAATAGAGCGGCCATCAGACCCGGCGCCGCTTCGGCGGCCGGCAGCCATTGTGCGGGACGGGGGTCATGTCCTGGATCGAGCCGACCTCCAGCCCGGTGGCCTGCAGCGACCGGATGGCGGTCTCCCGGCCCGAACCCGGGCCCTTGACGAAGACGTCGACCTTGCGCATGCCGTGCTCCATGGCCCGGCGCGCGGCGGCCTCGGCCGCCATCTGGGCGGCGTACGGCGTGGACTTGCGCGATCCCTTGAACCCGACCTGACCCGCAGACGCCCACGAGATGACGTTGCCCGTCGGGTCGGTAATCGAGATGATCGTGTTGTTGAACGTGCTCCTGATGTGGGCGTGCCCGTGAGCGACGTTCTTCCGCTCCTTGCGGCGCACCTTCTTGGCGGCGGCCTGCTGACGGCTCCTAGGCGGCATCTGCTTCCTTCGAGGTGATCGGTCCGTGCGGACTACTCATTACTTCTTGCCGGCCTTCTTCTTGCCGGCCACGGTCTTCTTCTTGCCCTTGCGCGTCCGGGCGTTGGTCTGCGTCCGCTGCCCGTGCACCGGGAGTCCGCGGCGGTGCCGGATGCCCTGGTAGCAGCCGATCTCGATCTTGCGGCGGATGTCGGCCTGGACCTCACGGCGCAGGTCACCTTCGACCTGGTAGGTGGCGTCGATCCAGTCACGGAGCTTGATCAGCTCCTCGTCGGTCAGGTTGCTGACCCTGGTGTCCGCGCCGACCCCGGTAGCCTGGAGGGTCTGCAGGGCCCGGGTGCGGCCGATGCCGTAGATGTAGGTGAGCGCGATCTCGACCCGCTTATCGCGGGGCAGGTCGACGCCGGAAAGCCTGGCCATATGCGGGCAGTTCTCCTTTTCTCACGGAGGTGTTTCGCACCGCCCCCACGCCCTGCCCGGACATGGCCCCGGCCTCCGTCCGGGGGTCGCAGCGTTGGCTAGCTGCCTGCGGTGCGCGTTGTGCTGCGTCAGCCCTGGCGCTGCTTGTGCCGCGGGTCGGCGCAGATGACCATGACGCGGCCGTGCCGGCGGATGATCCGGCACTTGCTGCAGATCTTCTTGACGCTCGGCTTGACCTTCACGGTGCTGTCTCCACTGGTCTTATTCGGTACTGATCTGATTCGCTGGTGCTTGTCTGTTGTGTCGTACGTGCTGGCTTACTTGTACCGGTACACGATCCGCCCGCGACTGAGGTCGTAGGGGCTCAGCTCCACGACAACCCGGTCGTCAGGCAGGATGCGGATGTAGTGCATCCGCATCTTCCCGCTGATATGAGCGAGAACCTTGTGCCCGTTGTCCAGCTCCACTCGGAAGAAGGCATTCGGGAGCGACTCGACAACCGTGCCTTCAATCTCGATGGCGCCGTCTTTTTTGGGCATGTCCTCCGCGCTTCGTTCTGTGTCGTTTGTTCTGTGTCGTTTGTTCTGTGTCGTTTCGTTCTGGCGTAATGTCCCGCGCCTGAGCGCGGCCTGCATGGCCTTAACAGCCGGGGCGGCACGCCTGCCCTGCCTGGCTCACGTCAGTGCTAGCTCAGGTCAGCGCTGGCTTACGTCAGCGCTGGCTTTCGCCGATTTTGACGCCGAAACCGGGAGGGACCGGTACCGTGCTCGCTGGCGCGAGCCCCCGGGCGCCGGCCAGGTGAAAACCCAGCAGATGGGCCGGAGACGAGTGTACTCGACTCGCCGCCCCGACGCGAACCGCCCAAGACTAAGACACTTCCCGGCCCGCCGCTATTCCCGGGGCCGGTGACGGCGGATCATGACCCACAGCCACGGGAGCACGATCAGCGCCCACCACGGGATCCAGGTCCCGGCGCCGATCACGGCCGCGACGGCCCAGATGGCCACCAGTGCCGCGGAGACCGTGGCCCAGGCGCCTATGGCTACCGTGCCCGGCCCGAACCGCAGCGGGCTGGCCGGCCCGCCGGGATCGGCCGGAAGCAGTGACTGGCCGGGGCGCGGCGGGATCCGCCGCAGCGAGGCGTCGGGCAGCTGGTACAGGTCGATGGCTGGCAGGTCCGCCAGCAGCTCATCAAGCTCGCCCAGGGTCTTGGCGTCGAAGGCTCGCTCCATCCGCTCCTGGAATTCCTCGGCGGTCAGCCGACCCGCGGCATGGTGCTCACGCAGCAGCGCCGTCGTGCGGTCGCGATCCGCGTCCGAGGCGCGGATCCGCGGGTCACCAGGCACCGGTCACCCTTTCTTCCCGACCAACCCACCCCGGCCTACCTTCCGGCCTAGGTCGGCGGGATACTCGCCGGGTCCCCCCTCCTAGTATCGCTCGTCTGGCCGGGTGACGCGGAGAGACGGTCCCGGCCACCGTCCTCGGCGGTCAGCACCCAGGGCCCGCCGGAGGTGATGGCGACGGTGTGCTCGAAGTGCGCGGCCCAGCTTCCGTCGGCGGTGACGACGGTCCAGCCGTCGTCGAGCTGTACCGTCTCCGCATCGCCCAGCATGACCATCGGCTCGATGGCCAGCGCCATGCCGGTCTCCAGCCGCGGCCCACGGCCCGGGCGGCCGTAGTTCGGCACCGGCGGGTCCATGTGCATGGCGGTCCCGATGCCGTGGCCGGTGTATTCCTCGACGATGCCGTAGGGCCCGGCCTGCCTGATGCTGGTCTCCACCGCGTGCGAGATGTCGGTCAGTCGGGCTCCGTCCCTGGCCCGGGCCAGCCCGGCCCACAGCGAGGCCTCGCACACCTCGAGCAGCCGGGCGTGCTCGGCGGAGATGGTGCCCACGCCCACGGTCAGTGCCGCGTCCCCGTGCCAGCCGTCGACGATGGCGCCGCAGTCGATGGAGATGATGTCGCCCTCCTGCAGCACCCGCTCCGGGCTCGGGATGCCGTGCACGATCTCGTCGTTCACCGAGGTGCAGATCGTGGCCGGGTAACCGTGGTAGCCCAGGAACGACGGGGTGGCACCGGCGGCGCGGATCTGGCGGGCGGCCAGCGCGTCGAGCTCGGCGGTGCTGACGCCGGGCCGGACCTCGGCCGCGACCGCCGCCAGGGTGCGCGCGACGACCAGCCCGGCCGCGCGCATCAGCGCGATCTGCTCGGGTGTCTTGATCTGGATCGCCACCCGCCTCCCTCTCCGCTGCCGTGAGCACATGACAGCCCTCAGCGCACGAACGGGCGCAGCGCGGCCAGTGCCCGGCTGGTGATCTCCTCCACCGGGCCGGTCGCGTCGATGCCGATCAGGATGTTCTCGTCGGCGTAGAACGCGATGAGCGGGGAGGTCTGCTCGGCGTAGACCTCGATGCGGTGCCTGATGGTCTGCTCGGAGTCGTCGTCGCGCTGGAACAGCTCGCCGCCGCAGTCGTCGCAGATGCCGTCACGTGCGGGCGGATCGTACAGAACGTGCCAGACCCGCTCGCACCGGCGGCAGGTTCGCCGCCCGGACAGCCGCCGCACCACCTCGTCCTCGTCCACCACGAGCTCGAGCACCACGCTGAGCTTCACGTCCCATTCCAGGAGCATCTTCTTCAGCGTCTCGGCCTGGGGGACGTTCCTGGGGAAGCCGTCGAGCAGGAACCCCTCCTGCGCGTCGTCCTCGGCCAGCCGGTCCCGGACCATGGCCACGGTGACCTCGTCCGGGACCAGGTCCCCGCGCTCCATGTACTCCCTGGCCTTGCGGCCCAGCTCGGTATGGTTGGTCACGTTGTACCGGAAGATGTCACCTGTCGAGATCCTCGGGATCGCCAGGTGTGACGCTATGAACTGGGCCTGTGTCCCCTTGCCCGCACCGGGGGGCCCGACGAGGACGATGCGCACTATCGCAAGAAACCCTCATAGTTGCGCTGCTGCAACTGGCTCTCGATCTGCTTCACGGTGTCCAGCCCGACGCCCACCATGATCAGCAGGCTGACCCCGCTGAACGGGAACTCGTTGGCGACCCCGATGGCGGTGAGCGCGACCAGCGGGAACAGCGCGATCATGCCCAGATAGGCCGAACCGGGCGCGGTGAGCCTGCTGAGCACGTAACCGAGGTACTCGGCGGTGGGCCGCCCGGGTCTGATGCCGGGGATGAACCCGCCGTACTTCTTCATGTTGTCGGCCACCTCGGTCGGGTTGAAGGTGATCGACACGTAGAAGTAGGTGAACCCGACGATCAGCACGAAGAACGCGGCCATGTAGAAGACCGAGCTGCTCTGCTCGACGTAGCGGTCCACCCAGGACACCCAGCCCTGCGGGTGGGTCTGGCTGCCGAACAGCTGTGCCGCCAGGGTCGGGATGTACAGCAGCGACGAGGCGAAGATGACCGGGATCACGCCGGCCTGGTTGACCTTCATCGGGATGTAGGTCGAGGTGCCGCCGTACATCCGGCGGCCCACCATGCGCTTGGCGTACTGGACCGGGATGCGGCGCTGGGCCTGTTCCATGAAGACGATGAAGGCCACGATGGCGATGACCACCACGATGGCCATCGGCGGCGTAGAACGCGTTCTTGTCCCGGTAGATGGCCAGGATCTCGCCGGGGATGACCGAGATCACCGTGGTGAAGATCAGCACCGACATGCCGTTGCCGACCCCGCGGTCGGTGATCAGCTCGCCCATCCACATGATGACCGTCGTGCCCGCCACCATGGTGATCACCATCGTGGCGATGTTGAAGGGCGAGCCGTTCGGGATCAGCGGGTTGTTGGTCGCTGTGCCGCAGCCGTTGAACAGCGTGCCGGACCGGGCCAGCTCGACGTAGCCGGTGGACTGCAGGACGGCCAGGCCCACGGTGAGGTACCTGGTGTACTGGGTGATCTTCGCCTGCCCGGCCTGGCCCTCCTGCTTCAGCGTCTCCAGCCGCGGGATCACGACGGTCAGCAGCTGCAGGATGATGCTGGCGGTGATGTACGGCATGATGCCGAGCGCGAACACCGACAAGTGCAGCAGCGCCTGGCCGCTGAGCAGGTTGACGATGGCGAGCACGTCGGCCGTGGAGCTGCCCGCGGACGTGGCGGCGTTGGAGCAGAAGGCCACGTTCTTCTCGTCGATGCCTGGCGTGGGCAGCGAGGCTCCGAACCGGAACAACGCGATGAGGCCCAGCGTGATCAGCATCTTCTTGCGAAGGTCCGGCGTCTGGAACGCCCGCACGAAGGCCGTCAGCATGCGCAGTCCTCGGTTCGGTTGATCGGGCAGTCCACGTATCTTACCCGGCACGTCATACGTTGTCTCCCTTGGTAAGGAGAGCTGGGTGACTGGTCAGGAGAGCTCGGTGACGGTCCCGCCGGCCTGCTCGATCTTGGCCACGGCGGTAGCGGAGAACGCGTGCGCGGTCACCCGCAGCGCCACCGAGAGCTCGCCGGTGCCGAGCACCTTGATCAGCTCACCCTTGCGGGCCGCCCCCTTGGCGACCAGGTTCTCCGGCGTCACGTCGCCGCCCTCCGGGAACAGCTCAGCCAGCCGGCCGGTGTTCACCACCTGGTAGGTGGTGCGGAAGCCGGCGTTGGAGAAGCCCTTCAGCTTCGGGCACCCGCCGGTTCAGCGGCATCTGGCCGCCCTCGAAGCCGAGGCGGACCTTGTTGCGCGCCTTGGTGCCCTTGGTGCCGCGGCCCGCGGTCTTGCCCTTGGACGCCTCGCCGCGGCCGACCCTCGTCTTGGCCTTGTGCGCGCCCGGCGCCGGCCGCAGGTGATGCAGCTTGAGCCCGCGCCCGGACGCCGCCTGTTCGGCGGTGTTCATCTCCGGCATTCAGGTCATTTCCGGCCACTTCCTCCACCGTCACCAGGTGGCGCACGGTCTTGATCATGCCGCGGAACTCCGGCCGATCCGGCTTGACCACGACCTGGCCGATCCGGCGCAGCCCGAGCGAGCGCAGCGAGTTCCGCTGCGCGCTGTTCCCGCCGATCTTCGACTTGATCTGTGTCACCTTCAGCTGTGCCATCTTCTCTGTCTCCCTAGGACCCGGCCGCCGCGGCCGCGCGCGCCCGCAGCATGGCCGCGGGCGCCACGTCCTCGATCGGCAGGCCGCGCTTGGCCGCGATCTCCTCGGGCCGGTTCAGGCTCTTCAGCGCGGCCACCGTCGCGTGCACGACGTTGATCGGGTTGGACGAGCCGAGCGAGCGGGACAGCACGTCGTGGATGCCCGCGCACTCCAGCACGGCGCGGACCGGGCCGCCGGCGATGACGCCGGTTCCCGGGCTGGCCGGCTTGAGCAGCACCACGCCCGCCGCTTCCTCGCCCTGCACGGTGTGCGGGATCGTGTTGCCGATCCGGGGCACCCGGAAGAAGTGCTTCTTCGCCTCTTCCACGCCCTTGGCGATGGCGGCCGGGACCTCCTTGGCCTTGCCGTACCCGACGCCGACCATCCCGTTGCCGTCGCCCACCACCACCAGCGCGGTGAAGCTGAAGCGACGGCCGCCCTTGACGACCTTGGCCACGCGGTTGATGGTGACCACGTGCTCAAGGTAGGCGGCTTGCTTATCGGCCGCGCTGCCGCGCCGGTCCTCACGGCGCTCGCGCCGCTCGCCGCCGCCGCCGCGCCGCGGTGCTCCTGGCATTAGCCCTTCCTCATCTCTGAATAACGCTCAGCGGATGCACTGAGTGCCGTGCTCACAGCTTCAGTCCGCCTTCCCTGGCGCCGTCCGCGAGCGCCGCGATGCGGCCGTGGTAGCGGTAGCCGCCACGGTCGAACACCACGGCCTCGATGCCGGCCTGCTGCCGCGCGCTGCGCGAGCAGTTCGCCGACCTGACGCGCCTTGGCTGTCTTGTCGCCCTCGGCCGCCCGGATCGCCGGGTCCAGGGTGGACGCGGCGGCCAGCGTGCGGCCCACGCTGTCGTCGACGATCTGCGCGAACATGTGCCGCGCCGACCGGTTGACGACCAGCCGCGGCCGGCTCGCGCTGCCGGTGACCTTCTTGCGGACCCGCAGGTGGCGGCGCACGCGTCCGGCCGCCGATCCGTGCGTATGCGGACGCACCCGTCCGGTGGCGCGTGCGTGCGACCTGGTCTTGGTGCCAGCCATGACTTACTTCCCAGCCTTCCCGACCTTGCGGCGGATCTGCTCACCCTGGTACCGCACGCCCTTGCCCTTATACGGGTCCGGCTTGCGGAGCTTGCGGATTTGCGCGGCCACCTCGCCCACCATCTGCTTGTCGATGCCTTCCACGACAAACCTGGTGGGGGCCTCGACCCGGAAGGTGATGCCCTCCGGCGGGGTGATGGTCACGGGGTGGCTGAACCCGAGTGAGAACTCCAGGTCGCTGCCCTTGGCCTGCACCCGGTAGCCGACGCCGACGATCTCCAGGGTCTTGCGGTAGCCGTCGGTGACGCCGGTGACCATGTTGGCGATCAGCGTGCGGGACAGGCCGTGCAGCGCGCGCACGGAGCCCTCGTCGTTCGGCCTGGTGACCTTGATCACCCCGTCCTCGCGGACGACGTCGATGGGGTCGGCCACGGTGTGGTGCAGCGTGCCCTTCGGCCCTTGCACGGTGACCTGGCGCCCGTCGATGTCGACCTGCACCCCGCTGGGGATGGTCACGGGGAGCCGCCCGATCCTTGACATTGCAGCTCCTCCCTTACCAGACGTAGGCGAGGACTTCCCCGCCCACGCCACGCTTCTTGGCCTGCTTGTCGGTCAGCAGCCCGCCGGACGTGGAGATGATCGCCACGCCGAGGCCGCCGAGCACCTTGGGCAGGTTGTCCTTCTTCGCGTACACGCGCAGGCCGGGCTTGGACACCCGCTTGATGCCGGCGATGGAGCGCTCGCGCTGGTTCCCGAACTTGAGGGTGATCACGAGGTTCTTGCCGACCTCGGCGTCTTCCACGCGCCAGGAGGCGATGTAGCCCTCCTGCTGGAGGATCTCCGCGATGTGGGACTTGATCTTGGAGTACGGCATGCCCACCGTGTCGTGGTACGCCGAGTTCGCGTTCCGCAGACGGGTCAGCATGTCCGCGATCGGGTCGGTCATCGTCATGGCCAACAGGCCTTCCTCACCGCGGTTTCCCGCCGGCTTTCACCGGCACCGGGACCTGCGGTGTGCTCGTTCTTCTTGGTTACCAACTGGACTTGGTGATGCCGGGCAGCTCGCCGCGGTGCGCCATGGTGCGGAAGCAGATCCGGCACAGGCTGAACCTGCGGTAGACGGCGCGCGGCCGCCCGCAGCGGGTGCACCGCGTGTAACCGCGGACCTGGAACTTGGGCGTCCGGTTCTCCTTGACGACCAGCGCCTTCTTCGCCACTTGTCAGCCCTCCTTGAAGGGAAAGCCGAGCCGCCGCAGCAGCGAGCGGCCCTCGGCGTCGTTTGTTGCTGTGGTCACGACGGTGATGTCCATCCCGCGCTGCCTGTCCACCTTGTCGGGGTCGATCTCGTGGAACATGACCTGCTCGGTCAGGCCGAACGTGTAGTTCCCGTGCCCGTCGAACTGCCGGTCGGACAGGCCGCGGAAGTCGCGGATCCGGGGCAGCGCGATGGTCAGCAGGCGGTCGAGGAACTCCCACATGCGGTCGCCGCGCAGCGTGGTGTGCGCGCCGATGGGCATGCCCTCGCGCAGCTTGAACTGGGCCACGGACTTCTTCGCCCGGGCCACGGCCGGCTTCTGCCCGGTGATGGTGGACAGGTCGCGGACCGCGCCCTCGATCAGCTTCGCGTCCCTGGCCGCCTCGCCGACGCCCATGTTCACGACGATCTTGGTCAGCCCGGGGACCTGCATCACGTTGGCGTACCCGAACTCTTCCCTGAGCGCGGGCGCGATCTCGGCCCGGTACCGCTCCTTGAGCCGCGGCACGGGCGGAGCTTCGGTCGCCATCAGATGTCCTTCCCGCTCGGCCTGGCGACGCGGATCTTGTTGCCGTCCTCGTCGAACCGGTAGCCGACCCGCGCGGCCCGCTTGCTGTCCGGATCGGCCAGCTGGACGTTGCTCACGTCGATCGGCGCTTCCTCGTGCGTGATGCCGCCTTCCTTGGCGCCGCGCTGGCCCTGGTAGGTGACCTTCTTGTTCTTCTTGACCATGTTGACGCCCTGGACCAGCACCTTGCCCCGGTCCGGGTAGGCCGCGATGACCAGGCCGGTGCGGCCCTTGTCACGGCCCGCGACCACGATCACGTGATCGTTCTTCTTGATCTTCATTCAGAGCACCTCCGGCGCCAGCGAGATGATCCGCATGAAGCGCTTCTCCCGCAGCTCACGGCCGACCGGGCCGAAGATGCGGGTGCCCGCGCGGGTCACCGCCGTCCCTGATCAGCACCGCCGCGTTCTCGTCGAACCGGATGTAGGAGCCGTCGCCGCGGCGGCGCTCCTTGCGGGTGCGCACCACGACCGCCTTGACGACATCACCCTTCTTCACGCCGGCGCCGGGAAGGGCATCCTTCACGGTCGCCACGATGACGTCACCGATGCCCGCGTATCGCCGGCCGCTGCCGCCGAGCACACGGATGCACAGGATCTCCTTCGCACCCGTGTTGTCGGCGACCTTAAGCCGCGACTCCTGCTGGATCACGTCAACTCCTGCTATCTTTCGCCGGCATCGGAGCCAGGCGGTCTGCTGTTCACTGTGTTTTCTTCTTAAGTTCCGCGAGACCACGATTGCGTCTCACTCACTTGGCCTTCTCGAGGATCTCGGCTACCCGCCAGCGCTTGGTCGCGGACAGCGGCCGGGTCTCCATCAGCAGCACGCGGTCACCGACGCCGCAGGCGTTGGTGGCGTCGTGCGCCTGGTACTTCTTGGTACGGCGCAGAACCTTGCCGTACTTGGGGTGCTTGACGTGGTCCTCGACCTCGACGACGACGGTCTTGTCCATCTTGTCGCTGACCACTAGCCTTCCCGGCCCTTGCGGTAACCGCGCGTCGTCGCGGCACCGCTCGTGGCGTTCTCGCTCACTCGCCGGTCTCCTCGGCTACGTCATCCGCGGCCGCCGATCCGGCGGCGACCGCCACCGGCGTCTCGCGACCCGAGATCCTCCGGCTCGCCGGAATCCTCGATCAAGGTGATGATCCCGAGCTCGCGCTCGCGCATCACCGTGTAGATCCGGGCGATTTCCTTGCGGACCGCACGCAGCCTGCCGTGGCTCTCCAGCTGCCCGGTGGCGCCCTGGAAGCGCAGGTTGAACAGCTCTTCCTTGGCCTCGGCCAGCTTGGCGTGCAGTTCCTCTTCGGTGGAGACGCGCAGCTGCGCGGTCAGGCCGTTAGCCATCAGCCCTCACCCAATTCACGCTTGACCACCTCTGCAATGTCAGCAAGCAGAGCATGGGGAGCTTGCATCTTTGACATCAGCCCTCACCCAGTTCACGCTTGACCACCCTGCACTTCATGGGGAGCTTGTGGATCGCGCGGCGCAGCGCCTCCCGGGCCACTGGCTCGGCGACCCCGGAAAGCTCGAACATGACCCGGCCGGGCTTCACGTTGGCGATCCACCACTCCGGCGATCCCTTGCCCGAGCCCATCCGGGTCTCGGCCGGCTTCTTGGTCAGCGGCCGGTCCGGGTAGATGTTGATCCACACCTTCCCGCCACGGCGGATGTGCCGCGTCATGGCGATACGGGCGGCCTCGATCTGCCGGTTGGTCACGTACGCGTGCTCGAGAGCCTGGATCCCGAACTCGCCGAACGACACGTGGGTTCCGCCGGTCGCGTTGCCGGTCCGGTGCGGACGGTGCTGCTTGCGGTGCTTGACCCTGCGCGGAATGAGCATGCGTCAGCCCTCCTCGCCCGCGGTCGCGGTCTCAGGGGCGCGGCGCCGCGGCGCTGCGCGCTCACGCGGGCGCTGGGGCCGCTGCTGGGCCGCGGCCCGCAGCGCAGCCTGCTGCGCCTCGCGCCCGGCCCGGCTGGTCGGCGCCTCGCCCTTGTAGATCCAGACCTTCACGCCGATCCGGCCGAAGGTGGTGCGGGCCTCGTAGAAGCCGTAGTCGATGTCCGCGCGCAGCGTGTGCAGCGGCACCCGGCCCTCGCGGTAGAACTCCGACCGCGACATCTCCGCGCCGCCCAGGCGGCCCGAGCACTGGACCCGGATCCCCTTGGCGCCGCCCTTCATCGCGCTCTGGATCGCCTTGCGCATGGCCCGCCGGAACGAAACCCGGCTGGACAGCTGCTCGGCGACCCCCTGGGCGACCAGCTGGGCGTCGATCTCGGGGTTCTTCACCTCGAGGATGTTCAGCTGGATCTGCTTGGCGGTCAGCTTCTCCAGGTCGCCGCGGATGCGGTCCGCCTCGGCGCCGCGGCGGCCGATGACGATGCCGGGCCGGGCGGTGTGGATGTCCACCCGCACCCGGTCCCTGGTCCGCTCGATCTCGACCTTGGAGATGCCGGCCCGCTCCATGCCGCGCTGCAGCATGCGCCGGATCGCCACGTCCTCGGCCACGTATTCCTTGTACAGCTTGTCGGCGTACCAGCGGCTCTTGAAGTCGGTGGTGATGCCCAGCCGGAACCCGTGCGGGTTCACTTTCTGTCCCACTAGCGGGTCCCTCCCTCGGAGTCGTCAGAGACGATGACCGTGATGTGGCTGGTGCGCTTGAGGACGCGGTAGCCGCGGCCCTGGGCGCGCGGCCTGAAGCGCTTGAGCGTCGGCCCCTCGTCGACCCAGGCGCGGCGCACCCACAGCATGCCCCGGTCCCCGCGCCCGCCGCGGGCGTCGGCGTTGGCGATCGCGCTGGCGAGCACCTTGCCGACTGGGTCACTGGCCGACTGCGGCGCGAACGCGAGCACGGCCTGCGCCTCGTCGGCGGGCAGCCCGCGGATCAGGTCCACCACCCGGCGGGCCTTCCGCGGCGTGACGCGGACGAACCGCGCCATTGCCCTGGCTTCCATCAATCCTCCTGTATGTACGACGACACAATGGCCTCCGCGGGGCGAAGCCCCGCCAAGGGGGGTCCGGGGGGATGGTCCCCCCGGACGGGGGGGTCTGGGGGGGTCGTCCCCCCGCTAGCACCGCCATGTGTCATCGTTCTCCTAGCGACGGCTGCGCCGGTCGTCCTTGACGTGAGATCGGAAAGTCCGCGTAGGCGCGAACTCGCCGAGCTTGTGGCCCACCATCGACTCGGTGATGAACACCGGGATGTGCTTCCGGCCGTCATGCACGGCGATCGTGTGCCCCAGCATGGCCGGGACGATCATGGAACGCCGGGACCACGTCCTGATGACGGTCTTTGATCCCCTGTCGTTCTGCACGTCCACCTTCTTCATCAGGTGGTCGTCCACGAAGGGACCCTTCTTAAGGCTACGAGGCATCGCGTGCTGCTCCTACCGCTTGTTCCTGCCGCGGCGACGGCTGATCAGCCGGTCACTCGGCTTGTGCGCCCGCCGGGTCCGGCCCTCGGGCTGGCCCCACGGGCTGACCGGATGGCGTCCGCCGGAGCTCTTGCCCTCGCCGCCGCCGAGCGGATGGTCGACGGGGTTCATGGCCACGCCGCGCACCGTGGGACGGCGGCCCTTCCACCGGTTGCGGCCGGCCTTGCCGAGCTTGACGTTGCCCTGCTCGGCGTTGCCCACCTCGCCCACCGTGGCCCGGCAGGTCGCGTCGACCCGCCGGATCTCGCCGGACGGCATCCGCAGCTGGGCGTAGCCGCCCTCCTTGGCGAGCAGCTGCACCCCCGCACCCGCGGACCGCGCGATCTTCGCGCCGCCGCCCGGGCGCAGCTCGATGGCGTGCACCACGGTGCCGGTCGGGATGCTGCGCAGCGGCAGCGAGTTGCCCGGCTTGATGTCCGCCCCGGTGCCGCTCTCCACCCGGTCGCCCACGGACAGGCCCTGCGGGCAGATGATGTAGCGCTTCTCGCCGTCCGCGTAGTGCAGCAGGGCGATCCGGGCGGTGCGGTTCGGGTCGTACTCGACGTGCGCGACCTTGGCCGGCACGCCGTCCTTGTCCGCCCGCCTGAAGTCGATCAGCCGGTAGGCCCGCTTGTGGCCGCCGCCCTGATGCCGGGTGGTGACGCGGCCGTACACGTTCCTGCCGCCGCGGGAGTGCAGCGGGCGCACCAGCGACTTCTCCGGCTCACTCCTGGTGATCTCGGAGAAGTCGGAGCCGCTCGCGCCACGCCGGCCCGGGGTGGTCGGCTTGTACTTACGGATAGCCATGTCTGGTCGAGTCTCCCTTAACGGACTGAGCCGCCGAATATGTCGATCCTGTCGCCCTCGGCGAGGGTCACGATCGCCCGCTTGGTGTCCGGCCGCTGGCCCCAGCCGTACCGGGTGCGCCTGCGCTTGCCCGGCCGGTTCAGGGTGTTCACCCCGGTCACCTTGACCCCGAACACGGCCTCGACCGCGAGCCTGATCTGGGTCTTGTTGGCGTCGGGGGCGACGACGAAGGTGTACTTGCCCTCGTCGAGCAGCCCGTAGCTCTTCTCCGAGACCACCGGCCTCAGCAGGATGTCCCTCGGGTTGTTGTCCCGGCTCACTTGCTGGCCTCCTTCGTCGATCCGGTCCTGGCGACGAACGCCGTCAGGGCCTGCTCGGTGAAGACCACGTGGTCGCTGGCCAGCACGTCGTAGGTGTTGAGCTGGTCCTCGGTGAGCACGTGCACGCGCGGGCACGTTCCGCAGCGACTTCCAGGTGATCTCGTCATCGCGGTGCGCGACCACGAGCACCGGCCGGTCCAGCGCGCCGACCGCGGTGACCAGCACCGCCACCGCGTCCTTGGTCCTGGGCACGTCGCCGTCGACGAAGCCGCTGACCACCTGGACCCGGCCGTGGCTGAGCCGGTCGGACAGCGCGCCGCGCAGCGCGGCCGCCTTCATCTTCTTCGGCGTCCGCTGCACGTAGGAACGCGGTACCGGGCCGTGCGCGACGCCGCCGCCCGCGTACTGGGGCGCGCGGAGCGAGCCCTGGCGGGCCCGGCCGGTGCCCTTCTGCCGGTACGGCTTCTTGCCGCCGCCGCGGACCTGGCCGCGGGTCTTGGCGGCGTGCGTGCCCTGCCTGGCCGCGGCCTGCTGGGCCACCACGACCTGGTGGATCAGCGGCACGTTCACCTTGGCGGCGAAGATCTCCTCGGGCAGCTCCACCGTCTTGCTGTCCTGCCGGACGGCGAGATGACGCTGACTGCTGTCATCGGACTTCCTCCCACGCTCGCTAGGGTCCTGGCCGCGCTGCGGACGAGCACGACACGGCCGCTCGGGCCGGGCACCGCGCCCTTGATCAGGAGCAGCCCGCGCTCGGCGTCGACGGAGTGCACGGTGAGCGACTGCACGGTGGTGCGCACGCCGCCCATCCGGCCCGCCATCCGCACGCCCTTGAACACCCGGCCCGGGGTGGCGCAGGCGCCGATGGAGCCGGGCGAGCGGTGCTTGCGCTGGGTGCCGTGCGCGGCGCCGAGGCCCTTGAAGCCGTGCCGCTTCATGACGCCCGCGGTGCCCTTGCCCTTGCTCTTGCCGGTCACGTCGACGTGCTGCCCGCTGGCGAACACCTCGGCGGTGACCTCCTGCCCGAGCGTGTACTCCGACGCGTCGTCGGTCCGCAGCTCGGCCAGGTACCGGCGCGGGGTCAGGCCGGCCTTCTCGAACACCCCGCTGACCGGCTTGGTCACCTTGCGCGGATCGATCTCGCCGAAGCCGAGTTGCACGGCCGAGTACCCGTCGGTGCCGGGGGTGCGCACGGCGGTCACCACGCACGGCCCGGCCTGTACCACCGTGACCGGCACGATCTGCCCGGCGTCGTTGAAGACCTGGGTCATGCCTAGCTTGGTGCCCAGGATCCCTTTGATCTGCTTGCCCATGTCGGTGCGTTCCTCAGAGCTTGATCTCGATGTCGACGCCAGCCGGCAGGTCGAGGCGCATCAGCGAGTCCACCGTCTTCGGCGTCGGGTCGATGATGTCGATCAGCCGCTTGTGCGTCCGCATCTCGAAGTGCTCGCGCGAGTCCTTGTACTTGTGCGGGGAGCGGATGACGCAGTACACGTTCTTCTCGGTAGGCAGCGGCACCGGGCCAGCCACCCGCGCGCCGGTACGCGTCACGGTGTCGACGATCTTCCGCGCCGAGCTGTCGATGACCTCGTGGTCATATGCCTTGAGCCGGATGCGGATCTTCTGTCCCGCCATTGTGGCCTCGGTGTCCTTCGCTTTTAGTCAGCCGCTGTACGTTCGTTGCTCGTGACGCGCTCCGGCGGCCGGGCCGGTGAGCGGATTCCCAGGGTCCCGGCCGCCGCGTACGACCGTTACTTGATGATCTTCGTGACCCGGCCGGCGCCGACGGTGCGGCCGCCCTCGCGGATCGCGAACCGCAGGCCTTCCTCCATGGCGATCGGCTGGATCAGGTCGACGCGCATGTCGGTCCGGTCGCCCGGCATGACCATCTCGGTGCCCTCGGGGAGGTTCACCACGCCGGTCACGTCGGTGGTCCGGAAGTAGAACTGCGGACGGTAGTTGTTGAAGAACGGCGTGTGGCGGCCGCCCTCGTCCTTGGACAGGATGTAGACCTGGCCCTCGAACTCGGTGTGCGGGGTGTTGGTGCCCGGCTTGATCACGACCTGGCCGCGCTCCACCTCCTCGCGCTTGATGCCGCGCAGCAGCAGGCCCACGTTGTCGCCGGCCTGGCCGTCGTCGAGGATCTTGCGGAACATCTCCACGCCGGTGACGGTCGTGGACTGCGCCTTCTCCTTGATGCCGATGATGTCGACGGTCTCGCCGGTGTGGATGGTGCCGCGCTCGATCCGGCCGGTCACCACGGTGCCGCGGCCGGTGATCGAGAACACGTCCTCGACCGGCATCAGGAACGGCTTGTCGACCTCGCGCACCGGCTCCGGGATGGAGTCGTCGCACGCGGTCATGAGCTCGAGGACCTTCTCGCCCCACTCGGCGTCGCCCTCGAGCGCCTTCAGCGCCGATACCCGGACCACCGGCACGTCGTCACCGGGGAACTCGTACTCGGTGAGCAGCTCGCGGACCTCGAGCTCGACGAGCTCGAGGATCTCCTCGTCGTCCACCATGTCCGCCTTGTTCAGCGCCACCACGATGTAGGGCACGCCGACCTGGCGGGCGAGCAGCACGTGCTCGCGGGTCTGCGGCATCGGGCCGTCGGTCGCGGCGACCACCAGGATCGCGCCGTCCATCTGGGCGGCACCCGTGATCATGTTCTTGATGTAGTCCGCGTGACCGGGGCAGTCCACGTGCGCGTAGTGCCGCTTCTCGGTCTGGTACTCGACATGGGAGATCGAGATGGTGATGCCGCGCTCCTTCTCCTCCTTCGCGTTGTCGATCTCGTCGAAGGGGGTGAAGGGGTTGACGTCGGGCATCTTGTCGTGGAGCACCTTGGTGATCGCCGCGGTCAGCGTGGTCTTGCCGTGGTCGATATGACCGATGGTGCCGATGTTGACGTGCGGCTTAGTCCGCTGGAACTTGGCCTTCGCCACTGATTTCTCCTCGTTGGTTGCAATCCCCACCCGCCGGGCTGGGCTCGGTGGACCGGGGTTGGGGCCGAACTGACTACTCGCCTCGCGCCTTGGCGATGATCTCCTTGGCGATGCTGGGCGGGACCTCGGCATACGAATCGAACTGCATGCTGTAGTCCGCCCGGCCCTGCGTCCGGCTGCGCAGGTCCCCCACGTAGCCGAACATCTCCGACAGCGGGACAAGCGCCTTGACTGCCCTGGCCCCGGATCGTTCCTCCATGGCCTGGATCTGGCCACGGCGGCTGTTCAGGTCGCCGATGACGTCGCCCATGTACTCCTCCGGCGTCCTGACCTCCACGGCCATGACCGGCTCGAGCAGCACGGGATCCGCCTGGGCGGCTGCCTTCTTGAACGCCATCGAACCCGCGATCTTGAAGGCAAGCTCTGACGAGTCGACCTCGTGGTAGGCGCCGTCGGTCAGCGTCACCTTCACGTCGACCATCGGGTAGCCGGCCAGGACGCCGAACTCGGCGGCCTCCTGGCAGCCGGCGTCCACCGAGGGGATGTACTCCCTGGGGATCCGGCCTCCGGTTACCTTGTTCTCGAACTCGTACCCGCCGCCGTCGCCGCCGGTGGGCTCGAGGTTGATGAGCACGCGACCGTACTGGCCGGAGCCGCCGGTCTGCTTCTTGTGCGTGTACTCGACCTTCTCGACCTTGCGCGTGACCGTCTCGCGGTAGGCGACCTGCGGGCGGCCGATGTTCGCCTCGACCTTGAACTCGCGGCGCATCCGGTCGACCAGCACCTCGAGGTGCAGTTCGCCCATGCCCGAGATGATCGTCTGCCCGGTCTCCTCGTCGGTCCTGACCTGGAAGGTCGGGTCCTCCTCGGCGAGCCGCTGGATGGCGGTGCCCAGCTTCTCCTGGTCGCTCTTGGTCCTCGGCTCGATGGCCACGTTGATCACCGGCGCCGGGAACGTCATCGACTCCAGGATCACCGGCGCGTTCTGCGCGCACAGCGTGTCGCCCGTGGTGGTGTCCTTCAGGCCCATCACCGCGACGATCTGCCCGGCCACCGCGAACGGGCGCTCCTCGCGCTTGTTCGCGTGCATCTGGTAGATCTTGCCGATCCGCTCCTTGCGGCCCTTGATCGAGTTCAGCACGTTGCTGCCCGACTCCACGGTGCCGGAGTAGATCCGGATGTAGGTGAGCTTGCCGAGGTGCTGGTCCGACATGATCTTGAACGCCAGCGCGGCGAACGGGTCCTCGGGGTCGGGCTTGCCGCTCGACCACGCGTGTCCTCGTCGCCCACCGCGTGGCCCTGGACCGCCGGGATGTCGACCGGGCTGGGCAGGTAGTCCACGATCGCGTCGAGCATCGGCTGGACGCCCTTGTTCTTGAACGCGGTCCCGCACAGCACCGGGGTCACGCGCGCCGGCGATGGTCGCGCGCCTGATGGCCGCGACGAGCTGGTCCTCGGACGGCTCAGAGCCCTCCAGGTACAGCTCCATCATCTCGTCGTCGTTCTCGGCGATCGTCTCGAGCAGCCGGTCGCGCCATTCGCGCGCGGCCTCGACGTGGTCGTCGGGGATCCCGACGATGTCGTACTTGTCGCCCTTGCCCTCGGTCTGCCAGAGCAGCGCGCGCATCCGCACCAGGTCGATGACGCCGCGGAAATCGGACTCCACGCCCCAGGGCAGCTGGACGACGAGCGGCGTCGCGCCGAGCCGGTCGGTGATCATCTCCACGCAGCGGTGGAACTCGGCACCGACCCGGTCCATCTTGTTGACGAAGCAGATCCGCGGTACGCCGTACCGGTCAGCCTGCCGCCACACGGTCTCTGACTGCGGCTCCACGCCGGCCACGGCGTCGAAGACCGCCACCGCACCGTCGAGTACCCGCAGCGAGCGCTCCACCTCCACGGTGAAGTCCACGTGACCCGGGGTGTCGATGATGTTGATGGTGTGGCCGAGCCAGCTCGTCGTGGTAGCGGCAGACGTGATCGTGATGCCGCGTTCCTGCTCCTGCTCCATCCAGTCCATGGTGGCCGCGCCCTCATGGACCTCACCGATCTTGTAGTTGATTCCGGTGTAGAACAGGATGCGCTCGGTGGTCGTCGTTTTGCCCGCGTCGATATGCGCCATGATCCCGATGTTGCGGACCTTGGCGAGGTCTACGGCGGTCATGGTGGCCACTTTTTCCTCGTTCTCGTAAGTCTTGGTAAGTCTGTAAGTCTGGGTAAGGCTCGCGTTCACCAGCGGTAGTGGGCGAACGCCTTGTTGGACTCCGCCATCTTGTGGGTGTCCTCGCGCCGCTTCACGCTGGCGCCGAGGCCGTTGCTCGCGTCGAGCAGCTCGTTCATGAGCCGCTCGGTCATCGTCTTCTCCCGGCGGTTCCTGGCGTAGGAGACGATCCAGCGCAGCGCGAGCGTGGTGCTGCGCGAGGCGCGGACCTCCACCGGCACCTGGTAGGTCGCGCCGCCGACCCGGCGGCTGCGGACCTCGAGCGTCGGCTTGACGTTGTCCAGTGCGCGCTTCAGGGTGATCACCGGATCGTTGCCGGTCTTGTCCCGGCACCCCTCGAGCGCTCCGTACACGATGTGCTCGGCGAGCGACCGCTTGCCGTCCTTGAGCACCTTGTTAGCTAGCGCGGTGACAAGCGGCGAGCCGTAGACCGGATCGGTGACAAGCTGCCGCTTCGTCGCGGGACCCTTGCGAGGCATCTCAGCTCTTCTCCTTCTTCGCTCCGTACCGGCTGCGAGCCTGCTTGCGGTTGCGGACGCCCTGGGTGTCGAGGGATCCGCGGATGATCTTGTAACGGACACCGGGCAGGTCGCGCACCCGGCCGCCTCGCACCAGCACGATCGAGTGCTCCTGCAGGTTGTGCCCGACACCCGGGATGTACGCGGTGACCTCGATCTGGCTGGTCAGCCGGACCCTGGCGACCTTGCGCAGCGCCGAGTTCGGCTTCTTCGGCGTGGTCGTGTAGACACGCGTGCACACGCCGCGGCGCTGCGGGCTCTCCTTGAGCGCCGGCGTCTTGTTCTTCGCTACCTTGTCCTGGCGGCCCTTGCGGACCAGCTGCTGGATCGTGGGCAACCGCGTCTCCGTCTTTCCAGTCGTTCCGGCCCGCGCTCACGCGCGAGCCCCGTCACGTTCATTGCTGGCGAGCCTTCGAGGTATCTAAGCGGTCTAAGGACCCCAAACGGGATCCGGCAACCCCCTAGCCTGGGGTTTTCTACCCTCCTCCGACCCCCGAGGTCGGGCGTGTCGCCCTGACCGGGAGTCGACGGCTCGGTATGAGCCGACTACTGGGAGGGAGAAAGCCCACGCTACCAGCCGGTCAGCCACCCGGAGCCGGTCCACGGACCTTCAGTCCCTGGCCCATCCAACTCAGGCCGTCAGCTGGCATGCTTACGTGCCCATGCGAACACGGACACGAATGAAGAACCTACCATGACACAACTCTCAAGCAAAATCGAGCGTCCACTGACCCGAACCCCCTCCGGGGCCGGCGTGGATGCTCGTACCGTCATTGCTCGTACTTCCCCAACACCCCACCCCCGCCGTTCATTCCCGTGGCCGGCGGATCTGTGACACGAGGCGTCATTTCCTGAGCCTTCCGTCACACGATCACGGGAACTGGCTGGAGCTGGGCGGGGCGGGGCGGAGGGTGGACCGAGGGCTCGCACCGGATCGTTCGGGCCATATACATGCCGAACGGGCTGGCGGCCAGCTTGGCAGCGGCCGCCAGCCCGTGACTACGGTGCTGCCCACGGGGCGACCCCTGCACCCCCGCAGGGGTGCTTACCTGTTGTAGGAGCCGAAGTCGTACTCCTCCAGCGGCACGGCCTCGCCGGAGCCCTGGCCGAACGCGTAGTTCTCCGGCTCGGCGTAGGACCCCGGCGGGAAGGCCGACGACCGGGCGTCGTCGGTCGGCTCGACCCGGATGTTCCGGTACACCTGCATGCCGGTACCGGCCGGGATGAGCTTGCCGATGATGACGTTCTCCTTCAGGCCCAGGAGCGAGTCCGACTTGGCGTGGATGGCCGCGTCGGTGAGCACCCGGGTGGTCTCCTGGAAGGAGGCCGCCGACAGCCACGACTCGGTGGCCAGCGACGCCTTGGTGATGCCCATCAGCACCGCCCGGCCGGAAGCCGAGGTGCCGCCGTCGTTCACCACCGCGCGGTTGACCTCCTCGAACCGAGGCCGCTCGACCAGCTCACCGGGCAGCAGCTCGGTGTCGCCCGACTCGAGCACGTTCACCCGCTTCAGCATCTGCCTGATGATGATCTCGATGTGCTTGTCGTGGATCGAGACACCCTGCGACCGGTACACCTCCTGCACCTCGTGCACGAGGTGCAGCTGCACCGCCCGCCCGCCGAGGATGCGCAGCACCTCGTGCGGGTTGACCGCGCCCGCGATGAGCTGCTGCCCGACGGCCACGTGGCCGCCGTCGCTGACCAGCAGCCTGGACCGCATCGGCACCTGGTAGGCGACTTCTTCCGAGCCGTCGTCAGGGACGACGATGATCTTCCTGGTCTTCTCGGTCTCCTCGATCTTGACCCGGCCCTCGTACTCGCTGATGGGCGCCATGCCCTTCGGGATGCGGGCCTCGAAGAGCTCCTGGATGCGCGGCAGGCCGTGGGTGATGTCCTGGCCCGCCACACCGCCGGTGTGGAAGGTCCGCATGGTGAGCTGGGTGCCCGGCTCGCCGATCGACTGGGCGGCGACGATGCCGACGGCCTCGCCGACGTCCACCCGCTTGCCGGTGGCCAGCGAGCGGCCGTAGCACTTGCCGCAGACGCCGATCTTGGCCTCGCAGACCAGCACGCTGTGACGTGCGGATGGCCTCCACCCCGGCCTCGGTCAGCCGGTCGAGCATCAGCTCGGTCGTGTCGTCGCCGATCTTGGCCAGCACCACGCCGTCGACCTCGATGTCCTCGGCGACGGTACGGCCCGTGCCGGTGTTCTCGATGTTCGGCAGCTTGCGCAGGTGGCCTTCGGCGTCCTTCTCCGCGATCCGCATGGTGAGCGAGCGGTCGGTGCCGCAGTCCTCCTCGCGCACGATCACGTCCTGCGCCACGTCCACCAGGCGGCGGGTGAGGTACCCGGAGTCCGCCGTGCGGAGCGCGGTGTCGGCCAGGCCCTTGCGGGCGCCGTGGGTGGAGATGAAGTACTCGACCACCGACAGCCCCTCGCGGAAGCTGGACTTGATCGGCCGCGGGATGGTCTCGCCCTTCGGGTTGGAGACCAGGCCGCGCATGCCGGCGATCTGCCGGACCTGCATCGGGTTACCGCGGGCGCCGGAGTTGACCATCATCCAGACCGAGTTGGTCTCGGGGAAGGCCGCCTCCATGTCCTGCGCCACCTCGGCGGTCGCGTGCGTCCAGATCTCGATGAGCTCCTGACGCCGCTCCTCGTCGGTGATCAGGCCGCGCTCGTACTCGCGCTGCACCTTGTCGGCGCGGCGCTCGTAGTTCTCCAGGATCTGCCGCCTTGTTCGGCGGCGCGACGACATCCTCGATCGCGATCGTGACGCCCGCCCGGGTGGCCCAGTGGAAGCCGGCGTCCTTGAGCGCGTCAAGGGCCGCCGCCACCTCCACCTTCGGGTAGGTCTCCGCGAGCGAGTTGACGATGACGGTCAGCTGCTTCCTGTCCACTTCGTAGTTGACGAACGGGAAGTCGGCGGGCAGCGTCTCGTTGAAGATGCAGCGGCCGAGCGTGGTGGACAGCCGGACCGGGTCGCCCTGGGCTCCAGCCTTCGGGCAGCTCGGTGCCCTGCGGCGGGACGATGCCCGGGCAGCCGGATCTCGATCCGGGCCTGCAGGTCGAGCTCGCCCGCGTCGTAGGCCATCAGCGCCTCGGACAGCGACGAGAACGCCCGGCCCGTCGCCGGTCGCACCCTCGGCCTCCCTGGTCAGGCAGTACAGGCCGATGATCATGTCCTGGGTGGGCATGGTGACCGGCTTGCCGTCGGCAGGCTTGAGGATGTTGTTGGTGGACAGCATCAAGATCCGCGCCTCGGCCTGCGCCTCGGCGGACAGCGGCAGGTGCACCGCCATCTGGTCGCCGTCGAAGTCCGCGTTGAACGCGGTGCAGACCAGCGGGTGGATCTGGATGGCCTTGCCCTCGACCAGCTGCGGCTCGAACGCCTGGATGCCGAGGCGGTGCAGGGTCGGCGCCCGGTTCAGCAGCACCGGGTGCTCGGTGATGACCTCCTCGAGCACGTCCCACACGACCGGGCGGGCCCGCTCCACCATCCGCTTGGCCGACTTGATGTTCTGCGCGTGGTTGAGGTCAACCAGGCGCTTCATCACGAACGGCTTGAACAGCTCCAGGGCCATCTGCTTGGGCAGCCCGCACTGGTGCAGCTTGAGCTGCGGCCCGACCACGATGACGCTCCGGCCCGAGTAGTCGACCCGCTTGCCGAGCAGGTTCTGGCGGAACCGGCCCTGCTTGCCCTTGAGCATGTCGGACAGGGACTTGAGCGGGCGGTTGCCAGGCCCGGTGACCGGGCGGCCGCGGCGGCCGTTGTCGAACAGGCTGTCCACGGCCTCCTGCAGCATCCGCTTCTCGTTGTTCACGATGATCTCGGGCGCGCCCAGGTCAAGCAGCCGCTTGAGCCGGTTGTTCCGGTTGATCACCCGGCGGTACAGGTCGTTCAGGTCGCTGGTCGCGAACCGGCCGCCGTCCAGCTGGACCATCGGCCGCAGGTCCGGCGGGATCACCGGGATGCAGTCGAGGACCATGCCCATCGGGCTGTTCCTGGTGTTCAGGAACGCGCTGACGACCTTGAGCCGCTTCAGCGCGCGGGCCTTCTTCTGGCCCTTGCCCGTCCTGATGGTGTCGCGCAGGTTCTGCGCCTCCGCGTCCAGGTCGAAGCTGGCCAGCCGGTCCTGGATCGCCTGGGCGCCCATCCCGCCGCGGAAGTACCGGCCGAACCGGTCCCGCATCTCGCGGTAGAGCAGCTCGTCGCCCTCGAGGTCCTGGACCTTCAGGTTCTTGAACCTGCTCCAGACCTCCTCCAGGCGGTCGATCTCCTTGCCCGCGCGGTCCCTGATCTGCTTGCACTCCCGGTCGCTGCTCTCGCGCAGCTTCCGCTTCGCGTCGCTCTTGGCGCCCTGCGCCTCGAGCTCGGCCAGGTCGGCCTCGAGCTTGGCCTGGCGGGCCTCGACGTCGGCGTCGCGGCGCTGCTCGAGCTGGCCGCGCTCGACCGTGATCTTCGCCTCGAGGCGACGGCAGGTCGCGCGCCCGCGCGTCGTCGTCCACGTAGGTGATCATGTAGGCGGCGAAGTAGATGACCTTCTCCAGGTCCTTCGGCGCCAGGTCGAGCAGGTAGCCCAGCCGGCTGGGCACGCCCTTGAAGTACCAGATGTGCGTGACCGGCGCGGCCAGCTCGATGTGGCCCATCCGCTCGCGCCGCACCTTGGCGCGGGTGACTTCCACGCCGCAGCGCTCACAGATGATGCCCTTGAACCGGACGCGCTTGTACTTGCCGCAGTAGCACTCCCAGTCCCGGGTCGGGCCGAAGATCTTCTCGCAGAAGAGCCCGTCCTTCTCCGGCTTGAGCGTGCGGTAGTTGATGGTCTCCGGCTTCTTGACCTCACCGTGCGACCACTGCCTGATGTCCTCGGCGGTGGCGAGGCCGATGCGCAGATCGTCGAAGAAGTTGACGTCTAGCATTTGTGTAATCCCCCTTCTCGATCAGACCTCTTCGACACTGCTCGGCTCGCGCCGGGACAGGTCGATGCCGAGTTCCTCGGCCGCGCGGAAGACATCCTCGTCGGTGTCGCGCATCTCGATCGCGGCCCCGTCGCTGGACAGCACCTCGACGTTGAGGCAGAGCGACTGCATTTCCTTGATCAGCACCTTGAAGCTCTCCGGGATGCCCGGTTCGGGCACGTTCTCGCCCTTGACGATGGCCTCGTACACCTTGACCCGGCCGAGCACGTCGTCGGACTTGATCGTGAGCAGTTCCTGCAGGGCGTAGGCGGCGCCGTACGCCTCCAGCGCCCAGACCTCCATCTCGCCGAAGCGCTGGCCGCCGAACTGCGCCTTGCCGCCCAGCGGCTGCTGGGTGATCATCGAGTACGGGCCGGTCGAACGCGCGTGGATCTTGTCGTCGACCAGGTGCAGCAGCTTGAGGATGTAGATGTAGCCGACCGCGATCGGGTCCTTGAACGGCTCGCCGGTCCGGCCGTCGAACAGCCTGGCCTTGCCGCTCGAGGCCGACCAGTCCGCTGGCCGTCCCGGTTCGGCAGCGTGCTGCCGAGCAGGCCGGTGATCTCCTCTTCCCTGGCCCCGTCGAAGACCGGGGTGGCGACGGGCGTGCCCGCCGGGGCGGCGTCCGCGCCCACCGAGCGCAGGCGCTCCTTCCAGTCGGCGTCATCGCCCTCGACCTGCCAGCCGGTCTTGGCCACCCAGCCGAGGTGGGTCTCCAGGACCTGGCCGACGTTCATCCGGCCGGGCACGCCGAGCGGGTTGAGCACGATGTCCACCGGGGTGCCGTCCTCGAGGAACGGCATGTCCTCCACCGGCAGGATCTTCGCGATCACGCCCTTGTTCCCGTGCCGTCCGGCCAGCTTGTCGCCGTCGGTGATCTTGCGCTTCTGGGCCACGTACACCCGGACCAGCTCGTTCACGCCCGGCGGCAGCTCGTCGCCGTCCTCGCGGGTGAACACGCGGACGCCGATGACCTTGCCCTCCTCGCCGTGCGGGACCTTCAGGCTGGTGTCGCGGACCTCGCGCGCCTTCTCGCCGAAGATCGCGCGCAGCAGCCGCTCCTCCGGGGTCAGCTCGGTCTCGCCCTTGGGCGTGACCTTGCCGACCAGGATGTCGCCGTTGACGACCTCGGCGCCGATCCTGATGATGCCGCGCTCGTCCAGGTCGGCCAGGACCTCATCGGAGACGTTCGGGATGTCCCTGGTGATCTCCTCCGGGCCCAGCTTGGTGTCCCGGGCGTCGACCTCGTGCTCCTCGATGTGGATGCTGGACAGCACGTCGTCCTGGACCAGCCGCTGGGACAGGATGATCGCGTCCTCGTAGTTGTGGCCCTCCCACGGCATGAACGCCGCGAGCAGGTTCTTGCCCAGCGCCATCTCGCCGTGGTCGGTGCACGGGCCGTCGGCCAGCACCTGGCCCCGCTCCACCCGGTCGCCTTCCTCGACGACCGGCTTCTGGTTGAAGCAGGTGCCCTGGTTGGACCGGCGGAACTTGGACACCAGGTAGGTGGTCCGGGTGCCGTCGTCGTTCATCACCGTCACGTAGTCCGCGCAGGACTCCTCGACCACGCCGGCCTTGTCGGCCAGGATCACGTCGCCCGCGTCGGTCGCGGCGCGGTACTCCATGCCGGTGCCGACCAGCGGCGCGTCGCTGCGCAGCAGCGGCACCGACTGCCGCTGCATGTTCGAGCCCATCAGCGCGCGGTTCGCGTCGTCGTGCTCCAGGAACGGGATCATGGCGGTGGCCACGGACACCATCTGCCGCGCGGACACGTCCATGTAGTCGACCTCGTCCGGCGGGATGTAGTCCACCTCGCCGCCCTTGCGGCGGACCAGCACGCGGCTCTCGGCGATGGTGCCGTCGGCCTCCAGCGGCGTGTTCGCCTGGGCGATGACGTGCCTGTCCTCCTCGTCGGCGGTCAGGTAGTCGATCTGGTCGGTCACCACGCCGTCGACGACCTTGCGGTACGGCGTCTCGACGAAGCCGAACGCGTTCACCCGGGCGTAGCTGGACAGCGAGCCGATCAGGCCGATGTTCGGCCCTTCCGGCGTCTCGATCGGGCACATCCGGCCGTAGTGGCTGGGGTGCACGTCGCGGACCTCGAAGCCCGCCCGCTCCCGGCTCAGGCCGCCCGGGCCCAGCGCGCTCAGGCGGCGCTTGTGGGTCAGGCCGGCCAGCGGGTTGGTCTGGTCCATGAACTGGGAGAGCTGGCTGGTGCCGAAGAACTCCTTGATGGACGCCACCACGGGCCGGATGTTGATCAGGGTCTGCGGCGTGATCGCCTCGACGTCCTGGGTCGTCATCCGCTCCCGGACGACGCGCTCCATCCGGGCCAGGCCGAGCCTGACCTGGTTCTGGATCAGCTCGCCCACGGTGCGCAGCCGCCGGTTGCCGAAGTGGTCGATGTCGTCGGTCTCCAGCGGGATGATCGTCTCGCCGGCGATCATCTCCTCCTCGCCCGCGTGCAGCCGGACCAGGTACTCGATGGTGGCGACGATGTCGGCCTCGCTCAGCGTGCCCTGCCGGATCGGCAGGTCCAGGCCGAGCTTCCTGTTGACCTTGTAGCGGCCCACCTTGGCCAGGTCGTACCGCTTCGGGTTGAAGTAGAGGTTCTCCAGCAGCGCCTGCGCCGACTCGCGCGTCGGCGGCTCACCCGGCCGCAGCTTGCGGTAGATGTCGAGCAGCGCCTCGTCCTGGCCGGCCGTGTGGTCCTTCTCCAGGGTGGCGCGCATCGACTCGTACCCGCCGAACCGGTCCAGGATCTTCGCGTCGTCCCAGCCCAGCGCCTTCAGCAGGACGGTCACGCTCTGCTTGCGCTTGCGGTCGATGCGGACGCCCACGCTGTCCCGCTTGTCGATCTCGAACTCGAGCCAGGCGCCCCGGCTCGGGATCACCTTGCAGGAGTAGATGTCCTTGTCGCTGGTCTTGTCGACCTGGCGGTCGAAGTAGACGCCCGGCGAGCGGACCAGCTGGCTGACCACGACGCGCTCGGTGCCGTTGATGATGAAGGTGCCCTTGGCCGACATGAGCGGGAAGTCGCCCATGAACACCGTCTGGCTCTTGATCTCGCCAGTGGTGTTGTTGATGAACTCCGCCGTCACGAACATGGGGGCGGAGAACGTCATGTCCTTGTCCTTGCACTCCTCCGCGGAGTACTTGGGCGGCTCGAACCGGTGATCACGGAACGAGAGCGACATGGTGCCGGAGAAGTCTTCGATCGGGCTGATCTCCTCGAAGATCTCCTCGAGGCCGGACTGCTCGGGCACGTCCTTGCGCCCGGCGTCCTTGGCTTCGTTGATGCGGGCCTGCCACCTCTCGTTGCCTAGCAGCCAGTCGAACAACTCGGTCTGCAGGGCGAGCAGGTCTGGTACCTTGAGCGGCTCCTGGATGCGCGCGAAGGACACGCGGCGTGAACCAGAATTCGTTGCGGAGGTAGTCGTTGCGGAGGCGCTGCGCGATGCTGCCAACAGGGGTCCTTCCGAACTTTGTCGCGGAAATATCACCGCACGCACGCCAAACGCCCCGCGGCAAAACCCCGTAGACGCGAGGGAGACACCGAGGACGTCAGAGTGCAGCGCAAACTAGCAGTGTAGCCGGAAGGCCACACCGCTTGTCAAGTGTACGCCACTATGAGATTCACGGTTGCTCCGCAGCATCGCTCTTCCGCGGCCAAAAGTCAAGTCCTAAACCGGACACTCGGGGCAGATTGCTTGCGTGACGGATGCCACATGCAGTGTTAGGTGTACGTAGTAACACGCCGGGGTAGAAGTTTATTTCGCGTCTGGCTCCGGGGTCTTCCGGGGTCCCCAGACGCGTGTTTCCCCTGACATGCGAGACCCGGGCCTCGGGTCACGTCGGTGACCGTCAGCCCGGGTCGGTGCCGCGCTCGCGCTGGCCGCTACTTGACGGTGACGGTGGCGCCGGCGCCCTCCAGGGCCGCCCGCGCCTTGTCCGCGCTCTCCTTGTTGACCTTCTCGAGCACCGTCTTGGGCGCGCCGTCCACCAGGTCCTTGGCCTCCTTCAGGCCCAGGCTGGTCAGGCTGCGCACCTCCTTGATGACCTGGATCTTCTTGTCGCCCGCGGCCTCGAGGATGACGTCGAACTCGTCCTGCTCCTCGGCCTGCTCGGCCTCGCCGCCGCCGGCGCCCGCCGGCGGCGGGCGCGGCCACCGCCACGGGGGCGGCCGCCTTCACGTCGAACGTCTCCTCGAACTGCTTGACGAACTCGGAGAGCTCCAGGAGGGTCATCTCCTTGAACGCCTCAAGCAGGTCGTCAGTACTCATCTTCGCCATGGTGGTGTTTTCCTCGTTCCTTGAATTGCTCAGCGTGGGGTCTCTGGTCAGCCTTCGTCGGCCGCGGTTCCGTCCTCGGCGCGCCGTCGGCCGGCCGCGGCCGTCGCGGCCGCGTCTCGGCTGGCCGCGTCGGTGCCGGCCGCGCCGCGCTGGCCGCCTCGGCCGCCCTCGGCCGCCTCGCGCTTGGCGCGCAGCGCCTCGGCGAGCTGGGCCATCTGCACCGGCAGCGCGTTGAACGTGGCGGCGGCGCCGGCCAGCGACGCCTTCATGGCGCCGGCCAGCTTGGCCAGCAGGACCTCGCGCGGCTCCAGGTCGGCCAGCTTGATGATCTCCGCGGAGGAGATCGCCTTGCCGTCGAGCACGCCGCCCTTGATGACCAGCAGCGGGTTCGCCTTGGCGAAGTCGCGCAGGCCCTTGGCGGCCTCGACCACGTCGCCGTCGACGAACGCGACCGCCGACGGGCCGGCCAGCAGCGACGACAGCTGGTCGGACAGGCCCGCCTCGGTGACCGCGATCTTGGTCAGCGTGTTCTTCACCACGGCGAACGTGGCGTTGTCCCCGAGCGACCTGCGCAGCTCGGCGAGCTGGGCCACGGTGAGCCCGCGGTACTCGGTCAGCACCGCGCCGGACGAGTCCTTGAACCGCTCGGTGAGCTCGGCGACCGCGGCTACCTTCTCGGCGTTAGCCATGTGCCTCCTCTCGGTTTGCGTAGCTGTCTGCATAGCTGCTTCGAGACAGCAAAACGCCCCGGCGCGAGGCGCACGGGGCGGCAACGGCCAGCCCTCTTGCGGGCCAGACCGGTACAGCTCAGTTCACCTGCGCGGGATGTCCGGAGCCGGGATCTTACGACCCGGCCCGGAGCCTTCGGCCGCCGCGCGAGCGCGACGGCATCCAGCGGTCTTCGGCGACTACAGCATACGAACGCCGGCCTCAGGTTCAAAATCAGCCGGGATACATGATCGTGGGCCGTTACCGCCCGCCCGGGGGTAGTAACGGCCCACGAAACGTGCCAGACGCGTCAGGCGGTGGCTTCCGCGAGCTCGTCGGCGAGGTTGCGGGTCTTGTTGGGGTCGACCGGGATGCCGGGACCCATCGTGGTGGTGAAGGTGACCTTCTTCAGGTACCGGCCCTTGGCCGCGGCGGGCTTGAGCCTGATCACCTCGTCCAGGGCGGCGGCGTAGTTCTCCAGCAGGGCGGTCGGGGCGAACGAGGCCTTGCCGATGATGAAGTGCAGGTTGCCGTGCTTGTCCACCCGGAACTCGATCTTGCCGCCCTTGATCTCGGTCACGGCCTTGGCCGACGTCCGGGGTCACCGTGCCGGTCTTCGGGTTCGGCATCAGGCCGCGCGGGCCGAGCACCCGGCCGAGCCGGCCGACCTTGCCCATCAGGTCGGGGGTGGCGACCACCGCGTCGAAGTCGAGGAAGCCGCCCTGGATGCGCTCGATCAGGTCGTCGGAGCCGACGTAGTCCGCGCCCGGCCGCGCGGGCCTCCTCGGCCCGGTCGCCGGTGGCGAAGACGAGCACCCGGGCCGTCTTGCCGGTGCCGTTCGGCAGGTTGACCGTGCCGCGGACCATCTGGTCCTGCTTGCGCGGGTCGACGCCGAGCCGCAGCGCCACCTCGACGGTGGGGTCGAACTTGGTCACCTGGTTCGCCTTGGCGATGGTGACCGCCTCGGCCGGGCTGTACAGCCGGTCGCGGTCGATCTGCTCACTGGCCTGGCGGTAGGCCTTGCTGCGCTTCATGACTGTCTCCCAATTGTCCGGAGGTCGTGGTCAGCGGGCCGCGCGAGGCCCTGCCACTGGTTGGAAATCCTGTTCTGTACAACCGGCCGGGGCGGCGGGTTGTTCCGTCAGCCCTCGACCTTGATGCCCATCGAGCGGGCGGTGCCGGCGATGATCTTCTCGGCCGCCTCGATCGTGGTGGCGTTCAGGTCCGGCATCTTGGTCTGCGCGATGTCGCGGACCTGGGCCTTGGTGATGCTGCCGACCTTGGTCTTGTGCGGCTCGGCGCTGCCCTTGTCCACGCCCGCGGCCTTCTTGATCAGCTCGGGAGCGGGCGGCGTCTTGGTGACGAAGGTGAAGGTCCGGTCCTCGTAGATGGAGATCTCGACCGGGATGATGTTGCCCCGCTGGCTTTCCGTCGCCGCGTTGTACTGCTTGACGAAATCCATGATGTTCACGCCGTGCGGGCCCAGCGCGGTACCCACCGGCGGCGCCGGGGTGGCCTGGCCGGCGGGCAGCTGCACCTTGACGACGGCGGCGAGCTTCTTCCTTCTTGGCGGCATGGGACTATTTCCTCACTTGCACGAAATGGTTCTAGATCTTGGTTACCTGGTCGAACGACAGCTCTACGGGCGTCTCGCGGCCGAAGATCGACACCAGCACCTTGAGCTTCTGGGATTCGGGGTTGATCTCGTTCACGGTGGCGGGCAGGGTGGCGAACGGGCCGTCCATGACGGTAACCGACTCGCCGACCTCGAAGTCCGGCGTGGACGTCCGGGCCGCCTCGGCCTGCTTGGTGCCCGGCTCGGGCTCCGGCGCCAGCAGGCTGGCCACCTCGCTGAGCTGCAGCGGCGACGGCCGGCTGGACAGCCCGACGAAGCCGGTCACGCCCGGCGTGTTGCGCACCACGGCCCAGGACTCATCGGTCAGGTCCATCCGCACCAGGATGTAGCCGGGCAGCACCTTCTCCTGGACCTGCTGCCGCTTGCCGCCCTTGATCTCGGTCACCTGATGGACGGGGACCTCGATCTGGTAGATGTAGTCCTCCATGTTGAGGGACTGGATGCGGCTCTCCAGGTTGGTCTTCACCCGGTTCTCGTAACCGGCGTAGGAGTGCACCACGTACCAGTCGCCGGGCAGCATCCGCAGCTCGCGCTTGAACTCTTCCAGGACACCGTCCGGGGACTCCTCGGCGTTGACACCGTCCGGGGACTCTTCGGCACCGTCCGGGGACTCCTCGGCGTTGACACCGTCCGGGGACTCTTCGGCACCGTCCGGGGACTCCTCGGCGTTGACACCGTCCGGGGACTCTTCGGCACCGTCCGGGGACTCCTCGGCGTTGACACCGTCCGGGGACTCTTCGGCACCGTCCGGGGACTCCTCGGCGTTGACACCGTCCGGGGACTCTTCGGCACCGTCCGGGGACTCCTCGACGTCGCCAGGGACCGGGGCGACGTCGTCGGCCGGCTCGGCGTCGGCCGAGATGGCGGCGTCGTCAGCCGGTCCGGCGGCGTCCAGCCCGTCGGCTTCTTCGCTGTACTCGCTCACCTCATCGGCCTCCCCGGTTTCCGCGTCGGGTGCTGTCGTGCCCGACGCCGCAGCATCCAGCTGGGTTTCGGACATGAATGCTCTCTCTTCTTTGTCAAGCCACGACCATCTGGCGATCATGGCTGCCGCGCTCGGTGCGCGGCGCTACCCGGCGACCCCGCAGGTGCCTAGCCGAACACCTCGAAGACCAGCTTGGTGAACCCGTAGTCCAGGCTCGTCACGAAGATCACCATGAAGATCACGAAGACCAGGCAGACGACCGTGTAGGTGATGAGTACCTTGCGGGTCGGCCAGATGACCTTGCGCAGCTCGGCAACGACCTGCCGGAAGAAGACGGCCGGGGTGGTCCGGTTGCTGCGCTTGGCAGCCCGGCCGCCTCCGCTCCGTTTCTCCGCGGCCTCACCGCGTGTCTGAGTCGCCATAACCTCACCTATACGTTCGCCGGCTTCGCGGCTTTCGCCGGACCGCACTCGCAGGGCAGGAGGGACTCGAACCCCCAACCACCGGTTTTGGAGACCGGGACTCTGGCCAATTGAGCTACTGCCCTCTGCTTACTCGCAACACTGCTTATAGCAACACTGCTTGTAGCACACGTGCTCGGCAACACTGCTAGTCAGCAAACCACTGCTTCCAGCGTATCCCCGTTTCGAGCCTACGGGCATGCTGCCGCAGCGACAGCCCGGCTGCCGGTCCATGCAGTGTACGTCTGTTCGGCCTCCGAGTCGAACCGTCCGCCCGCAATGGCCGGTGACCAGCACCCACAGTAATTGATGCGCCGGGCATGGCCGGCGTCTGGGACAATGAAGCTCATGCCAACCAGAGTCTCCGCGCGGGTTTCCGCCATCTCAGAGTCCGCCACCCTGGCCGTGGACGCCAAGGCCAAGGCGCTCAAGGCGGCGGGCCGGCCGGTCATCGGCTTCGGCGCGGGCGAACCCGACTTCCCCACGCCCGGCTACATCGTCGAGGCCGCCCAGGCCGCCTGCGCGCAGCCGCGCTTCCACAAGTACACCCCTGCGGCCGGGCTGCCCGAACTGCGGCAGGCGATCGCGGACAAGACCGCGCGGGACTCGGGCTACCAGGTCGAGCCGAGCCAGGTGCTGGTCACCAACGGCGGGAAGCAGGCCGTGTACCAGGCCTTCGCCACCCTGCTCGACCCCGGCGACGAGGTCATCGTGCCCGCGCCCTACTGGACCACCTACCCCGAGGTCATCGGCCTGGCCGGCGGCGTCATGCGGGCGGTCATGACCGACGAGCGCTCCGGCTACCTGGCCTCGGTGGCCGACCTGGAGGCGGCCCGCACGCCCCAGACCAAGGTCGTGCTGTTCGTGTCGCCATCCAACCCGACCGGGGCGGTCTACCCCCCGGACCAGGTCGCCGCGATCGGCGAGTGGGCCGCCGAGCACGGCCTGTGGGTGGTCACCGACGAGATCTACGAGCACCTGGTCTACGGCGACGCGGTGTTCTCCTCCATCCCGGTGCAGGCCCCGGCCGTCGCCGGCACCTGCGTGGTGGTGAACGGCGTGGCCAAGACCTACGCCATGACCGGCTGGCGGGTGGGCTGGATGATCGGCCCCAAGGACGTGATCGGCGCGGCCGCGAACCTGCAGAGCCACGCCACCTCCAACGTGTGCAACGTGGCCCAGGCCGCGGCGCTGGCCGCAGTGTCCGGTGACCTGTCCGCGGTGGCGAGGATGCGCGAGGCCTTCGACCGGCGCCGGCAGACCATGACCCGGATGCTGAACGACATCGACGGCGTCCTGTGCCCCGAGCCGCAGGGCGCCTTCTACTGCTATCCCAGCGTCAAAGGCCTGCTGGGCACCCAGATCGCCGGGCGCCACCCGCAGACCTCGGCCGAACTGGCCGGGCTCATCCTGGACGAGGTCGAGGTGGCCGTGGTCCCCGGCGAGGCGTTCGGCACGCCCGGATATTTCCGGCTTTCCTGCGCCCTGGGCGACGCCGACCTCGAAGAGGGCATCGCCCGCATGGCCAAGCTGCTCGCGGGCGCCCGGTAGGGACGGCACACTGGGCGGATGGCTCGGTCGCTGTCCGCCCTCCCGAAGGCGCACCTGCACCTGCACCTGACCGGGGCCATGCGGCACGCGACGCTGGTCGAGCTGGCCGGCTACCACGGCATCCGGCTGCCGCCCGCGCTGACCGACGAATGGCCACCGCACCTGAGCGGGACCGACGAGCGCGGCTGGTTCCGGTTCCAGCGGCTGTACGACATGGCCCGCTCGGTGCTGCGCGCCCCGGCCGACCTGCGGCGGCTGCTGAGAGAGATCGCCGAGGACGAGCGGGCCGAGGGCTCGGGCTGGCTGGAGATCCAGCTGGACCCGGACGGCTACGCCGCGCGGTTCGGCGGGATCACGGCCACCCTCGAGCTGGTACTCGACGCGGCGGCAGCCGCGTCGGAGGCCACCGGCGTCGGGCTGGGCATCATCGTGGCGGCCAACCGGACCAAGCATCCGCTGGAGGCCAGGACGCTGGCCCGGCTGGCCGCTCAGTACGCGGGCCTCGGCGTGACCGGCTTCGGCCTGTCCAACGACGAGCGCCGCGGTCCGCCGCGCGAGTTCGCCCGGGCATTCCGCATCGCCGAGCAGGCCGGGCTGCTGCTGGTGCCGCACGGCGGCGAGCTGGTCGGGCCGCCCAGCGTGGCCGCCTGCCTGGACGACCTGCACGCCGACCGGATCGGCCACGGCGTCCGCGCCGCAGAAGACCCGGCCCTGGTCAAGCGGCTGGCCGCCGAGGCGGTCACCTGCGAGGTCTGTCCCTCCTCCAACGTCGCCCTGGGCGTCGCGCCGGCCCCGGCCCAGGTCCCGCTGCGGCTGCTGTTCGAGGCGGGCGTGCCGGTCGCGCTGGGCGCCGACGACCCGCTGCTGTTCGGCCCGCGGCTCGCCGCCCAGTACGAGATCGCCCGGCACGCGCACGGCTTCACCGACGCCGGGCTGGCCGACCTGGCCCGCACATCGGTGCTGGCCTCGGTCGCACCCGAGCCACGGCGGGCCCGGCTGCTGGCCGCCATCGACGCCTGGCTCGCCGCCCCGGCCTAGGTCCCTGTTTGGGCCGAACGGGCCGTGGTGCACGCCGCGGGCACGCGATATCGCGTCGCGGGAACAAGGCGGAAGCGGCTAGCCTTACATGCACATGGCGTCGATCCGGCTATCACCGGGGAGCCCCCGGAAGAAAGGGCCTGCGCGGCCTGACTAGAACCGGGCGGGACCGGCCCGTCACAGCCGGCTGACGAGCGGTCGCCTGGACTTGGGTGCAGACCCGGGCCTGGCGGCAAGCGAGGTGGTACCGCGGTGTGCCCGCATGGGAGCGGGCACGTCGTCCTCGCGGCCCAGCCGAACCACCCGCTGCACCGCAAGGACACCTGATGGCTGTTTCTTCCCGACCAACCCACCCCGACCGACCTCCCGGTTCTTCCCGACCAACCCACCCCGACCGACCTCCCGGTTCTTCCCGACCAACCCACTCCGACCGACCTCCCGGCTATCCGCGCTCCGCGACCGCCGACGTACCCGCCCAGCCGGACTTCCCCGCCCTCGAGCGGGACGTGCTCGCGTACTGGCAGGCGAACGACACCTTCCGCGCCTCGGTGGAGCAGCGCTCCGCGGACCGGGAGTACGTGTTCTACGACGGGCCGCCGTTCGCCAACGGGCTGCCGCACTACGGTCACCTGCTCACCGGCTACGTCAAGGACCTGGTGCCGCGGTACCGCACCATGCGGGGCGACCGGGTCGAGCGCCGGTTCGGCTGGGACTGCCACGGCCTGCCCGCCGAGGTCGAGGCCGAACGGCTGCTCGGCATCTCCGGCAAGGCCGACATCTTGGCCATGGGCATCGAGAAGTTCAACCAGGCCTGCCGCGAGTCGGTGCTGCGCTACACCAGGGAATGGCAGGACTACGTCACCCGCCAGGCCCGCTGGGTCGACTTCGACCACGACTACAAGACGCTCGACCTGCCCTACATGGAGAGCGTCATGTGGGCCTTCAAGCAGCTGTGGGACAAGGGCCTGGTCTACCAGGGCTTCAAGGTGCTGCCCTACTGCTGGCGGTGCGAGACGCCGCTGTCCAATCACGAGCTGCGGATGGACGACGACACCTACGCCGAACGCCATGACCCTTCGGTCACCGTCCGGTTCAAGCTGGAGACCGGGGAGTGGCTGCTGGCCTGGACCACCACGCCGTGGACGCTGCCGTCCAACCTGGCCTGCGCGGTCGGCGCGGACATCAGCTACGTGGTGGTGGAGTCCGGCGGCGAGCGGTACATCCTGGCCGCCGACCGGCAGGCCGCCTACGAGCGGGAACTCGAGGAGGCCGCCACGGTGGGCACGCTGACCGGCGCCGAGCTGGCCGGCCGCCGGTACCAGCCGCTGTTTGGATACCTGGCCGATGCGGAGAGGTTCGGCACCGGCGACGCGTACCGCGTCATCATGTCCGACGACGTCACCACCGAGGACGGCACCGGCGTGGTGCACATGGCGCCCGCCTACGGCGAGGCCGACAACCTGGCCTGCACCGCGGCCGGCATCCCGACCGTGCTGACCGTGGACGAGCGGGGCCAGTTCACGCACCTGGTGCCCGACTTCGCGGGCCAGCACGTCTTCGACGCCAACGCCGGGATCGCGGCCCGGCTGCGCGAGCAGGGCAACCTGGTTCGCCAGGAGACCTACACCCACTCCTACCCGCACTGCTGGCGCTGCCGTAACCCGCTGATCTACAAGGCGGTGTCGAGCTGGTTCGTGGCGGTGACCAGGTTCTCAGACCGGATGGTCGAGCTGAACCAGGAGATCACCTGGGTGCCCGGGCACGTCAAGGACGGCCAGTTCGGCAAGTGGCTGGCCGGCGCGCGGGACTGGTCGATCAGCAGGAACCGGTTCTGGGGCTCGCCCATCCCGGTCTGGCAGAGCGACAATCCCGACTACCCGCGGACCGATGTGTACGGGTCGCTGGAAGAGCTCGAGCGTGACTTCGGCGTGCGCCCGGACGACCTGCACCGGCCCGCGATCGACGAGCTGACCCGGCCGAACCCCGACGACCCGACCGGCCGTTCTGTCATGCGCCGGGTGCCCGAGGTGCTTGACTGCTGGTTCGAGTCGGGGTCGATGCCGTTCGCCCAGGTGCACTACCCGTTCGAGAACCGCGAGTGGTTCGACGGGCACTACCCGGGCGACTTCATCGTCGAGTACATCGGCCAGACCCGCGGCTGGTTCTACACCCTGCACGTGCTGGCCACCGCGCTGTTCGACCGGCCGGCCTTCCGCACCTGCGTCAGCCACGGCATCGTGCTGGGCAACGACGGCCAGAAGATGTCCAAGAGCCTGCGCAACTACCCCGACGTGAACGAGGTCTTCGACCGCTACGGCTCGGACGCCATGCGCTGGTTCCTGATGGCCAGCCCGATACTGCGCGGCGGCAACCTCATCGTCACCGAGCAGGGCATCAGGGACGCGGTCCGCCAGGCCATCCTGCCCTTGTGGAACAGCTACTACTTCTTCGCCCTGTACGCCAACGCCGAGTCCTACCAGGCCAGGCTATCGACCAGGAGCCAGCACGTGCTGGACCGGTACATCCTGGCCAAGACCCGGGCCGTGGTCAGCGAGATGGCCCGGCTGCTCGACGAGTGCAACGTGGGCGGCGCCTGCCAGGCGCTGCGCGACCACCTCGAGGTGCTGACCAACTGGTACATCCGCCGGTCGCGCAGCCGGTTCTGGGCCGGCGAGACGGACGCGCTGGACACCCTGTGGACCGTGCTCGAGACCGTCTGCCGGGCCGCTGCCCCGCTGCTGCCGCTGACCACTGAGGCGATCTGGCGCGGGCTGACCGGCGAGCCCAGCGTGCACCTGACCGGCTGGCCCGATGTGACCGGCTGGCCGGGCGAGGAGGACCTGGCTGGGGCGATGGACCTGGTCCGCTCGGTGTGCAGCACCGCGCTCGGCATCCGCAAGGCCCGCCAGCTGCGGGTGCGGCTGCCGCTGGCGTCGCTGACCGTCGCCCACCCCGAGGCCAAGTCGCTGGCCCCGTTCACCGACCTGATCGCCGATGAGGTCAACGTCAAGAGCGTCGAGCTGTCCGCCGACCTGGCCAGCCTGGGCACCTTCGAGCTGGCGGTGAACCCGCGGGTGCTCGGGCCGCGGCTGGGCGGGAAGGTGCAGGAGGTCATCCGCGCGGTCAAGGCGGGTGACTGGGCGCACTCCGGCGACGGCATCACCGCCGCCGGGGTGGAGCTGGAGCCCGGCGAGTACGAGCTGCAGCTGGCCGCCGCCGACCCGGACTCGACCGCGGCGCTGGGCGGCCACGCCGGCCTGGTCGCGCTGGACACCCAGGTCACGCCGGAACTGGCCGCGGAGGGCGCGGCCCGGGACGTGGTGCGGGCCGTGCAGCAGGCGCGCCGCGACGCGGGCCTGCTGGTGTCGGACCGGATCCACCTGGCCATCGGCGCCGACGGCGCGCTGGCCGACGCGGTCCGCGCGCACGCCGGGTTCGTGGCCGCCGAGACCCTGGCCGTCACCCTGGACGTGCGCCCGGCCGCCGAGCTGGAGGCCGACCCGCAGCCGGCCGGCGACGGCCTGGTCAAGGTGGCCCTGACCAAGCAGACGGCGAGCTGACGTACGCCCTGGGCGGAAGCTGAAGTTATTACCGATCTCTTACGCGCGCGCTCCGGGTTGATCCGGGGCGTGTGCCGGTGCGTAGACCAGGTTGGTGGCCGGTGCCCGCGGGTGCCGGGAAAGATCACCGGAACTGCGAACCTCCGGTGAGCCGTGTCCTTTCCCTGACAGCCACGGCACCGGCCGCCAATCCGTATTCCGGCTTGCCCGAACCATCTCGCTCCCGCAGACGTGGACATCAGTGAGGACATTTCTTCACGGGAAAGGGAGCGACATCGAAATGAAACCAACAAGACGGTTCGCGGCTGGTCTGGCCGCGGTCGTCACCACCACCGCCGGATTGCTGGCCGGCACCAGCCTGATGGCCGGCAGCGCCAGTGCGGGAGGATTCCCGGCCTTCGTCGGCCCGTTGCATAAGACGAGCGTGATCGCGTCGACGGTGCCGGGTAACGGCGACGTCAACCCGTACGGCGTGTTCGTCGTCCCGCGCACCACCGGCGACCTGTTCCGGGGCAACGTCCTGGTCAGCAACTTCAACGACCAAGCCAACGTGCAGGGCACCGGCACCACGATCGTCGAGGTCACCCCGTCCGGTCACCAGTGGGTGTTCGCCAAGATCAACCCCAACCTGCGCGGCTGCCCCGGCGGCGTCGGTCTGACCACCGCCCTGACCGTGCTGCGCAGCGGCTGGGTGATCGTCGGCTCGCTGCCCACCAAGAATGGCAACGTCTCCGGCGCCGGCTGTCTGATCGTGCTCGACAAGTGGGGCCACGTCCGGGAGACCTTCCACGGCGGCGGCATCAACGGACCCTGGGACATGGGCAGCCTGGACCTGGGCAACCAGGCCGTGCTGTTCGTCACCAACGTCCTGAACGGCACGGTGGCGGGCAATGGCCACACCGTCTTCAGGGGCACGGTGCTGCGGCTCGTCATCAAGATCCCGCAGTTCGGGCTGCCGTTCATCTGGTTCGACACCACAATCGGATCCGGCTTCCCCGAGACGCTGAACTCCGCCGCCCTGGTCATCGGCCCCACCGGGGTCGGCCTGGGCGCCCACGGCACCCTGTACGTGGCTGACACACTGGCCAACAGGATCGCCGCCATCCCGGATGCCCTATTCCGCTCCAGCAGCGCCGGCACCGGCTTCACCGTCACCCGCGGCCACTGGCTGAACGGCCCGCTCGGCCTGGTCGTGGCACCGGGTGGTGACATCCTGACCGTCAACAGCGGCAACGGCTGGCTGGTCGAGACCACCCCGTTCGGGGCCCAGATCGCCGTCCGCCAGCTGGACAGCTCCGGTTCCCCGCCCGGGGCGGGCGCCCTGTTCGGCCTGGCCGTCCAGCCTGGCCATGATGCCGTCTACTACGTGGACGACGCCACCAACACGCTCAACCTGCTGCATCACTAGCTAGAGCGCGACTCCGACCAGGACAGGTTCCGGGGTGAGCGACACGCCGAACGCGTCGCTCACCCCGTTCCTGATCTCCCGGGCCAGCGCGATCAGCCCGGCCGTGCTGGCCGAGCCCGAGTTGACCAGGGCCAGCGTGTGCTTGGCCGAGATCCGGGCGCCGTCCCCCCGGCTGTAGCCCTTGCCGTAGCCGGCCCGCTCGATCAGCCAGGCGGCCGGGAGCTTCACCAGCCCGTCCCCGGCGTCGAACCGGGGCACCTGGACCTGCGGACCGTACCTGGCTCGTGCCGCGGTCTCGACGGCGGCCAGCGCGGCCGCATCCAGCACCGGGTTGACGAAGAACGAGCCGACGCTGCGGCTGTCGGGGTCGGCCGGATCGATGACCATCCCCTTGCGCTGCCTGAGCTGGATCACGGCCGAACGGGCCTCAGTACTCGCCACCCGGTCCCCGATCTCGACCCCGAGGGCGCCGGCCAGTTCGGAGTAGCGGACCGGTGCCGACAGCGGCCCCACGGCCAGCCGGAACGTCACGCTCAGCACCACCAGGCGGTGCGTCCGGTCCCGTTTGAACGTGCTGGTGCGGTATCCGAAACCGCACGATCCGTTCGGTATAAAAATGATCTCCTTGGTCAGCCGGTCGTAGACCCGCACTCCGGTGATGACCTGTGAGACCTCCTGGCCGTAGGCGCCCACGTTCTGGATCGGGGTCGCGCCGGCGCGGCCGGGGATGCCGGACAGGCACTCCAGGCCGGCCAGGCCCTCGGACAGGGTCCTGGCCACCACCTCATCCCAGTCCTCGCCGGCCGCGACGGTCACCGTGCCCGGCTCGCCGTCGCGGGTCAGGCCCCGGGTCGCCACCTGGATGACGGTGCCGTCGAAGCCAGCGTCGGCGACGACCAGGTTGCTGCCGCCGCCGAGGATCAGCACCGGCTCGCCGCCGGCGTCAGCGGTCGCCACGGCGTCGATCAGCTCACCCTCGGTGCCGGCCCGGACGAAGGCGCGGGCCGGGCCGCCCAGGCCGATGGTGGTGCAGTCGGCCAGGTTCACCGTCACCTCAAGCGGACGACGGCGCGGGCCCGGGTCAGCATCTTGGTCCCCTCGGACCGGGCGGTGACGTCGACCGCGACCCGGCGGCCGTCGAGCTTCTCAGTCACGGTGCCCGTGACCTCGACCGTGGCGCCCTTGTCGTCGTCGTGGACCACGACCGGCGCGGAGAACCGGACGCCGTACTCGGTCACGGCCCCCGGGTCGCCGGCCCACTCAGCGAGGAACCGGCCCGCCAGGGCCATGGTGAGCATGCCGTGCGCGATCACGTCGGGCAGGCCCACCGACTTGGCGATGCGCTCGTTCCAGTGGATGACATTGAAGTCGCCGGAGGCCCCGGCGTAGCGCACCAGGTCGCGCCGGGTCACCTGGTACTGGCGGGCCGGGATCTCGGTCCCGGCCTGGATGTCGTCGTAGCTGGGGCTGCCCATCGTCTCCCCCTAGGCGCCGCGTTCGACCAGCACCGACCGGGCGGTGCACACGTGCTCGCCCTCGGTGGTGCTGATCTGGGTCACGGTGGTCAGCGTGGTCATGCTGCCCACCGCCCTGATGGACTCGATGGTGGATTGCGACACCACGACGTCGCCCGCGTGCAGCGGGCGGGCGTGGCTGAAGCTCTGCTCGCCGTGCACGATCATGGCGTAGTTCACGCCCAGGTCCGGGTCGTGCGTGACCTGGGCGCTGTTGGCCGCGCTGACCACGATGGCGAAGGTGGGCGGGGCGATCACGTCCGGGTACCCGGCCGCCTGGGCCGCCGCCCGGTCCCGGCACAGCGGGCTGGGCTCACCGATCGCGTCGGCGAACTCGGCGATCTTGACCCGGCTGACCTCATAGGGCTCAGACGGCTCGAAGGTCCGCCCGATGTAGTCGGTGTTGATCGCCATGTGCGGCTATCGGGTCTCGCGGTGCGGCTGGTGGCAGCGGCACCACGGGCAGTACTTCTTCAGCTCGATCCGGTCCGGGTCGTTACGCCGGTTCTTCCTGGTGATGTAGTTCCGGCGCTTGCATTCCTGGCAAGCCAGCGTGATCTTCGGCCGGACATCGGTGGCAGCCACGGTGCAGCGCCTTTCTGACTCTTCGGGGTCGGGCTCTTCGGGGTCGGGCTCTTCGCGGGGATGGGCTCTTCGCGGGGACGGGCCAAGTGTAGCGGAGGCCGGACTTGAACCGGCGACACAGCGATTATGAGCCGCTTGCTCTGCCTGACTGAGCTACTCCGCCATCGCTAACCCAGAAAGGTTACCCGATCTTCCGGCGATGAGCTCACCGGAAAACGTCTTGCGCGGGGCATCGGCGAGGCCGGCACGATCGGCTCGCCCCCCGGCCGTGCAGAACGCGATCATCGACGCGCTGGCCTACCTGGGCGTCCGGCACATCGACATGCCCGCCACCCCGCAGCGCGTGTGGGAGGCGCTGCGCTCGGCCGAGGCTTCCGAGGCGGTCGGCTAGCGGGCGGGCGACGGTCAAGCGATCAGTCGTCTCACCAGGAGACATGAGTGACCAGCGGGGCTAGGGTGGCTATCCCCGGTGCGGGGAGTTTGCCGCCGCCGTACGATGTGCGGACAGCGGGAGGGAGGTACGGCGATGACCAGCGGCCAGCCGCCCCGGTCCGACGCCCGGGCGTCACGCGGCCCGGCCCGCTTCGACGCCAGCAAAGCCCACCCGGCCCGGGTCTACGACTACTGGCTGGGCGGCAAAGACAACTTCGAGGCGGACCGGATCGCGGGCGAGGCGACCATCGAGGCCTATCCGGCCATCCGCGCCTCGGCCCGGGCCAACCGGGCCTTCCTGGCCCGTACCGTCCGTTACCTGGCCGCCGACCAGGGCATCCGCCAGTTCCTCGACATCGGCACCGGGCTGCCGACAGCCAGCAACACCCATGAGGTGGCCCAGGGGGTGGCGACGGACAGCCGGATCGTCTACGTCGACAACGACCCGCTGGTCCTGTCGCACGCCCGCGCCCTGCTGACCAGCACCCCGGAGGGCGTGACCGCCTACCTCGACGCCGACCTGCGCGACACGGACGCCATCCTGGCGGAGGCGGCCGACACGCTGGACTTCAGCCAGCCGGTCGCGATCATGCTGCTGGCCATCCTGCACTACATCCCGGACCTGGAGGAGGCCGAGCAGATCGTGGCCCGGCTGGTCAGCGCGGTGCCCTCGGGCAGCTACCTGGTCATCTCGCACGCGGCCAGCGACATCTCCCCCGGCGAGATGGCCGAGATGATCAGGCGGATGAACGAGCACCTGGCCGAGGGCAACCACGTCGGGCGGCCGCGTGCGGTGGTGGCCCGGTTCTTCACCGGCCTGGACCTGGTCGACCCCGGGGTGGTGAAAGTCACGCAGTGGCACCCGGCGTCGGATCTGGAAGCCGCGGGTCCGACGTCGCTGTGGGGCGGCGTCGCGTGCAAGCCATGAGGTACATGCTGCTGTTCTGGGTCGACGAGGCAGCCGAGTCGACCGCGGACGAGGACGCGGCGATGCTGATCGCGGTCAAGTCCTGGGTGGAGAAGCTGACCGAGCAGGGTGTCCGGCTGACCGGCGGCCCGGGTGTCGCGGCGGTGGCGGCGGGTCACCAGGGCGGTGCGCGCGGTGCGCGCGGGCCGGCCCGGGCCTTCGCGCGTGGCCTGCGACGCGCGGTGAAACAATCGGCGGGTGACCGCACCGGACCGGCCTGACGCCCAGCCCGAGCCCGACGAGGCGATGCGGGCTCGCGTGCAGGCCAGCATCGAGCGCCAGGGCATGATGAGCACGCTGGGCGTGGAGCTGATCGCCGTCGAGCGGGGCCGGGTGGAACTGGCCCTGCGGCATGACGACCGGTTCACCCAGCAGCACGGGTTCCTGCACGCCGGGGCGGTCGCCGCGGCGCTGGACAGCGCCTGCGGCTACGCGGCCTACAGCGTGATGTCGCCCGGGGCCGAGGTGCTGACCGCGACGTTCACCATCAACCTGCTGGCGCCCGCGGCTGGCGACAGGTTCACGATCACCGGCCAGGTCACCCGGGCGGGCCGGACTCTGGTGGTCTGCCGCGGGGAGGCGGTCGCCGAGGGCGCCGCGGCCCCGTTCGCGGTCATGCAGGCCACCATGGTGGCCATGTACGACCGGCCCGGCCTCAGCGGCTAAGCGCTGCGGTCGGCCAAACCTCGGGCGGACCAGCGCAGGGCGGCGGCGACCAGGCGGTCGGCCCGCTCGCGGGCGGCCGGCTCCTCGCGGATGGTGTCGGCCACGAGCTGGTCGGGATCCACCCCGGCGCGTTCGGCGTAGCGGCTGCTGCCCGCGTCCAGCCAGCGCTTGACCTGAGGCCCGTCGACCTCCGGGTGGAACTGGACGGCCAGGTGCCTGCCGATGCCGAAGGCCTGCACGCCGACGGGGTTGCGGGCCAGCATGGTGGCCTGCGGCGGCGGGAGGCAGCGGTCACCGTGGAACTCCAGCCAGGGACCGGCCGGGATCATCTCGGGGTCGGCCGACTCGACGGTGAACCAGCCGATCTCATGGCGCCCCATGGCCTCGACCCGGCCGCCGAACGCGGCGCAGATGGCCTGGGCGCCGAAGCAGATGCCCAGCAGGGGCACCCCCGCCCGGTCGGCCGCGTGCAGCCAGTCGAGCTCGCGGGCGATCCAGGGATCGGGGTCGTTGACCGAGCTGACCGCGCCCAGCACCACGACGTGGCCGGCGCCGTCCGGGGCCGGCAGCCGAGCGCCGCCGTCCGGATACTGGTGGACGTCCAGTTCGGCGCCCCGGGCCTCGAACGCGTCCGCGACGAAGCCGGCCGAGTCGATGTCGTGGTGCCGGATGACGATGACCCGGCTCATGACGGGCCGTACCCCGCCCGGCTCAGCATGTGGCGCAGGTCAATAACCATCTGGGCGTCGATGTCCTTGCCGGCCGGGGGCTCGAGGAACGCGGCCGCGGATCCCACCCGGACGGATACCTTGCCGTCGTGCCGCACCTCGACCGTGCCGACCGCCTCGAGCAGCGAGGTCACCGCGTGCCATTCGATGTTGTGGCTCGCGGGATGGGCGAAGATCTGGCGCAGCGTGTTCCGGTGATGGTTGTCAAGGTGCTGTGACTCCGGCGAGGATGACATCGGTGCTCCCTTCTGGGCCGACCGTTCCTACTGAACTAGCAGGACATGGTCCTGGCTAGCCGGCGGCCCCGAGCGGTCGTGGGCTGCCTGGTTGCCTGCCGTGATCCGGTGAGGCGGTCCGGTCTTGGCGCCGGGTGGCTGCCGGAGGCCTGGTGGGGCGGCGGGTTTCCTGGGTGCGGCCGGTCGCGCCGGGTGGTCCGGGGCCGCGCCTGGGCTGGCCGTGCCGCCTCCTCCGGGGCGGTGTGGTTCCCTGTCGCGCGGCGCCTGGCCCGGTGGCCGAGCCCGCGTCGCCCGATCACCAGCGCTGCCGCGTGGTGACCGGTCGCCTTCGGGTGGTGCTCCCGCAGGGGCCGCAGCCAGTGCTCGGCTGCCCAGCGGGAGGTGTAGGCGGGATCAACGACGATCACCGGCAGGCCCGCGTTGCTCGCCATTTGGGTGAGCCTGCCGCGGAACCGGGCGGTCGGGATGCCGCAGACCGCCCGCCGGAATCCGCGTCCTCGCTGGCCGCGCGAGGGCCGGTTGCCGTGGTGCTCGCGTCCCTGCGCGCGCGCGTCGGCGAAGTCCAGGTCCTCGATGACGATCGCTCGGGCACCATGCTGCCTGGCGGTGGCGATGAGGCTGCTGATCGCGGCCCGCAGCCGCCCGTCGCGGGTGGCGGCAGGCCGCCCGGCCAGATCCAAGCCGATGGTGGTGGGGGCGCGCAGGACGTTACCGTCCGCCGCGACTACCGCGACCGCCAGATGGCCCGCGTTGACGTCGACCGCCACCACCGGGTGCTCCCGCAGCTCCTCTAGGCACGGGGCGGGCGTCGGGGCGGCCTTCCAGGACGCGTCGATGTACCAGCGGCCCCGTCTCGGGTCACAGCTGATGTCATAGCGGACCGCGCCGGTGGCCGCCTGCGCGGCGACCTCGTCCCCGCGATAGGGGAACTCGACGGGGGCGGCGAGCCGGTACCGGCCGTGCGGCCGGTTCGCCAGACCGGCCAGCGGGGCGGGCAGCTTCACCTCCAGCCATCCCTCGTCCGGGTGCCAGCGTATCGTTTCGTTGCCGCACGCCTTGTCCTTCTCCCCGTCTGCGGTCAGGAACAGCCGCGCCGACTCCCACTCCGCCCGCCACCGCTCCTCGGTCATCCCCGCGGCGGCAAGGTTGCCGCGCTTGCGCAGCAAGGCCCTGCCGGCCCGCACCACCGGCACGGTGCCACTGTCCAGGCGCCGCTGGACCCGGGCCAGGCGGGCCTTCAGCGCGCGACAGCGGATCACCTTCGCGTGCCGCTCAGCGGCAGTCGCGTACCCGCGCGTCCGGCCCGCCCTCCCGCCCGCCGGGAGCACCAGCCGGGCCTCGACACGGCGGATGCGGGCCTGCAGGCTCGCCCGCTCGGCGCGCAGGTTCTGCTCGGCCAGCCGGACCTGGTCCTCGCTGGTCCGGGTGATCGCGCCCGCCCACCGGGAGGACGACTGCGCTGTGATGGCTCGCTTCCGCCTGGCGCGGGAGGCGGTCTTGCCCCTCGCGTCCAGCCGCCCCTCCGCGCTGCGGGCGGCCAGGTCACGGCCCGCCAGCGACCCCAGATGCGTGCCCACGGCCCACAGCACCGCCTCATCCTGCCCGGACACCCGCAGCCGGGCCCGCACCCGCACGCCTGCCGGCGCAGCGGCCACGAACGGCGCGGCAAGCGCGCGAAGGCACGTAGTCACAAGCCCGCCCTCCCGTCCCTCCGGGCAGCCCGCAGGGGAGCGCACACATATTCGAAACAAGCCACTCTAGCATTGTACCAACTAGTACACGATTCCGCTGTCTAAGACACACCAGATAAGCGAACGGTACTATCCCTATGTTGGGCCGGCCCGGGGACGTCGATGGGGGTCTAGTGCTAGCTAGTGTCAACCGACGGGCGGCACGTACTGGTGATCGGCGTCGACGGGGTCCGGTTCGACCTGCTCGGGCCGGAGGCCACGCCGTCGATCTGGGACTTCGGCCGGGGCGGCTTCCTGGTCCCGGTGCCCATCGACGAGGCCACGCCCACCTGGTCCGGGCCGTGCTGGGCGACGATCGCGACCGGCCGGAGCGTGGCCGAGCACGGCATCACCGGCAACGACCTGACCGGTCACCGGCTGGCCGAGCATCCGGACTTCGTGACGCTGGCCACCCGGGCCGGAGGTGGCCACGGCCTGGGCCGCCGCGGCCGGGCCGGGTATCGACGCGGACGGCCCGCCGCCGGTCACCCGTCTGGCTGAGATCGCGCCGCTGGTGCTGGCCGGACTCGGCTGGCCGCCAGGTCCAGGCTGAGCGTCCCGGCCAGCACGACCGCGGCGTTGCTCAGCCCGCTAGGCGCAGCGGGACGAAACGCCTGGCCTTGCCGGTCAGCGGGTCGCGATCCAGCGCTCGGGCCCGGCAGATGGTGACCTGCGGCTGGGCCAGGCCGGCCTGGCGCAGGCAGGCCTGGATCTCGGCGGCCACCGCCGTGTCGTCGAAGTCGCGGTCGGCCACGGCGGTGACCTCGGCGCCGGCCTCGGTCTGCCGGACCTGGAACTCGCGGATGGCCGGGGCCCGGGCCAGGACCGCGCCGATCACGAAGGGGTGCACGCTCGCGGTGGCGTAGCGGAACAGGTCGTCGGCGCGGCCGTCGACACCGGCCCGTAGCAAGCCGCCGTCGGTGGGCCGGGCGGGCGTGAACCGGTCAGTCAGCTCGTACCGAATGAGCGGCTGGGTCAGGTTATGCAGGTTCGTGACCAGTACCTTTGACGAGGCGGTCCCGTCCGGGACGGGATTGCCCTGGTCGTCCACGCACTCGGCGATACAGGTATCGCTGGCGAAGGTGAACACCGCGCCGCCCGGGTCGGTGTGGCCGACCAGGCCCTCGGTCGAGACGAACAGGTCGATGACCGGGACGCCGAACGCCTCGCTGATAGCTGTCCGCTCGTCCGGGCCGAGCGCCTCGGAGTTGGAGATGACCGACCGAGGGCCGAGCCTCAGGCGTCCGGCCCGCTGCTCGCGGGCCAGCTCGGCCAGCTTGGCCGCGTAGCCCATCAGGATGGGCGGCTGGGCGGCGTTCAGGCGGCGGACGATCTCGGCGGTGGGCAAGCCGACCGGCGCGGAGATCATCCGGACCGGGGGCGCGGTCGCCGTCACCGCGGCCAGGCCGCTGGAGTGAACCGGCGAACCCGCGCCCACGATGCCGATGACCAGGCCTTCCGGCGGCGGCGCGCCGCCGGCCATGAGCCTGCGGATGATCGTGCCGACGAAGTCCGCGTACTCGCTGAGGGTCTGGACGAAGATCCCGCGCAGCCCTGAGCTTCCGCCCGACACCAGGCAGACGTACTCGCCGAGCAGCAGCGACGGCTCGGCGACCGATGCGGCCAGGTGCCGCTCCACCAGTTCGCGGCTCAGCCGCCGGTCGGTGAGGGCCGAATCGAAGTTCTCCATCATTTCGGCCTTGGTCATGACTGGCAGGCGGGCCAGGTCGGCCAGCTCGAACCGGGCCGGGTCGACATCGCGCAGGCGGGCGGCGTGGAAGGGCGACCACTCGATGGCGCGGGCCAGCAACTCCCGCAGCCGGCCACGCTGGAAGGCAGCCAGCTGCGCGGAACTCCAGCCGGCGCGCTGGAGATGGCCGGGCAGCCGCCCGCCGATGGCCCCGGACACGCGGCCCCGGAGCAGATCAAGTTCGGTAGCCGCGGCAGCGGTCATGTTTCCTCCCGGGTGAGAACGGGTGCCGGGGCGAGCCGGGTGGTCAGCCAGCGGATCACGGGCAGGTCCGGACCGCCGAGGGCGTCTGGGTTGGCCTGCTGCTCCAGCGCGAGGCCGTTTTCGACAGCCAGCAGGAGCTCGGCCAGCTGACGCGGGGGGAGCGCGAGGCTCTGCTCACCCCCCTCGCTGATCATGACCAGCGACCTGGCGATGCCCTCGACCGTCCGGGCGTGCAGGGCCGCGTACCGGCGGTTGAGTTCGGGATCCCGGGCGGCGTGGATCCGGAACTCGGTCAGCAGCAGCCGCCAGCCGGGCGCCGCCCGCTCGGCCCGCTGCACCAGGTCGACCAGGGCGTCGAAGTTCCCCGTGCCAGCCAGGTCGCGGGCGGCTTGCGCGTTCTGCGCGGCCCGCTCGGTGATCCGGCCCTCGAGCAGGGCCAGGAACATGTCGGCCTTGCTGGCGAACCGCGAGTACACCACGCCCTTGGAGAACCCGGCCTCGTCGGCGATCTGCTCCAGGGTGGCGGCGTAATAACCCCGGGCCAGGAACACCCGGCGCGCGGCGGCGAACAGGAGGGCGCGGTTGCGGTCGTTCTGTTCGGCCCGGGACAGGCGAGGACTCATACCGAACATATTTAAATACCATCGGTATTCTTGTCAAAGCCGCGAGCGCTGGCGAGTGAGGCAAACAGATACCACGGACCGTTCGGCCCAATAAGAAGGAGCCCGGCCGGGGCGGGCGGTCAGGGGATGGTCAGGACCTGAGGGCCGCCGGCGGTGATGGCCACGGTGTGCTCGGCGTGGGCGGCGCGGCTGCCGTCGCCGCTGCGGATGGTCCAGCCGTCGTCATCGATGAAGTAACTGTCCTTGCCGCCGGCCAGGAACCAGGGCTCGATGGCGAGGACCAGGCCGGGAGTCAGGCGGCGGCCGCGGCCGGGCGCGCCCTCGTTGGGGATGTGCGGGTCCTCGTGCATGGCCCGGCCCACGCCGTGGCCGCCGAAGTCGGTGCAGATGCCGTAACCGCCGGCCCGCCCGACGGTGCCGATCGCGGCCGAGATGTCGCCGATCCGGGCGCCAGGCACGGCCGCGGCGATACCCGCCCGCAGGGCGGCTTCGGTGACCGCGATCAGCTTGGCGTCGGCCGGGCGCGGCGGCCCGATGGTGAAGGAGATCGCCGCGTCGGCGGCCCAGCCGTCCAGCACGGCCCCGCAGTCCACGCTGAGCAGGTCGCCGTCGGCCAGCCGGTACCGGTCCGGGATGCCGTGCAGCGCGGCGTCGTTGACCGACGTGCAGATGACCGCGGGAAACGGGACCGAGGCGAAGGACGGCCGGTAGCCCAGGAACGGCGAGGTGGCCCCGGCCGCCGCGAGCACGTCGCGGGCCACCTCGTCCAGTTCGGTCAGCCGCGTCCAGGCCTTGGCCTGGGCCCGGACCGCGGCCAGGATCTGCGCGACCACGCGGCCTGAGGCGCGCATGGCCTGGATCTCTCCTGGCGTCTTCATCTCGACCACGGCCTGCCCCTCTCGTTGCGGTATAACTATACCGGTATTATTATCACGGTATGGTCCGACCGCCACTGAGCCGCCACGAGCACGCACGCGGGGAGCGGCTCGGCCTGCTGCTGCGGGAGGCCCGCGGGCCGCGCAGCATGGCCGAGATCGCCGCGCTGTCCGGCGTTCCCGCGGAGACGCTGCGCAAGATCGAGACCGGCCGCATCGCCACGCCCGCGTTCTTCACCGTGGCCGCGCTGGGCGCCGCGCTCGGCTTGGACCTGAAAGAGATCGTGCGGCACTGCGCGGAGCCCGAACCGACGCTGGCTGCCCGGGCGGGCTAGGCCGCAGGACCAGCATCCGGACGCCGACGGCCACTGCAGCCACGGTCAGCAGGTCAGGCTGACGGTCTGGTTCACGGGCGGGATGGCACGATCGCCCAGGCCATGCGCTTTCTGGCTGTCAGCACGATTCTGGCCTAGCAGCCGAGAGACCGGAATGCGGTAACGGGGCGATTACGATCGGGTCGCTAACTCTCGCCGAGGAAGCCGGTCAGGGCCTCGAGGACCAGGTCCGGTGCTTCCTCGGGCAGGAAGTGGCCGGTAGGCAGCGCGGTGCCGCGGACGTCGGCGGCGTACTCCTGCCAGACGGCCAGCGGCTGGTAGCCGCGGCCGACGAACCCTTGCGTGCCCCACAGCACCAGGACCGGGCAGCCGATCTTCTGCCCGGCGGCGAAGCTCTCGTCGTCATCGGCCAGATCGGTGCTGGCCGCGGCGCGGTAGTCCGCGCACGAGCCCGCGATCGTACCCGGGTCGCTGAAGCAGCGGATGTAGTCCGCCAGCACGCCGGGCTCGATGCTGGCGCCCGCGCCGAGCAGCGGGCCGATCAGCGAGTCGAGCCAGAAGGCGGGGTCGGCGGCGATCATGCGCTCGGGGATGCCGTTCGGCGCGGCCAGGAAGAACCAGTGGTAGTAGGCCAGGCCCATCTCCCGGCTCACGTGGCGGAAGACATGCCGGGTGGGCACGATGTCCAGCACGGCCAGCCGCTCGATGGCCTCCGGGTGATCCAGCACCAGCCGGTGCGCGACCCGGGCTCCGCGATCGTGGCCGACCAGGCCGAACCGGCCGAAGCCGAGCTCGCGCATCAGCCCGACCTGGTCCCGGGCCATGAACCGCTTGGAGTACACGCGGCTTTCTTTGTCCGGCTCGGGCTTGCCCGAGTCGCCGTAGCCGCGCAGGTCAGCGACCACGACGGTGTGGTCCCGGGCCATGCCGGGGGCGACCTGCCGCCACATCAGGTGGTTCTGCGGGTAGCCGTGCAGCAGCAGCAGCGGCGGGCCCGACCCGGCGACGGCGCAGTTGATGGTGACGCCGGCCACGTCCACGCGGCGGTAGCCGAAGCCGGGCAGCACGGTCATGGTCGTGGCTCCTGTTCCAGGCGGGCCGCCAGTAGCTCGGCCAGGTGGAGGCCGCGGACCTGCGCCAGCTGGTCGAGCTGGGTGCGGCAGGAGAACCCGTCGGCCAGCACGGGAGCGCCCGGCGGCGCGGCGCGGACGGCCGGCAGCAGGGCGGTCTCGGCCACGGCCCGGGATACGTCGTAGTGGCCGCGCTCGACGCCGAAGTTGCCGGCCAGCCCGCAGCAGCCGCCCACCGCGGTGACCTGGGCCCCGGCCCCGGCCAGCAGCGCGGCGTCGGCATGCCAGCCCATCACGGCGTGGTGGTGGCAGTGCGGCTGGGCGACGGCGGACAGGCCGGACAGGTCGGGCGCCGACCATCGCTCGGTCGCCGTGAGCAGCTCGGCCAGGGTCTTGATGGCCGAACGGACCTGCCCGGCACGCGGGTCGTCAGGCAGCAGCTCGGCGGCGTCGGCGCGCAGCACGGCGGTGCAGGAGGGTTCCAGCCCGACGACCGGGGTGCCGGCGTCCAGCGCGGGAGCCAGGGCGTCCAGGCTGCGCCGCAGCTGGCGGCGGGCGGCGTCCAGCTGGCCGGTGGAAATCCAGGTCAGCCCGCAGCACACCGGCCGGGCGGTGATCTGCACCGTGTAGCCGGCCGCCTCCAGGACCCGGACGGCGGCCTGGCCGACCTCGGGGGTGAAGTGGTCGGTGAAGGTGTCGACCCACAGCAGCACCGGGGTCCGGTCATGGCCTTTAGGGTGCTGGGCGAACCAGTCGCGGAAGCTCTGAGGGGCGAACTCGGGGAGCGGGCGGCGGGCGTCGATGCCGCCCAGCCGCTTGGCCAGGCCGGCCAGGGCTTGCTGGCGCAGTGCGGCGTTGGCCAGCTTGGGCGCGCGGTCGGCCAGCCGGGCCCAGCGGGGCAGCCAGCCCAGGGCGTAGTGGGCGGCCGGGCGCAGGCGGCGGCGGTACCGCTGGTACAGCACCTCGGCCTTGTAGGTGGCCATGTCCACGCCGGCCGGGCAGTCGGACGAGCAGCCCTTGCAGGACAGGCACAGATCCAGCGACTCGGCCAGTTCTCTGGAGCGGAAGTTGCTGACCAGGGTGCCGTTGGCCAGCTCCTGCAGCACACGGGCGCGGCCGCGGGTGGAGTCCTTCTCGTCCCTGGTGGCCAGGTAGGACGGGCACATGACCCCGCCGGTGCCGGTGGTGTCGGCCCGGCACTTGCCTACCCCGGTGCACCGGTGCACCGCGATGGCCAGGTCCCCGCAGTCATGCGGGTAGGCGAACCCGAGCCCGGTGCTCAGCGGCCGGGCCTGGGGCAGCCGCAGGTCGGCGTCGATCGGGGCCGGGTCGACCAGCACGCCCGGGTTGAGCACGTTACCCGGGTCGAAGATGGCCTTGACCGCGGCCATGATCTCGATGGCCTCGGGTGAGTACATGTAGGGCAGCAGCTCGCCGCGGGCCCGGCCGTCGCCGTGCTCGCCGGACATCGAGCCGCCGTACTTGCCGGCCAGCTGCGCCGCGGCCAGCGCGAACTCCCGGTACCGGCCGGGCGCGGTGGCCAGCGGGAAGTCGATGCGGACGTGCACGCAGCCGTCGCCGAAGTGCCCGTACAGCAGCCCGTCCAGGTCGTGCTCGCCCAGCAGCGCGGTGAAATCCCGCAGGTAGGCGCCCAGGTGCGAAGGCGGGACGGCGGCGTCCTCCCAGCCGGGCCAGGCGGGCGCGCCCGCCGGGGTGCGGCCGCCCAGGCCGGCGCCGTCCTCGCGGATGCGCCACAGGGCCCGCGCCGGTGCGCCGGTGACGACGCTGGCGTCGAGGGCGCCGGAGTCTTTGATGAGCCGCTCGGCGGCGGCGCGGGCCTCGGCCTCGGTGTCGCCCGCCGTCTCGGCGAAGATCCAGGCCTGGCCGCGCGGCAGCGCCGGGACGGCGTCGGCGCCGCGGCGGGTCCGGACCACGTCGACCAGCCGGGCGTCCATCCCCTCCAGCGCCACCGGCCGGTGCGGCAGCAGGCCGGGCACGGCGTCCGCCGCCTCCGGCATGCCGGGGTAGCCGAGGACGGCCAGGGCCACGGCGTTCGGCGACCGGACCAGGCGGACGGCGGCGGCGGTGACGATGCCCAGGGTGCCTTCGGTGCCGACCAGGAACCGGGCCAGGTCGGCGCCGTTCTCCGGCAGCAGGTGCTCCAGGCTGTAGCCGGACACCTGCCGGGTGAACCGGCCGAACTCGGTGCGGATCAGGGCGAGTTTGTCCGCGACCAGCTTGTTCAGGGCGGTGTCGATCGGCCCTGCTGTGTCGTTGCGGCTGGCTTTGATTTGGTCCCCGGCGGCAGTCAACAGCTCCAGGCTCACCACGTTGTCGGCGGTGCGGCCGTAGCGCAGGGCCCGCGAGCCGCAGGCGTTGTTGCCGATCGAGCCGCCGATGCTGGCCCGGGCGTGCGAGGAGGGGTCGGGGCCGAACCGCAGGCCGTATCCGGCCGCGGCTCCGGTGATGTCATCCAGGATCGCGCCGGGCTCGGCCACCGCCGTGCGGGCCTCGGGATCGACGGCCAGCACCCGGTTGAGGTGGCGGGAGAAGTCCAGCACGATGCCGGGACCAACGGAGTTGCCCGCGGTTGAGGTGCCGCCGCCCCGGCTGGTGACCGGAACGCCGTATTGCCGCGCCACGCCCAGCGCGGCGGCCGCCTCCTCGGCGTGCCGGGGGAAGGCGACCACGGCGGGCACGACCCGGTAGTTGGACGCGTCGGTGGCGTACTCCGCCCGCCGCCGGGCCGAGTCGTCGACACCGCTCAGGCCGGCCGCGCGCAGCGCGGCGGCCAGCTCGCGCGGCGGCACCGCTTCCTGGGCGGCGGTCAGGCGGGCTGCCACAGCTCGACCCGATTGCCCTCGGGATCGGTGACCCAGCCGAACCGGCCGACACCCTCCATGTCCTGCGGCTCTTTAGCCACGTCCGCTCCCTTGGCGCGCAACTGCGCAAGCATCGCATCCAGGTCGCGGACCCGGAAGTTGACCATGGTCTGCTGGGCGCGGGACCCGAAGTAGCCGGTCTCGGACTCGAACGTCGCGAACACCGTCAGCCCGGCTTCCTGACGCCACAGGCCGTTCTCATCGGCGTCCAGGCCTAGGCAATCGCGATACCACGCGCCCAGGGCCGCCGGGTCAGCGGCCCGCATGAAGTACCCGCCGATTCCAATCACACGTTCCATGCCGCTATCTTGCCAGGACGGCGATCGGGCGGGCTGGCACCACACCATCGCCCGCTTCACACCCGTCTCAATCGCGGGGGAACTCGTCACCAGCCGCGGAACTGGCCCTGCCAGGTCCAGAAGGCGGCGAGAGCGATCACGGCGGCCAGGACGGCCCCGGCGGCCCGCAGCCGGCGGGCGGGACGGCCGGCGGACCAGTGCAGGCCGGCGGTGACGCCCCGCCGGACCAGCCCGGTGACGATATACGCCGAGCCGGCCAAGGACACGCCCAGCAAGGCGGTGCCGACGGCGGCGACCACGGCGGTCGCGTAGCGGTGGCCGCCGGCAGCGGCGGTCGTGAGGTGGGCCTGCAGGCTGGCTGACCGCCACAGGGCCCGGTCGATCGCGGGCATCCGCAGCAGCAGGTAACCGAAGCCCGCCAGGAGCAGCGGGACGACGCACATCGTCCAGCCGGTCACCACGATCCGGGCGCGCCGCCGCAGGCCGGCCACGCGCGGGTCCGGGCGGTCCCGGTGCACGGCCCGGTTTACGGCACTGCGCAGGATCGGCACGATGCGGGCGAACAGGTCCGGCACGCCCACCAGGTCGCTGAGGATGAAGTAACCGTCGAAGCGGACGAATGGCAGCAGCTGCTCCAGCATCTCCAGGTGCGTGACGGCGATGACGAGGAGCAGGATCTCGGACGAGGTGGCCGAGTAGACGGCCGCCAGGGCCAGCATGAAGATCAGGTTGAAGTACAGGCCGCCGAGGTCGGTCCGCAGCCGGCAGGCCCGGTTGAGCCGGTAGGAGTCGGTGACGTTGGTGAAGAACGACGGCCACATGACGTAGATGCCGACGCCGATCACGCCGGGCCGCGCCCCGCCGTAACGGCAGCCGGCCGCGTGCCCGCACTCGTGGAACGCGGCCGAGGCCAGGGACAGGCCGATCACCACGAGGAAGTCCACCGGGTCGTGCAGGACCTGCTGGATCCCCCCGCCCAGCCCGTGCACGGCGAACAGCCAGTAGTCCACGGCCAGGACGCTGGCCACCACGGCCACGACGACCGGCCAGCGGAACAGCGGCCGCAGCAGCGTCCCGACCGCGTTCACGGCCCGCTCGGGCAGCAGCGTGCCCCGGGCGCGCAGCGCCAGCAGCGGGTTGGCCTTCGGCAGGCCGGGCTCCGGCAGGCCCGCCGGGACATCCGGCCCGGCCACGACGCCCAGCGGGATCAGCTTGGCGGTGATGAGGTAACGGACCTGGTCGGCGTTCAGCAGCCGGCCGAGATCGGCGCTGACCTGCTGCGCGATGGCGGCCGGTCCGCGGGAGCCGTCGATCCGGCAGGTGACCTGGTACAGCAGGGCCGACATCTGAATGACCTGGCCGTCGGCCCGGCGGACCAGGGAGGGCGGCTGGCTGCAGCCGGAGTCCTGGTATTCGCCGAGCAGCTCGACGCCGTCGGCCAGCCGGGGCAGCTCGACGGCGGCGGACGTATCCGCAGCGGCCGGGAGCCCGCCGGCCCACGGGGCCGGGGCCTGAGCGGCCAGGGTCATGGGGGTCAACTCCTGTCTCCCGTGTCCTGCTGGGCTCCGGCCCGGAGTACGGGGTTGCCGGACCGGAGCCGCAAGCGGAGGGGCCGCCCGTCAGGGTGGGCGGCCCCTCCTTGCCCGCTGCGCATCCCCCCTCGGGCAAACGCGCAGCGGACCGGCTGAGCGGGCTATCCGATGCCGTGGCCGATGGCGGTCATGGCAGACCGGCCTCGTCCTACAGGCAGAACGAGATGTTGAGGGTAATGCAGCAGTGGTCGAAGCACCCGCATGGGTTGCACGGCCTGCATGGGTTCCAGCAGCAGAGCGTTTCCCGGCTGGGGAGCAGCTCGGCGTTCTCGAGCTCGAGGTCTTGCATCGTGACGGCGGTTTCGGTGGACATAGTGCCTCCTTCAGGGACGGTCCGCCTCCTGGCCAGGCATCCCGCGGTCTGCCCTCGGTTCGGAGGCCGTTCGGGGCCTTCGGGTACCGCCCGGCATCCCTGTGGCGCCAGGCCACGGTTCTGATGTACGTTATTTGACGTACATTCTGTACGGTCACCACCGTACAATAAAACCGGGATTCAGTCAATGCTGAGGAACCGCGACTGAGCTCATCCCAGGAAGACGGGTTAGGTTGGTGGCTATGACGGCGCACGCGACGGGAGACAGGCGAGACCGCCCCGCTGAGCGGCCGCGCGCTACCCCCGCCGCGGCAGGTCCGGAGCAGACCATGAACCCGCTGCAGCGCCTGATCCAGCAGCGGCTGAGCGAGCGGGGCTGGTCCTACGGTGAGGTCGCCCGGCGGGGCGGACTGCCCCGGTCGACCGTCTACACCCTGGCCACGACGCGGAACCTGGCCCGGCCGCCCCGCCCGGCCACCATCGACGCGCTGGCCAATGGCCTCGACGTGCCGGTCTCGGCGGTCCGCGCCGCGGCCGCCGAGTCCACCGGGCTGCACTACTACGACGACGTCCCGGCCGAGCGGAAAGACCCGGCCGACCAGGAGCGGGATCTCCTGATCGCCAGCATCGACGAGCTGACGCCTGAGGAGCGCCGGCACGTGGCCGCGCTGGTCGAATCGCTGCGCAACCGGGCCACGCCGCGGCCGGCCGATTAGCACGCCCGCCGCCGCCGACGTCGGCGGCGACCTCGGCCTCGGAGATACGTGGTGAAACCCGGGTTTCAGCGCCATAGGGCGTCCTGGAAGCCGGGTTTCACCACCTTGGTCGTGCGTGACATCGCGAATCATTACCGCAGTCACCTCTATTCCATCGGCCAGCTGGCAGGCACCCCGAGCTGCTCGGCCAGTTCCCCGTAGGAGCCCTCCGGCAGCACGAGGCGGGCGGCGCGCAGGACCTTCTTGGGATCTTCACCGGGCGGCCGCAGCACGTAGACCGTGTCGTCGCGCTTGTTGCACGTCACGACGAGCCGGTCATGGTCGGCCAGCACGATCGGCCAGCTGGCGGGCAGCCCCAGCTGCTCGGCCAGCGCCCGGTAGGGCCCTTCGGGCAGCACCAGGCGGGCGACCCGCAAGATGGCCCTGGGTTCGGCGTCGGGCGGCCGCAGCACGTAGACCCTGTCGTCCGCCTGGCTGTAGGTGACGACGAGCCGGTCGTAGTCGGCCAGGACGACGCGGGCCTGCTCCTCGGCGGTCGGCCCTGCTTCTGGTTCCCGGCCGGGATCGGCCGTGCTGAGCCGGGCAGCCGCCGCGGCCGCGGCTGCTTCGGCGGACTGGGCTGTTTCCGCTGTCTCCGCGGCCCGGGCTGCTTCTGCCTTGGCTGTGCCGGCTGCCTGAGCCACCTCGGCTGCCTGAGCCGCCTCGGCGTCGCGAGCGGCCTGAGCGGCCTGGGCGGCCTGGGCGGCCTGCCGGTGGCGGCGCCGGACCATGAGCACCGGCTCGACCAGGAAGGCGAGGCCGATGATCAGAGCGGCGGCCAGCAGGACGGTCTTCAGCCAGTACGGCATGCCGGTAGCAGCCGGGGCCGACGTGGGCGCCGGCCGCGGACGGTGCTGGCTACCGGGCGGTGCCGAAGGCGGCGCCGGCTTGGGCGGGCTGAGGGTTGACACCGGCGGTGACGATGGCGCCGGCCGCGAGATCACCAGCACGATGCCGGGGCGGATCGTGTTCGGATCAGGGCCGATGACCCGCCGGTTAGCGGCGTACAGCCCTGGCCAGCCGCCGCGCACGGCGAACCGCACGGCGATGCCCGACAGCGTGTCCCCGGCCACGACCGTGTAGCGGGCCGGCACCTGCACGCCGGACAGCACCAGGACGGTACCGGGGTGAATGACATTCGGATCGGGGCCGATTACCGGCCGGTTAGCGGCGTACAGCGCCGGCCAGCCGCCACGCACGGCGAACCGCGCGGCGATGCTGGACAGCGTGTCGCCGTCCTGCACGACGTATCTCGTGCTGGGGCTGGGCGCCGCGGCTGCTGCCGGGGCGACGCTCAGCGCGCTGGTCAGGATGACCTCAGTAGTACTACCCGCCATGCGGGTGTTCGCCTGGGCTGGGCGGACGGATCCGCTCAGGCCGACCGCCACCAGGATGATCAGAACGCTCCAGGCGAGCACGACGCACGCGGACTTGGTCCACATACGCACAGTGCTGTCACTTTCCTTCCAGAGGGGATCAGCGCCGGGACGCTGCTGGCCCGGACGCCGAAGAAAGGCACGAACCAGTGGGAAGGAAAGGACTTACGCGGGCGGCACCTCAGGGAGGTAGACACGCCAGATGGGCCGAACGGCGGCGCGACGCGCCAGCCGCAGCAGGAGCAGAGTGAGCAGCGCGAACAGGGCGACCGCGAGACCGCCCTGCACTCCGCCGCCGTTGTTCCCGCCGGTGCTGCTGCCCGAGCCGCCGGCGCCGTTCACGCTGCCGGCGCCACCGCCGGTGGCGACGGGCAGCCGGGGAAGCCCCGGGGCCGGCGGCAGCGGGGCTTCGCCGCCGCCCGATCCCAGCGACGACGCCGACAGCGAGGAACCGCCGGGGCCAGGTACGGCCGGAGCGGTGCCGGAACCCGCCGGAGCGCCGCCTGCGGCCGAGGTGCCGCCGGAGGCCGCGGATGCGCCTCCGGCCGGGACCGCGGTCAGACCCGGCAGGCTGGGGCCGGACGGGTTCTGCGGTCCGGTGGCCCCGAGGAGGGCGCCGGGCAGGACCGGGGCCAGCGCGCTAGTGACCGGGCTCACACCAGTGACCGGCGCCAGCTCATCGGTCACCGGGGCCAGTGCACCGGTGACCGGGGCCAGGAGATCGGTGACCGGAGCTAGTGCGCCGGTAACGGGCGCCAGCGCATCGGTGACCGGGGCCAGCGCATCGGTGACCGGGGCCAGCGCATCGGTGACCGGGGCCAGCGCATCGGTGACCGGGGCCAGCGCATCGGTGACCGGGGCCAGCGCATCGGTGACCGGGGCCAGCGCGCTCGTGACGGGGGCCAGCGTGCCGGTGAGCGGAGCGAGTGCTCCGGTGAGCCGGGCGAGTGCTCCGGTGACCGGGGTCAGTGCGCTGATGACCGGGGTCAGCGCGCTGGTAACGGGGGTCAGTGCACCAGTTACGGGGGCCACGACATCAGCTGCCGTGGCCAGGACCGGGGCCAGTGCGCCCGTGACGGGGGTCAGCGCGCCGGCGACCGGGGTGACCACGGCGGACACCACGGGGGCCACCGCGCCCGTAACGGTGGACACGACCGGGGCCACCGCCCCGGTGACCGGAGTCAGCGCGCCGGCGACCGGCGTGACCACGGCGGACACCACCGGGGCCACCGCGCCCGTAACGGTGGACACGACCGGGGCCACGGCCCCGGTGACCGGGGTGACCGTGGCGGACACCACCGGGGCCAGCGTGCTGGTGACAGTGGAGACCGGAGCCAGACTGCTGGTGGTGGCGGCGACGTCCGAGGTGGGCGAGAGCGTGGCGGCCGAGGCGACCGGGGCCAGCGTCTTAGCGAGCACGCTGGTGGCGGTGGCAGAAGGCGGCGTGGCGGCTGAGGTGGCCGTGGTCGTGACCGGAGCCGCGGCTGCGGCGGCCGGCGCTGCGACCGAGGCGACCGGCGCTGCGACCGAGGCGACCGGCGCTGCGACCGAGGCGACCGGCGCTGCGACCGAGGCGACCGGCGCTGCGACCGAGGCGACCGGCGCTGCGACCGAGGCGACCGGGCTGGAGTCGGCGGGGGGCGAGGTGATCGGCGCGGTCGCCGAGGCGGCGGCCGACGTGACGGTCGGGGTCACCGAGGTAGCCGTCGAGGTCGCCGACGTGGCGGGCGCGGGTGCCGACGCGGGCGGCGCCGCGGCGCTAGTGGCGGCGGTCCCGGTGGCTGAGGCCGAGGGGACAGCCGACGTGACCTGTGCGGCAACGGAGGTGACGACCGAGGTGGCCGAGCCGGAACCGGTGGTCAGGCCCGGAACGACAGGGGCTGACACAGCAGTCACGGGGCTCGTGCCGGAGCTCGTGGTGAGCGACGCCGAGGCGGCCTTCGAGGTGGCGGACGCAGTCGCCGAGGTGACCTTTGACGTGGGCAAAGTCGCCGCATGCGCCTGCCGCGAGGCGAGCAGGAGGAGGATCAGGATTCCGGCAGCAACGATCGCGACTTGTACCGCCCGACAGGCGATGTGTCGCACGATCGGCTGCGCCATAGCAGCTCCCGCTTGGCCGAGACGGGCCGGACCCCGTGTCTGCTGCCCATCATCATGGGCCCTAAACCACTATCGAGCCGACTTTTTCCGATCGATCTTCGCAGTTATCACGAGTCGGAAATTCGTGGAAAATCATCCTTGTTAATCGGCTGATTTAGTGGACAATAAATCCTCGATAATAGCGGTTATTAAGGATTAGTCCGGGCACGGCTCAGTCATGGACAGGCGTCGTTCCGCGGGACCGGCTCTCGTGACGGCAGCAGCCGATGCCGATCCGGTGACTCTCCTCGCGCTCGGCTGGCTCGCGACGAAGCGGTCTGTAAACACCCGCGCCGCCTATGCCCGCGATCTCGGCATCGGGCCGACGCGCCGGGCCATCCGCGCGCCGTCCTGGCTTACCTGGTGCCGGGAACAGGGGCTGCATCCGGTCACCGGAGTAACCGGCTGGCATATGATCCGGTACGCCAGGCAGCTGGATGCCGCGGGATTGTCCTCGGCGAGCGCGGCCCGCAAGCTGGCCGCCATCTCGAGCTGGTACGACTGGCTGACCCTACGCGGGCATATCAGCGCCAGCCCCGCCACCGGCCTGGCCCGGCCCAGGGCCGGCCCGGGTACCTGGCCCGGGCCCGGCCTGACCCGGCAGCAGGCCCTCGCCCTGGTTCGCGCGGCCGACACCGCGCCCGGCCCGCAGCGGGCCCGTACCGCGGCCCTCATCGCCGTCCTGGTCTTCACCGGCGCCCGGATCGGCGAGGTCCTCGAGGCCGACGTCGACGACCTCGGTACCGACCGGGGCCACCGGGTGCTGCGGGTCACCCGTGCCGACGGCCGGCGCGACGGCCGCATGCTCCCCGACGCGGCCGCCTCCCGGATCGACGCCTATCTCGCCGAGCGGGCCGACCTGGCCGACGGGTCGGTGCTTTTCGCCTCACGGACCGGGGGACGGCTGTTCGCCGCCGACGTGGGACGAGCCGTGCGCCGCCTCGCCAAGCGAGCCGGGCTGCCCGCCAACCTGGTCAGCCAGCTGGGACCGCGCCTGATACGGCGCTCGTTCGCGGCGCTGTACCTCGAGGCCGGCGGATCGCTGCGCGGCCTGCAAGAGGCTCTGGGACACGCCGACCCGCGCACCACCCGGCGCTACGACCAGGCCGGCCCCAGGCCCGTCATTCACCCGGCCCGGCCACAGCGGAGGCGCTCCCCGGGTGCGGTGCCGCGGCCGGGAAGCAGGCCACATTGCCGGGCTCGCGGGCCACACCGGCCGGCTGATCTCTAGCCGGTGTCAGCCTGCCATCCGGGCACTGACCTCAGGAGGTCCAGCCGGCGGCGACCTCGATCAGGCTGAGCTCGTTGGCGTGGATGCGCTCGGGGTCGACGCCGTAGTGCGGCGGGTACAGCAGCGCCCAGTCCACCGTGCCGTGGTACCGGCGCAACTGGGCGGCGACGTCTTCCGGGGTGCCGAACACGGCCCGCTCGTCGACCATCGCCTGGCCCGCTGCGGTCACGCCCGCCAGGTCACCGCGGGTCAGGGCCTCGCGGGCCGCGGCGCGCTCAGCGGTGAACTGGCCGCCGGGGAACAGTGCGTCGTAGCCCTTCGGTGTGGCGTAGAACCCGACCTGGGCCGCGGCATCCCGCCGGGCGGCGTCCGGGTCGGGGGCGGCCGCGGCGACGATCTGCGTGGTCATCAGCAGCTGGGCCGGGTCGCGGCTGGCCTTGGCCGCGCCCTTGGCCAGCAGCGGCCGGGCTACCTCGCGCAGGTAGGCGGCCGAGGCGATGGTGTGCCCGACGAACCCGTCGGCGCACCCGCCGACGGCGCTCACCATGTACTCCCCCACGCCCGCGGCCAGGATCGGCATGTGGTCCGGCAGCGCGGTCCGGTCGTAGTGGGCCATCGAGATGCGGTCGAACCTGCCGTCGTAGCTGAACGGGCCGGTGCGATGCGCGATCAGCCGCCTGATCAGCTCGATCCGCTCGCGGACCTGCGGGGCCGGATGCTGCAGCGCCGTGCCGTACCAGTCCTGGTTCATCCGGCGCGTGCTGCTGCCTACGCCCAGCACGAACCGGCCGCCCGCGATGGCCTCGATGTCGGCCGCCGCCGAGGCCAGGGCCAGCGGCGCGCGGGCGAACAGCGGGGTGACGCTGGTGCCGACGATCGAGTTCTCGGCGACCGCGGCGAACGCCGCCGCGCGGGTCAGGCTGCTGCGGTTGTAATAGTCGATCGACCACAGCGAGTGCACCCCGGCCCGGTCGGCGGCCCGGACGATCTTCAGCGCCTCGGCCGGGTTCTCGTCCATGACCACCAGCCCGACCTTCATGTGCCCTCCCCTCGCCGCGGGCGCCGGCCGTCACTGCTCGCGCAGGCCGAGGTCGCGGCTCATGATCTCTTTCATGATCTCGGTGGTGCCGCCGTAAATGCATACTTCGTGAAGGAAAGTAACATGGAACTCGTGAAGTAGCAGGTAAACAGCGAGTTTGTGTTAGGTAGTGGTGTCGGCTGCAGTCCGCTGTCGGTGGGTGGGCCTAACATTTCATCTAACACGGTCGCTATCCGAAGCCCCGGAGGTCCGTCATGGCGTACGTGATCGAACGAGACAGTCGATTCGGTAAGCGGTATGTCGGCGTCTACCGGGCGGCCGACGGCAAGTACAAGTCCGCGGGCACCTACGACTCTCACGAGCGGGCCTTCGAGGTAGCCGAGGAGGAAGAGCGTCACGCGCGCGGATTCCTGGAAGAGACGAGCCCTGCCGACAAGGCCAAGATGACGATCTCGGAGTTCTGCGAGCAGCGGTTTGTGCGTTACCACGCGGTGGGTCCGAGCACCCGCCAGGAGTACGGCTACGTGGTCAAGAACCATATCGTCCCGTACGTGGGTCACCTTCGGATCAGCGAGGTCAACCGGGAGACCTTCTTCAACCTGCTGGTCAAGGTGCTCCCGGCGGAGGAAGCCTCGCAGGTCACGATCCGCGCGACGCGGAAGGTCCTCTCGGCCATGTGCCAGATGGCGTTCGACGAGGGCTACCGGAATAACAACCCGATACGGAGTATCCGGATCCAGCAGGCACCGGCTAAGCCGATACTCGTCGCCAGCCATGACCAATGGCGACGCCTGGAGGAGGCACTGACCTATCCGCCGGCCAGGCTGTACGCGCGGCTGAACGTCACCACCTGGGCGCGTCGCTGCGAGATGATCGGATTCCGGCCGTGCGACTTCGAGTTCGGGCAGCAGATGCTGAACATCACGCGGTCAACGGTCTACGTCACGGCCAGGTACCATCCATCGGGCAAGGCAGGATGGTTGACCAAGCCGAATCCCAAGAACGGCGACTGGCGCCGGTTCACGGTCTCCAAGCAGATGTGCCAGGCGGTCCAGGAGCACATCGAGGAGTACAGCCTCGGCCCCGAGGACCTCCTGTTCCCGCAATGGATGTTCGCCTATGCGCGCTCCAGCCCGATCCCAGCAGATGACGAGGCGGACCTTCCTCCGCTGGTGTCCAAGACGGGCATGGTTCACGAGCACGGGACGATGGGTGCCCGGTACGCGATGAACTGTCACTGCAGCAAGTGCAACGCGTACGGACGCGAATACCAGCGCCAGTGGCGTCGCCAGCAGAGCGCACAGCGGGCCAGCCAGGGTCAGCTCAGCAAGGCCGACACGTGGCGTCGCGACGGAAGCGAATTCCTCATGGCCGATGTCTGGACGCGCTTCTGGAGCGCGGCAAGAGATAGCGCCGGCCTGCCCGGGGCCTTCACGCCCTACAATGCCCGCCACACGGGGATCAGCTGGGCCATCGATAAGGGAGCGGACCTGCAGAAGGTCCGTCAGCGCGCGGGACACGGCAGCCTCGAGGTCACGTCCCGGTATGCCGCCATCCTCGATGAGCGTGACACCAGCCTCGCAGATGCCCTTGAAGAAATCTTTGACGGTTCTCACGCTGCCGCAGGTAGCCACGAAAAATACGACGGGGCCCGATGACGCGGCCCAGCTTCTTTCCATTAGCACCAACCGTCTTTGCGTTTGAGCTGGTAGCAGGCCCGGGCGGTGATCTGCTGGTCATACAGTTCGCGGTCGACGGCGTGGGCCGCGCAGGCGGGTGGTGGCGGTGATCAGCGGCCCGGGCAGGGCGGGGCAGTACCAGGTGCCCTCGACGAGGATGGCGCCGCCGGTGCTGGCCTGGATGCCGAGCTGGTCGTCGCGGTAGTCCATGACCGGGGAGTAGCCCAGCGCCCGGGCCGGGAGGTGGAAGCGCCCGGGGAGTGCCTGGGTGCAGGCGCGGTCGTAGCCGAGCCAGCCTGGTTTGTGGCCGCGGGCGGCGGCTGATGCGAGGATCCGGGCGCCGGTTCCGCCGGGGTCCTGGCCGGGCCGGGTCAGGGCCAGGCCGATCGCGAGGTTCGGGCAGGCGGGCTCGGCGGGCGGTGGTGGCGATGGTGGCTTCCAGCGCCCAGGCGAGTTTGCGCAGCGGCTTGCCCTTGTCGTCCGCGCTCGCGGTGGTCGCCCTCGCGGACGTACCAGCCGCCGTCGGGGTCGCTGGCGCACAGGCCGGCGCGCGTGGACGGGCCGCGGGAAAACAGCGGCACCGGGGTGGCGTCCTGGCCGGTGCAGCCGCCGGAGGCGGCGCGTTCGTCCTGGGTGAGGACCGAGACGCTGGCTTCCAGCAGCGCATTGACCAGCGTCTCGAGCCGGTCCCGGGCGGCGGTGGCCTGACCGGGGGTCATCGGCTTGCTGCGGGCCTCGAGCTCGCCGGCGGTCAGCCGCCGGTTTTTCGGCAGTGCCGAGGGGTCAGCGACGGACACGATGGCGTGGAAGCAGTACCGGACCCGGCGGTAGGCGGCCTTGAAGGCTCGCTGGGTGGTGGCGGTGCCGGTGACCCCCAGCATGGTCCGGGACGCCTCCGGGAGCCGGCCGAACAGCAGCCTGGTGGCGTCGGTCAAGAACAGCGGCCGGTCATCCAGTGCCAGGCACAGCAGCGCGGTGAGCACGGCGCGCGCCGGCAGCGGGCGGCGCCGCCCGGTGCGGTGGGCCAGCGCGGCCTCGATAACCGGGGCCTGCCCGCTGCGGTCGATGAGCTCGGCGGCAAACGCGACGGCCTGCTCGTCCAGGGAGCTGCCGGGCCCGGGGACCTCCAGCCCGCCGCCGTCCATGCTCAGCGCCCCCGCCGGCGCTTGTCCCAGGCCCGCAGCACGGCCTTGGGCGGGGCGCCGTCCACGTGGCATGCGTAGCGGGCCAGCGATTCGGCCTGGCAGATGCCGGTGATGGCCAGCAGTTCGCGCAGCGGGGTGCCCGCGGCCAGGTGATCACAGATGAAACTGGACCGGCACCGGCTTACCGTCAGCCGGGGCGCGGCCGGATCAGCGGTCAGGGCACGGGCGAAGTTCGTGACGAAGTTCTTGTAACCACGATCCCCCGGGCCGCCAGCTCGGCGCGTTCGGCCGGCGAGTACGGCGCCGTTCGCCGGCGCCCTGGCGCCCGCGAACGGCGCCGCCCGCTGCCCCGGCTTGCCGTGCACCGGCCTCGCCAGCCGGTACAGCGCCGACCGGTAGGTGCCCCGGGTGGACGGCGCCCGGCCGGGCAGGCCCGCCACGCAGAATGCCTCGATCACGTCATAATCCAGCAGGAACTCCCGGCCGGGCGGGATCCCCCGCGTCAAGGCGAACCGGGACAGCCCGCGCGCCGCCGTGACGGCCACCGCCTGCTGCCGCGGGCCCGCCGCACAGCCACCCCAGGCTGGGCCAAGATCACCCCCGGCACCCCGGCGCCGCCCCGCACCCGCCCCGTCCGCGGCCCGAACCCGAACTATCCCAAACCGCCCAAAACGCCGGGAGATCAGCCCGCTTAACCCGGGAACAGCCCTCCGCAGAACCCCCGTAACCGCAGGCCCCAGAGTTCTGTCGTTAGCCCCCCATCTTTTATAGCCGGTGACCTGCGGGTTTGGCAGGAGCCCGGAGTTTTTCCTAACCGGCTTGTTAGGATTTTTGTTAGGACATCTGTGTGACGTCGATCACATGGAGTCTCGTGGCGTGTGGTGCCGTCCTGCGGTGTGCAGTGTCCAGGTCGTCTACTAAGGCGCCTTGCCGGGAGATGGCGCGGTCGCCTCCCACCGGGGTCCGGCCTCAATCCCAGCACGGTCCGAACAGCTACTTCATATTGGTCAATATGCAGTAGCAAGCCGGGCCGCCAGGTCCCCCTTGCGACTCACGTGAAGTGCCCGGCCCCCTATCCCCGCCGCTACCTTTTCCGCTCCTTTCTGTGCAAAGCCCATAAACCCGGAGTAACGTCCGGGGCATGGGCCAGGGCGGGCAGGAGGCTAGCTATGGGCGAGGCACTGACCATCCGGGTTCGGCGTGAACAGGGCTATGCGATCGTGGCTGTCGCCGGGGAAGTTGACATTGCCACCGTAACCCGGCTGCGCGAGCGCCTTTTCGAGCTGGCAGCCAGCGGCAGCCCGCTGGTAGTCGACCTTGACCAGGTCCGCTTCATTGATTCTGCCGGGCTCGCGGCGCTGGTCGGCGCGGCCAGGCGTGCCGCCGCGCACGGGGCCAGCCTGCAGGCAGTCTGCGCCCGGCCCCAGATCCGGCAGCTGTTCCGCCTGACCGGACTGGACAGCCAGGTACCGCTGGCCCGCACCCTGGACGGGGCACTGCAGTCCCTGGCGGCGGCCCAGCCGCCCCCCGCTAACTAGCGGCCGCGCAGGAGGCCCGGCCCGCAGCCCCGGGGCCGGGATGCTGCACCCAGCCCCGGGATCGGCCGGCTATGTGCTCGGCGGCCCGGTGGCCGAGGCCTTGCAAACGTCAGCCTGCCAGTCGCCTCCGCCGTCTCAGGCGCGCATCCAGCACCGCATTAACGGCAGCCAGGAGAGGGCAGACCATAGCCGCTGGCACGAGATGGTGATCGTCAGCCTGTGCCCCGGATCTCCTCCAGAGCCGCGTCTAGTTCATCATCATTCACCCGGGTTTACCTCCTCGCTGCCCAGATCAGTGCCCGGACCCGAGCGGCTAGATCCGGGTCGGCCTGACCCACGGCCTGATGCTAGATACGGACTCGCCCGGGCCAGTGCTGAGGTTGGTTTCCGGCTAGGGTAAGCAGGCCCGCGATGCTGTCATGCCAGATAGGCGGCGACGGTGCAGGCGGCGTTGCGGTCGGGACTGTCGCGGGAGTGGTCGTAGCGGCGGGTGGTGCGGGGATCTTTGTGGCCGGCGCAGCCCTGCACGTCGCGCAGGGAGGCGCCGGCGTCCAGGGCGAAGGTGATCGCCGAATGGCGCAGTGAGTGCGGCCACAGCTGCTCCCACGCGCCGACCCGGCCGTGCGGGCCAGGCGGCGCACCAGCTCCCGACGCTTGCCGTCGTCACCGACATGGGTGTCGTAGTCCAGGCAGCTGAAACGGAGCGAGCACAGCTCCGCGGCGCGCCGGCCTCCCGGTGGCCGCCGAAGCCATCGGCGGGGCGAGGTGATCCTGCGCAGGTTCCGGGCCCGGGCCGGCCAAGACACCGGCGTCCAGGCCGCCGGACACGCGGCGCTGGCCCGAGCCGGCAGGATCCCCGGGGCGGGCCGTGGCCGAAGAGCTCACCACGGGTTAGTGTCGGACTGAGTCTGTAGTGGTCGTGACGGAACGGGACACGCGGATGCGGGGCGATGGCGATCGGCGGGACGCGGAAGGCCTCCCGGTGTCACGGCGGGTCCTGCTCGCCGTCGGCGGTGCCGTGCTGCTGACGGGCACGGCGGCAGTTGTGGCCGCGGACGCGCGGGCGTACGGCGCGGGGACGCAACCCCGTCCTGAGGCCAACGGTGCGGCTGGCGCGTCCAGCGCGCGGGCCAGTCCCCCGCCCGGCACACGAGCCAGCGCCTCGTCCAGATCCGGCACGGCCAGTTCCGCTACCTCTACGCCGGCCCGGCCGCACCCGGAACTGGCCCGGCGCGCGGCGCGCCCGCCACGGCATGAGCAGCCCAAACTGCCCTATGGCGAGCCTATGTACACCGTCCAGGACGGGCCGAAGGTCGTCGCGCTGACCATCGACGACGGCCCGAGCCCGGTATACACGCCGCAGATCCTCCGGATTCTGCGCCAGTACGGGATCACCGCGTCGTTCTCGATGATCGGCCGGAACGCGGCCGCGTTCCCGGGGATCGCGCGGGAGGTGGCGTCGGCCGGTCACATGATCGTCAACCACACCTGGAACCACTACAACCTCGGCTACATGTCGGCCGCGGCCGTCTGGGACGAGATAGCGCAGGCGACGGACGCGATCCACGCCGCCACCGAGCAACGCCCCGGCATGTTCCGGGCGCCCTACGGGGTGTGGCCGCCGGCCGTGTTCAGCTGCTGCGCGAAGGCCGGGCTGACCCCGCTGGCCTGGTCGGTCGACCCGCGCGACTGGTCGCGTCCCGGCGTCCGCACGATCATTCGCGACATCGTGTCCGACACCCGCACCGGCTCGATCATCTTGGAGCACGACGGCGGCGGGAACCGGGCGCAGACCGTGGCGGCGCTGAAGATCTGGCTGCCCCGGCTGCTCGACGCGGACTATCAGTTCACCACCCCGTGAGCGCAGCCACATGGCCCGCGGGACGGGCGGCCGGCGACAGGGACCCTCAGCCGGTGCGGCGGCGGTGCGCGTAGCCGATGGAGGCGGCCCGGTCCCTGGACCCGATCTTGGCGAACATCCGGCTGATGTGGGTCTTGATCGTGAGGTCGCCAGGGGAACAGCTGCGCGGCGCTCTCCGGATCGGCCAGATCCCGGCCGGCGAGATCGGCCGCCAGCACTTGGAGCCGCCGCGCCCTCGGAGATCACCTGCGGTCACCATCTGGCCGGAAACCCAGAGGAACTCACGACAGTTAAATAGGCGCGCTTACCAGTATCAAGCCCCCATTCCGGCTACTCCCCTACACGTACCCGGCTGGACCCGGGCCGGGGGCTGGCTTTCGTGTGGTCCGGTCAGCTGAGCGCGGCGCCCGGCTCGGTTCAGGGCAGCAGTTCGCGGGTGAGGGCGTAGGCCACGGCGGCGGTTCGGCTGGTCACGTCGAGTTTGGTGAGGATGTGCTCGACGTGGTGTTCGGCGGTGCGCCGGCTGATGTGCAGGGTCTTGCTGATGCCGGGGTTGGAGGCACCGTCGGCGAGCAGCTGCAGTACCTCCAGCTCGCGTGAGCTGAGGGCGGGCCGGCCGGGCTCGGCGCGGGAGCGCTGGCGCGGGTGACCGGCACCGGGCCGGGGGCGGGACCGCAGCGCGGCTATGCATTCCGGGTCGAGGCCGTCTTCGCCGGTGAGGTCGGGCGGGCCGTGGCCGGCCCGCTCGGCCCAGGCATCGGCGGCGGCGAGCACCCGGGCGCCGATGGGTATGGCCGGGCCGGCCAGCCCGAGCGGAAAGCCCGAGCCGTCCAGGCGCTCGTGGTGGGCGCCGACGTCCGCGGCCAGGTCGGCGAGGGGACGGACCCGGGACAAGATGCGCTGGGCGTAGTAGGGGTGCAGCCGGACCGGCTCGGCGAGCGCGGCAGCTCCTCCCCGGCCGGCTGGACGTGTGCCGTCGCCTGCCTGCTCGAGCAGGCGGGGCGGCACGGCGATCTTGCCGAGGTCGTGGACCAGCCCGGCCCGGCGCAGGCGCTCCTGCTCGGCTGCCGGGAGCCCGAGGCCGCAGGCGGCCCGGGCGGCCAGGCTGGCGACCCGGTGCGAGTGGGAACCGCGCCGCGCGGACTTCAGGTCGGCGAAGTCGGCCAGCGCCTCGCACACGGCCAGGCGCCGGTCACCGGGCAGCTCATCGACCGGGGTCCCCGGCGCACACGACAGCACGTCGGTGAGCGGGACCGGCTCATCGCCGTCCGGCCACAGGCCGCCGGCCAGGTCGAGGTAGGCCCCCGCCACCTCCGGATCGAAATAGGTCCCGGTCCTGCGGCGGACCATGGCCGCCGCCGCCCCGGCACCGCTCAGTCCGCGCACCAGGTCAGCGGCCAGCGCCAGGTGCAGGATCTGGGCCGGGCGCGGAATCGCCTCCGCGGGCCGGCCAAAAGCCGGGCTGCGCCCGTCATGCCGCTCATACTGGTAGTGGACCGCGTCCTGCACATGATGGCCGAACCCCAGGCCGGCAGCGAAGTCGGCGGCGACCTCACAGTGCACCGCCATCGCCTCGTGCACCACCGGGCCGCACCGCGAGGCGAAGGCGGCCAGCCGGGCCAGCCGGGCCGGCAGGCCCGGGTCCAGCCGCAGCCGGCTCACCGCCCAGGCCCCCATGCTGCGGGGACTATGCAGGTCGACCAGGTTCAGGTCAAGCCGGGGAACCATCTCATCATCGGCGAAGAACCGGGCCAGCACCGCGCCGCAGGCACCGCACCCCGCATCCTTGACCAGCGCCCCGTAAAAGACGGCCTCCAGGTCCCCGGCCCCCGCCCCCAGCGCGCGCCCGAGCTGGACCCCCACAAAGGCCGTGTTGGTCCCGTGCTCCATCTGCTCGGCCGCAGCCAGGCCCGAACCGTAGGACAGCGCGCACAGCAGCTCAGCACTGCCGGGCGGCTCCGATCGCGGGCCCGGCCGATCTGCAGCCACAGCGCCGCTCACCCGGGCAAGCCTAGCCCGCGCCGGAGCCGGCCACAAGCACGGACCGCTCTCGGGTCGTGCCAAGGGGTGACGAACATCACGGCGGCCGGGAAATGGGGGAACTCACCCATGCGAGCGACCCGGGCCGCGATGCACCCTCTTATGCATCAGCCAAATGCATAAGAGGAAGGAGGAAGGAGGCGTGTGAGCGGAGCCGCCCGAGACGGGCAGATCCGCACCAGGCGGCCCGGATAACGGGGTCCGGGCGTTCCGGACGGGGCGGCTGCGCGTCAACCCGCCCCACCCTGGCCAGATCGACGTGCATATCTCCGGCGACCGGCCGCGCTGCTGCTAACAGGCTCGGACCCGATGGCGTGACCGCGCCGCGGGAGACCAGAGAAAGGCTCGCAATGAACGGGAAATATGCCGGTTATGTCGCTGGCGATGATCCCTTGCACGATTTCCTCAGCGGGATCATCCGCGATGTCCTGCGGGTGGACGTGCCGCGTCCGGCGTACCGGGCGTTCCGGCTGTCCGGCAGCAACGAGGTGTACGGATACGAGGAGCAGTCCAGCGGCACCAAGGTCATCTGCAAGTTCTACGGGACACGATTCTGGCCGGATCGGGACAAGGCGGCCGGGATGGCCCGCCAGGAGTACGAGGGGCTGGCCATCTTGCGCGGGTACAACCTGGTCGGATCGCCGCACCACGTGATCCGCCCGCTGGGCTTCGACCGTGACATCAACGGCGTGCTGGCCCTGGAATACTACGCTGGCGAGGAATTCAGCCATGCGATCGCGCGGGCGGCGCATCACCGGGACGACGCGCATCTATACCGGCGGCTGAAGGCGCTGGCCTGGTTCCTCGCCACGCAGCACGACCGGACGGCCAGCGGGGAACACGCCGATTTCGGTGCCGACTGCCGGTACCTCAACACGGTCGCGGGCAGGCTGAGGAAGACCCGCCGGATCGGGCCGGACGATATCGGTGAGCTGTCCCGGCTGCGGGACTGCTGGCGGGACCGGCCGCAGATGTGGCAGGACCAGCAGGTCTGGCTGCACGGCGACGCGACCCCGGCAAACTTCCTGTTCGGCGACGGCATGGACGTGGCCGCGATCGATCTGGAACGGATGAAGCGCGGCGACCGGATGTTCGACGTCGGGCGCGTTGCGGGCGAGCTTGCGCACGCGTTCATGCGGGCCGGCTGCGACCGGCACCGCGCCGAACCGTTCATCGCGCATTTCCTGTGGCAGTACAGCTGTCATTTCCCCGACCGCGAGGGGACGTTCGAGTCTGTCACCGCCCGCGTGCCGTACTACATGGCGCTGAACCTGCTTCGCATCGCCCGGAACGACTATATCGACCGGGATTACGGAGAACGGCTCGTCACGCACGCGAAGAAGCTGCTCCGGGCGTTCGGGGAAGCCGCCCCCGCGCCGCTGGAGACGCTTGCCCTGGCCGCCTGAGCGCCGGGTGGCCCGGCCCGCCTGAGCAGCCGAGGCGCACGTCCGGTAATACGTCACGAAAGAACGCGAGACCGGCCGCCTCAAGGGCGGCCGGTCGAGCTGGCCGGCCCGGGGCCCGGTGCGGTCGCCGAGGTCGGTCCGGATGGGAGAACCCGGTACCTTCACTTGGCTTCCCGGGTTCTTCTCCGTCGAGATCGTGATGGCGGGTGCGACTCCTTCCTGCCGCTGATGGACCAGCCAGCTCTGTCGGTTTACCAGCTGATCCGTTACCGCAGGCGCGGCTATGGCGGCAGCCCGGCGAAGGCTGACCGCGTCACGATCCCCGACAACGCCCGCGACCTACCTGGCCGGCCTGCTGCGGTTCCTGGGAATCAGGCGGGCCCACGTCGTCGGGCATTCCTACGGCGGATTGGTCGGGCTGCAACTCGCGCTGGACCGCCCGGAGGCGGCTGGCTCGCTGGTGCTGATGGAGCCGGCGCTGCGCACTGCGGCGCTGCAGGGCAGCCTCGCAGATCCGGCGGTCGTTGACTTGCACCGGCGGATGTCAGTTGGTTTTCAGCGGTATCGCAGCGGAGACCGTGAGGGTGCCGTCGAAGGATTCCTGGGGGCAGCATTCGGTCCGGGCTACCGGCAGCAGCTGGAGCAGGTCTTGCCCGGGTGGTGGGACCAGGCCGTCCGCACCGCGGACGCGTTCTTCGGCGCCGAAATGCCGGAGCTGCAGTCCTGGGAGTTTGGCCCCAGCCAGGCTCGCCGGGTCACTGCCCCCGTGCTCGCGGTGCGCGGCAGCTCCAGCGATCCCGCATTCGTAACGTTCGAGCGGCTTCTGCGCGAGTGGTTTCCCCAGCTCGAGACCGCTGAGGTCGCAGGTGTTGATCATCGTTTGCACCTGCAAGCCCCGGAAGGGGTCGCTACCGCTCTCGCAGAGTTCTTCACCAGGCATCCACTCGGATAAGAGAAAAGGGCTTGGCGCCCGGCGATCAACCTGGCAAGCCTGTCAGCGCCCACGCAACCAGGACCGGCGGCGGCCGCCCGCGGTGACATCGCGTCGGCCGCGCACCGAAGTGGCCTGGCACAGCCACTGGTCACGCCGCAGGCGGGGTTCAGCTTCACCGGCGAAAAACGGCATTTCAGTCCAGCCTTATTGAGACAGGACGCCGAGTCCGGCTGCGCCGCGCCAGATTCCCTGAGACCTCCAACACCGCCTCGTCTCAAGGAATCTGTCGTCTTCCAGCTCAGCTTGATCATCCGCCAGGTCCGCTGAGAACGGACAGCAGCAGCCCGGGACGGGCAGGTGCTCCTGATGCGCAGACCTCGTCACGAAGCGTCACCTGCGGCCTGGCACCGGGTGCGCGGGATCCGCGGTTTTGCAGGTGCCGGGAGCGTTATCGGCTGGTGGCAGTGGCTGTGCGGATCAGGCGGTTCTGGTGGGCCGGGCAGGGCTCTTCCTGGCAGGGTGCCTGGCTGGCCCTGGATGGGAATTCTTACCCGCCCGCGCCGGTGCTGCTGGTGGTGGCTGGCTGGCCTTTTGTCCGGTTCCGGGGTCGCGGTCGTGGCGGATCTCGGTCCTGATCGCCTTGGCGGCTTGCCGTGCCTGGCGGCCCATGTGCCCGATCTGGCCGGGCTGGGGGAGGTAGCCGATGAAGCGCAGGCCGGGGGCGGCGGCTTTCCTGCCGTGCTGGCGGGGGAGGCCGCGCTCGTCGAGCACGCCCAGGTGCCCGGTGAGCGGTTCGAGTCCGGATGCGTAGCCGGTCGCGGCGATCACCGCGTCGGCGTGGAGGTGTGTTCCGTCGGACAGGACGACGCTGGCCGGCCCGAATGATTCGATTCCGGCGGTGATCTGGATCTGGCCGGTCCTGATCGCCTGGATGATCTCCTGGTCCACGATCGCGGGTGCCTTCCCCCGGCGCCGGAGCCGGGTGAAGATTCCTTCGGCGGGAGGGGTGAGGCCGTGCTGGCTGAGGTCGCCGATGGTCAGCCGGCGCACGAGCAGGGCGGCGCGGTCCGCGATGCCGGGCGGCAGGTGCAGCAGCGCGATGGCCGGCAGGTCGCCGGGCAGCCCGCCTGACCGCCGGAGCATGATGTTCGGCTGGGTGCGCACGCAGACCCATACCCGCGTGGCGCCGCCTTGGGCGAGGTCGTAGGCGATCTCCAGGCCTGAGCAGCCCGCCCCGGCGACCGCGACCCGGGCACCGGTGAACGCCTGTGCGTTCCGGTAGCCGGCCGCGTGCAGCACGCGGCCGGCGTAGCGGTCCACTCCGGGCCATTGGGGGATGTGCGGGGTGTGATCGTGGCCGGTGGCCATGATCACCTGCCGGGCGGTCAGCGGGCCGGCGGAGGTCTGCACCTGCCAGCCGCGGGGGTGCGGGTCGATCCGCTCGGCGCGTGTGCGCAGGCGCAGGCGCAGGCGCAGCACGTGCCGCTGAGCGTAATCTTCCAGGTAGCTGATCAACTGGTCGCGGGACGGGAACAGGCCGGCCTGCGCCGGGTAGCGGGAACGCGGCAGTCGTGAGGTCCACCGGCAGGTGTTCAGCCGCAGCCGGTCATAGCGTCCGCGCCATGCCGCGCCGACCGAGTCGGCCTGCTCGAGCACGGTGGCGGGTATTCCCAGGCGGCCAAGCTCGGCGGCCGCCGCCAGGCCCGCCGGGCCGGCTCCGATCACGATAACCTCGGGCGCGCTCACCACGATGCTCCGTGGTGTCCGGGCAGGCTACGGCGCCAGCGGAGCGCCGCCCGCCGGATGGCCGCGCGCGTAGTGCGACCGGTAGCGCTCATGGATGTCCTCCCACCGCTCGCGGGGGTGCCGGCCGAGCTCGGTGAGCATCTCGACGGCCCGGGGCGGCCCGCCGACCAGATGCCGGGCCGGGCGCCCGCTGGCGTTGCGGAACGCGTGCACAGCCCCGGCCGGGATGAACACGGTGGTGCCGGCCGGGGCACGCCGCCGGTCCCCGCCCAGCAGGTATTCGATCTCGCCCTCGAGCACGTAGAAGACCTCATACAGGTCCTCGTGCCAGTGCGGGATCGCGAAGCCGCCGCCGGGCGGCAGCTCGCTTTCTACCAGCCCAATCTGGGTGCTGAGCCGCGGCCCGACCTTGATCGTGGGCCGTCCGAGACCGAGCTCGATCACAGCGCCCGCGCCGGGCGGCACCAGCGTGCCGGCGCCAGCTGTGCTCATGGCCCGTCCCCCTTCCATGGTCCGCGGCGCACCGCTTGTTACAGCTACAATGCTTTAATACAGTAAAACTGTATTGATACTCTGGTACGATATCATCATGGACGGGGCTGTCAAGGCGGCAAAGCGCACCCGCCGCGCGGACAAGGCCCAGCAGACCCGGCAGCGGATCATCGACGCCGCAACGAGGCTGTTCCTGGAACGCGGTTACGTGCCCACCACCATCGAGGCCATCGCCGAGGCGGCAGACGTCGCCGTCGAGACCGTCTACGCCCGGTTCCGCAACAAGACCAGCCTGATGGTCGCCGTCAAGGACGCCGCCGTCACCGAGGGCGGCACGGTACCCGTGCCGCAGCGCCCCGAACTCACCGGCCTCGCCGCCGAACCAAGCCAGTCCCGGCAGCTGGAGATGGCGGCCGCGCTCTCGCGCGGCATGCTCCAGCGGATCTCACCCGTCTACGCGGTGCTGCGCGACGCCGCAGCAGCCGAAAGCGCCCTCCGCGGCCCCCTCACCGCCGACATCAACCGCCGACGCGACTTCCAGCGGACCCTGGCCGAGATCGTGCACGCCCGCGGGCCGTTCCGCGGCGGCCTCACCACCGAGCAGGCCGCGGACACCTACTCAGCCCTGGCCAACCCCGACCTGTACCTGCTGCTGACCACCCACCACCGGTGGACAGCCGACCAGTACCAGGCCTGGCTCGCCCGCAGCCTCCAGCTGCTCCTGCTGCCAGAACCATAAGACCAGCCGGCCACACACCGCCCCAGCAGCCCGCCGCCCGGCCCCAGGACTACACCACAGACCGTCGATAGCCCCAATCGCCGCCGCCGGAGCCGACCGACCGCCCCGCCCAGGACAAGACCCTTCGCCACGGTGCGCACGTGCACCACACGGAAACCCCGTCGGCAGTCACCCTGCGTGACGGCTATGATCCCGCCTGAATGATCGTCATGACTGGGCCCCGAGCACTACCTGCGCGCCGAGGAACTTCTCAGCGGCCTCAGCACCACACACCCCGATCCGAGAACATCGCCACCCCCCAGGTGCACGTCACGCTCGCGCTTGCCGCTGCTACGGCCCTGAGCAGCGACTTCAGAAGCCATGCTGAAACCGACGCCTGGCACCAAGCCACCGGCACCAGCACCACCTGACTCCCCCCGTGACCCACTCGCGCCGAGGCCGCGGGCGATGACCTCCGTCTGGATCTCGGTGCCGCCGAAGCTCGGCTGGACGCGGCTAAGCCCCGGGAGCTCACAATCGTGGCAGAAAGCAGCGCACCGGTGTTCCCGCCGGTCAAGGTGGGCTCCATCGGGTCAGCGTGCGCCGCGGTGTTCGTCCGGCGCGATCTGGGCGGCGATCACCCGCCAGGGGATCGTCTGGCCGCGCCGCAACTCCCCGAGCCGCGGCGTGGCCCCGACGACCACGCCGAACCAGCGGCCGCGGATATCCCAGCCGTCGATACAGACGTCGACTCCGGTCAGCTCGTCGCGGCACAGCTGCCACAGGTCCCCGTAATGCACGATGCCAGCCACGGCAACCAGGTGGGGCCGTGCTCCCGCGAGCCGCCGCGCGGCAATCAGGATCTCAGCCGGGGTCAGGACGCTCACCACAACAGCATGGGCACGTGCGGCGCTCGATGACCACCGTGGCGAAGGGCCGCGGGCCGACCAAGCACCAGATGTGCGGCATCAGGGTTACAGGACAGGACTACCGATTACCCCATACACCACTTCCGTGGACGCGAACGTCACCTGTGCGCTTCGGCGGCGCGTGCTTGTGAAGAATTGCTTTCTGCTTCTTTACTCGCATCATGTTCCGCTTCCGCCGCCCAACAGCGACTGCCAGGACAGCCGCGGACAGAAGCCCAGCCAGCGCCGCGAGCACCCCAGCCCACGCGCCTACCTCAGTGCCCGCCCACGCGCCCAGCCCCACGGCCAGAACCAACGCAGCTAGACCCAGAGCGACCGTCCGCCAGTCAACCTCCCACCGCACTACTTCAGGATGTCAGATCCGAGGCCCTGGCCGCCTGCCATCAGGCTGACTGCAGCCACGTCGGAACCAGTTCGCGCTGGCCGCGAAACATACGACTGCACGAAGGCCGCTTTGGACCGCGTGTAGGCGTCCCTGTCCCAGCGGAACCGCTCTGCCCGGTTGTGCTTGAGGCGTGCATACACGCTGCGTGCGGCGCTGCCGGCCGACGGCGCGATCATCCTGGCCGTCTTTGCCGCCGATGGCCCCGGGCACTGCTCAGGACTGCCGGTCGCCCGATACGACGCTGCCGGGCTCGCAGCCGAGCTGATCGCAGCCTGCGGTCATGCCGTCACCATCACCGGCAGCCGCGCCGAGCAGCACCGCACCCCGTCCGGGCGCGCATCCAGCCCTTCACCTGGGATCACCGCCCGCCTGTCATGACGGGCGGGCGGCGCGCCGCGGCTGCCTGGTGGCCCACCCGCGTCCCGGCGGTATCCCTGGCTCCCAGCGTGCTGGCACGCGTCTAGAGCTGACGGTCAGTCACCTGAGATCAGCGCTGGCCGCGCGGGCTGCCTGGTTCTTCGCATTCGGTGCCGCAGCCGGTGGCACGCCCGGCAACGACGACCGTGCCGGGCGGGGTCCATGCCCAGGTGCCATTGCGGACGTCACCACGATCGGCTGGCCGTCGTGCGGATCGGCGGAGGTGATCTGCGCGAGGCCATCGACCACCTCCTTCAGCCTGACGGTATCCGGCGCGCGGCCTGCAGCCCCGGCTGCACGGCGACTTCGGCCGCGCCGGGCAGGCCGTGCGCGCTCATCAGGGTGATCGGGCGCGAAGATCGCTGGGTGGGCGGAGTGGTCAGCGCCGCATTGACAGCCGGCTGTCGGCTCTGCCGCCGATGACGACGCGCGCCGCCAGATCGACCAATGCCGCCGGTACATCGCTGACTTCGAGGCGGCGCTGGCGCGCAGTTCCGCGTCGGCCGAACTCATCGACCGGATGATGTCGGCCTACCCTGACCTGGCGAACCCATATACGCTCTGGGTCGCGGCCTGCGATCTTCTCGGCGACAGGAATTGACGAATCGAGCAGATTTCCGGCCGGACCTGCGGGAGCGCCATCAAGCGGTTCAGCCTGGAGACGATCGCGCAAGGCATGTTCTCGACCCGACATAGGTCTTCGATGAGGAGGCCGCATGACACTCCCTGTGTCAACCTCAGGCCGCGATTTGCTTGGTGGAGTGTTCGGCGAGCGCGGCGGCAGCGCCGTGCCGGGCGGGGTCGTAGGGGACGCCGTCGATCCAGCAGCGGTAGATGACGCGGATCCAGGCGCGGGCCAGGATGCGGATGGCGTGCGGGTGGTCCTTGCCGCCGGCGATCGCGCTGGCGTAGATCTGGGCGGCCCAGGGGCTGGCGTGGCGGCTGTTGTCGGCGAAGGTGGTGACCGCGGCGCGGAACCGCTTGTTGCAGGCCCAGCGAAAGTGGACGGAGCGGTGCTTGCCGGATTGGTTGGTGACCGGGGTGACCCCGGCGAGGGCGGCGACGGAGTCGGGGTGCTCGTAGGCTTGGCGGCAGTCGCCCCACTCGGCGAGCACCTGGGCGGCGTTGATCTGACCCGACCTTGGCAGCGACGTGAAGATCTTCCCGTCCGGGTGCTCCCTGAGGTGGGCGGCTGCGGAGCGGTCGAGATTCTTCACCGCCGCGTTCAGGGCCTGCAGGACGCTGACCGCGGCGAGCACGGCGTCGCGCAGCCCCTCGGCGAGCGACTCCAGGCCGGTGCCCGCAGGCGCGGCGCGCAGCCGGGCAAGCAGCTCGGCGGGGCTGCGGCGGCCGGAGTAGCCGTGCTTGATGCAGAACGCGGCCATCCGCTTCTCGCCCAGGTGCGCGGCGGCGGCCGGGGTCGGGTAGCGGGTCAGGAACTCCAGGCTGACCGGCGACTCGACGTCAGCGAAGATGGCCCTGGCTCCGGGCCAGTGCGCCTCCAGCAGCGCCGACAGCTGGTTAGTGGCCGCGACCCGCAGCTCGACCAGGTCACCGCGGGCCCGCACGACGGTCCGCAGCGCCCTGGTCTCATCGGAGTAGGGGACCGCGACGGTCAGCTTGTGCGCGCGCAGCCGCAGGTACTCGGCGATCACCGCGGCGTCGCCGGCGTCGGACTTGGCGCCCGACAGCACTTCGCCGTCGCGCCAGGCCTTGATCGCGTTCGGCTTGACCGGCACGACCGGGTGCCCGGCCTCCAGCAGCAGGTCCACCAGGCGGCCGTCCGGCCGCTCGATAGCCACCGGCACATCGCCGGGCTGCCCGTAGCGGGCCAGGCGGCGGATCAGCGCGGCGATCCCGTCCGCGGAGTGCTCGATCGTGAACCCGGCCACGATCTTGCCCCCGGCGTCCATCACGCACACGGCGTGCGTCTCGGCGGCCCAGTCGATCCCGGTGAAGAACAGCGCGTCAGGCAGCGCAAACGGCACAAGAACTCCTCAAGATGGCAGCGACGACCCGGCGAGGAGGACAGCTACCGGGTGGTCACTAACCGGCGCTCTGCGGCGCGTCTCCCTGTTGCCAGTCCGTGTCCCCGGAGAAGCCGGGGGCGGTGGTGTCATGCTGGCCGTTTTCCGGCGACCGCAACAGACCGTCACCCCGGCTCCCGCCGAGTCCCTACATCGAGCACCGTATCGGTACCCATGAGAAAGATGGTGCCCTAGTGACCGTTGATGCGCTGACGCCGGATGGGAGGGCGCGGCACTCCCGCCGCAAGCTCGTGCCCGCGCGGCTTGAGCCGCTGTCTGCCAGGTGCAGCACATGACTCCCGGGAAGTCCAGTCCATCCGCCCAGACGCCTATCTGGGAAGAACCGGTTCGCGGGTTCTACACCGACCCTGGGCAGTTCGTTACCCTGTCCGGGCTCGACTTGCTCCGCAGCGTGCTGGACGGCGGTCTTGGTCCCCCGATCCGCTACCTGTTCGGGCTCGGGCTCACCTCCGTCGAGCCTGGCGGCGTGACGTTCACCATGCCGGTGACCGATTGGCTGCTGTTCCCCCAGGGAGTCGTCTCCGGCGCCACCCTCGGCATCCTGGTGGACGCGCCGCTGGGATGTGCGGTCCAGACCGCCTTTCCTCCGGCTACTCCGTTCACGACGGCCGAGATCTCGCTCAGGTTCCTGCGCACTGTCGTGCCGCAGAGCGGGACGCTGACGGCCAAAGGCCGACTGATCCACGCCGGCCAGACCACGGGCGTCTCCCTGGTCGAGGTCACCGACCAAGCGGGCCGCTTGGTTGCGGTGACCAGCACCCGGTGCGCGATCCTGCCGCGAGTCGAGGTGCCGTGGGAGGTTGTCGAGCAGGCGCTGAAGAACCCGCCCCGTCTGCGGGAGCCGGACTGGCCGTCGCCTCACCCGTACGAACGGCCGGTGGCAGGCGAGGTGCTGTCGCAGGAGATCTGGGACGGCACAGACGGTCTCGGCGTTTTGCGGTCCCTCATCACGGGTGATCTGCCGGCGCCCCCGCTGGCCCGTTTCTGCGGGATCGCTCCCGTGGATGCAGAGGCGGGCGCGACCACATGGAAGATGCCGGCCAGCGAGTGGCTGTGCGCGCCCATCCAGGGAAGGCTGTATGGCGGCGCCATCGCCATGCTCGCCGGCACGGCCATCGACGGCACGGTGCAGACAACCCTCCCGGCCGGTACCGCTTTCGCCCCGGTGGACCTCAAGGTGTATTTCCTCCGCCCGGTTCCACCCGACGGGCGTGACCTGGTGGCGCGGGGAACGGTGATCCACCGGGGCCGCAGCATGGCGATCGGCACCTCCGACGTGTTCGACGCTAACGGCAAGAAGGTCGCCGTCGCGACAGGCTCGGCCGTAATCCTGCCCGGCCGGCCAGCCACCGTGACAACCGAGCTGACACTTCCAGATCTTGACGGGAGCGAAGACGACCAGGAACGCCCCTAGCCCAGCCTCCGGCCGCAATCAAAACACCCGCTTGGAACCGCCAGCTGCTAAAACGGCAGACGCCCGTCGCCTCAGCCATACTTCGAATCCATAACCCGGCTCCACCGAGTGCCGGAAACTCTAATAGGGGCCGTGACCTGCAAGAAATCGGCGGAGCTGAGTGATTCGGACTTCTGACCACCTCGATGCGAACGAGATCCTTACCCTGCTCGGCGTGGCCTACTGTCGCTGTATGGCTGGTTATGGACAAATCTCGAACGACCAAACGTGCCATGTGTGGCCTGATGTCGGCCGATGGTGGCTCCCAACTTGGCTCCCACGAGGGAGGCTGGGAGATCAGGTCCGTCGGCACGGGGCGCGATGGCGGACAGTTTGAGCGGTGCAGGTCCTGGGGTGTTGGAGGGCGGGGCGGTGGCGGATAGTTAGGTGTAGCGAGCGCGGCCGGATTCGGGCGTCTGGGCTTGCGGGTGAGAGGGGGCGGCCGTGGCAGAGCGGACCATCTACCGGAATTTGTGGTACGGGCTGACGCTGGAGCATCCCACGGGGTGGCAGGTGCGGCAGGCGCCAGGGTGCATCGTGATCACTCCTGACGCGGCCATGGTGACCTGTGCGGCGGTCCGGTTCTTCGCCGTGGGCGCCGGGCTGACACTGCGTCAGGTCGCCGACCAGGTCGTCGGGTTGCTCCGCGGGGCCGAGCCGAGCGTGCGGGCCTGGGCGGAGCAGCCAGGGGACAGCATCACCGTGCGCCTGTCGGCGGTGTTGAACGGGACACCGGTGCAGGGGTCGATGCTGCTCCAGGCCAGGGATGGAAGCGTGCTGGCCACGGCCATCCAGGCCGGCTCGCTGCCGGTCCGCTCAGCCGCGAACGCCCCGGTGCCCGGGTCGGCGGTATCGTCGCCGAGCCGGACTTCGCTGCCTACGAACGGGCGCAGTCGGCGCCCGGGCTCCCGTCGGAGGTGGAGTCGGCATCGATCGTGCTGACCTATGACCAGGGCGGCGTGCTCTATCGCGAGACCGTGACCGCCACCTTGGTGCGCCTGGTGACCGTCGGATCCTGGACCGCTCGCATCGCCGCCCGTCGCCGGGCCCCCGACCCCCGCTACGGTGAGGCCGACACGCTCTTCTGCGGCATCTTGCAGAGCATCACGCCCGACCCCCAGTGGGCCCGCAACGAGCAAGCCCGGGCCAGCCAGGTACTGGGCCAGGCCGTGGGCCGCGCCGCGCAAGCCCAAAGCGACTACATCAACGCCGTACGCAACCTCGGCCAGGCCCGGAGCGACGCCGCCGCCAGCCTCGCCGATGGGACCAGGCGCCGCATGGACGACTTCTTCCGCGAGCAGGAAGAGCACGTGATGCCCGCGCTGCGCGGCGACCAGATCATGGTCAACCCCACCGACGGCACCCGCTACGAAGTCCCGCTCTCCTACGGCACCTACTGGTCCGACGCTGCCCAGCGCGTTTACCACACCCCCAGCCCCGACACCCCGCCCGTCACCGGCGCCGACCGCCTCGAACCCATCTGACGGAGGCAACGGCACCGATCACCGCGCGGCGATCAGCTATAGCACGCAAGAATCGGCGGCAGCGCCGAACCGGGTGATCTGCACGCGGCAATCCGGCCCTTCTACCATCTAACAGGCCTTCCGTAATCGGCAGGAGCGGAATTACCACAGGCGACCAGGTTGCTCCGGTTACACTGGGTTACCAGGAACGTGGTCATCAGGATCCGGACGTCGGTCGGACTTGGGTACCCCGTGCCGGGCCGGGCCAGTCAGGGCTTCGGCGAGCCCCACAGAAACCCCACAACTCAGCGACACGGCGGCCGATCCCCACAGGAATCCCACGGACAAAACGGCACACTCCGGTACACTTGTTATGCGTGTTAAAGGCACGGAAAAACAGTCGTAAGCAGCGTCGATGCGCGTGAGCTGGACTGTTGGAGCCTTTTCCAGGTAAGTGCTTTCGGGGTGATAGAGCTCCTGAAAGCGGAAGCTCAATAGCATAATCTGTTGTGCCAGAGCCCTGGGCGCAGGACAGATCAACACACCGATAACACGAACAAGACGGCATTACTCGGTACACGGCGGCACGACTGCTGTCATGACCGTTCAAGTCCAGTGACCAGCAAAGATGCGGGTGAGCTGGGCTGAGTTATCTTGTTGCGATGATGATCTCGGGCGTGGACGACCGTCTTGTAAACGGTAGGTCACATCATCGGCCACGATCCAGGTGGGCCCCAACAGGCTCGGTCAGCGCTCCTCGCGGTCGCGTAGCGTGACAAGCGGGCACATTGTAATTAGCTCGAACAATTACAGATCGCTGTTGTTATGCGTGGCGGCGTTTGCGGGCGAGGGCGGCCAGGCCGGCGCCGGCGGCGAACGCGCCGGCCAGCGGGAGCCAGCGCCGGAAGGCCGGCGGCGCGGCGGGGGGAGGAGGCGGTGTCGACAGTTCGCGCAGGCGGGCGATCGCTTCCGGCAGAAGGGCGGGAAGTTCGGCGGCGAGGTCGAGGTATTCGAAGCGGTAACGGTGCCACTGCTGTTGCAGCGCCTCGGGGTTGGGCCGGAGGATGTGCTGCAGCTCGGGTAGCAGCGGGCGGGCGAGCTCGGCGAGGTTGAGCTGCGGGTCTACGATCATCGCGGTCGCTTCAAGGTTGACCAGGGCACGTGCGAGCAGCATCAGCCCGCGCGGGAAAACGATCCCGTGACGCGCTCCTAGCGCGAGCTCCGACAACAGGAGGCGGGCGACTGAGAACTCAGCGGCGCTCACGCCGAACCACTCCTCTACGGTGTCGGCGAGCGCGCCGCGAAAGCCGGCCGGGTCGGCGCCGGGGAGGAATTCCGACATGCGAAGCAGCTGGTCTCCGACCGCCTCATAGTCGCCGTCGACGAACGCCCAGAGAACGAAGGCCATCCGCCGCCGCTCGCTGAGATCAAGCCGCCCGAACATGCCGAAATCGACGAAGCCGACCCGGTCACCGGGCAAGAACAGCACGTTGCCGGGGTGGGGGTCGGCATGGAACAGTCCGAACTGGAAAACCTGGCGCAGCATCGCCGCCGCGCCCGCGCGCAGCACCGCTTCCGGGTCGATGCCAGCCCGCCGCAGGTCGGCAGCGGGCTCCGGTGCCAGCCCCGCTAGGAACTCGGTCGTCAGCACCCGCTTCGAGCTCCGGTCGCCGATGACCGCGGGGATGACGACTCGGTCATCTTCTGCGAACAGCTGCCGTAGTCGTTCAGCCGTGCGCGCCTCACGCCGGAAGTCGAGCTCGCGCCGGGTGTACTGGGCTAGCTCTGCGACCGCGTCTGAGGGCCTGAAGGCAACCGCGGCTGGCTGGTGCCGCTCAAAGCGGCGCGCCAGCGTGGCCAGCAGCGCAAGATCCCGTTCGACCTGCACGCTGACGCCGGGGCGCTGTACCTTCACCGCTACCTGGCAGCCATCGGGCAGCCGCGCCCGGTGCACCTGCGCCAGCGACGCTGCGGCGAATGGTTCCCGGTCAAATTCGGCGTACAGCGCGCCGAGCGGTGCACCGAGCTCGGCCTCGACGATAGCCACCGCCTCCGCCGCCGGGAAGGGTGCGACGTGGGTATGCAAGCTACGCAACGCCTCGGCGTACTCCAGCGGAACATAATCCGGCCGCAGCGCGAGCATCTGCCCCGCCTTGACAAACGTCGGCCCGAGCCGCTCAAGCGTCAGCCGCAGCCGCTCGGGCAGCGGAACGTCCGCCTCGAGATGGGTCGGGTACTTCGTGCCCGACCGCAACGCATACACCAGGCGGCGGGGGGACACCCACGCGCGCAGGCCCAGCGCCTGAACAAGCCAGTCGAAGCCGCTCGCGGACAAGATGGTGGCGATCTCCACGGCCCGCGCCAGCTGCGCGGCGACCGTACGGGGACCGCCGCCGGACCCATTCCCCGTCCTCACAGCACCTCCTGCCCCAGACCCGGCACTGCCTTCTGCCTGCCATCGGGCATACGGACCCGCCAGGCAGCCGGCTCTCGGACCCGCGCTCGTCCTGCCATCCTGACATGCCAGGCAAGATCAGGATGTTGCGCTGTTCGCGCTAGCACATCCGTGCTCGTGCGGTAAGTACCGGTCATCCGATGCTGCCTGCCAGCCCCTCAGGCTGCGCGGGCCTGCCCGGTACGGCCCGAGAGTCCGGGATGTGGTTATTCCAGGCTGCCACGCGTTGGGTCATGCCGTGGCAGACAGCGATGACTGGCGCGTCACCATCTCGATCAGCTATGCGCAAGCCGGACAGGCGCAGCAGTCCCTTTCCTTGCGTCAGGTCCAAGAACACATCGGTCGCCAGGCCGACTGTGGCATCGCCGCCGGCGCGGGGGAAGCGCAGATCTTGCTGTATGCAGGCACCGGGACCGCCGCCGGGGACGCCGAGCGGATCACCCGCGACGTGCTGGCCGGGTACGGCATGGCGGCGGAGTCCGCCTTGCACCGCGGGCACCCGATCGAGGAGCGGTGGCAGACCCCGGACGTCCCGATGCCGCAGACTAAAGCCGGGCGCCAGGCAGAGCACCAGCGGCTTGTGGACGCTGAGGCCGCCGAGTCGCTGGCCACGGGTATCGCCCAGTGGGAGGTCCTGCTGTCTGGCCGCAAGCCAGAAGGCTCTGGACGGCAAGGTCCTGCACTGCCCGGCATGGATTTCCGCCAGCGGGCCAGTTCTGACTTTTTGTCTAACATCGTGTTAGGAACCGGGAGCACGGGTTTCGTAGAAGGCCTGGTCAGACTGCAGGCCAAGGCTGCGGCCGATGATCTCCTTCATGATCTCGGTGGTGCCGCCGTAGATGCGGGTGATGCGGGCGTCGGCCCAGGCCTGCGCGATCGGGAATTCGGCCATGTAGCCGTAGCCGCCGTGCAACTGGACGCCGAGGTCCACGGCGCGGCCCTGCAGTTCGGTGCACCACCACTTGGCCTTGGCCGCGTCGGCCGGTGACAGCTCGCCGTCGTTGAGGGCCAGCACGCACTGGTCCACGAACGCCTGGGCGATGTCGACCTCGGTGGCCAGTTCGGCCAGCCGGAACCGGGTGTTCTGGAACGAGCCGACCGGCCGGCCGAACGCCGTCCGCTGTTGCACGTACCGGAGGGTCCAGTCCAGCGCGGCCCGGGCGGCCGCGACGCCGTAGCCCGCCAGCGAGAGGCGTTCTTGCGGCAGGTTGCCGGTCAGGTGGCGGAATCCCTCGCCCTCGGCGCCGAGGAGGTTGGCCGCGGGGACACGGGCGTCGTCGAAGAACAGCTCGGCGGTGTCCTGCGCGTGCTGACCCATCTTGTCCAGGTTGCGGCCGCGCTCGAAGCCGGCGGTCCCGCGCTCGACGACCAGCAGGCTCATGCCGCGGTGCTTCTGGGCGGGGTCGGTCTTGACCGCCGTGATGACCAGATCCGCGTTGATGCCGTTGGTGATGAACGTCTTGGCCCCGTTGACGATGTACTCGTCACCGTGGCGCCGGGCCGTGGCGCTCATCGAGGCTAGGTCGGAGCCGATGCCGGGCTCGGTCATGGCGATGGCTGTGATCAGCTCGCCGGAGGCGATGCCGGGCAGCCAGCGCTGCTTCTGCTCCTCGTTGCAGAGGCCGAGGAAATAGGGCGTGCAGATATCGGTGTGCAGCGTGATGCCGAGCCCGGCGGCCGCGGCGCCGGCCCGGGCCGTCTCCTCGCTGAGCACCAGGTTGAACCGGAAGTCGGGTGCTCCGCCGCCGCCGTATTCCTCGGGGATGGCCGTGGACAGCAGGCCCGCGGCCCCGGCCGTGGTGAACAGCTCGCGGGGTAGGATGCCCGCCTCGGCCCACTGCCCGGTGTAGGGGACGATCTCCTTCTCGACGAACTGCCGCACCGCAGCCCGGAAGTCGTCGTGCTCGGTCTGGAAGAGTGTGCGACGCATGATGCCCTTCTCAATCGCTGTGGTCGTCAGCCCAGTGTCGCCAGCCCAGTGTCGCCAGCCCTGTGTCGCCAGCCCTGTGTCGCCAGCCCTGTGTCGCCAGCCCTGTGTCGCCAGCCCTGTGTCGTCAGCCCTGGGCGGAAGGGAAGGCGGGCGCGCGCTTCTCGCGCAGCGCGGCGACGCCCTCGGTGACGTCGGGACCCATGAAGGTCAGCATCTCGTAGGCGGCGGACTGCTCGAAGGTGGGGCCGGCGGCGCGCAGCCAGTTGTTCAGGACCCGCTTGGTCAGCCGGATGGCCGGCTGGGCGCCGGTGGCCAGCTGATCGGCCACCCTGAGCGCCTCGTCGAGGACCTCGTCCTTCGGCAGGGCCTTGGCCACCATCCCGATCCGCTCGGCCTCGGCGCCGGTGATCATCTCGCCGGTCAGCAGGTAGTAGCGGGCCTTGGCCATGCCCGCCAGCAGCGGCCAGATGATGGCGGCGTGATCGCCGGCCGCCACGCCCAGCTTGACGTGCCCGTCGCCGATCCTGGCGTCCTCGGCCACGATGGCCACGTCGGCCAGCAGCGCTGCGACCGTGCCCGCGCCCACGGCGACCCCGTTGATGGCCGATACGATCGGCTTGTCGCAGTTGATCATGTTGTAGACGAGCTCGCTCATCTCCTTGAGCATGTGCGAGACCCGATCGTAGTCGCCCGCCATCCGCTCGACCATGGCCAGGTCGCCGCCCGCGGAGAAGGCCTTGCCCGTCCCGGTGATCACCGCGACCCGGGTCTGCGGGTCGGCGGCGACGTCGTTCCAGACCCGGGCCAGCTCGCCGTGCAGCTCCTCGTCCGCGGCGTTGTACTTCTCCGGCCGGTTGATCGTGATCAGCAGCACGCCGTGATCCCGATGGGAGAACGTCAGCTGCTTGTAATCATCGAGGCTCACCGTGGCTCCTCCGGTCGGTCGCGGCCCGTCTCGCGGGCCCCCGCTGCGTCGTCTCGGGCTTATTCAACCACACTTACGGCTAGCCGACCAGTCTGGCTAAAATTCGACTGAGAGGTTGAATAGACGATCGCTGGGTCGTACCGTGGGCACGTGGGGTACCCGGATAGCGGGTCCGGCACGCGCTTAGGAGGCAGACCGGTGAAGATCGAGAACAAGCTGGCCCTGGTGACCGGGGCGGCGTCCGGCATCGGCCGGGCCATCGCGATCGGCCTGGCCGAAGCCGGCGGAACCGTCATCGCGGTCGACCGCGACGCCGAAGGCCTGGCCGAGGTGGTGGCTACGATCGGCGACCGCGCGGCCGCCCGCGTGGTCGACCTTTCCGACGCCCGGGCCATCCTGGCCCTGCGCGACGAGGTGGTTACCGCTGTCGGGCTGCCTGCCGTGATCGTCAACGCCGCGGGGTTCGATCGCGTCGAGCCGTTCATGTCCAATGACGACGCGCTGTGGGAGTCGCTGGTCGCGGTCAACTTCCTCGGTCCGGTCCGGCTCACCCGCGCGTTCCTTGAGCCGATCATCGCCGCTGGTGGCGGTGCCCGGATCGTCAACATCGCCAGCGACGCGGGCCGGGTCGGCAGCCTCGGGGAGACCGTCTACGCCGGGACCAAGGGCGGCCTCATCGCCTTCACCAAGTCGCTGGCCCGGGAGATGGCCCGCTACCAGATCAACGTCAACTGCGTCTGCCCCGGACCCACGGACACGCCGCTGTTCGCGAGCCTGCCGGAGAAGGTCAGGGACGGGCTGATCCGGGCCATTCCGTTCCGGCGGCTGGCGCGGCCGGAGGAAGTGGCCGCCGCCGTGCTGTTCTTCGCCTCGGAGCACTCGAGCTTCATCACCGGCCAGGTGCTCAGCGTCAGCGGCGGGCTGACCATGGCGGGCTGACCCGGACGGTCGCCTCAGGAGGCGCGGAGCGTGAACATCCGCACCGCGGCGTCGACGACCGCCTCCCGGAGCTCGGCTCGCTTGGCCTCGGGCAACGTCGGGCGGATCCACAGCGCGGACTGGTTGAGCACGCCGTGCAGGCACTGCAGCGAGACGTCGGGGTTCGGGCAGTCGAACTCGCCCGCGGCCAGGCCCGCCTCGACCACCCGCCGGAAGATCGCATCGTGACGGCGCCGGCTGTCCTTCATGGTCTCGTCGAAGATCGCGGGCCACGACTTCGGCCAGGAGAACACGGTCGCGACCTCGGGCGCGGTCTCGGTGAGGATGCGCACCTGCTCCCGGATCAGCGCGCGGAGCTGCATCAGGTAGCTCTGGTCGCGCACCGCGTCGCGCTGGGCTTCCAGTCGGCTGATGACGTCCACCGTCAGCGCCTCCAGGACCGCCGCGACCAGCTCGTCCTTGCCGGAGAAGTAGTGGTAGAGGGTGGCCTTGGCGATGTCGGTCTGCTCGGCGACGTCCTCCAGGCTCATCCCCTGGTAACCGTGCTCGGACAGGATCTCGGTGGCGGTCCGGACGATCTCGGCCTTGCGCCGGTCCCGGCGCCGCTCGACCCGGGTCGTCGCTGTTTCCGCCACTTGATAGTCGCCTCCGCCGAGGGCCCGCCGGCCGCGTCCAGCCCGCGATTGGACCCATTGTAGACGAACCGACCTGTCAGACTGCTAGTCGACCGATAGTCCGAACTTCAGACCGTCTGGTTGTACGCTGCGCCCGGCGGGACCCCGGGTGACATGGCCAGCAAACGACGTCGTTGCGGCAGCGATGTCGTCTGGTGCGCGTGGTTGTGACAACGACGTCGTTGGGCGGATCCCCGAAGGGAGCCGGCCTGAGGTCGCTGCCAGTCCGACGTCAGGGTTCGAGTTCGACCGGGTCGCCCACCGCGACCAGCCCCGGTTCCACGGTCGAGCCGTAGACCCCGAGCCGGGCGTCGCGGTCCCGGGCTATCGTCCGCAGGACCGCGGGGTTCCGGCGCAGCGTCACCGGGTCGATGGTGACCACCACGCACCGCTGATCGGGCTTGTCCACCCGCATCCGCAGCCCGCCCACGCGCAGCACCCGGCCGACCCAGGCGTCCTCGGGGAACTGGCCTCCCGGGGCGTCCACCACGAGGTTGGGCCGGAACCGCCCGGCCGTCAGGCCGGTGCCGACCAGCTGGCCGAGGCCGGCCAGGGTCTGCATGCTCAGCAGGGACAGCGGCATCGTGTCGAAGACCCCGCGGTCCTGCTTGATGACGCGGACGCCCGGCCCGAGCTCGGCGGCGAGTGCAGGATCGGCCACGTCGAGCTCGCCGCCGGAGGGCGTCCGCACCGGCGTCAGGGAGGCGTCGGGGCGGACTGGTTCGGCGAAGCGCGGCTGGTAGCGGGCCAGCTCGGGATGCTGCCTGATCGTCAGCCACGGGAAGCCGCTGCGTACCTGCCCGGCCCGGATGAACGCCCACCGGCGATCACCCGCCAGGCCGTGCCAGGAGACCTCGACGCCGTCGAGTTCCTCGGCCGCCATGGACTTCACCGGGTACCGGAACAGCGCAGCGACGTGACCCACCACGGTCATGACCGCCTCCATCGGCTTGAAGGCGCCCTTGCCGATGCAGCGGGTGTCGAGCGTGGCGGACCAGATCCGTCGCAGCGCCTCTCGACCTCACCAACATGCCATACCCCGCGGAAACGGCACAACCGCGATTCGATGGGTGTCACTCCCTACCGCAAAGAGCCATCCTGGATAAATCCCCCAACCGTCTGGCCAGGCCAGCGCGGCGACTCATGATCGAAGCCAGCTATCCCCATTGATTCTTTCCAACCGTAACGGGCCGCTCCCTACCGCGCGGCTTATGATCGCGCTGTGGGTGAGGCTCCGGACTACGCATTCCCGCATTCCGCCGAGGATGAATCGCGCCGTCTTGAGCTGCTGGAGCAACGTCTGGACCCGCTGACCAAGCGGCGCATTCAGCGTCTTGGAGTCAGCAAGGGCGCTAGGTGCCTGGAGATCGGCGCGGGGCGAGGGTCGATCACCCGGTGGCTGTCCGATGTGGCCGGCCCGGCCGGGCGCGTAATCGCCACCGACTTGCAGATCGGGTTTCTGAGCGAGATAGGCGCCTCGAACGTCGAGGTCATCCGGCACGACATCCGCACCGGCACGTTTCCGCCCGGCTCTTTCGACCTTATCCATACACGAGCGGTGCTCATGCATATATCCCCCGGCGTGGACCTGCTGCGCCGGATAGTCACCTGGCTGGCTCCCGGCGGGTGGCTGGTGCTCGAGGAACCAGACTTCGCCATGTGGATCGGCGACGCCGACCCGGTGTGGGCGACCTCTCCGCAGACGACCCAGGTCGCCTTCCCGAACTTGGCCCTGTCCCAGGGCCGGTCTCTGCTCCGCCAGATTCACCAGCTCGGCCTGGAGGATGTCGGTGCAGACGCCGAGATCGACATCATCCAGGCCGGCACTGATCTTGCCGAGTTCTACCAGCTGAGCCAGGCCGCTCTTGCCCTTCCGCAGGTGCAAGCCGGCGCGCTCAGCCTCGAGCAGGCCACGGCGCTCATCGACCGGCCAGGCGAGGATGACTTCCTGGCGTGCGGATTCGTCCACATCGGCGTATGGGGCCGACGGCCCCCGGCGGAATGACCTGAGCTGCGACGTTGCCATTACCGGGGCTACATCGGCGGCCTCACGTTGACCCGCGCGGGCCGCGGCCGACCGTCACTTGTCGCGAGCAGCACGGGAGCGGCTCAGCATCCCGGCCGCGTACACGACGATCGCGGTGATGACACCGACCGTCAGCCAGGTCTTCATCCCGGGCACGTGCCCGAAAACCGCCTCGCCGGCCGTACCGGCCGCCGTGATCACGACGACCAGCAGGACCAGGAGGAAGGCGTTCACATACGGGCGAACGGGGTGCGCGGGGCTGCGCGGGCCGCGCACCGGCGTCCCTGGGGTCCCTGCAGGCCCCGGCTCAGGCAGGTCATCGAACAGCCCGCTCAGGTCCCCGCGGGCCTTGGCGTTCATCGCCTGCGCGACGCGCTCGTCGAACTCGGCCCGGTTGAGCCGGCCTTCGCCGAAATGCGCAGCCAGGCGGCCGGCCACCTCGGTGCGTTCGGCGTCTGAGACGCGGACGTGCTGGTCGGTGTAGCCGTAGCGGAACCGCGGGACCAGACCATGCGTCCGGGGCTGGCTGGACGGGGTTGGCCTGGTCATGACTGAAGCGTGCCGCCTCAGCCCGGGCCGTGGCATCGGGGAAGACCCTGGTGTGACCCTGATCTCGCGCCGACCTGGACCAGGATCACCCCAGAAACCCCAGAAGCCTCAGAAACCCCGAAAAGGACCGGGCCGCCGAGCGGCTAGCCCCGGGACCCTCCGCAGGCCTGATCGGACCTTCATCCCTCCAGCCTCATAACCCTCATTGACCCCACCGGTAGCTGGGCGCAACCAGCGGAAGTGGCACCTTACCGGGAAGAGGCGTCTTTGATAATCCCACAATTATCCGGCGAGCCCGGCGCGTCGGCTCGTGATCGAAGCCACCTACCCGATCTGACCACCTGAGCAACGGTGACGGCTGCTCCGCGCGACCGTGAGAGCGCTTAGTGCCACCATGCCCGATCGGTCAGAGGGCGATCAGCCGAACGGCCGGGTCCAGGACCCGGAGATCGCCGGGATCGGATGTGACGATGTGCTGGTTGCTACGGCGTGCACAAATCACGACGTGAGCGTCGGTTATATCGGAGGTCCCGCTGGCTGCCAGCAGCCTGCCGACATTCGTCGCATCCACCCGGTCCAGGGCGATGACGTCAGTGGTCGGCTGCCGGGCCAGACGCGCGAGCCGGACTTGCCGGTCAGGCCGGCGGATCGCCTGGGCGAGCGCGGTGGCGGGGATCGTGACGCGGGCGCCGGTCTCGCGTGCGCGGGCTAGGAGCACCACCACACGGCGGTCGTTGCGATCCAGGGCGATCAGTCCGCCCGCGTCGAGCGTGACGCCCGGCATCAGGCAGCTGGCCTACTCGCAGAGCTGACACCGAGGATCTCGTCGGCCCAGGTGCGCTCCTCGTCCGAGAGCCCGCCGCCAGTTTCCCGCAAGGCTTCAGCGAGCAGGGCACCCCACCCGGCGACGTCGTCCAGCGCTACGGCGACAGCGTGCTGGATGAACCCTGACACGGTGGCCGCGGTCCCCGCCTGTACTAGTGCACGGATCCGGTCGAGCTGCGCCTCATCCAGCGTGATGGTCACCTTCTTTGATGCCATACCACTTACCATACCACGATCGCGAATTACTCTCCCGTCTCGTATCGCGTGGCTGCAGTGAGCTTCCCGGGCTCGCATTCCCCGCCTGCCGAATCACGTGGTTGCGGCACCCCACCCGGAAGATCGGGCAGGGTGCCACACCCATCGACTCCAGCGGGCGGGGGCGGGTTACTCGATTTCGAGTTCGCGCAGGTTGGACTTGGCCAGCTCGACCAGCTCGGTTCCTTCGCCGGACAAGACGGTGCGGGTGGCGTAGAGGGTGAAGCCCTTGATCTGGCCGTAGGTGAGCTTGGGCGGCAGGGACAGCTCGTACCGCTGAGTGCGGACGTCGACCAGGGCCGGGCCGTCGTGGGCGAACGCCTCCTGCAGCGCGGCCTCCAGGTCGCCGGCCTTGCTGACCTGGACGCCGAGCAGGCCGACCGACCGGGCCAGGTCGGCGAAGTCGGGGTTGTCCAGGTCGGTGCCGTAGGTGACGATCCCGGCCGCCTTCATCTCCAGCTCCACGAACGACAGCGCGCCGTTGTCGAACACCACGATCTTGACCGGCAGGTGCTGCTGGCGCAGCGTGATCAGCTCGCCGAGCAGCATGGCCAGCCCGCCGTCGCCGGACAGGGCGATGACCTGCCGGCCGGGGTGGCTGGCCTGGGCGCCGATGGCGTGCGGCAGCGCGTTGGCCATGGACCCGTGGTTAAACGAGCCGATCAGTCGGCGGGTGCCGTTCATCTTCAGGTACCGGGCGGCCCAGATGCACGGCGTGCCGACGTCGGCGGTGAAGATGGCGTCGGCGGCGGCCAGCCGGTCGACGGTGGCCGCGACGTATTGCGGGTGCAGCGGCGAGTCGTTGCGCCGGTCCCGGGCCAGCTTGTCCAGCCGGGCGCGGGCCCGCCGGTAATGTGCGGTCATCCGGTCCAGGTGCGCCGAGTCGGTCCGGGCCCGCAGCAGCGGCAGCAGGCCCTCGGCGGCGCCGCCGACCGTGCCGACCAGGGGCACCTCGACCGGGACCCGGCGGCCGATCCGCTCGCCCCGCACGTCGACCTGGACGACCGGAACGCCCTCGGGAAAGAACGGCCGGTACGGGAAGTCGGTGCCGAGCATGAGCAGGGCGTCGCAGTGCTCCATGGCCCGGTAGCCGGAGCTGAACCCGATCAGCCCGGTCATCCCGACGTCGTACGGGTTGTCGTACTCGATGAACTCCTTGCCGCGGAACGCGTGCACGACCGGCGCCTGCAGCGCGCCGGCCAGGGCCAGGAGCTGGTCGTGCGCCCCGGCGCAGCCCGCGCCGGCCAGGATGGTCACCCGGTCGGCGGCGTTCAGCACGTCCGCGGCCGCGGCCAGCGAGGAGTCGGCGGGCCGGATCACCGCGGCCGCGGGGCGCACCGGGGTGACTTTGGCCGCCCCGGCGTCGTCCAGGAACACTTCGCCGGGGACGACCAGGACGGCGACCCCGCCGCGCTGGAGGGCGGACCGCATGGCGATCTGCAGCAGGCGGGGCAGCTGCGCCGGGACGCTGACCAGCTCGCAGTAGACGCTGCATTCGCGGAACAGCTCGGCCGGGTGGGTTTCCTGGAAGTACTCGCCGCCGATCTCCTCGGCCGGGATCTGCGCGGCGATGGCCAGCACCGGCACCCCGCTGCGGTTGGCGTCGAACAGGCCGTTGATCAGGTGCAGGTTGCCCGGGCCGCAGCTGCCCGCACAGACCGCCAGCTCCCCGGTCAGCGCCGCCTCCGCGGCCGCGGCGAAACCCGCGGCCTCCTCGTGCCGCACGTGCTCCCAGGTGATGCCGCCGTCCCGGCGCAGCGCGTCGGTGAACCCGTTCAGCGAGTCCCCCGGGATCCCGTACACCCGCCGCACGCCGGACGCCTTGAGCGTCGCCACCATGACGTCGGCCACCGTGGTCGCCATCAGATGCTCCTTCCTGTAGGGAACCGGTTCCTCCAAGGTGAACTATGCCCGCGCCCGGCCCGGCGGCGCCCGGGGGGGCCAAGATCCCCTGCCCCGCGGCGAGACGCGGGTACACTGCAGGGGAAGGGGAGTAGTCCTTCGTCGGCTGGCCGACATACCGGCGCGAATGCGCCCGGCCGCCGGGCCACTGGGCAGTGGTGGACGAGACCTTCGGCTGTTGCGTACATCCGGCCGGAGCCTCCCCTGCGGAATCCCTGGCCGGTGAGACCGGACCGAGGGAACCTCATGCCTTTGCTCGCCGTGATCGGCACCGCGTTCGTGATCACGTTCCTGGCCGAACTGCCGGACAAGTCGATGTTCGTCTCGCTGATCCTCGGCACCCGCTACCGGCCCGCCTGGGTGTGGGCGGGGGCCGCGGCCGCCTTCACGGTGCAGATCGGCATCGCGGTGACGGCCGGGCAGCTGCTCCATCTGCTGCCCGGTCAGGTGGTGCAGGCCGTGACGGCCGGGCTGTTCGTGGCCGGGTCGGCCTACCTGTGGGTGACCAGTTTCCGGCCGCAAGAACTCGAAGGCGCCGACGCGGCCCGCCAGGGGGGCGGCCCGGACTCGTTCTGGCGGGTGGCGGCGGCCAGCTTCGGCCTTATTTTCCTGGCCGAGTTCGGCGACATCACCCAGATCACCGCGGCCAACCTGGCCGCCAGGTACGGGCCGCTGCCCGTGTTCGCCGGCGCCTCCCTGGGCCTGTGGGCGATCGCCGCCGTCGCCGTCACCGTGGCCGCCAAGAGCCTGAAGCTGCTCCCGCTGACCTGGATCCGCCGGCTCACCGCGACGATCCTGCTCGGCTTTGGCAGCTACGCCATCGTCGCCGCGATCACCGGGTAAGACGGGCCGGGGCGTGCGGACAAGCGCCACGGCCCGTTCGGCCTAAAGATCATTCATCCGAACGGGCCGTGGTGTCACGGTCCGGCCCCCGGGAGTGGGGCGAGGCCATGACCAGGAAGGCGCTGCTGCTTTTAGCGCGTCTGGGCCAGGGCCTCTTCCAGGCTGGTCACGTGCGGGATCACATTGTCCAGGCCGGTGATCTCGAAGATGCGCAGCACGCCGGCGCCCGGCATGACCAGCACCATCCGGCCGCTTTCGGTCTGGGTCCGCTTGTGCGCGGCTACCAGCGCATGCAGGCCGGCCGTGTCACAGAACTGGGTCCTGGTCATGTCGACCACGAACCTTCCCCGCCCGTGTGTGGCGGCCTCGGCCAGGGCCGTCCGCAGGCCGTCGGAGTTGGTGATGTCGATCTCCTCGGGGACCGCCACCACGGGCACGTCCCCGATCATCCGCACCGGGAACCTGGGCTCAGGCGTCATGATCGGCCTCCTCTGCGACGATGCTGATGACGGGCGGGCCGGCCTGACGCCGGAGGACCAGCAGGGCGATGTCGTCGCGGGCCGGGCTGCTGCCCACCAGCTCCCGCATCACCGCCGCGCAGGCCGCCTCGGCGGGCTCGGGCCTGACCGCCCGGCACAGCCGGGCCAGCCCGTCATCGATCGGCTCGCCCGGCCGCTCGACCAAGCCGTCGGTGTAAAAGCAGACCAGGGCGCCGGGCGGGATCGGCACCGTGGTCACCGGCCGCCGCACCCCGGGAGAAACGCCGATCATCAGGCCCGCCCGGACCCGGGCCAGTTCGGCGGGCTGCCCCGGGGCGGCGATGACCGGCGGCAAATGCCCGGCCAGGCCGACCTTCATCTGCTCCAGTGACGGGTCGATGACCGCGTACAGCACGGTCGCCAGGGCCTCGGGTTCGAAGTGCTGCATCTTGCGGTCCAGCCGGTCCAGCACCTCACCCGGATCGCTGGTCTCCAGCGCGTAGGCACGCAGTGCGCTGCGCATCCGGCCCATGATCACGGCGGCCTTCAGGCCCGAGCCGGCCACGTCGCCCATCACCACGCACGGCTCCCCCGACGGCAGGGTGAACACGTCGTACCAGTCACCGCCCACCCCGCCGTTGCCCGGGATGTACCGGGCGGCCAGCTCGGCCCCGGCCACGGCGGGCAGCGCGGCGGGCACCAGGCCGCGCTGCATCGCGGCCGCCGTCAGCCGGTCGGCCTGCGCCGCCATGGACTGCACCGCCGCGGCGGCCCGGTCCGCGGCCAGCTGCAGCAGCTGAACGTCACCGCTGGTGAACCGGCGGGAGGTCAACGAGCCGACGTGCATGACCCCGATGACCCGGCCGCCCGCCACCATGGCCACGCCCATCATGGACTTGATGCCTTTGGCCCACAGGATCGGGTTCAGCACGGTCGTGTGGTCGACGTGGTCCAGGATCACCGGCCGGCGATCGGCGGCGATCCGGCCGGCGAACCCCCGGCCCACCGGAATCCGCACGCCCTGGTTCACCTCTTCTTCCAGCCCGGCAGCCGCGGTAGCGATCAGCTGACCGGATGGGTAATCAAGCAGCAGCACCGCGGCGGTGTCGGCCTGCAGGATCTCCCGAACCCGGTCCAGCAGCGCTACCAGCAGCTCGCGTTCATCAAGACCGGACAGCGCCGCATCGGTGATCGACTGAATGGCCCGGAGCGTGGCTGCCACCGGCTCCGGCTCTGCCTGCGCTGTCACTCGACGCCTCCCAACGGGAAGACCCGGTCGATACGCCCGGCCGGCCTGGCAGCCGAGGTCATAAGACTATCGACATAACCACGGCGCGGGCCCTCCGGCGGCGTCAAATCCGGTCCGAGGGCAGCTTGAAGGCGACCGCGGTGCGCGTGCCGTGCGGGCCGGCCACGACGTGCATCTGGTCTGCCGCTTGCTGGACAACCCACAGGCCGTGGCCGGGTACGGCCGGCCACGAGCTCATCGCGGCCGGCCGGAAGGCGCCCCCGGCCCTGGCCACCTCACCGTCCTGACGGACGGCCCTCGGCTCGGCCGGGTCACCGGACGCTGGCGGGTCGCCGTCATCGACCTGGCAGTGCAGTACGTCGGCCAGCTTCCATATCCGCAGGCATCCTGACCCCGCACCGTGACTGACGGCGTTGGCGGCCAGCTCGTGAACGGCCAGCACCACGTCGGCGACGCGGGAGTCCGGGAACCCCGCGCGGCAGGCCTGGTCCCGGGCTGCCGCTCGCACCGCGGACAGCGACGCGGAATCGAACCCCAGGTCCACGACGGGCGGTACCGGCCCGGGCCGGCCCGGCTGGCCTGAACCGCCAGCCTCGCCCCGCGGAGTGCCGTCAGCCATGCGCGGCCAAGCTCACGGGCGGCATGGCACCACCCTACGCGGCCGGGTGCAGCAGCACCTTGGTGTAGCCGTCGGCCCGCTGGTCGAACTTCTCGTACGCGGCGGGCGCCTCGTCCAGGCCGAGCTCGTGGGAGACCAGCAGGGACGGGGTGGCCCGCCCGGCGATGATCAGGTCCCGCAGCCGCTCGTTGTAACGCTTGACCGGGCACTGGCCGGTGCCCATCTGCTGCCCCTTCTGGAAGAACGTGCCGGGATGGTCGATCACGCAGAACTCGTTGCCGTCCGGATCGCGCATGACGACGAAGTCCGCGTCCCGCGGATAAGGCCATTCGTGCACGCGGGTCGCTCCGAGCCTGGCCAGCCGCTCGACATGACCTGCCTGCTTGCGCGTGTACAGATCCAGGTGCACGCGGACCGGTTCTGCCGGGCGGGAATCGGTCAGCTGCAGGGAAACCGGGAGCCCCTGCCCGGCCGGATCGACCAGCATCATGAACCCCGGATCCCAGTCCCGGTCGCGCGGCGCATAACCAAGGGCGGCACTCCAGAAGTCCACCGCGCGGGCCCTCTCGCGGGCCCGCAGCCGGGCGATCGCGTGCCTGACCCGGCCGCGGCGGTTCGAGCCCCGCGTGGCGCGGGCCAGCGTGCGCTGCAGGCGCCGCAGCCTGATCCGCTCCCGCCCGGTCAGGGCGGGGGCGTGCAGCAGCCGTCCGGTGGACAGGGCCGCGGAGACCGCCACCCCCCGGTCGATACCCACCACCTGGCCGTTTACCCGGCGCGGGTACCGGCGCGGGGATCACGGCGAAGGCGACATGCCAGCGGCCCGCGCGGTCTCTTGTGACCCGGTAGGACTTCGCGTCCGGCGGCAGGGCGCGGGACCAGCGGAACCGGACCCATCCGGCCTTGGGCACCCAGACCTGGCCGGTTTTCCGGCTGAGCCGGCGCACATCCCACTGCTGCCCGCGCCGCCCGGTGATCCGGAACCCCTCATCCCGCCCGGCCTTGCGCCAGGTCGGCCGCCGGGCCGGGTTGCCCGGGTCGAAGAACGCCGCCATGGCCTGGGTGAAGTCGCGCAGCGCCTGCTGCTGGACGGTCTGGGAACCGGCGGCCAGCCACGGGTTTTCCGCCCGGGCCGGGGTGAGCTGCCGGCACTGCTGCAGGTAGCCCGGCGCGCCCGCCCGGCCCGGGTGCCAGTGGGAATGCTGCTCGACGGCCAGGTTCCACACGTACCGGGCGTGGCCGCAGTGGTCCCGCAGCACCGCTTCCTGGGCGGGCGTGGGGAGCAGCCGGTACCGGCACATGCGAACACACTATCGGGCACCGCCGACATTTCCGGGGAGGTGAAGCGGCGTTTCCTCCCCGGCCTGAAGACCGGGGTCTCCACGCCGCGATCATGATGACCACGGCGCCCAGCCGCAGGTCGCCTGTCACAGCGCTCGTATCAGCCATGGCGCCGACCTACCCGCCCGCCGCAGGCTTAGCGCCGACCCAGACCGCCTTGGCGTTGCAGAACTCGCGGATGCCGTGGCGGGAAAGCTCCCGGCCGTGCCCGGACTTCTTGACCCCGCCGAACGGCAGTTCGGGGTAGGAGGTCACGTTGCCGTTCAGGAACACCATCCCGGCCGCCAGGTCACGGATGAACCGCTGCTGTTCGGCTTCGTCGTTCGTCCACGCGTTGGCGCCGAGCCCGAACTCCGTGCTGTTGGCCAGCTCGATCGCCGCATCCAGGTCCGGGACCCGGTACAGCGTGGCCACCGGGCCGAAGACCTCCTCGGTGTGCACGCGCATGTCCGGCATGATGCCGGCCAGCACCGTCGGCGGGTAATAGATGCCCGGCCCCTCGGGCGCGGCTCCGCCGCACAGCACCTGGGCGCCCTTGGCCGCGGCGTCGGCTACCAGGTGCTCGACGTCCTCGCGCTGCTGCTCGGAGGCCAGCGGGCCCACGTCGGTACCTTCGGCCATCGGGTCCCCCACCGTCTTGGCCGACATCTGCTCGGTGAACAGCCGCTCGAACTCGTCGTAAACCGCGTCGTGCACGATGAACCGCTTGGCCGCGATGCAGGACTGGCCGTTGTTCAGGCAGCGGGCCACGGCGGCGACCTCGGCCGCCCTGGGCAGGTCCGCGGACGGCATGACCACGAACGGGTCACTGCCGCCCAGCTCGAGCACGACCTTCTTGATCTCGCTCCCGGCGATGGCGGCGACCGACGACCCGGCCGGCCCGGATCCGGTCAGCGTCGCGGCAGCCACCCGGGGGTCACGCAGGATCGCCTCGATCCGGCCGGAGCCGACCAGCAGAGTCTGGAAGGTGGCCGCCGGGAAACCCGCCCGGGCGAACAGGTCCTGCAGGAACAGTGCGGTCTGCGGCACGTTCGAGGCATGCTTGAGCAACCCGACGTTGCCGGCCATCAGGGCGGGGGCCGCGAAGCGCATCGCCTGCCACAGCGGGAAGTTCCACGGCATGATGGCCAGGACCGGCCCCAGCGGCTGATAGCTGACGTAGGCCTGCCGCGCGCCAACCGCGTTGGCGTCGGCGGGCTCGTCGGCCAGGAAGCCGGCGGCGTGTTCGGCGTAGTACCGGCAGGCGGCGGCGCACTTGGCGACCTCCTGCCGGGCCGCAGCCAGCGTCTTGCCCATCTCGGTGGTCATCATGGCCGCGACCTGTTCCTGCTCGCTCTCCAGGATGCCGGCCGCCTGCCGCATCCAGCCGGCCCGTTCGGCGAAACTGGTCAGGCGGTAGCTGGCGTGCGCCGCCGCCGCCGCGGCCAGGCAGCGTTCGACGTCCGCCTCGCTCATCTCGTCGAAGGTCTTCACCGTCTCCCCGGTGGCGGGATTGATGGTCGCGATCGCCACGATCTCCTCCTTCCGCCGCGCGGCAGAATCGCCGCGGGCCCGGCCAGGTCCCTGCCCGGACGGGACAGGTCCACACCTGGCGCAGTTCGGGATGGGCGGGCTGGCCAGCCAGTCGCTGAACGGCCGCAGGGTCGCCATCCTGCTCGCCCCTGCGGGCACCGAGCAGGTCGAGTTCACCGAGACCGCGGACGAGCCGGGCCGCAAGATAGCCGACGGCAAGAAGACCGCAACCGTCCGGCGTGGCGTTATCGTTTCGTGATAGCCGCACCGGGCGGAACCCAACCGAGCCGGGCTCTCCCGTCACCGGTTCCGGGCCGGTGGCGGGTGCCCGCGCTTGGCCGCTACCTGAACGAGGAGGCGACACCGGTGAAGCTGGACTTCCTGCGGTCGGTATATGAGCAGATCGGTGACTACGTATCGGTTTACCTGGACACGGACCGGGCTTATGAGAACGCCGCGGAGGCGATCGGGCTGCGGTGGCGCGCCGTGCAGGAGGAACTGGCCGCGGCCGGAGCCAGCCCGGCCTCGCTGAATGCGGTCGCGCAAGCCGTGAACGTGGCTGGCGAGGCAGCACGCGGCCGGGCGGCATTCGCCCGGGACGGAGCCGTGGCCTTTACCGCGGCCCTGGACTTGCCGCCTAGACGCCAGATCGCCCGGCTGGCCCCCCTTCCTCACCTGATGCCGCTGCTGGCGCAGCACCAGCCTCCGGTTCCGCACATCCGGGTCAGCGCCACTCGCGAGGGCGGTGAGATCGTGGCCGTCGGCGGCAGCGGCGAACAGTGGCGGGACTGGACCGCAGGCCGCGCGTGGCCGATACACAAGACCTCGGTCGGCGGCTGGTCGCAAGACCGGTACCAGCGCAGCGTCGAGGAGGCCTGGGACGAGAACGCCAAGGCACTGGCCGCGGAGGTGGCAGCGGCGGCGGGCCAGATCGATGCCGAGCATGTGATCGTGGCCGGTGATGTCCGGGCCCGGTCGCTGCTGATCAGCCGCCTGGGTACTCCCCTGGCCGAATCGGCCGTCGTGATCGCGGAAGAAATAGCCGCGGACAGCCCGGCGATGGCCGAGGCCGCGGACCGGGCGCTGTCGCAGTGGGCCGACCGCCGGACCCGCGAGCGCTTCGATGACTGGCAGGCCCGGCTGGCTCACGGCCTGGCCGTGGAGGGCCTGGCGCAGGTCATGGCCGCGTTCCGGGACGGCCAGGTCTCCGACCTGTTCGTGGCCGACGACCCGTCTTCCACCGCCGCGGCGTGGGTCGGGCCGGCCGGCCACGACCTGGCCGCGAGCCGGGACGAGCTACTGGAACGGAACGTGCCGGATCCGGTGCCCGACCGCGCGGACGCAGCTCTCGTGCGGGCGGCCGCCCGCACCGATGCCGAGCTGCACTTCCTGCCAGCGGACCTGGTGGAAACCGGTGACCCGGCCGCCTGCGGGCGCATCGCCCGGCCGCGGGACGGAGTAGCCGCGACTCTGCGTTTCGCCCTCGCCGGCCAGGCAGCCGGTTAGGCTGTGCCCCGCACATCATGAATCGGTCCGCGCCCCGGTTCCGGCTTGCGGCTCGGCACCTCCGTTCCCGCAAGTCCCTCCAGTCCCCCTACCGCCCCCTACCGCGGAGGATCTGGCTTCTATGGAGGATCCGGGCGTCTGGGTAAGCGTCAGTAAGGTGCGCTTGCGGCGACGAGGTGTACGTCGGGCAGGTCGGCGGTGAGACCGAGGGCTTCTTCGAGTGCTACGCCGGGCAGGTACTCCCCCGGCTGCGTGGATAGCGGCTGCCGTGGATTGCTGCCCGCGCCCCCGATCTGACGCTCAGATCGGGGGCGCAGGGCCGGTCAGGGGTTGCCGAGCAGGCGGGCGAACGGCCCGCGGTCGTCTTCGGCGTCGCCGGCGCGGAGGGTCCATCCGTCGACGGCCTCCAAGCTGATGCGCCACAGGCCCTCGGTAAGTTCGGCGCCGCCCCGGATACCGGTCGCCCACAGGTGCAGGTGCCGGCCGGATGCGGCTTCCGCGTCCTTGGTGTACTCCTTGCCCAGCAGGCCGGAGGACGGCTCCAGGGCGCTCATCAGGGGGTTTGCCTCCACGAGTTCGCTGAAGTATCGCTGCTCGGAGATCAGGGCGCCATTGAGGATGGTGCCGTGCACCGAGACCACGATCGGGGCCGCGGCTTGGCCTGACTCGTTGATGGCCTGGGCCAGCTGCTGCAGGACCGGGTCGATGTCGTACTTGGCCATAGTTGAGCGTCTCCTTGACGTCGGTAGCGGACGGCGGCTCCTACCCGCAGCAAGACGATCGACACCCTTCCGGGGAGCGGGTTTGGGCGGCGCCGCGGTGTTTGAGGCCTGGCCAGGCACGATGTCACCGCGGCGGACATCAACGACTACCTGCGGGAGATATCCGGGCGCGACTATACGGCCAAGGACTTCCGCACCTGGCACGCGACCGTTCTGGCCGCGGTAGGACTGGCCGTGGGGCCGGGCGGAAAAGGCCGTCCTGGACCTGCTGAGCTCGGCCTAGCGCTTGCGGTCCTTGCCGCCCTTAGCCAGCTCCCGCCAGTCGGATTCGGAAACCTCGACGTCGAAGCGCTTCGCCGCGGCCAGGATCCGTTTCCACGCCCGGTCTCGCTCGGCGTCACTGACGCCTTCAACCTGGTCGAAACGCGCGATCGCGTTGCGCACGTGCCGGGCGTCGGTCAGCGGCTCCTTACGCTCCTCGGGGAACGCGAACTCCTGGTCGGCCAGCTTGTCCTTGTCCGCGGTGCTCATGCCCTCGCCGCGGCCGGGAACATCCTGACCGTGCGCTCTGGCGCTTTGCGCCTGCCGGGCCCGGCCGATGTTACGCCGGGCGGCTTCCTTCTGCTTGTCGGTGGCCATGACGTCTCCTCTCGACTGGTCATGCCGGGCTTACCCATGACTGGCGGCCGCAATCCGCGGCAAGCTCAAAGCTGCCGGCGAACGCCTGCTTCCCGGTCGGCCGCCTCGATCTGGTGGGCGAGGCTGGTTCGTCATGCAGATCCGCGCGTCCTCCCGCGGATGGGGTGGTCCCGCTCTCCGCAGGATTCCCGTCCAAACCGCCGCGGGCCGGATCATGGCTCAGCTGAGAGTCCCGGCACGCCCGGCGCGATGGCGAGGATTATCCCTGCTCGCGTGGGTAGGGAAGCAGACCCGCCCCTAGCCGTGGTGAGACAAGATCACCAAGGGCCAGTCGAAGGACAAGATGCAAATGGGCCCCTCCCGCAACTACCCCCCGCCCGTCCATTCCGGCCGGCGGTGCTTCCCGTTCCGCCGTTGCGCGGTGTGCTCCAGGCAGCCGGCTCAGCTGCTCCAGGAGTTCTTCGAGATGGTGCGCAGTTCCTGGAGCGCGGCAGAAATGGACCTCCTCAGCAAGGCAGCACGTTCAGCGCTGCTCTTATGGCTTGCCCGGTCAGGTGTACGGTCGTCGACTGAGCCGTGTGAATCAGCGATGGCATCAGCGGGGCCTCTTGTCATGGCCTGCTTGACCTGCGCGATCTGCCCGCCGACCGGGATCAGTGTTCGGCTGCGCCGTCACGCCCACCGCTTTTCTTGCGTACCCGACGTTAGACCCGCCGTCACGCGGGTAATCGGCCTGAACCTGCGGATTGGGCGGCTGAGGTGAGCCAAGGTGACGAAGGTGCCTGCGCGACCGCGGGACAAGGCTGCTGGCGAGACAGGTCAGCCGGGTTGGCGCCAGCTGACGCAACGCCGCTGGTCAGCGGTGGCCGTGGCAGCCGGTGCGCTTGCCGCTGGTGTCGTCATCGCTGGCGGCAGGCGGATGGTTCACGATCACCGGGAGGTGGCAGACGGCATGACAGCCCCGCGTCACAGTGGCGTACAGCGCGAAGACGACCGCCAGAGCGCGCGCCAGCCGCGTCCTCACGGCACCGAGTCGATCCCGCCGCAGAGTACGGTGTCAGGCGGCCCGGAAACGCCGCTGGAGCTGGGCGGGACCGGGTGGAAGAACACGCTCAAGCGGACCGGGAAGAAGTTCACCAGGGACCGGTGCAGCATGACCGCGGGCAGCCTGGCCTACCACTGGTTCCTGGCGCTGTTCCCGGCCCTCATCGCCCTGATCGGGCTGGCCAGCCTGGTGCACATCAGCCCCGGTACGACGCAGCATCTGGTCCACAGCCTGGACTCCGCGCTCCCGCAGGGGGCCTCGACGGTTTTCAACGGGGCTATCACCTCGGCGGTCACTCGCTCGTCGGGCAGCTCGCTGACCGCCCTCATCATCGGGGTCGTCGTCGCGCTGTGGAGCGCTTCGGGCGGCATGGCGGCGCTGGAGACCGGGCTCGATATCGCCTACGAAGTGCCGGTCGACCGTAAGTTCGCGGCCAAGCGGGCGCGCGCGTTCCCGCTCATGCTGGCCACCCTCGTCATCGGCGGCATCGCGTCGGGGCTCATCGTGTTCGGCGAGCCGATCGGAAGGGGCATCGCGGGCCACGTCGGCATCACCGGGACCGCGTTCACGATCATCTGGACGGTGGTGACCTGGATACTGGCCATCATCTTGATCACGCTGCTTTTTTCTATCTATTACTTCCTGGGGCCGAACCGCGAGACGCCTCGCTGGCAGTGGGTCAGCCCGGGCGGTGTAGTCGGCACGGTCATCTTCCTGCTGGCCTCGCTCGGCTTCCGGTTCTACGTGACTGCGTTCGGCTCGTACGGCAAGACGTACGGCGCGTTCGCCGGAGTGGTCATCCTCATCTTCTGGCTCTACCTGACCGGTATCGCGATCCTGCTCGGGGCCGAGATCAACGCGGAATCCGAACGCCAGGCCGCCGCCCAGGCCGGCCACCCCGGCGCCCGGGCGTCCGCCGCCGACCTGGAAACAGGCCCGCCGCAGGCCAGCTAGGGGATCGGTTCCTGGCGCCAGCGAGGTGATGCGCCCGCTCTCAGGCGCGGTGTAGGTGTCACGGTAATCCGATGGCTTCCACGGGCCGGTCATCGACTCGATGAGTGGCCGCCGCCGGTGTCGGCGCCCTTGACGATGTTGGAGTACTCGACCTCATCAGCGATGCGTTCGTTGACCCGCTGGTACCTGATGTGGAATCTCTTCCAGCCCCCCGGGCGGGAGGCTTCACGCGTTTAGGCCCGCTGCCTCCGGAAAGCCAGTGCCACATGCAGCTGATTTCCCGCCTCGAACAGGACTCCCGCCTCGACGGCGTGGTTTCCGCAGGTCAGCGAGCGGCCCGGCTGATCCGGCCGGGCCGGGTGCGCGACGCGCTGCACGGCGTCTGGCTCGGGCACCCGCTGCACCCCGTGCTGATCCAGGCCTCCGTGGGCGCATGGCTGTCCGCGACCATCGTGGACTTTACCGTCGGCGATGAGAAAGCGGCCCGGCGCCTGGTCGCCGCCGGGCTAACCGCGGCGGTCCCGGCGACGCTGGCGGGCACGGCCGACTGGTCCGAGCAGCACGAGCAGCAGATGCGCGTCGGCGTGGTGCACGCGGCCGGCAATATCGTCGCCACCGGCCTGTACAGCGCGTCGCTGATGTCCCCCAGCCGCCAGGCCGGCCGCCTGCTGAGGCTGGCCGGCCTGGCGGCCGTCTCGGCCAGCGGGCTGCTCGGCGGTCACATCTCCTTCCGGCTGGCCGGCGGGGCCAACCACGCCGAGGAGGTCCCGCATCTGGTGGAACCTGGCTGGCGCCATCTGATGGCGGCGGCCGACCTGCCGGAGGGCAAGGTGGTGCGGCAGATGCTCGGAGAGGTCCCGGTGGTGGCCATCCGGGCCAACGGGGCGGTGCGCGTGCTGGCCGACCGGTGCAGTCACATGTCGGGTCCGCTGTCGGACGGCGAACTGGCGGACGGCTGCCTGACCTGCCCCTGGCACGGCAGCGTCTTCCGGATTGCCGACGGTTCGGTGGCCCGCGGGCCTGCTACCGCGCCGCAGCCCGCGTTCGAGACGCGCGACGTCGGCGGCGCGATCCAGGTCTGCCTGCCCGGCGCCGGCTGAGGACGCGGATCCCGGATTACCGGTGGCCGGGCTCGCGCCGCGCCCAGCACGCAGCAGCCAGCCTCGGGGTGATCAGCGTCTACTTCGGGGGCGCCACCGGCGACGAGCGCGACTTCTGCCTCGCCATGGGCTACCGCGGCAGGCACGCGGGTGGCCTGATGACCAAGCCACCGCCGCGCCCTCGGCGCCCGCGTCGGCCCTCAGCCGGCCCACGGCCGCTGCCCTGAGGCCGGATGAGGTTTCCGAAACGGGTCTAAGTGGATGGTCGGGCCGCGCCGTCAGGCTGCTCGTCGCCGTCGCCTGGCCAGGTGCCGGTGAATTTGCGGACGCCTTCGGCGGCGCCGCGGTCCACGGCCGCCTTGACCAGCGCGAAAATAGCGCCTTGCAGGGTGGCGGCCAGCAAGACTTCGCGCCAGCCGCGTTGCGCGTCGGTAGCGTTCGGCGTCTCGTCTTCGCCCGCGGCTAGCTTCCAGACTCTCTTGAAGATTGCCCCGGCCAGCACTCCACCCAGCACGCTGACCAGCAGGCTGAACGGCTTATACAGCAGTTTGATCATCGCCGGGTCCAGATCCTGACCACGACGGCGCCCGCCACTAGCACGCCGGCGGCGATGATCAGTTGGGTGCGGTATGTTCTGGCCTGCTTGAGCGCATCGGGCGCCTGAGACTGCAGCTGATCCCGGCCCCTGACAAGCTGGCCGCGCGCGCTGTCCGCCTGGGCCGAGGCCTGCTGCCGCACCTGGCTCGTCGCGTCTTTCGCGCGCTCGGTCAGGTCGGCCACCTTGGCCTGCGCCCTCGCCTTGACGTCCGTTTTCGCGACCAGTTGCTCGGCGGTCCGGCCGAGCTGCTCGCGGGTCTGCTCGATCTCCGCCTTCAGCTGCTCAGTGTCGTTCGGGGAATCTGGCCCGCTGGTCATCGATGTGTCCTTTCCTTGATTTCGTCAACGTCGGCCTTGACGCTCTGGACCGCGTCCTGCGGCACTGGCGGCGTGGCCTGCTGCAGCCTGGCCTTGCCCACCAGGGCGGCAATCCCGGCCACGGCCAGCAGGGCCGCGCCCACGATCAGCGCCGATAGCCACGGGGCCAGCACCCTGCTGATGCCGATGATGGCGCACGCGATGAGGCATCCGATGCCGTACAGGGCGATCACGCCGCCTCCGCCCAGCATCCCGGCGCCGACTCCCGCCTCCTTGCCCTTACGGGTCATCTCCAGCTGGGCCAGCTTCAGCTCGTCCCGTACCAGCGTCGACACCTGCTCAGACATCAGCTTGAGCAGCTCGCCCGTCGATCGTTCTGGCCCACCGGCTCGCCGGCTGGCATCGGAAGTCTGTTCCACGATCTCCGCCCCTCAATTAGGTGAGCCGCACGCCTACCCGGCCAGCCGCACATCTAACTCCGCCGGCGCGGCAACTACCGCCCAGGAGACTCGATCGGCAGGTTTGCGCTGATCACAGAGGGCAAGAGGAGGGCACGAAAGGAGGCAACCATGCCCAGGGCACAGATCAAAGACGAGAAGATGTACTCCGCGCTCCGCGACCAGGGCGAGAGTAAGGAAAAGTCGGCCCGGATCGCCAACGCCGCGGCCGGAAGCTCACGGAGCAAGGTCGGCCGCAAAGGCGGCAAGAGCGGGTCGTACGACGACTGGAGCAAGCAGGACCTGGTCCAGCGGGCCAAGGAGATCGGCATAAGGGGCCGTTCCACCATGACTAAGGCGGAGCTGATTGAGGCGCTGCGGAACCACTGAGGCCGGGATATCAGGGCTACCGCCGGCGGTTGGGATCGGGGGCGGCGGGTAGTTCCTGCGCCATGCAAGCGGATCATCGAGCCGCGGAGGCAGCGTGACGGGACATGGCGGCGCCGAGCGCCCGCCGGGCGAGCCCGTGAGCTCGCCTGACTGGCAGCGATGGGTGGAGGGCGTCGACTGGTCGGACTGGCGCTCCTGGCTGCAGCGCCTGGCCGCGACCGACTGGGCCGCGACCGACTGGACGGCGACCGACTGGGCCGCGGGCCCTTGGCCGCGCACCTCATGGGAGCGCGCGCCGCTGCAGTATGAGGTCATCCCGCTGACATTGCGTGCGTTCGAGGAGAATGAGCCGGGTGAGCGGATGGCCGGGCAGCTCAGTGCGGCCTGGCCCGCGTTCCGCCGGTGGTGGCAGGAAGGCGCGAACGCCCGCCCGGGCACCGATGAGGCCAGGGCGCGGCTCGAGCAGCACATGCCCGAACTCGTCCCCACCTGGCAGCGGCTGACCGAAATGCTCGGCGACGATCCTGCGGCCGGGGCCGCGCTGGCGCTGTGGAACCCGCCGCCGTTCCTGACCGGCTGCTCGCAGGCTGCCGTGCTGCCCGGCGGACCCGCGCTGATCAGGAACTACGACTGGGACTACCGGCTGTTCGACGCCACCGTGGCCAGGACGGCCTACGGCAGGCGGCAGGTACTTGGCATGCTCGACTGCCTGTGGGGGCTGCTGGACGGCGTCAACGATGCCGGGCTGGCCCTCTCCCTGACGTTCGGGGGACGGCCGCAGGTCGGCGAGGGCTTCGGTATCCCGCTGGTGATCCGGTACGTGCTGCAGGTCTGCGGGACAGTCGACGAGGCCGTGTGGGCGCTGCGCCGGATCCCGGTGCACATGTCCTATAACGTCACCGCGATGGACCGCGGCGGCAGCCGGGCCACGGTTTACCTGGCCCCGGACCGCCCGGCGCACGTCACCGGCCGGGCCGTGGCCACCAACCACCAAGGCACGGTGGAATGGGCACCCTACGCGGCCGCGATCCGCACAGTCGAACGGCAGGAGCAGCTGGAGGAGCTGCTGGCGGCCGGGGCGGATGTCCCGGCCGTGGTGGCCGCGTTGCTGCGCCCGCCGCTGTACGCCACCAAGTTCGGCGCGGGCTTCGGGACCCTCTACACAGCCGAGTACCGGCCCGCCGAGGGCGTCGCCCGCTACCACTGGCCGGGCCAGACCTGGACGCACGCACTGGACCGGCTCGGTCCAGGCGGCATCGAGATTCAGCTCAGCCCGTCCTAGCAGGAGCGGTCAAGGATGACTGATGACGCGGCCCGCGGCCTGCGGCCCCGAACCCAGAGCTCTTCCAGCTGGTCGGCCTGGTTCCTGGCCCGGGAGATGAGGGACGCAGGTCCGGCAAGTCGGCCTCAGTCCGCTGTGAGCTCGGGGCCTATTTTTATTTCCTTCCGCCCCTTCGGCGGGCCATCGTACTTGAACATGTTCAGCTGCACCGGTTTGCCGGTCAGCTCCTCCAGCTCGGCGCGGAGCCGGTCCAGCTCCGCACCGCCATGGCCGGACACCACGCCCGGCCGGGCGGCCTGGATACCAACCCGGACGTGGTCCAGGTCGTCGCTGACCGCTATCGTGGCGACCTCGGCCGCCCGTGGTATCCGCCGGTATATCGCGTCAGCGATCTCGTCGATGCGCAGGTCCTGGACCGTCAGGATCTCCGATCCGGCGGCGACCCCGGCCTCCCGGGCCCCGGCCATCTCGATGTGCTCGGCCAGCAGCCGGTTCGCCATGTCCCGCTGGCCCTGCTCATCAGCCGCGGCATAGACCCGGGCCATCTCGCCGGTCAGCTCCAGGTCCACGTGGGGATTCAGGTGCACCCGCAATGCCACGGGCGGCTGGCCAGCGTCACGCCCGGCGATGACCATGCGGCGGGCGGTGGTGTAGTTCTCCCCGGTCTCAGCCATCCGGGCCCGGACCTGCTTCTTGAACGCGCTGTCGTCAGTCACGCCATGTCCTCCGCGGCGATGCTGCCCCGCGCCCTGATCGCCTGGCTCGGCAGTGACCGATCTTGCCGGCACCGATCTTGCCGGCAGCGCGAACCAGCGGCCCTTGTCCTCACCGCCGCCACGGGCGCGGGCCGCGGCCAGCTCGGAGTGCGGCAGGCGCTCCTGCCACCAGCTAAGCTACCCAGCATCCCCGGCACCTCAAACCGCGCCCCGGGTGCCGGGGCGAAGCGGGTTGAACACCGACCTCGATCGGGGCTGACTCGATCGGTGCTGACTCGATCGGTGCTGACTCGATCGGGGCTGATATGCCTGGTCAGGTTTGCCGGAGCGGGACAGGGTAGTCGGCGGGCATGCCAGATCCAGGCCCGCTCGCGGGCGAGCCGAGGGAGCGGGGATACCACCAGCCGCTAGCCGCCCGGATAGGCGCCTGGCTGATCTGGTGGGTGCTGCTGATGTCGTTGTGGGTCATGCTCGACGACTCCCTGGCCACCGACGAGCTGCTCGCCGGGGCGGGGGCGGCCGCGCTGGCGGCGCTGGTCGCGGAGGTGGCCAGCTATCAGGCCGCGACGCGGTTCCGGATGCGGATCAGGTGGCTGGTACCCGCGCTGCGCCTGCCGGGACAGGTGGCGGCCGACACGGTGACAGTGTACGCCGCGCTGTGGCGCAGGCTGGTCCGCGGTGAGCAGCCGGACAGCGCGTTCGTGACCGAGCCGGCCCGGTTCGGCGATGACACCCCGGCCGGCGTCACCCGCCGGGTCCTGCTGATCGGCGGGCGCAGCCTGGCCCCGAACGCGTTCGCGCTCGGCATCGACCGCGGCACCGAAACGATGGTCCTGCACCAGCTGGTGGTCAAGGGGGCGACTGACATGGTCCTGGGGTTCACCGCGGCGGCGATCGCGATGCTGGTCTCGCTCATCCCGGCCGGGCTGGTCATCGCCCGCGGCGATATGGCCGACGCGGTCGTGGCGTACGAGTTCATCACCGCGGTCGTGGTCATGGTGCTGGCCCTGCTGGCCCAGGCGTTCCAGCGGTCCAGCCTGTTCGAGCTGCCGGTGCTGCTCGCCTTGCTGATGTTCGGCAGCGGACTGGTGTTCGTCCGGGCCATGGAGCGCTGGCTGTGATCGTCCGGGACGTCTGCTCGGACGTCCTGCTCGGCCTGGCGGTGGCGGTCGTGTTCGGCGCCTCGCTGGGCGTGCTGCTGATGCGGGACGCCTATCAGAAGCTGCACTTCGTAACGCCGGCGGCGCTGGTCGCGCCGGTGCTGGTCGCGCTGGCCGTGCTGGTGCAGATGGGGTTGTACGAGAACACCGGGGAAACCTGCCTGGCCCTGTTCTTCCTGGTGATCGCCGGGCCGTACCTGTCGCACGCCACCATGCGGGCCATCCGGGTCAGGGAAAAGGGAGACTGGCGCGCCGGGACGGAAGCCGGGGCCGCCGGGAAGGAGCTGGAGCGGTGAACACCCTGGCGGTACACACCGCGTACACGGTGCCGGCCGGCATGATGGACGCGCTGCAGGTCACGCTGCTGGTGCTGGTGGCCGCCGGGGCCACGGCGGTGGTGCTGATCAGGGCTCCGGTCCGGCAGGTGCTGATGCTGAGCATCTACGGCGTGCTGCTGGCCGTGCTGTTCCTGGCCTTCCAGGCTCCGGATGTCACGCTGTCCGAGCTGACGGTGGGCGCGGTGCTGCTGCCCGCCGTGGTGCTGCTGACCCTGGCCAAGGTCAGGAAGCCGGAGAAATGACGCCGCGGCAGCGACGCTGGATCTTCCTGGTCGCCGGCCCGGCCCTGGCCGTGTTCTACCTGTGGGGCCTGCTCGGCCTGCCGGGCTTCGGCCGGTACCCGGGGCCTTACGGGCCGGCCATCCTGCGGGTCGCCGTCGCGCAGACCAATGCCACCGGCGTGGTGTCCGCGATCAACTTCGACTACCGCGGCTTCGACACGGTGGGCGAGGAGTTCATCTTGTTCGTGGCCGCCGCCGGAGTCGCGACCGTGCTGCGCCGCCTGCGCGGCGAGCGGGAGCAGCCGGCCAGCGGCGAAGCCGCCGACCGGGACGTGCCGCCCACCAGCAGCGCGGTGCGGATGGTGGCGCTGCTGTTCACCGGTCCGGTGATCCTGGCCGGCTGGTGGCTGGCCTCGCACGCGCAGACCAACCCGTCGGGCGGATTCCAGGGCGGGGTGATGCTGGCCACCGCGTTCGTCCTGGTCTACCTGTCCGGCGAGTTCCTGGTGTTCAGGCGGTTCAGCCCGATCGACCTGACCGACGTGGTCGAGGCGGTGGGCGCGGCCGACTTCGCCGCGATAGGGGTCGCCGCGGTGGCGATGGGCCTGCCCTACCTGAAGGATTTCCTGCCACTCGGCCAGGTACCCGGCGCGGTGAGCTCGTCCGGGACGATCGCGCTGATCAGCTTCTTCGTGGGCATCGAGGTGGCCGCGGCGTTCATCCTCATCGTCGGCGAGCTGCTGGACCAGACGCTGCTGATCAGGCAGCGCTGATCAGGCAGTGCTAATCAGGCAGCGCTGATCAGGCAGTGCTAATCAGGCAGTGCTAATCAGGAAGGGGGATTAACCAGATGCAGTTCTTCCCGTTCGTCGTCGTGGCCTGGATCCTCGGTGTCGGCCTGTACGGCGTGGTCACCAGCCGGCACCTGGTGCACCAGATCATCTGCCTGATCGTGGTCCAGTCCTCCACCTACGTCCTGCTGCTCGGGGTGGGGTACGTGACCGGAGCGGTCGCTCCTTATTACTTCGACGTGCCGAACCACACGCCCGCGGTCGATCCCGTGGTGCAGGCGTGCGCGCTCACCGACGTGGTGGTCGAGGCGGCGGTCACCGCGCTGCTGCTGTCGTTCGCGATCCAGGCCTACAAGCGGTTCGGTACGCTTGACCCGCAGGAACTGGCCGCGCTGAAGGGATAACGGTTCGCCGTGGACCAGCTCCTCGCCCTGGTCGTCGTGGTGCCGCTGCTGACGGCCGCGGCGGTCACGATGGCCGGCCCGCTGCTGCGCGGCAGGCGCCAGGTCCTCGACGCCGTGGCCATCCTGGTCGCGGCCAGCGTGGCGGTCATGCTGAGCGTCATCATGGTCCGGACCGCCGGCGGCGACCAGGTCTACTGGTTCGCCGGGTTCCGGCCCGCGCACGGGGTGTCCATCGGCATCGACTTCGAGGTCCAGCCGCTCAGCGCGGGACTGGCCTTCCTGGCCGCGGTGCTGGTGACCGCGGCGATGACGTTTTCCTGGCGCTACTTCGAGCAGGTCGCCACCTACTTCCACGCGCTGATGCTGACCTTCCTGGCGGGCATCGTCGGGTTCTGCCTCACCGGTGACCTGTTCGACCTGTTCGTGTGGTTCGAGCTGATGGGCGTGTCCGCCTATGCGCTGACCGCCTACCGGCCGGAGGAACGCGGGCCGATCCAGGGCGCGCTCAACTTCGCCATCACCAACAGCGTGGGCGCGTACCTGTCGCTGTCGGGTATCGCGCTGATCTACGGGCGCACCGGAGCGCTGAACATGGCGCAGATCGGGAGGTCTATCGCCGCCCACCCGGCGGACCGGCTCGTCGTCGTGGCCTTCGTCCTGGTCATCGCCGGGCTGCTGATCAAGAGCGCGATCGTGCCGTTCCACTTCTGGCTGGCCGACGCGCACGCGGTGGCGCCGACCCCGGTCTGCGTGCTGTTCTCCGGCGTCATGGTGGAGCTGGGGCTGTACGGCATCGCGCGGGTCTACTGGTCGGTGTTCGGCCAGGCGCTCGGCCACCGGGCCGCCATCAGCCACATCTTCCTGGCCCTCGGCCTGCTGACCGCCGTGACCGGGGCGCTGTTCTGCTTCCGCGAGCGGCACATCAAGCGGATGCTGGCGTTCTCCACGATCAGCCACGCCGGCATGTTCCTGATCGGGATCGCGCTGCTGACGCCGCTCGGCCTGGCCGGCGCCGCCGTCTACGTCATCGGCCACGGGCTGGTCAAGGGCGCGCTGTTCCTGTGCACCGGGATCGTGCTGCACCGCCTCGGCTCGGTCAACGAATCCTGGCTGCACGGTCGCGGCCGGCCCTTGCGGGTCACCGGAGTGATCTTCACCCTGGCCGGGCTCGGGCTGGCTGACCTGCCGCCGTTCGCCACGTTCCTGGGCAAGGGCTGGATCGAGGCGGGGAAGGGGGCAGGGGAGGTGGGTGGGGGGTGGCTCATCCCGATCCTCATCGTCTGCTCGAGCCTGGTCGGCGGGGCCGTGCTGCGGGTGGCCGGAGGCGTGTTCTACGGCCTCGGCGACCGGCCCGCCGAAGACCCGGAGATGGCCAGGGAAGCCGCCGAGGAGACCAGCGAAACGACAGGCGGCAAGGACCACACGCCGCTCACGATGATCATCCCGCCCGCGATTCTCGTCATCGCCGCCTTCGCGGTCGGCGTCATCAGCCAGCTCGGGCCGGTGGTCCAGGCGGCGGCGGTCCGCTTCGAGGACCAGGCCGGATACAACGCGACCGTGCTCGACGGCGCACGCATCACCCACCCGGTGGCCCTGTTCGCCGCCGGGCCCACCGCCGTGACCGCCACCGACGTACTGGCCGGCCTCGGCTCGGTCACCGGGGCGGTGATCCTGGCCGGGCTGGCGCTGTACTGGCGGCGGCTGCCGCTGCTGCGCGGCTACCAGCCGAACGCCTCGTTCGCCGCCGCCGCCCGCCGGTTCCAGAGCGGCGTGGTGAACGACTACGTGACCTGGGCCGTCGTCGGCCTGGCCTGCCTCGGCGGTGTCCTCACCCTGGTCATCCGCTTACCCGGCGACCAGCGACGGCGCATAAGCCGGGTCGCGGCGGGTAGGGCGGGCGACTATCGCTATGGACGCCGCTGGCTGGTTTGACGCGGCCTGTGGGGGTAGTCGAAGTCGGCAGTCAGCCGTCCGGGGCGAGAACAAGAGCCCATGACCAGCCCCGGCTCTTCGCCGGCCATCAGGAGGAGCACATGACATCTCGGCACGCCCGCCGCAGTGCCGCCGGCCAGGCCGGCCACGGCATCGACCGGATGGTGCGCAACGTGGAGACCGGGCGCTTCGAGCGCAGCCTGTCGGCCCTGACCGCGGCCGGGGCGCTGGTGACGGCGGCGGAGATCTTTTTCGAGCACGACAGCGCCAGCTTCGGCAACAAGATGATGTGGCTGCCGGTCGCGCTGGGGCCGGTGGGCGCGGCCGCGGGAGTGGCCGGGTGCTGCAGCCGCCGGATGGCGAAGACCGCGCTGCCCATTACCTCGGCGGCCATCGTGGCCAACGGCGTGCAGGGCCTGTACCTGCACGCCCGCGGCATCGCCCAGAAGCCGGGAGGCTGGCGCAACGCCCGCTACAACATGGAGATGGGGCCGCCGCTGCTGGCTCCGCTGCTGGTCACCATCGTGGGCGGGATGGGTCTGCTGGCCGCGATCTTGCGGCGGGAGCAATGAGCGCGGGCCCCGAGGGAGACCGCGACTGGGCCGGCCGGTTTCCCGGTTTCGACGTGCTGAGCCAGGCCAGGCACTGGGACGAGGTGACCGCCGACGTGGTGACGGCCCGGACCAGGCCGCCCGCAGCGCCGAGGTTCTTCACCGGCCCGGAGGCGGCCTGCGCCCGGGCCCTGCTCAACCTGCTCACCGGCCAGGACGAGCAGGACGACGAGCTGGCGGTGCCGGTCCTGGAGATGGTCGACTCCCGGCTGGAGGCGGGCGAGACCGACGGCTGGCGGTACGACGACATGCCCGAGGACGGCCAGGCCTGGCGGGATACGCTGGCGTATCTCGACGGCGACGCCTGGCAGCGCTGCGGCACCTGCTTCGCCGACGCTTCCGAGCTTGACCAGCTGGCGCTGATCCAGGCCGTGCAGGACCTGAAGTCGGCCGACTGGCACGGGCTGCCCGCCGCGCACGTCTGGAGCCTGTGGACCAGGTACGCCTGCACGGCCTTCTACGCCCACCCGTTCGCCTGGGCCGAGATCGGCTTTCCCGGGCCGGCCTACCCGCGCGGCTACAAGAACGCCGGGGTCGGCAAGCTCGAGCCGTTCGAGGTCCGCGACGCCCGGCCCGCCGAAGACCCGGTCAAGGACGGCGCCTGATGGGCGCGCGGGACGGCGTCCGGGCACGTAACGAATCGGCCTGGCTGCTGCCCAATGACGGCACCCGGACCAACCACCGGCTGCGCCAGGACATGCGGCGGTTCGCCGACTCCGACGAGATCGACCTGGTGATCGTGGGCTGCGGCGCGGGCGGCTCGGTCCTGCTGCAGCGGCTGGCCCGGGCCGGCTGGCGGGTGGCGGCCCTGGACGCCGGCCCGTTCTGGGACCCGGACGCGGACTGGGTCAGCGACGAGGCGGGCTCGCACCACCTGTACTGGACCGACCCGCGGGTGATCGCGGGCACCGACCCGGTGCCGATGGGCTCGAACAACTCCGGCCGAGGCGTGGGCGGCTCCATGGTCCACTACGCCGGCTACACGCCGCGCTTCCACCCGAGCGACTTCATGACGGCCACCCTCGACGGCGTGGGCGCCGACTGGCCGATAAGCTACGCCCAGCTCCGCCCGTACTACGAGCAGATCGAGCAGGAACTGCCGGTGGCCGGCGAGCGCTGGCCGTGGGGCGACCCGCACGGCTACCCGTACCGGCCGCATCCGGTCGGCGGCAACGGCGAGATCTTCCTGCGCGGCGCGGCCAAGGCCGGGATCACCGCCAAGGTCGGCCCGGTGGCCATCGCCAACGGCCGGTTCGGGAACCGGCCGCACTGCATCTACCGCGGCTTCTGCCTGCAGGGCTGCAAGGTCAATGCCAAGGCCTCGCCGCTGATCACGCACATCCCCGACGCGCTGGCGCACGGCGCGGAGGTCCGGGCCGACGCCATGGTCACCCGGATCGCCGTCGACGAGCACACCGGCCGCGCCACCGGCGTGCATTACGTCCGCGGCGGCCGGGAGCACTTCCAGCGCGCGGCCATGGTGGCCGTGGCCGGGTACTCGATCGAGACGCCCCGGCTGCTGCTCAACTCCGCCTCCAGCCGTTTCCCCGACGGCCTGGGCAACGACTTCGACCAGGTCGGCCGGTACCTCATGGTCCAGGGCGCGCCGCAGACCGCGGGCCGCTTCGACGCCGAGGTCCGGATGTACAAGGCGCCGCCGCCCGAGGTGAGCACCGAGGAGTTCTACGAGACCGATCCGGCCCGCGAGGCCAAGCGCGGGTTCTCGATCCAGACCGTCTCGCCGCTGCCGATCACCTGGGCCGAGCACGTCGCCGCCCAGGGGCACTGGGGCAGCGCGCTGCGCGAGTACATGAGCGACTACGTGCACTGGTCCTGCCTGGGGGCACTGTGCGAGTTCCTGCCCCGGCCGGAGAACCGGGTGACGCTGGCCGACGAGAAGGATTCCTACGGCCTGCCGGTGGCCCGGTTCTCCTACTCTCAGTGCGACAACGACCGGGCCCTGGCCCGGGCCGCGCAGTCGGTCATGGAGGACATCCTGCACGCGGCCGGCGCCGACGAGGTCATCACCATCCAGCGCTACGCCCACCTGGTCGGCGGGGCCCGGATGGCCCGCGACGAACGGCACGGCGTCGTGGACAGCAACTGCCGCAGCTTCGCGGTACCCAACCTGTACATCACCGACGGCAGCGCGCTGCCTACGCAGGGCAGCGCCAACCCCGCGCTGACGATCATGGCGGTGGCCGCCCGCGCGGCCGATCACCTGGCGGCCGGCGCGGCCGGCGGTACGACCTGACCATCGACGGGCCCACTGGGCCACGGAAGGACAGACATGGCACCGACAGTTGCCGACTACCTGCTCGAGCGGCTGCGCTCCTGGGACGTGCAGCACGTGTTCGCCTACGCCGGCGACGGGATCAACGGGATCCTGGCCGCCTGGGGCCGGGCCGGGAACAAGCCGCAGTTCGTCCAGGCCAGGCACGAGGAGATGGCCGCCTTCGAGGCGGTCGGGTACGCCAAGTTCACCGGCCGGGTCGGCGTCTGCATGGCGACGTCGGGCCCGGGGGCCATCCACCTGCTCAACGGGCTGTACGACGCCAAGCTGGATCACGTGCCGGTGGTGGCGATCGTGGGCCAGACCAACCGCAGCGCCATGGGCGGCTCCTACCAGCAGGAAGTCGACCTGCTGTCGCTGTACAAAGACGTGGCCAGCGAGTACGTGCAAATGGTGACGGTGCCCGAGCAGCTGCCCAACGTGCTGGACCGGGCGGTCCGCACCGCGATGGCGGAGCGGGCGCCCACCGCGATCATCATCCCGGCCGACGTGCAGGAACTGGAGTACTCCGCGCCCACTCACGCGTTCAAGATGGTGCCGTCGTCCCTCGGGGTCAGCTGGCCGGCCGTCGTGCCGGACGACGAGGCCGTCGTGCGGGCCGCCGAGCTCCTGAACGCCGGGACCAAGGTCGCCATCCTGGCCGGGCAGGGTGCCCGCGGCGCGCGCCGTGAGCTCGAGGAGGTGGCCGAGCTGCTCGGCGCCGGGGTGGCCAAGCCGCTGCTCGGCAAGGACGTGCTCTCCGACGAGCTGCCGTACGTGACCGGGTCGATCGGGCTGCTGGGCACCCGGCCGAGCTACGAGATGATGAAGAACTGCGACACGCTGCTCACGGTCGGCTCGAGCTTTCCGTACACCCAGTTCCTGCCGGCCTTCGACCAGGCCCGGGCCGTCCAGATCGACATCGACGGCAAGTTCATCGGGATGCGCTATCCCTATGAGGTCAACCTGGTCGGGGACGCGGCCGCGACGCTGCGCGCCCTGGTCCCGCACCTGCGGCGCAAGGAGGACCGGTCCTGGCGCGCGGGCATCGAGGACGACGTGGTCAAGTGGTGGCGGTCGATGGAGGCCGAGGCCGCGGTCGAGGCCGATCCGGTCAACCCGATGCTGCTGTTCCGGGAGCTGTCGGCCCGGCTTCCGGTGAACGCCATCGTCACCGCGGACTCCGGCTCCTCGGCGAACTGGTACGCCCGGCAACTGCGGTTCCGCGGCGACATGCGCGGTTCGCTGTCGGGGAACCTGGCCACGATGGGACCGGGCGTGCCGTACGGTATCGGCGCGAAGTTCGGGCACCCGGACCGGCCGGTCATCGTGTTCGCCGGGGACGGGGCGATGCAGATGAACGGCCTGGCCGAGCTGATCACGGTCAAGCACTACTGGGAAGAATGGGCCGATCCGCGGCTGATCGTCGCGGTGCTGCACAACGACGACCTCAACCAGGTCACCTGGGAGATGCGGGCCATGGAGGGGGCGCCGAGGTTCACCGAGTCCCAGCGGCTGCCCGACGTCTGCTACGAGGGCTTCGCCCGCAGTCTGGGCCTGCACGGGATCGCGGTGGACAAGCCCGACCAGATTGGCGCCGCCTGGGATCAGGCCCTGGCCGCCGACCGGCCCACCGTGCTCGACGTGCGGACCGACCCGGACATCCCGCCGATCCCGCCGCACGCCACCTTCGAGCAGGCCAAGGACGCCGCCATGGCTTTGCTGAAGGGCGACCCGAACCGCTGGGGCGTGCTCAAGGAAGGCCTGATGACCAAGGCCCGGGAGATCCTGCCCGGCAGCGGCGACTGACTGGAGCTCAGCGCCGGCGGGCGAGCGGGAACACGAACCACATGACAGCCAGCAGGCCGGCGACAAAAGCGGTGATCAGGCCGGCGGCCAGCCCGCCGGCCACATAGCTGGTCACGAGCAGTACGGCGGCCGAGACGGCCAGGCCGACCGTGGCCAGCCCGACGATGGCCATCACGCTGGCCGCCCGGACCAGGCTCTCCTTCTGGCCGCGGCGGAACACCAGCCGGTGGTAGGCCACCGGCCCCAGCAGCAGAGCCGTCGCGACCGCGGACAGCACCAGGCAGGCCAGGTACAGGTCACGCTGGCCCGGGCTGATCGTGCCGAACCGGTTGGTGAACGGCAGCGACAGCAGGAACCCGAACAGTACCTGCACGCCCAGGCCGGCCACCCGCAGCTCCTGCAGCAGTTCGGCGAGATTGCGGTCATTCCGTTCGGCCTCGGTCTCATCGCGCGGCTCAGGGGATCCCATCGCAGTCCACCTCCGGTGACCCGGTCAGCTCGGGTGGCCGCTGACACCACGGCCCGTTCGGAAAAAATAATGATCTCAGCGATCGCGCGGCGATGACCCTGGCGGACATGGCGCTTGCGTTTGGGCCCGGCCCGCGCAGGTAGTACTGCGCAGGCAGCAGTCAGCCGAGGACGACCGACCGCAAGGGGGTTCAGCCGTGCACGATGACGGGCCGGTGGTGCGTGACATCACGACCGCTGTCTATGAGATCCCGACCGACGCACCCGAGGCAGACGGGACGCTGGCCTGGGACAAGACCACGCTGGTGCTGGCCTGCGCCCGGGCCGGGACGGCCCGCGGCATCGGCTGGACCTATGCGGCCGCCGCGGCCCAGGGCGTCATCACCGACGTGCTGGCCGGTACCGTCACCGGCCGCAGCGCCATGGACGTACCGGGGGCGGCCGAGGCCATGGCCCGCGCGGTCCGGAACATCGGGCGCCCCGGGATCGCGGCGACAGCCATCTCCGCGGTGGACATGGCGCTGTGGGATCTCAAGGCCCGCCTGCTCTGCGTCCCGCTCCCGCGGCTGCTCGGCCCGGCCCGCGATGGTGTCGCCATCTACGGAAGCGGCGGTTTCACCAGCTACGACGAGCACCAGACCCGGGAGCAGCTGTCCGGCTGGGTAGAGAAGGACCGCATCCCGCGGGTGAAGATCAAGATCGGCGAAAGCTGGGGCACCCGCGAGCAGCGGGATCTGGACCGGGTGGCGCTGGCCCGCGAGGTCATCGGGCCGGACGCCGAGCTGTACGTGGACGCCAACGGCGGCTACACCGCCGGGCAGGCGGTGCGGGTCGGCCAGCGGCTGGCCGAGCACGGGGTGACCTGGTTCGAGGAGCCGGTTTCCTCGCAGGACCTGGCCGGGCTGGCCGCGGTGCGGTGGCAGGTGCTGCCCGACGTGACGGCCGGGGAGTACAGCTGGTCGCTGGCCGATTCGGCCCGGCTCATCGACGCCGGGGCGGTGGACTGCCTGGAGCTGGATGTGACCCGCTGCGGCGGTATCACCGAGTTCCTGCGCGGGTCGGCCCTGGCCGCGGCGCACAACCTGCAGGTCTCCGGGCACTGCGCGCCCAACCTGCACGCGCGGGTGGGCGTCGCGGTGCCGAACCTGCGGCACGTCGAGTACTTCCATGACCACCAGCGGATCGAGGGCATGCTCTTCGACGGCGCCCTGGACCCGGCGGGCGGGGTGCTGACGCCCGACCCGGACGAGCCGGGCCTCGGCCTGACGCTGCGGGAAGCCGATGCCGAGCGTTACCGCCGGAGCTGACGGCCGCAGGTGGTCCCACATGCCCCGTCCGCACCCGCCGTCACCGGGTCCGACCATGATCAACTTTTCGTGGATGCTTACCTACCGCGGGCGGTAGGTAAGCATCCACAATCCTGGTTTCAGGGGGAGGTCTCAGGGGGAGGTCGAGGCGGCGAAGCCGGTCGCGGCGAGGGCGGCTTCGGTGAAGGCGTCGGTCAGGGCGGCGCGGCGGGCGCCCCGGCTGACGGCGGCCAGCAGCAGCATGGACGCGGCGTGCAGGGTGTCGACCTGCCCGCCGACCGCGAACACCGCGGGCTGCGGCGCGGTCGCGGTCAGGGCGGCCTGGACCAGGTGGCGGGCGCCGAGCACGCGTGCCGTCCGGCGCGCCCACGGGCTGGGCGGGCGGCCGGTGGCCAGCCGGATGACCGCACCGGGCACCAGGACCAGGGCCGCACCGTAGCCGACCCGGATCACCTGCAGCGCCAGGCCGACGGCAGGCGTCCGGACCGCGGCGGGTGTCCGGACCGCGGCCAGCGCCTGGCCCGCGACTGTGGCGGCCGGCCGGCGCCGGGCCGGGATGGTCACCGGCGGCGTCCGAGCTGCCGGGCCAGGAAGGCTCCGGTCACCACGGCCCCGGCCAGGACGCCGGAGGTCGCGCGGGCATGCTGGGCCAGCCACAGCTGCGGGCTGCGGTCGTGGGACCGGTCGTCGAATATCCCGTGCGGGCCATGGTCCTGCCCGCTGCTCCCGTCGATGGGCTGGAGCAGGTTTTCGGGACGGTCAGGCTCGACGGGCTGCGAGGTCTGCTGGGAGTCATAGCCGGTGCGGGCCAGGTACCGGTCCAGCACGGCCGGGGCCAGCCGGTTGGCCAGCAGCGTGGCCGCCGTGCTCGCTCCCACCCAGTACTCCTTGCGCTGGGGATGGTCCGCGGCGTACAGCACCCCGCGGGCCGCGACCTCGGGCTGGTAGATCGGGGGAACCGGCTGGGGATGCCGGGGCAGCCGGGACCGCACCCAGGAGAACTGGGGCGTGTTGACGGCGGGCATCTGGACCACGGTGACGTGCACGCCGGACTTCTCGTGCCGCAGCTCGCAGCGCAGCGAGGAGGTAAACCCGTTGATGGCGTGCTTGGCCCCGCAGTACGCCGACTGCAGCGGGATGCTGCGCTCGCCGAGCGCCGACCCGACCTGCACGATCGTGCCCCGGCCGCGGGGGCGCATCAGGGCCAGGGCGGCCATCGTGCCGTGCACGAAGCCGAGGTAGCTCACCTCGGTCACCCGCCGGAACTCCGCCGCCGTGATCTGCTCGAAGGGTGCGAAAACCGAGGTGAACGCCACGTTGACCCACACGTCGATCGGCCCGAGTTCCCGCTCGACCTGCTGGGCGGCCGCGGTGACCTGGTCGTAGTCGGAAACGTCGGCGCTGATAGCCAGGGCCGTTCCGCCTGCGTCCTTGACGTCACGGGCCGCGCCGTCCAGCCCGGCCTGGCCGCGTGCGATCAGCCCGACGCGGGCGCCGCGGGCCCCGAACAGGCGCGCGGTGGCGCGCCCGATGCCCGCGCTGGCCCCGGTGATGACCACGGTCTGAGTCTGCATGTAGATCCGCCTTCCTGGTAAGGCGTTCGGCTGCCCGGCGGCACGGGAACTAAACACGGGGGCTAAAACACGGCGGTCCCGGCGTTTCGGCCGGGCTCTGCCGGACAGTTGCAGTCTCATGACCGGATCGTTCCGCCCGCATGTGCTGCGCGAGTACGCGCTGATCGCCGACGGCGAGCGAGGGGCGCTGATCGGCCCGGACGGGGCCATCTCGTGGCTGTGCGCGCCGCGCTGGGACAGCCCATCGGTGTTCGGCGGGCTGCTCGGCGGTCACGGGGCCTACGCGGTCACGCCGGCGGATCCCTGGCATGTCTGGGGCGGCTACTACGAGACCGGCACCCTGATCTGGCGCAGCCGCTGGGTCGGCTCGTCGAGAACCGAGTGCCGGGAAGCGCTGGCCATGCCGGCCGACCCGCACCGGGTCGTGATCCTGCGGCGGATCGAGGCGCTCGACGGACCGACCCGGGTCAACGTGCTGCTCGACGTCCAGGCCGGCTTCGGCCGCAGCCGGATGACCGGGCTGTCCCGGGCCGGCGGGTGCTGGACCGGCCGCAGCGGGCGTCTCTGGTTCCGGTGGTCAGGCGCGGGCCGGTCCCGTTCCGGCGCCGACGGGCTGGCCCTCACCGTGACCCTGCCCGAGGGCGGTCATCACGATCTCGTCCTGGAACTTTCCGACCGGGCGCTGGACGCGCGGCCGCCGGACAGCGACGAGGCCTGGTCGGCGACCGAGGAAACCTGGTCCAATGTGGTGCCCAGCTGCGACGACCTGATCGCGGCCCGCGACGCCCGCCATGCCTACGCGGTGCTGCGCGGGCTGACCGCGGGCTCGGGCGCGATGGTGGCCGCCGCCACCACATCGCTACCCGAGCGGCTGGAAGCGGGCCGCAACTATGACTACCGGTACGCCTGGATCCGGGACCAGGGCTACGCGGGCCTGGCCGTGGCCGCGCACGGCCCGCACCCGCTGGTGGAAGGCACCATCCGGTTCCTCACCGAACGGATCCTGGCCGACGGTCCCGACCTCATGCCCGCCTACACGGTCGACGGCCAGCCCATTCCCGGTGAGCGCGCCGTGCGGCTGCGCGGCTATCCGGGCGGGACGGTCCTGGCCGGGAACCGCGTCTGTCGCCAGTTCCAGCTGGACGGGCTGGGCGAGGCGCTGGAGCTGTTCGCCGCGGCCGCCCGCCTGGACCTGCTCGCCGAGGAGAACTGGCAGGCGGCGGCCGTCGCGGCCGACGCCATCGAACAGCGCTGGCGCAAGCCCGATGCGGGCATCTGGGAGCTCGGCGACGCGCACTGGACGCATTCCCGCCTGGCCTGCGTGTCCGGCCTGCGCTCCCTGGCCGCCGCGGCCGACGGGCCGCCCGACGGTCCGGGGCACCGGCAGGCGGCCCGGTGGAGCGCCCTGGCCGACACGCTGCTGGCCAGCCTGGGCGATGCGGTCCACCCGACCGGCCGCTGGCAGCGCTCCCCGGATGACCCGCGGGTGGATGCCGCGCTGCTGCTGCCGGTGATCCGTGGCACGCTGCCCGCGGACGACCCGCGCAGCCGCGCCACCGTCCGCGCGGTCCTGGACGAGCTCACCGAGGACGGGTACGTCTACCGGTTCCGGCACGACGCCCGGCCGCTGCACCAGAGCGAGGGCGCGTTCTTGCTCTGCGGGTTCTGGATGGCGCAGGTCGCGCAGAACTGCGGGGACGCCGCCGAGGCGGCGCGCTGGTTCGAGCGCAACCGCGCGGCGTGCGGCCCGGCGGGCCTGTACACCGAGGAATACGACGTCCACCAGCGCCAGCTGCGGGGCAACCTGCCCCAGGCCTTCGTGCATGCCGGGATGCTGGAGTGCGCCGCCCGGCTGTCCGCCGCGCCGTCCGGGCCGGGACAGCTCGGGTAGCCGCTGCCTGACGGTCTACTCCGGGCGGGCGGCACCCGGAGCCAGCTCTTCGAAGATCAGTACCGTCTGGGTCGCGCGGATCTCGGGCAGGTCCTGCAGCCGGGTGAGCACCACGTCACGCAGGGACGCCGCGTCGTGGGTGCGAACCCGCAGCAGGATGTCGTGCTCGCCTGAGATGAGCGCGACGTGATCGACCTCGGGAATGCGCAGCAGCTGGCGGCGGACAGTCTTCCAGGACCGCTGGGCGATGTCCAGGTAGACGTAGGCCGACAGCCCGTACCCGTACCGCACCGGGTCGATGAGCGCGGCATAGCCGGTAATCACGCCGTCGCGCTGGAGCCTGGCCACGCGGGCGTAGGCGTTGGCCCGCGACAGGTGCAGCCGGGCGGCCAGCGCCCGCATGGACAGCCGGCCGTCGGCCCGCAGTGCCTCGATGATGAGCCGGTCGGTGTCGTCCAGCGGTGCCATGTGTCCACGCAGGCCGTCCGCGGGAGGCTCGTTCGATGCCATATGGCCCAGACTAGCCGCATCCAGCTGGCAATTAGTCTTCCTTTTTCTCCAGATACTAGAAATTTGGCGGCCTGGAGGCACACGATCTGGAAAGAGGAATGTGGAAGGACCTGCCGTGACGACCCTGCTCACCCCGACGGCATCGGGCGAGAGCCTGCTGCCCAGCGCGGCGCCGCTGCAGCTGATCGATCCGGACGGCCGGGCCGGCCAGAACCCGGGCGAGCTGGTGCTGCCCGAGCCCGGGATACTGCTCGAACTGCACCGCCGCATGGTGCTCGGCCGGCGCTTCGACCGGCAGGCCACCGCGCTGACCAGGCAGGGCCGGCTGGCTGTGTACCCGTCCTCGCGGGGCCAGGACGGCTGCCAGGTCGGGGCCGCGCTGGCGCTGCGCGAGCAGGACTGGCTGTTCCCCACCTACCGCGACACGGTGGCCATCGTGACGCGCGGGGTGGATGCCGCCGAGGCCCTCGGCCTGCTGCGGGGCGACTGGCACTGCGGCTACGACCCGTACCAGTACCGCGTCGCGCCGCAGTGCACCCCGCTGGCCACCAATACCTTGCACGCCGTCGGGCTGGCCCACGCCGCCCGGCTCAAGCACCAGGACCAGGTGGCGCTGGTGCTGCTGGGCGACGGAGCGACCAGCGAAGGCGACACCCACGAGGCACTCAACTTCGCCGCCGTGTGGCACGCGCCCGTGGTGTTCCTGGTGCAGAACAACGGTTACGCGATCAGCGTGCCGCTGGCCAAGCAGACCGCCGCGCCGAGCCTGGCCGCCAAGGGTATCGGCTACGGCATCCCGTCGCTGCTCATCGACGGCAACGACGCGGCCGCCGTCTACTCGGCCGTGCGCGCCAGCATCGACGGGGCCGCGGCCGGGCAGGGGCCGGCCCTGATCGAGGCGATCACCTACCGGATCGAGGCGCACACCAACGCCGACGACGCGGCCCGGTACCGGGCCGACAGCGAGGTCGAGGCCTGGCTGGCCCGCGACCCGATAACCCGGCTGGAGGCCTACCTGACCACCGCTGGCCTGCTCGACGAACGCGCCGCCGGGCAGGTGGCAGATGAGGCGGAACGGTTCGCCGAGCGCATCCGCGACCGCATGAACCGCGAGGCCAGCGCCGATCCCGCCGACCTGTTCGCGCACGTGTACACGCGGCCGACGGCCGCCCTGGAGCGGCAGCAGGCCGCGCTGCTGCGCGAGCTGGCGGAGTCCGCGCCATGACCGTCCTGCTCGCCGCGGCCGCGGACGTCCCCGGCGCGGGCCGCGCCGTCGCCCCGGTGACCATGGCCGCCGCGCTCAACGCCGCCCTGGCCGACAGCCTGGCCGCCGACGAGCGGGTGCTGGTCTTCGGCGAGGACGTCGGCACGCTGGGCGGGGTCTTCCGCGTCACCGACGGGCTCGCCGCCCGGTTCGGCGAACAGCGGGTCTTCGACACGCCGGTGGCCGAGTCCGGCATCATCGGCACCGCCATCGGCATGGCCATGAACGGCCTGGTCCCGGTGGTCGAGATGCAGTTCGACGCGTTCGCCTACCCGGCTTTCGAGCAGGTCACCAGCCACCTGGCCAAGATGCACAACCGGACCCGGGGACACGTCAGGCTGCCCGTCGTGGTGCGTGTCCCGTTCGGCGGCGGGATCGGCGGGGTGGAGCACCACTGTGATTCCTCGGAGGCCTATTACGTGCACACCGCCGGGCTGCGCGTGGTGACCCCGGGAACCCCGGCGGACGCCTACCGCCTGCTCCGCCAGTCGATCGACTGTCCCGATCCGGTCATCTTCCTCGAACCCAAGCGCCGCTACTGGTCCAAGGAGACAGCCGTGCTGACCACGGACGGCCCGGCCATCGACCGGGCGGTGATCCGCCGGCCCGGCCAGGACGTCACCCTCATCGCCTACGGCGGGATGGTGGAGGTCGCGCTCGAGGCCGCCGAGGCTGCCGCCGGTGAGTGGGACGTCGAGGTCATCGACCTGCGCTCGCTGTCGCCGTTCGACGATGCGACGCTGGCCGAGTCGGTGTGCCGCACCGGCCGGGCCGTGGTGGTGCACGAGGCGCCGGGTTTCGCCGGCTACGGGGCCGAGGTCGTCGCCCGGCTGACCGAGCAGTGCTTCCACTACCTCGAGGCGCCGATCCTGCGGATCACCGGCCTGGACATCCCCTACCCGCCGCCGCGGCTCGAGCACCTGCACCTGCCGGACGCCGACCGCATCCTGGACGGCATCGCGCAACTGCAGTGGGGCGACCATGCCTGACTTCCTGCTACCTGACCTCGGCGAAGGGCTGGCGGAGGCGGAGATCATCAGCTGGCGCGTCCAGGTCGGCGACCACGTGGATGTCGATCAGGTGATCGTCGAGGTCGAGACGGCCAAGGCCGCCGTGGAGGTCCCGGTCCCGTACGCTGGCGCCGTGGCCGAGATCCACGCCACGCCCGGCGCGGTCGTCGCCGTCGGGCAGCCGCTGATTACCATCACCGCGGGCGAACCGGCCGCCGGATTCCGCGAACCCGGCACGGTCACGCCCGGCCCCGCCCCGGCCGCGGCCGCCACCGCCGTGGCCGAAGCCAGCGGGAACGTCCTCATCGGCTACGGCACATCCGCCGCCCGCGGTGGCCGTCGCGGGCGGCGCTCCCCGCGTGGGCCGGCGATGCCGGTCCCGGCGCCCGACCCGGGCCGGCCCGGCCCGGTTCCGGTGATCTCGCCTCTGGTGCGCAAGATGGCCCGCGAGGCGGGCCTGGACCTGGCCAGCGTCACCGGCACGGGACCGTCCGGCCTGGTGCGCCGGGAGGACGTCCGCCGGGCCCTGGCCCAGCGCGCCGCGGCGCCGCCCGCCGCCCCGGCCAGCCCCGCCGGTCCGGGCGAGAAGCGGATCCCGCTGCGCGGGGCGCGCCGCGCGGCGGCGGACAAGCTGACGCGCTCACGCCGCGAGATCCCCGAGGCCACCGTGTGGGTGGACGTCGACGCCACCGGGCTGCTGGCGGCCCGGCAGGACCTCAACGCCGACAGCTCGCGGCCCCCGGTGAGCCTGCTGGCCCTGCTGGCCCGCTTCGCCCTGCTCGGATTGCGGCGCTACCCCGAGCTCAACGCCCGCATTGACGGCGGCGACATCGTGCTGCCGGACCACGTCCACCTCGGCTTCGCGGCCCAGACCGAACAGGGCCTGGTCGTCCCCGTCCTCCGCGACGCGCACCGGCTGTCCACCCGGGAGCTGTCCGCGGCCCTGGCCGCCCGCATCGCGGCCGCCCGCGGCGGCCGCCTCACGCCTGCCGACCTCACCGGCGGCACCTTCACCGTCAACAACTACGGCGTGTTCGGCGTCGACGGATCCGCCGCGATCATCAACCACCCCGAGGTGGCGATCCTGGGCCTGGGCCGCGTCATCGACCGCCCGTGGGTGGTCGACGGCCAGGTCACGGTGCGCAAGATGGGCGAGCTGACGCTGGCCTTCGACCACCGGGTCTGCGACGGCGGCACCGCCGGCGGATTCCTCCGCTACGTCGCCGACTGCGTCGAATCGCCCGTCAGCGCCCTGGGCGACCTATAGCCTGCCCGGTCCTTGCTCAGGCGGCGGCCAGCACGTCCGCGAGGGCCACGGCGTGGAAGCCGGTGGCCTCGCCCACGGCGGCGTTGACCAGGTGGCCGGCGTGCGTGTTGACGCCCAGGGCCAGGCTGGCGTCTTCGGCGCAGGCCTGCTGCCAGCCCTTGTTGGCCAGCGCCACCGCGTAGGGCAGGGTGACGTTGGTCAGGGCGTGGGTCGAGGTGTTCGGCACGGCGCCGGGCATGTTGGCCACGCAGTACAAGACCGAGTTGTGCACGGCGTAGGTCGGGTTGGCGTGCGTGGTCGGGAACGAGTCCTCGAAGCAGCCGCCCTGGTCGATGGAGATGTCGACCAGGACCGAGCCCGGCTTCATCCGGGACACGAGCTCGTTGCTGACCAGCGTGGGAGCCTTGGCCCCCGGGATCAGCACGGCCCCGATGACCAGGTCGGCGTCCAGCACGGCGCGCTCGATCTCGAAGGCGTTGCTGGCCACGGTCTGGACCTGGCCGCGGTAGATCTGGTCGACGGCGCGCAGCCGGTCGATGCTGAGGTCGAGCAGGCGGACGTCGGCCTGCATGCCGACCGCGATGGCGGCGGCGTTCAGGCCGGAGACGCCGGCGCCAATCACGACGACCTTGGCCGCGTGAACCCCGGGGACGCCGCCCATCAGGACGCCGCGGCCGCCCGCCGCCTTCATCAGGGTGGCCGCGCCCACCTGGGGCGCGAGCCGGGCTACCTCTGACATCGGGGCCAGCAGCGGCAGCGCGCCGCTGCGCGTCTGCACGGTCTCGTAGGCGATGCCGGTGACCTGGCGGTCCATGAGCTCCTCGGTGAGCCGCTTGTCGGCCGCCAGGTGCAGGTAGGTGAACAGGACCTGGCCCGGGTGCATCCGGTCGTACTCCTCGGCGATGGGCTCCTTGACCTTCAGGATCAGGTCGCCGGTGCCCCACACGTCGTCCGCGGTGGGGAGGGTCTGTGCGCCGGCCGCCTGGTACTCGGCGTCGGTGATCGACGAGCCGGCACCGGCCTCGGCCTGGACGAAGACCTCGTGCCTGTTGAGCACGAGTTCCCGCACCCCGGCGGGCGTGATGGCCACCCGGTACTCGTGGTTCTTGACCTCAGCAGGGATGCCGATCTTCATGGTTCCTCCAAGTTGCGTTAGGCAGGAGTGTGCCTGATTGATTCGGCCGTTGTCCGCAGCCTCAGAATCGGCTTCGGCGAGAAACCGGAAACTGGTGACATAATTAGGTCATGCCCGCGAGCAGGCCGTCTGCGGCGAACAAGGTTCGCCGGGACGTCGAGCTGGACAAGACCGATCACGAGATCCTGCGCGTGCTGGCCGCCGACGCCCGCACTCCCAACAACGTGCTGGCCGCGCACGTGGGCCTGGCCGCGTCCACCTGCCTGATGCGGGTGCGCCGCCTGCAGGACACCGGGGTGATCAGGGGCTTTCACGCCGAGCTGTCCCCGGAGGCGCTGGGCCGGCCGCTGCAGGCCATCGTGTCGGTGCGCCTGCAGCCCAACGCGCGGCCGGGCATCGGCTCCTTCGCGCGGCGGTTCGCGGCGCTGCCCGGCGTGCTGAACGTGTTCTTCCTGGCCGGCGTCAACGACTTCCAGATTCACCTGGCGGCCAGATCGGCCGACGACCTGCGGGACTTCGTGGTCAAGAACCTGAGCGCCTCGCGCGACGTGGCGGCCACGGAGACCAACCTGATCTTCGAGCACATCACGGGGACGCCCCTGACCGGTATCGACTGACCGGGATCGACGCACCGCCGCGGAACTGACACCACGGCCCGTTCGGCCCGAGATCTTGAATATCCCGAACGGACAGAGGTGCTGCGGCCGGCCTACGGCGAGACCTATCGCGCGGGCCGCCCGACGTGGTGCAGGAACGAAGCGATCCCCGGGGAGGGAACTTTATGGCTCAGATGCCTGGCCCGGTCTAGGCGCTGAGCGGAAGCCGGCCGGGGGCCTGCCGGACGGTGCCGATGGCCGCGGTGATCAGCTCATCGAGCGCGGCGTGCCTGGCGTTCCCGTTCGTGGCGAGGCCGTCGAGGATGTTGCGGGCGAACAGGCGGGCGATGTCCTCGACCGACTGGGAGCCGTCCGGCTGGTACCAGGTCCAGGCGTAGTTGCACATGCCGAAGATCTGCAGCGCCGACATCTTCGGGTCGGCGGTGCGGAACACGCCCTCGTCCACCCCGTCCCGCAGGATGCCGCCCACGATCGCCGTGTAGCGCGCCCGCTGCTTGCGGACGTAATCGGTGAGGTCGCCGTCGAAGTAGCGGACCAGTTCCCGCAGGCAGGCCAGGCTGGCGGCGCGGTCGTCCCGGTGCGCGGCCAGCAGCGCGTAGATCATGGCCGCGAGCCGGCTCACCGGGTCCTTCAGCTGCTCGTGGACGTAGTCGGCCTCGGCGAAGCGGCGGGCGAAGTAGGCCACGTGCACCTCGCGCAGCAGCGCTTCCTTGGTGCCGAAGTGGTGCACGATGGTGCCCTTGCTCAGGTTCAGCTCGGCGGCGATGTCACCCAGGCTGGTGTCCGCGTACCCGCGGTCGGCGACCTGCTCGGCGAAGACGCGCAGGATGGCGTCGCGGGAACTGGCCCGCGGCCTGGTTGCTCGCATTGGCTCATCATACACTCTTGCTGACCGTACGAGCGGTCAGTTATAGTCGGGTGAGACCGTGGGCACGGATGCATTAGAACGGATGCATTAGAAGCCGGCCCGAGCCGCCGGAAGCTGACCCGAGCCGCGGATCTTGACGAGGAGCCGACATGAGCCCTGCCCTGCCCCAGCTGCCTTCCTACACGTCCGGCACGTCCGACGTACCCCTGCTCGGGGAGACCATCGGCGGCAACCTCGACCGGACGGTCGCAGCCGATCCGGAGCGGGAGGCGCTGGTCGACGTGCCGACCGGGCGGCGGTGGACCTACGCGCAGCTGCGGGCCGACGTGGACGCGCTGGCCCTGGGCCTGCTCGGGGCCGACGTGGCCAAGGGCGACCGGGTGGGGATCTGGGCGCCGAACATGCCCGAGTGGACGCTGCTGCAGTACGCCACGGCCAAGATCGGCGCGATCCTGGTCAACATCAACCCCAGTTACCGCACGCACGAGCTGGAGTACCTGCTGAAGCAGGCCGGGATCTCGCTGCTGGTGTCGGCCCGGGAATTCAAGACTTCCAACTACGCGGCGATGATCGAGCAGGTCCGGGGCAACTGCCCGGATCTGCTCGCGGTGGTGCTGATCGGGTCGGCCGAGTGGGACGGGCTGCTGGCGGCCGGCCGCGGTGGCGATCCGGCCGAGCAGGCGGCACTGCTGGCGGCCCAGCAGGCCGTGCTGTCCCCGGACGAGCCGATCAACATCCAGTACACCTCCGGGACCACCGGGTTCCCCAAGGGCGCGACCCTGTCCCACCACAACATCCTCAACAACGGCTACTTCGTCGGCCTGATCTGCGGTTACACGCCGGCCAACCGGGTCTGTATCCCGGTGCCGTTCTACCACTGCTTCGGCATGGTGATGGGCAACCTGGCCGCCACCTCGAACGGCTGCACCATGGTCATCCCGGCCCAGGGGTTCGACCCCCAGGCCACCCTAGAGGCCGTGGCCCGGGAGCGGTGCACCTCGCTGTACGGGGTGCCGACCATGTTCATCGCCGAGCTCAGCCACCCGGACTTCGGCTCCTATGACCTGTCTTCGCTGCGGACCGGGATCATGGCGGGCTCGCCGTGCCCGGTCGAGGTGATGAAGCAGGTCGTGGCGCGGATGGGCATGGACGAGGTGACGATCTGCTACGGCATGACCGAGACCAGCCCGGTGTCGACCCAGACCCGGGCGGACGACTCGCTGGAGCGGCGGGTGGCCACGGTCGGGCGGGTGCACCCGCACCTGGAGGTCAAGCTGATCGACCCGGACACCGGGCTGACCGTGCCCCGCGGCCAGCCGGGCGAGCTGTGCACCCGCGGCTACTCGGTGATGCTGGGCTACTGGGACGAGCCGGACAAGACCGCCGAGGCGATCGACGCCGCCCGCTGGATGCACACCGGCGACCTGGCCGTCATGGACGCCGACGGGTACGTCAACATCACCGGCCGGATCAAGGACATGGTCATCCGCGGCGGGGAGAACGTCTACCCGCGCGAGATCGAGGAGTTCCTCTACACCCACCCCGACATCCTGGACGCGCAGGTCATCGGGGTGCCCGACGAGCGGTACGGCGAGGAGCTGTGCGTCTGGGTCAAGCTGCGTGATGGCGCGCCTAAGCTGACCGCCGAGAGCGTGCGGGAGTTCGCCGCGGGCAAGCTGGCGCACTACAAGATCCCGCGCTACGTGCTGCTGGTCGACGAGTTCCCGATGACCGTGACCGGCAAGATCCGCAAGGTCGAGATGCGGGAGAAGTCCGTTGGCGTCCTCGGCCTGCACGCCGCCGACGCGATCAGGAACGCTTGATGCACTACGGTATGCGCTACGGTCACACCCCGCTGGAGGGCCTGCCGGAACGGGTCACGATCTGCGAGGTCGGCCCGCGGGACGGGCTGCAGAACGAGTCCGCGGTGCTGCCGGTCGAGGTCAAGGCGGAGTTCATCGCCCGGCTGGTCGAGGCCGGCCATTCGGTCATCGAGACGACCAGCTTCGTGCACCCCAAGTGGGTGCCGCAGCTGGCCGACGCCGAGGCCCTGCTGGCCGCGATCACGCCCGCGCCGGGGGTGCGGTACCCGGTGCTGGTGCCGAACGAGCGGGGCCTGGACCGGGCGCTGGACCTGGGCGTGCGTGACATCGCGGTGTTCGGCAGCGCGACCGAGACGTTCGCCCAGCGCAACCTGAACCGGACCGTGGACGCCTCGCTGGAGATGTTCGCCCCGGTGGTGGCCCGGGCCCGGGAGGCGGGCCTGCCGGTCCGCGGCTACCTGTCGATGTGCTTCGGCGACCCGTGGGAGGGCGAGGTCCCGGTGGCCCGGGTCGTCGATATCGCCGCCCGGATGATGGCGCTCGGCTGTACCGAGCTGAGCCTGGGCGACACCATCGGCGTGGCCACGCCCGGCCGCGTGGTGGCGCTGCTGGACGCGCTGGCCGCCGCCGGGATCGGCGCCGGCCGGATCGCGGTGCACTTCCACGACACCTACGGCCAGGCCCTGGCCAACACCCTGGCCGCGCTGCGCCGCGGCGTCAGCACCGTCGACGCCAGCGCCGGCGGGCTGGGCGGCTGCCCCTACGCGGGCAGCGCCACCGGCAACCTGGCCACCGAGGACCTGCTCTGGCAGCTCGAGGGACTGGGCATCGCCACCGGCGTGGACCTGGCCAAGATGGTCGAGACCAGCGTGTGGATGGCCAAGCAGCTCGGCCGGCCCAGCCCGTCCCGCACGGTCACCGCGCTGGCCGGCGCTACCGGGGGAGAACGGGCATGACGGTGACCGAGGCGGAGCGCCGGGCCTCGTCGCAGCAGGCCGGGTCGCACCGGGAGCTGGTCGCGGACCTGAAGGCCAAGCTGGCGCGGGCGCGGCTGGGCGGGCCGCAACGGTCCCGGGCCCGGCACCTGGAGCGGGGCAAGCTGCTGCCGCGGGACCGGGTGGACTCGCTGGTCGACCCGTCCTCGCCGTTCCTGGAGCTGTCGCCGCTGGCCGCGCACGGCCTGTACGGCGGCGAGGCACCGGGCGCCGGGATGATCACCGGGGTGGGCCGGATCTCCGGGCGCGAGTGCGTGATCGTGGCCAACGACGCCACGGTCAAGGGCGGCACCTACTACCCGATGACGGTCAAGAAGCACCTGCGCGCCCAGGAGGTGGCCCTGCACAACCGGCTGCCCTGCGTGTACCTGGTCGACTCGGGCGGCGCGTACCTGCCGGCCCAGGATGAGGTCTTCCCCGACCGCGAGCACTTCGGCCGCATCTTCTACAACCAGGCCACGATGTCCGGCCTGGGCATCCCGCAGATCGCCGCGGTCCTGGGCTCGTGCACCGCGGGCGGCGCCTACGTGCCCGCCATGAGCGACGAGGCGGTGATCGTCCGCAACCAGGGCACGATCTTTCTCGGCGGCCCGCCGCTGGTCAAGGCGGCCACCGGCGAGATCGTCACGGCCGAGGAACTCGGCGGCGGCGAGCTGCACTCGCGGATCTCCGGCGTCACCGACCACCTGGCTAACGACGACGCGCACGCGCTGCGGATCGTCCGCGACATCGTCGCCACCCTCGGCCCGCGCGCCCCCCGGCCCTGGGAGGTCCTGCCCACCGAGGAGCCGCTGGCCGACCCGGACGAGCTATACGATGTCGTCCCCACCGACTCCCGGATCCCCTACGACGTGCGCGAGGTGATTACCCGCATAGTCGACGGGTCGCGGCTGCACGAGTTCAAGGCGGAGTACGGCACCACGCTGGTCACCGGGTTCGCCCGTATCCACGGCCACCCGGTCGGCATCATAGCGAACAACGGGATCCTGTTCTCCGAGTCCGCGCTCAAGGGCACCCACTTCATCGAGCTGTGCGACCAGCGCGGCGTGCCACTGGTGTTCCTGCAGAACATCTCGGGGTTCATGGTCGGCCGGGAGTACGAGGCGGGCGGCATCGCCAAGAACGGCGCCAAGATGGTGACCGCGGTGGCCTCGACCCGGGTGCCGAAGCTGACCGTGATCATCGGCGGGTCGTTCGGCGCCGGGAACTACTCGATGTGCGGGCGGGCGTACTCACCCCGGTTCCTGTTCATGTGGCCGAACGCCCGGATCTCGGTGATGGGCGGCGAGCAGGCCGCCACGGTGCTGGGCACGGTCGGCTCCGGCGCCGACCCGGACGCGATCCGCGCCCAGTACGAGACCCAGGGCCACCCTTACTACTCCACGGCCCGGCTGTGGGACGACGGCGTGATCGACCCGAAGGACACCCGGACGGTCCTGGGGCTGGCGCTGTCCGCAGCGGCCAACGCCCCGCTGGGCGACCCGGCCTTCGGCGTCTTCCGGATGTGAGGGTGAGCATGTTCGGCACCGTGCTGGTGGCCAACCGCGGCGAGATCGCCTGCCGGGTGATCAGGACCCTGCGGCGGCTCGGCATCCGCTCCGTGGCCGTGTACACCGACCCGGACGCGGCCGCGCCGCACGTGGCGCTGGCTGACCTGGCCGTGCACCTGGGCCCGGCGCCGGCCTACCTGTCGGTGGATGCCGTGGTCGGCGCGGCCCGGCGGGCCGGCGCGCAGGCCGTCCATCCCGGCTACGGCTTCCTGTCGGAGAACACCGTGTTCGCCGCGGCGTGCGAGGCGGCCGGGATCGCGTTCGTCGGCCCGCCGTCGTCGGCCATCGAGGCGATGGGCGACAAGATCCGGGCCAAGCAGACCGTGGCCAAGGCGGGCGTGCCGGTGGTGCCCGGATCCGACGGGTCCGGGCTGGACGACGAGGCGCTGGCGTTGGCTGCGGTGCAGATCGGCTACCCGGTGCTGCTCAAGCCGAGCGCCGGCGGCGGCGGCAAGGGCATGCGCGAGGTGCACCGGGCCGCCGACCTGGCCGACGCGATCGCCTCGGCCCGGCGCGAGGCCCGGGGCAGCTTCGGGGACGACACGCTGCTGGTCGAGCGGCTGGTGACCGACCCCCGGCACATCGAGATCCAGGTCCTGGCCGACGCCCACGGGAACGCCATCCACCTGGGCGAGCGCGAGTGCTCGCTGCAGCGGCGGCACCAGAAGATCATCGAGGAGGCGCCCTCGCCGCTGCTGAATGAAGCGCAGCGCGGCGCCATGGGCGCCGCCGCGGTCGAGACGGCCCGCGCGGTCGGCTACGTCGGGGCCGGGACGGTGGAGTTCATCGTGGGCGGCGACCGGCCGGAGGAGTTCTTCTTCATGGAGATGAACACCCGGCTCCAGGTGGAGCACCCGGTCACCGAGGAGATCTTCGGCCTGGACCTGGTCGAGCTGCAGCTGCGGGTGGCGGCCGGGGAGCGGGAGCCGTGGCCCGCCCAGCGCCGGGCCCGCGGTCACGCGGTCGAGGCCCGGATCTACGCCGAGGACCCGGCGGCGGGCTTCCTGCCCACCGGCGGCCGCGTTTTGTCGCTGAGCTGGCCGGACGGGGCGCGGGTCGACGCCGGGATCGCCGCGGGCAGCGTGGTGGGCAGCGACTACGACCCGATGCTGGCCAAGGTGATCGCCTACGGGGCCGACCGGGCCGAGGCGCTGGCCCGGCTGGACGCCGCCCTGGGCGCCACGGTGGTGCTCGGGCTGGGCACGAACGTGGGATTCCTGCGGGCGCTGCTGGCCGATCCCGACGTGCGGGCCGGGCATCTGGACACCGGGCTGGTCGGGCGCCGGCTGTCTACTCTGACGGCGGCATGGCCGCCGCCCGACGTGCTGCCGGCCGCGGCGGTGCTGGCGCTGGCCGCGCTGGAGCCGGCCGGGGCGGTGGTTGACCCGTTCGACGTGCCGGGCGGCTGGCGGGTCGGCGAGCCGGCCTGGACGGCCTGGCGGATGACGGTGGACGGCAGCAGTGTCACTAGCACAGGGCCGGTCGAGGTCCGGGCCCGCGGGCGCGCCGCCGACGCGGTCGTGTCGGTGGGCGGGGCGGAGCCGGTGCGGGCGCGGGTCGCGGCGCGCCTTGGTGAATCGCGGCTGGCGGGATCCGGGGCCGGGGCCGGCGGCCCGTGGTTGCCGGTACCGGTGACCGTGGACGGGGTGACCCGCGGGTATGCCGTCGCGCTGGACGGGGACACGCTGTGGCTGGGCCGCGACGGCCAGGCCTGGGCGGTCCGCGAGCAGGCCCCGCTGGAGGCGGCCGCCGCGCAGGCGGCCGGGTCGGGCGGGCCGGTGGTCTCGCCCATGCCGGGCACGGTGACGCTGGTCGAGGTGGCCGACGGCCAGGCCGTCACCGCCGGCCAGCGCCTGGTCGTGGTCGAGGCGATGAAGATGGAGCACGTCCTGACCGCCCCGGTGGACGGCACCGTGCGCGACCTGCGCGCCAAGCCCGGCGCCACCGTGGCCAAGGATGCCGTGCTGCTGGTGGTCGAACCCGCTGAACTACAGGAGCAGGAGTTATGGACCTCACGCTGTCCGAGGAGCACGAGGCGCTGCGCGCCTCGGTCGAGGACTTCGCCCGCAAACAGGTCGCCCCGGTCATCGGCGAGCTCTACGAGCGCGGCGAGTTCCCCTACGAGATCGTGGCCAAGATGGGCGCGATGGGCCTGTTCGGCCTGCCGATCGCCGAGGAGTACGGCGGCATGGGCGGGGACTACTTCGCCCTGTGCCTGGCCCTGGAGGAGCTGGCCCGGGTCGACTCCTCGGTGGCCATCACGCTGGAGGCCGGGGTCTCGCTCGGGGCCATGCCGATCTACCGGTTCGGCACCGAGGAGCAGAAGCAGCGGTGGCTGCCGGCCCTGGCGGCGGGCGAGAAACTGGGCGCGTTCGGCCTGACCGAGCCGGGCGGCGGCTCGGACGCCGGCGCCACCCGCACCACGGCCACCCTGGACAGCGAGGAGTGGGTGATCAACGGGTCCAAGGCGTTCATCACCAACTCAGGCACCGACATCACCGCGCTGGTCACCGTGACCGCGCTGACCGGCGAGCGGCAGATCTCCTCGATCATCGTCCCGGCGGGCACGCCCGGCTTGCGCGTCGCGCCGAAGTACTCCAAGGTCGGCTGGTGCGCCTCCGACACCCGCGAGCTGTTCTTCCACGACGTGCGGGTGCCCGCGGAGAACCTGGTCGGCGAGCCCGGCCGCGGCTACGCGCAGTTCCTGTCCATCCTGGACGAGGGCCGCGTCGCCATCGCCGCGCTGGCCACCGGGCTGGCCCAGGGCTGCGTGGACGAGTCGCTGCGGTATGCCCGCGAGCGGCACGCGTTCGGCCATCCGATCGGGCACTACCAGGGCATCCAGTTCACGATCGCGGACATGGAGGCGCGGGCGCACACGGCGCGGCTGGCCTACTACGTGGCCGCGGCGAAGATGCTGCGCGGCGAGCCGTTCAAGAAGGAGGCGGCCATCGCCAAGCTGGTCTCGTCCAACGCGGCCATGGACAACGCGCGGGCGGCCACGCAGGTCTTCGGCGGGTACGGGTTCATGAACGACTACGCGGTGGGGCGGTTCTACCGGGACGCGAAGATCCTGGAGATCGGCGAGGGCACCAGCGAGGTGCAGCGCATGCTCATCGCGCGCCAGCTGGGGCTGTAGACCCGGGAAAGTTCCGCACGGACTGCTGGCTCTTTTCCTTCGGGGGAAGCTACGATCCGGTTTTGGGAGAGAAGATGGCCAGCAGGCGGCGTCGGCTTGACCCGGTGGGGCCGTTTGGGAACCCGGACGGGTCACGCGCCGACATCGAGGATCTGATCAGCGAGTTCGTCGACTTCGGCGGCAATCCGGCCTATGGCCACCTCGCGACCCGTGCCAACGACTCCATGGTCCGGGTCATCGTCGGCAAGCTCGGCGCGGGCAAGACGGTCTACCTGCGGCGTCTTCAGGATTTCCAGGCCCATCAGGACTCGGTCTACGCCGCTGTGACGCAGCAGGACCTGCCGAAGACCGAGGTCGTGGTCAAGGCCTGCCAGTGGTTCTCGGACCAGGTCCTGGTCGAGAAGTGGATGCAGATCTGGGACCGCGCGATCATCCGGGCGCTGGTCTCGCACCTGCTGCGCCGTCCCGAGCTGCGCCAGCAGGTGCTGGATGAGCAGGCCGAGGAGATAGAGCACTCGTATGCGCGGCTGCTGGATGACTTCCGGCGGCCCCGGTCGATCTACAGCCAGGTGCGCGACATCATCAATCAGCGGCAGACGGCGCATCAGCTGTCTACCTACCTGGATGATCCGCTCTGGGACGACCTGGAGGACCTGCTGGGCGAGGTGATCTGCCGGTGCAAGCCGATCTATTTCTACCTGGACGCGGTGGACGAGGAGTTCAGCCACGCCCCGATGTACTGGCTGAAGTGCCAGGAGGGGTTGTTCTACCAGGTCATGCGGCTGCTCCGCGACCCCAGGCTGGGCGGCCGGCTGCATGTCGTGGTCTGCATCCGCGACATTGTCATGTCGTCGGTGTACCGGTCAGAACACGCGCCGCGGTACTACAACGAACCGCACATACGCGTCCTGAACTGGGACCGTGGCTCGCTGCTTTACCTGCTCGGGCAGAAGCTGCGGCGGCTGCCGCCGTCACTGCTGATGCGGCGCGCCACCGACGGCGCCCCCACGATCGGCGACTGGCTCGGGGTCGACGGCCGCTGGCCGGGACCCGATGGCGACGGGCCGATCGAGGACCACCTGCTCAGCCACACCAGGCTGATCCCGCGCGACATCATCTCGCTCGGCAATGAGCTGAGCGAGGAGGTCCTGCGGACCAAGCAGGCCGGTCACGAGGGCCTGCCGACGGCGGCTTTGACGGGGGTGGTTCAGCGCTGCGCCAAGCGGTTCGGCGACTCCCAGCTCGCGCAGTGCGCCAACCAGGTCTCCTCGGACCTGATGCCGGCCGGCGCCGCCCTGCACGACTATTCCGAATTGTTCACCAGCACCCAGGCCTATATCAGCGGCGTGCAGGAGGACATCCGCTCCTTCGTCCGGATGATCGGCGCCGACCGGTTCTCGCGCGGGGATCTCGTGGCCCTGCAGGAAGTGGCGGACCTGCACTTCGAGAAGGCGACGGACCTGTCCTCCGTGCTGTGGCAGAACGGCCTGCTCGGATACGTGGACGAGGCCGGGCGGCGCCGCTTCTATTCCATGGGTGACGTCGAGCAGTTTCATTTCCCGCCGGAAGTCGCCACCTACGTGCTGCACCCGTGCCTGGTGCACGCCGTAGGGGGCATCCAGCATGTGACTGAGGATGCCGAACGAGCCAGAGATGCGCGCGGCACCAGGCCGCTTCCGTCTGTCGATATCCCGGGCGATCTCCCGGGCGATCTCCCGGGCGATCTTCTCGTTGCGCCGTCCTCAGGCGGCAGCCAGGTACTGCCGGAACCTGACCCGGCCGAGGTGCGATCTTCGGGTGGGGCCAAGGCTGCTGACTACGCTGTCGGCGACGTCCTCGATGGCCGGTTCGAGATCCTCCAGCTACTCGGGCAGGGCGGCTTTTCGAAGGTCTACCGGGTGCGCGACGACGTCGAGGGTGCGGAACGAGCCCTCAAGCTCTTCGAGAGCGCCGCCGGGGATGAGGCGGTACGCCGCGAGATCGGCGCCCTGCGGAAAATCGATCATCCCAACGTGGTGAAGGTCTTCTGGGCCGGCAAGACCAACGCCGGCGACTGGTATCTCATCACCGAGTTCATCGACGGGGAATCACTGGATGAGTTCGTCTCCGGAAAGCGGCGCCTTCGCGACCGGGAGGCAGTAGACGTTGCCCTCGACCTGCTAGCCGCGCTCGTCGCCTTTCATCCTGACGCGGCCCGCCTCCAGCAGCTGGAGGCGGAACGCCGCGACGGCGACCTGCCGGAAGCCGAGGCGCGCGAGTGGCGGGAACTGAAGGACAAGGGCCTGGTCCACCGCGACATCAAGCCGCTCAACGTGATGCTCACCCGCACCGGCGCCAAGCTGCTTGACTTCAACATCGCCTCCCGGGTCGGCGACCCCGTGCACACGCAGTCGGGCACACCGCCCTATCAGCCACCCGACGCCAGCCTGGATCACTGGGACGTCTCCGTCGACCTGTTCGCCGTGGGTGTTCTGCTCTACCGGCTCCTGTGCGACGGCCACCACCCGTTCCCGCATGCCAGGCCCGTGGCCGGCGGACCGGTGACCGACCCCAGAGCGATCCGCTCAGACCTCAACCCTGACCTGGCCGGGTTTCTCCTCAAGGCATGCGCGCCGGTCCGCGCTGACCGCTTCGCCACCGCCGCCGACATGCGGCTCGCCCTGCGTAATATCCGCGCTGACCTTTGACCAGCCGGGCCGCCCGGTCGTGCGCGCTGGCCCCACAAGGGCCGGGCCGGGAAGTCGGCTGACCGGCCCGCGCTGCGTCCGGGGGGGTGAACGCCGCGCGGGCCGGGTCCGTCGGGAGCGCCACGGGGCGCGAACCCACCGGACACCGACCGGTACGCCAAGCGTAACGGTGGATAATCTCGCGGGGACTGCGAGCGGGCCCGCCGAGGCCGCCGGCTGGTTCGTCAACCGCGCGCTAAGCCTAGCGTCGCACTGACCGTATCGTCCAGGTCTGCGCCCTGGCCGGCCCTGGGGCGCTGGCACTGGCCGGCTGCGGGCACCACGGCCCGTTCGGCCAAAGATTGAATTAATGCCGAACGGGCCGTGCTGTGACGGTCCGGTCAATCCCGGCGCCTGAGCGGAGCATGAGGGCCCCGGGCCGACGGGACCTTTGGCCCTTCCGGGGGAAACCGCCCTGAGATCAAGTGAATCAAAAGGCCGGGCAATACCACCCCGGCCGGTCCGCCGCGGATCGCGCCGGACGGTGTTCTGCGTCTGGTAGAACCCATCCGGTCATTACACGCCGCGCATAGCCGGCCCGGCGACCGGTCACGAGTGACTTGCCAGGGAGGCCACTATGGGCGCAGTTTCTGAAGTACCAATGACACCGCTGTCGTTCCTGGAACGGTCGGCTCGGGTGTGGCCGGACAAGGTCGCCGTGATCTACGGCAGCCGGCGCCTCACCTACTCGGAGTTCGCGGCGGAGACGGTGCGGGTGGCCAGTGCGCTCCGCGCCAGCGGCGTCGAACCCGGCGACCGGGTCGCCTACCTGATGCCGAACCTGCCCGAGATGCTCATCGGCCATTTCGCGGTGCCGCTGGCCGGCGGGGTGCTCGTGGCGATCAATACCCGCCTCACCGCCGAGGAAGTGTCGTACATCCTGCGGCACTCGGGGGCGAAGATGCTCGTGGCCGACGCCGCCCTGCTGCCGGTGGCCGTGGCCGCCGTGGATGGCGCTGGCACGGCAACTCAGATAGTGGTGGCCACGGATGCCGAGGCGGAACCCACCAGCGCAGATCTGGCTGCCGGGTCCCAGCTGGTGAGCTACCCGGAGTTCCTGGCCAGGCACAGCGCGGATCCGCTGCCGTGGTCGGTCCCGGACGAGCTCACTCCCATATCGATCAACTACACCTCCGGCACCACCGGGCGGCCGAAGGGCGTGATCTACACCCACCGCGGCGCCTACCTGAACTCGTTTGCGCAGATCATCCATTCGCGGCACGACGAACACAGCGTCTACCTGTGGACGCTGCCGATGTTCCACTGCAACGGCTGGTGCGCCCCGTGGACGGTGACCGCCATCGGCGGCACGCAGGTGTGCCTGCGCGACGTGCGCGGCGATTCGATCTGGCAGCAACTGCGCCAGCACGGCGTCAGCCATCTGAACGCGGCGCCGACCGTGGTCAGCACCATCCTGAACGCGAGTTCGGCCGAGCCGCTGACGCGGCCGGTCCTCATCACCACCGCCGGCGCGCCGCCGAGCCCCACGACGATCGCGGAGATGGAGCGGATGGGGTTCACGGTCGTGCACGTCTACGGGCTGACCGAGACCTACGGACCGATCACCTTCTGCCAGTTCCAGCCGCATTGGGCTGAGCTGACCGTCGAGCAGCGCGCCGCGCTGCAGGCGCGCCAGGGGGTCGGCATGGTCACCGCCGGGGGCGTTCGGGTCGTGGACGAGGAGATGGCCGACGTTCCGGCCGATGGCCAGACGATGGGCGAGATCGTCATGCGCGGCAATACCGTCATGGCCGGCTACTACCTCGAGCCGGAGTCCACCGCCGAGGCGTTCCGCGGCGGCTGGTTCCACAGCGGCGATCTCGGTGTCATGCACCCCGACGGGTACATCGAGCTGCGCGACCGCGCCAAGGACATCGTGATCTCCGGCGGGGAGAACATCTCCACCGTCGAAGTGGAACAGGCGCTGATGAGCCACCCGCACGTCCTGGAGGCGGCGGTGGTCGGGGTACCCGACGAGAAGTGGGGGGAGCGGCCGAAGGCATTCGTGGTGCTGCGCCCCGGCACCAGCGCGACCCAGCAGGAACTGATCGCGCACGTGAAAACCAAGATCGCCGGCTACAAGTCGCCCCGCGAAGTCGTCATTATCGTGGATCTGCCCAAGACCTCAACGGGCAAAATCCAGAAATTCGTGCTGCGCGAAAAGGAACGGGCCGGTCAGGGCCCACACGTGGAAGAATAGCCGGTCTTCGCCCAGGGTCGGCCGAGCCAGCCTCCAGGCCCGGCCGACCCTGGGCGAACGCCACGGTCCGGACAGATACCTCCGGACAGATACCGCCGAGCACCAGGTCGGGCCCTCGGCCCGACCTGGTGCTCGGCGCGGCCGGGCTCAGACCCGCTCGAAGATGGTGGCGATGCCCTGCCCGCCACCGATGCACATCGTGTTGAGCGCGTACCGGCCGCCGGTGCGCTTGAGCTCGTACAGCGACTTGACGACCAGGATGGCCCCGGTGGCGCCGACCGGGTGGCCGAGGGAGATGCCGCTGCCGTTCGGGTTGGTGCGGTCGAGGGGCAGGTCCAGCTCCCTGACCACGGCCAGCGCCTGGGCCGCGAAGGCCTCGTTGACCTCGAGCACGTCGATCTCGTCGACCTTGAGGCCGGTGCGGTCCAGCACCTTGCGCGTCGCGGGCACCGGGCCCATGCCCATGATCCGCGGCTCGACGCCGGCGTGACCGTAGCCGACCAGCCTGCCGAGCGGGGTCAAGCCGTGGCGGTTCACGAACGATTCCGAGGCGACCACCACGGCCGCGGCGGCGTCGTTGAGGCCGGACGCGTTGCCCGCGGTGACCGTGCCGTCCTTGCTGAACGCGGGCCGCAGCTTGGCCATGTCCTCCAGGCTGACTTCCGGCCGGATGTGCTCGTCGGCCTCGACGACGGTGACCTTGCCCTTCCGGCCGGGGATCTCGACCGGGAGGATCTGCTCCTTGAAGTACCCGGCGGCGGCGGCGGCCGCGGCGCGGCGGTGGCTCTCGGCGGCCAGCTCGTCCTGGTCTTCCCGGCTGATGTGGAAGTCGGTGGCCACGTTCTCCGCGGTCACGCCCATGTGGCAGCCGTCGAACGGGTCGGACAGCGCGCCGGTCACGGCGTCGACCGCGACGCCCTCGCCCATCCGCTGGCCCCAGCGCATGGCGGGCAGCCAGTACGGGGCGCGGCTCATCGACTCGACCCCGCCGGCCACCGCGACCTCGCAGTCGCCCAGCATGATCGCCTGCGCAGCGGACACGATGGCCTGCATCCCGCTGCCGCACAGCCGGTTCACGGTCAGCGCCGGCGTACCGATGTTCAGGCCGCCGTTCACGCCCGCCACCCGGGATATGTACATGTCACGGGTTTCGGTGTGGAGCACGTTGCCGAACACGATGTGGCCGACGTCATCCGCGCTCACGCCCGCCCGGCTGACCGCCTCGCGGACCACCATGGCGGCCAGGTCACAGGGCGGGACGGAGGCCAGCCCGCCGCCGTACTTGCCGATCGGGGTCCGGACGCCGGACACGACGAATACGTCTTCCATGATTTTCCTCATCTCACGTGTCGAGGCCGCCGTTGACGGCCCAGGCCTGACCGGTGTGGCCGGCCGGTTTGCGGCATGCTTGCGCGCCGGATCGTTCCGCCATGCCCGCGGGGATGACGGCCAGCGGGCCTGCGGTGATGTAGCCCCGTGATGGCGTTGACAGTCAGGCGGGATCCGGCGCCGACTGGGACCGGGCCCTGGCCAGCATGAAGATGACCTCCCGGGCCAGCGACGTGGCCAGCCCGGACGGCCCGGACCTGGACGCCGCGTCGTTCGCCCGCGGTGGTCATCGCTTCGCTCCTATCTGTTCACGCTCGTTGCGCTGTCCCCTCCGATGACCTGCCGGGATGGTAAGGCCAGGGTGGTGCCGACGGCCGACGCCGCGGGACAGTCTGCCCGGCCGCTGTGATGCCTGAACTCATGACGTTAACAGCGCCGTTATGGGCCGCTAGCGGACGAAGGTCCCGGAATTTGCGGCCCTAGGTCCCTTTCGACCGGGACATCCCGGCCTTGTCCGGTCGGGTCTGGTTGAGCACGGTGGGATCAGGGACGCAGGCCGAAGTTCTAGCTTTGCCGCGTACGGTGCACCGGGAGAGGTCATGAGCACAGAAGACAGATCCGCCAATGTCACGGGAATGATGTCCGAGGCCACCGAAGCAGCGGCCGGCATGCTGCCGATGGACATGGTCAACGCGATTGCCGAGCTCGCCGATCCTGCCGCGATGGCGAAGGAGATGCCGTGGCTGGCCGAAGAACTGACCAAGATCGCGCTCGGCAAGTCAGACATCTCGTTCGACAAGCGGGACCAGCGCTTCGCCGACGAGGCCTGGCAGACGATCCCCTATTTCCGCATCCTCGGCCAGTCATACCGGCTGTTCGAGATGTGGATGAACCGGATGTACGAGTCGGCCGGCGGCTCCTGGCAGAACAAGGCACGCGCCCGCTTCGCGGCCGACGTCATCTCGGCCGCGCTGTCTCCGACCAACTACCTGGGCACCAACCCGGCCGCCCTCCGGGAGGCGTTCGAGACCAGCGGCCTGTCGCTGGTCAAGGGCGGCGAGAACATGATGAAGGATCTGGCTCGCGGCGGGATGCCCTCCATGGTCGACCGGGCGCAGTTCAAGGTCGGGACGGACCTCGCCGCCACGCCGGGTGCTGTGGTGTACCGGGAAGAGATGTTCGAGCTGCTGCAGTACAAGCCCGTCACGCCCCGGGTCCGCAGCCTTCCGCTGATGATGATCCCGCCGCAGATCAACCGGCACTACATCATGGATCTGGCGCCCGGGCGGTCGCTGGTCGAGTTCGCCGTCAGCCAGGGCATCCAGGCGTTCATGGTCGTCTGGCGGAACCCAAGCGCAACGCGCGGCGAGGGGAAGTGGGGACTGGACGACTACATCGCCGCGGCGGAACGGGCCGCCGACGTGGTCAAGAAGATCGCGCATACCGACCATTTGAACCTGCTCGGGCTGTGCGCCGGCGGCATCACGGCCGCGTACGTGCTCGCGCACCTGGCCGCGGTGGGCGACAACTCGGTCAAGTCGGCGACCTTCGTCGTGACCATGATGACCGGTGATAAGCCGAACGTCGTGGGCATGCTGGACACCGCCGAGTCGCGCAAGGTCCTGGAACAGGCCGCCGCGGCCGAGCAGATCGTTCCCGGGACCGCGCTGCGCAGCCTGTTCGCCATGCTGCGGCCGAACGACCTGGTCTACAACTACCTGGTCAGCGGATGGCTGATGGGCAAGTCCCCCGCTCCGTTCGACGTCCTGGCGTGGAATGACGACGCGACCCGGATCTCGGCCAGGTTCGGATTGGAGTCGAGCCGGCTGGCGATGGAAGGATGGGACGGCAACGGGCCGACGCTGCTCGGCGTCAAGACCGACTTCAGCAAGGTCACCTGCGACAGCTACCACGTGGGCGGCTACACCGACCACATCACGGCCTGGCGGGCCTGCTACGACACCGCCCACCTGGTCGGCGGCGCCGACAAGGAGATGACCCTCATCAAGTCCGGTCATATCCAGTCGGTTGTCTACCCGGCGGACAGCGCGCGGTACGACCGCTGGTACGGGCCGCCCACGCCGACGGATCCCGACGAGTGGATCAAGACAACCCCGGTGGAGAAGGGCTCCTGGTGGCGGCCGTGGACCGAATGGCTGAGCGCCCGCTCCGGCAACGAGCGGCAGGCACGCGCCACTCTCGGCAGCCGCCAGTACCCGCCGCTCGGCCCGGCCCCCGGCACCTACGTGTTCGAGTAGCCCGGCCTCGAGTGACCGTCCCTGGACGCGATCTTGTACGCACGCGCGTACCAAGATCGCGGAATGGGATCAGTTACCCCCGCGAAGGCGGGGCTGAACAGGTGATCTCGAGCGTCGGCACAGCGCCCGATACGTCCCGTTACTACCTGCCCGCTACCGCGCCTCAGCCTGGCTGCTCGCCGCCATCAGGCGGGAGGGCGGCAGCCCGATCCGGTCCCTGATGGCCTGCTGGACCTGCTGCTTGCCGGGCCGGGTGTCCACCGTGATGACGTACTCCTTGCGGCGGAAGATGTCCAGCACGGGATTGGTCTTCTCGTGGTACTCGCGGAGCCGGACGGCGAGCGCCTCCTCGGTGTCGTCCTCGCGCCTGATCAGCTCGCCACCGCAGGCGTCGCACTTCCCCTCGGTAGACGGGCTGTTGTCGATCAGGCTGTAGTCCAGCCCGCAGCCCGCGCACAGCCGCCGGGCGAGCACCCGGCGCGCCACCTCGCTGTCGGGCAGGTCCAGGTGGATCACCCCGTCGAGGTCGTAGCTTTCCAGGAAGAACTCCGCCTGCCGCTGGTTGCGCGGGAAGCCGTCGATGATGAAGCCGTAGTTCCAGTCATGCTCGCTGAGCCGTTGCTTCACCACGCCCTCGACGAGGTCGTCGCCGACCAGCAATCCCGCCGCCATCGTGCGCCTGACCTGCGCGCCGAGCTTGGTATGGTGCTGGACGTTCCACCGGAAGATGTCCCCGACAGCGATGTGCTCGAGGTCAAGGTCCCCGGCGAGCATTTTCGCGTGAGTTCCCTTGCCGCTGCCCTGGATGCCCATGATCACGTATTTCCGCATGTAAGCCACTTTCGCACGGAAGCGGCCGTGGCAGCGCACCGGATCCCCGAGGTGGTCGGCGGGTAGCCAAGGAGTGGCTTGAGATATGCTGCCCGGCACTTGGCTCGCCGCGGCGCGCTCGGATTCGGCGTGCCTACCCTTCGCGGAACTGGACGCCGAACCCGCCGCGGGGATAGTGCCATTTCAGCGCGCCAGGGGCCGCAACCGCCAGGCAGGTTCCGCACTCCAGGCAGGCGGCGTACTCCACGGAGATGGTCCCGTCAGGTTCCTCGGCGTAGACGTGGGCCGGGCAGCAGGCGACGAGGAGCTTGCCGGTGCCGGTGGCCTTGGCGATCTCCTGGTTGACCTCGATGTGGCTCTGCTCCTCGTCGAGGAGGAAGCGGTTCTTGGTCAGGCGTTCGGGGACAGACAGCGGTTTCATAGTGCGCGCGCTCCTGCGATGCCGTCTCGGACGAGCTGCCTCATCTTCAGCGGGGACCGGGCCAGGTTCCTGCGGGCCACCTTGAGCAGATGCTGGCGGGGCTGGGTGTCGAGGTTGAACGTGCCGTAAAGGACGTTGGCGAACAGCTCGCCGTACTGCTTGTACATCCGCTCCACTTCGAGGAAGTGCGGGGCCTTGGCGTAGGTCTTCATGTCCTGGCCCACGTAAGAAGCGGACAGCTTGTCCCGGTAGCGGGCCAGGGCCGCCTTGGAGGTGTCCTTCTGGTCCAGCGCGTCGCCGATGGCCTCGGCGGCGGCGACGGCGGAGCCGACGGCCAGGTCCATACCGCGCACGGTCAGGCCGGTGTTGAGGGTGAGGCCGGCGGCGTCGCCGACCACCACCATGCCGCCGGTGACGATATCGCCGACCATCTGCAGGCCGCCCTCGGCGACCAGGTGGCAGCCGTACTCGAGCACCTCGCCCCCCTCGAGGTAGGGGGCGATGAACCGGTGCTGCAGGAAGTGGTCGAAGATGTCGGTGACCACCTGCTGCCTGGCCGTGAGGTCATCCAGGCGCACCACGATGCCGACGGACAGCGAGTCCAGGTTGGTGTACAGGAAGCCGCCACCGCCCACGCCCTGGGTGCAGTCGCCGACCACGGCGAGCGCCGCGCCCTCATCACCAGTCAGGTTGAACCGTTGCTCTATCGTCTCGCGGGGCAGCGATATCACCGACTTCACGCCGACGGCGAGGTGGTTCAGCGGCTCCTTCTGGCGCAGGCCGGCCTCCTTGGCGATGAAGGAGTTCACGCCGTCGGCGGCCACGACCACGTGGGCCCGCAGTTCGTCGTCACCGGCCTGGACGCCGACGACCCTGGTGCCTTCGGTCAGCACGCGGTCCACGCGGACGCCGGGCATGATCATGGCCCCGGCCTCCTCGCACTTCTCGGACAGCCAGGCGTCCAGCTTGGCCCGCAGCACCGTGACGGCGTTGACGGGGTCGGCCAGCCTGGCGTCCCTATAGTCGATGGCGACCGAGCTATCGGCGTTAAGGAAGTTGATGTAGTTGCGGGTGATCCTGCGCTCGACCGGCGCCTCGTGGCCGAAATCGGGGAAGACCTGCTGGATGCCGCGGGAGTACAGGACGCCGCCGGAGAGGTTCTTCGACCCGGGCGCCTCGCCTCGCTCAATGAGCAGCACCGAGCGTCCCTGCCGCGCGAGCTGATAGGCCGCGACGCAGCCCGCGATGCCGGCGCCGATGACGATGACCTCGAAGTCAGGCTCTGCTGTTTGCGCTGTTTGCGTCATCTGGCACCGTCACTTCAGCGCGGCGATGATCGCCGGCACGAGCTGGTAGAGGTCACCGACCAGGCCGTAGTCGGTCTGGGTGAAGACCGCGGCGTTCGGGTCGGAGTTGACCGCCACGATCGTCTCCGCCCCGGTCACGCCGACCATGTGCTGGAGCTGGCCGGAGATGCCGACAGCGAAGTAGAGCTGGGGGGCGATGTGCGCCCCGGAGCTGCCGATGTAGCGGTCCTTGCCCATCCAGTTCAGGCCCTCGGCGACCGGGCGGGAACAGGCGACCTCGGCCTCGAGGGCACGGGCGAGCTCCTCCATCATGGCCAGGTCCTCCTTGGCCTTGAGGCCGCGGCCGACGCCGATCACCCGGTGGGCCGAGTTGAGGTCCACCTTCTCGAAGCCGTGCGTCCTGGTCTCGATCACCTTCAGGCCCAGCGGCGCCACGGTGATCTCTTCGATGGGCGCGCTCGAGCCGGCGGGCGGCGGCACGGAACCGCCGTCGAGCAGCAGGGCAACCGGGCCGGAAACGGCGACGGTCTCATCGGAGATGTCGCCGAAGACGGCGTTGACCACGGTGGTGGTGTCGCCGTCGAGGCTCACCGACCGGGCGCCAGTGAGGACCGCCGCCTTGAGCCGGGCTGCGGCGGCGCCCAGCAGCACGCGCTCGCCGGGGTTGCGGCCGGCCAGGACCACGCGGGGCGGGTCGGCGGCCAGGGTGTCGGCCACCGCCTGAGCGCTGGCTTCGGGAGGCGCGTCATCCGGCGCGTGGCACCAGACCACCTTGTCCACGCCGCTGTTCGCCACCGTCTCGGCCACCGAGCGGGGCCCGGCCACCACGGCTGCCACCGGCCCGCCCAGGGAACACGCGACCGTGACGAGGTTGCCGACCGTCGGCTGGTCCGCTACGACGATCCAGGCGTTCACGCTCATTGTCTGGCTCCTTCTGTGTGTCTACAGCGTGCCCGCCGCGCGGAGCGCCGCGACGAGCTCGGCGGCAGCCGCGGCTGGGTCGGCGGTGTCGATGAGCTGGCCCTTGCGGGCCTTGCGCTCCGGGCGCGCCCGGCCGACGACGGTCATGACCGCGTTCTGCTGTGGCACCTTGAGGGCCGCAAGCTCCAGGAGCTCGACCGGCTTCTTGGCCGCAGCGAGGAGTTCCTTCATGCCGGGCACGCGGGGTACCGCGGCATCGGCGGACGCGGCCAGCACGGCGGGCCCGGAGATCTCGAGCACCTGGACGCCGCCCGGGATCGCGCGCTCCACGCGCAGCGCGCCAGCCTGGCCGGTCACCGCGGCGACCTCGGCCACGGCCGGCCAGCCGAGCTCGCCGGCCAGTACGGTCGGCACCATCTTGGCCGCCACGTCGACCGACGAGTCGCCGGTGATGACTAGGTCCACGTCGCCGATATGCCGGATCGCCTCGGCGAGCACCGCGGCGAGCTCGGACCGGCCGGCCTCCCGCAGGGATTCGTCCTCGACGATCACCGCACGGTCCAGGCCGCGCCCGAGGACGGCCTTGGACGCGATCGGCGCACCCACGCCCTTCCCTCCGACCGTCACGCCAATCAGCTCGGCGTCCGCTTCCTCGGCCAGATGGCGCGCCAGCTCCATGGCCACAGGGTCGTAGGTGGACAGGCCTGGCTTCGCCCGACTCCAGTCCACCGTGCCGTCGGCACGGGCCGTGGCCTCCTCCGGATCAGAGGTCCACTTGTAGGCGACCACAATCCTCATCGCGATCCTCCTGATGGCAGCGATATGCGGGCCGTTGTTCTCACCTCAGGTAGCTTCGCGCGATGACCATGCGCTGCACCTCGGACGTTCCCTCATAGAGTTCGGTGATCTTGGCGTCACGGTAATTCCGCTCCACCGGATAGCTTTCAGTGAAACCGTATCCGCCGTGGATCTGGATCGCACGGTCGCACACCCGGGTGGCGGTTTCCGAGGCGAACAGCTTGGCCATCGCCCCTTCCGTGCCATAGGGGCGGCCCTTGTCCTCGCACCATGCCGCGCGATAGGTGAGGAGCCGGGCCGCGTCCACCTGGGTGGCCATGTCGGCGATCATCCACTGGATGGCCTGCAAAGCCGCGATCGGCTTGCCGAACTGGACACGCTCCTTGGCGTAGGCCGCCGACGCGTCGAGTGCTGCCTGGGCGATGCCCACGGCCTGCGCGGCGATGCCGATCCGCCCGCCGTCGAGCGTCTGCATGGCGATCTTGAAACCGTCGCCCTCCCCACCCAGCAGCGCATCCCTCGGGATGTGGCAGTCGGCGAAGTACAGCGGCGGCGTGCTGGAACCGCGGATCCCCAGCTTGTGCTCGGCCTCGCCGACGGAGAACCCGGGGGTATCTTTCTCGACGATGAACGCGCTCATCCCGCGCGTCCCCTGCGCTGGATCGGTCTTGGCGAAGACGATGTAGATTTCGGCGAACGGGGCGTTGGTGATGAAGATCTTCGACCCGTTAAGGACGTACTCGTCGCCCTTCAGCGTCGCCGTGGTGGTGCCCGCGCCGGCGTCTGTTCCCGCGGCGGGCTCGGTCAGGGCGAAAGCCCCCAGGCGGCGGCCGGACGCCATGTCATGAAGGTACTGTTCCTGCTGAGCTTCGGTTCCGAACTTGTACACCGGGTAGGTGGCCAGGGAGGCGTGCGCCAACAGTATGACGGAAGTGGTCGCGCATGCTCTCGCCAGTTCCTCCGCCGCGATTATGTAGCTCACATTGTCGGCTCCCGCGCCGCCGAACTTCTCTGGGTAGGGCATGCCCATGATGTTCAGCTCCGCCATCCTCGGCACGAGCTCGTAAGGAAAGCGATGATCACGGTCGACCTCGGCGGCGATCGGCGCCACCTCGGATTGCGCGAATTCCCTGATCGCGTCACGGATCAGGTGCTGCTCATCGGTCAACTCGAAGTCCATGGTAAGGTACCTCCCTGAATATCGGTTGTCCCGGCAGCGATATTCGAGAATTGTATTCTGCTGGGCCCTCGTCGTTGGCGACAGCAGCCGGGTCTGAGGCCCTCGGTAATTTCCGGCCGACTGGAAATAACACGGCAAGGTTAATTCATCACATAAACATATGCCGATCCAGGCCGGCCCGGTAGGGACGAAGGTCCCCGTGCGCGGGACTCGTGCCGCGGGGAACATCAGGTGACCGCCTTCCGGGGCGCGGGGGCTACCCGGGGAAATAGGCCCTGCTGGCCTGTTGGACGGCGCTGAGGTAGCCATACCGCCCGAAGTCCTGCTGGGGGGTGTCGGCGGCCGGGGCGAGCAGCCCGCGGATTTCGGCCACGGAGCCGATTCCCTTGCGGTCCATCCAGGCGGTCAGCCCGTCGAGCAGCGCGGTCACCTGGCCGGGGCCGTGCCGCAGCAGCGCCGATGTCGTCATCACCACGTCCGCGCCGGCCAGCAGGTAGGCGGCGACGTCATCGGCGGTTTCCACGCCGGTGCTCGCGGCGAGCGAGGAGCGCACCTGACTGCGCAGCCGGGCGATCCAGGACCGGGGCAGGGTGGCCTCGGCCGGGCTGGACAGCTTGAACCCGGTGCTGACCGTGAAGGTGTCGGAGTTGATGTCGGTCTGCATGAAGCGGTTGAACAGGACCAGCCCATCCGCGCCGGCCTGCTCCAGGCGGAGGGCCATGTCGCCGAACGAGCTGAAGTAGGGCGTCAGCTTGACGGCGACGGGGACGCTGACCGCGGACTTGACCGCGGTCAGGATGTCGATGTACCGCTGTTCGGCGTCACGCCCGGGGATGAGCGGATCACCCGGCAGGTAGTAGATGTTCAGCTCGATCGCGGCCGCGCCCGCGGCCTGCATGGCGCGGGCGTAGTCGGTCCACCCGCCGAGGGTGCTGCCGTTGAGGCTGGCGATCACCGGGACCCCGGCTACCGCGACGGCCCGCTCGATCAGGTCGAGGTACTGGCGGGGCCATGCGCTGGCGTCGGGGTCGACCAGGTAGCTCGTGGCCTCGCCGAAGCTGTCGATGCCGACCTCGGCCAGGCGTTCGTCCCGCTCGGCCTCGGCCCGGATCTGTTCCTCGAATAGCGACGGCAGCACGACGGCGCCCACGCCCGCCTCGGCGAGCCGCTCGATCCGGTCCACGGTCTGGGTCATCGGGCCGGCCGAGGCAACCAGCGGGTTACGCAGGTCCAGGCCCAGATATGTGCTGGCGAGGTTCATCGGCCGTTCCCCTCATCGTCGGTGGTGGCGGCCGGGACGCCGCCGTCGCCGTCGCCGTCGCCGATGGCCGGGAACCATTCCGGGCTGCGGGCGGCCATCTCCTCGTACGTGGCCCACCGCTGGCTGACCTGCTGCCGGGCCAGGCCGGCCAGGCGCTCGGCCTCTTCGGGGTTGGAGCGGGCCAGGATCCGGTAGCGCAGCTCGCGCTGGGTGTAGTCGGACAGCGGCAGGCGGGGCCGGTGCGAGTCGAGCAGGAACGGGTTGCGGCCGGCGTCGCGCAGCACCGGGTCGTAGCGGATCAGCGGCCAGTAGCCGCTGGCCACGGCGCGGTACTGCTGGTCCATACCGTTGCGCAGCGGCATCCCGTCCTTCTCGATGCCGTGCGCGATGCAGTGGCTGTAGGCGATCACCAGCGAGGTTCCCGGGTAGGCCTCGGCCTCGCGCAGCGCGTGCAGCGTCTGCTGCGAGTCGGCGCCCATCGCCACCCGGGCCACGTAGACGTTGCCGTAGGAGATCGCCTGCAGGGCGAGGTCCTTCTTCGGCACCCGCTTGCCGGCCGCGGCGAACTTGGCCACCGCGCCGATCGGCGTCGACTTCGAGGCCTGCCCGCCGGTGTTGGAGTACACCTCGGTGTCCAGTACCAGCACGTTGACGTCGCGGCCGCTGCTCAGCACGTGGTCGAGCCCGCCGGAGCCGATATCGTAGGCCCAGCCGTCGCCGCCGACGATCCACACGCTGCGCCGGACCAGGTTGTCGACCACGCTCTTCAGGTCCGCCACGGCCGGGTTCGCCGCCCCGTCCAGCTGGTCCAGCCGGCGCTTGAGCTCGTTCACCCGTTCCCGCTGGGCGGCGTACTCCGCTTCGCGCCGCTGCGGGGCGGCCAGGATCTCCCCGGCCAGCTCGGGCCCGCCGGGCCCGAGCATGTCCGCCAGTTCCGTCAGGCGCCGGCGGGCCAGGGTGAGGTGCTGGTCGGCGGCGAGCCGGTAGCCCAGCCCGAATTCGGCGTTGTCCTCGAACAGCGAGTTGGCCCAGGCCGGCCCGCGGCCCGCCTGGTCGGTGGTCCAGGGGGTGGTCGGCAGGTTGCCGCCGTAAATCGACGAGCAGCCGGTCGCGTTGGCAATCATCAGCCGGTCGCCGAACAGCTGGGACACCAGCTTGAGGTAGGGCGTCTCGCCGCAGCCGGCGCACGCCCCGGAGAACTCGAACAGCGGCTGCAGGAACTGGGCGCCGCGCACCGTGCCGAAATCCACCCGGGACCGGTCGTTGACCGGGATCGTCTCGAAGAACGCGATGTTGCTTCGCGCGCTGTCCACCAGGGGCTCGCGGGCGGCGAGGTTGATCGCCTTGCGGCTGGGATCGCCGGGTGCAGACGCCGGGCAGGCCTCGACGCACAGCCCGCAGCCGGTGCAGTCCTCGGCGTAGACCTGCAGGGTGTACCGGGCGTCCGGCAGTCCCCGCGCGTCCAGCGGCATGACCGGGAACCCGTCCGGCGCCCCGGCCAGCTGGCCGGCCTCGTAGAACTTGGACCGGATCACGCTGTGCGGGCAGACCATGCTGCAGTTGCCGCACTGGATGCACAGGTCCGGGTCCCACGCGGCCACCTCGTCGGAGATGTTCCGCTTCTCGTACGCCGCCGTGCCCAGGGGGTAGGTGCCGTCCACCGGCAGCGCGCTGACCGGCAGGTCGTCGCCGCGGCCGTCCATCATCTGCGCGGTCACGGCGCGGACGAACTCCGGCGCGTCCGCCGGGACGACCAGCGGACGGTCGCGGGTGACCGTCACCCGCCCGGGGATCTTGACCTGGTGCAGGGCCGCCAGGGCCGCGTCCACGGCGGCATCGTTGGCGGCGATGACCTCCGGGCCGCGGCGGCTGTAGGTCTTGGCGAGCGCCTGCTTGATCGCCGTTATCGCCTCCTCCCGCGGCAGGACGCCGGAGATGGCGAAGAAGCAGGTCTGCAGGACGGTGTTCACCCGCCGGCCCAGCCCGGCGTCGCGCGCGACCTGCGCGCCATCGATGACGTACAGGGTGATCTGCTTGGCCAGGATCTGCTCCTGGGCCTGCCGCGGCAGCGAGTCCCACGCCTCGTCGGCCGGGTGCGGGGTGTTGAGCAGCACGACGGCACCGGGCGCCGCGCGCTGGAGCACCTCGTGCCGCCCGATCATCCGCGCCTGGTGGCAGCCGACGAAGCTGGCCTGGCTGATGAGGTAGGGCGCCTTGATCGGGGTCGGCCCGAACCGCAGGTGGGAGACCGTCTCGGAGCCTGACTTCTTGGAGTCGTAGACGAAATAGGCCTGGGCGTGCCGCGCCGGATCGGCGCCGAGGATCTTGACGCTGTTCTTGTTCGCCCCCACCGTCCCGTCCGCGCCCAGCCCGAAGAACAGCGCCCGCACCGTCTGCGCGGGCTCGATGTCCAGCGCCGGGTCGAACGGCAGGCTGAGGCCGGTCACGTCGTCGGTGATGCCGATCGTGAACCGCCGCCGGGGCCGGTCCCGGCTGAGCTCGGCGAAGATGCCGGCCACCATGCCCGGGGTGAACTCCTTGGAGGACAGCCCGTACCGGCCGCCGGTCACCACCGGCATGACCTCGCGTGCGCCGTCCGCGTGCCCCTCGGCCAGCGCCCCGAGGACGTCGAGGAACAGCGGTTCGCCGAGCGAGCCTGGCTCCTTGGTCCGGTCGAGCACGGCCAGCCGCCGGGCGCTGGCCGGGATCGCGGCCAGCAGCGCCTCGGCCGGGAAGGGCCGGTACAGCCGGACCTGGACGACCCCGACCTTCTCGCCGCTCGCGGCCAGGTAGGCGGCGGTCTCGGCGGCCGTCTGGCCGCCCGAGCCCATGATCACGATCACCCGCTCGGCCTCAGGATGACCGGCGTACTCCACCAGGCGGTACTGCCGGCCGGTCACCGCGGCGAACGCGTCCATCGCGTCCGCGACCGCCCCCTCAACCCGGGCGTAGAACGGGTTGACGGTCTCCCGGGCCTGGAAGTACACGTCCGGGTTCTGCGCGGTGCCGCGGATGACCGGGCGGTCCGGGGACAGCGCCCGGGCGCGGTGGGCCCGGATCAGCTCCTCCGGCACCAGGGCCCGCAGGTCGTCGTCGGAGAGCAGGTCGACGGTGTTCACCTCGTGCGAGGTGCGGAAGCCGTCGAAGAAGTGCACGAACGGGATCCGCGTGGCCAGCGTGGCGGCCTGCGCCACCACGGCCAGGTCGTGCGCTTCCTGGACGCTGGCCGAGGCCAGCATCGCGAATCCGGTCTGGCGGACCGCCATCACGTCGGAATGATCCCCGAAGATGGACAGGCCCTGCGCGGCCAGTGACCGGGCGGCCACCTGGAACACCGCCGGGGTCAGCTCTCCGGCGATCTTGTACATGTTCGGGATCATCAGCAGCAGGCCCTGGGAGGCGGTGAACGTCGTGGTCAGCGCCCCGCTCTGCAGCGCGCCGTGCAGCGCGCCCGCGGCCCCGCCCTCGCTTTGCATCTCCATGACGGACGGCACGCTGCCCCACACGTTCGGCCGGCCCTGGCTGGACCACTCGTCGGCCAGTTCCGCCATCGGAGACGACGGCGTGATCGGATAAATACAGCACACCTCGTTGAGGCGGTAAGCCGCCGAGGCCGCGGCCTCGTTGCCGTCTACAGTTACACGCATCGCCTACTCCGGAATCATCTCGATGGCGTGCACCGGGCACTGCTCGGAACAGATCCCGCAGCCGGTGCACCGGTCATAGTCGAATTCGTAGGCGTAGTCCGCCCCGTGCTCGTGGCCCCAGGGGCGGCTGGGCCGGATCTTGATGATCGCGTCCTCCGGGCAGGAACCGAAGCAACCGTCGCATTCGAAGCAGTTGCCGCAGGACAGGCAGCGGCCCGCCTCGTAGTGCGCCTGGTCTTCCCGCAGACCGCCGACTACCTCGGTGAAATCGGCGACGCGGCCAGCGGCCTCCTGCTCGGGCTGGTGCCTGCGCTCGGCGTCGGCGAAAAACCACGGATGCAGCCGGTCGAAGGTCGCCTGATCGCGCTTGGGAAGCGAGTCCGCGGACCCGCCGCGCAGATACGCGTCGATGAAGCGGGCGGCTTTCTTGCCGTGGCCCACGCCGACCGTGACCGTCCGCTCGTCCGGCACCATGTCCCCGCCGGCGAACACGCCCGGGCAGCCCGTCATCATCGACGGTGACACCTCGACGGTCCCGTCCGGCTGGAATTCCACGCCTGGCACCTGCCGCAGGAACTCAGTGTCGGCGTCCTGGCCCACCGCCATGATGACCGTGTCGGCGGCCAGTGTCTCCAGCCGCCCGGTCGGATGCGGCCGCCCCGCCTCGTCCAGTTCCATGACCTCGACGGTCAGCTCGGGCCCCTCGAAGGCGGCTATGGTGCGCAGCCAGTTGATGCGCACGCCCTCTCGCTCGGCGTCCGTGGCCTCTTCCTCGTGCGCGGGCATCTGCGCCCGGCTGCGCCGGTAGACGATCATCGTGTCCTGGGCACCCAGCCGCCGGGCGACCCGCGCCGCGTCCATCGCCGTGTTGCCGCCGCCGTACACCGCGACCCGGCGGCCGATCACCGGCCGGGCGCCGCCCGCGACGTCCCGCAGGAACGGCACCGCGTCGATGATCCGGCTCGCATCCCGGGCCGGGATGTCCACATGCTTGGACAGGTGCGCCCCGACCGCGACGAACACCGCGTCAAACCGCCCCTCGGCGCGTTCGGCGGCCAGGTCGGTGACCCGGTGATCGCAGGTCAACCGGACGCCGATCCCCCCGAGCCGGGCCAGTTCGCCCGCCAGCACGTCACGGGGCATCCGGTACGCGGGAATGCCGTAACGCATCATCCCGCCCGGTTCCGGGCTGGCGTCACGGATCTCCACCTCATGGCCCCGGCGGGCCAGGTGATAGGCCGCGGACAGGCCGCTCGGCCCCGCCCCGACGACCAGCACCCGCTTGCCTGTCCGGTGCGGCGGCCGGTCGAACTGCCATGCCTGCTCGAGCGCGAGATCGCCGAGGAACCGCTCGACCGAATGGATCGAGACCGAGCTGTCGAGCTCGGCCCGGTTGCAAACGCTCTCACACGGGTGATAGCAGACCCGGCCATGGATGGCCGGGAACGGGTTGTCGGCGGTCAGCTCCCGCCAGGCCCGCTCATGCTGCCCGGCCTGGGTGGCGGCCAGCCAGGCCTGGATATTCTCCCCGGCCGGACAGCCCGCATTGCACGGCGGGAGCAGGTCCGTGTAGACGGGTGTCCGGGTCCGTACCGGTCCGGCCAGCGCGGAACCGTGCAGCAGGTCCGGCAGCGGGGTCAGATCACGCGGCGAGTGGCTCATCGGTGTAGCCCTCTCTTCGTAGATCGATCAGATCCCAGCCTGGCCCGCCGGGCGGCCAAAGGGAAGGGGGGAAAGTCCTTCCTTCGTCCGCAGGGGCCTGACGGGCGGGAGCTTCGGAGTCAGCCCTCCCCGGGCGCGGGCACCGGAACGGGCTCGGCGTGCCAGATGTCACGGCAGTAGTCGCGGACGGTCCGGTCGGAGGAGAAGTAGCCCGAGCGCGCGGTGTTCAGGATCGACATCCGGGTCCACCGGTCCTGGTCGGCCCAGGCCGGCGCGACGGCCCGGTCGTGGCAGTCGACGTAGGACCGGTAGTCGGCCAGGACCAGGTACTCGTCCCAGTCGAGGATCGAGGAGATGACCTGCTCGAAGGCCTCGTCGTCCCCGCCGGAGAAGACACCCGAGGTGAGGGCGTCGATGGCGGCCTTCAGCTCGGCGTCGCCGGCGTAACAGGCGCGCGGTGAGTAGCCGGATTGCCTGACGGCGACGGCCTGCTCGGCGGTGAGCCCGAACAGGAAGAAGTTGCCGGCCCGACCCGGTCGCGGATCTCGACGTTGGCGCCGTCGAGCGTGCCGACCGTGACGGCGCCGTTGAGGGCCAGTTTCATGTTGCCGGTGCCGGAGGCCTCCTTGCCGGCCAGCGAGATCTGCTCCGAGACGTTGCCGGCCGCCACCACGAGCTCGCTGACCGAGACGTTGTAGTCGGGAATGAACACCACCTTGATCCGGCCGGCCACGTCGGGGTCGGCGTTGACCACGGCCGCGACCGAATTGATCAGCTTGATGATGCGCTTGGCCTGATGGTAGCTCGGCGCGGCCTTGGCGCCGAAGATGACCGTGCAGGGCGTCACGGTGACGGCCGGGTCCGCCTTGATCCGGTTGTACAGCGTGACGACGTGCAGCAGCTTGAGGAGCTGGCGCTTGTACTCGTGCAGCCGCTTGGCCATGACGTCGAACAGCGAGCCGGGGTCGACGGTGACGCCGGTGGCGGCGAGGACGTGGAAGGCGAGGTCGATCTTGTTCTGCCGCTTCACCGTCCGCCACTGCGCGCGGAACTCCGCGTCGTCGGCGAAGGCCTCGAGCTCCCGCAGCCGCTCCAGGTCGGTCAGCCATCGGCCGTCGCCCAGCCGGGCCGTGATCAGGCCGGACAGCCGCGGGTTGGCCAGCCGGAGGAACCGGCGCGGGCTGACGCCGTTCGTCACGTTCCCGAACTTCTCCGGCCACAGTTCGGCGAAGTCCCGCAACACCGTCTGGGTCAGCAGCCGCGACTGCAGTTCGGCCACGCCGTTGACGGCGAAGCTGCCGAGCGCGGCCAGGTTGGCCATCCGCACCCGGCGTTCCGGGTCCTCCTGAATCAGCGACATCCGCGCGATGCGTTCCTCGTCAACCGGATGCCGGGCGTGCAGGTCCTTCAGGAACGAATCATTCAGGGCATAGATGATTTCCAGGTGGCGGGGCAGCAGCCGCCCGAACAGCGACACCGGCCAGGTCTCGAGGGCCTCCGGCAGCAGGGTATGGCAGGTGTAGGCGAAGGTGCGGCGGGTGATGGACCAGGCCTGTTCCCAGCCGACCCCGTTCTCGTCGACCAGCAGCCGCATGAGCTCGGGTACCGCCAGCACCGGATGAGTGTCGTTGAGCTGGATGACGACCTTGTCGGGGAAGGCCTCCCAGCTGCTGTTGCGGAACCTGAACCGGCGGATGATGTCCCGCAGCGAACAGGAGACCAGGAAATACTGCTGCTTGAGCCGCAGCTCCCGGCCGGCTTCGGTGCTGTCGCTCGGGTAGAGCACCTTGGTGAGGTTCTCCGAGCGCATCTGCGCCTCGACGGCCTCCGCGTACCGGCCGGCGTTGAACAGGTCCAGGTCGAACGACTCCTGGCCGGCCCGGGCGCGCCATAGCCGGAGGATGTTGACCGTCTCGGTGCCGTAGCCCGGCACCAGCATGTGGCTGGGCTCGGCCCGCACCGTCTCGTCCGGCACCCAGCGGGCCCGCAGCCCGCCCTGGTCGTCGTCAACGGGTTCGGTGCGGCCGTAGAACCCGACCACCTGGAGGTCGTCGGGGGCGGGGAACTCCCACGGGTTGCCGTAGAAGGTCCAGTCGTCGGGGTGCTCGACCTGATAGCCGTCCTCGAAGGCCTGCTTGAAGATCCCGAACTCGTACCGGATGCCGTAGCCCACGGCCGGCAGGTCGAGGGTGGCCAGGGAGTCGAGCAGGCAGGCGGCCAGCCGGCCCAGGCCGCCGTTCCCCAGGCCGGGCTCGACGTCGAGGGACTCCAGGTCCCAGGCCGGGAAGCCGGCCGCGGCGGCAGCCTGGTGAGCCAGGGCGTCCGTGCCGGTGTACACCGCGTTCTGGCGCAGCTGGCGTCCCAGCATGTACTCCGCTGACAGGTAATAGACGAACTTCGGGTTGGCCGCGTAGTTTGCCTTGGCCGTCCGGACCCGGCGGTCGGCCAGGCGGTCGCGGATGGTCACGGCCAGGGTCCAGTAGGCGTCCAGGGCGCTCGCCGACTCGACCGTGGTGCCCCGCTCGTAACACAGGTTGTCGGCCAGATCACGCTGGAATTCCGCCAGGGAGTTACCCGTCCGCGGATCCGGCTTGGATTCGCTAGACACCGGGGCTACCCTCCCGCCCCAGCGCGGAACAGGTTGCCGGCCGTGGCGTATTCGGCCAGCAGGGGTACCGGGGTGAACGCCGGATCACCGGTGGCCGCGTGCATCGCATCCAGGACGGCGACGACGTTCGCGGCGCCGGCTTCGTCGAGCATCTGAAGCGGCCCGCGGGGGTAGCCGCAGCCGAGCATCATGGCGGTGTCGATGTCGGCGGCGCTGGCATAACCGTCCTGGACCATGCGGACCGCATCGTTGAACTGCGCGTAGGCGAGCGCCTCGACAAGGAAGCCAGGCCGGTCCCTGGAGATGACCGCCTTCAGCCGGATCCTGGCCGCGAGCGCGGCCGCCTTGGCGGCCGTGCCCGCCGCGGTCACATCGGGCACGACCAGCTCGGCGAGCCTCAGCTTGCCGGTAAGCGTCTCGATGATGTGGACACCGACCACATCGCCCGGGTGGCCCGCGGCCAGGGCCGCGTCCAGGACCCGGTGGCGCGGGTCTGCCGCCACTATGACCAGGCCGGTCTGGTCGGATGGCTTCGGCACGACGCTGATGCCGGCCGCGCTGATCGCGCCGGCCAGTTCGTCCAGCAGGCCGGCCGAGTCCCTGATCACCGCGACCGAATCGGGAACAGGTGCCAGCTCGTGGTCAGCGGTGGTGCTTGGCCTCCGGTAGTCATAGAACCCGCGCCCGCTCTTGCGGCCGAACAGCCTGGCGTCGCACAGCTTGCGCAGCAGGGGCGCGTGCACGTAGCGGGTGCCGCCGAACTCATCCTGGAGCGTCTCGAGGACCGCCAGGCACGTGTCCAGGCCGATCAGGTCCAGCAGGGTCAGCGGCCCCATGGGCAGGCCGAGTCCCACAGCGGCCGCCTCGTCGATGTCCTCCCTCGAGGCCTGCGCCGTTTCCAGCAGGTGTACCGCGTGGTTGAGGTAGGGCACTAGCAGCGCGTTCACGATGAACCCGGCCCGGTCACTGGCCGCCACCGGGGTCTTGCCCAGGTCACGGGACAGCAGGGTCAGTGTCTCGGCGATCTCCGGCGGGGTGAGGACGGTGGAGATCACCTCGACCAGCTTCATGACCGGGGCGGGATTGAAGAAGTGCATCCCCGCCACCCGGGCCGGATACCGCGTGCCGCCCGCGATCTGCGTGATCGACAGCGAGGAGGTATTGGTAGCCAGGATCGCATCGGGCCGGCAGGCCTCGTCCAGCTGGGCGAACAGGGTCTGCTTGAGCTCGATGCGTTCCGGGATGGCCTCTATCACCAGGTCGGCGCCGGCCACTCCGGCCGCGACATCGTCGGTGGGCCTGATCCGGGCGAGCATCTCGTCCCGTGCCGTCTCGGTGAGCTTTCCCCGGCTGACCGCCCGGTCCAGGGAGGCGTGCAGCCGGGCCATGCCCTGGTCAAGGAAGCTCTGGTTGATCTCGATCGCGTCGACTCGGCGGCCGCTGCGGGCCATCAGCTCGACGATGCCCGAGCCCATCAGGCCGAGCCCGATCACCGCCACCTCGCGGATGTCGCCCGGCTGGATCACGCTGCTGGTCATTCGTGTTGCGCCTCTCGTCTTATGGTCGCGCGGCCCGCTCCGGGGCACCCGCGTGGCGCGGACCAGACGAGAGTCTTCGGTCCCGCCTCGGCGGGACCGAAGACTCAGCGCACTTGACCCACTCGGTTGACGACCGCTGGCACGACGTTACGCCGATCATTCGCCGCTGCGCCAGACGGTTACTTCAGCACAGTCACTTCAGCACAGTCACTTCAGCACAGTCACTTCAGCACAGGGGGCCGCCCGCCACATAGATAACCTGGCCGGAGACGAAGCCCGAGTCCTCGCCGACCAGGAAGGAGACAGCGGCCGCCACGTCGGCTGGCTGGCCGACCCGGTTTACGGGTATCTGCTTCTTGTAGGTCTCCACGAGATCCTCGAACGACATCTTCAGGCTGGTGGCCATGGCCGCGGTCATGTCGGTGGCGATGAAGTGGGGAGCGACCGCGTTCGCGGTGATCCCGAACTTGCCCATTTCCTTGGCGAGCGTCTTGGTGAAGCCCTCCACGCCGGCCTTGGTGGCGGAGTAGTTGGCCTGCCCGCGATTGCCGAGCGCTGATGACGACGAGATGTTGACGATCCGTCCCCATTTCTGCTCGGTCATGTACTTCTGCACCGCCCTGGTCATCAGGAACGGGCCGCGCAGGTTGACGGCGACCACCGAGTCCCACTGCTCGTCGCTCATCTTGAACAGCATGGCGTCGCGGGTTATCCCGGCGTTATTGACCAGCACCGTCGGCGCGCCCAGCTCGGCGGCCACCCGCTCGACCGCGGCGTTCGCCTGATCGGTCTTGCTGACGTCGGCGCCGACCGCGAGCGCGCGCCCGCCGGCATTCTCGATCTCTTTCACGGTCCTCGCGCAATCGTCCTCGCTGAGGTCGAGGACCGCCACGGCCATGCCGTCTGCGGCCAGCCTGATAGCCACCCCGGCACCGATGCCGCGGGCTGCGCCTGTCACGATCGCGATCTTATGAGTCACTGGACTTCTCCTTCGTCCGAACAGACCGTGGCCCTCGGGTGAGTAAGGTTCCTGAGCTCGCGGCATTGTTTCAGTCCGTAACCTTCGTATGCCTGCAGCTTTCCGCCCGGCTAGTGACTTTGGTCCCGCTTGGCCAGTCCTTGGGGCCCTGAGGTCGCGGCGTCCTCAGCTCATAGCGGGCGAGTGACCGCTCCGACCGCAGCGTCCGCTCGCGCTCACGGCTGGCATTGCCGGCCGCGTCGAGCCGCGCCCGTTCGGCCTCAATCTTTCCTAGCGCCGCCGGGCAGCTTCCGCCGCCACATGGTCCGGGCCGCACCGTCGGCAACGCGGGGCAGGCCCGTCTGGGGCCGGTTTGCCTAGGATGAAATAGTGAGCGTGGACCGTGAGCTGGACGTCGTGGTGTTCGGCGCCACCGGGTTCGCAGGGCGGCTGGTGGCCGGATACCTGGCTGGTCATGCGCCCGGCGGGGCCCGCATCGGGCTGGCCGGGCGGTCGGAGCGGCGGCTGGCCGAGGCCCGGGCAGGGCTGGGCGCCGCCGCGTCGGCCTGGCCGCTGCTGGTCGCCGATTCGGCCGATCCGGTGTCGGTCGAGGTGCTGGCGCGGGCGGCCCGGGTAGTGGTGAGCACGGTGGGCCCCTACCGCGCTCAGGGGCTAGCGCTGGTGGAAGCTTGCGCCGCCGCGGGCACCGATTACGCGGACCTGACCGGTGAGGTGCTGTTCATCCGGGATAGCATCGACCGCTGCCACGACGTCGCCGCCAGTACCGGTGCGCGGATCGTGCACGGCTGCGGGTTCGACTCGGTCCCGTCCGATCTGGGTGTGCTGGTGCTGCATCATGCCGCCCGCGCCGATGACGCCGGTGACCTGCTGGACACGACGCTGGCCGTGACGGCACTGCGGGGCGGGATCAGCGGCGGGACGCTGGCCTCGCTGATGGGGCAGCTGGACGAGGTGCGGGCCAGCGCTGAGCGCCGCCGCGTGGTCGGCGATCCCTATGCGCTCAGCCCCGATCGCACGGCCGAACCCGACCTAGGCGACGAGCGTGACCTGGATTGGGTCCGGTACGACGGTGATCTGCGGATGTGGACAGGCCCGTGGGCCATGGCCGGGATCAACACCCGCGTGGTGCGCCGCAGCAACGCCCTGCAGGACTGGGCCTACGGCCGCCGGTTCCGCTACCGGGAGGTCACCGGGTTCGGCGCCAGCCCGGCTGCGCCCATGATGGCCGTCACGGCCAGCGCCGCGACGAAGGCTGCGCAGGCGGGGCTGGCGTTCGGGCCATCCCGGATGCTGCTCAGCCAGCTGCTGCCAGCCCCGGGCCAGGGCCCCGGCGACAAGACCCGCCGCACGGGCTTTTTCCGCATTCAGATCCACACCCGGACCTCGGCCGGGGCACGCTACCTGGGCACGGTCGAGGCCCGCGGCGATCCGGGATATGCCGCCACCTCGGTCATGCTCGGCGAAACCGCACTGTGCCTGGCGCTGGACCGCGACCACCTGCCCGACCGCGCCGGCGTGCTGACACCGGCCACGGCCATGGGCGCCGCGCTCACCGCCCGGCTCAGATCAGCGGGCCATACGCTGGCCGCCCGCCAGATCACTCAGTTACAGCCGCACACGCTGGTGGCGCTCCTAGCCGCTAGCCGCGGTCGTGGTCCTTTCGCTGGCGTCAGACGGTGATGACGACCTTTCCCCGGGCGTGTCCCTGCTCCAGGTACCGGATGGCCTCCGGTGCTTCGCTCAGCGGGTAGCTCCTGTCGATGACCGGCGTGATCTTCCCGGCTTCGATAAGCTCCCTGAGAACGAGCAGGTCCTCGTGGTTCTCCCGGCAGATGAACGTCGTCAGCTTCTGGTCCACGAACCGGGACAGCAGCAGCGCCCGGAGCTGGCGATCGGTGCCTCCGAGCCACCGGCCGCCCGTCTCGCCTCCGGCGATGACCAGCGTCCCCTTCGGAGTGAGGGCCCGCCGCAGGCGGGAGAGCGACGAGTTCCCGCCGATGTCGAGGAGCACGTCGTAGCGCTGCTTGCCGTCAGCGAAGTCCGCATGTGTGTAGTCGATGACATGGCCGGCGCCGATAGACCGGACCAGGTCCACCTTCGTGGTGGTGCACACGCCGGTGACCTGTGCCCCGAACGCCGTGGCCAGTTGCACCGCGAAGGTTCCCACGCCGCCCGACGCGCCGATGATCAGCACCTTCTGGCCCGGCTGGACCCGCCCGTGGTCGCGCAGGCCTTGCAGGGCGGTCAGGCCGGAGACGGCGACCGCCGCGGCCTGTTCGAAGGTGAGGTTCGCCGGCTTGGGCGCGAGCTTGTTCTCCGGAGCGCGGGCGTACTCGGCGAAGGCGCCCTTGCCGATGCCGAATACCTCATCGCCGGGCTGGAACCTGGTCACGTCGTGGCCGGCCGCTGTCACGACCCCGGCCATATCCGTGCCCGGGACCGGGGTCTTGGGCGCGCGGAGTCCGTAGCCTGCCAGGCGTACCGGGTACGGCAGGCCGGTCATGAGGTGCCAGGCGCCCCGGTCCACGCCCGCCGCATGCACGCGTACCAGTACCTCGCCGGCGGCTATCTCGGGCGTGCCGATGTCCCGGAACTCGAGCACATCCGCCGAACCGTAGGTGTCCTGGACGATCGCTTTCATGCGTTACCTTCTTCCTGGCGGGTCGGCCCCGCGGGCATCGGTGCCGGCGCGCTGGCACCTGGTCAGGTCGCGGGCGCGTCGACGCCGGTCAGGAGGGCCAGGATCTCGCCGACAGTGCGTTCCCGCCCGTCCGGTTCTGGCAGCGGGAGGTGTGACTGGACGTGGTAGCGGTTGCGGCGGCCGTTCTTCTCCTTGACCACGTAGCCAGCCTCGACCAGATCCGTGATGATGCCGAAGGCGCTGCGTTCGGTGATGTTCAGGCTGGCTGCGATGTCGCGCAGGCGCACCCCGGGGTCATGGGCGATGAGCAGGAGAACCCGGGCGTGATGAGTCAGGAAGGTCCAGCTGGGCACCCTGATAGGTTACCAGATTCCGGAAACAACTTGCTAGTTTCTTTATGCGGGTATAGCGTGGCATCAGGCACCGGACATCAGCCCGCCACCAGCGGCCAGCTTCCCGGGGCTACCGGAGGAGCAGATGCGCACCGATTCGGTCATCACGATCGTTGGTGCCCATGACGCTCGCAATGCCGCGTTCCGGCTGACGAGGCCGGTGCCTGCTGAAAGCTGCCGGGCCGGGATCCTGGCCTGGCGGCGGCGGTGACGCGGTGAATGCCAGCGACTTCGAGGCCACAGGTCGCCCTGCTCGGGCCCGGCCTGGCGCTGTCGCTGGTCATCCCGGCAAAGAGCAGCAGGAAGGACGCCGCAGGCGATTCAGCTTGCGTGCACCCGCCGGTGCCCGCCACAGGGTCAGCGCGATAGCGGCCGCCCTGGGCCGCTGCCGCCGGCAGCTGACGCCGGCGCTACTGGGCGTTGGCTAACAGCCATTCGCCCGCCCATCCTCCGTCGCAGCGTTCCGGCCGACCGCTAACCACGCGGCCGCCGAGGACGCTGCGGCGGGCCCCTACTGCCAAGGGAAGACATCGTGCCTGAACCAGCCGCACCCCACCCGGATCCGGGTCCTGCCACCACCCCGCCGCGTCCATCCGCCAACGGCACCGCCCCGCCAAAGCCGTCGGTCCCGCCGATGCCCTACGAGGCCACCAATAACGGCACCGCCCCGCCCCAGCCGACGGTCCCGCCGATGCCCTACGAGGCCACCAATAACGGCACCGCCCCGCCCAAGCCAACGGTCCCGCCGATGCCCTACGAGGCCACCAATAACGGCACCGCCCCGCCAAAGCCAACGGTCCCGCCGATGCCATCGGAGGTCACGACGGCGCGCACACGCCCGCAGCGGCCCGCGGCCGGCGCGTCCCGCACGGCGATGTCGCCGCTGCGCAAGATGATGCACCGAGCGCCCCGCCATGCGTAATCTCGGCCCGCTGGCCGGCGGTCCGCGGGCCATCATGGCATGCTGCGCGCCACGCGACCTGTCCCCGGCTCACGTGATCGGAAACGCTGTGACGCACTCCGCGGCTGATGAGACCAGCCTCAGTCTTAGCTCCCGGACAGACCGCGGCGGCTACGTCATCGCCGTGCTCAGCGGGGAACTCGGCATCGCGTCCGCTCCCGCCCTGCGCGAGCAACTCAGCAGCCTGCTCCGCGCCGCCAGCCACCTGATCATCGACCTGTCCGCGGTAGAGCGCGCGGACGCCAGCAGCCTTGCGGTCCTGGTGGGCAGCGGACGCCGCGCCGGGCTGCTCGGCGGATCCCTGCGCCTGGCCGCACCATCGCCCGAGGTAACCAGGGTCCTGTCAGTCACCGGCCTGAACCAGCACCTCGATATCTTTCCCACGGTCCGGGCAGCGATCACCGGCCAGCCGAGGCTGCCCGAAGCGATCTTCCCGTCGGCAACTGTCCCGGCTCGCGGCTGCATCGATGGCGCCATCGCGGGCGCGGCTGCATAATCGGCTATGCCTGCCATTGACCGAGCGACCGCCAGGGCAGGCCAGGGCTTGATAAGTTGACTGGGCGGGCCTGGCCGGGCCGAAGCTCGCCGAGCCCGGAGATGGCTAGATCGATCACGGAATGTGACTGCGCTCGGGCTACTCCTGTTCCTTATCCGTTCCTTATCCGTGCCAGGACGTGTGACCGGCGCTGGATCACACTCTGGCAGTGTCGCGGCGCAGGCGCCAGGCGGCGCCTGCCACGAAGATCGCGAGCCACACGGCCAGGTTCAGGATCCAGATCCATTCCAGGGTGCCGCCGGCCAGCGGGTAGTGGACGAGCTGGCTGAGCCCGTACAGCGGCGTGAACTTGGCGAAGGTCTGCAAATCCGGCGAGAACTGGCTGAGCGGGATGAACAGGCCGCCGGCGAAGGCGCACAGCGTCAGGCCCCTGCGGACCGCCTGCCGCGGCGCCATGCCGTAGACCTCGACCGCACCGGCATCCGGACGGGACAGGCCCAAGATCATGTCGATCGTCGAGGTCTTCCCGGCGCCGTTGGGACCCAGGAAAGCCATCACCTCTCCGGAGCCGATGGCCAGGGCAACTCCCCGCACGGCCCGCACCGAGCCGAAGCTCTTGTGCACCCCCCGCAGGTCGACAGCAAGCGGCGGCACGGCGCGGTCCTGGCGCCCTGGCAGCGCAGCACGCTCCGCATCGTCCCGGGCTGTCTGCATGGCGCGGCCCGTCGGCCTGGCCAGCGACCCGGGGTTTTTACTCATTCCGGCTGCCTTTGCCGCGCCACCACCAGGGGGCGAAAGAGCCCGTGCGCGTCTTGCGCCATGCGATGTTCCCGACCGCCAGGAGCACCGCAGCAATCACGATAATCAGCTCAATACTCATCCCGATACCTCCTGGCCAAACTGCTCAGAAGAGGCGCCGGTCTACGTGGGGCGACAACCCAAGGTGATCGTCCTGCCCGAACCGGGCGCCTCGTGGATCAATCTGCTAAATCGGCGCTACCAGGGTCCGGAGCAACGCTCCCGGACGCTGCTCAAACTGCCTTAAGTAGAGACCAGCACGGCTACGGGAATATCCGTCGTGCCACCACTTACGCTACATCAGGGCCATATCCCACGGCGACGGGCCGGGCGAGGTGATCGCGGAGGATGTCGCGCCGGGCTGGGAGCCGTGGCTGGGGCTATGGTTCCCGGCGATTGACGTGCCGCCGCAGGCACGGCGCCTATACGTGCAGAACTGGATACGGGTCATCGCCGACGTCAACGACCGCGGGGCGGCGTTGATACCTCCGCAGCGGCCGGGCACACAGCGACCCCTGGACTTGTCCGGTTCGGCGCTGCGTACCGTGTCGAGCTATCACCTGGAGTACCTGCGTAACATCGGCGTGCGCGGCTCCATGTCGCTGTCGCTCATCCAGGATGGCCGGCTGTGGGGACTAATTGCCTGCCACAGCGGCACGCCCCGGCGGCTGAGTGCCGATCAGCGCGCCGCCTGTGAGATGTTCGGCATCGCGCTGTCGCTGCAGCTGAACGCCGTCGAGGATCGCCAGCGTGCGGCGGGCGAGGCCGAGGCCCGGCGAGTCCTGCAGCAGATTATCGACGCTGCCGATGCCGTCGGGCCAGAACGGTTCGGCGAGCACCTCGTCGCGGACGCCCGGCTGTGCAACCTGGTCGGCGCCGATGGCGTCTACGCGCGCTTCGGCGCCGCCTGGCACGCATCTGGTCTGGTACCGGACCTGTCAGGACTGCCGACCTTGCTGACGCACCTGCCCTCGGGGCCGGTCGGCCGGGCGTGGTCGACGCACCGCCTGGGCCAGGATCTGGGCGAGCTGGCCCATCTGGCTGGTGACTGCGCTGGCCTGCTGCTCGTGCCGCTGAGCTCCACTGGCGATGTGCTGGCCTGGTTCCGCAGGGAGGTATCAAGCACCGTGCGGTGGGCCGCCGATCCAGAGCGTCCGGTAGTAACGGGCAGTCGGGGGCAGCGGCTGACCCCGCGCGGTTCCTCCTCTGTGTGGCAGGAGACCGTACGCGGGCAGTGCCTGCCGTGGTCGGGCGAGGCGCACGGCACCGCCGAGGAGACGTACCGGGCCTTGTGCAACGTCGCAGTCCGGCACGCGACGCCGCTGCGTGCGGCCAACGCGGAGCTTGCGCGCAGCGACGACGAACTCGAGGCGTTCGCCCGCGCCGCGTCGCATGACCTGAAGGAGCCGCTCCGCGGGATCGTCAACTACGCCACGCTCATAAAGCGGGACTCTGCCGTGCTTGACGATGCCACCGTGAAACATCTGGATACCATCCGCCGGCTCGCCTTCCGAATGGATGATCTGCTGAACTCGCTACTGGAGTACTCGCGCCTAGGCCGGGCCGACCTGCGCATGACGACAGTATCGATGGACGATGTGCTCGATGACATCGAGGAAATCCTCGGCGCTCGTTTCGCCGATGCCGACGTGCAGCTACGCCGTCCGATGCGGCTGGGCGCCGTTTCCGGTGACCGGATCCGGCTGCAGGAAGTGCTGGTCAATCTGGTCAGCAACGCTGTCAAGTACGCCCGGGCCGATCCGCCGCGCTGGGTAGAGGTGGGCTATGAGGACGCCGTGCCGCCCGATGCCGAGCAGCCGCTGCGCGCGTTCTACGTTCGCGACAACGGCATTGGCATCCGAGCCGAGCAGCAGGAAGACATCTTCCGGCGCGTGCACGAACCGAGCGCTCGCGGTGGCGGCGCGGGCGCTGGACTGACAATCAGCCGGCGCATCGTCGAACGCCACGGCGGGCAGTTGTGGGTTCGAGCGGTACCAGGGCAGGGCACCACGTTCTACTTCACGCTCTAGCGGGCGGGCAGCCGACAAGTTCCACCTTCGCGGGCACCACAAGCGCCGCATCCGAGTTGGGAGGGATTACCGCGCCGGGGGCTTCACGGGTCGCCGCCGCATTCGCAGGGCACCCAGAATAAGGGCAACGAGAAACACGGCAATGCCGATGAACAGCAAGAACAGCAGACCCTTGACGACGACACCCACCAGGCCGAGCACGATTGCCACGATCACGAGGAGGAGGAAGAAGGCAAGCATCTGATGCTCCGCTCAGTCGTACTGGTCAGCGGCGGGCCAGTTGCCGTTCACCGCTGGTGCCTGCCTGATATGTCAGGCCGTAGTGCTTGAAGATGGCCTCTTCGTCGGCCGCTGGCAGCTCGCCGTCGGTGCTGATCGAGGGAGAATCCTTCACTTGCTTCCTGTCGTGAGCGACCTTGAGATATCCGGGACCCACGGTCGCATGAGCCAGGGGAACGAACACCAGCCGGTGCCGGGTAGGCAACCCGACCTTGACGGTGCCGAACGCTGGCAGGTCTGTGCTCGTGTCGACGTAGACGGCCTCCAGCTCCCCGATCTTGTGACCGTCTGAGTCAACAACGTCGTGACCACGCCACTCCCGGATATCGCCTGCCTCGAACACGCCCGCCTTCCTCTCCGCGGCATCGCATGTGCTCACAGTCATTCCCTGCATGGGATGCCGTACAGAGCCAGCGTAGCCCGGCCAGGGTGATGCCGTCGTCGTGCGCGTGCCGCTCGTCTCCTCCCCCGTCCTCCTGATAGGTACCGGGTCTTTCCGGGAAAGATCTCGGTCATGGCCGCCATGAGGACGTTAATTTGTGCGCTACCTGGGTTATCGGTTACGCAGGGAGATCTCGTCGGACTCGGCGATGTGGTCAGCCTCGACGGCTCTCAGCCCCTGGCCCAGGTGCTCACGAGCCTGCCGCAGCAGCTTGAGGGAGTTGGTGGAGGGGCTGCGCGGGGCGGCGCGCTCCGGATCAGCCCCGTGTTCCTCGATGAGGTGAGTCTGCAGGGCCGCGGCGACTTCGTCGGCCGCCTTCAGCGCGTGGTAGATGGCCCGGTCTCGTGCAGTGTCGTCAACCATGGAGCCAGTATCGCGCCTCTGCCCGCGTCAGGAGCCTTGAGGACTCACCTGCCAGGCGCCCTCCCGTTATCCGGCGTGCCCAATTGGCGCTGGCAGGCTCGTTTGGGCCAGCTGACCGGCTCCGGCGGGCTTGGCGTGGATAAGGGCTGGCGCGTGCCGCCAGGTGAGGCAGGCGACCGCGCCGAGGGGGATGGGGGGCAGGTAGGTGACGGCCCGGTACAACAGCACGGCGGCGGTCACCTGCGCACCATCCCGGTGGCCGGCAGCCAGCGTGGCAATCAGTCCGAGTTCGGTGATACCGAGGCCGCCGGGGGTAATGGGCAGCACCGTCAGCAGCCGGACGAACGCGAAGGCCGCCAGGGAGGTCTGCCAGGGTACCTGGGCCTGGGACAGGCCGATGCCGCGCAGGCATGCCAGCAGGACAAGCCACAAGGTGAGGTTGCTCGCCGCGGTGGCGGCGGTGATCCGCCAGCCGCGGGCGGCGATCCGGGCGCCGGCCCGGCCGCGGAAGCCAAGCAGTGATCCGGGGATGTCGAAGGACGCCGGCCGGTGTGCCACCCGGCAGGCCGTAACCAGCGCGAGCCGCAGCGCGCGGCCCGCGCGGACCGCGAACGACTCGCTGCGCATGAGGAGGCCGAGCCCGGCGGCCAGGGCGGCGAGCAAGGCCAGGCCGACACGCCGCCTGATACCCGGCGGACGCGGGTCTTGGCTCATTGCCAGTGCGGGCTCGAGTTGATGCCGTGGGGATCGGCTGGTGTCACCACGGCCCGTTCGGGATCATGATCTTTTATTTGCCAGCTGCGGCGCGCGCAGCGCGGCGAGCTTGCTGCGGACGGGGCAGGCTGCGGAGGCATCCGTCCCCCGCACGCGAACCTCTTCCTGTTCGTCCCCGACGAAGGCACCGCAAGCCCGGCCCCTGCCGTGCCGAGACTGTGGGGCAGCTCACCGGCGTCAGGCGGGCAGCTCCGCTGCTGCGAGCGCGTCCATGCTGTTCGCTGTGTGCGTTGCTTCATGAGAGACTTGGGTTACTCAGCGCGCTTGGGTCTGTCCGGACCTAGCACCCCTCGCCGCTCTGAACTCTCAGAGAGGGTAGGCGAGGCTTTGAGCGAGATTCCCGGCCTTTTGCTGCCGGAGCTGGATCCGGCCCAGCTTGCGGTCGTTCCAGTCTGGCTGGTGCGGCATCGCTGCCCCGGGTTCCGCTGGTGAGCACGCGGCACCGCGCGGGTCCGGCGCATCCAGGCCCGCCGGATGGCCGCAGGCCGGCACCTGCGCCGCCGTCGCCGCCGCGCTGGCAGCTGTGGCTCCTGCCAGCCGGGCTCGCGGTCGCGGCCTTGCTGTTCTTCGTCCATGCAGGGGCCAACGGAACGCCGACCCGGGACTTCAGCTACACCAGCTTCGTCAGCGAAGTGACGGCGAACAAGGTCTCCACGGCGACGATCACCTCGGCGGGCGCGGTGACCGGCACGCTGAACGGCGGCACCGCCTATACCTCCCAGATACCGACCGCGCTTAACGACAACTCCCTATCGGCCCTCCTGCTCGGGCACAAGGTTACGGTGACGGGCACCAGCCCGAGCACCACATCGGTGCTGAGCTACCTCTTCCCCATCCTGTGGATTGGTCTCCTCGTCGGTGCCTTCGTCTGGATAAGCCGTCGCAGCCGCAAGCAGCTCGGCGGAGGTGGACTGGGCGGGATGATGAGCATCGGCCGATCCAGGGCCAAGGTCTACGACGAGGAGAAGCCATCGACGCGGTTCAGCGACATCGCCGGCTATGAGGGTTCCAAGGCTGAGGTGACCGAAGTCGTGGACTTCCTCAAGCATCCCGAACGCTACGCGCGGGCCGGGGCGGTCGGTCCCAAGGGCGTGCTGATGGTCGGGCCGCCCGGGACCGGCAAGACCCTGCTGGCCAGGGCCGTCGCTGGCGAGGCTGGCGTGCCGTTCTTCGCCCTCAGCGGCTCCAGTTTCGTCGAGATGTTCGTCGGCGTCGGCGCCTCCCGGGTCCGGACGCTGTTCGCCGACGCCCGCAAGCGTTCCCCGGCGATCATCTTCATCGACGAGATCGACGCTATCGGGGGCCGCCGTGGTCCCGGCGGGTTCGGCTCCAACGACGAACGGGAGCAGACGCTCAACCAGCTGCTGTCGGATATGGACGGATTCGAGCCCGGCGCCAGCGTGGTCGTCATGGGGGCGACCAACAGAGCCGAGATCCTCGACACGGCATTGCTGCGGCCCGGGCGCTTCGACCGGACCGTGGAGATTCCGCTGCCCAACCAGAAGGAACGGACGGCAATTCTCGGCATCCACGCCAAGGGCAAGAAACTCGGCCCGGACGTCGATCTCGATGCGGTGTCGCGGGGTACGCCCGGGTTCTCGGGTGCCGATCTGGCTAACCTGGTCAATGAAGCCGCGATCAACGCGGTGCGGGCCGATCGCGACGTGCTGAGCGCGGCCGACTTCGATGCTGCCCGGGATCGCCTGCTCATCGGCCTGCGCGACGCGTCGAACGCGCTGCTGCCCGACGAGAAGCACGCTGTTGCCGTCCACGAAGCCGGTCATGCGCTGGTCGCCGTCCTGTCCGAGCACGCCGATCCGGTGGCCAAGGTCACCATCTTGCCCCGCGGTGCCGCCCTTGGCGTGACCGAGCAGCTGCCGGAGTCCGAGCGTCACCTGTACCCGCAGAGCTACCTCACCGACTCCCTCGCCGTTCGCCTGGGCGGCCGGGCCGGGGAAATGGTCGTCTTGGGGGAACCCTCGACCGGTGCGTCCAACGACCTCGCGGGGGCCACCGACCTCGCCACCCGGATGGTGCGGGAGTGGGGGTTCTCGGCGGAGCTCGGGCCGGTCGGCTACGGGCCCGAAGGACCGAGCCGGGACAACCCCTTCGCCGGCCGTCCCTATGCCGAGCAGACACAACGCTCCATTGACCAGGAAGTAGCCAGGCTGCTCCGGGAGGCCGAGACCAGGGCCACGGAACTCCTGCGCGAGCATCGTGACACACTCGACCGGGTCATCCAGCTCCTGCTCGACCGCGAGACGATTGACGGTTCGGAGCTGGCGGCCATCGCCGGGGTGCCAGAACGTCAGGCCGACCAAGAACAGATCTGGGCACCCCGGGCCGTAGCGATGACACCGGCCCTCGCGGACTGCGGCGGCACCAGCCCGGCCAGCGGTGCGGGGGCACTGGGCTCGAGATAGGCGAAGATGGAGCCGCATGGCAGGAAACGCCCCGCTGCCCGCGATCCAAAGATGGTAAGAACCGCGTGCACCTCGGCCTGACCAGCAGCGCGCAGGACCGCGACCAGGAGATTGCCCGGCCGCCTGAGCTGTCCGGGATTGTCTACGCGTGAGGTGATGGCGCAGACTTGCGGCATTCTCGGCGGTCCTGTAGAGCTGATCGGAGCACGTCGGCTGAGCACCTCTGGGCACCTTCGCTGAGGCCGCATCGGCTCATAGGAGAATCAGAACATGAATATGCCCGACCATGTGGCCGCTGTCTTGGCCAAGGCCGAAGCCGGACGCGCCCACGCCGCTGAGCTGGCCGCCCTGCGCAGGCGCCTCCGGCAGCTGGGTGAGCAGCAGGCCGGACGCCTGCCGGGCGAGGTCCTGGAGCCGCTTGCGGACCTGCCGCGCCTGGAGGAGCTGCCCGAGCCGGCACCCGGCCTGGCCCGTGACGTGCTGGACCGGCTGGTGATCGTCAAGCTCGACGGCGGGCTGGGGACGAGCATGGGCCTGTCGGGGCCGAAGTCGCTGCTCGAGGTCAAGCCCGGCACAAGCTTCCTCGATGTCATCGCTACGCAGGTGCTGGCCATGCGCGAGCGGCACGGCGCCCGGCTGCCGCTGGTGCTGATGAACTCCGCGATCACCCGCGACCCCTCGCTCAACTACCTGCGCCGCTACGACGGCCTGCGCGTGCCTGGCGTGCCGCTGGACTTCCTGCAGGGTCGCGAGCCCAAGATCCGAGCAGATGACCTGCAGCCGGTGCAGTGGCCGGCCGACCCGGAGCTGGAGTGGTGCCCGCCGGGGCATGGCGATATCTATACCGCGCTGGCGGCTTCTGGCACGCTCGATACCCTGCTCGGCGCCGGGCTGCGCTACGCCTTCGTGTCCAACTCCGACAACCTCGGCGCTCTCTCCGACGTCCGGATCGCCGCCTGGCTAGCCGCAGAGCAGGTGCCGTTCGCGCTGGAGGCGGTGCGCGGCACGTTGGCCGACCGCAAGGGCGGCCACCTGGCCCGCTACCGGGGCCGGGTGGTGCTGCGGGAGACGGCGCAGGTGCCCGACGGCGACACCTCGTTCACTGACGTCGAGCGCTGGCGCTGGTACAACACCAACAACATCTGGATTGACCTGCGCGCGCTCAAGGACCTGCAGGCCGCCGACCCGGCGGCACCAGCTCTGCCGTTGATCGTCAACCGGGAGACCGTGGACCCACGCGACCCGGCCAGTACCCCCGTGATCCAGCTCGAGTCGGCGATGGGCGCGGCGATCGGCTCCATTCCCGGCGCTCGGGCGATCCACGTCCCCCGCTCGCGGTTCGCCCCGGTGAAGACCACGGATGACCTGCTGGTCGTGCGGTCCGACGCCTACCAGCTCACCGGTGACGGGCAGCTGACGCCCAGCTTCGACGGCCCCGGACCCGTCGCCACGCTGGACAAGGACTTTTACAAGCTGCTATCCGACTTCGAGCAGCGGTTTCCTGCCGGGGTACCGTCGCTGCGCCGCTGCCGCCGGTTCGACGTGGACGGTGACGTCACCTTCGGCGCCGACGTCACGGCCGTGGGCGACGTGCGTGTGACCGGTCCGCGTCACGTTCCCGACGGAGAGGTTCTCGGCGGATGAACCGGAAGCGCGAAGTGAATACTCCTATGGCGGGTTAGGGGAGGCCACCCATATTTCCACCCGCATGGCGACTGTCGGCAACGCCATGCTTGCCGACCGTCGGCACTGTCAGCTCGGGAAGTCGCCGAAGCTGGCCGATCGCGGCCGACGGATCCTGTGGCCCGTGCCGACGTGCTTGATCGTTGGTGAGTCACCGTGGTTGACTCTTATCGCCGTGCTCAATCACCTAGCGGGCATGTTCGCATTGATCAGCGGCCCGGCCGAGTGCGACTGGGAAGGCGGATGCCGTGAGCCTGTTGCATGCGGTGGAGGTGCCGCGGCTGCCTGTATCCCGGCTGGAGCCGGTCATCGGCGCCTCGCGGTACGAGCTGCTGACCTGGGGCGCTAACGTGGTCCGGCACATGCTGGCCGGGCGCACCATCTGGAACGTCAACTCGACCGCGGCAGGCGGCGGGGTCGCCGAGATGCTGCAGGTCCTCGTCGGGTACGTGCAGGATCTCGACATCCCCGTCGGCTGGCTGGTTATCACCGGCGACGCCGAGTTCTTTGCCATCACCAAGCGGCTGCACAACCAGATCCACGGCAGCATGTCCGGAGCCCCGCTCGGCGCGGCGGAGGCCGGCCATTACGCGCAGATGCTGGCCGCGAACGCCGTGGAGCTGGCCGCCCGGGTGCGGCCCGGCGATGTGGTGCTGCTGCACGACCCGCAGACCGCTGGCCTGGCCGCGCCGCTGGCGCAGGCGGGCGCCCGGGTGGTGTGGCGCTGCCACATCGGCGTGGACTGGGAGAATAAGGCGACCCGGGCCGGGTGGGACTTCCTGCGGCCGCACCTGGCCGCAGCAGAGGCGTTCGTGTTCTCGCGCCAGGAATACGTCCCGTCGTGGATCCCCGCCGGCCAGACGTGGATCATCCCGCCGTCGATCGACCCGTTCTCCCCGAAGAACCAGCAGCTCGCGGCAGACACCGTGCAGGCCATCCTCGCCAGGCTGGGCGTGCTGGACGGGGCGGCGTCGGCGGTGCCCGCGATGTTCGTGCGCCGCGACGGCGATGTGGGCACCGTCACCAGGCCAGCCGCCATCGTCGGCGAGGGCCGCCCTGGACCCGATGATCCGGTGCTGGTCCAGGTCTCCCGGTGGGACCGGCTCAAGGACATGGCCGGGGTCATGCGCGGCTTCGCCGACCACGTCGTGCCCGGCGGTGACGGGTACCTGATGCTGGTCGGCCCCGCAGTCACTGATGTGAGCGACGACCCCGAAGGCGCCACGGTCTACGGGCAGTGCCTGTTGCAGTGGCGCGATCTGAGCCCCGCTGCCCGGACGCGGATCCTGCTGGTGACCCTGCCGTTGAATGACATCGATGAGAACGCGGCCATGGTCAATGCGTTGCAGCAGCACGCCACCGTCATCGCCCAGAAGAGCCTGGCCGAAGGGTTCGGGCTGACCGTCTCGGAGGGAATGTGGAAGGGCCGTCCCGTCATCGGCTCGGCGGTCGGCGGGATCATCGATCAGATCGCCGAGGGCACCGGAATCCTGCTGCCCGATCCCGCCGACCTGGCGGCGTTCGGATCGGCAGTCTGCCTCCTGCTCGGCGACCCGGACCAAGCGGCGCGGATGGGGCAGGCCGCACATGCCCACGTCCGCGAGCAGTACGTAGGCGATGTGCACCTGCTGCGCTACGCCAAGATGCTCGGCAGCCTAATCGGCGGAGAATAACACCACGGTTCCGGCCAGCTACTCTTCGTTATCCGAACGGGCCGGGCTGGTAGTCGCCGGCGGCGGGCGGCCCAGATGCCGGCCCGGGCGGGCGCGGCCGCGGGGGCGCCGCCGTGATGGCCGGTGTAGGTGGCGTGGTGACCGGTGATGCCGCGGACGGTGTCGTAGCTCACCGCGGCCAGGTAGCGGCCGACTGGCCGGCACCGCCGCTGTCCTGACCGACCTGCGCCTGTGCCGTGTCCGCGGCAATGCCGTCCTCCCGAGCAAGGGTGGAGCCTGCTCTGGAACGGCGTCGTGATGTTTGACGAAGCCGGGGCATTGTGCCCCGACGGCCTGACTGTAAGCCCGGCGTCCTCCCTGCGAGGGCCGCAGCGGCCTGAAGCTGTTATCAGGGAAGTGGATGGCTGCAGATGATCCACCTCAGTGACCAGGCGCGGGAAAACAGGGAATACGTGCGCAGGTTGCTTAAGGAAAAGCAGCCGGGCTTCGCCGCGCTGCTGGAGTCGGTTGAACGAGGACCACTTTGCCCAATGTGCCCTGGTGAGAGGTGCTGCGCGCTGCCTCGATCCTGGGCTCCAGTTTCACGATGAGCGACCTGTCGGTGACGACGGGCCGGTCGGCGCTGGAGCTGTTCCAGGTACTGGCGGAAGCGATCACCGGACGGGTGCTGGAAGATGACGGCGCCCGTCTCCGATTCCGCCACGACCTGATCCGTGATGCCATCTACGAGGATCTGCCGGTGACCGGCTGCTTGCCGAGCGCGCCGGCAGCCTGATGCTCGCCGGCCGGATTCCCGACGCCTTGGCCGCCTGCCGCCTGCTGCTCGGCCGTCACCACGACCCGGACATAGACGGGCCGGTCCGGATCAGCCTCGGGCACGCCCTGCTCGCCCAAGGGCAGGTGCGCGACGCGCTGCAGGAACTGGAACGAGCAGGCCAGACGCCCGCCCTGTCCATCGCAGAACGGGGCGCCGCACAAGCGTGGGCAGGCTTCACGCGCATGTCGCTGGGCGACCTCGACGGCGCCGCGGCGCTGGCCGGGCAGGCCCGCTCGGCGGCGGCATCAGCTGACGATCATCAGACCACCAGCATCGCCATGTCCACGGCAGCCAGGATCTCCGAGTCCCGAGGGCACCTCCGGGAGGCACTGGAGATCGCCGAGGAGGCCGTGCGCCTAGCCGATGAGAGCCCCGGCCGGATGGGACACCGCTTCCCGGTCTGCGTGACCAGCGGGCGCGTCCTCACCGATCTTGACCGGCTCCCAGATGCCAAGTCCGCCCTTGGCACCGGCATGCTGATCTGCGAGGAAATGGGCGTTCGCTGGGCTCTATCCTTCCACCAGGTGTACCTCGCTTACGGGTGCTTCCTTGCCGGGGAGTGGGATGATGCCATCGCCGAGCTTGAGGCAAGCCTCAAGCTCGCGGAGGAGATCGGCGAGATCTATAGCTTCGTGTACGCCTACGGCCTGCTATCCAGGATCAGCGTCCATCGCAATGATCTCGGCCGCGCCCGGGAAGCCGCTGCAGCGGCCGACCGGAACCTGGTCGGCTGGGGCAGCGGTCAGAGCATGACCTGGGTCGCATGGCCGCGGGCGCTCATTCTGGAGGCAGGCGGGGAACCAGGGCGGGCGCTGGCCACAATGGCCGGCCTGTGGGACTGGTGCGTCGGCGCCGGGCTCGCGCTGGAATATCCAGCTATCGGAGCCGATCTTGTCCGGCTCGCGCTGGCTGCGGGCGATCTGGGACGAGCCAGGCAGGCATCGGCTGCGGTCGCCGGGGCACCCGCAGCCGGCCGCAGTTCGGCTGGCACGGTCTCACCCCGACCGAGCACTCCGTCGCGGACCTGGTCGCCGAGGGGCTGTCCAATCCCCAGATCGGCGCGCGCCTGTATATCTCACACCGGACCGTCCAGACACACCTCGCGCACATCTTCGCCAAGTTGGACATTTCCGCACGCACGCAGCTTGCCGCCGAGGTCACCCGGCGGCGGTGCGACGAGATGGGCCGATGACGCCCTCCCGGCCGCCACCGCGGCGTACACCCGACTCAGCAGCAGGACACTCGTGACATGGCCAGTACCTCACACCCTGGCCATCAGTCGGTCGACTACGAGTGTCACGGATAGAGCCCTGGCCATCGCGGCGCCGGGTGACCGGCCAGCATCACCAGCGCGCCCGGCCAGCGGACGGGCCGCCGCCGTACCAGCAAATGCCAAGCCGACGGTGATGCCAACTACCAATGGCCCGGCGTGGAAGCGCACAGCGACGTAGCGCGGCAGTTCTTGCAGCGTGGCGCCCAGAGCCAGGTAGCCGAACAGCACGGCGGCCCCACAGCCGGCCAACGGGAACTCTCCGGTACGGTGACATTCTCACTCCCCGCCGCAGGGCCTTATCCTCGCGGCAGACCGATGCGCTCCGGTCCGGTGTCACCAATGCGCCGCTGAATGTACTTAACGCGCTCGGCTGCCAGTGCCTGCCCGATCACTGGATGCATTTTCCTTTTCCCTCTGGTCTGCCGGGGGTGTCGTGTGGCCGACCGTCAGGCTTTGGTGATCACGCCGGAAATCGGCCGCATCGCCGATTGGGCCGACACCCGCCGCCACCTTGACCGACCTGCGCCAGCGCCGTATCCGCGGCAACGCTGTCCTCACCGTCCCCTAGTAAAAGTCGTGCCCCAGCTACCATGGCGGTCGGTCGATGACCGCACCATGATGTCCTGGGCGCCGTTCCTGCGCAGCCTGCGCGGCGCCTTCAGCAGGACAGATACGTGCTGTCCGGCAGCAGCTCGACGACAGAGCGGGAACGACGCCCCGATCCGTAGGCTGCGGCCTCGGTACCGTCCCCGAGGAAGCTGTCGCTCCCTAACTGACCACACTCGGCGTCCCGGACCTCCTTGTCGAGACCGGCTGCACCTGGTCGAAGGAGGACGCCCAATTCTGGTTCAGGTTTGTGAAGCGATCCGTATCGCGGCGGCCGGCTTTGTCCAGGTGGCGCTCTCCGTTTGATCAGTACACGGGTCGGCTGAGCCGATCTGCCAGCCGAAGCCAGGCGCCTCGTTGAGGGACGCGGTTTGCCGGGAGTCTCACTTGCGGGCGATGGTCTGACCGGCGAACGCCATCTATCCGTACAGGTCAAGCAGCCTGATGCGCGTGGACTGCAGCCGCTGGTACATCACCGTGGTGACCCGCTTCAGCAGCTGATAACCCAGATCTGTGTCGGCCTCACACTTACCGCGCAGGCAGGCGCCGTCGAGCGCAGTCGCGCGGACCGCCGTCACCGCCCGGGCGCTGGCAAAATACTGATAGGGCGGGATTAGCCACGACCACCCGAGTACTTCTCCTCCATCCATGGTGTCGATGATCAAGGGCCCTTTCGCGGGCGAATGCACCTCCAGCGCGACCCTGCCGTGACGGATCACGTAAAACAGGTTGGCAGGTTCGCCCTGGTCGAAGATGCGGGAGCCTTCATCGAAGTGCACGTTAGAAGCGCACCCCGCGATGAGCTCCAGAGCGTAGGGGCTGAATCCGGCGAAGAACGGGTGGCTTTCCAGCAGGTCCTCTATGGTCTCCATCGTTTCCTCCCGTTGTAAGCGCCGCCAGGGCGAGCCCTGGGTCGGTGCGCTGGGCTGCGCAACGTCCGCTGCCGGAACCCGACCACCTGGAATCGCGCTGACATCTACTGTGGCCAGCGGCGGGGCCGGCTACCAGGGCTGAAGGTCCCCGAAACCCGATTGTGCAGGCCGTCCCGTAAGTCACCGCATCCGCCCACGTGCGGGCAAGCAAGTACTGGCCACAGAATCGGCAACTGACGCGCCCGGCAGGCCCGCGACGACCCACCCTCCCCCGGTTGCGTATCACGCATCGTGACTGTTCTTTGACGTCCACGCGTGAGCGCACACTTCCGCCCTACCTGCATCCGCCGTCGAGGGCAAACGGTGTTCTGGGCGACAGCGTTGAGAGTGCAGGAATTTTACAAGGGGCGAGGACCCGTAGGCTTGCCGGCCGATCGGGCAGGCTTGTGAGCTGCCCGGTATGGCCCGATGAGGGTCCTCGCGAGGGTTCCCTTGTCAAATTCCGGGGCGGCCGGTCAGCCCGGTGCCGGTGCCTGCCGGTCAGGGTTGCCGTGGTCTGGAGGTGGCCGGATCGGGGGTGGCTGAATCTGGTCCCTGTCCCTGGATAGCTGCCGGGTTCTGCGAGCAGGCGGCGGGCCGGACGGCGCGCGGCGGGCGCCGCAGGAGCCTTGGATGCGACCGCCGGGGAGCGGAATCACGCCGGGCGGAGGCAGGGGGCAGGGAGCCCCTGGTGGTGCGGGATACGGTTCAGCGGTCCGGGGTGGTGGCCTTTCTGTGCGGGGTGACGTCGAGCCGTGACGGCCGTGGGGCCAGGCCAGGGGCAGCCAGCCTTACCTTGGCCCGCGGGGCTTGGGCTGCCCCGGTGACATGATGATTGATTGGGTGTCCCCGCCTGCGGGGATGCGGCCGCTCAGTCTGATCAGGCCGTCCGCCTGGCCCCTTGAGGCCGGCAGCGGCTGACAGCGGATTGGCGGGAGCTGGCCGCGGTGGTCCCCATCGGTGAGTTCGGCTGCGGCGGGCCTGGGGGCGGCGGTCACGTGCTGGTCACCAGTGGCCGGTGGGTCAGGCCGCGGGGGCGAGCGCGTCGTCGCCGAGCTCGGCCAGGATGTGATGGGCCTGGCGGAGGATCTTGCGGGCCTCGGACAGGCAGGCGCGCTTGCTGTTCTTGCGGTCCTTGACCGCGGCGTAGTAGTCGTGGTCCGGCGCGGAGGTGCGGGCGTGGGTCTTGGCGGCCTCATAGACGGCCCAGCGCAGCACCGGTGGTCCCTGCCGGGACAGCTTCCCGGGCGGGCCCTTGCGGTCGGAGGAGGACACGGTGATGTCCAGCCCGGCGAACCGGACCGCCTGGCGGGAGGAGGAGAACCGGCCCGCCCCGGCCAGCCAGCAGGTGATCGCCAGCGCGGTGACCGGCCCGGCCCCGTACAGCCGGGCGGCCAGCGCCTTGGCCCCGGCCAGGTGCCGGGCGGCGTCGGTCAGCTGGTGCCGCACCACGTGCAGCCGGGCCTCCAGCGCATCGATCACCTCCAACGCGGTGGCGACCTGCAGCTGCCCGGCCGGGGACAGGCAGCCGGCTGCTCCGGCCCGCAGTTCGGCCACGCCCTTGCCGGTGCGCAGCGCGCCCTCGGCCAGTACCGGGGCGCCCTGGTGGAACAGCACCGCGTGGATGCGCTGCGCCCAGGCGGTGCGCTCGCGGCGCAGGTCGTTGTACAGCTCCAGCAGCGCCCGGCACTCCAGGATGTGCCCGGGCGGGATCCAGCACTCCGGGAGCCGGCCCTCGGCCAGCAGCATCCGCAGGTGCCGCGCGTCGGTCTTGCCGGTCTTGGCGTGCCGTTTCCTCCCGCGCCGTGCCGCGGTGCCGGCCGGCTCAGCCAGATGCGCCGTGATCCCGGCTGCGGCCAGCTCCTCGGTGACATACCGCCACCCGGCGCACCCCTCCACCGCGAACGCGACGTCGTCCCGGTCGGCGAACCGGGCCAGCCACGCCCGCAAGTGCTCCCGGTCAGCCGGGCTGATCTGCCCGCGGCACACCTGCCCGGTCACGGTGCCGGGGTAGTCGAAAGTGATCTGTCTGCGGTGGATATCCAGCCCGCCTACGATGGGCATCGGGACCTCCTCAAGCTCCGGAGGGGCGCACACCCCTCCATGCGAATTGCCTACGCAATCAATCGTGACGCGTCTGAGCTGGGGAGGTCTCACAGCACCGGCCGCAACCTCAGCTCAGTCCGGCCCGATGCATGTCATCTAATTGGTATGTTGTGTCGGCCGGTCCCATGATTATCGATGCCGTGCCGGATGGGGCGTTCTGGGCGTCCACTGGCCGATGGCGTGCACGGCGACCGGCGCGCTGCTCACACTCAACGTCGGCTGCCGCGCGAGGTAATCCAGACGGGACGCGACGAGAGGACCCCTCCGCTTCTCGCGGATCGATTGCGCGGTGCGCGGATCTGGTCCGTTCCCCCGCGTCTGCCTGGGGTCCTCTGTCACGGTCAGTCCACCCCGTCACGGGAGCGGGTGCCAGGGACCAACGTCCCTGTGCACGGGACCTTCGGCCGGGCGGCGCAGGCCGTACGGCCGGACTGCGGCGGCCGGGGGATGGCGGACGCGAAGTGCCATCATGGTGGTCCCGGCTGCTGATGCCCGTGACGTGCCGGTGCCGCGGCACCTGGAGTCAGATCCGCCGAATGGGTGTACAAGGGAAGTCATGGACAGACGTGCGCTTGTGCTGGGCGGCGGTGGTGTCACCGGCATTGCCTGGGAGATCGGCGTGATCGCGGGACTAGCCGACAAGGGTATCGACCTGGCCGCAGCTGACGTGATCATCGGGACATCGGCCGGGTCAGTTGTCGGTGTCGACATCACCTCCGGGCAGGAGCCTGAGGCGCTGTACCAGGCTCAGCTCGCGCCGCCTGATCCGGAGCCCGCCGCCCGGATCGGCTGGGGTCTTATCGGCAGGCTGGCGTGGATCGTGAACACCAGCCGGGACCCGGTGCGGGCGCGGGCGCGGATCGGCCACTGGGCGCTGGCCGCGCGTGTCATGCCGGAGGCCGACCGGCGCAAGGTGTTCGAGGCCCGGCTTCCAGCCAGCAGCTGGCCCGCCAAGATGCTCAAGGTGACTGCCGTGGACGCGCGGACCGGCGAGTTCGTTGTGTTTGATTCTTCTGGTGAGGCCGGCCTGGTGGATGCGGTTGGCGCAAGTTGCGCGGTGCCTGGAGTCTGGCCGCCGGTCACCATCGGGAATCGTCGTTTCATGGACGGCGGCGTGCGCTCAGTAGCCAACGCCGACTTGGCGGCCAGGTACCAGCGCGTGGTTATCGTGGCGCCCGTAGCCCAGGGCATCGGTTCCATCATGCCTGGCGCCGGCCGGCAGGCTGCCGCGCTGGCCGCGGCCGGAGCCCGTGTCGCGCTCGTGCGGCCGGACCGCGCGGCTATGCGGGCCATCGGGCGCAACGTGCTTGACGTGTCGCGCCGGGCAGCAGCGGCGACGGCCGGACGGGCCCAGGCAACGGCCGAAGCGGCCGCGGTCCGGGCAGTCTGGCAAGCCGATGGCGGGCCGGCCGCCTCCTAGCCGTCAGGCCACGCGCAGGCAGCGCCCGGTCGCGGGACCGCTACGACGTGATCTGGACGTTCACGCTAACCGCCGATGCCACGTACGCCCTCGGCCAGGTTCCGCAACTCCCCATCTGTGCGGTCTAAGCAGCTTTTCTGAATCGTAACTTTGGTGGGTGCAATCCCGAAGCAGCTCGGACGGGCCGGTCTGCAGGCTTGTGGCGAGCTTGGCATGTTGTGGCGCGAGACTTCGGGTCTCCGTACTTAACCGGGGTGCCGCCGATCCGGCCCCTGCGCCCGGCCTATCCTGATCCCGTCGGCCGCGCCTACGGCGCCCTGGCCGCCGCCCCGCTCCTGGCTACCGTCCGTGACCCGCTGCGGCGCGGGTCCCTCCGAATGACCTCAACTTAAGTGTCACCTCGTACGGGCATCGGCAGCATGACCAGGGTGAGCGGTCCTCGCGGTTTAGGCCGCTTCCCGGGGTCGGAGGGCTTGGCGGGATAGCTGGTGCTGCGCTTGGCCTGGCGCGGGTTCGACCGGCCGGGGCGTTCGCGTCCGGTGACCGCGGCGATGACGGTGAGGGATGCGGTGACCAGCCTGGCCAGCCGGTCAGGGGGAAAAAGGACCCGGCTGTCCGACCGGGCCGCGCACGACGTCGAGGGCGTTGACGAAGCAGATGCGCAGCGGGTCCTGGCGGGCCAGGGCCGCCGCGGCGGCGGTCAGGTCCCGGACGGCGTGGTAGGCGCACAGCAGCGCCCAGATCTCCTGGATGACCCCGTCGGGGGTCTTGGACCGCAGCACCACCCCGGCGCCTTTCACCTGGGTCTTCAGCGAGCCCAGCGCGGTCTCGATCTCCCACCTGGCCTTGTACAGCTCCGCCAGCTCGCGGGCCGGCGCCGATGCCGGGTCCAGCAGCGTGGTGATCAGGGTGAACGTCTCGGTCACCTCGCCGTGCTCGTCCTCGAGCCGGTACTCGATGACCCGCACGGTGATGTCGGCCGCCCCGTCCTTGCGCAGCTTGCGGGGTGCCTTCAGCCGCGACAGGTACGTCCCGTCGGGCAGGATCTCATCGACCGGGAGCGTGAACGACGCGCCGATCCGCCACAGCAGCTGCGTCCCGGTCGCCACCGCATCGCGCCACAGCTCCCAGCAGGCGAAGTTCCGGTCCGCCAGGCACAGCATCCCCTCGCCGAGCCGGCCGATCAGCTCCCTGGCCAGGGTCTTCTCGCCGGTCCCGAACGCGCCGTGCACCGCGGCGACCAGCGCGCGGGTCCCGCACTCGGCCAACGCCAGCAGCCGCACCTGCGGGAACGCGCCCCGCAGCCGCCTGCCGTCCGCGGTCTTGGTGGACGGCCCGCCGAACCGCTCCCAGTTCGCCTGCTCATCCTGGGCGTCCAGCGTCGTGCCGTCCAGCGACACCAGCCGCAGCCCCCGCCACCACGCCCCCTCCGCGCCCGGCGGCGCGACGAACCCGGCCACCTTCTCAAACAGCAGCCGCAGCGGCCCGGGCCCCAGCCGCGCCCGGGCGTTGGACAGCGCCTCCTCCGACGGCACCCCGACCGCCACCCCGCGCTCGGCCCAGGCCAGCACCCCGGCCAGCTTCCGCATCACCCGCGCCGCGCCCCGGTCCATGAACAGCGCCAGCCCGAGCACGAAATACAACGTCAGCCACGCCGGCAGCATCCTCTTGCGCTGCTCCCGGGCCCCGGCCGCGTCGATCACCTCCTCGACCAGCTCACGGGGGAACGCCTTCGCCAGCACCCCGACCGAGATCCGGTCCTCCAGCCCGCCGTCACCGTCGCGGGCCTGCTGCCCTGCTCTCGCCACGCGGGTATCTTACACCGATGTGACTCTAAGTTGAGGGTATTGGGCCCAGCGGCTGAGCGCGCCGGCAAAATATTTTTTTTTTTTTAAAAAAAAAAAAAAAAAAAAAAAAAAAAAAAAAAAAAAAAAAAATGTCTCCTGGCGCGCTGCCGGCGCAGCCAGAGAATCGCGGGCCAGTTAGTGCCGCTCTGCTTCGCCTAATTCCCGCGTCCGATTTCCCTATGCGCGCCGCCGGCGCCGCGAGGCAGGCGCGTTAATTATCCGCCGGTTTTCAACCGGCTTTCCTGTTCCCGCGCGCTCCGGGCCGGGAAATTACGCGCGCCCTGTCCACATATCCACGAATTCGCCTGTGAATTACTGCGGATGGCAGACAGGAAGCGGTTCCCCAAGGGATTTTCGTTTCGGCCAAGAAACGCAAATCCGCAAAAGGAACCGCCACCGGTGGACGGTACCGGCTCGGCCGGGCCCGCGCAACCCGCGCCGGCCGCGCCGGCCTGCGCCGCGGCGACGGTCCTGCCGGGCATCCCCGGGCTGCTGGTCACCGCGGTGACCCGAGACGCCGGGACGGGCAGACCCTGGTGGAGGTGATCACCGACCTCGCCTTCGAGGCCGCGCGCTGCTGCCCGCGGTGCGGCAAGGCGCACCCGGGTCAAGGAGCGTCCCCGGACCGCGCCCCGTGA
>CAVTZG010000018.1:0-278734 GCA_963739135.1 uncultured Actinomycetes bacterium
TTACCGGCCGGGCAGGTCCGCGCTGGATGCGGTCGCCGTGTGCCGCCAGCGGTGCTGGCGGGCGGGCTGGGTGATCGATATGGACATCCGGGCGTTCTTCGACACCGTTCCCTGGGATCTCGTGCTCAAGGCGGTGGCGCACCATATCTCACCGGGCCAGAAGTGGATCCTGCTGTATGTGGAGCGGTGGCTCAAGGCGCCGTTGCGAAAGCCGGATGGCACGCTGGTCACCCGGGATCGCGGGACCCCCCAGGGGTCAGCGATCTCACCGTTGATCGCCAACCTGTTCATGCACTACGCGTTCGACACATGGCTGTCCCGGGAATGCCCGGGGGTCCGGTTCGAGCGGTACTGCGATGACGCGGTGGTGCACTGCGCCAGCGAACAGCAGGCCCGTCACGTGCGGGACGCGATCGCTGAGCGCCTGGCGCAGGTGGGCCTGGAACTGCATCCGGATAAAACCCGGATCGTGTACTGCAAGGACGACGACAGGCGCGGCGATCATGAGGTCACGTCGTTTGTGTTCCTGGGGTATGAGTTCCGGCCCCGGCTGGCAAAGAACAGGTACGGCAAGCATTTCGTGTCGTTCCTGCCCGCGGTCAGCCCGCAGGCGATGAAGGCCATGGGCAAGGAGATCCGCTCCTGGCACATGGCCAAGCGCAGTGACAAGTCCCTCGGCGACCTTGCGCTGATGTTCAACAGCAAAGTGCAAGGGTGGATCAACCACTACGGGCGCTTCTACCGCTCCCGGTTGGTCTGCTTCCTCCGGCGGCTCAACGACCACCTGGTCCGGTGGGCATGCCGGAAATACGACAAGCGGCTGCGTAACCGCGAGCGCCGTGCGATGGAACTGCTGGCCGGGGCCGCACGGCGGTCTCCCGGGCTGTTTGCGCACTGGCGGCTCGGCGCGCGTCCTGATGGCTGGGCGATGGGAGCCGGATGAGTCGAGAGGTTCAAGTCCGGTTCTGCGAGAGCCGGGGGGTGCGATTCCCCCCGGCCACTCACCTCGTCGTCATGGTACACGGAGAACGCCAGCACGCCGAGGCGCTACGGGAGGAGGTGTCGGCCGTGCTCGCACCGCTGGGGCTGCGGCTGGCGCCGGATAAAACCCGGGTGGTCCACATCGACGAGGGTTTCACGTTCCTCGGCTTCGACATCCGCAGACTGCGGAAGCGAGGAACCTCGAAGCAGTACGTCTATACCACACCATCCAGGAAGGCCATCCAGGCCATCAAGGACAAGGTGTCGGCCAGGACGTACAGGTCAACCCGCCACCAGGACCTCGACGAGCTGATCCGCAGCCTGAACAGGTCCCTGGCGGGCTGGGCGAACTACTTCCGGCACGGGGTGTCCAAGGCGGTGTTCAGCGCCGTCGACAGCCATGCATGGCTGCGGCTGATGCGCTGGATCCGCCGCAAGTACGAGGGCAAGCACCGTCTCGGGATGAAGGAGCTCCGCAATCGCTTCTGCGACAAGGGGTGGAGGTTCGCCTGGAACGGGGTCGCATTCACCGGCGCATCCAGCGTCGCGGTGACCCGCTACCGCTATCGCGGCAGCAATATCCCGACCCCATGGACCCCGGCACCGGCAGCGGCCCTCATCACCGGCAGCTGACCAGCGGGAAAGACACGTGGAGCGCCGGGTGCGCTGAGAGGTGCACGCCCGGTGCGGGAGGGGGCCCGCGGGAAACGACCGGCGGAAACGCCGACACCGCGCCCGTGGGCCTACCTCACTCCCCGGCGACGGAGCAGCCGGGGATCAGGAGGCTCAGAATAGGCCTGCCTGCCGGCAATGGCGGCTACGCGACGCCTGCGGGCTGTCCCGTCTCAACGACCTCCTGCCGCTATGGTCTCAGGCGCACATGCCGTCTTATAACCAGCAGGCCACATCGACCTCGGTCCACATGGCCAAAGCAGGCTCGGCTAGTGCCCCTCGCCGTCACGCACCGCTATAATCGGACACATTGTCTTTGGCTCGAACAATTTCAGATCGCCGATTATTCGCTCCTGTGTCCGCTGTTCTTGGCAGCGTGGTTGAGCACATATCAGGGCGTTCTGGGGCGATGATCTGATCATGTTGCAATTAGCCATTAGCCGCAGGTACGAACTCACCGGGCTGCCTGCGTGGCTGTGGTGGTGAGGCTCCGAGCGCGGCTAGCTGGGCAGCGCCGGCCCGGCTACTTGCTCATCGCGGGCATGCGGCATCTCGCCCGCAGAGCATGAGACCTTCGGTGCGCCGAACGTAGTTGACGAGGGTTGACCGGGACTGGAACGCCAGCGCGTTATCGACGGCGCTGGCCAGCGCGGGGGATGTGCCGTGCGCGAAACTGAACCGGTAGGTGGCGCAGCCGCCGGGGAATGTGTAGAAGCGCAGGCCAGAGAACTGCGGCGCCAGGCTCAGCGGATGCTCGAACCGGCGCGTGCCGGGCTGGTCGGAGGGGATCTGGCGGGCGCCCGAGGTGTCGCAGGTCGCAGTCAGGGTTACGGTGACCGCTCGCGGCCCTGCGCGATCGGAGTCCAGCCAGAAGCTGGACTGCCCGCTGGCGATGTCCGTGCCGCCAACGCTCCAGCCCGCCGGGAGCGCGGCGATGCAGGGCAGCAGGGCAGCGGACGGGACTGCCTGGGCGCTGAGGATCATCGAATGGCCGGTGCCGCAGGCGGGGGCGTAGGCGCCCAGATTTCTGGCCGCCGGGAAGAAGGCATTCCCCGTTTCGAACACGGCGGCGGCGATGACGGCGAGCATCGCGGCCGCCAGCGCGACCCGCTTGATGCTCCAGCGTTGCAGCGCGATCGGCGGCCGCTGCGGGGCGAGGGCGCGGAATTCGCCGAGCAGGTCGCGCGGGTGCCGTTTCATGAAGGCGCGCAGCTGGGTCGGGCTGGCGACCCCGCGGGTGGCGGCGAACGCTTCGGCGAGCTCGGCTTCGGTGAAGTACGCCAGCGCCCGCCGGTAGACCCGCTGCGGGCCGGTGCGCACGGCCAGGACCAGCATCATGTTGCCCAGGTCGACCGCCTGCCGCCATGGTGACGGGCGCACCTGGACGAAGGCCACGTCGATCAGCAGCAGCTCCCCGGAGCGGACCATCAGGTTGCCTGGTTTGATGTCGCGGTGGGCGATCCCGGCGTCCCACAGCGTGCGGATCAGCTGCAGTCCCTGGTCGATCACCGTGTCGTCGACGTCGGCTTCGCCGATTTCGACGGCGCCGGTATGGAATTCGGTGACCAGCATGTACTCGCGCTCGGGCGTGATCTCCACGATGCCGTACGGCCGGGCCGTGCGGACCCCGATGTCCTGCAGCAGGCGCAGGGCATAGTCCTCGTACTCGACCAGGCGCCGCACGGTCTGGAAGGGTTGCTCGTCCTCCAGCGAGCCGTACAGGATGGTCCGCCACAGCTTGTACCAGCGGTCGGCGCGGACGTGGCCCTTGGTGTAGAGCTTGGCGAACACGAACTCCTCCGGGCCGCCCTCGACTCGCAGCCGCAACGGCGTGGAGCCGGCGGAGGACTCCAGGCCGACCGGCTTGATCTCGGTCACGGTGAGCCCGAGCTGGTCACGCACGGCCTGGCGGATCGCCTGCCCCCGCCGGCCGGTCACATCCACGTGCGCGGTGTTGCCGCGCCGGTAGGCCACGGGGAACGCCTCGTTCGGGGTGAAGTACCGGAACGCGGTGACCGCGATCGCCACGGCGAACGCCACGGCGAGCAGCGCATCATCGGGGTGATCGACACCCAGGTACAGGCGAGCCAGGCAGAACACGGCGACCACCGCGACCACCGCAGCCTTAGTGTAGGTGCGGGGGCGGCCCGGCACGGCCAGGCAGTAGACGGCGCCCATCAAGAAGATCGTCAGGACCGCCGCCGAGCCGGATATCCCGGAGTACCCGCCCCAGCTGCCGATGATCGTTACGCCGTACGGGCGTGGCCTGGACAGCCCGAAGTAGATCGACTGCCCGACAAACTCCAGGAACAACACGCTTCCCAGGAACACCAGCAAGTGCCGCCAGCGGCGGAACGCCATCGTCAGGGCGACCACCGACAGGCCGAGCGCGGTGGCCCCCCAGCCGGAGCCCGCCCCGTTGATCCCGTTGGCCACATCGGTCAGCCACGGCGTCCGTATTCCGGCCAGGAGACGCAGCACCCACGTGCTTGCCCGGTCATCGATCCGGAGCCACGGCGTGTGCTGGGACGCCAGGAACGCGCCGGCGAGCGCCACGGCCCCAAGGATCAGCCACGCTGTTGTGCTGATGGTGATAGGGTGCGGCAGCGGCGGCGGCGCACCGGTCGGGCGGCGCTTACGACGGTCCTTATGGACGGCCGGGCCCGGCAGCAAGCTGGCCGGGCCGTTCCCGGCGGCCACGGGCCTGATGTCGTCACCCAACGTGCGTCACCCCCGCCGAGATCAGCCCATGTGCGCGCAGCCAGCTGCTGGCCACCGCTATGAGCACCGTGCGCGATTTCATACGTACTCCCGCCCGCCCGCCAGACACTGCGTCCCGGCGGCCCGCCGCAGCCTGTTCTGCCGCCGCTGGAACTGGTCGGCTATCAGGGCGGTGACCAGGGCGCAGGAGGTGCCGAGCAGGATCCCGGCGGTGGCGTCGGAGAGCCAGTGGGCCGCGAGGTAGGCGCGGGAGAGCCCCATCACGATCGAGAACGCCACCGCGGCCGCGCCCCACAGGGCGCGCCGTCTGCCCGGTGGGACCAGGGCGATGACCGCCGCGACGACGGTGACCGACGCGGCGATGGCGTGTCCGGACGGGAACGACGCCCCGCTGGTGGCGACCAGCGACCCGGGCGGCCTGGCCCGGTCGTAGACGCCTTTCAGCGAGCCGATCAGCACCTCCGACAGCACGATGGCGGACGCGAAAGCGGCCAGATGCCACCACCGGCGGCGCAGGGCCAGGAATCCGGCCAGGAGGATCCGCACCGGCAGCGTGACGTACACCAGCCCGAGAACGTTGAAGACCTTGGCGATCGCAGTGAATGCCGGCGTCCGGCCGGAGATCATCAGCCGCAGCCACGCATCGTCCAGCCGCTGGATGCGGGCCAGCGTGCCGTGGTCCGCGACCAGGGCGAACGCCACGGCCGTGAGCGCGAGCACCCCGGCGGTGAGGAGAGCGGCCTGCCGGGGGCGGCCAAGAAGCGCCTCCTCCTGCGGCCGGGCTGTGGCCGTCCGGGTCATCCCGGGCATGCGGCACCTCGCCCGCACAGGGCTAGGCCTTCGGTGCGCCGGACATAGCCGACCAGCGCCGACCGGGGCATGAACGCCACCGCGGTGTCGACAGCGGTGGCCAGGGCCGGGGACGCGCCGGGCGCGAGGACGAACTGGTAGGTCGCGCAGCCGCCGGGGAAGGTGTAGTAGCGAACGCCGGAGTATTCAGGGACCAGGCTCAGCGGGCGCTCGAACCGGCGCATGCCGGGCTGGTCGGAGGGGATCTGCTGGGCGCCCGTGGTGTTGCAGGTCGCTGTCAGGGTGATCGTCACCGTCACCTGCGCGGCCAGCGACGGCCCGAGAGACAGGTTCAGGCCGCTCTGCCGCCCGGCCTGGCCGGAGTTCAGCACGAAGCTGGCCTGCCCGCTGGCGACCTCGGGGTCGGCCGCGGTCCAGCCCGACGGGAGCGGGGCGATGCAGGGCAGGAAGGCCGCCGAGGGAACCGCCTGGGCCGCCAGGATCATCGTATGGCTCGTGCCGCACTCGGGCGCGTGCACACCTGGCGCGTGCACACCTGAGTTGCTAGCCGGCAGCAGCAGGCCGACGCCGAAAACGGCGGCCACGGCGAAGAGGGCGAGCATCGCCGCGGCCAGGGTGACCCGGCGGATGCTCCAGCGCTGCAGCACGATCGGCTTTCGCTGCGGGGCGAGCTTGCGGAACTCGGCGAGCAGGTCGCGGGGATCGCGTTTCATGAAGGCGCGCAGCTGCGTCGGGCTGGCGACCCCGCGGGTGGCGGCGAAGGCCTCGGCCAGCTCGGCCTCGGTGAAATAGTTCAGCGCCTGCCGGTACACCCGCGCGGGGTCGGTGCGGACCGCCAGGACCAGCATCATGTTGCCCAGGTCGACGGCCTGCCGCCAGGGCGAGGGGCGCACCTGGGCGAAGGCCACGTCGATCAGCAGCAGCTGCCCGCCGCGGACCATCAGGTTGCCCGGCTTGATGTCGCGGTGGGCGATCCCCGCGTCCCACAGCGCGCGGATCAGCAGTAGCCCCTGGTCGATCACCTGGTCATCGATGTCGGTATCCCCGATTTCCGCGGCGCCGTCGAAGAACTCGGTGACCAGCAGGTACTCCCGTTCGGGGGTGATCTCCACGATGCCGTAGGGCCTGGGAACGGCGATCCCGGCGTCCTGCAGCAGGCGCAGGGCGTAGTCTTCGTACTCGGCCAGGCGCCGCACGGTCTGGAAGGGGTGCTCGTCCTCCAGGGAGCCGTACAGGATCGTCCGCCAGATCTTAAGCGGTCGGCGCGGACGTGGCCCTTGGTGTAGAGCTTGGCGAACAGGTACTCCTGCGGGGGCTGCTGTACCAGCGGTCGGCGCGGACGTGGCCCTTGGTGTAGAGCTTGGCGAACAGGTACTCCTGCGGGCCGCCCTCGGTCCGCAGCCGCAGCGGGGTGGGGCTGAGGACTCCAGGCCGACCGGCGTGATGCCGGTGACGGTGAGCCCGAGCTGGTCGCGCATGCCCTGCCGGATCGCCTCGCCGCGCGCGCCGGTCACGTCCACGTGCGCGGTGTTGCCGCGCCGGTAGGCGACCGGGAAGATCTCGTTCGGGGTGAAGAACCGGAACGCGGTGACCGGGATCGCGACGCCGAGCGCCACACCTAGCAGCAGGTCATCTAGGTGATCAACGGCCAGGTACAGGCAGGCCAGGCAGAACACGGTCACGACGACCGCGATGGCCGCCTTCGCGTAAGTGCGGGGCCGTCCCGGCACGACCAGGCAGTAGGCGATGCTCATCAGCAAGAACGCGAGGATCGTCGCCGACAGCGCCGGCGCGGAATACCCTGCCCAGCCCGCGATGATCGTCACGCCGTACGGCCGCGGCCGGGTCATCCCCTCGGCGATGAACTGTATGGCGAGCTCGAGGAGGAGCAGGCTGCACAGGAATACCAGCAGGTGCCGCCAGCGGCGGAACACGATCGTCAGAGCGACTGCCGACAGCCCGAGCACCGTGGCTCCCCAGCCGGAGCCGGCCGTGTAGATCCCGTTGGCGACGTCGGTCAGCCATGGCGTCCGGGCCCGGGCGAAAAGCCGGAGCACTGCCGAGTTGACCTGATTATCGAGCCGGAGCGACGGGGCCCGCAGCGAGATCACGATCACGCCGGCCAGGATGACAACCGCGAGGATCAGCCAGGCCTTGGTGGTGACCGAGACCGGGTGCGGCAGCGGCGGGGGCGCACCTGTCGGGCGCCGGTGGCGCGGCGTCCGCCGCACGGCGGGACCCGGCGCAAGGCTCGCCGTGCCAGTCGGCGCGGTTACCCTTTCCGCCTTCTCGCTCAATGCGACGCACCCCCTGCCGAGGCCAGCCCCTGCGCCCGCAGCCAGCTCTCGGCCACCAGGCGCGGACCTTGCCCGCGTAGTTCCGCCCGCGCGTCCAGGGCGCGCAGCGAGCCGGTCGTCAGGCGCGCCGAGACGGTGCCGGGCACCGCGAGCAGCCGCGGGCCGTAGCGGGCGACGGCATCCCGGCGTACCAGCGGGACGACATTCTCGGCCGGCTGCAGGCCGCGGTCATCGGCCAGCACCACCAGATGGTCCGCCGTGATGGCCGGATCGGTGCTGAACAGCAGCGCGACGCCGATGTCCCTTGCCTCCAGGGCCTGCAGCGTCAGCGGGCCCCCGGCGTCCAGCGGGATGAACACCCGGAACCGGAGCCCGTAAACCTGCTTCAGCCCGAGCAGGCAGTAGACGCGCTCCGGGCATTCGGGCGGGCCGCCGAACGCCAGCCGCGGCGCCACCTTGGCCAGGCCGGCGACCGAGCGCAGGCCGTAGCGGGCCGCGGTCGCGGCGGTGACCACGATGACGTTGGCGTCCTGCGCGGCGGACGGGCGCCCCGCCACCAGCCCCCGGCCAGCCACCCACCCGGCCAGCGCCCTGCCGGTCGCCGTAACATCGGAGGTCGCAGACCCCCGTCCCACGCTGACGAACTCCAGCGCCGACCCGGAGTACTCCGGCACCACCTGGACAAGCCCGCTCATCAGCGCCGGGTCCACCAGCTCGCGCGGGCCCAGGTCCGGCAGGACACGGACGGGAAAGCCCTGCGCCGTGAGCGCGCCGGCGTAGATGCCGGCGAGCAGCACGCTCTCCGGGAAGTCGAATGACCCGACGGTAATGACGGCGCCATGCTGGGCGGCCCCGTCAGCAGAATCAGCCGGCCCGCTGCCGCAGGCGCAGGCGCAGCACACGATAGCCAGCGCCAGACCGGCTACGTACGCCACCGTCCGTCGTTCCGGCTCTGCTCTCATCACGTTCCCTGCGGGTCGAGAAGAAAAGGTTGCTCCGCACGCGCCGGAGCCGGGGACCCCGCTTCTGCGGGTGGGGCACCGCCTGAGAGGCGGCGGCGGCCGGCGGGCACGACCGGCACCCGCGCTGGTGCGCGCTGGGCCGGCCGCGGGCCGACGGTCACACGTATCCCCGGTGCTGCAGGGACCGCCAGCACAGCCAGCCCGGCAGCACCGGCAGCCAGTAGGTCGCCAGCCGGTACAGCAGCACGGCCGAGACCGCGGGCCCGGCCTGCATGCCGACGCCGGTCAGCCCGGCGACCAGCGCCGCCTCGATCGCGCCGAGACCGCCCGGCGTGGGGGCGGCCGCCGCCAGCGCCGCGGCAGCCAGGTATACCGCGCCGAGCACGATCAGGCCAGGGCCCCCGCCGAACGCCTGGACCGAGGCGTCCAGCCCGGCGATGTAGGCCAGGGTGATCAGGGCCGAGCCGCCGAACAGCAGGCCCAGCTTGACCGGGCTGGCGGCCGCCTGCCGCAGGCTGCCGGCCGCGGAGCGGACGCCGGGGATCAGCTGCTTGCGGGTCCAGCGGCGGCCCGGCCGGGTCGCCAGGACGATGCCGATGACCGCGATGATCACCGCCAGGATAAGCAGGATCTTGCTGGCCGACGGCAGCTTGAACGCTTGGGTGAGGTCGTGTCCGGCCAGCGCGAAGAAAACCACGATCAGCACCATGTGCATGATGGCGCCCGCCAGGGCGTTCACGCCGACCGCTGCGACGCTGGCCGGGGTGCTGGTGCCGCTCTTCTGCAGGAACCGGGCGTTCAGCGCCATCCCGCCGACGTTGGCCGGCGAGACCCGGTTGATGAACGACGAGGCGCCCTGCGTCAGCACGGCCGGGCCGAACGGGACACGGCCGGGCACCGCGCCGATCAGCGCCATCGCGCTGGCCACGTAGGTCAGCGCGGACAGGCCGATGATCACCGGCAGCCAGGCCCAGTTGACGTGCTGCAGCGCGTGCCAGCTGCTGCTCACATCGGCGATCTGCGGCAGCAGGAAGTAAAAGGCGCCGGCCAGCGCGGCAATTGCCAGCAGCGTCCGCGGCCGCACCCGCTGCAGCCGGACGAGATCCTGGTCTCCCGCGTCGCCGCTGGCCGCGATCGCGGCCGCGCGCGTCCGCTTCAGCAGCGCGTCCTGGCCCTTGATCTCGCGCCGGGTGCCGGCCGACAGGGCGAGCGGCTGCAGCAGCGGCACGGCGGTGGCGACGCCGCCGGCGCCGATCTCGGCCGCCGCGGTCGCGGCGGCACGGTCCGGGCCGATCCGGCCGGCCAGCGAGGTGAGCAGCTCGGCCACGTCGATCGCTCGCTGGCGGCCGGTCGCGGCGAGCTCGGCGAAGCTGAAGTCGACCAGCCGGGGGCACCCGTCCTGGCCGATCATGATGTTGCTGCCGTGCAGCGACCGGTGCGCGATCCTGGCCCGGTGCAGCCGGCCGACCTCGCGCCACAGGGTCCGGGCGAGCTGATCGGTGATCCGGTCGGCCGGGACCTCGTCCAGGGACGTGCCCGCAACCAGGTCCATGGTCAGCAGCACCGACCCGTCGTCGGCCCTGATGACCTGGCCGACATGCGGCACCGCCACGCCGGCCCGCTCGGCCATCACGCCCAGCAGCGCCTCATGCTCGACAGCCTTGAACAGCGAGGCCGCGGGCCTGGTATCGCCCACGTCGCGCAGCCGGATGCCGCGCCAGGCCCGGTACAGCAGGTCGGCGTCCCGCTGATCGGAGCCGAAAACCTTCACGAACAGGCCACGCCCGTCGCCGGTGGTCGCCTGGAACGGCCGCGATCCCTTCGCAGCGCGCAGCGGCCCGCTCACCTGCCCGACCGGCACGCCACCCGCACGCAGCGCCGCTGCCACCCCGGCGGGACCCATCCGCCGGTCCGGCACCCCGAACACAACCAGCAGCCCGGCCCCCACGGTCACCCCGACCGCCAGCGCCAGCACCAGCTGCAGCGGCAGCAGCCCGCCGGTGACCAGCCGGGCCACGCCGATCAGCAGCAGCGTGACCCAGCACGCCCGGCGCCACGGCCGGCTCAGCCACGGCGCCGCGGCCACCGCGACCGCCGCCAGTCCCGCCAGCACCGCCGGATCGGGGAAGCCCGCACCGGCCAGCCAGGAACCCTGGCGCAGCCCAGCGGGCACGGAGCCGCCCGGCCCGGCCAGGTAGGTGATACCCGCCATCAGGGCCGCCGCCGCCGCGAACCCGCCCGCCACGGTGGCCAGCACCCGGAACCGGCGGTACCGCAGCGCGGCGGCCAGCAGCACCAGGGCCGCCGCCGCGATCATCACCTGGACCAGGCCGGTCAGCACCTGCCCGGCCTCAGTCGCGGGCCCGACCCCGGTGACCGCTGCCGCCGGACGGAGCAGGGCAGGCAGCAGCATAGCGATCACGACCGCCACGGCCAGCACCAAGGCCGCCGCGATCAGCCGGATCACATCACCCGGATGCCGGTACCGCGCCGGCGCCAGGACACCGCCCCGCGGACGCGTCTTCGGCCCGCCGGCGGCCAGCAGTATCGCAGGCGAATCCGTCATGGGCAGTACCCCCAGGCCGTGGCCCCCAGGCCGGGCAGCACCGCGGCCCGGCGCCGCGCCGCCCTAGACACGGCCCTGGACCGATTCCAGGAAGCGCAGGACTGCGCCGGTGGTGATGCCGGGCCGCTGCGACTGCGGGTAATGCCCGGCCTCGGGCACCATGACGACTTGTCCGTGCAGGGCGCGGGCGATCCAGTCGGCCTCCGCCCGCGGGTCACGAAAGTCGGGATCCTGCTCGCCCATCACGACCAGGGCGGGCGCCGTGACATCAGCCAGCCGCGCCTCCGCCGGGTCGTGGCTGGTGCGCGTAGTGGCCGGGAACGCCTTCGCGTATCCCGGCCGGCGAAGGCTCGCCACGACCTGGTCGCGGTACTCGCCGAAATCCGCTGGCCGCCGGCCGGGTGTCAGGTGTGCCGTCGCCGCGGCGGCGAGGTTGGGATAGACCAGGACGTTGGTGATGGCTCCGCAGAATGCGCCGAGTCCCCCGATCAGCGCGGCGACGGTGGCCACGGCCGAGCCGCGGTTCCTGACCAGCGCGGCGATTGCCGCATATGAGACGGCCAGGCCGCCGAGCCCGAGAAGGGCCAGCGAGCCCGCGACGTCGAGCTGAGCCGGGTGTCTGGCCGCGATGGGCAGCACCTTGAGGGCGGTGGCCGTGGTCGATATCACCTGGTCGGTGCCCTTGGGGCTGAGCGCCTCGGCACTTATATAGAGCACGGCGGTGACAGGGAGGAAAATGGCTAGCACCCGCTGACGTGTCCGAGCCGCGTTATCCATTGACTTCTCCAGTCAGCTCGGTGGCCGATCGCCTCGGCGAGTTGATGCTACGCAGGGGCGCTCAACCGGGAGCGTATGTTGCGCAAGGCTATTCGTCGAGGGCGCGGGCGAGAAATTGCTCGCCGTGCAACTGCACCTCCTGACCTAGGAGCGGCCGGAACTGCTGCTGACGGCCATATAACTCAGGTTTGCCCGCATCAATCAGGGTTCGAAATCGTATCGGGTCCTCCTGCTTACTCCGGATATCCCGCGAACGGCCGGCCGCCCCGGCGAAGGGACCACATACCAGCCCGGGCACCCGGTGCCGAACCGGGATGTTCCCCGGTGTACCGCACTCGAGACTAGAGCGCCGGGGCCTGCCACCTGCGGGTTCCCAGCACCAGAACGGGTGCCTGCATGTTGTCGAATACAATGGTCACGGCATTTCGCCGCTAGCTGAGGAGGCGTCGAGCCCGTACGGGGCGACAGACCGCGGGCGGCCGTCCTGCCCGAACCAGGCGTCTCATGGGTCAATCCGCTACGCCAGCGCTACCAGGGTCCGGAGCAACGCTCCCGGACGCTGCTCAAACTGCCTTAAGCAGAGACCAACACGGCTACGGGAATATCCGTCGTGTTACCCTCACGCTACATCAGGCCATACCGAACTTCAACAGACTCTGACCTATTTTCGAAGTGTCCATGGGCACTCAGGGATTCGTCAACGTCCGTGTGGCGGCGTGTGACTAGAAGCGCCGGTGCCTCGCAGGAGTCCAGGGAGCCTGGGCCTTTTCTTTGGTTACTTCGCGGTGAAGTTACTCGGCTGGCGGGGCAGCGCGCGACACAGGGTCCTGTGGTGCGGATTTGCTTGAAGTGAGGGCGCGGCCGTGGTGATGATTCGGGTGCCAACCCCCGCCGTCGCCCTCGCCGACGAGAACGGCATCGGGTCGCTGTCCATGCGCAAGCTCGGCCAGGCCGTCGGGGTCGAGGCGATGTCGCTGTACGACCACGTGGCCAGCCGGGGGGACCTCTTCGACGGCATGATCGACCTGGTGTTCGGCGAGATCGGCCTGCCCTCCGGCGGAGCCGGCTGGAAGACAGCCATGCGCCAGCGGGCGCTCTCCGCCCGCCAGGCCCTGTCGCGCCACCCCTGGGCCATCGGCCTGATGGAATCGCGGAGCACCCCCGGCCCCGCGACGCTGCGGCACCATGACGCCGTCCTCGGCAGCCTCCGGCAAGCCGGTTTCCCGGTCGCGTTGGCCGCGCATGCGTTCTCCGTCCTGGACAGCTACATCTACGGCTTCGCGCTGCAGGAGGCGAGCCTGCCATTCCAGGCCGGGGAGGAGACAGCCGACCTGGCACAGACGATCATGGCGCGGTTCACTCCCGGCCAGTACCCCCACCTCACCGAGCTGACCCTCGAGCACGTCCTGCAGTCCGCCTACGACCACGGCAATGAATTCGAACTCGGGTAATGGCGCGAGGCGATGTAGGGACGGCAGAATGGACGGGTGTATTCCGCCGACTTCTTTGAGGATCGGTGGCGCCGCTACCTGCACCTACCTGCACCCGTCGCTCAGCAGGGGCTGCTGGCCGGCGGCGGGGGTTCGGGTCGTCTCGGTCGTAGCTCGCCGGGAAGGGGGGTGTCCCGTGCAGGCCAGACTGGTCGATGTGCCCGGGGCGGAGCGCCAGGCGCTGGCCCCAGAGGCCGCGTGGCACACGCTTAGCGCCGAGGAGGTGCTGCGAGCCGAGGGGGCAGACCCGCGGCACGGCCTGAGCTCGGCGGAGGCGGCGTCGCGGGCCGGCCGGTTCGGCCCCAACACGCTCGCCGCAGGCAGGGCAGAGCCTCGCTGGCGCGCGTTCATCCGCCAGTACTCCGACCCCATGCAGATCGTCTTGCTAGTGGTCGGCCTCCTCAGCCTCTTCCCCCTCCGTCAGCTGGGAACCGGCCTTCTGCTGATTCTGCTGACACTGGCTAACGCTGTTCTCGGCCTGCAGCAGGAGGGCGGGGCTGAGAGCGCGGTCGCCGCGCTCCAGCGGAGGTTGATCGTGACCGCCCGGGTGCGGCGCGATGGCCAGGAGGCGGAGATCCCCGCTGCACAGCTGGTCCCCGGCGATGTCGTCTCGATCGGGGCGGGTGACGTCGTTCCGGCTGACGGCAGGCTGCTCCGGGTGGCCACGCTGGCGGTCGCCGAGTCCGAGCTGACCGGGGAGAGCCTGCCGGTCTCGAAGGGCACGGCCCCGGTCGGGGAAGCCGGTATGCCGCTGGGCGACCGGACCGACATGGTGTACATGAACACCTCTGTCACCCGCGGGACGGGCGAGTTCGTGGTCACCGCGACCGGGATGGCGACCGAAGTCGGCCACATCTCGGGAATGCTCCAGGCGCAGCCGGCGGTCAAGACCCCGCTCACCCGCCAGCTCGACCGGCTCTCAAAGCAGCTCCTGCTGGTCGCGGGTGTCGCGCTGATCGCGTCGATGGCCGTGAACCTGTCTCGCGGCTATACCTTCAACGCGGTGTTGCCCGCCGCGGTCGCCTTCGCCATCGCGGCGGTCCCGGTGCAGTTGCCCATGGTGGTGACGACGATCCTGGCGTGGGGCGCCCGGGCTCTGGCCAAGGTCGGCGCCATCATGAAGCAGCTCGCTTCGACCGAGACCCTGGGGTCTACGTCCGCGATCAACACGGACAAGACCGGGACGCTCACGCTGAACCAGATGACCGCGGTCCAGATGGTCGTCGCCGGGCACCGCTATGCGGTCGAGGGAAAGGGCTACTCGACCGACGGGCGCATCAACCGCGTCGCCGGACAGGCGGAGATCCCGCTGGACCGGTTCCTGATGCCGATGGTCCTGGCCTCCGACGCGGTGCTCGGCGACGGCGAGCTGATCGGCGACCCGACCGAGGGAGCCCTGGTCGTGCTGGCCGCGAAAGGCGGCATCAACGCCGTCTTGACCAGGCAGGTACACCCGAGAATCGCCGAGCTCCCCTTCGACGCCGAGTACAAGCTCATGGCGACGTTCCACAAGATGACCGATGAATCGGGGAAGGCGGTGATCCGCTGCTTCGTGAAGGGGGCGCCCGATCAGCTCCTGGCCCGGGCCGCCACGGTGCTGGATCCGGACGCCGGCCCGGTTCGGCTCGACGGCCGTCTCCGCGAGCGGTACCTGGCCGATAACCACCGGTTCGCGGAAGAGGGCCTGCGGGTCATGGCCACCGCACGCAGGGATTTCGACCCGGCGGCCTTCGATCCGGGGGCTGACCTGCTCCCGCTCGTGACCGATCTGGAACTGCTGGCTCTCGTCGGAATCGTCGACCCGCCGCGGCCCGGTGCCAAAGCATCGGTCGGGCAGGCGAAGTCCGCCGGGATCGAGGTCCGCATGATCACCGGTGATCACGCGGTTACCGCGGCCGCGATCGCCCGCCAGCTTGGCATCGATGGCAAGGTCATCAGCGGGGCGGAGTTCGGCGCGATGACCGATGACGAGGCGATGGAGGCGATCGCCGATGTCGGCGTGATCGCCCGCGTCACTCCAGAGCACAAGGTCCGCCTGGTGGACCTGCTCAAGCGCGAAGGCCAGATCGTCGCCATGACCGGCAACGGCGTCAACGACGCGCCCGCGCTGAAGAAGGCCGACATCGGGATCGCGATGGGCACCGGGACCGAGGTGGCCAAGCAGGCCGCGGTGATGGTGCTGACCGACGACAACTTCTCCACGATCACCAAAGCGGTGGAAATCGGCCGCGGGCTGTATGACAACCTGGTCCGGTACATCCGGTTCGAGATGGGATGCATGTTCGGCTTCATCATCACCTTCCTTGGCGCCAGCATCTTCGACATCGCCCACGGCGAGCCGCTCCTTCCGCTGCAGGTCTTGTGGGTGGCCTTCACCACCGTCACGATCCAGTCCATCGGGCTCGGGTACAGCAGGCTTGTCGCAGGGCTGATGGAACGCCGGCCCCGGCCGCCCGGCCAGCCGATCCTGACCGGGGGGGTCCTCGCCTGGCTCGTCTTGGTCGGGCTGGTGATGGCGATCGGCACGCTGAGCGTGGTCAGCTGGGCGGAACAGGCGCACACGCTCGCCATCGCGCGGACCATGGGCGTGGTCGTGTTCTCGCTGTTTAACCTGTTCTTCTCGCTCGAGTCGAGGGACCGGCGGGACTCGGTGTTCTCCCTCAGCACGTTCGCCGACCGGACGTGCATCGTGACGACCGGGGCCTCCCTTTTCCTGCTCGTCATGGCAACCGTCCTGGCGCCGTGCCATGCGATCCTGAAGACCACCGCGCTCGACGTAGATCAGTGGCTCCTCTGCGCAGCCGTGGCACTGTCGATCATCGCGGTCACCGAGATCCGCAAGGCGTTCCTGCGGCAGACCGTCGGTCCGGTCAGGTTACGACGATCACCGCGACGCCGGCTGCGTCATAGGTGCCGCGTGCCCGCGCGTCCCGGGTCGCGAGGGCTGCCCCGTGCTCCTTGGCGGCCAGCGCCACCAGCGCGTCATAAACGGCGCCGCCCGCGATGCCCAGGCGGCTCAGCGTGTCCGGCTTACGGGTGCGCGAGCTGCTCAGCACAAGCGGGGACGGGCGGGTATTCACGGATCCCGGCACGCAATTCAGCAGCTGGCCGCGGTCGGTACGGAGGCCGCGGGCCCTGCCAACGGATAGGTGGATGAAGCCGACCTGCATGAGCGAGCATCGCTCTGCGACCCACGTACCGCGGCTACGGGCTGGTTTGCGAGTTAGCCACGATGCCGGGTGGAGTACCTCCTGACCGCGGTGCCTGCCGCGGCGTTAACGGCGAGGCCCAGTGCCGCCCCGCCTGCGATGTCGAGCGGAAAATGGGCGCCGACGTAGACACGGCTCAGTCCCACCAGGGGGATGGCGGTCAGGGTGAGGGCGCGGCCGCCAGGGCCGAGACGGGGCAGGGCAGCCACGCCAAGGACGACGGCCACGCCCGCGTGCCCGGACAGGTATCCGAGGCCGCTGGCGTCGCGGCCGCGACGGCGGATGCCCGGAAGCAGGGTCACCGGCCGGGGCCGCCGCACTATCCGCTTGACCGCTTTGGCCAGCGCCCAGGTGCCAGTGCCGCCGATCAGGAGGCGGGCTGCCAGCTCCCCGTCTCCGGCCAGCCAGGCCGCCGCGGCCGACGCGGGGATGGCACCGAACGCGCCCAGCTGCATGACGGCCCAGGCGGGCAGGTAGACCGAATCGGGCAGGCCGTTGACTGCGCGGAATGCCCTGACTTCCCGTGGGCCCACGCGGTCGTGGCGCACGGCACCGGCGGTGGCCAGCAGGGCAGCCAGGCCGAAGCCAAGCTGGACGCCGGGAGCGGCCAGCATGGCCGGAAGGGCACGTTCATGCTTGCTCGCGGGCCGCATCATGGGTTGAGCGTAGGCCACGCCGGGCAGCCAGACGGCCGGCCGAGGCCGTTTCGGTACCGATTCCCCCTGTGCCCACAGCGAGGATGACACATCGCGGACCGTCTCATCCCGGTTGCGCTTCTGGATCGCGCGCAACTCCATCTGCGACCCCCACGCCTTGGCCAGCCACTCGTTTTCCTGATTCGGGTCGCTGAAATCCCACACCCCAGCATGATCCGCCGTGACCACGACACGGTCCTGGCTCGTCAAGAGCGTCTGGGTGTTCAGCGTATCCCGCACGTTGCGGCCCACCCGATCGACGCTGGCCGCCGCGATGCCGTCATACGGGCCCATCTCCCCCCGCAGCCACGGCCCGAACCCCCGCCGTGTCAGCGGGTCCGTCGCGCCCGAGACCTCCCAGTCATCGGCCCACGCGATGATGTGCCCCCCGGCATCGGCCGTAGCCTGAAGGATCTGGTCTCCTTGACGCTGCGGGCTGCTGGTGGCGTCGGTCTTGCGGCTCAGCCGGCGCACCCCGACCAGGCACCGGCCGCACCCGTCGTAGTCCGTGGTCAGCATGTCTTCCATGATGCCTGCTCCCGCCTCCTGTGCGGATTACGGAAGCATCCCGGCGGCTGCGGCCAGCCTGCCGCCGGCTGTGAGCCGCACCACGTGGTGCACCGGGCCGACGGCGGCCCCACCAGCCTGACCAACCTGAAGGATTACTGCTCACCATCACGTGCTGCTGCACCAGCTCGGCTGGACCCTGACCGTCAATCCTGACGGCACCAGCCAGGTCCGAAGCCCCGACGGCAAGATCATCCGCAGCCACAGCCCCCCACCAGGAACCGGGTAACCAGCCCGGAACCGCTGAGGCGGGACCATCCGGTGGACCACGCCGAGCGGGCCGCAGCTACACCACCAGACCCACCCAGTACCCGGTCTAACGACCCGTGGCGCCCGGCGCTATCGGGAAGGGCCGGTCATCGACGATGCGTTTCATCACGATCGTCGAGGTGAGCCGCTGCACGCCCGGCAAGGTGGCGAGCTTCTCGTCCCGCAGGACCTGGTAGGCGGCCAGGTCAGGAGTGGCCACCCGGACCAGGTAGTCCGGATCGCCGAACAGCCGCTCCGCGTGGCGCACCTCGGGAATCTCGGCCAGTCCGCTTTCGAACCGGGTAATCGTCGTGGCGTCTTCCCGGTCCATGGTGACCTGGACCAGGACCTCGAAGCCGAATCCGATCGCGGCGGGATCGACGATGGCCCGGTAGCCGCGGATCGCCTTGGTGCGCTCCAGTTGGCGGAGCCGCCTGTGGCAGGGGGCCACGCTGAGCGAGACCCGTTCGGCCAGTTCGGTGACGGTCAGTCGGCCCTCGGCCTGCAGCTCGGCAATTATCTTCCGGTCAACTGCGTCCACAGCAACGATGATTGCAGTAGATCCATGATCATGGCATAAATCTGCAAGAAAATTTCGCCATATCTAGCGTAATTTTGCTCTTAGACTTTCCGGTCCCTGCGGAAGGCGGACGACAGTAAGGGCCTGTCTTAAATTAACTTGTACATCTTCTGATGTCGGGATCATGCTTTTGGTATGGCCATTGTCATGGAGATCGATGAGCAGGTGCTGGCGGCGAAGTTTGACACGATCCTGCCTCATCTGGATGAGCGGCAGCGGCGGCTGCTGATGGCGGCTGAGGCCAGGTCGCTGGGATATGGGGGCATCGCGCTGGTGGCACGGGCGGCTGGGGTGTCGCGGGTGACGGTGACCGCCGGGGTGGATGAGCTGGATGGCGGCGCGGAGCCGCTGGGCGGGCGGGCGCGGCGGCAGGGTGGCGGCCGCAAGCCGCTGACCGGTATCGACGCGGGCCTGCTGGACGCCCTGGACGCGCTGGTGGAGCCGGAAACCCGCGGCGATCCGATGACCCGCCTCCGGTGGACCACCAAGTCCACCAGGAATCTGGCGGACGAGCTGGGGAGCCAGGGGCACCAGGTCTCTCATCACAGTGTCGGCAAGCTGCTGGCCGGGCCGCTGGATTACAGCCTGCAGGGCAACGCCAAGACGCTGGAAGGCCGGCAGCACCCGGACCGCGACGCCCAGTTCCGCTACATCGCCCGCCGCGTCGCGGCGGCGCTGGCCGCCGGCGAGCCGGTGATCAGCGTGGACGCGAAGAAGAAGGAGCTGATCGGCCGGTACGCCCGCGCGGGCCGCGAATGGCGCCCGTCCGGTGACCCGCGCCGCGCTGATGTCCACGATTTCCCCGGCGAGCAGGGCAAGGCGGTGCCCTACGGCGTGTACGACCTGGGCGCCGACGCAGGCTGGGTGTCGGTGGGCAGCGACGGCGACACCGCCCAGTTCGCCGTCCAGACCATCCGGCGCTGGTGGGACAGCGTCGGCACGATCGCTTACCCCGGTACCGCGTCGCTCCTGATCACCGCCGACGCGGGCGGCTCCAATGGCTACCGGCTGCGGCTGTGGAAGAAGGAACTCGCTGCTCTCGCCGACGCTGCCGGCCTGGCGATCACGGTCTGCCACATGCCGCCGGGCACGTCCAAGTGGAACAAGATAGAGCACCGGCTGTTCAGCTACATCTCGATGAACTGGGCCGGGCAGCCCCTGACCAGCCACGAAGTCGCCGTGAACCTCATCGCAGGAACCACCACCCGCACCGGCCTGACCGTCCGCGCCGAACGCGACACCAGCACCTACCCGCGCGGCATCAAGATCACCGACCGCGAGATGAAGACGCTGACCGCGCAGTACCTCACCCCGCATGACTGGCACGGCGAGTGGAACTACACCATCACCCCGGCCCGCGCACCCAGTTGAGCGTGTTGTTCATTTCCAGCGACTAACCATGGACCTCCTCGACTACACCTCGATCGTCGCCACCGCCTTTGCCATCCCGCAGTTCCTCCCGCAGATCCTCAAGCTCCGGGCCACCGGTGACACCGCGGGTGTTTCCTGGTCCTGGGCCATCCTCACCAGCATCAACAATGGGGCCTGGATCGCCTACTTCGCCCTCGAGCGTTACTGGACCGCGCTGGTCCCCGCGACCTCGGCGACCGTCCTGGCCGGGATGCTCGCCCTGCTGCTCATCCGCCGCGGGCAGGCCACGCTCCGGCCGTCGCTGCTGATCAGCGCGTGGGCGGTGCTGCTGGTCGCGGCCTATCCCGTGGTGGGCCGGGTCGGCCTCGGGACGCTGCTCACCGCGGCGTTCTTCGTACAGGTCGCGCCGTCGCTCTGGACCGCCTACCGGACGGCCCGCCCGACCGGCCTCTCGTCAGGGACCTGGCTGCTCATCCTGGGCGAGCTGTCCTGCTGGCTGATCTTCGGCCTGCACAAATCCGATCCGCGCCTGATCACCCTCGGCGTCACCGGCGTCATCGCCAGCACCCTGATCCTGGCCCGGATCCACCGCACCAGCAAACGGGAACAGCCGGCCGCTCCCCGGCCCGCCACCTGACCGCTGCCATGCCGTCCCGCCCCGGCGCCTGGGGCGGGACCTGCGTAAGCTCAGTCCTCGCAGCACGAGCCGCAGCCCGAGCCGCAGCACGTGATGTCATCGCAGCATGAGCACATCGCCGTCACCTCCCTCCCCGTCTCGCAGATCGGGCCGGCACCAAGTGCCCGGCACCGGTTCCGGGCACTGCGAGCCGGTCATGGCGGCCAGCATGCTGGCCAGCTCGGCACGCAGCGCCGCCAGCCGTTCCAGTTCTACGTCGATCTCGGCGACGTGCCTGCGCAGCAGGCCCGCCGCGGGCTCGCATGCGCACTCACCGGTTTCGCGCACCGCCATCAGCTCGCGGATCTCGGCCAGCCGCAGCCCGAGCCGCTGAGCGCCCCGGATGAACAGCAGCCGGTCCATGTCCGCGGCCCCGTACCGGCGGTGGTCGCCGTCACTGCGCCGCGGCGGCGGCAGCACCCCGGCCCGTTCGTAATAGCGGATCGTGTCGGGACGTACCCCGGCCCGGGAGGCCAGTTCCCCGACAGACAGCGGTGCGGTAACTCCATCGGCCCTCATGCCTCGACGCTAGACCTTGGACCGTACTCCAAGTTCAAGCCCTGTTTCCGCGGCGACGGTTCAGCTTCTGTTCGTCCCTGGCTCATCGCGACGTCATGAGCGAGACTGGTGCAAGTAATCCCTAAAGAGCGGGCTTGGGCTGGTCTGGGCCGGGTATCCGCCTTGGTGACGGCGGACGGTGATGGAGCATGGACGAGCAGCCCGACATCCTGTCCTCCGGCTCCGACTGGCGGATCAGGGACGACCGGCGGCTCAGCGACCGGCGGCGCGGGCCAAGCCCCAGCGGACCGGACCCCAGCGGACCGGACCCCAGCGGGCCAAGCCCCGACGGACAGGACCCCAGCGGGCCAAGCCCCGGTGGGCCAGGCCCCGCCGGGCCGGGCCGCTGGCCGGGCCCCCGCAGGCCGGGCCCCCGCAGGCCGAGCCCCCGCAGGCCGAGCCGCCGCAGGCCGAGCCGCCGCAGGCCGAGCCGCCGCGGCTGGATCGCCATCTTCCTGGCCGGAGCGCTGCTGATCTGCCTGGGCGTGTCCCTGGGCCTGACCCGGCTGGGGACGCAGCACGAGCCCGCAGCCAGCACTGCGTCCAAGGCCGCGCGCACCGCTGCCCCCTTGGCCCCGGCCGTCGTGGCGCGGCCGGCCGTCTCCGGCACAGCCATCTACGCGCTGCCCGGTGCCGCCAAGAACTCGTTCTCCGTCGTCGTGCTGGCCGTACGCCCCTCGCCGGGCTCGGTCCCGCAGACTTGGCTGTTCGTCTACGGCCGCGACATTGACCCGGGCCAGCGCTACGGGCTGCTCGAGGACACCTGCGGCGGCCAGTACATCACCGCCTCTGACCTGGCCGACGGCACTGCGGACCAGCAGGGTTACCTCACCATCGTGGCGACCAACCTCGACATCAGCCCCACGGCGTCCGACGTCTGGATCCTGGTGTACCGGCAGGACGACGGGACGCCGGTGGGCGGCGTCCAGGGCCCGCTGACCGGGCAGGGAGGCCGGACGTTCCGGTCGTTGGCGCCCTGCTGAGCCTGGCCGGTTCCCTTTTCCGTGAGATCTGGCTAACAGAACGTATGGCCCCCAAACCGGGTCCGGCTTGATATGTTGGCGTACGCGATGAGGCTCGCGTAATGCCCGGTATCAGCTGCCGGGCTGACGGCCTCTGCCTGGTAATGGCGTCATCGCTGCTGCCCGCGGGTGGAGGTCTCGAATGGTGGTTCACGTTCCCGGCTCGCTGGCGTGCTGCGCTGCGGCATTGCAGGCTGGACCGGGTCCGTCCCTGACGCCTCCGCGGATCAGTGTCACGGCTGTGCGATGGGGGGACCGACGATGACTCTCAGCACGTGGGAACGGCAGGCTCTGGACTCGATCAAGGACGGGCTGGCTAGGTCTGATCCCAGGCTGGCCGCGCAGCTCGGGACGTTCACCCGGATGGTCTCGGGCGAGGACATGCCGGCCCAGGAGAAGATCGCGGCCAGTGCGCGCCGGACGATCCCGTGTTCTCAGCGGAAGCCGCGCCAGCGCGGCCGGGCCGGTGCCTGCGCGTGCTCGCGGTCCTCGCTCGGACTCGTGGACGCGCAGTGGGCCGTGATGCTCCTATGGCTGGTGATAACTGTGGCCGTGATCACCGTCGCGCTGGTCAGCAACCGCGGCGGCAGCGCGGGAACCTGCACCGAATCCTGGTCGACGATCTGCCGGTGAGGACGGGGCGTCTGCGGCGGCGTTCAGCGCCTGGTGACCGAGACACCGTCGGTGTGGTAAATGCGCCTGGCAAAGTTATCGAGCACGGTCCGGCATCTGGCCACGCAGGCGAGGGCTGACGCCGCCTGGGCCGCCCAGCTCGGCGGCGCGTACAGGCCCAGTGGCCGTAGCAGTGGCCGTAGAATCGGTATCACGGCGATGGAGCTCGCCGGTACCGCCCTAGTGGCTGATGGCTCCTGTGGTCCGCGTTAGCGGCCGGAACGCAGGAGGCATGTCGTGGCGCAGCAAGCATCCGGAAGCCTGAACCAGGGGCAGGAAGACATCTCCAAGTCTCCGGCGCCGTCGGCGGACAGCGACCGCCGTCTCCCCAGCTTGCTGTTTGCGGATGCCCAGGATCCAGGGGAGCTGGACGAGGATCGCTCCTTCGCGGCGGATCTGAATCTCGACCAGATAGTGGCCCAGATCGCCGGCGACCGCGAAGAGCGTGATCTCATCACGACGGTCCTGTTCGGCCATCTGCACGATCCAGCCGCGGTGCGCTACCGCCAGGAGGTTTTCCGGGACCTGGCGGACCGCGAGCTGTGCGGCCAGGTCGAGCGGTTCGCCGACCGCATGCAGCAGGTCCGGGCTCATCTGCGTCAGCTGAAGGACATGCGTGAGCATTACCAGCGGGAGGGCTGGTTCCTGGACGCGGCGGCCATCTACTGCGACGCGGTGCAGTCCCTGGGCGGGCACCTGGCCTCGGCCCAGATCCGCTCCCGCGGCCTGCTGGCCTTCCGGGAGTACCTCGACTCCTACGTGGCCTCCGCCGGGTTCACCGCCCTGGTCAGCGATACGGCGGATCGCAAGGAAGAGCTCGGCCGGCTCCGCTACTGCACCCGTATCCGGGGCGGCCGGGTCGACGTGAGCCGCTATCAGGACGAGGCCGACTACAGCGCCGAGGTGCTGCAGACCTTCGAGCGGTTCAAGCAGGGCGCGGCCAAGGACTACCGGGTCACCTACCGGACGTGGCCGGGAATGAACCACATCGCCGCCCAGATCGTCGAGCTGGTGGCGCAGCTGTTCCCGGAAGAGTTCGCCGCCCTGGATGAGTACTGCCGCCGGCACGCCGGGTTCGTCGATGAGGGCATCCGGCGCGCTGACCGGGAGTTCCAGTTCTATCTCGCTTACCTGGATCACATCAGGCCGCTTAGCTCGGCCGGGCTGAGTTTCTGCTACCCCGAGCTCTCGGCCGCGTCGAAGGAGGTCCTGGCGGACGGGACCTTCGACCTGGCCCTGGCCCGCAAGCTCGTCCTGAGCGGCAAGCCGGTGGTCACTAACGACTTCCACCTGGAGGGCGTCGAGCGGATCTTGGTGGTGACCGGGCCGAACCAGGGCGGCAAGACCACCCTCGCCCGGACCTTCGGCCAGCTGCATCACCTGGCCAGCGTCGGCTGCCCGGTCCCGGGCAGCGCCGCACGGCTGTTCCTGTCCGACCGCCTCTTCACCCATTTCGGGCGGGAGGAGGACCTCACCAGGATGAGCGGGAAGCTGGAGGACGACCTGGTCAGGATCGGGAAGATCCTGACGGCAGCCACCCCCCGCAGCATCGTGATCCTGAACGAGATCTTCGCCTCCACGACCTTGCACGATGCCCGCTTCCTGGGCACGAAGCTGCTGACGAAACTGATCGAGCTCGACGCCGTGGGCGTCTACGTCACGTTCGTGGACGAGCTGGCCTCGCTGGGTGAGTCGGTGGTCAGCATGATGAGCACGGTCGTCCCGGACAACCCGGCCGAACGGACCTTCAAGGTGGTCAGGAAGCCAGCCGACGGACTGGCCTACGCGCTGGCCCTCGCCGACAAGCACGGCCTTACCTATCAGCGGCTGCGGGCCAGGGTCACCTCATGAAGGCCTACCTTCTGTACCAGGCGCAGGACTTCGACTTCGGGGCCGGCCTGCCCCCTGGCCACGAGGACCTGATCCAGGACCTGGAGCTGACCACGCTGCTACAGGCGATGGCCGCCGGTGACAAGTTCCTGTACGGGGTGTCCGCGAAGGTGCTGATGGCCTGCCTGCACGACCCGCAGGCCATCCGCTACCGCCAGCAGATCCTGACCGACTGCCTGGCCCAGCCCGAGGTCATCAGGGAGATGTACGCCGTGGCGGCCGGTGCCCTGCAGGACATCCGGAGCGTCTGGGGCGGCTACGGCGGCACGTACCAGTCTCCTGAATCCAACCTTTCAGGCGCCGTCAACCATCTCGAAGCCTACGTGGCCCGGCTCAGGCAGCTGCGCCAGATCGCCGACGGCCAGGCCGGGAAGTTCGCCTCCGACGGGCTGCGGACGCTGTTCGCCGCTCTACAACGCGACCTGGCCGACGATTACTTCGAGGAGATCAGCTACCACCTGAAGCAGCTCCGGTTCCGCGCCGGCGTGCTGATCAGCGCCGAGCTGGCCCGGGACAACAGCGGGTTCAATTTCGTGCTCCGCGCCCCGGGCGACGCGCGGCGGCCGTGGAAGGAGCGACTGGGGATCGGCCCGCGCTCGGCCTACTCCTTCACCATCTCGCCCCGCGACGAGGCAGGAAGCCAGATCCTGGCCGACCTGACCGGCCGCGGGACCAACCTCGTCGCCGACGCGGCCGCCCAGTCCGCCGATCACATCCGCAGCTACTTCACCATGCTCAAGGCGGAGCTGGGCTTCTACGTCAGCTGCCTCAACCTGGCCGACCGGCTCGCGGCCAAGGGCGTGCCGACCTCGTTTCCCGAGCCCGGGCCGCTGTCACCGGTCGCGTTCTCCTGCACGGACCTGCGCGACGCCAGCCTGGAACTGCAGTCTCAGGGCGCGGTCGTGGGCAACGACGTGCAGGCCGACGGGAGGCCGCTGGTCATCATCACCGGCGCCAACTCGGGCGGGAAGTCGACATTCCTGCGCAGCGTCGGCTTGGCCCAGCTCATGATGCAGTGCGGGCTTTTCGTCACCGCGCGGTCCTACCGGGCCAACGTGACCCGCGGGATCTTCACGCACTTCATCCGGGCAGAAGACGCCAGCATGACCAGCGGGCGGCTGGACGAGGAACTGCGGCGCATGAGCGCCATCGCCGACCAGATCGGGCCACACTGCCTCATTCTGTTCAACGAGTCCTTCGCCGGGACCAACGAGCGCGAGGGATCCGAGATCGGCCGCCAGGTCGTCCGCGCCCTGCTGGACGCCAAGGTCCAGGTGTTCTTCGTCACCCACAGGTTCGACTTCGCCGAAAGCTTCCACCGCCAGCACGCGGACTCCACCCTCTTCCTGCGGGCCGAACGCCAGCCCGACGGGCGCCGCAACTACAAGCTCGCTGTCAAAGAACCGCTTCCGACCAGCTTCGGCGAGGATCTCTACTACCGCCTCGGTGCCTGGCTGGATGAAGACAAAGCCCGCACCCCAGCCGTGATGGCCACCGGGCAGGATCGGTAACGTGCCCGCCGCCACCCCGATTACCTGGGTTCAGGCCAGGGCGGTGACCACGGCGATGAGCGCGATCAGGGTGATCAGCATGTACAGCAGGTACGCGTCGAGCCGCCCGGACTGCAGGCGCTTCGCCACGGCCACGACGGCCAGGAACGACCGGAGCACGGGCCGGTACAGGTAAGTCTCCACCACCTCCATCACGTCGGAGGCGTACCTGAGGCGCGCGGCCTGTTCCCCCTCGGCAGCGTCGTCCCGGTCCGGCGGGCCGGACCCCGGGTCGCGGTCACTGTCCTCCAGCATGATCTCCTGCACCTCGGCATGGGTGTGCAGGACGCCGGCCAGCACCCGGCGGGTGGGGTTGGCGTAGCCGAAGGCGGTGTAGGAGTCCAGGCCGTCGACCCCGATCGTGGCCGAGCGCCAGGTCGGCACCCGCCGCACCCGCAGCAGTCGCCGTCCGGACACCGCCCAGGCGAACAGCGCGACCAGGAGCAGCATCACTGGCATCTCGAGCCACAGCCAGGACGGCGACAGGATCGAGAACCCGGCGAAGGTCGGCTGCAGCACCCACGGCGACTTCAGCGCGCCCATGATCAGCGAGCTCGGCACGACGGGAGAGAGCCCGGCCGCGATGACCCGGATCTCCAGCGGGGTCACCGCAGCGATGGCCAGGCAGCAAACGGAGAGCACGAGCACGGCGGACCGGCCGGCCCAGCCGTACGTGAGCGGCGCGCCGCGGACGGGCTCCGGGCCGTCGCGCTTCACGACCAGGCCGACCAGGCGGACGAACGTCACACCGGCGAAGCCGACGGTCAGCGCGACCGCGGCGCCGGCCACGGCCAACGGCAGCCGGTAGCCCAGGCCGGCCACCCGGAACTGCTGCATCAGCGACTCGAGCAGGAACCACTCGGACACAAAGCCCACCGTCGGCGGCAGCCCGGCCAGCGTCACCGAGCCCACGACCAGGCCGAAACCGCTCCACGGGGTGCGCCGGGCCCGCGCGCGCAGCAGCTCCAGGTCGTCCCCGCCGACGCCCGCCTCGAGCCCGGCTGCCGAGGTGAACAGCAGCGACTTGGCCACGGTGTGCGCGATCATCTGCAGGGTCGCGGCCAGCATCCCGGCCGCCACCAGCTCGCGGTTGTCGGCTGCGGCGCCGGTCAGCGCGACGCCAAAGCCGGTCACGATCAGCCCGGTGTTCTCGATGCTGGAGTAGGCGATGACCCGGGACAGCCGGTTCTGCACGGCGGCGTGCGCGATGCCCAGCAGCGCGGTCACCGCGCCGAGCAGCAGCACCGCGCCGACCAGAGCGCCGGGCGGCCGGCCGAGCAGGGCCAGCGTGCGCCACATGCCGTAGAAGGCCACGTTGACGCACACCCCGGCCATGATCGCGCGGGCCGGCCCGGGTGCGGCGGCGTAGCCGCGCGGCAGCCAGATCTGGAACGGAACCAGGCCGGCCTTGATCGCGAACCCGGTCAGCAGCAGCACCTGCGCGGTGGTCCGGGCCTGCCCGAGGGGCACGTGCGTGAACGAGGCCAGCAGGATCGAGTGCGACCCGGCCGCCAGCAGCAGCAGCCCGAGGAGCAGCGCCGCCCCGCTGACCTTGCCGAACGCGAACGTGATCTGGGCCGCGCCGGCCCGGTCCCGGCGCTGCCGGTCGGCCCCGGCCAGCAGGTAGAAGGCCAGGGTGAGCGACTCCCAGCCGAACAGCGCGGTGAACGCGTCCCGCGCGGTCACGATGACCGCGACCGCGCCGAGGGCCAGCGCGTAGCTCGCGCCGAGCCGGCCCGGCCGGTCCCCCTGCCGCCGTGCCCAGCTGGCGAACGCGACCGAGACCGGCACCGCCGCGCCGAACGCCATGGCCAGGAACAGCCCGGACAGCTGGTCGGCGGCCAGTGCGGCCGCCCGCTGGCCCGGGATCGGGTCGCCGAGCCAGCCGGCCACGTCCAGCGTGACCAGCCGCCCGGTGAGCGCGACCCCGCCGGTGGCGGCCAGGCAGCCGGCCCCGGCCGCGCCGAGCAGGTACAGCGGCCCGGCCCGCATCACCCGGCCGCCGACGAAGTCCGCGGCCGCGGCCAGCGCCAGCAGGATCAGCCCCGCGCCGAATACCCAGTTCACCGCGACCGCCTCCCGTCGGGGGCCAGGTAGCCGACCGCGATCAGCAGAGCATTCAATATGCCGAACGGGCTCGGCGGGGAGCCGGCCAGGAAAATGTCGACCGGCACCGTGGCGGTGACGCCGCCGGTGACCGCTTCGCTGCCGGCCAGCAGGCCGCCGCTGACCGCGTTGGTGCCGGCCGCGATGACGACCTTCGGGTCCGGCATCGCGTCGTAGGTGGTGCGCAGCGGGCCGGTCATGCCGCGCGCGCCCGCCCCGGTGACCAGCAGCACGTCGGCGTGCCTGGGGCTGGCGGTGATGAACACGCCCAGCCGGTGCAGGTCGTAGACCGGGCCGAGCAGGGCCTGGATCTCCCACTCCTCGCTGCCGTCGGACCCGGCGTCCACGTGCCGCACATGCACGCTGCGGCGCAGCGCGCGGGTCCGTTCGGCCAGCCGGGCGCGGGCCGCGGCGATGGCCGCGTCGGTCTCCTCCAGTTCGGGGATGACCAGCTGCTCCCGGGTCAGCGTGGCCGGGCCGATGGCGCCCTGGGACCAGGCGAAGACGCCGGGGCGCTCGGCCACGCACCGCCCGCACAGGATGCACTTGCCCTGGTCGACGCGCACGGTGCCGCCCGTGACGGTGATGGCCCCGGTGGGGCAGAGGCCGGTGAGGTCGCCGGCGCGCTCGTCCTGTCCGAGCGGCTCCTGTCCGATCGGCTGGGCCGCGCCGCGCCAGTCGTCGGCGTACGCGTCGGGCCTGGCCGGCCAGCGGGTGGTGACCACGCCATCGCGCAGGCCGCGCAGCACCCAGATGCTCATAGGGCCACCCCCGCGATGGACAGGCCGAAGCTGGCCTCGATGAACGGGAAGTCGGTGAGGATGTCGCCGGCGAACACCTCGTGCATCAGCACCAGGTTGTGGAAGGACGCCGACCGGGGGTGACAGCGGGCGATCCGGCCGTCCGCCACCGCCACGTCGTAGAGCACCTCGCCCTGCGGCGCCTCGGCCCAGCCCAGCGCCCGCCCCCCGGCGGGCTCGCAGCGGGCCCGGAGCTCATCGCCGGTTCGTTGGGCCAGTTCGGCGGCGGCCTGCCGGAGCAGGCCGAACGAGGAGCCCACCTCCTCCCACCTGACCCGCAGCCGGGCCAGCGCGTCGCCGGCCTTGTGCGCCCGGCCGGCCAGCGGGGCCAGCTCCGGGTAGCCGTCGTAGGGGCGGGTCAGCCGGTTGTCGTCGGCGAACCCGGCCGCCTTGCCGATCGGGCCCAGCGCCCCGTGGATGCGGGCCCGCGCCGGGGTCAGCGGGCCGGTGCCGCGCAGCCGGTCCAGGAACGAGGACGTGGCCATCAGCGCCGCGGCCTCGGCCGTGACCTGCTTCGCCAGCCGCTCGACCTCGGCGCGCAGCTCGGCCGGGGCCAGCCCCGGCAGCGCGCTGACCCCGCCCGGCACGACCACGCCGCGGCCGAACCGGCTGCCGCACATCCGGCTGACCAGCCGCATGACCCGCTCCTTGTGCAGCGCCATCCGGGCTGTGGCCACCGCGAGCCCGGCCGCGTCGGCCAGCCGGACCGCCACGTCCAGGTGGTTGGCGATCCGCTCCAGCTCGGCGTGCAGCACCCGGACCAGGGCCGCGGCCGGGGGCGGCGCGCACCCGGCCAGCCGCTCGACCGCATGGCAGAAGGCGAGCGCGTGGGCGACCGAGGCGATGCCCTCGGTGCGTTCGGCCAGCAGGACGGCGTCCGGCACGGTCATCCCGGTGAACCGCCGCTCGACGCCGCGGTGCTTGTAGAACACCCGCATGTTCAGGTGCGGGATAGCCTCGCCGGGCGTCTCGACCAGGTACTCGATGGACTCAAGCACGCCGGAGCGGACCGGGCCGTGCGGGATCGTGAACAGCCCGTAGCCCTCCACGTGCCGGGGCAGCGGGTCGCCCGGGCGGATCAGCGGGGCCAGCCGCGGATGACCGTCGGGTACCAGGCCGAACTCGTCGTGGATCACCCGCTCGTACCAGAACGCGGCGCCCAGCCGGGGGGTGAGCGCCGGGTAGCTGGTGGCGCCGGGCGGCAGCGTCACCTCCAGCGTCTCGATGTCGCCCGCGGTCGCGAGGTGCGCCGACAGCGTGGCCGGCCCCGGGTCGCCGGCGGTCGCGAACAGGCCGGCGAACCGGTCGCCCGCCGCGACCTGCGCTTCGAGTTCCTTCCACAGCGCCAGGACGTCCGGCTGGGTCATGGTCATCGCACCGTTCCCAGCTCGGTCACGGCTCTGGAAATCAGGCCGGTGAGCTCGCCCGGCGGGTGCACGCCCAGGATGAACAGGGCCGCGACGCCGGCCACCGCCGGCACCACCATCCAGGCGGACGGCTCGCCGCGGTCTGCTACCGCCGCGGCGGACAGTGACCGCGGGGCCCGGCTGAACAGGATCCGGGTGGACGCGGCGGTCAGCCCGCAGAAGGCCACGGTGACCAGCACCACCAGCACCGCGGCGGCGGCGTCGTTGCCGGAGCTCAGGCCGCCGGCCACGATCTGGAACTCGCTGCGGAAGATGCCCGAGGGCGGCATGGCGGACAGCGCGAAGATCGCGAGCAGGAACAGCGGCCCGCTCCACGGCAGCAGGTCGAGCGCGCCACGCATGGTCGCGATCTGCTTGGTGCGGTACTTCACAGTGAACACGCCCGCGCCCATGAACGCGTTCCCCTTGGCCGCCGCGTGCGCCAGCACGTGCAGCATGACGCCGGCCAGCGCCACCGGCGCGCCGAAGCTCACCCCGATGGCCAGGATGCCCATGTGCTCGATGCTGGAGTAGGCCAGCAGTCGCTTGATGTCGCGCTGGCCGAACACGTACAGCGCGGCCAGCAGCAGCGAGGCCACCCCGAAGGCCAGCAGCGCGTCCCGCGGGAAGCCGCTGCCCAGCGCCGCGGCGGTGAACTGGTAGTAGCGCAGGATCGCGTAGAAGCTGGTCGCGAGCAGCGCTCCCGACAGCAGCGCGGAGACCGGAGTGGGCGCCTCGGAGTGCGCGTCCGGCAGCCAGGTATGCACCGGGAACAGGCCGACCTTGGTGCCGTAGCCGAGCAGGGCGAGCAGGAAGGCCAGCCGCACCGGGGTGGCCGGCAGCCGCGGGGCCACCTGGATCAGCGGGGCGATGGCCAGGTTGTAGTGCTCGCCGAGCACCTGGGAGCCGGCGAAGTAGGCGAACACGGTGGCCAGCAGGGCGATGCCCAGGCCCGCGCTGGCGATCAGCACGTACTTCCAGGCCGCCTCGACCGCCCCGTCGGTGTCCTCGATCGCCACCAGCAGGGCCGAGACGATCGTGGTGATCTCCACCGCGATCCACAGCAGCGCCAGGCTGCTCATCAGCGGCGCGGCCAGCATGGCCCAGGCGAACAGGTTGAGCCCGGCGTAGAAGCGCCTGGCGTAGCGGTCGTCGTGCCCGTGGTGCTGGATGTAGCCGATCGAGTAGATGCCCACGACCGCGTACAGGAAGCTGATGGCGAGCAGGAAGATCGCGCTGAGCGCGTCGACCCGCAGGTACGACAGGTAGTTCAGGTCCCGGTGGGCGGCCGCGGGGACCAGCGCGAGGACCAGGCCGAAGGAGGCCACGCCCGTGGTCACGGTGATGGCCGGGGCGATCCGCTTCCCGGGCAGGACGGCGCAGGCCACGGCGGCCGCGAACGGCACGATGAGCAGCGCGAGCACGACGGCGATCATGCGCTCACCCCCGGAGCTCGGTCAGGTCGGCGGTGGACAGCGATTCGGCCCGGCCGTGGTGGGCGCGGATCAGCATGCCGAACACCACCACCGCCACCAGCAGGTCGAACAGGAACGCGGTCTCCAGGATCAGCGGCAGCCCGGACGCCACCACGAGCGCGGCCAGCGAGATCGCGTTCTCCAGCGTGAAGAACCCGATGGCCTGGGAGGCGACGTCCCGGCGGACGATCATCAGGCCGAACGAGACCAGCACCATCGCGGCGGCCAGGGCCAGCGCCAGGTCGGGGGCGGCCGGCCCATGGATGTCGAGCGCGCCGAAGCAGAAGAACCCGATCGCGGCCAGCACGATCCCGGCCAGCACGGCGGACGCCGGGCTTAGCGTCTGGCTGCCCGCCACGCCGGGTGCCTCGTCCTCGATGTCGGGGTCGATCCGGCCGAGCAGCCGGCGCATGACCAGCGGCACGGCCACCACCTTGAGCGCCGCGGACAGCCCGGCCAGCGCGTACAGGTCGGGCAGGTTCCGGTCCGCGGCGATGACGATGGCCAGCACCGACAGCAGCGCGGACTGCCCCATGTACAGCCGGATCTGGTCCCGGGCCAGGGCCTGGCGCAGCATGCCGAACTCCAGCAGCAGCATCACCGCCGCGATCACGTTGGCGGCGCCCTCGTAGACGCCGGGCGCCTGCACCGGGTCCGCCATCAGCCACCCCCCAGGTAAAGCGTGAACACACCGAGCACGGCGAGCAGGAACGCGGCCGACACGAACTCGGTGATCTTGAACAGGCGCAGCTTGGCGAATGAGTTGTCGATCACCGCGACCACGCAGCCGACCGCGCACGCCTTGGCCAGCAGGGCCACGATGGCCAGCACGACCGCGTCCAGCCGCTGGGTTGAGGCCAGGCCCCACGGCACCAGGAACACGTCGGCCAGGATCGTGTACAGGATCAGCTGCTTGAGCTCGCTGCCCCACTTCAGCAGCGCGAGGTACGGGCCGGAGTGCTCGAAGCCCCGGGCCTCCTCGATCATGCCGAACTCGTTGGTACCGGTGTGCGTCTCCACCGGGATCCGGCCGGTCTCGTGCAGGATCACCATGAACAGCGCGGCCGCGGCCAGCAGGTGCGCCGGCCGGATGACCTGGCCGGCGCTGGACCGGACCGTCGCGGCCAGTGCGTACGGCAGGTCGGTGCCGGTCAGCAGGGCCACGGTGAATACCACGAACAGCACCACCGGCTCGGTGATGGCCGAGAACGTCTTGGCCCGGCTCGAGCCCAGCTGGGCGTACGGGCTGCCGGTCTCCAGCGCGGCCGTAGCGATCACGAAGCTGGCCAGCGACAGCAGGAACCCGCCGCCCAGGATGTCCCCCATGTAGCCCAGCGGCAGCCCGTAGGTGGTCAGCACCGGGATCAGCAGCGGGATCGTCAGGTAGGCGGCCACCGCGACCAGCGGGGCGGCCAGGAAGAACCAGCTCACCCCCTCCGGGGCCAGCGCCTCCTTGCGGAACAGCTTGGCCAGGTCATAGTAGGGCTGCCAGATCCGCGGCCCCCGGCGCCCCTGCAGCCGGGCCTTGACCTTCGCGATCACGCCCGTCACCCCGGGCGCGCCGATCGCGACCGTCAGGACCTGCAGCAGCTGGATGAGGGGAATCGGAAGGGCCGCGCTCACCGCGCAGCCCTGAGATCATTGCCAGGCCGTCCCAGCGGATCGTCCATGGCGAAGCCTCCTACCCTAAGGTTACTGATCGGGTAGAGGCCATCAGCGCGACGTCGCGCGGTTCATGGCGAGCCCCATCGCCAACACGTCATTGTCGTCTAGGGTCCTCTCGGCCGCAAATCCGAGTCGGCCAGAGTCGAGGATGCGGTTCAAGTGGCCCGCAGAGAGGGATGGAGATCCAACCCGGCGAGACCGGCTATGAGCCCTCAGCGCGTGGGAGCAGCAGGCCCTGGACTCGATCAAGGACGGGCTGGCCGGTTCCGATCCCCAGCTGGCCGCGCTGCTCGGCACGTTCACCCAGCTGGCCTCGGACGAGGATATGCCAGCCCAGGAGAAGATTCAGGCGGCCTCGCGGCGGACAAACCGCATACCGCGGCCCGGCAAGACCAGATTGGTGTCGCGCCAGCACCTGGTCCACCGGCTCATGGCCTTGCAGTGCGGCGTGGTGCTGCTGTGGCTGGCGGTCATTATGGTGCTGATCACAGTGGCGCTGGTCTCCAGCCGCGGCGGCAGCCAGGGAGCGTGAACACAGTCGTGGGCGACGATCTGCACCCCGTCGCCACCGCACTGACCGCCGCTAGGGCCGTCATGGCAGCCAGGCAGATCCCACCGGGACAAAACCAAAAACCAGGGTCCTAAGCCCCTGCCGTCGCGGCACCGGCTGACGAAACGATTCTGATTAGGCACAGGCCGATGACGCTACGGAATAGACCGGGCAGCAGGCCCAGATAGGAGTAGATGATGACGGCTTTCGAGGTAGCGGATCTGTCCGCACTGGAGATCCTGGATTCGCGGGGCCGGCCGACGCTGGCCGTGTCGGTCCGGCTGGCGGACGGGACGACGGCGCGGGCCGGGGTACCGTCCGGGGCGTCGACCGGGTCGCGGGAGGCAGTGGAGCGCCGGGACGGCGACCCGGACCGGTATGAGGGCAAGGGCGTGCTGGGGGCGGTGGCGTCGGTCAACGGCGAGGTGGCTGATCTGCTGCGCGGGCGGCCGTGGGCCTCGCTGGCCGAGGTGGACCAGGCGATGATCGACCTGGACGGGACCGCGAACAAGAGCAGGCTGGGCGCCAACGCCACGGTGGGAACCTCGATGGCGCTGGCCCGGGCGCTGGCCGCCTCGGCGGGGATGCCGCTGTGGCGGTGGCTGACTCCTGACGGAGTCACCCCGTCGCTGCCGGTGCCGCATTTCAACGTGCTCAACGGCGGCGTGCACGCCCCTAACGAGCTGGACTTCCAGGAGTTCATGATCGCCCCGGTGGGCGCCCCGTCGATGGCCGAGGCGGTCCGGGCCGGCGCGGAGGTCTACGCCGCGCTGCGCCGCGAGCTGTCCGCCCGCAAGCTGTCAACCGGGCTGGGCGACGAGGGCGGCTTCGCGCCCGAGATCGCCGAGCCCGAGCAGGTGCTCGACCTGCTGGTGCGGGCCATCTCCGACGCCGGGTACAAGCCCGGCTCCGACGGGGTCTCGATCGCGCTGGACCCAGCCTCGTCGGAGTTCCGCCAGTCCGACGGCCGCTACCGGGTGGCCGGGCAACTACTGGACAGCGCCGCCATGATCGGCCGGTACGCCGCGATGACCGCCCAGTTCCCGGTCCACCTGATCGAGGACGGGCTCGGCGAGGACGACGAGGACGGCTGGATCGCGCTGACCGCCCGGCTGGGCGGCACCACCGAACTGGTCGGCGACGACATCTTCTGCACCAACCCGGCCATCATCACCCGCGCCATCGCCCTGGGCATCGGTAATTCGTCGCTGATCAAGCTCAACCAGATCGGCACCGTCACCGAGACCCTGCGGGCCATGGCCATCTGCCGCGAGGCCGGGTACCGGCAGTTCGTCTCGCACCGCTCCGGGGAGACCGAGGACCACTTCATCGCCGACCTGGCCGTCGGCACCGGCTGCGGTCACCTCAAGACCGGCGCCCCGGCCCGCGGCGAACGCGTGGCCAAGTACAACCGGCTGATGGAGATCGCCGCCGCCGAACCCGGCCTCCGCTACGGCATGCCCTGAGCACCGGGCCGCGTCCGGCCGGAAGAGGTCTGGCCGGACGCGGTGGGGCCGGACACGGTGGAGCCGGACACGGTGGGGCCGGACACGGTGGGGCCGGACACGGTGGGGCCGGACACGGTGGGGCCGGACACGGTGGCCTCGTCCAGCAGGCCCATGACGTGGCGCACCCCCGGCTCGCGCCCGGCCAGTTCTGCTTCCTTCTCCGCCACCTCGGCGGCGGTCGCCGTGCGGATCCCGGCCGCGGCCTGCAGCGCCGACCGTATCCGGCTGGTCCCGTCGGCATAGCGCTGCTCGACCATCCGCGCCAGCGCCCGAGTCGCCTCCGCCAGCCGGTACTGCAGGTCTCCCCGGGCCCGGCCGATCTGCATCTGGACCAGGCCCGGGGCCTCGCGGCGCAGGTGATCCCGGGCCGTCCGCCTGCCGAACTCGCCGGGGAGCCGGCGCCGGACGGCGCCGGCCAGCAGCTCGGTCTGGCCGGCGTCTGCCGTGGCGGTGTAGAAGAACCGCCTGCTCTCCGCCAGCCGGCCGTGGGGCTCGGGGACGGCCAGATCCAGGCCGAGCAGCTCGGCGGCGGACTCGCGGAGCACGCCGAGCTCGGCCCGCAGCTCCGCGGCTAGGCGGGCGTCCACCTCGGCCAGCCCCTGCTCGATATCCGCCCGCCGCTGCTGGCGCCAGGCCTCGGCGGCCGCCACGGCCAGCGCGGCCAGCCGCTCCCGGCCCTGCCGCTCGATCTCGCCCGCCCCCGCGTCGCGCAGCGAATCGCCGAACAGCGCGTCCAGCTGCCCGACAACCTCGCGGGCCAGCCGTGCCCCGTCCGCCTCGGCGGCGTCGTTGAGCGCGAACAGCAGCCGGCCGGACTCGGCGTTGACCACGGTCACGGCGTCGCGGCCGTGCACCGTCACCTCGGCCAGCCGCTCGCCGAACCGCCGCACCCGGTCGGCCGCGTCTCCGGCCCGCATCTCGGCTGCCCGGCGAGTCAGCGCCACCTCGTCAAGCAGCGACCCGGCGATCCGCCGGGCCTGCGCCACCGCGGACGCACGCAGGTCGGCTTCGCCCTGCGCCGACAGGTACGCGGTGAAGTCGGCCTGGAACACGGCGAACCCGGCGTCGGTGCCGCCGACGGCGGCGCGCGCCGACATCGGGTACACCGGGCCCGGATGGCCCGCGTCGCCGAGCACCTGCTGGGTGAACTCCAGCGCCTCGGCCAGCTCCGGCTCGTCGAGGTGATCGGCCTTGTTCAGCACCGCGAATGTGACCACCGACAGCCGGGCAACCTGCTCGAGCAGGTCCCGCTCGCTGGCCGACACCGGCGGGTCGGCGGTCAGCACGAAGACCGCCGCGTCCATCGACCGCAGCGCCGCGCGGGCCGCTTGGGTATCCCATTCGAACACCGACCCGGTGCCCGGGGTGTCGGCCAGCTCCACCCCGCCCGCCAGCACGGGCGCGGCCACGTACACGGTCACGCCCGCGATCCGGCGGCGGTTGCCCGGGTTGCCCCGCTCGGTAACCAGGTCGGGCAGCGCGGCCAGCGGGTGTTTCTCGTCGTGCCCGTCGAGGAACCGGGCCTCCGCCCGCTCGTCGTCGCCGTACCGCACGGTGGTGGTGACGGCGGTCAGCGGAGTCACCCCGGACGGCAGCACGTCCCGGCCCAGCAGCGCGTTGACCAGCGTGCTCTTGCCCCGCTTGGCCTCGCCGACGACCAGCACCCGCAGCCGCGCCGCGTCCAGCCGCTCCAGCAGCCCGGCCAGCTGTTCCCGGTCCCGTTCGGTCCCGAGCGCGGTCAGTTCACCCAGTGCGCTGACCAGCGCGTTCTCACTGTCCGGCATCCGCGCCATCCTCCTACCCGCGTCAACTTATACGCCTGGTAGGTAAGCGTCCAGGCGGCCGGACTGCAGCCGCTTGGCCACCGTCACCACCGCCCCGAACATCCCACGCCCCGGTTCCGGCGGCGTGCGGCTGTGTTTCGCGGACGGTCGGCACGTCGACGCGGACCTGCTGGTCGGGGCGGACGGTGTGCACTCGGCGGTCCGCCGCCAGTACCTGCCCGCGGCCGAGCCGGCCGACACCGGGACCCGGTCCATCTACGGCAAGACCCCGCTGACCGATCAGGCCCTGGCCCGGCTGCCCGCCGCGATGACGGAGGGTTTCACCGCCGTGGTCGGTGGTGGCCGCATCGGCATGGCCACCGGGCTGGTCCGCTTCCGGCACCGCCCGCAGGAGTTCGGGTTCTCGCCTGCCGGGGACTACCTGATGTGGGCCGTGACCGGTGACCGGGGAGAGTTCGGCGTCCCGGATGACCAGCTGGCCGGGATGGAGCCCGCCCGGCTGCACGAGCTGTCTAGCCGGCTGATCAGCGGCTGGCATCCCGACCTGCGCGCGCTGCACGCCCTGGCTGACCCCGGCGAGACGTTCGTGGTCCGGATCCGCACCTCACCACCGGTACCGCCCTGGCCGTCCAGCCGGGTCACCGTGCTCGGCGACGCCATCCACGCCATGAGCCCGGCCCGCGGCTCCGGAGCCAACACCGCCCTGCGGGACGCGGCCCTGCTGTCCCGCACCCTGGCCCGCAGCCTGGCCGGCGGCGACGATGTCGTTGCGGCGGTCGGCGAGTACGAGCGCCAGATGCGGGAGTACGGCTACGCCGCCGTCGCCGCCTCCCGCCAGGCCGAAACCGAGATGGGCGCCCGCGGCCACCCGCTCATGTTCTGGCTCTACCGCCGCCTCGCCCGTCGTGCGAATGCGGGACGATAGGGACATGACGTCTGCGGAGTTCACCAACGCGCATCCAGCGCTCGCACAGTTCTGGCATCCCGTGGCGCTGTCCTCCGAGGTCGGCCGTGAGCCCGTCGCGGCCCGGGTCGGCGGTCAGGGCTGGGCGCTGGCCCGCTTCGGCGACGGGATCGCGGCGTTCGCCGACGCCTGCCCGCACCGCCGAGCGCGCCTGTCCGCCGGGCAGATCACCGACGGCACGCTGCGGTGCACATACCACGGCTGGCGGTTCACCCCCGATGGCAGGTGCGTGAATATCCCGGCCCTCGAGGACACCGCGGCCATCCCGGAGCGGGCCACGCTGCGCCGCCCGGCCGAGGTCGCCGAGCAGGACGGCATGGTGTGGCTCGCCCCGGAGCCCCCGCGCGCTCCGATCCCGGAGCTGCATCCGGGCGTGCCGCTCGGCGGCGACGGCGTCGCCACGGTGATGCTGCCGGTCCTCCGGGTGGAGGCCAACGCGGCCATCCTCATCGACAACTTCCTCGACGAGGCGCACCTGCCGTTCGTCCACGCGGCCACGATCGGCGGCGCCGGGCCGGAAGCCATCCCGCGGGCCGACGTCGACCGCCGCGGCCTGTCGTTCACGGCCGTCCGCGAGCACACGTTCACCAACCTCACCGACCCCGCGGTGCTCGACGGTTCCCGGCCGGCCGTGCAGCGCCGCCGGATGACCTACCGGTACCAGGCTCCGCTGACCGCGACGCTGTTGCTGGAGTTCCTCGACGCGGGCGGCTGGCAGTTCCTCACGTTCACCGTGCAGCCAGAAGACGACCGTGTGTGCCGGGTGTACCAGACGGTGACCGGCCCGGGCCTGACCGACCCGGAGCAGGCCGAAAGCACCGCGAAGTACGAGATGTCGATCTTCGAGGAAGACCTGGACCTGCAGCGCCGGGCGCTGTCCGGCCTGGAATTCCCGCTCGAGGTCTCCGCCGAACTGCACACCCGGGCCGACCGGGTATCGGTCGAGTTCCGCCGCGTCCTCGCCGCCGCCGTCAGCAGCTGACGAGGCCAGCTCGGGTTCGTGCGCTCGCGGCGGCTGGTCGGCTGATCTCACGCCAGGCGGGCCAGGTTGTCGACGGCGGGCTTCATGCTGGCGAAGAGCCGGTGAAGAGAGGCTTGCATGCGGGGATCCGTAGCGTGGTCGCCGATACCGCGGGCGGCGTCCAGCCGGGACCGGTCCAGCCAGCCCCAGATGTCCGGGGCCGACCATGCGGCCTGTGCCTGCTGGGAGATCAAAGTCATGCCTATCCAGTCCTCGGCGGCACTCGGGTACGGATTCGCCGGGCACAGAGCGTTGCGTTCCCTGTCGTGGGTGCGTGCCGTCTCGACGAACGCGGCGAGCGCCGCGCTGAAGGTCGGCTGGTACGCCCGGACCACCTGGAGCGTGATGCGCCCTGGTTCGAAGATCGGACGGGGCGGCGGGGCCGGCAGGCCCGCGGCAGAGCAGTCGACGTGGATCTGGCGGGGGTCCGTGGGTATCGAACCGCCGGCCAGGGTGATGGTGTCGGTACCGAGTCGCCGCACCCGGCCGAGCCGGACGACATGCTGGATGCTCCGCAGTGCGCCGAGTTCGATGTCGCTCACGGTCGCGGACCGGAACATGGTGGGCGTGACGCGAGGATCGAGGCGCACCAGCTGGCCGCAGTCCTCCAGCCGCCGGAACAGGTCGGGGCGGCTCTCGGCCTCGGCGGCGGCCTCAAGGTACAACGACACCCCCTCGACCAGCGCTGGCAGCAGCTTAAGGGGCTGCTGGAACCGGCGGTCGAGCAGCCAGGCATCCCGCGGGCGGATCCATCGGATCGCGTCGGGATCGACGCCCTGCTCGAGCAGCCAGACGCACGCATCCATTGCCGTCTTGCCGGCGCCGACGATCGTGAAGCCCGACCCCGAGTCGGCCAGGTTGACCAGGTCGTTGACGGGGATGAACCGCACCTGGGGGTCGATCCCGAACGAGGGCGCATGAGTCGCCGGGACGGACGCCTCCAGGAACCGGGCATCGACGACCTTCCGCCGGACCACCACGTCGGCCGGGCGTCCGGTCAGCCGCGAGACGACATGGTGCTCAGTACGCATATCGCCCGCGTAGTCGGTCATCGCCAGAAACCGCACCCGTCCCGAAGGCAATAGGCGCTCTTCCAGGACGCGGCTGAAGTACTCGCAGATCGCCGGGGCCGTTGCCCGCTCATACAGCCCCTCGTTGGGACCCTCGGAATCGATGGCGTCCGAGCCGAGGACCATCGAGTTCACGCCGTAGAAGGCTGACGGTTGATGCAGGCGCACGAACGGGTAGGCGCTGTTCCAGTGTCCGCCCGGGCGGTGACGTCGTTCCACCATCACGACGTCCGCCTCGCATTCCGTGATCAGCGAGTCGGCGAAAGCCATCCCCGCCGCACCGCCGCCTACTACCAGGTAGTCCGTCTCGATGGTTGCCATGAGTGATGCTCCTTGCTGGGCAGTCGCCTCCGGCGTGACCGGGAGGTGACGGCTCGATCATTTTCAGGGGGCGGGCATGAGCCCGGGCGTTCCCGTTCTTAGACGAACGATCGTCTAATCACCTTGTACACGATCGTTCGTCTAAGATCAAGGGGCAACCTGATAGGAGACGAGCGCCCCAGTGTCCGATCAACACGTGTCCGATCAACACGATCAGCACGATCAGCCGGCCAGGCGGACCCGGGCACCCGGCGATCGGGCCCGTGCCCGCATCGCCGGGCAAGCCGCCCAGCTCGCAACCGTCGAAGGACTCGACGGCCTGTCCATCGGTCGGCTCGCCGAGATCACAGGCGTGCCCAAGAGCAGTGTCCACGCTCTGTTCGGGTCGAAGGAAGAACTACAGCTGGCGACCGTCAACGCGGCCCGGGAGAGCTTCATCCGCGAAGTCGTTGGCCCTGCGCTAGCCACGGCAGAGCCAGGCCGCGATCGTCTGCTGGCGCTCTGCGACGGCTACCTCTCCTACGTCCAACGGCGGATCTTCCCAGGGGGCTGCTTCTTCGTGGGTGCCTCCGCCGAGGTCGGAGCCCGTGCCGGACGCGTCCATGACGAGGTGGCCCGGGTGCAGCAGCAATGGCGTGACCTACTGGGCCGGGAGGCTCGAGCGGCTGCTGACCAGGGCCAGCTAGCAAAGGACACTGACCCCGCACAACTCGCCTTCGAGCTCGGTGTCATCCTCGCGGGAACCAACATCGTGAGCGTCCTTCACGACGACACCAGCGCGATCGAGCGCGGCCGGGCAGCCGTCCGGAGCCGCCTGTCAAGCCTGAGACCGCCTAGTCCTGCTCACGCAGACCCGGGCAGCTAGCAGGTGGAGGTCATGTGACGCACTCGCCGCGTCGTATCCTCGCTGGCTATGAGCGTCCTCGCGAGCGTCCCCGCGCCCGCCTGGGTGGTGGCAGGCCCGCCCGGGTCCGGCAAGAGCACGGTGGCGGAGCGACTGCTGGCCGCGCTCGTGCCGGCCCCGGCGCTGCTGGATAAGGACACCATGTACGGCTCGTTCGTGGCGGCCGTCCTGGCCGCCGCGGGCCGCGCGCCCGGCGAGCGTGAGGGCCCCTGGTACGACGAGCACATCAAGGTGCACGAGTACGCCGGGATGACCGCCGCCGCCCGCGAGATCCGGGCCCACGGCTGCCCGGTCCTGCTGTCCGGCCCGTTCACCGGGCAGATCCATGACGCTGACCGCTGGCGCTCCTGGGTGGCCGAACTCGGCGGCGGAACCGTGCGCCTGGTCTGGGTCAGATCCGACCCGGCCACTGTGCGGCACCGGCTGACCGCCCGCGGCCTGGAGCGCGACACGGCCAAGCTGGCGGATTTCGCGGCGTTCACCGAACGGATCAGGCTCGGCGCCGAGCCGGCCGCCCCGCACGTCGCCGTGGACAACAGGCTCATGGCCGCCGCCACCCTCGACGATCAGATCGCCGCCCTGATCGCCCGGGCAGGCTCCCCGAGGGGCTAGCTTAGGTCGCAACACCACCGACCACAGTAAGGAGCCCGGCCATGCGGCTGAGCGCGCGCAATCAGATTCCGGCCCGTGTCACCAGCATCAACACTGGTGAGGCCATCGCCAACGTCGAGCTGGACGCGGGCGGCACCCGCCTGGTGGCCTCGATCACCGTGGAAGCGGTCAAGCAGCTCGGCCTGACCGAAGGCAGCCAGGTCACCGCCGTGATCAAGGCCTCGGACGTCATCCTGGCCACCGCCGACTGAGCACCGCGCAAGCCGACTAGAAGGAAACCCAGAAGGAAACATGGAACGGACCGCCCGGGCCCCGGACGGCCGGATACTGGCCATCGAAGAAGCCGGCGACCCGAACGGCCGCCCGGTCCTGGTCCACATGGGCACGCCGAACTCCCGACACCTGTACCAGCCCGTCACGATCGACGCCGCCGTCCGCGGCCTGCGCCTGATCAGCTACGACCGGCCCGGTTACGGCGGCTCGGACCCGCAGCCGGGTCGCAGCGTCGCCGACGTCCGGGTCATCTGCGCCGAGCTCGGCATCGCATCCCCGAGGTGCACTCCTGGCTGGCCCAGCGGCTATAAGGCCGTGACCAGCTCAGCGTCGCGGTTGACCAGCGCCGCGTAGCGGCCGCCCAGGGCCAGCAGCTCCTCGTGGCTGCCCCGCTCGGCGATCTCCCCGCCGTCCAGCACCAGGATCTCGTCGGCGTCGCGGATCGTCGAGAGCCGGTGCGCGATCGTGATCGTGGTCCGGCCCGCGGACAGGGTGTCGATGGCCTCCTGCACGGCCTGCTCGGTCTGCGTGTCCAGGGCGCTGGTGGCCTCGTCGAGGACGAGGATGGGCGGATCGCGCAGCACGACGCGGGCGATGGCCAGCCGCTGCTTCTCCCCGCCGGAGAACCGGTAGCCGCGTTCACCCACGATCGTGTCGTAGCCGTCAGGCAGGGACTCGAGGTGGTCGTGGATATGCGCGATCTTCGCGGCCGCGACGAGCTCGCCGTCGGTGGCGTCGGGCTTGGCGAACCGCAGGTTGTCGGCCACCGAGGCGTGGAACAGGTAGGTCTCCTGGGAGACCACGCCGACCGCGGCGGCCAGCGCGTCGAAGGACATGTCCCGCACGTCGATCCCGTCGATCAGCACGCGGCCGGACGTCACGTCGTACAGCCGCGGGATGAGGTAGCTGAGGGTGGTCTTGCCCGAGCCGGTCTCGCCCACGATCGCCAGCGAGTGGCCCGCCGGGACCGTCACGTCGATGCCGCGCAGGGTCGGCCGGCCGGCGCCCGCGTAGCTGAAGCCCACATCGTCCAGGCGCACCTCGCCGCTGACCTTCCCGGCCGCCACCGGATGGGCCGGTTCGGCGATGTCGACGGGCAGGTCCAGGTACTCGAAGATGCGGCCGAACAGCTCCAGGGAGCTCTGCATGTCCACACCGACCCCGAGCAGCTGCACCATCGGGCGGAACAGGGCCTGCTGCAAGGTGGTGAACGCGACCAGCGTGCCGATCGAGATGGCCATGCGGTCGCCGTGGCCGGTCCCTGCTGGCCCAGTTAGGCCGGTCACCCAGTAGATCACGGCGGGCATGGAGGCCATGACGATCTGGATCGTCGACTGACGCCAGCGGCCCGCCATGCTCGAGCGGACCTCCAGGTCAGAAAGCTTGTCGGACTCGCCGGCGAAGGAGTCAGCCAGCGAACGGGAGCGCCCCATGGTGTGGCCGAGCAGGATGCCGCTCACCGACAGCGACTCCTGCACGATCGAGGAGATCGCGCCGAGCTGGCGCTGCCGGTCGCGGGTGATGCGGCGCCGCTCCGTCCCCACGCGGCGGCTCACCCACACGAACGCGGGCATCATGATCAGCGACGCGATCGTGAGCCGCCAGTCCAGGACGACCATGGCGATGATGGTGGCGACCACGGTGGTCAGGTTGGACACCAGCGTGGTGGCGGTGGTGGTGACGGTCGACTGCATGCCGCCGATGTCGTTGGCGATGCGCGACTGCACCTCGCCGGTGCGGGTCCTGGTGAAGAAGGCCAGCGACATGCGCTGGAGGTGAGAATAGACGGTAGTGCGCAGGTCGTGCATGACCCGCTGCCCGACCTTCGTGGACACGTAGGTCTGCGAGACGCTGAACGAGCTGTTGGCGATCGACACCACGACCATGCCGATGGCGAGCACGGTGAGCAGCCCCACCCGCCCTTGGGGCAGGGCCACGTCGATGATCGCGCGGATCAGGAACGGGTTGACCAGAGATACCAGGGATGAGGCGCCGACCAGCACGGCGACGAACAGCAGGCTCCACCGGTAGGGGCGGAACAGCCGCAGGATGCGCCGGACCGGCACGCGGGTGCTTGCGGTACCCAATAGGCCTCCAAGTAGATTAGTCTTTATAGCTCAAACAGAGCTTAGCTCATAATTGTTCCAGGCTCAGTATGAGCGCCGATCCTGGTAGGATCAGGGCATGGAGTACGAGGACCCGGTCCAGCTCGCGGACCTGCTCCAGCGGCTGACCAAGCGGCTCCGCCACGCGCAGGCTGAGCGCCTGGCGCCCCTGGGCCTCACGCCGGCGCAAGAGCGCGCCCTGCGCATGATCACCCGTAGCACCGAACCGCCCCGGATGACGGAACTTGCCGATCACCTGGGCATCGTGCCGCGGTCGGTCACCACCGTGATCGACGCGCTCGAGCAGGCCGGGCTGGTCCGCCGCGAGGTCGACCCGCGGAACCGCCGCGCCATCCGCCTGCACCTGACCGATGGCGGCCGGGCCGTCCGCGACGGCATGCGCGAAGCCCGGCGGCGTGCGGCCGAAGACCTGTTCGCCCCCCTGTCGGCGAATGACCGCCAGGCCCTCGCTAAGCTGCTGGGCCTGCTTGACCGTGAGGCCACGGTCATCCCCTGAAGTTGCTTTCTGGTAATTGAGGTAGCCGGACCCCATGGACAGTGACACCGTCATCCGCTTGCGGCGCGTCGTCCTGCGGCTCGCGCGGCAGCTGAACGCGGCCTCCGTGGGGGAGGGGCTGACTCCTACCCAGGCGTCCGTGCTCGGCGTGGTCACCGGACGCGGCCCGCTCAGCCTGGCCGAACTAGCCGAGATCGAGGGCCTCAATCCCACCATGCTGTCCCGGGTCGTCGGCAAGCTCGATGCGTTCGGCCTGATCCGCAGGCTGCGCGACCCGGATGACTTCCGGGCCGCCCGGGTCGAGGGCACGCCCCAGGGCCGGGACGCCTACGAGCGGATCTCCGCTCAGCGTGCCGCGATCATCTCCGAATGCGTCGCGGACCTGCCCGCCGAGCAGGCCGATGCCCTGGTCGCGGCCCTGCCGGCGCTGGAGAACCTGGCCAGCGGCCTGCGGGCCCGGCGCGGGCAAGGCCAGCCGCCCGGCGATGACCAGACCCGGCCCGCCTAGCTGGGCACAGGTCCTACCGCGCCCGCGACGTCTCCAGCTCGCTCCACTCATCCGCCGTGACCAGGGTCCCGGGAGCGTCCGGGTTCACGACCAGGATGTTCGGGCCGCGTCCAGGCCTTCCCCGTCGGTGCCCGCGTCGCCCGCGGTGGCGTCCTCCTGCACGTGGACCACGTGCACGGCCCGGCCATCTGCCGCCGCAAGCCGGGCGGCCGCCTCAGTGATCGCGGCGGCCATAGGCGAGCCGTCGATGGCGGCCACGATCGATTCTGCCGAACGGGCCGTGGTGCCCGCGGGCCCGGGAACCGGCACCAGCTCGGGGGCGGCGGGCACGGCATCCGCCGCCGCGGCGCCCGTCGCCATGACCCGCTCGGCCTGGACGCGTTCGGCCGGCCACGTCGATGCGGCGGGCGGTGGTGTCCAGCCGCAGCCGCATCCCGGCTGCTTCCAGGTCGGCCAGGCTGCGGTGGGCCAGGTTGCGCCAGTGGGTGACCTCGCCGGACAGGTAGTAGGGGATGCCGCAGATGGAGAAGTTCGGGTAGGCGTCTTCGAGGACCACAGTGACATCGGCGGCTGGGTCGAGCTCGCGGGCGCGCAGGGCGGCGCTGATCCCGGCGTCGCTGCCGCCGATCATGACCAGGTGCATGGCAGGCTCCCGTCGGGTTGGCTGGTCAGCGGGACCGGGCCGGGCCGGGCGGCGCGTCCGCGGACGGCGCTGCGCCGTCGTGCGCGGCGCGGGCCGGGCTGGCGTGGCCGTGGTGGGGGACGATGATGTCGGCGGCTTCGGCCGGGGTGACATCGGGATACAGCGCCTTGATGACGGCGACTGCCAGTACGCCGCCGACGATCTGGGCGGCGATGAAGGCCGGGACCGAGGACGGGGCGATGCCGGCGAAGGTATCGGAGAACATCCGGCCGATGGTGATGGCGGGGTTGGCGAAGCTGGTGGAGGAGGTGAACCAGTACGCCGCGCCGATGTAGGCGCCTACGGCCGCCGGGGCGGAGCTGCTGCGGCCGGACCGGGCCAGCGCGAAGATCACCAGCAGCAGGCCGAGCGTAGCGATGATCTCGGACAGGAAGTGGGCGGGCGTGGCCCGGTGCTTGGCCGAGATGCTGATCGCGGGCAGGGCGAACATCAGGTTCGCCAGCACCGCCCCGCCGGTGCACCCGGCCACCTGCGCCGGGAGGTAGGCCGCGGCGTCCCGCCAGGACAGCCCGCCGAAGGCGGCATCGGCGAAGGACACCACCGGGTTGAAGTGGCCGCCGGAGACGGGGCCGAACATGAGGATGATCGTGAACAGCCCGGCCGCGGTCGCCGCCGCATTCTCCAGCAGCTCCAGGCCGGTCTGGCCGGGCGACAGCCGCTGCGCGGCGATCCCCGAGCCGATCACCACCGCGGCCAGGAACGCGCTGCCCAGGAACTCGGCTGTCAGCCGGCGCCACAGCAGGACAGGTTCACTGGTCACGCCGCCCATGTTGACAGAGAAAGATAGCTCAGTCAAGATTGAGTCAATGAATACTGAGCAAATCTCGGACCTGGCCCGCCGCGCCGCCGTGCATGCCGCGCTTGCCGACCCGGCCCGGCTGCAGGTAACCGACACGCTGTCCGAGGGGGACGCGTCCCCCTCGGAGCTGGCGGCGATGCTGGCCATGCCGTCGAACCTGCTCGCACACCACTTGCACGTACTGGAGCAGGCCGGGATCATCACCCGCCGGCGGTCTGAAGGGGACCACCGCCGCACTTACCTGCAGCTGATCCCCGGCACTTTGGACCCGCTGACCGCCCCTCCAGCCCGCGCCGCGCAGCGGGTCCTGTTTGTCTGCACCGCCAACTCGGCCCGCTCGCACCTGGCCGCCGCGCTATGGCGCCGGGCCAGCACCGTCCCGGCGGCATCAGCCGGCACCCACCCGGCCGCGCGGATCGAGCCGGGCGCCATCGCCGCCGCCCGGCGCCACCGCCTGCCCCTGCCCCGGCTGCGGCCCCGCCACGTCAGCGAGGTACGGGATGACGGGGACCTCGTGGTCACGGTCTGCGACCTGTCCCGCGAAGAACTGGGCCGCCAGGCGGCCGTGCACTGGTCGGTCCCCGACCCGGTCCCGGCCGGCGATCCGGCCAGCTTCGACGCGGCCCTGGCCGAGCTCAGCCGCCGCGTCGAGCGGCTCGCACCGCGGCTGGCCGCGACCTCCTGACCTCCTGGCACGGTCAGCCCGGCCGCTGATCTGCAGCCGCGGCGTTCTTTGCCGGCGCCCAGCGGAAGTCCCGGGGAGGGGCCCGGGTTACTGCGGCGGGCAGCCGATCAGGGCGCCCAGGCTGGCGAGCGCCTGCGGCCGGACTCGGTAGTAGACCCACACGCCGCGCTTGTCCCGGTCTACCAGCCCGGCCTCGTGCAGCACCTTCAGGTGGTGGCTGATCGTCGGCTGCGACAGGTCGAACGCGCCGTTCAGGTCGCACACGCACGCCTCGCCGCCCGCGCGGGAGGCGACCAGCGACATCAGCCGCAGCCGCACCGGGTCGGCCAGCGCCTTCAGCAGCGGCGCGACCTGCTCGGCCTGCTCCACGCTCAGCGGCCCGGCGGACAGCGGCGCGCAGCAGGCCGCCGTCTCCGCCGGGCTGAGCACGGTCAGGGAAATAGACACACATCTATATTGACAGAAGTCGATGTCTTATGGCAAGCTGGCCCACAAGTAGACATAGACAAATATCAATGTCCTAGGGGGTTGCCATGTCCCGGGTGCAGCTCGCGCTGAACGTCAACGACATCGACGAGGCCGTCAGCTTCTACACCAAGCTGTTCGGCACCGGGCCCGCCAAGCGCAGGCCCGGCTACGCCAACTTCGCCATCACCCAGCCGCCGCTCAAGCTCGTCCTGCTGGAGAACCCCGGCCAGGGCGGCACCCTGAACCACCTCGGCGTGGAAGTCGACAGCGCCGACGCCGTGGATGCCGAGCAGGCGCGGCTCGCCGACGCTGGCCTGGCCGGCGTCGAGGAACGGGACACCACCTGCTGCTACGCCCGGCAGGACAAGTTCTGGGTCAAGGGCGCCCCCGGCGGCGAGCGGTGGGAAATCTACACCGTCCTGGAAGACAGCCCCACCTTCTGGGGCCGCCAGGACGGCAGCCAGAGCTGGGATGCTGCCGAGGCCGCGCTCAACGAAACGCCCGGCACGAGCGCCGGCGGGCAGGCCGTCCAGTGCTGCGGCGGGCCGCAGGCAGTCAGCCTCGACGGGCCCACCGCCGCCAGCCGCGGCTAGCCGGACAAGACCAGGGCGGGGAGCGTGGCAGCGGGAAAGGGCCAGTACCGGCCTTAGCCGTCCCGCAGGGCCGACTTGAGGATCTTGCCCGACGGCCCCTTGGGCAGCTCGGCCACGAATCGGACCTCGCGCGGGTACTTGTAGGCGGCCAGCCGCTCCCGGCAGTAGGCGATGACCTCCTCCTCGGTCAGCTCGGCCCCTTCGCGCCGGGCCACCACGGCGACGACCTCCTCGCCGAGCCGCTCGTCCGGCTTGCCGATCACGGCCGCCTCGAGGATGCCGGGGTGGGCGTACAGGACCTCCTCGATCTCGCGCGGGTACACGTTGTACCCGCCGCGGATCACCAGGTCCTTGGCCCGGTCGACGATGAAGTAGAAGCCGTCTTCGTCCATGTAGCCGAGATCGCCGGAGTGCAGCCAGCCGCCGCGCAAGGCCTCCGCGGTGGCCTCGGGCCGCCCGAGGTAGCCTTGAGCGCGCCGAAGTAGGCGATGAGGAACTGCGGCACGTTCGGCAGCTGCAGCGCCACCACGTCGCCGGGCTCCAGGCCGGCCTCGCGCAGGCCCGCCGCGAACCGGCCCGACTGGCCGTCGAGTTCGCCGTAAGTCGTGGCGTTTCCCATGAAGCGGTGGACCGGAGCCCCGGGCGTGGCCAGGGCCGTCTCGGTCAAGATGACCGCCAGGTTGAAACTCATGCCCCACCCCCTTGTCGGTGAGACATATATTAAAGGTGTATCACTACCTTGCCTAGGTCGTGGCGACAAGCGAGCGGAGCGGGCCGTGTTCTACCTCATCAGGGGGCCGGGAGCAGGCGGTGCCCGCCGCCCGGCCGCCGGGCCGGGAACCACCGGGCCAGATCCGGACAGGCCAGATCCGGACAGGCCAGATCCGGACGGGCCAGATGCGGACGGGCCGGGCCGGGCCGGCCCGAGGCCCTCGGCCGGGCTGTTCGTGACCGAGCCGCTGCGCGGGCTGGCCGACCTGGCCGCGTTGCTGGTGGCTGCGCCGTGGCTGGCGACCGCTCCGCGCGGGGACGGCCACGGGGTGCTGGTGCTGCCGGGGCTGCTCGCCTCCGATACCAGCACGCTGCCGCTGCGGGGCTTCCTGTGCTGGCTCGGCTACGACGTGCGCGGCTGGGACCTCGGGCGTAATCGCGGGCCCACGGAGGAGGTGCTGGCCGGGCTGCCGCAGGCTCTGCTGGCTCAGGCCGCGCGGACCGGGCGCCCGGTCTCGCTGGTGGGCTGGAGCCTGGGCGGTATCTACGCCAGGGAAATGACCCGCCGCTATCCCGCGCAGATCCGGCAGGTCATCACCCTCGGCAGTCCCTTCGCCCGGCATGATCCGCGCCAGAACCGCGCCCACGGTCCCTACCGGCGCCTCAGCCACCTGCACGCGGGCGGCGCCCAGGTGCCCACCCCCGAAGAGCGCGCGCGGCCCATCGAGGTGACGTCGACCTCGGTGTACTCCCGCCTGGATGGCATCGTGCCCTGGCAGGCCTGCGTGGAGCCGGCGACCGGACGCCATCAGAACGTCGAGGTCCGCTGCAGCCACATCGGCTTCGGCTTCGACCCTGCCACGCTGTGGCTGATCGCCGACCGGCTGGCCGTCCCGGCCGGCCAGCATCGCCCCTTCCGCCCGCCGCCGCTGCTGCGGCCGTTCTACCCGGACCAGCGATGACCGACTCCGACCCGGCCCGCCCGGGACCAGCCCCCGCCACCCGCCCCGCGCCGTGGCATTACGCCGCGCCCTGGGGCGCGCGTGGCTACGTCACTGACCTGGACGGCCCCGTCCACTGGATCGAGTTCAACCCCAGGACCAGCGAACAGGCCCGGGGCCAGGGCGAGAACCAGCCGCCGATCGTGTTCGTGCACGGCCTGGGCGGCTCGCACCTGAACTGGTGCCTGATCGGGCCGCAGCTGACGGCCGGCCGCCGCGCGGTCGCGCTGGACCTGCGCGGGTTCGGTCTCACCCCGGGCCTGCGGGTCAACTCCACCGTGCAGGCCGACGCCCGCCTCCTGGACCGGTTCATAACCGAGGTCATCGGCACGCCGGTGATCCTGGTCGGCAACTCCATGGGCGGGCTGATCTCCATTCTCGAGACGACCGCCAACCCGGATGCGATCAGCGGCGTGGTCCTGATCGACCCCGCCCTTCCGCTGCCCCCGCAGAAACCCGACTGGCAGGTGAGCGGCCAGTTCCTGCTCTACGCCCTGCCCGGCCTCGGCCCGCTGGCCGTAGCGAAGCTGATAGCGCGCACCACACCGGAGGAAGCCGTCCGGCGGCTGACCCAGCTCTGCTTCGCCGACCCGTCACGAGCGGACCCCGAGATGACCAAGGCCGAAGTCGCGCTGGCCGGCCAGCGCCACCCGGCCACGGCCGCCCAGGCGTCCGCCCGCGCCCGGGTGTTCCTCGCCGCCGCCCGCTCGCTGCTGCGGGTCCTCAGCCGCCGCGGGAATTACAACGTGACGATGGCCGGCATCGACGTCCCGGTCCTGCTCATCGGCGGTGAGGCGGACCGGCTGGTGCCGGTGGCGGCCATGCGCCAGGCGGCCGCGCGGAACCCGCAATGGGAGTCCGTTATGCTCCCCGGAGTCGGGCATGTCCCGCAGCTCGAGGTCCCCGGCGTCGTCGGCGCCGCGATCGGCGACTGGCTGAGCCGGCACTTCCGCTAGGCCCAGGGAGGAACGCACATGCAGCAACTGACCGGGCTCGACGCCTCGTTCCTCGCCCTGGAGACGGCCAACACCACCGGTCACGTCGGCGGCCTGAGCATCCTCGATCCGGCCGGCGCGCCCAAGCCGCTGACCCTGGCCCGGCTCACCGAGGTGATGGCCGAACGCCTGCCGCTGGTGCCCGTGCTGCGGCGCAGGCTGCTCAACGTGCCGCTCGGCCTGGACCAGCCGTACTGGATCGACGACCCCGACTTCGACATCGAGTACCACGTCCGCGAGCTCGCGCTGCCTCGCCCCGGATCGGACGCGCAGCTGAACGAGCAGGTCAGCCGGCTGCACGCCCGGCCGCTTGACCGCAGCCGCCCGTTGTGGGAGATCTACCTGATCACCGGCCTGGCTCACAAGCGCGCCGCCGTCTACACCAAGGTCCACCACGCCGCGATCGACGGCGCGTCCGGCGCCGAGCTGCTCACCGTGCTGCTCGACCTGACCCCGGCCGGCCGCGAGGTGCCCCCGGCCCGGCCGTTCCGCCCCGGCAGCCCGCCCGGCTGGCCGGAGCTGACGGCCAAGGCGGTGGCCCGGCTGGCCTGGCGCCCGGTGCAGACCGTCCGCCTGACCAACGAGATGGTCAAGGTCCTGCCGACGCTGGCCCCGGTGGTGAACACGCTGGTCGGCGGCATGCTCGGGCTGAACCGCGGCGACGGCGCGGTCATCCCCACCACGCTGGGCCGGGCGCCCGCGACGCCGTTCAACAAGCCCATCACTCCGCACCGGCGGTTCGCGTTCCGCAGCGTGGACCTGGACACGGTCAAGAAGATCAAGAACGTCTTCGGCGTCTCGGTCAACGACGTGGTGATGGCCATGTGCGCCGGCGCCCTGCGCCGCTGGCTGGCCGACCACGAGGGGCTGCCCGCCCAGCCGCTGATCGCCATGATCCCGGTTTCGGTCCGCGACCCGGCCAGCCAGGGCGCGATGGGCAACAAGGTATCGGCCATGCTGGCCATGCTGCCCACCAACATCACCGAGCCGGGGCGCCGGCTGGAGATCGTGCATCAGGCCACCCGGATCGCCAAGGCCCAGCAGGCCGCGATCCCGCAGGGCCTGGTCGACCAGATCAGCGACTTCGCCCCGCCGGCGCTGACCGCCCGGGCCGCCCGGGTGGTGTTCGCCACCGGCCTGCTGCACCGGCTGCCCCCGTTCAACATCACGATCTCCAACGTCCCGGGCCCGAACGTCCCGGTCTACCTGTGCGGGGCCCGGCTGCTGGCGCACTACCCGGTGTCGGTGGTCACCGACGGGCAGGGCCTGAACATCACCCTGGTCGGCTACCTCGGAAAGCTGCACTTCGGCCTGGTGTCCTGCCGCGAGCTCGTCCCCGACATAGACGCCCTGGCCGGCTATCTGGTCGACGAGCTGGCCCTGCTGCTCGAAGCGGCCGACAAGCGCGCCAGCGAGCGAGCCGACGACGAACGAGCCGCCGAGCGCGCCGACGGCGGGCGCACCGCCGGCGAACGCCCGGCGGGCTGACGATGCCCTCGGCACCGCACGCCGTCAGCACCGGAGACGTCGACGACGTCCGCGTCGTCCTCCCGGAGGGCACCCGGGTTCCCGCCGTGGTCCCGCCGGAGATCTTCGCCGCGGCCGTGGACACCTTCGCGGCCGGGCAGCGGCTGGACATGCGGTCCCTGGCCCGCCGTATCGGCGTGGCCCGGGCCACCCTGTACCGCCGGGCCGGCAACCGGGAGCAGCTGCTCGACCAGGTGCTGTGGTGGCGGGCCCGCCGCCTGCTCGCCGATCACGTGCAGGCCAGCGCCGACCTGGCCGGGACCGCCCGGCTCAGCGCCGTGATCGGCGGCGTGCTGCACGCCATCGCCGCCGACGGCCCGCTGCACGTCTTCCTCGAGGCCGACCCGGAAACCGCGCTGCGCCTGCTGACCGGGACCCGCAGTGCCGTGCACAAGGGCATGGCCGCCGCGCTGCAGAACCTCATCGACCTGGAACGCGCCCGCGGCTCGTTCGACGCCCGCCTGGATACGCCGACCCTGGCCTACGCGATCCTGCGGGTCAGCGAGGGATTCCTGTACTCCGATGTGATCGCCGACCGGGTCCCGGACATCAGCCGGGCCGTCACCGTCATCGAGGCCCTGCTGCGCGGCCTGGACCTGGCCAACCGCGCCACGACCCGGGGCCGGTCCTGATGGCCATCGAGCTGGACGGCGCCGTGGCCCTGATTACCGGGGGCGCCAACGGCATCGGGGCCGCCGCCGCCCGCCGGCTGGCCGCCCGCGGCGCCCGGGTGGTGATCGCCGACGTGGACGAGCGTGGCGCCGACCTGGCCGCCGAGACCGGCGGCCGGTTCATCCGCTGCGACGTCAGGGACCCGGCCGATAACGACCACGCGGTGGCCGAGGCCGTGGCCGCCTTCGGCGGCCTGGACCTGGCCTTCCTGAACGCCGGCGTCTCCACCACCAGCGTCGCGCTGGCCAGCCCCAGCTGGGACCTGGCCGCCTACCGGCGGGCCTTCGCCATCAACGTCGACGGCGTATTCTTCGGCGTCAACGCCGCCCTGCCCGCGCTGCGGGCCCGCGGCCGCGGCGCCCTGGTCCTGACCTCCAGCCTGGCCGGGCTCACTGGCGTGCCGCAGGACCCGATCTACGCGGCCAGCAAGCACGCCGTGGTAGGCCTGGCCCGCTCGCTCGGGCCGGCGCTCGCGGCCGAGCACGTGGCCGTGAACGCGCTGTGCCCCGGCTTCGCCGACACCGCGATCAACGAGCCGGTCCGGCACCTGATCGACGCCGCGGGCATCCCGCTGATGCCGCCGGGCGAGGTGGTCGACGCCCTGTTCGCCATCCTGGCCGGCGACGGCACCGGCGAGGCCTGGTACGTCCAGCCCGGCCGGGCCGCCGAGCCGTTCGCCTTCCGCCACGTGCCGGGCCCGCGCGCCGCTGACGGCTCCCGCGTCGGCGGGATCCCCGGCCTGCCCTAAGACCCAGGCCCGAAGACCCGGGCCAGCAACGTCAGGAGCCCCCGTCCAGGGCCAGGATCAGCTTGCCGGTGTTCGCGCCCTCGAACAGCATCAGCAGCGTCGCCGGGAAGTCGCGCACGCTGCCGTGCACGACCTGCTCGCGCGAGACCAGCCGCCCGGCCCGGAACCAGCCGCCTAGCTCGGCCAGGGCCTCCGGGTACCGGTCGGCGTAGTCGAAGACCAGCATGCCGGTCATGGACGCCCGGGCCACCAGCAGCATCATGTAGTTGGCCGGGCCCCGGACCTGGTTCTCGTTGTACTGCGAGATAGCGCCGCAGATGACGATCCTGGCTCCCCGGGCGAGGCAGGTCAGCACGTCGTCCAGGATCTCCCCGCCCACGTTGTCGAAGTAGACGTCGATGCCGCCCGGCGCGAGCTCCCGCAGCCTCCTGCGCAGGCCCGGCTCCCGGTAGTCGATCGCCGCGTCGAAGCCGAACTCCTCGACCACCGTGCGGCACTTCTCCGGCCCGCCCGCGATGCCGATGACCCGGCAGCCCTTGATCTTGGCGATCTGCCCGGCCACGCTGCCCACCGCCCCGGCCGCGCCGGACACCACCACGATGTCGCCTTCCTTGGCCTTCCCGGTGTCGAGCAGCGCGAAGTAGGCGGTCAGCCCGGTCGTGCCCAGTGCGCCCAGGTACGTCGGCAGCGGGGCGATGCCGGTGTCGAGCTTCATCACTCCCCGGCCGTCCGAGACGGCGTATTCCTGCACGCCGAACATCCCGGTCACCTCATCGCCCACGGCGAATCCGGGATGCCCGGAGGCGACGACCCGGCCGATACCGCCGGCCCGCATGACCGCGCCGATCTCGACCGGCGGGACGTAGGACGCGCCCGCGTTCATCCAGCCTCGCATGGCCGGGTCGACGGACAGGTGCGAGATCGCCACCACGAACTGCCCCGCACCCGGCTCGGGCACGTCCTCACTGATGAACTCCCAGTCGCTCGCCCGGGGCAGCCCCGAGGGCCGATCCGCCAACCGCACCTGCTGATTAACCGCCACGGTCCCACTCCATGATCGCGAAGGATTTCCTACGGTTGTTGATAGCAGATCCTCTGGCCTCACGGGACCGCCCAGCGCAATGTCCGAAACCCGCCAGTGCTTACTATCCGCAACGCCTAGCCTGGTAGAGAAAGAAGTCACAGATTACTATCAGGGAATCGAAAAAATGATCATCACCTACACCACGCTCGACACCCCCGTCGGCGAGCTGCTCCTGGTCGGCGAGGAAACCCCTGGCGGCGTCACCCTGACCTCCGTCTCCATGCCCGGCCAGCGCGACGCCCCCCAGCCCGCCAGCGACTGGAAACACGCACCAGAACCGTTCGGCGAGGTGATCCGCCAGCTCCGCGCCTACTTCGCGGGCGAGCTGACCGCCTTCGACCTCGACCTGGCCCCGGCCGGCACCCCGTTCCAGCAGCGGGTCTGGGCCGCCCTGGACTCCATCAGGTACTCCACGACCATCACCTACGGCGAGCTCGCCAGCCACCTCGGCGTCCCGCGGGACCGGATCCAGGCCCTGGGCGCCGCCATCGGCTCGAACCCGCTGCTGATCATCCGCCCCTGCCACCGGGTCATCGGCGCCGACGGCACCATGCGCGGCTACGCCGGGGGAGTGGAGCGCAAGCAGCAGCTCCTCGTCCACGAGGGCGCTCTGCAGCCCATGCTCACCGAGGATGTGTCATGATCACGCAGACCGCGCCGACCCAGCAGCTGGCCGGCGCCGACTGGGCGGCCCTGACCGACGAGCTCGACGCCGCCGGCTGCGCCCGCACGCCCCGGCTGCTCACCCCGGCCCAGTGCCGTGACCTGGCCGGCCTGGACGAGGCCGGTGCCGACTACACCGGCGGCGAGTTCCTGCTGGTCGAGCAGCGGCCCCGGGCCCAGTCCCGCGGCACCAGCACTGTGCTGGAGCAGGGCTGCGGCCTGATCTTCACCACCCGCGACCGCCCGGTCCGCAGCGCCCGCGGCTGGTCCGCCGCCCCGGTCCGGCACGGCGTCAGCACGGTCCGCTCCGGCCGCCGCCACGCCCTCGGCCTGGTCTTCCACGACGCCTGAGCCTTTTATGCCGAACGGGCCGTGGTTCTAGGGGATAACCCCCAGCTGAAGATGGGTGGCAGGCTGCTGCCGCCCGCCGGGCGCCGTCCGTAGCGTCTTTCCTGACACTACTAGGAAAGGACGCCCGATGATCGAGGCCCGCGGTCTGGTCAAGCGCTACGGGGGCACCGCAGCGGTCGACGACCTCAGCTTCACTATCCGTCCCGGCCAGGTGACCGGTTTCCTCGGCCCCAACGGGGCGGGCAAGACCACCACCATGCGGCTGATCCTCGGCCTGGACTACCCGTCGGCCGGGACCGTCACCGTCAACGGCCGGCCGTACGCGCAGCTGGCCAGCCCCATGCACGAGGTCGGCGCGCTGCTCGACGCCGGGGCCGTGCACGGCGGCCGGACGGCCCGCAGCCACCTGCTCTGCCTGGCCCAGACCAACGGCATCGGCCGGCGCCGGGTGGACGAGGTGCTCGGCATCGTCGGGCTGAGCGGCGTGGCCGGGAAGCGGTCCAAGGGCTTCTCGCTCGGCATGCGGCAGCGGCTCGGCATCGCCGCCGCGCTGCTCGGCGACCCGCAGATCCTGATGTTCGACGAGCCGGTCAACGGGCTCGACCCGGAAGGGATCCTGTGGATCCGTACCCTGATGAAATCGCTGGCCGCCGAGGGCCGCACCGTGCTCGTCTCCAGCCACCTGATGTCGGAGATGGAGTACACCGCCGACCACCTGCTGGTCATCGGGCGCGGCCGCCTCATCGCCGACTGCGGCATGGCCGAGTTCATCGCCCGCGGCTCCGGCCAGGCCGTCCAGGTCCGGACCCCGCAGCCGGACGAGCTGACCCGGGCGGTGGTGGCCGCGGGCGGCACGATCACGCCCGCCGAGGACCCGTACCTCGAGGTCCGCGGCCTGACCGAGGAGCAGGTCTCCGACCTCGCCTCCGGTCACGGCATCCGGCTCTACCACCTGGCCGCGACCCGGGTGTCACTGGAGCACGCCTTCATGGAACTGACCGCCGACAGCGTGGACTACCGCGCTGGCCAGCCCGCCTAGGAGACCGATATGACATCGCTCACCATCACCACGCATCCCGGGCGCCAGGCCCCGCGCCGCGCCGTCCCGTTCGGCCGGACGCTGCGCTCGGAGTTCACCAAGATCCGCTCGGTCCGCTCCACCTACTGGAGCATGGCCCTGCTGGTCGCGGTCAGCCTGGCCTGGTGCATCGCCTTCTGCGCGGGCGAGGCGTCCCGCTGGGCCCAGATGTCAGCCCAGGACCGGGCGGGCTTCGACCCGACCCAGGCCAGCATCCTCGGCGTCGCCCTGCTCGGCCAGCTGGTCATCGCGGTTCTCGGCACACTGGCCATCACCTCGGAGTACTCGACCGGGATGATCCGCACGTCGCTGACCGTGATGCCCAGGCGGCCTGTCCTGTTCGGCGCCAAGGCGGCCACCTTCGCCGGGATCAGCCTCATCCTGGGCTTCGTCACCAGCTTCGCCTCGTTCTTCCTCGGCCAGCGGCTGCTGGCCAGCACGCACCAGGCAGCGGCGCTCGGCCAGCCGCAGGTGCTGCGCGCCGTCGTCGCCGCGGCCGTGTTCGTCACGCTGTGCGGCCTGTTCGCGTTCGGCCTGGGCGCCATCCTGCGCAGCACGGCCGGCGGCATCACCGCCGCCTACGGGCTGCTGTTCCTGGTGCCGCAGCTGGCCAGGGCGCTGCCCAGTGCCTGGTACGCGGACATAGTGCGGTGGCTGCCCGGCGGGGACGCCATCTCGGTGATCACCGGCACCGTGTTGCTGAACAACCCGCCGCACCTGTTCTTCTCCTGGGGCGAGCTGGCGGTGTTCGTCGGCTACACGGTGATCCTGCTGGCCGCCGGCGCGGTCGCCTTCAGCCGCCGCGACGCGTAGACCTCTAGGCTGGGAAGGTGCTGAGCGAGGTGAACACCTGGCTACGCGATCATCCGTGGCAGGCGGACGGCCTGCTGGCCGGGGCCCTGCTCGCGTTCAGCACGTCTCAGCTCATCCCGGGCACCGCCGCGCCCGGGGCCCAGGCCGGGTACATCGCAGTCGGGGTGCTGCTGGCCGGCCTGGTGGTAACGCGCCGCCGGTACCCGGTCGCCGCGTTCGCCGTGGCGGCGGCGGTCGGGGCGGCGCAGGTCGCCTGGGGCGTGCGGCCCGGCACCGTCCAGCCGCCGGTCTTCGCCCTGCAGCCCAGCGACGCCGACGTAGCCATCCTGATCCTGCTGTACACCCTGGCCGCCTACCGGCCGCGGCCGGTGTCCCTGACCGGGCTGGCCGTCTGCCTGCTCGGCGCGGCCGCCGCCATCGCCCGCTGGTCCCCGGCCCAGCATGCCCACGCCGGCGGGGCGATCTTCGGGGCCGCGGCCGGGCTGGGCGGCGTGACGCTGACCGCCTGGGTGCTGGGCGATTCGGTGGCCTACCGCTACCGGCGTGCCCGCTTCGCCGCCCTGGAGGAACGCGCCGCCCGGCTGGAAGCCGAACGGGACGCCCAGACCCGGATCGCCGCCGCGGCCGAGCGGGCCCGCGAACTGCAGGAACGGCGTGCCCGGGCGGTCGATGAATCGGCCGCCCGGCTGCGCCGGATCGAGCGCGACCTGCACGACGGGGCCCAAGTCCGGCTGGCCGCCCTGGCCATGACCGTGGGCGAGATCAAGGAGAACCTGGCCCGGGCCGGCGACGACCGCACGCTCGCGCTGGCCAGCGCGGCCCACCAGAACGTCAAGGACACCCTGACCGAGTTGCGCGACCTCGCCCGCGGGATCCACCCGCCGGTGCTGGACCGGGGCCTGGGCCCAGCCCTGGGCATCCTGGCCACCACCAGCGCGCTGCCGGTCACCGTAACCGCCGACCTGGCCGAACGGCCCTCACCCGCCATCGAGGCCATGGCCTACTTCTGCGCCGCCGAGCTGCTGGCCAACGCAGCCAAGCACAGCGGCGCCGCCCAGGTCGCGGTGGGCCTGCGCGAGCAGGACCACGGGCTGTTGATGTCGGTCACCGACGACGGTTCGGGCGGGGCGCGCCTGGTCCCGGGCGGCGGGCTGGCCGGGCTGCTCGAGCGCGTGCAGACGGTCGACGGGCGGCTCGAGGTCGACAGCCCGCCCGGCGGCCCCACCACCGTCACCGTAGAACTGCCGAGGCATGCCTGATGACCACCGCACCTACCACCGCACCGGTCCCCGCGCCCGAGCGCCTGCGCATCGTGATCGCCGAAGACGCCGCGATCATGCGCGACGGGCTGACTCAGACCCTCACCCGCCGCGGCCACGACGTGGTCGCCGCGGTAGCCGACGGCGAGGCGTTGCGGCAGGCCGTCGACCAGCACCGGCCCGACGTGGCCATCATCGACGTACGCATGCCGCCCACCCACACCGACGAGGGACTGCGCGCCGCCCGGGCCATCCACCGGGACCATCCTGGCGTCGGCGTGCTGGTGTTCTCCCAGTACATCGAGACCCAGACGGCCGCCGAACTGTTCGGCCAGGCCCCGGCCGGGGTCGGTTACCTGCTGAAGGACCGGGTCGCCGACGTCAGCGATTTCATCGACGCGATCACCCGCGTGGCCCGGGGTGGCACGGTGCTCGACCCCGAGGTCGTCCGCCAGCTGCTGTCCGCCGGCCGCCGCGCCAGCACGCTGGCCGCCCTCACCCCGCGGGAACGCGAGGTGCTCTCGCTCGTCGCCCAGGGCCGGACCAACGCCGCCATCGCCGCCGCGCTGTTCATCTCCCCGAAGGTGGTAGAGAAACACGTCGCGAACATCTTCGACAAACTCGGCCTGATCCCCGACGACAACGACAACCGCCGGGTCATCGCCGCCCTCCGCTACCTGGAGTCCTAGCCGGTCGCAGCCGCGCGGCTGCCTGCTATCGTCGCGGTACCCGGACGAAGGAGTCGTGCGTGGTCGAGTGGGATGCCGCGGTGGAGCACGCGGTACGGTCGCGGCTGGGCGTGGCGCCGCCAATCCCTCTGCTATGGCCGGAACGGCCGGGAACTGGCGGCCGAACTACCGCTGAATGCCTCATCTGCGCAGGCCAGATGCCCGCCGATGACATCAAAAAAGGCATGCGTTCCCGGCGTGTCGCCTCGCGTGGTTACCAATCAACCCGATACAAACGGGAGCAAACGCCAGGCTCCAGCAAAATACGTGACCAACTATCGGAATTAGCTGACCGTTCGCAACGGCGCGATCGTCCTTTCAGGCGGATAGCCCGGAGATGACTTCCGGTCACCGCGGCCCGGACTACGTCCATTTGTTTATCGCGTCTTCCGCGCCGCCTCTGCCAGTCAGCCATCGCCAATCCGCCGGAGGGGGACCCGACAATGGCCCGAAGCCCGCTCAAGCCGCGCGGGGCGGTCTGGGCGGTGACGGCCGCAATGGCCGTCGCCGTGCTCACCGCCGCCCCGGCCGCAGCCCGCCCGGCCGCCCCGGATAAACCCGGCCCGGCATCCCCGGCTGCCTGCCAGGCCGCGGACCTGAACATCGGCGTGCCCGCCGCCATCCCGGGCGACCCGGCCGAGGGGATGGGCACCCGGGCCTGGAACATCGTCTTCCGCGACATCGGCCGCACCTCCTGCTACCTGCGCGGCTGGCCGGGTGTCCAGGTCAGCACCACCGGCGGCAAGCATGTTGCGGCCATGATCAGCGACGTGTCGTTCAGCAATATGGCGCCTGTCCCGGTCGCGGACGTCGTGCTGGCGCCCGGCCGCAGCGCCGTCGTCACCGCCATGTCGCCCACCGCACCGCGCGGATGCGTGACCCGGTGGGCGCTCGCACTGACCCTGCCCGGGGCCAGTCATCCGGTGCGCGTGACCGAGCCGGCCTCGTTCGTGCCCTGCGTGGGCGGGCAGCTGCGGTTGTCCCCCTTTTACGCCGAGCAGACCCTGACCAGCCAGATCAAGGCGCTGAGCGTCTCCTCCGCCCCGTCGGCGTTCCCCGCCACCACCGCCGCCGAGCCGGCCGTCTGCACCAGCGCGGTCCTGGCCTCCGACGTCACCTCCATCCAGTCCTCCAAGAGCGGCGCTATCATCGAGCTGCGCCTGTCCGCCAACGGCGGCCCGTGCGTGCTGCCCGGCGGCTGGCCCACGGTGCGGCTGGACGAGGCGGGCGGCGCCAGCCAGGTGGCCAAGATCTTCCCCGACACCGCCGCCGTCCAGGCCTCCAAGTCGCTGCTGACCACCTACGAGCACGGCTCGGCGCAGAACACGGCGCTGACCCTGCACCCCGGTACGTCGGTGTCCTTTGCCGTCTTCGCGGCCGGAACATCCGCCCAGGCCTGCCCGCAGGTGACCTCGGTGACGGTCTTCCCGTCGGCCACGGCGGTCAGCGGCGCGGGCCGCGCGGCCCGCCTCAGCCAGCCGGTGCGCATCTGCGGCGCGCCGCGGGTCCTGTCGTTCCTGCCCACCCGGCCCGGCAACCTGGTCACGAGCATCGCCCGCAGCGCGCTGGCCGCCGCCACCAGCGGGTCGGCCGCCCAGCCGAGCGGCACCGGCTTCTACCAGGGCACAGACAGCGCCGCCCCCACCGCCTGCGGCCACGGCCCGTACACCGAGCCTGACGGCAGCTGCAGCAACGGCACTTCCGGCAGCTACGGTGAGTACATCGGCGAGATCGGCGCGTTCTGGCACTGGGAAGGCTGCACGACCAGCGGCCTGGCCTGGGACCAGTCGAACTACAACATGGCCACGGACAATTTCGTCGACTACCACACCGGGCTCGGCGCCGCCGTCTACTGGTTCGCGGCCGGGCCCGGGCGTGACCCGCATTACAACGGGTCCGTGGCGGAGGCCACGGCCTGGGGCGCGCGGCAGGCCCGGCAGGCCATCGCCGACGTGGGCGGTGACGTCCTCGACTTCCGCTACATCTTCATGGACATCGAGAACAACGGCGTCCCGCCGGACGAGAACGGCTGGAACACCGTCTGGAACGGCCCGTGCGGCAGCACGGTCAGAGCCGAGTACATCCCGGCGAACGTGGACTACGCCACCTGGCAGGGCTTCGCGGCCTACATCGGCCAGCACTCGCCCTACCAGGCCGGCGTGTACTCCGCGGGCGGCGACTACTACGGCTCCTGGACTGGCATCTTCGGCAGCGAGAAGCTCAGCAACACCGCCGAATGGACCTACACCAACGAACAGGGCCAGCTGACCTTCCCGAACGGCTTCTCGTCTCAGCACGCCAGCGCGCAGTGGTTCGCCGGCGAGCCCGCGGCCTGCCATCTGCTGTGGCAGTGGTCCGGCGGGGACGGCGTCCTCAACGGCTACGGCGACTTCGACGCGGCCGACGCGGCCAACAACGCCAACCCCTCCTGCCGGGCCCCGGCCGCCACCCCGACCCCCAGACCGACGCCTACCCCGCCCTCCACACAGACGCCTACCCCGCCCCCGACACCGACGCCGACTACGGCCGCGTCTCCCTCGCCGACCCCCACCCCCACACCGTCGGACAGGCATTGATTTTGCCCGAACGGGCCGTGGTTCCCGCCTCGCCTAAACGGCTTCGATGCGGGGGTAATCGGGCTCCCACATGGCCTCGCGGACCTGGCGGACGGGATCGGTCAGCTGCACGCCGGCCAGGTCCTCGCTGCATGCGGCCTGGGCCACGGCGGCCGCCACCGCGGCTGAGGTGGCCCGCAGGCTGGTGACCGGGGGCAGCACGCCCGCGCCGGGCGCGTCGGCGTCGGACAGGTCGGCCAGCGCGTCGGCCGCGGCCAGCAGCATCCCGTCGCTGACCCGCCGGGCCCGGGCCACGGTCACCCCGAGGCCCAGGCCGGGGAAGATGAGCGCGTTGTTGGCCTGGGCGATCTCATAGCGCATGCCCTGGTAGCTGACCGGCTCGAACGGGCTGCCGGTGGCGATCAGCGCCCGTCCGCCGGTCCAGGCGATCAGGTCGTCGGGCCGGGCCTCGGCGTGCGAGGTCGGGTTGGACAGCGGCATGATGACCGGCCGGGCCACGTTCGCGGCCATCTCGGCCACGATCGCCTCGGTGAAGGCGCCCGGCTGGGTCGAGGTCCCGATCAGCATGGTCGGGTGGGCCTGCCGCACCACCTCGGCCAGGCCGATGCCGCCGTCCGCGTCCCGGCGCCAGCCGGCCACCTCGGCCGCCGGCCGCACGTACGGAACCTGGAAGTCCCGCACGATCCCCGGGTAGTCGCTGGTCAGCAGGCCCTTGCGGTCCAGCGCGTAGAAGCTCCTGGCCGCCTCGGCGGCCGTCAGCCCGTCGTCCATCATCGCCTGCCGCAGCATGTCGGCGATCCCGGTCCCGGCGGTGCCGGCGCCGTAGATGACGATCCGCTGATCCCGCATCCGGGAGCCCGCGGCCCGGGCCGCGCTCAGCGCGGCGGCCAGCACCGTGGCCGCCGTGCCCTGCATGTCGTCGTTGAAGGTGCAGCAGGACCCGGCGTACTTGGTCAGGATGCGGTGCGCGTTGGCCACGCCGAAGTCCTCCCAGTGCAGCATGGCCCGCGGGAACAGCCGGGTGGTGGCGGTGACGTAGGCGTCGACCAGCTCGTCGTAGCGTGCGTCCCGCACCCGCGGGTGCCGGTTGCCCAGGTACACCTCCTCGTCAAGCAGGGCCGGGTTGTCGGTGCCGACGTCCAGCACCACCGGGATGCCCCGGGCCGGGTGCAGCCCGGCCGCCGCGGTGTACAGGGCCAGCTTCCCGATCGCGATCGCGATGCCGCCCACCCCCCAGTCGCCGATACCCAGGATGCCCTCTGAGTCGGTGGCCACCACCAGGTCCACGTCGTCGGGTCCCAGCCCGTAGTTGAGCAGGGCCGTCTCCACCTGGTCCGGGTGATTGACCGACAGGTACACCCCGCGCGGGCGGCCGAACTCCAGGCTGTACCGCTCGATCGCGGTGCCCACCGTCGGGGTGTAGACGATCGGCAGCATCTCCTCCAGGTGCTCGGTGAGCAGCCGGTAAAACAGCACCTCGTTGCGGTCCCGCACGCTGGACAGGAACAGGTACTTGGCCAGGTCGTCGGGCTGGCGCAGGTACTGCGCGTAGACCCGGTGCAGGTGCGTCTCGATGGTGGACACCCCGTCCGGCAGCAGGCCGGTCAGCCCGAGCGCCTCCCGCTCGGCCGGCGTGAACGCCGTGCCCCGGTTCAGGAACGGCGCCCCCAGCACGGCGCGGCCCCGCAGCCGCACCCGGGCCAGCACGCCGCCGGGGACCTGGACGAGCTCATACGGACTTTCCGGCATCCCACCTCACCCACCTAAGGTTGCGCAAGGAGCCTATGGCCGCCGCCGGCCTGCGTGCTATAAGAGTTCATGAACGATGCGGATGTCTGGCGGCGCAATCACTGGATCAGCCACATCGCCCGGCACGCGCAGCAGAAACCCGGCGCGGTCTATCTCCGCTTCCAGGGCGTCTCGGTCACCTGGTCCCAGCTCCACGACCGGGTCAACGCGGTGGCGGCGGCCATGGCGCACCGCGGCGTGACCGCGGGCCAGCGGGTGGCCATCATGATGACCAACCGCCCCGAATTCCTCGAGACCATGTTCGCGGCCAGCGCCCTGGGCGCGATCGTGGTGCCGATCAACTTCCGGCTCGCCCCGGACGAGGTCGCCGTCATCCTCACCGATTCCGGGGCCGAGCTGCTGGTGGCGGACCAGGCCACCGGCCCGGCCGCGGCCGCCGCGCGGGCCGCGTGCGGCCACGAGATCGGCTTCGTGTCGGCGGGCAGCACCGCCGGGGCCGAGCGCTACTTCCTGGCCTCGCCGGTGGCCGGCCAGCCGCCGCTGGTCGACGTGCCCGAGGACAGCCCCGCCCTGATCATGTACACCTCGGGCACCACCGGCCTGCCCAAGACGACATGAAGGACGTGCCGCCCGGCTCGGTCGGCGAGATCGTCTACCGTGGCCAGCAGGTCACCCTCGGCTACTGGCACAACCCGCAGGCCACCGCCGAGGCGTTCCGCGGCGGCTGGTTCCACTCCGGCAACCTGGTCCGGTCCGACGAGGAAGGCTTCCTGTACGTCGTCGACCGGAAGAAGGACATGATCATCACCGGCGGCGAGAACGTCTACTGCGTCGAGGTGGAGAACGCCCTGGCCTGGCACCCGGCCGTCGCCGAGCTGGCGGTGATCGGCGCGCCGCACGAACACTGGGGCGAGACGCCGGTCGCCATCGCCGCGCTGCAGCCGGGCACGTCGCTGACCCTGGACGAGCTGCGCGAATGGGGGAGCAGCAGGCTGGCCCGCTACAAGCTGCCCACCGTGCTGCACCTGGTGGACAGCCTGCCCCGCAACGCCAGCGGCAAGGTCATGAAGACCGCCTTGCGCCGTCAGTACGGCGCTCGGGCCTGACCAGGCCCTGCAGCCCGGCCTGCAGCGACGACATGGCCCGGGCCGCCTGGCTCTTGACCGCGCCCGGGCTGATCCCGGTGGCCGAAGCGATCTGGGCATCCGGCAGGTCGGCGAAGTAGCGCAGCACGACAATCTCGCGCTGCCGGGCGGGCAGCGCCCACAGCGCCCAGATGAACGCCGAGCTGCCCAGCCCGACGCTGGCCTCGCGCAAGGCGGCCGCCCGGTCAGCCGGGGTCGGCCCCGCGCCCATCCGGTCCCGCAGCACCGCCCGGGAGCGGTCCACCACGCAGCGGTGCAGGCAGGCCAGCGCGTCGTCGGCGTCCCGCCTCCGCCGCCAGGCGGCGTGCGCGGCGACGAACGAGTCCTGCACGATCTCCTCAGCGGCGGCCAGATCCTGGACCAGCAGCGCGGCCACCCGGACCAGGGGCCGGTAGTGCGTCAGGTAGAGCGCGGTCAGGGTGCGGTCTGCGTCCACGCCCATCCCTTGGACCCCTTGGACCCCCTGGACCCCCTGGAGCCCTTGGTCCCCCTGGACCTCTTGGACCCTTTGGACCCTTTGGCGGCCTGGACCCCTTGGCCCTGCGCATTCCGGCCCGCCTCCCTCCGGATGGCCGTTCTCCGCGGGCCCTGTCCCGTCCCGCCCGCTCAGTAATGAGAGTCGTCGGCGGCCGCGCCGCCAACAACTATCCTGCCCGTGATCACAGCGCTCCGTGAACCCCGAAGGGGGGGTCCAGCCGGAGGCTTGCCCACGACCGCGGCCGGGAAACGCTTCCGCGCGCTCCGCCAGCGGCTTGCTCCGGGCCCGGGCATAGGCTTGTGCCGACCAGTACCTCGGCTGTGCCCCAGCGGGCACGCGGACATCGGGACGGCGCTATGGCTAATGACGTGGACACCCAGTCGGCCGGATCGTGGCCGCAGGTGAATTCCGGGCCGCTCATCACCGGCGGAGTCTTGATCGGGATCGGTGCCGTGGTCGCCTTCGCGGGTCTGGCCGTGGCCGGGACGCACCTGGTGGTCGCGACGCGGGCCTGGATCAAGGAACTCGAGACGCCGCCCAGCGAGCTGGCCAGGCTCAAGTGGGAACAGGCCAAGACCGCGGCGGCGTCCGGCGCGAGCACCTGGCGGGAGCACCCGAACGCCAAGGTACGCCTGGTCCGGCGAGGCGCCGCTGCGGCGGCCGGCTAACCGGTACGGCTCCCCACCGGTACCAGTCACCGGCCTGCAGCAGCCCGTTCTCAAGCTTGCCGGATTCCGCTACCCGCTCCCGCTCGGCACTCATCCCAGCCTCCTGTTCGCCGCAGGAAGTCTGTCACGCCTTCCGGGCAGGCCTGCCCCGCAGGGGGCCTGGTCAGGCGTTCTGCTCGTACGCCGTCCGGAGCAGGGACAGGACCTCGGCGTCGACCTCACCTGCGGCCCACAGCGACAGCTTGTGCGTCGCCTGCCCGGGTCCGTTGCTGGCCTGCAGCCGGGCCGCATCCGGCGGGTCGGTGAAGCGCAGGCCCAGGTCCACCCGGTCACGGGTCGCCGCGGCGATCGCCGCGAACTGCCGGCCGCGGACGAACGGGATATAGCTGCTGCGCCCCTCGACCGTCACGTCGTCGCCGAGCCGGGTGATGGCGGCGGCCAGGGCCTCGTAGATCGGCCGCAGCCCGGCCTTGGCCCCGGCGTACTGCTGGTCGACATATTCCGCGACGGTCGGCGGGATCCATCCGGCCGACCGGGCCGCCGCGTCGGCGATGGCCCACTGGCTGTTCTGCGGCACGCCGTGCTCGCGCTTCAGCCAGCCCCGCACCGCGGCCTGATCGAGCGGGTCCAGCCCCGAGGAGCGGACCACGGCCAGCCACTGCTCCAGCGACCGGCCCGTCCGCGCGGCCAGCGACTCGCTCAGGGCGCTCAGCATCTGCTCCGGCGATGGCGGCATGCAGGCAGCCTAACTCCCGCCCCGGTCCCGGGTAATCTCGTGGCGAGGGCAGATCTCCATGACAGAGCGCAAGCCGCCGGGCACCAGCTTCACCTCGTGGATCGACCGGCAGATCGCCGAGGCGGTGGAACGGGGTGCCTTCGACAACCTGCCCGGCGCGGGCAAGCCGCTGCCGCGCCGCGAAGAGGACGCCGGTCAGGCCTGGCTGCGGGACTACCTGCGCCGCGAGGGCGTGTCCTCCGACGACCTCCTGCCCACCCCGCTGAAGCTGCGCAAGGAGGCCGAACGGCTGGCCGATTCGGTACCGGGACTGCGCTCCGAGCGGGAAGTGCGCGACGCGGTCGCGGACCTCAACCACCGGATCCTGCAGTGGCGCCGGATCCCGCTCGGCCCGCCCGTGGTCCTGCCGCTGGTCGACGAGGACGCCATGGTCGCCCGCTGGCAGGCCGGCCAGCCCGCGCCCCCGCCGCCGTCATCCCCGCCGGCCGGTCACACCGAGAGCCCGGCCCCGCGCCGCCGGTGGTGGCACCGACTCACCCGGCGGGCCGCACAGCCTTCAGCCCGCCGGCGAACAGACCGCCTGGATGCCCGCGCCCCACTAGCCTGAACGGGTGACCTCGACCAGGACCGCCGTCGCGCTCCAGCAGCCGGACTGGCCCGACCGCGACCGGCTCGGGCAGGTGGTACGCCGCCTGGAGAGCATGCCGCCGCTGGTGTTCGCCGGCGAGTGCGACCAGCTGAAGCAGCGCCTGGCCGCGGTGGCCCGCGGCCAGGCGTTCCTGCTGCAGGGCGGCGACTGCGCGGAGACCTTCGCCGGCACCACGGCCGACAGCATCAGGGGCAAACTGCGGACGCTGCTGCAGATGGCGGTGGTGCTCACCTACGCCGCCAGCGTCCCGGTGGTGAAGGTCGGCCGGATGGCGGGCCAGTTCGCCAAGCCCCGGTCGGCGCCGACCGAGGTCAGGGACGGCGTGGAGCTTCCCGTCTACCGGGGCGACGCGGTCAACGGGCTCGAGTTCACCGCCGCGGCCCGGACCCCAGACCCGGGCCGGCTGCTCGACGCCTATCACTGCTCGTCGGTCACCCTGAACCTGTGCCGGGCCTTTGCCAGCGGCGGCTACGCCGACCTGCGCCAGGTGCACGCGTGGAACCAGGACTTCGTGGCCAGCAGCCCGGCCGGGCAGCGCTACGAGCGGCTGGCGGGCGAGATCGACCGGGCCATCGCGTTCATGCACGCCTGCGGGGCCGATCCCGAGGAGTTCCGCGCGGTGGAGTTCTACTCCAGCCACGAGGCCCTGCTGCTCGACTACGAACAGGCGCTGACCAGGATCGACTCGCGCAGCGGGCAGGCCTATGACCTGTCGGCCCACCTGCTGTGGATCGGCGAGCGGACCCGGGCTCCCGGTGCCCACATCGAGTTCGCCCGCCGGATCCGCAACCCCCTGGCCGTCAAGATCGGCCCGTCGCTCAGCGCGCCTGACGTCCTGGCGCTGATCGCCGCCCTCAACCCGGACCGCGAGCCCGGGCGGCTCACCCTGATTACCCGGATGGGCGCGCGCCGGATCCGCCAGGCGCTGCCGCCGCTGGTCGAGGTGGTGACCAGCGGCGGGGCCGAGGTCGTGTGGGTGTGCGACCCGATGCACGGCAACACCGTCGAGGCGGCCGACGGCCGCAAGACCCGGTACTTCGACGACGTGCTCGACGAGGTGGCCGGCTTTTTCGAGGTGCACCGCGCCCTGGGCACTCACCCCGGCGGCATCCATATCGAGTTCACCGGCCACGACGTCACCGAGTGCATCGGCGGCGGCCAGCACATCGCGGAAAGCGACCTGTCCTACCGCTACGAGACCGCCTGCGACCCCCGGCTCAACCGCAGCCAGTCCCTCGACCTCGCCTTCCGCGTCGCCGACATGTACCGCCAGCACCACACCCCCGACCACCCCCGCTAGCCTGGTCAGCGGGCCCGCTACGCCGGCGTTGCCGTCCTGGCCGGTGCGAACGGCGGGTTCAGCGGGCTGACCTGAGCTCCGCCGAGGTCCGGACCGCCTGGGTGAGGGCCGCGGTCATCATGTCGGCCGCCTGGCCCGCGGCCGCCAGGGCCTCGATCGCCTCGACCACCCACAGCTCGGGATCTCGGCCGGGCTCCTGCGTGATCTGCCCTTCCTCACGCTGCACCACCAGGATCCGGGCCAGCTGCTCACACAGCTGCGGCAGGTCCTGCCCCATCCGTTCCAGGCTGGCGATCACGTCGCGGACGTCGTCCAGGCGCGCGAAGTCGGTGCTATCCGACGCCAGCTCGTTCAGCGCGCGGATGGCCTCGGCGGCGTGGTCGGCGGCCTCGCGGACCGTCATCGTGCTGGCCAGCTCGCCCACGACATCGCCGCCTGTTGCTGGTCGTCCCCGGTTGAGGGCCGCAGCCTCGGCGTCTACGGCAGAGCCGTAGGGACGGACCCGTTTCGGCATCTTTCTCCCAGGGGTTGCTCGGGGGTACGGGCGCCTGCCATGCAGGGGGACCTCTGTACGATACGTGATACCTCGGCCACCACACGGCCACGCCGCCGCCCGTGTCGGCCACGATCGTGAGGAGTCCGGTGACCCCGTCCGAGTGGCGGGGTCGGCCGGGCCGCAGGCCGCCTGGTGCGCGTCCCGCGAGCGGTGCCGGCGCCGGACGGGGAGGACGGATGACCCAGCGGGTGATGGACCGCGTCACCGTGGCGGCGGCGTGACGGCCGGCCGGGTCGGCTCCGCGGGCCGCCTGCTCGCGATCAACGCCGTCGCCTGCCTGCTCCTGCTGGCCCAGTACGTGCTCGGCATGGCCGTGAACGTGTACGTCGTCCTGCCCGGCCGGCATCCTGGGTCGGGTGCGGGCAACTACTTCGGCGGCGCGACCTCGGGCCTGGCCTGGGTGATCTCGGACGGGCCCGGCTGGGCCGCCGCCCACGCCGCCTTCGGGCTGGCGCTGGCCGTGGCCGCCCTGGCCAGCGTGGGCCTCGCCCGGCGCCAGGATGGCCGCCTGGTCACCGGGCTGTCGGTGCTCGGCGCGCTGGCCATCGTGGGGGCGGGGTTCAACGGGGCGCCTAGTTGGCGGCCACCGAGCTCGATGACATTCTGGCCGAGCAGGTCACGCCAGAACCCCAGCACCTGCGCGTCGCCGACGTAGCTGGCGCCCGCCGGGAGGACGTAGTAGGTATCCCACCTCGCGGTAACCTCGGCCACCAGCCCGGCGACGGGCAGCGCCTGCCCCAGCTCATCGCCGATCACCTGGCGGACCTCCGCCGGCTTGACCCGGGGGTAGGCCATCTCGTCGCCGATGATGAACAGGTACCCGCGCCTGCCCCGCTTGCGGCAGCAGTCGGTCTCGGTGTGCCGCGCCATGAAGTACAAGGCCAGCTACTGCAAAGAACCGGTAGAGTGCCGCACCCATCGAATCCGGACCGGGGCGGGCGTGACAGGAGGGGCTACAGGAGGGGAGGGGCCGCCGGGAGCACCCAGACCGGAGCGCCCGGGAGGCGTGCCTGCCGCAGGCGGCGACCCCGGCGCCGGCCCGCGCTCGTCCTAGTCGAACTCCGTCGGCAGGGACGGATCCCGGTGATGGGCCAGCGCCCGCTCGATCTGGCGCTGATTGACCCGGCCCAGCGACAGCGGGGGCAGGCCGTCCAGGCCGAACCAGCCGACGTCGAGGGTTTCCAGCGCGGCCGGCGCCTGCACGGCGCCGTCGCGGCGGCACAGGAAGAACAGCTTGTAGACGTGCACCGGCAGCGGCGGCCGGTTGCCCTGCAGGTCGCGGTCCCAGCAGCCGATCAGCTTCACCGCCGAGCTGTGATACCCGGTCTCCTCCAGGATCTCCCGGGTGACCGCGGTCGAGGGCGCGTCCCCGGGATCGGCCCAGCCGCCCGGCATCGACCACCGGCCGTCGATCTTCTCGCGCATGAGCAGCACGCGCTCGCGGTCGTCGAAGATCGCCCCGCGCACGTCGATCTTCGGCGTGGCGTAGCCGGAATCCCGGCCTAGCTCCAGGGCGAGCTCGGCGGCCGGGCGGCCGCTGAGCACCGCGAGCAGCTCGGCCGCCAGCTGGCTCACCTGCCGGTACCGGTCCATGTCGTAGTCGCCCGCGGCGAAGGTCAGCCCGTCCTGGGCCAGCGCGGCGAGCTTGATCCCTATCCGGCGCACCGTGTCGGCAGCTGTGTCGGCCACCCAGGCATTATCGCCCATGCGCCCGAGCCGGCCCGTCACGCGCCCGAGCCGGCCGCCATGCCGGGTGGCTCAGGTCGGCCAGCGAGATCCGCTTGGCCGGCCCCTGGCCGGGCAGCAGCAGGTCCATGGTGTTGTCGCAGACCGTCAGCACCGACAGCTCGTCGACCGGGTCCAGCGGCAGCACCTCGCCCCGCCACTCCAGGCTGGCCGGCAGCGCTTCCACCGGGCTGACGCCCTCCTGCTCGCCGGTGCCGCACATCGCCTGCTCCTAAAAGTCCTGATTACAGTCCAGGTATAGTCTCATCCCCGCATGCGGGACCATGCGTACGGGACCATGCGTACGGGACCATGCGTACGGGACCATGCGTACGGGACCATGCGTACGGGACCATAGAGCGGAAAGGCGGATCACCGATGGCGGAAGGCACCAGCCTGGACGCGCCGATCGTGGCCGTGACCGTATTCAGGGACGGTGCCCGCGTTCAGCGCAGCGGCACGGTGAACGTCGAGCCCGGGCTGCGGCCCGTGGTCATCGGCGGCCTGCCGGCCAGCCTGGATCCCGCCTCGGTGCGGGTCGCGGCCCGCGGGGCCGGCCTGGCCCTGCTGGACGTCGAGGTCCACCGCCGCTACCGCACTGACCCGCTGCGCGAGGAAACCGCACGGCTGCGCTCGGAGGTCGAGCGGTGCCGGGACCTGGTCCAGGAACTCGACGACGAGGACACGGCCGAACAGGCCCGGCTGAGCTTCCTCGGCCACCTGTCGGAGTCGGCCGCCACGGCCCTGGCCCGGGCGGTGAGCTTCGGCCGCGCCGACCACGATGACCTGGCCCGGATGGCCGGTCACCTGACCGCCGACACCGGCGGCGCGCTCGGCCGCCGCCGTGACATAAGAGCCCGCAGGCGCGTCGCCCAGCGCGAACTCGAAGCCGCCGAGCAGCGCCTGGCCGCCGCGGAAAGAAAGGCCGGGGGAGCGGTCCCGGTCACCGAGGTGTCCGCCACCCTCGAAGCCAGCGCCGCCACCGCGGCCGAGGTTGACGTGTCCTACCACGTCGACGGCGCCTCGTGGCGCCCGCTGTACGACCTGACCCTCGACGGCGAGCGGCTGGCCGTCAGCTACCTGGCCGAGGTGAAGCAGCAGACGGGCGAGGACTGGCCCGCCTCCGAACTGGTCCTGTCCACCACCCGGCGCGGGCTGCACGAGTCCCTGCCCGAGCTGAGCCCGTGGTACATCGGCCGCGCGCGGCCGGTCCTGCCGCCCGCCGTCAGGCTCAGGTCCATGGTCCGGGCCCCAATGGCCGCCGAGGGCGCGCCCGCGACCGTGCCCGCCCCGCAGCAGGCCATGGCCGCGGCGGCGGCCTATCCCGGCGGGCCCCCGGCCCGCCCGCCTGAGGCCGAGCACCTGACCGCCGAGTCCGGAGAGTCGGGCGCCGGCCTGGAATACCGGGTCCAGCGTCCGCTGGCGGTACCCGCCGATGGCGAGCCGTACAAGATGATGGTGGCCCGGTTCGAGCTCGACGCGGCCCTGGACCACCTCGCCGTCCCGGTCCTGGCCCCCGAGGCGTACGCGCGGGCGACCGTGACCAATACCTCGTCGCTGCTGCTGCTGCCCGGACCGGCCCGCGTATTCCACGGCTCCCAGTTCGTCGGGGAGACCGCCCTGGAGACCGTGGCCGCGGGCGAGGAGTTCGAGCTGCAGCTCGGGGTGGATGACCAGATCCGGGTCGAGCGGCAACTGCGCCGCCGCAGCACGACCAAGGCCATGCTCGGGGGCACCCGCACGATCGACGTGGCCTACGAGATCACGGTGGAGAACCACCGCCAGGCCCAGGCCCGGGTCAGCGTCCACGACCACGTCCCGGTGTCACAAGACGGGGAGATCAAGGTGCGGCTCCGCGAGACCAGCCCGGACCCGGCCGGCCAGACCGACCTGGGCGAGCTCACCTGGGACCTGGTGCTCGACGCCGGGCGGACGGCCGCCATCCGTTACCGGTTCACCGTCGAGCATCCCGCTCAGGTCACCGTCACCGGGCTGTGACCGGGCCAGCATGACCACCGGCAGCCGCGGCCCGATGAACCGGGCCGACGACATCCCGCCCGCCCTGGTCCTGGTCAGCTTCGACATCGACGGCACCATGGCGGTGACCTCCGGCAAACAAAACGGCCCAGGGACTTGCCACGCCCTGCCGCCGCGGGTTACGTTAGCTACGAAACGTACCGTAGCTAATGTTCGGGAGGACGACCATGATGGCCACCGCCGAAAACCGTCAAGCCCCCGCCACGCACGCGGTCACGAGCCCGCCGCGGAAGCTGATCCGCCCGGTGGTTGCCCTGACCGCGGTGATCGGGTTCCAGCTCCTGCTGGCCAGCGTCTTCATCGGCGTGCTGCACCGGTCGGCCCCGCATGACGCCCCGGTCGCCGTGGCCGGCTCCTCGCCGCTGGTCAGCGTCCTGCGGGCGCACGGCACGGACGGCACCATCCGGCTGGTGCCCGAGCCGGACGCCGCCGCGGCCCAGGCCGCGGTCCGCGACCAGCAGGTCTACGCGGCCATCGTGGCCGGTCCGTCCGGCGACGAACTGCTGACCGCCGCCGCCCGCAGCCCCGGGACGGCCACCCTGCTCACCCAGCAGCTCACCCAGGCCGCGGCCCAGGTCCACGCCCCGCTGCAGGTCCGCGACCTGGAGCCGCTGCCGGCCTCGGACCCGACCGGTACCTCGGCCTTCTTCCTGGTCGTCGGCTGGATGCTGGGCGGCTACGTCGGCGCTACCGTGCTCGGCCTTATGCCGGGCGGAATGCGCAGCACGAGCATCAGGCAGGCCGCCCAGCGGCTGGCCCTGCTGGCGGGCTACGCGGCCGCCTCGGGCTTCCTCGGCGCGCTGCTCATCGGCCCGGTCATGGGCGTGGTCAGCGGATACAACCTGGCGCTGGCCGGGGTGGGCATCCTGATGACATCCGCCTCCGCGGTGGCCACCGCCGGACTGCAGGGCGCCCTGGGCCTGCCCGGCACGCTGATCGCCATCATCGGCATGGTCGTGTTCGGCGACCCGACCGCGGGCCAGTCCATCGCCACCCCGCTGCTGGCCCCGCCGTGGAACGTCATCGGTCAGGGGCTGCCGCCCGGCGCGGGCCTGACCGCCGCCCGCAGCGTGATCTACCTGAACGGGATCGGGCTGACCCGCCCGCTGACCGTGCTGGCGGTGTACGTGCTGGCCGGCGCGCTGCTCACGCTGGCCGCCGCGGCGCGCAGGCAGCGCCGCCGGGCCACCGAGCCGGGCAGGCAGCGCCGCCAGGCCACCGCGGCGCCCGCCTCCCCTGCGGCAGCCGAGGCATGAAGCGCAGCCGCCCGGCGCCGGCCGCGGCCGCAGCACCGGCCGCGGCCGCGGCACCGCGCCGGCGCCGGGCCAGCAGCGACGTCGAGGACGCCATCCTCGCCGCCACCTTGGACATCCTGGATGAGGTGGGCTTCGCCGACCTGACCGTCGAGGCCGTGGCCGCCCGCTCCGGGGCGGCCAAGACCGCGGTCTACCGGCGCTGGCCGTCCAAGGTGCCGCTGGTGGTGGAGGCCCTGACCCGCTCCCGGCCGGAATGGCCGGTACCCGACACCGGCGACCTGCGCACCGACCTCGTCTCCTTGTGGCAGATCCTCGACGTGCCCGGCCAGCGCTGGGTCGAGCGCATCCTCCCGCTGGTCGCGTCCTACGTGGGGCCGGGCGACGACGACCTGGCCGGGCTGCTGCGCGAGCGCTACTTCGAGCCCCGGCTGCAGGCCATCAGGGTCATCGTCCACCGCGCCGCCGCCCGCGGCCAGATCCGCGCCGACGCCGACCCCGAACTGGCCTTCGACCTGCTGTTCGGGCCGCTGGCCTACCGCTACGTGCGCGGCCTCCCCCCGGACGGCCAGGCCGTGGGTCAGGTCGTGGACCTGGCCCTGGAGGGCCTGCGCCCGCGCTAGCCCTCGGGCACGGCGCCCGCCGCCGCGCACGTCAGCTTCGAGTCCTGGCCCTGATACTGCTCGGCCGAACCTGACCTTCGTGACACCACGGCCCGTTCGGCAGAATAAAAGATCTTCGGGGTCTCCATCTAAGCGGAGCTACGCGCGGGAGGTAGCCGACATTAGTGCTGGCCACGGCTCCAGGGTGCCGGCTCAGCCGGTTGCTCTCGGCGCAGCGCTGACCTGTGCTACTCCGGCTAAATGGAGAGCCCAAAAAGATCTAATTAGGCCGAACGGGCCGTGGTGCTTGTGGAGGAGGCCCCGTGAAGTACGAGATCGTCGCCGACGCCTACCGGGACTTGGAGCAGGCCAGCGGCCGGCTCGCGCTGATCGACCGGCTGTCTGCGCTGGTCGAGCAGACCCCGGCCGGACTGCTGCCCGTGGTCTGCTACCTGTGCCAGGGCCTGATCGCGCCCGAGTTCGCCGGGGTGGACCTGGGCCTGGCCGAGAAGATGGCCGTCCGCGCGGTCGCCACCGCCACCGGCACCGAGGCCGCGCAGGTTACCGCCCGGGTGCGGGAGACCGGCGACCTCGGCCAGGCCGCCGAGCAGCTGCTGGCCGCCGCCGCGGCCGGCCGCCCGGCCGAGCTGACCGTCGTGACCGTGGTGAACACGCTGCGGGAGATCGCCAACGCCGAGGGGACCGGGTCGCAGGGCCGCAAGCTGGACCTGCTGGCCGGCCTGCTCACCCGGGCCACCCCGCTGGAGGCCCGCTACCTGCTGCGGCTGGTCACCGGGGGGCTGCGGCTGGGCATCGGCACGCCCACCATCCTGGACGCGCTGGCCCAGGTCTACGCGGGCGGCCGGGCCGCCCGGCCGTTGCTGGAGCGCGCCTACAACATCTGCTGCGATCTGGGCCAGGTCGCGGCTGCCCTGGCCGCCGGCGGCCTCGCGGCGGTCGAGCAGATCCGGGTGCACCCGGGTAACCCGGTGCGGGCCATGCTGGCCCAGCGGCTGTCGGACGCCGCGGAGATCCTGGCCAAGCTGGGCGGGGAGTGCGCGGCCGAGTACAAGTACGACGGCGTCCGGATCCAGGCCCACCGGACCGCCGACGGCGAGATCGAGCTGTACACCCGGCGGCTGGAACGCGTCAGCACCCAGTTCCCCGACGTCGTCGAGCTGCTGGCGGCGGGCCTGGGTCCCAGGGAGGCGATCCTGGAGGGCGAGGTCGTGGCCTTCGACGCGGCCGCGGGGGAGCTGCACCCGTTCCAGGAAGTCATGTTCCGGCGGCGGAAGTACGGGATCGCCGAGGCCGTGCGGGACGTGCCGGTCGGCCTGTTCTGCTTCGAGCTGCTGTACGCGGACGGCGAGGACCTGACCACGCTGCCCTATCCGCAGCGGCGGGCCAGGCTGGCCGAGGCGATCACCGTCGCGCCGCAGCTGCGGCTGACCACGGCCGTCGAGGTGAGTTCGCCGGCCGCGCTGGACGCGGCGTTCGAGCAGGCCATCACGGACGGCTGCGAGGGCCTGATGTGCAAGTCGGTCAGCCCGGCCGCCATCTACCAGGCCGGCAACCGCGGCCGGCTGTGGATCAAGCTCAAGCGCGACTACCGTACCGAGCTGTCCGACACCGTCAACCTGGTCGCCGTGGGCGCGTTCGCCGGACGCGGCCGCCGGGCCGGCACCTACGGCGCGCTGCTGCTGGCCGCCTACGACCCGCACGCCGACGTGTTCCGCACCGTGACCAAGTGCGGCACCGGGTTCTCCGACGCCGACCTGGCCGCGCTGCCTGCCCGGATGGCGCCGCTGGCCACGGCCGAACGGCCCGCCCGGGTCGACGCCCGCCAGCAGCCCGACGTCTGGTTCGAGCCCGCGCTGGTGCTCGAGATCCTGTCCGCCGAGCTGACCCTCTCGCCGAACTACACCGCCGGCTGGGGCCTGATCAAGCCGGATGCCGGGCTGGCCATGCGCTTCCCCCGGTTCACCGGGCGCTGGCGGGACGACAAGTCCGCGGAGGACGCCACCACCACCGGCGAACTGGTGGACCTGTTCCGCACCGCGCGGCGGGCCCCCGCGGGCGCCTAAACGAGGCAAGCACTGAGTGAAGGAGAGCGAATGCACGTCGCCGTGCTGGGCACCGGGATCATGGGCGCGGGCATGGCCCGCAGCCTGCTGCGGTCCGGTCTGGACGTCACCGTGTGGAACCGGCATCCCGGGCGGGCCGCGCCGCTGGCCTCCGGCGGCGCGCGGGTAGCCGGCACGGCCGCCGAGGCGGTGGCCGGCGCGGACGCGGTGATCACCATGCTGTGGGACGGCGACTCGGTGGCCGAGGTGATGACCGGGGCACTGCCGGCCGCGCCGGAGGGGATCTTGTGGGCCCAGACCAGCACGGTGAGCCTGCCCGACGCCGCGGACCGGCTGCCCGCCCTGGCCGCCGAGCGTGGCGCCAGGTACATCGACGCCCCGGTGCTCGGCACCCGCCAGCCCGCCGAGGAAGGGAAGCTGACCGTCCTGGCCGCCGGGCTGGAGGCGCTGCGCGAACAGATCGCGCCGGTGTTCGGTGCCATCGGCGCCCGCACCGTCTGGGTCAGCGGCCGGCCGGGCGACGGCACCCGGCTCAAGCTGGTGGCCAATTCCTGGGTAGGCACGATCGTGGCCGCGACCGCCCAGTCGATCGCGCTGGCCCAGGGTCTCGGCCTGGACCCGCGGGTGTTCCTGGACATGATGCAGGGCAGCGCCGTGGACGCTCCCTACCTGCACGTCAAGGGCGAGGCCATCATCGAGGGCCGGTGGGAAGCCTCGTTCGCGGTGGACGGCGCGGCCAAGGACGCAGGCCTGATCGCGGACGCCATGCGGGCCACCGGCACCGACGCCTCGCTGATGGAGGCCGTGGGCGGGCAGTACCGCAGGGCCTCCGCCGCCGGGCACGGCGAACAGGACATGGCCGCCGTGTTCCACGCCTTCCGCCCCTCAGCCGGCCCGCTCTGAGTTATCCGCCGATGCGCCGCAGGCTGGGCACGTCACGCTGGCGCAGCAGGCGCGCCTGCGCGGCCACCGCGACCACGCAGAGCAGCGCTGCTGCCGCGTCTCGCTGAGCTGGCTGTCGTCGAGCAGCGGCGGGTTGGCGTTGCTGACCTGGCTGGCGAACGAGGCCCAGTCGGCGGAGACCTGGACCGCGCTGTCCACCGGGGCCACGCCGGCCAGGGCATGCTGCAGCGCCCGGGTCCGCGAGTGCAGGCTGTGCCTCGGGCCCGCCACGGCCACGAAAACGCAGCCCAGGACCAGCAGTGTCAGCGCCAGCGCGCTCACCGGCGTGCCGCCCAGCTGCGTGCGCAGCCACGAGAGCCTCATGCCGCCTCCGCGGCGCGCAGCTGCGCAGCGGGATCGGGCCTGCGCGCGATGACGAGCGCCGCGACCAGCACGGGCAGAGCCGCCACGGCCAGCGCGAGCGGCAGCGTCTGAGCCCAGTCGAACTCGATGATCACCGGCGGGACCGGCAGGCTGGCGGTGCCAGTGAGGGTGACGGCGGGGACCAGCAGTTCGGCGATGACCGCGCCGAGTGCCAGGCCGGCCAGCGCCGACGGCAGGCCGAGCATGAGCCGTTCCAGGCAGAGCTGACGGGCCGCCCCGGCGGGGGTCACGCCGAGCGCGGCCAGCAGGGCGCTCTCGGCCCGGCGCTGGCGGATGCCGGCCGCGATGGCCACGCAGCTTCCGATGATGGCCAGCACGGCCGCGGCGATCGCGATGGCCAGCAGGGCCTGCTGCGGCACGGCGGTCATCGGGTCGCCGGCCAGCCCGGCGGCCAGCCCGGCCGCGCTGGTGACAGCGGATCCCGGCGGCAGGGCCGCCGCCAGCTGCGGCGGCACCTGGTGCCCGGCGGTGGACGGCCACCACTCGGTGACCGGCAGCAGTGCCAGCGACTGGCTGGCCAGGTAATCCTGGAACATGCATCAATTTCGCAAGTTACCGACATCGCTTGCTATCCGGGAACTCTGTTCCATCTCAGCTTGATCTCGTTGATGCCGGCCCGCGCCGGATCGCGGGCGGCGGCTAAAAGATCCGTCAGCTGACCGATGTCTCTCACTGCAATTTGCAGCAACATTTTTTCTGCAACCGGCTCCGGGTCTCCTCTGTATGGTGCCCGGCCTTCCCCGGGAGCGGCCGCGCCGACCAAACCGGCGCTCTATCTCGGCCGGCCGCTAAGGAACGCCGGTTAGCACGATGGCGCGGCCGATCCCCCTCGTCCGATGAACCGCGCCCGGGCCGCGTCCGGCTGACCACGGGACCGGGCGCGGCCCAAGCCCTCCAGAGGAAGGAACCATCGATGGCACGTAGGTTCACGCGGGCCGTCCGGGCCGCCGAGGTCGTGGGCGCGGTGCTGGCCGGCGTCGTCCTGGCCATCCTGTTCCTGCCCAGGCTGGCCGACGGCGGGAACGCCGCCACGTCCGACGTCAACCTGCCCGACCTGAACGTCGCGGTGGTGCCCGCCGTCGATTCCGCCGGCTTCTTCGTGGCCCTCCATCAGGGGCTGTTCACCGCGCACGGCCTGCACGTCACGTTCATCCCGGCGGTCAGTTCCGAGACGGTCATCGACGCCCAGGCGCTCGACCAGCCGCGTGACCGGGTGGATATCTCCTGCGGCAACTACGTCAGCTACATCCGGGCCCAGGAGAACTACGACCTGGGCAAGCGGCCCACCTCGGCCACCGGCGCCACCGTCGCCGCCGACCTGGACATCTTCGCCGAGGGCTCGGTGATGGAACCCGGGGCTCAGGGCCTGTACGTGATGCCCGGCGCGCACATCAGCTCCCTGGCCAGCCTGGAAGGCAAGACCATCGGCGTCAACGCGCCTGGGAACATCCTGTACCTGCTGGCCGCCTCCGCACTGGCCGATCACGGGCTCAGCGTGTCCGGGGTCCGGTTCGCGTACTATCCGCTGCCGGAGATGGCCGCCATGCTGAAGGCCGGGAAGATCGCGGCGGCGGTACTGCCCGAGCCGTTCGCCAGCCAGGCTGAGCTGACGATGGGCGTCACGCTGCTCGCCGACCTGGACCAGGGCGCGACCACCGCGTTCCCGGTGCAGGGCTGCGCCGTCACCCGCCAGTGGGCCAGCCAGCACCCGGCCCTGCTGGCCGCGTTCCGGGCCGCGTTCGAGCAGGGCCAGGAGATCGCGGACACCAACCGGGTCGCCGTTGAACAGGCCATGGAGATGCTGCCCGCCCCGCTCGGGATTTCCCGGGTGACCGCGGCGGTCATGGCCCTGGACAGCTACCCGGTCGGGCCGGTCGACACCGTGCGCGTCCAGCGGGTGGCCGACGTGATGCGCCAGTTCCTCAGCTTCCCCGCCTTCAACATGACCACGATGATCAGCGGCTGACGGCCTCCGCTCCGACCTGCCTTAACGTGTCAATCCCCGCTCCGGCGGGCAGCGTCGACAGAAAGTAGTCATATCCGTCTGTTGCGTAGTTCCGCTTCGGAGACGGGCGCGGGTGGGGCAGCCTGGTGGGTTAACAGCCCCCGACCGAAAGCTCGATCGTGTCCTCCACGATGGCCCGGCACCGTAAGCCGTCGCGATCCGCAGCCGCGGGTCCCGCGGCGGCGTCCCCGCCCCCGCGGCGCCGAGCGAGGATGTCCGCGCTGCGGGGCAAGCGGGCCCGGGTTGCGGCCGCCGCTGTCGCGGGTTCGGCGGCCCTGTTCTGCGCGGTGCCGGCCGCGGTGCACTGGCGGGCGGAAGCGCCCAGCCTGGACTGGGTGAACCGGGCCGATGCCCTGCTCCCCGTGCAGGCGGCGGTCTGGCTGGGCGCACAGATCAGGCAGCCGCCCGAGATCGTCAGCGCCGGCGTCGCCGTCGTGCCCGGGTACTTCAATCCCTTGCGCGATGTCAGCGGCCTGGTTCCCGAGCGCATCGACCAGGGGGTCGATTTCGCCGGGTCGGGTCCGGTCTTCGCTCTTGGCAACGCCATCGTCACCAACGCGTCCGGGGATTCCGCCGGGTGGCCCGGCGGCGGGTGGATTACCTACCAGCTCACTGATGGCCCGGACGCCGGATTGATGGTGTACCTGGCCGAAGACGTCGCGCCGGCAGTCCAGGTCGGCGAGCACGTGTCGGCTTCGACCGTGATCGGCAACATGTTCAACGGAGGCGATGGAATCGAGACCGGATGGGCGCAGCCAGGCGGCCTGTCCGCAGAATCGCAGCTTCCGCAGGCGGGCGGCATCGGCGGCTACGGCCCGTTCCCGACCATGGTCGGGCTTAACTTCGAGGAACTGCTCCAGTCGCTGGGAGTACCCGCCGCACCCAACCGCGACCAGTCCGGGTTCGGGCTCCTGCCGGCTGAACTACCCGGCTATCCAGGGCTGACCTGGGCCAGCTGCCCAGCTGGGGTACGGCCGATGGCCGAGCAGGCGGCGTCCGGGGTTACGCTGGCTCTGTAGTCCTCCTGCCGGGAGGTGCCGTGATAACAGGGCCGGGAGAAGAAGATACCGCAGCTGCCGCACGCCGCGGCCGGCTGCGGGTGTCGCACGACGACCGAGAGCAGATCATCGACACGCTCAAGGTCGCGTTCGTGCAGGACCGGCTGACCAAGGACGAGTTCGACGCGCGAATCAGCCAGACGCTGGCCGCCCGGACGTACGCGGATCTGACGACCGTCACCGCCGACATTCCCCCCGGGCTAGCCGGGGCCCGGCCGCGGCGCAAGCAGGCCCGGCGGAAGATGACCAACGCAGCCAGGTGGGGCGCAGCCGGAATCGCCACGCCGGCCATTCTTTCCATCGCGTTCGCGGTGGATTCCATGCGCGGCGGCAGTGGATTGGGAGCGGTGACCATCGTCATTGCCTTCCTCTACTTCGTGTTCTGGCTGTCCGCCGGGGTGGACATGCTCTGGCAATGGCATTGCATGACGTTGCCGAAGGCAGGAATGTGCGTCCGGTGCGCGCACACCGCCGCCTCGCACCGCTCGCCAGCGTCCTGCACCGTCCGGCCGGGCGGCCTGAAGCTGAACCGCTGCCCGTGCGCGGGCTATGTCCCACCCGGGGTATCACCAGAAAGCGACGACCTGCGCCTCCTGCCCAGCGGCTGCCTGTAGATCTGCTTCGTCCCGCAGCGAGCGGAAGGACACCCGGATGACCACGGCGGAACCCGCGGCGCGGTCCGCCGGTGCCAGCAAACGGTTGGTGTCCCGTGGATCGGCGAACGGGCCCTGCGCACTGCTCACGCGGTGCGGCCGTAGAACAGCTTCTGGGTGAGTTCGTTCAGCTTCATGTCCGGGTGCTCGCCGTAGGTCAGCACCGAGTTGATCCGGGGCCGGGACCCGCTGACCGCGGTGACCCGGTGCAGGGCGTGCTGGCCGCGGAACACCGCGAGCGTGCCCGGGCTGCCGGGCAGCCGGATGGCATCCTCCGAGCCGCCGCGCAGGATCTTCTGGACAGCGGGGTAGTTCTCGTCCTGGCCGGTCCGCAGCCAGGGATAATAGTCGAAGTGACCGCCGGCCTCGGCCTGCTGGTACATCACGGTGACCGAGAACTCGCTGTTGTCGAAGTGCCAGCCGAGCTCGTCGCCGTCGCCGAAGACCGCGATCTCCAGGGCGTCCAGCGGGTCGGCGCTTCGGTACAGGACTCGCTTGCCCAGCACCGCGGCGATGAACCCGGTCAGCTCATCGGATTCATATAGCCGCCGGATCGGCGCGTCGGCGGGGATCTGGTCGTAGGCGATCGCCTTCTTGGCCGAGTGCTGCATCAGCGCGCGCGGGTGATCCGGGCCTTCGGAATCATCCGGGGGCTCGAAATAGACGGTGTGCGTCTGGTCACTAGCCCAGGCCTGAGCGGTCAGCTGACCGGCCACGGCGAGCATCTGCCCGACCGCGGCCGGGGTGAGGAACCCGGCGAGCTGGGCGACGCCTTGGTCGCGGAGCTGGTCCTGGCACGCCTGGACGAGGGCCAGGTACGCGGGGGCGACCGGGTCGTTGATCGGGTAGCGGCCCAGGTCGACGACATCGTCGTAGGCGGAGGCCGAGGGCCCGGCGGTGGCGGTCATGGTGCTGGCTCCTTGGATTAGTCGTTTACCAGGCAATCCCGGCCCGTTTGGCATACTGGGCGCACTGTCCAGCTACAGACAACCGGGGCACCGTGCAACATATCCTGGCTCTTTCGCGCTCGGCCGTCACCATCCGGCACTGGTTCGAGATCAACCTTGACGACGCTTCCATGGAGCACGGGGCCCGGATCGAGATCCGGGAGCTGACGGTCCACCCGCACCGAGGCAGCGAGTCGGCGTCCCAGCTCACCACCGTCGATCGCCCGCTGTGGCGGGCCGACCTGTTCGATGTCGAGGAGCACGGCGACGGCGGGCATGCCGCTGCTCCTGGCCAGTCCCAGGTAGCCGCGGTGCCGAGCCGGGTCGAGGCCCAGCGTGTCCACCACGGCGGTCAGGCCGCGGCGGAGCCGGGCCGCCACTATCAGGTCCAGCAGAGCGAAGGCATCGGTCGGCGCATCCAGGTCGTGCTCGCCGCTGCCCACCAGGGCCCGCAGCCGGTCGGACGAGACCACCTCATCCGGGCGGTACCGTTGCGCCGCCCAGACCGATTTCCCCGATCCCGACGGCCCGACCAGCACCACCAGTGCAGGATCGGGCAGCGCCGCAGCGGCCCCGAGGTCCGCCGCATCCACGCCCCCAGCTTGGCAGACCCCGGGCCGCCAGCGTGCCGAAGAGCATGGCCGAGGCATGAACCCGTCCGGGTCGGCATGATTGCCCGCATGATGTCCACGCGCATTGACTGGGTTGCTGAGCACTGCCGGTTGCTTCGGTCGATCTCGGCAGAGTTCAAGGACAGTCCACGCACAGGCAGAACGGGTGTCCGGCCGGGTCGAGGAACACCCGGAAGGTCGTACCGGGCTGGTGCTCGTGCTTGGTCGCGCCCAGATCGAGAACCGCCGCCTCGGCGGCGTCGAGGTCGTCGACCATCACGTCGAGATGCATCTGCTGAGGCACCTCCTGAGCCGGCCATCTCGGCGGGGTAAAGTCCTCCACCTGCTGGAAGGAGATGCACTGACCGTAATCCGCGCGGATATCGGCCCAGTCGGCGGAGATCTCGACCTTCCAGTCCAGCATCGCGCCGTAGAACGTCGCGAGAGTGCCTGGATCGGGACAGTCGATGACGATGCTCGGGAAGCGTGCGATAGCCATGCAGGCACGGTATACGCAATAGCGGACGATCCGCGTCCGGATTGTGCCTGTCCCGCGCTAGACTCCGTTTCGGTGTTCTGCTTCCGGACTGGTGAGATGCGGTGAAGCCTGACGCGAGCCCCACGGCACGGGCGCTGCTCGCCCTCGAGCTGATCCAGGGCAGCCCGGGCATTACCGCGGACCGGCTCGCCGGCAAGCTCGGAGTCTCAGAGCGGGCCGCCCGCCGGTACGTCGGCATTCTCCGCGAAGCCGACATCCTGATCGAATCGGTACGCGGGCCCCACGGTGGCTACCGCGTAGGTCGCAGCCTGCGGCTTCCGCCCCTGATGTTCACCGCCGCCGAGGCTCTCGGCCTGGTCATGGCCGTGCTCGACGGCCATCATGACGCGAGCGACACCGCCAACCCGGTCGGCAGCGGGCTGGGCAAGATCCTGCGAGCACTCCCAGAGCCGGTAGCCGCCCAGGCTGATGCTGTCCGCCGGACCACGGCGCCCGCACCGGACCGCGCCGCCGCCCGGCCCGATCCAGCGATGACGACCGCCCTTGTGCAGGCCTGCTCAGACCACCGGCGGGTGCGGCTCCGCTATCGTCCGGAGGCCGGGCCGGAGCGGATCATCGAGGCCGACCCGTGGGCGGTCGTTGTCCGCCACGGCCGGTGGTACCTGCTGTGCTGGTCCCACACCACTGCGGCCCGGCGGGTCTACCGGATCGACCGGGTCGGCGAGATGCAGCTGCTCGAGGAATCTTTCAGCCCGCCCGCCTGCCTCGACCCCGTCGCCATGGTGGAGGAACATCTCGCCGTCGGATGGGAATATGACGTCGAGATCGTCATCGACGCACCCCCCGAAACGGTGACGCGTCACCTCCCCCGGGCCCTCGGGCGCCTCGAGCCGCTCGATGCCGAGACCACCCGCCTGGTCGGCAGCACGAGCAACCCTGTGTGGTACGCCGGACAGCTCGCGGCGATCCCGGCGCCGTACCGGATCGTGCGGTGTTCCGAACTCCGAGAGGCCGCGTGCGCCATCGGGCAGCGGCTGCTGGCGGCCGGTGATTCAGGTCCCTGACCCCATCCGGAGCACAGGAATAGTGAGCACAGGAATAGTGACCCTTGTCCATGACCTGGGCAGGCTCGCCGTCCTGCCTAATTACACGGCAGCGGCCAGGTCCTTGGCCATCTTGTAGTTGTGGATGGGCTCGCCACGAAGAACCATGTCCTGCCGTTCCAGGACCACGAATCCCTTCCGCGCAAAGAAGCGCCGGGCTAGCTCGCTTGCCTCTGCCGCCCGTCTGGCAGCTGCCGATCCGGAGACGCGGCGGCGAACGAGCGGCTCGGCTGGCAGATGCCGTTCAGGCGACCGCGCATGAGCGGACCATAAACTGCGTTGATGCCCAGCCGAGCCGAGATCGTGTCGTTCGTCGATTCCGCGCCACCCCCCGGAGCCGATCCATGGGTGCCCGGCGCCGCCCCGGCGGCCGGCATCGAGGTAACCGATCCCGACCCGGCCTGGCCGCGGCAGTACGACCACCTGGCCGGCCGGATCCGGCAGGCCCTGGGCTGGCGGGTGCTGCAGCTTGAGCACGTGGGCTCCACTTCAGTTCCGGGCCTGGCGGCCAAGCCCGTCATCGACATTGACCTGACGGTCGCCGACCCCGACCATGAGCAGGACTACGTGCCGGCGCTGGAGCCGTTCGGGTTCCGGCTGGTGATCCGCGAGCCCTGGTGGTACGGCCACCGGGCTCTGGTGAGCGACGAGCCGCGGTGCAATCTGCATGTCTTCGGGTTCGATAGCCCCGAGCCGGTGAGGCACCGGGTGTTCCGTGACTGGCTACGGGGCAACCCCGGGGAGCGGGACCGGTACGCTGCCGCCAAGCGCCAGGCCGCGTCCGCGGCCAACGCAGCCGGAGAGCACGTCATGCAGTACAACGCCCGTAAGCAGCAGGTCATCCGGGAGATCTATCACCGGGCGTTCGTCGCCGCAGGCCTGCTCGAGGAGTGAGCCCGGAGGCCGGGTGCGTTCTCAGTCAGCCAGGAGGGCAATTCAATTCTCTTGCCCGGAGCGCCTGGGTGCGCCGGCGTAGCAGATCAAGCGCCGCGCTGCCAAAGGGGCATCGTCACCACTGCCGGATGCCACCAGCTAGAGATGACATCTGTCACGGTCCTTCTCCTGGTCATCTCGTGGTACCAACCGGAGAACCGGCTGTCCTACCGTGGATGTATGACCGCATGGGGCAACCTGCCGGCCGCGCTGCCGCCGCACGGCACAGTGCTGGCCTGGGCGCGAGGCTGCCGGTGCGAAGAGTGCGAGCGTGAGTACCAGCGTTTCGTGTCCGAACTGGCCGTGCGGGGGCCGCTGAGGCTTGCCTCTCAGCCGGAGCCCCGCAAGCTGTCTGCCGACACCCTCGCCCGGCTGGAACCGGCGGTGCGCCAGTCGGAGTGCCCCGTGTGCGGCGCGCGGCGCCATCAGCGGTGCCGCAACCTGGCGTTCCCCCAGCATTTCGCGCCGACTCATGCTGAGCGCACACCCCCATGACCGAAGCCGATGAGAAGCAGACCCTGCACCGGTACCTGCGGAACGCACGCGGGGTCGACCTGACCGGCGTGGTCGGGCACACCGGGAACCTGGTCAGGATGATGGCGCCTGTTTCGCCGGCCCGGGCACAGCGGGATCCGGTAGGTCCTGGGGGACGCGCGATGGCAGGCCGACGATCACCAGCACGGCGCCGCCGAGGGCGACGGCGGCACCGACGGCCAGCGCCATCTCGGTGCCGCTCATGAACGCCGCGCGGGCGGTATATGCCAGCAGTGCGCCTGCGGCACTCCCGGCGTGAGCCGCCACGGCGAGCGCACCGCCGAGGGAGCCGAGGATGGTGTGCGCGGCAGCGGCCGGCACGTGCCGCCCCGCCAGCGCCGCGCTCATGTGATCCTGGTACCGGGTCGCCAGCACGCTGCCGATCACGGCGACGCCGAGTGCGCCGCCGACCTGCAGAGCCACGGCGTTGGACGCTGAGCCGATCCCGGAGTCGCCCTGCGGGACCGATCCTACGACGGAGTTCGTTGCTGTCGGCAGCAGCAGGCCGGCTCCCAGCCCGATCAGCAGCAGGCCCGGCACCACGTCCCCGTAGGTCGTGGCCACCGTGGACACCGCCGAGATCTGCCACAGGCCGCCGGCGATGGCCGTCAGGCCGGCGGCCACGGTGAGCTTGATCCCGATGACGCGGGCCAGGATCGGGGACAGCGGTGCGCTCACGCCGAGTACGGCGGCCATGGGCAAGATCCGCAGCCCGGCCTGGAGGGGGGAGAAGCTGAGGTCGAACTGCAGGAACTGAGTCTGCACGAACAGCGCCCCCAGCAGCCCGAAGACCCCGAGGCTCTCGGCCGCTGCAGCCACCGAGAACCGGCGATCAGAGAAGAATGCCAGGTTCAGCATCGGATGGTGGCTGCGGGCCTCCCAGGCGACAAAGATGCCGAGAACAACAAGGCTGGCCAGCCCGACTCCGATTACCTCCGCTGAGGTCCAGCCCCTGGCCGGGGCTTCAATGATCGCCCACAGCAGCAAGCCCAGGCCGGTGATCGACAGTACTGCCCCCCAGGGATCGAGGCCGGCGGCCGGGTTCTTCGAGCCGGGCACCAGCACCAGGGCTCCCGCGAACGCGGCGATCAGGATCGGGACGTTGACGAGAAACACTGAGCCCCACCAGAACCGGGCTAGCAGCAGGCCGCCCGCTATCGGGCCGATGGCGATACCCAGGCCGATGGTCCCGGCCCACACGCCTATCGCCCGGGCCCGCTCCGCCCGGTCGCGGAACACGTCGTTGATGATCGACAGCGACGGGGGGATCGTCAGCGCCGCCCCGGCCCCCATCACCGCTCGCCACCCGATCAGCAGGTCCACCGACCCCGAGAACGCGGCACCGATCGATCCCGCGGCGAAGACGGTGAGGCCGATCAGGAAAAACCGCTTGCGCCCGAACCGATCCGCCAGGCTGCCGCCGACCAGCAGCAGGCCCGCGAACACCATCGCATAAGAGTCCACGATCCACTGCAGCTCACTCGAGGTGGCGGCCAGCTTCCGGACCAGGGTGGGCAGGGCCACATTGAGGATGGTGTTATCCACATTGACGATCAGCGCGGAAGCGCAGACCACCACCAATATGGCCCACCGGTGGCCGCCTCGTCTCTCATTCCGCGTCGCTGCCGGTCGCGTCAACAGGCCCATGGAATCACCAGAACTTACCGGATCTCGGTTCGGCAGGGCCGAAGGGCCCTTACCCGGGCTGTTACAGACCGCGAATCGCTGGTTACCTTTGACCCTGCAGCGAGTTAGTGTCGGTACGTGGTACTCGCGGCCGCGCTCGCGGGCGTAATCGTGCTCATTGCGGCCGGGCTGGCCTGGACTGCCCGCCTGGTGCATATCGGCAGCCTGGACGCGCACGACCTGGCGGACAAGCTCTCCGTGCCAGCGCCCGTCTCGGCGCTGGACTGGCCGGAACTTCACCTGAACGCCGTGGTGGCCCAGCCTGATGAGCAGCCTGTGGTCCTGCTGCACGTGGACTGGCCGGCGCATCCGCAGCGGGCAGCCACCCTGCTGCTGGTACTGGACCGTGACGACCGGCACTCGCTGCCCTTGCTGTCACAGTGGTGCGCCGATCAGGCACCGGTTTCGCCTGCGCGGCAGAACGGTGCGGAGCCGACGCTTCGCCGGCGCAAGAGCCTTCAGCGGGTGCACGCCGTCCTGGTCGCTGAGGACACGGCACCCTCCTGCTAAGTCCGCCGGTAGAGCCTTACGGTCAGGGCGGCGCTAACTGGCCCGTCGGCATGGTGAGCGCGGGCAAGGCGGGTGCGGTCGGCAGGCTGTGGTTGTTCCGAGCTTCGCCATCTGCCGGCTGGGCCGGGCTGGAGGGCCGGACTGCGCGGTCGAAGAAGCGCAGCAGTTCCACCGGGACAGGCATGACGAGAGTGCTGTTCTTCTCGGCGGCGACCTCGACGACAGTCTGCAGAAGCCGAAGCTGCAGGGCAGCCGGGTCGGCGGACATGACCGTAGCGGCCTGCGCGAGCTTCTTGGAGGCCTGGTATTCGCCGTCGGCGGAGATGATTCGCGCGCGGCGTTCGCGTTCGGCCTCGGCCTGGCGGGACATCGATCGTTTCATCGATTCGGGCAGCGAAATGTCCTTGAGCTCGACCCGCTCTACCCGGATGCCCCAGGGTTCCTCGGTGGGGGCGTCGATGACATCCTTGAGATGGGCGTTGACCTTCGCACGCTCGGACAGCAGCTGGTCCATGTCGCTCTGGCCGATAACCGACCGCAATGAGGTCTGGGCGACCTGGGCCACGGCGTAGGTGTAGTCCTGCACGTTGAGGATCGCCTTGACCGGGTTGACGACCCGGTAGTAGACGACCGCGTCCACCCGTACGGTTACGTTGTCGCGGGTGATGCCCTCCTGGCCGGGTATGGTCGCCGCGATGATCTGCATGTTGACCTTGCGCAGCCGGTCTGTAAACGGGTTGACCCAGGTCAGTCCCGGTTGGCGGGCGGCGGGCTGCAATTTGCCCCAGCGGAAGACGAGGCCTTGCTCATACTGGTTGATGACCTTGAAGCCGAACATCTCGGCCGTCCTATCCCTGGCACGTGGCGCCAGAGTCCCCGAACCCTCGGACGGCACCGGCGTGACTGCCAGCGTTCGAAATGCCCCGGGCTCACCTGTCATTATCGCACAGCACCTGCCGCCGGCGGCTCCGCTGTCACCGGCTGGATGCAGCCGGGGGGCGGTCCTGGAGCGCAGGACTGGTGTGGTAGCATCAAATTATTCTGGTTGTAGTGGAAATTCGTGTCGTGTCACAGCGCCTGCGAAATTCTGACAGCGGGCGCCGCGGATTCCAGAGTCCGGCTTCGAATACAGGCGGTCGCAGCAGTAATGGTTCCGTGTATGCGGATCCCGAAGATCGTCCAGTAGGAGAAAGCGAAAAATGGCTCAGGGTACAGTGAAGTGGTTCAACGCGGACAAGGGCTATGGTTTCATCGCCCCCGATGACGGCACGAGCGACGTCTTCGTTCACCACTCGGCTATTCAGGCTGACGGTTACCGCAGCCTCCAGGAGAACCAGCGGGTGGAGTACACCGCCGGCCAGGGTGCCAAGGGCCCCCAGGCCGAGCAGGTCCAGCCGATCTGATTATCAGGCGCAGCGGTGGGGCGCGCTTGCCGTTTGGCGAGGCGCTCCGCCGCGAAGCCTTTCCGTTGCGCCGGCGCAGCGTGTCATCGGGGATTTCCGTCGGCGAGGCGTGAGCTCATGCCGGTCCGTAATACCACGGCCCGTTCGGGATAATAAAAGATCTCTTGCCAAACGGCCCTGGGTTGCACTTGCGTCATAAAACCTGACACTCGACAACCCCGCAGTTCAGTCTTCGGGGAGTGCCGCGAAGTCGCGCTTGGCGGTCCTGTACCAGCCCATCCCGGAGATGGGGCGCTTCCAGCGTCCCTTCATATCGTTGAGGGCGCTGGCGTGCGTGTCATCGCCGCCTGCGACCGTGCCCCTTAGATGACGATCTTGCGCCTTGATGACCTCGTCGGCCGTATCGCCCTGGAGCTGATGGTCACAGGGCCCGCCCAGTTGCTTGCACGTCATCGTCTTCACTGACTTACCGCCTTCTTCGTGAGCTTGGCGAATTCCGCCTCTTCGGTCATCGCGGGTACCGCGTCTTCGCGTTCGCGGGCTTCTTCGCCGTGTTCGCGCTGGACATGGGCCGCACCTGACTGTTCAGATCAGAAGAGAGCAGAACTCTCGAACTGAGAGTGATACTATCATTAGCATGCCAGAGAATGTCAAACCTGGTCGGCCGGCGCACGCCGGGCGCGGACAGGCCCGCACCCGGCTCGCCCGCCGAGCCGTTGTCACTGCCGCCCGCGCGCTGTTCCTCGAACGCGGCTACGCCGCAACCACCGTCGATGCCATCAGCAATCTCTCCGACGTGCCGCCGGCGACCGTGTACCGGCTGTTCACCTCGAAGCTCGGCATCCTCAAAGCGCTCCTCGACACGTCCATCGGCGGCGGCGACCAGCCGCTCGCGGTGCAAGACCAACCCGCCGTGGCCGCCCTGTTCACCGAGCCAGACCCGGCCAAGCTCCTCGCCGGATACGCGGGCATCACCACCGCGATCAACCAGCGGAGCAACGATGTCTACCGGGTCCTCGTCAGCGCCGCCGGGTCCGACTTCGCCGCAGCAGAGCTGCTCACCGAGATCCAGAAACAGCGCGACCAGGGCCAAGGCCAGATCGCCCACGCACTCGCGCGGAACGGGACACTACGCGCCGGGCTCCAGCAAAGCGATGCCGCCGACCTCATCCACGCGCTCATGTCCCCCGAGGTGTACCGGCTCCTCGTCATCGACCGGCAGTGGACACCTGAGCAGTACCAGCAATGGCTCACGAGCACCCTCATCCAGCAACTGATCCCACCCACCCAGCCGCACAAAACGCCCGTGCGGGCCCAGCCGTCCGATGGGGGGGCTCACGGGGGTATGCAGTGAGCCGGACTGGCTGACCGGAGGAGCGCTGAAATGCCGGTTTCATTCCCCTGGCGCGGGCGGACGGCGCCCAGGCTGAGCACCGTCCGCCGCTGCCTGGCTAGCGCAGTGTCCGGAAGGAGTCCCGCATCTCGGCGGCGAACAGGCCCGGCTGTTCCCAGGCGGCGAAGTGGCCGCCTCGGTCGAGCTTGTTGAAGTGGATGAGGTTGGTGGGGTACGCGCGTTCGGCCCAGCTGCGCGGGGCTTCATAGAGCTCGTCGGGGAAGACGCTGATGGCGAACGGGATGGTGATGTTCTTGGCGTTGAAGAAGTCAGCCTTGTTCTCCCAGTACAGGCGGGCCGCGGAGATCCCGGTGCTGGTCAGCCAGTACAGCGTGATGTTGTCCAGGAGGTCATCTCGGGTCAGGTCGCCGTCCAGGTGTCCCTGCATGGCTTGTGCGACCAGGCCGGGCTGGCCGGTGCCGTCGCCGTGGTCCAGCATGAACGCCGCGAGGTCGGCGGGGGAGTCGGCCAGCCCGTACAGCGTCTGCGGGCGCGTGGCCATGATCTGCGCGTAGGCCACGTGCTTGGCGTAGAAGGTGCTCAGCTGCTCAAACGCGCGTAGCTCCTCGTCTGACAGACCGGATGGCGGCGGGTCGCCGCGCTCGAACGCCTTGGTGATGTCGGCTGGAGCGGTCCCGGGCATGTTGGAGTGAATGCCGAGCAGCTCCGGTGCGGCCTGTTCCCCCATCGCCTGCGTGACGGCCGCGCCCCAGTCGCCGCCCTGCGCGACGAACCGGGTGTATCCGAGGCGCTTCATCAGGACCACCCAGGCCCGTGCGATGCGGGTCGGGTCCCATCCGGTGGCGGTGGGCTTGGCGGAGAACCCGTGGCCCGGCAGGGAGGGAATCACCAGGTGGAACGCGTCGTCCGCGCTCGCGCCGTGGGCAGTGGGGTTGGTGAGCGGCTCGATGATCTTCAGCTGCTCGATGATCGAGCCAGGCCACCCGTGCGTGACGATCAGCGGCAGCGCGTCCTGGTGCTGGGAGCGGACGTGGATGAAATGAATGTCAAGCCCGTCGATCTCGGTCATGAAGTTCGGAAGGTCGTTCAGTTTCTTCTCGCACTTGTGCCAGTCGTAGTCCATCCCCCAGTAGCGCGCGAGCTCCTGCATCATCGCGAGCCGCATGCCCTGCGAGTCGTCGGTGACCGTCTCGCGCTCGGGCCACCTGGTCGCGTTCACGCGCCGGCGCAGCTCGGTGAGCTCGGCCTCCGGGAAACCAACCTGAAACGGGCGGATGGTGTTGTCTTGGGCGGGCATCTTCTTCTCCTGACGGTTTGCGATTGGCGCGGCCGGGGGGCAGCGCTCCTTAAGTTGCGCTGGCGGCGTGGTCTTCGCCGGTCAGTAGCTGTCGGCGTCGATGATGGCTTCGGCGAAGCCTGCGAAGCCTCTTGCGGCAGGTTGTGCCCGATGCCGGCCTCGATGACCCGGTGCTCGTTGCTGGCCTGCCGCATTCACAGGGAACCTCCTGCACCGTGAGAACGCGGGCTCACGTTGAGCCGCAACCTACACTCGCCCTCTGGGCCATGCGATCGCGCCCGTGAACCACCCTGGCAGGCACCCTGGTCCGTCAGGCCGCGCTCCGCGACTTCCGGGTATTCGCGAGCTGGGAGGCGCGCCTGCAGCAGGGACTGCGATCGTTGCCGGTTCAGGCGACCTTGCGCAGCGTCATAGAGTCGGAGCGGTCATGACCGCCTCGACATCCCGGCGGACAAACTCCCCGGCACCCTGGCCTTCCTGGTCAGCTGAGCAGGTCGGCGACGCCGGCTATGGCGGGTTCGATGGCTCGCTCGCGGACGTTTCCGAAGCCCACCACCAGCGCGGGTGGCGCCGTGGTGTCAGGGTTGCCGCGGTAGGCGCCGATGCCGTGCAGCCCGACCCGCCGTTCACGCGCCGCGGCGATCACCGCCGTCTCGTCGGCGCCGGGTGGCAGAGGCGCGACAGCGTGAAATCCGGCCGCGAGCCCGGTGAGCTGGATTCGGGGGGCGTGTCTGGCGAACGCGTCGGTCAGTGCCTCGCGGCGGGCGGCATAGACAGTTCGCATCCGCCGCAGATGGCGGTCGTACCGGCCGGTTGTGAGCAGGATTGCCAAGGCGAGCTGGTCTAGCGTGCAGGAGCCGCGGTCGCTCATCTCTTTCTCGGCGGCGACCGCTGAGGCCAGTGGTGAAGGGGCGTGGACCCAGCCGAGGCGGACCGCGGGCGCCAGTGCCTTGCTGGCCGTGCCGAGCAAGAAGACCTGGTCTGGGGCTAGTCCCTGCAGCGCGCCGACGGGTTCTTTGTCATAGCGGAACTCTGAATCGTAGTCGTCCTCGATCACATACCCGCCGCCGCGCCGCGCCCAGTCGGTCAGGGCGTGCCGCCGTGCCGGGGACAGGACCACCCCGGTGGGGGACTGGTGTGCCGGGGTGACTACGACAGCATGGGCTCCGCTGGCTGCCAGTTCGCTGACCACGAGGCCTTGCTCGTCGACCGGCACGTAGGTGACGTGGATGCCCATCGCCAGGGCCGCGCGGACTGTTTCGTCCTCCTGGGCGCTGCCGTAGCCGGGGTCTTCGAAGGCCACGCACGTCACGCCGCTCTGCCGGGCCAGGGCGCGCAGTACCAGGTTGATTCCTTGCGCCAAGCCGGTGCTGATGATCATCCGCGCGGGGCTGGCGGCGGCGGCTCGTACCCGCCGCAGGTACCCGGCGAGGACCTCGCGCAGCACCGAGCTGCCGCGCGGGTCGCCGTATCCCAGGTCCGCGGCGGCGGCCTGGGTGCATGCCTGCTTGACGGCCCAGGCCCAGTCGGTACGCGGGAAGCTGGACAGGTCCGGTACGCCGTGTCGGAAGTCCGCGATCAGCGGCGGTTCCGGGGGCCGGGGGGGCGGCGAGGGCGAGACCACGGCCGGGCCGGCCGCGGGCTGGCCGCCGGCTTGCTCGCCGCTGATGCCGGCGACCCGGGTGGCGGACCCGGTGCGGCTGGTCAGGTATCCCTCGGCCAGCAGCTGCCCGTAGCAGTCCTGCACCATGCCGCGGGAGACGCCGAGCTCACGCGCTAGCTCCCGCGAGGACGGCAGCCGTTCCCCGGCGCGGAGCCGGCCGCCCCTGATCGCCTCGCGCAGGCTCGCCTCCAGCTGGGCGCGCAGCGGCTGGCTGGCCGAACGGTCGAGCCGAACCAGCAGTTCCGGACTCAAACCGGACCACTCAATCGCCATGAAATCGGACCTTACCAGAGTGCCGGCTGGGTTCTACCGTGCGTGCTATGAGCACCTTGACGCAGGCGCAGCCTGGTACCGCGGTTCCGGCCCGGCTCCTCAGCGTGCCGCTGGCAGTCACGTTCCTGGCCGAGTTCACCTCGCTTACCAGCTTCTTCCTGCTGCTGTCGGTGATGCCGATGCTGGCGGCGGCGGCCGGCGCCAGCAGCTCCGCTGCCGGGCTGATCACCGGGTCCCTGCTGCTCGGCACCGTGGCGGCCGAGGCCGTGGCCGCGGCGGCGATCAGGCGGTTCGGCTACCGGATGGTGCTCGCGGCCGGAGCCGTGCTGCTCGGCGCGCCGGCCCTGGCCATGCTCGCACGCCAGCCCCAGGCCGTCATGATGAGCGTCAGCGTGGTGCGCGGGCTCGGCTTCGGCCTGTGCGGCGTGGTCACCGGCGCGCTCACCGCCAAGCTAGTGCCTCCCGCACGGCGCGGTGAGGGGCTCGGCCTGCTCGGCCTAGTCTCCGGCGTCCCGGCCGTAGTCGCGCTGCCGTCCGGGGTCTGGCTCGCCGGACACCACCTGGCCGCCGCGGCCGCAGCGATGGCGGCCACTGCCGGCCTGCTGCCGCTGGCGGCGATCCGCTGGCTGCCGGGCGGGCGCGAGGAACCCCGTACCGCCCGCGCCGGACGGATGCCGGGCGCCCGCAGCTCCGGGCGGATGGCGGGCGCCGCGCTGCGGCTGCCGCTGATCTTCGCGGCCGCCACCGTCGCGGCCGGCGTGCTGGACTCGTTCCTGCCGCTCGCGAAGGGGATCCCCAGCAACCTCTCCTCAGCCGCCCTGTTCGTGCAGGCGATCACCGCCACGCTCAGCCGCTGGCAGGCTGGCAAGCATGGCGACCGGTACGGTCACGCCCGGCTGCTCATCCCGGCACTCGCCGTGGCGGCGCTCGGCATGGCCGCGATGATGGCGCTGGGCTCGCCCGTGGTGATTTTCGCAGGCATGGTGCTATTCGGCGCCGGGTTCGGGGTGATCGAGAACGCGACGTTCGCGCAGCTGATCGAGCAGCTGCCTGAGGCTAAGGCCAGCGCGTTGTGGAATTTCGCCTACGACGCCGGGTACGGCGCGGGCCCGGCCATCTTCGGCCTGGTCTGCGTCCGCACCGGCTACCCGGCGGCGTTCGCCCTTACCGGCGCGTTGATCCTCGCCGCGGTCCCGGTCGCCTTGCGCGAGCGGAAGGCCGTGGCCAGCGCGGCACGGCCGATGTGACCACGTCTTGAGCTCGGGGGGAGAGGCGGGCGAAACGGCGGTTCAGTTGCCGGCGGTCACGGCTCGCAGTTCGGCCATGGAGGCCTTCATGATGACGGGAAGGCTCTGGTCGTCGCCGCTGTTCGCCCAGCGCTCGACGGCCACACGGAGCACCGACATGCCGGCCTCGGCGGCCAAGGTCGCCTGCAGTTCGCCTGCGCCCCGCTGGCGCAGGGTGGCGGCGACTGCTGCGGCGTAGTCGGCCAGCTTGGCCAGTTCGCGTTCTCGTAGCTCGGGGTTGGCAGCGATCACGGCCTGGCGCTGGGCGGAGAGATCCCGGCGGGCTTCGCCGAGCATGGCGGCTGCAGCATCGAGACCGCAGGCGACTGCCTCGAGGGGCGCGCACCCTGCGGGCGCCCCGGCGACGCCTGACACGATCCGTTCCCGAAGGACCTCGGAGCCGCCGAAGAGCACTTCCCGCTTGTCGGTGAAGTGCCGGAAGAAGGTGCGCTCGGTCACGCCGGCCCGGGCGGCGATCTCGGCGGCCGTGGTCTGGTCGAACCCGCGCTCTGAATACAGGGCAAGAGCCGCTTCCTGCAGCCTGCCCCGACTATCCGGCTCCCATCGACCCATGATCCCATCCTAGTGTTGACAGTCACTGACATCAGGTCTACCCTGATGACAGTTACAGACATCACTTTAGCTCACTGGAGGTCCGTCATGAGAATTTTTGTCACCGGCGCGTCGGGATGGATCGGCTCGGCCGTCGTCCCCGAACTCCTCGGCGCCGGCCACGAGGTGGTCGGCCTGGCCCGCTCCGACGCATCCGCGCAGCGGCTGGAAGCCGTCGGCGCCACTGTCCAGCGGGGCGACCTCGATGATCCCGAAGGCCTGGCCAAGGTGGCGGCCGACTCCGACGGGGTGATCCACCTGGCCTTCCAGCACGAGGTGGCCTTCGGCGGCAACTTCGCCGCCGCCGGAGCCGCCGACCGGCGGGCCGTGGAGGCCATGGGCGCCGCCCTGGCGGATTCCGACCGGCCCTTCGTGCTTGCCTCGGGCATGATCGGCCTGACCGCGGGGCGGGTGGCCACCGAAGACGACGGGCTCGTCGCGAGCCCTGAGATTCGGGCCAACCCCGCCGGGCGCCGGGCGGCCACCGCCCTGCTCACCCTGTCGCTGAGGGGCATCGGCGTCCGCTCGTCGGTCTTGCGCTTCGCGCCGACGGTCCATGGCGACGGTGACAACGGGTTCGTGGCCACGCTCGTCGGCATCGCCCGCCAGCGAGGTGTCGCCGGATACGTGGGTGACGGCACGAACCGGTGGCCGGCGGTGCACCGTTCCGACGCTGCCCGCTTGGCCCGCCTGGCCGTCGAGGCCGCTCCCGCCGGCTCGGTCCTGCACGCTGTCGCGGAGGAGGGCGTTCCCTTCCGGGAGATCGCCGAGACGATGGGCCGCCACCTCGACATCCCGGCGGCCTCGGTGGCTCCCGAAGACGCCCCGGAACACTTCGGCTTCATGGCCCACTTCGTCGCCTTGGACAGCCCCGTCACCGCCACCATCACCCGGGAGCTGCTCGGTTGGGAGCCGACCGGGCCGAGCCTGCTCGAAGACCTCGAGCAAGACCACTACTACCGCGCGGTGTAATCCCCGGCCGGACAACCCCATCACGGGTGGTCATCGGAGTACGCGACAAATCCCTACAAGCGGCCCGGTAGCGGCGCCTCTACAGGGCAGCCCGGCGTGACGTGCAGTGTCCGAGAGCGCATCCCGGCCGGCGGACCGGCCGGGACGCGAGTTCTCGTCCTAGCGGGAGAGCGTGAGGGTTCCCTGCGGAGCTCTTCATGGTGTTCCTCCATAGGTAGGCAGCCGTCGGCAAGAGTCACTGCGGCCTGGGGCTGGCTGCGGTCATCGCCCACCCGGTGCGAGCGCCCGCAGTCGGGCTCTTGCTGCCAACGATGCAGCTCGGGGCCCTCGGCTCGCGCCGGGAGAATCCCTGGCATGAGCAGGCCAATCCCTGGCATTGCCGGGGCATACGGCGTTGCCGTACGGTGATGGTGTGCTCGTGGGACGGCGCGACGAGTGCGGGCGTATCGAAAAACTGCTGGCCGACGCGGCCGCTGGCATCACCCGCTGTCTTGTCGTCGAGGGCGACCCGGGCATCGGAAAGACGGCGCTGCTGGAGTACGCGGCAGCTGCGGCCGACGGGTTCTGCGTGCTGTCAGCTACGGGCATCCAGGCCGACGCGGGGCTGGGCTTCGCCGGGTTGCTGGAGGTGACGCGCCCGGTCAGCGACTTGCTCGGGGTCGTGCCTGCGCCGCAGGCGGATGCCCTGCGCGGAGCACTGGGGCTCGGCGCACCTCTGGAGACGAGCCGGTTCCTGGTGGCGGCCGGGCTACTCAGCTTGCTCGCGGCGGCGGCGGAGCGGTCGCCGGTGCTCGTCCTGGTCGATGACTTGCAGTGGATTGATCAGCCGTCCGCGCAGGCGCTGCTGTTCGCGGTGCGCCGGCTGCGGGCCGATAGGGTCGGCGTGATCATGACCGTCCGTAGCTGGCGGCACCCGCTCGTGCGATCCGCGGTCTATTACAGTGCGCCCGCAGCCGACCGGGCCGCGGCGCACCGCGCAGTCGCGGACGGGCTGCCGGAGAGCCAGCCCGGCTGGGCGTGGCATCGCGCGGCAGCCGCCGACGGTCCCGACGAGCAGGTCGCCATCGCGCTGGACCGGATAGCGGCCGATGCGTCACGGCGAGCCGGGTTCGCCACTGCGGCCAGGGCCGCCGAGCAAGCGGCTGGGCTGTCGGCCAGTCCACAAGATGCGGCGCGGCGGCGGCTGGCGGCGGCCGATGCGGCGTGGCTGGCCGGGGACGCCGAGCGCGCGGAGCGGTTGCTCGACGAGGCCCTGGCCGGCACGGACCAGGATGACCTGCGCGGCCGCGTCCTCCACCTGCGCGGGCACACCGAGTACGCCGCCGGCCATGTCCGCCGGGCCTGCGATCTGTTCGCCTCTGCCGCCGCGTTGCTCGAGCGCGACGCCCCGGACGCCGCCGCCGACGCCCTGGCCCATGCCACGCTCGCTCGCTGGTGGAACGCCGATCCTGACGGCATGTCCGCTGCCGCCGGACAGTTGCGTGCCCTAGCCAAGGCGCATCCGCAGCTGGCCTCGCACGCCGATTTCTTCACCGGGCTGACCGCGATGTTCACCGGGCACAACCGCGAGGGAGCCGCGCTCATCGAGAGCGTGCTGGCGGCAGAACCGCCGGACGGCCCAGGGGCTTCCGACGGTCCGCGCAGCGTGCAGAGGCTGGCTGGCCTGGGCTGGCTGGGCCGGTGCGGCGAAGGGCACGATCTTGGCGTTCGGCGGTTGCGTGCCCTGCGCGCCCAGGGGGCATTCGGCATGCTGCCGCGGCTGCTGAGGATGACCGCCTCTCAGGGTCTTGACGATGACCGGTGGGCGGAGGCCGCGGCACTTGCCAACGAGGCGCTCGAGGTGTGCGACGAACTCGGCCAGCCCGCACACCGGCCCGAAGTGCTGGGGATCCTCGCCACCGTGGCCGCCTTCCGCGGGGATACCGCAGCGTGCCGCAGCCATGCGGATGCGGCACTTGAGGCAGCCGACCGGCACGGTCAGCAGTGGGCCCGGCTCATCGCGCTGCGCGCCTGCGGATTGCTGGCGCTCGGACAAGGCGACCTAGCCGGAGCAGCGAGCCTGTTCGAGCAGGTGGTAGCGGTTCCGCTAGCTCGCGGCCTGCGCGGCCCGACGGTGGTCTCGCTGCCCGACCTGGTGGAAGCCCTGGTGCGCCTGGACCGGCACCAGGAGGCGGCGATACGGGCGGCAGAATTCGAGCGCAGGGTAACGGATATCCCTGATCCCCGCGCGCCCGCGCTGGTGGCGCGCTGCCGGGCGCTCATCGGCGCCGGCACCGACGCAGGCGCGGACTACCAGCAGGCACTGGACTCCCACCAGGGCGATCCGGATTCATTCGTGATCGCGCGAACCCGATTGCTCTATGGTGAGTGGCTGCGCCGCCAGGGCGAGCGGCGGTCAGCACGGACCGAGCTCGACGCGGCCCTGGAAGTCTTCGAGAAGTACGGCGCGACACCGTGGGCGGAGCGGGCCCGTGCTGAACTGCGGGCCACCGGGGCCGTGCTGCGGTCGCAGCCGCAGGCTGGACTGGAGCTCACCGCAGCCGAACTGCGGGTCGCGCTGCTGGCCGCGGACGGGCTCACCGACCGCGAGATCTGCGGCCAGCTTTACCTCAGCCCGAAAACGGTCGAGTTCCATCTCGGTCGCGTCTACCGCAAGCTAGCCGTACGCGGTCGCACTGAACTGGCCCGCCGACTGCCGGGCCGTGAAGAATCCGGCAGTGGGTAACTCTCCGGCCGGGGCGCCCAAGGCCCTGTGTGCATATGCTGTCGCCTCCGCGCGTGTGGGTCTAGCCTCAGATCATGGCGCAGGTCGTGGTGGGGGCTGGTGTGGCGGCGCTAGGGACCGCAATGCTCCTGGCCGGTGACGGTCGACGTGCTCCTCGCGTTGGTTTCTGCGCCGTAAAGGAGGCCAGATGGGACGGGTGGACGTCAAGGGGGTCGGGATCGAGTATGCGGTCACCGGGCGCGGTCGGCCGGTGGTGCTGCTGCACGGCTTTCCCGACTCCGGCCGACTCTGGCGGTACCAGGTACCGGCGCTTGCCGCGGCAGGTTTCCAGGTGATAGTCCCCGATCTGCGAGGTTACGGGCAGTCCGGCAAGCCTGAGGCCGTCGAGGCCTACTCGCTGCCGCTGCTGGCCGGAGACGTCATGGCCGTCCTGGCCGATCTCAACATCGCCCGGGCCCACCTGGTGGGCCACGACTGGGGTGCCGCCCTGGCCTGGGGGCTCGCCTCGCTCGCGCCCGGCACCGTCGACCACCTGGCCGTGCTGTCGGTCGGCCACCCGGCCACCATCCGCCGCACGCCCCTGCAGCGCGAGAAGTCGTGGTACATGCTGCTATTCCAGTTCCCCGGCATCGCCGAACGCTGGCTGACTGAGGACAACTGGGCCAACTTCCGGAGCTGGGCCCGGCACCCCGATACCGACCAGGTGATCGCCGACCTGGAGGCGACCGGATCGCTCACGCCGGGCCTGAACTGGTACCGGGCCAACGTGCCGCCGCAATCCTGGGTGCAGCCACCGCCGGTGCTGCCACCGGTGCAGGCCCCCACCATGGGCATCTGGAGCACGGAAGACGTCGCCCTGACCGAGGCTCAGATGACAGATTCCGCCGAGAACGTGGCGGGCCCGTGGCGATATGAGCGATTGGCTGGCCCGGGTCACTGGATGCAGCTTGACGCGCCGGACAAGGTAAATGCCCTGCTGCTCGACTTCCTGCCCCGCTGACGGCGCTCCTTCCGCGCGGCCCATCATCACGCCAGCTGGCCCGCCTGGCAGTCGCCTCTGTTCAGCTGGCCAGGCGGTCAGCAGGTGCCTCGATCAGGATCCGAGCGACAGAGCGCGCTGTACTTCGTAGTCGATCGCGTCCGCCGAGATGGTGATCGATCGCGCGGCGAACAGCAGCCCGCCGAGAAGCATCACGGTCCCGGCCAGCACCAGGACCAAGGCGGTGATCCCGGCCGCTCCGGAGCTCGCCGTGACGGCGATCCCGATGGTGATGACGCTCAGCACCAGCACGGCCACCCCGGCGTAGATGAGGAGAACGGCGTTGTGCAGCAGCCGGTGGCGGCGAAGGAGCCTGGGCAGCTGGGTGTCGATCTGGGTCAGCCGCTCCCGGCCGCTGGGCGGCACCTCGGCAGCTGACAGCAGCGTCCCGTCGGGGCCGGTCAAGATCTGCAGGCGTTCATGGTCCATGGCGCGCATGCGGTCGTTGACCGAGCCGTACATCGTCAGCAGGGCACCGGACAAGATCGCAGCCGTCGTGATGAGCACCACCGGCGCCACCATCGCCTGGACTGCCGTGACGGCAATCGGGTTCATCAGCCCAGCCTACGAGAGCAGCGCCGGTCAGGCCGGACCGCGGAGGTCAGCAACGGCAGTCCGGCTCCGTCAGGTCAGGACTGCTTGGCCGCACTGGACTCGGAGGCCTCGGCGGGAGGCAGCTCGCGGCGGGCGATGAGGTGGATGTCGATGCCGAACGCGCCCGCCTCATGGATAACCCGTCGCAGGATCGGCCCGCCGCCGGCGACGTGCCACCAGCTGTGCTGGATGGACCCGGTCACGATCTGGGTGATCTGATGCTGCCGCGCGAAGCTGACAATAGCCCGGGCCGGATCGTCGTCGTCTATCTGGTGCCAGCGGGCGCCGAGGCCGGCGGCCAGCTCTTGCAGCGCGTCGATCGGCTGGCCATCCGCCGGCAGGCTGGTATCGCCGGTGATGACGTGGACCACGTCGAGTTCCGCCTTGACCCTGGCTGCGATGCGGGCCGCGCGCCGCAGCAGCACGTCGGTCCCCGGCGCCGCGGTGACGGCCGCCATGATGCGCTCGGTCGTCTCCCACAGGACCTGAGGCTGGTGCCGGCGGAGGTGCTCCAGGAGTTCTTCATCGGACTCGTCGGCCACGAACCGCAGCGCCAGCTCCCGCAAGGCGATCAGGTTGTCGGTGCGGAAGAAGTGAGCAAGGGCCTGGGGGACCTTGTGCTTCGGGTAGATGTTGCCGTGCAGCATCCGGCGGCGCAGCTGTTCCGGTGAGGAGTCGATCAGCTCGATCTGGCTGGCCTTGCGCACCACCCAGTCCGGTACCCGTTCCCGGACCGGCGTCCCGGTCATCTGCTCGACCTCATCGGCGATGCTCTCCAGATGCTGAATGTTGACGGTGGTGATGACGTCGATTCCCGCGCCGAGGATGTCCAGGACATCCTGCCAGCGTTTGCCGTTCCGGCCGGATCCCGGCACGTTGGTGTGGGCGAGCTCGTCGACCAGCGCGACCTCGGGCCGTCTTCGCAGCACCGCGTCAAGGTCCATCTCCTCCAGGCGGGCTCCCCGGTAGTCGACCACCGTGCGGGGGATGACCTCCAGGCCGTTGATCATGGCCTCGGTTAGCGGCCGCCCGTAAGCCTCGACGAACCCGGCCACGACGTCGGCGCCCCGCCCCCGCCGCCGCTGGGCCTCGGAGAGCATGGCGTATGTCTTGCCGACGCCCGGTGCCGCGCCAAGGTAGATGCGGAAATGACCGGTCGGCTCGACCTCTGTGCCCGCGTCCGCGGCCTCGCTCACGCCTTCGGCGGTCCCCTCGGAGCCGGTGACGTTCATCTGCTCGGTGATCTCGGCGGCCTCCCTCTACACGGGTCGCCCCTGGTTAGCATCGGCCGGCTCGGTGCGGTACAGCGGGTTCCAGGTCACCAGCGGGCCGTTTTCATTCTGGCAGTGTCTCGACGGTGTGGCACGTGGCGGACGGGCTGTATGGCTTCCGTTGAGCGATCGGGGTCATCGCTGCGCCGCAGCCGGGGATAGCGGCAAAACGATCCCAGCCTTCACCAGATACGCTAAGTAGCCGCGATGAGGTACGTCTATGCCACCGCGCGGTTACTGCTCTGGTCGGCGGTTCGCCGGGGACCGCTGGCATGTGTCGTTTACAGCGGATAGCGTCTGGACTGGCGCCGTTACCAGGCGGGCCTGCTCGGACAGGGGCACGACCTGGTTCATGTCGCCGGCGGCCTTGGCGGCTGTCCCGGTGCCACGGCCGCGCCGGCCGCGCCGGGACAAACGTGCACGCATGTCCGAATGGATCCAGCTATGATCAGCGGCGCCCTGCCCGGCCTTGAGGACCGGCCGGATCTGATCGCTCAGGCAGGTGACGAGATGGAGCCGCCGGCCGGCCGGGGCAGGCTGCGCATCTACCTGGGGATTGCCCCTGGGGTCGGGAAGACCTACGCGATGCTGCGGGACGGACGCGCCCGGCGACGCTCGGGCGTCGACGCGGTCGTGGCTTACCGGGAGCGGCACGGGCGGGAGGCGACCGCTGCCCAGCTCGCCGATCTCGAGGTGCTCCCTACCCGCACGGTCACCTACCGGGGCGCCAGCTTCGCGGAACTCGACGTCACCGGAGTCCTGGACCGTCGCCCCGAGCTGGCCCTGGTGGACGAGCTCGCCCACGCGAACCTCCCCGGTGAGCGGCACGCGAAACGCTGGCACGACATCGACGAACTGCTTGCCAGCGGCATCGACGTCTATACCACCCTCAACGTCGCCAACATTGAATCGCTCGGCGCGCTGGTCGCCCGGATTACCGGCGTACACCCGGCCGAACCGGTACCGGATGCGTTCCTGCGGACTGGCCAGATCAGCCTCGTCGACCTGGCGCCTGCGGCGCTTCGTCGCCGGCTGACCCAGGGCCTGGTTGTCCCCGAGGAGCGGGTGGATGCGGCATTGTCGAGCTATTTCCGCTTCGCGAACCTTGCTGCCCTGCGGGCGCTCGCGCAGCTGTGGCTGGATGACACTGTCGCCGATCCGGTCACGGCGTTCCTGGCCGCCCGCGGTGTCAGCGAGCCTGGGCAGGCTTCGGTCATCGTGGTTGGCCTGGAGGGGTCGCCCGCCGACGAATGGCTTATCCGGTACGCCGCCTGTCTGGCCCAGCTGTCCGATGCCAGGCTACAGGGGGTGCACGTCCGGGACATCGACAACCTCGGCCGGCCAACGGGAGCGCGGCTGGAGCAGGACCGCGCACTGCTCGGCGAGCTGGGCGGGACTTTGGCCGAGGTCAGGGCCGGCGACACCGCTTCGGGACTGATCCGCGCCGCGCGCCAGGCCGGCGCCTGCCAGCTGGTGATCGCGTCGCGCCGCCGCTCGCGCTGGTCGCGTCTGCTGAACGGGTCTGCGGTGGCGGAACAGGTGCTGCGCGCGGCTGGCGACCTGCCCGTCCAGGTTGTGAATGTCGGGCGGCCGGACACCATCAGCGACCAGTGGCGCCGCACCGGACACGGCGCCGCGGATCAGCCGCACGGCCGGGGAGCTTTATCTTCGCGAGGTGCCCGTTGAGCACGTCGTGCTTACCGGATCAGCTGACCTCGCTCATCGTCGGACCGGTGGTGTTCGTCACGCTCGCCACCCTCGGGGTTCCGTTCCCGCTACCATGGGCGCTCTGGGCTGCCCTCGTCGACTTCCTGCCCACGATCGGCGGAGCGCTCGCAGGCATTCCGACCGTCCTTTTCCGCGCTCGGGCACTCCCTGGTGGCCGGTCTGGTCACACTGGCCGTGTTCCTGGCCTACACGCAGGTGGAGAACCACATTGAATCCCGCCGGAGCACTGCAGGTCACTGTCCGGGAGCTATGGCAGGTGACCGCAAGGCAGCCGAACCAGTGACTGGGACGGGCGCGATCCGGCTGCTGCTGGCCGATGTCGATGGCACGCTAGTGACCCCGGACAAGGAGCTGACCGATCGCGCCGTCGACGCGGTGCGTAGGCTGGGCGACGCTGGGGTCCTGTTCGCCATCACGAGCGGCCGCCCGCCGAGGGGCATGTCGATGCTGATTGAGCCGCTCAACATCACGACCCCGATCGCCGCCTTCAACGGCGGGCTGCTGGTCAACCGGGACATGTCGGTGCTCGAGCAGCGTGTGCTGCCCGAGGATCTTGTGAGGCCGGTGGCCGACCTCATCGGGTCGTTCGGCCTTGATACGTGGCTTTACCGCGGTCCGGACTGGTACGTGCCTGATCCGAACGGCTCTCACGTGGCCAGGGAAGCCCTTACGGTGCGGTTCGAGCCCAAGGTCATGGCCAGCCTCGACGGGCTCACCAGCGACGTCGTGAAACTGGTCGGCGTGAGCGACGACCTCGACGCGGTCGCCCGGGCCACCTCCGCGGCGCACGACCGGTTCGGCGATCATGTGACCGCCGCCCGGTCCCAGCCCTACTATCTCGACGTCACCCATCCGGACGCGAACAAGGGCGCGGTCGCCCGGTACCTGTCCGCGAAGTACGGGATCCCGCCGGAAGCCATCGCCACGATCGGCGACATGCCGAACGACGTGCTGATGTTCGCCCACTCCGGGCTGAGCATCGCGATGGGCAACGCCAGCCCGGAGGTGCAGCGCACGGCCCGGCGGGTCACTGCCTCCAACGCGGAAGAAGGCTTCGCCAGCGCCGTCGAGAGATTCATCCTCCCGCCGGTATGACCCTCCTGCCTCGCCGGGTGACCAGCCGGGACACTACCTAGGGATCGATCACCGACTCGCCCGCGGCTACCGGCCGAGCGCCGAAGGGCAGTCGTGCCCGATAGACCGTGCATCACGTCAGTAACGATGACAGCTCCGCTTTCGGGCGGTGGGGGCGTGGGCGCTGGCCAGGTACGCGGTCGGTCAGCCTGACCCCTACTTCGCGCAGCGGCGCGGCGCGGTTACGAGCCCACCGTCGCCTCAATGGCCAGCCAGCGGGCAGGCTGAAATCATCCGCCGCGTGTCGCCGTCACCAACGTCCGTGGTCAGTACACCTAGGCAGCGCCAGTCGGGACTGCTGATCGTTCCCGGGCCGGCTGCAGCACGGACGAGCCGAGCCAGTGGCTGGCCTGCAGGGCGAGTTCGATGTCGTGGCGGTTCTCGCCGACTGGGCGGCCGAGGCTCTCCTCGGCCTTGCGGATCCGGTACTGGACCGTGTTCTTGTGCAGCACCAGCCGTTCGGCGGTCGTCTTGTAGCTGCCTCCGCTGCGCAGGAAGGCCAGCAGGGTGTCGCGCAGGCGAGCGTGGTGCTCGTCATCGGTGGCCAGCCCGGCCAGCGTGCTGAGCACCCAGGCCCGCAGCAGGTCCATGGAGCCGAGCATCATCGCGACCGGCGCGACCTCGCTGAACGCTACCGCCCGCGGCGGGGCAGATCCTCCGGTGAGCACGACGGCTTGGGCGGCGATGGCCTGCTGGTGGGTGAGGCGGAACCCCGTGCTGCCCTTGGCCGCGTCGCCGAACGCGAAGTAGATATCGCCGTCCAGGCCGGCCGTGCTGGCTGCGGCGGCGTCGAACCGGTCCCGGATCCCCAGCGGCAGCCAGGCCCAGGCGCTTGACTCATCGCGCGGCAGGAAGACCGGCTCGCCCGCGCAGCCCGCCTGCGCGGCGACGCGGATGATGGCGTGCTCGAGCCGGGTGATGTTGTCTACCGCTACCGCGGCGGCGCCCGACCAGCACACCAGACCCACGTGGTACTGGCGCAGCCGGTAGCCCAGGGTGGCCTCCGTCGTGCTGACATTGATCCGCTGGCCAGAGAGCAGGTCACGGATCCGGGCCCTCCGGGCGGCGCCGCGGTTCCGCAGCCAGTTCTCCCTCTCCTGGGTATACGCCGCCACGATCTCCTCGGAGGTCTGGTCGACGTATCCGGCCACGATCCTGGACATGCCCATCGTGGCGGCGGTCAGCATCTCGGCGGCATGTGTCTGCCTGGCCAGCTCCTTGATGAGCCAGTCGGATACGCAGGTGTGCCCGAGCCGGTAGGCGCGCAGCAGCGCGGGGAGCGGCGTGCCGCGCTGCGCCCGCCGGCGCGCGTACTCCAAGGACGCGGCCGGGGCTCGCACGGCGCTCAGCTCGATCTGGTGCTGCATGATCTGCAGGCAGGTGCCGACGTTGCTGTGCACGCTCGAGGCGAGCAGGGCGAGCACCGCCTGGTCGTCGTGCAGCTGCGGGATCTCCCTCAGGATCACCTCATAGACGTCCGCCGACACCGCGGCGGCCCGCCGGCTCACCGCCGCCGCGATGCTCGCTATCAGCTCGGCGACCGCGGGACTATCCATGTCCACCTGCGGAGTCTTGCACATTCCGGCGAGCATGCCGAGAGGCAGCTGATATACACAGGCCCTGGCCCACTCGTCAGGCCGCGGACGGTCGCCTCTCGGTCCAGTCGACCATCAGCCGCCGTTCGGCGAACACCGCATCCCGGTGATCTGCCCGACCGCGGAACCGGCAACGGCTTGTGCGGGGCGAAGCACCACCGTCCGTTCGGGATATTTGAATTTTCCGAACGGACGTAGTTTCACTTTTGCCAACTGTCACCGGTCCGGGCTGAACGCAGCGGTCGGGCTGGATGCGTATCGGGTCACTGCTCGAACGCGGCATCGAGGTTGCCGATCACGCCGAGCTGGGTGAGGATGACCGAGCCTTCTGGGTAGCAGTCGAAGCGCCTGATCTTGCCATCGGCCAGTTCGAAGACGTCGCATCGTCCTCACTGACCGCCTACTGAAGGAGTAGCAGCGCCCCGGCTAACGTTCACTCATGATGTCAACCTTTGCCCTTGGCCGAATGCAGGTCCGGCGGTCGGGGTACGGCGCGATGCAGCTCGCCGGGCCGTTCGCCTTCGGGACGCCGCCCGACCGGGCCGCTGCCATTGGCGTACTCCGGGCCGCGGTAGCCGCTGGAGTCGATCACATCGACACGGCTCAGTACTACGGCCCTGGCGTCGTCAACGACCTGATCCGCGAGGCGCTGTACCCCTACCCTGACGGGCTGGCCATCGTCAGCAAGGTCGCGGTCCGGCGAGACGATAGCGGTGCCGTCTTCCCCTTCGACGATCCGGACCAGCTCCGCGAAGGCATAGAAGACAACCTGCGCAGCTTGCGGGTCGGCCAACTGGCAGCGGTCAACCTCCGCCTGCCCGGCGACGGCCGCGTCGGCGCACGCTTTGATGACCAGCTGGCCGCGATGGTGGCGGCCCGCGACGAGGGTCTCATCGCCGGGATTGGCCTGAGTAACATCAGCCTCGAACAGTTGCGGCACGCCGCGGCGGGGACCAGCATCGTCTGCGTGCAGAACCTGTTCCACCTCGCCGACCGCAGCGGCACCCCAATTCTGGAAGAGTGCCTCAGCCGCGGCATTGCGTTCGTACCGTTCTGCCCGCTCGGCTGGCCGCGCGGGCGGGACAACCCCGTACTGACCAGCCCGGTGGTGGCCCGGACGGCCGCCCGCCTCGGGATCACGTCCGCGCAGGTAGCGCTCCAGTGGCTGCTGCAGCTGGCCCCCAATGTGCTGCTCATCCCCGGGACCGGCTCCGTCGCCCACCTGCGGGAGAACCTGGCCGCCGAGGACGCCACCCTCGATCGCCAAGCGCTGCGCGAACTAGATCGTGCTAGTGCGCCACGCGTGGAACCGGCCGGCGGGTCATCGTGATCCGCCGGCCGTGATCACGGGCACAGTCGGGAGCACGGGACGCCACCGCCAGTGCGCAACGTCCATCTCCATCGCCAGACCCAAACGTAAGGACGATGACCGGCGTATCTGCCGGGGAAGGGAGCGAGCTCAGTGAGTGAGGATTCCAGCCGTGCTGTGCGGGTGAAGCAGGCCCGCTCATATCTGCGTCACGCCGACCCGGTGCTGGCGCGGCTCATCGACGACCGGCCGGACTTCGACCCCCGGGCGTGGATGACCCAGCTGCCGCCGATGGACCTGTACGGCGCCCTGCTGTTCCAGGTCACCGGCCAGCAGCTGTCCGTCCCGGCGACCCGCCGGACCGTGGCCCGCATCCAGGCCCTGTTCGGCGGCCACCTCCCCGCACCCGCCGAGCTGCTGGCCGTAGATCCCAGCCAGCTCCGCCAGGCCGGCCTGTCCTGGCGGAAGATCAACACGCTTCGCGACCTGGCCGAGCGGCTAACGGACGGCCGGCTGGACCAGGAGGTGCTGAGCACCCTGCCCGACGATGAGCTCATGGCCGAGCTCACCGCGATTCCGGGCATAGGCCCGTGGACCGTGCAGGGCGCCCTGCTCGTCGCGCTGCAGCGCGAGGACGTCGTCCTGCCGGGCGACCTGGCGCTCCGCAAGGCCATCCGGGCCGCCTACCGGCTGGACCACCTGCCCACCCAGGAGGAGGTCCTGGCTATCGCCGAGAAGTGGCGGCCCTACCGCAGCCTGGCGACCAGCTACCTGTTCTCCGCCGTATTCGAGGCAGCCGGGGCACCGCCGGCCGCCCGGCCCGGGAACGGTTGAATGCGGCGCCCTCGGGGTGACCGGGATCGTCGGATGGGTGGCGCTGGACTACCGCGCTCACCTCCAACCCGGTGAGACGGTGCTGGTCCTGGGGGCGGGCGGCTCGGCGGGCCAGCTGGCGCTGCAATCGGCCCGGATCCTGGGCGCCGGCCGGATCGTCGGGGCCGCCCGCGGCCAGGCCCTCGACTAGGCCGCTGACCACGGGGCCGACGCGGTCGTCGACCTCGCAGCTGACCAGGCCATCGACGCCGGCCTGGCCGCCGCAGCGCCCGGCGGCTACGACATGATCGTTGACTTCCTGTGGGGCGGGCCTGCCCCCTATGCGATGGACCACGCTAACGTCGGCGCCCGGTACATCCAGGTCGGGAGCGCCGCGGGGGCCACGTCCACGATGTTCCCGGGCTCACGTACACGTTCCTGCGCGAGCGCTGGCCCGCGCTGCTCGTCCACGGTGTGTCCGCCCTCATCGCCGGGCGCCGGGACCAGCGTACGACCGCCGATCAGCATCTCCGTGCGGGCCTGGCTCTCCCTGTGCTGCGGATCCCCGACCGGGAGAACCGGGACTTCCTGGTCGCCGCCCAGGCCGTGGCGCTGGAGCAGCGTGGCGAGATACGTCAGGCCATGCAGATGCTGGCCGCGATCTTGCCCAGGCACGACGGTGAGATGACCCTGACCCACCAGTGGCTGCCGGACCTGGTATGAGAGCCTGAATGCCCGCTGGGACATCCGCCGGGCCGAAAGCCGGCTTCGCCCCTACGGCATCAGGCGTGGCGTCCGCGGCCCGCGCGAACAGCGGGCCTCCTCCGGCTGGGCCGCGCTGACGCCGACGGAGGTCAAGATCGCCGCCCTGGTCGCCCGGGGCGACTCGACGTCGGAGATCGCCCGCGGAATGTTCTTGTCCCGGCGCACGGTGCAGACCTATATCTCGCACATCCTGGCCAAGCTCGGCGCCAAGAGCCGGGTGGAGATCGTCCGCGAGGCGCTGCGTCACGGCGTCTCTCCCTAGCGGCGGCGGACAATAGCCCCGCCCGCCGCAAGGTGTCGTCAGATGACGACTATTTATCGCCCGGCGCGGGGGATTCCCTTGAAACGTGGCACGCAGATCAGCGTCGGCAGCATGAGTGAGCTAGCCACCCGCGAGGTGGTCCCGCGTCAGCTGGTACCCTCCGGGGTCCGTCTGGACGGGTCAGGGATCGCTGTGGTTCCGGCCGTTCCCCCGGTCAGCGGCGGGGTCGTGTCCCGGTGTGCGCTGTTCGGGCGGCTGGCCGGGGCGGAGCGGGTGCTTCAGGTGTCGGCGCCGGCTGGGAGCGGGAAGACGGTGCTGGTGCGGTCGTGGATCGCCGGAGCTGGCCTGGCCCGGTGTGCGGCGTGGGTGCCGGTGGACGGTGAGGTGGGTGATCCGCGGCGGTTCTGGGTCTCGGTGGCGGATACGCTGCGGGGCACGGCGGCCGGGTCGGGGCTGGTGCGGCCGCTGACCGCGGCGCCGGATCTGGACGGCTGGGCGGTGGTGGAGCGGCTGCTGACGGACCTGGCCTCGCTGCAGGAGCGGCTGTGGCTGGTGATCGATGATGCACATCTGCTGGGCTCGGGTGGGGTGCTGGCCCAGCTGGAGCTGCTGGTGCTGCGGGCGCCACAGGAGCTGCGGTTCGTGGTTGTGACCCGGCACGATCTGCGGCTGGGGTTGCACCGGCTGCGGCTGGAGGGGGAGCTGACCGAGATCCGGGCGGCGGATCTGCGGTTCAGCCTGGCCGAGGCGCGGGCGCTGTTCGGCGCGGCCGGGGTGGAGCTGCCGGAGGCGGCGCTGGCCCGGCTGCATCAGCGGACCGAGGGCTGGGCGGCGGGGCTGCGGCTGGCGGCGCTGTCGCTGGCCGGGCACCCGGATCCGGACCGGTTCGCGGCGGAGTTCTCCGGGTCCGAACGGACCGTGGCGGAGTATCTGCTGGCCGAGGTGCTAGACCGGCAGAGCGAAGCGGTGCGGCGGCTGCTGCTGCGGACCAGCGTGCTTGACCGGGTGAACGGCGAGCTGGCCGACCTGCTGACCGGGGCCAGCGGCGGGGAGCGGATCTTGCAGGACCTGGAGCGGGCCGGCGCGTTCGTGGTCTCGCTGGACGCGGCCCGGTCCTGGTTCCGCTACCACCAGCTATTCGCGGACCTGCTCCAGCTGGAGCTGCGCCGCACCGAGCCGAATGAGCGGCCCGCGCTGCATCACGCAGCCGCCGCGTGGCTGGCCGGACACGGGCACCCGGTGGAGGCGGTCCGCCACGCCCAGGCCGCGGAGGACTGGGGACTGGCCGCCCGCCTGCTGTCGGACCACTGGCTCGACCTCTACCTCGCCGGGCGGGGCGCTACTCTGGTCGAGCTGCTGGCCAGGTTCCCCCGCCCGGTTGTCGCGGCCAGCCCGGAGCTCACCACCGTGCAGGTGGCCGGCGATCTGATCCGGGGCGCCCTGGAGGATGCCGGACGGCATTTGGCTCAGGCCACTGGCGCGCTGGCGGCGGTGCCCGCCGACCGTCGCGGACGCGTGCAGGTGATGCTGGCCGTGCTACGGCTGTTCCTGGCCCGGCGCTTCGCCGATTTCCAGGTGGTGGTCGAGGAGGCGCAGCGGGTGCTCGCCCGCACCGAGGCGGCCGATGCCGCGCAGCTCGGGCTGGGCGAGGATCTGCGCGCTGCGGCGTTCATCAGCCTTGGTATCGCTGAGGTCTGGGCGCTTCGGTTCGAGGACGCGGAGCGGCACCTGGAGCAGGGCGTGGCCCTCGCGCGGCGGATCGGGCGGCCGTATCTGGAGTTCACCGGCCTGACCCACCGGGCGCACGGGATGCTGCTGTTCCGGCCCGATGCATCGCAAGCGGAATGGAGCAGGCAGGCGATCGAGCTGGCGGAACGGCATGGCTGGGGTGAGGAGTCGCTGGCCGGGATGGCTTATGCCCAACTCGGCATCATGCTGCTGTACCAGGGACGGCTGGATGAGGCAGAGCCGTGGCTGGAGCGCGCCGAGCGCACGCTGCGTACCGAGGTGGAACCGGCCGCCGGGATGAGCCTGCGTTATGCTCGCGCGGTCCTGGAACTGGCCTGTGGCCGGCCTCAGGAGGCGCTGGCGGCGTTCCGCGGCGCCGAGAAGCTGGCCGCGACGCTGGTCGGGCCGCATACCTGCGTGACCTCGATGCGATCATGGATGCTGCAGACGCTGGTGCGGCTTGGCCAGAACGAACGCGCCGAGCAGGCTCTCGCCGAGCTGAGCGAGGACGAGCGAGGCAGCACGGAGATGCGCACCGCGACAGCGGCACTGCGACTGGCCACCGGCGACCCGCAGGAGGCGGCCGATGCGCTCGCACCCGTCCTGGATCCGGCCCCGGCGCTGCTCGAGCGGCAGCGCCGGCACGGCACCGCTCATCCCGCCTTGATCTCCAAGATCCAGAGCCTGCCCCCAGGGGGGTACGGGGGGGCGGGCAGCCCCCCGGCAGTGCCGTCCTGGGGGGATCGTCCCCCCGAGGGTGACAGAACCGCTCACCGACAGCGAGACCCGCGTGCTGCGCTACCTGCCGACGGACCTCACGGCGCCCGAGATCGCGAATGAGCTGTTCCTCTCGGTGAATACCGTCAGCACCCACACGCGCCACCTGTACGCCAAGCTCGGCGTCCACGGCCGCCACGAGGCGGTGGACCGTGCCCGCGCCCTGGGCCTGCTCGCGCCTTCCGCACGAAGGGCTTAAGGCGGAATCACCAGGATCAGGTGAGAGCACCGACGGTGACTACCACTCGGCGGTCCTGACCACCCCGGACGGCGTGGTGCTGTTCGCCGACCAGCGGACCCTGGAGATCGGCGGCGAACGCATCGAGCTGGCAGACACCGCGCCGGAGCACAGCTACCACTTGAATCATCGAGTGATCGGTATCTTTGGTCTATGTCCGAAGGAGCCCACCAGGGTGCCGAGAAGCCGCCGGTGAAGTGGCTAACCGCCGCGGAAGTGGACTCCTGGCTCTCCGTAGTGCGGTTGATGACCTGGCTGCCCTGGTCGATCGATCAGCAGCTGCGGCGCGATTCCAACCTGGGAATGGCCGAGTACCAGGTCATGGCCAGGCTCTCCAACAGCCCGGAGCGAACCCTGCGGATGAGCTCGCTGGCCGACCTGGCCAACGCGTCGCTGTCGCGGCTGTCGCACCTGGTCAAGCGGCTCGAGGAGCGAGGCCTGGTACGCCGGGAGCCTGATCCGGCCGACGGGCGGTTCACCAATGCCATCCTGACCGACCAGGGCTTCCAGGCACTCGCCGCAGCGGCGCCCGGGCACGTGGCCCATGTCCGGTCGCTCGTCATCGACGTCCTGTCACCGGAGCAGCTGCGCCGCCTCGGCCTGACCGCGGACCGCATCATGTCACGCATCGATACCTCCGAGATCAACTACTAGCGGAAGCTCATTTCCCCGCGTCGACTTTGCCCGGGCCAGCGCAAGGACGATGTGATGCCGTGCGTGATCAGGTGCTTGAGATCCTCCCTCGCCTGGAGGCGAGGGATTTCAGCTACTACGCCGATTGGAGCAGCAGTTGAGGTTCGCGGTTCACGGGCCGGGTAACCCCGTCGCCTCCCCGCGCAGTCACGGCGTGCCCCGCCGCGATGTTGATGGCCGCGTTCACATCAGCGTGGCAGGCGAAACCGCAGGCAGTGCACCGGAACACGGCTTGGCTCTCACGCGAGCCCCGGTCCACCTGCCCGCACGCCGAGCACCGCTGGCTCGTCAACGCGGGTCTGACCTTCTCCACCCGGCCCGGGGCCTTGTCCTGCAGGCGGCGCACCAGCAGCCCCCACCCCGCACCCAGGATCCCCCGGTTCAGCCCGGCCTTCTGCCGGACATTGCGGCCCTGATCACCCCGGGTGCCTTTCGCGGACCGGGTCATGTTACCGATCTTCAGGTCCTCGACCCGGATCACGTCGAACCGCCGCGCAATGCCGGTGCTGGCCTTCTCCACCCAGTCCTTACGCCGGTCCCTCTCGCGGGCACGCAGCCGGGCGATCGCGTGCCTGACCCGGCCGCGGCGGTTCGAGCCCCGCCTAGCGCGGGCGAGCCTGCGCTGCATGCGCCGCAGCCTGGTCCGCTCCCGCGCGGTCAGGGCGGGGGCGTGCAGCATCTCGCCGGTCGACAGGGCCGCCGAGACTGCCACGCCCCGGTCAATGCCCACCACCTGGCCGTTACCCGGTTCGGGAACCGGCGCGGGGATCACGGCGAAGGCGACATGCCACCGGCCCGCACGGTCCATCGTCACCCGGTAGGACTTCGCGGCCGACGGCACCGCGCGGGACCAGCGGAACCGCACCCACCCGGCCTTGGGCACCCAGACCTGGCCGGTTTTCCGGCTGAGCCGGCGCACATCCCACTGCCGCCCGCGCCGCCCGGTGATCCGGAACCCCTCATCCCGGCCGGCCTTGCGCCACGACGGCCGCCCGGCCGGATTGCCCGGGTCGAAGAACGCGGCCATGGCCTGGGCGAAGTCGCGCAGCGCCTGCTGCTGCACCGTCTGGGAGCCTTCGGCCAGCCACCGGTACTGCGCCCGGGCCTGGGTGAGCTGCCGGCACTGCTCCAGGTAGCCCGGCGCGCCTGCCCGGCCTGGGTGCCAGTGGGCGTGCTGCTCGACGGCCAGGTTCCATACGTACCGGGCGTGGCCGCAGTGGTCCCGCAGCACCGCTTCCTGGGCGGGGGTGGGGAGCAGCCGGTACCGGGACATACGAACACACTATCGGGCACCGCTGACATTTCCGCGGAGGTGAAGCGTGTTTCCTGCCCGGCCTGAACGTCGGGTTTCCACGCCGCGATTCTCAAGACGCCATCATCCGTCTTTGGCAGGTGCCCGCACCGTGTGGTCAGCTTTCCTCGATCGCCCGGGCCACGCGCTCGCGGGTCAGCGGCAGGTCGCGGATGCGCATCCCCACCGCGTCGGCGACCGCGTTGCCAATGGCGCCGGCGACCGGTCCCTGGGCGACCTCGCCCGCGCCGACCTCGGCCTCGCCGGGCGCGTCCATGACGCGGACCGTGACCTCCGGGGTATCGGTGAACCGGAGGATCGGGTAGCTGTCCCAGCCCGCCGTGGTGATCCGGTCCCGGTCGAACCGGACCTGCTCGCGCAGCGTCCAGCTCGCGCTCTGCACGGCGCCGCCCTCGACCTGGTTGATCACGCCGTCCGGATTGATGACCCGGCCCACGTCCACCGCGAGCCACAGCCGGCGCACCCGGATGTCGGTGTCCGCCTCCACCTGTGCCACGGCGGCGCAGTACCCCGCGATTCCGCTGTACCGGGCCACCCCGGCCCCGTAGCCGGTGCCGTCGCGGCGGCCCCGGGTGTCCCACCCGGCCATGTCCGCGGCCTGGGTGAGCACTCGCCGGGCCCGCGGGTCGGTGAGGTGGGCGAGCCGGAATCGCACCGGGTCCGCGCCAGCCGCCGCGGCCAGTTCGTCCATGAATGACTCGATCGCGAACACGTTGAGGTGCGCGCCGAGCGACCGCAGTGAGGATGTCCTGATCGGCATATCCAGCAGCCGGTGCCGGGTGACCTGCATGTCGGGGATTTCGTAGCCAGGTACCGCGTTGCGCGAGGCGCCCATCCAGTTGGCCGGCTGGAGGTCGGGCGCCGGCGGCATCGGGCGGCCCCCAGCCACGTGGGTCAGGGCGAGCAGGCGCGGCTCCCCGCCCATGGTGGGACGGCCCATAAAGCCGTTACTCCACACGTCCTGCCGCCAGGTTGCGATCCGGCCGTTGGCGTCCAGGCTGGCCGAGAGCCGTGCGAGCATGGCCGACCCCAGCGGTGTCCAGCACATCTCGTCCTCGCGGGTCCACTGCACCCGGACCGGCCGGCCGGGGACCGCCCGCGCCAGCAGCACCGCGTCCATGGCCACGTCGTCCGCGCCGTTCTGGCCGTAGACGCCGGCGCCCTCCACGTAGTGCACCGTCACCTGCGCGACCGCCAGTTCCAGCCCGGCCGCGATCGCGTCGCGCAGCAGGAAGATGCCCTGACTGTGGCTCCACACGGTGACCGAGCCGTGGTCCCAGCGGGCGATCGCACAGCTGGGCGCTACCGACGCGTGGGCGAGGAACGGCCGGCTGAACTCGGCGGTCAGCGTGCGGGTGGCCGTGCCCGCGGCATACGCGGCCGGCTGGTCTACCACTGTCTGGGCCTCCGATGGCGCCGCCAGCATGAAACCGCGCAGGTCGTCGGGGTCGGGCAGCAACGGGGTCGTCTGCCATTGCGCCGCGCGGGCCACCCGCCCGGCGGCCAGCCGCCCGGTCCGGTCGGTCTCGGCTACCACGCCGAGGAACGAGCCGTCCCGCACCAGCACGGTCTCGGGGCCGAGGTCCAGGCCGGCGAGTTCGGTCAGGTCGGCCGCCCGTGCGGGCGGCCGCACCACCCGGCCGTAAGCCATTCCCGGCAGGACCAGATCGTGCAGGAACCGCGGACGCCCGGTCACCTTGTCGGGGAAGTCCAGCCGCGGGGCACTGCGCCCGGCCACGGACCACTCATCCGGCGGCCGGGACGGCACGGGGTCATCGGCGGGCCGGTCCAGCATTCCCGGCTGCGCCAGCGTCCAGTAGCTCAGCCCGGTCGGACCCTCAGCGGCCCGGATCTGCCCGTCAACCACCGCCAGTGCCGCGTGGGCGACCCCGAGCCTGGCCGCGGCGGCGTCCAGCAGCAGGTCACGGGCCTGCGCGCATGCCTGCCGGAGCGCCGAGCCTGAGTCCTGGACCGAAAGGCTGCCCGCCGTGACACCCTCGTTCGGGCTGGTGCTGGTGGACACCGAGGCTACCCGCACCCGGGCCAGGGTGACCTGGAGTTCCTCGGCGGCTACCTGCGCCAGCGCCGTCCAGATGCCCTGGCCGTACTCCACCTTGCCGGTCCGGATCGTGACCTCCCCGTCCCGGCTGAAATCCAGCCACCGGGCCAGCACCGGGTTGGCCGCAAGGTCTGCCGGGAGCGCGGAGAGGCCGGACGGCACGCCGGACTCGGCGACAAGCGGGCTGGGTGAGCCGGACGACGGCACGAGCCTCGGGCCCTCTCCGGTCGGGGTGCCCCCAGTGGGAACCTGGCCGACCAGAACTTCGCCGGTGGGCGGCCACGGGATCACCGTCCGCGCACCGGACATCCGCCCGGCTGCCTTCTGCACCGCGCGGATGATCCTGCCGTGCGTCCCGCAGCGACACAGATTGCCGTCAAGAGCCTCCCGCACCTCCTGCTCAGTCGGGGCGGGACGGTCGCGCAGCAGGCTGACCGCCGCCATTATCATGCCGGAGGTGCAGTACCCGCACTGGGCGGCCTGCTCGTCGATAAACGCCTGCTGGACGGGGTGGAGCCGACCGCCGTCCGGCAGCCCCTCCACGGTGGTGACCGGGCCGCCGGCGGCCGACACCGGCAGGTCGCAGGACGCTCGGACGCGGCCCTCGATGAGTACGAAGCACGCCCCGCACAGCCCCGTCCCGCAGCCGAACCTCGGTCCGGCCAAGCCCAGGTCATGGCGGAGCACGTCGAGCAGCGGCGTGTCCGCCTCGCAGGTCACGCTGCGCTCGGCGCCGTTCACGGTCAGCCGGAACTCGGTCTCCACCGTGGTTTCCTCCTCCAGGCAGGCTTGTCCATGTAGCCGGGGACGTATTGCGAAGAAACCCCTGCGGGGACGGCGCGATCCCCCATCCGGATGGTGCCCAGGGGTGGCCGGGGTGCTGTCCGAATTAGTCAGCCTGATGCACCTTCCGTGCTGTGGTTCGGCGCCGGAAGCCGCCCTGGTCCTGGTGCGGGGGTTTCGCGGCCCTCGGCCGTGCGAGCCTTCGCGACGGAACCAGGTTTTCCGCCACGCAGGTGAGAGGTCATCACCGGATCTTGGTGATTCGCTTCGTTGACAGTACGCGCGCTGGCGCGGGCGATGGACCGCGGGGCGCGCCCTCGGCGACCTGCCGAGAAGAAGTCACAACGAGGCAGTCTCGCTCGCCGCTCCGCGGGCGGACTCCATCACTGAAATCAGGCGATGCCGGCTCACCTCGCCGTACGCCAGCCTGGCTCCATACCGGCTAACCGGCCCTGGAGGAGGCGCGCTGTGAGAACAGCAACCGCTGCGCCCGGCGAGCACGCCACCCCCGGCCCACACCGAAATGACAACGGCACAAGCCAAGACCGGCCCCGCCCTTCAGGGGTGATGTCGCTGGCGCAGCGGCTCGCATCATGCCACGGCGACGTCGGCGCAATCGACCAAATGGCATCCAAGCCTCGATGACTTGAAGATTCAAATATTGACAGCGAGCCGCCGGGCCTGCAACTAGGCGCGACCTGGGCCAAATATCCCGTTAGCGCCGAGGCCCAGCACGCGCAAGACGCCGCCTGCCGTACCGGAGGATGTTTGACTTGAACGATCAAATTAGTCATAATATTTGACGGTTCAAGTCCTTGCTTGTCCCTACCTGTCCCGTACGTCTGCCCGCGAACCGGAATCGCATGCCGTCGGCACCTGGCCCCGGGCACTTGCGGAAGTCGAAGGAGCACCTACCGGACATGGCCATCAGGCACCTTCGCGCCGCCGGCCGTCCGGCGAGCGCGCCGACCCCGGCGCGCGAGACCGCTACCGAGGAGCCGCCGGTGAAGTGGCTGACCGCAGCGGAACTGGATTCGTGGCTCTCCCTGGTGCGGTTGATGACCTGGCTTCCCTGGTCGATCGATCAGCAGCTGCAGCGCGACTCGAACCTGAGGATGGTCGAGTACCAGGTGCTGGCCATGCTGTCCGGGAGGCCGGAGCGCAGGATGCGGATGAGCTCGCTGGCCGAGGTCACCAACGCGTCGCTGTCGCGGCTGTCGCACCTGGTCAAGCGGCTCGAGGAGCGAGGCCTGGTGTGCCGGGAGCCTGATCCCGCGGACGGGCGGTTCACCAATGCCATCCTGACCGACCAGGGCTTCCAGGCACTCGCCGCAGCGGCGCCCGGGCACGTGGCCCACGTGCGGTCGCTCGTCATCGACGTCCTGTCGCCCGAGCAGCTGCGCCGCTTCGGCCTGGCCGCGGACCGCATCGTGTCGCGCATCGACACCTCCCAAATCAACTGACCTCGGACACGTCCGTCCTGGCCGAACCCGGGGCCTGGGCGCCGCCAGGTCGGCGCCACTTCTCCTTGCCCTCGGGCTCGTCCTCCTCCTCAGCATCCCCTGGGTTATACGGTCGCGTGCCGCCTGGCGAACGGAACCGATCCGCGCGCCCGGTAACTGCGCTCGCGCAGCTCTCAGATCGCCTTCAGCGCCTCCGATTTGGTCACCACTCGACCTAGGGCGCCGTATTCGTGCAGGTCGCCGAACATCTCGATGCGGATGGACTGGTCCAGGCCGCCCACGCAGACCGGGTCGAAGCCGGCGACGCTGATCAGGCCGGCGACCAGGTCGCCAGCGTCATTGTCGTCGGCGGCGTAGAACAGCACCGCGCGCTCGGGCTCCTGCCGGGCGGCGGCGGCTAGCGAGGGGGCCGACAGGGTGCCGAACGCCTTGACCAGCCGGGCCCCGGGCGGCAGCAGGCCGGCCAGGATCTGGCCCGAGGACTCCTGCTCGCCGATGACCTTGCGGTAGCCGCCGGCGCCGTCGGGTCCGACCGGGTTGGTCGGGTCGATGATCACCTTGCCGGCCAGCCGCGGCCCGTACTGGGTGATGAGCTGCTCGAAGGCGTCGAGCCAGACGGCGAGCACGAGCACGCCGGCCCGGTCGACCGCTTCGTCGACGCTCACCGCTTCGGCGTGGCCGTCGAGGTCGGACGCGAGCTTGCGGGCGGCCTCCTGGTCGCGGCCGGCCAGCAGGAAGTCCTGATCACCGGCCGCGAGGTTCGCCGCGAGCCTGCTGCCGATGTTGCCGGTGCCGATGATGGCCACCGTGTTATCCGAGACAGTCACCTTGATCCACCTTCCGTGCTGTGGTTCCTATGCCTTGACTTGAACATTCAAGCCAAATCCTAGTCAGCAGTAACTTGAACTGTCAAGTCCGATGAGCAATTTAGAGCCTGATTGAGCTCATACAGCAAGATGATCACTTCTAGTTTCAAGTCACCGTCGGTGCTCTGTGGGCTCAGACGGGCTCGGTCACCGGGCCTGCTCGAAGACGCGCACCGGCACGCCGAAATGCTGGAGTGACAGGGCGGCCGTGAGGCCGCCGATCCCGGCCCCGATGATCGCGACCGGGCCGTCGAGATATCGTGCGCGCGGCTGAGTCATGGCATTCCTGCCGCGCCATCCCGGAGGCCACCACCGCCAGCCGGCCCTGGAGGTCGGATGGGTCCAGCTCGAGCTGCTCGTAGCCGGGTGCCACCTCGGGCTCATCTGGGACGACCCACATCTGGATCAGGTCAAGCGGCCGGTCGGCGCCCGGATTGACGGCCGACCGGTCGTTCTTCTCCGAGTGCCGGATGCCGGTGCCGGCGGTCATGCGCTGCGCCAGGTTGGGATGGATCACGCCGGTGTGACCCGCTGAGTCCTGGTGCACCAGCGAGCCGTTCAGCACCCACGTCACGATCTCCATGTTGCGGTGCGGATGGGTCTCGAACCCGGATCGGGGCGCGATGGTGTCGTGGTTGCTGACCACAAGCACGCCGTGGTGGGTATCGGCGCCCAGCGGGTCGATGCCCGTGTCGAACGAGTGGCGTCCGTGCAGCCAGCCGATCCGGGTCTGATGGCGATCCGCGCCGCGGTGAATGCTCACCCCCGGGCGAGCCATCGAGGACGTATGTATACCAGACTCCTTCGGTAATCACTTGATGTATCAAGTCAGATCATGTAATCACAGCGAGCCGGTTTGTCAAGATCGACGCATCCATAAGGCAGATTTTCTGGCCTCAGGGTACCCCGAGACCGTCCGGAGACGGGTAAACAAGACTTGACAGCTCAAGTCATTGCGCTCTAGGCTTCACTTGAACGGTCAAGTAAAAATCCAGGATCACCGGAGGGCCAGACCATGTCTCTGTACCGGCTTGACGCCAGCATCCGCGTCGAGGGTTCGCACAGCCGCGCCATCGCCGACATCGTTGAGCAGGAGTGGCAGAACGCCCATCCCGGCGATTCCGTCATCCGCCGTCACGTCGGGGTCGATCCGATCCCGGCCACGACGTGGGCGGCCGCCGTCTCCGCCGGCCGCACGCCGGGGGAGTCACGCACCGACGAGCAGCAGGCTGCGCTGGCGCTCGCCGCGGCCCTGACCGACGAGCTCATCGCGGCCGATGCGCTGCTGTTCGCCGTGCCGCTGTACAACTTCGGGGTTTCGCAGCACTTCAAGACCTGGGTCAACCTGGTCATCACCGACCCGCGGATGGCCGCGGGCACGCAGCCCGTCCTGGCCGGCAAGCCCGCCGTCCTGGTGACCGTGCGCGGCGGCAACTACCGGGCCGGAACCCCCCGCGAGGGCTGGGACCACGCCACCGGATGGATGCGCCGCATCCTCGACGACGTCTGGCACCTCGACCTGAACGTGGTCGAGGCCGAGTTCACGCTCGTCGGCGTCAACCCCGCCCTGGACCGGTTCCAGGACCTGGCCCGCCAGCTGCGCCGCGAAGCCGAAGAGCAGGCCCGCCGCCATGGCCGCGAGCTCGGCGCCGCCGTCGCCACGGCCCCGCCGAAGGCCGCCTGAAGCCGGCGCCTGTGCCCGCGGAACCACACCAGGTCCCGGGTTCGTGACGAGCGACCAATGGAAGAGCGCGTCCGGCGGCCTAAGCTCGCCTGATATTGACATCCTCCTCCGCCTGAAGGCGGGGATTCCAGCTACTACGCCGATTGGAGCAGTAGTTGAGGTTCGCGGTTCACCGGCCGGGCTGCCCCGTCGCCTCCCCGCGCAGTCACGGCGTGCCCCGCCGCGATGTTCTTAGCCGCATTCATATCAGCGTGGCAGGCGAAACCGCAGGCAGTGCACCGGAACACGGCTTGGCTCTCACGCGAGTCCCGGTCCACCTGCCCGCACGCCGAGCACCGCTGGCTCGTGAACGCGGGACTGACCTTCTCCACCCGGCCCGGGGCCTTGTCCTCCAGGCGGCGGACCAGCAGGCCCCACCCGGACCGCAGGATGCCCAGGTTCAGCCCGGCCTTGGCCCGGACGTTCCGGCCCGGGTTCTCCCGGGTGCCTTTCGCGGACCGGGTCATGTTGGCGATCTTCAGGTCCTCGACCCGGATCACGTCGAACCGCCGCGCGATGCCGGTGCTGGTCTTCTCGGTCCAGTCCTTGCGCCGGTCGGTCTCGCGGGCCCGCAGCCGGGCGATTGCGCGCCCGACCCGGCCGCGGCGGTTCGATCCCCGCGTAGCGCGGGCGAGCATGCGCTGCAGCCGCCGCAGCCTGATCCGTTCCCGCGCGGTCAGGCCGGGGCAGTACAGCAGGTCCCCGGTCGACAGGGCCGCGGAGACCGCCACGCCCCGGTCAATGCCCACCACCTGGCCGTTACCCGGCGCGGGTACCGGCCCGGGGATCACGGCGAAGGCGACATGCCAGCGCCCGGCCCGGTCCATTGTCACCCGGTAGGACTTCGCGCCCGGTGGCACCGGGCGGGACCAGCGGAACCGCACCCACCCGGCCTTGGGCACCCAGACCTGGCCGACCTTACGGGACACGCGGCGCACATCCCACTGCCTGCCGCGCCCAACGATCCGGAATCCTTCACGCCGTCCGGCCTTGCGCCACGACGGCCGCCCGGCCGGGTTGTCCGGGTCGAAGAACGCGGTCATGGCCTGGGTGAAGTCGCGCAGGGCTTGCTGCTGCACGGTCTGGGAGCCGGCGGCCAGCCACGGGTGCTCGGCCCGCGCTTGGGTGAGCTGCCGGCATTGCTCCAGGTAGCCCGGTGCGCCCTTGCGGCCGGGGTGCCAGTGGGCGTGCTGCTCGACGGCCAGGTTCCATACGTACCGGGCGTGGCTGCAGTGGACGCGCAGCACTGCTTGCTGGGCGGGTGTGGGGAGCAGCCGAAAGCGGGACATGCGAACACACTATCGGACAGCACTGACATTTCCGGGGAGGTGAAGCGGCGTTTCCTCCCTGGCCTGAAGGCCGGGCTCTTCACGCTGCGATTCTGATGAGCACTGATACCGACACCACCACATCCGCTGCCGCCGACGCCGCGGCGGCCCCTCTTGACCTGCTGCTCGCCGACGCGGCCGTCGGCATGCTGCGCCGGGTGAATCCCGGCGGCTCCGGCCTGCGCCTGGCCGCGGCGCTGGCCAGCCTGCCGCAACTGGTGACCGAGCGGGGGCGGCGGCTGCTCGGCGAACTGGGCCGCATCGCCGTCGGCACCTCTCAGGTGCAGCCGTCCCGGCGGGACCGGCGCTTCGCCGACCCGGGCTGGGCCGGCAACCCGCTGCTGCGCCGCGCGATGCAGGCGTACCTGGCCGCCGCGGAGAGCGCGGAGGGCGTGGTAGCCGACGCCGATCTCGACGAGAAAGACTCCGAACGCGTCGGCTTCGTGCTGACCAACCTGATCGACGCGCTGGCCCCGAGCAACAACCCGCTGCTTAACCCGGTCGCGATCAAGGCCGCCGTGGACACCGGCGGTGGCAGCGCCCTGACGGGCCTGCGGCATTTCGTCGCCGACATGGCAGTGCCACCCCGGGTGCCGTCCATGGTCGAGCCCGACGCATTCGAGGTCGGCAAGGACCTGGCCATCACGCCGGGGTCGGTGATCCTGCGGACCCCGGTGTTCGAGCTGATCCAGTACCGCCCCGCCACCACCACGGTTCGGCAGGTCCCGCTGCTGATCGTCCCGCCGGTGATCAACAAGTTCTACGTGATGGACCTGGCGCCCGGCCGGAGCATGGCGGAATACCTGGTCGGCCAGGGCCTGCAGGTGTTCGTGATCTCCTGGCGCAACCCGGACGCCCGGCACGCGAAGTGGGACCTCGACACCTACGGGCAGGCCATCCTGGACGCCATGGACGCGACGGCGCGGATAACCGGGAGCGAGCAGACCGTCCTGGCCGGGGCCTGCTCCGGCGGCATCGTCGCCGCGATGGTGGCCGCGCACCTGGCGCACACCGGCCAGCAGGACCGGCTCGCCGCGCTCACCCTCATGGTCACCGTGCTGGACCAGGCGCACGCGGGCCTGGCCAGCGCGGTCATCGACGAGCGGACCGCGCGGCTGGCCGAGGCCACGTCCCGTGCCCGCGGCTACCTGGACGGCCGGTCGCTAGCCGAAGTGTTCGCCTGGCTGCGGCCGAACGACCTGATCTGGAACTACTGGGTCAACAACTACCTGCTCGGCCGGAAGCCGCCGGCCTTCGACATCCTGTTCTGGAACGCCGACACCACCCGGATGACCGCGGGCCTGCACCGGGACTTCCTCGAGCTGGGCGCCGCCAACGCGCTGGTCCGCCCCGGCGCCGCGACCATGCTCGGCTCACCGGTGGACCTGGCCGCGGTCGACCGGGACAGCTACATCGTGGCCGGGATCACCGACCACATCTGCCCCTGGCAGAGCTGCTACCGGTCCACTCAGCTGCTGGGCGGCCGGCCCAAGTTCCTGCTGTCGACCAGCGGGCACGTCGCCGCGATGGTCAATCCGCCGGGCAACGACAAGGCCAGGTACCAGATGGCCAAGGAGTGCCCGGAAGACCCCCAGGAGTGGCTGCGGATCGCGGAGAGCTGTCACGGGTCCTGGTGGCCGGACTACGCGGGCTGGCTGGCCGAGCGCTGCGGGGAGGAGCAGGCCGCGCCGGGGGACCTGGGCGGCGGCGGGCTGATGCCGATGTGCGAGGCGCCGGGAACCTATGTCTATGACCGCTGATCCGTCCCCGCCCGGGCCGGCCGGGGGAGACCGCGCGGGATCTGGCCTGGGCCGGCTGCTAGGCAGGCTGCGGCGAGTCGAGCCGGCCGAGCGGCTGCGGATCCTGACCGTCGGCGGCCGTGCCATCCGCGTCTCGGTGCAGCCAGGCGCCCCGGGCTGGCCGCCGCTGCTGCTGTGCAACGGCATCGGCGTGAGCCTGGAGCTGTTCCAGCCGTTCGTCGACGCGCTCGATCCCCGGCGGCCGGTCATCCGGTTCGACCTGCCGGGCATCGGCGGCTCGCCGGCCCCGGTCGTCCCCTACCACCTGGCCACGCTGCCGTCACTGCTGGCCGGCCTGCTCGACCGGCTCGGCTACGCCCAGGCCGACGTCCTGGGCATCTCCTGGGGCGGCGGGCTCGCGCAGCAGTTCGCGCTGAGCCTGCCGGACCGGGTACGCCGCCTGGTGCTGGTGGCGACCGGGCCGGGCTCGCTGATGGTGCCCGGGCATCCGCGGGTCCTGCTGCGCATGCTCCCGCCGCGACGCCACCGGGACGCGGGACACGCGGCCCGCATCGGCGCCGAGCTGTACGGGGGCAGCGCGCGCAACGACCCGGCCCTGGCCAGGGACCTGCTGCACGCCACCGCCCGGCTGGGCCCGGCCCGGGGCTACTACTACCAGCTGATCTCCACCCTCGGCTGGACCAGCCTGCCGTGGCTGCCGAAGCTGCGGCCGCCCACCCTGATCATGGCCGGAGACGATGACCCGGTCATCCCAGTGGTCAACGCCCGGATCATGCACTGGCTGATCCCGCGCAGCAAGCTGCACATCTACCGGGGCGGTCACCTCGAGCTGGCCGCCGACGCCGAACGCCTGGCCGCCGAGGTGGAAGCGTTCCTGGATGCCGACCCAGCTGAGGGGAGCCAGCAATGACGCAGTCAGCAATGACGCAGGGGATGAGCGCGCATCTCGGGGAATCCCTCGGGACGGACTTCTTCTCCGTCCGCGAGCAGTTCACCGACGAGCAGTGGTCGCACTTCATCACCGTCCGGCGGTTCGTCAACGAGGAGGTCGTGCCGGTCGTCGGCCCGTACTGGGAACGGGCCGAGATCTGCTGGCCGCTGGTCAAGCGGCTGCCCCAGCTCGGCATCGTCGGCGAGGACATCAAGGGATACGGGTGCGCCGGCATGAGCCCGATGGCGTGCGGGCTGGTCACGATGGAACTGCACCGCGGCGACGGCAGCCTCGGCGTGTTCCTCGGCGTGCACGCGGGCCTGGCCATGCTGTCGATCGCGATGTGCGGCTCGGAGGAGCAGAAGGCGCGCTGGCTGCCGGACCTGGCCCGGATGGACAAGCTGGGGGCCTTCGCGCTGACTGAGCCTGAGCACGGCTCGGACTCGGTCGCCCTGGAAACCTCCGCCCGCCGGGACGGCGACGGCTGGGTGCTGAACGGCCGCAAACGGTGGATCGGCCTGGGCTCCGTCGCCGACCTGGTCGTCGTATGGGCCCGCAACACCGACGACGGCCAGGTCAACGGGTTCGTGGTGGAGAAGGGATCGCCGGGCTACCAAGCCCGCGTCATCGAGGGCAAGGTGTCGCTGCGCTCGGTGTGGCAGGCCGACATCACGCTGGAGGAGGTGCGGGTGCCGGCCGAGAACCGGCTGACCGAGGCGCGCTCGTTCAAGGACACCACCCGGGTCCTGGCCACCACCCGGAGCACCTGCGCCTGGGCGGCGCTGGGCCATGCCACCGCCGCCTACGACGCTGCCCTGCGGTACGCGCTGGAACGGCGCCAGTTCGGCGAGCAGCTGGCCAGCTTCCAGGTCATCCAGCAGCGGCTGGTGTCGATGCTGGCCGACCTGACCGCGATGCAGCTGTACTGCCTGCAGATCGGCCGCCTGGCCGAGGCCGGCCGCTGACCCCCACCGTGGCCGGGCTGGCCAAGATGCACAACACCCGCAAGGCCCGCGCGATAACCGCCGAGGCGCGCGACATGCTGGGCGGCAACGGCATCCTGCTCGACTACCAGGTCATGCGGCACATGGTGGATATGGAGGCCATCCACACCTTCGAGGGCACCGAGACCATGCAGACCCTCATCGTCGGCCGCGCCATCACCGGCCTCGGAGCCTTCACCTAGGACCGGCGGCCCGAGGGGCACAGGTCAGCATCCCTGGTGTCACACCAGTTTCACGTCTCCCAAAATCGCGGTTGATTCGTGCTTTGCGGTTGATTTGAGGGATTCCAGTACCGGGAATCAACCGCAGGACCGGAATCCACCGCGCAAATGTGACCGCTGGGGCCGGTGATCCGGGGTGGGGCTGCACAACTCATGATCGCGAAGCATCTGGAAACCCTTGGCGGCCCTCCGGTCTGCTGTAGTCCGGTTTCATTACCCTCGGTCCGGCCCGAGCGGCGCCCTCCCGATCCCACCCCGCTTCCTGAACACCAGAAGCACCACCGGCACCAGGCGGACGGGCGCGGGACCTGCCCAGCCGCGCGGCCGGGCGCCAGGCCGGTTTCACTGCCTCCCGGCGTAGTGGAATCCCGGTTTCATTCCGCTCGCCCGAGATCGCTGGTGGAGGCTACGACGCCTCAACCGGGCGCGGTTATCCGGCCACCGCTATTCCTGGCCGATTTCCGGGAAGATCGAGCCGCCTTCCATCGCGTTTTCCGCCGGGTTCTCCCACAGCGATACGAGCAATTCCTCCTCCGGCTGACCGGTAAGACGCGTCCACATCTGCGACAGCTCCCGGAGTACCCGCTGCCGCGTCGCTAGATCACGTCCGACGCGGATGGCGCCGTTCAGGACCGAATGGGCAGACGGCTTCCCGGCCACGAAGTACCGGCCCGCCGGCATGTCGGTGAACATGACGTTGACGTACGACCGCGGGATGCCGGTCGCGTCGCAGTGAATGCGGGTGATTTCCTCGGCCAGCTTTTGCCGGGCGGATTCGTCGAGCAGCCCTTCGGGACTTACGCACTGGTAGATGGGCATGATCCTGACCGTAAGGCGCCGCCACAGGTACCTACATCGTGAGCCGGGCACGAACAACCTGCTCCGTTTCGTATGCCCGGCCCGATGCCGGGCCTGCCGGCCGCTGAGACAGTGAGCACAAATGAGGAAACTGCTCACGCCCCACGTGCGGGCCATCGGCCGGCCAGCAGGCCCGGCCCAAGACGATGCGGTCGATCCCGGCGGCGCCGAGGGTACCCCGGCGGCCCTGAAACACGACCTGATCCAGCTAGTCGGCCAGGACCAGGTGCTGTACCGGATTTCCGACCTGGTCCGCTACGCCTCCGATGCCAGTCCCTACCGGTACCTGCCGCAGGTCGTCGTCGTCCCTCGCACCGTCGATGACGTACGGGCGATCCTGGCGTACTGCACCAGCACCGGGCGGCACGCCACGTTCCGCGCCGGCGGCACGAGCCTGAACGGGCAGTGGCAGTCCGACGACATCCTGATCGACGTCCGGCGGCACTGGGCCGGCCTGGTGGTCGAGGACGGCGGCGCCCGGCTACTGGCCCGCCCTGGAACGATCCTGGGTCAGGCTAATGCCGTCCTGCGACGCACCGGGCGGCGGCTGGGGCCTGATCCCGCCTCCGCCGACGTGGCCACGATCGGCGGGGTCATCGCCAACAACGCCGGCGGCATGCGCTGCGCCCTGGAGCGCAACGCCTACCACACCGTGTCGTCGCTGACCTTGGTGCTCGCCTCGGGGACGGTCATCGACACCGCCGCGCCGGGCGCCGAGGCGGTGTTCGCCGCTGCCGAGCCCGACCTAGCCGAAGGCCTGCTGCAGCTGCGCGAAGAGCTGCTGGCCGATGAGCAGCTCGCGGAGCGGATACGCCACAAGTTCGCCATCCGCAACACCAACGGCTACGCGCTGTCGGCCCTGCTGGACGCCGACACGCCGCTGGAAATCTTCCGCCGGCTCATCGTCGGATCCGAGGGAACGCTCGCGTTCATGGCCGAGGCCGTCATCGACACCATCCCGGCGCCGGCCAGCACGACGGTCACCTGGATCGTGCTGCCGTCGATCGGTGAAGCGGCCGCGCTGGTCCCCGGCCTGGTCGCCAGCGGCGCCGAAGCGGTCGAGCTCATGCTCGCCCCCGCGCTGGCCGCGGGCCGCGCAGGCCTTCCCCGGCACTCCGGCGTACTGGCGGGATCTCGATCCGCACGCCGCGGCGCTGCTGGTGGAGTTCCGCGCGGACCGCCTTCGCCAGGCCACCGGCTACCCGTACGAGTCGTTCGTCTTCCTGCTGGAGGAACTGACCCGCCCGGCCTAAGCGGACGCTCCGCCGATGGGCACGATGTCGACCCGGTAGATGTTTTCCGACTCACGCTTCATACCCGACTCGAGGCCGCGTACCAGCGACTTGACCTGAGCGCCGCTGAGGTCATCGTCAATGTCAAGGCGCGCGGTAACCCACACCCGGCCCGGACCGGTGAAGGTGACCAGGACCTCGCGAATGGCGGTCACACCGGGGTAGTCGAGGAGGAAGGTGCGTATTCTGTCTTCGTCAGCCGACCGGAGTGGCTGGGTGAAGTCATCGGCATCTTGCCTCGGCGACGCCTCGGGGGTCAGCGGCCAGACGCCGACCAGGAAGTCGTGGCTGCGTTTGACCAGCCGGAGGCTGGTGCGGATCAGCACCAGCCCGATGAGCACCGCGGCTACCCCCTGGGGTATGGACGACCCGGTGATCTGATTGAGGGCCAGGGCGGCCAGCGTGATCACGTCTCCCGACACGGACACCGCGTCCTCGACGAACTGCTGTCGTTCGGCATAACGCGACCTCCACACTCGCGCTTGCCTTTTCTATCTTCATAGGATGCCAATTTGGCGGCGTGTTCATCGTGAGCGGGGCACGAACAACCGGTTCGGTTTCGTGTGCCTGGTACGATGCCCGGTCAGCGGGCAGTTGAGACAGTAGGGCATGGCCGAGAAATCCACTGTCCGAACTGTGACCTACGATCTGCTGCGGTCCCTCGGACTGACGACCGTATTCGGTAATCCCGGTTCGACCGAGCAGACCTTCCTGCAGGAATTCCCCGGCGATTTCAGCTACATACTGGCGCTGCAGGAGGCCTCCGCCATCGCGATGGCCGATGCCTTCGCTCAGGTCACCCGGCGTCCGGCCCTGGTCAACCTGCACTCCTCGGCGGGCCTGGGGAACGCCATGGGGAACCTGGTGGCGGCCTACCACGGAAACACTCCCCTGATCGTCACCGCGGGACAGCAGCACCGGGAGCTGGTGATCGGGGAACCGTACCTGGGCAACCGCGAGGCCACCACGATGCCGAAGCCGTGGGTGAAGTGGTCCTACGAGCCGTACCGGGCGCAGGATGTGCCCGAGGCGTTCATGCGGGCCTACGCGATGGCGGTGCAGCCGCCGGCCGGACCTGTCTTCCTGTCGGTACCGCTGGATGACTGGAACCAGCCGCTGGCCGGCCCGGCCCGCGTCCGGACGGTGAGCGACCGGGTGGCCCCCGAGGCGGAGCGCCTGCGGCTGTTCGCCGACCGCATCTCCGCCAGCCGCCGTCCCGCGCTGGTCTTCGGACCCGACGTGGACCGCAGCGGCGGGTGGGACGCAGCCATCGCCCTGGCGGAGAAGCTGCGCGCCGCCGTCTACGGGGCACCGCTGCTTGACCGGGCCTCCTTCCCGGAGGACCATCCCTTGTTCCGCGGGCCGCTTGGGATGTCGGTGAAGACGATCAGCGACCGGCTGTCCGGGCACGACCTGGCCGTCGTGATCGGCGCGGAGGTGTTCCGGTACTACCCCTACGTTCCCGGCGACCTCCTTCCGGCGGGCACCGAACTGCTGCAGATCATCGCCAGCCCCGAGGCCGCCGGAGCCGCGCGGGTGGGCGACGCCCTGCTGGCCGACCCCAAGATCGCGATCGAGCTGCTTCTGAACCTGGTCGCGGAGGGCTCCGCGCGGACCGCCCCGGAGCCGATGGCGCGGCCGCGGCAGCTTCCGCGGGTGCCGAGCAGCCCGCTCACCCCGCCGGAGGTCTACGCCGTGCTGAGCCGGGTCAGGCCACCGGATTCGGTCATCGTGAACGAATCGACCTCGACCATGGCCCAGCAGATCGAGTGGCTCCCGACGGTCAGGACCGGGTCGTTCTTCGCCACGGCCAGCGGGGGCATCGGCTGGGCCGTGCCGGCCGCGGTCGGAGTCGCGCTGGCTGACCGGGACCGGGGCGTCACCCGGCCGGTCGTCGGCCTGATCGGCGACGGCTCGTCCCAGTACTCCGTGCAGGCCCTCTGGACGGCGGCTCAGCACCAGCTGCCGATCGTGTACGTGGTCATGCGCAACAACGAGTACTCCATCCTCAAGTCGTTCGCGGTGCTGGAAGAGACACCGGGCGTTCCCGGGCTCGACCTGCCCGGGCTCGGCATCGCCGCGCTGGCTCGTGGCTGGGGATGCCGCGCCGTCGACGTCGGCACTGCCGAGGAGCTCGAGCAGGAGTTCAAGACGGCCCTGAGCGCCGATACCACGACGGTCATCGTGGTACCCACCCAGCCCCATCAGGCGATGCTGTAGCACACCTCAGGCGTGGTCGACGAACAGGTCGGCCTGCGGCTCGGCGCCGGGCTGGTAGGCGTACCGGTCGAAGTCGGTCACGCCCTCGGCGGCCAGCACGTCTTCGCACAGGAACGCGTTGCCGGTGCAGTCCCGGCTGGGCCTGGTGATCACCGCGTACGCCGCGTCGGAGTAGAGCTCGGGCCTGCGGGCCCGGGCCATCGCCTCGTCGCCGCCGAGCAGGTTCGCCACCGCGGCGGTGGCGATCAGCGTCCGGGGCCACAGCGCGTTGGACGCGATGCCGTCATCCGCGAACTCCGCGGCGAACCCCAGGGCGCACAGGGTCATCCCGTACTTGGCGATCGTGTACCCGATGTGCGGGCCGAGCCAGCGCGGCTCGAGGCTGACCGGCGGGGACAGGGTCAGGATGTGCGGGTTCGCCGAGCGCTTCAGGTGCGGGATGCAGGCCCGGCTGACCACGAACGTACCTCGGGTGTTGATCGACTGCATCAGGTCGTAGCGCTTGATCTCCAGCGCCTCGGTGCCGGACAGGTTGATCGCCGAGGCGTTGTTGACGCACACGTCGATCCCGCCGAACCGCTCGGCGGCCTGCGCGACGGCCCGCTCCACCTGGGCCTCGTCGCGGATGTCGCCGACTACCGGCAGCGCGCGGCCGCCCGCCGCCTCGATCTGCGCGGCCGCGGTGTACACCGTCCCCTCCAGCTTGGGGTGTGCCTCGGCCGTCTTGGCGATCAGCGCGACGTTGGCGCCGTCCCGCGCCGCGCGCAGCGCGATGGCCAGGCCGATGCCGCGGCTGCCGCCGGAGATGAACAAGGTCTTGCCCGTAAGCGTCATGGCTGCGGTCCTTCCCGGCGATGGTGCGCACGTAGCACCACGGCCCGTTCGGGTCATTGAATTCTTTATGCCGAACGGGCCGTGGCATCACTTCCTCGTCAGCCTGGCTCCTGGGTCTCCCGCAGGCGGCGCCGGGAGGCTTCGACCTCAGCCTCACCGGCGGCGCGGTCGGCCCAGGCCGTGTCCCGGACGCCCTTGCCCGGCTCCAGCTCCTTGTACACGGTGAAGAAGTGATGAATCTCCAGCCGGTAGAACTCGGGCACGTCGTCAAGCTCGCGCAGCTGATCCTGCCGCGGGTCGCCGGCCGGGACACAGATGATCTTGTCGTCACCGCCCTTCTCGTCCGTCATCCGGAACATCCCAACCGGGCGGCTGCGGATCAGGCAGCCGGGAAACGTAGGCTCCGGGACCAGAACCATCGCGTCGAGCGGGTCGCCGTCCTCGCCCAGGGTGTCTGGTATGAAGCCGTAGTCGGCCGGGTACTGCGTGGCGGTGAACAGCGTGCGGTCCAGGCGGATCAGGCCGCTTTCGTGGTCGACCTCGTACTTGTTCCTGCTGCCCCGCGGGATCTCGATCACTACGTCGAATTCCATGGCAATCAGTATTCCCGGTATTCAGGTGGGCGGTGTGCTGAGCAGCAGCGGGTAGGCCCCCCGGTCGAGTCGGCCGGACAGGTCGATGTGGACGAACTTCTCCTCGGTGTACTCGTCGAAAGCGTGCGGCCCGAGTTCGCGGCCGAGCCCGCTCTGCTTGAAACCGCCGAACGGGTAGGCGGCGTTGACCATGTGCCAGTCGTTGACCCAGACGGTGCCGGCTTCGAGCTGGCTGGCTACCTCCAGGGCCCGCTGATTATCGGTGCTCCACACCCCGGCGGACAGCCCGTACTCGGTGTCGTTGGCGATCTGGATCGCCGCCTCGGTGCTCTCGCTGCGGATCACGGCCAGGACCGGGCCGAAGATCTCCTCGCGGGCGATCGTCATGTCGTTGCGGACGTCGGTGAAGATCGTCGGCTCGACCCAGAAGCCGCGCTCGAACCGCGGGCCGGCCTGCCGCCGCCGTAGGCCAGCGTGGCGCCTTCGGCCTGGCCCGAGTCGATGTAGCGCAGGATCCGGTCCTGTGCCTCGGCCGAGATGACCGGGCCGAAATCGGTGGCTGGGTCGAGCGGGTCCCCGATCGTGATCGTGCTGGCCCGCTCGATCAGCCGCTCCACGAACTTGTCGTGCACGGCGGCGGCCACGATGATCCGGGTACCAGACTCGCACGCCTGCCCCTGGTTCATCAGGCAGCCGAACAGCGTGCCGTCCGCGGCCAGGTCCAGGTCGGCGTCGTCCAGGACGATGTTCGGCCCCTTGCCGCCGAGCTCCAGCGTCAGCCGCTTGACGTTGCCCGCGGCCATCTTCATGATCTCCCGCCCGACGGCCGTCGAGCCGGTGAAGGCGATCTTCCGCACGTCGGGGTGGCTGGCCAGCCGGGCTCCGACGACGGCGCCCTCGCCGGGCACCACGTTCAGGACCCCCGGCGGCAGCCCGCACTCCTGCGCGATCCTGGCGAATTCCAGCAGCGTCAGCGGCGTGTGCTCGTCCGGCTTGACCACGATGGTGTTGCCCGCGGCCAGCGCCGGGCCGATCTTCCACATGGCCAGCAGCAGCGGGAAGTTCCACGGCACGATGGCCGCGCACACGCCGATCGGCTCGCGCCGGACCAGGCCGCTGGCCAGCGTGGGCACCTTCAGCAGCGGCCCGGTGTGCTCGAAGGCGTATTTGCGGGCCTGGTCGGCGAAGTAGCGCAGGTGGGCGATGGAGAAGCCGATCTGGAACGCCCCGGCCTGGCGGACCGGCGCGCCGTTCTCCAGCGCCTCCAGGACGGCCAGGTCGTTGATCTGCTCGGTGAGCCGGTCTGCGATCGCGTCGAGCACGGCGGCCCGCTGCGACGGCGGCGTCCGGCGCCACTGGCCGTCGGCGTGCGCGGCCTTGGCCGCCGCGATCGCCTGGTCGGCATGCTCCTGGCTCCCCTTGGCCACGCTGGCCACCAGCTCTTGCGTGGCCGGGCTGCGGATCTGGAATCGCTCGTCGGTGTCGACCCAGTCTCCGCCGATGAGCATCGAGTAGCGCCGGATGGTGTCCATCCCGCCCCCTTTCGCGGTATGCCCCACGACGCTAAGCCGGGCCGGACGCGCGGATAACGTGCTGCCGGCACGATGATGGGCCGCTTCCTCGGACCGCCGGCACAACGGTTGTGCCGCCGGACCAACGCCGGGGGACAGGCTTGATACCGGGGAACGACGACCACCCACGTCACCGGCCGGACAATAAGCAGCGTGACGAACCTGGCCAAGAACCTGACCGACACCACCCGCGCCCACGCCGGACGGGTGGCAGTGCGGGTGGACAATGCTGCGATGACCTACCGGGCCCTGGACGAGGCGAGCGCCCGGGTGGCCGGGCTGCTGCACGAGCGCGGCCTCAAGCCCGGCGACCGGGTCGGGATCATGATGCCCAACGTCGCCGAGGTTCCCGTGGTGTACTACGGGGTACTCCGGGCCGGCGGCGTGGTCGTCCCGATGAACCCGCTGCTCAAGGCGCGGGAGGTCGCCTATTACCTCGGCGACTCCGGGGCCGGGCTCCTCTTCGCCGCTCCCACGTTCGCCGACGCGGCGCGCGGCGGCGCCGACCAGGTCCAGGCGGAGTCCATCGTCGTGGACGGGGTCAGCTTCCCCGACCTGCTGGCCTCGGCCACCCCGGACTTCCAGGTCGCCGACCGGGATAACGAGGACACCGCGGTGATCCTCTACACCTCGGGCACGACCGGCCACCCGAAGGGCGCGGAGCTCACCCACGGCAACCTCATCAGCAACACCGAGGTCACGCGGGCCGACATCGTCCGGGCTGGCCCGGACGATGTCATATTCGGCGGGCTTCCGCTGTTCCACGTGTTCGGGCAGACCGTCGCGCTCAACGTGGCGGTGGCCTCCGGGGCGTGCCTGACCCTGCTGCCGCGGTTCGATGCCGAGCACGCGCTGCGGATCATCGCCGGCCACCGGGTCACCGTCTTCGAAGGCGTGCCCACCATGTACGTGGCCCTGCTGCACCAGCCGGACCGCGCGGACTACGACACCTCCTCGCTGCGGATGTGCATCTCCGGCGGCGCGGCCCTGCCGGTCGAGGTGCTGCGCGGGTTCGAAGAGGCGTTCGGGGTCCCGGTGCTGGAGGGCTACGGCCTGTCGGAGACCTCGCCGGTCGCGTCGTTCAATCACCCCGACCGCGAGCAAAAGCCCGGCTCGATCGGCACCACCATCCGGGACGTGCAGATGCGCGTCGTGGACGGCGAAGACCACGAGGTCCCGCAGGGCGAGGTGGGCGAGATCGTCATCCGCGGGCCGAACGTGATGAAGGGCTACTGGCAGCGCCCGGAGGCCACCGCCGAGGCGATCCGCGACGGCTGGTTCCACACCGGTGACCTGGCCCGGGTCGACTCCGACGGCTACTACTACATCGTGGACAGGAAGAAGGACCTGATCATCCGGGGCGGTTACAACGTCTATCCGCGGGAGATCGAGGAGGTGCTCTACGAGCATCCCGCGGTCGCCGAGGCCGCCGTGATCGGGCTGCCGCACTCGGCCCTGGGCGAGGAGGTAGCCGCCGCGGTATCCCTCAAGCCGGGCGCCGAGATCACCGCCGAAGAGCTGCGCGACTACGTCAAGGGCCAGGTCGCGGCGTACAAGTACCCGCGGTACGTGTGGATCGTCGACTCGCTGCCCAAGGGCGCGACCGGCAAGATCCAGAAGCGGGATATCGTCATCCCGGCCGACCTGCCCGCCCTGTGAGTGAGGCTGCGCTGTGAGTGAGGCTGCGCCGTGAGTGAGGCTGCGCCGTGAGGCTGCTGCTGCTCGCGCCGCCCGGGGCCGGCAAGGGCACGCAGGGCGAGCGGCTGGCGGCCTGGTCCGGCGCCCGGCACATCGCCGCCGGTGACCTGCTGCGGGCGCAGGCCCGCGCGGGCGGCGCGCTCGGCCAGCAGATCGCGGCCTATCAGGCCCGCGGTGACCTGGTTCCCGACCAGATCGTGCTCGACGTGCTGACCCCGGCTGTCGTCGAGGCCGCCGCCGCGGGCGGGTACATCCTGGACGGCTTCCCGCGGACCCTCCCGCAGGCCACCGCCGCCGCCGAGCTCGCCGCCCGGCTCGGCGTGACGCTGGACGCGGCGATCTACCTGCACGCGCCCGAGGCGGTACTAACGCGGCGGCTGCTCGACCGGGCCAGCCAGGGCGGACGCTCCGACGACAAGGCCGACGTGATCCGGCACCGGCTCCAGGTGTTCGCCGAGACGACAGGCCCGCTCGTCCCGTACTACACCGAACGGGGCATCCTGCGTTGACCACGTCGATGAGCATCAGGGTGTCGTGGTCAGGGAAATGGATGTAGATGTTGTCCGGCGTGTGATTGGAGCCATGCCAGGCCAGTTCGACGCGCTCACCCCCGACCTCCAGGGTGTACCGGTCGGCGAAGGTCACCTCGGGCGCCGGCCGGGCCGTGTCGTTGTCCCGCAGCATGAGCCGCCGGGTCTCCTCGTGCCCGATGCGGGTCACGTCCCCGTCGAACAGGAAGGCCGCGCCAGAGTGATCGGCATGGTGGTGGGAGTAGACCAGGTGGGTCACCGTGTTGGGCGTGCCGTTGGCGGCGGCGATCTCGTCCACGGCCCGCCGCAGGTTGCCGCCGATGGACGGGGGCGCGTCGAACAGCACCACGCCATCCGCAGTGGTCAGGAACGCCGACTGGTAGACGCCGTCGGTGACCCAGTACAGGTTCCGCTCGACGCGTCCTACGTGGTAGCCCTGGTCGTTGAGGGCCGGGCCAAACGCGGACTGGGGGATGGGCGCGTAGTCGGGCAGGATTTGCTCTGGTGATGTCACGGTATCTCCCTTGCATCTCGCGCACGCCCCTGGCGGCCGTGCCTTCGCGACGGGTCCAGGCTGGCCGCCGGCTTGGTGATCGGCCATCACCGGATCCTGGTGATTCGGGTGGCGAGGCCAGCCGCCTCAGGGGCCGTAGGCCGGCAGAATCGCCCCGCTGACCGGCGCCGCGGCGTCGCTGACCAGGAAGGCGATCACGCCGGCGATCGCCTCGGGCGCGACCGCGTTGGCCATCACCTCGGCCGGGAACGCGGCCCGGTTGGCGGGGCTGTCGAGCAGTTGCGGCGCGACCGCGTTCACCCGGATCCCGTGCGGGCGGAGCTCGAGGTCCAGAACGCGGGTCAGGTGGACCAGCGCGGCCTTGCTCACGCCGTAGGCCGCCATGCCGGCGGCTGGCTCGATCCCCGGGCGGGCGGCTACGTGCACGATGACACCTGAGCCCTGCCGCTGCATGTGCGGCGCGACCGCCCGGCTCAGCCACAGCGCGGGGCCCAGGTTGACGTCGATCATGCGCTGCAGCGCCTCGGGTGTCGTGCTCAGGGCGTCACCCAGGCTGAACGCGCCGATGGTGTTCACCAGCACGTCAGGCGGGCCGACCTCGGCGGCGATCCGGTCGATGACCCGCGTGACCACGGCGGGATCGGTGGCATCGGCCACCTCGGGACGGACCTGGCCGGCGAGGTCACGCAACCCGCGCTCGTCCCGGTCGACCGCCACCACCACCAGGCCGGCCGCGGCGAGCGTCGCTGCCGTCGCGCGGCCAAGCGCACCGCCTCCGCCGGCCACGATCGCCACCTTGGCGCTCATGATGTCCACCAGCCGGGAAATGATGTCATGGCATCTCCTTGCAACTCCGGCACGTTCCTCGCGGCCGTGCGGGCCTGTCTACGGACTCAGGCTGGCCGTCAGCCAGGTGAGGGGTCGTCACCGGATCCTGGTGATTCGCGCCGTTGACACACCGTGCGCCTGCCTGGTACCGAGAGGGATGGCCCGCGCAACTCTCCAGCTGATCGACCGGGGTGATCTTCTGGCGGCGCTGGATCGCGCGGCGGCCAAGAAGGTGACGATCATCTCGGCTCCGGCCGGCAGCGGGAAGACGTCGCTGCTGCGGGCCTGGGCGGACCGTGCGGGTCAGCGTCACCGGCTGGCTGTGATGCAGGTGCAGCGCGACCAGCAGGACGCCCAGCAGTTCTGGCTGGCGCTGCTGGGCGCGGTCCGTCATGCCGCCAGCACCGCCGTCGGCGCGGAAGCGCCGGCGGCGACACCGGAGTTCAACCAGCGGGCGATGGTCGACCGGGTGCTGTCGGAGCTTGAAGGTCACGGCGAGCCGGTCGTCCTGGTTATCGATGACCTGCATGAGCTGCGCTCGCCGGAGGCCCTGGCTCAGCTCTCCCGGCTGCTGACCAGCCTGCCCCCGGACGCGCACGCGGTGCTGGCCACGCGTCGTGATCTGCGGCTGCGCCTGCATCAGCTGCGCCTGGCGGGGGAGCTGGCCGAGATCCGCGGGGCAGATCTGCGTTTTTCCGTACGGGAGACCCGTGAGCTGCTCGACGCGTCGGGTATCACGCTGTCTGAGGCCGGCGTGGCGCTGCTGCACCAGCGGACGGAGGGGTGGGCGGCGGGCCTGCGCCTGGCGGTGATCTCGCTGGCCGGTCATCCTGATCCGGAGCGGTTCGTCGCGGAGTTCTCCGGCAGCGAGCGTACGGTCGCCGAGTATCTGGTCGCCGAGATGCTCGAACGCCTGCCGGGTGATGTCCAGCAGCTGCTGGTGCGCACCTCGCTGCTGGACCGGGTCAACGGTGAGCTGGCCGACCTGCTGACCGGCCTCCCGGGCTCGGAACGGATCCTGCTGGACCTGGAGGACGCGAACGCGTTCGTGGTGTCGCTGGACGCCGAGCGGACCTGGTTCCGGTACCACCATTTGTTCGGGGATCTGCTCCGGCTGGAGCTGCGCCGGATGCTGCCCGATCAGCTGCCGGTGCTGCATCTGCGGGCTGCGCAGTGGTTCGCCGAGCATGGTCAGGTGGCCGACGCGATCCGGCACACCCAGGCCGCGGGGGACTGGCCTGCCGCGGCCCGGCTGCTGGCCGACCACTCGTTCAGCTTGACGCTCGACGGGCAGGCGCAGACCATCCAGGCGCTGCTGCGGGCCTTCCCGCCGGGCGCGGACCATCCCGAGCTGGCTGTGGTACGCGCAGGCGCTGACTTGATCCAGGGCCGCCTGGGCGAGGCGGCCGCTCACTTGACGGTAGCCGAGGCGTACGCCGAGACGACGCCGCCGGATCGTCAGCGCCGTCTCCGGGTCGCGATCGCGTCGCTGAAGCTGTCGCTGGCCAGGCGGTGCGGTCACCTGGCTGGCGTTCTCGAGCAGGCCAGATTCCTGGCCTCCCCGGTCACCGGGCAGTCCGACGAGGACATCGCGCTGGACAGCGACCTGCGGGCGGTGGCGCTGATGAACCTGGGGATTATCGAGGCGTGGTCCCTGGGGCTGCCAGAGGCCGAACGCCACCTGGCGGAGGGCGCCGCCCTGGCCCGGGAGATCGGCCGCCCCTACCTCGAGGTCGGGTGCCTCGCGGAGCTCGGCTTCGCGTCGAAGATCCACTCGTTCGCCACCACCCAGGCGCGCTGCCGCGAGGCGATCGCCCTGGCCGACCGGTACGGCTGGGGAGCGGAGCCGGTGATCTCGCCCGCGCTGGTCACGCTGGCCTCCACGATGATCTGGACCGGTGACCTCGACCAGGGCGAGCGCTGGCTGCGCCGGACCGCGCAGGCTCTGGAGGGGGACGCCGGGCCCGGTATCAGAGTGCTCATGCACATCGTGACCGGCATGCTGCAGACCGGCCGCGGCCGCCTGGGCGAGGCGCTCGAGGAGTTCAGCGCGGCCGAACGCCTGCGGTCGCAGATGGCGGGCTCGCACGCGCTGGCCAGCCAGGTGACCGGCTGGCTGCTTACCATCCAGGCCCGCCTCGGGATGCCGGGCGACGCCCGTGCCTTCCTGGCCGCGCTCGACGACGAACGGGTCGGCTCGGGCGAAATCGGCAATGCCCGCGCGGCGATCAGCCTCGCGGAAGACGATCCGGCCGCGGCGCTCGGCGCGGTGCAAGAGGTTCTCGACGGCAGGGCGCCGGTCATCGGTTACCTCGCGGTTATCGAGGCCCACCTGCTGGCCGGGCTCGCGCACCGTGAGCTCGGTGATCAGCGCGCGGCGAACCGGGCCGCCGAACGCGCCCTGGCCCTCGCCGAGCCCGACCGGCCGGTCCTGCCGTTCCTTATGACGGGCGCGGGGGAGCTGCTTGAGGCTATGCCGCGGCATGAGACAGCGCATGCCGCGCTGCTGGTCGACATCCTCGACGTCATGCGCGGCTCAGCCCCGGCTGCCGCCGGCCAGCCACCTCCGCTGCCGGCGGAGGAGCTCAGCCCCGGCGAACTGCGGGTGCTGCGGTATCTGCCGACCAACCTGTCCAGGCCCGAGATCGCCACCGAACTGTCCGTCTCGCCGAACACCGTCAACACTCAGATCCGCAGCATCTACGCCAAACTCCAGGTCCGGGACCGTTCCTCGGCGGTACAGCGCGCCCGCGAGCTGCGGCTGCTATCGGCCGGCCGCGCACGTTAGCCCGGCGGTCACCTCATCCAGGTGATGCGGGTTCACCTGCCCGTCCCTGACCATGGCCGCATGGATTCAGCATCCGCCCGGTACGAGATCCGGATCAACGGTCACCTCGGTGCCACGGTGCTGTCCGCGTTCCCGGCACTGGTCGCGCGCCCGCACAGCGCCGAAACCGTGCTTACCGGATCCCTGGACCGGTCGGCACTCTACGGCGTGCTGGCGGAGGTCGAGGCGCTCGGCCTCGACCTCCTCGAGATCCGCCAGCTCGAGCCACGATGCACATCACCAGAGTCAGGTGACAGCCGTCACCTTGATGGCTGCTGACCCGGTGCCCGGCAACGCCGCGCCTGACCCTACGGGCTGCCGCCCATCCGGCTGACCAGCTCGTCGCGGGAAATGCCGTGCTGGTCGCTGAATTCCTCGAGCTGTCGGTGGTCAACCTCCTCGGGAAGGACCCGCAACGCCTCGTCAGCCTCCTGCGGATACCCGTTGCGCCGCAGCGTGTCAGCCACCCACTGCCTGCTATATGCCATGTGCACCACCAAGCCTGTCGTCAACTTGACGCCCGGCAAACGCTATCAATCCATTCGTACAGTATTTCCTCGGCGTCCGGGTTGCCATGGACGGCCCGGCCGCCGCGCTGCAGGATGCACGAGCTGGACATGTCCCGGCAGACAGAGCATGGTCAGGAGATGGACCGGATCAGCGCACGCCAATCGAAGCGCTCTACACCCTGCTCATGATCTGCTCCTTCGGCGGCCGCGCCGACCTGTGGCCGCCGCTGCAGAACACCGTCGACCGCCTGATACCGCGCCCACCCGAACTCCTGGCGATCCTCTCCATGTTGCCGGTCATTCAAGATGAGGATGTAGCGGTCATTGACGATGAGCATGTGCGGGCATTTTCGGCCCCGCCGGATGACCTACGCGGTGGTCAGGGAGATCAGATCGGCGGGCTGCGGGTGTGCCGGTTCGGTCAGGCTGTCGGCGGTGTCGAAGAGCATCTGCTGCAGCGGGCGGGGCAGGTCGCTGCTCCATACCAGGGCTGCGGCCGCGGTCAGCGGGTGGTGCTGGAGGACGACCCGGACCATGCCGGGGGTCTCGGCCAGGCGGGATCGCCGGGTCGGCCAGGCCTGGGTGGGTGCGGTGATGGCGGGGCCGGTCAGGACGGCGGCGGGCCGGTTCCCGGCTGCGGCCAGGGCCAGGGTCCTGGCCAGGGAGTGCCGCAATGGCGGGTCGGTGAACTCGAAGCGCGGGCCGGCTGCTTGCAGGGCGGTGAGCCAGGTGTCGTAGGTGGCTGGCTGGGCGCGGCGCGGCCCGTGGATGACCTGCAGGGCGGCCAGTTCCTGCAGGCTGATGGTGCCGCGGCGGGCGGCGGGATGGGTAGAGGGGACCCACACCGCCGGCTCGAACTGTCCTATGGTCATCACCTCCAGCGCGTCGGGCACGGTCTGCGGCCCGGGGGTCAGCCAGCCCGAGGCGACGCGATCCGCGCGGGACGCCGAGCGCCGGGCTCGTCTCGGGCGAGGCCGGCCCTACCGCGAGTTCGTCAGCGAGTGGGTGACCGAGGAGCCGCCGGCGTACCTGCCCTACTACGGCTCGTGGGGCGACGACAACAGCGTCATCCACGCCACCGCCTGGGCCATGTCCGGGCCGGTGCGGGTGGCCGCGCCGATGGACCAGCTGCCGCAGATCTTCCTGCCCGATCCGAACGTCCTCGCCCTGGCCGCTCAGCAAGCCCGGATCGCCCAACTGGAGGCACAGCTGGAGACACGGCCGCAGGAACGGGAAGATCGATGAACCGCCTGCTGGCGAGCCTGGCCGCGCCGCCGTCCGGGCGGGAGCGCGCGATCTGGTTCGATGCCGCGGACTACGGCCGGGCCAGGTGGCCACGATGGCCGCCGCCCCCCGCTAATCCCCGGCGCGATCGCTTATATCCGGCTCCGGCTGCGCCGGGCCGCCAACGGCAAAACAAAGCCCGCGACCGCGCAATGCCGTGTAGAACAGCGTGATCGTCGCTGAAGGTGCTGTGGCGGCTACGGTATTTGGAGGCGGCGGTTCCGGTTACGGACTGTGACGTCTGACGGGCTGCGCTTGATGCGCCTGGCCGTTCAGCCCGGCCGTGCTGCTGTTGGCGGCATCTCTGTCTGGCCACGGAGGGCCGCGTTTCGGCAGTGCAAATTTGATGATGCGCTCTCGCTCTCTGTTTGCCGCCTTGGCGCTCGGTTCCCGGTGTCTGCTGGCCAGGACATGACGAGCAACTGGCCGGCCGGGTAGTCTCAGGTCGGCCGACACGGCCGTCACTCTGAGTGATGCCATAGGCGAGGCTTCGTGTCGGGGTGCCGTGCCCGGCCCGGGCACGGTGGCCGGCAGGTGCAACGCCCGAGCAGGCCGGATATGACGTCCGCCGGCTAGCGCAGAAGGCATGCCCAGAACGAACGCCGTGGGAGCAGCACACGCCCCGGCTATGCGGAGCCGGATGCGCTGATCCGGTTCTCCTCGAGACCGTCGATCCACCGCTGAATCCAGTCGAGGAGCTCCTGGTGGCCTTCGTGGACGTCCGAGAGGCCCTCGACGATCAGGCCCAGCTGGAAGGTGGTTACCGCGGCGACGATGACCTTGAGCGGGAACTCGGTCTCGTCGAGCCCGTAGTCGCGCAGGGCCTGACCGAAGTGGCGCTCGAAGATGGCGCGGAATCGCGCATGCACCTGGGTCAGGCGCGGTTGCAGTGACCGCATGTTCCAGCCCATCGCCAGCAGCTCGAGCAGGATCTTAGGGAAACGCGAGGCCGGCTCGTCCACCCAGAACTGAGACCCGAGACGCCACTTGTCGGCGAAGCTCAGGCCGGGATCCTCGTAGAGGGCTTCGAGTGCCTCGGCGAGCTGGTCGACGAACCGTTCGAGTGTCTGGGTGAGCAGCTCGTCCATCGACCCGAAGTAGTAGTGCACGAGCCCGTGCTTGACGCCCGCCTCCTCGGCGACGGCCCGGGTGGTGACGCCGGCGTATCCGACGTCATAGAGCAGCCGCTCGGCCGCATCCATCAACCTGGCTGTCACTAGCTGGCGCTGTTCGGAGATTGGCTGCTTCTCCCGGGCCCGTGCCATCAGAACGTCCTCTCGCTCGCTTGACTCTTGGTCATCTGTATTGGATACTAGCCCAAGTCAACTGGCTTGGACAGTTGACCAACGGCGTTGGCCAATCGCCGCGCCGCGGGCATCAAGGGGGTTCGGGACATGACGCTCAACGAAGACAAGCTGATGGGCTACGTGCATCAGGCGGTGGGGGACCTCGGTTCCATCCTTCGGGGGCGCTGATCAACATCGGCGACAAGCTTGGCCTGTTCAGGGCCATGGCCGGCGCCGGGCCAGTGACGCCCGCCGAGCTGGCCGGGCGGACCGGGACAACCGAACGCTATGTGCGGGAGTGGGCCAGCGGGATGGCTGCCGCGGGGTACATCGACTATGCCGGACAGGGCCGCTACGAACTCAACCAGGAACAGGCCGTTGCCCTGACCGACGAGGCCAGCCCTGCGTATGTGATCGGTGGCTTCCAGGGGATGCTCGCAGCCACTCGGATCGTTCCCAAAGCGGTGGAGGCCTTCCGTACCGGCGACGGGATCGGCTGGCATGAGCATGACCCCGATCTGTTTCAAGGGACCGAGCGTTTCTTCCGTCCCGGCTACGGCGCTAACCTCGTGCAGTCCTGGATCCCGGCGCTGGACGGTGCCGACGCCAAACTGCGGGCCGGAGGCAAGGTGGCCGATGTCGGCTGCGGGTACGGCGCGTCGACGATCATCATGGCGGCCGCGTACCCGAACTCGCGCTTTCGGGGCTTCGACTACCATGAGCCTTCGATCCGGCATGCCAGGGAGGCTGCCGCCGCAGCCGGCCTGTCCAACCGTGTCAGCTTCGAGGTGGCCACGGCCAAGGAGTATCCCGGTGAGGACTTCGACATGGTCTGTCATTTCGACTGCCTGCACGACATGGGTGACCCCGTCGGGGCTGCCCGCCACACCCGCGAGTCGCTCAAGGACGACGGACACTGGCTGCTGGTCGAGCCGTTCGCCAACGATAACGTGGCCGACAACCTCAACCCGATCGGCCGGGTGTTCTACTCGGCGTCCACGCTCATCTGCACACCGGCCTCGCTATCTCAGGAGGTGGGGGCCGGGCTTGGAGCCCAGGCCGGCGAAGCCAAACTCAGGGAGGTAGCCGAAGCGGCCGGATTCTCGTCGTTCCGCCGCGCCGCCGAAACGCCGTTCAACCTCGTACTAGAAGGACGCCCGTAGCTTCACAGAAAACTCCGCGTCATCGAATACACCGGCAGCGTCGCCGGGCGGGATGCCCCGGAGCTGTTCTGCCTGATCACCGACCTGGACGACCACGACGTCTACCCCGCACAGGCCCTGGCCGCCGCCCGGGCTTACGTCCGGGTTCTGCTGCCCAGTCGCCTGGAGTCGCTGTTCTGTGCGCATCACAATCGGCAGCACGCGTCGGCCCTGACGAAGATCGCCGTAGAAATCCGCGACGAGACCGATCGGCTCGCGCACGTCGCGGCGTAGCCTGACTGGTTCCGTCAGCGCGCACGCTGGCCGCCGTCGCAGACCTGAGCCCCAGGACCGAGGCCCAGGTAGACACGCGCAACCCGAACCGCGGCCCGTGGGGCGAGGTCGCAGAATGTGAGGCGTATTCATGGTGAGCACGCACGTGGTCGAGTCCACGTCGGCGACGGTCCGTTCGGGATACCTCGATCCGGCGGCCAAGCCGGTGGCGGTGATCGAGCCGGGCGACACCGTCCGTTACCCCAGTACCTGGACGCACTGGGGGAACGAGGCCACCTTCGGCATGAGCTTCGCGGACCGGGAGCCGCTGCGGCACCGGTACCCGCACGGCCTGTACTCGATGCTCGGCCCGGTGGAGGTGGTCGGGACGCAGCCGGGTGACGTGGTGGAGGTCAGCATCACGGCGCTGCGCACGATCGGGTGGGGCTGGAATTCCTTCCCGCTGGGGGTGGGGGCGCTGCCGCACGACTTCGCCGAGCCGTACGTGCACTACTTCACCTTCGATGACGCCCGCACAGTGGCCGTCTATGAGCACGGGATCGCGCTGCCGATGGCGCCGTTCCTGGGCGTGGTGGCGGCCGAGCCGGACGGCTCAGAGCCGGTCAGCGCGATCGTGTCCGGCAGTTACGGCGGCAACCTGGTGCTGCGCGACCTGGGCGTGGGCAGTCACCTGTTCCTGCCGGTGGCCAAGCCCGGCGGGAGGATGTGGATCGGGGATGTGCACGCGCTGCAGGGCGACGGGGTGGTCGACCAGACCGCCATCGAGACCGCCGCCGAGAACCTGGAGATCCGCTACGACCTGCACAAGCAAGTCGCCCTGCGCGGCCCGCTGGGCGAGACCGACACTGCCTGGATCATCATCGGCTTCGCGGCCAGCCTGGATGACGCGCTGGTGGCCTGCCTGCGCGAGGTCATCTACTGGCTGCCGGCCGCGGCGGGCATTACCGGGCCCGAAGCCTACGCATTGGCCAGCATGGCGATCAGCTTCCGGATCACCCAGTACGCCCACCAGACCGGCTCGGCCTACACCTCGACCCCGCCCAAGGCGGTGCACGCGGTCATCCCCAAGAGCGTCTTCCCTTCGGACATCCGCGACCGGGTGAGCCGGTGGCTGCGGCCGTGAGCCTGTCCGCCGCTGACCGGCTGGCCATCCTGGAGGTCATCACCCGCGCGGACGAGGCGGCCAGCCGCCGCGACGCCGACGCGTACGTCGCCCTGTTCACCCCGGATGCCGTGCTGGACGGCACCCAGGGCCAGCACGCCGGCCGCCAGGCGCTGCGCGCCGCTGTCGGGCCGGTCTGGGCCGCCGAGGGCCCGGCCACTCTGCACCTGACCCTCAACCCGGTCATCGAGCCCAGTCCGTCCGGCGACCAAGCCACCGCCCGGTCCGTCCTGCTGATCATCGACCCGGCCGCACCGCCCGGCATCCGTGCCGCCGCGACGATCACCCAGGAACTCCGCCGGGCCAACGGCGTCTGGCGCATCACGCGCCGCACCGTCGCACCGGCCGCGGGACTGGGCTGAGCGGTCCATAACCTGCATCGCGCTGCGGCCGATCAGATCACCCATGCCGCATGACCAGGATTACGGCGAGCCGCCCAGCCTCGAAGGACCCTCGGTCTTACCGCCAGTCCTTGCGCTCGAAGATGAGGTAGAGCAAGGCCCGGTCAAGGAATGGATGGAAAGACTGCTGGCCGTCCTTCGGCGTACGGCAGCGCGCTCGTGCTCGGTCGTGCCGCCCCAGATGCCATAGATCTGCCCTGTCCCCAGCGCGAACGCCAGACATTCGCGCCGAACCCGGCAGGTCACGCAGATCGCTTTGGCCCTCGCCGCCTGCTCCCGGGCCGGGCCGGAATCCGAGATCGGAAAGAACAGATCGGGGTCGGCAGACCGGCAGGCGGCAGCCGACCGCCACTGCCCGCGGGTGATCAGCCGCGGCGGCATGTCGTTAGCCTGGCTCATTTCGTCCATCGATTCCGTCGCGGCCGGCCCCGGCGCGGACTGATATGAGCGGGTCGTAGCTGAGCTCGTTTTCCACACTGTCGCGGATGTCCTTGGTCTGGCTCATTTGCTTGCGTCCTTCCGGTGACTAGCCAGGATTTACATTTCTCATCTGCCAGTCCACCCGGCCGGCCGGGAATTGAAAAAGCGATGCTGGCTGTCGCGCCATAGGCGCTCTCTATCGGCAGGGGCACAGACGGATCCGATCGACCAACCAACCAACCAACCAACCAACCAACCAACCAACCAACCAACGGACATCAAGAATTTAACATCTTTTATAATTTAGCCGGCAAGATGTATAGGTGGCGTCAATAGCCCGATAGTGGATGGCTCTTGGCGAATTCCGGCGGTCGGTGCTGGAATGCTGTTGTGCCGAAGGACTTCGCTGGCTATTTGCCCCCGCCTGGCAGTTTCTCACCGCAAATCGTCATGTCAGGGGACCTGCTGAACCTCCGGTGCGACGCACAACCCGATCTCACAGGAGGCTCAGCATGCCTATGATCACTACCGCTGACGGTACGGAAATCTTCTACAAGGACTGGGGATCGGGGCAGCCGATCGTCTTCAGTCACGGCTGGCCGCTGTCAGGCGACGACTGGGACACCCAGATGATGTTCTTCCTGCTGCACGGTTACCGTGTCATTGCCCATGACCGGCGCGGCCACGGGCGCTCCGCTCAGGTCGCCGACGGCCACGACATGGACCACTACGCCGATGACCTGGCCGCGGTAACTGCGCACCTGGACCTGCACGACGCGGTTCATATCGGGCACTCGACCGGGGGCGGCGAGGTCGTGCGCTATATCGCCAGGCACGGTGAGAGCCGGGTGGCGAAGGCGGTGCTGATCAGTTCGGTGCCGCCGCTGATGGTGCAGACCCAGGCCAACCCCGGCGGCCTGCCGAAGAGCGTCTTCGACGGGTTCCAGGACCAAGTCGCAAAACACCGCTCGCAGTTCTACCGCGATCTGGCAGCGGGCCCGTTCTACGGCTTCAACCGCCCGGGCGTGGAAGTCTCGGAAGCCATCATCGACAACTGGTGGCGGCAGGGCATGATGGGCGGGGCGAAGGCGCACTACGACGGCATTGTCGCGTTCTCGCAGACTGACTTCACCGAGGACCTTAAGAAGATCACGGTGCCGGTCCTGGTCATGCACGGCGACGACAACCAGGTCGTTCCCTACGCCGACTCCGGGCCGCTGTCCGCGAAGCTCGTGAAGAACGGGACGCTCAAGACCTACCACGGCTTCCCGCACGGCATGCCCACCACCCAGGCGGAGACCATCAACGCCGACCTGCTCGAATTCATCAAGGCCTGACCGGGCGGCACGTCATCGAGCCGGGGAGCTGCGGGGGCTGAACGGCCGGATGTGGTCCACCGCGCCGGGCAGTTACGGCGACAGGCCGGAGCCGATTTCCGTTTCTGCATATCCTGGCCGTCAGTGATCGTGAGGACGTACGCGGCGAACATAGGCCGCTGAACTAGCCCAGGAGCGAAATGAGCAGCACCGACATAACGACGATCGGCATACATCGCGCTCTGCACGAAGCGCTTAACTCGGCGAGAGAGGCCCAGCACCGCCTTGATGACGGGAATGCCGCCCCTGACCTAGACGACCTCGTGGAGCTCGGCACTCTGCTGGCCGCGCTGTCCGAGAGTGTCATGGCTGTCAACTCCGGGATGATGGCGAAGGCACGCCTCGCGCGGGGCTCGCACACCTGAGGCACCGGGAGCAGCGGCAGCTTTCACGGGACAGGCCCGATAAAGCGCCCAGGACGGTCCGAGGCTTTCTGTTACGGCCGAGGCGTTCACCTCCGGTATTTTGGCCAGCGCGGGCAGCCCCGCCGCCAGCGCGTGGACGCTGACCCCGGTGCGCCTGAGGTGAGCCCGCCTGGCCGGGCCTCCGCGCCCTCGGCCAGTGCGGTTTACTGGAGTCCGAAGAATCTGCGCACACGCGCGGACTTGCGCGCCAGGACCCGGAGAAACGGGAGCGAGAACACGATCTGAGAAATGCTTCCGTACCGCTCGTAGATTGCCGCGTTCAGCTCCATGGCAAGTACGATTCCTCTCCCGAGAATGAAGAACCACCCCAGCGTCACGACGGTCGCGCCAATCGCTCCGTAGAGCTGGCTTGCGCGGCTGAGCCGGTCCGGAAGATAGAACTCACTGACTGCGTGCATGACCGTGATGGTCAGAGCCACAAGCAAGGAGCCCGGCAGCAGCGCTCCCGGGTCCTGTGTGGCACGCGGCAGCATCATCGAGACGCCCAGCCACGCCAATCCGTAGATCACCAGCGCTGGGACAAACGTAAGGCCCGCTACGCCCAGTCCCACGTCTTCCCGCACTCGATTCACGAGAATGGCGATCAGGACCATGCCGCAGATCAGGCCGGCAACCATGCCGGCCGCGCGCAACGAGGCCCGGGACCCCGACAACGGCAGCCGCCACGCGGCTGCGCTCGCTGCCCGCAAGACCCTGCTCAACGACCGGCCTGCCGTCACCACCCCGAACAGGCCGAACAGCACCGCAAACCACCGTGTGAACCCAGGCTGGTGAAAAGCCTCGCTGATCTCCGCCCCGAGGCTGCCGTATATACCAGCAGTCCTGCCGATTGTGCGGGCAGTGACGAGGTCAGAGGCGAACCCGGCGATGCCGACCACCAGGAGCAGCAATGGCACGAAAAACAGGAACAGGCGAAACGCGATCGCGCTGCCCATGACCGGTCCTGCCGATTCCCGATCTCGCCTGTAGATCCCGGCGATGACATCGGCCACGGGAATGTGCTCATATCGCGCCAGCCACTGCCGGGCTGGACTCAGGCGCGTCTGGGTCGCTTTAGCCAGCCTCCGGAACCCAGTGAGGTCACGGTCGGCTTCACCGGCACGCCAATCATCGCGGTCGTCAGTCGTCCTGCCCGGCTCGGGCATCTCGCGCCGTCCACAATCTCGCGGTCGCCCCGCCCGAGCTGAGCTCGCACCGAGCCGGGCCTTCAGGTAAGGGTCTCACGTGACCGGCTGGGCAGGGGACCACACGTCGTGTCCGGTACGAGACGATGTGGCCGCACGGGGCCGCTGCGATCACGCGGCTCTACTCGAAAGAGCCGGTTGGTGACGCCTCCCAGATCAACTAAATTCTGCTTGCCGTCTTCGTCTAGTCTGCAGAGACCGGTGGGGTTAATGATGATCATCACTAGTTGAAGAGGGTCGTTTCGACCCGCTGTGAGCCGCTAAACCGAAACTCGACTCACTGGTCCCCTGAATGGACACTGCGCCAGCTTGCCGCCTAAGAGGCGGGAACACCCGAAAAGAATGGCCGCCCCCAACACAAAGAAGATCCCCAGAAATACGAGGGCGACAACGCCGGCAGCCATGAGCATCGCAACGACAGCCATCGTGATTACCTCCATCTGCCTGGACAGTCCACCCCATTTGTTTTAGAGTCGAACCCCTGTCAAGCTCACACCAGGGACCTTTGGCCTCTTCCGGCGGGGTTAAAGTCCTGTTTGTGAGAGCTCTGCAAACGCCGAACCAGACCCAAAGCTGCCCATCCCGCGCGGCGCACCAAGCAGGCCTAACCAAGCTGAAGGCGGCAACGATCTGCCCGATCCGCGTGCGCCTATGCAGGCGAGCCGCACAGATAGCAGCCGCGCGGATCGGCGATCTGGCCGGTCCCGAGATGTGGCCGATAGCGGAGCGCATCCTTGCGCGCGGCCGACACGATCGCTGGACGGCGAATAAGCATGCCGAACAGCAAATAACTATGCGAAAGGTGCCATGCTCTCTATTCGCCGTGCACGGTCGTCTCTGCTGTGGAGTTCGCTGCGCGCCATATCGGCCCGATCTGTGCATGGTCATCAGGCAACGTCGTAAGAGTCATGGCCGAGCATATCGGCGGCGCGCAACACGTCGGACCGCCGCGACGGTCCGTAACGGCAATCTGGGGATGTCGCTGGCTTCCCACGACTGCGGCCAACGCGAGCATCCCGGTGCCAGCGCGATCGTGGCATGAACGTCCGCTACGCCGTTGCAGATGCCGAGGTACGACAAGCGGGCTCGCTGGCCATACGATCGCGTTGATGAGGGCTTAACGAACCCGCCGGGCAGTGCCCGGAGAGGTGGGAGGACCTGGTGGAGGCAGCGCCGGAGCGTCAGCTGGCTGATCCGCCGGCCACCTGGCAGGAGCACTGGTTCGACCACCGCCAGTTGCTCCGGCTGTACCACAGCGACGAGCACTGCGCGATCTACGTGGATCCCGACGTGCGCCGGGCTGAGGTCGGATGGCTGCCCCGGTTCATCAATGTGACCTGGCAGTACTCCAAGGCAACCTACGGCGACGCGTTCGGGGCCGACCCGCGCATCTACTCCATCCACCACGCCGGGCGGCACGGCGGCGGCCACGCGGGCTACTACGTCAGTCCGGTCCACGACTACCACAACGTCAGCGACTGCGGGCTGGACACCTGGCGGGAGGGCAACACCCTCGCTCGCGAGCTGCCCGCTCATGAGATCGGGCATTCCGTGGAGAGCGCCAACAACGGCGTCCACGGCTCACCGGCGTATGAGATCTGGGGCGACAGCAAGTGGGCCGAGTTCTATATCTATGACCTCTACACGGCGCTGGGCATGGATCGCGAGGCCAAGGGCGTCTACCGCCGGTTCACCGGCAACACCGACGATTTCCCTCGTCGGAGGACCCGCTGGTTCCGCGACTGGTTCTACCCGCTATGGCGGGACTGCGGGCGGGCAGAGGTCATGAACAGGTTCTTCCGGGAGCTGGCCCGGCACTTCCCGCGCGACTCCGGCGGGACCTACACGCGGCGGATGAACTGGGGCGAGTACGTCCACTTCACCAGCGGTGCTGCGGCCGCCGACATGAGCGGCCAGGCCGCCCGCGCTTTTGGCTGGCCCCGCGAGTGGGCCAGCCAACTGGAGCACGCCCGCGAGCAGTTCCCCGGCATCACGTACTGAAATACCGGGCCGTGGCCAACCGGGAGAGCTGGCCGGATGCCGGATTCGCCTGGGCGGCAGACGGACTATCGCTGGGAGCGGCGCGGGCGGAACTTGATCCAGGCCACGATGGCGACGGCCACCAGCAGCCAGGGCGAGAACAGGAAGTGCACGGCAAAGCTGACGATGATGAGGGCCACGATGGCGATGAAGGCCAGGGCGATGATCCAGGGCATGGTGATCGGTCTCCGTTCAAGTTGAGCTGGCCGCGGTTGCCGCGCCCATGCCTCAAGGCTGCCGCCGACGGCGGCCGCCGTCTATCGGGATCAGCCCCGGTTTACACCCTGATGCGCCCCTGACGGCATCGGTGCCATCCCTGACCGCAGCCCCGGCTGAAGCGCAGCGAGCACCGGCAGGCCTGCCGCCGTCACGCTGGCTCGAGCAGCACGACCTGGATGATCCGCTGGCCCGCGAACTCGCACCCCGGTAGCCGGTCACGAAAACCCCGGCACCATCCCCGGCAATCATCGTCACCGGTGCCGGCCGACCGGGACGACTTTATCCCTGGGCTGAAACCAGGTCGCACACGAAGATGAGGGTCTCGCCCGGCGCGATCGCGGGCCCGGCGCCCCGGTCTCCGTAGGCCAGATCCGGCGGGATGATCAGCTGTCGGCGGCCGCCGACCTTCATGCCCGCCACGCCCTGGTCCCAGCCGGCGATGACCCGCCCGGTGCCGAGCCGGAACTGGAAAGGATCACCCCTATTCCAGCTTGCGTCGAATTCCTCTCCGGTGGAATACGAGACCCCGACATAGTGAACCGTGACCAGGTCTCCTGGGCCGGCCACGCTGCCGTCTCCTTCCCAGATGTCGGTGATCTGCAGTCCGGTCGGCGGCTCGCCGCCGGGAAAATCGATCTCCGGCCTGGTGATGCTCATACTCGCCCTCTTCTCAGTTGCTGGTAAACGTCGGCGCGGGCCGGCCAGGCAGCCGTGGGCCTCATCCCTGGGCAGGCCTTCGGGCCAGCCGCCTGGCCATGCCCGCTGGATCCCGCCGCGCGCCGCATCCCAGGCTGCCCGCCCAAGCCGCGGCCCCTCCGCCGGTCACCGCCTGAGCCTACGCGCCCATCAGGACGCCAGCCGCCATCCGATCTGACAGGGACGCTTCGGCGTTGGGTAAACGGCCCGTCATGAACGGAGGAAAATAGTGGTCATGGGTAGCGTGCCAGACGATCCCGCGACAGATAGACCGCGGGAGTGGCTGGCGTTGCCCGGCGGCCGGATCCGGCCGGTCGTATCCGTCCCAGGCCCCGGTGGCATCGCCGAGCTGCTGGCGTATGCTGCCTGGCTGGCCCGCTTGCGGCCCGCCTGCCGGTGCGGCAGGCCGCGCCTGGGTTCGGGCCGGACCTGCGGAAGCGCGCCGTGCGTAGCCGAGCTCCGCATACAGGAGGCCGGCATTTAGCCCGGCGGGCCAAAGCCCGGGGACTTTGGCGGCTGCGGCCTTCCTCGCCGCAGCCCGCCCGGTCTTGTCCAGCGCATACTCATGTCCCCGGTTGCCACCCGCGTCCGCTAGGTGCTGCTGCCGCATATGCGGGCACGTGTTCCCTGTGTTTACGATGCGCGCAAGGGCCATTCAGGCATGGCAGACAGGATTGGTCCCGAAAGCTGACGGCACCCAATCCGGCAGCGCGAGGAGCAGCTGACCTGGGATCAGTGGTCGGGTTCGTACTTGAAGGAGAGCTGGAGCTTGGTGCGATAGGTGATCGCCCCGCCCTCGTCCACGTGAATGTCCTGCTCGACGACCTCGGCCACGCGCAGATCGCGGATCGTCACCGCGGCAGTCCTGATCGCCTCCGCTGCGGCCTCTTCCCACGAAGTACTGCTTGTCCCGATGAGCTCGGTCACCCTATACACGCTCATAACGCTCTCCTTTGACCACGTGCGGCCCGTTCCGGGCTGCTACGGCCAGCCTGTCACAGAGCCACCGTGCCCTGCCGTCGATATAGGCAGGTGACCGCCGAGAGCGCCAACCTGGAGGCAACGAGCAGCGCCTTGGAACTTCCCGGCGCTCGCGGTGACCGGTGCCATGGCCTAGGCGGTATCGCGGGCCAGCGCGGACACGAACCGGGAACGGTGCAAGAGAAAGGCCTAAGTCCAGGGGGGCCCGCGCTGCCGGCCCAACGCCTGTTACTACGAAACGTAGTAATATGTCGTGGGTGAACGGCGCCGTCCCCACGACGATCATCGTCGCCGGTCTCGCGCTTGCTGGGTACGCGCTGCTGATGACCGCCCGAAACCGGCGAATGGGCATCAGCTTGCTCGCCGCAGTTGGCGTCCTCGAGATCCTGCTGCTTGTCCAGGTCGGCCTCATCGTGGCCAGGCTCGCCGGCGGTGAAAGCCCGGCCGGGCTGGCTACGCTCATCGGATACCTGATCGCGATGCCGCTGGTCCCGGTGGCCGCGGCGTTCTGGGGGCTGCTGGAGCGATCACGGTGGGGCCCTGCGGTCATCGCCGTGGCCGGGCTCGTCGCGGCCGTGCTGATGGTCCGGCTGCATCAGATCTGGCCGGTCATCCATGTCTGAGCCCATGGCATCGCCTGAGCCCATGGCATCGCCTGAGCCCATGGCATCGCCTGAGCCCACGGCATCGCAGCCGGGCTCGACCAGGACAGGCCCGGGCCGGCTGCTGATCGCCATCTACGCGCTGTTTGCGCTTGCCGCCTCCGCACGGGCCGGGGTGCAGATCGCGACGAAGTTCGGCAACGCCCCGGTCGCCTACTTGTTGTCGGCCTTCGCCGCCGTGGTCTACATCCTCGCCACGGTCACCCTCACCGTCGGCAGTCCCACAGCACGCCGGATCGCCGTCCTGTCCTGCTCGGTCGAACTCGCCGGCGTGCTGGCGGTCGGCACCTGGAGCCTCGCCGACCCGGCCACCTTCCCCGACGCCACGGTGTGGTCTGGCTATGGCAGCGGCTACGGCTTCGTCCCGCTCGTCCTTCCCGTTTTCGGCCTGCTCTGGCTACGCCGCTGGACCGGGCGGCCTGCAACTCGGCGAACAATCGTGACGTCAGCGGAAGATGCAGGCGAAGCGGCAGATAGCGGCGCAGCCCACGGTGAGGGCGGCGTACCAGGTCAGGGCGCGGCAGCGGACGCTCAGAGCCGGCGACCTCGATAGGCCAGATCTGTGCGTTCACCTTCGTGCCGCGGAGCTAGGAGTGGCGGTCGCTGTCAAGTCTGATCCAGAAGCGGTCTTCGCCGCCTGCCCGACCGTCCGGTACGCCGCCGTTGGCCAGGATCACCCGGCGCGATGGCTCGTTATCGGCGGCACATGTCAGCAGTACCCGGTCCAGCCCCAGCTGGCGGCACTGCGCCAGCCCCGCCGCCAGCATCCGGGTCGCGTGGCCCTGCCGCCGCCAGGGCGCCACCACGTGGTACCCGATGTTGCCGCCAGTCTCGGCCAGCTCAGGCGTGAACTCGTGGCGGATGACGAGCGTTCCCAGGTAGTACTCGCCCGAGACGTACCAGAAGACTGTGGACGGCACTCCCCAGCGGACCTGCACCCCGCGCCGGACAGCAACGAACCCGGCGAAATCCTCGCTGGCCGCCTCCAGCCACTGCGTCGGCGTGCCGCGCAGCAGGCAGTCGGCCTGCTCTCCCACGAGGTAGGACACCCTGACGTCCTGGGTTGGCCACACCAGCTGCGGTGGCTCGATGAGACGGATCACTGCGTCAGTCTGTATGACTCCCGGATGGGTGTCACGCGAGAGGGGTGACCAGAGCTATCCGGGTTCATTCTGATTGGGACGATTCTGCACGGCGGACACACATACTCAACGGATTTCGGGTAGGGCAGCAGATGTAGGGCAGCAGATGTAGGGCAGCAGATGTAGGGCAGCAGATACGGTGCCAGGGCCCGGCCCGGAACCGTGCCCGCCCCGCCAGCCCAGGCGCTCGGCGGATCAGGTGGTTCGCCCAGGAGGTGGTATGTGAAGCCCTTCGTGATCAATAAGCACGGCCGGCTGGTATTCCCGGCCAACTTCCTCGGCGGACTGGATTTCTCGGTGCTGGAGTCTCTCGACCAGTTCACCGCGGTGATCGGGCGGGACTTCGAGGCCAAGGCGCCGACCGGCACCGACATCCTGGCCCGGGTCGAGGCCGGGACATATCCGGGGCGCTTCGAGCTACTGCGTGACCTGGGGCAGAACCTGTTCTGGGTCAACCGGTACGCGCTCACCATGTTCGACAAGCGGCCGACCCGGTGGCGTGACCTACCCAAGGGCCGCGACGACGTCTTCCTGCCGGTGCTGAGCCCGTGGGAGGATAGCGAGCGGAAGGTGGCCGCAGTCGAACGTGCCTTCCGGGAGCTGCCCGCGACGTGGGACGCCGACACCGAGAACAGGGTGTTCGACTTGCTGTTCGGCGTGTTCAGCACCAAGCTGCACCACGCCACCGAACTTCCCGCGATCAAGCCGACCGTCGCGGAGTTCCTCAGCCAGCCCGGGGCGCTGACGTTCGTCATGCCGGACCATGACCCCGACTACCCGGTGTTCACGCTCGAGCAGATCCTCGACGCCCACGAGGACGTGCCGGAACTCGAGGCGCTGATGCGCTGGGCGATGGTGCTGCACAACCAGTACCCGTGGGATCGCGCGCGCACCGAGCTACGCGGTCCCGGCGAGATCGGCGGCGACGACTTCGTGGTCGCGTTCCATCCGCGCAACCGCGACGTCCTGGCCTTCATCGAGCGGGTCCGGCATTCGGCGGGTGGCGAGCACCAGCCAGCGAGCCAGAACGGCCCGGCCGAGGCCGTGGCCCCGGTGGCGCCCTACCCGCCGGTCCGGGTGCGCGAGGCGTTCAGGATCCAGCCGAAGCTCGAGGCCCTCGCGGTCGTGCGCGGCGAGCACGTCTGCAGCAACGACGACGTGATCAGGAACGCGAGCTTTTCTTGGTCGCCGATGAGCGCTGCGGAGATCAGCGCGAAAACCGGGATCAACCAGCGCCGCTACACCAGCCGGGAGCCTGAGCAGCTGGCTCTGCCCGCGGTCCGGGCGGCGCTGGCCAAGTCCGGCCGCGCTCCTGAGGAAATCGGCGCCGTGCTCGTCAGCACGTGCACGAGCAACCGGCTGATCCCGTCCATGGCATGCTGGATTTCCGGCGAGCTCGGCCTGCTGCAGACCCACGCCTCCGCCGACCTGGTCGCCGCCTGCGCGGGGCTGCCGTACGGGATGGCCGAGGCCATCCGGCAGCTACAGGAGGTCGGCCGACCGGTGCTGCTGGTCTGCGTGGAGAAGTTCTCCGACAAGATCGGCAGCGTCCGTACCTCCCGGATGATCTTCGGGGACGGGGCCGCGGCCATGGTCATCGGGCCGGCCCCGGACGGCGACCCAGGCGACGTGGAGGTGGTGCAGACCTACGCCAGCGGGCCGCACACGGAGGTCAACTCGATCATCTGGCCGAACGCGGACTTCGATAATGACATCACCGTGTACGGTCCCGAAGTCAAGTCGCTGGTGCAGCGCTACCTGGTCCAGATGCTGGACGAGCTAGGCAAGCTTCCCGATCCCGACGATCCCGGGCGCACGCTGCTCGAGAGCATCGAGCTGATCGTGCCGCACCAGGCCAACAAGACGATGATCCTCAACCTGGCGGGCAAGGCCGGGCTGTCCGCCGACCAGCTGTACTTCAACGTGGACCGGATGGGGAACGTGTCGGCGGCGAGCATCCCGATTGCGCTCTTCGACGCCGTGCGCGACGGCGCGATAACGGGCCGGACGCGGATCTTCGCACCCGGCTTCGGGGCCGGCGCGGTCGGCGGCTACGCCGTGCTGCAGGTCGACCCGGCCATCGTGGCCGACGAGGTGGTGCTGGACGTCAACCTTCAGACCGCGATGCCGCCGCCGGTAGTCGGCGGCAGCACCGACGATATGCACGCGGCCTTCGGCGGGTGAACCGATGAGCAACGACAGCCAGGGTGTATTCAGCCGGGTCGCGGTCGTCAACCGGGGCGAGCCGGCCATGCGGCTGATCAACGCCGTCCGGGAGTGGAACGCCGAGGGGCGCCCGCCGCTGGGCGTCATCGCGATCTACACTGCCGCCGACCGGCGCGCGACGTTCGTCCGCGAGGCGGATGAGGCGGTGCTCATCGGCCCGGCGGACCCCGGCGAGGCCTTCGCCGCCAGCCCCTACCTGGACTACGCCGAACTGGAGCGAGCGCTGCAGGAGTGCGGACACTCCAAGCCGGCTCGGGTGCGTAACACGACGGTCCGTTCGGAACCAAGAAAGATCTTTTTCCCGAACGGACCGTGCTTCCACGCGCCGGTACCATGACCTGCCGTCCCGTGGATCACGCACCGGCCGGCGAGGGCGATACGGCTCCGGTCCCAGCCCCGGTGGCGCGGATGTCCGGCTCGCCGGGCAAGCGGCGGAGCTCGATTAGTTCCAGTCCGAGCGCCTCGATCTGGGCCAGCACACCGTACAGCGCGGCCTGGTCGGCGACGGTGCCTCGCAGCAGCGTGTCCTGGGCATGTGTCTCGGCCTGCAGGGCAGGGAACGCGCGCAGCGTCGTGGCACCCAGGTGGCCGCGGACGCGGATCTGGTAGCCCGCCGGCTGTGGCTCCGGTCGTGCTGCTCGCGGGTCATTGGCTTACCGCCGTGTCCGGCGCGAGGGCCGTTGCGATCCTGGCCAGGGAGAACAGGCCCAGGGCGGCGAGGAGCAGCGAGAACGCCAGGACGGCCGGGAAGGTCCCGGTGAACCCGGACAGCACCCCGACGCCGACCACGGGGATGATCAGCCCGGCGTAGCACGCCACGAAGAAGGCGGATATGGCATGACCACGCCGCTCGGGCGGCGCCAGGCGGTTGGCGGTGGCCAGGCTGCCCAGGAAGATGGCGCCTACGGCCACCCCGCCGACGACCGTCCCGGCCAGGAACAGGCCCATTGCGGCCTGGGCCAGGGCGGCGACGATCAGGGCCAGCGCGACCAGGAACAGGCCCAGGCCGGCCAGCACGACCCGGCGGCTGTTGAACCGGGACAGTGCAACCTGGGTGACGGTCCCCACCGCGAACATGCCGAACACGACGGCGCCCTGGACGGCATGGCTGCCCTGGTGCAGCACGCCTCCGATGAAGCCTGGCACCAGGGAACTGAACAGCCCGAGGAGGGCGAAGGCGGCGAAGGCGGCAACGGCGGCGGCGATGAACTGGCCCCGGCCCTGCTCGGGGATGCCGAGCCCGGCGAAGCGCAGGGCGGGCCGCTGGCGCGGGCTGATCGTTTCGGGAACGAACCGCAAGGACAGGCCCGCGACGGCCAGGATCACCAGGTAGACCTCGAACACCAGGGTGGTGGGGTGGGGCGCGTACTGGGCGAACAGCCCCGCGATGAGGGGGCCGAGGCCGAGGCCGCCCATGTTGGCGGCCGTGGCCACCAGCGAGGCCCGGCGGCCGGCCGTTGCTGGGATCAGTTCGGTCAGCGTGGCCGTCGCCGTTCCGGTCATCAGCCCGGCCGATATCCCGGACAGGACCCGGCCGACGAGAAGCACTCCCTCGTCGGGGGCGAAGATAAACGCGACGGTGCTCAATGCGCTGAGGCCGAGGGCCACGGCCAGCACCGGCCTGCGCCCGGCCTGGTCCGAAGACCGGCCCGCCAGCAGCAAGGTGGCCAGGACTGCGGCGGCGTAGGCGGCGAAGATCACCGTCACCATCGCCGCGGAGAAGTGCCATTGTGCCTGGTAGATGACATACAGCGGGGTGGGCAGGGTGGTCCCGAGCATGGCGGCGGCGAACACGAACGCCAGCAGCCAGAACCCGACCCGGCGGCGGGTGGCCCGCCGTCTGAGCTCGGCGTCCAGTGCCTGGTCGAATGAGGCATCCCAGTCTGGGTCGGATATCTGGCTGGGAGCATGCGGGATCGTCTTGGTCATCGACCGCTCCGGGCGGGGACCCGTGATGGTGGTACTCATGTGGGCTCCAGTTCCTCGTATCTATCGGACGCAGCAAGCCTCGCGTCCGGCGGGGTGAGCAGGCGTCACACGGCCGGGTGATTCGGACGGGGAGAAGTGTCTGCGCCCGGCATGTCAGGTCCACCCGGACCCGGCGGCCGCCGTTGAAGCGGAAGCGGCCCAGCTACCAGCCTTGGTCAGCAAGGAAGTCGCCCCACTGGCGGTCAGCCCAGCCGGAGCCGCTGACGTCCACGGCGATGGGCTTGCCGCGCTCATCGGTGTAAGTGACCGAGCCCGCGATCCGCAGGTGCGGCAGCGAATAGTAGAAGCCGCGGCCGCCGTCGGCGCTGTCCGGGACCAGGCCCGTCGCGCCAGGCTGGTATCCGGCCCATATCACCTGGGAACCGCCCTGAACCTTCAGGCTGAACGCCAGCGTCGGCGAGCTCACCGCCAGGTCCATCCGCTCGCCGTCAAAGGACCAGGCGCATTCGTGCTCGTGCTGCGCGTCCCGCAGGCACAGCGCCGAGGCCCGCTCATCCCAGACGTCGTGGTCATTCATGATGAACACCGCGGGCACTCCCGCCTTGCGTATGCTCGCCTGGTAGCTGATCAGGGTGAGGTGGCAGGCATACAGGCCCTGTCCTGGCTTGATCTGCGCGATCACCGGGGGCGGCAGTTGCCCGAGATGGCGTAGGCCCGGATGAGTCACGCTCCAGGACAGGAAGTAGCGCGTGCCGGCCGGATCGCTGAGCACGGCGGTGAGAGTCCACCACTCGGCCGATCGGTCGCCCTGCGGCCAATGCGGTTGCCATTCCTGCGCGGCGGAACGGTGGTTCGGCTTCTTCCCGTGATGGCTGAAGAACGGGAACGTCTGTGTCCCGGTCTCAGTTTTGCCGTTGGCGCGGATCTTCATGGTGGAGTCCTTCATGGCGCCGGGGCCTCGTTGTTGCCGGTCCCGCGATCGGTTGCTGTCATGGCCAGCCTCACCAGCGGCGGGGTGAATCGTCGTCACACGCTGAGGTGATTCGCTGCGCCGCTGAGCTGAGCCACCTGCGTGCTGGATCTGGCCTCGTTCGACCATTCCGTCACGAGGGTGCGAGCCGCGCGGCCCGTCACGTTCCAGACCGGATGCCGATTTCTGGGGTTCACCGTGGCGGTGGCTTAGTGGCCTGGAGTGCTGACAGAAAGACGGTTACCCTGCCAATGCGGGCGCTTCGGCGTCGCGCCCGGACCAAGGGAGGCAGCGCATGGGCACGATCACGACGACCGATGGCACGGAGATCTTCTACAAGGACTGGGGCTCGGGCCAGCCGATTGTCTTCAGCCACGGCTGGCCGCTCTCGGCCGACGACTGGGACACCCAGATGATGTTCTTCCTGCTGCACGGCTACCGCGTTGTCGCTCATGACCGGCGCGGGCACGGACGCTCCACGCAGACCAACGACGGTCACGACATGGACCACTACGCCGATGACCTGGCCGCGGTGACGGCCCATCTGGATCTGCACGACGCCGTCCATGTCGGGCACTCCACCGGCGGCGGCGAGGTCGTGCGTTACATTGCCCGGCACGGGGAGAGCCGGGTGGCCAGAGCGGTCCTGATCAGTTCGGTGCCGCCGCTCATGCTGCAGACCGACGCCAACCCCGGCGGCCTGCCCAAGAGCGTCTTCGACGGCTTCCAGGCCCAGGTGGCCACCAACCGGTCCGTGTTCTACCGCGACCTGCCGTCGGGCCCGTTCTACGGCTTCAACCGGCCCGGCGTGAAACCCGTGGAAGCGATCATCGACAACTGGTGGCGCCAGGGCATGATGGGCGGAGCGAAGGCGCACTACGACGGCATCGTGGCCTTCTCCCAGACCGATTTCACCGAGGACCTCAAGGGGATCACGGTGCCGGTCCTCGTGATGCACGGCGACGACGACCAGGTCGTTCCCTACGCCGACTCCGGGCCGCTGTCCGCCCGGCTCGTGCAGAACGGGACGCTGAAGACCTACCACGGATTCCCGCACGGCATGCCGACCACCGAGGCCGAGACGATCAACGCTGACCTGCTGGCCTTCCTGCAGTCCTGAGCGGCCCGGCGGGCTCTACAAAGCGGTCAGATCAGCGGCTTGCCGCATGGGAGAAGTCATCCGCTCATGCCGCTGGTGCTGTCATGGGTGGCCACGGGAGTGTGCTTGCTCAGTTGGGCGCGGGTGAGGTTATGGGGGGTTGGGCTACGGGCACTGCGGCGGCCGCGGCTGCGGATGGCCCGGGCTTGACCGGGACGTCCAGGCCCTGCGCTACGAGCGCCTCGTGCTGCTGCCAGCCCTGGAGCCATTTCCAGCCGGCAGTTATGGCACTGACCGCGGCGGCGGTCATGAAGGCGACGATCTGGTTCTGATCCAGGTGGGCGCCTGGCACCGCTTGTGCGATGACGCCTGCGAACCACCCGGCGGCGACCGCGAAGACAGGGGTGAGGATGGCGACGAACCTGCTGATCAGCGAGGCTTCGGTCGGTGCGGATGACGGGACGACGGATGGCGGTGAGCTGTTCATGATGCTCCTGGATCGAAGAAGGCGTTGCCGGACGCGGGAAAGTGTGCAGTTGTGGCCCGTGGGTTCATGGCGGGCATGGTTGCCGCATCAAGGGCTCCTTCCGCAAGCACACCAAATTCGACCTGCGCTGCTACCTGGGCCGCCGCTCTTTCGAGAACTTGACGCCAGCGCGTGGCGGCGGCGATTGCTTCAGGCCCTGTGCTTCCCGGCTTGAGCCGACGGGCGGCCGTCGTGGTCCAGTCCACGATTGTGCCGGCGTTCGGCACAGCGAGGATAGCCTGCATAGCTGCGTTACGAAGCGGGTGTCCTGCTTTGGGCAGCTCCTCGCCCGTGAAGGACACGATCCGATCCACTCCGTTAACGCGCAGCACCATGCTCCGTTCGCGGACACGGTACATCCGGAGACCCCGGGCTATCTCAAAGCCGTTAGGAATCGGTCTCGGGAGGCCGAGCTCCGCGATCGGCCCGACCCACTCCGTGGTCTGCCAGAGCCGCCAGCCCACTCGCCAGTACTCAACATAGGCCGCTCGGCCGTCGGCGCACTGGCCGAGGATCGCCCGCCGCACACTCGACGTATAGCCGGGCAGGTTCTGCATCACATAGAGGTGCCGCGCCCACACCTCGATCACGTCGGCGCGCACCAGCCGCACAGAGGGGTCCTCGAGCACCCCGCGTCTTTTCATCAGGAGCCTCCGTTCGCCCAGTCATCCGTAAGGAGTGTGCGCAGGGCGGTGTGATACACGGATGGACGTCGCCCGGCCCGCCGGCAGCTAGGACAGCGTGACCGATTCAGGTGAGCCCCTCATCCGTTCCGGCCGTGATTACCTGCCCGATAGGCTCTAGCGTGTCATCCGGATTGGAGCTCGCGTGCCCGATTTTGACACCAGCGTCCCCCACATCGCCCGCGTCTACGATTACTGGCTGGGCGGGAAGGACAACTTCGCCGCGGACAGGGAACTCGGCGACCGGACCCTTGAGGCGTACCCGAACCTGGTCTTCTCGGTCCGCGCCAACCGCGCCTTCCTGACCCGGACGGTCCGTTTCCTCGCCGCCGAGATGGGGATCAGGCAGTTCCTCGACGTCGGCACCGGGATCCCGACCGCCAGCAACACGCACGAGGTCGCGCAGCGCGTGGCGCCCGGGTGCCGGATCGTCTACGTCGATAATGACCCCATCGTGCTCTCGCACGCCCGGGCGCTGCTGACCAGCAAGCCCGAAGGTGCGTGCGCCTACCTCGACGCCGACCTGCGGGACCCGGGCAAGATCCTGGCCAGCGCAGCGGACACCCTGGACTTCAGCCAGCCGGTCGCGCTCATGCTGCTCGCGGTCGTGCACTTCATCAGCGACGATCCCGAAGCCAGCGAAATCGTGAACCGGCTGATGGACGCGTGCGCACCGGGCAGCTTCGTGACGATCTCCCACGCAGCCAGCGACATCGACGCTGAGCAGCAAACCGAGATGGTCCGGCGTCTTAACCAGTCCGTGGCGGAGAAGGCGACGCTGCGCGATCGTGCGCGCGTGACGCGCCTGTTCGACGGGCTCGAGCTGGTCGAGCCCGGCGTGGTCCGGGTCGTCGAGTGGCGGCCGGACACCCGGCTAGAAGCGGCCAGCCCCACGGGCCTGTGGGGAGGCGTCGCCCGCAAGCCATGACGGCTCCACCTCACCCAATGCCGGGTGGCAGCCTAGGCCGGCTCGGCGGCTGCCGTACCCGCCGGGTCCAAGACACAGCACCATCGGATCCGGGCATTCGACCGCACCGGCGACGTACGTCCCGGTTTCAGGCCCGGCCCCCGGTCCAGGCGCCTGGTTCACCGCGCGTTTGAAAGTCGCGTCATCGCCGGCCTGCGGCGACCTGGCGCACTGCCCCAGCGGCCTGCCGTGCCGCCACGAGAATCGGATCCCACACCGGCGCGAACGGCGGGGCGTACGCGAGGTCCAGGGCAGCCATCTCTTCTACCGTCATTCGGTTCCATAGCGCTGTCGCAGCCGTGTCGATCCGCTTGGCCGATCCCTCCTGGCCGACGATCTGCACTCCCAGCAGACGTCCGGTGCAGCGTTCGGCGGTCATCTTGACGTTCATCCGGTGGGTACCGGGGAAATAGCCGGCCTTCGTAGTGGACCGCACGGTTACGGTCACGTATTTGAACCCGGCGCAGGTGGCGTCGCGTTCGCGCAGCCCGGTCCGGGCGATCTCCAGATGGCACACCTTGCTCACCGCCGTGCCGACCACCCCGGGAAATGTGGCGTAGGAGCCGGCCAGATTGTGCCCGATGACCCGGCCTTGCTTGTTGGCGTGGGTGCCGAGCGCCACATGCTGGTACTGACCAGAGACCAGGTTGAGGACCTCCACGCAGTCGCCGCCCGCCCAGATATGGTCGTGGCCGAGAACCTGCATCTGCATGTTCGTGCGCAGGCCGCCGTGATCGCCCAGCGCCAGGCCGGCATCTTGTGCGAGCGCGGTGTTCGGCCGAACTCCGAGGCCGAGGACGACGACGTTGGCCGGGATTGAGCCGTCGGCGGTCAGCACCGAGCGGATCCTGTGGTTGTTGCCGGTCTCGAATCCGATGACGGCGGTGTCGGTGCGCACATCGATGCCGATATCTTCCATGGCCCGGTTTACCGCCGCACCCATGTCCGGGTCGAGCGTGGTCATCGGCTGCGCGGCCTGATCGACGACGGTGACGGCGACCCCGCGTCGCACCAGCGCCTCGGCCATCTCCACGCCGATGTAGCCCCCGCCGACCACCACGGCCCGCCGCGGCTGCGCGCGGTGCAGATCCGCCAGGAGCGCGGTGCCGTCGTCGAGAGTCTGCACGCCGAACACGCCGACGGCGTCCACGCCGGGCAGCGGCGGTCGCACCGGGACCGCGCCGGTCGCGATGACGAGAGAGTCGAAGCCTTCCCAAAACGACCGCCCGGCGGCAAGGTCATGAGCGAGCACCCGTCCGGCCGCGAGGTCGATCTTCTCTACCTCGGTTCGCATCCGAAGGTCGATGCCGTTGCGCCGGTGTGCGTCCGGCGAACGGGCGACCAGACGCTCCGGCCCGTCGACATCGCCGGCTATCCAGTACGGGATGCCACAGGCAGAGTAGGAGCTGTACGCTCCGCGCTCGAACGCCACGATCTCGACCGCGTCGCCTGCGATTCGCTTGGCCTGCGAGGCTGCGCTCATCCCGGCCGCGTCCGCCCCGATGACGACGATCCGCTCGGTCATGGGATCGGTACACCCCACTGCTTGGGCCGCTCCGTCGCGTGCGTCGCCACCGGTCAGGCCGCCCCGGTGGTGGTGCGGATCTCGGTTCCCGCCCGGACCGCCCTGGTGACCGGGGTCTTCTCCGCGATCTCGGCCAGCTTCGCGCGCTGGTCCTCGTCGACGCCGTGCAGGGTGATCAGCCGGTCGATCCACCTGGTGTTCCGGTCTTTGACGACGTAGGTCAGCTCGACATCCACGCCTGCCAGCGACCAGCTCTGATGTTCGGCGTACATTCGCAGCGTGATCGCGGTGCAGGCACCGAGCCCGGACAGCAGCAGGCCGAACGGAGCCGGACCGGTATCGGCACCGCCGTGGTGAACCGGTTCGTCGCCGCGCAGCGCATGGCCCCCCGTATTGATGCGCACACCGTACGGCGTTTCCTCACTTGTCACCGTGGCGGTGGCGATGGTGTGGTCACGGTCGTCGCTCATCACGCCATCCTCAAATCTATGCGCGTCGCTGCGCCGCCGGGGCGGCGATCATCAGCAGTCTCACTTTGCCTCCCAGCCGGAAACCCTCGTCGCGCGGACGCCGAGCACAGCTTCATCGTCACGGTAATGAAACCCGCCGTCTATGTTCCCTGGTATCAAGTCCTACCGTGGACATTGTGCGGTGGTGATCTGCCGTTGTCCTGACCGCCCAGCCGAGCGCCAGATCCTTGTGCTGGCGGATACTTGCGCCGTGATCAACCCCCGTATTGAAGGGCCGGTGCGATCATCGTTGCACCCTGCGGAGAGTTGCGACCGCGTCCCGGGGCAAGGCCCAGCCCGGCATCGGCGGCGGGCCGGTCAGGGTGCTGGCCAACCTGGCGGGGAAGCCATCCAGGATGGACCGGTCATCGAACCGGTCGCGCTGCTTGACGCAGGCACCGGCGCGTACCACCGACTCGGCCCCGACCACGCTGCCGTCGCACACGATCGCGCCGGGCTCGATGATGCTGCCGCGGCCGATGTGGCAGCCGTGGATCATCGCGCCCGGACCGATCACCGCGTCGTCGTCGATGATCAGTTCGTTATCGGGCAGCAGATGCAGCACCGTGTTCTCCAGGATCTGCACCCGGGAGCCGACCCGGACCGGGCCGTGGGAGTCGCCGATGATCTTCACGCCAGCGCCGATGAGCGAGTCAGCCGCTGCCGAGGCGCGAGCCCGGCATGAGGATCGCGCCGTTGCCGATCTCGCACAGGTCACCGATGGTGGCCCCGACGATGGTGGCGCGGTGGCCGAAGACGGTGCGCTGGCCCACCCGGACCGGATGCTCGGGCGTGCCGATCACCACCCCGTTCTCCAGGATCGCCGAGTGGTTGCCGATGCTCACCGCTCCGCCATGCGAGCGCACCACTAGGCCCTGCGCCAGAATCGCGCCGGCACCGACGTGCACCTCCCCGAGGATCACCGCGGATCGGGCGATCTCGGGCTGGGGCTGGTCAACGAGAAGGTGGTTGAAACTCATACGCCCTCACTGTCCTCCTGGCCATTCGGGCATCCAGCCGACCGGTATCGACTCTACGCACGCACCACCCGCGCCCGGTCACTCCGTACTGCAGCCGCACTTCGTGATAGGTCACTTACAGCCTGGCGCCAGCCTCGGTTAGCAGGCATGGCCGTGCTGACGCGAGCCGGATCCGCAGCGGTCACGCCAATCCGTCGGCGGAATCTGTCATCTCCCGGGCCGCCGCGGCGCTGCTGCGCAGCCGCATGCCGGAAATGCTGCTCCAGCAGCTTGGCATCCCTATGTCAACACTGTATGTTAATAACATAGGTCTACAACGTAGACATGAGCTGTAGTGTGCTGGCTGGCCGCAATCCTTGGCTTGCCCACCGCGCAGCCAAGGGAGAAGAGCATTCATGACTGTAACCCTGGACCGGAACGTCGAAAACTTCATCGGCGCCCGTCGGCAGCTATTCATCAACGGGCAGTGGGCCGACGCCGCGTCCGGCAAGACGTTCGAGACCCCCAACCCGGCGACCGGCGAGACTCTCGCCCACATCGCTGAAGGAGACGCCGAAGATATCGACCGCGCAGTGCGGGCGGCACGCAGAGCGTTCGAGGACGGCCCGTGGAGCAGGATGACCCCGTCCGAGCGCGGGCGGATCATCTGGCGGATCGGCGACCTCATCCTCCAGCACGTCGACGAGCTCGCCCAGCTCGAGTCGCTGGACAACGGCAAGCCATTCGCCGTCGCGCAAGCCGCCGACGTGCCGCTGGCTGCGGACCTGTTCCACTACATGGCCGGCTGGGCCACCAAGATCGAGGGCAACACGATCAACATCTCGGTGCCTTACATGCCGGGCGCCAACTTCCACTCCTACACGCTGCGCGAGCCGCTCGGCGTGATCGGGCAGATCATCCCGTGGAACTTCCCGCTGCTGATGGCCGCCTGGAAGCTCGGCCCGGCGCTGGCCACCGGTAACTGCGTGGTCCTCAAGCCGGCCGAGCAGACACCGCTGACCGCGCTGCGGCTCGCGGAACTGATCGCTGAGGCTGGCGTGCCAGCGGGCGTGGTAAATGTGGTGCCCGGCTTCGGCGAGACCGCCGGCGCAGCCCTGGCCGCGCACAATGATGTCGACAAGGTGGCCTTCACCGGTTCCACCGAGGTCGGCAAGCTGATCGTCGCGGCTTCGGGGGCCAGCAACCTGAAGAAGCTGACCCTGGAACTGGGCGGCAAGAGCCCCAACATCGTCTTCGACGACGCCGAGGACGGCGCCATCGAGGGCGCCGCCAACGCGATCTTCTTCAACCACGGTCAGTGCTGTGTCGCCGGGTCACGGCTGTTCGTCCAGCAGGGCCGCTTCGACGAGGTCGTCGACGGCGTCGCCGAGATCGCCAAGTCGATCAAGATGGGACCGGGGATGGAGCCGGGGACGCAGATGGGCCCGCTGGTCTCCGACGAGCAGTTCCGCCTGGTAACCGGCTACCTGGAGTCCGGGAAGTCCGACGGCGCCACCGCGCTGGCGGGCGGCGGCCGGTTCGGCGACCGCGGCTACTTCGTTGAGCCCACCGTGCTGACCAACACCCGCCCCGACATGAAGGTCGTCCGCGAGGAGATCTTCGGGCCCGTCCTGGTTGCCTCGCCCTTCACCGACCTGGACCAGATCGCCGGCATCGCCAACGACACCGAATACGGACTCGGCGCGGGCATCTGGACCCGCGACATCTCCAAGGCCCACGCCCTGGCCAAGAAGCTCCGGGCCGGCACCGTCTGGATCAACTGCTACAACGTGTTCGACGCGGCCCTGCCGTTCGGCGGATACAAGCAGTCCGGCTGGGGCCGCGAAATGGGCCATCAGGTCCTGGAGGCCTACACCGAAGTCAAGGCCGTCACCACCCAGCTGTAACTAGCAGCCGCAGCCCGGGCGCCGCACTAGCAGGTTCAGCGCCCGGGCTACCTGTCCGGGAACAGCTGGCATGCACGCCTGGGCCCCCGACGGCCGCACCGTGGCCGATGGCTCGCCCACCAGCAACGCGGTGTACCTATGGACGCCGCCCTGACGCACGCAGGCCACCTCCGCCGGGGAAGGGATATCGGTAGAAACGTGGCATCAGCCACAAATGAGCGTGCGCAGCGGGCCCGAGCTCGCGGAAGACCGAGGTTAGTGATACCCCGCGATCATCAGGACAATGATTACGGCAACCGCAGTAGCCGCAAGCACCATGATTACTGTGGCAACGCGCACGATAACCCGGGCGTGGCGTTCGTTCACCAGCAAGTACCACGACGACCTTCTGGGCGGCCGATAGCCAGGAGGAGGATCGTGCAGCACGATCGGCTTGGTCCTGCCGCCCGCCCGCCCCCCGCGCGCCACTGAGCCAGACCATCACGCCTCCCGCTGCTTCTGCTGCGAGCCTACCGCTGATCAGGCGTTCGGGCACATCCCCGGAAGCTGATGACGAACGGCCCTGGCGGCAGGCCCGCAGGTGACGCAGGCTCGGGAAGTGTCCAGTGCAGCCATCGCTGAGGAGGCAGGCATGGGGACCTGTGATCAGCGCGGGGACGGCAGCTCGCTGAGCAGCAGCAGTCCGGTCCAAAGCCAACAGGTGCGCTCGTTGAGGCTCCGAAATTAGGGACGGTCGTCATGGGACTTATCAGGAAGGCCGCCAGCGTCTTGACGCTCGGCGGCGTGAGCAACCACAGCAGGCGCGATCCGGAGGCGAGGGCCGCGAAGGCCCAGGCTGAGCTGGCCGAGGCTGAGACGGAAGTGGCTGAAGAGCAGGCCGCTGCAATCGCCAAGAGCTTGCACGAGGACGAGGCGCACCGGCAAGCAGACCTGGAGGAGGTCGCCGAGAAAGAGGCCGAGGCCGTGCCGTGGCACCGGCCAGCCGGCTCCTGACGCCGGCATTACAGTAAGACAGTGCCTAACCGGCGGAAGCGGCACGCGAGCGATCATCTGCCGGCGTTCCGAAGATCCGGCGTGGTCAGCTGGCCAGCCCCTATCACTAAACGACCGCCTGGCAATTGTCACGGTCAGCCAAGACGACACAGCCAGACTTTCCTTGTGTCATCCCGGTGGACCAATGGGAGGTTCCACCACGGACCGCTGTGGCGATGTCACGCCAACAGCGATTCGTGGAGCTGGTCCGAGAATGCCTCTATTGGCAGGCGGTCCGGGCCGAAATGGATCGCGCCAAGCGCCATCCGGACGTCGTTTGTGCGAGCTTGCGTCGCCGCGTAGAAACGACTGCGCCGAGCGCGGCCATCAGCGGTGAACGTCGTCATCAAAGCCGCGAACGTCTGGGACACACGGCGCATGCGGCGGAGTCGCTCGGCACGCTGCTGACCGTAGGGTCGTAGCGCGCCCACCGTCCAATCGCCAGTGGCGAACAGCAACTCGGAAAGCTGCCGCACGTCGCGCATCGTGAGTGACAGGCCCTGGCCGTCGACTGGATCGTCGTATCCACCCGCGTCGCCGACCAGGACGAGTCCGTCAGCGTAGGGCTGGTCGCACCACGTTTGCTCGCCGCTGAATGTTGCGCACGGCCCTGCTGGTGCGACGTCACCGAGTCCTAGTGCTGCCGGAATCGCCTGCAGCCTCGCGAATGCCTGGAGGAAGCGCTGCGGCCCGGCACGTCCGGCCCACCGGCTCGCTTGCTCGTTCGCGTGGCAGGTGTACAGACGCAGCCGGCCGCCGCCTTGCGGGAATATATAGAACTGAAGGTCTCCCTCGACCCCGATGGCGTATTGGTCAGCTGGCCACTGCGATGCCCCCTCGACGAGCAGGCCAGCTACCACGTGGGTGGCTGGAGCCTTCTTGATCGGGATGCCGGATTGCTTGCGCACCGTCGAGGTCCGGCCGTCAGCTCCGATGATGAGGCGCGGCCGCACTTCCATCTCGGTGCCGTTGAGGTACGTGACCGACGGCCGGGTGCCTGCCTGGACGCGCACTTCGGTGATACCACGCACTAGCTTCGTGCCCAAGCGGACAGCCTCGTCGGCAAGGGCCTGGCACGCCTCGGGATGGGATGCGCAGAGGGGGCCTCGCACGTCCGGCAGGAGGGTGGAGCGATCGCCCCTTGCCGTTTCGGCGGCAGATGGGGTAAGCAGCTCGTCATATGGCACGCCATTGCGCGCATCTACGGCATGCGTGCCGCGTATGACGGTCTCGAGTCCGAGAGCGCGCGCTTCCAGCACTCCCCACTCTGCCATGTATTCACCGCGCACGCGGTCGCGGTAGGCGGGCTGCCGCTCGAGTAGCAGCACCTCGAGGCCACCGCGAGCCAGGACGGTGGCGATCGACGCGCCTGCCATGCCCGCCCCGACGACAACCACGTCGGGATTCTTCGTGCGCATACGTTCTCCTCCAAGGACCTGACGACGTGACCGCCTTGGTCAGACGGGAAGCGACATCTCGCCGCGGGCGAGGGCGTGAACGGCTTCGGTCGTCACCGGCTGGCCGCCGATAGCCCAGTCGCCGCTCTTGACTTCCTCGATGACGCACCACGTGACGCCGCGCATGCGCTCGCCTTCGATGGCGACCATCGCCTCGGTCAGGTCTCGCGCCATCTGCTGCTTCTGCTCGGGGTGAAGACGTTCTCGATGAGCCGGATGTTGATAAGGGGCATCGGAGCCTCCGGGAGTCGGTGATGGACAAGCTCAAGTCCATCACCGCGCCGCCCGCGCGGCATCGAGCGTATGAGCCATCTGCGATAGCCGGATCGGGCCATCGCGGCGCTGTGGTTAGAGCAGGCCCGCGCGGGCGGCGGTCGCGGCGGCCGCAGTGCGTGTGGGCATCCGCAGCTTCGCCAGAATGTTCGCCACATGGCGATGCACGGTATGCGGGCTGATCACGAGGCGCTCAGCAATCTGCGAGTCGCTCAGACCCTGCGCGACCAGGCCAAGTACTTCCCGCTCCCGGGTACTCAGCTCACCCAGCGCGTCGGCGTCGGCTGCGTTCGCCGGCGCGGGCGGGGCCTGGATCCCGAGAAACGGCGCGACGGCGCGCAGGACAGCGTCCCCGTCACCGTGCCACGGCAGGTGGGCGTCACCCGGCAGCGTCACGAGGTCGGCGTGCGGGAGCAGCGCGGCAACCTCGCGTGCACCTCTCAGCCGCATGGCCCGGTCATGCTCACGATGCACGACGAGCGCTGGCGCGCGAACCCTCGGCAACTCGTCACTCACGTCGGTGGCGTAGATCAGTGCGAGCAGATCGGCAGCGACGCCGGCGTCGGCGGCGGCGCGCTGGGCCGCGGTGAAGGCAGCCCGGTCGTCCGCTGACCAGTTCGGGCCGAACATGTCCGCTAGCAGGCGTCTGCCCAGCCCCCAGTGCGAGCGCACCAGGTCAATCATGCCGGCCCGTGCTTGCGGCGGGCCAAGGGCGTGCCCCTGGCGTAGCTGCCGTACAGCACCAGCCGATCGACGCACTCGGGCCGCTGGGCAGCAAAGCTCACCGCGACACAACCCCCGCACGATATGCCCAGCAGCGTCACTCGCGCCAGCCCGAGCTCGTCCAGGACGGCGCACAACGTCGCATCTTCAAATTCCGGCGTGAACGTCTCGGGCGGCCGCTCCCGATCGGATATGCCGGTCCCGAGCCGGTCATACCGCACAACCATGCGCTGTGCTGCCAGGCCTTCAACAAAACGGCGCAGCGGATCAAATTGCCAGTCTTCGACCAAATGGGAAACCCACCACGCCGGCAGCACCACCGCCGGGCCGCTGCCCACCACGGCAAAGGCGGCACGCTTCCCATCCGGCAACCGCGCGAAGCCGGTGGTCTGTCTCATCGGCTCACAGTAACCGCAGGCCGCCGCCGGCGCCATCGCCAGCAGACCCACCGCTCCCACTCATTGGACCAGCAGGCGGAATTGAGATGTTCTTGGCGTCGAAAAAGTCCGCTTCGAGTTCGAGGGGACGTCGGAGGGCCAGCTCGACGAGCCGCTGGCCCGGTGCGCTGCGCGGCCGTGCCGCCTGGCCGGGGGCCGACCTGGAGACGATACTCGGTTGGGTCGCGGAGGGCCGGGTACCGGAGGGCGAAGGCTAGCAGTCCGCCGGACCCCGACCCGCGGTACCGGCGGCATAAGTGATGCCCGAACAGGATAGAGACGACGAGCAATGCCAGCGCCCCTCCGGCCACCAGCAGCGCCAACCCGCCAAACAGCCCGAGGGCCTCCTTACGCCTCGACCGCAGGATGCCGACGCTAAGCCTCCACCGCGTCCACGCCCCGCGCAGCTCGCCAAAACGGTACAACGCGAAACCAGTCAGGCCGACGGCGATGAACCAAAACAACACCATGTAAGAGCGTGATCAGCGAGCATCGCCCCGGCCAAGATGACCAAGGTCCCTATTCGGGGTGACGATCGCCACTAAATAGTCGTTCCCGGCCTGGCCTAGGCACTCACTGCCAGGTGGTGGGCATTCCCGGAAGGCCGCCAGTGATGATCCTTCTGGATGGGACACAGCCGCTTCCGCGTCCCAGCCCGGGCGCGGCCGATGGCCTGGGGGAACCGCCAGCCGATCAGCCACATCGCCCCGGCACCGGCGTGGTACGGGTCGAACGAGAGCATGATCGAGGCGAGAGTGAAGACGACGAAGCCGGCGTTGTAGATCTTCACCCGGCCGTACATGTCGCCGAGCCGGCCGAGGCTGACCACGGCCACGGCCTGGACGAGCCGGTAGCCCATGATCATCCACAGCAGGTAGAAGATGCTGCCCGGGGCCAGCGGATCCAGCCCGATCCCGCGGAAGATGGCCGGCAGGGCGATGATGACGATCGAGCCGTCCAGCGTCGCCTGGACATGGAGGCGGTCGTATTCGTCAGCGCCACCCATCGGTAGCGATCGCTCACCGCGGCTGGCCGCTTCGCCATTCGCTCTCCTCGTTTCGCGCCCCCAGGGTCGCTCAGCCCTCAGATGCTCTCGGCCAGGCGTTCGATCAGCGGTGCGGCCGCCATCAGCTGGCCCAGTTCCGCGGGTGTGAACCCTGCCGCCAGCGCCTGCGCCAGCTGGGCGATCCGCGCGTTGCGCTTGTCGCTGAGCGCGGACAGGCCCGCTTCGGTGACCGACATGACCGCGCGCCTGCCGTCGGCGGGGTCGGACTGGCGCTTGACCAGGCCACGCGCTTCCAGCGTGCTCAGCGTCGCTCCCATCGACTGCGCGCTGATCTGCTCGGCCCTGGCCAGTGCGGTCACCGTGGCCGGGCCGCCGCGCTCCAGCTTCCGGAGCGCCGAGGACTCCGGCAGCGACAGCTCGCCTGGGGCCGGCACCTGCCGGAGCCGCCGCTTGAACAGGCCCACGCTCAGGTACACGGCCGCAGCTACCTCTTCGACTTCATGCTCCGCGTGCATATGCCAAGGCTAACCTTACAAGCTCAATATTGCAAGGTTGGACTTTCTAATTCAGCCCGATCGGCGAAGACGTCAGTTGACGTGGATGTCGAGGTGGAGGCGGTTCTTGACCACCTTGGCGTCCGATGAGTCTTCGGGTCTGCTGCACATACAGCGGCCGGGCCCCTCGGGGGCCCGGCCGTGTTGCCGACGGTTAGACGGCGACGTCCTGGTAGGCGAGCGGCGTGCTGGCCGCGGTCATGTCAGCGGTGATCGGGGAGGGCTTGAGCGAGATGGCCCAGACGGCAACCCGGCTGGTGGTGCTGGGCCGGGGCCGGCCATCAGCCAGACCAGCGTCGCGGACCTCACCGGCCAGGCGGCCGCGGGCGGCGTGCTGGTCCGCACCCCGGAGACCGTGCGGCTCGGCCAGCTGCTCGCCGCTCCCGGCATCACGGTCATAAACGACGGAACGGACCTGCTGCGTGTCTCCGGCACCACCGCCGAACAGATCGGCACCGCGGCCTGGCGGGCTCACCTGCCCGTCTACGAGCTCACCCCCACCCACGCTTCGCTCGAGGAGGCCTTCATGCGAGTGACCCAGGACAGCATCGAGTACCACGCCGGAGCGGCGCGATGAGCGCCGTCATGCAGACCAGGCCAGTGCCGGATCAGGGGGCGCCGGATCAGGGGCGTGCTGGTGGGCTTGATGCTGCCGTTGAGCCTGCTGGCCGCGGTGGCCGAGTCCTTCGTGGCGACGGCCCTGGAGTCCTCTCGGGGCGGTTCGGCCATTTCGCTGACCGACCCGGGCGTGCTGCGAGAGGTGGTCGGCGCGTCGTTGTACCTGACGGTGATCGCCGTCATCGGCCTGGCCCTGGGCGCCCTGCTCCGCCTGACGGCGGCTGGCCTGTCGGTGTTCGCCGCGGTGTTCCTCGTGGTGCCGCTCGTGGCGGCCTACCTTCCGCAGAGCATCAAGGGGGTGACCGCTACCTGCCGTCCAACGCTGGCGGGGCCATCTGGGGGGCCGGGAACCTGTTCGGCGGGCATCAGCTGGGCCCGTGGACCGGGTTCGCGGTGCTGTGTGGCTACGCGGTCGCGCTGACCGACGCGGCCGCCTGGCGGCTGCGCCGCCGCGACGCCTGAGTACCCGGAAAGGCTGTGAGGATACAAGTATGTCCGTCTGGACGCCGGTCGAGAACCCGGGAACGCGCCCGCCGCATTCCCGGGCCTTCGATATCGAGTGAATGTCTGACGGCGAGCACTGGGCCGACGTCGATCGTGGTTCGGGACCCGTTCGGATCAGGAACTGCTCTTCGAGGGGTTCGGCACGCCGAGGTAGGGGAACTCGGTCAGGAGGTCGTCGTGCGGCTTGAGGCCGGCCGGCGGGATCTTGCCGTTGCTCAGCCAGGCGAAGCGCAGGCTGTAGACGTCGTTGGTGAGCACCCGGCCGTTGGGGTAGGTGGCGGGCTGGGTGCGGTCGTAGTGCAGGATGTCGGGCAGGACCTGCAGGGCTGCTGCCGTGGCCTGCTCGGGGGTGTAGCCGCCGGCGTTTTGCAGGATCGCCGACCACGGGTCCAGGTAGTTGGCCACGTCGTCGGCGGGCTGGCGGGAGTTGAAGAGGTTCTTCTCGCCGTCGGGGTTGATGAACGGGTTGATGGTCGGGTTCCCGCCGCGGTCCATCTGCTCGAGCACGCCGTCCTGGTGCCGGCTGATCGAGGCCCAGACGCCGATGACCGGGCCGCCGAGCAGGTCGTCGGGGACCTCCAGCACGATGGAGTCGACGTTGTTGTCGGCGAAGTCGTCGTGCCCGGTCCAGGCGAAGCCGTGCAGGGCGCCTTCGACGTCGGCGAAGAACGGGTCGCTGCGCAGCCCGGTGAACATCCGGATCCCGTTTGCCGTCACGGGCTGGGCGGTGCCGTCGAAGCTGACCGGGATGCCTGCGGCGAGCACCTCGCCGCCGGGTTCGGCCTGGCGGGCCTGGGCGCCGGTGGCGTACCAGGCGGTGCCGGTCTGCTTGCCGTTGTCGTATTCGGAGAAGACGAACGTGAACGCGATGTCGGCGTGGTTGTCGCCGTCGGTGTCGATGTTGATCCGGTAGACCGCGCCGGGGTAGAACTCCGGGCCGGTCACGGGGGCGGGGATCGGGGGCGGGGCGCTGGTCGGGTTGGAGTCCATGATCAGCACGGTGGTGCCGGGGTGGTGACGGTGCAGCAGTGTGTGGTGATGTTCGGTGCTGGCGGACGCCGGGAAGACGAACACGTCGGTGAGGTCCAGGCGACGGTCGTCGCCGGGGAACTTGAGGTTATCGGCGCTGAAGTGGTTAGACATGATGACTCCTTGGGTGGTTGCTTGTGTCAGTTGCGGATGAAGTCCAGCAGTGCCGTGTTGACCTGGGCGGCGTGGGTCCAGGCGATGGCGTGCGGGCCGCCCTCGATGATGCCGAGTTGCATGTCCTTGATCAGGCCGGGCAGCCGCTGGCCGGTCTTGTCGATCGGCAGCACCTGGTCGGCGTCGCCCTGCACGACCAGGACGGGCACGTCGATCTCGGGCAGGTCGTCGCGGAAGTCGGTGGTCCAGGTGCTGATGCAGGCCACCGCGGCGGCGGCGGAGGCGGTCACGGCGAGGTTCCAGCTGGCCTGGTAGGCCTGGTCGCTGACCAGGGTGCCGCGCAGGGTGTCGATGTTGTAGAAGTTGTCCAGGAACCCCTTCATCCAGGCCGGGGTATCGGCCCGGGCGGCCTGGGCGAACCCGTCGAACAGGCTTTGCGGCACCCCGTCGGGGTTGTCGGGCGTCTGCATCAGGAACGGCGGGATCGGGGACAGCAGTACGCCCTTGGCGATCCGGGCCGAGCCGTAGCGGCCCAGGTAGCGGGTGACCTCGCCGGTTCCCATGGAGTGCCCGGCCAGCACGGCGTCGCGCAGGTCCAGGTGCTCAAGCAGGGCGGACAGGTCGGCGGCGAAGGTGTCGTAGTCGTAGCCGACGGCCGGCTGGCTGGACTGGCCGAACCCGCGCCGGTCATAGGTGATGACCCGATACCCGGCGTCCAGCAGGACCGGGACCTGCCTGTCCCAGGCGCGGCCACTGAGCGGGTAGCCGTGGATCAGCACGACGGGCTGGCCGGTGCCATGGTCCTCGTAGTAGATCTCGATGTCGGCATGGTTTTCCTGGCCGACGGTGACGGTGGGCATGGGGCTTCCTTCCGCTGGCGGGGATGGCCGGCGCCTGCGGGGCGAGGCGTCGGCCCATTTGATCTGCGGGATTTGTACTTGCCTCAGCGTCGCGCTCCGGGCGGCGCGTCGCGCCCGTGGTAATACTGGCCGGTACTCTGGTCTGCGGTCCGGGCCACGCCAGTACTCGCTCTGAACTATCTGCTGAGCGTTCATCTGCACCACGCTGAACGAACATTCGCTTGCTGCACATGCAGCACGATGTAGGCTGGCGGGCGGGCGTCAGTGGTGTCTGCCTGGGAGGCCCTGTGAGCGCTCATGCCTGGCCGGGCGACCGCAGCGCGGCGTTCCGGTGTCCACCTGGCCGCAGTGGGCGGTGCCGCCGCCACGATTGCTGTGTGGCGCCAGGCCGATGACGGCAGATTCTGGGCTCGGGGGCCCCGCAGCAGGGCTAACGGGCCGGCTCAGTGAACGTCGCGTGCTTGACCGGTTCGTCGCTGACGTGCGGGCTGGTGAGGGCCGGGCACTGGTGCTGCGTGGTGAGCCCGGCGTGGGCAAGACCGTGCTGCTGGACTACCTGGCCGGGCGGGCCTCGGGGTGCCGGGTAGTGCGGGCGGCGGGCGTGCAGTCGGAAATGGAGCTGGCGTTCGCGGGGCTGCATCAGCTGTGCGCGCCGATGCTGGATCATGCTGAGTCTCTTCCGGTGCCGCAGCGTGAGGCGCTGCGGACCGCGTTCGGCCTGGCCGCCGCTCCGGTGCCGGACCGGTTCTTGGTGGGCCTGGCCGTGCTGGGTTTGCTGGCGGAGACCGCGGGGGAACGTCCGCTGGTGTGCGTGGTGGATGACCAGCAGTGGCTGGATCACGCCTCAGCGCAGGCGCTGGGGTTCGCGGCGCGCCGGCTGGCGGCCGACCCGGTGGGCCTGGTGTTCGCGGCGCGGGTCCCGGGCGAGGACGTGGCCGGGCTGCCGGAGCTCGTGGTGGAGGGCCTGGCCGAGGACGATGCGCAGGCGCTGCTGGAGTCGGTGCTGACCGGGCCGCTGGACGCGCGGGTCCGGGACCGGGTCATCGCCGACGCGCACGGGAACCCGCTGGCGTTGCTGGAGCTGCCGCGAGGGCTGACGCAATCGCAGCTGACGGGCGGGTTCGGGCTCACCAGCGCGGTACCGCTGGACGGGCGGATCGAGGAGAGCTTCGGGCGGCAGCTGGAGGCGTTGCCAGCGCAGACCCGGCGGCTGGTGCAGCTGGCGGCGGCTGATCCGTCCGGCGATCCGGTGCTGGTGTGGCGGGCGGCCGGCCGGCTCGCGATCGGCGCCGGGGCGGCGGGGCCGGCGGTGGAGGCGGGGCTCGCAGAGTTCGGCGCGCGGGTGCGGTTCCGGCATCCGCTGGTGCGCTCGGCGGCCTACCGGTCAGCATCGGTCCAGACGAGGCAGGAGCTGCACGGCGCGCTGGCCGAGGCCACCGACCCGGCTGTCGATCCTGATCGGCGGGCCTGGCACCGTGCCCAGGCCACGCCGGGCCCAGATGAGCAAGTTGCCGCCGAACTTGAGCAGTCCGCAGGCCGGGCACAGCGCCGCGGTGGTCTCGTGGCGGCGGCCGCGTTCCTGGAGCGGTCCGCCGGGCTGACGCTCGACCCGGCGCGCCGCGCACAGCGGGCGCTGGCCGCAGCGCAAGCCAAGCACCGGGCTGGCGCCCCTGACACCGCGCTCGGCCTGCTGGCCATGGCACAGGCCGGGCCGCTGGATGAACTGCAGCGTGCCCGAGGCGACCTGTTGCGGGCGCAGATCGCGTTCGCCTCAAGTCATGGCCGTGACGCGCCCCCGCTCATGCTCAGCGCGGCCAAGCAGCTCGAGGCGCTGGACGTCGGGCTGGCCCGCGAGACCTACCTGGAGGCGTTCACCGCCGCGCTGTTCGTCGGCCGCCTGTCTCCGGCGGTCGGGGACGTGGCCAGAGCCGCACGTATGGCGCCCGCGCCACTGACCCGGGGGCGCGCCCCCGATCTGCTCCTGGACGGCCTGGCGCTGCTGGTCACGGAGGGCTATGCGGCCGGGACGCCCACCCTGAGACGGGCGCTGCTCGCCTTCCGCAGTCAGGACATCTCGGCGGAGGAGGGGCTGAGCTGGCTGTGGCTCGCCGAACGGGCGGCCATGGCGGTGTGGGACGACGAGACATGGCACATCCTGGCCAGCCGTCACGTCAAGCTCGCGCGTGACGCGGGGGCACTCAGTGAGCTCCCGCTGGCGGTCCGGTCCCGCATCCTCCTGCACGCACACGCGGGCGAGCTGGCGGAGGGCGCGGCGCTCATCGCGGAGGCGCAGGTAGTCGCCGACGTGACCGGGAGCCAGCTCGCGCCCTACGGTGCCACAGGCGTCGCCGCGTGGCGGGGCCGCGAGGCCGAGGCTGCCGAACTAATCCAGGCCAACATGGACGGCGTGACGAGCCGTGGCGAGGGGAGGGGAGTGACCAGCCAGTACTCCGCCGCCTTGCTATACAACGGCCTCGGCCACTACGACAAGGCCCTCGCCGCCGCGGAGCTGGCGTGCGAGTACGACGACATTGGCGTCCTCGGATGGTCGCTTACCGAGCTGGTCGAGGCGGCCGTCCGCAGCGGCCAGCCCGCGCGCGCATCCGACGCTCTCCAGCGGCTTTCCGAGACGACCCGCGCCAGCGGCACCGACTGGGCGCTTGGCGCCGAGGCGCGCTCGCGTGCCCTGCTGAGTGAGGGTGAAGCCGCCGAGAACTGCTATCGCGAGGCGATCGAGCGGCTCGGCCGTACCCGCATGCGCCCGGCCGTGGCCCGCGCCCACCTCCTGTACGGCGAATGGCTGCGCCGCGAGAACCGGCGCCGGGACGCCCGCGCCGAGCTGCGGACCGCCCATGGCCTGTTCACCACGATGGGCATCGAGGCGTTCGCCGAGCGGGCCCGGCGTGAGCTGCTGGCCACCGGCGAAACGGTGCGCAAGCGGACGGTCGAGACGGCCAGCGAGCTCACCGCCCAGGAGGCGCACATCGCCCGGCTCGCCGTCGACGACCGCACCAACGCGGAGATCAGCGCCCAGCTATTCCTCAGCACCCGGACCGTCGAATGGCATCTCAGCAAGGTGTACACCAAGCTCGGAGTCGGCTCACGCCGAGAGCTGCGGCGGGCCCTGGCCGGCCTCGGGCAGGCAGACCCACAGGCCTAGCGACCGGCGACCCAGACACCAGTCGGCCACGCTAGCCCGGCCGACTTGGACTGACTCCCCACTCGATGCCCACAATTTCTGCTCCACCTCCGGCCTGGGGGAACTTGATCGAGGCATGAATCGACCCTCAAAGCGGAGATCAATACGTCAGCACCGCGTTGAGTGAGCTCTACGTCCTTGGTCAAAATTTATGCGACAACCTCATATGGCAGATCCTGGCATTATCCGCCCCGCAGCCATCTGCCTGAGACCATTGCCTGAACGGTCTGCCAGTATACAGGAGTGTCATCTTCGCTCCACGTCCCAGGCGGGACGGCATCCAGGCCATTAGCCGGAAGACCTCTGCGCATATTCGATACATGCCGGCGCTGGAGTGGTTGGCTCTCATACTGGCTAAGCGAGACTGTCGGCGCGGGCAGCGCCTCATATCGTGGCGGGTCATGATTAATCAGCATGCCCAGAAACTACGGGTCAGGCACGGTCATTACACGCATTTCCGCCTCGTCGGCGTGTCGGCTCGATCCCGCGGGAGTCGACATTCTCACGTTACGAACTCCTACGAGCCTTACCCGTTCCGCACACCCTCATGGCCCGGCGTTCGTAGATTCGTAGCTGAGTTCCCGCGATCCGCACCGCACTTGGCTACGGGTCGGTTACACGGCGGAGTGTGCCTCTTCGAACATGCCGCCCAGCCGCTCCGCCGACGCTCTATCAGGGGCCGCTTCCCTAGCACCTGCATCAGGGGCCGCTTCCCTAGCACCTGCATCAGGGGCCGCTTCCCTAGCACCTGCATCAGGGGCCGCTTCCCTAGCACCTGCGAAGGCATCGCCGGGAGCCGTCGGCGCCTGTGCGCGTCCCGGCGGACGGGCTGTTGTCCAGCGTTCCGTGCACGACCTGGCGTCCTTGCAGTACCAGCGGATGTCGGCGCACGCCTGACCGCCATCAGGGACCAACAGGCCTAGCGGAAGCGCGATGCCGCACATGGAGCACTGAGTTACCTCCAACGGCCGCGGACGGTTGCGCTGCATGGCCGTCAATGGTTTCGCCGACGCCGGACTAGGAGTGATCGCAAACTGTTCGGGTCCCGTCTCCAGGTGCGTTGTCATAACTGCGTCCGGCATCACGGCTGCCTCCCCAGGCGCCTCAGCGCGGGCAGCGGCCTGAGCGAGGATTTCTGGCCAGGGATCATCGATGCTGTCTGGTTCGGCGTGGCAATCGCCGGGCGGCTTGGCGTGGTTATCGTCGCGGAGCTCGCCAAGCCGGTCGCCCGTCTGGGACCAGCCGTCTTCCTGAGGCATGCTGGCGTCGTGTTGCCGGATCCTGATCTTCATGTAAGCCCTCCCGTTTGAGCCAGGGTTAAGTGCCGCGCAGCTGCGGGTGATCTGCCCAGGGACAGGCAACGCAACGGATGACGGACTGGGCGGCCCCTGCGCGTCCCAGCCGGGCCGGGCTCCGATCGCGCCGACGGCGGCCGACTGTGAGCTGGCCGACCCGCTGTGATCGGCCGGTAGCGGACATGCCGACCTGCCATCAGCGAGCGCCTAGTGTGTCCCGGAGGCACTTGCCGCCGTTGCGCTTGCGCTCCCCTTTCAAAACGCGCCCCGGCTCACCGTCTCTGGGTTCAATGGTTTCACGATCCCGACGCCGAATTACAACGGGATAAACTTGCGATAAACGTTCGGCTTATTTATTGCCTATTGCGGCGTGGCATGTGGATAATTCCAGTTTTCTCTGCATGCACAGGGTGCGACTCGCGCTCTCCCAGGTAAAGCCACTATTATGGTTGCGGCCAGGCAGCGGAATCCCCAGCATTTCCACTGCGTATGCACAGGCTCGGCGCCGTTGCGCACAAGTGATCCACATGTTTGTGCACAGACAGCAGGGAAGCAGTCCTGTTTTGCCGGGCTGGCAGGTAGCAGCGGCTCGGCGCGCCGGTGCTTGCGTGCCTGGCCAGCCGGCCGCTGGGCCTGTCCGGGGTCTGCCGATGGAGTGGTCGACGGCCCGGCAGTGTCGGGACGTTCGCCCTTGCCGAGCGGGGTACCGCGGTGCGTAGTGTCGCCATATGGATTTCACCCTGAGCGACCGGTCGCGCGAGCTGCAGGAGTGCCTGGCGGCGTTCATGGACGAGTGCGTCTACCCGGCCGAGGCCGTCTACGCCCGTGGCCGCGCGACGTCGCTCGACCCGCACCACGTTCCGCCGGTCGTCGAGGACCTCAAGGTCGAGGCGCGCTCACGCGGACTGTGGAATCTTTTCCTGCCCGGCGTTTCCGGCCTCAGCAACGTGGAATACGCGCCGCTCGCCGAGCTCATGGGACGCTCGCCGGTCCTCGCCGCAGAAGCATGCAACTGCTCCGCGCCGGACACCGGCAACATGGAGCTGCTGCACATGTTCGGCACCGGCGAGCAGAAGCGACGGTGGCTCGACCCATTGCTTGAAGGCGAGATCCGCTCGTGCTTCGCGATGACCGAGCCTGATGTCGCGTCGTCGGACGCCACGACCATCGCGACCAAGATCGAGCGCGACGGCAACAACCTGGTCATCACCGGCCGCAAGTGGTGGATCACCGGCGCCGCCGATCCGCGGTGCCGCGTCGCACTCGTACTCGGGGTGAGCGACCCGGCCGCCGGGGCCCACCAGCGGCACTCGCTCGTGCTCGTGCCGCTCGACACTCCCGGCGTGATTCTCGTCCGCGACCTCACCGTGTTCGGCTACCACGACCACCAGGGACACTGCGAGGTGCGCTTCGAGGGCGCCCGCGTGCCGGCAGCGAACCTGCTCGGCCCGGCCGGCGAGGGCTTCGTCGTCGCACAGAGCCGCCTCGGTCCGGGCCGCGTGCACCACTGCATGCGCGCGATCGGGATGAGCGAGCGCGCGCTCGATCTGATGGCGCGCCGGGCGCTGTCGCGGACCGCATTCGGGGCGACGCTGGCCGAGCATGGCGTTGTACGACGTGACATCGCCGAATCGCGCATCACGATCGAGCAGCTCCGGCTGCTCGTGCACAAGACCGCCTGGCTGCTCGACACCGTCGGGTACAAAGGCGCGCGGATCGAGGTGGCCGCCATCAAGGCCACGGTGCCGCGGGCCGCCGCCGAGATCATCGACCGCGCGATCCAGGTGCACGGCGGGCTCGGGTTGTCCGGCGATGTGCCGCTCGCGCAGCTGTACGCCACAAGCCGTGCGCTCCGGATCGCGGACGGCCCCGACGACGTACACCTTGAGTCGGTGGCGCGGCGGGAACTAGCCCGGCACCAACAGCTCTGAACGCATTGGGCGTCATCACAACAGTCGCCCGCTTCCGCATCTCTGCGTGGGCCGCCGCCGAGATCCATCCCAGCCGTCAGCCATGGTCGGCTTGCTGGCTGTACTTCGCGAGCAGCTGCGAGGCCGGGATCGTGACGTCGGCGTCGACGTAGCCGCCCTGCGCGAGGTCGGTCAGCAGCTCGCGGACGTCATCGGGCAGCCAGGCGTCGGGAAACGCTGCTTCTAGTACGCGCCTGACGATGGCCCGGTTCTGGGCAGTGTCTGCGTCGTTGGCCTGGCGTAGCTTCCCCGCCGCGATGTCGGCGTCGGTGAAGTCGCGAGGGTCAGCCTGGTATTCCGGGTTGACCTCGGTCCACAGTGCTTTGGATGCGCGGGTCACCATGTCTTCGGTTACGCGAGATGCGCTCTGCTCAGCCACGCCGTCTAGCCTTCCCCTCGCTGGGCTGCCGCTGCAACTGGGCGAGCCGGCGCCTCGTACTCCAGTGTGACCGTGCAGCCGTCGTGGTGTTCACTGCCTGTCTGTGGTCACACCGGGCAATTCAGGGCCGAACGGGCTGTGGTTTACTGCCTTGGCTTGAGTGTAATCACCGGCCAGACCGGGGAGCGGGTAAGCGTCTCCGGCGTTGATCTCGGACTCCGCAGGCACCAGGACGGGACGAGCGCCGTCCGGCTGGGTCGTGCAGGGAGGATCGGCATGGGCAAGGTTGGCTGGCCGGCGGGTCAGCGGGCGCGGCGAACGGTGTGGTTCGGCGGCGTGTCCGTGGCCGTCGCGGCCGTGATCGCAGCCGGCGTGATGATCTTCTGGCCGACGTCGCACCCCGCGGTACCCGCGCCGACCCGGACGGACCACTCGAGTGCAGGGCGCGATGCGCCTGTCCGTTCGGCCTCCAGTGCGGCGGAAACCTGGCCGGTGGCGAGCCCGGTAGCGGACCTGTCGGAGCCGCTGCCGGGGATGCCTCCGGTACCGAGCCCGGCGAACATCTACGCCGATGCTGGGGCGAACATGCTCAGCCCGGCCGTGCGCGGGGTGCCGTACCGCATTTACGTGCCGAACAGCGGCGGCTCTACGGTGACCGTCATCAACCCGGCGACCTACAAGGTGATAGGGACCTACCAGACTGGGCTCAACCCCCAGCACGTCGTGCCTGCCTACGACATGCGCACGCTGTACGTGACGAACGACCTGGGCAACAGCCTCACCCCGATCAATCCCCGCACCGGACAGCGGGCCGGTCCGAACATCGCGGTGGACGACCCGTACAACATGTACTTCACTCCCGACGGGCGCTACGCCATCGTGGTGGCCGAGTCCCGCCAGGACCTGGACTTCCGTGACCCGCATACCTTCGCCCTCGAGCACCGGATCCACGTCGACTGCGCGGGCGTGGATCACATCGACTTCGCGGCGACCGGCGCCTACCTGATCGCCACCTGCGAGTTCGGCGGCCGGCTGGCCAGGGTCGATCTGCACACGCTGAAGGTCGTGGATTACCTGAACCTGCCGGGCTCGGCGCCGCAGGACATCAAGCTCGACCCGGCCGGGCGCATCTTCTACATCGCCGACAAGAACCACGCCGGGGTCTGGCTGATCGACGCCGCGACGTTCCGGGTGGTCGGGTTCATCCCCACCGGCCCGGACGCCCACGGCCTGTACCCGAGCCGCGACGCCCGCTTTCTCTACGTGACGAACCGTGGCAACGGCACGATCACCGTGATCAGCTTCGCGATCAGGAAGATCGTCACCACCTGGCGGATCCCGGGCGGGGGCAGCCCGGACATGGGCAACCTGTCCCCGGACGGGAAGGTGTTCTGGGTGTCCGGACGCTACGACAACGTCGTCTACGCCATCGCCACGGCGACCGGCCACCTGCTGGCCAAGATCCCGGTGGGAGTGCAGCCGCACGGGCTGTGCGTATGGCCTCAGCCGGGCCGCTACTCCCTGGGCCATACCGGGATCACCCGATGAGAGTCTTCCGCCTGGCGCTGGCCGGCCTGGCCCTGCTCGGGCTCGCGGGCGCGGCCCCGGCTCCGAACACCGTGCTCGCCCGGCTAGGCCCGGTCACGGTCAGCGCCACCGCGCTGGCCCCTGGCCCGGGCGGCACGCTGACCGCCAGTGTGCAGGTCAGTACCAGTGGGCAGCCTTCGGATCAGCTGGACGCTGCGACCGCCGCGGACGGCGCCCCGGTCGCGGTCTACCACCAGCAGGTCAATGTCGGAGAGCTGCCCGACCTGTCCGGCTGCGGGGCCGAGACCCCGTCGCCGGCCGTGGTGGACACCTGGCTCCATTACGGACCGTTGCTGATCCCGGGACGGTCAGGCGGCACGTCCCCGCCGGCGACCGCGACCCTGACGGTCCAGCCGGGCTCGGCCCTGCCGCCCGGCACGAGCCTGGCCATCACGTTTTACTTCGCCCGCGCCGGTTCGGTGACCCTGCGCCTGCCCGTCAGCCGCGCGTGAGCGTCGCCGGCCCAGCCGTCGGCCAGCTCAGCTGCCGGCTGGCCGGATCGGCCGCCCGGTCAGCCAGGCGATCGGGCTGAGCGCTTCGGCCGCGGTCCAGGTGCTCGCGTCGGGGTGGCTGAGGTCGGCGCGGCCCTGAGCGCTGAGGAAGCGGAGCAGGGCGGGCGCGACAGGCGCCCCAGACGCGTTGGGCGAGCCCACAACGACGAAGCGCACCCGACCGGAGGCGTCGAGGTAGAGCAGGGCGTCCTCGTGGTCGACGTCGTAGGTCAGCGGCCGGCCCGTCAGCCAGTCGGTCCCGGGCGGCCTGTCCTCGCCGACCCGCTGGTACCAGACCCCGAGGTATCGCCAGATCCGCTCGATCACCGTCAGGCGGCCGGTAAGCAGCAGCATGTTCGTCGGCGCCCCGATCAGCGCCCGGTACGCGTGCAGCCGGGCCGGGGTGTCCCGCTCCGGGTCGACGGTCAGCTCCACGAAGCGCACCCGGTGTCCCAGGCCTGCCGCCATGACTGCGCGATCCATCACCAGCAGGTTTCCCGTGGTCAGCGGGCAGGTCTCCTGGCACAAGGTGAGGAAGTCTGCGAGCACCACCACCTGGCCGTGCCAGGCACCCAGGCTCGTCGGCCGGCCAGCGTCCGTGGTCAGCGGTAGGTCCGCGATCCCGGCCGGCACCGGCCGGTCCACCACCGTACCCAAATAGGCCGACGGCGGACCCGGTACGCCCGTGCTCCCACCGCACCCGGCCATGATCGCCCCAGCGGCCAGCACCGCGGCTAGCGTGCCCGCCAGCGGGGCCGCACGGGCCGTCACGGGGACAGCAAGGCGGTCAGGGTGACCGGACGCAGCCTCCGCCTGGCCAGGCCGCTCAGGATCACGGGCAGGGCGGTCACGGTACCGGAGTGGCCGAAATGCAGGCTCACGATCGACCCTGGCCGCACCGAGCCGAGCACGGTGGATGCGATCGCGTCCGGTCCGGGATCGGTGTAGTCGAGCGAGTCCACGTCATAAGACACGCAGGTCTGGTAGCCCGCCTTGCGGGCCTCCCGCTCGATCAGCGGCGTCGCGTACTGCGTCTGCGAGGGCCGGAACCAGCGGCCGGCCGATCCGGTCAGGACGCGCAGCCGCTGCGCGCACCCGGCGATCTCCGCGTAGGCGCCAGCGGCGTCCATAGCCGCGATATCCAGGTGATGCATGGTGTGATTGCCCAGGTCGTGGCCTCCGCTCAGGACCCGCTGCGCGATCTGCGGGTATTGCTCGAGCCAGGTCCCGACGGCGAGCACCGAGACCCGCGCTCCGGCCCGCTCTGCCTCGGCCAGCAGCGCCTCGGCCATCGACAGCGGTCCTTGACCATGGAAGGTGAGCGCCACCTGAGGTCGGCCTCGTGGCCCGTGCACGACTTGCGGGCCGAGTTGCGCACTCGGCTGCCTGCTCGCGTCGCCGTGCGGGCTCGCCGTGGCCGACGGCGCGGCTGCGGATGATCCAGGATGGCTGCCGCCGGACGGCTCGTCGGCCTGGCGCGCGCTGGTGCAGCCAGTCAGCCCGGCTCCGACGGTGGCCGCACCGACGAGCAGGAAAAAATCCCGCCGCTCGATAGGCACGCGGACACACTACCCCGCGTGCGGCGAGCCTGGGACCCGGCGTCGCGCCTCCGTCACATGGAAGCCCGCATGGTGCGGCACTGGAGGCGCGATCATGGTTGAGGGACCGGTTGAACTTCCTTACTCGTACCGCCCGCCTGCGGCTGGAGCCCGGCGAATCGGGAACGCCAGCCCGAACGATGAAGTCGAAGTGACCATTACCCTACGCGGGCCGCAGCTGCCTGCCGCTAGCGATGTCACGGGCCCGGCGATGGATCTTGAGACATTCGCGGCCCGCTATAGCGCGGATCCCGATGATGGCGCGAAGGTCAAAGACGAGTTGGAGAAGCTCGGGCTGCACGTCTACGACGTGTCGCCGGTCACCAGGAGCATGCATGTTAGCGGGACGGTTCGGCAGCTTAACGCCGCGTTCAACGTCACACTCGGTACCTACGAAAGCGATGACCAGGGCCAGTTCCGGGGCCGCGAAGGCTACGTCAGCGTCCCAGCGCCGCTGGCGGGAATAGTCACCGGTGTCTTCGGCCTGGACGACCGCCGCATGGCACAACGTAAGAATGCTCCTGTCCAGGCGGCCGCGGCCGCTCTCGCGCCAGCCGATCTCGAAGCTCTGTACGAGTTCCCGCCGGGCGACGCAGCCGGACAGGCTATCGCGATTGCCGAGTTCGGCGGGGCCTATTCCGCCTCCGACGTGCGGGCCTTCTGCCAGAAATATGATCGGGCGGTGCCAGTAATTACGCTGCGGACCCTCGAGCAACGGGCGGATCAACAACAGCTGCCCGACCATAGCGACGAAGTGATGATGGACGTCGAGATAATCGCCGCTCTGTGCCCGGCGGCGAGTATCTCAGTGTATTTCGCGCGGTTCAATCAGAAGGGGTGGATCGACCTGCTGGATGCGGTGGTGAAGACCGGGCCGCTGCCTCCGGTAGCGGTGTCGAACAGCTGGGGCCGGGCCGAGGACTCGCAGGACTGGTCGAGTTCGGCCGTCGCGGAGATCAATCAGCGGCTGCAGACGGTGGCGATGCTCGGCGTAACGGTATGCGCGGCCTCCGGTGATGACGGTGCTGGCGATCAGATGAACGACGGCCGGGCGCACGTGAACTTCCGCGCCACCAGCCCGTTCGTGCTCAGCGTCGGCGGAACCATGCTGACCGGGACACCGCCAGCGGAAGTCGTGTGGTGGGCCGCGCCTGGAGACCGAAGCCAGCTCGGCGGCGGGTCCACCGGTGGCGGCGTCAGCACCATCTTCCCGCGTCCGGCATGGCAGACGGTCAACGTCGAGTCGCTGAACGCGGGAAGCAGGGACGGCCGCGTCGTCCCGGACGTCGCCGCCCTTGCTGGCCAGCCGTATTACGACCTGATTATCGGCGCCCAGGACAGCCCAGGTGGTGGCACGAGCGCGGCGGCGCCGCTGTGGGCGGCTTTGCTGGCCCGCATCTCGGCCGGGCTTCCCGATCCCAGCCAGCGGCGCTTCCTCACGCCCCTGCTGTACGGGGCCGCACCGGGCGGCCAGGCGGTCGGCGCCACCGTATGTACGGACATCACGTCGGGCAATAACCACTCACCTGGCCAGCCTCAGGGCTATGTGGCTGGCGTGGGCTATGACGCGGTCAGCGGCTGGGGCACGCCGCTGGGAACCACCATTGCGCAGTTGCTGTCCCAGCCCGAGGGAGACTGAGCCCTTTCGCTCGGCGCCTTACGGGACGACATTCGGCGGGCCGTACCCGGTGATGGCCTGCTGGGCCTGGGGTGCGGGCTGGTAGGTGGTGTTGCCGTCGCCGTCACGGTATAGGTACCCCCCCACCATCGTCGGCGACGGCGGCGGCGAGGAAGTGAACCGCTGGAGGCGGATGCCCGCGCTGCTGACGATCTCGGCCCGCAGGTTACCGCACAGTACGGCGGTCATCTGTGCCCCCGCCCTGCCTCGCCGTTGATCAGGCCGATGATGGCCGGGTCGCGGCGCAGCCGGTCCAGGGAGCGGCTGCGGTTCGGGCCGATGCTCCCGACCGGGATGCCGAGCCGGGCGCTGATCTCGGCGTAGGGCACGGGTGGGTCGGCGACGAGCAGAGCCAGCAGCCGCTGGGAGGGCAGCGGCAGGCGGGCGAACGCCTCGCGCAGCGTGGCGTGGCGCTCCGCCATGAGCAGCTCGTGCTCAACCGTCTCGGCGTGCTCGTCCGGCAAGTTCTCCAGTACCTGCGCGTCGCCGGCCACCGGGCCCTGAACGCGACGGATCCGGCAGCATTCCCGCTGGGTCGTGGTGGATATCCAGCCCGGGAGCGCAGCCGGATCACGGAGGTTATTCAGGCTCTCCACCAGGTGCAGCCAGACATGCTGGGCGACGTCCTCGGCGGCGGGGCCGCTGATCCCGTAGCGGCGGCAGATGGACCAGATCAGCGAGGCGTATCGCTCGACGAGGGCGTCCCACGCCTGCCTATCGCCGTTTCTGGCGTCGGCCACCAGGTTGGCGACCACCGAGTAATCGCGCGCTCGGCGAGCCTCCCCGTCGTCACAGCCACCCGATGATGCGTGCAGCATTTCGTTCATCGTATTCCTGTCGTCTCCGGACGCCGAGAAGGAGATCGCTACTGAGCAGCGCTTCTCGGTGCTGACGAACTCATCGTCGCGGCCGCCCCTGCAGTGTCCGCTGCACCGCGCACTGCACCGACCGCGGCCCCTGATAGCCCCGCGGCGGCTATCAACTCCGTACGTATCGCGGTAACCCGATCAGGCGCCCGGATCGCCCGACCTCAGCGGGCGCAACGGCAGTCGCGCCCGAGGCCTCACCGTCCGGCGACGGCGGGCACGGCCAGCGCGAGGACGAACTGCTCGTCGAGAAACATCAAGCCCAGCCGCTGGAACTCTTCAAAAAGCTCCTGGATACCTTCGGCCGGCAGGTCCAGGCCCAGCGAGGCGCGAACGGCGGCAGCAGTGGTCGGCCGGTTGACACAGGCCAGGTACAGGTCGGCCAGCGTGTCCTCGAGGGTGTAACTTCCGCCCCGGCCTCGCTGCCTCTCGTCGTAGATCTGGACGAAGCCAGGTGCGGACCAGTACTTCAAGACCGGCGGGCTGCCGTCCTGCCAGGCCCTGAGCCACTCTTCTGCCGCGCGGCGTGCGTCCACGTAGGCGGAGTCAGGCAATCCGCCGTCAAACTCGTAGTCAAAAAGTACGCCACGCGTTCGAGGTCGACCGACTCCGGATAGATGTACCGGTAGCTGCGTTCCGGCGACCGGTGCCGGAACCGGAACGTATCCCGCTCAGTGAACATGGGGCTGAACCGCTCCAGCCAGATACGCGCGGAATTCTCTGGTGGTGGCAGATGCCACAGGTGCGGCATGACGCCTACCTGGTCCGCGTAGTCCTGCTCGGTCTCGCCCGGGAAGCCCCAGAGCAGGTTCCACTTGACCTCGATACCGTAATACTGGGCCCAGCGCAGGAGGTTTATGTTCTGGATGGCCCGGGCGCCCTTGCGCATGAGACGCAGGACGTTGGAACTCAGGGACTCGATGCCGGGCTGGATATGGGTAACACCGGCCTGGGCCATGAGCTTCAGCTGTTCCCAGCTCAGGTTCGCCTTCACCTCGTAGAAGATCTCGTAGCCCGTCTCATTGTCGGCTAGCACGGGAAACAGCTTCGTGAAGTAGGCCATGCCGAGGATATTGTCGACCGCCTCGAAGCGGAAGCTGCGGTATCGCCGCGCCTGCTCGGCGAGTTCGGCCAGGACGCGCTCTCCGGACTTAGAGCGGAATCGCATCGTTTCCCCGTTGAGCCCGCAGAACGTGCAGTGATGCTTCGCGCCCCACCAGCACCCTCGGCCCGTCTCGATGGGAAGCCAGACGTCGCGGAGTCCCACCCGGGGCAGCACGCCCAGGCCCTCGGCGCGCTGGAAGTACTCGTCGTAGTCCGGCACGGGCAGGTCGTCTAGCTGGTTCACGGCGGGCCCGGGGGCCGTTACTGCGACCACTCCATCCTGGCGGCGGGCCAGACCGGGGACCTCATCCAGATTGCCACCCGCGGCCAGGACCCCGAGCAGGCGGGGGAACGCCTCATCCCCTTCACCGATGACGGCCGCGTCGATGACGTCGACCGTGCGGACCAGCTCGAGGCCCATCTCACCCTCGAAGTTGGCGCCGCCGAACACGGTCATGATTTCTGGGTGACGCCGCTTCAGGTGCCTGGCCAACGCGAACGACGCGGTGTTCTGCTGGAACGTCGAAGTGAATCTCACGACCGCCACATCTGGATAGGAGAAGCTGTGGGCTAGCGAATCGAGATAAGAAGGGAGCCTGTTTGGGAACTCCAGCTCCCGCCGGTACTCGACCTCGACCCGACCCCCTCTGGTCGGCGATTTGTGAGGGGGTCGTAGCGTTGCGCCGCGTGTCGTTACGGCTTGCGCGGTGCGCGGGTTCTCATGATCTCGATTTGTGACGATCAAGAACACTGGAGGACCCGCGCATGCCCAGGGTACGCGCCCGGACGGCTTGGCGGTGGCATGCCGGTGCTGCCCGGGCGGGATCGGCCGCAGTACGCGGGTGCCGCGGTATCCGTCGGACATGAGCGATGCGGAATGGCAGGTCATCGAGCCGACGCTGCCCGCGCCGGCCTGGAAGGCCGGCAAGGGCGGCCGCCCTGCCGGACGCTGCCGTCGCGAGTACGTGGACGCGATCCGCTACCTGGTCAAGGAAGGCATCCAGTGGCGGGCGATGCCCGCGGACCTGCCGCACTGGCGCACCGTCTATGACGTGGCCGACGGCTGGCACAAGAGCGGGGCGACCGGGAAGATGCACGATGAGCTGCGCCGCCAGTGCCGCATCGCGGCCGGGCGCACGCCCGAGCCCACGGCCGCGGTCATCGACTCCCAGTCGGTGAAGGCAGCTGAAGAAGTCTCCCGGGCCAGCCGCGGCTACGACGCGGGCAAGAAGGTCAACGGCCGCAAGCGGCACATCGCCGTGGACACCCTCGGGCTGCTGCTGACGGTGCTGATCACCGCCGCGGGCGTCCAGGATCGCGACGGGGCAAAGCCGCTGCTGTGGAACCTGCGCCGTGCCTTCCCCTCGGTCAAGCTGGCCTGGGCTGACGGCGGCTACGCCGGCAAACTCGTCACCTGGGCCAGGACCAAGCTCACGCCCAGGCTGACACTCCAGATCGTCAAGCGGCCCGATGACCTGCACACCTTCCAGGTCCTGCCCCGCCGCTGGGTCGTCGAGCGGACCCTGGCATGGATCACCCGGTGCCGCCGTACCGTCCGCGACTACGAACGCCTGCCCGGGCACCACGAAACCATCGTGTACTGGGCGATGACGATCACCATGACCCGCCGGCTCGCCCGCCGGCCAGCGGCTCAGCCGGCCAGCACCTAGCGCGGCTTGATCGTTACCTCCCAGCCCGCCCCTTTCACGGGTGGTTTCCGGAGGCTGATCCGGTAGATTGCCGCCCGTAGACGTCCCCAGGATCGTGACTGATACCACCACGCAGCGCTGGTCGCGCCGGCGCTTCATGGGTGGCGCAGTGAGCGTGGCCGCGCTCGGGTCGTTCGCGGCCGCGTGCAGCAGCGGCGCGGATCAGCCGGCGAGCACCCCCACGCCGGGCACGCCGGCTTCGCCGAATAGCCGCACCAATACCTCCCCCCGAGCCGCCACTGCCACCTCCGGCGTCGATGCCCAGCTGATCAGGAAGCGCTACGAAGGCCTGAAGCCGTTCGCGCCCGCGCCGGCGCCGCCGGCCGTCAAGCCGGTCACGCTGAGCGCGTCCGACCCGACAGTGTTCTCGCACGTGCCGCTGACCGGCAAGGTCGTGTTCGTCACGATCGACGACGGCCTCGAGAAGGAACCCAAGTTCATCCAGATGGTTAAGGACTTCCAGATCCCCATCACCATCTGCCTCGCGGACTTGTTCATCAGGGACGACTACGCCTACTTCGAGAAGCTGTACGAAACCGGCTATGTATCGATCCAGAACCACACGGTCACCCACCCGCTGGACATGCCGGGCCTGCCGGCCTCGCAACAGCTCGACGAGATCTCCGGCCAGCAGGAGAAGCTCCGTAAGGAGTACGGGGTGACGCCGTACATCTTCCGGCCGCCGGGCGGCACCTACGACGCGACGACGATCGACTCGGTCAGCCAGGCCGGCCTCAAGGGCCTGATGCTCTGGAAGGAGGCCATGCAGATCTCGGACATGGAGTACCAGACTTCCGCGCACCGCCTCAACCCAGGGGACATCATCCTGTGCCACTTCCGCGGCCCGGCGCAGCTCCACGGCGAGACCATGGTTCATATGATGATCCGCCTCTACAAGCACATCCAGGCGCAGGGCTTCACCATCGCCGACATCACGAAATACGTGTAGCCACCAGCTCGCCTTTGCCGATCCTCCAGCGTGGTGACGGCGAGCCGCTTGCGGCGGAATACCAGCCAGGCGTCTGGGATCCACCGTCCCAGGACGCCTATCTGCCAGGAGCGTAGGCGCGCCGCCAGCACGCCCGGCTTTGATCAACGAGTCCCCAGCAGGGCAAACGTGCGCGATTGACGGCGCTAGTTTCCAAACAGGCTCTTAGAGCGGAATCGCATCGTTTCCCCGTTGAGCCCGCAGAACGTGCAGTGATGCTTCGCGCCCCACCAGCACCCTCGGCCCGTCTCGATGGGAAGCCAGACGTCGCGGAGTCCCACCCGGGGCAGCACGCCCAGGCCCTCGGCGCGCTGGAAGTACTCGTCGTAGTCCGGCACGGGCAGGTCGTCTAGCTGGTTCACGGCGGGCCCGGGGGCCGTTACTGCGACCACTCCATCCTGGCGGCGGGCCAGACCGGGGACCTCATCCAGATTGCCACCCGCGGCCAGGACCCCGAGCAGGCGGGGGAACGCCTCATCCCCTTCACCGATGACGGCCGCGTCGATGACGTCGACCGTGCGGACCAGCTCGAGGCCCATCTCACCCTCGAAGTTGGCGCCGCCGAACACGGTCATGATTTCCGGGTGACGCCGCTTCAGGTGCCTGGCCAACGCGAACGACGCGGTGTTCTGCTGGAACGTCGACGTGAATCCCACCACCGCCACATCCGGCCAGGAGAAGCTGTCGGCCAGCGAATCGAGATAAGCCGGGACATCACGGTCACGAATCTGGAGCAGCTTTTCCCTCGCGTCCGCACGGGACGCCCCCAGGTATGACAGGGCGCCGGCCAGCTCGTCGAGCATATGCGCATCGCGGTCCGGCGCCGCGTCACCGAAGGCGGCCAGCGAGAACAGCCAGTCCCCGATAAGCGTGCCGCGATGATCGCACAGCCGTTTGTAGTAATCAACGCCGATCGCTGCCGCGAAATCCAGGTAGGCGTGACAGGTCCGGACCGGGAAACCGCATCGTTCCGCCAGCGCCTTGAGCAGCCCGAGCTGGATCGACGGACGGTAGGGATCCATGAACGGCATCGACACGAGGACGACAGACCAGGCGGAACGCCGCTCCCGTGTTTCCTCGTCCCGCATCCCTTTCGCGGCGGACGTCGCCGGTCCCAGGGCTATGGATTACCGCCGCCGGGTCTGGCGGGCGTGACCATGGCGAGGAGGGGGCCGCCCGGCTGCTTAGCCGGCATGTGGGCTTTCCGAAGCTGTCCGAGGAGTTCTTCAACCTCCTTATTTCTGGGTTCTGTGATCACTTCACCCCGACACTTACCCCGGAGAACTTCCCTTCTGTCGTGTCCTCGCCGACCTCAACGTTAACCGCTCCGGCCGCGAGGATAGACAACAGGAGACACCATTCTCCCCGGGTAAGCTTTTCTGCCATTTCACCGAGGACCTGGAGGATTATTGAAAATCAATTCAAAGAAATAAGGGATGGGCGCGGAAGGATAAGAAAGTGTTGAGGGGTGATATGGTGAAAAGGTTAGGTTGAGATGGAGGGTAATGGGAGAGGATAGAATGATGGTTATTATATTGTGTTGTGTAGAGTTGGGTGTGTGGTTTTACGGGTGACGTAGAGATTGAAATTTGTTGGATAAGATGGCAAGGTGAGAATTTTATGTGTTTTATGTATGGTTGGGAGGGGTGGACGAAGATAATGTTCGAATTCGTGAATATCAGGCTGCCATGGCCGGTATAAGCATTAGATATGAGATGTGAATTGGGGAGGAGTGGTTGTTGGGGAGGAAGATGAGTGGGGGGGTTATGGAGGGGGTATGAGGGTGATAAGGGAGGACGTAGAGATGTGTATGCATTGAAAAGAATCGACGGGGGACTATGCTCGATGCTGGAGCAGCTGATGAGGTGCTGCGTTGGCAAAAGGCTCATGCGGGAGGTCAGAAGCGAGGGACGCGCATCATCGAGATCTGGGAGTCCGAGGCAGACAGCCAGAAGTTTTTCAACGAGAACCTGAAGCCGATTCGCTGGAGTTGTACCTGACAGCACGTACTACGAACTTCACGCTGCATTCACTAGATAGGAGTCTCGCTGTCGCTCGTGCGTCGTGATCATGCGGGCGGTCTAGGCCCACTGGCTGGGCTGCCATCCCTTGGGATCAGGCTTGACGCCGCGCTGCATCGCGGCTGAGCCGGTGTGGCTGGGGAGGGAGCCGATCGCAGGGGTCGGCCGAGATGTAGTACTGGTGTGCCTGGTACGGCTGATGGGCCTGAGGCCGCTGAGCTGCGCGCGGAGAATGCGCGGCTGCGGGAGGCGGTTGAGCGTCGGCTCTGAACGAGGACAGGACGCGGTGATCGCGCTGCGGGCGCAGCTAGCGGAGCAGGCAGAACTGATCGCCCGGCTGGAGCGGTGATCTCCGTAACAGCGGCAACTCCTCGATGCCGCCGAGCAGCGACGACCAGCCGGGAGGAAACCGCCGCAGCCAGGCAGCGGCAGGGCGGGAAGAAGCGGAGGCCGGAAGCACGGGGCGCGGGGCGTACCTGCCGTGGAACGATCACCCGGACGGCCCATCGCGCACTCCGGAGGGCCCTGCGGGTGCGGCGGAACCTGGCCGGTGACTCGGGTCCGCTCCACAGGTCACCGACTGCCGAGGCCCGCGGAGACCGCCAGCCGACGGCTGAGGTGGCGTGCGCGTGCGCCAGACCCATGTCGCGGGCCCCGCCGGAAGCCGCGGGCGCCCGGGCCCGTGACGTACGGGCTGAACTCAGGCCTGGTGCGTGTCCTGATGGTGATGCCCGTCCGGTCGAGCGGTGCGCGGACCCGGGTCGATGTCGGGCCCCGGCCCTCGACGGGGGGTGCCGCCTGCTCGCCGGCGGCGACGGCGGTCGCGGCGGCGAACAGGACCACGGGCGCTGATCATCCTGGCCCGCGTGGTCTGCGGCGACGAGACGCCTATCCGGCCGGCCGGCCCGAAGACAAGAAGAGGTACCTGCAGTCGCCTGCCCAGCCTGCCACGTACTACTCCTGGGCAGCCGCGACCGCCCCGTCAAGACCCACAGCGACTGCCGGCCCGAGATCGTGCCGACCGGACGTCACTACGACCACCCCGGCGCGCCCAGCTGTGCCAGCGCCGCCAGGGACCGAGGACGCCGCCAGTCCACCGGACGCCCTGGCCCGGCAGATCGCAGAGGCCCTGCGGGCGACACGCCGCGAACCGGCCCGGACAGGGCGGCGCGGTCCGGGGAGATGACCGCGGAGCCCGACGCTGTCCGCGCGCGCCCGTCGGGCGCCAGGCCGCCGCGCCGGGCGCAGACCAGCAGCCCGCCGGCCCGCTGGAATGCCTGCGCCACCGCGAAGGCGACGTGCTGCGGTCCACCGACCCGCCCCCCCGACCAGCACCAGGCCGACGCGACCGCGGCCCCCAGACCGCGGAAGCGCAGGCTCTGCTCGGAAAAACCACCCGCGAAGGTACGCCATCCGCGGATACGCCACACGCCGCCAGCCGGGATCGCCGTCTCACCGCCTCCGCGACGCCGCCGGAAACCCTGGATACCACCCATCCCGGCAACCGCCTGAATTACGCCCGAACCATCACGCAACGCAGCCACCGGCACACCCAGACCGAAAGTACCGGGAGTCTTGTATTTGCCGGCCCACATCTCGGGTGCGGTCTCCCACGACCAGCACGGCCACAGCGTGCCGTCTACCAGCGCCATCCTGCCGCGGGTCATCTGCTTCGCTTCTTCGGCGTCCGACCGGAATTCCTCGGTGGCCTGGGCGATGAGCGGGGTAAACTTCGTGATTATTTCTGAGACGGTGGCCTGGGCGACGCCGAAGAGGTCGGCGATAACTTCCTCGATCAGATTCTGCCGGGTGTATAGCAGCGTGACCATAATTGCTTCCCTCAACGACAGGCTTTTCGGCCGCCCGATTCCCTTATCCCACGGTTCAGCCAGGCGTTCTTCGATGAGTTCCTCAAGCTCATCGAGTTGTTCAGCGTCCAGCCCGAAGGTACGATGGTAACGCAACGGCTCCTCCGTCGATTGATGGCTTGGTTCGCACCTCCTTCATATCGATTTTGGAGCCGTTGTCTTTTAGGCGCGCAGTGCCAGAATTAGAACTTTAGTAACAGCTGGCGATTGAGATCCGCGCAAGCCCACTAGGGAAGTTTGATAACCTGATAAGCCCCTCGACGTCTCTGTTAGTAATCGTAAAATCTTCCGTCTGGGGTCTGGCGCTGGTGTTGCCGTCGGTCATGTCGGGCCTCCGGAGATAAGATTGCATATCGCGAGAGAACAGTCGGGCTCGCGCGCGAACCCGTTAAGTCGCTGAAAGTTGCGTTCGGGGCGGACAACTAACTCAAACCTGGCCCGTCGGTCCAGGTTCGTCAAGTGGCAGATGCCACCTGATTTCGGTCATCGGCGATCGCGCCGCCCGTCTCAGCAGTCACGTTGCTCAGTTTCGCCCGCACGTTGGCCGCTTCCGGAAGATCGAGATCGAGTCCTATGTCTGTCAAGGGTTCGGATGATGTTTTGAATCTTTCAATTTCCGTGTTCAGGAAATGTTGCTCTGGCTGGGGCTGCTGATTGCGGACACGACAGGGAAGGGCCACTCCGGGTGGAGGGTGCAAGCTCTTATTAGGTCACGCGGGCAGCGGGTCAAAGTTGGACCGGGGGCGGCCGACAAATCGATAGAAGGCCAGCACGGATGCGGCAGCCGAATAGAGGGTCAGGCCGCCCCCGGAGTGCGCGGGCTGTCAGTCAGCGACGTGGCGGAGGTGGGGATAGACCTCGCGGGCGACGTAGCGTTTGAGGCAGCGCATGATCTCTTTCTTCGACAGGCCCTGGGCGGTACGCCGGTCGACGTAGGCCCGGGTCGCCGGGTGGGAGCTATCCGGGTGATCACGATCCGCCACAGGGCGTGGTTGGCCTGCCGGTCGCCGGCCGGGTTGAGGCGCCGCCGGACGGTCTTGCCAGAGGACGCCGGGATCGGGGCCACGGCGCACAGGTGCGCCCAGGCGGCCTCGGACCGCAGCCGCTCGGGGTGGTCCCCGGCGGCGATGAGCAGGATCGCGGCGGTGTCGGAGCCGACGCCGTGCAGGGCGAGCAGGCCCGGAGCATGGCCGGTGACCAGGGGCCCGATGAGGTCATCCAGGCGCTCGATCTGGCTGTCGAGGAACTCGGCACGGCGGCCCAGCTCCCGCAGCGCGATCCGGGTGTGGTAGCCGACGACAGCGCCGGGCCGGGGCCGCAGGGCCGCCAGCTCGGCGACCAGGTCAGCGGTAGCGTGCGCGGTGAACCGGGCGCGCAGGTCCTCAGGGCCGGTCACGATGAGGGCCCGGGCCTGATTGATCGCCTGGGTCCGCTCGGAGCGGGCACTGCGCTTGGCGATCATCAGCGCCCGGATCGCCTCGACCGCGCCGTCGCGTCTCTTCGGGGCGCCGCGAGCCCGGCCGGACTGGGCGGCCCGGGCGGCGCTGACCGCGTCCAGCGGATCGGACTTCCCCTGACGGCGCCGGTCCTGCCGGTCCGAGCGGTCCACCTCGACGACCCGGACGCCAGCCGCTGACATGTGGCGGGCCAGGCCGGCACCGTAGCTGCCGGTGCCCTCGATCCCGACCAGGCACACCGTCCCGAACCCGCCCAGCCAGCCCAGCAACCCGGCATACCCGGCCGCGCTCACGGGGAACTCCCGGACGCCGAGCAGCCCGCCGACCGGATCCAGCGCGGCCGCGACATGGGTATCGGCGTGGGTGTCCACGCCGCCGGTAATCGCGCGTGTCTCTACGATGGTCACTGCCATCCCTTTTCTCTGCGTTGAGGGGTGGCACGCACCCGCTGGCCGTCGGACCTGTGAAACCCCGGCCTCTAGTCCAGGCCAGGCAGATCAGACCGGCACGCCGGTGGGTGCCTGAAACCTGGGATCCCGGCCGACAGATCGATCGCAGGACAGCCCTAGATGGTGTCAGCCGAATAGGAGGTCAGACCGGGACCCAGGCCCCCGACCCTACGCCCGTACCATCTCAAAACGGGGGAGGCAGGGCCGGAAGCACTTATCCACATCCTCCCGTCGAATATCGTCACGGCATCTTTCCATGCGACAACGGCGGAGTGAGGGTCATCGGCCGCAAGGCTCGTGTCGCCGAGGTGAACGAGAATTTGAGCTTCGTCGTAGCGGTCGCCGGATTCCCGGTAAAGCTGGAGCGCTTGCCGGTAGTAGGCGGTGGCCTCGTCGTAACGAGCCAGGGATGTGTACGCCCGCGCGATGCTGTCCAGCGTTTCACCCTGGCCCAACCGGTCCTCGATTTCCCTTTGCATGTCCAGCGCCTGCTGGCAAAGGCGGAGTCCTTCGCCTGGAGCGCCGAGCAAGATGTGAAACCAGCCGGCCGCGTTCAGCGCGTGGGCCTGCCCGGCCGGGCGTCCGGCGATCCGGAACAGTTCGACGGCCTGCTCAGCGTGCGTAAGCGCTTCCCGGTAGCGACCTTGACGGTCGAGCACCCACGTCAGCATTCGATGCGCATGTGCCTTGCCCGCCTGGTCGTCGAGCGCCTCGTAAAGCTCAAGAGCCTGCCGCATCTGCTCATTGGCCGCGTCATGACGGTCGAGGCGGCCGTAGGCGCTGGCGAGACAGATATGGATGATCGCCTGGGCCTGCAGGTCACCGAGTCGCTGGGCGGCCTTCAGGCCCTCCTCGTGCGAGGCAGCCGCGTCATACCAATGACCATGGCGGTCGAAGTATGACGTGACCGCCCAGGCAAGTTGCCAGACGTGGGTATCGAAGCCGTAGCTCTCCGCCTGGCGGAGGGCCGCGAGGAGAACCTGACGCTCGGTGGCCAGCCACGCCACCGCGTCCCAGTGATCGGCCAGGGTCTCCGTGGTCACGAGCAGTGGTAGCGGCGCCAGCGCGATCGGGTCGTCGCGGCGTGGATGGAGCAACTGGTCCGCGGCATACGCGGTATGCAGGTAGTAGTCGAGTATCCGATGGACCGCCAGGCGCCGGTTGGCTGCGCTGTCGTGGATCAGTGAAAGCTCGTTGGCGTACTCGCGGAGCAGGTCGTGCGTCACGAACCGGCCGGGAGCCCACTCGGTGACCAGATGAGCACGGACGAGGTCAGCCAGTTCCCGGCGGGCCTGCGCCAGCGGCACCCCAGCCAGGCTGGCCGCGGCGGACGTGGCAATGTCAGGTCCGGCATGCACCCCGAGCAGCCGGAACAGCCGCGCCGCTGGCGGGCTGAGCGCATGATACGACCAGGAGAACACCGCCCGGACATCGGTGTACTGGTCACCCGCGCCCAGCGCGTCGAGACGGCCCTCGGTCTTCCGCAGCTCACCGGCCAGCGCCGAAAGCGGCAACCGCGAGTTCGCGACGGCGTTGGATGCCGCGACGACCAAGGCCAGCGGCAGCCCCGAGCAGGCCTTGATAATCTCATCGACCGACGCGGGCTCGCTGGCGACCCGGTCTTGGCCCAGCCTGGAGCTGAGCAGGCGCCGTGCTTCAGCTGCTGGAAGCAGATCAAGCTCCACCGAACGGGCGCCATCGGCAGCAACCAGGCTTGTTAGCCTATTTCTGCTGGTTACCAGGACTACACAGCCGGGAGACCCGGGAAGCAAGGAACGTACCTGATCCACGTCGCGGGCGTTATCCAAGAGCACCAGCACTCGCAGGTCGGCCAGTATGCTGCGGTACAGTGCGGCCCGGTCGTCAAGATCCAGCGGCATTTGATCGGAAGGCACGGCGAAGGCCTCCAGGAACCCATGGATCGCCTCCGCCGGTTCCATGGCCGATCCAGCCGGGCCGAAACCCCGAAGGTTCACGTACAGCTGCCCGTCTGGGAAGAGGTCACGAACCCGGTGCGCCCAGTACAGGGCCAGCGCGGACTTGCCGACTCCGGCGGTTCCCGTGATGACGGTGATCACCACGGCGTTCCGTGTGCCACTGCTGCCCTGGTCCAGTAGTGCGTCCAGTCGGTCGAGCTCGGCGTCGCGGCCGGTGAAGTCCGGAATGTGGTGCGGTAGCTGGGCCGGTACAACTCGACGTCGGCTGATCTTCGCGCCAGCGTCGGTCCCGGCCTTGGCCGGTCCCGCTGTCGTCAACGCCGGGTCCGCGGTCAGGATCTGCTGGTGGAGTTGCTGGAGCGGTGCCGAGGGCTCAACGCCGAGTTCATCGTGCAGCTGGCGCCGCGCGTCCCGGAAGGCGGTCAGCGCGTCGGCCTGGCGGCCGGCCCGGTACAGGGCCAGCATGAGCAGGCCGCGCAGCCGCTCTCGCAGCGGGTGCTCGGCGACGAGATCCCGCAACTCCGCGATCAGGTCGCCATGATCGCCGACCACCAGGTCAAGCTCGATGCGGTCCTCGAGCGCGCTGACGCATGACTCGGCCAGCCGGTCGGCTTGCGCGTCCAGGAACGGGCTGGACAAACCGTCGCAGACCGGGCCGCGCAGAGTTCGAGTGCCGAATGCAGCGCCGCTGCGGCCTCCTGAAGCTGGCCGGCGGCCTGCGCGGTGCGCGCATGGGCCAGTCCCCGTACGAACAGGTCCAGGTCCAAGGCATCGGGCGGGAGGGTCAGCAAGTAGCCGGCATCGGTCCACGTCAATAGGTCCGATGGGGTCCGGCCGGGCCGGTCCGGCTCGAGCGCCCGCCGCAGCCCGGAAACATGCCGCTGTACCAAGTTCACTGCGTTCCTGGGCTGTGTCTCGCCCCACACGGCGTCGATTATCTGCTGGCGGCCGACTGGTCGACCTGCCTGCAACGCCAGCACCGCCAGGACTACCCGCTGCTGAACCGGCCCGAGATCCACGACGGTCCCGTGCCGCCAGACCCGGAGCGGCCCCAGGACGCCGAATCGCAGCGCAGGAACGCCCGAATCATTCATGTCCTCTCCCCGCCCCGCGCAGCGGGACCCTAAACCACGTTAACTCCAGAGCGGACAGCTCAGATAGCCATTTTCTCTCCGTGGAGCATGGCGGAGTGCAGCAGGCCCGATCATATGCAGGCCGTAACACCACGGTCCGTTCGGCTTAATTGAAATTCTTTTATCCCGAACGGTCCGTGGTGCCGACCTCTGGAACCCGGCAGGCGCCACCCATGGAGGACCTCGTCCCCGCCGTCCACGGCCCCGAAGACGGCGAGCGTGACCCCGATCGTCACCTCGCTGAAGTCGGCCGCGATGTCAGGGGTGAGATATCGCGCGGGGTCGTGGACCTCGTAGTAGAGCTGCGCCCGCACGGTGTTGCGGTCGATCAGTCCACCGGTGCCTGCGAGCTTGGTGACCACGATGCCGCTCTCGTCGATCTCGGCCATGGGGTAGCCGATGTTGTGCGGATCGGGAACGGAGCGGTACGGCGGGTCCTCGAAGTTGCCGCCGGTGCCGTGCTCCCCGCACTCGAGGAGGTGACCGGCGAGGGTGGCCTCGGCGACGCGATCCCAGTCATCGAGATCCCACTGCATCTCGTGGCAGATCGGCCCGACGAACAACGACGGGTCGGCGAGGCGCCCGCCCAGGACGATCTGGGCGTCCTCGCGCAGGCAGTCCACGATCGCGTCTGCGCCGATGTAGGCGTTGGCGCAGACGATGCGCTCCTTGATCGCGCTGGTGCTCGTCCGTAGCTCGGGCAGGGCGTAGTCGGTCGACAGCATCTGGGACAGCACGTCGTCCCCGCGGATGATGCCGATGCGGACGCCGTCGATGCCTAGCCCGCCGAGCGCGGTGGCGAAGTCAACGACCGCGGCGTCGGGGTTGGCCGCGCCGAAGCTGCCGATCACCTTGCCGCCGCGTTCCAGCAGGCGCTTCATGAGGGGGACGATCTGGGCGATGCGCTGATCCTGTCCGGCACTCGGATCCTGCAGTTTGCGGATCTGGGCTAGGGCCATCGTGCGCTCGGCCAGGCAGTCGAAGCCCATGTAGTCGACCTGGCCGCTGTCCGCTAGGGCGGCAGCGGCGTCGAGCGGGTCGTCGGCATAGGCCGAGCCGCACCCGATCTTGATGGAGCGCGACGAGTTCATGGGCATCCTCTCTGGACCGATGAGGCGAAGGTCCCTCCCTCCGCCACCCTACAGACTATGATTATAAATAGCAGCAATATCCGAGACGCTACCTCTGGCTAGAGGTGGAAATCAATAGTTATAGTTCGCATAGATCTGTCCGGCGAGCAATCTCGTCAAGCGACATCACTCGACGTAGAGGAGCCGAGATGACCGGTACCGAGGCCTATATCGTCGCCGCGACGCGAACGCAGCAGGCGGTGCACTTCGGCGCCCAGGCCATCATGTCCTTCCCGGCAGCCCGTCCCGCCCCGGCAGCGGCGACTCGCCCGGCTGGCAGCCGGTCCGCAAGAAACGGCGCATCAGCCGGTTCCCGCTGGCCAGCAGGCCGGCCGCGGCACGCGGCCCGGGGCCGGGCCAGCTGACGAAGACAGCCCGCTCCGGAGCCGGGTTCTTGGCAAGGACCGGATGGAAGTGAGCGAGATCTCCGGGCGCTGGCGCAGCGCCGCCGCGGTGGCTACGAGGCCGGCCAGGCCGCGGCGCAGCAGCGGCTCGCCGCCGGTGAAGCGGACCTCGCTGCGTCTGGTGTCTCCGGCCTGGCCCGTCCGGGCTGGCGCGCCTGCGCTGATCTAGCCACCCGCCATGGCCCCCACGATCAGGTACGGCTCTGCGCCGGAGGCGACCGCCTCCGGCAGCGGGGTGTCCGGCGGCTGGTGGGACAGATCCTGCTCGCAGGCGAAGAACCGGATGAACGCCCGGCGCCCGCCGCCGTCGTGATCGCGGACGGTCCCGGCCAGCGCCGGGTAGCGGGCCTCCAGCGCGTCCAGCACCGAGCGCTGGGTGACCTGGCCCGCCACGTCCAGCTCGACTTCGCCGTCGACGCGGGCCAGGGTCCGCAGGTGCGCGGGAAGCACGACCCGGATCATGGCAGCGTCTGGGCCTCGACCGACAGCACGGCCGGCAGATCCCGCACGATCGGCGCCCAGCTGTCGCCCGCGTCGGCTGAGGCGTACACCTGCCCGCCCGTCGTGCCAAAGTAGACGCCGCACGAGTCGAGGGTGTCGACCGCCATCGCGTCGCGCAGCACGTTGACGTAGCAGTGCTCCTGCGGCAGGCCGCTGGTCAGGGCCTCCCACTCGTCCCCGCCGCTCCGGCTCCGGTAGACGCGCAGCCGCCCTTCCGGGGGGAAATGCTCCGCGTCGCTGGTGATCGGGACCACGTAGATGGTGTCCGGCTCGTGCGCGTGCACATCGATCGGGAACCCGAAATCGGTCGGCAGGTTGCCGCTGACCTCGTGCCAGGACTCGCCGGCGTCATCACTGCGCATGACGTCCCAGTGCTTTTGCATGTACAGCACGGAGGGGCGGGAGGGATGCATCGCGAGCCGGTGCACGCAGTGCCCCACCTCCGCGTCGGGGTCCGGGATGCCCTCCGATCGCAGGCCGTGGTTGATCGGCCGCCATGTCTGGCCCGCATCATCGGACCGGAACGCGCCCGCCGCCGAGATGGCGGCGAACATCCGGCCGGGCATGGCCGGATCCAGGATGATCGTGTGCAGGCACATCCCGCCCGCGCCCGGCTGCCAGGACGGCCCAGACCTGTGGCCGCGCAGCGCGGGCAGTTCCTGCCAGGACTGGCCGCCGTCGGTCGACCGGAACAGCCCGGCGTCCTCCACCCCGGCGTAGACCGTATCCGGATCCTCCAGCGACGGCTCCAGGTGCCAGACCCGCGCGAACTCCCACGGATGCGGCGTCCCGTCATACCACTGGTGCGTTCCGGGGACACCGTCGTAAGCGAACTTGTTGCCGACCGGCTCCCAGGTCACGCCGCCGTCATCGGAACGTTGGATCACCTGCCCCGACCAGCCGCTGCACTGCGAGGCGTACAGCCGGTCCGGCTCGGCCGGCGACCCCTTGACGTGGTAGACCTCCCACCCGGCGAAATGCGGCCCGCTGACGTCCCACCGCTCACGCTTGCCATCCGAGCTCAGCACGAACGCGCCCTTGCGCGTGCCCACCAGCACCCGTACGCCACTCATCTGCGCTCCTCTTCCAGCAATGCCGGGCGCGGCGGCCCGCCCGGGCCCGCCCGGCGCCTGACCATGCCTGCGCCTCATTCTCCACCGGCCTATCACGGCCCTCGGACATTCTGACGGCCGCCAGGCCGGAAACTCATCGCACCCGCTGCCTCCCCAGCCGGTGAATATTGTCGTCCGCACCCGAGGACGGCTCTAATACACACGAGACCGGCAACATGGGCGCTTGTGCCCGCCAGGGGCGATGACCGCGCTCCGAGCGGTCCTGTGACCTGGGCATGCCTTCGCCCTGCGGCAGCTCCTGGCCTTTCGGCATGACTGCACCACCGTCACCACCCCCGCGGAGCAGGCCGCCGCCACCGCCGGACTCACCAGCGCCGCCGCCGGACTCGGCAAGGCCGCCGAAGCCCTGCACGGGCTCATCGAGCTGGCCGAGATGACCGGACGGTCCGGCCGTACCGGCAAGACGGATCTCAACTGAGTCCAGCCCGCCAAGGTCGGCAGGCCCCCGAGCCCCCAGTTTGACCTCCGAACCGGCTTAACGTGCGTTCCGGTTCCGATGTAGGTCCACCCTCGCCTTTCCCCAGAGTTCAGCTGAACTGAAGGATCCGCCCGGCGAAAGCGACAGAACAACCTGTTATGCGCCGCGTCTGCTGTGACGAGCCAGCCTCGCGATCAGTACAGATCGATCGGCGGATATTGCCTGGTAGGCGGGCCGCTGGGATTGGTCACGGTAGGTGAAGGATTTGGGACGGGGAGGCTTGGCCAGGCAGAGCGGCCCGGTACTGGCGGCACTGGCCTCAGGCGGGAGGCCGGTGCGGTGCGCCGGTCTCGGCGGCCAGGGCCCGCAGGGCCGCCACCTGGCCGCTGTCGCCGATCACGATGAGGATCTCCCCGCTTGCGATCTGCGCCGTGGGCGGCGGGTTGGTGCGGAATTCCCGGCCCGGGTGGCGCATGGCCAGCACCAGGGTCCCGGTCCGGTCGTGGATCCGGGCGCTGCGCAGCGTCTGCCCGGCCAGCAGTGACCCGGCCGGCACCTCCACCTCCTCCAGGCGGAACTCCAGGCTCCCGTCGTGCATGATCACATCGAGGAACTCGGCCACGTGCGGCTGGAAGGCCAGGGCGGCCATCCGGGCCCCGCCCAGATCCTGCGGGTTCACCACCCGGTCAGCCCCGGCCTGGACCAGCTTGCCCACCGCCGCCTCGCTGGCCGCCCGGGACACGATGAACAGGCCCGGGGCCATCGATCGCGCCGTCAGCGTGACGTACAGGTTGTCGGCGTCGGTGTTGAGCGCGGTGACGAGCACCCGGGCCCGGTCGATGCCCGCGGCCCGCAGCACCTCCTCGCTGGTGGCATCCCCGTGCACATACGGCCCGCTGACAGTGCCGATCCGCTCGGCGGAGGCATCCACCACCACCATGTCCGCCCCGCCCGCCCGCCGGGCGATGGCCTGCCCGACCCGGCCCCAGCCGCACAAGATCATGTGGCCGCGCATGGCCCCGATCCGCCGTTCCATCCTGCGCCTCCCGAAGGTGCCGTCCAGGTACCCCTCAACCAGGGTGTCAATGCCCACGCCGAAGGTATACGCGGCCGTGGCGACCCCCACGAAGATGAGCACGATCGTGAACACCTTCGCGCCGGAGCCGAACGGCCGGGCCTCACCGAAACCGACCGTGCTCACCGTGATGACCGTCTGGAACACAGCATCGAGCAGGCTCAGGCCGAAGCCCACATAACCGATCGTCCCGGCTACCAGGACCAGCACCAGCCCGGTCAGCCCGATCAGCAACCGCCGCCGCGCTTCCAGCCAGGACGGCCCCGGCCGCCGGGACAAGGGCGATGTCGGCATGATACGCATTGTGCCCGGACGCCGACGGAGGAGCCAGTTCACCTGCCGGCAGCGGCTGGCCGCCAGGCGGGTGAACCACCCGCACACCGAAGCCGCAACAGCAGGAGAAGCCCCAGCCAGACGGGATTCCGGCGAGCAGGCGTGAGCACAGGTCTCCCCATCAGGAAAGCGCCCAGGACTGCGTCGGCAACGATAAGGCCGCTGCCATCAAGCCGTCCCGCCCGTCACCTGATGTCACCGCCCGCGAAGGGCCGAGCCGAGCGCTGCGCCGGGGAACGCGCCGGATCGCCGAATCCGTGCGCCAGTGAGCTCGGCGGAACCGCGCCGGCTGGCCGGTACAGATCGTCCGGTTCTGGAACCGAACGCGGGTGTGCGTAGAACAGGCAGGGAGGTGATCGCCATGAGGATCGCCGCGTACCTGTGGCTCAGCGCCGATCCGTGTGACAGGCAGTGGGACTGAGCGTTAGGACGAAGGTGAGGATGTGTCAGGACTTTTGCCCCTGCAAACCGACGCGTAAGAGGGATCTAGTTGCGCCAGCCCCGGAGAGGCGCTACTGGGTTCCCGGCTGGGGGTACCTGCGATGGATATGATCCAAGACCAGTCGGTGGCGGAGTGGCAACTCGACCCGCCATTCGTCGATGGAGTCAAGCACGTCCACATGCCGCTGTGCGGCGATCATCCTCGCGTCGTAGTGGGGATCGATAATTCTGATGAGTCGATGGCGGTCCTTCAGTGGGCAGGCTGGGAAGCTCAGCTTCGCGGGACGCATCTTCACGTCGTGAACGCCTGGGGACCACATGGCTTTCAGGGCCGAGTCCAGCGCAAGCAGCGGCAACGGCAGGCGAACAGGCTGATGCGGCAAATGCTGAACAAGGCATTCCCCGGGTTCCCCGTGCAGGTGGAGTCGTTGACGGTCGAGGGGCGCCCGGCGGAAGTCCTCGTCGCGGCGAGTCACGGCGCGGCCCTGCTCGTCGTCGGCTCCCAGCAGCGCGGGCCGTTCGGGGACGTGGTCAAGTCGGCGGCGCGGCGTGGCGCAGCATGCACGACCTGCCCGGTGGCGGTCGTACGGGAGGGGCAGCACAAAAATCCTCGCTCCGGCAAGGTTGTGGCCGGGATTGACGACTCATTCACCTCCCGGGATGCACTGTGCTGGGCCGCGACAGAGGCTCAGTACCGCGGTGTCGAGCTGAAGGTCGTGCTTGCAGCTTTCCTCCGGCCGGGGACTATGCCGGGGGACCCGTTGCATGACGAAGGCCAGATGCTGGCCCGTATACTCGGCGAGATCCTGGTCGGGCCGCTGGCCGGGGTGACGGCCAGCATTGACCCAGAGCCCGGGTATCGCCACACCTTCCACGACAGGGGGGAAAGAGAAGAGCCCATAGGCGTGATCCTGGCCAGGGCGGCGGCGGACGCGGACCTGCTCGTAATGGGTTCGCATGGCTACGGGAACGTCAGCGGCTTGATGACGGGCTCGGTCACCAATGACTGCCTGGATGAGGCAACTTGCCCCGTCGTCATCATCCCGGCGTCCCGTGAGGATGAGCCCAACCGTGTCCGGAATGCCGAGCTCACCATGGAGCGGGGGCCTGCTCCGGTGCTGAACCCTCCGGCCCCGCCGCCTGTTCCGGACATGACTGCACTGGCCGATCATGCAGGGCTTGAAACCTTGCCGCTGGACGTGTGCCTGCGGCTGCTGGAGTCGGTCCCGGTCGGGCGGGTCAGCTTCTATACCGGCGGCGAGGTGGTCACCCTGCCGGTGAACCATGTCGTGGACGGGCAGGACATGGTCTTCCGCACAAATCGCGGATCCAAGCTGTCCGCGGCCGAACGCCAGGATCACGTCGCGTTCGAAGCTGATGACTACGATCTGCGAACCCGGAACGGGTGGAGCGTTGTGGTAAAAGGCCGCGCGGAGGTGGTCCATGAGGATTCCGAGATCCAGCGGCTCAGCCGCCTTGGCCTATATCCGTGGGTCACCGCCGTGGACCGCCCCTTCTGGATCCGGATACGCCCCACCTCGGTAACAGGGCGGCAAACACCATTGACCACACCCAGATAGGCCAGGCCGGCATCATAGTGAACATCATCTGCAGGCCCTGCACCGGTCCGAGGATGTTCCGGACGGCACATAGCTGCTCGCCGGTCGCGCTCACCGCCAAAGCCGTTTCGAGCCGCTCACACAGCAGCCGCGCACAGCGCCGCTCGGCGTCCGGCGCCGGCGGCGCGTCGCTGGTCAGCCGGTTCAGCGTGGCCAGCGTCCTACGGGCGAGTTCATCCTGGGCCTGATATCCGGCCGGGGAGAGGTCGGGCAAGCCCTGGGCACCGGATTCCAGGCCCAGCATAATGGCCAGCACCGGATCGAGGTCGGCGAGCGAGGCCACATAGGCGTCGGCGAGATCACGGACTGCGCGTTCGGTCGTCGGGGGCATAAGCCGATTCTGGCCTCGAGCACCAGCGGCGACGAGGGGCCGTCCTTCGCCGGACGAACCGGATCGGTGCCAAGCGCAGTCCGGCTGCTTCGGACAACGCGTCACCTGGCGGGTGACGCGACACCCGAACCACTCAGAGCGGTGAGCAAGGTCGCGCCACGCGACAATCGTCAGCCCGGATTAACCAGGTGTTGCAGCGCAGCGAGGACGGGCAGCCAGACATCTTCTGCGTCCTCACGTGAGTCGGCGTTGTCGACCTCGTCGATCTCCAGGCGGATCGTGCACCCGTCCGGTGTCGGCCTGATCAGCCAGGTCAGGTACGTGGGCGGGTCGTGCGGCCCGGATTGCAGAAGGTAGGACAGCCGTTCGGGGCACCGGGCGTGCAGGACGCGACCGGTCAGCTCGGTGCGGTCGCCGAGGCGGAAGCTGATCGGAGCCCCGGCGATCCACGTCGAGTGCGCCGCCATGCCGTGGAGGTACGCGGCGGTTTTGTCCGCGTCGGTAAGCGCAGCCCAGACCAGCTCGGGACACGTGCGGACGTGGATGTCATCCACATGAGGTCCTGGGGGACGTTCCGGAACTCGTCGGCTGCCGCCTCGCCAAGCAGGTCGCTGGCGACCTGCTTGGGCCCGCTGGCGACGCTGACGATGGCGTGGGCGAGGTGATAGGTGAGCTTGACCGGGCCGGCCCCGATCGCCTGCGCGACGATCGGCGGCAGTTCGGCGTGATGACCGGCGATGGTAGCCAGCACGGCCGCCTGCCCGGCAAAGACGGCGACGCCGTCGGCGGCGCCGAGGGCGAGGCCGAGCTCCACGGTCTCGCGCCCCAGCCGCTCGGCGTCGGCGAAGCGGGCCTGCATCGTGGCCACGAACGCCTCGAACCAGCCCACCGTCCAGGTCATCTGCGGGGCGCCGATCACGTCGGCGATGGCGTGCAGCCGTCCGAGGCTGCGGGCGGCTCCGGCTGGGTCGGCCAGCTGGATGGCGACGGTGTAGGCGGCGGCGTGCACAGCGAATTCAAGGTGCAGGTCACCGGCGGCAGCCGCGGCCGCGATCGACCGGTTGGCCACGTCGGCCCGCAGCCGCGTCGCCTCGAGGTCGGGGCCCCACAGGGCGTACAGCACCGACGAGCAGATCCGGGCGAGAAGCGCCGGATCGGGGCTGGCATCGGCCAGTGCGATGGCCTCCCGGGCCAGCCCGATGCGCCGGGTCCCTTCCACGTCGGAGACGAGATCTTCGGCCAGCAGGGCGAGGAGCCGGGCGCGCGTGGCCGGATCGGCGTCGGCCACTTCGAGGGCGGACTCGACGAGCGCCGCCTGCGCGGGGGCGGCGGGGCCGAGCCGCAGGAACCCGCGGTCGGTGGCCAGGGCGGCCTGTGCCACGATCGCGGTCGCACCACAGCTACGGGCCAGCGCCGCCGCTTCGGTCAAGGTCGTGAGGGCGCCGGGATCGCCGGCCTGCTGCTGAGCGTGGCCGAGCCGGACGAGGAGATCGGCGCGTTCGTGATCCGGGACATCCAGGGTGACGCCGTGGTCGAGCGCCGTCCGGTACCAGCGGGCCGCTTCGGCCGGCGACAGCTGCCCGGCCGCGTAATCGCCGGCCGTTATCGCCCAGTGGCGAGCTTCGGCGAGCATCCCGCCCAGGTTGTACTGCCGCGCAATCTGAGCCGCCAGATGGATTGTGGGTGCGCCCCACCGAGCTGGTGCCGTCTTGGCCCGGCGGGCTCGCCGCGCTCGAGGAGCTCAACACCGCGCTGGCCGGCCTTGCGGTCCGTCACGGCGCAGCCGTCGCCGATGTGCACGCCCGGTTCCTTGGTCATGGCGTCACCGCCGGAGACCCGTCCCAGCTGCTGCCCATGCCCGCCAGCCGCGACCTGTGGTACTGCGGGGTAATCGAACCCAACGCCTGGGGCGCCGACCAGATCCGGCGGACCTGGTGGGACGCCCTGCATATCCCTAGCTGACTGCCAGCCTGCGGCAAACCAGGACCAGGCCGCCTCGTTATGCGCATACCGTTATAGGACGCTTACGCCTCGTCGGCCGCTGCCTTGTCTTGCCAACCCGAATGATTCCGCGAGGCCAAGGGGCCCGACAGAGCCACCAGCCCGAGCCGCTCTCCGAGGCGGTCGACGCGAAAGGAACGGCACCCATGCCTAACGAGCCAGTAGGCGACCCTGGCAACCGAGGAAGCGCGATCGCTGACCTCGCCGAGGCCGCAGGTCCCGGCTCAGTCGATGGCCGCCACCTTCTACTGGTCGGCGCGGGGCCTGGCCTCGGAATGGCGGTGGCACGTCGCTTCGCCGTGGGCGGCTACCGGGTAACCCTGGTGGCGCGTAGCACGGACGCCCTCGGCGACCTCGCGGGCACCTTGGCCGATACCGGTGCCAAGATCAACACCATCGTGGCCGATGCCAGCGATCCCGATGGCCTGGGCGCCCGAATGAGGGAGCTCTATCTCGGAAATGGCGCACCGGGCGTCATCGTCTATAACGCCGTCATGGGAGCTCCAGACCAGCTGCTGAGCTCAAGTGTCGCCCACCTCCAGACGGCGTATTCAGTGGATGTCATCAGCGCCATCGTCGTCGCGCAGGTGGCCGCCCCGGCCATGCGGGCCGCCGGCTTCGGGACCATCCTCGTCACCGGGGGCGGGTTCGCCGACCACCCGATCCCGGCCCTTGCGACCGTTTCCCTTGGCAAGGCGGCTCTCCGGTCGGCCGCGACAATGCTCGGCGCTGACCTGGAACCGGACGGTATCCGTGTGGCCACACTGACGATCGCAGGGAAGATAGTTGCGGGTACTTCCTTTGACCCGGAGCGCATCGCCGAACGCTACTGGGAGGTTGTCCACGTGGACGGTCCATGGCAGGCAGAATTCCGATTTACCGGCGAGTAGGCGACGTCTTACGGATGCAACAGGGGTCTTTCGATCGGGAGATCGGCGGCCGGCTGTTCCCTTAGCCCTCGGACTGTCGAGTGGCATCCGCGCAACATCTTCGAAAAAGTCGGAGTCTCCGCTTTCGCTGCCATCGTCTCGCCGGAGAGCGTCAGATCGGCATAGGGCGACATCAGGAACGCGCAGGATGGCATCGGCCGACCGGCAGCTTTCAGCGTAAGGAGCGTTGCTACCGCCAGGTCCCCTCCAGCAGACTCGCCGGCGAGAGCGATCCTGCCAGGATCGATCCCCTGCTGGAGGAGCCCAAGCCGCACACGCCCGCTGCGGTCGACTTCGCGCAGCTCACACGCCGGGCCGCGTCACCGATCTTCACGGCGGCATCGACATCAGGCAGGCCGAAGCCGACAACGTAGTCCTCTGGGTTCCCGTTGCCGTCGGTGTCATAGGTCAGCACCACCCTTGCCGTCGTAACTCTTGCTATGTAGAGTTAGGGCCCCGACAGCTACTCGCCGGCCACCGCGACTCAGCCGGCCCTACGATGTGGCGAATGCGGTCGCGGCTGGAGGGGTGAGATGGTTGTCCTGCTCGCGGTCGTCGTGATCGGCGGCCTGGCGTGGCTGGCGCGGCTTAATCGCGGCAGCACCCGTAAGGACCGGGCACGCACAGACGGCGCCGGGCCGGGTTTCCCTGACCGGCCGCTCGTCGGAAAGCGGATCTCTCCCGCGCTGATGTCCCAGGGACGGATCGACGTCTGCGGGCTGACGAAGGAATACCGCGGCGTCAGGGCCGTCGATGACTTGTCGTTCACCGTGGAACCGGGCCGGGTTACTGGGTTCCTCGGTCCGAACGGTGCGGGGAAGACGACGACATTGCGGATGCTGCTCGATCTGGTCGAGCCGACCGCGGGAACGGCCACCATCGGCGGCGTCCGCTATGCCGACCTGGATCAGCCGATCCGGCGCGTCGGCGCGGTCCTCGAGGCAGGCGCGGCGCACAAGGACCGCACCGGGCGCGATCACCTGCGCATCGTCTGCCAGTCCGCGGGCCTCCCGCTGGCGCGGGCGGACGCGGTGCTTGAGCTTGTCGGGCTCGGCGTAGCCGGCAACCGGACGTTCCGGGGCTACTCCCTTGGCATGCGCCAGCGTCTTGGCGTCGCGGCGGCACTGCTCGGGGACCCGCAGGTGCTGATCCTCGATGAGCCGGCCAACGGGCTGGACCCGGAGGGCATCCGGTGGATGCGCGACCTGCTCAGGACCCTGTCCGCGCAGGGCCGGACGATCCTGGTGTCCAGCCACCTGCTCGGGGAGATGGAACAGCTCGCCGACGATCTGGTCATCGTCACGGCCGGGCGGCTGGCCGCCCAGGGAACGGTGGCGTCCGTGATCGGTTCGATGACATACCTGAGCCGAAGCCTGGTGCGTACTCCCGAACTGGAAAAGCTCGCGGCCGTGCTCGGCGGTGATGTGGTTGTTACGCCGACCGGCGACGGCGGTGCGTACGTCACCGGGGCGGACGCGGTCGCGATCGGCGACGCCGCGCTGCGGGCGGGCGTCGCCATCCACCAGCTGGTCACGCAGCTCCCTGACCTGGAATCCGCGTTCCTAGAGCTCACCGCGGGAAAGGCGGCGATCCGATGACAGCGCTGCTCGACAGCACCGCCCTGGACCAGGCCGGCGACACCGGGACCACCCTGGTTCGCCTGGTCAGGGCCGAGTTCATGAAGATCCGCACGACGGACACCGGGTGGCTCTTCCTCGCCGGTTTCATCGTGTTCACGGCGCTGGCGCTGACGATTAACGGGTTCGGCACTCACAATCAGCTTTACCCGCAGCAGGGCCTCAACGGCCCGCAGGCCCTGGCGGAGGCGACGCGGTCCCGCACCCCCGCGGGCATGGCCGCGATCGCCGCCAGCATGATGACCTCGGGGCAGCGCATTGGCGTCATTTTCGCGCTGCTCCTCGGCGTGCTGGTCGTGACGAGTGAGTTCGCGAACCAGACGGCGGCCGTGACGTTCGTGACTGTTCCGCGCCGGGCCACGGTCATGATGGCCAAGCTGGCTGCCGCGGCCTGCTGCGGAGCGCTGTTCTGGCTGGTGGGCACCGTCATCGCCGCGGTGGCCACTCCGCTGTTCCTGTACACCCAGCACATCAGCATGTCACTAGCCGGATGGACCGTGGCCCGTTCGGTGCTGCTGAACCTGCTCGCGTTCGCCGCCTGGGGCGTCTTCGGGTTCGGTCTTGGCGCGGTGCTACGCAGCCAGATGGCTTCCGTCATCGCCGCGATAGCCGTATACGCGGGCAGTTTCGGCACCATCCTTGTCTTCACCGTGCTCTACAACCTCTTCCACCAGGGCTGGATGCTCGGGGCGCCGGTCATCGGCCCCGCGGTCGCCTCAGAGGTAATGACCACCTCCGGTCCGGCATTCCCGTACGCCCCGCCCGCGTGGGTCGGCGGGATCATCATGATCGGATACACAGTGGCTCTCGTCGCTGGCGGAATCGCCCTGACCAAGCGGCGCGACGTGATCTGACTGGGCGCACGAGCGCTGGGCCGGCCCGCTGACGCCCGCGCTTGTCAGGGTGCGTGCGGGACTGTCTGCGTTGCTGGCTCCCATTGCGCTTGGCGCGCCGGAAGCCGCCGAGGCAGCGGGCCATTCCCGGATCTGAGCCCAGCCAGGGCTTTGCATCTTCCCTCGTGGCATTCTGGCTGGACCCCGAGGTTCGACAGAGCTGGAGGCGCCGGTGATTCGATCGGCCAGTGCAGTGCAACGGAGCACGGCTGCCTCGGAGGTATCGCGGTGAGCGAGCAGCACGTGTTGGGTCTTCAAGAGGTTGACGAGATGCAGGTCGCGGTCGTTGGCGGCAAGGGCGCGCACCTGGGCGGGCTATCGCGGATCGACGGCGTCCGCGTGCCGGCTGGCTTTTGCGTGACGACGGACGCCTTCCGGCGGATCTTGGCGGAGGCGCCGTCGATCGACGATCGGCTCGATCAGCTGTCGCGCCTGAACCCGGACGACCGGGAGGCGATCCGCACGCTCAGCGCGGAGATCCGCCGGACCATCGAAGGGATCGCCATCCCGGGCGATCTCGCGGCGGCGATCCCCCGCGCTCTCGCCCAGCTCGGCGAGCAAGCCGCCTACGCCGTCCGATCCAGCGCGACGGCAGAGGACCTGCCGACGGCCTCCTTCGCCGGCCAGCAGGACACGTACCTGAACGTCGTGGGGCCGGCGGCGATCCTCCAGCACGTCAGCCGGTGCTGGGCGTCGCTGTTCACCGAGCGGGCCGTGACCTATCGCCTGCGGAACGGCTTCGACCACCGGAAGGTCCACATGGCCGTGGTCGTGCAGCAGATGGTCTTCCCGGATGCGGCCGGCATCCTGTTCACGGCCGACCCCGTCACGGGCAACCGGAAGGTCGCCTCCGTGGAGGCCAGCTTCGGCCTCGGTGAGGCCCTGGTCTCCGGCCTGGTGAACCCGGATGTCTTCAAAGTGCGCGACGGCGAGGTCGTCGCCAAGGCGATCGCCGCCAAGCAGCGTGCGGTTCACGCCTCGCCGGCTGGCGGGACGCAGGAACAGGCGATCGACCCGCAGCGGCAGGAGCAGCCGGCGTTGACGGATGCGCAGGTTGTGCGGCTCGCGCGGCTCGGCCGGCGGATCGAAGGGCACTTCGGCCGTCCGCAGGACATCGAATGGTGCCTGGTCGATGATGGCTTCCAGATCGTCCAGAGCCGGCCGATCACCACGCTGTTCCCCATCCCCGAGTCCGGCGACCGGGAGAACCACGTCTATGTCTCCGTCGGTCATCAGCAGATGATGACCGACCCCATGAAGCCCCTGGGGCTGTCCTTCTGGCAGATGACGACCCCCGCGCCCATGGCCGAGGCCGGCGGCCGCCTGTTCGTCGACGTCACCCAAAGGCTGGCCTCGCCGGCGAGCCGCGCCGGCCTCCTGGAGGCCCTGGGGAGATCCGATCCGCTGACCGGGCACGCGCTGCAGACCATCCTCGAGCGCGACGGCTTCATCCGGCCGCTCCCTGACGAGGGTCCCCCCGGGCCACTGTTTGGCGGCGCGCCAGCTCCGATCGAGACCGATCCGGCCATCGTCACCGAGCTGATCGGGCGCAGCCAGGCATCAATCGCCGCCTCGGAACGCGACATCCGGACGAAGTCCGGAGAGGCGCTGCTCGACTTCATCCAGGCGGACATCCAGGAGCTGAAGCGGATCTTGTTCGATCCGCAGAGCCATCAGGTGTTCATGTCGGCGATGGAGGCCGCGTGGTGGCTCAACGATCAGCTGCAGGCGTGGCTGGGCGAGAAGAACGCGGCCGACACGCTCACGCAGTCCGTTCCCCATAACGTCACATCGGAGATGGGGCTGGCGCTCTTGGACGTCGCGGACGTGATCCGCCCGCATCCGGATGTGGTGGCGTTTCTGCACCACGTCGAGGACGAGGGTTTCCTGGACGAGCTGGCCAAGCTCTCGGGCGGGCGGGAAGCGCGAGACGCCATCGAGGCGTGGCTCGAAAAGTACGGCATGCGCTGCGTCGGCGAGATCGACATCACGCGGCCGCGTTGGAGCGAGCGCCCCTCCACGCTCGTGCCCGTGATCCTCGGCAACATCAAGAACTTCGAGCCGGGCGCCGGCGCGCGCCGCTTCGAGCAAGGGCGGCTTGAGGCAAGGGCAAAGGAACAGGACGTGCTGGAGCGCTTGCGGGCCCTGCCGGACGGGGAGCGGAAGTCCGAAGAGGCCAGGCGGGTGATCGACCGGGTGCGGACCTTCATCGGGTACCGGGAGTACCCGAAGTACGGCATGGTCAGCCGCTACTTCGTGTACAAGCAGGCCCTGCTGAAAGAGGCCGAGCGCCTCGTGCAGGCCCACGTGCTTCGTGAGAAGGAAGACATCTTCTACCTGAGGTTCCCAGAGCTCCACGACGTCGCGCGCACGAACCACGTGGATGACCAGCTCATCTGCCGGCGCAAGGACGCGTTCAGGTCGTGTCAAGCGCTCACGCCGCCCCGGGTGCTCACATCGGACGGCGAGGTCATCACCGGGGCGTACCGACGCGATGACGTGCCGACCGGTGCCCTGGTCGGCCTACCGGTCTCCGCCGGGGTCATCGAAGGGCGGGCCCGCGTCATCCTGGATATGGCGCAGGCCGATCTCGAAGCGGGCGACATCCTGGTCACGGCCTACACGGACCCCAGCTGGACGCCGCTGTTCGTGGCGATCACGGGCCTGGTCACGGAGGTGGGAGGCCTGATGACCCATGGCGCAGTGATCGCACGGGAGTACGGCCTGCCGGCCGTCGTCGGTGTGGTAGATGCCACCCGGCTGATCCCCAATGGGCAGCGGATCCGCGTGCACGGAACCGACGGGTACGTCGAGATTCTGCCTTGACTGATCACACCGAGAAGGCTCATCCGTAGCGTCCGGCCAAAACAATGCTAAGCAGTTGATCTTTCTGGGTCAGCGGTCGAATAAGCCGGGCTCGGATATCACGGCGGCACACTCGACCGCGATGCACAGCGCAGCACCGGGAGTGATCTCACCGTGTCGCTGGACGATCTCCTGCCTCTCGTCGCGGGCAACGCGAACCGCCAATAGCGACAGAAAATTCAAGATCGAATCCGCTCTTCTGCCACGGCGTGCACCGAGCTGTCCCCGAGCACCGGGCCCGCCGTGAGGCCTTCGTCGAGGCGGTCCTGGACGCGTTTCCCCCTCTGCCCTTCGGCCTTCTCGCCGCTCGTGCGCACGCCCGCATCTGGGCCGGGCTCGCCGCGGCCGGACAGGACGTCGGGGCGCATGACCGGGTCGTCGCGGCGACTGCCATAGCTGCCGGATGGCGCGTTGGAACAGCCAATCTCCGGCACTTTGACCGTATCCCCGGCCTTGACATCCTGGCCGTCACCTTCACCGGCTAGCAGCGTTGCGCTGACGGCATCGATCGGCACATAGGCTCCGCCGTAACCGTCGACGAGCCCGATGACTCTATGTCATGGACACAGGGCCAGGCTTGTGTTCCTCATCGGGCCGATCCCCATGGCCGCCGGCATTTGTGGCTCTCACGGCGCTTGAAGGGCCAGGAACCGTTCAAGGGAGCCAACATCATCGAGGGCTGCGACGCACCTCGACGTCGGCCTGACCGCTGCCTTGGGGTTGAACTAACGAACCCGGCTCGCCGGATGATGCGAGTCGGCGGGGGAAGTGGTCGGCCTTCCTGGTGACTGCGGGCCGCGGGAACGGACGAGCAGGCTTGGCTTGGCCGACACGGCCGAACGCGCATTCATGCATACTGCGGCGAGCATCGTGCCGGACATCTTGCCGTCCTGTTGTGTCAGCGGTCAGAGTCGTCGCGGCCGGTAGATGTCGGAGCGGTGCTCGATGGCTATCGCGGTGACCAGGCGCCGCTGATCATCAATACGGTAGATCACGCGGTAATCGCCGCGGCGAGCGCTATGCAGCCCGTCAAGACCGAGCTTCAGCGGCTTGCCGACGCGGTGCGGGCTGGTGGCCAGCGAACCGTACAGGAACTCCGCGACAGCGGTCGCCACTTTCTCCGGGAGCCTGGTCAGGGCCCGGCGGGACGTACTGGTCCACGCGACCGCGAAATCGCTCCCGCTCACTGGCCAGAGATCAGGCGCAGGGCCTCGTCCTTGCTCAGCACCGGCGCGTCCGCAGTGCCCAGCTCGGCGAGGCTTTCGCGGATATCGCTGAGCAACGCGGCGCTGTCCATGACGTCGAGCGTTTCTTCCAGCGACTCCAGGTCTTCCACGCTGATGACCACGGCGGCGGGGTGGCCGTGCCTGGTGATGATGACGCGGCCGTGCTCTCGCTGGAGGCGGTCCACGACCTCCGACAGGCGGTTCTTGACGTCGGCGAGCGGCATCTGCTCGGACACTGACATGGCTAAAAGTATAGCTAACTTATCGGTCGGCAGCAGGCAGCAGACATACTCGTCCGCGTCGAGAGCAGGCACAGTGATCATCGTGCTGCACCCGGCTACGCGCGCGAGGATGGGGCGCTCCGTTCGCCTGCGGACGGGGCAGCATCCGGTAGCCCGGGCCGGTCAGGGAACCGCGGAGCGTCTGCCGCGCGCAAGGGTTCCAGCAGCCGGTGCGGCCTGGTCAGCGCGGCGGTTACCCAGCTGTCGTCCGCCGGCGGCTCAAGCCCGGGACCGGGGGCGAGGATGGTGTCCGCCGCGGGCACGGGCCTGCCGCAGGCATCGCACCGGCCGCACCGGTCTACCTGCCCGCCGTCGGCGGCGTGCCGGAACAGTCGCCGCGGGCCGCCCGGGGCGCAGAAGTCGTCTCCCCAGCTCAAGTGCGCGTCTGACTACGTCGCTGCCTGGCACGCCTGCCATGTCCCCTCGATCACCCGGGCGAACAGGTGCTGCACCGCTGCCCCGGCTGCTGCGGCCGGATCGGCCAGCCAGGCAGCAGGCCGCGTACCCCTGCTCGGCACGTCGCATTTTCCGCCATGACCGCCGCCAGGTTATCCGCCGTCACCTGCGGGCAGATCTGCCTTGGTGCGGGCATGGTCTGCACAGCGGCCAGCGGGCCGCCCGTGGTGGTTGTGAGGAGCTGTCCGGTCCGCTCTTGAGGCCGGCGCGTGAGGAGGAGCGAGGATGAGCGTGGCGACCGGCGGTGGGGCCGCGGGCATGCCTGGCCTGCCGGAAGTGTGGCAGTGGGAGGAGCAGCTCGTCGGGTTCGGGACGCGTTATACGGGCAGCAGCGGTCATGCGGCCTACGTGGACTGGCTGGCCGGGCAGCTGTCGGCGGTGCCCGGCGTCAGGATGCAGACCGACCGGCTGACCTTCAGCCGCTGGCTGGCCCGCGACTTTGCCCTGACCGTCAGCGCCCCCGCGTCCCTGGGCCGGTCGGGCCCGGTCCCGCTGACCTATTACTATCCCTACTCCGGGCAGACGCCGCCCGGCGGCGTGACCGGCCCCCTGGTCGATCTCGGCCTGTACCCGCTCGCCAGCGGCTACACCGCGGCGTTCTGGACGGCGGCCCGAGGCGGGATCGCCGTGATCCGGGCCGTGCCGCCAGAGTTCTCGCTGGATCTGGCCCAGACGGCGACCGGCGGCTACGTGCCAGGCCAGATCTCCGCCCTGGCGGCCGTCGATTACGCGGCGTACGCTGCCGCGCTGACGAATCCCATCTTCCAGGGCATATTCGAGCCGGTTCCGCTGCTGGACGCGAGGAACGCCGGAGTGCTCGGCGTGGTCGTCGCCTGGACAGGGCTGCCCGACGATGAGGTCGTCAACCAGTACAACCCGTTCACCACGTCCTATCCGGCCGCATCGGGCCTGCCGTCCCCCGGCGATCCCGGCTGCCCCGCCGTCTGGGTCGGCGATTCAACCGGCACCGGACTGGCCGCGCTGGCCGCGGGCGGCCAGGCCAGCGCCACGCTCGTACTCACCGCGGACATCACCGCGGGCGCGGCGACCGAGACGGTCTGGGGCTGGCTGGAAGGCTCGGGGAACACCGGCCAGAACATCATCATCAACACCCACACCGACGGGCCGAACGCCACCGAGGAAAACGGCGGGCTCGGGCTCATCGCCCTGGCCCGGCACCTGGCGGCCCTGCCCTCGCGGAACCACGACATGTATTTCGCGCTGGTCACGGGGCATTTCCAGCTGCCGCAATTCAGCCGCACCATCCTGAACCTGGCCCACCCCGAGGTCGGCCAGGGCGCCGTCAGCACATGGATGGCCGACCACCCGGACATCTACCAGGCCGCCGCGCTCGGCGTGACCGTCGAGCACCTCGGCGCCACGATGTGGACCGACGACCCGGTGACCGGGCAGTACGCGCCGGCCGGCGGATTCGAGTGGGGCACCACCTACACCATGCAGCGGGATGTTCTGAGCCTGCTCAACGCCGAGCAGGACGCGTACCTGGCCGCGGTCGCCGCAGTCAACGCCAGCGGCTGGCCGGACTATCCCGTGGCCACCGTACGGCCAGGAACGATCCCGGCCTACTTCGGCGAGGGATCATCGCTGTACGCGGCCGGGCTCGGCACCGTCTCGCTGTGCCCCTCGCCCACCTACCTGCTGCAAGCCGGGGACGCCCAGCAGCCGCAGCTGCTCGACCTGGACAAGCTTGACCAGCGCCTGATGTACGGCCAGATCCTCGCCCTGGCCCAGACCATCGGCACGCTCGACGCACTGCCGGCATCCGCGCTGTAGGCCGATAGGCCCGAGCCAGGCACGCCACCGCAGGCAGCAAGACGATCCAGACGATCGTCTGGTTGCCTTCCGCATGGACAGCCCGAACCAGCAAGCGCGATGCAGAACCCTTTGTCCTCTGGGACAATGCGCCCGGAATAGACAATCTGAGCACCTTCGATCTCACCGCCGCCGAACAATTCAACCGCCCGTAACCGGTCTGGAGTGTTCCCCAGCAGCCGGCCTCAGCTCGCAGGTCGTGCCTGCGGACCCGTTCCCGGCTCGCCGGCCACCGCAAGATGCCAGGTACGCCGCGTCAGTGCCTGGCCCCGCCTGGAGATGTCATCATCGGCAAGGAGCCACCCGGCGAGCTCATCGACCGAACCGAGAAAGCGCTGGAAGCCCAGACGGAAGAGCCCCTGATCGTGCCAGTAGCGGGCAACGATGCGTTCATCCAGGAGGGTGAAGGGCAGGCGTACGGCCGTGTACTCCAGCTTGGCCATGCTGCGCGAGATGGTGAACAAGTTAATCATGATCTGCTCTTCCCAGCTGTCCGAAGCCGCGTCTGCCCTGGATATCAGTATCAGGCACCAGGCCGGTCCGGGGTTATCGCAGAGCCGGTGCATGGCTTCGCGGACGCGCTCAGCCATACGACATCCTGGCCGCCCGCGGCCACGCCGCCTGGCGGCCAGGCCTTTGCCACCCGCGGCGTAGAGCGGGAAAAGGATCACCTGCGCACCTGGGCTGGGCGGGCCGGGCCGGCCAGAAGGCTTGTGACGGGACGTCTCCAGCGTGCACGCCCGTTGGACGGCCGCCGGGCCCTGCCGGCTGCATGCTGCGCACCTCACCCGCATTCCGCCGACGGCACGAGCGCCGAGGGTGGAGCCCGGGTCAGATGCTCTGCACGAGTTCTGGCGCGCCACACCCGCGGCTCGCCACTGCCGCCGACGTCGGCGACGACCGAACTGATCGCGTTAAGGCTTGCGGCCCATCCCGGCGTAGCAGGGGATCGGGTACTCGGAACCGGGCCCGCGCCACTCCGGCAGCGGAACGACCCCAGGCTCCACCATCTCGAGCCCGTCGAAGAACCGCTCGAAGTCGGGCCGGGTCCGCAGGGTCAGCTGCGTCGGGCCCATCCGCTGGTTGAGCCGCGCGGTCCCCTCGGTCACCCGCCCGGTGTCGATGTCGCGGACCGTGTCGGAGACGGTCAGGTAGCTGCCCGGCGGGAGCGACTCGAGCACGTGCCCGACGATCCCCCAGGGGTCGTCCCCGTCCGGGATGTACTGCAGGACCATCAATGCCATGACCGCGACCGGCCTGCTCAGGTCGAGGGTCTCCGCCGCGCCCGCCAGCACCTTCTCGGTGTCCCTGATGTCAGACGGCACGTAGGCGGTGACCCCCTCGGGCGCGCTGGTCAGCAGCGCCCGGGCGTGGGCGAGCACGATCGGGTCGTTGTCGACGTACACGATCCGGGAGTCCGGGGCGATCTCCTGGGCGACCTGGTGGGTATTCTGAGCGGTCGGCAGGCCGGCGCCCAGGTCAAGAAACTGCCGGATCCCGGCCTCCGCGGCGAGGTGGCGTACCGCGCGTCCGAGGAGGGCCCGGTTGGCCCGCACGCCAGGCAGGACGGTCGGGTTGGCCGCGATCACCTGCTCCGCGGCCTCCCGGTCGGCGGCGAAGTTGTCCTTCCCGCCGAGCCAGTAGTCATACACCCGGGCGGGATGGGCCACGCCCGTGTCGAGCGTGGCTCCTTCGGGGGTCGGGTCGCCGACCTCAGCCATGAGCTGCCATCACTTTCCGCGGCCGCATCGGCCGCACGGAACCGGAACCGCTAGCGCCCCCGTAGAGCCTAACGCCGCCGCGCCGCCGCATTCCGCCCGGACCACGACAATTATTTAGCCATAACGGCCTTGGCATTCGCCCCCGCGAAACAGCTGCCAGCCCCGGGGCGGCAGGCGCTTTCCCGGGTGCGTACGGTCCACCCCGTTCATCGTCCTGTGGCGCCGTCGGCCATCTCCCTGAGGACGTCGATGCGACCGTTGTGCCGTGCGGTCTCTCGATCAGGTGCATGAGCACCCAGCGCAGGGTGACCGGCTCGTCCCGCCAGGTCAGCGCTTCCCGCGAGGGGTGTCGAGGTCGAGCGGTCATGGCGGTCCTGGGCTTGGCCTCGCGCGGGGTCCGGAGCACGGCCGTACGCTTGCCGCGCACGGTCCACAACGAGGGCACGGGCGGGTTCGCTGGGCGGGCCGGCCGCGTGCCCGGAGACCTCGAGCAGCCCCTGGCCGGGAAGAACACCAGCCCGGGATCATCCGGCGGCCCGAACTCCCGGCAGATGGCCAGGCCCAGCAGGTCACGGTAGAAGCGGCGGCTGCGGTCCAGGTTGCTGGGGCGCAGCAGGATCCGGCCGCTGAGAACGTCCATGCCACTATTCCAGTATCACGCTGAGTGACCCGGGAAGGTTGAGGAACGCACGCAGTCCCGCCCAATCCGGGGGCGGCTTGCGGCAGTCGGACCGCACCGAGCCGATGTTACGTACGCTTCTCGCAGGCACTGCTGGTTGTGGCCTGCTATCTGTCCGGCCCTGTTGCCGGGTTCATGCACCCGGGGTGCCGGCGCGGGGCTGGTATGGTGGCGACGGGCAAGAGCGCTGCCGGTGCCACCCCCAACATCTCGGTCCGGCTGCACACCGAGGCGGTCGGCGGGCAGGGCACCGGGCGGCTGGAAAGACTCACCCCCCGCGATAACCGTAGCGGCGGCACTCAGACCGTCCCCGCGGCGGCCCTGTTCGTGCTGATCGGCGCCAGCCCGCGCACCCGATGGCTACGAAACCATCGACTGCGACCAGCGAGGCTGCGTGCTGACCGGGCGTGACCTGGCCGGCGCTAAGCCGCCACTGGGCGCTCATCATCGTTCCGGCATCGGTCTGCCGCTACGTCGGCCACCTAGCTGGGTCGCCTTCAACAGGCCCCGGTCGTCAGGGCGGTGATCACGATGTTGTGTACGTGGGGATGCGGAAGGCCATGCGGGCCACGGTGGTGCTCGAAGGAGGCGACCACCCAGCGCTGGGGCTTGACCGGCGAGAACCTGCTGAGGCCCGCGTCCTGCAGGAACTTGAGCGCCGCATAGTTAGCTGACCAGGCCACCGACCAGATTGCCTGGACCTGCTGCCACAGTTGCTCTCCCGTCTTCGGCTTCCCGTCCTGCGCAGCCTGGATCGCGGCCTGAAGCAGCTGGCCGTGTTCGGCGACCAGTTCTCTACGTGGTTCCCAGATGAGGTCGGCGATCTGGCCGTGGGCGGACAGCCGCCGCAGCGTCGCGTTGTCCACGTCGCCGCCCAGCGCCAGGCCGTGATCTTGGCAGGCCAGGCCGGTCCACACGCCGGAGGGCTCGTCGGTCTCGCAGTGGTCCAGGACATGCGCCAGGTGATCCTCAACCCAGGTCAGCCGCATGACGCCGCGCAGTCCCGCGCCTTCGATGCGGCCGCCTGCCATCGCTCCCCTCTCCAGTTTCAAGCGTGCACCTGGACGCCGCTAATTGACGGCCTCCATGTCCAGGTCTTGATCCATGGCTCCCACCACGATGCGGGCTGGGTATTCGGAGAGTTCTAATACCCGACTCCGCCATTACGGCAACGCGGCAGCCTGGACCGGCACGTCACCTGCATCGTCGCCGTCTGCGTCACCGGAGCCGCGCGGTAGGCAAGTCCTCACCACTCTGCGGGCGAGTCTGGGGGACCGGCGCGCGGCCGAAGACGCCGTCCGGGAGGCCTTCAGGCTTGCCGCCTTGCGGTGGACATGATTGCCGGCTGCCCGCCTGAGACAAAAGCGGGTTGCTCTTTGTTCATGTACCCGTGCGCAGCCATGGCCGACTGCCGGGCCGTCAACGTCGGCCAGCCGCAACAGGGATCAGGTCAAGCGGGCCAGTCATAAGCGCTGCCCCGCGTTTCCGGACAGGTGATCCGCGGCTCATCGCACGACGATTGCCAGCCATCACGGCAGACAACCCGCGAGGGCGCCACCGCCGGGGTGACCATAAGCCCGCCGCGGCGGCCGGGGAGGACGGCTCCGCTCAGCTTCGGCCGTGTGCTGGTGACCGCGACCGGCCGGCGGAAGCTCTCCGTCCGGGCCGGCTGAGAGCCGGTACCGGGATGCCTGGCCACCCGCGCCCGGTGCTGGCCGCCGCGGCGGCCGCCCGCCGGAACGCCTCTCCCGCCGCCCAGCGATCAGGTACGCCACGCAGATGAGCAAAACGAGCAGGTATATGGGGTTGCTCGAGAGGAACAACGCGATCTTTGCAGGCGCGGGATCGTTCTCGGTACCCGCAGGCCAAGGTGAGAGGAACACGAACGCCTGTACGCTTGCATAAAGCGCGGTTGCCGCCGCCATTACCCGGCCGGGCCGCAGGACTGGCTGCCCGCCCTGGGCCTGGGCGGGGCTGCGCGGCTGGGCTGCGGTCGGCTCGGCGGTAGGGCCGGCGGTGACTGCGGCCAGCTCCGCGTAGGTCCGGGACGCGAACGCCTGGCTTACCCGCAGGTCGAATTCGTCCTTGGCCAGCATGCCGCGCACGAACGCGGCCTTGAGAGCGTCGATCACCTGCTCGCGCTCGGCATGCGACACCCGCAGGTATCCACGGCCCGCCGCGGACGCTGCCAGCTCGTCTCCCGGCCCTGTCATCATCGCCGCCCCCAACCAGGACAATCAAGGGAAGCGTAGCGCGGTGCCCATCCTGGCGTCTTCCTGGCAGGTGCCCTGCGAGCCCTTCTGGTAGTGCAGAACCGGTCATCCGGCGCGCGTGCGCACTACGCCTCCTGCATGATCCCGTCAATGGCGGGGTCTCTGGTAGCGCTGGCCAAGTCCGGTGCGGTTGTCGGTCAGCTCTCGTGCGATGTCGAGGTGGCCAGCGTGCCGAGCCGTCTCCTCGATCATGTGCAAGATGATCCGGCGCAGGTCGCAGATCTCGCTCAGCCGGGTCACCCGGATGCCTGCCCTGTGGCGGCGCCGACAACGGCGTCGCCGCCACGATGGCATGCGCTACCGAGACACGTGCTCAGCGGCTTCTCCTTCGCCCGGGTGAGGCCGCCGGACGCCTCGGTTGCGTCGGCACTCCCAAAGCCGCCGGGCGAGTTTTCGAGCTTGACCTTCACCCACGACTGCGGCAGCCGAAGCAGTTTCTCGCGCATCAGCTCTGTGCTGTAGGCGCCCGCGGCGACGACCGGGCGCGTCCCGGCGGTTTGAGGCCGCGGCATGCGTCCGCCCTGACAGTAGGGCCACTTGTAGGGCCGCAGAGCAAGGGCCACCCGCGATGATCGCGTCAGGAAGCCGTCGCAGGCGCGGGGAAGGCGCGAGTTTGATGCGCGTCGGAGGCGTGCGTGAGACTCGCGACCTGACCGTCGGCGATGAGGCGGTCGTAGCCAGTCTGCCAATCGGGGAGGCTGGGGTCGCTTTGCTCCCAGTCGGTGAAGGTCGCCTCGTCGCACCAGTCGTCTAGGCGAGCCATCGTGGTCAGGTGCGGTTCACTGCCGACGAAGGCTTGCATCGGGCCGCGTGCCCGCCAGGCGGTGCGTGTCCAGAACACGCTGTGGCACGACCGCCTCCGTGGCTATGGGGAGGTCCAGGACGAGCTCGCCTTGGTGCTGGCGGAGCCGTATCGTTCCCTGCGGGTCGGCGCGGCGGGCGAATTGGCGGGGCTCGCAGTTGTAGAAACTCCCGCCGCCGTAGCTGATCTGGACTTCCCGGGGTGCCGGGCCGCTGCTCGGCGACGCGGGCGCCCATCAGGATGCCCAGCTCGATGGGGCTGACCGGGGTGTGGGCATTGCCCGCTGCCACTAGCGTGCGTGCACTCGGCGGGGAGGTGGCCAGGATGCGCCTGGCCATTGCCTCATCGCGCTGGGACCAGCTCCAGTCCGCGCCGATGACCCCGTCGAACAACATCATTACCGATACTCATCCTGACGCGCCTGCTGGCACGCGGGCTGACCGGGCACGGGTTCGTCGCCGGTCCTGTGGCCTGCGCCGCCGGGTACACAGCGTTAAGGCTGATAGGGCGTAACGGGCGGTGCATTTGAGGCTGGGCAGTGGGCCGTGGGTCCCAGCGCTGCGGCCCACTGCTTCGGAGCACAGGGCCGGGAATCAGGCTCCCTCGGCGACAGGGTAAATCTCGTCGGCGACGAGCCCGTGAGCCTCGCGATGTACCGCAGCCGCAGCATCGGCATCCGGGGCGTCGACCAGGCAGAAGATCTTGCCATGCTCCTGGTCGACCCAGTAGCGCAGATAGTGAACGCCGTACGCATCCTGAGTCTGCAGGTCGGCAGCGTGGGCCTTCGCCACGTCATCGATGGTGACCGGGCCTCCGATCATATGCGTGTCCATGAACAGTGCCATGCGTTGTCCCCTCGTGAGATGTTATGCAGGCTTGCTGCCTGCCATCACAGGAAATCTCTGCCGGGCCGTGTGGCACATCGGGCGTGTTCCCTATCTTGGCCGGATGATCCCCAGCCGCAGAGCCGTGGCGACTGCTCTGGAGCGGGTCGGCTCACTGAGCTTTCGCAGCACCGCCGAGACATGATGGCCCACTGTCTTCTCCGACAGGATGAGCCGTTCGGCAACCTCGGCGTAGGACAGCCCGTCGGCGAGCAGGCCAAGCACCTCTACCTCGCGCGCCGTGAGCCCGGCCGGGTTGGCCCGGCTCGTCGGCCTAGGGCCGCGGGGCACCGCCAGGCCCCGGGCGTGCCGGGCGCGCAGTACCGCGTGGCGCACGGCTGAGGCGCCGAGACGGTCGAGAATGTCCATGCACTCTTGCGCGTCCCCGGTCCTCGTGGAGAAGGCCAGCGCGTAGGCCGACCACAAGGGGCAGCCCAGGTCACGCCATATGCTGGCGGCCGCGCGGTGCTGGCCCGCCAGCATGAGGGCGAAGGGCTGGGCCACGGGTGCGGGGGTCTGCCGGTGATCCCCGGCGAGGTGCAGCCACCAGCACAGCTCGCCCAGGTCCCATGGCTGAGGGTGCGCCACCGCGGCGGGCCAGGCGCGGTCAATCTCGGCGGCAAGATCCGAGGTGTGCCCGGCGATCCATGCCGCTTCGGCGCGCGCCGCAGCCACCGGCACCAGCCGCTGCGGCTCGTCGATCTGAACGGCGATCGGTAGAGCTTCGTCGAGTTCCTTGGTACCGTCGCCACTGCGGCGGGCGGCGAGCACGCCGGCGACGGGCAGGGCGGAGGCCTGGGTGATCGGCGACAGATGCGGGTGCCGCATGATGTCAGCCAGGTACTGGTCCGCTGCGGCGTAGTGGCCTTGCTCAGCCAGTGAACGGGCGAGCCAGGCGTTCATGTACAGGCGCCAGGTATCGAGGTCACGGTCGGTGCAGTATGCGATGCCGGCGCGGAGGTGCCGGTCGGCCTCGCGGAACGAGCGGTGCATGACGCCGGAGCTGCCGAGGTTCGTGTAGGCGCGCGCGGCGTGCTCATGTGCATCGTCGGCGAGGGCAAGGTCCAGGCTCTGCGTGAGCCGTGCCCAGCCTTCGAGCAGATTGCCGGCCTGCGACAACGCCGTGCCCACGTTGTTCAGCGCGTGCATCTCAGCCTCACGGTCGCCCAGGCCGCGGGCCAACTCGATCGCCTTCATGCCCCACCGCACCGCCTCGGTGGCATCGTCGGCGAGCATGCGCAGCTGCGCCAGGTTGCTGTAGGCCATGGCGAGCTCGCGGCTGGGGCCCAGCGGCTCCAGCGCCGCGACCGCGGCCGCGGCGTAGCGTTCGCTGTCCGCGTTCTGCCCCAGTACCCATGACAGCCGCGACAGCCAGCGGTGCGACGTGCCGACGGCAAGCGCGTCCTGCTCCTGCTCGCGGATGGCCAGCGCTTCCAGCCCGCTGGCCCGGGCCTGGGTCACCTGATCGGTCAGGTAGCACTCATAAGACAGCTGATCGAGTATCCAGGCCCGCAGCGGGTCGGGCCGCTCGTGGTAGCGCAGCGCCAGCCGTAGCTGATCCGCCGCCTCGCGGTGCGCGCCAAGACGCGCGGCCCGGGCGGCGGCGAGCGGAGCATGACGTGCCACCGCGGCGCGGTCATCGCTGCCCGCGGCGTGATACGCCAGCCGCCGGTGGTCAGCCGATCCCCACGCCACCAGCTGCGCGAGCGCCCGGGTGTGGGCGCCAGTACGTTGAGTCTGGGAAAGTGAACGCTCGACGGCCAGCCGCGCCAGATCATGCCGGAAGCCGGCCGCGCCATCGTCGGCCACCAGCACGCCGCGGTTCAGGCACTCATCGACCGCTGTGAGCGGCTGCCCCGACACGGCGGTGAGAAGGGCCGTCTCGGTGCGGCGGCCAAGCACGGAGGCCGTGTGAACGACCTCGCGCGCCGCCGGGGACAGACGGGACACGCGTGCGAGCACGGCATCGCGTACCGTGGCTGGCACGTGCTCAGAGCCGGCTGCGAGCACCTCGGTGACGTAGAACGGGTTTCCGCCGGTGCGCTGATAGACATCGCTGGCGTCGAGGGCGGAGCCTGCGTCATCCAGCAGCTGTCGCACACCTGTCACGCTGAGCACGGGAAGCCGCATCCGGATGACGCCTGCCAGGGTAGCGAGGTCCCCCATCACCACGGTCAGCGGGTGGTCGCCGCCCACCTCCTCCGAGCGGAACGTCGCGAGGATCATCAGCCGGGCGCCAGCGAGGCGACGGCCCAGGAACCGCAGGATGTCTAGGGTCGCCTCGTCGGCCCAGTGCACGTCCTCGAGCAGGAGCAACATGGGCGACTCGGCCAGCACCTCGCGCACCTTCTGGAACAGGCGGAGCCTGCCCACGTCCGCCTCGTGGTCCGTGGCCACCGCGAGCTCGGGCAGGGCATCTAGGATCGGGCCCAGCGCTTCGGCCGTCGTTATGTTGTCACAAAAACCCCGCCGGATCACCGGCCCACTGGCGGCCTCGGCCAGGGCCGTCGCCAGCGCCGTCTTGCCAACGCCAGCCTCCCCGCCCAAGAACACGAGCCGGCCGCTGCCGTCCAGCGCCTCGCCAAGCAGCCGCTCCAGCGAAGCCAGGAAATCCTCCCGCTCAACCAGCACATCCACCATTCAACCCGGGCCGGTCATGGTAGGAAAATAGGCCATAGCGACCATGGCCCGCGAGGGATGGGAGCGGGCGGGCCCGGCCGCGCGCAGGCAACCTCAACCGATGCGGTGATCAGTGGGCCCGGCACTCGTCCCGATCGGGGAAGCCATCCGGCATAGGGCAAGGCCGCTCTAGCCATGATGGGCGCCACCACCGTGCCGTGGCCCGCCTAGCCGGGCCGAGAAACGAGCGGTCGCGCAAGCTGGGCGAGCCGACCGAGGAAGTATTGCGGCGGGGACCGTCCTGCCAAGTTAGGGAACACGCCCGATGTGCTGCCCGGCCCGGCCGGGATTTCCTGTATGTGCAGGCACAAGCCCGTCACGCGGAAACCGGTGGCAGCGAGTGCCCGGGCCTGGCACGGATGCCTGGCGGCAGCTGGTCCCCGCAGGTTGGGACGAGCGGCAAGAGCCGTGCAAACGACCATCTCGACGGGAGCAACCAATGACCTACCTGGACATCCACGCCGCGCTGGGGCGCGAACGGCAGAACACACTGCTGGCCGACGCCAAGGCCGCCCGCACGGCCCGGCAAGCGCGACTGCACCGACGGCAGGCTGCCATACCCGCCGACCGTCCGGTCGGTCGAATAATGGATGCGACGGACATATCCCGGGGGCTGCCGATGAGCTGGGACCTTGATGCCGAGCACCGCGACTTCCAGGCGGTGTGCCGCACGTTCGTGGACCGGCACGTGCGGCCGGCCGTCGGTGAGGCCGAAGCTCTCGGCCGCGTGCCGGAGCAGCTGTGGAAGGAATTCGGCGCGGCCGGGCTGCTGGGCCTGCTGACGCCGGAGGAGCACGGCGGCACCGGGGGCGACCAGCTGGCCGTGGCCCTGCTGGCCGAGGAGCTGGCCAGGGCCAGCGGGGGCATCGCGATAAGCCCGCTGGTCAGCGCGTACATGGCGGCACCCCACGTCGTCAGGTACGGCTCGGCGGAGCAGCGGGCCGCCTACCTGCCCCCGCTGGCACGCGGGGAGAGCATCGCGGCGCTCGCCGTCACCGAGCCGGGCTCGGGCTCGGATGTGGCGGCCATCACCACCTCGGCGGTCCGTGACGGCAGCGGGTGGCGCCTGAATGGCCGCAAGATGTTCATCACCAACGCCGGCCTGGCCGATGTGCTGATCGTGGCCGCGAAGACCGCGCCGGATTCGGGCCGTCGCGGGATCAGCACGTTCCTGGTCGAGGCACCGGCCCCGGGCCTATCGCTCGGCGAGCCGCTGCCGAAGATGGGCTGGCACGCCGCTGACACCCGCGAGGTCATCCTGGACGACGTTGCGGTGCCCGCCACGAGCGTGCTCGGCGAGCTGAACCGCGGCTTCTACCAGATCATGCATGCCTTCCAGCTGGAACGCGTGGCACTTGCGGCGATGGGCCTCGGCCACGCCGCCGAATGCCTGTACCTGGCGACCGGGTATGCCCGCGTCCGGGAGGCGTTCGGCGCCCCGCTGGCCGGCCTGCAGAGCGTGCGGCACCGGCTCGCGGCCATGGCGGTGGAGCTGGAGTCAGCGCGGCTGATGACCTACCGCGCCGCGCAGCGGCTGGGCGTGGGCCACCCGCAGGCGCCCCGGTCGGTGGCCATGGCCAAATACCACACGGCGCTGGCCGCCGGGCGCATCGTAGACGCCGCGGTCCAGATCTTCGGCGGCTCGGGCTACATCGAGGAATCGGCCGTGGCCCGGCACTACCGCGACGTCCGCGTCCTGCGTATCGGCGGCGGAGCCGACGAAATACAGCTGGAGATCCTCAGCTGCCAGCTCACACCATGACGGAGGCTGCCCGGTGATCCAAACCACTTACCAGGACGGCGTGGCCGTGGTGGCCATGCGGCACGGCAAAGTCAATGCCCTGGACACCGCGCTGTGCCAGGCGCTGTGCGGCGCGCTGGACCAGGCCGCCGCCGACGGCGCGCAGGCCGTCGTGCTGACCGGCACCGGAACAGTGTTTTCCGCCGGGGTGGACCTGCACCGGGTGATCGCCGGGCGGGAAGAATACCTGGCCGGGTTCCTGCCCGAACTGCGGCGGGTGTTCACCCGCCTGGCCACCTTCGAGCTGCCCTTGGTCGCGGCCGTCAACGGGCACGCCATCGCCGGCGGGTACATCCTCGCCGCCGCCGCGGACTGGATCCTCATGGCAGAGGGCCCAGGCCGGGCTGGCGTCACCGAGATGGCGGTAGGCCTCCCCTTCCCGGCGATAGCGCTGGAACTGCTGCGCATGCGCGTCGGCGACGCCCCTGCCCGCCCGCTTATCAACAGCGCCGCCACGTTCCAGGCCGGGCCGGCGCTGGCCTGCCAGCTCATCGACGAGGCCGTGACCGCCGAGGATCTGGCCAGCCGCTCGCTGGCCGCCGCCCGGCGACTCGCAGCCCTGGGCCCGGCATTCCGCCTCACCAAACGCCAGCTACGGCTCCCGCCGCTAGCGCGGGCTCAGGACCTGGCCGTCCTCGACGCCGACGTCGACGCCGCCTGGCAAGCTCCGCCCACACTGGACCGGATCCGGTCCTACATGGCTTCACTCAAGCCACCCGCAGGGCGTGGGTGATGAAGTCGGCGATGATCGATTCGCTGGAGCGGGGCCCGCGGTTCACGGATTTCTCCGAGCCGGTCGTCGCTAATGGGGAGACCCTGGCTGAGGTCACCGCCGCCGGCTCGTCGCCGCCGCCACCGTCATCCTCGGCGGCCGCGACGACCGGGCCGCCCTGACCGAGACGGCAGGCCCGGACGGGATCCTCGCGATCATCGACTACCCGTGGGCCAGCCCACCGAGGTGGCCATCGCGGCCATCACCCGACGTGGCATGACTCATACCACCCCGTGGTCTGCCTGGTGGTGGTCGGGAGGATTGCCGGGCCCGTCATCTCCTTGCCCGCTGACGTGCTGCGCAGCTCCGGGCTGGAGATCCTCGGTAGCGGTCCGGGCACCATATCCCTCGCCGAGATCACCAGCGCGATACCACCGTTCACGGCCCTCGTGGCCGCTCGCGACCTGCCGATCGACATCGACCAGATGCCGCTCAGCTCATCCTGGCCTCGATCTTCTCCCGGCTGCTCGTCCTCGCTCGGACAGTAATCTCTGTCTTCGCGCACCCGCGCAAAGACCCGCCGCTATGCGCACTTATCACGGCCAGTGGCCTGGCCGTCCAGGGCACTCCTGAATGGCAGTTCTGTGTGGGGCGGCTGGCATGATGGCCGGGTGAGTAACGTGCTGGCTGTCGATCCGTTGCGTGCTGCTTTTGACGAGGGCTCGATGGCCGACCTGCGGGAGCGGCTCGCCCGCAGCCGGCTCGCCCTGCCTGAAGGCGACGGGTGGGAGCGGGGTGTGCCCGGACGCTGGCTGAGCGCGTTGCTGGCGGACTGGCAAGCCTTCGACGTGTCACGGTTCCAGGCCCGGCTGGACCGGCTGACCCACCTGCGCGCTAACCTGGATGGCCAGCTGGTGCACCTGGTGCATATGCCCGGGCGCGGCCCGGACCCGATGCCGCTGCTGCTGACTCACGGCTGGCCCGGCTCGTTCTGCGAATACCTCGATCTGCTCCCGCTGCTGACCGATCCGCAGGCCCACGGCGGTGACCCTGGCGACGCGTTCACCGTCGTCGTGCCATCATTGCCCGGGTTCGGCTTCTCCGCTCCGCCGCCGCCCGGGGGGCTCACCCACAGCGCGGTCGCCGCGCTGTGGCACCGGCTGATGGCCGACGGCCTGGGCTACCGCCGGTATGCCGCCCACGGCAGCGACCTCGGAGCCGGGGTCACAGCCTGGCTGGCCCGGGCCCACGCCGACGCCGTGGCGGGCATCCACCTGGCTACTCCGGGGCTGCCCGCCCCGCCCGCGCCGTGGACGCCGGCCGAACAGGCTTACTTCGCCGAGGCCGAGAGCTGGGCCGCCGAAGAAGGCGGCTACGCTCACCAGCAGGCCACCAAGCCCTCGACCCTGGGTGCCGGCCTGCACGATTCGCCGGCCGGCCTCGCCGCCTGGATCGGCGAGAAGACCGTCGCCTGGAGCAGCACCACCAGCGACGGGCAGACTGCTTTCAGCCGGGACCTGCTCCTGGGCACCCTCACCCTGTACTGGACCACCGGGACCATCACCTCCTCGATGCAGCCCTACTGGGCCTACCGCCACACCCCCGGCAGCGCCCTGCCAGCCGGCCAGCCGTCTGAGGTACCCACCGCGGTCAGCGTCTTCGGCGGCGAGCAGGTGCCCTTCCCCAAGCCGCCCCGCGAGCTCGCCGAGCGCTACTTCACCATCACCACATGGCATGAACACGACCACGGCGGGCACTTCCCCGCCGTCGCCGAACCGCAGCTGCTGGCACAGACCCTCCGCGACGTCCTCCGGCCAGTTCGCGGCAGCCGCTGAAACACAGCCGGGAGGACTGATCCCCTAGCTTCTGGTTGCGGCGGCTGCGCGCTCTGTCTGTCAGCGCTGCAGCGTCGTCCGGTACTGGGTGATGGCCGACTGCAGTTCGCGTACGGCTTGCGTGCGTGTGCCCGCGAGCGGTGCGTCCCCTGTCACTAGGGCGGGGCGGATCGCGACCGGGCGGGCGAGACGCTCGCACGCAGCGCGGACTTCTTCGAGGACGAGCGGGTTAATGCCCCACGTGCCTCCGATGATGACGACTGCCGGATCGGTCAGCGCGACGGCCGCCGATATGACGCCGCCCACCGCGGTGCCGAGGACCAGGCGCGTTGTCCGCGCCGCTCGCGCTGATCCGGTGACGGAGGTTGCCAGCTTCGCGACGTCAATCGCGGTTGAGTCCGGATAGCACAGGCCGAGTTCGCTGAACACGTCGATGAATGCCATCGCCCGGCGGCCGGGACCAGCCGTGACCAGATGCGCGATCTCGCCGGCGATGCCACCGTGGCCGCGACGGACCTCGCCGTCGCTGACGACAGCGGAGCCCAGGCCTTCTCCCAGGTACAGGTGGCCGCTGGGTCAGCCGCGTCTACCTACCGCCCGCATGGCGAGAAGTCGGCGGTGCACCTCACTCGTCTCCCGCAGTCTGTCCAGCTCACCCGAGGGCACGACGTCAGCAACGTGATCGCCGTGCGCGATGACCCGCGACCGACTCGCCACGTTCGGCTCTGCGCACGATCTCAGCCCACGCCGACTGATCCTCGGCACGGACAACAAAACCGGCTCGCTCACGAAAACCTAGTAGACGGATCAAGCTGATCGCAGACCGTAGCCGGCTCGCCCGCGGCCGTTCACCGCTCGACTCCCCGCATTAGGCGCCTGCTCGCGTGGCTGACCGCACCCATCTGGCGGTCTGAGACCCGGGCCTCCGTTCGGCCTCACGGCAGGGCCGCAGGGCCACCTCGCGGAAAGCCACCAAGAGCTACCTGGTGTAGCCCGGGCTTAAAGTCGTCGGGCGAGTTCTCGAGCGAGCACCTCACCACTACCTGGTAGCGGAAGCGCTCTCTCGTGCGCCGGCACGGCAACGTCTGCGCTTGTGCCCGCCTGCGGCGATGACCGTGCGGCTGTGCCTGGGCATGTCTTGGCCCTCGCTCTAGAGCCAGTTGTAGGGCCACAGAGCGTTACCTGGTAGGGCCAGGAACAAGAAATGGCTGGTGGGCCGTACTGGATTTGAACCAGTGACCTCTTCCGTGTCAGGGAATTTCGGAGTGTCTGTCACCGTCGGACTGAGTCGAACGGGGAGTCCTTGACCTGCGTGAACATTCCGACAGGGTGCGCTTGGAAGTGTTTCGCGTTGTCTTTGATCGCGGGCCGCGCATCGGGACCCGGCCTGTATCTGGCAGGGGAGCGGCGGCTCTGTATCAGTGGAGGGGGACACGCGGATGGTACTCGCGTGGTATGCCCGGCCCGGGAGTCGGCCGAGTCGGCCGCCGGAGCGCTGCGTGGCCCAGGCGCGATGATGGCGACCGGCGCCGCAGGCCAGCTCTAGGCCGGGTGGTGGTGCCCGGTGGCCGCACGAACGGCCGGGCCGGGAAACCAGATTGACGTGGTGAGTAATCAATATGTGTAGTTGGCGGACCTGGACCCGGCAACGGACGGCAGGTGGTGGGAGATGAATGAGACATGTGATCGGTGCGGGCCCGCGGTCGGCGCGGCGTACCGGGTAGACCGGGTCAACCGGGCTGGCGAGCTTTACCTGTGCGGGCATTGCGCGAGCCGGCAATGGCGGGCGCTGTCCGCTCAGGGCTGGACCTTCTGGCCGCTTGGCGTGCATGCCCTCGCACCGCAGGCCAGTGCTGCGTCAGGCGACGGCCCGGTCCAGGAGGCGGCGTAGCCGTTGGCGCAGAACGTGGTTGCGGGCGGCAGATGACCGGTCGGCGGATCATGCTGCCTCGCCCGTATCGGCTAACGTTAGCGTGATCGGTGCCGTCGAGCGCGAGGTATCGCAGAGCGCTGGACTGGGATGCGCTGTACCCCAGGAGGGGCCCAGCTGGCATCGGCGATCTTGGCATTATCGGCCCGCAGTGCACCATTACCAGCGGCCGGTATGCGAGCACCCAGGGACCTTGATGATTGGCGCCCTCTAACGCTCAATGATGCGACCGGGCTCTCGATCGCGGGCATGATTGTCGGCCAGATGATTTACTGCCGATCATGCTGGCTTGCTCCTTGTGACCGGCATCGTAGGTCTCGTCGAGGGAGAAGTACCGCAGCACGGTGAACTGGGCCTTTATGTGGTTTAACAGGGCAGCCCGTCGAGGTCAGGCAGGTAAAGGCGCTGTGACTGGTCAGGTAGCTGAAATCGTCCTGGTTTGATCAGGCGGCGGGCATCCAGGGCTGGCCTTTGGTGAGCATGACCAGGGCGTCGAAGGCGCCGAGACCGTGTTTGGTGGCGGTGGACAGGTAGCTGCGGATCGCGCAGAACTGGCGGGCGCCGGTGAAGGTGCGAAGGCAGCCGGACACTTTCTGGCGCAGCTTGACCATTCGTATGTCACGTTCCGATCCGTTGTTGTCAGGCGGCGCCCGGAAGTCGGCGGTGAACCGCAGGTAGTCGTCCTGGCGGTCGCGCAGGCGGCGGGCCAGCGCATTGTGCTTTTTCATCAGCGCCCCGGAGCGGGGGGCGGTCTGGCTGGCCCCGGTCAGGACCGCGGAGCGGAACAGGCGGACCTGGGCAGCCAGCACGGCCGGGTCGGCGGCATCGCGGCCCTGGCTGATCGCCTCGCGCACCAGGTCCTGCATCGCAGTGATCGCCTCGGCGGCCTGGGTGGCCCAGCACCACTGGCCGCCGGGGCCGGCATCCGTGACGGCCTGCAGTTCGCGCAGGGCGTGCGCGCAACACAGCTGGTGTTCAGGGGCGGCGTAGGTGTCATAGGGGGCCCAGGCGTCGTGCACGGCGACCCCGGCGAACGAGGGAAGGACGCCCATTGCCTGCATCGCCTGCCTGCCCCGCTTGGGGTGCACCGTGAGCAGGGTGTACTTGCTGGTGCGGGCGCAGTGCACCCAGTGCAGCCGGCCCTGGACGCGGAACCCGGTCTCGTCGAACCCGGCCACCTCGCTGGCGGCGATCTGCTCGCGGGCGTGCTCCAGGAACCCGCCGAGCCGTCCGGCGGCGCGGGCGGTGATGCTTGCCACCGTCCCGGACGACAGCGGGATGCCGAACAGCTCGGCCAGCGCCTGCGCGGTGCGCTCCTTGGACAAGAACTGCCCGGCGTACAGGTAGACGATGATCGCGGCGATCCGCGGCCCGTACTGGACCGGCCCCTCCGCGCCGGGCGGGGCGGCGGCCTTGGTGCGGTGCCCGCAGCGGCATTCCCGCTCGATCAGCTGGTGCTCGGTCACCTGGACCGCCGCTTGCGGCAGGTCGACGACCTGGCGGCGTTCCACCCCGGTGACCGGCCGGCCCGCCAGGGCCGCCCCGCAGCGGCCGCAGCCGCCCGGCTCGTGGCGCATCTCCCAGTCCGGCCGCGCCACCTGCGCCAGCGTGGTGCCCTCATGCCCGTCCTGCCCGCCCGGCTTGCGGCCGCTCCTCTTCCGCAGCGACCGCCGCGGCGGCGGCTTGTCCAGCCCCTGGCTGGAGGGCGGCTTCGATGAATTCCGCGGCGTCTGCCTCAGCCGCGCCTCCAACTCAGCGATCCGCTCCCGGGCCTGCGCCAGCTCCCCCCGCGTCTCCTCCAGCGCGTCCAGCGCGTCCGCCAGTTCCTGGCGCAGCGATACCACCAGCGCGGCCAGGACCTCCTGCGACGGCGGTCCCTCCTCAGCGGGCACACCCGGACACTACGCGCTACGAACGCCGACCACCCGTATTTCCCGCCGCATCGCCGTGCCGGCTCAGCCCCGCACCGCCGCACCGAGCCTCGATAGCCCCGGCGTGTGATCAGCTCCGCTCCGCCATCGCCAGTCCCGCCACGATGGCCCGGGCCACCGGCGAGGGATCCGACCCGTCCAGCGCGAACCCATCGCGGACGTGCACGGCGGGCTGGGCGATCATCCGCGGCGCGCTCCCCCGGTGCGGCCAGGTCGCGGTATGCACCAGAAACGGATGGCACAAGAAGACGTCCCCGGCCTTGCCGGTCGCGTGAGCGACCGGCCTGCACAAAACCGACGGCCGCCAAAACTCGGCATCGGCGCGGGTGCCTGCCTCACCGTACGGCGCCAAGAACTCCGGAACATGCAGATGCGATCCGCAGACCAGCCGGGTCGGTGCGTCGCCCGGGCCGACGTCGGTGAACAGCAGCACTGCCAGCAGCCCGCGTGCCCGGGACCGGACGTTGACCCAGTACCCGCCCGGCCCGTCGTAGCTGCCCTCAATGTGATAGCCGACATTGGCCCGGTCCTCCGACGGGAACCGGACCACGATCGCGCCGCCGACATAGACTCGCGGCGTCCACCGGCCCGGGCCGATCAGCTCGTCATAGGCAGCGGTCAGGGCCGGGGTCCTACCCGCAGCGGCGAACGGCCCGCCTGCCAGGCTGTCCACGTGCGTGAGCGGCGGCCAGGCCGCGGGGTCGTCCTCGCGGACGCCCCGCTCGCGCAGCGCCGCCCAGATCATCTCCCGGCAGGCCGCCGCCGTGCCCGCATCGAAAGCACCGCGGACAGCAACATAGCCATCACGAACGAAACCCTCTATGTCAAGGTCCATCGGCCCATTCTGGGGCCACCCCAACCGCAGGTCATCTCAATTACGCTCCACCAGCGGCAAGCAAGCCGGAACTTGCTGTGGATGAAGTAAAGGCGCTATAGAGTATTACTCGCCAGGTTCTCAGCGAGATTCAGCTTCACGCCTCTTTGCCCTAGCACGCGCGGAGGCCGTCTGATCGCACTCACATGCGCGTTGAGTAAACGTTCTATTCCTGTCTGTGCACGAACTCCCCGCCGGAGACCTGGTCAAGGCCCACGGGAAGTCTTGTTTGCCGACCGCAACGTCAAGTGCTCTGACCAGCTGTTAAGCGGTAAAACCGCAGGTCGCTGGCTCTCATTACGGCTCTCACCGCTAGACAGGTTTTCGAAAAATGGCGTGGGCCGTACTCGATTTGAACCAGTGACCTCTTCCGTGTCAGGGAACTCCAGGGCGGTTCCAGGTGTCTGCCATGGTCGGACTGAGTCGAACGGGGAGCGTCACCGAGTTATTGTCAAGACCTGTGGATCAAGATCTTTTAGGCGGCTGCGGGTGGGGCGTCCTCGCCGGGTCGTTCGACGAGTTTGCCGTTGATGAAGGTGGCTCCGGCGCGGACCAGGGCGACGAGGTGCGGCGCGTTGACCGCGCGCCAGCGGTCCTGGGCTGACTCGATCAGCTTGAAGGCCATGGCGAGCCCGGCGGCCCGGGAGCCGGGACCCTTGGTGATCTTGGTCCGGTGCCGTACCGTGGCGAACGTAGATTCGATCGGGTTGGTCGTGCGCAGGTGGATCCAGTGCTCGGCGGGGTAGTCGTAGAACGCCAGCAGCTGGTCCAGGTCATCGGTGATCTTCGCGGTGGCCTTGGGGAACTTCGCCGCGTAGGCCGCGCTGAATGCCTTCTCCGCGGCTAGGGCGTGCGGCTTGTCCTCGGCGTTCCAGATCTCCGCGAGGGCCTTCTTCGCGCCGGGATGCGCGGACTTGGGCAGCGCGGCGAGGACGTTGGCGATCTTGTGGAACCAGCAGCGCTGCTCTTTGGTCTGGGGGAAGACCTCGCGCAGTGCGCCCCAGAATCCCAGTGCCCCGTCGCCGGCCGCGAGCACCGGGGCGCGCATGCCGCGGCGGGCGCAGTCGCGCAGCAGGTCAGCCCACGATTCGGTGGACTCGCGGTATCCGTCGGCCAGCGCGATGAGCTCTTTGCGCCCGTCGGCGCGCACGCCGATCATCACCAGCAGGCACAGCTTGTGCTCCTCCAGGCGGATGTTCACGTGGATGCCGTCCGCCCACAGGTAGACGTAGTCCGCCCGGACAGGTCACGGGCGGCGAAGGCGCGCTGCTCGGCCTTCCAGGTCTCAGTCAGCCTGGTGATCACCGGCGCCGACAGTCCGGCCGCTGAGCCCAGGAACTGCCCAAGCGCGGGCACGAAGTCCCCGCTGGACAGGCCGTGCAGGTAGAGCAGGGGCAGCACGTCGGTGATCTTCGGGGTCTTGCGTGCCCACGGCGGCAAGATCGCCGAGGAGAACCGCGCGCGTTCACCGGTGTCTGGGTCGGTGCGCTTGTCGTTGACCCGTGGTGCGGTCACCGCCACTGCGCCGGCGCTGGTCAGCACCTCCCGTGGCTGGTGGGAACCGTTGCGGACTACTAGGTGGTGACCATCCTCGCCCCGCTCAGCGGCATGGGCCGCGATGTAGGCGTCGACCTCGGCCTGCAGCGCCTCGGCGAGCATCCGCCGGGCGCCCTCCCGCACGATCTCATCGATCAGCGACGACGAGCCATCCTTGCCGCCACATGGCCTGAGCCGTCGCCAGGGACTACCGTAAGCATCGGGTTGTACCTTCCCGGCCGGCGCGCCAACGCCGGTCATTGCTTGAGAGCCTCTACTACTCGGTCACCGGGAAGGTACACCCCATTCCCGGCAGATCACAGGTCTCAAGCATGCTCCCGTCACCTGGGCGAACATTCTGACTGGGTCGGGCTGAGTCCGTGGGCGGCTGATTGCGTTGGCTCCCATTTGTGGCTCCCGTGGTCTCCGGGCGACCCAAAGCTGCCCGTGGCGAGCAAGATCATTTAGGCCTTCGTGATGCTTGGATAGTCGCCTGATCTCCCTCATGAAGGTGGGCGAACCTGCGCTGGAATAGCGGTGCTGCCGATGTAGGTACAGGGTGTGAGTGCGAGCCGGGCAGGGGACTGGCCAGCAACCTGGCGGCTGGGCCGGTGCTGACGACCGGGCAGGAGCATCTGGTGGAGGATAGAGGATAGGAGCATCTATGACGCTGTAGGGTGAGAATCATGGATTGTGCCCGCTCAGGTGGTGGGAGTCTTGGTGAACTGGGCGTCGCGGAAGCCGGTATGGACCGTGGGGTGCTTGGGCCGGTTCATGGCCTGTTCCAGCGACGCGTCGCAGGGGACGATGCGCTGCTTGAGCTTGCTGGGCTCCGCTTTGCCCAGATGGGCCTGGCTGCCGAGGTATATGCCGACACGCCAGACGAGCTTGAGCATGTCCTGCAGTTCGTGCCCCCTCATCCGTACCTGCCTGTGGTCCACCTGAACCGTGGCGTCAATGTGCTGCACGAGGGTAGCCGCGCCGTGGTCGGGGAATTCGCCGACCGTTTCGCAGGCCGTATCGCCGGCCTCGTTGTCCATGACAAACGTGAGATGGAGGCACAGACAGACCGCCTGCTTGCTGTGATGCGGGAGCTCAATGCGTGTCTGTGCGAGCGGCCGGGTGGCCCCTTTGTCTTTCTCGAGTACGCCGCGGGCCTGGAGCCGGGGTGGTTCGTCGAGGTGGCGGAGCGGCTCCATGACGCTGAACGTGTCAGTTGCTGCATCGACGTCGGCCATGTCGGCATCAGGCAGGCGTCGGCCAGGTTCGGGCGCAGCCATCCTGGCCTGAGCCTGGGGGACCTTAGCCCAGAGGACGGTCGGCTGGCTGATCTGGTCGCAGACGTCCAGGAGGCGGTGGGAAGCGCTGCGCAGGACGTGCTCGACGTCATCCGGTCGATCGGCTCGGTCGGCAAGCACGTGCATTTCCACCTGCACGACGGGCATCCTCTTATCCCGGGTCTCCCGGATCATTTCACCTTCTTGACGCGGCTGCCGATTCCGTTCAGCTATCAGGGGCGGCGGTCACTGAGCATGATGTACGGGCCAGGCGGCCTGGCGTCCATCGTGTCGGCAGCTACCGGGGCGTGCCGCCCGGAGGCAGTGTCTTTCACGCTTGAGATCCACCAGGTGGAAGGCCGGCTGCCGCTCGCAGACGCCTCGCGGCTATTTGCCCGTTGGCGGGACACCACCAATGCCGAGCGGATGAACTACTGGCTCTCGGTGCTAGGCGAAAATGCGATGCTTGTCTCTCCGCGCCTCGCTGAGAACGTCTAGCTGCCCAGTTGATGGCTTAGGGGAGGGCCGGGGCCGGAATACGGAAGATGTGGATGGACTGGTCTTTTGCCCGGCACCGGGGGTCCTGCTTGGGCTTGGCCTTGTCCGAGCACATGACAACCTGGTCCGGCGCTATCCATGACACTCCCTCGGCCGTCCCGTACACGATGTTGCCGTCAGCGTCTCTGGGCAGCGCGTAGGTGGTGCCTGGGCCTGTGACCTGCCAGCCGTCCGGCGCCAGGCGGCCGAGCCACAGTGCCGAGGAGACCTGGGATATCACCGCGATCCGGTCACCGGTCACCGTGATGCCGCTGTAGTCCTCGAACAGCACCGTTTCGGGCAGCCGGACCTTGCCCACGCGGTCCCAGTTGCGGCCGCCACGCTGGAACACGTGGACCCGCCCGCCTCCAGGGACGCGGCCCTCCGCGCCCCCTTTACACCTGTTGCCCTCACACAAGCCGAGCAGGTAGGTCTGCCCCCCGCGGTGCACGCAGGTCAGGCCCTCCAAGCCCTTGTTCGGCCGGTCAAGCGGGAAGTCCAGCCAGGCGCTGCCGATATAGCGGAAGTCGGCGTCGTATTCCTGCACCGCGGCCATGTACCTGGCGCGGCCGCGGCGCAGCGATTCGATCAGCACGAAAAAGCGGCCAGACCACGGGTCGTACGCGATGTCCTCGAAGCCTCGGCGGTGGCCTCTCTCCTGCATGATCATGTGATTGTCCCCGGCCGCCCGGGCTAGCTCGGGCCCGATGCAGGCGATGTGCGGCAGGTTATCGAAGATGACGTAGAACAGCCCGTCCTTGGCGAGCACGCCGCTGGCTTCCAGCCTCGGATCGAGCGAGCCCTCGAGGATGTCGAAGATCTTCGCCTCCTTGACCAGCTCGAGCTGCTGCATTGCTGTGTGCGGGACAATCACGGCCGTGCCTCCTGGCTTGGTCCGGTCACATCTTCGGCGGCAGCGGTTCCATCGTGGCCGGGAAGCTCGCCCGGTCGGTGGCGCGCGGCGTCTCCTTCCGCAGCTGCTCTAGCTGCTGGCGCGCGCTGTCGCGCCGCATGCGGACGTAATTAATGATGCCGTCGGCCTTTTCCTGCCCGTGCCTGAGCTCGTTCTGCTTGCAGCCGCTGAGGTAGACCTCGTCGTTGGTGAACTGGCGGCCGGTGAACGGCTGGCCGTACGGGGTGGCTGACTCCAGGTAAGCGGCCTGGCATATGCGGCCCCAGAGGCCGTCGCTGGAGTCGGCCGCGATCTGCTGGCTGAACGCGTCCGGATTGAACTGAGTATCGAGCAGGAACTCGAGATAATCCAGGTAATACTGGCGGTAGTCGCGGTTGCCCAGCAGGTTCTGCACCAGCGGAATGCGTGAGGTCGCGTGCTCCCGCCAGTAGTGCCTGGTGTTGCTCGGCCAGTCGAGGATGTCGGTGTACTGCCATTTCGTGCCGAAGTAGTCGATGCCCAGGCAGTTGTCGTAGTCCCACGGGATGAACGTGAAATATGGGGAGCGCATGAAGTCGTCTTCACCGCCGAGGTGCCCGGAGTTGTAGAGGTAGTAGTTGGACGGGGTGGCGTAGTAGTTGTCCCAGCTGCCGAGCAGCAAGTTGACGGCGGCCCACCTGAGGAAGGCACGGGCGTTCATGATGCCGTCGACCGAGTCGCGGAACGCATCGGTGTCGAAGCGTCCCTGTCCGCCGCCGAGCCCCGTGCCGTTGATGGTCCTGATGAACTGGGCCAGGTCATCGTAGGTGCTGGCGTCGCGGTCATCCTCGTTGGTCTTGAGCCGGTAGGTGCGACGGTCGTCGTCGGTCCTGTAGTACTGCCGCCCGCTGTCATCGCCGTCGGGGCCAGCGCGGTGTTCCAGGGTGGCGCATCCGACATCACCGCAGTAGGCCTTGTACAGGTTGCCGCGGTCGTTGTCTCCGAAGTGATCCTTCAGGAACCTCTTATCCACTTGCTCGATAACGGAGAACAGGCCGTAGTAGGTCGCGTCGAACGCGAGCTTGGCGTAGGTGTGCCCCGCCGCAGGAACGCCAGCGTGGCCGAAAAGACGCCAGGCAAGCGCCTCCCGCATCTGCGAAGGATCGTTGTACATCGACTTGAGATTGACCCGCGTCATTCCGGCGAGGTGGTCGGCGCCACCGGCGGCGTGCTCCAGGGTGATTTTCCATGATCTCTTCGGGGCGTGCAGGGTCCGGTTGCCGCTGTTGATGAGTGAGAAGCTCTGGGTGCTGAACGCGACGCCTTCGGCGCCCGGGCCGGGAATGTGCCGGTTGCTGGCCGGGTCGGTGCGCCACACATCCAGCCGCGCGCCCTGCGGTGCTTCCGCCTGGTGCGTCAGCACACCGGGCTGCTGCGGGAAGCCCTTGATGCGGAACATGTGCATGTCGGCGGAAAAGAACTCGTCCTTGGCACGCGGTGTATGCGTCGCTTCACTCGTCTCATCCATGTGTCCTCCTAGATGAATCCGCTGACCGTCAGGTGTAGGGCACTGACGTAGTCGCAGATCTCTATCTGGCCAGAGGCAGCCGCCGTCGTTTTGATACACCCTCGGGGCCGGTCAATGCAGTCCACGCTGGCCACGCTGGCTTTCACGTAGTGCGCGTAGATCGCCGCGACCTGCTCCAGGTCCGCCGGGACCGCCGCCGGACCGTGAACTGCGCTGCTGGCACCGTAACTCCCGTTCCAGTCCGTGGCTGGAGCCGCTGGCCAGCAGCAATGTGCTGACGGCTGTGCCGAACGGTGAGCTCTCACTGGTCGCGGGGCTCACCGAGGAATGGTTCGCCGGGGCCCGGCCCGGACAGGTGATCATCACCTCGGTCCGGCCCCCGTGCCGGGTCTCGATGCCGCAGTGGAAGACCGGCATCCAGCCTGCGTTCCCGGTGCCAAAGTCGCCTACCGAAGAGCCTCAGGTCGGCCCCGGCGCGTCGCCTGGAACCCCAGCCCCCACCGTCCACCGCCAACAGGCGCTCGACCAGGGCGCAAAGGGATTGAGCGTGGACCTACGACGCCGCTCGTCCGACGGTTGCGTTGGTTTCTAGTCCGCTAATGATGCAACCCGGGTCGGAGCTAGCGGAGATCGCGCGCGCCGGGGCCGGGCACCGTCCGCAGCTGGCGTACGCCTTCCGGCAGGGTAATGTCGGCGCGGCGGCTGCGCGCGGACCTGCGGGTCCCACGGCGGCGCAGGGCGGTACCGTGATACGCGCGGCGGACATACTCAAGCACGCAGGCCGGACAGCGGCCTTACGTATTCTTACATGGCAAGATGATGCTCACTGGTGCGCATCGTTGGGCTTTGTTTCGCGGTGCTCGACGATGGCCAAATTCAGGCCAAGATCATCGCTCGCTCCCTCGATGGGAGCCACCTGGGCCAGGCTCGTGATGGTGGTGACGTCAACAGGTCTCCGTGCGAAGGGGTGCCGACGTTCGCGGCTGCGGGGCTTCCGCAGGAGGAGGGGGTCAGGAGACGCCTATGGCACCTCCTGGGCGCGATCGGCGTTCCGGCTGCGCATGGAGAGATGGCGTCCCTGCATGTACAGGGCCCGGGGCCACCGTGAGAGCCCGCTCATATCACGCCGGCCCCGGGGCCTGCCAGGCTAGTGCCCTGTGCATAAGCCTGTGGATGATTTCGGTAAACATGCTGGTCAACCACTGTACAGCTGTGGACACCCGCGGTTGTGGAGAAGTGGATAACGCCGGTCGGCCGAGGCCCAGGATCTGCCGATGTGGGCGCGTGCGGTGGTGGAGTCGCCGAGCGGCCCACTGGTCCAGCGTGGCCGATACCACCCCGGACGCGGGGCCGGGGTCAGGAGATCTCCGGTGATCTCGGCTGCGTCGAAACCGGCTGCGCAGCTCGCCGACCCTGGCCTCCATCCGGGCGGTGGTGGAGCTGATCATCACGGCGGCGCCAAGTTCGGTGAGGAGCCGGGCGGTGCCGAAGCCAATGCCGACGGGACTGCTCGCCCGGGTACCACAGCGACCCGACCGGACAGGTCGAATACCGTGGGATCGGCATTTGCCGCTCGAACTCGAAGTGCGTCCTCGAGCCCCGTGATGTGGCCATCAGGGTTTACCCCTGATTCGCGGGGCCCCGTCACCGGCCCCGATCACGGTCGGCCCCCGGGGCCCGGGGACGCGAGTCGCGCGCGCGATCGGCCATTTCTGCCCAGAAGGTGGTCAGCTGCGCTGGTGGCATCTGCTGCCAGGCAGCCGTCCGAGGGCCCGGGGAACGTCTGGTCAGGAGGGTCTGCTGGCGGCGGCAGAACGCCTCAGACATCTCCACCCGGGGCTGCACGCCCTTTGGCGGATAGGGGCAGAGCTCGAAGGCGCAGCCGTCCACGCAGGTGCTTCCTGGCGCCGATGAGGTAGCCGTTCCAACGGTTCGCCCTGGGTTGAGGGAAGCCCGGGAGCGGGTGATGCACGGCGGCAGGTCGGGGCGGTTCGCGCGCTTGAGGCGCAGCTCGCGGTCGCGTGGCTGGTCACCCCGCTCGGCCAGGTTGAGCAGCAGCAAAACGTCAGCTACCAGCCGCTGGGCACGCCCATTGAGCGCGGTCCATCCGGCGGACGGCGGGATCCACAGGCGGCGATGGCGCTGCCCTGCGCTAGTGCTCGTGTTACGGGAACCCACCTGAGCGACGACGCCGCTCTCGTCGATCCAGCAGTACCGCTGGGGATAGCCAGTCTTCAGGGCCAGGACGGCGAGCTGGGCTGCCTCGCGGACAAATGGGTGCGGCACGGTCGGCGCGCCAGCCCGGTGGTCACGGGCTGCCCACTCGCGGCCTGCGACGTCAAGCCAGTGCTGGACGATCGCTTCCGGCTTGGCGCCGTATTTGTCGCTGGCGGGTTTCGGGCCATCGGATACGTTCAGCAGGCACAGCGCCTGGATGAGGGTCAGCTGGGAGAACCAGTAGCGGGCGCCCTTGAGCATCTCCAGCGCCTGCTCGGCGAGGTACATGCGCGCCTCCCTGCCGTCTTCGGCGTGTGAGGAGCGGCGGTTGGCGGCGTACTTGAATCCCTGGGCGAGCGCGATCTCCAGCGTGATCGGCAGGTCTTCTTCCCCTGGCCGCCGCGCATCGTATCCGATGTGCCGCAGCCACCGGGCGAGGTCGCCCCGCGCCTTCCCTTCGAGGTCCCGGTGCTCAGGCCCGCTGGCTGCCGACAGGACCGGGGCGGCCAGCATCGGCGCCAGCCAGGCGCTCATGATCCATGCCCGCCAGCTCTCGTTGTCGCCCGCGGCCCGGGACGGATGCCCGCGAGCCTTGTTCACCTGCCCCCCGGCCCGCTCGTCTTCGCAGATCTGGCACGGCGCGGTGAGCATCTGCTCCAGTGCCTGGTATGCGGCGCCCCCGCCGGCGCCGATCTCCTGCGCCGCCGCAAGCTGGACCGGGTAGGACCGTTCCTGGCAGCCGATCGCGTAGAGCTGCCGGTAGGCCGGCGTGGCCGAGCAGTCTTCCTGCCGCCGCCGGGCATCGATCGTGCGCGCTGCCTCGCCGAAGCGGTGTACCAGCCCGAACTTGCCCTCCTCGAGGGTCCTTGGGTCGTGTGCGTGGATCTGAGGCCACTTATCCACGATCTGTTCGGCGATAGCAACGTGCGCGGCTTCGGCGGCGACGTAGTCGATCTCGAGCGCGGCCGCGTACATGTCCAGGACCTTGTTGTCATCGCGTGCGGCTGCGGTCTGGGTGAGGAACCCGAGCACGGCGGAGGCGTTCTGCGCGCTGGGCGGGCTCCGCCGGCGGGCCCACTGCAGGCCGGTGCGGGCCCGGTGGGCGGGATCGGGCTGCGCGGCGCCGACCCGCCCGGCTGCCCGCGAATGCAGGACGAGCGCGATGAGGAACTCCCGGCCCGGCCGCGGAGCCTCCAGGGCCTTTGCGTAGTAGTCGGTGTCTTGGAGGGCGGCGTCCAGCAGCCGCGATCCGAGGTATGCCTGCATGAGGCTGTGCGGGAACCGGACGCTGTCCCCGCGCAATTCGACGAGCTCCAGCCGGGCGGCCCAGGCCGCAGCCAGCCGCACGTCGACCGTCCCGACCCCGGTGGCCCGCCCCGCCTGCTCATCGATCTTCGCCAGCCTCCGCTTCACCTCCGCGGCAATCTCGTCGCTGACGGGGTCGTCCATCGCCACGTCCAGCAGGTCCCGCGCGAGCCCGGTGCACGCGAGCGCTGACATATGCTCGATCGCCGCCTGCCGTTCGGCCCGGTTCAGAGGGACGTCTTCGTAGAGGTGGCCACGGATGAGCGCCCTTTCCCACGTTTGCAGCAGTCCCAGCCGCAGCGTGGACCGGTCGGCGCCACGGGTGTCCACCACGCCGTGCTGGCCTGCCGATGACGGCTCCAGCAGGCCCTTGTCGTGCAGCTCACGGGTGATCTGCAGGTAGAGGGGCGCTTCCACCACGTCGGCGGTCTCCACGATCCAGGCCAGCCTGCGATCGTTCTCGCGTGTGCCGCCGCTGCCGATGTAGGCCAGCGCCGCTTCATAGCTCAGCGGCTCCAGGACGAGGATCGTTGCCTCAGTGGCCCGGAGGGGATCATGCGGACGGGATGCGATGACCAGCGGCAGGTGCTCCTGGTGCGCGTTCCGGATCGCGGCCCGGATCATGTTGTCCCGCTCGCTCGTCCCCGCCAGAGCCTCCTCCAGGCCGTCCGCAAGCACGACGATCTTTCCGTCCTTGCGCAGCCGCCGCCAGATGGTCTCGCCCTCGGCCGAGTTGAGCACGTACTGATTCACCTCGTCCAGGAAGCGTTCCCGGGCCAGGTCTTCGAAGTCCAGCTGATTCCCGGAGTCCCGCAGCTGGATCGGCACCGGAACCGCGCCCTTGTCGGCCAGGAATTCCGTCAGCTTGACAAGCACAGCGGTCTTTCCCACGCCGACACCGCCCACAATTATGTGCGGGCGCCTGCCGCGGTCGTGCAGATCGGCCATTAGCACCTTGCACAGTTCATCGCGGCCCACGACTTCCACGAGGATTGTCCCGGCCGTGGGGACGAGTTCGCGTGATTCGTCTCGCGCCCTGGCCTGGTAGCGCCGCAGCAATCTGTATAGCCGCCACAGCAGGAAGGCCGACGCGATCGCAAGCAGCAGGAGTGACGTCGCAATGTTGGAAAGAGCCCCGCAGGAGAAGCCGAGCTGCGCGCATCTGCGGTCGGGATCGAAACCGAAAGACGACGGGTGCCCCAGGAAGAACACATAAAAGGACCAGGCCAGCCACAGGAGAAAAACGATCGCCGCGAGGATGGTGAGCAAAGTCGCGATCCAGATCAGCGGCCGCGCGCGCCACCTGCGGGGCTCGTCGACCCCGCTTCTGTCCCCACGCCGGGGACGGGCCTCGTTGAGGAGGCCTGTTGATCCCGGTGTGACTATGCGCTTCACCCTTGCGGTCGGGCGGTTCCCTGCGTTGGCCATCGTCCCTCCCCTGCCGCCTTGTAATCGTTATACCGCTTCGCCCTTCTGCATCGGATGAAACAGAGGCAGCTTCACAGGAAGCGTCAACCAGGGCATGCATCACATGGTCAGACGCCGCATGCGCTCGATCACGTACATCCACTCGGATCACATTGATGCTGAGATCCACGCCCGCTCCCTGTCGAGCTCCAAGCCCCGCCAGAGCCCATCGCATTCAACCCTCGACTGCCACCGAAGACTATGATTCACCGTGGTCGACGAGTGCCAACGGTCGATCTTCGGCGGCACCACCGAGATCCAGAAAGAGATCATCGGCCGCGCCCTCGGCCTCTAGTCTGGCCAGGTCGTCGCCCCAGGGCCGCTTTGACCCCCCTAGTTCGGGCAGACCCGCCCTAGGCGCACCTGACGCCGGACTCCTGCCTGCATCAGGTCAGCCTTCGCGGGGCTCAATCCCCCCTCGCTCACACTGTTTACTATCGCCTGCCAGCGATCCGGACGCCAGGTGACATGCAAAACGCTCGTGATTCGGCCTAGCCGCCCCCCAGTTATAGTCCAACGCGTGAGCGGCCGAGCCGGATGTTTATGCATCGACGCTTCGGGGTGGAGTCGTCCGCTTCTGCCGCTTATCGTGTGTCGAAGGCAGGCGAGCGACCCGGTTTAAACCGGGACGAGCTCTACGTGAATCTCGGCTGCTTGCGCAAGTGCGTGCAGGTCGCCGGGATCTGAAGTAAGGATGTCGTCGCCGTCGGCTGCCAGGCACACCACGGCGGCATCAATGGCATCGGACTGGCCGCTGCGGGCAAGGAGCATGCCGGCTCGCCGTCCCAGCCTGTCGTCGATGGGAGCCACGTCAGTGCCGGCCAGGAGCCGGGCCACGGGGACCTGCCGTCCGCTGCCACCGCGCCAGACCTGGGCGACCACGCCGCCGCTGGTGACCGGCGAGCGTCCGGCGAGACGTTCGCGCTTGATCAGTGCTACGACGTCCCGGCTGCCGCGTTCGACGGCAACGAATGCTCCTGCGTCCAGCACGAGCATCAAGCGGCTCCTCGGCCATGCTGCGTCGGCTCGGATGAGCGCCGTTCCGGGTCGCCTCTCACCACGATGGCTCGTTCGCGTGCCCGACGGGCGGCGTCCCGCATCTCATCGTCAGTGATTTCCCCGTTCTCGGCCTCGTAGGCGGCCAGGAAGGCATCCAGGGCCTGCAGCCGCCGGTCGTGATCGGCCTTCAGCCGGAGAGCGTCATTGACCCAGGCGCTTATGCTCTCGGCGTGGCCTCCGGTTACAGCTTCCTGCGCCACCGCCACTAGCTCGGCGTCCACGGATGCGGAGAGCCGTCGTTTCGTAGTCATACGAATATGCTACATCTCACCTACGATCGTAGGAACATCTTGCAATATGGCCTCGTGCTTCCGAGAGCCTGACGCGCTCGTGCCCGTGGCAATATCGCCAGTTCATTCACGGAAGGCATCGGGTCATGCCGCGGACAGGGTCGGGAAGTAAAGAATGATCTATCTCGCGGTCATGGCCACTCCTGTACCGCCTGCTAACGGCGGCGGGTCACGATGATCGGTAGTTCGCTCGGTACCAGGGTGCTGGAGACTACGGGGTGTACGTCGGCTCCGTCGGCGAGCCGTAGCTGCCATCGGGCGGCGATCGCGCTGAGCAGCAGGGTTGATTCGGTCCAGGCGAACCCCTCGCCGATGCAGTTCCTGATGCCCTGGCCGAACGGGAAGAATGCTGCCCGCATATCGCTCCTGCTGTAGTCGGTGGCCCACCGGTCAGGCTCGAAGCGGTCGGGATCGTGGTGCAGCCGCGCGTCGCGGTTGAGGGCGTACGGGCTGAAGAAGATCCTGCTTCCCGCCCGGAGCAGGTGGCCGCCGAGCTCGACATCGACAAGCGCCCGGCGGGGCAGTATCCACACCGGGCTGTACAGGCGCAGCGCCTCGGTGATCACAGCGCGGGTAAAGGGCAGCCTGCTAAGGGTCTTGTAGCCGGCATCGGTGCCGTCCAGCACGAGGTCGGCTTCCGCCTGGAGCCGTTCTTGGATCTGCGGGTGCTGAGCGAGCAGGTAGCAGGCCCAGGCGATGGTGTTCCCAGCACTAGACAGGTTTTCGAAAAATGGCGTGGGCCGTACTGGATTTGAACCAGTGACCTCTTCCGTTGTCAGGGAATTTCGGGGTGTCTGTCACCGTCGGACTGAGTTCGAACTAGGAGCCCCTGACCTGCGAGAAGAGTCTGGCTGGGTCGTGCTACGTCCGAGGGCGGCTGAGCACGTTGGCTCCCATTTCTGGCTCCCGGCGCCCCGCGGAGACGACTGGCGACCGCTGTAGAGACGCCGCCGCACGATGTCGGCTGTCGCGTAACGCGTCGCCCCCGCCCATACTCTTGGGTTGGGCCCCGGATACTGGGCTTCTCCGCAGATCCTGCTGTCAGGCGGCTTCGCTCGTGGTCACCGTGAGGGTGTGGTCGGCGAAGTTGGCGACGAGCTCCAAGTGCCCGCCGAGTGCCTGGACGTAGCGGGCGATGGCCGCGATGGTTGACAGTTCGCCGCGCTCGATCTGGGAGACCCTGCCCGGGGTGACGCCCATGGTCTGAGCGAGCTGGGCCTGGGTGAGGCCGCGCTGCTTGCGCTCCTCGGCGAGCCGCTGGCCGCTCTGCCGGGCCATCAGTGCCTTGCGGCGCCGTTCGGCTTCTTCGGGACCGCCGACGCGCTCGATGTAGGCGTCGCGGTCCCACTTGGTGTAGCTGGTCACTGGCTGCCTTCCTCCGCTGCCCGTTCCTTCAGGTAGATCTCATAGAGCTGCTCGGCACGAGGGATCATCCGTGCGTACCACTTGTTCCAGTTCCCCGCCTTGTCACCAGCGACGAGCAGGATTGCGGAGCGCCACGGGTCGAAGACGAAGAGGGTGCGGACCTCGCTGCGCCCGCGGGAACCGGGCCGGAGTTCCTTCAGGTTCGCGATCTTCGAGTTGGTGATGGTATCGACGAGCGGTCGGCCCAGCGCGGGTCCTGAGCGGCTTAGCGTGTAGATGGCGTCATCGACCAGGTCGGCGGTCTTCGGGTCGCTGTCTTGGAGTTCCCGTAGCCAAGCGGCGACCTCATCGGTCAGGTAGATGTCCCACTCGTCCACGCCCGTGACTATAGCAAATCCTATAGTTCAGTGTCGGCGTGCGCTGCCGAGCGACTCGATCAGGTCGTGGTCACCGCGTCGGCGCTGGGGGTGTAGAGAAGTTTGCGGGGGTCGGGGAAGCCGAGGCTGGTGTAGCCGGGTGCGCGCTTGGCCGGTCATGAGGCGGGCACGACGGAAAAGATGAGAACCTACAACGAGGTCACGAGCCGCTGTTACGTAGTGCGCAAATCCGCCGATCCCGACCGCAAACCTGCACGCCACAGCTCTGCGCCCCAACGATCCCCGATCCGGTGATAAAAGTCAGGTTACAAGCTTGGCGTTGTTGCGATCGCGGCATAAGGGGAAATTGGCCGGCTGGACGTTCACCTGGAAGCTTCCGTCATCTATCGGTATCCACGAATTGTAGGCGGTCGCACAAGGCCCGAACGTTGGTCCGGGTTCCATGGAACTGCCAGAATACGGACAGCAGGTGCTCGGCGCGAGAGCACAGACGCTCGGACTGCTCGGAAGTAATGGTGTGGTAACCATGCGCCAGCACAGAAGCGTTGCGAATTTCGGCGAGATCGCGCAGGTTAGCGATTGCCGATGGCGTATTCAGCTGGGTTCTGACGATAAATTCATCATTGAGCGCGTAGAGCAGTGTGACGGCATGGATTAGGGTGACTTTCGACGGCAGTCCGCTAATATCGCGGCCGCTGGTTTCTTTCAGCGCCAGCTCGAATGCCTCGGCGACGGCATCCGGGTCGCCGAGAAGCCGGTAATCCGGATCTTTGCAGCTGAATCCTTGATAGTGCATCTCGAGTCGGCGGGCCAGGCATCCCTCGATGGTGCGGTAGAACAGCAGGGCCGCGAAGTCATGTCGGCCGACATCTCGGTAGTGCTTGCCGAGCACGTGAAAGCAGACCAGCATGGCGGCGGGATTGGGCGGTTCTGTAGTCAGCGTGCGGAGGAAGGTCAGTTGCTCCGCGACCCTGCGGCTGGTCTGCTGGGTGAGCTCGCGGTGGGCGGCCTTCCGCGCCACCTCGACCGCCTTGATGCAGGCGGGCAGGCTGGACAGGTCCAAGTCGCACCAGGCCCGGTACAGGCGCTGAGCGTGCGCATGAAGCGGGCCCGGACGGGTTCGGCGATTTGCTCGCACAACTGTGAGTACTGAGCGTGCGCGCTGCTGAAACCGCCATTACGGAAGGTTTCCAGCGCCGCCGCCATCTCCTGTTCGCCGAACAGGGCGGTGGGATTCTCCAGCAGGAGCGGCCGTTCATCGCCCGGGACGACACGCCTGAACTCTTGGTCGTACTCGCCGTCGAGATAACACAGTCCGAGGTTCAGCTGCCAAGCGGCCAAGGCGGCCGCCGCGCTCATGACCTTCTTGCCGCCCGTGATGTCGATGATCGCTGACGGCTTGCGTCCGTCGGACGTGGCCGATCGCAGCAGCTCCGCCTTGACTTCCCGGTGGCCACTGGCGGCACGGCGGCCCAGCGGTCGTATGCGGTGTCGGCCGAGACCGCCGCCTCGGCCAGCGCCGCCGCGATGGCGGTGACGCGCAGAGCCAGCGCCTGCTCGGGCAGGGCGCTGGCCGACCAGCGCCCGGACGCGGCCGGGAGGACGGGGCTGTAGGCGGGCGCGTCGCGCCCGTTGACCACGCCGGCGGCGGCCAGCTGGTAGCGGTTCAGCAGCGGGCGGGCCGGCAGCCCGGCCACCCGCTCGCCGGTGACCCGGTCCCAGAACCCGTCGGCCATCGGGCGTCAGGCCTTTTCCTCGATCAGCCTGCCGAGCAGCGCGGACGTCGCGACCGGGGCATCGTGCGGTCCGGGCAGGTCGGGCCAGCGCTTCTCGATCAGGTCGCGCAGCTGCTCGAGCGGCTCGGCGCGCAGGGTGTAACGCCCCTGAAGCCGGCGCAGGATGCGGGTGGCCAGGATGTGGTCGGCCGCTTCCCCGGCCGAGCCGCCGGCCGCCTTCACCACCGGCGCGAAGTCCCGAATCTGCTGCTCCAGCCTCGGTCCCCAGGCGATGCCGAAATCGTCGGTGAGCCGCCGGGCCAGGTTCTCCCGCAGGAACTTGACCACCGCGTCCTGCAGGTCCCGGTGGTCGGCCCAGGCCTTCCTGAAGCTGAGCCGCAGCGCCTTGGCGGACAGCCGGTCCCGCTGCGGGCAGCTGACCGCGTCCAGCTCCGGCGGCGTAGTGGGCAGCTCGATGACGTGGGCCCGGTCATAGGTCTTGTCGGCGAACTGCACCGTCGTTTCGTCCTGGTTGGAGGTCCCGAAGAACCAGACGTTCTCGGGCACCGGCAGGTGCACGCCCTTGTCCGTGACGAGCAGCCTGGCCACCGGCGCGACCGGGTGGCTGGTGAGCTGCAGGCGGAACGGCGAACCGACGTTCTCCAGACCGGACAGGATGTCGGCGAAGTACTGCTCGGGATGGGCGAGGTTCATCTCGTCGAGGATGATGAAGAACGGCCGGTGCTGATAGGCGGCGCAGCCGGCCTGGTAGACCGCCTTGGTGAACGAGGTCTCGTAGTACCGGCGTTCGAAGGCGTTCAGGCTGCCGACCAGATCCTGCCGGTCGTGCCAGCCCGGCTGAACCTCGATGACCTCGTAGTCGGCGCCGATCGCGGCCGCGAACGCCTTGGGGAACGTCGTCTTGCCGATGCCGCTGATGCCCTGGAGGATATGGAGCCGGCTCATGGCCGGCCCGCCGAGCAGACACCGGATATCCCGGTCGCGGTAGGCCAGGGGGACCTGGCCGCGCCGGTGCTTGCGGTCGGCGAGGATGCGCTGCTGGATGTAGCTCACCAGCTCCTTCAGGTCCGGCGGCGTGTCGGTGACCGCGGGCGGCGTCGCCGATCGGCCAGCTCGTCGAGCTCGTCCAGGCCGGGGAACGGCCGCGGCGCGTGCGCTGCTGACCAGCCCGTCCAGTTCGGCCTGCGCGTCGCTGAGCAGCTTCTTGTGGAGGCTGACGTCGTGCTGCAGCCAGTCGCGCTGATCGCGAAGCTGCTCGAGCTCCTGGGTGGCGATGAGAAACGCGTTGTTCTCGCTGCGCAACTTGGCGTTGTCGAATTCGAGCCTGGCCCGGGTGGCCTCGCACTGCTGGTGTTCCCGCTGGATCCGCTCCAGCAGCTCCGGGTCGGCAGCTGCGGGCCTGGTGGCGAGTTCCTGCAGGAGGCGCCGGTTTTCCGCGTCGAGCTCGTCCAGCCGGTTCTGCATGAACTCCGGCGCCTGGTAGCCGACATGGCGCAGCGCCTCATCGCGCCGGTCAAGCTGTGCTTCGAGCTCGCGGGCGTTCTCCGCCATGGCCCGGCATTGCTCCCGGGCCCGGTCCCGCTCCGCCTCCAGCATCCTCAGCTGGCCCGCGACCGCCACCTCCGCGTTCGTCCGCTGGTAGGCCTGGTCCTCCTCCAGGTTCTCCTGCATCGCCCGGACGACATGCTCCCGCTCGGCAAGCCGCTCCTCCCGCGCACGGACGTCGGCGCGCTGGCGCTCCAGCTCGCTCGCCGCGCTGTCGCGCTGCCCGGCGATTTCGGCCAGCATGCGCCGTCGCTCGTCGTCGAGTTCGCGACGGCGCTGGTCGATGTCGGCATACCAGCTCGCCCGCTCGGAGTCCAGGTCCGCGCGCAGGAGGCCGCGCTGCTCGGCCAGCCGGTTCAGGTGCGCCCGTTCCTGCTCGAGGAAGCCCGCCTCGGCGTCCAGCCGACCTTCCTCGACCCTGGCCGCCAGCGCGTTCAGTTCCTGCTCGCGGTGGTCCGAGCGGGCGCGCGCCTCGGCCAGCGCCCGCTCGGCATCGGCGTGCCTGCCCCGCTCGTCCCCGAGCGTCTTGCGGTCGGCGTCGAGCACGGACCGGTCCGCCTTGACCGTCTCCTCCGCCTCGGCGGCCCGCCGCTCCCGCTCGTCGAGCTGCCGCTGCCGGTCGGTCAGCGCGGCGAGTTCTCCGTCCGCCTTCAGCCGGGCATTGCGGTACAGGCTGGCCAGCTCCATCGCACCGGCCCATGCCTCCGCGCTGGGCGCCCTGGGGCGGCGGGAGGAGGCGCTGGCCGCGAGCCAGGAGGGCGCCGGGCTCTACCGGGAGCTGGCCGCGGCCCGCCCGGACGCGTTCCGGCCCGACCTGGCCATGTCGCTGAACAACCTGTCGCTCGGGCTGGCCGGGCTGGGGCGGCGGGAGGACGCGCTGGCCGCCATCCAGGAGGCCGTCACCACCCGCCGGGAGCTGGCCGCCAGGTGGCCCGATGCCTACCACCACGACCTGGAGCAGTCGTTGCGAGTTGCTGCCTGGCTCGAGCACGGCGAGGACCCCGGGGGGCGCATCCCCGCAGGAGCTTGAGGCGTGATAACGGTCCGTCATCACGTCCCTGGCCCTCGTCTTCCGGGCCGGTCAGCCAGGGGGGCCGGGTCAGATCGAGGCGGGTGTCCAGGCCGGGGCGAACCGGGGCAGTCGTTGATGTGGGACCTGTACGCCGCAGGCAGGGACCCGCAATGTCGTGCGGATGCAAATGGGTTGTGCTTTGGAGCAAAAGCGCAACCAAGCGGCTGGGATCGGCGGCTGGGCAGGCGCGATCACCCGCACGGCGAGGTAGGTTTCTGCAGGGTCCAGTGCTCCTGCGCCTCCTGGAGGATCTCGTCCAGGGGACGCTCCCAGGCGGCCATCTCGGTCGCGGCCGGCGAGATCGACCCGCTCGCGCCTGAACCCGCCATCCGAACCGGCGCCCTGATCGGCTACGCCCGCGTCTCCACCAAGGGGCAGCTCCTGGACCGGCAGATACACGCGCTCACCCAGGCCGGCTGCATCCGCATCTTCGCCGACAAGAAGTCCGGCAAGAACGCCGAACGCGAAGAACTAGCCAAGGCCCTGGACTACCTGAGCGCCCGGCGACACCCTCGCCGTGCCCTCCCTGGACCGCCTCGGCCGCTCCATCCAGGACCTCATCACGATCGTGGCCGGCCTGCGCAGGCGCGGCATCGGCTTCACCTCGCTGCACGAAGCCCTCGACACCACCACCCCCGGCGGCCGGCTGATCTTCCATGTCTTCGCCGCCCTGGCCGAGTTCATCCGCGAGCTCATCGTCGAAGGGACCAACGAGGGCCTTGCCGCCGCCCGCGCCCGCGGCGCCCGCCTGGGCCGGCCCCCCGCGATGACACCCGAGCAGATCCGCCACGCCCGTGACCTGCTCACCCGGCCCGAGAACACCGTCGCATCCATCGCCAACCTGCTCGACGTCTCCCGCAACACCATCTACAAGTACCTGCCCGAACTCAAACAGGGCCGCGCCGCGCTCACCGCCGTGCCCAAGCAAAGAGCGATCAGCGCGGCCGAGGCCCCGGTCACCGTCGACTGATCTAGCTACCTTGCGGCTCCCCGTGGGCCTGAACATGGCGAGGAGAGATGGTCCAGGCTTACGGTCCGCGCCATCTGGGTGCGTGCCTTTTCGCGCCGTGCGGACTTGCACATGCCGGCTGGCGCCACGCTGACCGTCCGTACCGCCACCTAATCGGGCACCTGAGCCCTGACGAAGGCCTGCCGGGAACCGGCCGGTATCCGTGGTCGGCTGGACGGTGTCAGGGGCCTTCTGCGCGCGGGTTGCCTGTCAGGCGGGCGTGTTCGGGGAGGGTTCGGGTGCGGCGGCGGGGCCAGGTGTGCTGGTGGCGGCGCGGTTCAGGACCCGGTAGACGGTGGCGCGGCCGACGGAGAACACCTCCATGAGGTCGGCGATGGTGTATTCGCCGGTGGCGTGCATGCGGGTGAGCTCCGCTTGCTGGCGGGGTGTGAGTTTGGGTTGCTTGCCTTTGAGCTTGCCTTTGGCGCGGGCGACGGCCATGCCTTCGCGGGTGCGGAGCCGGAGCAGGTCGACTTCGAATTCGGCGAAGGTGGCCAGGATGTTGAAGAACATCTTGCCGAGGGGGTCGGCGGGGTCGTAGATAGTGCCGGCGAGGGAGAGCTTGATGCCGCGGGCGACGAGGGAGTCGCCGATGTGGCGAGCGTCGGGGACGGAGCGGGCGAGCCGGTCGAGCTTGGGCACGACGAGGGTATCGCCGGACCGGACGGCGGCCAGGGCCTGGTCCAGGCCGGGACGGGCGCGGCTGGTACCGGTCAGGCCCTTATCAAGGTAGATCCGGTCATCCGGGACGCCGAGCGCGGCCAGGGCCTGGCGCTGGGCGGTGAGGTCCTGCAAGACGGTGGAGCACCTGGCGTAGCCGATGAGTTCCCCCATCCTGGCAGCGTACCGTTTAGCCCCCGGTCACCGGACTATTGAGCGGACTGGTCTTACGAGACAGCGTTCTCGCAGGCCGCGAGGCCCGGAGGGCAGCACTCCGGCGTGTCCGGCAGGGGGTCCCCTTGCGGACACCGTGCCTGCGCGTGCGGCCCACAGGCAGGCACCATCAGGTCCACGCCCCTGGCCTGCAGCGGCCCGGGAGCTGCCTTTGCGCTGGATCCGTAGTTTCGGAGTCCTGGGCGAGGTAGCGTCCGGGCGCTGTTTCCCCGCGGATTGCAGGCGTAGGCGGCGATGTACCTGGAGCGCTTGCGGCCCGGGGTCAACCCGTGGGTGGAGATCGGTGTCAACCCGGACTCCCACCCGTGGGCTGACGCCCCGGATGGGTGCCGTGCGGCACGCTGACGGCATGAACATCAACATGTACCTGATCAACGCAATCCTCGTCCTGATGGTCATCCGCCAGATCCGCGAGCACTCGCTGGACCTGCGGTCCCTGGCCGTCCCGGTGCTGGCTGTGGCCGCCGCCGCGGTCATGTTCCTGCACTCGGTGCCGGGCGGCGGCAGCGACATCGCGCTGGAGCTGGCAGGCGTGTCGGCCGGCGCGGTCATGGGCGCGGTCGGCGGCCTGGCCACCCGGCTGCGCCGCGGCGCCGACGGCCGGCCGCTGGGCCGGGCCGGCGCGCTGGCGGCCGGCATGTGGGTCGCCGGGGTCGGGGGCCGGATGGCCTTCGTGTTCGCCGCCACCCACGGCGCCGGCCCGGCGATCGGGCGGTTCAGCATCGCGCATCACATCACCGGTCAGGGGGCCTGGGTGGCGGCGCTGGTCATGATGGCCCTGGCCGACGTGCTGACCCGGCTGGCCGTGGTCTGGCTGCGCGGCCGCCGGCTGGCTGCCGCCCCGGCCGCCGCCCCGGCACTGATCCCGGCCGGCACCCATGCCTGATCTGGTCTCCGGGCCCGCCGCGAGCCAGACTGTGCCTGTGAAGGCACGGCTGGCCGCGGCGGGCCTTAATCATGGCGCGGCGCGGCCCGGGCCGGCCCCTGCCGCGGCGGGGCCGGGGGAGCCCGCTTCGGCCCGGGTGGCGCAGGCGCGGTCCCGGGCCCGTGAGCGCGGTGACGTCCAGCGGCAGGCGCTGTGGCCGCTGGGCTGGGCGTTCATCGCGATCGTGGTGACGGCCAGCGTGCAGGCCCATCCCGCGCCGGGTCTGCGGGGCGCGCACCTGGGCGTGACACTGGCCCTGGCCGTGTACGCGGCAGCGGTCGCGACCGCGGTAACGCCCGGCTGGGCGCGGCGCGGGCTGGCCGCCCAGGCCGTCGTGATCGGGCTGATCGGCGGGGCCGGGGTGGCGCTGGCCGCCTGGCAGCCGCACGGGCCAGTCGACCTGGCGGCGCCGGTGGGAGTCTGGATCGCCGCGGTCCGGCTCCCGCCCGCTGCGGCCGCCGCCGCGGCGGGAGCGATCACCGCCGCGCTGGCGGTGGCCGTCGGCCTGACCACGCACTCGGCCGCGCAGGCCATCACCGCGACGCTGGTGTGCCTGCTGCTGGCGGTGATCGGCCAGTTCCTCCGCCGCGGCCGGCAGAGCCAGGACCGCACCGAGCTGCTGCTGGCCCAGCTTCAGGACGCCCGCGAGGGCGAGGCTGTCGCGGCTGCGCTGGCCGAGCGCAGCCGCATCGCCGGGGAGCTGCACGACGTGCTCGCGCACTCGCTGTCCGGTCTGGCCATCCAGCTTCAGGTCGCCCGCAAGATGGCCGGGCGGGAGGCGGTCAGCGACGGGCTGCGCGCCGCGATCGACCGGTCGGCCGAATTGACCAAGGCGGGGCTGGCGGAGGCAAAGCAAGCCGTCGGTGCGCTGCGCGGCGACCGGCTGCCCACCGTGGATCAGCTGGGCGCCCTGGTCGAGGGTTTCCGCCGCGACACCGGGACACAGGCCACCGTGCGGATCGACGGGACACCCCGGCCGCTGCCGGCGGAGGCGAGCCTGGCGCTGTTCCGCGGCGCCCAGGAGGCGCTGACCAACATCGCCCGCTACGCGCCCGGCGCCACCACCGCCGTCACCGTGAGCTACCAGGCCGGCCGCACCCTGGTCACCGTCGAAGACCACGCCCGACCGTCAGCTGCCCGTCCCGGCCCGGCCGCGGAGCCCGGATCTCCCCTCCTGGCCGATGCGGGCGGCGGGCATGGCCTGACGGCGATGCGCGAGCGAGCCCAGCGGGCCGGCGGCACCGCCCGGGCCGGGCCGACCGCCGGCGGATGGCGAGTCGAGCTGGAGGTGCCGTCGTGACGGCAGCATCTGAGCCGGGCACGATCCGGGTCCTGATCGCCGACGATCAGCGGGTCGTGCGCGAGGGGCTGAGCATGCTGGTGGCGCTCCTCGACGGGTCGAGGTCGTGGGCACGGCCTGTGACGGAGCCGAGGCGGTACGTCTCGCCGGGGACCGCCGCCCGGACGTGGTCCTGATGGACCTGCGCATGCCAGGGACCGGCGGCATCGCCGCGACGGCAGCCCTGCGGGAGCGGGCGCCGGCCGCCCGGGTGCTGGTGCTGACCACCTACGCCGACCAGGACGCGATCCTCCCCGCGCTGCAGGCCGGAGCGCGGGGCTACCTGACCAAGGACGCCAGCGCCGAGCACATCGAAACCGCCATCCGCGCGTCCACGCCGGCCAGGCCGCGGTCACAGGACTTCACTGACCCAAAATCGCCCGAGAGGAGCAGCATGTGGACTGGAGCCTGTTCGGCTGCGCCCGCACGGGGCACGTGACGTACGCGCCGGACGAACCGGAGCTGCGGGACCGGCTGATGGCACCGACCGCCGGCGGGACGGCGTGGCGGTGCCTGCGCTGCGGCGCGTTCGTGACCGGCGGGCCGCACGGCAGTGGCCCGGCCGCGGCGGCGCCGCTGGTCCGCCGGGGCAAGGAGCTGCGCAGCGAGCTGATCCTGCGCGTGTTCGCGGTGGAGCGGTTCTTCCGCTTCCTGATCCTCGGCGTCGCGGCCTACGGGGTGTGGCGGTTCAGGTACGACCGGGCCGGCATCCAGCGGGCGTACAACAACGCCCTGCCCGCCATCCGCGCCCTGTACCGGGATCTCGGCTTCAACATCAGCCACTCCAAGCTGCTCCCGTTTATCCAGCACTCGTTCACGCACACCTCACGCTGGCTCACCTTTCTGGCCATCGGGCTGGCTGTTTACGCTGTGATCGAGCTGGTGGAAAGCGCCGGGCTGTGGCTGGGCCAGCGGTGGGGCGAGTACTTCGCCCTGGTGGCGACCTCGATCTTCCTGCCGTGGGAGGTCTACGAGCTGAACGCGAAGATCACCTGGCTGCGGGTCGCGGCGTTCGTGATTAACCTGCTGCTCGTGATCTACCTGGCCTGGACTAAGCGGCTGTTCGGCGTCCGCGGCGGCAAGGCGGCCTACGTCGCCAGGTTGCGCACCGAGTCTGTCATCGAGATCGAGCAGGCCGCGCTCGCCGCGGCATCGCCCGGCCAGCCCGGTCATGGCAAGCCCGCCAGCGCGGCGGTCCAGCCAGCCGGCGATACGCCCGACTCCGCCCCGGCTCCGTCCGGCGCCAGCTCACCCCGCCCGACTCCGCCTCACTCCACTGACCCCACCTAACGGCACCGCATGAGCGACAGGACGTGGCCGTCGTACGCCCCTGGAGCGATGCTGGCGAGGGGCATGTTTCCCGACGACCCGCCGCCTGTGCCGGAGGGGTCGTCCGACGCGGCAGCCGCGCTGGGCTCCATCGAGCACGCGGCCTCGTGACGAGCCGGCCGACTGGGCCGCCGCGCTTGCCCGTCTGGTAGCTCCGCGCCGAGTCGCCAGCCCGCCGCCAGATAGCGCCGAAGAGTCCCTGCCACTTAGCGTCAAAGATCACAGTCAGCCCGATAGCCCAGCCTGCGGAACTGACTCCTGAGAACATGGAGCTGCTCGCCAAGTACGCCGTCCACCTCGGCACTCACCGCTGAGCGGGCACAGGCGGCGCTGAGCGAGAGTTGTCTATCAGAGATAATGTGCGGGAGTCCGGTCCCGCCGCGGGAGCCGCTCCTCGTGATCTTCGCTGTCAGGATGGCACTCCTCATAGGACGGTATCCGAGTTATCAGAGATAATGTGACATTACCTCTGATAAGATTTGGTCGTGGGAACAGTTCACCGCCTCTCCCCGGCCGCCGATGGCGTCACGCTCGGCCGCGCCGCAGACGCCTACCTCGCCACGCTCAGCGGAGCCGAGCAGGCCAGCACCCGCCGCACTTATGGCCGCGTCCTGCGCTGGATCGTGACGGAGTTCGGTGCCGAGTCCGCGCCGGACATCGACGCGGAGCGGTTCGCCGGGTGGTTCGGCGCCCGGTGGGGCGACCGCGCGCCGTCCACGTGGAACGTCTGCCTCGACGCCATCAGGTCGGCAGCCGCTTACTGGCAGCGGCAGGGCTGGATCACGGCTGACCCGTCGCGGATGCTGCGCCGCCGCAAGCCGCGGCCGGATCGGGTCCGTGCGCTGTCCCGCGCTGACGTCGGGCAGCTGCTCACCCGCGAGGGCATCAGCCTCCGCGAGCGGACGCTCTGGCGCATGCTGTACGAGACGGCTGCGCGGTCGGCCGAGGTCCTCGCGCTCGACGTCGGGGACCTGGACCTGCCGAACCGCTGCGCGAGGGTTCGCCGCAAGGGCGGCGCGATCGACATCATCGTCTGGCAGACCGGTACGGCCCGGCTGCTGCCGCGGCTGGTCAAGGGCCGCAAGGCCGGACCGGTGTTCGTGACCGAGCGGAAGGCCCGCGTGCAGCTGCCCGCGGCTGACCTTGACCCCTCCGGCCGGGCCCGGCTGAGCTACCAGCAGGCGGCGGCCCTGTTCTCCGAGGCTTCCGGCGGCGCGACGCTGCACCAGCTCCGCCACTCGGCGCTCACTCACGACGCCGAGGACGGGACCGGAACGCCCATGCTGATGGCCAGGAGCGGCCACACCTCGGTCAGGTCGCTGGCGAAGTACGCGAAAGTGAGCGCCGAGGCACTCCAGCGCCACCAGGCCGAGCGCGATCCAGCGCGGCGGCGATAAGCCCGGCTGGCCCCAGGATTGCCCCACGACGACCCCAAACTGCACGGCGGCCTCAACGGATAAGGTCCTGAGCATCAGGGGATAGTGACCTGCGGGACTGCGAGCCGGTAGGGGTCCCGGTAGCCGGAAGCCGTCCAGGTTGCCGCGGCTGCGATCGTAGGGGGACAGGATCCGCCGGACACCTGACCTGGCCTGTCCAGGCACTGCCGTTTCGTGACAGACGGTCACAGCTCGAGGGTCGTACGGCACGCGATATCCGCCTTGGGCACCGATCTCCCCTGTCTGATGTCAAGGGTGATTTCACCGATACAGAACAGGTCGGTCTGGGCTTTGTTATCTCACACACGCAAGCTGGGACCTGGCCGCGGCGCAAGTCCAGCATTCGCTCCGGCGGTGAGAAGCCTGGCGCGATTCGGTGACCGGGGACGTCGTGGCACCAGGCGGAGCGCGACTCGCCCGGGTGCCGCTGACGCTTGACCCGCCATACCGGGCCGCCGATCCGGGAGCCGGCACCGGGCTGTCGTCGCGCGCCGGATGCTAGCGGCGATGCTGCCTGCGGGGTCGTCGTCATGGGGGCATGATCGGGCTGCCGGTGAGGTGGGCGGTGATCTTGGAGCTGGCGCGGGATCGCGGCTGCGGGCCGGTGCCGGTGCTTACCGTGTTACCGCCTGGCCTTGCCTGTCATCCGCTGTGTTTGTGCTGCCGTTGATCAGGGCGGCGAGGGCCGGGTGGCGGCGCAGCTGGTCCAGGCAGCGGCGGCGGTCCGGCCCGATGCGGTCGGCCGGGATGCCCAGCCTGGCGCTGATCTCGGCGTCTGGCACCGGAGGGTCCTCGGTCAGCAGGGCGATCAGCTGCTGGCCGCAGGGCGGCAGGGCCAGGAATGCCTCGCGCAGTGCCGCCTGCTGTTCGGCCGCCAGGAGCTCCTGCTCTGCCGTCTGGGCCTGCTCATCGGCGATCGGTTCGGCGTTCAGCGCAGCCCCGGCCGCCGGCGATCCCGGGGTCGCGGTCGGCATCCGCAGGCATTCCTGCCGGGTGGCGGTGGCCAGCCAGCAGGCCAGCTCGGCCGGGTCGCGGATGGTATCCAGCTGGGCCGCCAGGTGCCGCCAGACGTTCTGGCTGACCTGCGCGGCGTCGGCGTCGCCCAGCCCGTGCCGGCGGCAGATGGACCAGGTCAGCGCGATGTACCGCTCGACGAGCAGGTCCCACGCCTGCTGGTCGCCCGTAGCGGCGCGGGTCACCAGGTCCATGACCACCGCCGGGCCCGCGTGCGCCACGGCCCCGCTCAACGGGCCGCGCTGCGGCGGCGTGGAGATCGCAGCGCGACACCCAACGGGAGGATCCGCAGCAGCTGGCGGAGCGCATACCGCAGCCGCCGCAGCCGCCCGGCGCCGGACCAGGCCATGACCCACAGCTCCGCCTGGTACTCCTCGAGGTACCGGGCTCGATCGGCAGCTGGCAGCAGCCGGGCGGCGGCCAGCAGCCCGGCCGCCCACGGCGGAACCAGCGAAACGCTGCGCTGCCGCCGGGCGGCTGCCCGGATGCTAGTCAGGTCCCGGACGCTGTCCTGGACCCGGGACAGGTCATGGGCCAGGCCGAGGCCCCACGTGGCGTCCCGGATCCGGGCGAGGTCGTTAGCCAGGGCGCGGTTTGCGTCGCGGGCGAAGGGCGGGCCGGCGGTGTTCATGCCAGCCCTCCAGCGGACCGGAGACGCAGCTCCATCGCGCTGACCGGGGTGCGGGCCTGCGCCAGGGCGAGGCGAGCCCTTTCGGCGCCGTCCTCGGTCAGCCGGTAGTAGCGTCGCCGCGGGCGTCCCTCGTCCTGCGGCTTGATGTCCTCCCAGCGGGACGTCAGCCAGCCGTACTCGTGCTCCAGCCGGGCCAGGATCGGGTGGATGGTGCCGCTGGGCAGGCCGGCCTCCGCGCAGATCTGCAAGCCGTACCTCTCCTGCGCCGGGTCGGCGAGCAGCGCGCGGAGCACCAGCTGCGTGGTCATCGTCATGCGGGGACCGGCCCGCCTCCTACCCGCCATGCTATAACTCTACCATGCCCTAGGTAGAGGACACAATAGATCGCCAGGGATAGCCAGCCCGGCGAACTCGTCACACCTGAATACGTCCGGTTACCAACTCCGGGCTGCAAAGAGCCGGCGCCCGTCGGCGTGGTCACAGATTCCCTGCGTTGGCCGGGACCTGCCCGGGCACCGATCCGAGTCTTCTGGTTGTGCTTTCGCAGGGAAGCACCACTCTAGAGAGCCCCTACGCGACACCCGCGCTCGCGCCCCGTAACCTTCGCCCATGTCGCTCATCTTCGCGACGCAGCTCACCGCCGTGGCCACCACGGTCCTTGCGGCCTTCGCCATTATCACCGCGTGGTATGCCCGTAAAGCCTTCCGCGAGCAGTCCGAAGAAGTCAGCACCCTCAAAGTCCAGCTCAAAGACCAGCAGGACTTCAACGCCAAACAGGTGCCAGTGCTTGAGCTTCAGGCAAAGGAACTGCAGCAGTCCTTGGACGAGCGTGAGCGCGACAGGGCACAGCGCCGCCGCGCCCAAGCCGCCCGCGTACTGTTTTGGGAGGACCGGGCCCACGAGCACGTTAGCGCCGAGCGGGGCTTCAGCGCCTCGATCATCGCCAACGCCGCCAACACCAGTGACCTGCCGGTTTATGGCCTCGAAATCCGCTGGCACAAGGGCACCGCCCCATGGGACGCACCAGATTACGAGCCGGACCTGATGCCCAGCGCCACGAAGGAATTCCGTCGTGCCCTCCCGTCAGACCTGTCCGACTCCGTAGACAGGTCCCTGTTCGGCGCAGTCCTGCGCTTCCGTGACGCCGCCGGAGTCAGATGGCAGCGCCGCCCGGACGGCCATCTCGACGAGATCCCCGTCGCGCAGGGCGGCGCGCAGTGATAGGGGTGCTGGTAACAGTCGAGCCATGAGCACCGCTACGGCGTCCAGTTTGCTGAACAGAACCTTTGGGGCTGGCTGGCTGCCCAGCTGAGCATCGACCATCCTGCCCTGACCGCTCCCGCGCCGCCTGGCGCAGGGAATGGCACCTGCATCGCCGCACTACTTGCTGCGGGGCTCATCCTGCCGGTTCTCGACGGGCTAGACGAGATCCCCGGCGCCGTCCGCAGGCGCGCGATCACCCGGATCAACGATGCGCTTGGATCCGGCAAGAAGTTGGTGCTGACCTGCCGGACCCAGCAGTACCGTGATGCCGTCAGGCCACAAGGTGGTCTCGAAGTAACCCTCCGGGCCGCAGCGGCCATTCAACTTCGCCCGCTTACCCCCGGTATCGTGTCCAGTTACTTGTTCGCCGATGCTGGAGGCCCGGTCGCGAAGAGCCGCTGGAAGCCGGTCCTCGATTCCCTCGGCACACAGAAACCTGTCGCGCAGGCATTGACAACACCGCTGATGGTCGGCCTGGCCCGGGCCATCTATAACCCCCGCCCTGGCGAGGTGGCCGGGGAACTGAGCGATCCGGAGGAGCTATGCGGCCCCGGCCTTGCCGACCGGGCTGCGGTCGAGTCCTGCCTGTTTGACGCCTTCGTCCCTGCCGCATACAGGGCCGACGAAGCTGTCCGTTGGACGACGCAGAAAGCCGGAAAATGGCTCGTCTTCCTCGCTCGCCACCTTGAGTCGATCGACAGCTCAGACCTCGCCTGGTGGCAGCTAGCTCAAGCTATACCAGGTCCTGTCATCTTGGGGCGAGTACTCGCGGTCACTCTTGTGACTGGGCCCCTGACCTGGCTCGCGTTTGGGCTTGCTTATTGGGCCGCGGTCGGTGTCACGACCGCCCTTCTCGTCACCATCTTCGCCTTGTTCGGGTTCGTGGTCGGGTTGATGTTCGCCACGGAAGGGCCCATCGCGGATCTCTTGCAAGAGCTCAGAGAGGAGAAACACCAGTCACGCCAACCCCTCACTCAGACCTCACAGATAGTCGTCCCGGATCTCTTGCAAGACACACTGCGGACGAGTCCCAAGGTCTGGCAGGGCCCTTTTCGGTACTGTGAGAAGGGTCGCGTTCGTCCACGTGTTCGGGCCCGTGCTTATGGTCGGCATACGGCGCTGGCCCGTGCCGGGCGGTCTCACCGCTGCGGCCAGTCCGCGGACAGTCCTTGCACGTAATCGCCGGGTCGCGCTCGTTTTCGTGCTCACGGCCACACTCGCGCTCGGGCTCGCGCTGGGGCTCGTGGGCCAGCTCGTCTGGGGTGGCATCCCCCTCCTAGCCGAGTTCTGGCTCGCGGCCGGGCTTGGGGCCGGGCTCGGGATCGGGCTCGGGGTCAGCTTGGTAAGGACGGCGTGGCCGTCATATGTGCTCGCCCGAACGTGGATGGCCTTGCGATGGCGGTTGCCATGGCAGCTGATGGATTTCCTCGCTGATGCCCACAGGCGAGGGGTTCTCCGGCAAGCAGGCGCGCTCTACCAGTTCCGGCACATCGAACTGCAGCACCGGCTCGCCACCCGGCCAGAGACAAGATCCGGCCAGTTACCGAGCTCAGCTGCGGGTACCCGGCGCCTCCGGAAGACCGCCAGCCTATGATCGACTGACCGCAGTGGGGTACCTTGCGCGCGAGGGTTCGCAGTGCGCATCCTGCGAGCCCTTCCGGGCGTAGCTGGGGCGTTAGTAAGAACCGTGCGCCCAGGTGCCAAATAGTGGATCATGCTGGCCTGGCACCAGCTTGCCGGCCTGGAGCAACGCCGACCGGACATACCGCTCTACCTGATCCTGTCGGCGGCACGTGAATACTGACCCCGGCGTGGCATCGGCAGATTCCAGCCATCGTCGCAACACTGGCCACTGATGGCTGGGATCGTATCGGCTTTAACGGATGATGGTGCGTGCCAGGTCGGTGAGGGGCGTGCCGGCGTGTCGTGACCAGGCCTGGAGGGCGGCGGCGAGGGCAAGGGCGCTGCCGTACAGGACGTGCTGGCCGCCTTGCCGGGCGATCAGGGAGTCCAGGGAGGCGAAGGCGCGTCCTTTGCGGGCCAGGGTGAGGATGTCGGTTGCGGCGCGTTCGCCGGTCCAGTGCCCGGCGGGCAGCCGGGTCAGCTTGGCCAGGCCATCCGGTGCGCTGGTGTCGTGCCCGGACAGCCATTGGTCGAGCAGGCCGAGCGCGAGGCCGGTGCAGCCGGCGACAGTGGCCGCGGAATCGTCCGGGGACTCGGGCTGGGCCTGGTCCAGGATCCCGGCTGCGAGGTTGGTGTTGCCGTCGGCGATGGCTTCGGCGGCGAGCCGCATGGTGACGGCGGCCAGCTCGCGGGCGCGGCCGACGGGGGTGAACATGGCCATGTTGTGCCGCTCGATCGCGCGGCCGAGCGCCTGCTGCAGCGTGTCCAGGTCGGGGACGTCGATGTTATTGACGTCGATGCCTTCCTCGGCCAGCAGCGGCGCCAGCTCCTGCAGCAGCTCGTTGGCCATGCCGGGCTTGAACTGGATCTCCGGCGCTCCGGCGGGTGGCTCGGGGGTACGGCGGCGCATGTCTGGCATGCCGATCATCATCCCAGCTCCGGCCTGCTGGCCGTGCGGGCAGGCATGAGCTCACCGGCCGAGCCGTCCGGCGGGGGTGTCCCAGCCCAGCGTCTTGCGCGGCCGGGCGTTCAGTTCAGCCGCTGCGGCGGCCAGGTCGTCCGCCCGGTGCGCGCGCAGGTCGCTGCCCTTGGGGAAGTACTGGCGGAGCAGCCCGTTGGTGTTCTCGTTCGATGGCCGCTGCCACGGGCTGGCCTTCTCGCAGAAGTACACCGGCATGCCCAGCGCGGCGGTGACCTCGGCGTGCAGCGCCATCTCCTTGCCCTGATCCCAGGTCAGCGACCGGCGCAGCCGCGGCGGAAGCTGGGAGAACGCGGCGATCAGCGCATCGCGGACCGCCTCAGCGGTGTGACGGCCAGGCAGGTAAAGCAAGATCGTGTACCGCGATGCCCGGTCCACCAAGGTGCCGATGGCGGACCGGTTGGACGCACCAGTGATCAGGTCGCCTTCCCAATGCCCGGGCTCTTCGCGGCCGGCGGCCTCGGCGGGCCGCTGACCGATCATGGTCATGGCGGTGATCCCGTTCGGGCGGCGCAGCACCGCGGTGCCGGTGTCGAGGCAGACGTCGGCGACCCGGACCTCGACGGTGGGGTAGCGCGGGGACAGCCGGGCCAGGAAGTAGACGCTGCGCTCGTCCAGCGCCGCGCCGCGCCCGATGAGGCGGCGGACGGCCGTGTCGTAGGCGGCCGCGTCCGGCCACACCGCGGGCGGCACCGCGGTCGGCCAGCGTGACCAGGCCAGGTACCGCCAGCTGGCCCATCCGGTATCGTGCCCGCCGGCGATGGGGGAGTTGGCGGTGACGGCGAGCAGCGGCGCGAGCCAGGGCCGCAGCCGCGCCAGGACCTGGACGCCCAGGTCCCGGGAGGGGACCCCGACGTGCACGTGGCAGCCGCAGGTGCCGGCCTCGGCCACCACCGGGCCGTACCGGCGGGCCAGCTCCCGGTAACGGGGCTGGCCGGTGATGGCGGCCAGCCCGGGCGTGCGGTACGGCGCGACCCCTGACGCCACCAGCCGGCAGCCCAGCCGCGCCGCGGCGGCCGCGGCCAGCCGCCGCAGCCGGATCAGCTCGCGGCCGAGGTCGTCCAGGCCGGTGCACACCCTGGTTCCGGTCTCCACCTGGAACCCCCGCTGGGGGATACCCGAAGGCATGATTTCGTATAGAAATGATAACGGAACGTGGCTGGATGTGGCAGGGGATCACGCCCCGGCTGTGGCTACGCCTGGCCCGTTCGCCCGGGACGGACGTTGAGATGACGCCGCGCATGGCGGCTGGAGGATCCGTGGATCTGAAGCTGGGTCACTACAGCAAAGACGGCATCGAGGTCGTCAACGTCGAGGGCGAGATCGATATCTACACCGCGCCGCGGCTGCGTGAGCTGCTCATCGATCTGGCCGGCAAGAACAACTACCAGCTCATCGTCAACCTGGAGAAGGTCGGGTTCCTCGACTCCACCGGCCTGGGGGTGCTGGTCGGCGGCCTGAAGCGGGTGCGGCCGCATGACGGCTCGCTGGATCTGGTCTGCACGCAGGAGCGGATACTGAAGATCTTCAAGATCACCGGGCTGACGAAGGTCTTCGGCATCTACCAGACCGTGGACCAGGCCATCGCGGCCAAGAACTGGTAACCCGTCGTATTTGGGTATGACGAGTTCGCCGACCGCGTCTCGGCGTAGTCGGCCTGCCGGGGAGAGCGGGTGGCGAGCTTTTGACCGGACGCGCCGTCATCACAGCGGCGGGCAGGGGTCCGGGGGCCGCGGCCCGCGTGTCGGCTGGCGTCAGCGGAGCTGGTCGTGGTTCTGGTTGGCCTGGATCAGGCGGTCCAGGATCCGGCCGAGGTCGCCTATGTCGCGGGGGGCCAGGGGCTGGACGAAGTAGCGGCCGATCCCGTTGGCGTGGGCGGGCCACGCCTGGTCGAACCGCCGGCGTCCGGCCGGGGTGAGCGAAACGTCGAACCGGCGGCGGTCGCCGGTGCTGACCGTCCGGGTGATGAGCCCGTCGCGGTCCATGCGGTCCAGCAGCCGGGTGATGCCGCTGCGGCTGAGCGCGTCGGAGACCACCATTGAGGCGGTCAGCTCGTGCAACGGGAGTGTCCCGGCCGCCGCCCAGGCCAGGCGGACCAGCACGTCGAACTGTTCCAGGCTCAGCCCGGCCGCGGCCAGGTCGCGGCGGAACCGGCTGGTGATCAGGGCGGTCGCCCACTGCAGCTGCTTCCAGGCGGCGAGCTGGTCCTCGGTCGGGGTCTGCATCCCGCCATCTTACTATGTGCACCTGAAGATATTTGCGAATAAAGCTATGTGATTAATCACGCAACCGTGTTAGGCTGCGGCTGTCCGCGCACCCGACCAGAGGGGGATCACCGCCATGCAGGACATCATGATCCGCATCCAGACCGACGACTTCGAGGCCTGGAAAGAGCAGCACTACCTGCACGCCGCCAACCGGGCCCGGTACGGCATCACCGACGGGCCGGCCTACCGCGACCTGGAGGACCCGGGCGCGGCTCTGTTCCACATCAGCGTCCAGGACATGGACACCGCCATGGGCTGGTTCCGCAGCGACACCTTCAAGGAAGCCACGAGGCTGGCCAAGGTGACCGGCCGCCGTTGGTACCTGGCCCAATCACAGACCTGACCCCCGCCCGGCCAGCAGTACTCGGGCAGCCACGACGCCCGGCCGCCCGAGTACTGCGCCGCCACCCGCCCCTGCCCGGCCACCAGTCCTGTGGCCGTCGGCAAACGTCAGGCCACCTACGATCAGGCTCGCCAGCCTGCAATCGCAGTGATCGCCTACTGCGACGTCTCGCCCGGGGTGTGCGCCTGCCGGCGAGCGGCGTAGACGGACCAGTCGGCGCCGCCGAGGAACGCGTGGCGCATCGCCGTTCCCGCCGAGACGCCCAGCGCGTCGGCGAGAATCGCGGGTGGTGCCTGCCGGGCGAGCTCACGCCATGCGGCCAGGCGGCTTGCCCGGGCCGGGATGCCGAGCTGGTCAAGTACCCGGACGAGCCGGCGGTAGCTGCGGTGTTCGCCGGCGAGCTGCCCGGGAAACAGCCACGGCGAGGCCGGGTTGGCGGCCGTGGTCATGTTGGCGCGATAACCCGCTGTACCACCCGGTCAATGTCGGTGCCTGGCGCAACTGTCCGGGCCGTGCCAGGTGACCCCAGACTGCTGCCCGCGCCTGTCTCCGCGGCCGCGCCGGGCGCGGGCCTGGCGGTGCTGGCGGGCGCGCACGCCAAGGGCGGAGCGGCAGGGGAGAGGTGTCCGTAAACGGCCGATTGTGAGACGGTGGCCGGAGCGGTCTCACGGGACAGCTTCCGTGTTCCAGAACTCGTCTAAAAACTTCCCGGGAACGCGAAAAGTTGTGAGACGGTTTTGCGACACTAGGGGACATGGCACATACCGCGGTCATCGCCCCGGCCTTCACGGTGCTCGATCTCCCGGGCGGCGAGCGCAACCTCATCGGCCTGGCCCGCGTCTCCACCGACGCCCAGGACGCCCGGCTGCAGCACGACGCCCTCACCGGGGCCGGGTGCGGCCGGATCTACACCGAGAAGGTGAGCACCCGTAAGGCCGTCGCTGAGCGCCAGGGCCTGGCCGCCGCGCTGGACTACCTGCGCTCCGGTGACACTCTCGTCGTCTGGAAGCTCGACCGCCTCGGCCGCTCCGTCAAGGAAGTGCTCACCATCGCCGACGACTTGCACGCCCGCAGCGTCGGCGTCCGGATCCTCACCGGCAAGCTGTCCGGCAGCTACTCACCCCGTGGTGAAGGCCAGTTCTTCTTTACCATGATGGCCGCCTTCGCCGAGCTCGAGCGGGACATCATCCACGAGCGCACCATGGCCGGCCTGGCCGCCGCCCGGGCTCAGGGCAAGGTCGGCGGGCGGCCCACCGTGATGGACCCGGACAAGCTCGCCGCCGCCCGCGCGCGCCGGGCCCGCGGCGAGAGCCCCACGCAGATCGCTAAGGCCCTCGGCGTCAGCCGCGCCTCGGTCTACCGGCACCTCGGAAGCGACAGCCAGCAGGACTAGGCCAGCCCGGCAGAACCGGGCTCAAAGCGAGAGCGGGACAAATCGGGGGAGGCCGGGCGGCTGGATAGTGAAAACTGCCGAGGGCGCGTTCTGGTCAGAACTCGTACTGGACCGCGGCGCGCTGGGCCGCTATCGGCTGGATGAACTTCGCGATGATCTCCCGGTGCTCCGGGTTGTCCCGGTAGACCTGGTATCGCTCGAGGTCGTCGAAGTCGGCCACCACGGCAAACTCGAAGTTCCCCTCGACCAGGCCGAGGTCGGGTCCGACGTGGTAGGCGCGCAGCGCCGGCAGCAGCGCGGGCAGCCGCCTGAGCTCGGCGGCGACCTGCTGCTTTTGCTCTTCGGTTGCCTCAGGAGTCCAGCGGAACATAACCACGTGCCTGATCATGGGCCGACGTTACCAACCCCGGGCGAGCATCCGGGCTGGGCCCTTGAGCTGGAGCCGACGCCGCATAGCACGTCGGAACAGCGATGCAAAGCAGATGCGGCAGTAGCCAGATCAGACCCCAATACTGTCCGGCCCTCAGCTGAGTATGTGGCCAAGACTGAGGCTGCGGCAGGACAGGCGCGACACTGCACACTGTTGCCCAGCTCAGCGATTTTAGGCGCTGCTACTCAACGCCGCGGGCCGACGCCAGCGGTTGGCTCCGGGCTCGCCGTAAGCGAAGAC
>CAVTZG010000019.1:0-98543 GCA_963739135.1 uncultured Actinomycetes bacterium
CGGTGCGAGGTTTATCCTCAGACGCGAAAATCTCGCTTTTAGGTGAGGGAGCACTGGGATAGCAAGCCGTTTGGACTGACAGTAGTAGAAGAGTGGGCACAGCACTGTAGCCCAAATTGCCGACATGAGGGCCGGTTCGAAATTCTTACAATGCTGCATCCGAAGATATTCGTTCCCTTACTTCTTAAAAATCCTCGTGGCCGCCGCCGTCCGGAAACCTCGTTAAAGGGCGAGAGGCGCGAGAGCGCTACGCAGTTGCCCGCTGGAAATCATCATGAGACCCGTGAATGGCTGACTTAGTTCGAGGATCAGGAAGATCGAAGCGGACGCCGAAAGCGCGAAAATGCCTAGCGCGACAATGGTGGTTGCGTTGTTGTCGGCGAAGAGGCTGAAGCTCGCGAATATGATGACAAGCCAGGAAACCAGGACCACAAGAAAGGGCATGGGAATTTCCGACCCCGCCTCGGCAAACAAAAGTAAGCGCGTTTTTCCCAGGTTTTGGACACACCACCTGAAAGCCGCGACGGATGAGACGCCGCGAGAGCATGTCGCGGTTCATTTCGTTGTCTTCGACCAGCAGAACCTTCGCCATTTTGCCGCCCTTATTTAATTCGCGCATTCACGCACCCAAAAAAAGGAGTGTAATGAGCTCGCATCATTTCACTCGGTCACCTCGTCGGCGCGGGCAATTACCGTTGTAGGAATCTCAAGACCGATCGCTTTCGCAGTTTTCAGGTTGATAACGAATTCAAACGTGACCGGCTGGGCGAAGGGTAGGTCTTCGGGCTTAGTGCCCCGCAGAATTTTGACGGTATAGACCGCCCCCATTCGAAACATGTCGGAGAGGCTAACGCCATAGGACATTAGCCCGCCGGCGACGACATTTTCCCCGACCTGGAACAATCCCGCGATACGGTTCTTCAAGAGGAAGTCGATAACCGCAGGCATATGCCCCAGATGCAGCGGATCGTTTGTCGTTAGCACGGCATCTGGACGATCGGATGACATCTGGGCAAAGGCCCTGTCGAAATCCACTTCGGTCCGCGCCTCCAAGGAAACAATTGTCATGTTGAATAACGGCGCCGCCTTGCGCAAATCCTCCAAAATCGCGGCAGTGGCCGAATTGTCAGGATTCCAAAGGTAGGCAACGCGCGCCACGGTGGGAATCACATCCTTGAGGACTTGCAGTTTCTTGGTGACAATGTCCGGCCCAAGAATGGTGTTTCCGGTGATGTTGCCGACTGGATGCCCAAGGCTCGTCACCAGTCCGGCCGCGACCGGATCGCTGATCGATATCGCGATGATCGGAATGGTTTTTGTGGCCCGTTGCGCAGCTTGGGCCCGCGGTGTGCCGAATGCCGCAATGACATTTACGGGCACCTGCGCAAGTGCAGCAGCGGCGGCATCCAATTGATCCGGATTGCCATTGGTGTTCAGAGACACGTAGGCGAGATTTTGACCCTCTACATAATTCAATTCGCGCAACTGCTGGCGGGACTGATCCCAACTCGGTGAATCATCGATGATGCCGATACGCGCGATTTTTTCGGTTGTGCGTTGAGCCCGCGCGGCGAGCGGCCATGCTGTTGCCGCGCCGCCAAATACGGCGATGAACTCGCGGCGATTCATTCGATTACCTCGTCGGCGCGCGCGAGCAGCGCAGCCGGCACGTCGATGCCGAGCGCCACGGCGGTCTTGCGGTTGATGATCAGCTCATACTTGGTCGGTGCCTGAACCGGCAGGTCCGGCGCCTTTTCTCCTTTAAGGATGCGATCGACGTAGTCGGCCGCGCGTCGGCACTGGTCGACCACATCAGGTGCGTAGGACATCAGACCACCACCGGCGACCATGTAACGGAAAGGATAGACCGCGGGCAGCTTGTTCTGGGCCGCAAGCGTGATGATCAGATCGCGTAGAACCGGCACCGCCGCCGCGTTCGGTCTAAGATCAGACCGCCATTCGGAGAGCGGGCAAAGGCAGCGATGGCGCGCTCAATCTCGCCGACATCGCGGCGGCTATCGACCGGGCTCACCTCCACCCTGAGCGACTGCGCTACGGCCTGGATGGCGGCGAACTCAGCGCTCCCGGCGGGATTGGCGGGATCCCGAAGGACAGCCGCTCGCGTTACGCTCGGCGCAATCTCCTTGAGCAGTTCCAGCCTTTTCCCACCGAAACTGTATTCATAAATCATAAATCCGGTAACGTTGCCGCCGGGCCGGGCTAGGCTCCCGACGAGGCCCGCGCCGACCGGATCGGTGACGCCCACGAACACGATCGGCAAGGTGCGGCTGACATGTTGCAATGCCGCCACGCTTAGGGTGCCGCTGGCCAAGATAATATCCGGCGCGAGCGCAACCAATTCCGCCGCGTCGCTGCGCTCGCGGTCGACATCATCCTCACCCCAGTGGATGTCGATCCGCACATTGTGGCCGTCACTCCAGCCCAACTGTTGCAGGCCTTGCTGGAACGCCGCAAGGCGAGCCTGACCTTCCGGATCGTCCGCGGCCCGGTTCATGAGCACACCGATCCGCCGCATCTGCTCGGGTTGCTGTGCCCGCGCCGCTAAAGACCACGCCATTGCACCGCCGAGACCGGCTATGAATTCTCGTCTTGCAATGCCGATTGCCATTTGACCCCTCGCCAATAGGATCACGCCCGACGCACAAAATGATATAGCGTCTTGAATTGGAAGGTTTTGATCTAGATCACGGCGCGGCGAACGCGTCAGGTAATTGTCAGACTCCATAATTAGCGTTTGTGTGGGATGGCGGAGGAACCGATCTCTGGCGCTTCTCCCAGACCTACCTCAACGCGATCGCCCTGCGGCTCAATCAACGCCCGCGAAAGACCTTGGGCTTCGAAACCCCAGCCGATAGACTGCGGCTGGTGTTGCACTGACCGGTTGAACTCACCGGGATATAGCGACCATTGGCGAGAAGCGGCACGCTTTGCATTATTTGCCTGGTCGATCAAGAATTTCTGGAAGGACTAAAGCGGGCCAAGCATTGCACTTGGCGCCATCCAGGTTACGATTGTTTGGCCCGCGTCCTAAGGCTCGTCAGGAAGCGAGGAAACGATGAACGCCGACACCAAGAAAACCGTGCTGCGGATGATCCCCTACGGGATTTACGTGCTCACCGCCGACGACGGCAATGGTAACGTTTCGGCTGCCACTGTGAACTGGGTGACGCAGTCCGCCTTCGCGCCGCCGCTTGTGGTGGTCGGTGTCAAGACCAATTCAGGCACCTACAAAACCGTTAAAGCGGCGCAAACCTTCGCACTAAACATGCTCGGCAAGGAGCACAAAAGCCTCGCCTTTACGTTCTTCCGGCCGGCCGATGTCAGCGACGGCAAGCTGAGCGGTCAGCCGTTTCGCAAGGGTATAACCGGAGCGCCGATTCTCATCGACGCGCCGGGCGCGGTCGAATGCCGGATCACCGCGATCGTCGAGCAGGGCGACCATCACATCATCGTCGGCGAGGTGATCGAAGCGCACCTCAACCGCGCCCCGGCCGGCCGCCCCGACGCCGCTATCCTGGAAATGAAAGACCTCGGCGATAACGTGTTCTATGGCGGATAATGCAACAGGCGCGTGCGTGGGACACTCCACCGACGGTATCATGCTCCCGAGCTTCGTGTAGCACATTGCAATCGATGTATCGATTACTGTGCTTGCTGGACTGATTCGCCGCCGGCTGCCGTAAGTCAGCTGCGATGCTCCAATTTACTTGTCACTTCTGCTTTCCAGGCGTCTAGCGTCATGAACCCCGGTGTTTCTCTACAATGCCGCTCGGCTTCCTCCATGATTTGCTTGCTCGAAAGCGACAGATTAATCGACGCACCGTGCGGTTGTGGCACGTACCAGGGAGTGTCCATGTACACCTCGATGCCATTCCCCTCTGGATCCATCAGATAGAAGGAGAAAGCATTACCGTGATTTACCTGCCGAATGTCACTCACTCCGGCTTCACGGACGCGGCCGTACATTGCCTTTAGTTCTTCGAGGCTGCCGACTTTAAACGACAGCTGGTTCACTGTCGTTGCACCTTGAGGCGCCCGCCCAGAAATGAATACGACCTGGTGGTGATGATCCGCGGCGGCCGTCAAGAACGCGAGCTCATTCCCCAAACGTCCGCTGACGCCCCGATCGCTTACGACGAGGCCCAGAACGCGGGTGTAGAATTCAACCTGTTTGTCAACATCTTTTACATAGATGCCGCAATGCGAAAGTCGTGGATGGATGGCTAACGACATCGTGAACTCCAGTGGCGCGATTGCATTTCTTGAGGGCGTGTCCTCCGCTTCACTCTTCTAATTCACGCCGAGAGCACTTTTGCTTGTACCGTGGCAGTGAAATGCGGCATGACCTCTCGCACAAAAAGGCGCAGCGAGCGCAAAGCCTCTGATTGGGGAATAAGATTGAAGTTCACCTGAAGGGATGCATGCTCAAACGGGACGTTCGATTGTATTTGGCGAACAGCGCTAATGATTTCATCGGGAGAGCCAATCCACGCTGCTCCACTCTCGACCTGACTTTCCATGGTCGAGGCTTTTAGTCCCGTGATAATCTTATCGTATCCGGGATAGTCGGCCGACAATAATCCCTCGGTCCAATCACATGCCAAATCAACAAGCGATTTGAGATAATTACTGAAAGGTATACGGGCGATCTCCCGCGCCTTTTTCCTATCGGCATGACAGAACATGTGAAAGGCGAGCATTACTTCGCCCTCTCCTCTATGCCCTGACTGGCGTCTCGCCTCGCGATAGGTCGAGATCAGGTCCCGCATTTTTCCGCCCGCCAAGGGGATGGCCATGACGTTATGCCCCATGCGCCCAGCGAACTCGAAGCTCTCCGGCGTGTTGATGGCTGCAATATAGAATCTGGGCCGCGGTAATTGTGTCGGGCGTGGCAGTGACGTCGTGTTCTCAATCACGTGGAATCGGCCGCGATGGGTGACATTTTCTTGCGTTAGCAGGAGTTCGATCTGCTCGAGTCCTTCGCGAAAGCGGACAACGGATTCATTCGGAGAAATCGCAAAACGTCGAAATTCATGCGGCAGAAAAGCGCGGGCAAATCCGACATCAAGACGCCCGCCGGAAATTGCGTCCAGCATGCCAATCTCGCCTGCAAGCTTAAGCGGGTTGTTGAAGACTGGGAGCACCGCGCCGGTCACGAGGCGAACGCGCTTAGTGCGCTGCGACGCAGCGCTCAGAAATACGATTGGATTGGGGCTATAGCCTCCGTAAGACTGAAAGTAGTGCTCGACAGTGCGGACGTGAGTGAACCCGAGCTTGTCTGCCTCCTCCGCAATCTCCAAACAGTCGCGGAAGTAATCCCGCGCCGACTTTTGCTGCGGCGTCACATCAGGAAAAAACTGAACGCCGAATTCCATGGTACTCTCCTTAACCTCATAACTAGCCGCGGGGCGTGGCATTGGTCGGAGGCAGTCACGCGGTGTTGCGCAGGTAATCATCAGTCGGCGGCGGGCCCCAGACAGATCGAGAATTCTTCCCACGCCACACTTTGGGCCGCTGCGGCAGATCGTGATGCCACGGACGCGGCTCGAAGTACCCAAGTTCCTCATCCTTCATCTGGTCGAGCTCGGTGTAGAACTCGACGACCTCCTGATCCGGATTGTAGTGATACGTCGAAATGTTATGCCCAGGGCCATGCCGCAATGGTCCCCAGATAATTGGGATCTGCTTTTGCCCAAACAGTTCGCAAGCGGTTTGGATATGGGCGAAATCCTTCACCTCGAAGGCGATGTGGTGCATCTTGGCCTTCTTGCCTGTGAGGAAGTTCACCGTGTGATGGTCCGGTCCGCAGCGCATAAATACGAAGAAGTCCTCGACCCAGTCGGAAACACGGAAGCCGAGCGCCTTTTCGTAGAATTCAGCGATTTTCTTTGCATCATCGACGACAAAGGCAACGTGACCGAGCTTTAACGGCCCGACGCCGATCACCTGATGGTGCACACCGAGATAGCTCCATTCCGAGAACAACTCGATGGTCGTGCCTTTCGGGTCCTTGAACTTCAGCACCTTGCCGGTGCCCGGGATCGAATCGTTGCTCAGCTCGTTCGCGATACCCTCGACGCGCAATTGGCGGCTCATTGCAGCGAAGTCCGAATTAGGCGCCACTTCGAACGACAGCCCCGTGCACTGCGCCCCCGCGCCCCTGTCAAGTCGAACCACAAGCTGCCCGATTTTGGTCGCCAAGAAGGCGTGGTCGCGCTCCCGCTCAGCCAGCACCACTCCACACACCTGCGTGAAGTAGTCGATAGCCCGATCGAGATCAGGCGTCTCAAACGTCGCGTGGCCAATTCTTCGTGCTTGGATCATGGCACTTATTTCCTTCTGGAAAACGACCGATTCAGTTGAAGACCTCGTAGAAGCCGCACTTGCGTTGCAGTGGCGCGTCATCGATCTGGAACAAAAAGGCAGGCGATTTGGTCTTCCGGTTTGCGAGAAGCACCTTAGCGTGGGTCGGAACGGCGAGCGTGTCGTTGTCGCTGAAATTCAACGTCACGCCATCGATTTCAGCCTCACCTTCGCCTTCGACAACGTGCAGCACTGCGGAGGCGGAACGACGTTGCGCCGCGATAGTTTCACCCGGCCTCAGCATGATTGCGGAGAATCCCAGCACCGGCATACATTCACGGCCGGTTTCGGGATTGACGTAGGCAAGCTGCACCAGTTCGGTCTTGGACGTGACCGCGGCGAGCGCGGTCAGCGCCGCACGCACCTCTGTCCAGGGATAGCGCATCAACGGATAGCGGGCGCGGCGCGCGTCGAGCGAGCGATAGGGCACCAAGCCGGATCGGCGGTAGCGCGCTTGTGAGGAGTCCAGCTCGTTGCGGACTGATTGTGACTTGCCTTCGACTGCATAAGACGCTTCGAGGGTGCGCACAATCGGCAGGTCGAGCGCGTCAAGCCAGATCACCGGCCCTTTTCCCTCGTGACCGTGCTCATGCCAGAGACCCGACGGCGTCAGAATGAGATCGCTTTTTTCCATCGGGCATTTTTCACCTTCAACGACCGTGAACCCGCCGCTGCCTTCGACCACAATACGCACGGCGCTGGGGCTGTGACGATGATTGGGCGCGGTCTCGCGGGGCAGAATGAGTTGGAGGCCAATGAAGATGGACGGCGTCGCCTGCATGTTGTGGAGACCCAGTCCCGGATTGGCCAGTGCTAACACGCGCCGCTCGGCTTTCTCGATCGGGGTCAGTTCGCCGGCCCTGAGGAGCTCAGGTCTAATGTCGCGATAGCGCCATAGAACCGGCAATGTCTGCCGGTCGGGCTTGTCGTACGGAAGCGCAGACCGCAACACAGGCCAAATCGGCACCAAGTTCTTTTCGGTCAAGCTTTGCCGATAGGCCGCCGGCAATTCGTCAATGGTTGCAAGCGCGCTCATGCATAGCTCCTTTGGTCGATTGGCAGTTCCGGGTGGCCGAACCGCCATCCGTCAAATGGTAGAATTCTCGCTGAAGCGGCGGCGCTCCGAATAGTCCTTTTTGCAACTAATTCTCCGCATGAATTCGATCGACACACTTTGATCTAGATCAATTCGGCCCGGCGGAATTTGGTTGACTTAGCTGAACAGTTGCAACTTTCCGTCGGCTCCTGCACCCGATGATGCCGAGTTTAAAGTCCCTCATTCTCCGCTTGCTCAATGAGCATCGCGTGATGACGATTGCCACGAATCGGCCTGACGGTTGGCCGCAGGCGACGATGGTCGGCTACGTGAATGACGGATACCTTGTGTACTGCTTTGTCGCGCGCAACACGCAGAAATATGCCAATATCCTGCGTGATCCTCGAGTGTCCATCGCGATCGGGAGCGATGCAGCAAGTCCCATGGACATTAAGCGTCTTTCGCTCGCTGGAGTGGCATGCGAAGTCACCGATCGATCTGAGTTCGACGACATCAGCAAGCTGCGGCTAAAGCGGTATCCGGAATATTCAGCGCTGCCGCGGCCAACCTCGGACGCCGATGCGCTCGTTCGCATCTCGCCCCAGCCGTCGATAGCGCGCATTCCGTTGATTAGGATCGCTCCGGAAGTAATTTCCGTCCTGGACTACTCCAAAGGATTTGGCCACAGCGACCTCGTGACTTTTTCCGCACGCGATCTCGACGTACTCCTCAATAGCATCCGTCATTGCTGGAATAGCGATCTATCGGCAGACTCTTTCGCAGACGACATTACGCCTCGCGATTGAGGGCTATGACGTACTTCACGTTAGTCCGACGGCGAAAAGGCTCACTGTTTTCCGCAATGCGAGATGTCGCTATTGATGCTGTGTACTGCTCTTCCACCGGCACGAGAGTGCCAAAGAGGTGGGGGCTGTTTAAGGCTCCCACGATTCGGAGGAGCTACCCATGCAAGCGATTACTACAATCGGTCTGGACATCGCGAAGTCTGTTTTCCAGGTTCATGGCGTCGACACAGATCACTGGCAAGCCTGCTTCGGTGAGCGCACTGTAAAGCCATTGCGACAGCGGCCCAGCTTCCAATCCAATCCGCTTGAAGTGGTAGACGGGGTTCTTCAGCACTGCCAGCAGAGCTTTCGGCTCGCTCGCCACCTTTGTTTCCCGAACGATCCTGCCCGTGTCATCCACAATGCAGACACTCGTGTCCTTGACCGATACGTCCAGTCCACCAAAATGCTCCATGCTGCGCTTCTCCTTCTGATGCTTGAGGCCGTACACACGGACCTCGTTTCACCATCAGCCTGAAGCGCAGCACCCAAAATCTTCAGCTATCCACAAACTGCCGGCCGATTACCCCATCTTTCGGATGAGAAGCGCGCCGAAATGCAGCAATGCCGTCGCTTTCGGGCGACAAGCGGACGCTGCGCGCCCGCGCCGATGTGGCGACCGAGCGAAGACAGACGACATCCGCTTCTGGACCGGCTCCACTCCTGTCATGATGTGCCCCGTTACCGGATAATCCGCTGCATTCATCGGGAGGCTTGACGATGACGACGACCGTCGAAGTGCTAGCTGCGGCGTTTAAGGACGCCGGGACGCCTTTCATAGTGGGCCATCCGGGCGGCGAGTCGGTCGAGCTGATCGAAGCGGCCCGCCAGCGCCAGATGCGTTTTCTCTTGATGAAACAGGAAGTCGCCGGCGCCATGCTGGCCTCGACCTGGGGCGACCTGACTGGCAGTCCCGGAATTTGCCTGTCCACGCGCGGCCCCGGCGCCACCAACATGGTCAACGGCGTGGCGCACGCGTTTCTCGACCGCTCGCCACTGATCGCGATCACCGACGCCTATTCCCGCCCCACCTATGAGACCGGCCTGCGTCAGGCATCAACCAGCTTGCGGTGTACGAGCCGATCGTGAAGTGGAGCACGACCATCGACGCCAAGACCGTGCGCCAGCAGGTGCGCCGCGCCATGCGCACCGCGACGGCGACGCCGCCCGGACCCGTGCATTTCGAATTTCCGCAGAGCGAAACCACGCGCGAGGCCGCCGATTACGCCTCCGAGCCCCCGCTAATGCCCAATTGGATCGTGACCGGTCCGGATCGCGCCGATCTAAAACCGGCGCTGGACGTGTTGGGCAAATCGAAACGGCCGATCCTGATTGCCGGGCTTGGCGTCTATTGGTGCGGCGCGTCGGCCGAATTCGTTCAATTTGCCGAGCGCATCGGCGCCCCGGTGCTCACCACCACCAAATGCAAAGGCATGATCCCGGAGGATCATCCGTTGCGCGCGGGCTGCATCATCGGCGGCCTGATCGAACGCAAGCTGGTGATAGAGGCCGACCTGATCGTCACCATCGGCCTCGACGCCGTGGAACTGCAGCCGAAGCCGTGGCCCTATACGCTGCCGGTGCTAGGGTTGTCCTCGATCCCGAGCGTCGATGCGCTGGTGCCAGCCGATCCGGAAATCATCGGCGACCTGAAGGCATTGCTGGCCGGCCTCGCGCGATGGGCGCCCGAAGGCACGAATTGGGGCGAGAGGGCCGCCAAGGCGTTCCGGCAGGAGGTTCGCGACGCGCTCAACACGCCCAGCACCGGGCTGTCGCCACAACGGACGATGGAAGTTGCACGCGCCGTGCTGCCGCGGAATACCATTGCGACGTGCGATGCCGGCGCCAGCCGCCTGCTAGTCGTGCAGAAATGGGAATCCTACGGCCCGCGTGAATTCCTTACGTCGAACGGCCTCGCCTCCATGGGCTATGCGGTGCCCGGCGCACTGGCGGCCCGCATGGTCTATCCGGACCGGCCGGTGGTCGCTTTCACCGGCGACGGTGGCTTCCTCATGACGGTCGCGGAATTGCAGACCGCCCAGCGCGAAAACCTGCCGATCATCGTCCTGGTGTTCGATGATCGTGAAATCGGCCTGATCCGCGTCAAGCAGGAGATCAAAGGCATTCCCCCGCACGGGGTGCAACTCGGCGGCGTCGATTGGGAGAAACTGGCGCAATCCTTCGGCGCTGACGGTGTCGTGGTGGAAACCGAGCAAGCCTTGAGCGCCGCGCTCAGCGCCGCGGTGCAGTCCAAGCGCACCACCGTCATCGGCGTGCGGATCGACGCCTCCGGTTACGTTGCGCAGTTCAACGCGCTGCGCGAGCTATAGCCGACCTCCGAACTTTCGCGGCAGCGCCTCGAGCTTTGCGAAAGCCTGTTCGATTGAGTTGAGATCGGGCGAATTAAGACGCGGCCGCTTCCGCTGCTGGCCCACAGCATCACTTTGCGCGGCGCGGCGATTTGGTCGCTATCAGGGGGATTGTGTTGCAAAACTCCCATTGAGACAACTCACGAACGATGATTCCGTTGGGTGAGGCGGGCATTATCGGGAGCGGCTCATGATGGGTCGGCGGGAAGGCAGACAGGGCCAGTTCTTTTATTCCTTTAAACTCGACGAGGTTGTGCCAGCGGACCATCTTGCGCGCCAGATCGACGGTGTTCTCGACCTCGATTGGGTGCACAAGGAGCTTGCGCCTTACTACTCGCACACGGGCCGCCCCTCGATTGATCCGGTGCTGATGATCCGGATGTTGATTGTGGGCTATGTGTTCGCGATCCGCTCGGAGCGGAGGCTGTGCGCTGAGGTCCAGGTCAATCTGGCCTACCGCTGGTTCTGCAAGCTCGGCATTGAGGACAAGATTCCCGATCATTCAGTGTTCTGCCGGGCGCGGCATGAGCGCTTCCGAGAGAGCGATGCCTTGCGCCAGGTGTTCGAGGGTGTGGTGGCGATGTGCATTGCGGCCGGGCTGGTCGGTGGCGAAGCATTCTCGGTCGATGCGAGCCTGATCAAGGCGGATGTGGACAAGAAGAAGCGGGTCCCCGGCGAGCAACCGATCGCTTGGCCGAAGGCGGAGGAGACGTCGCGAGCGGTTCGCGAGTACCTGGCGGCCCTTGATGCCGCGCGGGGCGATGAGGCAAGCGGTGATAGAGATGGTGGCGGAAGAGGATTGGATGATTGTATTGCGGGTATTCGCGGCATCACGCTCGCGGCGCGGCGACAAAGGCCGGAACGACCGGAAGTTTCTCGAAGCCCTACACTATTTTGTGGTTCACAATATCACATGGCGGGCTCTTCCGGAGAAATTCGGGCACTGGAACAGCGTGTGGAAGCGGTTCTGGCGGCTGAGCCGATCCGGCACCTTCGAAGCCTTCTTCGATGCCCTGGCGGCGATGAGCGAGACGGCGCATCTGGTGCAGATGTTCGATTCCACCGTGGTGCGCGCCCATGTCTCGGCGGCGGGCGCAAAAGGGGGCAGCATGATCAGGCACTTGGCCGCTCGCGTGGCGGTTTCTCTACTAAGGTTCACTTGAAAAGCGACTTCGGTGGCTTGCCAATTGCCTTCCATCTCACCGGTGGTGAGGCCAGCGACAGCCGCAACTTCGAGACGCTTCTCGACATCGGCCCCGATATCAATCCGCGTGCCGCGCTCGGTGACAAGGGCTACGATTCCAAATCAAATCGCGAGGCCGCACGCCAACGCGGAATATGCCCGGCAATACCGTATCGATCCAACACCAAAGACATGCCCGCCTTCTTTCCGAAAACACTCTACAAGGCACGGGCCCGCATCGAACAAGCGGTCGGCAAGCTCAAGCGCTTCAAGCGTATCGCACTTCGATGCGAGAAGACGTCGCAGAATTACGGCTCGTTCGTCGCGCTTGCTCTCGGCTTCATCTTGATCAAATCCGTCCACACGGCCTAGCGCGATTGATCTCAAATTGTCTGTACTCAAAGGTTGGATTATCCCCCGCTGTTTTTGTTGATTTGCGCGGCTCTTGACGGCGAATCCCGGCGCAGCGCAGTCTGTCGGGGATGCGTCTGTTAACTCGGTCAATCCAGGCGGTGTTTCGTCGGCGGGAGTGGGTGATTCGGCAGCACCGATGCGTTTAAGTAACAGACTTCCCATTACCTCGTAGAGTGCTTTTTATCCTTCTCTTCACATTTGCTGCATTCCTCGAATATTTGTTGGATCTTGAGACGAACAATTTGGAACGCTAGTTTTCTTTGACGGGGTCGTTAGCCGTCAGTCATTGAAGCCCCGCATGGCGCTGTGGGCCTGATTGTGCCTTGACGCCGAATCACGGCGCGACGGTATCATAAGCGCTGGCTGTAGATAATTGTAGAACGTCTTAGCGTTGGCGCTATTCTCGTTGAATGAACTTGACGCCGATCCTGTTGCCGACGCGGCTATTCGGGAGGGTTTCCGTCGACGTTTACCACGCGCTCAATCTGGTGACCACAGGCCCGGCAAGTAAAAATCTGTCGCTCGTAATCGAGATCGTAATCGGCATCCGGGCCGCGTCTCGTTAGGGACGTGGGCTTGCTGCAATTCGGACAGGCTAGTTTATCATCTGCGCCAAAGCTTCGCGGCTTCCGTTGTTGATACGGCATGAAACGCCCCCCTCACTGCAATAAAGGATCAAGAATAGATGGCTTGCGCCCCCTCGGCAATAAGCGAGCGCCCTAACGCGGCTCCTCAGGGGCTCATACCGGACGCAAAATGACCAACATCTGTGATCGCAACTAAAATCAGCATGCTGAGCGCCGCCATAGCGAATAGCGCGGCTACGACAAAACCCGGCAGAGACGTTTGGCGTTGGTCGTGACACTAAGTCCCCAACACCCTTATCGGTTACGAGTGTTTGTGTACTCGTGTCACGAGCTGGTCGACCCGGGCGGCCTGTACGGCCGGGAACAGGAAGTCATAGTGCCCCTCCCAGGACGGGCGGGCGTACCGATTGCCGTAGCAGACGTGCAGGGCCCAGGTGGCGGTCACGCCTTCGGTCACCATGTTGACCGCCTCGATAGCCAGCTCGACCTGCTCCGGGTAGCCGGCCAGAAACGGCTCGTCGATCTGCAGGAAGTCGGCGCCGGCCTCGGCCAGCTCGCGGGCCTCGGCGTTGAGCCTGCGGGCCAGCGCGCGGACCAGGTCGCCGGGCTGGTCGTAGGCGCCGTCCCTGATCCGGCGGGACAGCGAGAACGGCCCGGTGAAGGAGAACTTGACCGGCCGCTCGGTGAGCTGGCGGATGAACCGGAAGTCGGCGGCCAGCTCCAGACCGGGGTCGGCCCCGTCGGGCAGCGGCCGGGTGACCTCGGCGTCGTAGTAGTCGAAGTAGTCGGTCTTGGCCCGCTGCGGGATGTGCACGCCGGGCAGGCGGGCCAGGAAGTAGTCGACGTCGTTGTCCCGGCGCAGCTCGCCGTCGGACACGATGTCGATGCCGGCCACCTCCTGGTCCTTGACCGCGGCCTTGATGGCCACCTCGTGGATCTCGGCCAGGTGCTGGACGCTGATCCGGCGCTGGTAATACTCGGTCTTCAGCCGCTCCAGCCATTCCGGCACCGAGTACGAGCCCACGACCGTGGTCGGCAGCACCATGGTCAGTCCCGGGCCTGGGCGATGAGCGTGGTTATGTTCGAGCCGGGCCGCTGCCGGAACGGGACGAACTGGACGCCGAACCCGCGCCGGCTCGCGACCAGCTGCAGCAGCGGGCCGTTGACCCAGTTCACCACCGACCCGTCGTACTTGCCCGGCCCGTAGAACCCGGTCCGGTACTGCGGGCGGGCGGTCAGGAACAGGTCGTGGCACTGCAGTCGGCCGAACGGGTGCAGCAGCGGCAGCGTGCCGGTGAAGCTGGCCAGCGCGCCGTTGCTGACGTGCATGCGGACGTCGCCATCGGCCTCGATCAGCGACCGCAGGATCTCGCCGGTCAGCTCCGCGGTGACCTGGTAGCGGTCCAGGCCTTCCAGCGGCACGTACCGTTCCCGCAGCCGCAGCGCCGCCCACACCTCCCGCCAGAACGAGACGGCCTGGCCGGGATCGGCGAACTGGCCCGGGGCCGACTCCGACAGCAGCTCGGGGCCGATCCGCAACAGCCGGTCGATGAGCGGCGCCAGGGCGTCCCAGCTGGTGCCGAATCGGCCGGCGATCAGGCCGGCGTCGTCGTCAGACAGGAAGGCCTGGGTCTGCACCTGGTAGATGCGCCCGTGGATGCAGGCCAGCTCGTCGGTGGGCAGGTTGTCATAGACGTTGGAGATGTAGGCCAGGAACGCCTTGCCGGCCAGGAAGCCGAGCGTGAACGACGGCCGGGTGGCCTCGACGACCAGCGCGCTGACCCGGTCGCCGTGGTGGGCCACGGCCTGGCGGGCCCGTTCCAGGACGTGCGGTGAGTAGTCGCCCATCAGGTAGCGCAGCCGCCGGTAGTAGTCGCGGCCGTGCCTGCGGTCGAGCTGGACGAACTCGTCCAGCCAGGTGCGGGCCTGGTTGCCGTTGCCGACGCCGAGTTCCAGGATGTACAGCTCGTCGGGCAGCGCGTGGCGGGCGGCCAGGTCGTCCCAGAGCCGGAACAGCTCCAGGATGAGCTCCCGGGCCGCCTCGGTGTTCTGCGCGTCGCTCTCGCCGCCGGGCAGCGACCGCTCGTACTCGCGGCCGGTGGCCTGCTCCCAGTCCGACAGGGCCTGCCAGTACAGCGCGTTGAACCGCCAGATGCAGCTGTCCCGGCCCGGCACCCAGGGCTCCAGGGCCAGGCCCGGTTGGCCGGCCAGCGCGCTCTTGACGCCCGCTTCCAAGTCGATGTCGCCGCAGCGGCGCAGGTCGACGGCGATCTCCACGTCTTTGCTGTCCGGGCCGGCGATGGGCCGGGCCACGACCGGCTCGCGGAAGTTGCCGCGGTACTGGATCCAGTCGCAGACCACCCGCAGCCGGGCCAGGTCGGCGGGCGAGGCGCAGACCGCCTCGATGATCGGGCCGAGCGCGGACCGGGCCGCGGCGGATTCCCGCAGCTTCTTGACCGGCCGCAGGTAAACGTCCATCGGAGCCCCTGGCTGCGTTCAGGCCCGCCTCGTCCAGGATGGCCGGGACGGCCTGCTCGTTCCCGGCCGCCAGCAGGTGCACCCCGGCCACGCCGGGGATCTCGGCCAGCCGCCGGACGGTCTCGGCCGCGAGCTTGACGCCCTCGGCGGCGGTCCGGTCGGCCGGTACGTCTTTGAGCCTGCGGTAGACCTCATCAGGTATGTACACGCCGGGCACCTGGTCGCGCATGAAGTCCAGGGCCCGCCGGGACCTGACCGGGCCGACGCCGGGCAGGATGGCGCAGCGCTCGGCCAGGCCCAGGTCGCGGACCTGCGCCATCCACTGGGCGAAGGCCGGGACGTCGAAGACGAACTGGGTCTGCACGAACTGGGCACCGGCCGCGACCTTCTTGCCCAGCCGCTCGGCCCGGAACCCGGCCGGCGGGGCGAACGGGTTCTCCACCGCGCCCAGGAAGCACTCCGGCGCCGGGTCGAGCCGCCGCCCGGACAGCAGGATGTGCTGGTCGCGCATGGTCCGCAGGGTCCACAGCAGCTGGATGCTGTCCAGGTCGAACACCGGCTTGGCCCCCGGGTGGTCGCCGAACTTCGGGTGGTCGCCGGTCATGACCAGGACGTTGCGGATGCCGAGGGCACAGGCGCCGAGCAGGTCGGACTGCAGTGCGATGCGGTTGCGGTCCCGGCAGGTCATCTGCATGACCGGCTCGAGCCCAGCGGCCAGCACGGCCAGACTGCCCGCCCAGCTGGCCAGCCGCACGTGCGAGCCCTGGTTGTCGGTCACGTTGACCGCGTCGACCCAGTCCTTGAGCAGCGCAGCGGTGGCCGTGATCTTTTGCGTGCCGGCCCCGCGGGGCGGGCTGATCTCGGCGGTCACCGCGAAGCCGCCCGCGGCCAGGCGCTCCCGCAGGCTCACGGGTCACCGGTCCACAGGTCCTCGTCGCGGCCCTGCCAGTAGTTCAGCCACGAGCTGGAACCCCAGCGCCTGTGATCGGCCGGGCGGTGCAGCAGCCGCAGGTCCGCGGTCCGGCCGACGCTGGCCGCGCGCTCGTAGGCGTCGACCCAGACGCAGCGCCGGTCCGGGTACACCTCGCAGGAGCCGTCCGCGCCCACTCCCCCGCACGGCCCGTTCCGCAGTTCCTTGGGGCAGCCCATCGGGCACACGTACCCGGTGACGGGCAGGGCGCACTGGCCGCACATCCGGCAGCCGAACAGAGTCTGCTTGGCCTCCCGCTCCGCCGTGGTGAACAGGGTACGGGCCGGGCCGGAGGCCTCGATCCGGCCGGATAGCCAGCGGTAGCCCGGGTGGGGCCGCAGCGCCCGCTGCAGCAGGTAGGCCAGCCGGGCCCCCAGCCGCGGATGCACCGGTACGGGCGGCCTGGCGGTCAAGTGATCAGCCGGCCGGAGTGAAATGAAACCGCTGCCGCGTCATTTTTCGATTGCTCAGAATTTACCCGGCAGCGAGAGAAAAATAGCGACAGGCTTTCTCGGACCGGACCGCATCCCATGCTGGCTATCCTGGGCGTGTGCGCCCGCGGAAGCAACGATTAATGCCACAAGGTTGCCGACCGGCCGGCTGTGCACGGCGACAAGCCGATACGCCGGAGTGAGGCCTTAATAGCGAGGCGGCACAAATTCCGTGCACGCTGATTTGTGGGCCCGCACAGCTATCGGCGGGCCTCATCAAGGTCCATGCCGCCTGGCTAGCCCCAGACTTCGCGGGCCGTCTCGACGATCAGGCGGAGCTTGGCGACCTCCTGGTCGTAGGTGAGGGCGTTGCCTTCGGAGGTGGAGGAGAAGCCGCACTGGCCGGACAGGCAGAGCTGGTCCAGGGGGATGTGCTTGGCCGCCTCGTCGATACGGCGCTTGAGGTCGTCCTTGGACTCCAGTTCGGGGCGCTTGGTGGTGACCAGGCCGAGGACGACCATCTTGCCCGGCGGCACGAAGCGCAGCGGCTCGAAGCCGCCGGAGCGCTCGTCGTCGTACTCCAGGAAGAAGCCGTCGACGTTCAGCTCGGAGAACAGCGCCTCGGCCACGAAGTCGTAGCCGCCGGAGGCGACCCAGGAGGAGCGGAAGTTGCCCCGGCACATGTGGGTGGTGATGGCCATGCCCGCGGGCTTGTCCTTGATCGCGGCGTTGATCTGCTTGATATAGCGCAGGTGCAGGTGCTCGGCGTCCTCGCCGCGCTCGCTGATCTCGGCGCGCTGGGCCGGGTCGTTCAGGTAGGCCAGGCTGGTGTCGTCGAACTGCAGGTAGGTGCAGCCCAGGGCGGACAGCCGCTGCACCTCGTCGGCGTAGGCCGCGGCCAGGTCGGCCCAGAACTCCTCCAGGTCGGGGTAGACCGCGGGGTCGACCGAGGCGGGGCCGCCGCGGTAGTGGACCATGTTGGGCGACGGGATGGTCTGCTTGGGCACGGCCGTGGTGACGTGGTCCCTCAGGAAGGTGAAGGCGTCGGCGAAGATCGTGTCCACGATCCGGAGCTTGCCGTCGATGCGGATCGAGGCCGGGGTGAACTCGATCTCCCCGGCGGCGTTGCGGAACTTGACGGCCAGGTGGCCGGGCGCCTTGGACACGCCGCCCAGGGCGTAGATGAAGTCCATGTGCCAGGAGGCCCGGCGGAACTCGCCATCGGTGGCCGACTGCAGGCCCACCTCTTCCTGCATCCTGATCGCGCCCGGGATCTCCTCGTCCTCCACCGCGCGCAGGTCAGCGGCCGTGATCCGGCCGGCGGCGAAGTCGTCGCGGGCCTGCAGCAGCCGGGCCGGGCGCAGCAGGCTGCCCACGTGGTCGGCGCGGAATGGGGGGCTGGTCCTGCGGGCCATGGCTAGCTCTCCTCCAGGGATGCCGAGGGATGGGTGAGGTCGATCGCGGCTGGCTAACAGTTTCATATCACGCGCCTTTCGGCGTCAAAAGTGTCATACATCACGGATGCTCGGAGACGAACGGACGCCGCGAGATCCACCCGCCGAAGTTATTCTCGTCGGATGAGCAGCCTCGCGGACACCGACGGGCTCGGCGAGGGGGAACCGTGGATGGCACCCGGCGCCGCGGCGCAGCGTCCGCCGCGGCTGCTGCTCACCCTGCTCGGCGACTACTGGTGGCAGCGCACCGAGCCGCTGCCGTCGGCGGCGATCGTCGCGCTGCTGGCCGAGTTCAGCGTCAGCGACTCGGCGGCCAGGGCCGCGCTGAGCCGGCTGACCCGCAACGGGCTGCTGGTCACGTCCAAGGCCGGCCGCCGCACGTTCTCCCGGCTGAGCTCGCGCGCGGCGGCGATCCTGGACGACGGCGCGCGGCGCATCTTCTCCTTCGGCGCGGACCGGCGGCCGTGGGACGGGATGTGGTCGCTGGTCGCGTTCTCCATCCCGGAGGACAACCGGGCGGCCAGGGACGCGCTGCGCAAGCAGCTGCGCTGGCTGGGCTTCGCGCCGCTCTACGACGGGCTGTGGGTCTCGCCACGTGATCACGCCGCCGAGGTGATCGGGTACCTGAAGGACCTGGACATCACCACGGCCACCGCCTTCCGGGCCACGTCGATACCGGCCGAGTGCGACATCCCGGCCCGGGCCTGGGACCTGGACGGGCTGCGCAGGCAGTACGAGCAGTTCATCGGCTTCGCCAGCCGACTGCGGGACACCACGGCGGCCGGGCAGGTGCCCCCGATGGAAGCGCTCATCGCCCGGACCCGGGTCATGGACGAATGGCGGGCCTTCCCCGGCCTCGATCCCGACCTGCCCACGGAACTGCTGCCCGGCGGCTGGCCGCGGGCGGCCGCCCGCGAGCTGTTCATCGGGTGCTACGACCTGCTCGGCCCGCTGGCGGCCACGCGGGTCAGGCAGATCATCACCCGGTACAGCCCCGAGCTGGCCGGGCGGGCCGCCTACCACAGCTCCGAACTGAAGCTGAGCGCCGCGCCGGATCCCTCGAGGGGCTAACGGCGTGACGGCCTGTGCCAAGGCGGCCAGGCTGGCCTACCCGGGGCATGGCGTGGCTGCGGCCCAGGTACCGGCCGGCTAGAACTGGTCGGACGAGGCGACGGCCTCGGTGATGGTGATCTCCGGCGGCTCAGCGGCGGCGCCGGCCGACCCGATGAACGCCTGAAGGTCGGGGTTGGAGAAGAACTGCTGGAAGTGCCCGGCGCTTTCCCACTCGTCGACGACCAGAATGAAACCGTCGCCGACGCCGAACCGGTGGTGAATGGCACCCTGCGCGCGGCCCGCCTCGGATAGCTTCTCGAACTCCCCGGCCCGGTCGGCCAGCGCCTGGCGGAACGTGGCGGTGTCGCCCTTGATCTTCACAGTGACTAGCACGCTCATGTCCTGGATTCCCCTCCTTTAGATCCGTTGGCCCGGACACGCAGGTTCCGGCCTGCGGCTCAGTCCAGGTCAGCATGGTTGATAACGAGCCGGGACGCAGACCACATGTGCTTGATGTGGAGATCAGATGGAGGTCTGAAGCAGTACCTGGCTGGCCGCGGAGACCAAGGGCAGAACGAGCGTCATCTCGGTGCCCTGGCCGGGCCGGCTGCGGGCGGACAGCCGCCCGCCATGGGCCTGGGCCAGCTCGGCGGCGACCGCGAGGCCGATACCGCTGCCGGAGATCTGCGCTGCCTGCGGGCTGCGCCAGAACCGGTCGAAGATGCGGGGCAGTTCGTCGGCGGGAATCCCGGGGCCGGTGTCGGTGACGGTCAGGACCGCGTCGACGGCTTCCGGGCCGGCCCGAACGGTGACGCGGCCGCCCGGAGGAGTGAACTTCAGCGCGTTGGTCAGCAAGTTGGTGATGACCTGATGGAGCCAGCGCGAATCGCCGAGCACCTCAGCCGAGGTCAGCTGGCTCGTCACAGTGATCCCCGCGGCCGCGAACTGGCTGGTCAGGCTGCCGGTGGCGGCCCCAGCGATTCCAGCGAGGTCGCAGGACCGCCGCGACAGGTGCAGGGCCGCGGCATCGGCCGCGGCCAGGGTCTGGAGGTCGGAAACCATCCGGGCCAGCCGCAGCACCTCGTCGCGGAGCGAGGTCAGATGCTCGGGGGTGGGTTCGGTGACCTCGTCGAGGAGCGCCTCGTGCCCGGCCTGCAGGACCGCGATCGGGGTGCGCAGCTCGTGGGCCACGTCGGCGACCAGATCGCGGCGCAGCTGTTCCTGCCGGTCCATCGTGTCGGCCATCTGGTCGAACGCGGAGGCCAGCTCGCGCAGCTCACCGGGTGCCCTGAGCTGGCCGACCCGGGCGGTGCGCTGCCCGCGGCCCAGAGCCCTGGTGACCGCCACGATCTGTTCGACCGGGCGGGTGATCCGGCGGGCCGCGGCCAGCCCGGTCAGCAGGGCCACCAGCGCCGCCAGGCCGGCCGCGCCGGCAATGGCCCGCAGCAGGTCGATCTCCAGCGCGTGATCTGCCCGGCCCAGCCCGGAACCGGTGAAGCGGACGTAGGCCTCCCCCGCCAGCTCGCCGCGGGCTATCAGCGGTGCCTTGTACGGCGGGCCCGTCTGCGCGGCGTAGCCGGGTGATGACCGCACCACCTGGCCCAACGTATCGCGTATCTGCACATCGGCGCCGGTCCGGGCGGCCAGGTCGAGGACCGGGGACAGGCCGGCATGGGCCCAGCTGTCGTTGCGGTCCCAGGCCGCGGCGGCGGCTACCGCGATCGCGTTGGTCAGCTGCACGCGCTGCTGCGTGGTCAGGGCCGAGACGTCCGTGGCCGCGAACCCCGCGGTCAGGCCGGCCACCAGGGCCGCCGCGACCAGGGCGACCGAGATGAACGCCAGTGCGAGCCGCAGGCCGAGCGTGCCGACGCGGCTGGGGCGGACGGCCGACGGCCCGTGGTCGCCAGTCATCGCAGGCTCAGTCATCGCAGGCTCAGTCATCGCAGGCTCAGTCATCGCAGGGCAGGCCCAGCCGGTACCCTCCGCCGAGTACGGTCTGGACGATCTGCGGGCTACCCGGGTCCTCCTCGACCTTGCGGCGCAGGTTCTTCACGTGCGAGTCGACGGTCCGCTCGTAGCCCTCGAACTCGTACCCCCGGACCCGGTTGATGAGCTCGAACCGGGAGTAGACCCGGCCGGGGACCGTGGCCAGGGCGACCAGTATGCCCCATTCGGTGGGGGTCAGCTCGGCTGGCCGGCCGCGCACGGTGACCAGGTGCTTCGGCTCGTCGATGACCATGATCCCGCCGCCGTAGCTGGCCGTGCCGCCCTTGGCCGCCGCCGAGCCGCGGCGCAGGATGGCCTGGACGCGCAGCACCAGCTCGCGCGGGCTGAACGGCTTGGTGACGTAGTCGTCGGCGCCGAGCTCGAGCCCGGCGATCCGGTCTTCCTCGGCCGCCTTGGCCGTCAGCATCAGGATCGGTATGGTCCCGGCGGCGCGGATCTCGCGGGCCACCGTCTCGCCGGATACATCCGGCAGGCCCAGGTCCAGGATCACCAGGTCCGGCGCGGCCGAGGTGCCCAGCGTGATGGCCTCCGCGCCCGACCCGGCCGACAGCACCGTGAGCCCGGCCCGCTCCAGGTAGGACCGGACCAGCTCCCGCAGCTTCCGCTCGTCCTCAACCAGCAGCACCGTCGCGGCCATGATGCTCACCCACCCCTCCTGCAGATCGCCCAGAATATTTCCATGATCTACGCAAGAGCGACCGGCTGGCGAGCCCGGGGCCAGGCTCACGCGCTTTCTCTATGCGATCACCATGTCGCCTTCACCTGCCGTGCGTGCCGACACGGTGCCATTGGTCAGGCCAGGCAGCACCACACGGGGATCGGTGAGGATGATGGCAGCCAACCTGCTGGTGCTCGTTCCTTGGCTGGTCTTCGCCGTGGGGGTGGCGGCCATCGGCTGGCGTCTGCTGGCCAGCCGCCGGGGCTGCGGGCACCGGCGGAAGCGCCGCTGAGCAGGTGCGGTCCGGTCGGGGGCCGGGGGGAAGCCGGACCGCACCTTTGTCCCTAACCCCGCCCGGCCCACAGCCGACCAGCACGGGGGCCTGGTCGGCTGACCAGGGCGGGCCATAAGGGGCGAGCGGCACTCTTGGGGCCGGGCACATGGACCACGCGGCAACGCAGGCGGATGATGGCAGGCGGATGCCGCGGGAGGTCACATGAAAACCAGGGCAGCGGTGCTCAGGGACATGGGCAAGGACTGGGAGATCATCGAGCTGGACCTGGACCCGCCCAAGGAGGGCGAGGTGCTGATCCGGTTCACGGCGGCGGGCCTGTGCCACTCCGATGACCACCTGCGCACCGGCGACATACCGGTCCGCTACCCGATCGTGGGCGGGCACGAGGGAGCGGGCATCGTCGAGGAGGTCGGCGGCGGCGTCAGCCTGCTCAAGCCAGGCGATCACGTGGTCTGCTCGTTCCTGCCGACCTGCGGGCACTGCCGGTTCTGCGCCAGCGGCATGACCAACCTGTGTGACCTCGGCGCGCTGTTCTTCGACAACTGCCTGCCCGACGGCACGTTCCGGTTCCACGCCGACGGCGAGGACTTCGGCCAGATGTGCCTGCTGGGTACTTTTTCCGAACGGTCCGTGGTGTCTGAGCACTCCTGCATCAAGATCGACGACGACCTGCCGCTGGCGACGGTGGCCCTGGTCGGCTGCGGGGTGCCGACCGGGTGGGGCACCGCGGTGAACGCGGGCGGCGTGCGGCCCGGCGACACGACCGTGGTGTACGGGATCGGCGGGGTCGGCATCAACGCCGTCCAGGGCGCGGCGTTCGCCGGCGCGCGCAACGTCATCGCGGTCGACCCGCTGGAGTTCAAGCGGGAGAACGCCATGGAGTTCGGCGCCACGCACACCGCGGCCGACGCCGCGGCCGCGCAGCAGATCGTCACCAAGGTGACCAGGGGCGTCGGCGCCGACCAGGCCCTGATCACTGTGGGCGTGGTCACCGAGGAGGTCATCGCGGCGGCGTTCGCGGCGGTCCGCAAGCGCGGCACGGTGGTGATCACCGGGCTGGCCGGTCCGGGCAAGAAGACCATCCAGCTGCCCAGCTTCGAGCTGACCCTGTTCGAGAAGCGGATCCAGGGCGCGCTGTTCGGCGGCGGGAACCCGTTCGAGACGATCCCGCGGCTGCTCGAGCTGTACCGGGCGGGGCAGCTCAAGCTGGACGAGCTGGTCACGAATCGCTACACGCTGGACGAGGTCAACCAGGGCTACCGGGACATGCTGGACGGTCGCAACATCCGCGGCCTCCTTATGCACGAATCCTGAGGTGCCGGCCGGGGGCGGGACTGCGGGCGGGCTCGGTGAGCTGGGCGGCCAGCACGTCCTTGCGGACCTTACCGGTCCCGGTCAGGGGGAAGGCGCTGGTGAACAGCCAGCGGACGGGCACCTTGTAGGCGGCGAGCCGGGCGCGGCAGAAGGCGGCCAGCTCTGCCTCGTCGGTATCGGCTGACGTAATGACGGCAGCGGCCACCACCTCGCCCCAGAACCGGTCGGGAATGCCGACGACGGCGGCAGCGGTGACGGCCGGGTGGCTGAGCAGGACCGCTTCAATCTCGGCCGGGTAGATGTTCTCGCCGCCGCGGATGATCATGTCCTTGAGGCGGCCCTCGATGCGGCAGTAGCCGCGAGCGTCCATGGAGCCGAGGTCGCCGGTGTGCAGCCACCCGTCGGGGTCGATGGCGGCCGCGGTGGCGGCCGGGTCGCCAAGATAGCCCTGCATGACCAGGTAGCCACGGGCGCAGATCTCGCCCGGCGTGCCGGGCGGGACCGGCTGCCCGGTGCGCACGTCGATGATCTTCACCTCGGTCTGGGGCAGCGGGCGGCCCAGGGTCTCGACCCGGTCATCGGGGGCGTCGTCGGCCCGGGTCGCGGTGATCGAGCAGCTCGACTCGGTCTGCCCGAACGTGATCATGAACGGGACGCCGAACGTGGCCTCCACCCGCCGGGCCAGCTCGGCGGGCACGGCGGCGCCGCCGCTGAGGGCGTAGCGCACCGACGACAGGTCACGCCGGGTCCGGGCGGGATGGGCCAGCAAAGCGGTCAGCATGGTGGCCACGCCGCCGATGATCACGCCGCGGTAGGTCTCGATCAGCTCGAACGTCAGCGCGGGATCGAAATGCGGCACGATCACGTGCACGCAGCCGGACTGGGCCAGCCCGAGGGTCAGGTGCCCGCAGCCCGCGACGTGGAACAGCGGCATCGAGTGGACCACGGCCTCGCCCGGGCGCGCCCCGTAGCCGTCGAAGGCCAGCCGGGCGTTGTTGGTCAGCCCGCGATGGGTCAGGACCGCCCCCTTGGGGCGGCCCGTGGTGCCCGAGGTGAACAGGATCTGCGCGGGATCCCCGGGATCGACCCCGGGGAGCGGCCCGCCACCGGGACCGGAGGCGCAGAAGGCGTCCCAGTCGCCGAGCGGGATCACCTCGCGCAATTCGGGCAGGCGGTCCCGGACGCTGGCCAGGACCGGGGGAAGCTGGCGGCCCTGATGGTCAGCGGCCAGGAAGATGCCGCGCGCCCCGGACTGGCCGAGCACGAGGGCCAGCTCCTCGGCCTGGTAGGCGGGGTTGACCGGCACCAGCGTCAGGCCAGCCAGCCCGGCGGCGAATTCCAGCAGCACCCATTCGGGGCAGTTGGCCGACCAGACCGCGACCCGGTCGCCCAGCTGGAACCGCGCGAGCAGCGCGTGCGCGGCGCGCTCGGCCTCGGCCAGCAGCTCACGGTAGGTCCATGGCCGCCGCAGCTCGGGGCGCGGATCACCAGCGATCAGGGCGGGCTGATCGGGAGCCCGTTCGGCGGCGGCGCGCAGCACCCCGCCGATGGTGGTGTCCAGGACCGGCGCGGAGGTGTCGGCCGGCCAGTAAGAAGTGGTCAGGGGCGGGACAGGCATGATGATCGGGCTCCTCGGACGCGAATGGCTGTTGGCCTAACGGTGCCTGAGCCAGATCGCCGTCACATCCAGGCGGCGACCATGAGCTTTGCGCCCGCCCACCCTGAGGATTCACCGGCGTGCAGGTCAGCGGGGCAGGCGCGGGCGGCGGCGGGATTGCCGCCGGCTGGCCCCGGACGTACGCTGGCCGCGCAGAGGGGCTGGCGAGGTGTCCATGAGCGGCTACCGGGGAATGGTCGGGCGCGATCCCGAGCTTGCCGTGCTGACGGCCGCGGTCACCGCCGCCGTGGCCGGGCGGGGCAGCGTAGTGCTGGTCGAGGGGGCCCCCGGGATCGGGAAGACCACGCTGCTGCGGGCCGCCTGCACCGCGGCCGCCGAGCCGGGCGGCCAGGTGCTGACCGCACGCGGGCTGGCGCTGGAGGGCGGGTTCTCCTATGGAATCGTGCGCCAGCTCATCGAGCCGGTCCGGGCCGCGGCCGGGCCCGGCGAATGGGACGGGCTGCTCGAGGGGGCCTCCGGGCTGGCCGCGCGGGTCTTCGACGGGGCCGAGGCGGGGCCGGTGGAGGACGATGTCCCGCACGCGGTGATGCACGGCCTGTACTGGCTGGTGGCCAACCTGGCCGCCCGCAGCCCGCTGGTGATCGCCGTGGACGACGCGCACTGGGCGGACGAGCCGTCGCTGCGCTGGCTGGCGCACCTGGGAGCCCGGATCGAGGGCCTGCCGGTGGCCCTGCTGCTCGCCGTGCGCAGCGGCCCCGGAGAGCCCGCCGTGCTCGAGGAACTGCGGGCCTGCCCGGCGGGCACGTCGCTGCGGGTGGAGCCGCTGGCGGCGCGGGCCACCGCGGCGCTGGTGCGGCTGCGGCTGGGCGGGCAGGCGGACGACCAGCTGTGCCGGGCGTGCCACGCCAGCACCGGCGGGAACCCGTTCCTGCTCGAGGCACTGGCCACCGCGCTGCGCGGGCCGGGTGACGGTGACCTGCTGGCCCGGGTAGACAGCCTCGGACCCGAGCCGGTGGCCCGGGCGGCGCTGCGGCGGGTGAGCCAGCTCGGCGACGGCGCCGCGCCGCTCACCCGTGCGCTGGCAGTGCTCGGCGGCGCGGCGCCGCTGCGCGACGCGGCCGCGCTGGCCGGCCAGGACGTACCGGCCGCGGCCCGGCTGGCCGACCTGCTGCGCGCCGCCGACGTGCTCGCGCCCGGGTCGGTGCTCGAGTTCGCCCACCCCATCGTGCGCACAGCGGTCTACGAGTCGATCCCGCCCGGCGAGCGGGCCCTGGCCCATGCCGAAGCCGCCCGGCTGCTGGAACGCGGCGGCACCGACCCCGAGCGGCTGGCCCTGCACCTGCTGCGCAGCGAGCCGGCCGGCGACGCCCGGGTGGTGGCCGTGCTGTGCGCAGCGGCCGCGGCGGCCGCCGGGCGGGGCGCGCCCGGTCCAGCCGCCGACTACCTGCGCCGGGCGCTCGACGAGCCGCCCGCGCCGCCGGACCGGCCGGCCATCCTGCTCGACCTGGGCCTGGCGCTGGCCCGGGAACGCAGCCCGGACGCCCCGGCGGCGCTGCGGGACGCGGTCACGCGGGCCGTGACCGCGCCGGAGCACGGGACGGCCGCGTTGCTGGCCGCGCGGGTGCTGGGCATCTGGGGTGACCACGGCACCGCGGCGGTCATCTGCGCCGAGGCGCTGGCCGGGCTGGGCGGTCACCTGCGGCGGACCGGGCGGCCCGGGGAGGCCCGCGGCCCGCTGCGCCGCGCGCTCGACCTGGCTGAGCGCTGCGGGGCCGCGCCGCTGGCCGAGGCGGCCAGGCAGGAGCTGCTCGCCACCGGGGCCCGGCCCCGGCGTACCGCGCTTACTGGCCCGGACGCGCTGACCAGCGCCGAACGGCGGGTGGCCGAGCTGGCCGCGGCCGGCTCGTCCAACCGGCAGATCGCCCAGCACCTATTCATCACGCTGCCCACCGTGGAAACCCACCTGCGGCACGCTTTCCGCAAGCTCGGCATCACCTCCCGGGCAGGCCTGGCCGCGCAGCTGGGCGGGTGAGGCCGGGAGCGGGAGAACCGGCCGCAGGGCCATTGTCGTGCGCGACATTTCCCGGCGGGCAGGCATTGTGCTGCGGCCACGGGCCGGCGCACCGGGTCCGGGCAGCGCTTGCCGGGTGGTGTTCGGGCGGGGGACGCTGGTCCTGCCCGCGAGCCAACGGGCGCGGCGCCGACTGGACTGACAAGCGAGCAACGAGCGAGGAGGGAAGGAGGCGCGTCAAGAGCGCCCGGAGGCGAGCGGGAAAACTTAGCGGGCACGACGAGCATGGGAGGACGTCATGGCGGAGGCTTCGGGCGGCGAGTTCTGGCGGGAGTTCAAGCCGGTGGCGCAGGTGTTCCGGCCCGGGGCGATGCCGGAGGCGTACATCGCCAACGCGGCCATCGACGACGACCGGTACTACGCCCCGCTGTCGGAGACGGTCGGCACCCGGCCGCTGTTCATCTCCCCCGGCCAGAACCGGTGGTGCGACGTGCTGCTGTGCCGCGGGGCCGGGCTGGTCAACCGGCACTACCACCCGCAGCAGGTCTTCGCCTACACCATCTCCGGCAAGTGGGGGTACCTGGAACACGACTGGGTGGCGACGGCCGGCGACTGGATCTACGAGGCGCCCGGCGAGGCGCACACGCTCATAGCCTACGAATCCGACGAGCCGATGCGGGTCACGTTCAACGTCACCGGGCCGCTGATCTGGCTGGATGAAGACGGCCAGCCCAGCGGCCACTTCGACGTGTTCGACTACATCAAGCTGTGCCGGGAGCACTACGAGAAGGTCGGCCTGGGCGCGGACTACATCGACCGGCTGTTCCGCTAGGTCGGGCGGGGCACGCACCAGGGACCGTTCGGCCGGATGAATTCAGCTGGCGGCGGCCAGCAGCGGCGCCAGGACGGTCAGGTCCTCCTCGGCGGCGGTCAGGATGACGCCGCTGACCAGCTTGCGGGCGTCGCGGAGCAGGTCGGCGGCGAGCTCGATGCCGACGGCGCGGGCGCCGCCGCGGCCGGCCCGTTCCATGGCGCGCAGGGTGTCCGGCGGGATGGTGACGCCGGGGACCTCGTGGGCCAGGTAGTCGGCTTCCTCGAAGCTGTGCAGCGGGGTGACCGACAGCAGCAGCGGGACGTCCTCGGCCTCCAGCGCGGTCACCACGCGCACCAGCGAGTCCAGCTCGTAGACGGGCCTGCTGACCAGGAAGTGCGCGCCCGCCCGGACCTTGGCCCGGGCCCGGGCGATCTCGGCGTCCTGGTCCCTGGCGCCGGGGTTGACCCGGGCGCCGACACAGAATGAGGTCCGGGTGGTCAGGGCCAGGCCGTTGGAGTCGCGGCCCGCGTTCAGCCCGGCGAGCAGTGCGATCAGGCCCAGCGAGTCGACCTCCCAGATGCCGTCCACGGCCGGGTAGTCGCCCAGGACCGGCGGGCTGCCGGTGGTGCAGATCACCGAGCGCAGGCCCAGGGCGTGCGCGCCGAGCAGGTCGGCCTGCAGGGTCATGATGGTCTTGTCCCAGGTCGCCACGGCGGCTATGGTCTCCACCCCGGCCTGGTGCTGCAGGTGCAGCGCCAGGTCCAGGGAGTCGGAGTGGGTGCGAGCGGTTTCCGGCGGCTGGACGGCGACCATGCCGATGCCCTGGGCCTGCAGGGCATCGGCGGCCTCCACCGCCTCGCCGGCCCGGCCCAGGGCCGGGGTCGAGATGGCCGCGGCCACGATGAACCGGCGAGTGGCCAGCTGGTCGGCCAGGCTGCCCGTGGCCGGGTCGGTCAGCGGGGCGGCTCGTGCCCGCGGCGACCGGCGGGGCGGCGGAACGGTGTCGGCCGGCCGGGGGGCACCGGGGTCGCGGACGGCGCCGACGGCCGCCCTGATGTGCGTGGGCGTGGTGCCGCAGCAGCCGCCGACCAGCATCACCCCGGCGTCGGTGAACCGGCGGATGTACCGGGCGAAGTAGCCGCCGTCGATGCTGAACTCGAAGCTGCGCAGGCCGGTGCGGCGGGGCTGCCCGGCGTTCGGCTGGGCGCTGACCGGGACCGATGCGTACCGCACCAGGTCCTCGGCCACGGTCAGCATGCGCTGCGGGCCGATGGTGCAGTTGGTGCCGAGCATGGCCACCGGCAGGCCGGACAGCACGGAGGCGACCTCGCGCGGGGTCTCGCCGCCGAGGGTGTGCGCGTCGTCGGCGAAGGTGGCCTGGGCGATGATGGGCAGGTCGCATTCGTCGCTGGCCGCGGCGACCGCCTCGACCAGCTCGTCCAGGTAGCCGAACGTCTCCAGGATGATCAGGTCGACGCTCCGGCCCGCGGTCAGCGCGCGGACCTGCTCGCGGATCACCTCGACGCGCTCAGCCGAGCCGGTCCGGCGCCGCTGCCGCGCGGTGACCGCGGGCGACACGGACCCGGCCACCAGGATCTCGCGCTCGCAGTGTTCCTGGGCGGCGCGGGCGATGCGGACCCCGGCCCGGTTGATCTCGTCGACCTTCTCCGGGAAGCCGTGATCGCCGAGCCAGAGCCGGTTGGCGCCGAACGTGTTGGTCTGGATGATGTCCGCGCCCGCGGACAGGTAGCTCTCATGGATCGTGCTGACCAGCCCGGGGTCGGACAGGTTGAACTCGGGCAGCGAGCGGTCCAGCGCGGCGCCCGCCGCGTGCAGCATGGTGCCCATCGCGCCGTCGCAGACCAGGACACGCTGGCCCAGCTCGGTCACTGCTCCTCGCCCAGCGCGTCGAGGATCTCCAGCGCCACCTGGGCGATGAGCCGGTCGGTGTAGTTGTCCAGGTGCAGCCCGGTGATCTCCTCGATCCGCTTGACTCGGTAGGCCACCGTGTTGGGGTGCACGTGCAGGATGCGGGAGGCCCGCTGCGGGCTGTTGTTCTCCCGGAAGTAGCAGGCCAGCGTGGTCAGGTACTCCGACTTGTGCTCCTGCTCGTGCAGGCTGAGCTTGCCGAGCACGTCGGCGGCGAAGGACCGCAGCTCGGCCAGGTCGGGCACCTGGAGCAGCAGCCGCAGGATGCCCAGGTCGGCGAAGGCCGAGACGGTGCCGGCCCGGCCCAGCCGCTTGAGGGTCTGGGTGGTGCGCTGCGCCTGGGCGTAGGAGCGGGCCACCTCCCGCGGGTCGCGGCAGGTCCCGCCGATGCCGATGACCACCTTGGCCGCCGGGAACAGCTCCCCCAGCCGGGCCAGGCAGGCGTGGGCCAGGCGGCGGGCGTCCATGGCGGCGGTGCCCGGGCTGTCCGGCGCGGCGGCCACCACCACGACCTCGGACTCGCGGGCCGAGATGATCGCGTCGGGGGCGCGGGTGGACACGAAGTGCTCGATGCTCTCCCAGATCCGCTGCCGCTGCGCCGCGCTGTCGGCGGGCCCGGTGGCAGGCGCGGGCAGGTCGAACGCGATGGCCATGACGTTGTGGTCGCGGGCCGGGTCGTAGCCCAGGTGCGCGGCCCAGCGGCTGGTGTCGGACTGGTCCCGGCCGCGGCCCAGCAGCAGGCCCTCGACCAGGTTGTCGCGGACGCGGCGGGCGGCCGCGGCCACGACGCGCTCCCGGCCCAGGATGACCCCGCAGATGGTGGCCGCGTGCTCGGTCACCAGCAGGCTGATGTCCTCGCCGAAGATGTTGTCGGCCGGGTCGATAGTGATCAGGTAGGACGGGACCTCGTCCCCGACGAGGACGGGGGCCACGATGATGGCGGGCATGCCGCCGACGTTCGGCAGCCGGAGCGCGCGCTGGCTCAGCCGGGACGCCCGCAGCACCTGGCCGAGCCGCGGGTGGACCACGTGCTCGCGCACGGCGGCGGCGGCCTTCTCGGCGGCCACGCCCGGCGCGGCGGCGGTCAGCACGTCCATGAGCTGGGTGACCACGGCCACGGTGGCGGTCATCCGGTCGGAGATGAGCTGCACCACCCCGGCCAGGTCGGCGTCCTGCAGGGCCAGGCCGGACAGGTACCGGTACACGGTGACCAGCTCGCGCAGGGCGGCGTTCTCGCGGTCCAGCTTGGAGGTCAGCGCGGCCGCCGGACCGGGGATGGCGCTGTTGTCCTCCACCGCGCCGTTGTCCTCCACCGCGCCGTTGTCCGGCGCCGCGCCGTTGCCGGCCGCGGCGCCACTGGCCAGGACGGGCGACCAGTCGGGCAGCGCCATGCCAGCGATCATACGATGACGGTCCGCGCACGGCGTTGTGGCCGGCCACAAATCGGGATGGTGAGGAGTTGTTGACCTGCTCGATCAGGTCACAAGACGCGGGCCGGGAGCGGACAGCACGGTCCGAAACTTGACAAATAGTGCGTCGGCCGACCAGATTAGCAGGCACTTTCATCGTGAGCCCGGCCCGGGGCTGACCGGGTTCTGGAGGAAGGGGCCGCGTTGCTCGAATACCGGGACATGTACGCGGGCGGGCGGCTGGTCGGCTCCGGGTCCACCGACGTGATCACGATCGTCAACCCGGCCACCGAAGAGGTCACCGGCGCGGTCCCCTCCATGGTCGAGCGGGACGTCGAGGTGGCCGTGGGCGCGGCCCGGCAGGCGTTCGACGTCGGCGGCTGGCCGCTGGCCAGCCCGGCCGAGCGGGCGGCGGCCATGGACCGGCTCGCGGCGGCCCTCGAGACCTGGGCCGAGGACACCGCCCGGCTGGTCACGGCCGAGATGGGCATGCCGATCACCTTGTCGCGGCGCAGCAACGTGACCGTGCCGTGCGCCATCATCCGCTACTACGCGGAGCTGGCCAGGAAGCTGACCGCCGAGGAGACCAGGGAGGCGATCAGCTTCGCCAGGCGCACCGTGGTACGGCGCGAGCCGGCCGGGGTGGCGGCGGTCATCGCCTCCTGGAGCTACCCGCTCATCCTGGCCTTCTGCCAGCTGGCCCCGGCCCTGGCCGCGGGCTGCACGGTGGTGTTCAAGCCCGCGGCCGAGACCTCGCTTTCCGGCTACATCCTGGCCGAGGCGTTCGAGGCGGCCGAGTTCCCGCCCGGGGTGTTCAACCTGGTCACCGGGACCGCCGAGGTGGGCGAGATGCTGGCCGCGCACCCCGGGGTGGATACCGTGGCCGTGGCCGGGCCGACCTCGGCCGGGCGGAAGATCGCCGCGATCTGCGGGCAGACGCTCAAGCCGGTGACCCTCGAGCTGGGCGGCAAGTCGGCCGCGATCGTCCTGGACGACGTTGATCTGGAGGCCGCGGCGGCCGAACTCGGCTCGCTGTGCTTCGCCAACTCCGGGCAGGCCTGCTTCACCATGTCCCGGGTACTGGCCCCGCGGAGCAGGTACGACGAGGCCGTCGCGGCACTGGTCTGGCAGGCCTCGGCGCAGGCCGTGGGCGACCCGCTGGCCGAGGCGACGACCATGGGGCCGCTGGCCAACCCGCGGCAGCGGGCCAGCGTGGAATCGTGCGTGACCGCGGGGATCAGCGCCGGGGCCCGGGTGGTGACCGGCGGCCGGCGCCCGGCCACGCCGGTGCGCGGCTATTACTACGAGCCCACCGTGTTCGCCGGGGCGACGGCGGGCATGTCCATCGCCCGGGACGAGATCTGCGGCCCGGTGGTGAGCGTGATCCCGTACGACGATGAGGCCGAGGCGGTGGCCATCGCCAACGACTCCAGCTACGGGCTGGCTGGCAGCGTGTGGACTGACGACCCGGAGCGGGGCATGACGATCGCGCGGCGGGCCCGGGTGGGGACGTTCGGCGTGAACCTGTACGTGCCGGATATCGGGGCACCGTGGGGCGGGCGCAAGGCGAGCGGCATGGGCAGCATCTACGGGCCTGAGGGGCTGGATGCCTACCTGGCCACCAAGTGCGTGTTCCTGCCCGCGACGGCCGGGACCCCGGGATCCTGTGCATCATGATGCTCTAATAGGCGCATCTCGATGCTAGGCTGAAAGCATGCGCACTACGCTTTCCCTGGACGACGACGTTGCCGCGGCCGTGCGGAGGCTGCGCGAGGAGCGGCACATCGGGCTGAGCGATGCGGTCAACGAGCTGATCAGGGCCGGACTGGCCACACCGGCCAGGCGCGCAGCATTCCAGCAGCGGACCGCGAACCTCGGCCTGCAGATCGATGTCAGCAGCGTGGCGGATGCGCTGGAACGCCTCGACGGCGCCGCAGCCAGGTAAATGCTGGTCGACGCGAACATCCTGCTGTATGCGGTGGACGAGGCCAGCCCGTTCCACCAGCGAGCCAGCACCTGGCTGACCGGCCAGCTCAACGGGCCTCGGCGGGTAGGTTTCCCGTGGCAGTCGCTCGTTGCGTTCATCCGGATCAGCACCCACGAACGCGCTTCAGCGCATCCGCTGAGCCCGGAGCAGGCCGCGGGTTTCGTCGCCGACTGGCTCGCCCCCGAGGTCTCCTGGATCCCGCGCGAAGGTCCCGGGCACGGGCGCATCCTGACCGACCTGATCACCCGGTACCAACTCCGGGGCAACATCGTCAGCGACGCCCACCTGGCCGCGCTCGCCATCGAGCACGGGCTCGAGGTCTGCTCGAACGACAGCGACTTCGCGCGGTTCAGCGAAGTCCGCTGGGTCAATCCGGTCGCTCCGGAATGACCCAGGGAATGCCTGCGGCTGAAACCACGGACCGTTCGGCCTCATATGCCTTTGCGGCCTGAGGCGGGGCGGGACCTCAGCTGCGGGCCAGGGCCTGGGCGGCGGCGAGCAGGGCCGATTCGGCTTCGGCGATGCGGGAGCGGCGGGCGGCGTTCCAGCGGCGGGCGGCGGCGATGCGGCGGCGGATGCGGCGGGCGTGGTCGCGGACGCGGCGGGGGCTGGCGCCGCCCAGGCCGTCCAGGGCCAGCACGGCGGCCATCGGGTCGGTGGCGGCGGCCAGCCATTCGCCGGTGACCGGGATGGACGCGCAGGTGACCTGTTCGGCGGCGGCGCGGATGGCGGCCGCGGTCAGTTCGGTGCCGCCGTCGCTCAGGGTGGCGGCCACGGCCCGGCCGACCACGCGGTAGGCGGTGCGGTAGTCGAGCCGGAAGCGCAGCGACAGGTCCTCGGCCAGGTCGGCGGCCGCGGTGAAGTGCCGGGCGGCCTGGCTGGCCAGGACGTCCGCGTCCACGATCAGGCCGGCGGCGACGGCGCGGCCCAGCCGGATCAGGCGGCCGGCCAGGTCGAGGGCGCCGGCCACCTCGCCGTAGGCGTACAGCCAGTTGTCGGTGCGGGCGGACGGGGTCAGGCCGGTGGCCAGCACCCCGGTGAGCCGGCCGATCAAGGTGCCGGCCCCGCCGCGCAGCACGGGCAGCGCGTAGGGGTTGCGTTTCTGCGGCATGAGCACGCTGGCCCGGCACAGCGAGGCGTCCAGGGTCAGGTAGCCGAACGCCGGGCTGGCGAAGATCTCCAGGTCGGCGGCCAGCTGGCCGACGGTGGCCACGGCCTGGGCCGCGGCGGCCACCACGTCGCCCAGCATGTCGACCGACCACATGACGTCGCGGGTGTGCGGCCCGGCGGCGGCGAAGCCCAGCCGGCCGGCCAGCCGGTCCCGGTCCACCGGCAGCCGGGTGCCGCCGACCGCCCCGGCGCCGCCGGGTGAGGTGTCCGCGCGGGCGTAGGCCGCCTCGATTCGGTCCAGGTGCCGGACCGCCTGCTCGGCGAAGCTGCCCAGGTAATGGCCGAACGTGGACGGCTGAGCGGGCTGCAGGTAGGTGTGGTCGGCCCACAAGGTGGCCGCGTGCCGTCGGGCCTGGCGGGCCAGTTCCTCGGCCAGGTCGGCCACGTCGCCGTGCAGGCCGAGCAGCTTGTCCCTGACGGCCAGGCGGAAGGCGATGCGGCCGGCCTCGCGGCGGGTGCGGCCCAGGTGCAGGCGCCCGGCGGCCGGGCCGAGAGCACGCTCGAGCTCGCGTTCCCGGCTGTTGTATGCGTCGCCGTACACCGGGTCGTAGGGGAAGTCGGCGGCCGGCTTGTCGAGCAGGTCGAGCAGGACGGCGCACAGCGGGGCGGCCTCGCCGGGCGCCAGGGCGCCGCAGTCGACCAGTTCGGTCAGGTGGGCCAGGTCGGCCAGGGTCAGCCCGCGGTGCAGCAGCGGCGCGTCGGCGATCTCCAGCTCGTAGCCGGCCTCGACCAGTTCCGGGGCGGGGCCGCTGGTGATGCGGGCCGCGGTGCCGAGGTAGCCCGCGGGCGGGTCCGGCCCGGTCACGGCTGCTGCCCGGCGAACAGGGTGGGGGCGCCGCCGCTGACCAGGAAGACCTGGGTTCCCTCGGCTCGGCCGCAGCGGCAGTCGGCGATCAGCGCGGCCATGGCCTTGGCCCCGAAGACCGGGTCCAGGAAGACGCCCTCGGTGGTGGCGGCCAGGTGCGCGGCGGCCCGCCCTTCGGCGGACGGCTGGCCGTAGCCGGGGCCGGTCCAGCCGCCGCGGACCTCGGGCTCGGCGGGTGCCAGGTCCAGGCCGGCTAGTTCGGCGGCGCGGGCGGCGAGGTCGCGGACCCGGTCCCTGGCTTCGGGCACGGGGCGGCTCACGGTGACCCCGATGACTTTGTAGGATGCGCTGACCAGGGCCGCGCCGGCCACCAGGCCGGCCTGGGTGCCGCAGGATCCGGTGGCCGTCCACAGCGCCCGCGGGCGCTCGCCCAGCGCGTCGAGCTGGGTGGCCAGCTCCAGGCTGGCTCGGACGTACCCGAGGGCGCCGAGCGGGGTGGCGCCGCCGCGCGGCACTGGGTACGGGCGGCGGCCTGCCTTACGCAGCTCGGCGGCCGTGGCCTCGATGCCCGCGTCGACCGAGGCGCGGTCCTGTTCGCCGGTGAACCGGACGTCGACGCCGAGCCAGCGCAGCAGCCGCATGTTGCCCTCGGCTTTGCCCTCGGCTTTGCCCTCGGCTTTGCCCTCGGCCTTGTCCTCGGGCGGGGCCGGGTGGCCGTAGCAGATCACGTGCGGCTCGATCTGGTTCCGCAGGCAGGTCAGGGCGGCCAGCATGGTCCAGTTCGACTGCGGGCCCGCGCCGGTGACCAGGCTGTCGCAGCCCTCGGCGCACAGGTCGGCCAGGATGTACTCCAGGCCGCGCAGCTTGTTGCCGCCCAGGCCCACCCCGGCCAGGTCGTCCCGCTTGAACAGGATGGGCACGCCCAGCTCGCGGGACAGGCCCGCGGCGTGGTGCAGCGGGGTGGGCTCGAGCACGAGCGGGATCCGCGGCAGGCCGGCCAGCGGTCCGGCCGAGGCAGGGGCCACCGCACTCATGGCCGGGCTCCTGGGCGCGGCCGGGCTCCTGGGCGCGGCTGGGCTCCTGGGCGCGGCTGGGCTCCTGGGCCCGGCTGGGCTCCTGGGCGCGGCCGGGCTCCTGGGCGCGGCCGGGCTCCTTGGCACGCGCGGCACACCCGGTCGGCGAAGGCGGCGGAGGACCCGAGTGAGGCGCTGACCTGGAGGAGCTCGTCGAGTTCGGCGTCGGAGATGGCGTCCAGGCGGGCGTCGGCGCGCAGCGCGGTGCGGAAGTCCTGGCCGGCGTCGATGCCGTTCATGGCGGCGGAGTAGACCGCCTCGTGCGCGGTGTGCTTGCCGAGCCGTTCGGCCAGGGCGCGCATGACCGGCTCGGACAGCAGGTAGCCGCGGTGGGCGTTGATGTTGGCCAGCATCCGGCCGGCGTCGACGCGCAGCCCGGCCAGCATCCGGGCGCCCGAGCCCGCGCAGGCCGCGAACAGCATGCCCGTTTCCGGGACGACCAGCCATTCGGTCTTCCACGCCCGGCCGTCCCGCTCGTGCTCGGTCACCATCCCGTCCAGGGCCAGCCCGGCCTGCGCCCTGATCACCCGGGACAGCGTGACCAAGTGCTCGGAGATCTCCGGGTTGCGCTTGTGCGGCATGGTGATCGAGCCCACCGTGCCTTCGGTGAAGGACTCGCGCAGCTCGCCGACCTCGGGCCGCTGCAGTTGGTACACCTCGTTGCCGATCTTGCCGACGCTCGCCGAGATGGCGGCCAGCAGCCAGATGAACTCGGCCACCCCGTCCCGGGCGGTCAGCCACGGGATGTCCGGCGTGCCCAGGCCGAGCTGGGCGGCGAACCGGCCCAGCAGGTCAAGCGCGCGTTCGCCCCAGAACTCCATCGTGCCCAGCGCCCCGCCGAGCTGGACCACTTCCCAGCGGGGACGGCCCTGCCGCAGGCGCTGCAGGTGCCGGTCGAGTTCGGCGGCCCAGACGGCCGCCTTGAACCCGAACGTGATGGGCAGGCCGGGCTGTCCGTGGGTGCGGCCGCACATCGGCGTGTCGCGGTGAGCGACGGCCAGCTCGAGGGCCCGGTCCCGCATGCGGGTCAGGTCTCGTTCGGCGATGTCGCCCAGGGCCCGGAAGACCAGGGCGAACCAGGTGTCGGACAGGTCCTGCACGGTGGCGCCGTAGTAGACCCACTCCCGGGCTTCGGCGGGCAGCGTGTCCCGCAGGGCCCGGATCAGGCCCATGGTCGAATGCCCGGTGGCCCGGGTCTGCTCCGCGATCAGGTCCAGGTCCAGCTCCGAGGCGTCGGCGTGGGCGGCTATGGCCGCCGCGGCGGCGGGCGGGATCAGGCCAGTCTGGGCCTGGGCCTGGGCCAGGGCGGCCAGGATCCGCAGCCAGGCCTGGGTCCGGCCCTGGTCGGAGAACAGCGCGGAGGCTTCGGGCGTGGTCCACAGGTGGCCGTAGATGGCCGAGTCGGTGGGGTGAGCGCCGGTCATGGCACGGCGGCTGGCTGGGTCGGGGCCGGCTGGGTGGGGGCCAGGGCGGCCGGCAGGCCGCAGAGCAGGCGGAGCGCGGCGCGGACCTCGTCGAGATTCGCGCCCCAGGGCACCACCGCGGTCGTGCCGTGCACCTCCAGGCCACGTTCCAGCAGGCAGCACTTGGTGAGGACCAGCTCTTGCGCGGCCGGCTGGGCCGCCCGGGTTCTGGGGCACAAGTCGACCTGCGACGGCGGCCCGCCATAAAAGTGCTCGTGGAACTGCACCGAACGCTGGCAGCCGATGAGCAGCCAGTCGTCGTGATAGGGCGGGTGGGTGTCCAGGAAGCTGACCTGCGGCCCGGCCGGCAGGCCGCTGCCCCGGCAGGGCAGCAGGTAGTGCGGGGCCGGGTGGGCGGCGACCAGCTCGCGCACGTCCACCGCGTCCAGCACCAGGTCCAGCGGCGGCAGGTCCTCGTCGTAGCCGACCACCTGCTCGGCCATAGCCAGCAGCTTAGGCGGGTGCGGGGGCACGACTTCGGTGACCCGGACGCGCGCCGGCTCCGGCCGCCAGATGAAGTTGACATGCTCGAAACGGCCCTGCACCACGTAGGCCAGCACCCCGTCGCGGCGGTGGGCGAGCGCCGCCGCGGCCAGCGAGGTGGCGATGCCGACATCGGCCCCGGGCTCTTCGATCCAGGCCGTTTCCGTGGGTCCGGAAAGAACGCGCATCTCGGCCACGGGCGAGAACAGCCGGTCCGGATCCTGCGGCCGGACGGCCACCAGGGCCGTCTGACCGTGGCTGCGCCTCTGGCTTCGTAGGGCCAGGTAGGCGGTGCGCCGGTAGATGTCCCGGTCGCGGAGCAGGTCCCCGATCGCCTCGGGGGTGAGCGGGATGTCCACCTCCTGCACCGACAGGCCGCGGTAAGGGCGGGTGATCGTGTTGGGCTCCGGCAGCTCGAACCCGGGCCCGGCGGTCATGTCAGTGCTCTCATGTCAGTGCTCTCATGTCAGTGCTCTCATGTCAGTGCGCTCACGTGAGGGCGCCGGCCGAGACCGTGTCCGCCCGCAGCCCCAGGCGCAGGGTTTCCAGGGCCAGCACGCTGGCCGGGGCAATGTTGCCCAGGTTGATGTCCGCGCCGAACTGGCGCACGAACCAGGCCTGCTGGTTCTTGCGCGGGGCCTCGAAGATGACCTTGTCCACCAGGACGGAGCCCGCGATGGCCTCGACCAGTTCCTCCCGGATGGCGTAATCGGCACGGTAGAGGCCGACCGTGCCGCTCTCCCGGCCCTCGGCGATGACCCAGGAGGCACCCGCGTCGAGGTCGCGGGCCATCTCCTCACCCCAGTCGGCCGGGGTAGGCGGGTAGCCGCCCTCCTTGGCGCCGGTCTCCGCGAGCACCGCGAAGTCGGCGGTCAGCTCCCTGATCAGGGCCTGCTTGCGGCCCGGCGGCAGCGCGCACAGCCCGTCGGAGACTTCCACATGGGAGATGCCGACCGCCAGGGCCCAGTCGCGCAACTCGGCCACGCGGTCCTGCATCGCGGCCACCTCGAGCAGTGTCCCGCCCAGCGACACCGGGCAGCTGTGCTCGGCGCAAAGCCTGACCTTGTCCGGCAGGCACGGATCGATGTAGCCGATGCCCCAGCCGACCTTCACGATGTCCACCAGGTGCCCGGCCTGCCCGAGAAAGGACCGGGTCCCGTCCGGAGTGAGCCCGCTGTCCAGCACGTGCGTGATCCCGCGCGACCGTGGCTTGGTCGCTCGGGCGGGCAGCTTGAGGAAGGTGGGACACTCGGGCACGCTGCGCCTCCCGCTCTATGGTGTGGTCGCACCATAGGCACGGCGCCGCCCGAGTTTCGCTGTCCCCGGGGGACGAGGTTGCCGGCGTTCGTTGACCTTTATGATGCAGGCCCGCGCGGGCCCGGTAGGGCCCGCGCGGGTGCGTGTGCTACGCGTTCAGTTCGGCGCGGACCAGAGCGGCCCCGTCGGCCAGAGCGCGCAGCTTGCCGGCGGCAATCATCCTGGGCAGGTTGATCAGTCCGCAGTCGGTGGACAGCCCGAGCCGGTCGGCCGGAACGTACTCCAGCACCTGCCGGATCCGGTCGGCGACCTGCTCGGCCGACTCGGTGACCGTCGACTTGACGTCGATGACGCCGGCCACGAATGGCTTCGTCCAGTTGTTCTCGGACAGCGGCTTGAGATCGTCCGGCCCGGTCCGGCCGACCTCGTAGTTCAGCGCGTCGATGTTGGCGTTCAGCACGTGCGGGAAGATCGCGTAGGCGCGTTCCGGCGCCGGGGCGTCCGAGGCCCGCTTGTCCAGCACGAACGCGCCGAACTCGGTCTCGGTCTGGTCCGGGAAGTAGGCAGGCGTGCCCGAGTAGTTGCCCCAGCAGGTGTGCACCCAGAACTGGCAGTTCACGCCCTCCACCGCGGCGTTAAGCGCCTCGATCTCCCAGTCGCCCATGCCGTACGGCCAGACGAACTCATCCAGCTGGATGATGTCGCAGCCGTTGTCGGCGAGTTCCTTGAAGTCCTCGTTGAACGCCTTGGCCAGGGCCAGGGCGACCTCCCTGGTGTCCTTGTAATGCAGGTTGGTGGTGGCGGCGGCGATCACGCCCAGGCCGGTATAGGAGACCTTGACCGGCTTCTTGGTAGCCTTGCGCACCGCGCGCAGGTTGACGATGTGGAACGGGTACTCGCGGCGGATCTCGCCCACGCAGGTGGGCGAGTACAGGGTGGAGTAGATCGGCAGGCCGATGGGCGGCCCGGTCAGCTTGTAGCCGGACACGCGCTCCAGGTAGTAGTACAGGATCGTGCCGTACGGGGAGTCACCGCCGTACACCTTGCCGTCGCTGATCACGTCCAGGCCAGCCGCCTCCTGGTCCCGCACGATCGTGCCAACCACGTCCTCGAACGCCTCCTTGCTGATCGAGTCGTGGATGAACTCTCCCCTGGGCAGCGTGGCGAACCCGTGCCCGTCGTACCACCGTGGATTCGGATAGTTGCCGACCATCGTGGTCGGCAGCAGGACGTCCTGACCGCCGATGAGCATCGTCGTTGATCCTTCCCGGTCACAATGCGGGTTAGTGCGAGGAGCGTAGGCCGGGCCAGGCTGGAGTTTCTTCCCCACCGCGGGACCGTTCCTGTGCCGCCGATACACATGGGGGGCTGAAAATCGGGGCCGGCCTGGCGGGGTGAGGCCGGCCAGGCGCTTCGTCTTTTGATGACCTGCACCGGCGCGGACGCGGCTGGTGATGCTGGAGCATGCGGATCGCGGCAGGAGTCGGCGGTGAGGTCACCGGCACGAGCCCGGTCCCGGTGCTGGTGGGGGCGCTGTCCCCGCTCATGGTGCAGGCCGCCGGGGAGCTCGCCGACGGTGTGGTGACCTGGCTGGCCGGCCCGCGCAGCCTGGGCGAGGCGATCGTGCCGCGGCTGCACGCGGCGGCCGCCGGACGGCCGGCGCCCCGGGTGGTGGCGGCGCTGCCGGTGGCGGTCTGCGCCGAGGAGGACCTGGCCCGGCGGCAGGCCGATGAGGTTTTCGCCCGCTACGGGAGGTTCGACAACTACCGCAGGCAGTTCGAGCGCGAGGGCGTGGCCTCGCCCGGCGAGGTGGCCCTGGTCGGGACCGAGAGCGACATAGAGCGTCAGCTGAAGAGCCTGGCGGACCTCGGCGTCACCGAGCTGTGGCCGGTGCTGTTCCCGGCCGGTCCCGATCCGGACGTCACGACGGACCGGACCCGGGCGCTGCTCGCCGGGCTCAGCCGGCCCTGATCCGCCAGTCGCTCGCCGGGCTCAGCCGGTCCTGATCCGCCGGTCGCTCGCCGGGCTCAGCCGGCCCCGATCCGCCAGTCGCTCGCCGGGCTCAGCCGGCCCTGATCCGCCAGTCGACGGCGATGCTGCCGTCCGGGCCGGCCAGGACCGGGTTGAGGTCGAGCTCGGCTAGTTCCGGATGGGCGGCCATCAGGTTGCCCACGGCCACGATCATGGCCGCGACGGGTCCCAGGTCGGCCGGCGGACGGCCGCGCAGCCCGTCGAAGGCGGCCGCGCCGCGCAGGTCGCTGAGCATCTTGCGGGCCTGGGCTTCGTCCAGCGGTGCCACGGCCAGCCGGACGTCCCGGAGCGTCTCGACCAGCACGCCGCCGAACCCGGCCATGACCACCGGGCCGAATTCCGGGTCCCTGATCCCGCCGATGACCAGCTCCAGGCCCTCGCGCTGCGGCTGGACAAGCACCGCCGCGCCTTCGGCCAGGGCCAGCAGGCTTTCCGCGGCGCTGCCGACGGCTTGCGGGGTGAGCAGGCCGAGCCGGACCCCGCCCACGTCGCTCTTGTGGGTTAGGGCGGCGTGGGCGACCTTAGCCACCACGGGGTAGCCGAGCCGGTCAGCGGCCTTGACCGCGGCGGCGGGGCTGTCGCACTGGGCGGTCTCGACGACCGGGATGCCGGCGCTGACCAGCAGATCCCGGGCGACCTCCGGCGGCAGCAGGCCCGCTGGCAGGTGCGGGGCCGCAGGCTCGGCTGCGGCGGCCGGCTCGGCTGCGGCGGCTGGCCTGGCTGCGGCGGCTGGCCTGGCTGCGGCGGCTGGCCTGGCTGCGGCGGCTGGTTTGGTTGCGGCGGGTGCGGGCTTAGTGGCCTGCAGGCCGCAGCGGACGGCCACGCCGACGGCCCGGGCGGTGCGTTCCGGCCAGGGGAAGCAGGGCACGCCCGCTTCCTGGAGCAGGCTGGCGTGGGCGTCCGCGGACCTGGGTGCCACCCAGCAGACGTAGACCGGCACCGGCACCTGGTCCTGGCGCAGCCGGGCCACGGCGTCCCGCACGGCCTCGGCCACCTCGGCGGACGCCGAGCGCTGCAGCAGCACCGGCACCACCACGTCGATCTCGCCGGAGCGGGCCAGCATCTCGATCGTGGCCGGGTACAAGGTGGTGAACAGGCGCCAGGTCGGGGTCATGTCCACCGGGTTACGCGGGCTGGCGTAGCCGGGCAGCAGGGCCCGCAGCTCGTCCTGCAGCGGCCCGCTCAGCTCGGGCACCTCCAGGCCCTCGTCGGCCAGCAGGTCGGTCAGCTCGACGCCGGTGCCGCCGGAGTTGGTGATCACGGCCACCCGCCTGCCGTGCGGCAGCGGCTGCCCGGACAGGCCCCGGGCAGCGTCCAGGGCCTGCAGCCCGGTGCGGACCCGGGCCACCCCGGCCTGGCGCAGCGCGGCGTCGCGGACCGCGTCGTCGGTGGCCAGCGCGGCGGTGTGCGAGACCGCGGCCCGCTGCCCGGCCCCGGTGCGGCCGTGCACCACGGCAATCACGGGCTTGACCGGCGTGGTCAGGCAGGCCTGCTGGTAGAACCCGCGCGCGTCGGTGATCGACTCCAGCAGCAGGCAGATCACCCGGGTGGCCGGGTCCTGGCGCAGGTAGCCGAGTAGCTCGGCGTCGGTGATGTCCGCCTTGTTCCCGGCGGCGAAGACCTTGGCCACCCGCAGTCCCTCGTCCCGGCCGAGCGCGTGCACGGCCATCCCGTATGAGCCGGACTGGGTGACGATGCTGACGCCACCGCCGCCGCGCGGCGTGCCGGCCGAGATGGACGCGTTCAGCGGCAGGTCGGCGTTCTGCACACCGAAGCAGTTGGGGCCGACCAGCCGGACTCCCCCGGCCCGCGCCGCGGCCACCGCCTCGGCCTGCAGCCTGGCCCCGGCCGGGCCGGTCTCGGCGAAGCCCGCGCTGAGCACCACGGCCGCGGTGATGCCCTTGGCCGCGGCCGCGGTGATGATGTCCGGCACGGTGGCGGCCGGGGTGGCGATGACCGCCAGGTCGACCGGTCCGGGGACGGCGCGCAGGTCGGGATAGGCCGGGCGGCCGCCGACCGTGGCCGCGGGGCCGACGGGCAGCACGTCTCCGGGGAAGTCGGCCAGGTTGTCCCACAGCAGCCGGCCCACCGAGCCGGCCCGGTCGGACGCGCCGACCAGGGCCACCCGGCGCGGGTCGAACACGGCGGCCAGGCCGCCGCCGGTCAGCATGCGCAGTCCTGGCCTGCCCCGTGCTCGAAGACCCGGGTGAGCTCGCGGGCCGAGAACTCGGACTTGCGGACCCCGAGCGGGTCCACCGAGCGGACCGCGGCCAGTTCGGCCACCGACGGCGGCCGGACGGCACGCAGGTCGCCGGCCGCCTCGACGGCGAAGCCGGTGGCGTCGCGGACCTCGGCCAGGCTGACGTCGGGGAACAGCTGGACCAGCCGGGCCCGCGCGCCGGGGAAGTCGAACACGCCCAGCTCGGTGACCAGCCACTGCGGCCCGCCGCCGGTGAAGCCGAGCTCGGCCCGGGTGCCCAGCGGAGTCCGGTGACCGATGTCGGTGATGAAGTCGCACGCCTCCACCAGCGTGTGCCCGGACCGGTGCCGGGTGGTCCACAGGGTCAGCTGGCCGATGGTGGCGGACAGGTTGCAGCCGCCGCCGCCCCCGCCCAGCTTGACCTTCGGCCGGCCGGGCGGGCCGATTGCGGTGACGTTGGTGTTGCCCGCGGCGTCGATCTGCCCGCCGGACAGGAACATCCGGTCCACGTCGCCGCGGATCGCGGCGTCGAAGAACTCCTCGAACCGCATGCTGTAGGCGGCGCCCCGGCTGAGGCTGGCGTCGTTGCCGGTGGGCGGGATGAACGGCGGGTCGGGGTTGATCGCGTACATCGCCCCCTCGACCAGCAGCATGTCCCGGGCGTGGGTACGCCGGGCCACGTGCATGGCGACCTGGGCACACGGGCTGCCGAACCCGTGGAACACGGTCTCAGCGGGCCGGATGGTCCGGGCCAGCGCGACCACGAACCACTCGTCGATGGTCCAGCTCATGAGAACAGCTCCCGCCAGGCGGTGGTGGAGTCCGACCAGCCGGCCAGGGCGGCCAGCCGCTCAGGGCCGATGGCCGCCTGGTAGCTCTCCTCGCCGCCGTAGACGTAGGTGGCCAGGTACTTGTCCAGGTCGTCCGGGCCGCCCTGCGCCGCCGACACGTATTCGCGCAGGTGCACCCGGTCGTAGGCATACCTGGGGTAACAGGAGGCCGGATGCGCCCCGTACGGGGCCAGGACCGTGGCGGCCACCAGGTGCCCCGGGATGGTGACGCCGGCCGCCGCCACCTCCTCGGTGGAGACCAGCTCGTCCACGGTGGCGATGACCATCCGCGACGCCGAGGCGAACCGCTCGTCGAGCACGTAGGGCTGCTCCAGGTGCAAGTTACCGTAGCGGTCGCCGGACGGCGCGTGCAGCAGCGCGACGTCCGGGCGCAGCGCAGGCGCCGCGATCAGCGTCTCCCCGGTGAACGGGCAGGTGATCGTGGCGTACTCGGGGTGCAGGGTGGCGATGTCCGAACCGCGCACGCCGCGCACGGGCAGGAACGGCAGGCCCATCTCGGCCGCGCGCAGCTGGGCCAGCATGGTGGCGCAGCAGCTCTCCGCCACCTCGATCGAGCCGGTCTCGGCGGCCCGGCGGTAGGCCGGGGCCAGGCCGAGGTCCTGCTCGAACCCGACGTAGCTTTCCTCGCAGCGGCGGACCGCGCCCGCCGCCACCAGCAGGTCCACGTCGATGCTGTGCGCCGACCCGACCAGGTGCAGGCCGCGGCGGCCCTGCCGGATCAGCTCGCGGACCAGCGCCATCGGCAGCCGCGCGGACAGGCCGCCGCCGAGCGCGACGATCGCGCCGTCGGGGACCAGGGCTGCCGCATCGGCCAGGCTGGCTCGCTTGTCGCGCAGGGGGTGCAGGCTCATGATGATCCTCCGGGATCGAGCATCGGTCAGCGCCCCGGTAGCGGTCAGGTCTTGCCGGGACAAAGAACCGGGCCAGGCTCGACCCGCCAGATCAGTGGATTCGGCCCGCGGGAGAGTCACGCTGGCTGGCATGAGCCAGACCGTTCAGGACGAAGTCGCCGCAGTGGTGCAGCGGGCCCGCGAAGCAGCCCGGGCCATCGAGCATTACACCCAGGAACAGGTGGACGAGCTGGTCACGGCCATGGCCTGGGCGGTGGTGCGGAAGGACCACGCCGAGGAGCTGGCCCGGCTGGCGGTCGACGAGGGCGGGTTCGGCAACTATGCGGACAAGGTGGCCAAGATCCACAAGCGGGTGACCGGCGTGCTGGCCGACATGACCGGCTTGCGCACGGTGGGCGTGGTCGAGGAGCTGCCCGAGGCCGGGCTGGTGAAGATAGCCAAGCCGGTCGGGGTGGTGGCCGCGCTGATCCCGGTCACCGGCCCGGACGCGACGCCGCCGGTCAAGGCGCTGTTCGCGGTCAAGGGCCGGAACGCGATCATCTGCGCCCCGCACCCGCGGACGGCCCGCACTACCGAGGCGGTGGTGGCGTACATGCGGGAGGCGTGCGAGCAGGTCGGCGTCCCGGCGGACCTGGTGCAGTCCATGCCCGAGCCGTCACTGGCGAAATCCCAGGAGCTGATGCGGCAGGCCGACGTGGTGGTGGCCACGGGAGGCGCGGGCATGGTGAACGCGGCCTACAGCTCGGGCACCCCGGCCTACGGGGTGGGAGTGGGCAACTCGGTGCACGTAGTCGACGAGACCGCCGACATGGCCGACGCGGCCTCGGCCATCCTGGCCGCCAAGACGTTCGACTACGCCACCAGCTGCCTGGCCGACAACGCGCTGATCGTGCACGCCGACGTGTACGACGAGCTGATGCGACGGCTGACCGAGGCCGGCGCGCACCTGTGCGACGAGCGGGAGAAGGAGGCGCTGCGCACGGTGATGTGGCCGGACGGCAGCCCGGTCCCGGCCATGGCCGTGGTGGCCAAACCGGCCGCGCGGATCGCCGAGCTGGCCGGGTTCGGCGTGCCGGACAGCTGCCCGATGCTGCTGGTCGAGGAGACCGGCGCGGGCCCGGACCATCCGTTCTCCGGCGAGAAGCTGAACGTGGTGCTGGCCATCTACAAGTACGACGGCGGCATCGGCGCCGCGGCCGACCTGGTGAACGCGATCACGTCCTACCAGGGCCTCGGGCACACCTGCGGCATCCACACCAGCTCCGACGCGCACGTCGAGCAGCTGGCCCTGGCCACCAAGACAGCGCGGGTGCTGGTGAACCAGAACCTCAACGAGGGGGCGGGCAGCCCGCGTAACGGCCTGCCGTTCACGCTGAGCCTGAGCTGCGGCACCTGGGGCGGCAACATCACCACCGAGAACGTCAACGCCCGCCACTTCCTGAACCTGACCTGGGTGTCCCGGCCGATCGAGCCGAAGGCGATCAGCGAGGACACCCTGTTCGCCGCGCACTGGCAGGCGCACGGCCGCTAGGGTCGCCCCTGGCCAGCGATGACCACCGAGATCGCCCGGTTCATGAAGCAGCTCGAACATGTGTGGGACGCGCACGTCGAGGCGCTGGTCAGGCGGGACCTGGCCGCGGCGCTGGCGGGCCTCACGGCCGAGCCTTCGGTCCGGCACCTGCCGGCGGAAACCGGTGCGTCCGGACGGGAGGCGCCACACTAAATCCTTCGCGATCATGAAGGCGCCGGGTGGGCGGGGCGCGGCGGGTGGGTCGGGGCGTTGGGCGGGTGGGTCAGGGTTGCTGGCTGGCGAGGAACTCGTCGGGTTCGAGGTAGTAGGGGTTGTCGATGACCATGCCGCCGAGCAGGGCCTTGGGGTGGGTCTTCAGCACGTTCATGATCAGGTCGCCGGAGCAGCGGGTCAGGTCGTACAGGCACAGGTTGACCTGCGGGAAGTTGGCCATGATGCGGTTGAGCTCGTTCTCGTAGCCGATCAGGTCGGCCACGGCCCGCTCGCTGCGGTGGGCCCAGCTCATGTCGCCGATGTTCCTGGCGAACCCGGGGCCCAGGGGGCCCTGGCGGGCCTTGGCTTCCCAGAAGCTGAGCATGCGCTCGGGCAGGAAGCCGCCGCCCGCCAGGTAGGTGCCGGCCGCGTCCAGCACCTCGAGCTGGCTGACCGAGACGAACGCGTCGACCTCGATCTGCTCGGACATGCTGGCCAGCACGTCGTCCGGGGTGCAGCTGTCCACCACGCAGGTGCACTTGTCGCCGGCCTTGAGCCCCTCGACCAGGAACGGGATCAGGATGTCGTCCCGCTCGGACGGCTTGCGGTAGAAGCCGCAGATGTGGTCGCCGACGCCCAGGTTCAGCCCGTGCGGGCCAGGACGCGGCTCGCGTCCCAGCCCGCTGGGCGTGGTCAGAGCGAACTCCGCACATTGTCGGCGGCCTGGCCCATGTTGCGCAGCTTGGCGTAGGCGGCGGTCCGGCTGAAGTAGCCCAGGCCGCAGTCGGGCGCGACCAGCAGCCGGTCGGCCGGCATCACCTCGAGCCCGCGGCGGATCCTGGCCTCGATCTGCTCGACGGTCTCGACCTGCAGGTTCTTGGCGTCCACCACACCGACGCCGAGCACCTTGTCGGTGGGGAAGTCACGGAACACGTCCAGCTCATCGAAGCCCTTGTTGGTGAACTCCAGGTGGATCACGTCGGCGGGCGATTCCTTGAACAGCGGCATCATCGCGGCGGCGTGGTTGTCGAAGATGTCGCGCTGGCCGTCCACGCTGCCGTAGCAGACGTGCCAGAACTTGATCGCGTCGACGCCCTCGAACATGATGTTCTGCATCTCGATCTGCCACATGTCGGTGGTGTAGGGCGGCAGCACGTCGATCAGCTGGACCGCCTCCAGGCCCATGCTGACCAGGTACCTCAGCTCCTGGTTCATGGCGATGGCCAGGTCCCGGGCCACCGCAACCTGGTCGCCGTAGTGCTCGTCCTTGACGATGATGCTCTGCTGGGCCGGGCCCAGGAAGGCCACCTTGAACGGCTTGGTGGTGGCGTTCTGCATGGTCATGACCACGCTCTCGAAGATCGGCCGTTCCCAGCTGATCTTGCCCTTGACCACGGCCTGGTAGAACGGCCGGTACTTGGCACCCTCGCCGGGCGGCCCGTAGGGCGCGAACCCGCCCAGGTTCTCCGGGATGAAGTGGAAGATCGGCTCGAGCTGGAAGCCGGGCGCCTCCCACTCGTAGTACTGCGCGCCGTCGCACAGGACATGCAGGCCCGCCAGCTCCTGCTCGCGGGCGCAGATCTTGCAGGCATCCTCGTAGGCCACCCGCAGGTTTTGGCTGCGGTAGACCGGCTCGCTCAGCGAGCCGAGGACGCGTCCCTGCAGCCAGTGCGGCCGGGGAAAGGCCGACACCGCCGATACGGGAAGCAGGACTTCTTCGCCACGAATCTCCATCGATGTCACCCCTGTCTGCTGACTACGCCGTCACGGCTCACCCTCTGATCGGGACGCGTCCACGACTATGACCCGGGCGGACGAACCGGCTGCCTGGACTGGGCCTTACAGGCCACCTTTCAGGGTGGCGCGGGCGGCCGCCACGACCCGTTCGGCCGAGCCATCCACCTCCGCCTCAAGCGAGGCGGCCACCGGGAGCGGGACGTTGCCGCCGCTGACCCGGGCCGGCGCGGCGGTCAGGTCGCCGAACGCTTCCTCGGCAGCGAGGGCCGCGATGGCCGCGCCCCAGCCGAGCTGGCCCGGGTTCTCCTCCACCACGACCAGCCGCCCGGTGCGGCGGACCGAGGCGAGCACCGCGGCGGCATCCTGCGGCACCAGGCTGCGCAGGTCCAGCACGTCGGCGGAGATGCCCTGCCCGGCCAGCTCATCGGCCGCAGCCAGGCACGTCCCGACCGTGATGGACAGCCCGACCAGGGTGACGTCGCCGCCCGCCCGGACCGTGCGGGCCTGGCCCAGCGGCAGCACGTGCTCGCCGTCCGGCACCTGCTCGCGGCGCCCGTACCGTCCAGGCGCCGGACGGCTCGGGCACCGGCCGGGCCATGACCTCCTCGGCCAGTGCGGCCACCTCGGCCCGGGTCCGCGCGTCGATCTCGTCTAGCGCCCCGGCGTTGGCCCCGGCCCCGGTCAGTGTGGACCAGGCACGCAGCAGCGGGTCCTGCGCGCGCCACCTGGCCACCTCCTCGGCGGGCCGGTAGGCGGCGGCGTCGGCGGCCGAGTGGCCCTTGAGCCGGTAGGTCTGGGCCTCGATCAGGCTCGGGCCCTGGCCGTCGCGGGCCGCGGCGACCGCGGCGCCGACCATCTTGCGCACGGCGGCCACGTCGTTCCCGTCGGCCACCAGCCGGTCCAGGCCGTAGGCAATGGCCCGGTCGGCGGCGGGCAGCGGGACCGGGATGACCTCCGCGATTGGCGTGTACTCCATGTACCAGTTGTTCTCGCAGACGAACACCACTGGCAGCCGCCACACCGCGGCCAGGTTGACGGCCTCGTGGAAGGCGCCGATATTGGTCGTTCCGTCCCCGAAAAAACACACCGTGACCTGGCCCGTTCGCCGGATCTTGGCCGCCCAGGCCAGCCCGCAGGCTATGGGCAGGTGCGCCCCGACGATCGCGTAGGAGCCGTAGTAGCCGTGCTCGATGCTGGTGATGTGCATCGAGCCGCCCTTGCCCTGGCAGATCCCGCCGGCCCGGCCGAGCAGCTCGGCCAGTACCGCGTCGGGCGGCGCCCCCCGGGCCAGCGCGTGGGCGTGGCCGCGGTAGGTGCCGAGCGAGCAGTCGCCCGGGCCGAGCACGGACGCGGCGCCGACCGCGATCGCCTCCTGGCCCAGCCCCAGGTGCGCGGGGCCATGGATGTGCCCCTGCCGATACAGCATGTCGACGCGTTCCTCGAAGTGGCGCAGGAAGCACATCTGCTCGTAGAGCCCGAGCCCGTCCGGGACGTCCATGGCGGTGACGGTATGACGGCGGCGCGGAGGCGGCCTCGTCCTGGCGGGGCCAACCCAGCCCGGCCCGTCAGCCGCGCAGTGCCTATCTCGCGCAAGGGCCTATCTGGCGCAAGGCCTTCAGCCGCGCAGGGCCTATCTGGCGCAAGGCTTTCAGCCGCGCAGGGCCTATCTGGCGCAGGGCTTTCAGCCGCGCAGGGCCTGCAAGGTGACCCAGGCCCGGGTGGCCAGCTCCAGGTTGAACCGGATCTCGGGGTCGCCCAGGTCGTAGCGGGTCAGCTCGCGGATGCGCTGCAGCCGGTACTTCAGCGTGCTGCGGTGCACCGACAGGGCCTGGGAGGTGGCCTCGTAGCCGCCGCCATGCTGCAGGTACTGGGTCAGGGTCTTCAGCAGCTCGGTGTGCTTGCGCTCGTCGTAGCTGGCCAGCACGCCCAGCCACTTCCTGACGAAGCCCTCCACGTCGCCGAGGTCCTGCACCGAGGCCAGCATGCGCAGCACGTCCAGGTCGGCGAAGGCCGAGGTGCCCTCGGCGGCGGACGACGCCTTCTGCAGCCGCAGCGCCAGCTGGGCCTCGCGCAGCGACCGGTACAGCTGGGACGGGCGGGGATACGGCTCGCCGACCCCGATCCGGCAGCCGCCGCCGCCCAGCTGGGCCACGGCGGCCAGGCGCAGCGCCTCCCAGTCGATGCCGCCCGCCGGCGTGCTGCCGGGGGCGACGATGACCGCCAGGCCGGCCAGCGTGCCGAGCAGGGCGGTCACCTGCTGGGCGCGCAGGGCCCGCCGCACGGCGTGCAGCACGTCCTCGCCGGCCGGGGAGCCCTCGGTGACCTCCACCACGGCGACATGATGCGGCGTCCCCAGGTCATAGTCCAGCGCCTCGGCGCGCTGGTAGGCGCTCTCGTCGTCGGTGCCGGTGAGCAGGTCCTGCACGAGCTCGCGGCGGACCCGCAGCTCAGTGTCGGCCAGCCCGCGCAGCCGGGCCAGCTCGACGGCCAGCACGGTGGCGCCGTGCTCGATGGCCACCACGTCGGTGCTGGCCGCCCGGCGGCCCGGGTCGATCAGCGCGAGCAGGCCGAGCACTCCGGGGCGCGGCGAGGCCAGGGCGACCACGCGGTCGCCGTCGCGCACCGACCGGCCCGCCGCCATCAGCCGGCGCAGCAGCTGTGCCCGCTCGTAGGCGGACGGCTTGGGATAGGGGTCGGGCTGTCCGGGGCCGGCCCAGGCGGACAGGTTGCCGTACCGGTCCTCGACCGCCACGGCCAGCCCGGTCAGGTCGTGCAGCGCCTCGGCGATGCCGGACGCGCCTTCCCCGGCGGCCGCGACCCTGGTCAGCCGCTCGTGGATCTGCATGCCGCGGCGTAGCGTGGCCACGGTCTCCTGCAGCGCCTCGTTGGTCTGGGCCAGCTCGGCGGCGATGGCCCGCTCCCGGGTGTGCAGCCGGGCGTTGGACACCGCCACGCCGGTCTGCTGGGCCACGACCTGGGCCAGGAACTGCTCCTCGCCGGTGGGCTGGCCGGGCGCGCAGGCCACCATGTGGCCGATCGGGCCGGCGATGCTGCGCAGCGGATAGGCCCAGGCCCAGCCGCCGTCGCCGGTGCTCACCTGACCGCCGCCCTCGGGCAGCGCGCCCAGCTGGTCGTTCAGCTGGGCGGGGATGGCGACGGCGCCGTTCAGGTCGGTCCGCCAGGTGTCCCCCACCGCGAACCCGGCGATCCGCCAGCCGCCCAGCGCCGAAGCGGCGGAGACCGCCAGTCGGAGGATCTGCTCGTCGTCGGCGCTCTCGGTCATCAGGATGGACAGCACGAGCAGCGCCCGGAGATTGGTCAGCTGAGCCCGGAGGAAGCCGGGTTCATTGCCCGGGGATGACCCGTTCAAGCTCACTGTTCCACCGCCGCGTGGATCAAGGTGTATCGGACGGTAGATCAGCCGCAGGCCCGCGGCTAACTCATAATGAGACAGAAGAACCCCGTTTTCCTGTCCTGATGGGACAGGATTGCGCGGTCACTGGGACGTCATGCCGCCGTCGGCGGTGATCACCGAGCCGGTCAGGAACGAGGAGTCATCGCTGGCCAGGAACAGCGCCACCGCGGCGATCTCCGCCGGGGTGCCGAGCCGGCCGATCGGGTACTTAGCCGTGGTCATGGCCAGCCCGGCGGCCAGGTCGCCGTTGCCCCGGGCGCGCAGCATGGGCTCCATCAGCGGGGTGTACACCGTGCCCGGGCAGATGACGTTGACCCGGACGTTACGCGGGGCCAGGTCCACGGACATGGACCGGGTCAGGGCCACCACGGCGCCCTTGGACGCGCAGTAGGAGGCGAAGTTGGCGATCCCGACCACGGCCGCGACCGAGCCCTGGTTGACGATCGAGCCGCCGCCGGCCGCCACCATCAGCCGCCCGGCCGCCCGCGAGCACAGGAACGTGCCCTTGGCGTTGACCGCGAAGCACCGGTCCCAGTCCTCGTCGGTGGCGTCGACAACCGAGCCGGCGCTGTTCACGCCCGCGTTGTTGTACAGCACGTCGATCCGGCCGAACTCGCCGCTGATCTGGCGGAAGGCCAGGTCAACCTGGGCCGCGTCGGCGACGTCGGCGCCGACCGCCAGGGCGCGGCCGCCTGCGGCGGTGATCTCCCCGGCGGCGGCCACCGCGGCCTGGGCGTTGAGGTCGAGCAGCGCCACCTCGGCCCCCTCGCGGGCGAACAGCTCGGCGGCGGCCCGGCCGATCCCGGAGCCTGCCCCGGTGATCACGGCCACCTTGCCCGAGAGCTTGCCTGTCATCTGGGGTCCCTTCTGCTCAGAGCGCGGACATGCCGCCGTCGATGACCAGCGGATGGCCGGTCATGTAGGCGAGCCGGCCGGAGGCCAGCAGGGCCACCGCGTCGGCGATCTCCTCGGGCGTGGCTACCCGGCCCACCGGGATCCGGGCCTCCACCTCGTCGCGCAGCGCCGGCTGGTCCAGCCGCCAGGCGGTCATCGGGGTGTAGACCATGCCCGGGCAGACCGCGTTGGCCCGGATGCCCGCGGCCGCGTAGTCGACGGCGATCGACCGGGTGAGCATGAGCGCGGCACCCTTGGACGCGGTGTAGGCGCACCGGCCGGGGAAGGCGACCAGCCCGGCTATCGAGGCGATGGTGATGATGTGACCCGAGCCGCGGGCCACCATGCCGGGCAGCACGGCACGACTGCACAGGAACGGCCCCCGGACGTTGACCGCCTGGACCCGGTCCCACTCCGCCACCGGGGTCTCGTGGCACCGGGTGGCCTGGCGGGACCCGGTGATGCCGGCGTTGTTGACCAGCACGTCGATGCCGCCGAGGCGCCCGGTGACCTCGGCCATGGCCGCGTCCACGTCCGCCTCGTAGGTAACGTCGCAGGTCACAGTGGTCGCGACCAGGCCCGCCGCGGCGTCCGGGCGCAGGTCGAGGGCGGCCACGGTGAAGCCGTCCCTGGCCAGCCTGGCGCAGGTGGCCAGCCCGATGCCGGATCCGCCGCCGGTGACCACCGCCACCCGGCGGCCCGCCTCGCGGTCACCCGCCTCCCAGTCGCCCGCCTCAGGGTCGCTCACCTCCCCGTCGCCCGTCACAGGTTGACCGGGTGGCCCTGGCCGGCCCGCAGGCGGCAGAGTTGGATGAAGTGCTCGGGGTTGAGGAACAGCTCGTTCAGCTCGGCCATCTCGTCCATGGTGATGCCCTCGGGCCGCCGGATCAGGTAGTCCAGGTACTGGAAGGCATCCTTGGCGCCGAACCCGACGTGATGCGCGCCGAGCACCTTGCGCGAGTCGGCGTCGATGACCAGCTTGAGCCAGCCGGACAGGACGGGCCGGGTGAAGGCGTACAGCATCGACCCCTCGGCGGCCGGCAAGGCGAACGTCTCCGGGTCGGCGTCGTCCGGCGGCATCTGGATCTTGATCACGTTGCGGTAGCGGTCCTTGGCCTCGGCCTCGGACAGCCCGCACCAGGTCACCTCATAGGTGGTGTGCAGGAAGTCGGGATACTGCGTGTAGTCGAACTCGTAGTCCTCGCCCATGATGTTGCGAGCCGCGCCGACGCCGCACTTGCGGGCCTTGAACATTTCCATCGGCGGCCCGACCAGGTCTCCGGCCGCGTATACGCCGGGCACCGAGGTCCGCATGTGAGTGTCGGCGAGCACGAAGCCGCGCTCGTCGGTGGCCAGCCCGAGGGAGGAGTACATGCTCAGGTCGGGCCGCTCCCCGGTGCCGACGAACACGAAGTCGGTGTCGATCTGCCTGACCTCGCCGCCGGGCGACCGGTAGCGGACGCCGGTGACCTTGCCGTTGCCCAGCACCTCGAGCAGGTCGGCGCCGGCCACGATCTCGATGCCCCGGTCGGCCATCATCGCCACCACGTAATCCCGCAGGCCGGCGTCCACATGGTGCAGGGTGGCCGTCTCCATCAGCGGGCTGCGGGTCAGGATGGTGGTCCGGCACCCGGTGGCGTGGAAGAACGACCCGTACTCCATAGCCACCTTGGAGCCGCCCACGATGACGCAGCGGTTCGGCTCGTAGTCCAGGTCCTCGATCAGGCTGGCGAAGTCGTAGACACCCTTCAGGCCGATGCCGGGGACGTCCGGGTAGATCGTCCGCGCCCCGGTGCACAGGACCAGGTTCCTGGCCCGGAACCGCTGGCCCTCGACCTCGACCGTGTGCTCGTCGATGATCGTAGCGGGCGTGTTGACGATGTACTCCATGTCGAGCTGTTCCTTGGACTGCCAGTTCATGATGGCGTGCGGGTAGGAACGGCCCGCCTTGAACAGGTCGACGATCTGCAGGATGCTGGCCTGTTTCTCGTCGAACGCCGGGTACCACAGCTTGCCCTGCATGTGCCGGGCCAGGTCGAGCTCCCGGGCGCATTCGGAGAACACGTGGTGCGGGACACAGGCCTGGTGCGGGCAGGAGCCGCCCAGGAACGGCCAGGCGTCGATGGTGAGCTGGCGGCCGCCGCGGGCCTTGAGGAAGGCCGAGCCGAACCGGCCGCTGGCGCCGCCGCCGACGAAGATGGCGTCGTATTCGCGGCCGTCCTCATCCGGCCCGGCCACGTTCCACAGGCCCTCGGTGTTGTCGCCGGGGTGGACGACGATGTCGTCGATAAGCAGGGCCCACTCGCCCACGGTCAGCGGGGCGCCGTCCGCGCCGCGGTCACCGGCGGCCAGTTCGCCGAGCGCGTGGATCCGGTCCCGGAGCCAGGCGAAGTTATCCGAAGGGTGGCGTACGTCGATCATGCTGTTCAGGTTCGCCCGGCGGCGGGCGGGCCGGGCAGGTCACCGCGGGACGAAGAACCGCGCGGGCGTCGCCCCGGCAGATCAGGGGGTCAGCGCTCGTGGTACAGCGCCTGCAGGGTGCCCCAGGCCCGGGTGGCCAGCTGCAGGTTGAAGTGGACGTCGGGATCGTTCAGGTCCAGGCCGGTGAGCTCGCGGATCCGCTGCAGCCGGTACTTCAGCGTGCTCTTGTGCACCGACAGCACGGCGGCGGTCGCGTCGTAGTTGCCGCCGTGCTCGAGATACTGGGTGAGCGTGTGCACCAGCTCGGCCTTGCGGCGGGTGTCGTAGTCGAGCAGCCCGCCCAGCCACTCGCGGACGAACGCGTTGACGTCGGTGAGGTCCGGCAGGCCCGCGAGCATGCGGAAAATGCCCAGCCGGGGGTAGTCGCAGGCGCCGCTGCCGTGCAGCAGCGTCTTCTGCAGCCGCAGGGCCAGGCCCGCCTCGCGCAGCGACCGGGGCAGCTCAGAGGGCCGGGCGGCCGGGGCGCCCGCCCCGATGTGGCACTGGCTGCCCAGGTCGGCCACGATGGCGCGGCACAGCTGGGGCCAGTCGGCCTGCCCCGCGGTGATGATGGCGACGTTCCCCGACCAGTTCTCGCACAGCCCGCTCTGCCGGGCCTGGCGCAGGGCGCGGCGGACCGCGTGCAGCAGGGCGTCGTGCCCCCGCAGCCGCCCGGTGCTGGCCACGATCACCACCCGGTGCGGCCGCCGCAGGTCGTAACCCAAGGCCTCGGCCCGGGTCAGCGCGCTCTCGTCGTCGGTGCCGGACAGCAGGTCGCGGACCAGGTCGCGGCGCAGCCGCAGCTCGGTGTCGGCGATGCCGCGCAGCCGGGCCAGCTCCATGGACAGCACGGTGGCGCTGTGTTCCAGCGCGACCAGCTCGGCGCTGGCCGCCTGGCGCCCGGGGTCGATCAGCGCGATGATCCCGATCACGTCGGTCCGCGGCGAGGCCAGCACCACCAGCCGCTCGCCGTCCCTGACCGGCTTGCCGTCCCGCATCAGGCGGCGGAGCAGGTGCTCGCGCTGGGCGAAGGATTCCTTCGGGTACGGTTCCGGCTGCCCGGGCCCGGCCCAGGCGGAAAGGTTGCCGTAGCGGTCCTCGATGGCCACGGACATGCCGGTGAGCTCGTGCAGGGCCTTGGCGATGCCGGGCTGGCCCTCGCCAGAGACCGCGACCCGGGTCAGCCGGTCGTGGATGTCCATGGTGTGCCGCAGGCTGGCCACCGTGTCGGCCAGCGTGGCGTTGGCGTTGGCCAGTTCGGCGGCGGTGGCGCGTTCCCGGGCGTGCAGCCGGGCGTTGGACACGGCCACGCCGGTCTGCTGGGCGATGACCTGGATGCCGAACCGCTCCTCGGCGGTCGGCTCCCGGGCGCACGACGCGACCAGGTGGCCGAGCAGGCCGCCCACGCCGCGCAGCGGGTAGGCCCAGGCCCAGGCGCGGCCGGGCAGCTCGACCTTACCGCCGCTGCTGCCGTAGGCAGCTAGCTGAGCGGTCAGGCCGGGCGGCGGGGAGCTCGCCGGGCCCAGGCCGGGGCGCCACTGGCCGTCGGCGAAGCTGTAGCCGTCGATCCGCCACGGGCCGAGCCCGGGCGCGGATGAGGCGGCCAGGTCCAGGATCTGGTCCTCGCTGACCGATTCGGTCATCAGCAGCGAGATGACCAGCAGAGCCCGGAACTCGCTGAGCCGCTCACGCAGGTGCTCGTCGACCGCGCCCGCGGGCCGCACCGGCAGGGTGGTGACGGTGCTGGCAGTGCTGGCTGGGCTCGCGGGGACCGCGGGGACGGCCTCGGTGGCGGGATCGGCGGTCATGGCCGGAGCGGATCAGACGCGGGCGGACTTGAGGAACTCATCCGGCCCGACGTAGTAGGGGTTCTCGACCAGGATGCCCCGGACCAGCACCTGGGGATGGGTCTTGACGATGTTGATGACGACCTCGCCGCTGAACCGGTCCAGGTCGTACAGGCACAGCACCACCACCGGAGAGCTGGAGGTGACCCGGTTCAGCGCGGATTCGTAGTCGACCAGGTGCTCCACGCCCGGCGCGTCGCGCAGGGCCCAGGTCATCTCGCCGGCCAGGCGGCAGAACGAGTACCCTTCGTGCTCCGCCTTGGTCAGGCCCTCGGTCCAGAAGGTGAGCATGTCGCTGGTGGTGAACTCGCCGCCCGCCAGGTAGGTCGACTCGGGCAGGTGGATGTCCAGCTGGCCGTCCGGGCAGCCCGGCCCGGCCGAGTCCTGGGTCAGCGACTTCAGCCGCTTGGCCGTGAAGGCCGAATCCACGATGCAGATGCACTTGTCCCCGGCGGTCAGGCCCGCGCCCAGGTAGGCGGTCAGCAGCCGGTCCCGGTCGCTGTCACCCTGGTAGAACGCGCAGACGTGGCTGCCAGGGAGCAGGTCGATCTCGTCGATGCCGCTTGGTACCGTTCCGGTCATTTGCCCCACCACCACGATCGCGATACCCCGGATAGTACGCCTCTACCCGTCATTTGCCGCCTCGTAAAGGAGCGACCACGTCGTGATCACCGTGTCGCCCGCCGAGCCCAGGGACGCCCAGGCCATCGCCGGGCTGCTCGAGGAGCTGGGACAGTTCTACGGCACGCCGGCCGCCGAGCCGCTGGACCAGCGGGTGACCCAGATCGGCCAGGCGCTGTTCGCCGACCTCCCGGCCGCCTACGCCCTGCTGGCCCGGGAGGAGCCGGCCCGGGAGGAGCCGGCCCGGGAGGAGCCGGCCGGGGCGGGCGCGTTGGCGGGGCTGGCGGCATACTCGTTCCTGTGGCCGGCCATCGGGCCGACCCGGTCGCTGTACCTGAAGGAGCTGTACGTGCCGGCCGCCTACCGGGGCCGGGGCGTCGGGAAGCTGCTCATGCGGGCGGTGTTCGAGGCAGCCGCCCGGCACGGGTGCAGCCGGGTCGAGTGGACCACCGACGTCACCAACACCGGTGCGCAGGCGTTCTACGACCGGCTGGGCCTGCCCAGGTACCCGTCAAAGGTCTTCTACCGGGTCGAGACCGCCGTCATCGGCTGGCAGACCACCTGATGTTCATCTGCTGGCCCGCTTAGCGGCGCGCATACCCGGGAAGCGATCATCTCAAGTGGCGGTCGTCCCCGTGCGGCCACAAAACGGCCCGCGCCAGGCGGCCGTTACGCGTAACATTCAGGTCCAGGGGGTGCAGTGACTGACACCCGGAAGTGCGAGCAGTGCGGCGTGGTGTTCACGCCGCGGCGCGAGCATGCCCGGTTCTGCTCGGCCCGCTGCCGGGTGGCGTGGAACCGGCACCACGTCGGCGAGTCCCCGGACGGCGCCAGCGCGCTGGGCTGGACCATCGGCGCGATGCGGGACACCGTCGACCGGCTGCTGCGGGCCCGGGGCGGGGACCAGCCGCACGCCTTCGCCGCGATCAGCGAGGCGGTGTGGTGGGTCACCCTGGTCGACGCCACCCTGGTGCGCTACCACCCGGACGCCTACGACGCCGCGCTGGCCTCGCACGCCGAACCGGAGCGGCTGGTCATCGAGGGCACGTTCGGCGGCCTGCGGTTCGTGCGGAACTGGATGGGCTACCACGCGGACCACTCCGACTTCATCCAGCCGCAGCGCGGCGAAGCCGGCCCCAGCCCGCTCGCGGCCTGGACCTGGCGGTCGCTGCCCGAGCCGGTACTGGGCGCCCTGCCGGCCCGCGGCCAGGAGTGGGAGCGGACCCGCTACCTGGACTACCAGGCCCGGCTGGCCGGCCAGCCGATCGGTGACACCTTCGGGCGGGCGGCCGCCTTCCTGCGCCAGGCCTTCGAGGACAGCCTGAGCTATACCTGACGCCACATGGGCGGCGGCGTGCCGGCGCAAGGGCGGGGTGCCGGCGCAAGGGCGGCGGGGTGGCAAGTTCGGGGGCCGGGGCGGGAATAACCGCGGGCACGCCGGGTAGCCGGCGAGCCAGGAGGTAGTCATGACCCCGGTAGGTCTTCGCTGTTCGCTTTCCAGACGCGCGCGCACCGCGGCGCTGCTGACGGCCGCGCTGGCGCTCGGCGCGGGCGCCGCCGCAGAGCGGGCCGTTCTCCTGGTGGGAAAGCCAGCAGTTCCCCAACCCCGGTTCGCCGTGGACCGGCATCCACCCGGAGAGCGGGAACGGGTCATCGCCGCACGCCTGGGGCATGGCCAACGCCAACATGGTGCTGCTCGACTCGCTGGCCGCCCAGCGCTCCGACGGCGGCCTGGTCGTCGGGCGCGGCGTGCCGGACAGCTGGGTGACCAGCGGCCAGGTGGTCAGCCTGGCCAATTCCCCACCACCGGCTTCCCCACCACCGGCGGGCGGCACACCGGGCTGACCATCCGCACCAGCGGCAGCACGGTCACCCTGACCCTCAACGGTGACCAGCCCGCCGGGCCAGTGCTGTTCCAGCTGCCCGCGTTCGTACGCAACATCGCCCACGCCAGCGCGGGCACCGTCGACGAGGCCACCGGCACCGTGACCCTGCCGGCCACGACGCGTTCGGTGACCGTCCAGCTGACCAGTGCCGAGTAGGCCGGCGGGACGATCGTCCCTTTACGCCCGTGTGGCCGCCCAAGTACCGTCGGAGATCAGGCGCACAACCCGGAGGCAGACAAACATGACCGCAAATGAGACGGCATGGCAGGCGGCGGAGTCGGCGGCCGCCGTGCTGGGGCCCGAGGCGGACGTGCTCGCCTCGATGGATGCGGCGGGGCTGGGTGAGGCCACGCTCGCGGTGCTGCAGCGCGCGGCGCAGCAGCCGGCCGCGGTGGACGCCGCGTGGCAGCGCTTCTGGACCAGCGTGGCCGCGGCCGGCCCGGTGGCCGCGGCTCGCTGGCTGGGCGTGGAGGCCCCGGCGCCGGTAGCAGTGCCCGACGGCGACAAGCGGTTCGCGGACAAAACCTGGACCGACAACCCGGCCTTCTTCGCGCTGCGGCAGGGCTACCTGGCCACCTCCCAGCTGGTCAGCGACCTGCTGGAGGCCGGGTCCGGGGACGCCATGGACGACGCCAAGGCCCGGCTGGCCACCGGCTTCCTGGTGGACGCCATCGCCCCGACGAACTTCCTGCTCACCAACCCGGCCGCGCTCAAGCGCGCGTTCGAGACCAGCGGGGCCAGCGTGGCCGCCGGGGCCAGGCAGTTCGCTGACGACCTGGTCAACAACGGCGGCCGGCCCCGCCAGGTGGACACCCGGCCGTTCCATGTCGGGCAGAACCTGGCCGCCACCGCGGGCAAGGTCGTGTTCAAGAACGACCTGATGGAGCTCATCCAGTACGCGCCACAGACCAAGCAGGTCCGCTCGATCCCGGTGCTGGCCAGCCCGCCGTGGATCAACAAGTACTACGTCATGGACCTGTCCCCGGGCCGCAGCTTCCTGGAGTGGGCGGTGCAGCACGAGCGCACCGTGTTCGCGATCTCCTACCGCAACCCGGACGTCAGCATGAGCGGCACCACGCTGGATGACTACCTCATCCACGGCCCGCGGGAAGCACTGGACGTCATCACCGACATCACCGGCGCGCCCAAGATCGACATCATCGGGCTGTGCCTGGGCGGCGCGCTGACCGCCATGCTGGCCGCCTACCTGACCGAGAAGGGCGACGACCGGCTGGGCACCATCACCCTGCTCAACACCCTGCTGGACTACAGCGAGCCCGGCGTGCTGGGCACCTTCACCGACGAGAAGACCGTGGCCAGGCTGGAGAAGCAGATGGCGGCCAAGGGCGTGCTCGAGGGCAGCCACATGGCGGGCACCTTCGACATGCTGCGGGCCAACGACCTCATCTTCAACTACGTGGTGTCGAACTGGCTGATGGGCCAGGAGCCGCCGGCCTTCGACATCCTGGCCTGGAACGGCGACAGCACCCGGATGCCCGCCGCCATGCACTCGTTCTACCTGCGCTCGCTGTACATGCGGAACGAGCTGGCGCGCGGCGAGCTCGAGCTGGCCGGGCAGCGGCTGTCGCTGTCCGACGTGCACAACGACACCTACGTGGTCGGCGCGATCAACGACCACATCGTGCCCTGGCACGGCTCCTACAAGACCATCGGGCTGATGGGCGGCCACGTCAGGTACGTGCTGTCCAGCGGCGGTCACATCGCCGGCATCGTCAACCCGCCCGGGCCGAAGGCCTGGTACGAGGTGGCCGACGACGCCCACGGGGCCCCCGCCGCCGACGCCGAGGCCTGGCAGGCCGCGGCCAGCAGGCAGCGCGGGTCGTGGTGGGAGGACTGGACCACGTGGTCCGACGCCCGGGCCGGCGAGCACGTCACGCCGCCGCCGACCGGCAGCAAGCGGTACCGGCCGATCGCCGACGCCCCGGGAGAGTACGTGTTCGGTTAGTCCGCCGCCCCTGGCGGCCGGCAACCATCGGAAGGCACCACCATGGCTGACATGAAAGGGCAGGTCGCTCTCGTCACCGGCGGGACCCGCGGCATCGGGCTGGCCATTTGCGAGCGGCTCATCGACCGGGGGGTGACGGTGGCGGCCGGCTACGCCGGCCGGCACGACCACGCCCGGGAGTTCGCCGACAAGTACGCCGACCGGGGCGTGTCCATCCACCAGGGCAACGTGGGCCACAACGAGGACGTCATGCGCGTCTTGGACGAGGTCCTCGACCGGCACGGGCACCTGGACATCCTGATCAACAACGCCGGCATCACCGTGGACAAGACGGTGCGCAAGATGGCGCCCGAGGAGTGGGACCACGTCATACACGTCAACCTGTCCGGCGCGTTCTACGTATCCCGGGCCGTGCTGCAGCACATGCTGGACCGCGGATACGGCCGGATCATCATGATCTCCTCGGTGATCGGGTCGGCCGGCGGGTTCGGGCAGGCGAACTACGCGGCGGCCAAGTCGGGGATGTTCGGCCTGACCATGAGCCTGGCGCTGGAGACGGCGAGCAAGGGCATCACGGTCAACACGGTCACGCCCGGGTTCATCACCACCGAGATGACCTCGGTCATCCCGGCCGCCGCGATGGACAAGATCGTGGCCAGGATCCCGGTCGGCCGGCTCGGCGAGCCGAACGAGGTGGCCCGGGTGGTGGAGTTCCTGGCCGACCCGGAGTCGGGGTACATCACCGGGCAGGTCTACTCGGTCAACGGCGGCCTTTACATGTAGCGGGATACCACGGACCGCTCGGCCTAAGAAGAACTACGGCGGGAGGCCGGGCGGGCGGGATACGGTCCGTCCGGCCTCGCCATTTTGTCCGCTACGGGTTGACGACCAGGCGGAACGTGCCGCCGAAGGCCGTGATCCCGTTGCCGTTGCCGACCGGAGCGGCACCGCCATTGGCGTGCCGCTTGGTGTCGTCAACGCGGACCGGGCGCTGCCGTCCCCAGGGTCAGTCATGGCGCATCACCGAGCCCGCGTTTTCGTGACCGGGGCGAGGCGGGTGAGGATCAGCTCGGCGGCGATGACCAGGACGGCGAGGACGGTCAGGGCGGGGCCGAGGACGGCCAGGCTGGTCGCGCCGATGAGCAGGCCGATGAGGGCGGAGACCCCGGCTCCGCCGGCGGCGGCGGCGCCGACCTGCCAGGAGATGACGTGCTGGGCACGCCGGTCGCCGAGGCGGACCGGGGTGAGCGAGATCAGGGCCGGGAACACGCCGGCCAGGGCGCCGCCGAGGACGGCGAAACCGAGGACGGTGACGGCGGGGCCGGGCTGCCACCAGATGACCGCGGCGGCGAGCACGGCCAGGGCGCTGCCCCAGCGGACCACCGAACGCGGCGGGAGCGGGCGGGGCAGCAGGGCCAGGCTGATCCGGACGGCGGTCAGCGCGCCCCAGTAGCCGAAGGTGGCCAGGCCCGTCTCGGTCGGCGTCAGGTTCAGGTGGCCGCGGCAGAAACTGGCCTCCCACTGCCCGGCGCCGACCTCGAGACCGGTGTAGACGAAGAACACCACCATGCCGGTGGCTACCACCAGGCGGTACCGGCGCCGGGTCCAGTGGGCCGTTTCCTTGTGTTCGGGCGGCCGGGGCTGTTCGGAGGGAGGGGGCGGGGCGCCGTCGCTGCGCCGCCGCCGCAGCCACAGGCCGGCGATGACCAGGTCGAGCACGGACAGCATGGCGTAGGCGGGCCGCCAGGAGCCGGTCAGGATGGCGGCGGTGGCGACCAGCGGCCCGATCGCGGTGCCGACGCCGTAGGCGCCGTGCAGCAGGTTGAGCAGCCGCTGCCGGCCGGTCAGGGCCACCGCCGTGTTGAGCCCGGCGTCCATCATGCCGGCCGCGGCGCCGGCCAGGACGGCCACGCTCAGCACGAGCCAGAAGCCCGGCGCGGACGCGAACCCGGCCGCGCCGACGGCGGCGCACAAGCCGGCCACGGCCAGCAGGGCGGGCACGCCCAGGCGCCGGATCAGCGGGCCGACGAAGGCGGTGACCAGCACGGCGCCGGCCGTGGCGACCAGGAGGATCAGGCCGAGGTCACCGACCGGGATCCCGAAGGTAGCGCGCATGTTCGGCCACACGGTGCCGAGCACGCCGTCGGGCAGGCCCAGGACGATGAAATTGCCCAGGCTGAGCAGGTCCGAGCTCCGGCTGGCCGGGCTGGTGCCCGTGGGAGTCGGCCGGCGCTGCTCATCCACGATCCATGTAAACCCACGACCGGGATCCGGCGCGAATCGGGACGGGCGCGGCGAAAACCAGCTGACTGTTCCGCGCGATCCGCCGTAGCGTGAGGGCCATGGTGCCCGCGAGTCATGTGCTGGCGTTCGTGGCGGTGGTCAGCGTCCTGATCGCCATCCCCGGTCCGAGCGTCCTGTTCACCATCAGCCGGGCCCTGACCGTGGGGCGGCGGGCCGCCCTGCTGACCGTGGTGGGGAACGAAATCGGCCTGTGCGTGCAGGTGGTGGCCGTGGCGTTCGGCGTCGGGGCGCTGGTGGAGCGCTCCGCGGAGGCCGTCACCGTGGTGAAGCTGGCCGGCGCGGCCTACCTGGTGTACCTGGGGGTGCAGGCGATCAGGCACCGGCGTTCGGTGGCCGAGGCGCTGGCCGCGAAGATCAGGCCGGTCAGCCCGCTGCGGGCCGTTCGCGACGGGTTCGTGGTGGGGGTGGCCAACCCCAAGACGATCGTGTTCTTCGTCGTCGCGCTGCCCTCTTTCACCACCACCGCCCAGGGTCACCTGCCGCTTCCCGCGCAGATGCTCATCCTGGGGGCGCTGTTCCCCGCCATCGCGCTGGTCCTGGACAGCCTGTGGGCGGCGGCCGCGGGCACGGCCCGGGCATGGTTCGTGCGGTCCCCGCGGCGGATGGACCTCATCGGCGGGACGGGGGGCCTGGTCATGATCGGGCTCGGGGTCAGCCTGGCGGCGACCGGCCGGAAGAACTGAGCCGTTCGCGGCGGCGGATACCACGGACCGTTCGGCAAAATTCTCATCTACGGCGGAACCGGAACGTTACCGAAAGTTTTTGCAAACCGACCCATCCGACGCGGCGGCGGTAGCGAAGCACAGGCGTGACTGGCGACCCGGCGGCCAATGACGGCCATCCGAGATCCAGCCGACGTGGGCACCGGCTTGTCCGCTGGCCCGCCGCCGCCGGATCGCCGTCTTCTCCTCCCCCCTTCTGGCGTGGCGCTCGTCCGCGGCGACCGGCATGCCGACCAGCCACCGAAAGGACCGTCATGCCCAGTCACGAGGCCAAGCGTTCGCCGGCCGAGCATCTGACCCGGCGCTCCGTGCTCGCGGGTGCCGCTACGGCCGGGGCGGCTAGCCTGGCCGTCACCGCCATGGGGGCGGCCGCCAGCCCGGCCCTGGCCGCCACCAGCCCGCACGCCGACGACGCCAGCGCGCCGTCCGGGCCCATCGTGGTCCACGTGCGCGATGCGAAGTCCGGGGACATCGAGGTGTTCTCCGGCACCAGCCAGACCCAGCTGCGCGACAAGGACCTGGCCGCCCGGATCGCCCGGGCCATCGGCTGAGCCCGCCATCCCTACACCCCTGAGCCAGTGAGGTAATTCATGTCATCGCATCGCGAGGCGCCGGAGATCTCCAAGGACCCGGTGGCCGACAGCACTGACGTGTACGCGTTCGTCAGCCCGGACCAGCCGGGCACGGTCACCCTGATCGCCAACTACATCCCGCTGCAGGGACCGGCGGGCGGGCCGAACTTCTACGAGTTCGGCGACGACGTCCTGTACGAGATCCACATCGACAGCAACGGCGACGGCCAGGCGGACATCTCCTACCAGTTCCGGTTCCACACCACCGTGCGCGACCCCGATACCTTCCTGTACAACACGGGCCCGATCACCTCGCTGGGCAGCTCGAACTGGAACCGGGTGCAGACCTACGACGTGGGCGTGGTGAAGGGCGGGTCGTTCCGCACCCTGGGCAGCGGGCTGGCCTGCCCGACGTGCAACATCGGGCCGCTGTCGACGCCGAACTACGCCAGCCTGGCCGGGGCCGCGGTGCACAGCCTCGGCGGCGGGATCACGGTGTTCGCCGGCCAGCGGGCCGAGGGCTTCTACGTCGACCTGGGCGCGATCTTCGACCTCGGTGACCTGCGGCCGTTCGAGAACCTGCACAACCAGTACGGGCTGGGTGCCTTCACCGGACCCGCGGCCGGGGTGAACGCGACCAACCACCTGAACGTGCACTCGATCACGATCCGGGTGCCGATCTCCGCGGTGACCATCTCCGGCCATCCGACCATCGGCGTGTGGACCACGGCCAGCCGCCAGAAGGCCAGGATCTACGACGCCGACCAGGGCGAGTACGTCACCGCCGGGCCGTTCGTCCAGGTCTCCCGGCTGGGCAACCCGCTGTTCAACGAGGTCATCGTGCCGATGGGCAAGAAGGACCTGTGGAACTCGCTGCCGCCTGCGGCGGACAAGCAGTTTTCCGGGTACGTCACCCAGCCCGGCCTGGCCGCGCTGCTGCCGGGCCTGTACCCGGGCGTGTTCCCCAACCTGGCCGCGCTGGTCAGCTCGGGGAAGCCGCGGGCCGACCTGGAGGCGATCCTGCTCACCGGGCTGCCCACCGGGGTGATCCCGGGCTTCACCAACTTCACCGGGTCGACGCTGGCCGACATGCTGCGGCTGAACACCTCGGTCCCGGCCACTGCGGCCGATAAGCAGAGCATCTACGGCCTGCTCGGCGGCGACGTGGGCGGGTTCCCGAACGGGCGCCGGGTGACCGACGACGTGGTGGCGATCGAGCTGCGGGCGGTGGCCGGGGTCACCTACCCGCTGATCGACAAGTCGTTCACCCCGGACGCGGCGGCCAGCAAGCTCACCGACGGGCTGGACCCGACCTCCGTCGGCGCGCCCTACCTGGCCACATTCCCCTATCTCGGGGTTCCGTACAGCGGCTTCGACAACCCGTCCTGACCGCCTCAACCGTGGGCGGGCCCGCTGCTGGTGATGGCGCGGGCCCGCGCCTTGTCTCATTACTTGTCTCAATTACTTGTCATTACTTGTCTCATTAGGAGCTGCAGGCATGGCCGAGCCAGTCGCCGGGCCGTCGGGTCCGGGCACCGTGGTCATGGAGGTCGGCGGCGACATCGGCGCGCTGATCCTGTACACGCCGGCCGAGATGGACGGCCGGGAGATCGAGATCAGCCGGGACGGCTCTGCCAAGCGGACGCACTCGCAGGTCCGGGCGCGGCACATGGCGGCGGGGACCAGGCACGCGGCGGTGTACCCGGGCCTGGTGGCCGGGCCGTACACGATCTGGGACGGTGCGGACCGCCCGGCGGCCAGCGTGGTCATCACCGGCCGGGAGGTCGCCAGCTGCCGTTGGCCCGCGTCGGCGTAGATGGCGCCCGCGGCGTGGGCGCCGCCCGCGCCTAGACCGGCAGGGGCAGGGCGAGGATCGGCGTGGTGGTGGGCTGCTTGGTGCCGGGGGCGGGCTCGACGGTCAGGCCCAGCTTGTCGCCCTTGACGATCCCGGTCGCCACCACCGGCGCGGTCTGGCCCGCCTTAGCCGCGGGCAGCAGGCCGGCCGACACGATCTTCACCGGGCCGATCAGCCACAGCTGGTAGACCTTGCCCGGGGGCAGGCCGGGCAGCCCGGCGGTGGCCACGACCAGCTTGCGGGTGGCGGCGTCGAGCACCACGCCGGCCACGCCGCCCGCGGTCGTCCGCTGGGACAGGAACAGGGCGTGCGGCGCAGACAAGATGGCGGCCAGGGCCTGGTCGTGGGCGCGCGCCGCGTCCAGTTCCTCCTGGATGTGGGCTTGCAGCACGGTCAGCGTCTGGTTCTGGGCCCGGGCCTGGTTGAGCTGCTGCTGGGTGTGGGCCTGGGCGAAGCCGAAGAACACCGCGACCGCGATCGCGGCCACCGCGATGGCCCCGGACAGCCAGGGCACCCACGGCACCCAGGTCCGGGCCTGCCGCGGCCGGGCGTGGGTCCTGATCTCGGGCGGCAGCTGCCGCGTGTGGGCGACCGCGGTCATCACCTGGTCCCGCATCTCGGCCGGCGCCTCCGCGGTCGCGGCGAAGGCCATGGCGGTGGCCACCTCGCGGAAGCCGCGGACCTCGCTGGCGCAGGACTGGCAGCGGTTCAGGTGGCGGGTGAACCGGGTGAGCTCGCTGCCCGGTTCCAGCGCGTCGAGGGCGTAGGCGCCGGCGAGCAGGTGCAGGTCCTGGCGGAAGAACCGCATCAGCTCACCCCCAGGCAGTCGCGCATCCGGATCAGCCCGTCACGGATCCTGGTCTTGATCGCGCCCAGCGTGACGTGCAGCAGCTCGGCCACCTGGCGGTAGCTGTTGCCGCCGTAGTAGGCCAGGGTGATCGATTCACGCTGGACGTCGGTCAGCCCGTCCAGGCAGCGCCGGACGCGCTCCCGGTCCAGGCTCGCTTCCACCGCCTCGGCCACCTCATCGTGCGGGGGGCTGACATCGACTGTCCTGTGCTCGCGCTCAGCCGCGGCCGTGGTGGACCGGATACGGTCGATGGCGCGGCGGTGGGCGATGGTCGTCACCCAGGTCGCCGCGCCACCCATGGCCGGGTCGAACCGCGCGGCGGTCCGCCAGACCTCTAGAAGCACCTCCTGGGCCACTTCCTCAGACTGAGACGGATCGCGAAGAACCCTCCTGATCACGCCGTACACCGGGCCGACCATCCGGTCGTACAGCGCTTCGAACGCGGCCTGGTCGCCACGCGCCGCGTGGACGAGCAGGTCATCCAGGTCCTGCTCTCCCCTCCTATCCGTGGCCGCCGAGGCTAACCGAGACGCGTCCGAATCGTTCGGGTTCATTAGGCACCTTCGGGGCCGGGGCCGGATCGGATGGGTGGTGAATAAAAAAATTCTAAAGAATCTGGGCCGCTTGTAGCCTGGTGCGGTGGCGGAGCCGGTGAAGATATTTCGCAAACGGCTCATGAAGGCGATGACCGGACCCGGTTACGGGGCGGCCGTCCGGTTGCTGTGGGAGACCAGCCGCCCGCTTTCCGCCACAGTGGCAGGCTATGCGATCGCCGCCTCGGTGCTGCCCAACCTGGTGCTTATCGCGGCGGGCCGCCTGGTCGGCACGATTCCCGCCGCGGCCGGCCGCGGGCTGGCTTCGGCGGCCGGGCACCGCCTGATCGCCGCGCTGGCCGTCACGGGCGTCTTGTATGCCGCGGCTCTGATGCTGGGACCGGTGCAGTCGGCGGTCAGTTCGGTGGTGAAGTGGCGGCTGGTCTACCGCACCGAGGAACGGCTGATGACCGCGGTGTCCGGGCCGGCCGGCATCGCACACCTGGAAGACCCGAAGGTGCTCGACGACCTGGCCCTGGCCCAGGGCCAGCTGACCGGCCAGATGCCGGCCGACGCGCCGATGACGCTGGCCCTGGTGGTGAGCAACCGGGCCAGCGGCCTGCTGGCCTGCGCCGTGCTGGCCACCTGGCGCTGGTGGCTGGGCCTGATCCTGCTGGTCATGTGGATGAGCATCCGCCGTCCGCAGCTGGCCCTGATCAGGGAGCAGGGCGCGCTGTACGCGGGGAGCTCCGAGGCGCTGCGGCGGGCCTGGTACCTGCAGCGGCTTGCGGCTGCGCCGGCCGTGGCCAAGGAGTCGCGGGTGTTCGGCCTGGGCGGCTGGCTGGTCGACCGGTACCGCCGCCAGTGGCTGCTCGGCATGGCCGCCCCGTGGGCCGCGCTGCGGCGGCTGGACCGGAAGGTCCTGGTTTTGGCCGTGCCGGTGCTGGCCGCGTTCGCGATCGCGGCCGGCTATCTCGGCCTGGCCGCCTACCGGCGCGAGATCGACCTGGGCACGCTGGCCGTCATGCTGCCCATGCTGGCCGCGACCACGCCGCTGGGCGATATCTCCTGGGACGACGTGGCCCTGTCCTGGATGCTGCAGGGGCTGCCCCGGGCGCGTGAGCTCGAGGCAGCGCTTAGTTTGCCGGGGCCCGACCTGGGGGGCGGTGTGGCGGCGGCCGGCCTGCCGGCCCGGGAGGTGCGGTTCGAGCAGGTGCGGTTCCGGTACCCGGGCGCCGCGCAGGATGTGTTCGGCGGGCTGGACCTGGTGCTGCGGGCGGGCCGGTCGACGGCCCTGGTCGGCATCAACGGTGCGGGCAAGACCACGCTGGTCAAGCTGCTGGCCCGGCTGCATGATCCTTCCGGCGGCCGCATTATGGTCGACGGAACGGACCTGGCTTCGCTGGATCCGGCCGCCTGGCAGCGGCAGGTGGCGGTCGTCTTCCAGGACTTCGCGCGCTACCCGCTGTCGTTCGGCGAGAACGTCGGGTTCGGGGCGCCCTCGCAGCTGGACGATACGGCCGGGCTGGAGGCCGCCGCTTTGCGGGCCGGCGCGCTGGACGTGCTGGACGGTCTTCCGGGTGGCTGGGAGACCGTGCTGTCCCGCGGCTACGAGGGCGGCGTGGACCTGTCCGGCGGGCAGTGGCAGCGGGTCGCGCTGGCCCGGGCGCTGTTCGCGGTGCGGCACGGGGCCACGATCCTGGTCCTGGACGAGCCGACCGCCTGGCTGGACGCCCGCGGCGAGGCGGACTTCTTCGACCGGTTCCTGGACATCACCGAGGGCACCACCACGCTGATCATCTCGCACCGGTTCTCCACTGTCCGGCGCGCCGACCACATCTGCGTGCTGGACGGCGGGCGGGTGACCGAGCAGGGCGATCACGACGCGCTGATCGCGGCCGGGGACCGCTACGCAGAGCTGTTCGCGCTGCAGGCGGCGAGGTTCGCCGACTCCGCTGATGCCGCCGACTCCGCTGATGCCGCCGACTCCGCTGATGCCGCCGATTCCTCCGATGGCGCCGATTCCGCTGGTTCCGGGGATTCCTCCGATTCCGGGGAGCCTGAGTCGTGAGCGGGGCGCGGCTGCGGGTGTGGCGGGAGGTAGTGGCCTGGGGCTGGCGGGCCGCGCCGGGCTGGATGGCCTACACCGCGGCCCTGCTGGTGGGCAACGCCATCACCACGGTGCTGTACCCGGTCGGCCTGGCACTGCTTATCGATTCCGCGCTGAAGCACCAGCGCGACGGGGTGATCGGCGGCATCGCCGCCATCGCGGTGCTGTACACGGTGTCCTGGGCCCTGGCCATGCTGGCCGGCACCGCGGGGGCCATGCTGTCGGACCGGACCACGTTCTACCTGACCGCCCGCATCGCCGAGCAACTGCACGCGGTCAGCGGGGTGGATCACCTGGAGCGCCCCGCCTACCTCACCGAGCTGGAGCTGCTGCAGCAGAACCTGCGGCTGCTGGGCAACGGCCCGCGCCAGATCCTGCTGGTGATCCAGGTCCTGGTCCGGACGGTCGGCATCGTGATCATCCTGACCGTGATCTACCCGCCGCTGGCCGTGCTGCCGCTGGCCGCGGTGGCCCCCATCACCGGGGAGCGGCTGTCGGTCTCTTTGCGGCAGCGGTCGGATGAGCGCCTCGCGCCCGACCGGCGGCTGGCCAACGAGCTGTTCGAGCTGGCCACCTCGGCCGGGTCGGCCAAGGAACTGCGGGTATTCGGCGCCGCCGGGACGCTGCGGGAGCGGCACCGCGCCCTGGCCCGGAAGATCAGCGCGGGCACCACGCGGGCCGCGGTGCTGGGCGGGGTGTTCGGCGCGGCCGGCTGGCTGGTGTTCGCGGCCGCGTTCGTGGCCGGGATCGCCGCCGTGGTGGTGCGCGCGGCGCACGGCGCGGCCGGCGTGGGCGAGGTGGTGCTGGCCGTCACACTGGTCCAGCGGGCCCAGCTGCAGGTCGGCCAGGCCGCAGCCGCCATCGGCCAGCTGCTGACGACGACGCGGACGGCGCGGCGGCTGCTGTGGCTGGAGGACTACGCGGCGGCCGACCGTCGCGCGAGGCTGCGTTCCGATCTGGATGGCTCGGGGGCGGGCCGGGACGGCTCGGGGGCGGGCGGGCGGCTCGGGCCGGTTCGGCAGGCCAGGGAGCGTGGCCTGCGGAAGCCGCCGGCCGTGCTGCAGCGGGGCATCGCCTTGCGGGAGGTCAGCTTCGGCTACCCGCCAGACGGGGGGCTGGTGCTCGACCGGGTAGACGTGAACCTGCCGGCCGGGGCGGCGGTGGCCCTGGTCGGCGAGAACGGGGCAGGCAAGACGACCCTGGTCAAGCTGCTGACCGGCATGTACCAGCCCACGGCGGGCCAGGTGCTGCTCGACGGCGTGCCGCTGGCCGACTTCGACCTGGCCGCCTGGCGCGAGCGGACCGCGGCCACCTTCCAGGACTTCGTGCGGTTCGAGCTGCTGGCCGGGGAGACGGTCGGGGTGGGCGACCTGCCGCGGATCGACACCGGGCCGGCGCTGGCCGAGGCGCTGCACCGGGCCGACGCGACCACGGTCACCGACGCGCTGCCCGACGGCCTGGCCACCCGCCTGGGCCGGTCGTTCACCGGCGGGCAGGAGCTGTCCGGCGGCCAGTGGCAGCGGCTGGCGCTGGCCCGCGGGATGATGCGCGACCTGCCGCTGCTGCTCATCCTGGATGAGCCAACCGCCAGCCTGGACGCGATCACCGAGGCGGCCCTGTTCGAGCGCTATCTGTCGGCACGCAGGCTGGCTGGCCGGGCCGGCGCGATCACCCTGCTGGTTTCGCACCGCTTCTCCACGGTCCGGATGGCCGACCTGATCGTCGTGCTGGACCAGGGCCGGATCGCCGCCAGCGGGGACCACGCCTCGCTGATCCGGGCGGGCGGCCTGTACGCGGAGCTTTACGAGCTCCAGGCGCGCGCCTACCGGTGAAATGCCCCGCGCATCCCTGCCTTCACCAAAACTTTCATGATCGAATTAACGTGGGCCTTACCCCCTGGGGGTAGTTTCGGCCCACGATGACGGCGCGGTACCGCGCCCATCCGGCGGCTGCTACCTGAATGGCGCCCCAGATTGACCGGCCGGCCGGCTGGCGGGCACTCCGCGACAGGCCAGATCGCCACTAGCGGGCCACGCGGGACAGCACGAGATGGACGGCTACCACGAGGTCTCGCCACTGTGGGTCTCGTGGTGCTGGGCCTCGCTGCCGTTGGCTTCGCCGCCCTGGGCCTGGTGGTTCTCGGTCTCGCTGCCCTGGACCTGGTGGTCCTGGACCTGGTGGTTCTCGGTCTCGCTGCCCTGGACCTGGTGGTCCTGGGTCCCGGGGTGCTGGGTCTCGGGGTGCTGGGTCTCGGGGTGCTGGGTCTCGGGGTGCTGGGTCTCGGGGTGCTGGGTCTCGGGGTGCTGGCTGTCGCGGGCCAGCAGGGCGGAGACGGCGGCGCGCATGGCTTTCAGGCCCGCGCCGCGGGGGACCTTGAGCGAGACGTAGGCGGCGGCGCCGGCCGGGATGGGCAGCCAGAAGTTGACCAGGCGCCAGCCGAGGACGCCGAGCGTGGCCACGCTGCGGGTGACGCCGAAGCTGATCAGCAGCAGCGGCGCCACCGAATCGATGACGCCAAGCCCGGCGGGTGTGATCGGCAGCACGCCGGCCACGTTGGCGATCCCGTAGGCGGCGAACAGCTCGACCGGGTTGACGAAACGGCCGAACGCGGCCACGAAACACCACAGCGACGCGGCGTCAAGCAGCCAGTTGAGCGAGGCCCAGGTCAACGAGAGAACCAGGGTGCGCCGGTCGCGGGCCAGCGCGGACAGGGAGTTCCCGGCCTCGCGGATGCCCCGTTCCAGGCTGTCGGCGGTCAAGCCGGGGATCCGGTTCCCGAGGGCGCGCAGGATCCGGGAGGCGCGCTCGCTCTGCCTGGTGATGCCGAAGGCCAGGATCCCGATCGCGAGCAGCACCAGGGCGCCGATGACGGCCACGGTCACGTAGATCGGGTGGAAGCCCGCCAGCGGGATGGAGATGACCAGGGACAGCCAGAGCAGGACGTTCAGCACCACGGTCGAGCCCAGGCCCTTGGTGGCCATCATCACCGCGGCGTCGCGGCCCTTGATGCCCTCGGCGGTGAACAGGCGGTAGCCGATCCCGGCACTGCCCAGCGTGCCGGCCGGGATGACGTGCGCGACCGCCGCGGCGGCCAGGTCAATGCGGAACAGCCGGGACAGGCCAGGGTTGTGCGAGCCAGGCGGCAGCACGGCCTGGGTCAGCAGGCCGTAGCAGAACAGCGACAGGCCCTCCAGCACCAACCCCGCGATCAGCCAGAAGGGGTTCACCCGGCCGAGCAGGTACAGGTCCTTGCTGGCCCCGACCAGCTCCGGCACTACCAGATACTCGATGACCAGCAGCAGGACGAAGATAACCACGCCGCGGCGCAGCGGCTTGACCAGGAACGGCAGCCAGGTCCGCAATCGGCTGAACCAGCCGCTTCGCCGGGCAGCCTGCGGACCGGGCTCGCCGCTGGCCTGGCCCCCGTCCGTCCGGTCGGTCCGCATATGACACCTCCTACCCGGCAGGCCGGCAAGAACCCGCCTCGCGCGTAACCGCCTGTCCCGCGCGTTATCCTGCGACCGAACCCCGGGAAGGGAGCGGTCGTGACTGACGCGGCACGTGCGGCTCGTTCGATGTGGACCTTGTTCGAGCCGGTCCACGCGGTCACCTACTTCGCGCCACAGGCCCGCGCGGCCTTCGAGCAGGCGGGGCTGCGGGGATTCTGGCGGGGTTACTTCGCGGGCCGGTCAGCGCCGCTCGGACCGGTGAGCGCGGCGGTGGTCGGCGCGTCGTTCTTCAATTTCGCGCCCGGCATGGTGGCCCGGGCCATCCCCGGGGTGTGGGAGCTGATCTCCCCCGAAGAGGCGCTGCGGGCGCGGGTGGCGGGTGCATGCCAGGCGCTGGGCGGCCTGCTGGCCGGGCAGGAAGCGGCGGCTGAGGCGGCGGCCGGCCTGCTGTGGCGGGCGGTCGGGGAACTGGACTGCGCGGGCCGGGTGCTGGCCGCGGCCAACGTTGCGCTGGCCGCCGCCGACGACAGCCCGGGCGGCCTGGACGGCCCGGACGGCCCGGACAGTCCGGGCGGCCTGGACGGCCCGGCCGACTTGGACGTTCTGGCCCGGCTGTGGCAGGCGGCCACCGTGCTGCGGGAGCACCGCGGCGACGGGCACTGGGCCGCGCTGGCCGCGGCGGACATCGACGGCTGCGAGGCCGTCGTCCTGCGCTGCGGTCTGGACCTGCGGCGGGAAGACCTCCAGCCGATCCGGGGCTGGACCGACGAGGAGTGGGATGCCGCGCGAGACCGGCTGGCCGACCGGGGCTGGATGAGCCCGGACGGCACGCTGACCAGCGCGGGCCGGGAGGCGCACGCCGCGGTGGAAGCCGCCACCGACCGGGCCGCGGCCCGGCCCTGGGCCCGGCTCGGCGCCGAGGCCACCGGAGAACTCGCCGCGGCGCTCCTGCCGCTGGCGCGGGCCTGCGGGAGCGTCGTCCCCTACCCCAGCCCCATCGGCGTGCCCGCGCCCGGTTCGGCGGGCTGACCCGGCGCCCTCACCCGCCGGGTCAGCCTGCCGCGATTGAGGCGGCGGTCAGGGCCAGCGCGGCCCTAACCCCTGCCGCGGGATACTCCAGGCCGCCGCGCGGCCTGCCGGCCCGGCCCGGTTGAATCCCGGACTCAAGTCGGGCAGGCCGCCGCGGCCCAGGCCCCCGGCGCCCGGGAAGCTCAGCAGCCGCTCGCTCCAGACCGTCAGCGCGATCGTGTCGGTCGGGCAGGCGAGCAGGCGGTGCCGGTCGCGCAGGGCCAGCACGAGGTACAGGGCGGTATGCTCGTCGGCCTCGTCCCGGCGCGCCGCGCGCAGCAGCAGATCACACGCGGCATCCAGGTCGTCCGGGTCGGGCGGCTCGGCGCCCGGCCACGGGTCGCGGTACCTGTCGTAGCTCAGCCGCCCCAAGCGTCAGCGCCACGTCCGGCCAGGCCGGATCGCCGGGCGGCAACCAGTAGAGCAGCGCGGCAGTCACCGCGATGGCCTCGTTGCGGTCGGCGCGGACGGCCGCGACCGCCGCGGTGCCGGTCTTGTCCGACTGCGCCGCGGCGAGCGCGATCCGGTGCTCGAGCAGGCTGGCCAGCAGGGCCCGGGCTTCGGCGACGAGCCGGGATCCGTCGGCCGCGGCCACCCGCAGCATGACGGCCAGGGCGGCCCGGGCGTGGTCGATGGCCGCGTCGAGATCCGCGCCGCGCAGCGCCGCGGGCTCCGCGGGCTCCGCGGCACCGTGTCCTGGCCTTCCCCCCAGACAAGCCAGGTGGCGGCTGGCTCCGTCAGGGTTATAGGCAGCCGCCACCTGGGTCCCGAACGTCACGGACATCATGGCCGTGACTCGCTTCTTGAATTGCTGTATTCAACCGGCGAATTCATGTCCCCCCCACGGGCTAAGATCCATTGACCGGTTATCGCCCGCGCTGCGAGCGGAAATCATGCCCGGCTAAATACGCGGCATCGACCGACCACGGAAATTGCGCAGATCTGTATGCCGCGCAGCCGCCCCGGCCAGGCATCGAGGCGTGACCAGCCGTCCCCGGCGGGAACCGGAGGACGCACGCGCACGTGCTGGCGATGCGGTTGGGCATCACCCTGACCCTAAGTCGTATACATCCCGCATGACCCTCCCGCCGACCCGGGTCATTGCGTCGCGGTCTCCCCCCGCGACGGCTCCTGCCCAGGCCCCGGCGGCTCCTCCCCTCATCCGCCCTTTCATGACCGATTCGGGCCTACCAGGCCCGGACCTCACGAGCACCGCGATCGAGCTTAGTGTAGCTAGATAAACGATGTCCATCTATGCAGGATTTACTTCCATAAATATCTGGTGGCGTATCAGCACCGCTAACATCGCTGGCCCGGTTCCGGCCACGCCGCGGACCAGATTCGCGGCGGCCGCCGCGAACGCCCCGGCCGACGGGTAGGCGGCGCACGCGGCGCTCCAGCGAGTGCGCAGCGCGGTGACGATCTCTTCGGGCAACTCCCGCGCCGCGTCCCCGCCGGCCAGCACCTCCAGCGGCCCCAGCACGTACACCTCGGCCAGGGTGGGCAGGTCAACGAACTCGGGCGCCGGATCGGAGCCGCCCGGCAGCCGGGTGGCCCGCTCGATCAGCCCGGCCCCGAGCTGCCAGACCGCGTCCCCTTCCCCGGCCAGGATGCCCTCGACGGCGGCGAGTATCTCCACCGCCATCGCGTACGACTCGGCGACCAGCAGCCCGGCCCCGAACTCCGCGGGGCTGGGCGCCAGCGGGCCCAGCCGGGCCAGCGCGCTGAGATGGTCGAGGTGCGCGCCCTCGTGGACGCCGCGCCAGATCTGCTGGGCTAGCGCCGAGGCGGTGGATGGCACCTCGGCCACCGCGGTGCCCGGACCGGGCAGCCCGGGCAGGCACATCCAGGTCCGCCGGGCCAGCCACCGGTTCACCTGCAGGGGAACGGTGACATGTGCGTCGCTCGGCGAGGGCCGGTACCGGACACCCCAGGCCAGCTGCCGGGCGCTCCGCAACGGGCAGGGCGGGCGCCACGGCAGCCCGCCGGCCGTGATCATGAGCAGCTTGCCGAAACAGGCCAGCAGTTCGGCCGCCTGCCAGGCGATCTGCCTGACGCCGCGGACCGGCCCGCTGACCGGGCGCGCGTCCGGGTACCACGGCGGCACCGGCCCGGCGAACTGCCTGAGCTGCCGCAGCCGGGCGGCATGCTGCCCGGCGGAGATGACCGGCGTGTCCCGGACCACCTCGTCAAGACCGCCGAACGCGCGGGTCGCCTTGGGCCCGGCTGAGCCGTCGAGCGCGAGGCAGCCGACGGCGACGTCGGCCCAGCCCCGCACGATCCACGCGGCGGCTTCCACGTTCGGGGCTGGCACCTTGACCGCCGCGGAGGCTGCGGCGATCGCCCACGCATGCGCGTCTGGCGCCGCGACATGCGTCGGCCCAGGGGCTGCGGCCCCCGGGCCGAGCATCTCACTACCCATCCCGCATGAACACGGCTCCGAATCTAGGTGAGGGCCCCTGATGGTGAACGGGGCTCAGCAGCCTTCGCGCCCGCTCGCGAATCTGGACTCATTACCCAAACCAATATGAAGGAATCATAGAAACTGTAGCTAAGTAAACCGGGGCAGCCCGCTCCAGGGTGACGGCCTATCATAATGATCTTGGTGCTGGTGAGCGGGGTGAGAGGAGCACGACTTGGCGACGCAGGACGAGCGGCTCGCGGCCATCGCCGCGGCCGCCGCCACCGTGCTGCGCCGCACGCCCTATCATGCCGTCCGCGCCGGCGACGTGGCCGCGGCGGTGCAGTTGCCCGGAGAGACAGGGCGGTCCGCGGTGTGGCTGTACAACGAGGTGCGGAACCGGCGGGTGCTGGTCGCCCTGGCGGCTGCGTACGCCTGGCGTGAGTTCCCCGGCCGGGCGAAGTGGTCCTCGCCCGGGCCGATCCAGTCGGTCACGGCGGCCCGGGCGGCCGCGGTGGCGGCGCTGGCCGTGGTGGTCGCCTTCCACCGAGCCGAACAGGCGCTGATGACCCAGGTCGGCTACGGGATCGGGGACATCTCCACGGCCGAGAAGCGGAAGCTCGCGGCCGGAGACGACGTCACTCCCCCAGGCTGGCCGGACAGCAGGTGGGGGCGGGTCGCGGCCGCCGCGTGGGGCGGCCAGTGCGACGTCTTCGCCGATTTCCTAGGCCCGGTGCTGCGGGTCTGCGCGGAGTCGGTCACCTACCTGGCCGAGCCGGACGCCGCCGAAAGCGCGTCGCGGCTGTCGGACATCGCCTTCCGGACCTGCCTGGCCGATCGCGACGGCCCGGTCGACCTGGTGGCCCGCGGGCTGGCCGCGCTGTGGTTCGAACGCGACCTGACCCGGCTGGCCGGAGCCCTGCCGCGGGACCTGGAGAGCAGCGAGACCGCGCTGACCGCCGTGATCCGCCGCGGCACCGACCCGCGGGCCGAGGCGAACGCCAGTGCCGTGGTCGTCCGGGTGCTGCTCGAGGCGGGCACGTTGCACGAGCGGTGCGTCCGGGAGGCGCAGCGGACCGTCGCGCTGTGGCAGGACCTCGCGGCGGAGCACGGGCCGACGTCGGCCCGGCCCGAGACCCGGGGGCACGACCTGCAGCGGCTCAGCGACGCGGCCAGCCACCTCGGCCTGGCCGCGTCCCGGTACGGCGACCAGGCCTCCGCGGCGGACGCGTGGCAGCTGTCCCGCCGGGTGGCCGAGGACGACCTGGATCACGACGTGTCCAGGATCGCGCGGGCCGACACCAACCTAGCCGCCCTGGCTGCCGAGACCGGGCAGGGGCAGCAGGCCAGCAGCGTCATCTCCGGCGCGTTCGCGACCCGGCTCACGCTGCTGGAACGCCAGCCGGACAACGTGGCCGCCTGGCGGCGACTGACCGTCACGGCCCGCACCCGGGCCGACATCGCCCGGGTCAGCGGGCAGGTGGTCCAGGGCGTGCGGCTGGCCGCCGAACTGCTGGCCGACCGGCAGGAGCGGCTGGGCGACCCGGCCCACCCCGACGTGGCCGACGCCCGGCTCGTGCTGGGCCAGGCCCTGCTAGCCGCCGGGCATCCCGTCGCCGCGCGCCGTCACCTGGAGGAGGCCGCCGACACCAGGCGCGCCCGGTTCCTGCCCGCCTCCTACCGGGTCCAGGAAGACCTCCTGTGGCTGGCCCGGGCGGCGCTCGTACTGGAGCACCCGCGGGCCGTGCTCGATCTGCTGGCCGACCAGGCCGCCGGGACCGAGTGGTTCCGTGACCGGGTGTCGTTCCGGCTCGCCTACACGGCGCGGCGGCTGCGCGCGCTGGCCATCGGAGGGATCGGCCGTACCGACGACGCCATAGCGGCCCTGCTCGCCGACCGCGAACGGCTGGGCGGCCGGCCGTTGGAGGACGGCCTGGACCCGCTGGCCAGACAGCCGCCGGAGGACGGCCTGGACCCGCTGGCCGCCGACTTCGAGCGGAGTCTGGCCGAAATGGCCCTGCTGGGCGGCGACGCCGCCGCCGCGATGACCACGCTGGCCCGGCTGGCCAAGGCGGAAGCCGAGGCCGACGCGTCGCGGCCGGCCCAGGGCTGGACTCTGGTCTGGCTCGGCCGCGCCGCGGACCGGCTGGGCGAGACCCAGCGCGCCTCCGAGTGCCACCGCTTGGTCGCCGAACTGGCCAGGGCCGGGATCGAGCCGTGCCATCCGGTCATCCTCACTGCCTGTTACGACCAGGCGGAACGCCGCGCCGCGGTGGGCGAGGTCGGCGAGGCCGGGCGGCTGCTCGAGCCCGTGCTCGACCGGAGCCTGCTGGCCCACGGCTATCCCGCCCTGGGCGAGGCCCACCCGCTGCTGGCCCGGGCCCGCGCCCTGGCCGCCCGGCTGGGGCTGGCCGTACCCGGCACGACCACCTCGGACCTGGACGAAGTGTCACTGGACATCGATGTCTGAGGCCTCGGCGGGCCTGGCGCTGGTCCGCCGCCGCGGAAATGGCAGGGCGATCAGGTAGGCGGCCACCGTGGCGGCCAGGCCGGCCACGGTCAGCCAGGCCGAATCGGCCTGGTGCAGGCCGAGCGCGCCCAGTACGGCCCCGGTGACGATGAGGCCGGCCACGCCCAGGCGCAGCTGGTGGCGGAGCCAGCGGCCCCACGGGGCGAGGCCGAGCAGGCCCACGGGTGGTCGGCGGCCAGCAAGTAGCCCAGAATGAACAGGCCCTCGGCGGTCAGCGCGCCGGTGCCGGGCCGGGTGAACGCGCACGAGGCGATCGCGGCCCTGAGCGCGGCGGGCGATGACCGTGGCCACGTCAACCAGGCCGCTGGGGCCGGCCGCGGCGTAACCGGCCACCAGCGCGGCGGCCAGGCCGGCCAGCGCGGCGGCGGGTTCAGCGCTGACCAGGCCCGGCCGTGGTGGCGCCGGTCAGCACCTCGGCCGGGGTGTCGGCGGCGGCCGGGGCGGTTTGCCGGCCCGCGGCGGCGAAGCCGCGCTCCATGGCCACGTAGCAGGCGATGATCGCCTCCCGCGGCTCGCTGGCCGCTTTGGTCAGGGCGTCCTGGGCTGCGGCCAGGCTGTCGAGCAGCTGGGTCAGGCGGCGGCCTTGTCTGGCGGGTGCGCCGCGGGCGGCGCGTCGCTGGCGGCCGGTCCATAGGGTGAGGGCGAGCACGATGGCGATGGCGACGGCCATGCCCGCGGCGCTCCCGCGGTGCGGCCCTGGCTTTCCGCGGTGCGGCCCGGCGTTCTCGCGGTGCGGCCTGGGCTGGCAGGCAGTTCGCGCATCGCTCGCCCCGCCCTCACGCTGGTGGGTACGGATCAGGGAATGGGCACGTCGTGGTGCTCCTTGGCGAACTGCCGCTCCCCCTCGGTGAGTTCGGATTCGCGCACCGGGACCACGAGGCTCCAGTGCTTGCCGACCGGGCAGCGCTGCACCCGGGCCACCACCAGGTCCAGCGACTTGAGTTTCACGCCAGGAATCCAGATGGTGCTGAAGACGTGACCCTGCCGGCAGCGGACCACGACATTGCCGCCCAGCTTGTAGCCGAGCAGCCGCGCGGCCAGGGTGCCACCTGCGATAACGCTGACAGCTACCACAATCGGAGTAATAGCACGCCGAGACATTGTGTCATTATCGCACCGCGTCGCCCTCGGGTAGAATGCACCGCTGCGGCAGCGTTAGTCGGCGACGATGACGGCGCCGATGGTGGCGATTACGGCGACGAACAGGAGCACCGCGACCAGGGTCACGGCGCTGCTGTTACCGCTCAGGAGGGCGCCGAGCAGGGCCAGGTGGGCGGCGACGATAATGAGGGCGCCGACGGAAATGGCGGTGTTCATCGGGAGCCCGGACCGCTTCGCAGCAGGCGGGCGCGGCCGCGGCGGGGTGGCAGGCACGGCGGGGATGTCGGCGGTGACTGCGGCCAGGTCGGCGTAGGTCCGGGCCTGGAACGCGTGGGCGGCACGAGCCTCGAGTTCGTCTTTGGTCAGCCGGCCCTGCACGAACGCGGCCTTGAGGACCTCGATGACTTGCTCGCGGTCGGCCCGGGAGGCCCGGAAACGGCCGTGGAGCAATAGCTGGGTTTCCGGCTGTGACATCACCGGCGCCTTCCCACGACCACCACGCAAGAAGAGCGTAACGCGGCCGTTGCCGGACGGCCATGGGCCGACGGCATTCGCGGCGGGCCGATCGGTAACGTAGGCCGGATGGCGGACGCATTGCCTGGCCGGGCCGCGGCCGCACGGCCGGGCCGGCGATAAGGTCACCGCCGGGCCGCATCCGTCCTCCTGCCAGGTAAGGGATCGTCGTCCCCGACCTAACCTACTGGAGGCCGAGATCCCGCAAGATCCGGTCGTTACGGGTGGGCGGCGGCCCGAGCACGTGGCGGGCGGCCACCGACAGCGTGGCGGCGGGCGACAGTGCCGGGTGCTGCAGCGCCGTGTGCGGCGGTGCCGGGTGGCCGCGCCCGGGCGGGCCGGCTCCGGTGGGCGCCGCCAGGACCATCATCACCAGGGCCAGCGCCAGCACCAGCAGCCCAGCCGTGCCGGTGAGCCACGTCGCCGTCGAGCGCGGCCCGCGTACCGCGGCATTCATCTCCTACACCCCGTATTCCCCGTGGATTCCCCGTCCGCTTCTAACCCTAGGAAGCGGGTCTGACATTTCCGATGGTGCTAACCCCCGGATCCGGTGGGGTCTATCCCCCGGCGGCCGTCCTCCACGTCTCCTGCCTATCCCGCCGCGGTTGAGCGGGGGTTAAGCCGGCCGCCGCGGGCGAGGCTTATCGTGACGTATGGGGCCACGACATGACCGGCAAGGAGGAGACGCGCGGATGATTCCTGCAGTCGACCTGGGAAGCGGAGACGACGGCGAGAGCACGCCCGGTGCGCGGGCCGAGCGGATCGCGGGCCTGGATACCGGCGTGGCCCACCCGGCCCGGGTCTACGACTACTGGCTGGGTGGCAAGGACAACTTCGCCGCCGACCGGGAGGCCGCCGAGCGGGTGCTGGCCGCGACCCCGGGGCTGCGGTCCCGGGTCCGCGCCAACCGCGCGTTCCTGGGCCGGGCGACCCGCTTCCTGGCCGCCGACGCGGGCATCCGCCAGTTCCTGGACATCGGCACCGGCATTCCCGCGGCCGGCAACACGCACGAGGTGGCGCAGCGGGCCGCGCCGACGGCGCGGGTGGTCTACGTCGACAACGACCCGATCGTGCTGACGCACGCCCAGGCCCTGCTGCGCGGCAGCCCGGCGGGCGCCACCGACTACCTGGAGGCCGACCTGCGCGACCCGGCGCTGATCCTGGACCGGGCCGCGGCGGTGCTGGACTTCGGCGAGCCGGTGGCGGTGATGCTGCTGGGGGTGCTGCACCTGATCCAGGATGCCGAGGACCCGTGGGGCATCGTGGCGCGGCTGATGGACGCCGTTCCGGCCGGCAGCTACCTGGTCATCTCCCATCCGGCACTGGACATCCACCAGGCCCAGGCCGCGGCGCAGCGGGCCTACAACGAGCGGGTCGCCACGCCGCAGACGCTGCGGACCCGGGATGAGGTGGCCCGGTTCTTCACCGGGCTGGAACTGGTCGAGCCCGGGCTGGTCCAGGTCCATCAGTGGCGCCCGGACCCCGGCGACGTGGCGCCGGAGGGCGGGGTCTCCGCGCACGGTGCCGTCGCGCGCAAACCGGGGCGGGATGAAAACCGCGGCTGATTACCGATAGCGGCAATTTAGGACCAGCCGATTACATACGGCAATCGCTATTATGGTGGCCTGGGAGTTACATCCGGTGACCTGTGTACGAGTTGTGCATAAGCTGGTGGATAACCGCAGCTACATGCGGATAACCGCGCGCATTCTGTGGATATCATGTGGACGGGGAAAAGAGTGAAAATAATTGCTCGGCGGCTCTTGCGGAGCGCCGCGAAGAAGCAGTAGAAATACTCCACCGCCGGAAACAGGCACCACTCGGAGGAAACTCCGGGGACGTAACAGGAGCCGGGAAACCGGAGCCTGGCGGGTGGCTGGCACTGGCGGGAGGAAGCGCGGAGCTGCCGAGACCGGGCGACGGGCCGATGCCGGAAGGCTGGGGCGAAGTGGCGCGGCGCGACCTGACAAGGCCCCCTCCATCTCATACATGGAGGGGGCCTTGTTCCATTCTGCCTGACCCTGCCGTTTTTGCCAGGACCGACACGCCAGAATTCGCCGGCCCGCTATCCGCGCGTAACGACCCGACGCCGACGGGCAGCACGGCCGACACCCGCCAGCCCCCGGCCGGGGTGGGCCCGGAGGTCAGGCTCCCGCCGCAGGCGGCGACCCGGTCGCGCATCCCGGCCAGGCCGAAACTGCTGCCCGATCGTTCCAGGCCCGACGGCTGGTGCCGGGGAGCCGCGTTGACCACGTCCACCGCCACCCCGGTGTCCTGGCCGCGGACGGTGATGTCGACCGGCGCGCCCGGCGCGTGCTTGAGCGCGTTGGTGAGGGCCTCCTGGACGACGCGGTAGGCAACCTGCGACGCGGCTGGCGCCAGCCGGTCGCAGCTGCCCGCGAACCGGCAGGTCACCGCCAGGCCGGTGCCGCTGGCCCGGCGGACGAGCTCATCGACCATGGGCAGGCCGGGCGGCCCGCCGGCGGGCCGGTCCCCGCTCAGCAGCTCGACCAGCCTGCCGATCTCGGTCTGGGCCTGCGCGGCCGCCTCGGCGATCGACTCCAGCGCTCCGGCCACGCCGTCCCGGTCGGCGGCCGGCATCCGCTGCCCCGCGCTGGCCTGCACGACCATGACACTGAGGCAGTGCGCCACGATGTCGTGCAGTTCCCGGGCGATCCGGGCCCGTTCGTAGCGGACGGACTCAACCGCGAACCGCTCCTGCTCGGCGCGCAGTTCGGAGTTGCGGGTCTGGAGTTGCTCGATCATCCGGCGGCGGGACTTCACGACGCGTCCGACCAGCCACGGCCCGATGGTCATCATCTCGCCCAGCGGGTTGAAGACACCCGCGTTGGACAGCTGCAGGCAGGCCGCCAGCAGCACCGACCCGGCCAGGCCGACGGCGAGCCCGGCGTCGGCGCCGAGCGAGTAGGCGAACAGGAAAGGCGTCAGGAAGAACGGGACGGTCAGCGCGCCATCGACCACCGGGGCCAGGCCGAGCGGCCATACCACCGCCAGGGTGGCGCAGGCCACGGCCGCAGCGGGCACCGGCCACCTGCGCCGCAGGCCCAGGGCGGCGGCGTACGGGAGCGCGAACACCAGGACCATCCAGTGCTGGTCTCCAGCCCGGGCGGTCAGGCTCAGGTAGACCAGGACCCAGCCGGCCACGATCGCCGCGAGCAGCAGGTCCGAACGCCACGACAGGGCGAACCGCCGGAGTTCAGGCATGGCCGCTGACCAGCGGCAGCCGGGCCATGGCGTAGCACATCCCGCCCGCCAGCCGGCTGTCCACGGTTCCGCCGTGCAGGCCCGCACGCTCCCGGGCCGCGGCCAGCACCGCGCGCAGGTCGACGTTCGCGGCCGGCGGCCCTGACACGTGCAGCTCGAGGGCGTCCGGGGTGAAGCTGAGCCGCACGTCGACGGCTGCTTCCGGTGCGTCCTCCAAGGCCAGCAGGAGGTGCTCCACGATACGGTAGCCGGACAGTTCCAGCCCGGCCGGCAGCGTCCGCGGGTGGCCGTCGACGGTGAGCCGGGCGTCGGCGGTGGTGGCCCGGGCCAGCAGCTCGGACAGCCGGGCCAGCGTCGGCTGGGGCTCGTTGACCTGGGGCTCGCTGGGCGGGCGCTCCTGCAGCGTGCTGAGCACCTCGCGGAGGTGCCCGAGGACGGCCCGGCCGTCGCGCTCGATCGAGGCCAGCGCCTGCCGGGCCGCGGCCTGATCGCCAGCCGGATCGCCAGCCAGCACGCCGAGCCCGTCGGCGGCGGTGCTGGCCAGGCCGCCGATCTGGGCGTGCAGGGCCTGCTCGAGGTCGGCGGTCACCCGGGCGCGGTCGGCCAGGACGGCCAGGCGAGCCGTTTCCTCCCGCTGCCGCCGCAGCTCGGCCGACGATTCCCGGAGGGCGGCGGCGGTCTGCGTCCTGGCCCGGACCAGCCGCCCGGAGGCGAAGAAGGCGGCCAGCACGGGGAGCACGGCGACCAGGCCCGCGCCCTCGATCTGCGGATCGTAAAGGGCCTCGGCCACGACTGCGGCCGTGCAGAGCAGCAGCCCCGCGGCCGAGGCGGCCCGGTCGCGCCGGGCGCCGGCCGAGTAGGCGACCAGGAAGATGGCAGGCAGGAAGGGCCCGCACCGGACCATCGGGCCGAACACCAGCCCGTTGAGCAGGGCGGCAGCACCCATGACGGCGGCGGCGGCCAGCGGTGCCGGACGGCGCCAGGCCACCGGCAGGATCATGGCCAGGACCCCGACGGACGCCACGGCGCCGCCGTGCGGATGGCTGGTGCGGATCATGCCGCTGACCAGGGCGACGGCGTAGCCGGACAGGATGACCGCGGCCGCGAGATCTCCCGCGCCCAGGCCCGCGACGGCCCAGTTCAGCGGGGCTCGCAGGGCCCTGGCCTTGATCATCACTCGCCCCCTCTCCCCTGCAGATTCATTGTCGGCACGCCATCGCCCCGGTTCAACCCGGCGGCTATCGCTGGCCGCCGGCCACCGCGGCGCTGGGGCTGACGGCGGCCAGCTGCTGCTGCTTGGCGTCCGTACGCCGCTGGCGGATGTGCAGCACGGTGAGCACGACCACGGACACCACGCAGGTCAGGATGCCAGCCGCACCGTACCAGGGCAGCGGCGAGTTGGCGTTGTGGTGCAGGACCGGGTGCGAACTAAGCACGACCCCGGTCACGAACGCGGCGGTCAGGACCAGCAGCAGCGCCGTCGCCTGCAGCGCACGCCGGCCCGCCCCGGCACCGTCAGCGTCACCATCACCGGCGGCCGACCGGGCCCGGAGCACGATGGCGAGCTGTGTGGCGATGCCGAGGGCGAAGGCCAGGAAGACGGCCTGGAAGACCCAGTAGCTGACGCCGTGGACCGTGCTGGGCGGGTTGCTGCCATGCCCGGCGGCAAGGGTCCAGGTCTGGGCGGCCAGCACGGCCAGGAACGGAACAAGGACCGCCGCGGCGGCCCGGCGGGGTTCGCGGATGATCCAGCCCGCGAGGATGGCGGCGACAAATCCGGCCAGTGGAGTCATGACATACCTCCGTATTTCGGTAACGGAGCAGGTCAGCCCCGTGTTTTCGGATACTGGGAAGATTAGGAACCGGGGCCTGGCGGCGTCGTCCTGCGGACGAGCGACCTTTGTGACGGCCCGTCACTCGTAAGGACTACGTTGGCCTGATGACCGAGCCCATTACCGTGCTGATCGCCGACGACCAGCAGATGGTGCGCCGCGGGTTCCGGGCCATCCTGGAAGCCGAGCCGGACATCCGGGTGGTGGCCGAGGCCGGCGACGGCCGGGAGGCGATCGAGCAGGTGCGCAGGCACGCCCCGGCCGTGGCCCTGCTCGACATCCGGATGCCGGTCCTGGACGGCCTGCGGGCCGCCCGGCAGGTCATCGAGCTCAGCCCGGACACCCGGGTGCTCATCCTCACCACCTTCGACGCCGACGAGTACGTCTACGAGGCGCTGCGCGCCGGGGCCAGCGGCTTCCTGCTCAAGGACGCCCCGGCCGACCAGCTGATCACCGCGGTGCGCAGCCTGGCGGCCGGCGACGCCCTCATCGACCCGGTCATCACCCGCCGGCTCATCTCCCGGTTCGCGCTGGCCGCCCGCGGGCCCGCGGGCCTGCCCGACGAGCTGCGCCAGCTCACCGCGCGGGAGCTCGAGGTGCTCAGGCTGGTGGCGCGGGGGCTGTCCAACCTGGAGATCGCCAGGGAACTCGTGGTGGAGGAGAACACGGTCAAGACCCACGTCAGCCGGATCCTGATGAAGCTGGGCCTCCGGGACCGGGTGCAGGCCGTGGTGCTGGCCTACGAGCTGGGTTTCGTCACCCCGGAAGCCCGCGGCTGAGCGATCCTCAGGCGGTGAACGATACGGCCAGGGCGATCAGGGCCACGGCGACGATGGTGGCGGACATCAGCTTGAACCGCTCCTGACGGCTGTGGGTCATCCGGCCCAGGTACCAGACCACCGGGGTCAGGGCCAGGATGACCAGGCCGGGGAGCACCTCATGCTTGAGGACTACGCCGCCGACGGCGGCGAAGGAGATGGCCGTCCTGATCCAGGCCAGCGCGGTGCGCTCGCGGGCCAGGCCGGCATCGGGCTCGCCGGGATCGGCTGCGCCCGCTGCGGCGCCTGCGGCGCCGGGGCCCTCCGAGCCGCCTGCGGCGCCGGGGCCGGGGGTGGTCGTCATCGCAGTGCTGTCATCGGAGGGCCGAGACCAGGACCACGACGGCGGACACCACCGCCAGCACGAAGACGACCACGGCCATCAGCTTGGGCATGACGGACCTGGGCAGCGGCTGGCCGTGCCGCATGGCCCGCTGGCTCCTGGTCCACTCGGTGTAGGCGGTCACGGCCACCACCGCGCCGAACACGATCAGCGGCACGCCGAGGATATGGCGGCCCCAGGGCACCCCGGGGAACGGCGGCAGCAGCTGCACCACGCCCAGCCCGGCCACCACCAGGGCCAGCGCGGTCCGGCTCCAGGCCAGGAAGGTGCGTTCGTTGGCGAAGGTGAACCGGGGATCGGGCTCGGTGCCGTCCTGGTCCGCTGCCTGGTCACGGGAATCGGCCATCCCGCACCTCTTTCGCTTGATCCGGGCCGTCCACGGCACCCGAGGAGATCCGCACCAGAATCTTTGCAAAAAGCGTTGGCCCCGTCACCGCGCCGCACCCGGGCCATTGGATCAGCGGGGCCCGGGCGGAGAGCCACGGCCCGTTCGGCGTCCTGATCTTTTCAGGGTCATCTTTTCAGTGGCATCTTTTTCAGGGTCATCTGTTTCAGGCGTCGCGGTCGGCGGCGGTCCGTACGGCGGCGAAGGCCGCGGCGATGGCCGCCAGCGAGAAGTGCGCGTTCAGGCCGCTGGGGTTGGGGACCACCCAGACCCGCGCGGCGCCCAGCGAGTCCGGCTGCGGGCCGGTGTCGGCCTTCGGCTGGCCGAAGGCGGTGCGGTAGGCGGTGACGCCGGCGATGGCCAGGATGCGCGGCCGGTGGCTGGCGACCAGAGCGGCCAGATGCCCGCGGCCGGCCCGGAGTTCGGCGGCGGTCAGCTCGGCGGCCTGCGCGGTGGGGCGGGGCACCAGGTTGGTGATGCCGAGCCCGAAGCCGGGCAGCAGGTCCTGCTCGCTGGGGCGGAGCTGGCGCGGGGTGAAGCCGGACAGGTGCAGGGCGGGCCAGAACCGGTTGCCCGGCCGGGCGAAGTGCCAGCCTGTGGCGGCGGAGTACAGGCCGGGGTTGATGCCGCAGAACAGCACCCGGAAGTCCGCGCCCGGCTCGGGCAGCACGTCAGGGATGGTGCGGTCCCGGGCCGCCTGCAGGTCCAGGCCGTCCGGGCGCGGCGGGTTCTCGGCGCCGGCGGCCGGATCGGCGATGTCGGTCATGATGGCAGGCTAGCTAATTCACCCTGTGGCGGCGTGAATCGCGGCGACGGTGGTCTCGGGGCGCGGGGGTCAGCGGAGCAGGACGCGCTCGGCGCCGAAGTCCGCGACCAGCTCCAGCCGACCGCCCAGCGCTGCCACGTAGGAGGCCAGGGTACGGACCTCCGATGCGCCGGGCTCGGCGCGCTCGATGGCCGACACCCGTTCCTGCCGGACCCCCATCCGCTGGGCTAGTTCGGCCTGGGTGAGGCCGAGCCGGGTGCGCTGCTCAGCCAGCGTGCGCGCACCGTTCCCGGCGACCAGGGCGGCCGCGCCGAGCTGGTCCGCGACCGTCGCGGCCTCCTCCGGCCGGTCCGCCGCCAGCGCCGCGCGCCGCTGATCCTCCAGCCGGGCCAGGGTGGACTCCAGCTCGGCGAGCTGGTTCTGAGCGTCGTGAACCAGCTCGGCCACACCCGCGGCCCGCCTCCGCGCCACCTGGAGCTGCTCGAGCCTGACCTGGTAGGAGCGGTCGAGGGCCTCGCCCGGCTCGCCGGGCAGCCGCGGATCGGCGACCTCGGTGACCAGCGGGGGCCCGAGGCTGGCGCCCTCGCTCATCAGCGCGGCCAGCGCCTCCCCCGCCAGCAAGGCGGCGGGCGGGTCGCCGCGGCCAAGGTCAGCCAGCCAGTCGTGAATCTCGGCGGACATCCGGAGCAGGTAGCCCATGACCGGCCTCCAGGTTAGTACCCATGTGTACTATATCGGCGCCCATCGCCGGGCCGGTACCGGGCGAGCTCGGCGGGCGGCGTGCCGGTCATCAGTTCGGCCGCGATGAGGCGGGACAGGTGGGCGGCCAGGGTCACGCCGCTGTGAGTCACCGCGACGTAAAGGCGGCCCGCGCCGGACGGGCGGCCGATGATGGACTGGCCGTCGGCGGGCATCGGGCGCACGCAGACCTGATACCGAACGACGCTGGCCTCATCGAGGCCCGTTACGGTCCGCTGGGCCCGGCGGAGGAGTTCGGCCGCCCAGCCTGTGAGCTCAGCCTCCGGGGTGTGCAGGTCCACAGCCGCGTCCGGGGCCTCCAGGTGCAGCAGGCGGCCGGGATGCGGGCGGAGGGCCAGGTCGGGGGTGTGCACCAGCCGGGCCAGGGCCGGCGCGCTGACCGGGCCGACCCGGACGACGAAACCGGGCGCGGTGGCGCCCGGGGTGTCCCAGGCGACCAGCGGGACCGAGGCGGTCGGGGTGCCGGCCAGGGTGGCGAGCCCGGGGGTCCAGCGGCCGGCGCAGCACACTATCTCGTCGGCCTGGATGGTGGCGCCGGCGGCGGTCCGCACCTGGCCGTCGGTCAGGGCGGTTACCCGGCCCTGGTCGCCGGTCAGGACGGTGGCGCCGTGTGCTACGGCGCGGGCCACCAGGCGCTCGATCAGCGGCTCGGTCAGCAGGTAGCCCTCACCGGGGAACCAGGCCGCCGCGGCGGCCGGGCCGGGCGGCCGCAGCGACGGCTCCAGGGCCTGCGCTTCGGCCGGGTCGATCAGGTGCGCGGGGTAGCCCCACCCGGTCAGGCGGCGGACCCGGGCGGCGAGCGCTGCGGCCGGGCCGGCTGTGGCGGCCAGTTCCAGGTGGCCGACGGGCCGGTACCAGGCCGCGCCGTCGAGGTCGGGGGCCAGCTCGGCCCAGGCCCGGATCCCGGCGTGGTTGAGGTCGTGGTAGGGCCGGGGGGCCTTGTCGTTGGAGTTCAGCCAGGCCAGGCTCCACCGGCTGGTGGCGCGGCCCGGCTGGTCCTGCTCCAGCAGCGTCACCCGCGCTCCGGCGGCGGCCAGCCGGGCCGCCACGGACGCGCCGAGCACCCCCGCGCCGATCACCACGCAGCTCCGGGGCGGGATGCGAGGCACGCCTGACTGTACCTGGCTGGCTTGACCCTGCTGGCTTGACCCTGCTGACTTGACCCTGCTGGCTTGACCTTGCTGGGTTGACCCTGCTGGGTTGACCGACCTGGAGCGGGTCTGCGACCACATCGTGCTGCTGGTCTCCTCGCGGGTGCAGGTGGCCGGGGATGTGGATGATCTGCTGGCCGCGCACCGCCGGCTCACCGGGCCGCGCCGCGACGCGGCGGCGCTGCCCGCGGACTACGAGGCCATCGAGGAGAGCCATACCGACGTACAGAGCAGCTTCATCGTGCGCTGCCGGGGGCCGGTGTACGACCCGGCCTGGACTGTCGAGGAACTGAGCCTGGAGGACGTGGTGCTCGCCTACATGAGCCGGGCGCGGCACGGTGTCGGCATAGGCCAGCGCGGATTGAGCGTGCTGCGATGATCGAGCTGTCCTGGCGGCAGTTCCGGACGCAGGCCGTGGTGGCGTTCGGGCTGCTGGCCGTGATCGCGGTGGCGCTGGGCATCACCGGCCCGGCGCTCGTCCACCTGTACGACACCAGCGTGGTGCCCTGCCAGGCCGAGGGTGACTGCTCGCTGGCCACCAGCGCGTTCGTCGGCCGCGACCAGCTGCTGCAGGACCTGGGCTGGGTCCTGGTCGTGGTGCCCGGGCTGATCGGCTTGTTCTGGGGCGCGCCGCTGGCGGCCCGGGAGCTGGAGACCGGAACCTACCAGCTGGCCTGGACCCAGGGTGTGACCCGCAAGCGCTGGCTGGCGGTCAAGCTCGGTCTGGTCGGCTTGGGCAGCGTGGCCGTCGCCGGGCTGCTCAGTCTGATGGTGACCTGGTGGTCCAGTCCGCTCGACCGGGTGAATGCGGATCCGTTCACATTGTTCGGCGAGCGCGGCATCGTCCCGCTCGGGTATGCCGCGTTCGCCTTTGCCCTGGGCGTCTGCGCCGGCCTGGTGCTGCGCCGGACGGTGCCTGCGATGGTCGCCACGCTGGCCGTGTTCGTCGGCGTCCGGCTGGCCGTGACGAACTGGGTCCGGCCGTACCTGCTGGCCCCGCTGCGCCTGGTCGCCGCCCTCCCGCCCCCGGTCCCGAACAGCTTCCGCGGCCCCACCCCGCCCCGGCCCGGCGACTGGGTCGTATCCGACCAGGTGACCACCGCGGCGGGCCGGGTGGTCGGGCAGGACGGCGCGATCAGCCTCGGCGGCGGCAGATACGGCTTCCTGTTCGGGCCGGCCGGTAACGGCAGCGTGGCGCTCCAGGGGGTAGGAGTGTGTCCCAACCGGTTCCCCGCTCGGGCCGGGAGCGGCCCTGGAGGGACACCCAGCCCGGCGTTCCAGCAGGCCACGCAGGAGTGCATCACCCGGCTGGGGCTCAAGGAGGTGCTGACCTACCAGCCCACCTACCGCTACTGGCCGCTGCAGTGGTACGAGACAGGCATCTTCGTCGGCCTGGCCCTGATCCTGGCCGGGTTCTGCTTCTGGTGGCTGCGGCGGCGCTACGCCTGATGCGTTTTGGCCCGGGGGTGGTTACCCGGTTCCTGGTGGGGGGCTGTGGCTGCGGATGATCTTGCCGTCGGGGCTTCGGACCTGGCTGGTGCCGTCAGGATTGACGGTCAGGGTCCAGCCGAGCTGGTGCAGCAGCACGTGATGATGCCACCAGCAGTAATCCTTCAGATTGGTCAGGCTGGTGGGGCCGCCGTCGGCCCGGTGCACCACGTGGTGCGGTTCGCAGCCGACGGCGAGCTGGCCGCAGCCGCCCGGATGCTTCCGCAATCCACACAGGATCGGGAGCAGGCATCATGGATGATGTGCTCACCACGGAGTATGACGGGTGCGGACGCTGCCTGGTGGCGGTCCGCCGCCTGAGCAGGAAGACCGACAAGGCCAGCAGCCCGCAGCGTCAGGGCGACCAGGAACTGCAGGCTGCGGCCGACGCTGGGGGCCATATCATCGCGTGGGCCGATGACTGGGAGGTCTCGGGGGCCACGGACCCGATGACCCGCAAAGGGCTCGGCCCCTGGCTGCGCGGTGAGATGGGACCGTATGACGGGATCGTGGCCCCGACCGTGGACCGGGTCGGCCGCAACGTGCGCGACACGCTGAACACCCAGGAGCTGCTGACCAGCCAGGACCGGGTCGTGGTCACGGCCGATCACGCGGGGGTGTGGGATTTCAGCGACCCGAACCAGGAAAACGAGTGGCTGGCCAAGGCGTGGGGATCGCAGATGGAGCTGCGCGCGATCCAGAGGCGCAACCGGGATGAGAAGATCCGGGCGCGGAAGGCGGGCGAGCCCAAGCAGCGCCCCTCGTACGGGTACATGTACGTGCGCCTTGCCCCGATGGCGAAGGTCGATCACGTCGCGCTCGACACTGTCGGCGCGGAGATCATCCGGGAGGTGGCGCGGCGGATCCTGGCCGATGAGACGGGGAAGATCACGATCGGGACAGAGGCGGTGCGGCTGACGCGGGAGGGGATCCCTAATCCAGGCGACCGCAGAGCCCAGTTGTACGGACGCCCGGTGAAAGGCGGGCCGTGGACCGGGCATACCCTCAAGCACATTTTGACCAGTGAGGCGGCCCTGGGGTATCTCATGCACGGCGGCAGGCCTGTCCTCGGCGCGGACGGACGGCCGACGCGAATAGCAGAGCCGTTGTGGGACCGTGCGACCCATGACGCCCTGGTGCAGGCGACCGCGCCCAAACGCGACGGCCACCGCGCGCCGAAGGGCTTGCGGCTGCTGACCGGGACATTCTTTTGCGGGAACTGCGGCTCACGGCTGCACGTCACCGGACGAGGCGGCGACAGGTACGCCTACAAGTGCACCGCGCGGATACGTGGAATCCGCGCGTCGGCCGAGTGCAAGCCCGCCCCGGCCATGGCGCTGGCGGCGGCGGATGCGCTGGTGAGCGAGTGGTTCTTGGGCCGGTACGGGTCCGGGGAGGTCATGCGGAAGATCTACGATCCGGGGACCGGGCACGCGGCCCAGATCGCGGAGCTTGAGGCCACGCGCACGCGGCTGCGGGAGGATCGGCAGACCGGGCTCTACGATGACGCCGAAGACGCGGACTGGTACCGCACAGAATACCGGCGGCTGGGCGAGGAAGTCGCGGCGCTGAAGGCGCTCCCCGAGCGCAAGCCGGGCATGCGCCTGGTGCCCACGGGCCGCACCATCGCCCAGGAGTGGGACGCGGCCGATAACGCGCGGCGGCGGGAAATGCTGGCAGAGTTCGAGGTCCGCGTCGTTTTGCACCCGACCGGGCATCACCCGCGCCTGGCGATTACCGGCATGGAGATCAGCCCGGACGGGTTTGAGATGACCAGCTGAGCAGCCTGGATAGCGACGAAACCGCCCGGCCTCTGACCGGATAGGGGCCGGGCGGTTTCGCTGCCCCTACGGCGGCGAACGCAATGCGCGCAACCTGCGACAGGCCGTCTATGCGGCGCGACGGCTAATCACGTTGCGCGACTCAATGTGTACGTAGCGCTCCAAGAGGGTACAAACGTGATCTAAGCCAACTGGAGGTGCTCCCCAATGGCAGATGCCAGCGATGCAGGAGATCTAGTATGGCTCGCTATCTACTGGTGGAACGATAACGAGCCAGCGGGCAGCATCGAGAAGCGCGACGTATGGTCTGCTACTGGTCGCCTGCGGATCGAGTACATGGCCTTCCGACCGGACGATAAGGCTGACATCAGCTTGGTCGCCTCGCTCCGCGCCCGGTATGAGGCTCCGGACGCAGGAAAAGACCAGCGTGACAAGATCGAAGATGCTGCAGCTGAGTACGCTGCCTCCCGGGCGGAGGATCAGCTGGGCATCGCATTGGAGTCGTCACAGAGCTTCCCGCTCACCGACGTCATCGACCTGCTGAACGGGTCCGCCGAATGGCTGCGCGGCTTGGTTACGGCAGCTGTAATTCGTGATCGTGAGGTTGTCGGTGCAGGTCACGGCGGATGATGGCGTAGTACGGCAGTCGCCATGAGGCCGATTCCTGTCCCGCCTCAGGCGTGGGTGAGGATAGCTCCGCCCACTACGAGCGCAGCGATCGTCCCAGCCAGCCACAGCCAGCACCACGCCGACCGCCAGAGGAAAGTCATCCCAGCGAGGATCTCCGCATCAGCCACATCCTCCGGCTTGCTGGCAGCTGTAAACGCGTGCTTGGTACCGAAAATGAGCAAAAACCAAGTCACGCCGTAAGCGGCGGCGGTCTGGACCCCTGCCGTCGCGAAACGCAGGACGAGGTAGAGCAGCACGCCGCAGATGAGTGTGACGATTCCGCCGAAGAAGTTGCGGACCAACAGCAGCATGACCGCAAATAGCAGCAGGCCCAGCCAGAGCACGGCCACCATGCGGCCAGTGGAGATCAGCTTCGCCGCAATGAGCCCGGCGCCGCTCGCGCCGATGTAGCCGACGAATGCAGCAACGCCGTATCCGGCACCGCTTTTCGGGTCCATATCGGTGCCGCCGCTACCGTTCGTATTTACATTCACGCTGCGGATTGTGCGCCCGGCAAGGATCCCGACCAGCGCATGCGCGCTCTCGTGCACCACGGTCTCGGCATGGGTCAATATCTTCCAGAGTGTCGTGCCAGTCGCCATGATCGCCACCACTAGCCCGATAACCACCGCTTCCGGTGTGGGTAGCGGCGTCTGGATCTCGCCGATTTTGCTCAGCATAGTGTCCTCGGCAGAGGAGGCGGCATGGCGGCTCCGGTCATCGCTGCGATCCTCGATTAGATTAGACCGCGCGTAACCGCCCGACGCAATAATGCGGCTCTTCGAAGTTAACCGGGATGGGTTTTCGGCCGGTTACCTGGCGTGTTCTCCTGGCGGTTGCGGTGCGTGATGGGCGTCTTGTGCCGCGGGTGCAGGCGATGCGGACGCGCCTGCGCTGATTTGCCGGGTTACGGAATCCGTAGGCGAGGCGGGCTTCGAGTTTGGCGAGCCGGTTCCGCAATGCCAGCGGCTTTAGGGCGGAACAACTGAGGGCTGGCCTTGTTCCTGGTTGCGCTGTGTGATCGTTCCTGGCTGCGGGTTTGTTGCTCAGGTTTCCTGCGTGATGAGTGAGGCTCCGGCTAAGAAGTGTGATTGTCTACGTCCCACTTCGCCACCGGAGCCTCACGTGTCTTCTTCTTACCCTGTCCCGTCGCGTGCCGTGCCCGTCTCGGCCGGGATGATCGTCGCGGTGCCGCTGGAGCTGGTTGCGCCGCCGTTGCGGAGCGGCCGCGACCTGGGCGAGGCGGACCGGTCCGCGCTGGTCATCGGGGGGACGGGGAAGATCGGCACGGGCGATGACGTGGTGTTCCTGAAGGTGGTCGCGGTGGCGGAGGCACAGGTGAGGAGGGACGGGCAGGTCCGGGCGAAGGGCAGCCCGGTGCATCACGCGACGCTGGGGCCGCTGGAGGGGCGGCTGGATGCGCAGGCCGGGCCGGGCGTGATCGCCGGGATCGCGCGGGACGCGCAGCTGGACGGCCGGCTGGTGAAGGGCGAGCGGGAGAGGCTGCTGGCCAGGGCGTTCATGATCCGGGTGATCGTGCTGATGACGCTCATGCCGGACGCGCGGGCCGGGGACGTGATCGCCGCGCTGGCCGGAGACCTGGCCATCGTCCCGTGGGCGCGGCCGTGGCATCCCGCGTCGGCGCGGTCGGCCGGGGACTGGCGGAGCGCGCTCGGCCCGGTCCCGCTGGAGGAGCTGCGGGACCTCGTGCTGGGCGCGTCCTGGCGGGAGCACCAGGAGGAGGGCTGCCCCGGCGCGGTCACCATCGGGAAGGCGAGGCCGCTGCGGGCGGGGTCGCTGGACGGGACGCTGATCCGGGTCCCGGACACGCCGGGGAACAGGGCGCACTTCGGGTCAGTCGGCACGGGGGACGACTCATCGCCGTTCCCGCAGGCCAGGGCGCTGCCGGTGACCTGCTGCTCGTGCCGGGCCACGTTCGCGATGCCGCACGGCCCGGCCGGCACGGACAAGGCGGAGTCCGAGCAGTCCCTGCTGGACGAGGCCATAGACCGGTACCCGTGGCTGCTCGACCCGGGCTGGATCTGGATCATGGACCGCAACTACCACGGGGCCGCCCGGATCGCCCGCATGATACGGTCCGCGCACGTGCTGATCCGCCTGAAGAGCGACATCCCGCTGCGGCGGACCTCGGAGATCCTGCCCGACGGCTCTTACCGGGCGGAGCTGTCCGGCGTCGGCGTCACCGTCCCGGTCCGGGTCATCGAGTACTACGCCGACGTGGAGGGCCAAGTGGTCCCGGAGATGTTCTGCCTGGTCACCGACCTGATGGACTACCAGGACTACCCCGGTCCCGAGCTGGCCGCGCTCTATAAGTGGCGGTGGGACGGGTCGGAGACCGCGCTGCGGGAGGCCAAGGCGCCGCTGCGCGGCGCCGGCCCCGGCACGGGGCCGATGCTCCGCTCCTGCTCCCCGGCCCACGTCGCGCAGGAGCTGGCGGCCTGGGCGATCTCCACCGGGCTGGCCCGCGGCGTGCTGCACGACGCCGCCCTCGCCGCCGCGCCCGCCGCGAAGGGACGCCGAGCCGGCCTGGCGGTCCGGCCCCGCGACCTGTCCCAAGCCCGCGCCGTCCGGGCCGTCCTGGCCGCGATCCGCCTCGGCCGCCACTGCTACCACGCCGTGACCAGCGAGATCGCCGGATACCGCAACGTCGTCGACCGCGGCCGGCACCGCCCCCGCAAGTCCAAGTCCCCATCGTCTTTCGCGCACGCGACCGCGGAGGACACCGTCACCCGCATCGCCACCGCCGTCATCACCATGGCCAACACGCCAGCCTGACCAGCGGAAACACCGCAAAGCCACTCAACCGAGAACCCGCCGGGCCGTGGACCCGGCCGCCCCGGCGCGCCACGCCGCCCCCCGGCATGCCCGCCCAAAGGACAACTACCCGCAGTAACCAAAAATAGGAACTACTCACAACCGGCCAGACATCTAAAGCCGCTGGCATTGCGCCATGATCGCCACCACTAGCCCGATAACCACCGCTTCCGGTGTGGGTAGCGGCGTCTGGATCTCGCCGATTTTGCTCAGCATAGTGTCCTCGGCAGAGGAGGCGGCATGGCGGCTCCGGTCATCGCTGCGATCCTCGATTAGATTAGACCGCGCGTAACCGCCCGACGCAATAATGCGGCTCTTCGAAGTTAACCGGGATGGGTTTTCGGCCGGTTACCTGGCGTGTTCTCCTGGCGGTTGCGGTGCGTGATGGGCGTCTTGTGCCGCGGGTGCAGGCGATGCGGACGCGTCTGCGCTGATTTGCCGGGTTACGGAATCCGTATGCCAGGCGGGCTTCGAGTTTGGCGAGCCGGTTCAGGCTTTCGGAGG
>CAVTZG010000020.1:0-200579 GCA_963739135.1 uncultured Actinomycetes bacterium
GAGGCCGGCCTGGGCGTCGTTCAGCCGCAGCACCTCGGGAATCAGCCAGCCCGGGACCGGGACCCGTTCCAGGACGGTGCCGGGCAGCCGTTCCTGCAGCCAGAATGTCAGGTCGGCCACCTGCCCGGAAGCCAGCAGTCGCGCCGCCGGATAGCCCCGCCGCCGCAGCCCGGTCACCAGTTCGCGCAGCCTGCCGACGAAGTCGCCGACGGCGTCCGGGCTGATCTTGAGCACGCTGACCATGCCGTCCCGGCCCGTGGCCAGGAACGTGCTGGCAGACCCGCCGCCATCCGCAGGCACGAGCGCGGCCAGGTCAAGGCCGGCCTGCTCACGCAGCGCCAGCAGCAACTCGCCCGGTCCCGGTACCCGAGCCTGGCCCATGACACGATGATCGCACCGAACCCGGCGGCGCTGACGAGCTGCGCGCTAACACGTACTTTTGGACATGTCCTAAGCACGCGGGAGTGTCTAGTCCGTCGGCTTGCGGGCCAGGTCGTAGACGAAGCCCACGTCGTGCGGGAAGGTGCCGTCGGCGGCGGCGAACGGGCCGATGGCGGCCGCGAGGTCGTCGTCGAAGGCGGCGCCCTGGTCGCCGAGGACCGAGGGCGGGAGGAACGAGGTGGACCGGACGTAGCCGGCCAGTTCCGCCAGACTCCACCGGTGCTCGACGGGGAACTCGTGGCGCCTGGCCGTCTCGAACCCGGCCTCGGACAGCACCTGGGCATCGGGCCGTCGCCGCTGCGGCTCGGCCCAGTTCGCGGGGACCCGGTCGGTCGCGCCGAGCGCTGTCTGCCACCGGTCGAGCAGCGCCGCGAGCGCCCGCTGCCACTCCCGGTCACCCAGCTGCGGGACGTCCGCCCAGCACAGCGCGACGCACCCGCCGGGCCGCAGCCAGTGCAGCAGCCTGGCGGCGACCAGGTCGCGGTCGAGCCGGTGGAAGGCGCTGCCGATGACGGCCAGCTCGAAGTGCCCGGGTTCCGCGTCGAGGGTCTCGGCGTCCGCCGTGACCGGGCGGATGTTCCCGGCGCCCAGCTTGTCGGCCTTGGCCTGGACCATCTGCGTGAAGTCGGGTTCCCGGTCCACGGCCCAGACTTCCGCGAAGGACCGGCGCAGCGGGAAGGCGAGCTGGCCGGTACCGCAGGCCAGGTCAAGCAGTCGCCCCTGCCCGGAGACCCCGGTGCGCGCGATCAGGTCCTCGATCATTGCCTCCGGGTATGGCAGCCGGTAGCGGTCGTAATACTCGGCGGTCCCCTGGTAGAGGTCGACCGCGAAGTGCAACTTGTCGTCCATGGACCCCAGCCCTTAGGTAACGGCTTCCTCATATGTTCCTTCATGACGCTAAGCCACGCTGGCGGCTGACGGGCGCCGGCCGTCGGCGGCACCGTGGCGCTGAGGAACACGCTGAGCGGGCGGACGCCGTCGGCTGGTCTAGCGGGACGAGGGGTAACTGCCGGGGATCTCAACCAGCCGAACGCGAACGGTGCCCGCCGGGCGGGCCTGAACCGCAGCTGCTGCATGGACCCGCCGAACAGCGCCGGGGGCAGCTTGCCCGCCGTCACCAGTGCCTTGCCCGTCAGCCCCGGGGGGAAGTTGTCGAACGCGTCGCACCCGGCTGTGGCAAGGTTCCTCGACGGTCAGTTCCGGCGTGCAGAACGGGGCGTTATGTATCACTGGATGTCGGTCTCGCAGGCTGCCGCGTGGGTTCATGCGGATCCGAGCCATCGGTCGAGGTCGTCAATTGTCGTCGCGATGCGCGGGCTGAGCTCGGCGATGGGGAAGGGGGGCAGTTGCGACACGAGGTCGCACATGGTGAGTGAGCTAATCGAGGAGGTCTGGCTGATGCCAGGGACGTAGCTACAGGTTTGTGTTCGGCCTGTCCCCGCCGTGACGTGCGTGGCCGGTTCCTGACCGGCCGGGTGCGGAGCTCACGGCAAAGCCCAAGAGCCGCTGCACCAGCCATAGTGGCCACAGGCGAGGGGAAATGACCGATAGGGCGACTACCAGGAAACTCTTGCTGATGCCTCGTCACCTTCACACTCCGGGCTGGGGTGCGTCGCCGGGGTGGCAGGGACCAGCCGCTGAGAGGCGGCAGGCGGCGGCCGCGGACTGCCCGATGGCCGGTGAACACCGCTGTCCCCGGGGTAGAGAGAGCGCCCGGCCCGGTCTGGGTCTCACGTGTGCGGAACGTGTAAACCCTGCTATGGGTCCGTATCCCAGGCGCGGGTAGGCGCAGGCGGTACGGTAAGCCGACCGTAAGGGGGGCTGAATTCCCTGGCAGGACAGGGTGCCCAAAAAGCGGATGCCGGGCGGCCGAAAGGCGGCAGGAAAGCGGGGCCGAAGGGCCGGGAACTCCTCCCGGGTGGTCCTCGTATAACTGGCCCGGATGCCGGTCTTGCTACCGGGCTCGAAAGAGCGCTGACGTGGGCAGGTGAGCCTTTGAGACGAAGCGAGCGTAAATGCCGGAACTGACGGGCACGTTGGACACTTCGGTGAACGGACCTGAGGGCCTGCCCCCGTTCGATGGTGACGCCTGGGATCATGTGGACTGGCGGCACCAGGAGGAGCAGGTACGGCGGCTGCGCGGGCGGATCTTCAAGGCGGTGCAGGAGGGTGACTGGCCATTGGCCAGGAACCTGCAGAAACTTTCGCTGCGGAGCTGGAGCAATACGCTGGTCAGCGTGCGGCAGGTGACGCAGCGCAACACGGGCCGCAGGACCGCGGGAATCGACGGGCTGGTCGCGCTGACCAGCCAGGCGCGGGCCGAGATGGCGGTGCAGGTGCACGCCAGCATCGGTTCGCATAAGCCTTCCCCGGTCCGGCGGGTGTATGTGCCGAAAGCACGTGATAAGACAAAGATGCGCCCGCTAGGAATTCCGGTTATCTCGGACCGGTGCCATCAGGCACGGGTACGGAATGCGCTGGAACCCGAATGGGAGGCTAGGTTCGAATCCAGATCGTATGGGTTCCGGCCGGGCCGCGGCTGCCATGATGCGATAGAATCCTTGTTTAATACCCTGCGCGGGAAATCTAAGCGGGTGTGGATTCTTGACGCTGACCTGGCAGGCGCGTTCGACAAGATCAGCCACGGGCACCTGCTGGAAATGCTCGGCGGTTTCCCCGCAAAGGGGATGATCGCCGGGTGGCTGAAGGCAGGGGTTTTCGAGGCTGGGAAAGGGTTCGCGCCGACCGGGGAGGGAACTCCCCAAGGCGGCGTGATTTCACCCTTGCTGCTGAATATCGCATTGCACGGGCTGGAGGAGGCCGCAGGCGTCCGATACCAGACCGGTTCCCGTGCCGGGACGGTGAAGGGCGGCTGCCCGGCGCTCACGAGATATGCTGATGACCTGGTCGTGTGCTGTCATTCCAGGCGGCAGGCCGAGCAGGTCAAGGCACGGCTAGCCGAGTGGCTGGAGCCGAGAGGGCTGGCGTTCAACGAAGCCAAAACCCGGATCGTCCCCCTCTGTGAGGGGTTCGATTTCCTCGGATTCAACCTCCGCCGCTACCCCAACGGCAAGCTAATCACCAAACCGGGCGCCACGGCCATCAAGAGGTTCCGAGAAAGGCTTGCGAAGGAGTTCCATGCGCTCCGCGGGGCCAACGTCGCAGCGGTACTGGCGAAGATCGTCCCCATCGTGCGGGGCTGGGTCGCCTACTACCGGACGGTGGTATCGACCAGGGTGTTCGCTGCCCTGACCGATTACCTGTGGAGGCTCACGTATAAGTGGGCGTGCTGGAGCCACCGGAATAAGCCGAAACACTGGATCGTCGGCCGGTATTTTCGGAAGTTCGAGAAGTTCAGGAACGACCGGTGGGTATTCGGCGATAAAGACACCGGCGCCTACCTGCCGAAACCGGCCTGGACCGATATCGTACGGCACACCCTGGTTAAAGGCGGGGCGTCCCCCGATGACCCCGCCCTGGCCGGGTACTGGGCGCAACGTCGCCTGAAGGTGAAACCCCCGCTGGACTCCTACACCGTGCACCTGCTCTCCAGGCAGGACGGCCGGTGCAGCCTATGCGGGGAAAACCTGCTGACCCCCGACCAGCCCCCCCAGTCCCCCCAGGGCTGGGAACACTGGTTCCTGCAGGTCACCAGGCAGGCGATCAAGGCGGACTACCTGGTCCACCATGACACGCCCCGTGCCGCGCGCAGTAAAAGAACACACCTCGTACACGCCACCTGCCAACGGACGAAACATCCGCCCCGGCCGGCAGGGAACACCGTGTTGCAGCAGAAGACCTGAACCGCCCTCGCGGCTTGCTTGGGCCGCGTGCGCGGGAACGTGCATGCGCGGTCCTGAGGGGGCCCCGGTGCAGCAATGCACCGGGGCTACCCGGCCGGGGACTTGGTGGTCAGCCGGCGTCGCTGCGCGGCCTCCAGGCGGCTGCTGGCGGCGGCGGTGCGCCGTAGGACAGCTTCTGGATGGGCTCGTTCAGCTTCATGGCCGGGTGGTGTGCCGCGTGTTCGCGTCACGCTGATACGCGCGTTCTGGAGCCGCTGTCGTACGCTCCAGCTGTGCCAAGGAGCCTGGCCGGATCTGGGGATGACTGACCTGGATATCGCGACGCCGCTGTCGACCAGCGGCCGTTTTATCGTCGACGCGCACGGAAGGCGTGTCCGCCTGGCCGGGGTGAACTGGTACGGCGCCCACGAGGATCTCGGCGTGGCGCCAGGGCTGGACCGCACGGACCGCCGCGCGCTGGCCCGGGCGATCGCGATGCAGGGCTTCAACAGCGTGCGGCTTCCGTTCAGCCTGTGGATGACCGAGCAGGTCTCCCCAGTCCCCGGTCAGTACCTGGCCGCCAACCCCGATTTGGCCGGGGCGACGCCGATGCAGGTCTACGACGCGTGCGTGCAGGCGCTCACCGGCGAGGGCCTGATCGTGATACCGAACTGCCACATCCTCGACCCCGGGTGGTGCTGCTCGGAGGACGACGGCAACGGCCTGTGGTACAACCGCCGCTGGCCAGCCACGAAGCTCTTCGCAGCCTGGCAGAACATCGCCGCGCGGTACCAGGCGAACCCGCTCGTCGCCGCCATGGACATCATGAACGAGCCCCGGCGGACGACGGCGGGCCGGCGCGTTCTCACGCCGACCTGGGGGACCAGGCCCAAGACCGACGTCGCGGCCATGTACGCCACGGCTGGGAACCTCATCCACCAGATCAGCCCGCACGTGCTGATCATCTGCGAGGGCCTCAATTACGCAGCCGACCTGTCCGGCGTGGCCAGCCACCCGGTACGGCTCGAACGCCCCGGCCAGCTCGTCTACAGCCTGCACGACTATGCGTGGTTCCACCCGGCGGGCCAGTCCCGGCAGGCCTACTTCGACCAGATGCGCCGTAACGGCGGGTACATCCTCAGCGAGCAGCTCGCTCCGGTGTGGATCGGTGAGTTCGGTAACGACACCAGGTCGCTGGCCAGCTTCGGCCTGGCCCCATCCCAGGCCGAAGCTGGCCAGGTCGGCTCCGCCGTGTGGTGGAACAACTTCCAGGCCTGGCTCACCGACCACGACGTGGACTGGTGCTGGTGGGCGCTCAACCCGACACAGCCCAAAGGCACCATCCCGGTTGCCGCGGCACCGGTCCAACTGGGGCGACCCCGAACCGTGGGGCCTGCTGACCCCGGATTGGCGCGGCGTCGCGAACCCGGGGGTGCTGAACCTGCTGAAGTCGATGATCCCGCCGCGCACCGGCCCGGGCATCACCTGACCTCAGCTGCGCGCCCCGGGTTGGCCACAGCGCACCCCTGCACCTCATTACGGACCCGTGCCGGCCCACTGCGCCAAGCGGCGCGCGGCCCGGCGCCGCCGCCAAGACGCGGCTTCGACGTCACCCTCTGCAACCACACCTCGAAGTCGGTGGCGCGCACACTGCCGCCGTTCGGCGCGGCTGCTGTCCCGTGCGTGATCACCAGTGGACGCGCGCTGATCAGGTCATTCTGTGTGCCATCCCTGCACCTGGGCCGGCGCGTTCTCGGGTGCCGTTTGGGGTGGAATCACGCCATCGTCACGACGGTTGCTACTGCTATGAATATCGAGATCTGGTCTGACGTCGTGTGCCCGTGGTGTTACATCGGCAAGCGCCGGTTCGAACGTGCACTTGCCTCTTTCAGCCATCCCGGCGAGGTCACGGTCACCTACCGGTCCTTCGAACTGGACCCGGGCGCGCCAGCGGAGCGTAGCGGGACCCATGCCGAGCATCTGGCCGGAAAGTACGGCATGACGATCGCTCAGGCCGAACAGGCCAGCCAGCAGATGACCCAGCGTGCAGCCGCTGACGGCCTGGAGTTCCGGTTCGACCTCATCCGCGGCGGCAACACCTTCGACGCCCACCGGCTGCTCCACCTGGCCAAAGATCACGGGCTGCAGCCGGAGATGAAGGAGCGCCTGATGCGGGCCACCTTCACCGAAGGTCTCCCGATCGCTGACAAGCCCACCCTCGCGTGCTTGGCTGTCGAAGCCGGCCTGCCGGCAGCCCAAGTACAGGCCGTCCTGGATGGGGACACCTACGCCGACGCGGTGCGAGCCGACGAGCAGCAGGCCGCGCGGTACGGCATCACCGGTGTGCCGTTCTTCGTCGCCGACGGCAAGTACGCGGTCAGCGGCGCACAGCCACCCGAGGTACTCCTGCAGCTCCTGCAGCGCGCTTACGACGAGGCAAGCCGACTCGCGCCCGTCGCTGTCACGACCGGCAGCAACGCCCAAGCGAGCTGTGACGGCGACTCCTGCGCGGTCAGCTAACGCGTCCATGCGACTGCGATAGGATCCAGTCCCTCTGCCCGGCAGATGATCTGCGGGGCGGCATCGTTTCAGCCACTCACAGCCGGTGATCAGGCCGCTCACGCCCGGAGCAGCCGATCTGTCGCTAGGCTTGCCGATCGGCACCGTCACCCGTGTCACACCTGAATGATCGTTCGGTGGCGCTTGCCCCAGCTGGGCTCGCATCTGGCCGTGCGGAGCGGAGCAAGCGCGTACGCAGTTGCAAGATCAGGTGAGGCGAGCATCAGTGCCCTGGGAGAGGTTTCGGGCGTTATGCCCCGCTGATCCGCTTGTCCTGCCCGGCCCATTCGCGGTCACGCAGCACGAACTTCTGGATCTTGCCGGTCGAGGTCTTCGGCAGCGGCCCGAACGCCACGGCGTCGGGGCACTTGTAGTGCGCGAGACGCTCGCGGCAGAACGCGATGATCTCCTCCGCGGTCGCCGCGGCGCCCTCGTTGAGCGTGACGTACGCCCTGGGCCTCTCTCCCCAGTGCGGGTGCGGGATGCCGATCACCGCGCACTCGAGCACCGCGGGATGAGCGCAGATCGCCTGCTCGACCTCGATGCTGGAGATGTTCTCCCCGCCGGAGATGATGATGTCCTTGCCCCGGTCGCGCAGCTCGATGTTGCCGTCGGGATGCCACACGGCCAGGTCCCCGGAATGGAACCAGCCGCCGGCGAACGCCTTACCGGTGGCGGCCTGGTCGCTGAAGTAGCCGCTCATGACGTTGTTGCCGCGCATGACCACCTCGCCCATCGCCGTCCCGTCCTGCGGGACGTCGTTCAACTCCTGGTCGACGACACGGACGAGATCAGAGGAGATGTACGCCTGCCCCTGGCGTGCCAGGTACCCGGCGCGCTCGGCAGGCGGAAGCTCGCGCCAGGCCTCCTGCTCGGGGCATACCGTGATCGGGCCGTAGGTCTCGGTCAGCCCGTACACGTGCACGATGCGGAAGTTCAGCTCGCTCATCCGAGCGAACAGTGTCGGTGACGGGGGAGCGGCGGCCACCATCGCGGTCACCGGCCGGTCCAGGCGGTGCGCCCGGGGATGGTTGATGATCATCAGCTGGACGGTCGGCGCCCCGTTGTAGTGCGTCACGCCCTCGGCGTCGATCAGCTCCCACACCAGCTCCGGGTCAACGGCGCGCATCGTCACGTGCCGCGCCGCCACCGCGGTGACCGCCCACGGGAAGCACCAGCCGTTGCAGTGGAACATCGGCAGCGTCCACAGGTAGACCGAATCGGCGCCCATCCCGGCGTGGATCACCTCGCTCAGCGCGTTCAGGTAGGCGCCGCGGTAGGTGTACTGCACCCCCTTGGGCAGGCCCGTGGTGCCGGAGGTGTAGTTGACCGAGATCGTCTCCTCCTCGTGCTCCAGCCAGCTGGCCGGCCGCTCGGGCGATGCGCCGGCCAGGAACTGCCCGTACGGATCCCCGGGATCGCTGCTGCCTGCGCAGCGGATCACCGTCACGCCGGCCAGCTCGAGCGGCCGGGCCAGCGCCTCGAACTCGGCGTCGAGCAGCAGGTACCGCGCGCCGCTGTGCTCCAGGATGTAGCCGATCTCGGCGCTCGCCAGGCGATGGTTCACTGCGACCAGGATCCCGCCCGCGGCCGGCACGCCGAAATGGGCCTCCAGCACCGCCGGCGAGTTGAACAGCAGCGTCGCCACCCGGTCCCCCTTGCCCAGGCCCGCCGACCGCAGCGCGTTGGCCAGCCGCCAGGACCGCTCGGCGAGCTGCCGGTAGGAGTAGCGCTGCCCGCCATCGACGACCGCGGTCTTGTCCGGGTACAGGTACGCCGCCCTGCGCAGGAAGTCGACGGGGTTCAGCTCCGACCGGAACACCTTGCCCGGTACCTCCCCCGGCACCAGTGCACTGGCCGGCGCAGAGTCGGTGCTAGTCATCGCCTGTCTCCTCGGGGATCGTCGTTCAGGGTGCTGGCTGACTGCATCAACACCCCCGGGTTCATGATCCCGGCCGGGTCCAGCTGAGCCTTGGCGCCGCGCAGCGCGGCGGTGAACAGCTGCGGCACCTCGCGCAGGTACCACCGGCGGTGGTCGCGCCCCACCGCGTGATGGTGGGTGATCGTGCCGCCGAGCGCCAGGATCGCCTCCGACGCTGCCAGCTTGATCTGATCCCACTGCTCGAGTTCCTGGCCGGGACGGCCCGGCGCGTAAACCGAGTAATACGGCGCGGGGCCGTCGGGATACACGTACGCGAAGCGGCACGAGACCGCGCCGCCGCCGCACGCCTGGACCACCGCCTGCTCCACGGCGGCCAGCACGCCCTCATGGAACTCCCAGAAGCGATCCCACGTGATGGCCGTCTCGAAGGTCTCGGCCACCAGCCCGAGCCGGACGAAGCCGTCGCGCAAGTGCGGACCGCGCAAGAACGCGGCCCGCCAGACCGCGGCCGGGTCACTGTCCTCCTCGCGCACCTCGCCGCGATGGCCGGCGCAGATCTCCAGCGCCCGGGCAAGCCACGGCCCCAGCTCGTGATCCGCAGACTCAAAGCCGAGCACGAGAATCGAGCGCGACCCGTCACCGCTGCCCGACAACAGCGCCTCCTCAGGGCCAAGCAGACGGCAATTGGCCGGATCAAGCCCGGACTGCGCGAGCTCCCGGGCCGCCTGCACCGCGTCCGCGAAGCCGGCGAAGGACACCGATGCGCCCGCCCGGAACCGCGGCCGCGGCTGAACCCGCATCCACGCCTCGGTGATCACCCCGAGCGTGCCTTCAGAGCCGCAGAACAGCCGCTCCGCCGACGGGCCCGCACCCGAGCCCGGCAGCCGCCTGGTCTGCAGCACCCCGCGCGGCGTCACCACCCGGACGGCCTCGACGAACTCGTCGATATGAGTGTGCAGGGTCGCGAAATGGCCGCCCGAGCGCGTCGCTATCCACCCGCCCAGCGTCGACCACTCAAACGACTGCGGGAAATGCCGCAACGTCAGCCCGTGCGGCTTCAGCTGCGCCTCCAGCACCGGGCCCAGCGTGCCGCCCGCGATCCGCGCGGCCAGCGAGTCCCGGTCCACGTCCAGCACCCCGGCCAGGTGGCCAAGGTCGACGCTGACCGCGCCGTTATAGCCCTCACCCACGTCGGGCTCGACACCGCCGACCACGCTGGAGCCGCCGCCGAACGGGATCGCCGCGGCGCCCGCGCCGCTGCACCACTCCAGGACCGACACCAGCTCGCCCTCGTCGCGGGGGAACGCCACCAGGTCCGGCGCATGCGCGAAATCACGGCGGAAAACGCGCACCAGATCGCGGAACGACCTGCCGTACGTGTGCACCGCCCGGTCGTACGGGTCCGTACTGAACGCCGCCTCAAGCGACGCCGGCGGCGCCAGCCGCGGCGCGCGCAGCTGCAGGTCCTCCACTCGCGGCGGTTCCTGGACACGCATGCCATCGATCCCCAGGCGCCCGGCGAAGACGGCTCCGAGCTGCTCGATCTCGCTCACCGCCAGCCCCTGGCCCTCCAGGCCCCAGCCCCAGAACTTGCGCCTGGCAGCCGGCTGCGCCCGCGGCGATGACGCCGCCGACGTCCCTTCGCCCGTTCCGCTGCCGCTCAACATCGTCCTCCCTAACAGACCCGGCCGGCTGGCCCACAGCGGCCCTATCCCGGCCAAGGACCCCGGGCCTGCCAGCCTGCGGCCAAGTTCACGCGAACGCATGCCGCATGCTCCCGTACCTCCGGCACCGCGCTCATAGCCGGTACCCGCCGCAGCCATGATGCAAGCATCCCGCCGAAGGCCAGTGCGCGCCAGGGGGACGCCGCCGAGCCGCTGACCGCCTGCCCCGCCGGCGCATGGCCGCCCGCCACACGATGCCAGCCCGGGACAAACGCCGAAAGTCAAGCAAGGCACGCACGGCTCGTGCCGTGATGGGCCGACAGCCGCATCAGCGCACCGCCGTCTGCTCGCCAACACGAACCTGCGGTCAATCGCGCCGAGCAGAGTACGCCCAGAACAGGTAGATCTGGCTGCTCGCACACCAGGTGGCGGGACCACCGGACACCCGCGCCGAATCGGCGCTCTGTGCGGATTGCAACGAGCTGATCACAGATTGTTCGTTACGGTCTGCCATGGCCCGACAGGCTGGCCGGCGACCGGGAACTGGCTGCCCTTTCGGCGGCGGCCGCCGGACGGGTGCGGGCCCTGGCGGAGGCTTGCCCGGAGCGCCGGGACCTGGTACACGGCGATCTCCTGCCCGGCAACGTGCTGGTCAGTCCTGATGCCCGCCGGGTCGAAGCGGTGTTGTCCTGGAAGTGCTCGGTGCGCGGCGACTTCCTCTTCGATGCCGCCTGGTGCAGCTTCTGGGCGCCGTTCCACCCGGAGATCGCCCCGCCGGCCCGCTGTCCGGACTGCTCCGGGCCCCGAGCGTGCGCGCCGAGCCCGGCGCCCTCCGCGACGCCGCCGCCCGCCACCACTGCTACGAGCTGCACATCGGCTTCACCCATCTGGGGTGGAACGTGTGGACCGGGAACCAGGCTGCTCTCGCCGCTACAGCCCGGCGTCTCGCCGAGGTCCTCGAGCGCGGTCCCCTGCCCTTGACCGGCGGCTGAAGGCAGCGTGGAAACCGGCGGCTGTCTGGGGCCCGGGCGGCAACCGAACGGTCAGTGACGGCAGGGCTGCCTGTATAACGATCGTCTAGCGGTTTTCCGCCACGAACTGGCTGGCGGTGAAGGACGCGCCAGCCGGATCGGCAAGGACGGCGAATCGCACCCACGGCGCATTCTGCGGCTCGGCGAGGACCGAGCCTCCGAGCTCGCGCGCTCGCGCAGCGATCGCGTCCACGTCGTCGACGGCGAAGGTCACGCTCCAGCGCGCTGGGCCACCCTCGCGGGGCAAGATCGTCGCCACGACGTTCTCGAAGCCTTCGGGCGCGCCCATCTGCTTCATCCCCGCGCGCAAGCCGGGGTTGAGCTCCTCGAGATGGTCGCCGTAGCCCGGCAGAGCCCACATCGGCGAGCCGGCGTCGATTGTCGTCCAGCCGAACACGGCGCCGTAGAAGGCCCGGGCGGCCTCGACGTCGTCGGTGTGCAGGTTGTTGAAGTTCACAGCGCCATGCTCGTTGACCGCCGCCGAGCCGCGGTGCGATCCGGGCTGCCACACGCAAAAGACCGCGCCCTCGGGATCGGCGAACACGCCCATCCGCCCCGCGTCAAACACGTCGAAGGGCTCGGAGAGCACCCGCCCGCCCGCCTCGCGCACCCGGGCTGCGGCGTCGTCAGCGGACTCGACGCGGATGTAGGTGTTCCACATGGCCTGCGGCGGTGCGCCGGGGGGCTGCGAGGAGATCGCGGCCACGTCCCGGCCGTCGATGCGGGCCATGTAGTAGTGAGCTCCCGCGTCGGGGGGCATCGCGTCCTCGGTCTGCCACCCGAAGAGCCCGGAGTAGAACCGGGCGGCGTCGGCGGGGTCGGGCTGGTTGGTGTCGACCCAGCACGGCACCCCGGCTGGGTAATCCTCGCGCGTGCTCATGGCGGCAGCTTACAGCGGCTCTCATCGAGCATCCCGGCAGCGAGCCGCTAGAACTGGACCACGCGGATGTCATCGCGGCACCGGATGGCATCACTCACCTGCGGCACCCGGTCAAGGATGACGTCTACCAGCACCGCCGATCACGCTATACGTCAGCGCGTCGCGCAAGCGGATCGATCAGCGTACGGACCAGTCGTGGTTCGACGGTCGCCCGATCAGCCGGATCAGTCCGCTGTGTGCGCGAGTAGCTCGTCCGCGACGACTGGGACCGCGTGGGCCGGGAGCCGGTGCCCGATGCGATCGAGCCGGACGAGACGAGCGTCTGGGATCTCGGCGGCGAGCGCCTCGCCGTTGCCGATCGGGTAGAACGGGTCGTCCTCGCCGTGCAGCACGAGCGTCGGCGCGATGATCTCGCCGAGCCGCTCGCGCCAGCGCGGGCCGTGGTCGGCGAAGGCGATGTTGGTCATCGCGCACCGGACGTCGGTGGTCCGGGCGACCTCGGCCTCGGCGTGAGCCCGGGCGGAGGCCTCGTCAAACGCGCCCGCCCCGGCCAACGTCCTGGCCTGCAGCACGAGGCGGTCGACCACGGCTCGCTCGTCTGACCAGTCCGGGTCGGGGGTGTTCATGATCACCTCCATGAGCGCGTCGTCGTGCCCGGGGAGGTCGTCATCGACCGGGCCGGGCGTGTTCGGCCGGCTGGCGATGAGCGTGAGCGTCGCGACCCGCTCGGGGTGGCCGAGGGCGAGCAGCTGGGCAATCCAGCCGCCGGTCGACATCCCTACGACGTGGGCGCGCCCGGTCGCGGTCGCGTCGAGCACGCCAACTGCGTCCTCAACGAGGTCGGCGAGGGAGTAGCCGGGCTCGCCCGGCGGGTACGACTCCGAGCGGCCGGTGTCACGGACGTCGTAACGGATCACCCGCCGTCCGCCGGCCACGAGCCGCTCGCACAGCTCATCGGGCCAGCTCAACATCGAGGACCCGACCAGCAGCACCGTCGGGCCGCCGGCGCCGCCTTGCACCTCCACGCAGCTCGCCGCTCCATTAATCATCAACATGCGCCCATTCCCCGGCACGAGGCTCTCCTTCCCGGCACGCTCTCTATGCTGATTGCTATCATCACGCAGAGACTTGAAAAAAACAAGTATAAAATTGAACTTTGCAAGAACTACCGCTACGCTGATCACATGCGCTCGTACGGACAGCTGTGCGCGCTGGCCAAGGCACTCGACGTGATTGGCGACCGGTGGTCGCTGCTGATCGTCCGCGAGCTCCTGCCCGGCATGCCCTGCCGATACACCGACCTGCAGCATGGGCTGCCGGGCATCGCCACCAATATGCTGGCCGAACGGCTCCGCCAGCTCGAGCAGGCCGGCATCATCACCCGGGAATACGCCCCACCGCCGGTGGCGACCACCGTATTCACCCTGACGGCGCGCGGCCGGGGACTGCTGCCCGTCATCCGTGAACTCGGCCGCTGGGGTGCCCCTCTGCTCGCCGACGCCAGTGACAACGACGTCTTCCGCAGCGGGTGGATGGCACTGCAGTTCGACCTGTTCTACTACGACCCCGAGCCGGACCAGCCCTCCGTTACCCTCCAAATCCACACCGCCGACCAGCCGATGGTCATCACCACCGGCGCCGGCAAGGTCCATGCCCGCCCCGGGACCGCCAGCCACCCGGACGTGACCTTGACCGGGCCGCCCAGGGTGGTCATCGGCACGCTCAACGGCCGACTCACCCTCGACCAGGCGCGCCGCCAGGGCCTGCACATCGACGGCCAGCCAGCAGCCCTCACCCGGATCAGGCCCTCCGCTGCGCCCACCCCCGCACGGCCCTAGCCCCTCGCGGGAGAACGCAACGCGATGCTGTCACTCAACCGCCCGCCCGCCGCAACCATCGGCGCCGAGTACTGGGGGCCATACCGGCCGCTCTGATCACAAGGCGCTCGCGATCAGCCCAGCCCAGCAGTGGCCGCCACCAATCGAGTCCCCCATGATCACCACGCTCGCACTAGCTGCCCGGCGACCAGTAGGAAAGCGCCGTAGCGACCCATCTGCACGCAACCATGCGCACGCCTGGAATCGCTGTCACCCACGCCAGATTCGGCGATAAAGAACTTGGCGGCCGAGCATTCCGATCACGCTCAGCGAATGCGGCTGGTCTGCGGCCAGTGCGCAAGTAGCCGCCGTTCTGTACGCCAAGAGCGAGGACCGTTCGGCCGGTTAGGACTGTCCATAAAGAACATTCGGTGAGTTCATGGGCCTGGGGGCAACCAGTCGTCCGACAATTCATCCGGCAACGCCGTCAGCCATTCCTTGGTGTTACGAGGCTACGGGCTGAATAGCGCCGCGGCCAGCGCCTCGCGCGTCTTGTTCCTGTGCAACGGTGCCGCCGCCATGCACGTAACGGCAAAAGAGGTGGCCAGTTCGGTGAACGGCGGCAGGACCGAGCACGTGACCGGGCAGGCCCCGCGTGGCGGTGCCGGGTCACGGCGTGATCGCCGTGACCCGGCACCGGAGCAAGGTGATCGCCCGCCCCGCCGAGTACTACCTCGACCGCTCGGCCGACGGCGGGAAAGCTGCAAGGAGGTCCTGTTTGTCGGCGGCGGGCCCTGGAGTTCCCTGTCCTACGTGAGCACGACGGTGCGCTCGGTTGTGCTGGGCGGGCCGGCCCTGAGCCGCGTGAGCCAGCTGATGCACAACTGGCCGGACCTGCCAGAGCGTGTCCCGTAGATCATGAGACGGGCTCCTGGTCAGAACCGCTAGTGCCGAGCGCCGCCGTGATCTGCTCGATGGCCTCGGCCTCAGCCGGACTCACGGCCTGCCCGTGCTCTCGGTGTGCGGTCGCCACCTTATTGGCGAGGGTCAGGACGAACTGCCGGTAGTCACCGAGTTCTTCGGTGGTCGCCTTGCTCTGTACCAGGGCCACCGCGCTGCGCAGATGCGCGAGTCCGGCCTCCCGGAGTTCATCGGGAGAGTGGTACCTGGTGTGGTCCACCTCGGGCTTCGCCGCCACGATTTCGTCGAGCAGCTCGCTCTCGCCATGCTCGGTACGCGCTTCGGTGTAGGCCTTGGACATCGCGAACGTCTCGCGGAACGTTCCCCCGTGCGCTGCCGTGATGACGATCATCCCGGCAGTTGGCGGTCCTTGAAGAACCGTGTCCCATTCCTCGGGCGAAAAGGCGGCTTTGGTCGTCATGTCACGCTCCTACTCTCATTAGCTGAACAAGGGTCCTTACCGCGATCGGGCCCGGACAGCATGGCCCGGCCTGGCCCTGCCACCCTCCCATGATCTACGGGACACGCTCTAGGACATGCCGTGCTGCCGGCACCATTCGTGAACGCTTCCGGCTTCGCCTTCGGCTGTCTGCTGCCAGTGCGGGTCTGCGGTGAGCGCGTCGGCCACGGAGGGCTGGACAGCGAGCGCCTTGGTGAGCCCGGTGAGCTGGAAGATGCGCAGGATGCGCGGAGTGCTGATTGCCAGAGCGAGCGATCCACCGGCCTCGCGGAGCCGTTTGACACCGCCGACGAGGGCTCCCAAGCCGGTCGAATCGATAAAGTCCACTCGGCCTAGGTCGGCGATGAGGTGCACGGCGCCCTTGGCCGCAAGCTCCCGGACCTGTTCGCGTAGCGCTGGCGCGTTATAGACGTCGACCTCGCCGGTCACCTGGAGGACAGCGCAGTCGCCGATCGGCCCGACGGTGTGCAGGTGGAACTCTCGCATGTCCGCTCCGATCAGCCCGTCTGTCATCATAGAGACTGACAATGAAACATTCGTGGTTACATTAGGACCATCAGCTCTTCATTGTCAATCGCAGTCGGACTTTGTCATTGCCAGGATTGACACCACAGGGGTCGGGATGCGGGTTGAAGAAGCCATCGGCCGGCAGATCGCGCGCCTGCGAGCGCAGCGGCAGCTGTCGCTAACCGACCTAGGCGAAGCCCTCGCCTGCTATCTGGGCAAACCCTGGAGCAGACAGGCCGTCCACCAGGCTGAACGCGGCCAGCGTTCCTTCACCGCCGCCGAAATCACCGCCCTGGCCCTAGCTCTCGACACCTCCGTCCAAGCCCTGTTCCGCGCCGAGGACGAGCAGATCGAGCTGCCCGGCCGGGCCATCTCCCGTGAGGAGTACCGCGGCATCCTCTTGAATAGGCAGAACGACACGCCTCTGGACGGGCTCGAGGAACTGATCGTCGCGCTACATGACATCGGCGAGGTCCTCAAGCGCCCGCCCCTGGCCCGCCTGGCACGAATTGGCCGAGCGGCCGAACAAGTGAACGGACCCCCACCTCCCTAGGCAGCACCGCGCGACCGGCGACAGCCGCCCCGCCGACCTCACTTCCCGCGAAAGCCAGCACCTGCAGGGCAAGTCATCGGCCTCAATGACACCGAACTAACTGATATGAGCGCCAGCCACGGAGCGCCAGCCCTGCGCGTCATGAGCACCGAGTCGATCTGGAGCATTCTCGGACAGCCTTCCGCGCTCTGGCGACCGCTCGGTGGTGGCATCGCGTGACCGGAGCAGGCAGTTTACGGTGGGTTTCCGCTTAACCGCTGGGACCGGAACTGGCCCGGCCTTCCCGGTTCCAGCCCGGCCGGGAGGTGCCCGATGACCACTGCCACCCCATCAACCGCGCTCGCCACGATCCAGCCCCGCCTTCACCGACCCCGAACGGCTCGCCCTCGCCGGGTTCCTGGCCGGATACCGCGGTTTGACCCGCGAGGCGTACTCGCTGGACCTGCGCCAGTTCACCAGCTGGTGCCGCACCCGGTCGCTTGCGCTGTTCGCCGTCCGCCGCGCCGACATCGAAAGCTTTGCCCGGGAACTCGAAGCCCGCGGCCGGGCCCGCGCGACTATGACCCGGCGGCTGTGCACCATCGCCGGGTTCTGCAAGTACGCCGTCGAAGAAGAGCTCCTGGAGCATTCCCCGGCCGCCCACGTCCGCCGTCCGCGGGTGGACTACGAGTCGCACGCCGCCGCCCTGGGCCGCAACGAGCTCCGCGCGCTCCTGGTCGCCGCCGGACTCGGTCCACCTGTCGAGCATGCGCTGATCTCGCTGCTCGCGCTGAACGGGCTGCGGGTCTCGGAGGCCCTGGACCGGCATGCGACCTACATCGTCGCCGCCTACGTCGCGGGCGCCGCCCGGTAACGGCACACCAAACGGCGCAGCTCCGCCCGGCAGCGGCCGAGCGAAGCTGCCCATATAACCCCACCGTCACGCACAGCGACCCCAGGACGAACGCGAACCGCCGTTAGGTATAACCGAGGGAACCTCGGTATGCGTCAGCTGGGTTGTACAGAACGGGAGGTTCTGCGCTGTCGGCTTGGCCGCCGTGCGGCGCCGAGGGCAATGGCCGTCCGGGTCCGGGGCATTCTGCGCCTGGTGCCTGACCCGGCCAACGTGGCTTGTTCGTCTGTCGCTGGATCAACGTTGTCCATCGCCGTGACGTCGGGTGGGTTCATTGGTCGCGGCCCGGGATCGGCCCAGCGAGCGCCGTCCGGGAGATCTCGTCGCTGCGCAGCCCGGAGAACAGCCAGGTCAACGTGATCGTCCGGATCAGTGCGACAGGTCCCTGGGTTTCCTTGTCCTCAGTCAGCGCCTGGCGCGAGGACCGCGGCATGCTGCGCGTCGAGGAAGGCTTGTTCGACCGGGTTCGCGGTGAGAGAGCGGGCAACGTCGTAGGCGTCCGCGGCTTCCTCGTCGCGGCCGAGACGGCGCAGCAGGTCGGCGCGTGCGGCGTGGAACAAGTAGTAGCTGTCCAGGGCCGGAGAACGCAGGTCGTCCACCGCGGCCAGTCCCGCGGCGGGACCGCGGACTTCGGCGAGCGCGACGGCGCGGTTGAGCGCGACTACCGGAGTCGGCGTGAGCGCGTAGAGCTGCTCGTAGAGCGTCAGGATGGCGCGCCAGTCGGTGCTGTCGAAGCTGGGCGCGAAGGAATGGACAGCGTTGATGGCGGCCTGGATCTGGTACGGGCCCGGGTGGCCGCGCTGGACGCACGCGCGCACGATGGCCTGGCCTTCGGTGATCAGGTCCCGGTCCCAGAGCCGTCGGTCTTGTTCGGCCAGACGGGCCAGCGAACCGCCGGCGGTGACACGGGCGGCGCTGCGGGCGTGCAGCAGCAGGAGCAGCGCCAACAGCCCTTGCGCCTCCGGCTCGTCCGGCATCAGCTCGGCGAGCACCCGGGCGAGCCGGACCGCCTCTGCGCACAGGTCAAGCCGCATCAGGGAGCCGGCGGTCGCCGCGTAGCCTTCGTTGAAAATCAGGTAGATGACGGCGAGGACCGGCGTGAGGCGGGCGGGAAGCTCGGCTTCCGCGGGCACGCGATAGGGGATGCGGGCGCCACTGATCTTGCGTTTGGCCCGGACGATCCGCTGGGCCATGGTTGCCTCGGGCACGAGGAACGCCCGGGCGATCTCTGGCGTTTCGAGCCCGCCGAGCAGCCGGAGGGTAAGCGCGACCTGGGCAGGCTGGTTCAGCGCCGGATGGCAGCAGGTGAAGATCAGGCGCAGCCGGTCATCGGGCACAGTCTCCTCCTGAGGCGGAGTGTCGTCCGCCGCGTCGGCACCGTACAGGTGATGTGCTTGCGCGTGCCGCTCGTCACGGACCGACTCGCGGCGCAGCCGGTCGATGGCCCGGTTGCGGGCGGTCGTGACGATCCACGCGCCGGGATTGGGCGGCTGGCCCTCCGACGGCCACCGGGCGACCGCCACGGTGAACGCGTCCTGGACCGCTTCCTCAGCGGCGTCGATGTCGCCGAGGAAGCGGATCAGGGTAGCGACGCAGCGGCCGTACTCCCGGCGGAAGACAGCCTCGGCAGTCACTGCGCCAGAGTCTATGGTCGCTGCACGGACATGATCACAGCTCGCCGGCCGCGCTCGCCGCCAGCAGCTCGTCGATGTCCCGCATTTCGAACGGCACGACCTCGACTGGTCGCCGGCACGCGACCGTGGCGAGCTTGGCCCACTCCAGGGCCGCGTCCAGGTCGGCGACGTCGATGATCCAGAACCCGCCGAGATGCTCCTTGGTCTCCGTGTACGGCCCGTCGGTAATCAGGAAGTCACCACCGGACTGGCGCACCACGGTCGCTGACTCCGGCGGGAGCACGCCGCCGTGGAACACGAACACACCGGAGTCCTCCATGTTGGCGTCGAGCGCGGGCACGTCGACGCACAACCGCTGAAACTCCTCCGCGGAAGGCCTCCGATCGGCGTAATAGACCGCGAGCAGGTACTGCGCCATGACAGATCACTCCCGTTTGTCATCCGGGACCGGTCTCTGGCCGGCCCTCACTCCCGCTACGAAGTGGCCACCGCCGAATCGACACTTCTCCTGCCACGATGCCAGAAAACTCTTGCGCCGGGCTCGTCGCGTCCCGACGCTTGGTTAACGCGCTTGCCTCAGTCATTCTCGTCGAGCCGGATTGAGGGTAGTAGGAGTCCGCGCTGCCGAAGCCGACCGCTTGGAGTTTCAGCCCGGCCCACAGCAGCTTGGCCCAGGCCTCATCGGCGATCACCCGCGCGGCAGGGCTGGTCATCTGCCGGGTGATGCCGGGATCACGGCTGTCGCCGTGTTCGCGGCCGGGCTGTTCACCGGCTTGACGACGAGATCGAAGCTGCATTGCCGGCCACCGGCCTGCCCGGCACCGAGCACGAGCCAGAACAGGACGTTCTGTCGGCAGAACACGGCGCAGACCACTGACCCAGCAACAGCTCCCACGCCCAGCACCCACAGTGACAGGGAGGTGCTCAGAACCAGGGCAGCCAGGGACAAGGTGACGTGCGGACCGGTTCTGCTAGGCTCCTCGGCTGGCGCGGCGTCTTGGCTGACGGGGAGCTACCCGACTTCGAGGGGCCAGTCCCGTGCACCCACCGGGGATGATGACGTGCCAGGATGGTGCCGGGCAGGCTGGACCCATGAGCTTGGAAGGGCTGAGCGGTCTGGTGAACCGGATCGTCGCGTGGGCGGACCGCCTGCAGCGCAAGCACGGTGTGCTGGGGTTCCCCTACGCGGTGGTGAAGAAGTACGGCGACGATGAGGGCGGGCGGCAGGCGGCGCTCATCACCTACTACGGATTCCTGAGCATCTTCCCTCTGCTGCTGCTCGGGGTGGCGGTCTTGTCACGCGTGCTGGCCGATCATCCGGACCTGCGTCAGCGGCTGATCACCGCGATCGTGCCGGAGGCGCTGCGGCCCACGGTCGAGCATTCGCTGGCCACCTTGCCGACGTCGGCAATCCCGTTCGTGGCCGGCCTGGCCGGTTTGCTGTTGTCCGGAACTGGTGTCGTGTTCTCGGTCTACCAGACGCTGAACCATGTCGCCGCGGTTCCTTACCGCTTCCGGGCCGGTTTCATCTCACGATACGTCCGGGTGTTCGTGGTGCTGGCGATGCTGCTGCTCGGGGCGGTAGCAGTCGGCGGACTCACGGTGGTGGCCACCGCGCTGCCCGGCCAGCCCGGTGTGGAGCGGGCGGCGGCGGTGCTCGGGTCAGCGCTGGTCGTCTTCGCGGTGGTGCTGCTTGGTGCAAAGTTGCTGCTAGCGCGGTCCGCTCCGGTCCGGGCGCTGTGGCCGGGAGCCATCTTGGGCGCGGCGGCGGTGACGGTCGTGCTCAACGCCGGGCCGCCGTTGCTGGCCAGGCTGGTGGCCAAGGCCGGGCCCGTCTACGGCAGCTTCGCCACTGTGGCGGGCATGTTCGCCCTGCTGTACCTGGTCGGTCAGGCGCTGGTGTATGCGGCCGAAGTGGCAGCCGTCCGCTATGCCCGGCTGTGGCCACGCGCCCTGGACCCGAACTACCCCACTGCGGCCGATGCCCGTGCGCTGGCCCTGCTGGCCCGCGAGCAGGAACGCATCCCCGCCGCCCGCGTTGAGTCCCACCTCGCAGCGCAGGCCTCCCCGCCGGTACCTGATGGTTCCGCGCCAGCCAACGACGGTTCAGGGTGACGCGGCCACTCCAGCCGCGAGCCGGCCACCGTCGTGCCAAAGCGGCAGGCGGGCTCTCGCCGGCTCGACCGGGCGAAGGCTCGGACAACGTCGTCTGAGGCGCCTGCAGCTTTCACCGAGATCCTGATATCCGGCGTCCGATATCAGCTTCCGGCATGCCTGTGGGTTCCCTCCGGCCCTCCCCGCACGAGTAAGACGGCACCAGCCGAAGCCGACGCGGTCGTAGCCTCGTGTCCTAGTCACGGTCGAGCGGGTTCAGGTCGCTGATCGCACCGAAGACGACTAGCACGTCGCCGGCCTGCAGCTGGAGCTCACGAGCCGGGTTGGCGATCAGTTGCCCGTCGGGGTGGCGGACCAGCAGCGGTACCGCCGGGCCGCGCAGCTCGTGCAGGCTCCGGCCTGCCAGCGGGGATCCTTCGGTGATCGCCAGTTCCTCCAGCCGCAGGTCGGGCTGGCCGGCGCGTGCGAGATCGAAGAACTCCACCACGTGGGGCCTGACGGCCAGATTCGCCATCCGCCTTCCGCTGGTCACATACGGTGATACTACGTGGGTAGCTCCTGCCCGGTACAACCGGTCGGCCGACTGCTCCCGAGCGGCCCGGGCCACGATGAGCAGAGCGGGGCTGAGCGAGCGGGCGACGATGGTGATGAAGACGTTCTCGGCGTCCGAGTCCACGGCGCAAATCAGCCCCTGTGCCCGGTCGATCCCTGCCTCGCGCAGCACCGCCTCGTCCGATGCATCGCCGATGAGGTAGCAGTGCCGGTCGCGTTCCAGGTCCGGTTCCAGTTCGGCTTTGCTGTCCACGACGACGAACGGCACGCCGGCGGCCTCCAGCTCCCGGGCGATGGACCGGCCGACCCGGCCGTAAGCGCAGACGATGAAGTGTCCGCGTAGTTCATCAAGGCGCCGGCGCATCCGACGACTCCGCGAGAACAGGCTCACCCGGCCTTCCACGATCGCGGTTGCGGCCAGGCCCAAGATGACGAAGAACAGGCCGACGCCGAGGAAGGCCAGCCCGGCGGTGAATACCAGCACGCCAGTTGACACATGACTGCCGGAGGCAAACCCGACCGTGGTCAGCGTGAGCAGGGTCATGGCCACCGCCACCCACGGCGAGTAGCCGAAGCCCAGGTAGCCCGCAATCCCCGCGACCACCAGCACAACCGCCCCAGAGGCGACCAGCGCGCCACGGGGGACTCGTGACCGCGGTCTCATCCAACCCAGCCTCCTCACCAGCGTTGCTGCCCGGCAGCCGCGCTACGGTGCGGCCAGAAGCCCGCTGACCGCTACGCCCGCATCAACTAGCCGGAATTCCCGTGCAGGCCTCGCTGCAGTCCACCGCGTGCTCCAGCGAGGCGCCGGCCACCTCAAAGCCGTGCAGCGGGCCAGGCCATCTACTCCGGCGTGGTGCCTGAGCATGGCCCACTGTCTCTCCGGCCGGACGGTAGAGGGCAGAGTAGTTCGGCCCTGCGCCAGCAGGACTTCGGTCACCGTGGTCACCGTTCCCCGGGGCGGTCCACGGGATCGGGTTGCGTCGTACTACCGGTTGACGGTTGTCGAGTGTGCTATTGAAGCTGCGTGAACGCGTCGCGGTGGAGCACGCCCTGGCCCACGTCGGCCACTGGCAAGGACGTTGGTGTTCCCCGATCGGGCCGAAAAGGAGATCACGCAGCATTAGGCAACGTGTCTGCCGCCTTCCGGGCCCGGGTAGGGGGCGTGCTGGCGGGATAGCCGGTGTCCCGGACGTCGCCCGCCGCAATCTCAGAGCGCACGATCTTCTGGTCTGCCCAGGACTGGCGAAGGCGAACCGCTATCGGGCAGGCTCCGCTTAAGATGGGCGCCTGGCCGGCGAAGCCGCAAATCGGCACGGCGGCAGAGGGGTTGTGGCTGGATGACCTGCACCGTGCATGTGGCCTGGGACGAGCGGCTTAGTGACTATCACTTCGGGCCTGGCCATCCGCTGGCGCCGGTGCGCCTGGAGCTGACGATGCGGCTCGCGCGCGAGTTCGGGCTGTGGAGCCAGCCCGGCGTGACCGTAGCCGCCCCGGCCCCGGCCACCGACGCCGACCTGGAGCTGGTGCACGACCCCGGGTACGTCGCGGCGGTGCGGACGGTCAGCGGCTGGGCCGATGAGCTTGGTGCCCGCGGCTTGGAGGCGGCCCAGCAGCGCTACGCGCGGGCGTTCGGGCTGGGCACCGGGGACCAGCCGGTATTTGCCGGCATGCACCAGGCCTCGGCGCTGGTGGCCGGGGCGACCCTGGCCGCGGCCCGTGCGGTGTGGTCGTGCTCGGCCCGGCACGGGGCCAGCATCGCGGGCGGCATGCACCACGCGATGGCCGCCCGCGCCAGCGGGTACGGCGTCTACAACGACGTCGCGGCGGCGATCGCCTGGCTGCTGGGACAGGGCGCCGAGCGGATCGCCTACGTGGACGTCGACGCGCACCACGGCGACGGGGTGCAGGCCGCGTTCTGGTCCGATCCGCGGGTGCTGACGATCAGCGTGCACCAGCACCCGGCGGACATGTTCCCGTTCACCGGGCTGCCCGCCGAGACCGGCGGGCCCGGCGCGGAGGGGTCTGCGGTCAATGTCGCGCTGCCCGCCGGCACCGGTGATGCCCGCTGGCTGCGCGCCTTCCACGCGGTCATCCCGCCTCTGCTGGCCCAGTTCCGCCCGCAGGTTCTGGTCAGCCAGCACGGCGCCGACACCCACCGGCTGGATCCGCTGGCCCGCCTGGAGCTGAGCATTGACGGGCAGCGCGCCGCCCACGCCGCGATCCACACGCTGGCCCACGACCTGGCCGGCGGACGCTGGCTGCTGACCGGCGGCGGAGGGTATGACCTGGTGCAGGTGGTGCCGCGGACCTGGGCGCACCTGCTTGCCGAGGCCGCCGGCCAGCCGATCGACCCAGGGACGCCGACCCCCGCCTCGTGGCGGGAGTATGTCGCGCGGCGCACCGGCCTGACCGCACCCGAACAGATGACAGAGGGGGCACCCGCGGTGTTCAGGCCGTGGGAGTCCGGCTACGACCCAGGCCATCCAGTCGACCAGGCGATCATGGCCACCCGCAACGCGGTCTTCCCCCGGCACGGGCTGATGCCGGCGTGACCGGCAACCCCAGATGAGCAACCGGGCACCGCCGCCGCGCCGCCCGCGTATCCGATCGAGCCGTCATGAACGGTCAGCCGCGGCCGGAGGGTAGCTGACACATGGAGCTTTCAGGCACCGCAGGCTCGGCCTTCAGTACACCCTTGCCCTCGGCTTCCGCGGACAGCGCCACATAGGCCCTGCCTTAACACGCCGTCCGCGTTACGACGGCTCTGTCCGCGGTGGCTGTGTCACTTGCGGGGCCTCAGGCCGGGACGGGCACCCGGCCTACCGCCGTCTCGTACAGGCTGCCGAGATACAGCCAGCCGTCGTGCTCACGTACGCCGACGATCTCGCGGTAGGACCCGGAGGGGCCGTGCAGCGACTGGGTGATCAGTCCGTCGGCGCCCAGGCGTGCGACGAGCCCGTAGCGTTGCGCGGCGGGCTGCAGCCGGTCCGGGAGCCGGGCGGCGACGCGCCGCGGTGCCGGGTGGGGCATCAGCCGGTCGACGAGCGGCAGCCGGGGCGAGGGAAAGGCGACCCAGTAGGTGCCGTCCCCGGCTGCGGACATGTTGTCGGGAATGCCGGGCAGGTTGGACGCGAACGGCCCGGGGCGGCCGGCGGCGGGACCGGTGAGCGGGATGCGGAGTATGTCGTAGCCCCCGGTCTGCGCGACCAGCAGGAACGACTCGTCCGGCGCCAGTGCCAGCCCGTTCGGGAAATACAGGCCGTCCGCGACGAGGTCCAGGCCGGCGGCGGGCGGGCGGTAGCGGAAGACGCGGCCGCTGGGCCGGTGCTCGAGCAGGTCCTGCTTGTAGTGCTCAATGCGGAACCGGGTCGAGCTGTCAGAGAGGTACACGGTGCCATCGGCCGCGACGGCGGCGTTGTTGGTGAACTTGAGCCGCCTGCCGCCGTAGCTGTCCGCCAGCACCCGGACGTGACCGTCCTCCTCCACCCGGAGCAGTCCCCGGTAGGCGTCGCAGACGATGAGCGTGCCGTCGCGCGGGTCTACTTCCAGGCCCAGGGGACGGCCATGAGTGTCGGCGAACAGCCCGGCCGCGCCACCGTCCGGGAACCCGGCCGGCCACCGCCAGATCCGGCCGTCCTCGACGCCTGCGTGCAACCGGCCGGCCGCGTCGAACACGACGTCCTCGGGTTTGGCCCCGCCGGGCACCTCCCACCGCTCCACCTGGTCGAGCACCCGGTTGCGGGCGAGCACACCCGCCAGGGCCGGCGCCGGTGGCGGGGTCCACGGCGCCGGGTCTGCCCGGGGGTCCGCCTGCTCGCCGGACCGGACCACGATGCTCCACCGTGCTCGTGCCATCGCGCCTGGCCGCCGCCACGGCTCCGGCTCGCCCACGGTGTTGCGCAGCCTGCCGAGCGGGCCGGCGGACAACTCGACCACGTCACCGGGCGAAAGCCACCGGCCGACCTCGGCCCCGCTGCACCCGGGGACCGTGCCGAGCCCGATCACCGTGCCAGCGGCCAGCCGCTCGCCTGCGCTCGCATAGGCAATGACGTCCGCCAGCGAGTGCTGCATCCCGCGGGTACTGCCTGCACCCCACACGTCACCGTTGACGCGGACCTCGACGTCCAGCGTGCCCAGGACGGGCAGGAACTCCGGCGGCGTGACGACGACGGAACCGAGCGCGGTCCCGAAGTCCTTGGACTTCGCCGGCCCCATCAGTCCCTCGACCATCTCGCGGAACTGCACGTCACGGGCGCTGAAGTCATTGACCAGCACGAAACCGCCCACCACGGCAAGGGCCTCCTCCGGAGTCAGATCGCTGCCGTCCCGGGCGATGACGACCCCGATCTCCAGCTCGTAGTCCAGGGCCTGGGCATACGCCGGCCAGCGCACGGTTTCTCCATCGCCGATGAACGTCGCCGGGTTCCCCTTGTAATACAGCGGCCGCTCGTACCACAGCGGGCGAGGACGCAGCCGCGGGAACGGGCGGCGCGTCAGCCGCTCGATGCCATCGCTCACCACCCCCGCGGCCGATCCGCGCAACCGCAGCAAACCGCGGCTCACGGCGATCATGTGCTCCTCCCACAGCGAGCAGTCACGAAACGCCACCGGACGGAACGGCGGAGCCAGCAGCGGCGACGGCTCAGCCGGCGGCGCCGCCGAAACCAGCTCCTCCGCGAGCTCGCGGACCTGCTCGCCCGCACTGAGGAACGCCAGCAGATCTGCCGAGACAGGCCCCAGCCGATCCGCACCTGCAACCGTCAGCAGCGGCACCCAGCCCCCCTCGCGCCCAACCGCCACGCTCAGCTCACCCGCCGCCGTGCCAACCATCCCAACCCGCATCACTACCTCCCCGGCCGTGCCGCTATCCCACCATGGTTCCCGAACCGCATGCCGTGTCGCCAGCCGCCCTCCCCCCTGCCACAAGGGCATCAGGCAGCGGCCACCTTGAGCGCGCAGATCACCTACATCTGCGCCCGTCAGGACAGCACGGGCACCCTCCAGTCCGCCGCGCATAGCGGCGGCTGGGGCGCGTCAATTGCTAAACGTTTGTTCACGGAGAGCGATGCTGCAGGGTGCCGCTGCGCGGCCGGGCCGCAAGGTCAGCCCTGCGCTCGAGCAACTTGCCCGCGATCTGGCGGGCAAGGTCAAGCTGGTCAAGGTCAACGTCGACACCTCGCCGCAGATCTCGCAGCGGTTCGGGATCCAGGCCATCCCGACCCTGCTGGTACTGCGCCGCGCGTCGAACCCTCGCACTGGACGGGCAAATGCAGGTAAGGAGGCTCGCCTGGCGGGACGGACGGGGTGGCGGTATCGGGTGGCCGACCGGCTGCCGGGGAAGTCGCCGCCTGGTGGTACCCAGTCCTGGCCTTGCGCCGGGCGGTGCGGGATGCCGGAGAATGGGGTTATGAAGGGCATTTCCGCGGGCCGGTCCGGCTGGCCGCATCTGGCTTGGGCTATGTGGCTGCCATGCGTATTCGCGGTCGTCGTGGGGGGCCTGTTCGCCGTGGTCGACCTAGCAGGCATGGTGATGGGGAACTGGGACACTCCCGTGGCCGGCCTGGGATGGCTGAAGGCTGGCGCGATCGGCCAGTTCGGCCTGGCCATCGCAGCCGCCGCCGTGCTCATCGCAGGTGCGGCGCGCCCCAGCTGGCACCGCGGCGCCGCGATTACGGCATTTGCGATCATCACGCTGGAGATCGGCTGGTTCTTGCTGACCCGCATGCTGGTTCAAGACCATCCGTGAGTCCCGCGCCTGGGCAGCGGCGCGTTGGACCGCGCACAGAACACCCGCATCTGGCCTACCTACGGTGGCACCCTCACTCGCCAGTCCGTCGCGCCTAACGGCGGATCTCGCATGCTGGCCACAGCCAGCAATTGTAACGCAGCGTGACACTCACTCCCGAGCATGAGTGACCCTGCCGATTTAGCGCGGCTCATGGTGGGCACTCCCGCATAGCCGACTACATACAGATGCGCGAGTTCTGCGCGCATCTGAGCCGACGGGAGACGTTCCTCGTCACGGCGTGCCGGTCCAGGTACCGCGAGTCCGTAGCCGCATCGTGGTCGCGGGTCAGCATAGGACGCCGCTTCCGGCGCGTCGCGCAGGTGCCCTACAGGGCGAGCAGACCGAGGATGGCCGCTCCGTGAGCACCCAGCCACACAGCCAGGGTCTGCAGCGGGCCAATCAGGGATGCGCCTGCTGTTGCCAGCGAGCCGGCTTTGGCGAGCAACTCGACCAGCCGTTTGAGCGGCCCGGCTACCCGGCGCTTGTCGGGCTCGGGCGCGTGCACCGCTGCGTCGATCTCCGCGACATGGACACGTGCCTGGGCCGCCGTGGCGCCGCCGAGGGCGGCGCTCGCCAGCGCGTCGCGGAGGTCGCGTACAGCGCACCGCGCGTCCTCGCTGGTGACGACCATCGCGTGCTGGCCGCCGTGGATCACCTGGTCGCCGTCGACGTTGTTGACGATGACGCCGTGCTGGTTCTTTATCCGGATGCTCATGACACTCTCCTGGGATCCGGCCACGGCGGGGGCACCGGGAAGTCGCGGTAGGCACGCCTGCGCCGCGAGGTAGCGACGATATGCAGCACGATCCCCACGACGAGCAGGATCATGCCTAGCGCTGCCAGCGCCCAGCCGACCAACCCGGATGGAACGCCGCCGATTTCCCGCCCAAAGGGACTGGTCGTCGGCGGGGGCTCACCGCCGTTCTGGATCGCGTCGTTGATTGCTTTGATGAAGCTCAGGTCGGCAGCGGCGAAGATACCAAAGCCCACCACGAACATCAGGAAGCCAGTCCAGGCGAGCCACCGTGCCTTCGTCTTGGTCCCGGCGACCTCGCGGAGGAAGTTCTCGCGCTGCTGGTTGACATACTGGACATGAGAGATGTACTGGTCGCGATCGACGTTGTTGATGACCCCCGCGCGCTGCTCGTCGATCTGATGCACCACAGCAGCCTCGGCCGGCGGGGCGGGCAAGGCGCTCGTCTCGTCGGCGACGGTGGCTCTGGATTCCAGCCGTGCCCTCACGGAGGCGAAGGTCAGCACATCGCCGGCGTGCAGCTCACGGGCGGCAGTCGTGGCCACACCGTTGACGAACGTACCGCCGGAGGAGCCAAGGTCTTCCACGTAGACTCCGTTCCCGCGCCGCTGCAGCGCGGCGTGGGTCCGGCTGACATGTGGGTCATCGAACCGCACATCGCAGGTCTGCTCACGCCCCACGACCAGGTAGTCCCTATCCAGCGGGATTCGCCGACCGCGGTCAGAATCTGGTGCCAGCACGACCAGATGCGGCGTGCCTCCGCTGTCCAGGCGCATCATCACGCCCCCTTACCGCCCGCCAGGCGTCCAGCAAATGGCGGACCGGCAACCCGGCACGGGTCGTAGCCCGCTACAGACACAGAGCGTCAGATGCCGCCACTGATACGTCCGGATGCACGGGATCAGGGCGGTACCGTGGGCCCGGCGGCCCTATGCGAGCTGGCCGGGTCTCCTCCCGACAGTCATCGGCCAGGTACCTAGCCCGCCCGCGTATGCCCTGAGGGCGAGGACGGCCGCGCGGCCCGCCCGGCGCAGTCCTGGCCGACAAGGCCTATTCCTCCCGCCAAACCGCCCGGCCGGCGCCTTGGATCAGTCGGACCGCCGGGCGGACCAGAACAACGCCCCGGGCCCTGGCGAGCAGTGCCCGGGGCGTGTGCTGCTGCTGCTGGTGCCAGATGGCACCACGGTCCCGGCCAGCTACTCTTCGTTATCCGAACGGGCCGGGCTGGCAGTCGCCGGCGGGCTGCTGGACCATGACGAACCCGCGGTTGAAGGCGTTGATGAAGGCGATGGCGCAGACCAGGGCCGCGAGCTGGTCCTCGTCGTAGTGCTTGGCGGCATTCGCCCAGGCCTCGTCCGTGACACCACCGGCCGCATCAGCGATGCGGGTGCCCTGCTCTGCCAGGTAGCGGCCGGCCGCGGCGGCCGGGGCGATCCCGGCGAACACCGGGCCCGCGCCGCGCTCCGATGTGACATGGATCCGGACCGTGCCGAGCAGCGATCGCGGCACGGGCAGGCCACCGGTCGCCCCGTACAGGTCCGCCGTGCTGCTGACGACGGCGTAACCGGTGCTGCGGTAACTCCAGGTGCCCAGGTCGATGTCGCCGCCGTGCCGCTGGGTGGTGCTGGCCCACAGCGCCGCACCGCCTGCGCCCAGCAGCCCGAGCGAGCACAGGGCCAGCAGCGCGCCGATGACCGCGGAGACGATCCGGGCCGGGCTCCACCCGGGCCGCCGGCCCGGGCCCGTCTGGGGGCTACGAGTTCTGAGGGCAGTCATTGCCATCCCTCCATCAGGTAGACATGTCTTTCACCAGCACGCTAGGAGCGGATCCCTGGCTGGGCCGTCACCCGAAAGTGGACATGAGGTGGAATCTTCCGCGGCGGCGCCTGGCACCATGGTGCTGGCCCGTGGGAAACGCCCGTGGCCAGGACTGGCAGGGAGCGCGCTAAGGGATGAGGCCTAGCTGGCGGGCCCGGGCGACGGCCTCGGTGCGGTTGGCCGCGCCGAGCTTGCCCAGCACGTGGCCGACATGCTTTTTGACAGTGTCCAGGGCGACCACGAGCTCGCGGGCAATGGCCTGGTTCGACCGGCCCGCCGCCAGCATCTCCAGGACCTCGAGCTCGCGGCTGGTCAGCGGGTCGATGATGCCGGAAGGGACGGGATCATTCGCTGGTGGCCCGGAGCCGAAGGCCCGCTGGAGCCGGGCCAGGTAGCCGAGCGGGACCTCGGCGGCCGCCTGGCCGGTGCGCTGGGCCGCGATGAGCCGGCCGAGCAGCGCGGCCATCGGCGGGCCCTCGTCGGCGAAGACCCGCACGTAGCCCTGCGGGCAGGCGAGCAGGAGCGCCCCGGCCAGGGCCGTGACCGCGCCTGGTTCATCGCCGGTGGCCGCCAGCGCCAGCGCCCGCAGCGCGCCGGTCTCGATGAGGCTGCCGGTCCGGTCCTGGGCGGCGGCCGCCGCGTGTAGCCGGTCCAGCAGTGCCAGCGCCTGGCCGGTCCGGTCCTGAGCCAGCAGCACCCGGGCCAGCACCAGGTGCCCGGACTCGCGTACGTAGTCCGGCTCGTCGTCCGGGCCGAGGCCGGTCTCCTGCGTCCAGCGGGCGGCTTCAGCTAGGTCGCCCTGGGCTAGTAGCAGCCGGGGCCCGCTGGGCGGGGACCTGGTTGAGCAGGGCCGCCGGGCCTGGTGAGGCCTGGTCGGCCTCGGTGATCGCCTCCAGCGCCCCGGCCGGATCGCCAGTGGCCTGCCGGATCATCGCCAGCGTGGCCAGGCCGTTGGCCAGCGGAGGCGTGTAGACGAACTGGCGGCACAGCCCGATGCCCTCGCTCGCGTGCCGCAGGGCGAGGTCGAGTTCGTCCCGCTGGTAGGCGATCTCGGCCAGGCCCACATAGCCCGGTCCGGCGGCGGGCGGCGGCCGGCCGGAGGTGACCAGGCTGTCCAGGGCCTGCTCGCAGGTCAGCACGGCCGCGTCCAGGCGGCCCTGGGCTCGCTGGATCAGCACCAGCCCGTAGCAGGCCCATGCGGCCAGCGTAAGCTGGCCGGCCTCGCGCCACCCGGCGATGCTGCTCGCGTAGGCGCGTTCGGCCTCGGTGAGCCGGCCGTGCAGCCATTCGGCCACGGCCAGGAATGCGTGGGCGGAGGCGCTCTGCATCCGTTCTTCTGGTTTGCTCTCGGCCAGGGCCTGCGCGGCGAACACGGCCGTGGCCTCGGCGTCGCCGTGGAGCTGGGCGAGATAGCCGCGAACGAGCGTGGTCATGGCCGGGACATTGATCAGGAAGCTGGCCGCGACACCGGCCGTCGGCTCGAACGGCTCATCGGCCCAGTCGGGGGGCGCGCACTCGGCCGCGTCCAGGAGCGGTTCCACGACCTCGAGGCGGCCGCCAGTGGCGGCCATGAAGGCCTGCGCCAGCAGCAGCCGGGGACGGCACCGGACCACCTCGGCGGGAAGGACCGACAGCCACCGGTGGATGGTCGCGGCCTCGCCGCGGATGTTGTAGACCAGATCGAAGTGCTGCTCGATGATCCGGGCCGCCCCGAGCATCTCGCCGGCGGCGGCCGCGTGGCCGATGGCGTCATCAGCCAGCCCGTGCCCGGCGTACCACGCCGCGGCGTTGCGGTGCAACTGGGCCGCGCGTCCGGGCTGTTCAGCCTCGAGCCGGGCGCGGAGCAGGTCGGCGAACAGGTGGTGGTAGCGCCACCAGCCGCGCACCTCATCCAGCGGGATCAGGAACAGGCCCGCCCGCTCCGCCTCCTCCAGCAGCGCCCGGCTGCCGTCGCGGCCGGTGACCGCGTCGCACAACGGGCCGCTGAGCCGTTCCAGCACCGAGGTTTCGAGCAGGAACATCCGCAGCCGCGTGTGCTGCCCCTCAAGCACCTCTTCAGCCAGGTAGTCCAGGACGTACCGGTGGCTGCCGGTGAACGCGGCCACGAAGGCGGCGGCATCATCGTGGCCGCGCAGGGACAGCGCGGCCAGCTGCAACCCGGCCGCCCAGCCCTCGGTCCGGGCCGCCAGCGCCGCCACCGACGCATCCGGCAGGGCCGACACCACGTGCTGAAGCAGCTCCCCAGCCTCCGCGGGGGTGAACCGCAGCCCGGCCACGCGTATCTCGGCTACCTGGCCGCGGGCCCGCAGCCGCGCCAGCGGCAGCGGCGGGTCGCTCCGGCTGGCCAGCACCACGCCTATCCCGGCCGGCCGGTGCTCGACCAGGAACGCGAGCGACTGGTGCACCTGCGGCGAGCCGATCACGTGGTAGTCATCGAGGACCAGCAGGGCCTCGTCCGCGGCCAGTTCGTTGATCAGCGCCGTGACCAGCCCCTGGAACGACGACGGCGCGGGCGGCCCGAGCAGCGGGGCCACCCGGTCGCCGGTCCCCGCGCGGGCCCGGTCCAGCGCGGCCACCGCGTGGCGCCAGAACCGGGCCGGGTCGTTGTCCCCTGCGTCCAGCGACAGCCACCCGGCCGGGTGCCCGCCGCGCCGGGCCCAGTCCGCCAGCAGGACCGTCTTGCCGTATCCCGCCGGGGCACAGACCAGGACCAGCCCCCGCGCCAGGCCCTCATCCAGCCGTGCCATCAGCCGCGGCCGCGGCACCTGGCCGGGCCGTGGCCCGGGCAAGTGCAGCTTGGTGGCCAGCAGCACGTCCCGCTCGGGCGCGGCAGCCGGCGGTGAGGCCGCCGCGAGTGGTTCAGTCATTGCCGACCTGCACCTTCTGCACCTCCCGCGATCCTCCATGCCGCCGCTGAAAGGAGTTGGCATCTGGCCGCCGCCGCGACGGCGCGATCGCATGGCCGGCCGCCACATCTGACAGCCACCAGCCAACTCCTCACCTTCCCTCGGCATTCGGCAGGTAACCCCCGCACAGCCGGCCAGATAGACACAGCGCGGGCGACGGCCGGCCCGAACGCGGAAGCGCCCCGGTGCGTGCACCACAAGCCGCGGCCGCAGCCCCCACAGGCTGCCCGGCGCCTGACCCGACCGGAAGAACACCAGACTCATCCGCGCACCCAGACGGCGCTGCGTAGCACCAAGCTTCTCGTCGGCGGGTACACCGCCATCAGCGTGCTCGCCCTCGTGGCCATCGTCGTGCTGCGCAATCACGCCGCGGTGGTGAACTCCGCCGTCTGGACGCATGGGATCATTGTCGCCGTCAGCGTCCTGCTGCTGTTTACCTTCACTGCCGTGCGGCCGGCGGCTCACGCCGGGCGTATCTGCGGCTGCGGATCGCCCCCGCTGTCATGGTGGTGGCCATCGCGGTGATCATCGCGCTGCCCGGCACCTTCCCGCTGTGGATGAAGATCGAACAGGGTGTCTGCGGGCTCCTCCTGGCCCGGCGGCGATCGTGCCGTCATCGCTTACGTCGGCAGCTCCGTCCCGGCCTGCTCCGCCACCATGTACCGGGCATACCAGTCGGGCCAGTTCGCGTCGGCCTGGCCGATACGCTTCTCATGCTCGCCGTGGGCGGCTGACGCGCGCCGCATCGCGTCCGCCAGGTCGCTTACGGAGGCGAACGAAGTCGCGGCATGGTCGACGCGTCCGGGAAGCCGGGTCGTGACTTCCTGGAACAGCCAGCTGTTGCCGTCGGGGTCGCTGAACGAGACGAACGAGCCGTAGCTGGCGTCATCGGGCGCAGGGCCGCTGACGCGGCCGTTCGTTCCGTCCTGATGGAACCGAGCGCCTGACGCTCCTTCGTGGAATACCTCGCTGGCCTCGACACCGCGGGCGACGAGCTCGTCGCGCGCAGCCCCGATGTCGGAGACGATCAGGTACAGGTGCTGGGCCGAACCGGGTGCGGCCGACGTGATGCCCGTGCCGAATTGGATCGAGCACTCGGAGCCTGGAGGCGTGAGCTGAACGATGCGGAAGCTTTCACCGACGGCGTGGTCGGCGTCGAGTCTCCAGCCGAGGCTCCTGTAGAACTCCTTCGCACGGTCGACATCCGAGACGGGGATAACGATCACCTCGAGCTTCTCGTCCACGATGCCGGCTCCTCTCTAATTGATGTCAGTGGCCTGTGCCACGGGGGCTGGTCCTGACATCCACCCTGACGCCGCACATCGGCGAAGTCCACAAGTCTCATTAGACCGTTTGGGAAACTCCTGTAGCGGGCTGGTCGAAGAGCGCAGTGTCCTCGTCGATGCCAAGATCAGCTGGTTGACCTCGGCGGACCCGGCACGTCGGTTCAGGTCTCTTCTGGTGGCAGCAGGAACTGACAGCGAGGTCCCGGCGAGTTTGCCAGGCGACCGTGCAGTGTCGCGAGCGGGGCATCGAGCAGTTCGGCGACCGCGACGTGCTACCCGGGCCGGCCGTTTAGTCGGCTACCCGGCCGGGCCCGGCCGCGGCGCAGCATGAGCACCACGGCGAGCGGACCAGGTGAACCAGCAACAGCAGCGACGACAGATCCAGCCCCGGGGCGTCATCCGGTTCGCCGGGTCGGCGGCCCGGCAGCTCCGGCCAGGCCAGCCGCCACAGCCCGTCGGGCCCGGCTTGGGTGGCTTCCGGTGAGGTCTGGGTGCAGTCCGGCGGGGAACCATCCATCCGTCCAACGCTGAAGCACGTTGCATCGTCTTAGAGGCATGAACATTATGCGCGCTGGCGCCGCGGGCGCCGCCCTGCTGGCCCTGGCCGTCCCGACGGCCTGTGGCACCTCGAGCCCGCCGGCGCACTCCGTTTCCACGCCGGCCCCGGCTGCGGCATCCGCCGCTGCCTCGCCCTCGCCAGCCCCGGTGCCCAGCAGCAGCCCGCCGGCTTCGGTCCACCCCGGCTTCGCGGCCAGCGACGTGAGCTTCGTGTCGGCGCAGCGCGGTTGGGTCCTCGGCTCCGCGCAGCTGCTCACGACCGGCGACGGGGCGCTGAGCTGGACGGCGCTTCCGCCACCCCCGGCCGGGGTGACCCACCTGCGCTTCGCCACCTCCTCGGACGGCTATGCGTGGAGCACCGACGGCGCGTTGTGGCTTACCACGGACGGAGCGGCGAGCTGGCAGCCCGGCCAGCTCGGCCAGGTGCTCTCGCTGGAGACCGCGTCCGGCTGGGTCTGGGCCATCGCCGGCCCGCAGCCCTACCCGGATGTCTGGCGCGCCCCGGTCGGCAGCGCCGTCTGGACGAAGCTCGGCCTCACCCCGGACCGCAGCGCCACCCTGCTCGTCCACGGGGCCGCCGCCTACGTGGCCGGCCAGGAGGGCGCCGGGCCCATTTCGCCCTCGGTCGAGGTGTACACCGGGACCGGGGCCGGGCGGCACCTGGCCGTGCCATGTCCCGCCTCGCTGCCGGTGCCGTCCGCCGAGCTGGGTGCCTCCACCGACGGCAGCCTGGTGCTCACCTGCGACGTCCAGGGCCAGCCGGCCCAATATGACCTGGCCTACGTATCCACCGACGGGGGGTCCACGTGGAGCCGGGTGTCGTTCGGCGGGTAACGCGCTTCCCCGCTCTGGACCGGACCTGCCACCGGGCGGCCGTGATGCCCACCGCGTGAACCACCTGCTCGCCGGGAGGCGGTCGTCAGGCCGGATTCACCGGGATCTGCAGCGCGGCGAGGACGGGCAGCCTGATATCTTCCGGGTCCTCGGCTGAGTCGGCGTGGTCGACTTCGTCGACCTCCAGCCGGACCGTGCACCCGCCCGGGGCGGGCCGCAGCCGCGGCTGCGGCGGTGGTCAGCGCCGAGACCTAGGCCGGCAGGCGGCTGGGGTGGAACCTGACGGAGGAGGTGGCCAGGGAGACCGCCGCTTGCGGTCCGCCGGGCGGTCCGGGCCGAGCCACTGCCGGCCGTCCAGCGCCGCGAGCAGGGCCTTGCCGCCGGAGGCGCGGTTGGGCGGCAGCACTTGCCGGGTCCGGTCCCCGCCCGCAGCTGGTCGCATTCCGCTGCCTCTGTGACGCGGCGGTCGTATGTTGCGCCCTGAGGTCCTGCTGTTCAGGCCGGGCGGGGCGCCTGCCTGAGGTTCTGCGGTGCGCTCACTTCGCGGCGGAGGATCTTGCCAGTCGGGCCCTTGGGCAGCTCGGGTGCGATCCAGAGGTAGCGCGGGTATTTATAGGGTGCTACCCGGTCCTTCACGAAATCGCGCAGTTCGTCGGTGGTGGCGGCTGCGCCGGGCTTGAGTGTCACGGCGGCGCAGATTTCCTCGCCGAGACGCTCGTCCGGGATTCCGATGACGGCGGCTTCGGCTACGGCTGGATGCTCGTAGAGGACCTCTTCGATCTCACGCGGGTACACGTTGAATCCGCCGCGGATGATCAGGTCCTTTTTCCGGTCCACGATGTAGAAATAGCCGTCCTCGTCGACCCTGGCCAGGTCGCCGGTCTTGAGCCAGCCGCCGGTGATCGTCTCAGCCGTGGCGCCGGGGTTGCGCCAGTATCCCTTCATCACGTTGTAACCGCGGATGACGATCTCGCCGATCTGGCCGACGGGCAGTTCGGCGCCTTCGTTATCGACTACCCGCATCTCGACCCCCTCGATCGGCGTCCCGATCGAGCCTGGCTTGCGCACTTGGTCCGGGTGATTGAACGACGCGACCGGAGAGGTCTCGGACAGCCCGTAGCCCTCCAGGATCATGCACCCGAAGGCCTGCTCGAACCCGCGCATGACTTCCACCGGCATGGCCGCGCCGCCGGATACGCACACTCGCAGGGACGAGGTGTCGGCCCGCGCGCCGGCCGGGTCGTGCAGCATCGCCGCGTACATCGTGGGCACGCCCTCGAAGATCGTCACCCGGTCCCGGCCCACGATCTGCAGTGCCTTGGCCGGGTCGAACCTGGGCAGCAGGGTCAGGCTGGCGCCGGCGGCGATGGTGGCGTTCAAGGCACAGGTCAGGCCGAAGACGTGGAACAGCGGCAGGCAGCCCATGACCACGTCATCAGGGCCTGCGTTGAGCAGGTTGCGGGCCGTCAGAGAGGCATTGCGGGTGAGGCCCGCGTGCGTGAGCTCGGCGCCCTTGGGCACGCCGGTGGTCCCCGAGGTATACAGGATGACGGCGTCCTCGTCTGCGGCGCGCTCCACGCCCGCGGTAACAGGGGCCAGGCCGGTGAGCAGCCCTGCGGCGTCGGGCTCGTCAACCTTCAGCACCGGCACCCCGGTCGCGGCGGCACCCAGGGTGGCCTCGGCCGCCGCCGCATGCCAGGCGAGCAGCACGCTTGCCCCGGAATCGCTGAGGTAGTAGGTGATCTCACGGCTCTTGAGCAGCGGGTTCATCGGCACGACGATGGCCCCGGCGGCCAGCGCGCCATAGAAGGCGACCGGGAAGGCGGGCACGTTGGGCAGCATGATGGCTACCCGGTCGCCCGGCGCAATGCCGGCCGACGACAGCAGGGATGCCATCCGGTAGGCGGCATCGCGCAGCTGGGAGTAGCTCAGTACGAGACCGTCCATGCGGACAGCCGGGCGTTCGGTGTAACGCGCCGCCGCCGCCTCGAACACGGAATTCAGGTCGGCCATGATGACCTCCAGCAGGGCAGGGCGCCGGTAAGGGCGCCGTCAGATCTTGTCTGTAATTGCAGAGCTCCTGGTTGTGCAGCTCGCGGTCGCCGGCACCGTTGCCGTGGACGAAGTCCTCGCGGCCGAGCTCGCACGTAGCCGCGTGCGCCAGGCCGGGAAAGATCTTCGGGTACAGCTCGTCTTCTTCCTCTTGGCCCGGGAACTCGTCCAGGTAGGGCGGGGAGCTGGCGTGTTGCCGTACTGTGCCCCTGACCGCATCCTCTGCGGAGACCAGCTTGTGGCTGTACTCGCTCGCGTGACCCATACGACGTACCCTCTGCCCTGGTCGGCCAGCCGGCCGGCACCATCAGCGTGAGCTGCTGTTGACCGCGGCGAACAGGGCCGAAAGCCTCTACCTGACCAGCCCGGCCAAGCCCGGCCAGGCCGGGTCGGCGCGTGGTTATATCAGGGGATCTTCGTGCCGTTGACCAGCCTTCGGGAGTCCCGGTTATGGCCCAATGGACGGTTGGCCGAGCCGTATATCTATACATCGGCGCGCTCGAGGGTGAACGTCCGCTTCTGCGGACAGGGTGGGTTTGCGCCCTCAGCGCTGAGGATTAACGGATGAGCGCTTCTCCGGGCGCTGCCTGACCGAGGGCTCAGGTGCCAGGGCCGGGATCTGGGTCCGCGTCCTCGAGTTCTGGATCCACCCCGCCTTCCCGGTGCTTTTCTGATGCGCGCATCACGGCTCGCATCTTGGCGAACTCGGCGGTATCCGTCACCTCAGGCTCGCTGCCACGCTGGCCGCCGGGATCTTCGGGCGCCGGAATGCCCTCACTCATGGCCAGATCCTCCTCCGCAAGCTGGATCCCATGCTCAGCACAGTACCGGGAACCTGCCGCCGCGGCCCGGGCGCGAGACCAGCCAGCGTTGACGACCTGTGCCAGTCCGGTGGCAGAACGGGAGCGTGCCCATCACTGGCCCGGAGCTGGCGCCGCGAACGGGCCGCGCCCGGGCACCAGCCGACGCCAGCCGACCAGACTGACATGAATCGGCAGCATCCCTGCCAGCGGCTCAGGCAGTACCAATGCTCCTCGCCAGGCTCGTGACCGGGCTGGGCGGCTGGTGGAGCCTCGATGGCCCGGCTGGGTTCAACGAGATGTGCCGGTGACTCTTGTGACGGGTGAGGGCAGCGCGGTGCTGATCCGGCCCGCGGAGGCAGGGTTACGGGGTAGTTCGCGCGCTCGGCTGCCCGGCATCCCTGAGGGTGACCTCGCCGGTGCAGACGTCCATGGCCTCTACTTCGCCGGCGAAGGGGCGGCCGTCGCGCCTGGTGACCACCGCGAGGTCGCCGAAGAACCAGCGGTCAGGACAAATCACCGAGACGGTGAGGGTGTCTTGGCTGGCCGCGATCTGGCCGGCGGTCAGGCTGTTCGCGAGATTGTGAGTCACCGTGTCGGTGATGCCGTCGACGTATGGCTGTGACATTGTGGTTCGTCTCCCTTTGCGCGGTTTGCTAGGTAAAGGCGGCCGGCTGGCTGTGCCAGGAGGAATTTCCGCTGGCGCCATTTTTGATCTTTTCTCATGCCGGCTGCGGCGAGAAGCCTTACTGGGGAGGCTGCTGAAAAGGCCTCGTTTCGGTCAAGAAGAAAGCCGTTGACCTGCGGCTTCGTCGAGTCCTGGACCATGGAATGGGATTAGGTCAGCACGTCCCTAGCGTACGCACGGACCGGCCGAAGGCAAGGCCCAGGTTCGCCCGGGGACTTCCCGTGTCGCTTAAAGTAGGTTCTGACCTGCGGAAACGAAACTCGTAAATTGTTTATTTCTTATCGTCATCTGCGCTGCCGAGCGTGCAGGCAGGGAGTCTGCTGAGTACCGCTATTCTGGCGTGGGACTGATATTCTTTTTCGACCCAGGCGATGGACATGGCGGGATTGTGCCACTCGGGACAGTAGGGTAATGCGCCCGCCCGCATAGTCATGCCTGTCGGTCTCTAATTGATGAATCATCAAATATGCCAGCCGGCTCACCGGCGCACAGAATGACTGTTCCGTGCGGCCGACCCGTATATTTATACATCGGTGCTTCGGGGTGAAGTCGTCCGCATCTGCCGCGTGTCGGTCGTCTCGGTGGCGGCACCGATCGCGGGGTCACGGCGGAGGGTAATCGGCGCCTGCCTAGTGGTTCAGGCCCGGGAAGCTGCCATGAACATCGGGCAGCCACCGTCGGTTCGGCAGATGGTATTTTTATGGTATGAAAACTGCCATAGATTCTGCCGGACGCGTTGTCATTCCCAAGGCGCTCCGGGACGCGCTCGGGCTGACAGCAGGTCAGCCGCTGGAGATCACCGAGCAGGACGGGCGATTGGAGATCGTCCCGGCGGCGACGCCGATGCGGCTGGTGGATGAGGGCGACGGCGCGGCCGCCGTCGCCGACGCCGACATGCCAGTGCTGACCGCCGACATGGTCCGGGACACGCTAGAGCGCGTGCGCCGGTGAAGGCCGTAGACTCCAGCGTGGTCATCGCAGCCTTCGCCACCTGGCACGAGCACCACGCCATCGCCCGCAAGGCCATGGCCAGCAGACCACGCCTGATCGCCCACGCAGCGATCGAGTCCTACTCGGTGCTGACCCGGCTTCCCCCGCCGCACCGTGCCCACCCCTCGATCGTGCACACCTTCATCACCGAGCGGTTCGCCGAACCATTTCTCGCCCTGTCGGAAACCGGATACCAGGAGCTTCTGGCCACCGTAGCCGCCGGGCAGATCCTCGGCGGTCCCGCCTACGACGCCCTGATCGCCTTCACCGCAGTCGAGCACCAGGCCACGCTGCTGAGCCTCGACCAGCGAGCCACCCCGACATACGAAGCCACTGGTGCCGCGGTCGAACAGCTTGCTCCCTGACCGCCCACGCCTGCACGTCTGCCGATGGGGTACCGCATCAGGGCCCGCAGAACGGGACTACGCTCCACCGGCCTGCACAGATTCGCCCGGAGCACCAGTCTCCCTCGGCCTATGGGTACAGGGGCTCGCGTTCCTTGGGGCCGCGGCGCCAGCGGTTCGGATCGGGGTTCCAGTTCCGCCAGCTTCCGTCTGGGCCGAGCAGGTCCCACCCCCAGTGAGCCTCGCCTTCGAATCCGTACTGGGACTGGATTGCGACGCGGCCCGGCCCGGTAAGCCGGATCATCGAGATGAGCGTCCAGTGTGCCCGGGGCGAGGCCGGGCGCTCCATGTGGATGTTCATGTGCACCGATCTGTCTTTGTAGACCAGGGCCCGCGGGACGACGTAGATCCGCTCGCGCCTGGTTTCATTCGTGAGACCCGACCGCATTTGCTTGCGGTGGGGAGTCCTCGCCGGCCTATCTTGTCAGCCGAGGCTGGCCCGCGCCTGGGCGGCTACCGCAAGGATCGTGCCGGCCACGACGTCGGGCCGGTCCCTGGGGATGTTATGGCCGGTGCCGTCGACGACGACATGGCGTCCCTGCGGGGCTGCCGTGGCGAGCCCGGCCTGCAGGCGCGTCCAGTGCGCGCGGAACCGGCGGGGGAAGCCGCGGGCAGCGCTCAGGACGACGACGGGCACGTCGGGAAAGGGCCTTGCAGCGGCACGCAGCTCCCGCATGGCCGCAACGGTCACGGGGGCGTCATCGTGCAGCTCATCGGGGAAGACCGCGCGCATGATCCGCCATCCCCACTGGACGGGCAGGGGCAATCGGCTTTCCATATCCTCGTGCCCCGGGTCCACCAGGACCAGGCCCGCAGCCAGGTCGGGCCGGCGGAAGGCCAGCAGCTGGACCAGGATGCCGCCCCAGCTGTGCCCGGCCAGCACGCATGGTCCTGCCGCCAGCCCGGTAATCACCGATGCCAGGTCATCGATCTGGCGGTCGATGGTCGCCCGACCTGGCACAGGGGCGCTGCCACCTAGCCCCGCCCGGTCGTAGGCGGCAACGCGCACGTGCGGGGCCAGCAGCGGCATGACCCGCTGCCAGGACGCGGCCCCGTTGTTGAGCCCCGCCTCAAGTACGACGGCCAGCTCGCCGGCGCCGGCCTCCACCCGCCGCACGACCCTACGTCCGGGACCCACGTCAGCGTCCCGGACGCGGTTCCCCGATCAGACATAGCTGATGGATATCATCGCGTCAGCCTCGCCTATAACATCGACCCATTCATGAGCGTGCCATTGAGGCTGGGCTAGCAATCGCGGCTCGCGACTACCTGGTGTTCACGACCAAGACGGGCCGTCCGATCGAGCCGGGCAAGCTAGTCCGGTCCTTCCGCCGCATCTGCGCCTGCTTCTCCTGCATCCCGCTGATGCACCGGTGCTCGGCGAACTCGCGCAGGCGCTGTCCAGGTGCCCCCGCCCGGTGAGGTCACAATGACTGATCCCGCTCCTGCCGGGAAAGGCGGGGATGCGCGGCTGGCGGTGACGCCGCTTGGTGGTACCGTCGGCGAGGTTACGGGCCGGGACAAGGAGGGCGATGATGACCGCACCGCTGCAGGTGATCGCTTTGAGCTTCAGCCGCGACGCCGGTTCGGAGGACAGGATCCTGGCTGAGGTCGATCGTCTACGCGGCCGGGGAGTTCTTCGCCTGCTGGACATGCTTTTCGTGGCCAAGAGCCAGGACGGCACCATCGAGCGGCTAACCATCGGTGATGACGAGGACTTCGGCTCGCTGCTGGCGGCAGTGGTTCCCGTCGCTAACGGGGGTCCGGCTGTGCCGGCGCCAGCTGACGGTCTGGCGGCCTTTGACCCGGCCGGTGCGCGGGCTCTGGCCGAATCCCTGGAGCCAGGGACCGCCCTGGCCTTCCTGCTCGTCGAGCATTACTGGGCCGCCCCACTTTTTGACGCTATCGCCGAGACCGGCGGGACGCTGATCGGCGAGGGCTTCCTGACCTCCGAGGCCGGGCTGATGGTGGGAGCCGAGGTCGCTGCCATGGAGGAGGCAGCTGAGGTGATCGCCCAGGCCCAGGCCGAAGAGGCCAGTGCCGTGCTCACGGCGGCTGCGGCCCAAGCCGAGGCAGCCGAGGCGGTGGCCGAGTCGCAGCAGATCCAGTCCGCTGCCGCCGCCGCCGCTGTCCGGGCGCTGATCACGGCCGGGCTGGTGGAAGAGGCGGCCGCCCACGAGGCGGTCACGGCGCTGACCGCCGCCGGCCTCATCGTGGCCGCCGCCGACCAGGCCGCCGCTGACGCCGTAGCCGAAGACGCCGCCACCATAGAAGCCGCCGACGAGGTGGCCGCCGGGTCCGTGGCCGATTCCCTCATCACCAGTGCCGCCGCCGACGAGATAGCCGCCGAAGCGAGCAGCCAAGCCGGGGCACGAGTCAGGGCAGCGTCGATCACCATGGCAGAGGCCCAGGTCCTGCGGTACCTCCCCACACCACTCCCCTTCTCCGTCATCGCCGGCAAGCTGGGCATCTCCCGGTCCGCAGCCAAGGAGCGAGCGGCACGTCTGTATACCAGGCTTGGCGTCCACAGCCGGGACGAGGCGGTCAGCCGGGCCCGCTCCCTGGGCCTTATCAGCGCCAGGTAACCAGGGCGGCGGATACTCCGGCTGTTACCGTCGTGATCAGTGGCCGCGACCAACCAGTCCCGGCCTCGTCAGTTTGTCGTCAGCGTCCATTGCCGATCGCCGGATTCCGATGCCGCACATAGCCAATATCTCTCAGTGCCGACCGACCGCCCAGTGCTGAGCACGGTTGCAAACACAACGCGGTTCAGACGGCAACTGCCGAATTGATGCGCTGACCGTGCGTACTCTTCTGACGCATTGCGGGCTTAGGCCGGCAGCTGGACCGGGTCTGCTTCCTAGCCTTCTTGAATGAATCGTCCCTGGTTGGGTGGGGGTTTCCTTCCTGTCGGGACGGTCTCGGTGCCGGGTAGTCTTCCGCTAGTCGTGTCCTTGCCGCGGCGGTTACGCATCGAATGAGAGCAAGCTGGCCTTGCCGGCGCGCAGGTTCTTGACATGCTCGTCGAAGTTGAGCTTGTCGAACAGGGAGACGCCTTCGGCTATCGAAGAACATAGTGCGTCCTCGGTGAGCTGAATGGCCTCGGCCTTATCGATGGCGGCCGCCATTTCCGCTTCGGTGGCGACGACGATTCCGTCGTCGTCACCCAGCAGGATGTCACCGGGGTTGACCGTGACGTTATCGAGCAGCACGGGCACGTTGACCTCGGGCATGACCATGGCGCTGGCCGCCCGCGGCGTCGCTCCGCGCGCGTATATCGGCATGGTCATTCGTTTCAAAGTCGCGGTGTCGCGGCAGAAGCCGTCGATGACGATGCCAGCCATGCCCCGGCGCGCTGCCTCGCTGGCAAACAGTTCTCCGGCGACGGCGTGCTGCGATCCCGCGGCGGCCACGACCAGCACGTCACCGGGACCGCCATGCTGCAGCGCGCCGAGGACCGACAGCAGATCGTCGCGCGCGTTCGCCGTGACAGCGCGTCCGAGCAGCCGACTGCGGGCTGAGACCGGCCTGATAGCTGCGGGCAGCACGCGCAGCGACTTGTTCGCGTCGGACACGGTCGATGCGTCCAGCCGTTCCAGCCGGGACAGCAGGCTCAGGCCATCACGCGGCGAGCTCGATGCAGACATCGGACGGTCCTTACCAGTACACGATCGGCACCATGGCGCGAGACGCCCGGTTCAAGGGTGCCGGCCAGGACAGCGAACAGACCATCCAGCGCTCTGGCCAGCGTGCACAGCGTATCCGGGCCCGGGCCGGGCGGCCACTTCCGGCCTGGGAATAGTCCTTGGTGCGACCGGGCCGGCGGCTTCACGAGATGCTGGCGGCGGTTCCCTGGCCCTGCCATCACGTGCCTGTGGTACGGGCCCTTCAGTATCCGGCCCGACCGCGCTGGGAATACTCCGGCGGCAGGCTGTCCGCCACGGTCAGCGCGCCGGACGGTCACGGGATGATTCTGATCGAGAGATGCGTTCACATAAAGGACACGACATGTCGTGTTATTTATGGAGCATGGGTCCTTGGAGAGCTCCGGGCCTTGAGAGGTGAGCGTGATGACCGGTTGGTACGCGGAGCGGACGCCGGACAGGTCGGCCAAGACCGTAGTCGCCGTGACGCTGCTCGCGCTGCTGCTGGTGGCGGCCGTGCCGGTGGCGCTGCTGGCCGGAGTGGTCATAATACTGCTGGGACACGTTGTCGGCGGGCTCGCACTGTTCGGCGGCTCGATCCTCGCCGCCGCCATAGCTGTCGTGCTCGCGGGAATGAGCGGGATGCGGCACCTGCGCAAGCTGCTCTCCGGGCGCAGCTTCCGTGTCATGCAACTGGACGGCAGCCAGTACACCGACGTCGCCGAACCAGAGGGCAGCGATTACACCAACGTCGTGCAGCTGGACCGCAGCGAGTACACCGAAGTTCGCTGACCTGACCCTTCCCGTTGTTGCGTATATTTCGGGCCGGATATCGGCGGCGGATTCAATTAGTAGTCACAACGGCGAACTGGGCCGGGATTCGTCGGCCATTGGCCCGGGCCAATGGCGTACCCGTGGGTGGAGCTCGCCGGTGACCGTGCACGGTACGTCGCCCAGGAAAGACCGGCCGTGAGCTGGCTGATCTGGTCGTAGTACCCGATCCGGTGCTGACCGATCAGAATTGGCCGTTATGCGGCGTCATTTCCACTAATGCCGCAGCTGCGGTCCACTAAATGGCTCGAACGAAACCTGCGTAGTGACAGGAGGGCTCAGGTTGTGCGGGCTGTTCCGATGGCCAGGTCGAGGGCCTGGTCGAGGCTCAGCAGCGGGTGGACCGGCGGTTCAACCGGGCCCGATATGACGCCGACCAGACCGTGGCCGCGTTCGCGGCCCACCTGAAAAACGCGGTCGACCTGGACACCATCTGCGAGGACCTGGCCCGCGTCGTTCAGACAGCGCTGGAACCCGCCCACGTCTCGGTGTGGACCACCCGGCACGAATGAGATCAGCCACGCGCCTTACATCTCGGCCGCGGCGCTCGCTGAACTGGCGGGGAGACACACTGAGGCTAGCCAGGAGCGCCAAGGAGGGTGCAGTTGGCGGGGAATGAGGGTCGAGGGAATGGCTCGGTGCGGCTGGCTTCGGCCGCCGGTCGTTGGGTGCTGGCGGTGGCAGTGCTGGGCGAGGCGATGATTCTGCTGGAGGCGACGGTTGTCAACGTGGCGTTGCCGACGATCGGCCGTGATCTCGGCGCGGGCGTCGCGGGGTTGCAGTGGACGCTGAACGGCTATGTGCTTACGCTCGCGGCGCTTGTCTTGGTGGGCGGTTCGCTCAGCGATATCTACGGCCGGCGTCGCATATTCATCCTGGGGGTGGTGGTCTTCGTGGCCGCGTCGGCGCTTTGCGCGGCCGCCCCGACGATCGAGCTGCTCATTGTTGCCCGGTTCGTTCAGGGGATTGGGGGGGCTCTCCTTACACCAGGGAGCCTTGCGATCATCGACGCGGTCTTTCATCCCGATGATCGCACCCGGGCGATCGGTGCGTGGGCAGGTCTGGGTGCGGTCGCGGGCGCGATTGGCCCCCCCGTCGGCGGGTACCTGACCGACGCGGTGTCGTGGCGCGCGGTCTTCCTGATCAATCTTCCGCTGGGGGTTTTTGTCGTCGTAGCCGCGGTTCTCCATGTGCCAGAGACCCGGGACCCGACGCGTGCTGGCGGCCTGGATCTGCGCGGCGCCGCGCTCGCCACGCTGGCCATCGCAGGTGTGTGCTTTGCGCTGATCGAGGCGTCCGGGGGCCTGACACCAGCGGTGATTGCCGCCTCGGCCGTCGGCCTGGCCGCCGCAGCTGCCTTTGTCGCCGTTGAGCGGCGGGCCAGGCACCCCATGCTTCCACTGGAGTTGTTCCGCTCCCGCCAGTTCGCCAGCGCCAACCTGCTCGCGCTGGTCACCTACGCGGCGCTCGGCGGCGTGATCTTCCTGTTCGTCGCGTTCCTGCAGATCACACTCGGCTACACCGCACTTCAAGCCGGTGCCGCCACACTGCCGATCACCGTGCTGCTACTGACCCTCTCCACCCCATCGGGGGCGATCGCCCAGCGAATCGGCCCGCGGATCCCGCTGACGATCGGAGCTGTCCTGGCCGGTGCGGGACTGCTGCTGATGGCACAGATCCACCCCGGCGACAGGTACCTCCCCGCGGTGTTGCCCTCGCTGATCGTATTCGGGGTCGGTCTTGCCGCGCTGATTACCCCGATCACCGCGACGGTCCTGGCGAGCGTCGATTCACGGCACTCCGGGATCGCTTCCGCCGTTAACAACGCCCTCTCGCGCCTCGGTCAAATGATCGCGGTTGCCGCCCTTCCCCTGGCCGCGGGGCTTTCCGGCTCCGCCTTCGAGGACCCGGCCAGAATGGCAGCCGGCTTCCCGGTCGCCATGACCGTTGCCGCGGGGGCGTCTTTCGCAGCCGCGCTGCTCGCCTGGACCACGATCAGCAACGACGTCCTGAGCCGATCGGGTACGGGCACCCAGCAAGTACCAAAGGAACTCCCGCCGTCCCTCAAGCGACACTGCCCGGTGGCCGGCACCCCGCTTGCTGCGTCCCTGGATCAGACCCCCACCGCGGTCGCCGGCGAAAATGAAACTAGTTGAGCCGCATCCGCTGGGCTCGCGAGCTCACTGCGCCGGAACAGGTGCGACTTGCCGGTGGCGCGTGCCTTGGGCCGACCGCCGCGCAGATCGGGGTTGATCTGTGCGCGGGTCCGCAGCCGGCGCTGGCGCGACCTGCCCCGGGCAAGGCTGGATCGTGATGTTCAGCGCAGCTTCGCCCAGGCAGGGCACGCAGGGGCATGGCAGGATCAGCCCGAGCTTGGTCTTCCAGATCGCCGCCAGGCGTTGAAGCTGGGCTGGGCTGGTGACGCGGGCGGGGTTCCCTCGACCACCACATCGAGCCCCGACCGGAACTGGTTGGCACCGGCGATTAGAACGCAGCCGGGGTTGGACTGCAGGTTCCTAGCCTCTGCTCATGGGAGCCGGCGCAGAAGTGAAGCATTCCGTCGAGCCTGACGGCCGTTAGCGGCGTGACGTGCGGCCGCCCGTCACGGCGCACAGTGGACAGCCAGAACATCTCGGAGTTCGTGGGTGGCCGGTCTTGAACAAACGCGACAGCGACGCTGGTCACGTAGCAGACCACGCCGCACGCGTGATCGAGGGCCGCCAGCAGATGCCGGCCAGGTGCCCGGCAGCCACGTCGCAGTCCCGCGCGGAGAATGCCCGCACATGCCGCTGCCAGGGGGCTCATTTACGCCCGGGCCGGAGGGGAGTAGAACTTGGTGGTGGGTGCCGGTTCTTCGGACATTGCGGCCAGGCTGAGGAAGAGAGCGCGAAATGACACAACCAGGCAGGCCGGCGGTATTCGTTCATGGCCTGTGGCTGCATGCCAGCTCGTGGGGCCCGTGGCTAGAGCTGTTCCAGGAGGCGGGCTACGCACCGACAGCACCGGGCTGGCCGGGTGACTTGGACACGGTGGAGGAGGCCCGCCGGGACCCCAGCCACGTGGCGGGCAAGGGCATCGACGATGTGGTCGACCACTACGCCGGGATCATCCGCGGGCTCGAGGCCCCTCCGGTCGTCATCGGCCACTCCTTCGGCGGTCTCATCGCGCAGCGGCTGCTCGGCCAGGACCTGGCCGCTGCCGCAGTGGCGATCGACGCCGCGCCCATCAAGGGCGTGCTCAACCTGCCTGTTTCCGCGCTGAAAGTCGCCTCGATCGCGCTGCGCAAGCCAGCCAACCGCAACCTGGCGATATCGCTCACCGCAGAACAGTTCCGGTACGGCTTCGGCAACGTGCTTTCCGAGCAGGAGTCAGCTGAGCTGTATGACCGCTGGACAGTGCCCTCGCCGGGCAAGCCACTGTTCGAAGCCGCCCTGGCGAACTTCACCCCGCGGTCGCCAGCGAAGGTGAATACCGCCAGCAAGACCCGCGGGCCGCTGCTGCTCACGGCCGGGGGCAACGATCACACCGTACCGGCGGCCATCACGACGTCGACCCGCAAGCTCTACCACAAGTCACCGGCCATCACCGACCTCATCGAGTTCCCCGATCGCGGCCACTCGCTGACAATCGACCACGGCTGGCGCGAGGTCGCGCAGGCAGCGCTGGACTGGCTCAGCCAGCGGTCATTCTGATCAGCGTCAACCGAGCCGAGACAACCCCTTCCGCAGGTCCCCGGCAGCTTGAGCATGACCCACGTGGCCGGCCAGCCGGGCCGCGGCGCAGCCGCTCACTGGGCCGCGGTCGCAGCTCCTGGCCGCTGAACGACCCGTGCCGCTGCCGGTCGCTGGCTCGCGGCGGAGGCATTCCTGGCCGACTTTGCCCCGGGCCGGCCGGTCGTGCCGGTGAGCCAGGCTCGGGCAGGTACGCGGTCAGATCCTGGCGGCTTACCGCTGGGCACTGTGCCGGGTTCCCGGGCCGTGCCGGTGCCTGGCCTGGGCGCGCCGGTGCCGCCGCAGCGGCTGGAACAAGGCCACCGCAATCAGCGTGAACGCGGTGACCGCGACAGGAGGAGAGAAGCTGGCAATCTGCACCGCCAGCTGCAGCAGGGCCGCGCCGGCAGCGCAGATCATGACCGCAGCGGCCGCGTAATTCGCCGCCCGCCGAACCACGTCGCACACCTTGGCGCGCACCCTGGCCATGACGGGCAGCCATGCCGCCTTCGCGTTCTCCCGGATAACGATGGCAGCCATTTCGCCTCCCCGGCCCCTGAACGCCGACGCGTCCTACCAGGGCGGAGCGCCAACAGCCAGCCCTGATACATCCGCATCCACGCCCAGTCTGGGACATCAAACCCCGTCCATTCTTCCGGGCACGGGCCAGGTGCCGCGCACGGTATCCAGACCCCGTGGCACGTGGTGACAGCGGGCGCGGCCGCGTCTCGCGGCACCGCCATCGTGACCAGGCGCAGCTGAGGCCTTGGCGGCACGGCCGATGGGCGCGTGTGATCCTTCACAGATCGGGTGACCTGTGTGCCCGCCGCCACGGGCGCGGACAACTTGGTCCATCGACGTTGGGCAGCCGATGAGGGAGCATGTGTCAACGGCTGCGGTGACCGCGCTCGGCGGGGATCCGGGCCGAGCCGTGCTGAGCTGAGGAGGCGTCAGACATGACGGTTCAGCTGCCCTTTGACCAGGCTCATCCACTGGATGTAGCGCCAATGCTCCGCCAGCTGCAGCAAGATGGCGTGGTCCACCGGGTCCGGACCGCGGTGGGCGACCAGGCCTGGCTGGTTACCGGCTATGAGGAGGTACGCCGTCTGCTGGCCGATGATCGGCTTGGCCGCTCCCACCCCGACCCGGCCAAGGCTGCCCGGCTGGGGCAGTCGGTGTTGTTCGGCGGGCCGATGGGCAACTACGAGACCGAGCAGGCCGACAACGCCCGGCTGCGCTCACTGCTGCAGCCGCATTTCTCACCCAGGCGGATGCGGGCACTGCGGCCCCGGGTGGAAAAACTGACCGCGGGCCTGCTCGATGACCTGGCTGCGCACGGATCGCCCGCGGATCTGCACCGGGCACTGGCGCTGCCGCTGCCCATCCAGGTCATCTGCGAGCTGCTCGGCGTGCCGTATGCCGACCGCGACCAATTCCGCGCCTGGAGTGAGGCCGTCGGAGATTCTCGTGACCGGGCCCGTTCCGAGCAAGGGCTGGGTGAGCTGTTCGTCTACGGCCAGCAGCTGGTCGCGCGCAAGCGCAACCAGCCGGGTGACGACTTCATCTCCCGGCTGTGCGCCGACGGTCTCGGTGATGACGAGATCGCGATGCTGTCGATGGCCCTGCTGTTCGCCGGTCACGAGACGACGGTAGTGGCGATCGGCATGGGCGCCCTGTGCCTGCTGGCCAATCCAGGCCAGCAGCAGGCTCTGATCGATGATCCGGGCCGGATCACCGCTGCGGTGGAGGAGATATTGCGTGCCCCGGGCCGCAGCGGCGGCGGCATTCCCCGCTACGCCCGTACCGACCTGCAGATCGGAGAGGTCACCGTGCACGCGGGCGACCTGGTGCTGCTGGACACGCGCGCCGCCAGCCACGATCTCGCGGTCTTTCCCAGCCCCGATCGCTTCGACATCGCCCGCGAAGGGCCGGCCCATCTCTCGTTCGGGCACGGCGCCCACTACTGCCTCGGCGCCCCGCTCGCCCGGATCGAACTGAATGCGGTCTTCTCCCAGCTGCCGGCGCGCTTTCCCGCGATGCGGCTCGCAGTCCCGCTCGAGCAACTTCGGATGCGTTCCGGTTCGGTGACCGGCGGTCTGACCAAACTGCCAGTGGAATGGTAGAGCCCGGAAACAAAGCGGCCGCGCACCGCCAGGACGGTAATCCGAAGCTGGTCGCGCCGCCGTCAAGGACCAGCGGATGCGCGTTGACATAGCTGGATTCGCTGGACAGCAGCCACACCGTGGCGTAGGCCACCTCCCAGGCTGTCGCCTGCCGGCCGAACGGCAGGCTTCGCGCGGTCCGGCCCGGGTTGCGCCGCGACGCCTCCCGCCCGAGCGGCGTGTCCACCAGGCTCGGCACCACGAGGTTGGCCCGGATTCCCCGGGCCATTCCCTCCCGCGCGACCTGCCGGCACACGGCGGCCAGGGCCGCCTTCGACGCGTCATACGCCGGGATTCCGGTCGCCGCCCGCAGGCTCGCCGCCGAGCTGATGAACACGATCGCCGAACCGGCATCCAGCATCGGCAGCGCGGCCGCGGCCACCAGAAAGTGCGCCCTGGTATTGACTGCGAACGTCTCGTCCCACTGGGCGGCGGTCGTCCCGGCCATCCCTCGCCCCAGCCCGAAACCGACGTTCAGCACCAGGCCGTCAAGGCCGCCCAGCGCCGCCGCCGATTCCGCGACCACCGACGCGCACGCCTCCGGTGATGCCACGTCGGCCAGCACGACCGCGGCGATCTGCCCTTCGGCACGGACCGGGGCCGCGGTCGCCTCCGCAGCGCCCGCGTCGCGGTCCGCGCAGGCCACCGCCGCGCGTTCCCTGGCCGCCAGCAGCGAGATGGCCCGGCCGTTGCCGACCGGCGGATCCGGTTCCGGCGACGGCCGTGTCCCGGCGCCGACCACCAGCACCCGGCGCCCGGCCAGGCGGCCGCGTCCGGGCGCGGAGCCGGTGGCTTCCGCCGGCAGCGTCATGATCAGGCCCACATCGGCGCGGCATCGGGCGGCAGCGGCACGGCGAACGCGTTCAGCAGGAACGAGATCAGCGTGTAGTACCCGCACAGCGAGACCAGCTCCACCATCCCGGTGTCGCCGAGAAAGCCATGCGCGGCATCGTAGGTCTCCTGGTCCAGGCGGCCGGAGTGAGCAAGCTGGCGGGCCGCCGTGTAGACGGCCCGTTCGTCGTCCGCCTCGAACGGCGGATCCTCGCCGCGCCCGATCGCGTCCACCACCGCGTCGGCCACGCCGTGCTCGCGTGCCATCGGCGCGTGCGCCCACCACTCGAACTCCGCCCGCCACCGCGCGCCGACCGTGATGATGGCGATCTCCGACAGCCGACGCTGGATCGACGTGCCGAACCGCAGCGTCACGCCGAGCGAGGACAGCCGGCGCCCGGCGCCGGGCGCGGTGACGAACGCGTTGAACGGCCCGGCCAGGCCGCCGCCGGCGGTCAAAGCCAGGTCGCCCAGACCATTGACGATGCTGTCCCACAGCTGCTGGCCCTCGGGCCCCAGCTCCTCGCGTTGCATGTGGGGAATCCGGGTCATAGCCCGAACAATAGCCACCACCAGGTCTCCTGCGCATGCGTGCGATCCGGAGCGGGGCCAAGTCCAGGCCGCGCTGAGTCCGCGTTCCGCGCGAAGTCCGGCGGGCGTGCTTGACCGGTCAGCGAGGCTGGATCTCGCCCATGGGACCGAAGCCATCATGGGGGGTGTCGATGTAGATGATCTGTGGCTGCGTGGCCACCAAGTCGGGTGCGGTGTCGAAGAACTTCTTCACGTAAGGCTGCTTGACGTGCGTGGCACCCGCCTCGGCATCCTTGAAGCCCTCGATGCAGACGAACTCGTTGTCGTCGGTCAGACTCCGGGCGAACTGGAAAAACAAGCAGCCGTCCTCGGAGTTGACGTCCTTAGCGTAGGAGTCGGCCAGCGCCAGCCACTCGTCCATCTTTTCCGGCCGGATCTGCATCTTGATATTGATCAGGATCATGGGTCCCCTCCTGCTAGGTGACAGTCGTCATAATCGTGGTGCGATCGCCCGCGACCGTCAACCGCAGCGGCCGCTCGCCTGCCTGCCTAACATCCGGGCCGACCTGTTCACCTGGAGGCCCGACCGCCGTTACAACGTCGTCTTCTTCGGTTTCTGGCTCTCGCACGTCCCAGCCGAACGGTTTGAGTCCTTCTGGTCACTCGTGGCTGACTGTCTCAAACCACAGGGCCGCGTGTTCTTCGCCGACGATGCTTACCGCACCCCCGACGAACTCGTGGAAGGTCCGTCGTCCTCGACCATCCGCCGGAAGATCCCTGACGGAACCGCCTACCGGATAGTGAAGGTACCCCACCAGCCAGCAGAGCTGGAAAGACTGCTCCGGCAACTCGGGTGGGACATCAAGGTCACCGCGACAGCGGGACCGTGCTACTGGGGAGCAGGGACCCTGGCGTAAGCGCGACATGGGCATGACTGTTCGCTGCGTGCACTCGGCATGCCGAACTGGTTGATCTGCCTGACGGTGCTGACCGGCCGGGTACCGCCGTGCAGCGGGCGGCATCGGTATCCGGGCTGGCCTGGACAGCGGCCGGCGATGGTGCTGGACTCGCTGGCGGATGCATTACGAGCGGTGGCAGCGTTAACTGTTCCGGTCCTGGCTTGCGGCGTTCCGGGTGGGAGGTACCGTCATGGGGCAGCAGATCCGAGGTGATGGCCTGGCTGGCGTCCGGCCACCCGGTGATGCGTGGGTCCGCGTCCGGCGCGAGATGAGTGAGGTGGCCGGGCAGACATCCGGGCAGATTCAGCGGTGGTGGCTGAGCTGTGCGAGTGCCCTGTTGCGCCACCACGCTCGCCAGAGCCTCAACGTCGCCTACCGCGAGCTGATCGAAGACGCGAGCGTCGACCCGGTGAGCCCCATCCAGACGGCCGCGGGGTGGGCGCGGGTACCCGTTATCGACAAGCAGTGGCTGGCCAGAGCCTGTTACCACCGGCGGCCCGCGTGCCCTGGTCCTGTCCTGGTCGTGGCCACCAGCGGAAGCACCGCCACGCAGGTTCTGGTGCCGGTGACGGCGGAATGCGCTAACCGCGGGCTTGGAGACAATTTCCTGCGCGCCCTGGCGATGAGTGGCGTCGGCCCCGATCAGCGGCACTGGGGAATCGAGCACAGGCCGGACGGTCAGGGCCAGGGCGAGACCGGCTCCTCAGTCTCGATGACCTGGCTGGCCCGCCACTGCGGGGACAATGCCCTGGTCACCGCGGCCACCGAGCCGCTGGATGAGCAGCTGCGACGCGCAGCCGCCTTTGGGCCAGACACGATTTCAGGGTCGCCGGGGTTCCTCCGGCAGATCGCGCGGGCCGCGGCTGCCCTGTGTCCGATGCTCCTGGTGTACGGCGGGGCGGTGCTGGCAGATACGGACGCCGACCTGCTACGGGATCGCTTTCCCGAAGCCCGGCTGACCGCCTTCTATCCCACGACCGACGCGGGAGCCCTGGGTGCCGCGCCTGCAGGCGACGGCGTTTACCGTACTTTCACCGAGACGCACCTGATCGAGGTGCTCGACGGCGATGGCCGTCCCGTTGCCGCCGGTTCACGTGGTGATGTCGTCGTCACCCAGTTCGATGCCTGGGCGGCGCCGATCATTCGCTACCGGGTGGGCGACCGTGCGACTTACCGGGGCTGGGAACAGGGCCGTCTTCTCCTGTCCGACATCGAGCGGGCAGCCGAAGCCGCCATCGGCTCAACGCTCGTCCCCTACAGCGACCTGCGGACCTGGACGCCTCGCCTGGCGGCACGCGACCCATCTGTCCTGGCGGTCCAGCTCGTACGCGGGTACTCGCCGGGCCAGCAGCGCGAGCAGCCCATCGTGCGCGTCATCGGCCGAGCGGACGGCGCCGAGCTGGCCGCCGCCGCACGCTCCCTGCTGGACGACTTCCCGCAGATCGCAGCGGAGATCGCGAGCGGCGAGCTAGCTCCAGCCCTAGTTGAGTTCCGGGACCCACCGGCGACGCTGGCCGGCCACTGGAAGATCCCGCTGTACGTCGACGAGCGCACCACGCCGGAAGGTACGCAATGCCCGAGCGAGTGACCCTGGCCAGGCACGTTCACGGACCGGATCAGGCTGCCTGGCTGGCCCAGTTCGGCACCGCCCGGGTGCGTGACATCTACGCCATCCAGGTCGCGGAGCTGGCCGAGGTACGCCTGCCGGGCGGGTCGCGTCAGGCGCGCGAGGCGTTCATCACAGCATATGAAGCGCGGGAGCCTGGGGTCTGGTCCTATTACCCGTGGCTGGACGTCGCCCTGCACACCCTCGAGCCCGAGGCGCTTTTCGAGCTCCGCACGAACCGGAACCGGAATCTCGTCACCAGGTCAGAGCAGGTTGTGCTGCAAAGGGCAAACGTTGCCATCGCCGGGCTGTCGGTGGGCAGCAATATCTTGTCGGCGCTCGTCCGCCACGGAATCGGCCGCACGTTCTCGCTCGCCGATCACGACAACCTGGCTACGAGCAACCTGAATCGCACGCAAGGCAGCCTGCTTGACGTGGGCGTGCCAAAGTGCCAGCTCGCCGCGCGCGCACTGTGGGATCTCGACCCGTTCGCCACGTGCGTCTTGTATCCGCAAGGTCTCGATGACCACACGGTGGACGCATTCGTCGCAGACAGCGATGTGGTGTTCGACGAAGTGGACGACTTCCGGGTGAAGGTCCAGCTTCGTCTCATGGCGCAGGTGCACGGCAAGCCGCTGCTCATGGCCACCAATCTCGGCGACACAGTGCTGATCGACGTCGAACGCTGGGATCGGCCGCATGACGGCCTCGAGCCCTTCAACGGCCAGCTCGACGGAGTGTCCCCGCAGGATCTGATGCGGACCGGCCTTGCCCCGGAGGACGTGTCCCGTTTCGCAGCCCAGGTCATCGGCGTCAACAACGTCCCGCTGCGCGCCCTGGCGTCACTCCCCCTCATCAACCGCGAGCTCGTCGGCCGGCCGCAGGTCGCGAGCACCGCCGTCACGGCTGCCGGACTGGCCGCGATGGCGGCGCGCTCAGTGCTGCTCGACGCGCCGCTGCACAGCGGCCGGTATCGTTTCAGCCTCACCGAGGCATACGGCCTGCCAGACGACCGAGGCACCGCAGATGAGCGCGCGGCGGTCATGGCCCGGCTCCGGCCCGCACCTGTGGCCGCGGGCCAGCGGCCGGAGCTGCACGATCCCCGGACGTTGGCCAGCGACGGCATCCACGTCACGCTCATCAGGCTTGCGGCCTACGCCACGCTAGCCCCGTCGCCGCACAACACGCAGCCGTGGCAGTACCGCGTAGCCGGCCGGTCGCTGACGATCGGTCCTGACCCCTCCCGCGCATTGGCTGTCGCCGATCCGCGGCGGCGAGCGCTGGCGATCAGCCTAGGCTGCAGCGCCGCAAGCCTCCTGGTGGCGGCTGCGGCATCTGGCCTGGGCATGACACTGGAGATCGCCCCTGACGGGCGTGTCCGCCTCGGTCTCGCCGACACCGAGGCCGATCACGCGCTGGCCCGGCTATTCCCGGCCCTGACCTCGCGGGTGACCGACAAGCGAAGCTACTCGCCACAGACGGTCGAGCCGCCGCAACTGGCCTGGCCACAGGGTATCGGCATGCACTATGTCGCTGACCCTAAGGCCCGCGGACACATAGCGGCCCTCCATCGGCAGGCCGTCGGCGACCTTACCCGGACAGGCTCTTTCGCCAAGGAGCTGGCGGGCTGGCTAAGGACCGGCCCAGCAGATCCCCGGCGTGACGGCATGACCCTGCCCCTGCCACCAGCCGCCGCGGAAGCCCTCATCACCGCACTCAGCACTTCAGCTGAGCCGCTGAACCAAATGGGAGAGCGCGACGCCCAAGCCCTCGCCGCCGGGCCGCTGATCGGCTTGCTGACGTCAACAGAGGAAACCGAGGCAGCCTGGATCCGCGCCGGGCTGGCATGGCAGCACCTCACCCTGACCGCCCACCTATCCGGCCTGGCCGCCGCCCCGCTCACAGCCGTCGTGGAGAATCCCGCGACCCGCCAAGCAGCCTCCACCTACATCCCAGTCGGTCAGCACCTTCAGATGCTCTTTCGCCTCGGCAAGTCACCCGGTCCCCTTCCCCCCACCGCACGGCGCGACCCCACCTGGGCAGAAGCCTGACGAACACGAAACTGACGTCACCGGACCGGCCCCGGGCGGAGGCTGGTGCGGCCCTTCGGGCCGGGTCTACGATCTTGAGACCGCAGGGGGTTTCCAGCCCGATGCCCCGGCCACGCCGGCCCAAGCCGCCGGGCGTCCCGGGGACGGACCGGTGATCCCTTCGCCCGTTCCACCCGAGGGGAATCCCGATGACGCTGTACATGTACCAGGCCTCCTACACCGCAAAGTCGATGGCGGCTCAGCTCACCGAGCCGCACGACCCGGTGGAAGCGATCAGGCCGACACTGGAGGAGCTGGGAGCCACGATCGTGGTGGCGGGCTTTCCGTTCGGCGAGTACGACTTTCTCGTCGTGTATGAGGCACCCGACGACATGACCGCGGCCAGCGTCGCGATGGCCGTGGCCGCGGCGGGCGAGGTCAGGTCGGCCAAGACCACCCGGGTGCTCAGCGGGCCGGAATGGCTCGAGTCGTTGCGTAAACGCAGGATCGTCAACACCCGGAAAGCACGCTAGCCGCACGACAGGTGCAGCCCTACGCTGCGGCGGCCCGCCGAGGGGCCGGCGCGGCAGCCGGAAGCAACCGGTGTCACCGGGAGTCGAAGCCACGGCGACGCCGTTGACGCCTCGTAGTGCGAGGCATAGTGTTCCTTGGTATGGATCGTGAACGGCTCAAGGGAAACCTGGACCTGCTGCTGCTGTCGGTGCTCTCGTCCGGTCCCGCGCACGGGTACGCGATCATCTCAGCGCTGCGCGACCGCAGCGCGGGCACGTTCAACCTGCCCGAGGGGACCATCTACCCCGCCTTGCACCGGCTGGAGGACTCCGGCCTGCTGCTCAGCACCTGGGCCCAGGCGGCGGGCCGCCGGCGCCGCGTCTACGGGCTGACCGGCCAGGGGGTGGCCGCGCTGGCCGCCCAGCAGGCCGAGTGGCGGAGGTTCGCCGGCGGGGTGCACGCGGTGCTTGGCTGGGCGGCCCAGGCCGTGTGGCCGTCGGCCGCCGGCCCGGCTCAGGCCAGGCCGGGGTGGTCGGCATGACCGGGGCGGCCGGCATGACCGGGGCAGGCCGTGACCTGATCGCCGGGTACCTGGCGGCCCAGCCCTTGCTGAACAGGGGGATCGACGGGCCGCGGCGGGCCGGTGGCAGGTGCCTTGCCCCTGCCGGGCCGGGCCCACAGCGGCCCGTGCCAGGCAGCGCCCCGTCCTCCGGCGGCGCGGTAATCCTGCCGCCGGAGTGCGTCCCGGCTGCCACCGATATTCGCCAGGATCTGGCGGCATTCACAGCAAGTTCCGGCTGCCCGCCGCGCGGATCCAGGCGGACGGCCTTGCCGGCGCAGCCTCGCCATGGCGGGCGTCTGGCGAGGAAATCCAGGACACCGAGATCGTGCACGTGGTCGCCCCCGCCGCCACCCTCCGGGTGGTCCTGCTGCCCGCCAACGTCCTGGACCGCGCCGCGACCGCGACCGCGGACATGCTCGCCGGGCATGCCGTGGCCGACTGGCACGGCCGGTTACCAGGCCTGGGGGAACCCGGATGGGACCCGGTGACGGGCTGGGGCAGCCCCAACACGCAGGTGCTCGTCCCGCTGCTGGCCTCTCAACCACTGGCCTCTCAACCACTGGCCTCTCAACCACTGGCCTCTCAACCACTGGCCTCTCAACCACTGGCCTCTCAACCACTGGCCTCTCAACCACTGGCCTCTCAACCACTGGCCACTTGACCCCTGGCCGCTTAACCATAGCCACCTTCGAAAAGGATGGGAATGAACTCGGGCCAGGCACGTTCGGCGCACGGCGCAGATCACGCCGGCCCGCCGCCACAGGTCATGGTGGCGGCGGATGGCATCTGCCGGACCTTCGGCAGCGGGCATACGGCCGTTCATGCTCTGCGCGGGGTCTCGTTCACGGTAGACCGTGGTCAGCTCGTGGCCTTGCGCGGGCGGTCCGGGTCCGGCAAGACCACGCTGCTCAACATCATCGGTGGCCTGGACGACCCGACGGCGGGCCGGGTGTGGGTGGACGGCCGCGAGGTGAACCGGATGTCCGAGCGGCAGCGGCTGGCCCTGCGGCGGGACCGGATCGCCTTCATCTTCCAGGCCTTCGGGCTGGTGCCGATGCTGTCCGCGGCGGAAGACGTCGGGATTCCGCTGCGTATCGCGGGCCTGCGGCCCAGCGAGCGCCGGGAGCGGGTCGCGGCCATGCTAGCGCTGACCGGGCTGTCCAGCCATGCCGCGCACCGCCCGGATGAGCTTTCCGGCGGCCAGCAGCAGCGGGTGGCCATCGCCCGCGCGCTGGCTGGCCGGCCGGGCCTGCTGATCGCGGACGAGCCAACCAGCCAGCTCGACCTGGAGACCGGCCGGCAGATCATGGAGCTGCTGCTCGGCCTGGTGCGTTCGGAGGGGATCACCGCCCTGGTCGCCACCCACGACGAGGCGCTGATCGACCTGGCCAACCAGGTCATTTCGCTGGAGGATGGGTCCGTCGCCGGCATCGAGGGCGGATAGGTGCGCTCCGTGGGTGGGCTGGGGGTGTCCTTCCTCGTCCGCCGGGCCAGATCCTCATGGTTGCTGCTGGTCTGCGTCGCGGTCACGGTCCTGCTCACCACCGGGCTCGCGGCCGCGGGTTGGGCCTTCTCGGCCGCGGTAATACCGCTCGGAGCGGGGAGCATTCTCGCCCCCACGCAGGGCCGGGTGGTCGGACTGTCCGGCGTGGCCAACGCCGGGGATGCTGCCGCCGACTCACAGCTGATCCGGGCCACGCTTCGCAGGGCCTGGCCGGGGGTCGGTTTCCAGATGGAAGGTGCGCTGTGGGCGGTCCCGCTCGAGCTCCCAGCGCCGGCCACCAGCACGACCATCGCGCAGATCCTGCCCGCGTCGCTGGCCGGGATCAGCGCCCAGGCGACGCTGACCGCAGGGGAATGGCCTCCTCCGCCGCACCACGGCGGTCCGCTGCCGGCGGCACTGCCGGCCGCTGTGGCCAGCCAGCTGCACCTGACCCTGGGCTCGGTGCTGACGGGCACCCCCCAGGGCGGCGGGACGCCGACCTCGCTGCAGGTCACCGGGCTGTTCCGGCCCAGGAACCCGGCGTCGCCTTACTGGGCGCTTGACCAGTTGCCCATCTCAGGGGTCAGCATCCAGCCTTACTCCATCAACGGCAACGCCGCGGGTTCCGTCGTCAGCTACGGTCCCGCAGTGGTGAACCCGGCTACGTTCGGCGGGGCGCTCATCACGAGCCAGGCCTCGTGGCTGGTATTGCCGCAGGCGCCGGCGATGGCCCGCGGCAACATCGCTGCGCTCGCCGCGGGCACCAGCCAGGCGTTTTCGCAGCTGTCCGTGATCCTCCCCGATGGGCTGAAGGTGACCTCCGGCCTGCCCCAGGTCCTGGACGGCATAGCCAGCACCATCGTGCTGTCCCGGTCGCTGTTCACGATCGCCGCACTGATGTTGCTGCTGGTGGCGGGGGCGGGACTGGTGCTGGCCGCGCGGCTGCTGGCCAGTTTGCGCGAGGAGGAGTCCGCGCTGCTGCGGGCGCGTGGCGCCACCAGGTGGCAGGTGGCGCGGCCCGTGCTGGCCGAGGCGGTGGTGCTCGGCGCCGGGGTCGGCCTAGCGGGCGTGCTGGTCGGCACTCGCCTGACCGGCGTGCTGGCCGGCCTGGGCGACCTGCGCCTGGACGGCCATCCGGGCATCAACCCGCTGGCCTGGCTGTCGGCCCTCGCCGTGCTCGTACTGTGCGCCGCGGTGATGGCCTGGCCGGCGCTGTACGGCCTGACCCCCAATGCGGCCAGGCGCCGCCGAGGTCGGCAGGCCCGGCTCGCGGCGATCGCCTGGGCGGGCGGCGATCTGGCCCTGGTGGCGTTGGCCGCGGTCGCGGTATGGCAACTGCGCGGCTATTCGGCAGTCGCGCATCCGGCCACGGGATCGCTCGGCATCGATCCCGTGGTCGCCATCGCCCCCGCACTCGCGCTGGCCGGGGTGGCGCTCATCCCGCTCCGCGGGCTGCCGCTGCTGGCCAGGCTGGTGGACAAGGCGACCGACCACGAACGGCGGCTGGCCGCCGCGATGGTGAGCTGGCAGATCGCCAGGCGGCCGATCCGCCAGGCGGGCCCGGTCCTGCTCGTCGTGGTCGCGACGGCCACCACCACGCTGGGGCTGGCTGGGTACTCGAGCTGGCGGCAGTCGACCGCGGACCAGGCCGCCTTCGCGGTTGGCTCGGATGTGCGGGTGGACTCCGCGGCCCCGCTGCCGCCGGGCGCGGCCGACGCGATCACCCGGGCACCGGGTGTCACCGCCGCCACGTCGGCCAGCCTCGCCGACGTCGGCAACGGCGGCCAGATGATCGCGCTGGACGCGACCACGGCGGGTAAGGCGATCCTGCTCCGCCCCGACCTGTCACCGCTTCCGCTGAGCGCGCTGTGGCAGCGCATTACCCCGAAGCAGCCGTCCGGGCTGGCGCTGCCCGGCCAGCCGGACCGGCTGGAGATCTTCGCCGACCTCGGGGCGGGCCAGGTCACCAGCGCGGCCGAGATACGGACGGCTCTTGGCTCAGTGACCGTCACGGCCTGGATCCAGGATGCCAGCGGCGCCACCTATCAGATACCCGCCGCCGCGAGCCTGCCCGCCGACGGCCAGCCGCACTCCCTGGTCTTCATGCTGTCTTCTCCGCGGCAGGCCAGCCACCCGCTGCGGCTGCTCGGGCTGACGCTGACCTTTGTCCTGCCGCCGTACGACCCGGCGAACCCACTGTCGACCCCCACCGCCGACCTCACCATCAGGTCCCTCGCGGTGGCCGCCACGGCCAGTGGCCCGTTCGGCAGGCCGTTCAGCCCCGATGCCGCCCTAGCGGCATGGCAGGGCCTGGGAACCTCGGCGTGGGTGCCGACCGGGCCGCCGGACGCGTACGGGCAGCTGACGGCGGCGAACGGGACGACGCCAGCGTTCCTGGGCTGGCATGCCGCGGCTGGCGGCGGAGAGCAGCTCACGTTCAATACCGGACACGATCCTTCGTTGCAGGTCCTGTCCGAGGTCAACTTCGGCCCCGATCTCCCCGGGCAAGTCACGGTCGTGGTGCCGCCGCCGCAGATCATCCCGGCCATCGCCACCAGCGGTTACCTGGCGGCCAACCGGCTCGGCATCGGATCGGCCACCACGGTTTCGCTCGGCGGGGTCTCGGTCCCGGTCCTGATCGTGGCGGAGGTGGCCAACTTCCCGACCGTCTTCGGGCCGAACCGGGCGCTGATCGCCGACCTGGCGGAGATCAACGACCTGCTCGCCGCCAACCATGTGCCCCCCTTGCCGGTGACCCGCTGGTGGTTGCGCACCGCTGACGGCCACCCGTCGCGCCTGCCGGCCGGCCTCGGCCTGTCCGTCACCAGCCGCTCCAGCCAGCAGGCCGCCCTGTTCGGCAACACGCTGCTGACGTCCCCCCGGCAAGCCATGCTGGCCGTCGGGGTGGCGGCGGTGCTGCTCGGCGCGGGAGGGTTCTCGGTCAGCGCCGCGGCCAGCCTCCGCTCGCGGCGGACGCAGAGCGCGGTGTTCGCCGCGCTGGGGGTGGGAAAAAACGCCCAGGCCGGTCAGCTGTGCCTGGAGCAGTGCGCGCTCAGCCTGCCGGCCGCGGCAGCGGGCCTGCTGGCCGGGATCGGCCTGGCCGAGTTGATGGTGCCCGCGATTACCCTGACCGCGGATGCGGCGGCGCCGTTCCCGTCGGCCCTGGTGATACTGCCACTCGGCCCGGCCGTTGCGCTGGCCCTCGTCACCGCGGCCATGCCGGTCGCCGCCGCTGCCCTGTCGGTCCTGCGCAGACCCGACCCAGCGGTGCAGTTGCGGGCGGAGGCAGGATGAGAACGCTGTGGCTGCGGCTGCACGCGGCCTGGGTCACGCTGACCGGTACCGGGGCCGCCGCCAGTGCCGCCTTCGGCTTGCTCGTATTCGTCTCCGTGCTGGCCAGCCTGGCCATCCCGCGGGAGAGCGTGGTGTTGCGCAACGGGGCGCTGCAGCGCGTGATCGCGGCTTCGCAGCCCGGCGACCGGACCGTCATCGCGACGGAGGGTGAGACGGCCATGCTGGACGAAACCGGCCACGTCCTGGCCACCGACATCGCGGCGGTCGGCGCCTCCTTGCGGGCGCGGCTGGCCGCGGTGGGGGTGCCGGTAGCCAGCGACCCGCCCGCCTGGGCGAGCCTGACCACAGGCGAAGTGCCGGCGGCCGGGACGGCCCAGGCCGCCGGGTACGGGCCGCCGCAGTTCGAGCTGACCTACCGCACGGCGCTGGCCCGCTACAGCCAGATCGTGGCCGGACGGCTCCCGGCCGGCGGCTCGGTGGCCGGGCATCGGGCCGTGCTGCAGGTGGCGGTGACCACCACCACCGCGGCCAGGTTCGGGCTGCGGCTCGGCACCCAGCTGAACGCGGGGCCGGTGCAACTGGTGGTCACCGGGATCATCCGGCCGGCGAGCCCGGCTTCCGCCTTCTGGACCGAGGACCCTATAACGGCCAGGCCCTCGCTGACGCCAGGCTCGTCGTCTCAGCGGCCGTACTGGATCGGAGCGGTCTTCATCGGTCCCGGTGCGCTCCCGCTGATCGAATCCAGGCTCGGCACCGATGAAATGCTGGTCACCTGGGGGTACACGGCCACGCTCGGCCGGCTTACCGCGGGCCAGGCGGGCGGGCTGGAGGCGAGCGTCGGCAGCCTGGTCTCCTCCGGGGCCACGCAGATTGTCCCCGGGATCGTAGGCCTGCCGATTGTCCCCGGGATCGTAGGCCTGCCGATCTCGGGGAGCGTGAGCCCGTTCACGGTGCCGATCACCTCTCAGATTCCCTCGATCCTGTCGCCGTTCCTCGCCGGGGAAAGCGCCGCCGCCCCCGTGCTCGAACTGCTCTATGTCAGCCTGGCCGTCATGGGGGCGGTGGTGGTGCTGCTCGGCGCCCGGCTGGTGGCGCAGCGCCGCACCGCGGAGTTCACGCTCATGCGAGCGCGCGGTGCGGCGCTGTATCAGCTCGGCTGGCTGGTGCTGCGCGCCAGCGCAGTCATCGCCGCGGTCGCCGGGGCGGCGGCCGCGGTAGTCGCCATCCGCCTGACCCCCGGCGACGGCGACGCGGTGGGCTGGTGGCTGGCTGGCCTCACGATCGTGGTGGCGCTCGTCGGCCCGGTGCTGATCAGCGTGATCCCGCAGCGCGTGGCGGCGCCTGCCACCGGCAGGCCCCGGCGTCAGGCCGGCGGCCGTAAGCCCGCGGCCCGGCGGATCGTGATCGAGACGGCGCTGGTCGCCGTGGCCATCGGCGGGCTGGTCGTGCTCCGGGACCAAGGCCTGAGCTCAGGGAACAGCGGCCTGTACACGAGCGCGGCGCCGGTGCTCGTCGCGATCCCGGTGGCCGTCGTCGTGCTGCGCTGCTACCCTCCCCTCGCCCGCGAGCTGGCCAGAATCGCAGGCCTGTCCCGCGGGGTGGTCGCGTTCGTCGGCCTGGCGCGGGCCACCCGTACCCCGCCCGGCACCGTCTTGCCGGCGTTCGCCCTGGTGCTGGTGCTGGCCATGGTGGCGTTCCCGGACATGATCAGCACTTCGGTGACCCGCAGCCAGGTGACGGCATCCTGGCAGCAGGTGGGCGCCGACGCGATCATCCAGGCCCCGGACGGTCAGGCGATCACCCCGGCACTGCAGGGCCAGATCTCGTCGGTGCCGGGCGTCGTTGCCACCGCCACCGCGGTGGTCGACGAGGCGACGCTGCCCACCGGGTTCGAGCTGTCCGTGGTGTTCGTCGACCCGTCCCGGTACGCGGCCGTGGTCGACCAGGCGCCCGGCCCGCGATTCCCGCTGGCCGCGCTGTCGGGGGCCGTGCTCTCCGGGGCCGTGCTGTCCGGGGCCGTGCTGTCCGGGAATGGCGGGCCGGGCCAGGCGGCGGTCGTCCCCGCGGTCGCCACCACCGCCGCCGCCCAGCAGGTCGGCACGGCGCCGACCGACCTCAGCGTGGGGAACGGTCCCATCGCGATCCGGCTGGCCGGACGGATCGGCGGCGTCCCCGGCGTGGCCGACACCACCGTCGTGGTAATGCCACTGCAGGCACTCGGACCCCAGCCACCGGGGCCGGATCTCATGCTGGTCGCCGGGTCCGGGCTGGATGCCGCGCGGCTGAGCGCAGCCGTCCGCGCCGCGCTGCCGGGCGCGTCGGTGACGTTGCGCGCCACGGCGCTCGCCGCGCTGACCACGGCACCGGTGCTACAGGCGGCGCAGACGGCCCTCACCCAGGGGATCGCCGCCGCGGCCGGATTCGGCGCGCTGGTCCTGCTGCTATCGCTGCTGCTTACCGCGCAGACCCGCGACATGACGCTGGCGCGCCTGGCCACGATGGGGCTGCGGCGCTGGCAGGCCCAGCTGCTGCTGGCGGCCGAGACGCTTCCGCCGGTCGTGGCCGCCGCCATCGGCGGCGTCGCGTGTGCCTGGCTGCTTGCGCCACTGATCGGGCCATCGCTGAACCTGGCGGCGTTCAGCGGGACCGGGTCGGCCATCGTGGTGACTCCCGCCGCATTCCCGCTGGTCGCTTCCGCGGCCGGGCTGGTGCTCGCCGCGCTGCTCGTCCTGGCCGCTCAGGCCGTGATCACCTATCACCGCGGCAGCGCCAGGGCGCTGCGGATCGCTGATTGAAGGAGGCCCAGGCAGATGACCGAATTGCCGAAGGCTCGGGGGGGTTCGGGCCCGCCGCAGGCGGCCAGGCTAGCAGGGTCGTCCTCCCCGGAAGCAGCAGAGCCTGCCGCACGTATCCCGCAGGACCAGCTCCCCGCCGGTGCGGACGGGATGATCGTCTGTGACCGGCTGGTCCGGATCTATTCCGGCGAGGGCATCGAAGTACAGGCTCTGCAAGGGCTGGATCTGCTGATCGCCGAGGGAGAGCTGGCCGCGCTGGTCGGCGCGGCGGGCAGCGGCAAATCCACGCTGATGAACATCCTCGCCGGGCTGGACACGCCGACGGCGGGGGCAGTGTGGGTGGCTGGCCGCAGCCTGGGCGCGATGACTGCCAAAGAGCGGCTGTCCTACCGGCGGAGCGTGGTCGGCTTCATCTGGCAGCAGACATCGCGGAACCTGCTGCCCTACATGACCGCCCGGCAGAACGTGCTACTGCCGATGCGGCTGAGCTGGGTCGGCCGCCGGAAGCGGCTGCAGCGCGCCGGTTTCCTGCTCGACACGCTCGGCATCGCGCACTGCGCCGACCGGACCCCGGACCGCATGTCCGGCGGCGAGCAGCAACGTGCCGCCATCGCCACGGCACTGGCGAACCAGCCGAAGGTCCTGCTGGCCGACGAGCCCACTGGCGAGCTGGACTCCTCGACCGCCCAGGACGTGTTCTCCGCCTTGCAGACCGCCAACACCGAACTCGGCGTCACGGTACTGGTGGTCACTCACGACCCGGCCGTGTCGTCGCAGGTCCGCCGCACGATCGCGATCAGGGACGGCAAGACGAGCAGTGAGACGATACGGCACGCGGCCACCGATGAGCGGGGTAAGACCACACTGCACGAACGCGAGTACGCGACGCTGGACCGGGCGGGCCGGGTTCAGCTCCCGCGCGAGATGACCAGCCGCCTCGGCATGCGGAACCGGGTCGAATTGCAGGAGGAGCCCGACCACATCGGCGTCTGGCCCGACCAGGCCGCCGATCAGGAACGGGAGTAGCCGCCGCACACGACGTCGGCCGCTACGGCCCGCGAGGCGGAGGCTGGTGCGGCCCTTCGGGCCGGGTCTACGATCTTGAGACCGCAGGGGGTTTCCAGCCCGATGCCCCGGCCACGCCGGCCCAAGCCGCCGGGCGTCCCGGGGACGGGCCGGTGATCCCTTCGCCCGTTCCCACCCGAGGGGAATCCCGATGACGCTGTACATGTACCAGGCCTCCTACACCGCAAAGTCGATGGCGGCTCAGCTCACCGAGCCGCACGACCCGGTGGAGGCGATCAGGCCGACACTGGAGGAGCTGGGAGCCACGATCGTGGTGGCGGGCTTTCCGTTCGGCGAGTACGACTTTCTCGTCGTGTATGAGGCACCCGACGATATGACCGCGGCCAGCGTCGCGATGGCCGTGGCCGCGGCGGGCGAGGTCAGGTCGGCCAAGACCACCCGGGTGCTCAGCGGGCCGGAATGGCTCGAGTCGTTGCGTAAACGCAGGATCGTCAACACCCGGAAAGCACCCTAGCCGCACGGCGGTGCCGGGCTGGCCAGCGGCGAAGACGCCGAGAAGATGCCGACCTTGGCCTAGCGGCCGCCATCGGCGTTGAACAGGTGCTGCCCGGCTGCTCCGGGCAGCCACTGCAGTGTCTTCTCAAAGTGCACGGTCGTACCGTGACGTTCGTTGCCGGTCAGCTGCATGCTGTCGGCCACCGCATTGATGATCTTCAGGCCGCGGCCGTGCTCGCCGGTTGCGGGCACAGGATCGCCGGCCAGAGCACTCCCGCCCAGCCATTCCTGGGTCCCGCGGCCGTCCTGGACGGTGCCGGTCCCGCAGCCGGCATTGACCACCTCGATGACGCACTGCCCGCTCCTAGCGTTCACCTGCACCTGGTACTCCTGGCCAGGCCCGGCGTGCTGAACGACGTTAGCGCAGGCCTCGCTGAGCGCCAGCGCGATGTCGGCGCGCGTATCAGGCGTGACTCCCAGAGTCTCCAGGCACCGGTCCAGAACCCGCCGGGTGACTGGCACGCTGGCGGCATCGCGGGGCAGGTAGAGCGCCATCTTGATTTCCATTCCATCCACCTCCGGCCGGGCACCAGCTACATCGGCGGGCCATTGAGCCCGCCTGATCACATGTGCCTCGGCGGGGCGACCCCAAACCCGGTGGCCGGGATGCGCTAGGACGTAAGTCGCTGTAGTGATACCGCCCTTCTGGCCTTGGCAGCCGGCCGTCCTGGCATCCTGGGGGCCATGGACAAGACGTTGGCGCCCGTGCGCGACCTCACGGACTCTGATCAGAACCAGGCGGTGCTCGACGTGGCCTCCGCGCTGCTCGAGGGCCGCGCGGCGGCGGGACAGGTAGCGGCCAGCCACGGTCCGGCGGTGGCGGCCGAAGCGATTGCCGCGGCTCGATCGCGGCGGCGGCTGAGCGAGCTTATCGGGCCGATCCACCTGACCGTGGTGTGGGCGATGTACGGCGAGACGGGCCGCATGGTCCCCCGTGCCGTGCACCCGCACGGGGAGGACTTCGTACGGGCCAAGGTCGGCCAGCTCGACTGGCTGACCGGCGGCCTGACCGGCGTCACGTGGAGCATCATCGCCTGCGACGACGGATGCCCGGACCGGCCCTCGAGTGCTGATCTCATGACGGAAATCGCGGCGGCGGAAAGCTACCCGAGCAAAGGCCACCGCAGCGTGACGGTGCTGCGGCTGGCTGAGGTGATAGACAGTGGCATCCCGGTCAGCCCCGCGTTTGACCGGCTGACGTCGACCGAGCAGTCCCGCAAGGGCGGATCGATACTGGCCGGGCTGGCCGCCGCGATCGATCCGGCGCGGGCGAACGGCGCCGGCCGGCATGTGGTCTGCTATACCGACGCGGACCTGTCCGCGAACCTGGCCCAGCTGGGCTCGCTGGCGGCGCCGATGGTGGCCGGCGACAAGGTAATCGGCGCGCTCGGCCAGCGTTACGGGATCGAGGGGGCGGTGCTGGTCCGGGCCGACGGGCCGGTCACCGAGCCGCACAGCACCGGCGACAAGCCGGACAAGATCATCATCCTGTTCCGGCACTTCGTCCGGGCCTTGCTCATCCCGCCCCTGGCCAAGGTGCTCGACACCCAGGCCGGCTTCAAGGCCTTCGACGGGGCCGCGCTCGGCCCGGCCGTCCGGCAGATGACGTCCTTCAACGAGACCTTCGACGTCGAGTTGCTCATCCATCTCGCCCAGCACTACGGACCACAGGCCCTGGCCGTCGAGCCGATCGTGTTCACCGAGGACTTTGCCGCGACGAACTTCCCCTCCGTCACACCCGGCCTGCGCCACCTGGCGATGGTTCACCAGGTCGTGGAACTCTACGACCGGTTCGTCGCACCGGTCGCCCCCGTCACCGGCGAGGCGGCCGACCTGCTCAGCTTGGTCAGGGCGCTGGACCTCGACGGCTATGTGACCTTGATCGAGCACCTTCGCGCTGAGGACTCCGGCGACCCGACACTGTTCGACCGGCGATGGCCCGTGCAGCACCTTCGCGACGTCCTCCGGGGCCGAGCACGCAGCGGGGCTGGCTAGGACCCCTAGTAACGCTCGACCAGGTGAGCGCGGCTGGCGGGAAGGTCGTACGGGTCGGGCCAGAAGTCGGTGATATGGGCAATCCGGCCGTCGTCGCCAAGCTCGAAGAAGCACAGGCCGGGCTGCGTGCCTTCCGGACCGGTGAACTCGATCCAGCTGGCTGCGTGCTGGCCCTCGCCGACGATCCGCTGCACGGTGATGTGCCAGTCGTAGGTGAAGCCCTCCACGTTGAACCGGATGTAGGCGTCCCGGCCGCAAACCTGCTCCCTGGTCTGGGGGCCGCGGTAGAGCACGTCGTCGGCGAGCAGCGCGCCGAACGCTCGCCAGTTCCGGGCCTCGGCCGCGGCCCAGTAGGCGGCGACCACTTCATGCGCGTCGGTCATGCCAAGCACGGTACTCGTGAGGCAGGACATTTCCGGAGCCTGTGAACGGGCCGCGGTGCGGGGTTTACGGGACCCGCCTACAGGGATAAATCATCTGATCTGGTGCGAAGATGTCGGGGTGGCGGGCGCGTAGGCGGCCGGGAAGCCCTGCCGCCAGCTGGGATAGCGCAGCGTCCAGCCCAGTTCCCGTTTGGCCTTCTCGTTCGAGGCGCCGCGGGAACCGACAGCCATCATCACCATGCCCTGGCCCGCGACCAGCCGCGCGAGCCACAGCGGGACGTGGCGGGGCGGCTTGGCGCCGAGCGCATGGGCCAGCGCGGGCAGCCACTCACTCATCGGGGCAGGCTCGTCGTCGACGATGTTGTACAGGGCGGCCCCGTCGTGCCCCAGCGCGAGGACGGTGGCCGTGGCGGCGTCGTCCAGGTGGATGAAGGAGGAGATGCCGCCGCCCGCGCCGATGATCGGGAACTGCCGTTTGCGCACCGGGCCGACCAGCCCGTCGTGGGCGGCGCCGTAGAAGCCGCCATAACGCAGCGCGATCCCGCCGGCGCCGGTGACGGCCTCGTCCAGGTGACGCATGGCGGCGTTGGTCTGCGCGGCCATGGCCGGCGGTTCGGGGTCAAGGCGGTCGTCCTCGGTCTTGACCGGCCCGCCCTCCCGGGCGTAGCGGTAGCTGGCGAAGCTCTGGGCCACAAACCGGCGCACGCCCGCCTCCTGCGCGGCGGCCAGCAGCGCGTCGGTGCCCTCGGTCCGCAGCCGGTTGGTCGGCCCGAAGCTGCGGTCCAGGCTCCGGCCGAAGCGCACGCCGGCCAGCGCGGTGGCCTGGTGGATGATCGCGTCGGGCCGGGCCGCCAGGACGGCGCGGCGTACCGCGTGCGGGTCGAGCAGGTCGAGCGCGACCGGCTCGGCGCCCAGCGCCCGCACCCGCTGCTCGTGTCCCGGTGACCGGAACGTGCCGATCACCTCGTGGCCCTGCTCGATGAGCCGGGGAACGAGCCGGGTGCCGATCGCACCGCTCGCCCCGGCGACGAAGACTCGCATCGTGATCCCCTTCCGCTGGGCGTATCCAACGCCCTGACGGATCACGCCGGGGGAATGTGACGGCGGACCGTGCTAGGGGAAGCTCACCTCGATGTCGAGGCCGCCTTCGGGGCGGGCGGCCGCGACCAGGACGGCGCCGTGAGCGTCGGCGATGGCCCGGACGATGGCCAGGCCGAGCCCGTACCCGCCGCCCGACCCGATCCGTTCGCGGCCGAGACGCTGGAACGGCTGGAACAGCCGGTCCAGCTCGCCGGGCGGGACCACCCGGCCGCTGTTGCAGACGCGGATGGTCACCCGCCCGGACGCCATCGAGGTCGACACCTCGGCCCAGCCCCCGGGCCCGTTGTGGCAGAGCGCGTTGTCGACCAGGTTGGCCACCAGGGATTCGACCAGGCTCGGGTCGCCCGTGGCGGGCGCCGCGGACAGCGCGGTCTGGAGGCGGACGTCCCGGCGCCGGGCCTCGGCGCGGCGCTGCTCGGCGACCTGGCCGGCCAGCTCGGCTAGGTCCAACGGCTCCCACTGCTCCACGCCGCGCTCGCCGCTGGCCAGGGTCAGCAGCGCCTCGATCAGGCGTTCCTGCTGATCACCCATGGTCAGGGCCTCCCGGCAGGCGGAGCGGAGCGTCTCCGCGGAGGCATCGGGATCGGCCAGCGCCACCTGCAGCAGGGCCCGTTCGGCGGCCAGCGGGGTGCGCAGCTCATGGGAAGCATTGGCCACGAAACGCCGCTGCGACTCGAACGACGCCTCCAGCCGCGCGAACAGGCTGTCCAGAGTGGCGCCGAGCTCGGCGAACTCGTCGTCGCGGCGGCCCAGGGCCACCCGGCGGCTCAGGTTGCTGGCCGAGATGTTCCGGGCAGTGGCCGTGATCGTGCGCAGCGGGCGCAGGAACCGCCCGGCGATCAGCCAGCCCGCCCCGAGGGACAGCGCCGACAGGGCCACCAGGATGGCGCCGGCCCTGATGATCTGGTCGCGGACATCGGCGTTGCTCTGCGCCAGGATCGCCGGGGTCACGTTGTCCGGCAGCGAGGACCTGATCGTGAGGACCGGAACCAGGAGCACCACGCCGCAGGCGGCGAAGAACCCCGCGTAGAGCAGGGCGAGCTGGATGCGCAGGGTGCCCCGCGGGAAGCGGAGCCGGCGCAGCAGGGACATCATGCTGCTCCGATCCGGTAACCGCCCTCGCGGACGGTGTGGATGATCGGCGGATCGCCGAGCTTGGCCCGCAGCCGGCGGATGGTCGTCTTCACCGCGGTGGTGAACGGGTCGGCCGCCTCGTCCCAGGCCCGCTCGAGCAGTTCCTCGGCGGAGACCACCCGGCCCGGCACGGCCAGCAGGCACTCAAGGACCGCAAACTCCTTCCGGCTCAGATCCAGCCGCCGCCCGCCGCGGAACGCGACCAGGCGGCTGGGATCCACGGTCAGGTCGGCGGCCTCCAGCGTCGGCGGCAGCGCGGCGGTGGAGCGCCGGCCCAGGGCCCGGACCCGGGCCACCAGCTCGGCGAAGTCGAACGGCTTGGGCAGGTAGTCGTCGGCGCCCAGGCCGAGGCCGTCCACCCGCTCCTTGACGGTGCTGGCCGCGGTCAGCATCAGCACCCGGCTCCCCGATCCCCCGGCCACCAGCTGGCGGCAGACCTCGTCGCCGTGGGTCCCGGGCAGGTCCCGGTCCAGCACCACCACGTCGTAACGGGTTACGGCCAGGTGCTCGAGCGCGTCGTCCCCGTCCAGCGCGACGTCGACGGCCATGCCCTCACGCCGCAGCCCGGTCCCTATGCTCCTGGCCAGGACCTCGAAATCCTCCACGACCAGCACTCTCATCCCCGGTCAGTCCTTTCCCGAACGTCAGCCTGGTGCCACGATGCCAGGACGCAGGTGTCAGTCCGGTGTCGGCCGCTGCTGCCATGCTGACACGCGGTGCAGGCCAGGCCACGGTCCGGCCGACCCGGTCACACCGGCGCGGCGGCATACGTCAAGGGTTCGACGGAACCCGAGAGAGACAATGTGACCGTTGACATCCTCCCTCGCCTGAGGGCGAGGGATTCCAGCTACTGCGCCGATTGGAGCAGCAGGTGAGGTTCGCGGTTCACCGGCCGGGCAACCCCGTCGCCTCCCCGCGCAGTCACGGCGTGCCCCGCCGCGATGTTGATGGCCGCATTCACATCCGCGTGGCAGGCGAAACCGCAGGCGGTGCACCGGAACACGGCTTGACTCTCACGCGAGTCCCGGTCCACCTGCCCGCACGCCGAGCATCGCTGGCTCGTGAACGCGGGTCTTACCTTCTCCACCCGGCCCGGGGCCTTGTCCTGCAGCCGGCGCACCAGCAGGCCCCACCCGGACCGCAGGATGCCCCGGTTCAGCCCGGCCTTTTGCCGGACGTTGCGGCCGGGATCACCCGGCGTGCCTTTCGCGGACCGGGTCATGTTGGTGATCTGCAGGTCCTCGACCCGGATCAGGTCGAACCGCCGGGCAATGTCCGTGCTGGTCTTCTCGGCCCAGTCCCTGCGCCGGTCTGTCTCCCGGGCCCGCAGCCGGGCGATCGCGTGCTTCGCCCGGCCGCGGCGGTTCGAGCCCCGCTTCGCGCGGGCCAGCGTACGCTGCAGGCGCCGCAGCCTGATCCGCTCCCGCCCGGTCAGGGCGGGGCAGTGCAGCAACTCGCCCGTGGACAACGCCGCGGAGACTGCCACCCCCCGGTCGATCCCCGCAGCCTGCCCGGTGCCCGGTGCCGGGACCGGTTCGGGGACGGCCGCGAAGGCGACATGCCAGCGCCCGGCGCGGTCCTGGGTCACCCGGTAGGACTTCACTCCCGGCGGCACCGCGCGGGACCAGCGGAACCGCACCCACCCGGCCTTCGGTACCCAGACCTGGCCGGTTTTCCGGCTGAGCCGGCGCACGTCCCACTGCCGCCCGCGCCGCCCGGTGATCCGGAACCCCTCGTCCCGCCCGGCCTTGCGCCACGTCGGCCGCCCGGCCGGGTTCGCCGGGTCGAAGAACGCGGCCATGGCCTGGGCGAAGTCGCGCAGCGCCTGCTGCTGGACGGTCTGGGAGCCGGCGGCCAGCCACGGGTTCTCCGCCCGGGCCTGGGTGAGCTGCCGGCACTGCTCCAGGTAGCCCGGCGCGCCCGGCCGGCCCGGGTGCCAGTGGGAGTGCTGCTCGACGGCCAGGTTCCACACGTACCGGGCGTGGCCGCAGTGGTCCCGCAGCACCGCCTGCTGGGCGGGGGTGGGGAGCAGCCGGTACCGGGACATGCGAACACACTATCGGGCACCGCCGACATTTCCGGGGAGATGAAACGGCGTTTCCTCCCCGGCCTGAAGGCCGGGGTCTCCACGCCGCGCTTCTGATGACTGACTATGACTGGCTGGCCGCCAGGTTCGAGGCCAACCGCCCCCGCCTGCGGGCGGTGGCCTACCGGATGCTCGGCTCGCTGGCCGAGGCCGAGGACGCGGTCCAGGAAGCCTGGATCCGGGCTGCGGGCGGCTATACGCAGGACGTGGCCAACCTGGACGGATGGCTCACCACGGTGGTAGCCCGGATCTGCCTGGACGTGCTGCGCTCACGCAAGTCCCGGCGCGAGGAGCCGCTGGATCCCGGCCAGGCGGCCGCGGACGCGGCGGCCGGACCCGAACAGGAGGCCGTGCTGGCCGACTCGGTGGGATATGCGCTGCTGGTCGTGCTGGACACCCTGGCCCCCGCCGAACGGGTGGCGTTCGTGCTGCACGACATGTTCGGGCTGCCGTTCGACGAGATCGGCACGGTCACCGGACGCTCGCCGGGCGCGGCCCGCCAGCTGGCCAGCCGGGCCCGCCGCCGGGTTCAGGGCACTCCCCCGGTGGCCGACGGGCGGCGGAACCAGGCCCGGGAGGTCGCCGGCGCGTTCCTGGCCGCCGCCCGCGGCGGTGACCTGGAGGCGCTGCTGGCTGTGCTCGATCCCGACGTGGTGCTGCACGCGGACGCGGCGTCCGTGCCGGCGGGCATGACGGACACGCTGGTCGGCGCGGCGACCGTGGGCCGGGGCGCGGTCCTGGCCTCCAGGCGGGCGCGCTACTCGGGCATCGCCCTGATCGACGGCAGCCCGGGAATCGTCATGGCGCCGCAGGGCCGGCTGGTGCTGGTCCTGGTGTTCACCATCCCGGAGGACAAGATCACCCGGATCGAGATCATCTCCGACCCGGATCACCTGGCCCGGCTGGACCTGGCCGTGCTGTAACACGCCGCTCGGGTGACGGCCATCCAGCAGCCCTATCCCGCGTACCCGCAGGTCGCAGCCAGCTACACGCCGGGCAACGGGTACTATCCGCTGGCCCCGTGGGCCGGGTTCGCGGTGCTGTGCGCCTGGACCGCGCTGGCCCTGGGCCTGGCCGGGTACCTGCTGTGCCGGAGGGACGCGTGAGCGGCGCCGCCGCGCCCCGGGAGTACCCTGGCCCGGGCCGGTGGACGGCGGCCGCGCCGCCCAGGGGCCGGATCCGGAGGCCTCCTAGCGGTCCGGAGCGCCCGCGGCGGGCGGCGGCTCGGGGGCGGGCGGGGGCTCGGGGGCGGGCGGAGCCGGAGGCGGGGCGGGCCGAGCCGGGGGCGCGCCGAAGATGCGCTCGGCCTGGCTGATCAGCCGGTCGGCCCGGCCCTTGAACAGCTCGAACCGCCGCATGACCTCGTCGATCCGCTCCTGGAGCCGCTCGGCGGGATCCCGCTGACGGTGATGATGCTCGCCCTGGATGTGGAAGACCCGCCGAGGCAGTTCCTCGTAGTCCGGGTCCATCATCTCCTCGGCCTCGTTGGCCAGTTCTTCCGCCTCGTCGGCGGCTTCCTCGGCCGCATCGGCCTGCTGTTCGACCCGCTCAGCGCGACGCCGGGCCTCCTCGGCGGCCTGCCGGGCCTGGCGGGCGCGCTCCCGGGCCTGGGCCCGGTCCTCGGGATCGGCCCAGTCGGCGGTCATGTCGGCGGCCTCCTGAGCCATGTGAGCCGCCTCTTCCGCCATATCGGCGGCCTCGTCGGCGTGCTCGGCTCGTTCCCTGGCTCGTTCGGCTCGTTCGCGAGCCGCATCGGCGAGGCGGTGGGCCTCGTCGGCGCGCTCCTCGGCCAGCCGCGCGTTCCACTCCTGCTCGCGCTCTTCGCCGTGCTCTTCGGCGTGTACTTCGGTGTGCTCTTCGGCGTGTACTTCGGTGTGGTCTTCGGCGTGTACTTCGGTGTGGTCTTCGGCGTGTACTTCGCCGTGCGGGTCCTCCTCGTCGACCATGTGCCTGGCGACGCTGTAGGGTTCACCGGTCTCGGCCATGCGGTGGCGGATGGCGGACTTCCGGGCCTTGTCCTGAGTCATGATCTTTTTCTCCTGGCGGGACGGCCCGCGTCAGCCCGCCACGGTGAAATGGCCATGACTGGTACGGCACGCGAGTCGTGGACCCTTGTCCTCGTCGCCGCCGACGGCGCGGGCCGCTGGCTGGCTCGGAAGCGGGCAGGGTGCGCTGCCACTCAAACCGAGGCTACATCACGATATAACGCGTAACAAGGGGGCCTGCACCCCGAGAAAACGGGGGGCCCGCCCTATTCTCCGGTCGAGCCGCCCAGCCGCTCCCTGAGCGGGTCGGGCTGGCGGTTGACGAAGGCCAGGATCTGGTCCAGCGCGGGGGGTTGGCGTAGCCGAGCAGCAGGAGCAGCAGAGCCAGGTCGACCAGGCCGAACAGGACGCTGAAGGCCGACGGCAGCCGCAGCGTGGCCAGGGTCAGCATGACGATGGCGAACAGCCAGGAGACCAGGAACAGCTTGACCGTGTCCAGGATCGCGGTGGGCGTGATGGCGAAACAGTTGTGGTCCAGGGCCACCACCAGCACCGCGTAGCTGAGCCAGAACGTGCCGAAGATGCCGAACACGGCCGCCACCGCGCTCTGGCCCAGGGCGGCGCACCAGATGGTGGCCATGAGCAGGCCCAGGGCGGTGGCCGACAGGATGATGGCCAGGGGGGCGCCGAGGACGCTGGTCAGCCGCCTGAGGTGACGATCCCGTACTCGTGGATCTTGCGGTAAATAGTGGCCCGGGACATGCCCAGGGCCTCGGCCGCCCGCACCTTGTTACCGTCGTGGTCCTGCAGGCTCTGCACAATCGCGTCCCGCTCGATGGACTCCAGCGGGGACAGCAGGCGGCGGCTCACCGTCCAGCATTCCGGCGGCAGGTCCTTGGGCATGATCGCTCCGGCCCGGCGACGCTGGACGACTTGCTTGAGCACCTGCCAGAGCTGTTCGGTGTTGCCGGGCCAGTTGTGCCGCAGCAGCAGCTGCATGGCCTCGGGCGAGCAGGTTAGGTGGCCCTGCTGGCTGAGCCGGGCCAGGAAGAACGGCACCAGCTCGTGCAGGTCCTCGATGTGATGGCGCAGCGGCGGGAGCTCCACGGTGCCGGAGAAGAACCGCAGCAGCCGGTCCATGGGGTTCGCCTCGACGGTGGCCTGCTTCTCGACGGTGGCCTGCTTGCGGTTCAGCGTAACCGCCACCCGCAGGTCCTCCTGGCGGCCCGCGGCCCGGGCCTCGCCCAGCGCGCTGGCCAGCGCGTGTACCTGCTTGGCGTTGAGCGCGTCGACGTGACGGATGACCAGCATGCCCTTGCCGTCGAGCAGCTCGCGGCGGGTCTTGGTCATCCAGTCGGACCCAGCCGACTCGGCGTCGAGCACGTGGAACGGGGCGGCCGGGCTGCGGCGCTGGTGCACGGCCCGGGCCAGGGCCAGCTTGCCCACGCCGGCCTCGCCCTCCAGGGTGAGCCAATCCGAGGTGTCGTAAAGGGATTCGGCCTCGCGGCACGCACGCAGCCACAGCACGCCGCTGCCGACCAGGCCGGGCAGGTACATGGCCGACCGGGGCGCGGGCACCTCGGCCGCGCCGACCACCGCCGAGGCCAGCTTGACGTGCACCACGCCGTCCGCGAACGGCCCGTCGCCGCTGATCCGGCGGCAGGACATCCGGGCCACCACGCCGCTGGGCAGGTCCACGGTCACCGTGCCGGTGGTTCGCCTGGTCAGCGCCTCGGTGGCGTGGCCGATCAGCGCGGCCTGGTCGCTCGGGTCGAGCAGGCGCCGGGCGTGGTCGTTCAGCATGACGACGTCGTTGCCCAGGGCCAGCACGATGCCGCCGGTGCGGCGGCAGGCCCGCACGTACTCCTGGAGCAGGTCGAAGTCCCGGCTGCTGCTGGCCGTGACCAAAGCCTGGGTGATCTGGTCGGCGGTGGCCTTGACCAGCGAGATCAGCAGCGGGTCGGCGTCCTTGCGCCAGCAGGTCAGGTCGATCACGCCGACCGTCTTGCCGGAGACCGGATCGTGGATGGGCACGCCGGCGCAGCCGAACTGCTCCAGGTGCTCGGCGTAGTGCTCGTGCCCGAACACGTGCGCCGGGCCGCCCGCCTCCAGCGCGGTGCCGATGCCGTTGGTGCCGACGCGGGCCTCGGCGTAACTGAAGCCGGGGGCCAGCATGACGCTGTCCAGGGCGCGCTCCAGATCGTGGTCCGCGGTCAGCCTGCTCAGCACGACCCCGGCGGCATCGGTGAGGATGATGCTGATCGGCTGGCCGTCCAGCTGCTCCCGCAGGCGCCCCAGCACCGGTTCGGCGCTGCGGGCCAGCCTGGTCTCCAGGTCGGGTTCGTGCAGGTAGCTCAGGTCGATGTGGTCGGCAGCCACGTGCCACTGCCGGGAGCGCCACCAAGACGCCAGGATGGGCTTGCGCACCACGGCCTGATCCACCGGCTCAGCCGCGAGGAACCGGTCTCTGGCCTCAGCCAGCCGATCCCGTGACGTCTGCGGTGGCGGCGATGATGCGTGTGCCATCTAGCCTCCCCCAACACCTACGTTGTTCCGGGCTGGAAGGCGCAGCCCGCGCGGATCGGGTTCGCGTTAACCCGCCTCTTACAAAGTAAACCCGTTGTTGCCGGGTACTGTCTCAAGTTGAGACCGCCAGATTGCTCACGGCGACGTTTTGCTGGGCGCATGGACGCCCACGGAGAAACTACCCATCCAGAGACCTTCAACCCGTGGAGCATCGTCAACCTGGTGTTTCACCACCTGGCCGCCGAGGGACTGCATCCGGTCCTCGGCGAGGCGGGTGACCCGGGAGCGCCCGCGGCCGATCTGCTGCGGGCGCTCGGCATTACTCCGGCCGCGGAAGGCAACCGCCAGGCCTCCGAGCAGACCAAGCGAGACCTGGAACGGATCCGGGCCGTGTTCGACGTGTCTCATGTTGAGAGCCCATGACCTCGGCTTTCGAGATGTGATGCAGCACACAAGGACTTTCGGGGCTGTCGGCTGCAGCCCGCGGGGCCCAGGCCTACCGAGGAGCTGGGCCCCCGGACCCCGGAACCCGCCGAGAAAGGGGTGACGATGAGTCGCCAGAGTGTGGCCAGGGCGCACCAGAAGATCCAGGAACTGGCCTGGGAGCCCAAGTACCACGAGCCAGTCGCGCAGTACGGGACTGACTACACATTCCGCAAGGCGCAGAAGAAGGACCCGCTCAAGCAGGTGCTGCGGTCCTACTTCCCCATGCAGGAGGAGAAGGACCACCGCGTCTACGGTGCCGAGGACGGCGCCATCCGCGGCAACATGTTCCGCCAGGTGCAGGAGCGCTGGCTGGAGTGGCAGAAGCTGTTCCTTTCGATCATTCCGCTGCCGGAGATCTCCGCGGCGCGGGCCATGCCGCTGCTGTTCCGCACCGTTCCGAACCCGGAACTGCACAACGGCCAGGCAATCCAGATGATCGACGAGGTACGCCACTCGACGATCCAGCAGAACCTGAAGCGCCTGTACATGCAGAACTACATCGACCCGGCAGGCTTCAACAACAGCCTGCGCAACTTCCACGACGACTACTGCGGCACCATCGGCCGGCAGTTCGCCGAGGGGTTCATCACCGGTGACGCGATCACCGCGGCGTCGATCTACCTGACCATCGTCGCGGAGACGGCGTTCACGAACACCCTGTTCGTGGCCATGCCGGCCGAGGCGGCCGCCAACGGCGACTACCTGCTGCCGACCGTGTTCCACTCGGTGCAGTCGGACGAGTCGCGGCACATCTCCAACGGCTACGCCACGCTGCTGATGGCGCTGTCCGACGAGAGCAACCACCAGCTGCTCGAGCGCGACCTGCGCTACGCGTGGTGGAACAACCACCGGGTGGTGGACGCGGCCATCGGCACGTTCATCGAGTACGGCACCAAGGACCGGCGCAAGGAGCGCGAGTCCTACGCGGAGATGTGGCGCCGGTGGATCTACGACGACTACTACCGCAGCTACCTCGTGCCGCTGGAGAAGTACGGCCTGGTCATCCCGCATGACCTGATCGAGGAAGCCTGGAACCAGATCTGGAACAAGGGCTACGTGCACGAAGTCGCGCAGTTCTTCGCCACCGGCTGGCTGGCGAACTACTGGCGCATCGACGGCATGACCGACGAAGACTTCGAGTGGTTCGAGTACAAGTACCCGGGCTGGTACGACAAGTACGGCAAGTGGTGGGAGAACTACAGCCGCCTGTCCGAGCCGAACGGGCACCACCCGATCGTGGCCGAGGACGTCGACTACTGGTACCCGCAGCGCTGCTGGACCTGCATGGTCCCGTGCCTGGTCCGCGAGGACATGGTGTACGCCGAGGTCGACGGCGTGGTCCGCACGTACTGCCACGAGGAATGCAAGTGGACTGACGTCGAGGCGTTCCGGCCGACCTACCAGGGCCGCAGCACCCCGAACATGGGCCAGCTCATCGGCCACCGCGAGTGGGAGACGCTGTACCACGGCTGGAACTGGGCCGATGTGGTCTCCGACATGGGCTTCGTCCGCGACGACGGCAAGACCATGGTGGCGCAGCCGCACCTGAAGCTGGGCGACCAGTCCAAGATGTGGACGCTGGATCACCTGCGCCGGATGGGACCGGTGCAGAGCCCGAACGTCCTGTTCAACGAGATGACCCCGGAAGAGCGGGCCGCGTTCCACGCCAAGTACATCAAGGCGGGCCCCGCGGGCCGGTTCCCGAAGGAAGACGCCTGAGGTCCTTTAGTCCTTAGTCCGAACGGACCGTGGTGACAGTCCTCGGTCCATGCGATCCAACCGGGGGGCAGGAGGCGGGGTTGGCTCTCCGGCCGTTCCCTCCTGCTCCCCGGTGTCAACTCCCGCTGTTTCTTTCCGCTTCCCCATGAGGTGATGAATGGGCGATAAGCACGTCGTCCGGTTCGAGCCAGTCGGCATCGAGATCGAGGTCGACGAGGAGCAGACGGTCCTGCGCGCCGCGTTCGACCAGGGCCTGATGCTCATGCACGGCTGCAAGGAGGGGCAGTGCTCGGCCTGCAAGTCGTTCCTGCTCGACGGCGACGATGTGGAGCTGGACAAGTACTCGACGTTCGCGCTGCCCGACTTCGAGCGGGAAGAGGGCTTCACGCTGCTGTGCCGGGCGCACGTCTACGAAGACGTGACGATCGAGCTGCTGAACTTCGACGAGGAGATGATCAGGTCCGGGCTGCCGATCCAGGAGGTCGAGACCGAGGTCGTAGCCAACGACCCGGTCACGCACGACCTGCGGCACCTGGTGCTGCGCCTGGTCTCCTCGGACATCGATTTCAAGTTCTTCCCGGGGCAGTACGTGGACATCGCCGTGCCCGGCACGGACGAGGTCCGGTCGTTCTCGATGGCGAACACGTCGGCCCGGGAAAGCGGGCAGCTCGAGTTCGTCATCAAGGTCTATCCGGACGGGCTGTTCTCGGATTATCTCGATCAGCAGCTGAAGGTCGGCGACCGGCTCATGGTTACCGGGCCGTACGGGGTGTTCACCTTGCGCGACGCGCCGGATACCGACCTGATCTTCGTCGGCGGCGGGGCCGGGATGGCACCGATCTTGTCCCTGCTCCGCTCGATGGCCGAACGCGGCATCGACCGCAAGGCCGTGTACTACTACGGCGCGCGGCGTCGCGGCGACCTGTGCTTCGAGGACGAGCTCCGGGCCCTGGAGCAGACCCTGCCCAACTTCCGGTTCATACCTGCCCTCTCGGACGAGGACTGGGAGGGCGAGAACGGCCTGATCACCGACGTGGTGTCTCGTTCGGAATCAGCGGTCGCCCGGGCGCACGCCTATATCTGCGGTCCCCCGCCCATGGTGGAGGCCGCGGTCCCGCTGCTGACCAGGCTCGGGGTACCGGAAAAGCACGTGTATTTCGACAAGTTCACGACGACTGGGGACCCGGACAAAGCACCGCCAGCTCCCTAACGTGAAAGGGAAAGACTAATGACAGAGGCTCCGCAACGCAGCGTCCCGAAAGTGGTTTTCACCGACGCGGAGGCTGGGGCGAAGGTATTCCCCGACTCCACCGAACGCCGGTTCAACTACTACACCCCGGCCGGGCGCAAGCAGACGCACTACGAGGACGTCACCGTCGAGGTCCAGCCGGATCCCAGGCACTACCTGAGCCAGGGCTGGCTGTACGGCTTCTCCGACGGCCGCGGCGGCTACCCGCTGGACTGGACCGCGCTGAAGGCGTGGGGCAGCGACCGGCCGGAGCCCAAGCGGTTCCCCGGCTCGGGCGGCAAGGGCTATGACTGGCCCGCGCTGGGATGGCACGAGTTCCGGGACCCGAACGAGGAGTGGGAACTCACCCTCTACCGCTACAACGCCAACGTGGTGCGGCAGCTGAACCAGAACATCCAGAACGCCCAGCAGGCCAAGGCGTTCGACGTGTGGAACCGGAACTGGGTGCGGTTCGTGGAGCGCAACCTCGGCGCCTGGATGCACGTCGACCACGGTCTCGGGCTGTACCTGTTCGCGAACGCGAACCGCCGGGCCCCGACCAACATGCACAACAACGCGATCTCGGTGAACAGCATGCACCGGATCCGGGCTGCGCAGGACCTGGCCCTGTACAACCTGACCCTGTCCGAGGTGGTCGACGGCTTCAACGGCACCGCGCACCTGGAGACCTGGAACGAGGACCCGGCCTGGCAGGGCGTGCGGGAGGTCGCCGAGCAGCTGACCGGCATCGACGACTGGTGCGAGGCCATCTTCGCGGCCAACGTGGTGTTCGAGCCGCTGGTCGGCGAGCTGTTCCGCAGCCACCTGGTGATGCACGCCGCGCCGCGCAACGGCGACTTCGTGACGCCGACCGTGGTCGGTGCCGAGGAGTACGACTACGCCGAGCGTGACCTGCGCTACACCAGGCCGATGTTCCACCTGCTGACCACCGACCGGGAGTTCGCCGACCACAACCGGGCGCTGCTCATGCAGTGGATGTCGGTCTGGGTGCCGCGCGCCATCTCGGCCGCCCGGACCCTGCAGCCGCTGTGGTCGCAGCCGGAACACAAGCCGCCTCGCTTCGAGGACAGCCTGGACGCCGCCAAGAACCGCTTCGCCGGCATCCTGACCGATCTCGACCTGGACACCCCGAAGGAGCTCGCGCAATGACCACGGCCACAGAGAGCCCGTTCAAGTCGGACAACACGCCGTCCAACAAGTGCGGCTTCACGCTCATGAACAACCAGGTCGGCGAGGTCGTCGCGCAGGTGATGGCGACCAAGCCGAACGTCACCGTGACCTGGCTGCCGTCCATGATGCGGGTGGACGCCATCGGCCGGATGGACTTGATCTACGACGAGATCTCCGAGGCGGCCGGCGAGGAGCCGGGCTGGTTCGACGCGGCGGAGTTCGAGGAGAGCATGTCGACGCACTACGGGCGCATGATCCACGAAGACGACCGGACGATCATGTTCGCCAACCCCGAGGACGCGGCCGAGTTCATCGGCTTCGACCTCGTAGCGCGGTCTTAGGGCCTTGCGGTCTTAGGGCCTTGCGGTCTTAGCGGCCTTAGGGTCCCGGCCGAGCGCGGTCCGCACCCCCCGGCAATCGTGCGGACCGCGCACCCGCGCCGCGCGGCGAAATATTTTGCTCGCGGCATGTTGTGGCACTGAGGCGGATATAACCGGCTCAGTGCCACAGCCAAGTTACGCAGGAGCTGCAAAGGAGGCGCCTTGTACGAGCACAACGGCGAGAAGTACTTCATCGTCGATTCGCACATGCACTACTGGAATGCCGCCCCGGACAACTGGGTGCCTGGCGCCGAGCAGTACGCCAAGGGCTGGATCGAATGCTTCCACGCCTACCAGGGGCTGGGCCCGCCCGAGACGCACTGGACGATCGAGCACTTCCAGAAGTACTCCGAAGATGACCTGATGAAGGACGTCTTCGAGGACGGGCACGTGGACGTGGCCATCTTCCAGCCCACGAACCTGAAGGAGTGGTACAAGGAGGGCTTCAACACCACCGAGCGCAACAATGAGATGGGCAAGAAGCACCCGGGCAAGTTCATCTACAACACCAACTTCGACCCCCGGGACAGCGACGCGGGCCTGGAAGAGCTGAGGCGCAACGTCGAGAAGTACGGCTCTAAGGGCGTCAAGCTCTACACCGCGGAGTGGAACAACGGCTCGCGCGGGTACAAGCTTTCTGACCCCGGCGCCTACCGCTACCTCGAGGCCGCGCAGAACCTCGGCATCAAGAACATCCACGTGCACAAGGGCCCGACGATCTGGCCGCTGGACAAGGACGCCTTCGACGTCGCCGACGTGGACCACGCCGCGACCGACTTCCCCGAGCTCAACTTCATCGTCGAGCACGTGGGGCTGCCGCGGATCGACGACTTCTGCTACATGGCCACCCAGGAGCCGAACGTGTACGCCGGCCTTTCCGTGGCCCTCGGCGCCCTGATGTACGCACGGCCGCAGTTCTTCGCCCGGGTCATCGGCGAGCTGCTGTTCTGGGTCGGCGAGGACAAGATGACCTTCGGCAGCGACTACGGCATCTGGGAGCCGAAGTGGCAGGTCGAGGGCTTCGTGGACTGGGAGATGCCGGACCGCCCGGAGTTCGCCGACTACCCGAAACTCGGCACCGCGGGCAAGAAGAAGATCCTCGGCCTGAACGCGGCCAGGCTCTACGACATCGAGGTGCCCAAGGAGTTCCAGCTGCCCGCTGACGCGGGGACGCCGGGCGCCCAGGACGACGCGCAGCTGGTCGCGGGGGCATGACAGCGGAGCTCAGCGCCACCTCGACCGACTCGACCGATGAGCTCCTCCGGGCGCTGGAGACGGTGCGCGACCCCGAACTCGACGAGCCGATCACCTCGCTCGGGTTCGTGACCTCGTGCACCGTCTCCGACGGCGGGGACGCCCAGGTCCGGCTGCGGCTGCCGACGTACTTCTGCGCGCCCAACTTCGCCTACCTGATGGTCGCCGACGCCTACGACGCGGTGTCGGCGCTGCCGGGCGTGCGGAGCACGTCGGTGGTGCTCGAGGAGCACTTCGCCTCGGACGCGATCAACGGCGGCGTCGCCGCCCAGGCCGGCTTCGTCCGGTCCTTCGACGGCGAGGCGGTGGCGGAGCTCGATGGGCTCCGGGCTGACTTCCTGCGCAAGGCGGTGATGGCAGGCACCGACCAGGTGTGCAGGCCGTTGCTGGCGGCTGGCAGGGATCAGGCGGCACTGCTCGCGATGAGGCTGGGCGAGGTGCCGCCGTCTCATGCGCTGTCCCGGCTGCGGGAGCGGCGGGCCCAGCTGGGCCTGCCCGCCGGCGACGGCGCCCCGCTGCTGATCGACCCGGTGACCGGTGCGCCGGTCGAGGCCGGCGCGCTGCCGCTGCACCTGCGCAAGGCGCAGCTCACGCGGACCAGCATCGAGGCCAATTCCGGGATCTGCCGCGGCATGCTGCGGCACAGATACGCAACGCCAGGACAAGGAGAGTCAGTTGAGGCCGGCTAGCGAGCATGGGCCTTCCGGGCCCGTGCGAGCGGCCGGTGCGTGGGCACGGACAGAAACCACAGCGGGTCCCTCAACTGACTCGAACTATAAAAAGAAGCGTGGAGAGGCCCCTAAGGCCGCGGAGGAGGACCAGTGAAGGCCGTCCGCTTGCACGAGTTTCAAACCCAGCCGGTGATCGACGACGTACCCGAGCCGAAGATCAGCGGGCCGCTCGACGTCATCGTGAAGATCGGCGGCGCCGGGGTCTGCCGCACCGACCTGCACATCATCGAGGGCCAGTGGGACGCGGCCATGCACACGCCGCTGCCCTACATCCTGGGCCACGAGAACGCGGGCTGGGTGCACGAGGTCGGCTCGGCCGTGACCAACGTGCAGCCGGGCGACACCGTGATCCTGCATCCCACGCCCACCTGCGGGCTGTGCCACGCGTGCCGGGCGGGCGACGACATGCACTGCGAGAACAATTCGTTCCCCGGGCTGTCCCGCGACGGCGGCATGGCCGAGTACCTGCTCACCTCGGCCCGGGCCTGCATCAAGCTGAACCCCTCGACCCGCCCCCAGGATGTCGCGGCGCTGGCCGACGCGGGCATCACCGCCTACCACGCGGTGCGCAAGGCCCTCCCGCTGCTGTACCCGGGCACCACCTGCGTGATCATCGGCGCGGGCGGGCTGGGCCACATCGGCATCCAGTGCCTGGCCACGCTGACGGCCACCAACATCGTGGTGGTGGACGCCAACCCGGACGCGCTCAAGCTGGCCACCGAACTCGGGGCCAACCACACGGTGGTGGCGGACGGCACGCACGTCGACGCGGTGAAGGATCTGACCGGCGGGCGCGGCGCTCACGTGGTGCTCGACTTCGTGGCCGAGCAGGGCGCGGAGATGGACGGCTGGAACATGACGGCCGCGGGCGGCTCGTACTTCGTCATCGGCTACGGCGGCACGCTGCACATCCCGACCCTGGACATCATCTCCACCGAGCGCAACATCATCGGCAACATCGTCGGCACCTACAACGACCTGGTGGAGCTGATGGCGCTGGCCCAGGCCGGGAAGGTCACGCTGCACACCAAGGTCTACCCGCTGGCCGAGGCCACCGAGGCGATCGCCGACCTGGACGCGGGCCGGGTCCGCGGCCGCGCCATCCTCGTCCCCTAGCCGCTCGTCCCCTAGCCGCTCGTCCCCTAGCCCCTCGTACCCCAGCCGCTCGTCCGGGCCGGCCAGCAGGACCACAGCAGTCCTCGGACTGCATCAAGGAAAGAGAGAGCACTATCATGGCCAAAGAACTGCGCTTCGGCGCTGAAGCTCGCGGCCTGCTGCTGGCTGGCGTGGACCAGCTGGCCGAGGCCGTGAAATCGACTCTCGGCCCCAAGGGGCGCAACGTCATCCTGGAGAAGATCACCGGCTCGCCCGTGGTCACCAACGACGGCGTGACGATCGCGCGGGAAATCCACCTGAAGAACCAGTTCGAGAACATGGGCGCGCAGCTGGTCAAGGAAGCCGCCATCAAGACCAACGACATCGTGGGTGACGGCACCACCACGGCCACGGTGATCGCCCAGGCCATTGTGCACGAGGGCATGCAGGCCATTGGGGAGGGCGCCAACCCGGTGCTGGTCAAGCGGGGCATCGACCTGGCCGTGGGCCGGCTGGTCGAGTACCTGCAGAAGGTAGCCCACCCGATCACCACCGAGGATGACTACTGCCGGGTGGCGGCCATCTCGGCCAATGACGACGAGATGGTCGGGCGGGTCATCGCCAATGCCCTGTACACGGTGGGCGACGGCGGCATCGTCACGGTCGAGGACGCACCGGTGCCCGGCATGGCCGTGGACTTCGTGGAGGGCTTCGAGTTCGACAACGGGTACCTGTCGCCCTACATGGTGACCAGGCCGGCCAGCCTGGAGGCCATTGTCGACGATCCGTACATCCTGCTCTGCTCGGAGAAGATCACCAAGGTCCAGCAGCTGATGCCGCTGCTGGACAAGATCATGCGGGCCCCGCGCCCGCTGGTCATCATCGCCGAGACCATCGAGGGCACCGCGCTGTCCATGCTGGTGCACAACCACGTGAACGGCATCTTCCAGTGCGTCGCGGTGCGGGCGCCCGGCTTCGGCGACCGCAGGCTGCACAAGCTGGAGGACATCGCCGCGCTGACCGGCGGCGCCGTGTACAGCAAGCACTCCGGGTTCACCCTGGAGACGATGACGGCCGAGCAGCTCGGCCGGGCCCGGCAGGTGCGGGTGACGGCCGACTCGACCACGATCATCGGCGGCGGCGGCTCGGCCGAGGCGATCGCGTTCCGCCTCGACCAGATGCGGGCCGAGCTGGACCGGGCCACCTTCGGCGTGGACGAGGACGTGCTGACCGAACGGATCGGTGCGCTGTCCGGCAAGGTGGCCGTGATCCGGGTCGGCGCCGCGACCCCGGCCGAGCTCAGGGAACTGCGGCACCGGGTCGAGGACGCCCTGTCGGCCACCCGGGCCGCGATGGCCGAAGGCATCGTGGCCGGCGGCGGTGCCGCGCTGCTGCACTCGGTCGGCGCGCTGGACGACCTGGAGGTCACCGGCGACTACGCCATCGGGGCCGGCATCGTCCGCCGGGCGCTGAGCGAGCCCGCGTACCTCATCGCGGCCAACGCCGGCTACCCGGCCGCGGACATCGTGGCCCAGACCGTCGGTATGGGCGTCGACGAGGGATTTGACGCACTTCAGGGCCGCCATGGCAACATGATCGAGATGGGCATCATCGATCCGCTGCGCGTGGTCCGCTCGGCGCTGCAGAACGGCGCCTCGGTGGCGGGCCTGCTGCTGACGACCAACACGCTGGTCGCCGAGGAGCAGACCCCGTGGGGCGGCAGCCCGGCGCTGATGACCGAGTTCGGTTCGCTCGACGAGGGCCTGCACCAGCCGTCGCCGGACGCCAGCACCCCGCAGTCGCTGGGCCTCGGGCCGTCCGTTGGCTGACCCGGTTGGCTGACACGGTACCCCTCGCCCGGCAGGTCATCGTCGGCGACGATGCCCTGCCGGGCGAGGCCCGGGTCATCGCCGCGGCCGAGGCGGTTCTGTCCGGCCAGCGGCGCGGGATCCGGGCCGTCCTGCCCTTTCTGGGCCCGGCCTTCATCGCGGCCATCGCCTACATCGACCCGGGCAACTTCGCCACCGACATGGCGGGCGGCTCGCAGTTCGGGTACATGCTGCTGTGGGTGGTGCTGGCCGCGAACCTGATGGCCATGCTGGTCCAGTCGATGAGCGCCAAGCTGGGCATCGCCACCGGCCGCAGCCTGCCCGAGGTGTGCCGGGACCGGCTGCCGTTCCGGGTCGTGGTGCTGCTGTGGCTGCAGGCCGAGGCGGTGGCCATGGCCACCGACCTGGCCGAGTTCGTCGGCGCCGCGCTGGGCCTGCACCTGGTGTTCGGCCTGGCCATGTGGCCGTCGGCCGTGCTGACCGGCGCGGCGGCCTTTGCCATCCTGGGCATGCAGGTCTGGGGTTTCCGCCGGCTCGAGGCCACGCTCACCGGGCTGGTGGCCGTAGTGGTGCTGGCCTTCGGCCTGGAGATGCTGCGCAGCAGCCCGTCGGCTGCTGGGGTGGCCCGCGGCCTGTTCGTGCCGCAGGTGTCCGGCGGCGGCTCGGCTCTGCTGGCCGTGGGCATCATCGGCGCCACCGTGATGCCGCACGTGATCTACCTGCACTCCTCCCTGACCCAGAGCCGGATCGTGGGCGCCAACCCGGCCGCGCGCCACAAGATCTTCCGGTACGAGATGGTCGACATCCTCATCGCGATGGGCGTGGCCGGGCTGATCAACCTGGCCATGCTGGCCACGGCTGCGGCGGTCTTCCATGCCCGCGGCGTGTTCGGCGCGGGCAGCGACCTGGGCCAGGTCTTCGACGGCCTGAACCGGTACCTCGGCGCGCACAGCGGGCTGATCTTCGGGCTGGCCCTGCTGGCCTCCGGGGTGGCCTCCTCCTGCGTCGGTACCATGTCCGGCCAGGTGGTCATGCAGGGCTTCATCCACCGCCAGATCCCGATCTTCGCCCGCCGGGCCATCACCATGATCCCGGCCCTGGTGCTGATCGGCGTGGGCTTCAGCCCGACCCGGGCCCTGGTCCTCAGCCAGGTGTTCCTGTCGTTCGGGATCCCGTTCGCGCTGATCCCGCTGCTGGTCTTCACGGGCAAGCGGGACCTGATGGGGACGCTGGTCAACCGGCGGCCCATGATGCTGACGGCCGGCCTGGTCACGGCGATCATCGTGGGCCTGAATATCTACCTCCTGGCGACGCTGTGACCGGACCGCAGGCGTAATCTGCCGCTATGAGTCCCATCTCGCGCGGCTTCCACCGCCGCCACGAGGAGGCGGAGCCCGCGGGCCGGATCCCGCCCGGCCAGTACCTGACACGCGACTTCCCCATCCTGTCGGCCGGGCCCACCCCGCATACGCCGCTAGCCAACTGGACGTTCGCTATCGAGGGCGGCAAGTCGCCGGTGAGCTGGACCTGGACGGAGTTCCAGGCGCTGCCCGCCGAGACGATCACGGTGGACATCCACTGCGTGACCCGGTGGTCCAAGCTGGACACCACCTGGCAGGGTGTCTCGCTCGACGTCCTGCTGGGCGCGGTCTCCTACGACGCCCCGTACGTGCTGGCCTTCTGCGACGGCGGCTACACCACCAATCTGCCCGTGGCCGACCTGACCGGCGGCAAGGCCTGGGTGGCGTACTCCTACGACGGCTCGGCCCTGCGGCCCGAGCACGGCGGCCCGGCCCGGCTGCTCGTCCCGCACCTGTACTTCTGGAAGAGCGCCAAATGGGTGCGCGGGCTGCGGCTGCGCGAGGTCGACCAGCCGGGCTTCTGGGAAAACTACGGGTACCACATGTACGGAGATCCATGGCGGGAACAGCGGTACGCGGGCGACTGAATAACCAGGTCCCGGGGGACGACCCCCCCAGGAAAACCGGGGCCTGGCAGACCGTCACGGTCGGCGCGGTGGTGGATGAGACTGCGAGCGTGCGGACGCTTTCGCTTGACGTGCCGGACTGGGCCGGCCATCAGGCCGGGCAGCACCTGGACATCAGGCTCACCGCCGAGGACGGCTACCAGGCCGAGCGGTCCTACTCGATCGCCTCGGCGCCCGGCGAGCCGGTCGCGATCACGGTGGAGCGGCTGGAGGACGGCGAGGTCTCCCCCTACCTGACCGAGGAACTGCGGCCGGGCGACGAGATCGAGGTGCGCGGGCCGATCGGCGGCTACTTCGTCTGGGACGCGCCGGACGGCGGGCCGCTGCTGCTGGCTGCGGGCGGTTCGGGCGTGGTACCGCTGCGGTCCATCCTGCGGCACCGGGCCAGGCTGGGCGACACGGTGCCGACGCGCCTGCTGTACTCCTCGCGCAGCCTGGCGGACGTGATCTACCGGGCCGAGCTCGACGCCCCCGTGGACGGGCTCACGGTGTTCCATACGCTGACCCGGTCGCAGCCGCCCGGCTGGACGGGATACGCGCGGCGGGTCGACCAGCAGATGCTGGCCGAGGTGGCCTGGCCCGTGGCGCAGGCGCCGCTGGCCTACGTGTGCGGGCCAACCAGCTTCGTGGAGGCGGTGGCGGCGGGACTGGTGGCGCTCGGCTACCCGCCGCGGCGGGTCAAGACGGAGCGGTTCGGGGCCACGGGCAGCTGAGGCCCTTCGGCGGCTGGGCCGTGGGTCGGGGCCTTCGGCGGCCGGGGTCCTGGTGGTCGGCTGGTTTACGGAGTCAGGGAGGCTGGGATGGAAGCGCTGGAAGGCAGCGTGCTGGACGGCAACGCGATCGGCGGGCTGCTGATGTCGCTGTTCGGCACCGACATGACCATGGCCGACGGGACGTGCGGCTCCTGCGGCGCGGTCAGCCAGGTGGCCGAGCTGGCCGTGTACCAGCCGGGCCTGGGCACCGTGGTGCGCTGCCGGTCCTGCACGGCGGTGCTCATGGTGTTCGTCGAGGTCCGGGGGGTGACCTGCGTCGACCTGCAGGGCCTGGCCAGCTTGACCCCGGCCTGAACCTGTATCTGCCGCGGCCAGCCGGGGCTAGGCCCGCATGGCGTCGTCCAGGGAAGGTCTCGACGTAGCGCAGGGCCTCGGCCGCCGCGGGGTCAGCGGGGCGCCGGGTGAGCTCGGCGGGATCCACGTCTTCGACGTGGCTGTGGCTGTGGCTGTGGCTGTGCAGAGCCTGCATGCCGGCGCCGCACGGAAAAGACGGTGTCACCCTGCAGGGGGACGCAAATCATCACCTGGGCCGACGCGGGCGAGCACGGCGGAGGGCCAGAATTAGACCCATGATACGAGGGAGAGGACAACTTAATGATTGAGGTGCAGGGCCTCACGAAGCGGTACGGGGAGAAAACCGCCGTCGACGGGCTGACGTTCAGCATTGAGCCGGGCATGGTCACCGGCTTCCTAGGCCCGAACGGGGCCGGCAAGACCACCACGATGCGGTGCATCCTCGGGCTTGACTACCCGGACGCTGGCACCATCACATTGGACGGCCACGACTACCACGACCTGGCATACCCGATGCGCGAGGTCGGCGCGCTGCTCGACGCGACGGCGGTGCACGGCGGCCGGTCGGCCTACAACCACCTGCTGTGCCTGGCGCAGACCAACAACCTGCCGAAGAGCCGCGTCGGCGAGGTGCTCGAGCTTGTCGGCCTCTCCGAGGTGACGAAGAAGCGGTCCAAGGGGTTCTCGCTCGGCATGAGCCAGCGCCTTGGCATCGCCGCGACCTTGCTCGGCGATCCCAGGGTGCTCATGTTCGACGAGCCGGTCAACGGGCTCGACCCCGAAGGCATCTTGTGGATCAGGAACCTGATGAAGGCCCTGGCCGGCGAGGGGCGCACGGTCTTCGTCTCCAGCCACCTGATGTCGGAGATGGAGTCCACCGCCGACCACCTGATCGTGATCGGCCGGGGCAAGCTGATCGCCGACTGCTCGATGTCGGAGTTCATCGCGCGCTCCTCCGGCGCCGCCGTGCGGGTGCGCACCCCGATGGCGGAGGACCTGATCAAGGCCGTGACCGCCGAGGGCGCGACCACGGCCACCGACGACCCCGACGGCGCCATCGAGGTCCGCGGGATGACCGCGGAGGCGGTTGGCGACATCGCGTTTGAACAGGGCATCAGGCTGCACGAGCTAGCCGTGGTCCACGCCTCGCTCGAGGAGGCGTTCATGGAACTGACCGCGAGCAGCGTGGAGTACCACGCCGGGGTTTCCGCGGCGGCAGCCACTAGCGGAAGCGGAGCCTGAGCGATGGCCACCACGACAACGCTGAACACGCGGCTCTCCCCGCTGCCGCCGGCCACCGGGCGGGCCGGACTGCGGGGCGCGATCGCCTCGGAGTTCACCAAGATCCGCTCGGTCCGGTCCACCTACTGGACCCTGGCGGCGCTGCTGGTCGTCTCGATCGGCATCGGCGCGGCGATCGCGGGAGGCACCGCGGCCAACTTCAGCCACAACCCGGGCAACAAGGCCGGGTTCGACGCCACCCAGACCTCGCTGATCGCGTTCTTCGAGATCGGCCAGCTGATCATCGCGGTGATCGCCGCGCTGGCGATCACCTCCGAGTACTCCACCGGGATGATACGCACCTCGCTCACCGCGCAGCCCCGGCGCGGCACGGTCTACGCCGCGAAGGCGATCGTGCTCACGTCGCTGACGCTCATCGTCTCGCTCATCACGTCGTTCATCGCGTTCTTCGTCGGCCAGGCGCTGCTGTCCTCCAGCGGGGTGAGCGCCTCGCTGTTCCACACCGTCACGATCCCGCAGAACGCGAATGTGAACTGCCCGCCGGGCTCGGGTGGTGGCGGCGGCGGGTTGCCACCCGGATGCAAGGTGACGTTCTCCGGCACCTACGTGATCCATCCGTCCACCGTGCTGCTCGCGATCATCGGCTGCGCGCTGTTCGTCACGCTGGTCGCGATCATCGCGTTCGGCATCGGCGCGCTCGTGCGGCACACCGCCGGCGCGATCGCGATCGCGATCGCCGCGCTGTTCATCATCCCGGTCCTCGAGCAGGCGCTGCCGGACACGTGGCGCTGGGACATCATGCGGTTCCTGCCGGACGCCGCGAACCAGGTGGTCTCGGTCACCATCCCCGGCAACGCCAACCCGCACCTGTGGTCGGCCTGGCCGCAGCTCGGCGTGACGGCGCTGTGGGCCGCGGCTCTGCTCGCCGCGGGCGCCTACCTGTTCCGCAAGCGCGACGCGTAACCGGCCGGCAACGGCAGAGCCCGGCGCCTCGGAGGAGGCGCCGGGCTCAGGTTCTGGTGTAGGCGCTGACGTCGCTGGTGACCTCGAAGTGGCCGAAGGCGCCGCCGCCCTTGGCGTGTGGCTGGCGCTCCGGGATGCGCTCCCGGTTGAAGTTGGCCATCTGCTCGATCAGGTAGTGATCCTGCAGCAGGACCGGGCCATCGGGGCCCACGGCGAGCGAATGCTCGTCAGTTTCGACCGGCTGGCCCGCGTCTGTGGTTGTCGGCTTGAGTTCCGTCACTGCTAGTCCTCCCCATCGCGATAAGGGTGCTTGAAGGCCCCTATCCGCAAACGCCGGGATCATGCCAGGCTCGGATGGCCGCCACCCCTAGGATCGACTTAACCGCGGATTCGGGAGGGCAAAGATGCCAACGGTGCAGGCGAACGGAATCGACATCTACTACGAGGTCGAGGGCGAAGGCGAGCCCATGGTCCTGATCCCGTACCTGGCCGCTGACCAGGCCTGTTACGCGTTCCAGGTGGCCGAGTACGCCAAGCACTTCACCTGTTTCAGCGTGGATCTGCGCGGCGCGGGCCTGTCCGGCAAGCCGGAGGGCGACTACACCACCGAACTGCTGGCCGACGACGTGGCCGCGTTCATGCAGGCCGCCGGGATCGGCCAGGCGCACATCTTCGGGCTCTCGCTCGGCGCGGCCACCGGCATGTGGCTGGCGGCCAAGTACCCGGAGCGGGTGAAGTCGCTGTCCCTGCACAGCGCCTGGGACGCCACCGACCCGTTCCTGCGCGTGATCGTGCAGGGCTGGCAGCTCATAGCCCAGGCCCTGGAAAGCGTGACCGAGATGGTCATCCAGGGGATCTTCCCGTGGTGCCTCACCCCGGAGCTGTACGCCGCCCGGCCGGACTACATCGACGCCCTGGCCAAGTTCGTCCGCGGCCGCCCGATGCCGCCGGTGGACGCCTTCGTCCGCCAGTCCCGGGCGGTGCTGGGCCACGACGCCACGCCCGTGCTCGGCTCGATCCAGGCCCCGACCCTGATCACGTTCGGGCGGCACGACCAGGTGACGTCGACGCGCTTCGCGGCGCCGCTGACCGAGCGGATCCCGAACACCGAGCTCATCATCTTCGAGGACTGCGCGCACGCCCCGATCTACGAGAACGTGGAGGGGGTTCAACACCCAGACGCTGGCCTTCCTGCAGCGGCACGTCAGCTCCTGAGGTCCGGTCCGGCATGACCGACGATCCCTACCGGAAGCTCAGCAGGAAAGAAGCCTCGGACGCCGTCACCAGCCTGGGGTGGCGGCTCGTCCTGGGCGAGCTGCGGACGCAGGTGCTGACCGGATCGCTGCCGCTGGCCGCCGACGTGGCCGCGCGGGCGGCGGCCGTGCCCGGCGCCGACGGGCACCTGCGGCTGGACATCCGCGCGGACCGGGTGATCCTGGCCCTGCAGAGCTCGGACGTCGCATGGGTCACCTCGCGCGACGTCGAGCTCGCCCGCAAGCTCTCGGCTATGGTCGATGAGTTCCGGCTGGGCACGGACGCCCAGGTGGGGGCGGACGGCGGGGTGGATGCGGAGGGCGACGTGGGCACGGACGGCGGCGTGGCGGGGGCCGACGGCGGCGCGGGCGCGGAGGGCGGGGTGGGGGCGCGGTCGGTGCAGGTTCTCGAGGTCGGGATCGACGCGCTGGACGCGGCGGCGATCAGGCCGTTCTGGCGGGCGGTGCTGGGGTACGACGACGAGCCGGGAGCGGCGGGCGGGCTGGTCGACCCGCTGGGCCAGGGGCCGGCGGTCTGGTTCCAGCAGATGGACGCGCCGCGGCCGCAGCGTAACCGCATCCACCTGGACGTGTCGGTGCCGCATGACGAGGCGCCGGCCCGGATCGCGGCCACGCTGGCGGCCGGGGGAACCATCAGCTACGACGCGGAGGCTCCGGCGTTCTGGGTGCTGGCCGACGCCGAAGGCAACGAGGCCTGCATCACGACGTGGCAGGGCCGGGATCGGTAACCGGTTCCGGGGGATGGGCGGCCAGGTGCCGCAGGCGCCCGGCCGGGGCGGCGCGCGCCGTGCGGGCTGCGGCCGAGGCGCTGCCGTTCGGGGACGGGACGTGGCGGGCTACCTCCGCGCTGTCCCTGACCGGCGCGGCCGACCGGGACGACGGCCTGGCCCGGCTGGGCGCCGACCTGGCCAGCGGCGAGTGGCACCGCAGGTACGGGCACCTGCTGGCGCTGGACGAACTCGACCTGGGCTACCGGGTTCTCATCGCCCCGGCCTTATCAGGCAACACGGGCTCATCAGGCGGCTTAGCGTCCCCCGCGCTGATCTCCGACCACAGGGCCTGGAAGGCGCGGGCGGCCGGGCTGCGCGGAGCGAACACGGTGACCGGGGCCCGCTCCACCGACATGCGCTCGATGAGGGACAGCGAAGGGATGGCGGCCGCGCAGACCACGGTCCGTTCGGCGGCAAGATTTTGACTGATCTGAAGGTGCAGCCGTTTACGGCGGTCAACCATGCTGAAGAAGGCGCGCACGGCGGGGCGGCGGCCGTGGAAGTCGGCCACGAACTTGCTGAGCTGGTCCAGCGTGCGCACCGACAAGGTGGTCGGGATCAGCGGCACGAGCAGCACGTCGGCGGCGTGCATGACGTTCTCGGAGACCAGCGAGATGCTCGGCGGGCAGTCCAGGAAGACGTTCTCGTATTCGGCGGCCAGCGGCCGGAGCAGGCCGGCGAACTTGTGGGTCGACTTGAGCAGCAGGTCCATGTGGCGGTAGGTGAAGTCGGCCGGGAGCAGGTCCAGGTGGTCGAAGTCAGTGCCCTTGATGGCGTCGTCGAGGGCCTTGGTGCCGCGGATGAGCGCCTTGCCGCCGCCCTTGACCCGGGGTTTGATCCGGAACAGGAAGCTGGCCGCGCCCTGCGGGTCCAGGTCCCACAGCAGCGTGGAGTGGCCGTCGGCGGCGGACAGGTAGGCCAGGTTGACCGCGGCGGTGGTCTTGCCCACGCCGCCCTTGATGTTGTAGGTGGCGTAGATCGTCATTGGCCGGCCTCGAGCAGCGTGCGGATCCGTTCCTGGCCCGCGGAGCCGGCGAACCGGGAGAACCGGCTGACGAAGGCGGCGCGGGCCTCACCCTGGCTGAGCACCAGCCAGGCCGCGATCTCGCCCATGGCCAGCAGGGTGGCCGCGGGGGCGGCCCGCTCGGCCACCATGGCGTCGGCCAGTTCGTGCAGTTCCTCTCGCTGCACCTGGCTGTCCTGGAACTCGCCCAGGCAGTCCTGCAGCGCCTTGAGGTCGCCGATGACCTTGCGGTTGGTCACCGCGTCGTGCAGCGGCGCGAAGAACTCCAGCAGGTAGCGCAGTTCCTTGCAGCGCTTGCGCAGGTCGTGCAGGGACTCCGGGGCGGAAAGCGCGGTGATCGCGCTGCCCTGGGCCGCGACCCGGCCGAAGACCCGGCCGGTGGTGGAGACGGCCAGTTCGTCCGCGGTGAGCTTGCGGAACTTGCGGGGGCCGCCGCCGCCGGAGACCTCGGTCAGCTCCCGGCGCCAGTCGGCCAGGATGGCCTTGAACCGCGCCGAGCGCAGGCCCGTTGTCAGCTTGCGGAACTCCCGGGCCCGGCGCTTGACCAGGAAGGCGCGGAACGGCTCCAGGTCCGCCGCGGACGCGGCCACCAGGTGCTCGGCCATGCCCTCGAAGCCGAGCAGGTAGACGTCGAGGTCGCGGGTCGGCGTGGTCAGGTCGCCGAGCCACTTGAACTCGGCCGCGTACTGCCGGGCCAGCCCGGCGGGCAGCACGTGGCCCAGCAGCTTGATCGCGGACCGGGTGCGGCGGACCGAGACCCGCAGGTCGTGCAGGAACTCGGTGTCGATGTCGCGCAGCACGCCGGGGACGTTCTGCTCGAGGGTGTCCAGCAGGCGCAGCAGCAGGGTGGCCACGGCGACGGCCGCGGGCATCCCCGAGGTGATCGCGGCGTTCACGCCGTTGCTGTAGTCGGCGGGCCGGCGGCCGGCCGCGGTCAGGGCCTCGGCGAAGGCGTCCGAGGCGGGGGCGACGCCGGGGATCTCGGCCAGCAGCTGGGCGGCCTTGCGGGCCTGACCGGAGTAGCCGCGGACTTCGGCGATGGTCAGCCGCGGGGGCAGGCCGCCGGCGGTTCCTTCGGCCCGGGTGACGCTCGAGCGGTCTACGATCAGCCGGGCGACGGTCTTGCCGTCCTCGTTGAGCAGCCGGGTCACGCTGACCCTGCCGGCCGCCTTGGCCACCGGCAGCAGCGCTCGCGGGCTGGCCAGCTTGACGATCTGGTCCCGGACCGGCCCGGCGGGCAGGTCGCTGGCCAGCCGGGGACGTGCGGGGCTCCAGCCGGGTACCTGCTGTTCGGCCTGGGTCATGTCGTTCCTGGTCAGCAGCAGGCGGCCGCCACGGCGGGCGTGCTCGTATTCCAGGACCAGGCCGGCCCGGTTCAGCCGCCAGTCGAAGGTGTCCAGCCAGGTGCGCTTGCGGGTGGCGCTGCCGGTGGGCTCGGCGGCGATGGCGAAGGTCTGCGCCAGGGCGGCCAGAGCGGCGGAGACCGGATCCCCGTTGCTCCTTTGCTGCCCGGCTTTCTGTCCGGGCAGCTCGAATCCACGCAGGTCAGCCGTCATAAGTTCAGTTTCTCCTTCCGGAGAATCCTACCGCCGGTCCCTCTATGCCTGGTATACACCGGCTTTAGCCGACGGGCCATGTCTCTCCGGTGGCGGCGAGGATATCAGCGGGCCTGGGCATGGCCGTCTGCGCCCCGGGCCGGGTGACGGCGGCGGCGCCCGCGGCCGCGGCAGCCCTGGTGGCCTCCGGGGCGGGGACGTCCGCCGCGATGGCGGTGGCGAGCGCACCGACGAAGGTGTCGCCCGCGCCCACCGTGTCGACCGCCTGGACGGCGAAGCCTGCGATGATCTGCGTGCCGTCGGGGCCGGCCAGGGCGGCGCCGTGGGCGCCCGCGGTGACCACGGCGTGCCGCGGGCCCGCGGCGGTCAGTTCGGCGGCGGCGCTTGCTGCGTCGGCCAGACCGCTGACCGGGCGGCCGAGGACGGCGGCGGCCTCGGACTCGTTCACCACCAGCCAGTCCAGGTGGTGGCCGACCTCGGCCACGAGCGCTTTTGCCTCGGGCGGGGCGGGGGCCAGGTTGAGAATGCACTCGCCCGGCTGGGCGAGCGCGGCCCTGATCGTGGGGACGGGGATCTCGGCGCTGATGACCAGGATGTCGTGTGCTTGGCTGGCCTGCCCGGCTTGCCCGGCTTGCCCGGCTTGGCCGGCGGCCGCGGCGGCTTCGGGCGGGCCGGCTTGGCGGTTGGCGCCCGGCGCGACGACGATAAGGTTCTCGCCGGCCTCGTCCACGGCGATCATGGCCAGGCCGGTCGGCACTCCTGTTATGACCCGCACCGTCTCGGCGTCGACCGTTTCTTCGTGCAGCGCGGCGAGGAGCCGGCGGCCGAAGTCGTCGTCGCCGACGCAGCCGACCATGCGGACGTCGGCGCCGAGCCGGGCCGCGGCGACCGCCTGGTTGGCGCCCTTGCCGCCGGGCGTGAACCGGGCCGCCGAGCCGAGGACGGTGGCGCCCGGAGCGGGCAGCCGGGGCACGGTCACCGAGATGTCCATGTTCAGGCTGCCGAGCACGGTGACCCGAGGTCGTTTGGTCATGGGGGCACGTTAGCGCGCCTTGGCGCGCTAACCGGTAAGCACCGCAGCGCGCTTGCGTACGGCTTGCGTGCGGCTTGCGTGCGGCGGCAAGAGAGGGAATGCTGGCCCGTGTGGTCGACCCTGACTCGGCGGTGCCGCCGTATGAGCAACTCGCCTTCGTGCTGCGCGACGAGATCGCGCAGCGACGGCTGGCGGGCCGGATCCCCTCCGTGCACACGATCAGCGAGGCGCACCACGTGTCGCACCGGACCGCGGCCCGGGCCCTGTCCATCCTGAAGGGTGAGGGCATGATCGTCAGTGTCCCCGGCAAGGGCCACTTCGTGCGCGGCCACGAGGCCTAGCCGCTGTTACATGAGGGCTTTGCGCGTCTACTACTGCGCCCGCGCGTTCTTGCCGCTGCTGATCGCCAGCGGCGACGGAGTGCTGGTCAACACCAGCAGCGTGAACGGGTTCTGGGCGTCGCTGGGCCGGGCATGGCGCAGACCGCCTACAGCACGGCTAAGTTCGCCGTGCGGGGCTTCACCGAGGCGCTGATCGAGGACCTGCGGACGCATCACTTCCAGCGCCCGTACGCGGCATGCATGTCGCTGGCCAGGCGGGCCATGCCGTCAGATCCCTGCGGGTTCGGGCTGGTGTGGCCGGTGATCAGGCGCTGGGGGCTTGCGAGGCCGCACCGGCCAGGGCCAGGGAACGCCCGGGACAGGAGGGCTGGGGGCTGTAGGGCTGGGTCCGGTGCCGGGCGAGGTGGAGCGGCGTGTGCGATGGCTTCTCCTTGTAGACGAAGGCCCGGCGCAGGCGCGCGTACGGCTCGCCCGGGTCGGAGAAGTTGCGGCTCATGACGGCCAGCTCGGCGGCACGGTAGGCGTCCAGCGGACGCTGCTTCTCGGCCGCCGCGAGCCGCCGCGCCTTGGCGGTCAGCAGCGCCGGGTAATCCGGGCTGCGGGCCAGCTGTCCGGCCAGGGCCACCACCTGGGCGCGGAAGGCGGCCGCGTCGTCGGCGACCACGTGGTCGACTAGGCCGGACCTCAGCGCCGAGGCGGGAGTGACCGGCAGGCAGGCCTGGGTGAGCCGGGCCGCCTCGCTGGCACCCACGCGGCGGGGCAGGGTGTAGGTCCAGTATTCCGAGCCGTGCAGGCCCATCAGCCGGTAGTGCGGGTTGAGGACCGCGCCCGCCCGGCACCAGACCCGGTCGGCGGCCGCCGCGAGCATCAGGCCGCCGGCCGCGGCGTTCCCGGCCAGCGCCGCCACGGTGAGCTGGCCGGTGCTGGTCAGGATCGCCTGCACCAGGTCGTCGATGGCGTTGATGTTCCGCCAGGATTCCGCGGCCGGATCGTCGGCGGCCTGGATCACGTTTAGGTGGATGCCGTTGGCGAACAGGTCGCGGGGCCCGCCGAGCACGATCACCTTCACCGGGCGGGCCTGGGCGTGCCGGTAGGCGGCCAGCAGGCGGCGGCACTGGCCGGTGCTCATGGCCCCGCCGGGGAAGGCGAATTCCAGGTAGCCGACGGCGCCGGACTCGCGGTAGCTGATCTGCCGGTAGGTGCGACGGCCCGGCGGCAGCGTCAGCGGCGCGGGGATCTCGGGCACGCCGTGCAGCCGACCGCGCAGGGCGAGCGTGGCCGGCACCTTGAAGGTGCCCGGGGCGCCGGGCGCCGGGCGGCGGCGCAGCTGCGGGATCCAGACCGCCCCGTCGCTGGTGGCCAAGCAGATCGCGCCGTCCCGGCGGGCCAGGATCGTGCCGGGCGCTCCGCGCAGCTCGTCTTCGGGGTGCCCGCCGACCAGGTAGTACTCCGTGCCGCCGATCTCATCCAGCACGCCGGGACTGGAGTCCGCGGCGCGCAGCTTGGCCAGCACCGCCTCGGTGGGCTCGGCCGGCCAGTCGATCCTGCGGTCGGCCTGCCGGCACGGCGGACGCCACCGCCCGGTGACATCGGGCAGGCCGTAGTCCAGCGGCTCGGGCCGGCAGCGGCCCCCGGCGAACCGCGCCACCGCCAGCAGCACCGCCGCCACCGCGGCGTCGGCGACCTCGGTCCGGTAGGCAGAGCTCTTCGAGCAGCCAGGCATCGCGAACTCCACGCTAGCCCAGATGTCACCGGCATCCATCTCTGCGTTCGCCTGCAGCACCGTGACACCCCAGCGCGCCGCACCCTCCATGATCGCCCAGTCCAGCGAGGACGGGCCGCGGTCCCCCCGGGGTCCCGGGTGGACGATGAAGCACGGGCGAGCCGACCAGATGTCCGCGGGAATCGCCGTGGTCAGCATCGGCGCGATGACCAGATCCGGGTCATAGCGGCGGACCCCGTCCCGCATTACCTCATCCCCGAGCGCCAGCTCGACCGACACCTCGTGTCCGCGATCGGCGAGTTCGGCATGTACCCGCTGCGTCAGGCTGTTGTAGGCACTGGCAATGAGCAAGATCCGCATCAGCGTCCCCCCTTGATGGCTCTTCCTGGCCGGAGCCTGCCAGCACGGTCTTGATACGTGGTTGAGGCGTGATTGTGCGGCGCGATCGGGCCTGGAGCGCCACTCAAGGTTGTCGGCACGGGGAACCACGGTCCGTTCGGCATGAAGAGTTTCAGTAAGTCCGAACGGATCGTGGCTCTACGGCCTGAACCGGCGCGAGGCTCAGCGGGGATCGAGTTCCTCCGCGTCGATGAAGGCGTCTTCCGCGCACCCGGGCGTCGGCTACCGGCTCACCCAGGTCAGCGACGAACTGGATTCGGCGGTCCTGGACGGCGGCCATGCCGACCTGGAGATCAGCAGCCGCCGGTCCAGGACGGACGCGGCCGTGCTCACGGCACCGCTGACCCGGGAGCCGCGCCGCTACGGGGAAGCTGCCCGAGGTCCAGGGCGGCCCCGTGGTCCAGGGCGAGGAACGCTGAATCCTGGCCAGCGCAGGACTCCGAAGTTACTACAGTTGTCTGATGAAGCCGTTTCTGCTGCTGTCCATCCGAGCGGACGATGCCGCGGCGGATAACGAGTACGCGTCCTTCGCGAGCCTGGCCGGGCTGGCGGACAGTGACCTGCGGCGGGTACGGCTGGAGCAGCGCCCGCTGGGCGAGGTCGACCTGGGCGACTGGTCCGGGATCTGGGTCGGCGGCGGGCCGTTCAACTACTCCGACCCGGACGAGAAGAAGTCCGACGTCCAGCGGCGGGTCGAGGCCGACCTGCGCCGCCTGCTCGACGGCGTGGTCCGGGCCGACTTCCCGTTCCTGGGGGCGTGCTACGGCGTCGGGGCACTCGGCAGCCACCAGGGCGGCGTCCTGGGCCGGAGGTACGCCGAGCCGGTCGGCAAGGTCCGGGTCACGGTCACGCCGCCGGGCCGGCGTGACCCGCTGCTGCGCGAGCTGCCGCCCAGCTTCGACGCCTTCACCGGGCACAAGGAGGCGATCAGCCGCCTGCCGGGCCATGCCGCGCTGCTGGCCACCTCGGGCTCCTGCCCGGTACAGGCCTTCCGGATCGGCTCGAACGTCTATGCCACCCAGTTCCACCCCGAACTGGACGCACCGGGCCTGTGCACCAGGGTCGACGTGTACAAGCACGCCGGTTACTTCGAGCCGCACCAGGCCGACGAGATCAAGGCGATGGCCTGGAGCAGCGACATCAGCCACCCACCCGGGATCTTGCGCGCGTTCGTCCGGCGCTACGGCCAGCCCGGGGTCAACGGCAGCCGGGGCCTGACCTCGGCCAGCCACCGGTAGGCCGGGCCAGGGCACTGGCCAGCGGTCCGGCGCAGTTGGCGGCCAGGTGCAGCATCACCGGCGCGGCCAGGCTGCCGGACCGTTCGCGCAGGTAGGACCGCAGTGCGCCCGCCGCCGCGGTCCCGGCCGCGACGGCGCCGACCGCGACTATGCGTGCACCGCGGCCGGCCGCGAGCCGGTTGGCGGCCAGCGCCTCGGCGGCCGGGCGGATGTGCCACAGGCCGAACACCGCGCTGGCCACGCCGGTCGCCGCGGGTTCGGCCAGCACCCGGCGCAGCGCCGCCTGGAGCACGCCACGGAACGCGGTCTCCTCCCAGGCCACGGTGCCGAGCGGGATGCGCAGCAGCACGTGGTAGGCGAGCTGGCGCCGGTCCAGGACGGCCACCCGCTGGTCGTCGAGCAGGGGCCGGGTGGCCGGGGTCAGCGCGGCCAGCGCGAACGCGGCCAGGACTGGGGCGGCCGCCGCCGATCCGAGCCGGAGCCCGGACTTCAGCTGGTCCCGGCGCAGACCGAGGTCGGCTGCGGTCAGCCCGCTGGCGGCCGCGGCGGCCAGGGTGGCCGCCGCGGCCAGAGCGTTGACGGCCGGGTACCAGCGGCGGTGCCAGGGCCGCGGGCCGACCAGGTTGTTGTACCCGGCCAGCACGGCGCAGGCGGCCGCGGCGAAGGCCACGTCGGACGGGCGCCGGGACTCAGGCGGCCGGCCAGGCTCGTGCCGCAGGCGGGACTCGGGTGGCTGGCGGGACTCGGGCCGGCCGCGGGGGCTTCTGGTCACGGTTATTCGCCGGGGCGGATGAGGCCGCTCTCGTAGGCGAACACGACGGCCCGGGCGCGGTCGCGCAGGGCGAGTTTCATCAGGACCCGGCTGACGTGAGTCTTGACTGTCTGCTCCGCGACCACCAGGTGCGCGGCGATCTCGGCGTTGGACAGGCCGCGGGCGACCAGGCCCAGCACCTCGGTCTCGCGATCGGTCAGGCCGTCCAGGTGCTTGCGGCTGGCGGCGCGGGGCGCGCCCTGGCGGGCGAACTCGGCGATCAGGCGGCGGGTCACCCCGGGGGCCAGCAGCGCGTCGCCGACCGCGACCACCCGCACCGCCGCGGCGAGCTCGCCGGCCGAGGCGTCCTTGAGCAGGAAGCCGCTGGCGCCGGCGCGCAGCGCCTCGTACACGTAGTCGTCCAGTTCGAAGGTGGTCAGGATGAGCACCCGGGGCCCGCCGTCCGCCGCCGCGATCTGCCGGGTGGCCTGCAGGCCGTCGAGCACCGGCATGCGGACGTCCATGAGGATCACGTCGGGGCTCAGCTCGGCGGCGCGGGCCCTGCGGCCGCTGGTCACCGCGCTGGCGCCGAAGGCCCAGGTCGCGCTGCTGTGCCACAGCTACGGGTCCGTGGTCTGCGGGCTGGCCGCGCCGCACCTGCCGGTGACCGACATCGCGGTGTTCGGCAGCCCCGGGATGGACGCCTCCACGGCGGCCTCGCTGGACACCGGCGCGCGGGTCTGGGCCGGCCGCCAGAGCGCCGACCCGATCAGGTTCGTACCGAACATCCGGCTGTTCGGGCTGGGCTTCGGCGCCGACCCGATGTCGCCCGGATTCGGCGCGCGCATCTTCGGCACCGGTGACGGCGGCCACAGCGGCTACCTGGACCCGGGTACGGTCTCGCTGCGCAACCTGGCCTACATCGCGCTGGGTGACCCCGCGGCGGTGACGCGATGACCGGCCTGGGGCAGGTCCGCCGGCTCGCGCGGCGCGTCGACGCGGCCACGCCGCCGCAGCGCGACCGCGCGGTCGACGCGCTGCGCGCCCTGGCCATCGCGGGCGTCATCGGCGGCCACTGGCTGGTCACGGCGCTCGTGCCCAGTAGCAGCCACGGCGGCACGGTGCTGAGTGACAACAGCCCGCTGGCCTCGATGCCGGCCCTGGCCCCGCTGTCCTGGGTGTTCCAGACGCTCGCGGTCTTCTTCCTGGTCGGCGGCTATTCGGCGGCCCGCAGCTACCGGGGTGGGTACCTGGCCTGGCTGCGCAAGCGGCTGATGAGGCTGGCCCGGCCCGTCGCGGCGCTGGTGGCGGTCTGGATTCCGGTCACGATCGGCATGTTGCTGGCGGGCGTCCCGGGCACGACCATCCATACCGTGCTGTTCCTGGTGATCAGCCCGCTGTGGTTCCTGGGCGTGTACGCCGGGCTGACCGCGCTGACCCCGGCGGCCGTGTGGCTGGTCCGGCGGTTCGGCGCCTGGGCGGCGGCCTTCCCAGCCGCGGTGGTGGCCGTCGCCGACCTGGTCAGGTTCGGCCTGTCCGGGCCGTCCTGGGTGGGCTGGTTCAACCTGCCGGCCGGCTGGCTCGTGCCCTACCTGCTCGGCATGGCCTGGGCGCTCGGGTCGCTGCGCGGCCGCCGGGGACCCGCGCTGATGCTGGCCGGCGGGACGGCCGCCACCGCCGCGCTGATCGCCTGGGCCGGGTACCGGCCAGCATGGTCGGCGTGAACGGGGCGCACATCTCGAACCTGAACCCGCCCACCCTGGCCGCGGTGACCTTCGGGATCGCCCAGTGCGGCCTGGCCCTGCTGCTGCGGGACCGGCTGGCGCGGTGGATGCGCTGCCCGCTGGCCTGGGCCGCGGTGGCACTGGTCAACCTGTCGGCCATGACCTTGTTCCTGTGGCACCAGACCGCGTTCATCACGGTCAGCACCCTGGGCCTGCTGGCCGGCCGCTGCGGGCCTGCTCACCGCGCCGGTCAGCGGCGTGTGGGTGGCCGAACGGCTGGCCTGGCTGCCCGTCTTCGCGCTGGTGCTGGCGGGCCTGTGGGCGACGTTCCGCCGGGCGGAGCGCGGGTTAACGAGGACCAAGCGGCAGCCGGGACGGGGGCTTGACCTCGGCCAGCCGCAGGTAGGTGACCAGCCGCTGGCCGCCGCGGGTAGCCAGCATGACGAGCACGTGCTGGAGTTCGGCGACGTCGCGGGCTACCACGGTGAGCAGGTAGTCCATCTCGCCGGCCACGGTGTACGCGGAGGTGATCTGCGGCAGGGACCTGATCAGGTCGTCGAACACGTTACTCGAGCGCACGTCATGACGGGCCAGGGTGGCCGTCACGTAGACCTGCAGCGGGAAGCCGCAGGCGTCCGGGTCGAGCTGGGCGCTGATGATGCGGATGACGCCGGACTCCTTGAGCCGGCGGACCCGGTGCAGGGTGGCGGCCGGCGACAAGCCGACCAGCCGGGCCAGCTCGACGTTGGTGCGGTCCGCATCCTCCTGCAGCGCGGTGAGCAGCTGAACGTCAACATCGTCAAGTGAAATAGCCATTTGACCAAATAATATCTCGTGATCATGCTCTAGCGACAAACTTCGTATGACGAGTGGCGAATATGGCTATATGAACATCAGCCGCCGTAACGCCGTCGCAGCCCTGGTCGCGGCCGGGCTGCTGTGGGGCACCACCGTGCCGGAGTCCAAGCTGGCCCTGCAGTGGCTGGCCCCGGGCTGGCTCACCGTCGTCCGGTTCGGGCTGGCCGCCGCGATCTTGCTGCCCGTCGCCAGGCGGCGGGGACAGCGCATCCTGGACGCCAGGCTCCTGGTTTCCGGGGCGATCGGGTACGGCGGGTCGGTCATCGTGCAGAACGCCGGCATCAGCCGGACCAGCGTCACCCACGCCGCCCTGCTCATCGGGGCCGTGCCGGTGCTGGTCGCGGTCATCGCCGCACTGTGGCACCACACCGTGGCCCGGCCCGTGGCCTGGGCCGGCTTCGCGATCTCGCTGGCCGGCGTGGGCCTGGTCACCGCGGGCGCGGGCGGCGGTGCCACGCTGGCCGGCGACGGCCTGGTGCTGGTCTCGCTGCTGATATCGGCCACCTTCACCGTGGCCCAGGCCCGGCTGCTGCCCGGCCGCGACCCGGTGGCGGTCACCGCCGTGCAGTTCCTGGGGGCTGCCCTGGGCGCGCTGGCCGTCACCGTGATCACCGAGGGCGCACCCGCCGCGCCGGCCGGGGCCGGGCCGGTACTGGCTGTCGCGGCGCTGGTGGCGGGCGGCACGCTGCTGCCGTTTACGCTGTTCGCCTACGGGCAGAGCCGGGTCCCGGCCGAGGTCGCCGGGGCCTTCCTCAACCTGGAGCCGCTGGTCGGCGCCATCGCGGGCATGGTGTTCTTCGCCAACCCGGTGGGCCCGAGGCAGCTGGCCGGAGGGCTGGGCATCGTGGCCGGGATCGGCCTGAGCAGCCTGCGGTCAGGCCAGGTGCGGGCCGAGCAGGGTCAGGTCGGCGGCCGACAGCCGGTCGCGGGCGGTCTTGGCCTGGTGCCAGAAGGGGTAGATGAGCGCGGGGGCGCTGGCGGCGTCGAGCCGGGCGCGCTCGTCGGCGGACAGGACCAAAGACGCTGCTGCGAGGTTGTCGGCTAGCTGCTCGGCGGTGCGGGCGCCGATGACCACGGAGGTCACGGCGGGCCGGCCGAGGGTCCAGGCCAGCGCCACCTGCGCGCCCGACACGCCGTGCTGCTGGCCGATCTCGATCAGGATCTCCACGATGTCGTACAGGCCCTCGGGGTCATAGACAGGCGGCTCGCCCCAGTCGGAAAGCTGGCGCGAGCCGACCGGGGCCTGATGGTTCCTGCGGTACTTGCCGGTCAGCAGCCCGCCGGCCAGCGGGCTCCAGACCAGGACGCCCAGGCCCTGGTCGACGGCCAGCGGGATCAGCTCGTACTCCGCCTCGCGGGCCTGCAGCGAGTAGTAGATCTGCTCGCTGACCAGCGGGGCCAGGTCCAGCCGCCCGGCGATGCCCAGCGCCTTCATCAGCTGCCAGGAGGCGTAGTTGGAGGCACCGACGTAGCGCACCTTGCCCGCGGCGACCAGGTGGTCGAGGGCGTGCAGGGTCTCCTCGAGCGGGGTCTGGCCGTCCCACTCGTGCACCTGGTACAGGTCGATGTGGTCGGTGCCCAGGCGGCGCAGGCTGGCCTCGCAGCCGGAGATGATGTGATGCCGGGACAGGCCCGAGTCGTTCGGCCCGCGGCCCATGCCCATCCGGACCTTGGTGGCCACCAGCACCCGGTCGCGCCGGCCGCGCAGGACCTGGCCCAGGATCTCCTCGGCCAGGCCCGATGAGTAGACATCGGCGGTGTCGATCAGGTTGACGCCGGCCTCCAGGCACATGTCAACCTGCCGTTCGGCCTCCTCGACGTCGGTCGAGCCCACATCGGCGAAGTCGCCGGTGCCGCCGAACGTCATCGTGCCCATGGTCAGCACGGAAATCCGCAGGCCCGACCGGCCCAGCGCGCGATACTCCATGGGCTGAACCCTACCGACCGGGTGTTCCGCGCGGGACGGGAATCAGGGGGCGGCGGGCGGGAACCACGGCCCGTTCGGCATAAAAATCAGGCGGCCGAGCGGGCCCGGGCCGGGTGGGCGGCATGCCAGGCGATGCCGGTGGCGGCCAGCGCGGCCAGGGCGGCGGTGAACATGGCGACCCGGTCGCCGGACACGCCGCCGCTGACCGTCTCGGCCACGGCGGGCAGCAGGGCGGCGCCGACCGCCGCGCCGATCTGGCGGCTGGTGTTGATCATGCCGCCGACCAGGCCCTGGTCGGCATCGGCCATGCCGCGGCTGGCCAGCACGACCGACCCGAACGCGGTGCCGGCGGTGCCGAAGCCGATCAGCATGACGACCAGCAGGACCGGGCTGTAGCCGGTGGCGGGCAGGTGGGTCAGGACACCGAAGCCGACCGCGGTGGCGGCGGCGGTCAGGACCAGCAGCCGGGTGACGCCGATCCGGCCGGCCAGCCGGGGGCCGAGCATGCCCATGGTGAAGCCGATCACGCCCTGCGGCGCGATGGCCAGGCCGGTGAACAAGGGCGAGAGATGCAGGACCTGCTGCAGGTAGAGCGACATGACCAGCATCTCGCCGCCGTTCCACAGGCCGAGCAGGAACGACAGCGTGGTGCCGTTGCGCAGGCCCGGGCGGTGCAGCAGGGCGGGGCGGATGAGCGGCTCGGGGTGACGGGTCTCGGCCCGGCCGAAGGCGGCGGTGGCCACGGCCGCGGCGACGGCGGCCGCGATGACCAGCGGCGAGCTCCAGCCGAGTACGGCGCCCTGGGACACGGCGAACACCACCAGCGCGACCGCGGTGGTGATCAGCAGCGCGCCGCGGAGGTCGAGCCGGTGCTCGGCGGCGCGGGCGGCCCTGGCGGCCCGGCCGGCGGTGCCCAGGACGGCCGGGGCCAGGGCGGCGGCGATCAGCCCGACCGGGACGTTGACCAGGAACACCGCGCGCCAGCTGGTGAACTGGACCAGGACGCCGCCGAGTACCTGGCCGGAGACGAAGCCGATGGACGAGATCGCGCCGTACAGGCCGATGGCCCGGGTACGTTCGGGGCCTTCGAGGAAGCTGGTGGTGATGAGCGAGAGCGCGGCGGGAGCGACGATGGCGGCGCCGGCGCCCTGGATGACCCGGGCGGCGATCAGCAGCACCGGGTCCTGGGCCAGGCCGCCCGCCAGGCTGGCCAGGGAGAACGCGATCAGGCCGGCGATGAACATGCGGCGCCGGCCGAGCAGGTCAGCGGCCCGGCCGCCCAGGATGAGCAGGCCGCCGAACGAGATGGCGTATCCGGTGACGATCCACTGCACCGCGTCCGGCGGCATGGCCAGCTCGCGCTCGATGGAGGGCAGGGCGACGTTCACGATGCTGAAATCGAGGACGACCATGAACGCGGCGACGAGGATCAGGGCTAGCTGCAGGGGCCGTCGGGATGAGGCGGTCGTGGCGGCCGGGGATGCTGCGGTTTGCGTGGGCGCAGCGGTTTTGGCGGGCGGTGCGCTGGGCATGATACCAATCAGATACGTAACGGACCGTTTCGGATTTCCAGAGGGTAGAACCGGGTGATGAACCGGGATATTCCAGCGCCGGACGGCCCGGTCCCACGGGGCCGGCCGCGGAGCCAGGAGGCCGACCTGGCCATCCTGACCGCGACCGTGGACCTGCTGGCCGAGCGGGGCCTGGCCGGCATGTCGATCGAGGAGGTCGCGGCCCGGGCCGGGGTCGGCAAGGCCACCATCTACCGGCGCTGGCCGTCCAAGGGCCTGCTGGCGCTGGACGCCTTCGTCTTCTCCTTCCAGGCGGAGCAGCCATTGCCGGACACCGGGACGCTGCGCGGCGACCTGACAGCCGCGCTGAACGCGTGGGTCCGGGCGGTCACCGGAACCTCGATGGGACGGATGCTGACCGGGCTGATCGCCGAGGCACAGCACGACCCGGAGCTGCGGGCGGCCTGGCGGGACCGGGTGCTCGAGCCGCTGCGGGCCCAGCACCGGATCATGCTGGACCGGGCCGAGGCGCGGGGCGAGATCCCGTCGTCTGTGGACCGGGAGGTGGTCCTGGACCTGTTCTTCGGCGCGGCCCAGCACCGGCTGCTGCTCGGGCACCTGCCGCTGACCGAGGACTTCATCCGCGACGTCGTGGACGTGATCATGCGCGGGATCGAGCGGCGTTCGGGCTAGGGGTCAGGGGTTGGGCAGCGCGGCCTCGGCTTCGATCTCGACCAGCCAGGCTTCCTCGAGCAGGCCGGCCACGATCACGGCGGTCGCCGCGGGCCGGATGTCGGCGAACACCTCGCCGTGGGCGCGGGCGACCTCTGGCCAGTGCGCGGCGTCAGTGAGGAACATGCGGGTGCGCAGGACGTACTGCAGGCCGCTGCCCGCGCGGTCCAGCGCTTCGCCGATCAGGTCCAGGCAGAGCCGGGCCTGGTCGTACGGGCTGGCCGGGGGCGGGCCGCCGCCGGCCGGGACCGGCGCGGTGCCCGCCACCAGGACCCGGTCGCCGGCCACCACGGCCCGGGAGAACCCGAAGAGCGGCTCATAGGGCGAGTGGCCGCTGATGCGCTGAGCCGGAGCATTAGGCAAGACCGGCTGCGAGCGCAGGCCTTCTGGGCCTGCGCGAGCGGTGGGTGCAGGCCCACGGACATCAACCTCAGCGGGTTCTTGCATAACGCGAACCTTTACTCCAGACACAAGGCCTGTCGGCCATTGTTTCATCTCGTGTGCCGCCGGTCCTTGGCGGCGGTTTGGCGCAGGGCGGGCGGGTAGCACAGTGAATAGCGTCGCGAGCCTGACGGGGTGGGGTTGGCTCAGTCGCGTTCACGTTATATCTTGAAATCGTAACGGTGTAGTGGTGTGAGCTACGGGCGCGCATCGCTCGAAGCGCTCGAAGCGAAGGAGAGCCGGCAATGACCGATGTTGAGCAGCACATGCGGGGCTGGTGGGCACGGCTGATGGCCTGGTTGCGCGGGGACCAGCCGGCCGAGGCAGGACGCAAGGCGAAGGCAGCCCTGCAGGACATCCGCGACAGCGACGCCGGGCGCAAGGCCGAGTCGGCGCTGCGTGACCTGCGGCAGGGTGAGGCCGGCCGCAAGGCCGAGGCGGCCTTGCGCGACCTGCGCGAGGGCGAGACGGGCCGCAAGGCGAAGGCGGCCCTGCAGGACCTGCGGGACAGCGACGCCGGGCGCAAGGCCAAGGAGGCGCTGCGCGACCTGGCCGACAGCGATGCCGGGCGCAAGGCCAAGGCCGCGCTGCGGGACCTGCGTGACAACGCGACGACCCGCGACAAGTCCTGACGCCCTGACGCCCTGATGTGGGCGGGGTGGCGGCCGCCGGCGTTACGGCCGAGGAGGGCGGCGGCTACGCTGAAGTGCGGGAAAACTTTGCCGGGCGAGGCGTCGGCCGCGGTCGGGGTATATACGCCCGGGAAGGCTTTCGACCTGTACCGATGTTAACGTCCACGTCTGTTAACATCCACGTCGGCCCCGGCTGACCGTTAGGCTCCGCGGCACGCGGCAGAGGAGGGCGACGTGACGCCGTCACCGGGTGATCCGGCCAAGAGCCGGCTGCCCACTCCGGCCGTCGCCGGGCCGAGTCCGGGCAGCCTGTCCCGCCCGCCGGTGATGGCCGACGTCGCCCGGCTGGCCGGCGTCTCGCACCAGACGGTCTCGCGGGTGCTCAACGACCACCCGAACGTCCGTCCGCCGACCAGGGACAAGGTGCTCGCGGCCATCCGCGAGCTGGCCTACCGGCCGAACGCCGCGGCCCGGACCCTGGTCACCCGGCGCACCCACACCCTCGGCGTGATCAGCTTCGACACCATGCTGTACGGGCCCGCCTCGATGCTGTACGGCTTCGAGCGCGCCGCGCACGACGCCTACTTCGTGTCCGTGGCCAGCCTGCCGGTCCTGGGCCGGGGATCCATGCTGGACGCGGTGGAGCGGTTCCTCGGGCAGGGCATCGAGGGCATCATCGTGATCGCCACCCAGGACACCGCGGTGGCCGCGCTGGGGTACGTGCCGCCGGAGGTCCCGCTGGTCGCCGTGGGCTGCGGCACGCGGGCCGCGGTGACGTCGGTGGCCATCGACAACATGGCGGGCGCCGCCGCCGCGACGCGGTACCTGCTCAGCCTGGGGCACGAGACCGTCTACCACGTGGCCGGGACCTCGGCCCACCTCGACGCGCAGGAACGCGTGGACGGCTGGCGGCAGGCGCTGCGCGACGCGGGTGCGCCCGAGCCCCCTGTGCTGTCCGGCGACTGGTCGGCCGCCTCCGGCTACCGGCTGGGGCGCGAGCTGGCCGACGACCCCGAGGTGACCGCGGTCTTCTGCGGCAACGACACGATGGCGCTGGGCGTCATGCGGGCCCTGGCCGAGCGCGGGCGGCGGGTGCCCGGCGACGTCAGCCTGGTCGGCTTCGACGACGTACCCGAGGCGGGCTACTACATGCCGCCGCTGACCACGGTACGGCAGGACTTCGGCGAGGTCGGGCGCCAGGCCCTGAGCACGCTGATCGACCGGATGTCCGGCGCGATCGCGCCCGGCTTGCGGGTCCGGGTGGCGCCTGAGCTGATCGTGCGGTCCAGCGCGGCCGGGCCGCCCGGACCCCTTGGACCCCTTGGCCGCTGACCTTGCGGTTCCGCTAACCTGGCGGCATCGTCGGCGGCGGGACCCGGCTGCGGCCGGATGGCCGCCCCTCGCGGTTGAGCCGTGCGGTTGAGCCGCGCGGGTTGAGCCGGGCGGCGGGCGGCAAGAATGCAGTGCGGCAAGAATGAAGGGCAAAGAGCGTACGATGAGGCGGACAGATGGATGTTAGCGCTAACAACAACAGCCACGGCGACGCCTGCGTGGTCGGCGTGGACTTCGGCACGCTGTCGGCGCGCGCCCTGCTGGTCCGGGTCAGCGACGGCGCCGAGGCCGGCACCGCGGTCAGGGAGTACGCCCACGGCGTGATCGACCGGCAGCTGGCCGGGCATGGCGAGCTGCCGCCGGACTGGGCGCTGCAGGATCCTGGCGACTACACCGCGGCGATGGCCGCCGCCATCCCGGCCGCGATCAGGGACGCCGGCATCGACCCGGGTCAGGTCATCGGCGTGGCCACCGACTTCACCGCGTCGACCTGCCTGCCGGTGGTGGCCGACGGGACCCCGCTGTGCCAGCTGCCGGGCCTGGCTGCCCGCCCGCACGCCTACCCCAAGCTGTGGAAGCACCACGCGGCCCAGCCGCACGCCGACCGGATCAACGCCACCGCCCACGAGCGCCACGAGAAGTGGATCAACCGCTACGGCGGGAAGATCTCCTCGGAATGGCAGTTCGCCAAGGCGCTGCAGCTGCTTGATGAGGACTACGAGCTCTACCTGCGGGCCGACCGGTGGATCGAGGCGGCCGACTGGATCATCTGGCAGCTGTGCGGGACCGAGACCAGAAACGCCTGCACCGCCGGCTACAAGGGCATCTACCAGGGCGGCCAGTACCCGTCCCGCGAGTTCCTGGCCGCGCTCGACCCGCGCTTCGCCGGCTTCGCCGCGGACAAGCTGGCCCACCCGATCTCGGCGCTGGGCGGCCTGGCCGGCCGGCTGACCCCGGCCGCGGCCGCGATGTGCGGCCTGCCGGATGGCATCGCGGTGGCCGTGGGCAACGTGGACGCGCACGTCACCGTGCCCGCCGCGGGCCCGGTCGCGGCGGGCAAGATGGTGGCCATCATGGGCACCTCGACCTGCCACGTGATGAACGGCGCCGAGCTGGCCGAGGTGCCCGGCATGTGCGGCGTGGTGGACGGCGGGATCGTGGCCGGGCTGTGGGGCTACGAGGCGGGCCAGAGCGGGGTGGGCGATATCTTCGCCTGGTTCGCCCGCAACGGGGTGCCGGGCGAGTTCGCCGAGGAGGCGCGGCGGCGCGGGATGCCGCTGCAGCAGCTGCTCGACGAGAAGGCCACCGCGGCGCCGCCGGGAGCGCACGGGCTGGTCGCGCTGGACTGGGCAGGCGGCAACCGTTCGGTGCTGGTGGACGGGCACCTGTCCGGGGCGGTCGTGGGCCTGACCCTGGCCACCACGGCACCGGAGATCTACCGGGCGCTGCTGGAGTCCACCGCTTTCGGCACCAGGATGATCATCGACACGTTCGGCATGTCGGGGGTGCCGGTGACCGAGCTGGTGGTGGCCGGCGGGCTGATCAAGAGCGCGCCGCTGATGCAGATCTACGCGGACGTCACCCGGCGGCCGCTGAGCGTGATCGGCTCGGAGCAGGGCCCGGCCCTGGGCGCGGCCATCCACGCGGCGGTGGCCGCGGGCGCCTACCCGGACGTGCCGGCCGCCGCCCGGGTCATGGGCCGGATCGAGCGGGACGTCTACCGGCCGGATGCGGCCCGGGCCGATGTGTACGACGAGCTGTACGCCGAGTACGTGCGGCTGCACGACTACTTCGGGCGCGGGGAGAACCCGGTCATGCACCGGCTGCGGGCCCTCCGCGACCGGGTGCTGTCCGGGCGGAGCGAGGCGGGCGCGGCGCGATGAGCCTTTCCGGCAGCCCCGTTGTCGCAGCGCTACGCGAGACGGTGTGCGCGCTGCACGCCGAGCTGGTGCGCAACGGCCTGGTCGCCTGGACGTCGGGCAACGTGTCCGCCCGGACGCCGGACGGGCTGATGGTGATCAAGCCGAGCGGGGTCTCCTACGACGACCTGACCCCGTCGTCCATGGTCGTATGCGACCTTGACGGTAAGCCGGTTTCGCCCGGTGGGCTGACCCCGTCGAGCGACACCGCCACCCACGCGTACATCTACCGGAACATGCCGTCGGTCGGCGGCGTGGTGCATACGCACTCCACCTACGCCACCGCCTGGGCGGCCCGCGGCGAGGCGATCCCGTGCGTGATCACCGCCATGGCCGACGAGTTCGGCGGGGAGATCCCGGTCGGCCCGTTCGCGCTGATCGGCAGCGACGAGATCGGCCGGGGCGTGGTGGCCACGCTGACCGGGCACCGCTCCCCCGCCGTGCTGATGCGCAGCCACGGCGTGTTCACCATCGGCGGCAGCGCCCGGGAGGCGGTGAAGGCCGCCGTCATGTGCGAGGACGCCGCCCGCACCGTGCACCTGGCCCGGGCCTACGGCGAGCCGGCGCCGCTGCCCGCGGACCAGGTGGACGCGCTGCACGCCCGCTACAAGAACCACTACGGCCAACGTTGAGGACTCTTAAGTAAGGAGCGACCGCTGTGGAGACGGCAGGAAGACGCAAGCCGCGGATCGGGATCCTCGGCATCATGCAAGACCTGTATGACGACATGATCCCCGGGATCGCGCAGCGGCAGGAGGGATACGCGGCCGAACTGGCCGCGCACCTGTCCGACGTCGCGGAGTTCACCCCGAGCAAGGCGATCAAATACCGCGAGGATGCCGAGCGCGCCATGCGCGAGTTCGAGAATGCCGACCTGGACGGCGTGCTCGTGGTGATGCTGACCTACGGGCCGGCCATGCGGGTGGCCCGGCTGCTCTCGGAGTCGCGGCTGCCGGTCTGCCTGGCCAACATCCAGCCCGAGCCCACCGTCACGCCCGCCTGGGACATGGCCGACATGACCTACAACCAGGGCGTGCACGGGGCCCAGGACACGGCCAACGCCATGGTCAGGGCCGGGAAGCGGTTCGCCGTGCTGACCGATGACTGGAAGAGCGCCTCATTCCGCGAGGACGTGGGCCGCTGGGCCCGCGCCGCGGCCGCGGCCACCGCGTGGAAGCGGCTCAAGGTCGCCATCTTCGGCTACGCCATGAACGAGATGGGCGACATCCGGGTGGACGAGTCGGCGCTGGTCCGCACGCTGGGGCCGGCCATCATCTCGGTCGCGCAGGGCGACCTGTACCGGGGCATGCAGGAGGCCACCGACGAGGCGGTGGCCGCCGTGATCGCGTTCGAGGACGAGCACTTCGAGATCGACCCGCGGCTGTCGGTGACCGAGCGCACGGACCACGCCCGGATGCAGGTGGCGATCGAGCAGATCCTCAACGAACGTGGTTTTGGCGCCTACACGGCCCACTTCGACGCGATCGGCGAGGACGGGCGGTTCAGCCGGCTGCCGCTGGCCGCGGCCTCGTCCCTGATGGCCAAGGGCTACGGCTACGCCGCCGAGGGCGACGTGCTCACCGCCTGCCTGGTCTACGCCGGGCACGTCCTGATCGGCGACGCGCACTTCACCGAGATGTACGCGATGGACTTCCCGTCCGATTCCGTGCTGATGAGCCACATGGGCGAGGGCAACTGGAAGGTGGCCCGCGCCGACCGGCCGGTGCAGCTGATCAAGCGGCCGCTGGGCATCGGGCGGCTGGCCGACCCGCCCACGTTCCTGTTCCAGTACCAGCCGGGTCCGGCCACCCTGGCCACCCTGGTCTCGCTGGAGGGCGAGCGGTTCCGGCTGGTGGTCGCCGAGGGCCAGAACCTGGATAGCCAGCAGCTCCCGGCGCTGGAGATGCCCTACGGGCAGTTCCGGCCCGCCTCTGGCCTGCGGAAGTGCCTGAACGGGTGGCTGACGGCCGGCGGGCCGCACCACGAGGTGATGAACCTGGGCCATCACGCCGCCGACTGGAAGGTGTTCTGCCAGCTCACCGGCATCGAGTTCGTCCAGGTGTAGCTGAGCGAGGGCCCGGCGGGGCGGCGAGGCGGCTTGTGCTGCGCGACTCATGATCGCGAAGGGTTTGGTGTCATCTACGCCCGGAACCTTTCGCGCCCCCAAAACCCTTCGTGATCATGGAACCGGTTACTGCTGCGACGGGTGGGACAGGCCAACATGCGTACCGCCTGATCAGAGTCCCACATGGACCAGCTGCAGGCCCGTTTTAGGCAATATCCGTGGCACGCTGGTCGCTGCCTTGGTGGCACGCTGGTCGCTGCCTTGGTGGCACATTGGTCGCTGCCTTGGTGGCACGCTGGTCGCTGCCTTGGTGGCACGCTGGTCGCTATTGTCGTGGTGCTCTGGTCGCTGTGGTGGTGGTGTTCAGGTCGCTGGAGAAATTCGGTTGCACGGGCTGGGGGGGTGTGTAAGCCTGCAGCGGTCCGGGCCGGTAGTGGCCGGCTGAGTGAAGGGAGGCGCCAGATGTATTTGCCCGCCGTGGGCGCGATTCCGCCTGCCCTGTTCAACGCTCAGCTGAGGAGCACTACCCGTGCACGACATTTCCTCCGCCGACGGCGGAGAGTTCTTTACCGGCCGCGGTAAGCGGCGTTTCGACGACGACGAGCCGCTCACGGCCAAGCGCGTCCGGCATCGCCGGATGCTGCCGTCCATCGAGAAGTTCGACACCACCGACGGCCTGCCGGAAGGTGATCGCTGGACCACCTGGGACCAGTCCACGCCGACCGAACGGGGACCGCGGCCCTACCCGGACTGGCTGGTCATCGAGCTGGCCGCGGTCGACACCGAGCTCGGCATCCTGAAGACGGGCAAGGAAGCCGACGTCTTCCTGCTGCGCCGCGGGGTGCCGGGCACGGACCGGTCCTGCCTGCTGGCAGCCAAGCGGTATCGGTCCGCCGAGCACCGGATGTTCCACCGCGACAGCGGCTACCTGGAGGGACGCCGGACCCGCGAATCCCGGGTCAACCGGGCCGCCGCCAACCGCAGCACGTTCGGGCGGCAGGCCATCGCGGGCCAGTGGGCCAGCGCCGAGTTCAGCGCGCTGGCCCGGCTGTCCGCAGCCGGGGTCCCGGTGCCCTACCCGGCGCAGATCGTCGGCACCGAGCTGCTGCTCGAGTTCATCGGCTCGGCCGACGGGACGGCGGCGCCGCGGCTGGCCGAGACCAGGCCAGACGTCGCGGAGCTGGCCGCGCTGTGGGATCAGCTGGTGGCGGCGCTGGTGACGCTGGCCAGGGACGGCCTGGCCCACGGCGACCTGTCCGCGTACAACCTGCTGGTCCACGACGGGCGGCTGATCATGATCGACCTGCCCCAGGTGGTGGACGTGATCGCGAACCCGCACGGGGACTTCTTCCTGACCCGCGACGCCGACAACATCGGCCGCTGGTTCGCCAGTCACGGCCTGTCGGGCGTGCGCCCGGAACCGGCGGACCTGGCCGCCCTGCTGCGCCGGGAGGCTCTCCTCGATAGGTAAAACCGGGCCGGCCTGCGGCCGGGACGGTGCGGACGCAGGCCAGCCGGAATACCAGGAGGGAACAGTGGTCAGCAGGGAACGGGCTAGTCGAACCTGACGGTGTCGGCGGGCTCTGAGTCGGAGTCCGCGAACGAGTCGGGCTCATCGAGCGATCCGGAGTCGGTCAGGTCGGAGTCGTCCAGGTCGGTCAGGTCGGAGTCGTCCAGGTCGGTCAGGTCGGAGTCGTCCAGGTCGGTCAGGTCGGAGTCGTCCAGGTCGGTCAGGTCGGGCTCGGCCAGGTCGGCTGGGCCGGGCTCGCGGAGTTCGGTGAGGTCAGCGTCGGGGTAGTCGGGCAGGTCGGGCGGCTGAAGGTCGGTGACCGGCGCGGCGGGTGCGGCCTGGGCGGTCGCGGCGCGGCCGGTGGCCTGGGTGCCGGCGGTCTGGGAGCGGGCGGCCTGGGAGCGAGCCGGCTGAGCACGGGAGGGGCGGGGCTGCTTGAAGGTGAGCCGGCCGTTCTTCATGATGCCGATCCGCTGAGCGCGACGGGCGATGCTGGTGTCGTGGGTGACCAGCACCATGGTCAGGCCGCGCTCGCGCCACATGGTCTCGAGCACGCCGATGATCTCGTCCCTGGTGTCCTCGTCGAGGTTGCCCGTAGGCTCGTCGGCCAGCAGGACCTTAGGCTCCTTGACCAGGGCCCGCGCGATGGCGACCCGCTGCTGCTGGCCGCCGGACAGCTCGCCCGGCGCGTGCCCCAGCCGGTCGCCAAGGCCCACGGCTTCCAGGGCCATGGAGGCCCGCTGCCGCCGCGCCGCGGCGGACACGTGCAGCGGGACCAGCGCGGTTTCCACGTTCTCTTGCGCGGAGAGCGTGGGGATGAGGTTGAAGGTCTGGAATATGAAGCCGATGGACTCGGCCCGCACCCTGGTCACCTCGGCCTCGCGCAGCTGCGCGAGATCACGCCCGTCGAAGTCGACGACGCCGGCCGACGGCCGGTCCAGGCCGCCGAGGATCTGCAGCAGCGTGGTCTTGCCGTGCCCGGTCGGGCCCTGGATGGCCAGCCATTCGCCGTCCTCGATCACGAGGTCCACGCCGCGCAGGGCGGCGACGGTGCTACGGCCCTTCTGGTAATTCTTGGTCACGCCGGTGAGCTTGTACATCTAGATTTCTCTCCCGTCGAATTCACCCGTTGAAGCTGGTCACGCGGGCACCGTCAGGCCACCTTGCCCAGCGCATCCGCCGGGCGCAGCCGCGCGGCCCGCCATCCGCCGAACATCCCGGCGATGAGGCCGCCGGCCACGGCCAGCACGACCGCGAGCAGGATGACGTCGCCGCTCACCGAGGCAGTGAGGGGGACGGCCACGGTGTGGTTGGCCGCCGTCGCGGCGTGGTTGAAGAACCCGCCGCCACCGCCGGAACCGAAACCGGGGAATCCGAACTGCCTGGCGCCGCCCGGCGTGGCCGAGCCCGTGGTCTGCCCCACCGTGGCGGTCAGCTTGTGCGACAGCTTGGACACTAGCTCCGCCCCAGCCAGGCCAATGCCGACACCGATCACGCCGCCGATGATGCCGAGGGTGACGGCCTCGCCCATCACCTGGCCGACGATGCGGCGGCTCTTCCAGCCGAGCGCCTTCAGCGTGCCGAACTCACGGACCCGGCGCGAGACCGACGCCAGGGTCAGCAGGCTGGCCAGCAGGAACGCCGCGACGAGCACCGCGATCGCCAGCCACTTGCCGAGGTTGTTGGCCAGGCTCGAGGCACTGGACAGCGAACCGGTGACCTCACTGGCCAGGTCGCCGGAGGTCGTCACGGTATAGGAGGGCAGCGCCTTGGCGATCTCGCTCTGGACGGCGGGGATGGCCGAGGAGCTGCTGGCCGTGACGTAGATGGTGTTCACGTCGTTCTTCAGGTTGGCCAGCTTCTGCGCGACGGCCAGGGGGATGTAGACGTCCGACGGGTTGTCCCCGGCTGGCTCGCTGACTATGCCGATGATCTTGAAGTTCGTCGTGGCGCCGCTGCTGTTGCCGATGGCGATCGTGGAGCCCACCGTCAGCTTGTTCGCCGTCGCGTAGGAGGAGTCAACCATCGCGACATCGGAGTTGGCGTCCGCGGTGGTGAAGGTTCGTCCCGCGCTGAGCTTGCCGGAGCTGAGCGGGCCGAGTTCGCCTGCGGTCAGGTCCACGCCGTCGACGCCGAAGCTGCTGGTAGTGAAGTTGGCCCGGAAACTTCCGCCGCCGGAGCCGCCGCCGAAGCCGCCGCCGCCGAAGCCGCCGCTACCGCCGCTCGTGTTGATGGCGGGCACGGTGCCGCTGATCGTCCGGTTAGTCAGGGTCAGGCCCCCGGCCGCCGCCGCCACGTCGTTCAGGCCGGAGACCGTGGTCACCGAGGACGCGGGGATCGAGGCGAGCGTGCCACCGGCGCTGAGCGTGCTGTTGTTGATCTTGGTGCCGGCCGCGGGCCGCTTGGTGGTACCGGTACGGAACCCGAAGCCGAACGAGCCCGGCGTGAACGAACCGGCGGTCGGCGCCTTGGTCACGGTGACGTCCGTGCCCACGCCGTACAGCGCCTTCAGCACCGTGCCCTGGGCGTTCTTGACCCCGGCGGCCGCCGCGGTCACCGTGATCACCAGGCCGATGCCGAGGGCCAGGCCGAGCGCGATGAACACGGCCTGGCGCGTGCGGCCACGCAGTTCACGCCGCAAATAGGTGAAGAACATCTCCGCACTCCTAAGCCGCCGTGCACGCCTGACGGCGCTCCATGTCTGGAATGGCTATGTCCGCACAATTGGCGGCGCGGGTGCTGCCCCGGAAGTCCTTTCGGGGCGGACGCCGCGCCACCTCAGAGCATGGCCGCGTTACCTGAGCGAGTGTTGAGTGGAACCTGCGGGATTACCCCAACCTGGGGTCGGCTGGGCTAGCTGCCGCGGGCGGCCCTGATCGTCTCGCGGAGCGAGCTCATGGTGGCCAGCACGGCCGAGGGCTCGTAGCCGCAGTGCGCCATGCAGTTGGCGCACCGGGGGTCCTTGCCCCGCCCGTAGGAGTCCCAGTCCGTGGTCTCGATCAGCTCCTGGTACGTCTTCACGTACCCGTCCGACATCAGGTAGCAGGGCTTCTGCCAGCCCAGCAGCGAGTAGGACGGAATGCCCCAGGCCGTGCAGCCGAAGTCGGTCTTGCCCTCCAGGAAGTCCAGGAACAGCGGCGTGTGGTTCAGCCGCCACTTCTTGCGCCGACCGTCCGCGAACGCCTTGCGGAACAGCTCGCGGGTCTCGGTCACGCCCAGGAAGTGCTCCTGGTCCGGCGCCTTCTCATACGCGTAGGCGGGCGAGATCTGCATCTCGTCGATGCCCAGGTCGTCGTTGAGGTAGGTCAGCACGTCGATGATGGTCTGCGGGGTGTCGGTGTTGAAGAACGTGGTGTTGGTGTTCACCTTGAACCCGCGGGACTTGGCCAGCTTGATCGCGGCCACCGCCTCGTCGAACACGCCCTCCTTGCAGACCGACTCGTCGTGCCGCTCGCGCAGCCCGTCGATGTGCACCACCCAGGCGAAGTAGGGCGACGGCTTGAACTTGTCGATCTTCTTCGGCAGCAGCAGCGCGTTCGTGCACAGGAACACGAACTTCTTGCGCTTGATCAGCTCGGCCACGATGACGTCGATCTGCGGGTGCATGAGCGGCTCGCCGCCCGCGATCGACACCATGGGCGCGCCGGATTCCTCGACCGCGGCCAGGGCCTGCTCGACCGGCATCCGCTGCTTGAGGATGTCGTGCGGCTGCTGGATCTTGCCGCAGCCCGCGCACTTCAGGTTGCAGGCGAACAGCGGCTCCAGCTCGACCAGCAGCGGGAACTTCTTATTGCCAGCCAGCTTCTGACGCATCAGGTACGACCCGACGCGCAGGGACTGACGTAGTGGCATAGGCATTATTGCCGGACCTCCTTGGGCAGGCCGAACCGGATTGATTCCGTGGTCGTGACTCGCTCGGACACCGACAGCGGGCCGAGACCGGATAGCGCCGAGATGATCTCCTGCACCACGGGGGGCGGCGCGGAGGCACCGGCCGTCAGGCCGATGGTCGATACTCCGGCCAGCCAGCCGAGCTGGATGTCCTCGGCGCCATCGATCAGGTACGCCGGGGTGCCGGCCCGCTGGCAGGTCTCCACCAGCCGGACCGAGTTGGACGAGTTCGCCGAGCCGGCCACGAGCACCAGGTCGGATTCGGCGGCGACGGCCCGCACGGCGGCCTGCCGGTTGGTCGTCGCGTAGCAGATGTCGTCGCTGCCGGGCGCGCGCACCGCCGGGAAGCGCTCCCGCAGCGCGCCGGACACCTCGGCCGCCTCGTCGACTGACAGCGTGGTCTGCATCAGGTAGGCGACCCGCTCGCCGTCTCGCGGCCGCAGCGCGGCCACGTCCTGCGCTGTCTGGACCAGGATCGTCGAGTCGGGCGCCTCGCCCAGCGTGCCCTCGACCTCCTCGTGGCCCGCGTGGCCGATCAGCGCCACCGTGTACCCGTCGGCGGCGAACCGGCGGGCCTCGGCGTGCACCTTGGACACCAGCGGGCAGGTCGCGTCGATCACGGCCAGTTCCCGCCGGGCGGCTTCGGCGCGCACCATGGGCGATACGCCGTGCGCGGAGAACACCACGGTGGCGCCGTCGGGCACCTGGTCGAGCTCGTCGACGAACACCGCGCCCCGGCTCTCCAGGTCGCCGACCACGCGGGTGTTGTGCACGATCTGCTTGCGCACGTAGACCGGGGCGCCCTGGCGCTCCAGGGCGCGCTCGACGATCTCGATGGCCCGTTCCACGCCGGCGCAGAACGACCGCGGCCCGGCCAGCAGCAGCTGACGGGTCCCGCAGGCCGCCGCCCACCGCTCGGCCACCGGCGCGGCGGCCCGCAGCGAGCGCAGCGCGGCCAGCCCGCCGGAGACGATGCCGGCCAGCGGGCGGTGCGGGGTGTCGGATACCGCCCGGATCACGGCGACCGGGCGGGTGCCCGCGGCCGCGGCCAGCGGCGCGGACTCCATGTCGGCGGCCAGAGCGCCGTCGGCGGCCAGGCCGGCCCGTTCGGACCGCCGGACCAGGTGGTCGACGGTGGTGATCCGGCCGGTGCGGGCGGCCAGCCCGGCGCGCCGCAGCTCACCGGCCAGCAGCGGCGCGGACGCGCAGGTCACCGTGCCCACCTCGGTGCCGACAACCAGGTCGCCCGGGCTGAGGTCGGCGCTCAGGCCGGCGCCCACGCCCATGATCATCAATTGGCCGAACGGACGCTGGTTCAGCGCCTCGGCTTGCTGCGCCGTGCGGGTGGTGCCATACCCGGTGCGGATGACATCGGGAGGATTAGCGCTGGCCGTTAGTCCGCGCCTGATGGCGCGGGCCTCGATGCCCAGCGGCGCGCAGACGAGCAGCGGGTCAGGCCCGCTCACGTCCCCGGCTTCGTCGCGGCGAGGCCTCGGGATGGTCTCGGTCATTCGCTGCCTCCGGATGTATGGGCCGTCACGTACCGGCCGAGCGCGCTCAGGGGGAAGGCCAGGCGGTAGAGGTGGTAGTTGATGTAGAAGTCGCCGGGGAAGCCGGTGCCGGTGTACTGCGGCTCGTCCCAGGAGCCGTCGGGCCGCTGGGTGGCAGCCAGCCAGCGGATACCCCGCTCGATGGCGGCGCTACTGTGCTGGCCTTGCTCGCTCCGCTCGCGATGCTCGCCCGCGGCCAGCAGGGCCAGCAGGGCCCAGGCGGTCTGCGACGCGGTGGAGGCGCCCCGGCCCGCCAGCGACGGGTCGTCGTAGGAGCGCAGGTCCTCGCCCCAGCCGCCGTCGGGGTTCTGGTGGGTCTCGAGCCAGGCCACGGCCCGGCGGATGGCGGGCCTGGACGGCCTGACCCCGGCCGCGATCAGTGCGGGCACCACGGCGCCGGTGCCGTAGATGTAGTTGGCGCCCCACCGGCCGAACCAGGATCCGTCGGGTTCCTGGGCCCGCAGCAGCCAGACCACGCCGCGGCGGGCCGCCGGGTGATCAGCCTGGCCTTCGGCGGCGAACGCCTCGACGATGTGCGCGGTCACGTCGGCCGAGGGCGGGTCGATGACCGCGCCGAAGTCGCAGAACGGCAGCTTGTTGACCAGCATGCGGGTGTTGTCGGCGTCGAACGCGCCCCAGCCGCCGTCCTTGGACTGCATCCCGGCCAGCCAGCGGAGCCCGCGCTCGATCGCGGGCTTGCCGTCGGGCAGGGTTGTGGGGTCGACCCGGCGCAAGGCCAGCACCACTTCGGCGGTGTCGTCGGTGTCGGGGTAGTGGTCGTTGTCGAACTCGAAGGCCCAGCCGCCGGGGGCCAGGGCGGGCCGCCGGACCTGCCAGTCGCCCGGGCCGCGGATCTCCTCGCCGAGTACCCACTCCCCCGCCCGGACCAGGGCCGGATCATCGGCGGGCAGGCCGGCGTCGGCCAGGCCGATCATGGTCAGCACGGTGTCCCAGACCGGCGACTGGCACGCCTCCAGGCGGCGCACCGGGCCGTCGGGCCCGTCCTCGGTGATGGTGAACCGGTCAAGACCGCTAAGTCCGCGCTGCATGACGGGGTGCGTGATGTCGTAGCCGAGCAGGTCCAGGGCCATCAGCGAGTACACCCAGGGCGGCTGGATGCCGCCCCAGCAGCCGTCCTGCTCCTGCCGGGAGATGATCCACTCCGCGCAGCGCCGCAGCGCCGCCCGCCGCACCGACTTCACCGGCCGGTAGCGATGCAGGGCCTTGTCCAGGGCAGTGAACACGTGGGACCAGGGGTCCCGGGGGGTACGGGGGGGCGGGGAGCCCCCCTGTGCCGGCGGGGCCGAGGGGGTCTGGGGGGAACGGTTTCCCCCCAGGAGCGGGGGGGTCTGGGGGGGTCGTCCCCCCGAGGAGATAGGGCGCGCGTCGAAGGAGCGGCGCGGGCCGGGGGCACGGCCGTGCGGGCCGCCGGTCTTCAGCTCGTCGATCGTGAACGGCAGCGGCCGGGACGGCCGGAACGACTGGACGATGGCCAGCGCGACCATGGTCTGCCTGGCCCAGCAGCCCCAGTCGTAGATGTTGAGCGGGAACCAGGACGGCAGGTAGATCAGCTCGGGCGGGATGACGGGCAGGTCGTCCCACGACCACCGGCCGGACAGGGCCAGCCAGAGCCGGGTGAACACGCGGGTGGCCTCCACGCCACCATGGGCCAGGACCCAGGACCGGGCGACGTCCATGTGCGGCGCGTCGACCGGGTCGCCGGCCAGCCGCAGCGCCACGTAGGCCTCGACGGTGGTGGACAGGTCGGCGGGGCCGCCGAAGAAGTTGGCCCAGGTGCCGTCCTGGAGCTGGTTGGACCGGATCCAGCGCGCGGTGGCGGCAGTGGCCGCGTCGTCGCGCACGCCGAGGAACTGGCGCAGCAGCAGGTCCTCGGCGTCCATGGTCACGTTGGTCTCGAGCTCGCCCTGCCACCAGCCGTCGGCGCGCTGCAGCCCGAGGACGTGGTCTCGCGCCCGGGCCAGGGTGGCCCGGGCGAGGTCAGGGGCCGCGATGTCGGTCCCGGCGTCAGCTACCACTGCCGCGCCGTGATGAACTCGGCGATCGCGGTCAGCTCGGCCCGGACGTCGGCGGGCAGGTCGATGTCGGACAGGCTGGCGTTGGCCGCGGCCAGCTGGGCGTCGGCCTCGGCCTCGGCCCACTGCTTGCCGCCCGCCGCGACGACCAGATCGGCGGCGCGGACCAGGTCGTCCTCGGACAGCGGCTGCGGGTCCGTGAGCAGGGCGCGCAGCTGATCGGCCTGGGGCGTGCCGCTGGTCAGCGCGGCCACTACCGGCAGCGACTTCTTGCGGGCCCGCAGGTCGGCGCGCACCGGCTTGCCGGTGACCTCGGGCGCGCCCCAGATGCCGAGCAGGTCGTCGGTGAGCTGGAAGGCCAGCCCCACGTGCGCGCCGAATCCGGCCAGGCCCATGGCCATCATGGGCGGGGCGCCCAGGTGCACCGCGCCGATGCTGCAGGCGCAGGCCATCAGCGCGGCGGTCTTGTTGCCCGCCATCTCCAGGCACTCGGGCAGGGTCACGTCGTCGCGCTTCTCGAAGGCCAGGTCCGCGCCCTGCCCGCTGATCAGCCGCTGCACGGCCGCGGACAGGCATCGGGCCGCCCAGGGACCCTGCGGGGTACCGTCCTCAAGGAGCAGTTCCTGAGCCAGGGCGAGCAGCGCGTCGCCGGCCAGGATGGCCGCGCCCACGCCGAACACGGTCCAGGCGGTGGGCCGGTGCCTGCGTTCGGTGTCGCCGTCCATGATGTCGTCGTGCAGCAGTGACCAGTTGTGCACCAGCTCCACCGCGACGGCGGCAGTCACGCCGCGCTCCGGCGGGGCGCCCGTGGCCCGGGCCGACAGCAGGGCCAGGGCGGGCCGCAGCGCCTTGCCGCCACTGGCTCCCGTGGGGTTGCCCTCGGCGTCGGCGAAGCCGAAGTGATACGCCGCGACCACGCCGACGTCCGGCGTCAGCCGGCCAATGGTCGCCTCGATCGCCGGGCTAACCAAGTCCCGCGCCAGGGCCACACCCTCGGGCATCACAGCAGTCACTGACGTCTCCCAATCGTGGTGGATGTAGTAAGCGGACCGTTCGGCCCGGCGGAAAGCACCGTTTTCCGCAGCTTGATGGCTGCGGACAGGCCGCTGCGGACGGCGCCCTCCATCGTGTCCGGCCAGCCGGTGGCGGTCCACGCCCCGGCCAGCACCAGGCCGGGCAAGTCAGTCCCGGCCTGCGGCCGCAGCTTGGCCGTCCCGGGCGCCTGGCGGAAGGTGGCCCGCCGCTCCCGGGTCACGAAGAACTCGGTCACCTGAGCCTCGCGGGCCGCCGGAAACAGCTCGGCCAGCGCCGACACGAACTGCTCGCGCAGCTGGGCGGCGGGCACGTCCACGTACTCGTCCGCCGCCGACAGCGAGATAGCCAAGTACTGCGGCTGCCGCCCGCCGTCCGCCCCGCCGTCCGCCCCGTCCGCAGCGGAGTGAAACCCGGGTTCCACCACACTAGAGGGTGCTGAAACCCCCGTTTCACCACCTTGGGTGGGGGCGGGGGCGGACTCTGGGGCGGTGCTGGTAGGGGCGGAGAGGCGGTCGAGGCCGGAGATGCGAGTGCGGTCGAAGACCCACTGGACCGGGGAGTCGATTGCGGCGGCGAACGGGAGGTCGGTGACCTTCCGGTCGTAGATGACGTGCACGTTGACGATGGGCGAGGCGCCCAGGCCGGACCAGCCGGCCACGGTGGCCTCGGGCAGGGCAACGGGCGGGATGAGGCGGGCGGCCATCTCGTGCGGCACGGCCAGCACCACCGCGTCGGCGGGGATTTCCGCGGGAAGAGTCTCGTCGTCGGCGGGACGGGCGAGGCGGACGAGGAAGCGGGGGCGGGAAGGGTCGACGGGGGCACCGGAGGCAGCGGGGAGGACGGGCGCGGCCAGGTCGGCGGGGGCGGGCGAGGCGGCGGCGGGCGAGGCGGGGGGGACGGGGGCGGGCGAGGTGGCGGGGGCGGGCGAGGCGGCGGGGGCGGGCGAGGCGGCGGGGGGCGAGGCGGGGGGGACGGGTTCGATGGCGGAGACTTTGGCGCCGATCAGGACGCGGGCGCCGAGCTTGGCCAGCAGGGTGGCGGCGGCGTCGCCGTGCAGCTCGCCCAGGGGCAGGGCGGGGACGCCGATGTCGGCGGCGTTGTTCTTACCCAGCAGGCCGGTCTTGACCACGGTGGCGGCCAGCGAGAGGGAGGCGTCGTCACCGGCGATGTTCAGGGCCGAGACGGTGAACAGGTCCCACAGGGCGCGGCGGGCCCGGTCGTTCTGGCCGCGGGCGGCGAGCCAGTCGCCGAAGCGCTGCTCGTCCACCGCCGGCTTAGCCGGGTCGACGAAGCGCATGGCCAGGGCGGGGCGCGATACCACGGCCCGTTCGGCCCAAGACAAGAACGGATACCTGGCCAGGGCGGGCAGCATATGCAGGGGGCCGGGGAGCGCGGTCCGGCGGAGCTGGCCCCTGCGGGGGGCCAGGGGGGTCGCCCCACCGGAGCTAGCAGAGCGGGCCGGAGCCAGGACGGTCACGTCGAAGCGGTCCTGCAGCGGCGCGTGGGCGGTCATGCCGAGCTGGTCGAGCAGGCCGCGGTAGGCGGTGCAGCAGCCGAGAAACACGTGCTGGCCGGTGTCGACGGTCAGGCCGTCGCGGCTGAAGGAGCAGGTGGCGCCGCCCAGCCGGGGCCGGGCCTCGAGCAGGGTGACCTGCGCGCCCGCCTCGGCGAGGGCGATCGCGGCGGTGATGCCGGCCAGGCCACCGCCGACCACCACGGCCCGCGGGCTCACGAGATCCTCCCGGCCAGGGCCTTGACCGCGACCATGGCCTTCTCGCGGCCGGACAGCGACGTGCGGCCGCGCAGCACGGCGGCGGGGTCGGCGGCGATGATCTCCAGCAGGCGGCGGTAGATGCCGGCCATGGCCCCGGTGCAGGCCGCGCTGCGCCGGTCGAGCATGGCCAGCAGGCGCAGGCCGTCGTCGTACCACTCGCGGGCCCGGTCGGCCTCGAACTCGACCAGCCGGGTGAATCCAGGGGGTACGGGGGGCCGGGGGGCATGGGGGGCAGCCCTTCCCAAGGGGGGTCCGGGGGGATGGGTCCCCCCGGGAAAAGCAGCGGGGGGGTCTGGGGGGGTCGTCCCCCCGAGGTCAACCAGGTCAACAGCAAATTTGGCCAGGTCTTCGGCAGGGAGGTAGACCCGGCCGTTGGCGTGGTCCTCGCGGATGTCGCGCAGGATGTTGGTCAGCTGGAGGGCTACGCCCAGCGAATCGGCCAGCTGGGCGGCCTGGGTCATATCGCCGCGGGTGCCGAAGATGCCCAGCGAAAAGCCGGCCGATGGAGCCGGCCACGCAGCGGCAGTAGTAGAGCAGGTCCTCGAAGGTCTGGTAGCTGGTGCCGCGCACGTCGGCCACGCAGCCGTCGATGAGCTCGCCGAAGGCCGCCATGGGCACCGGGAAGGTGCGCTCCACGTCGGCCAGGGCCACGAGCACCGGGTCGTCCGGGCTCGAGCGGGTGAGGTTCAGCACCGCCTCGCGGGCCTGTTCCAGGGCGGCGATCTTCTCCTCGGCGGGCAGCGTGCCGTCGCCGATGTCATCGATGCGGCGGGCGAAGGCGTAGATGACGGCCAGGCCGGCCCGCTTGCCCGCGGGCAGCAGCCGGATCCCGTACGCGAAGTTCCTGGCCTGTGACCAGGTAATCCGTTCGCACTCGCGGTACGCCTCACTCAGTTCCACTATCGTCCCGTCACGTAGGTCTTGAGCAGCTCGGTCACCAGCCGCGGCTTGCGCGGCTTGTGCGTGCCGCTCAGCACGTCGTACCGGTGCTGCCGGATGGCGGCCAGGGCCGCCCGGCCGCCGCCCAGGTAGCCCGCCACCGACAGCCGGGCCGCGCCGCGCAGCGTGCCGACCAGCGGCGCGCCCTGATTGAGCAGCGCCGCGGCCCGGTCGACCTCGAACCGCATCAGCGCCGCGACCGCGGGGCCCGCGGCCGGTTCGGCCAGGTCGGCCTCGGTGCAGCCGAACCGGTCCAGGTCCTCGGCCGGCAGGTAGATCCGGCCGTTGCCCAGGTCCTCGGCCACGTCCTGCCAGTGCTCGGCCAGTTGCAGGGCGGTGCAGATGCTATCGGACAGCGCGATCCGTTCCGGTGTAGCGACACCGAAGATATACAGCACGATCTGGCCAACGGGGTTGGCCGACAGCTCGCAGTACCGGGCTAGTTCGGCGTAGCTGGCGTAGCGGGTGACTCGCTGGTCCTGCCGGTTGGCCTGGATCAGGGCGTGCAGCGGCCCGGCCGGCACGCCGCATTCGCGCACGGTCTCGGCCATGGCCCGCATGACCGGAGAGGCGGGGGTGCCGCCGGCATAGATGGCATCGACGTCGGCGTCGAACTCATCCAGCAGCCCCAGCCGGTAGGCGCCCTGGCTGGTGTGGCCGCCGCCAGTGTGGTTGCCGCCAGTGTGGTTGCCGCCAGTGTGGTTGCCGCCAGTGTGGTTGCCGCCAGTGTGGTTGCCGCCAGTGTGGTTGCCGGAGGTGTCGCGGGCCTCGTCGCCCAGGTCGTCGGTGAGCCGGGCGAAGCAGTACAGGGCGGTCAGGTGGCGCCGGTGCCGCCGCGGCAGCATGCGCAGCGCGACGGGAAAGTTCTCGCCCGACGCGTTGGCCGCCACCTCCTCGGCACGGGTCACCGCCGGGCGCACATGCTCGCGCACGCCCGTCGGAGGTCTTCCGCGACTTCCCCCAGCCACCACCCCGTCATTTTCGAGGGAATAACCAATTAATTGCAAACAATGACATGGGCGTCACATGACGGCAGTGTCGGCTAACCAACGTCAGGCGGCCGGGCCGGTGACCTGTTCACTACCGTTCGCACTGGTTACACTGCGGAAAAATAGTTTGCATCACCGAACAACGTTATGCTAACTAATACACCTGACATGAGCGTCAGCTTCCGCAATGTTACGCGGCATTATCGTCGGAGCCGGTTCAGGTGCGCCAGATGAGGATCAGGGCACAGTCGTCGGAACCGCCGCCGCCCTGCTGCAGGTTGGTCACCATGGGCCCGGCTCCGGCGTGGAAGCCGGGAGCCAGCATGCGTTCGGCCTCGCCGAGCAGCCGGTCGGTGCCCGCGTCGATGTCCCGGCCGGGCGCTTCCACCAGCCCGTCGGTGTAGAGCATCAGCGCGTCCCCGCGCTGCAGCACGCCGCGCTCGGTCTCGGACACGGCGCCGCGCAGGTCGGGCACGACGCCGAGCACGATGCCACGGGCCCGGGTCAGGCGCCAGCGGCCGCCGGCGGCGTCGTAGTGCACCGCGGGCGGGTGCCCGGCGGAGAAGATCATGTACTCGCCCGAGGTCAGGTCGAGCCACAGGTGCACGGCGGTGACGAAGCCCTCGGTGGCCGACCCGCGGCGCAGGTAGGCATTGCAGGCGGACAGGAAGTCCTCCCGCGGCACGGAGCCGAGCAGCCCGCCGAAGGCCCCGGAAAGCAGCAGGGCCCGCGTCCCGGCGTCGATGCCCTTGCCCGGCACGTCGACCAGCGCCACCTCGAGCAGCTTGCCGTCGCAGGTGGACACCACGAAGTCGCCGCCGAAGGAAGAGCCGCCGGCCGGCCGCAGCACCACCGAGGAGTTCCAGCCGTCGCCCAGCGGGGGCAGCTTGGCCTGGGCCCGGATGCGGTCCCGCAGCTCGAGCAGCATCCGGTCGCCGCGCAGGCCGGTGAAGCCCAGCTTCTCCCTGGTCCGGGCCAGGATATCGGCGAAGACGGCGGTCAGCACGATGGTGGCCACGATCCCGGCGCCGGCCTTGCCCTCCACCACGTCGTAGATCACCCCGGCAGCGACGAAGCCGAAGAAGATCCGCAGCGCGCGGGGCCACAGCAGCAAGCCGCCGACCAGGATGGGCAAGATCATCACCCCGGGCGAGAACCACCACTCCGAGACATGCACGGCGGCCACCGCGACGGCGATGGCCACGACCGACATGGCGAAGGCCAGCCGCCGGTTCCTGGTGATGAACTGCCTGGTGAGCTGGCTTCGCAAAGTACCCGGCAGCCTGCGGGCCGGTCCCGGGCGGGGACCGGTCGGCGGACGCGGGTTACCCATGATGCGGGCACTGTAGCCGATAAAGCTCCTGGCAGGCTAAACCACTCGCGCTGGGGCGCCGGGCCGGGGTACGAAGGCATCATGACGAATCCGGATGCCCCGTACCCGATCAGGCCGGTGAGCCAGGACGAGTTCGACGCCTACCACCGCGTCGACATGCATGCCTTCCACGGCTCGCCGATGACCGAGGACGACAAGCAGAAGATCTTCTCGCTGATGGAGTTCGACCGCAGCCTGGCCGTCTTCGACGGCCCGACGCCGGTCGGCACCGCAGGCGCCTACACCTTCGACCTGTCCGTGCCCGGGCCCGGGACGCTGCCCGCGGCCGGGGTGACCTGGGTATCGGTGCTTCCGTCGCACCGGCGGCGCGGCGTGCTGCGCAGCATGATGCGGCACCAGCTAGCCGACGTGCATGAGCGCGGCGAGCCGCTGGCCATCTTGTGGGCCTCGGAGTCGGTCATCTACTCGCGGTACGGCTACGGCCGGGCCATGTGGCACGCCGACCTGCTGCTCAAGCGGGGCGAGGGGACGCTGGCGCCGTGGACCCCGCGCGATCCCGGCCTGCGCCTGCGGCTGGTCGAGCCCGAGGCGGCCCTGACCGAGCTGGCCAAGGTCTACGACGCCGTACTGCCGTCCCGCTCGGGTGTGATCGCGCGGAACGAAGCGTGGTGGCAGCGGACCGTCCACGACCCCGACCAGGCGCGGCAGGGCGTGACCCCGCTGCACTGCCTGCTGGCCGAGGACGACAGCGGCCCGCGCGGCTACGCCCTGTATAAGGGGCAGCCCAGCTGGGACCGCGAGACGTCCCTGCCCGTCGCCGAGCTCACCGTGCGGGAGCTGGCGGCCGCCGATCCGGCGGCCGCCGCCGCGATGTGGACCGACCTGCTCAGCCGGGACCTGACCGCGGAGTTCCGCATCCGGTCCCGTCCGGTGGACGACCCGCTGCTGTTCCAGCTGGCCGATCCGCGCCGGGCCCGGACGCGGCTGAAGGACGCGCTGTGGGTCCGGGTCACGGACGTGCCGGGCGCGCTGGCCGGGCGCCGGTACTCCAGCCCGGTGGACGTGGTGATCGAGGTGCGGGACGAGCTGCTGCCGGCCAACGCCGGGCGGTGGCGGCTGGCCGCCTCGGGCCCGGCGGACGGTTCCGCGGACGGTTTCACGGGCGGGTTCGCGGGCGGTTTCGCGGACGGTTTCGCGGCGTCGTGTGAGCCGGCGGGTTCGGCGCAGGCTGACGTGGAGCTCGACGTGACCGCGCTCGGGGCGGCCTACCTGGGCGGGACCGGGCTCGGCGGGCTGGCCGAGGCCGGGCTAGTGGAGGGGCGCCCCGGAGCCGTCCGGCAGCTCGCTGCCGCACTGGCCTGGGAGCCCGCCCCCTGGTGTCCGGTCGACTTCTAGTCCTTCCGTCGGTCCTTCTGCGGGTCCTTTTTCGGGTCCTTCTCCGGCTCCTTGTTCGGCTCCTTGTTTGGCCGGTGCCTCCGCAGGTCCTTCCGCGGGGACGTCGCGCAGCCGGCGTAGCGGGGAGAAGAACACCCAGAACCCCGCGGCCCAGGAGCCGGCGAACCCGATCCACAGGGTGGGGCGCACGCCCAGCAGGGTGCCGAGCACGCCGCCCAGCACGCCGCCGAGCGGCAGCGTGCCCCAGACGACCCAGCGGACCGCGGCGTTCATCCGGCCCAGCAGCCGCGGCGGGCAGATGGCCTGCCGGTAGCTGACCTGCGCCACGTTGTAGACCACGGCGCTGAAGGCGAACGTGGCCATGCCGACCGGGAACAGCGCGACCCGCCAGCCCGGCTCGGCCAGCGGGATGAGCAGCTGGGGCAGGCCGAACACCAGCATCGAGAACCAGATGATGCGGGCCGAGCCGATGGCGGCGGCCAGCCGGCCGGACAGCACCCCGCCGGCTACCCCGCCCAGGCTGGCCACGGCGATGAGCAGCCCGGTGTCGGCGGGCCTGACGTGCAGCACCCGGACCAGGAACAGAATCTCCAGGGCGGTGGCCATGCCACCGAACAGGTTCGCGGTGCCGGTGCAGGCCACGATCTTGCGCAGGATGGGGTGGCGCAGCACGAACGAGAGGCCTTCGGCGATCTCGGCCCGCAGTCCGGGCCGGTGCTCCTGGCTCTGCTGGTTCCGCGGCGGGGGCTCCTCGGGGGCGCGGATGGCCATCAGGGACGCCACCGACACGGCATAGGAGACCGCGTCGGCGGTCATGGCCCCGGCCGCGCCGACCAGGCCGACCAGAGCGCCGCCGATTCCCGGCCCGGCCACCTGCGCGAACGACTGCGTGGCGCCGAGCTTGCCGTTGCCGTCCACCAGGTCCTGCTTGGCCACCAGGACCGGCAGGAAGCTCTGGTAGGACACGTCGAAGAAGACGGTGCACACCCCGGCGGTAGCGGCCACGACATACAGCTGGGCGAGCGTAAGAACGCCGAGCGCGGCGGCCACGGGCACCGAGCCGATGATGACCAGCCGGGCCGCGTCGCACCAGATCATCAGCCGCCGCTTGGGCCGCCGGTCCACCAGCGCCCCGGCCGGCAGCGCGATCAGCGCAAAGGCGACGGTGGCGGCCGCGGTAAGCAGGCCGACCTGCAGCGTGGAGGCTCGGAGCACGATGACCGCGGTCAGCGGCAGCGCGAGCTGGGTGATGGCCGAGCCCATCTCGCTGACCGTCTGCCCGCCCCACAGCAGCAGGAAGTCGCGATGCCGCCACAGGCTCCGGGTCGGCTCAGCCACGGGCCCACTTTGCCCGGCCCCGCTGTGGTTGTCCAACGGGAATCCGCGGGGCAGGATGGCCGTATGCCGACCATGAAGGTGACGTCCAGCGCGGCGATGCGGGCCAGGGACGTGTCCCGGCCGCAGGCCGAGGACGTGGCCTGGGCTGAGGAGGCGGAGGCCAGCGCGGTCAGGCCGGCCAGCGGGGCGGGCTCGCACGGTGCGGCGGGCTCGCACGGTGCGGCGGGCTCGCACGGTGCGGCGGGCTCGCACGGTGCGGCGGGCTCGCACGGTGCGGCGGGCTCGCACGGTGCGGCGGGTTCGGCCAGTGCGGCGCGGCCGGCCGGCGTGGCGGGGCCGGCCAGTGCGGCGGGGAGTCCGCCGAAGCCGGAGGGTGCGGGGACGCCAGAGCGGTCAGTCGGCCGGAAGGGCCGATTTGACGGCACGCGCAGGCGCCGCAGGGGCGGCGCGGCTGGGCGCGCCTGAACCGCCACCGCCCGCATACGCCGCCCGGGCCCAACCCGATCCTCACCAGCACCACCAGTCACGACATTAACTTTCTCGCGGTGGATTCGGGTTTCGCGGTTGATCCGGGGGACTACAGAGGCTGTCGCGCAACTCTAGGGTCTGGGGTGGCACGTCAGTGCTATGGCCACGGCACGCCATGCCGAGCCCCGCGCAGCGCCCGCAAGCCGCTCATCCCCGGGCCTGCGGCGGGCTCTGAACAGCAAGAAGCGCCCGGGACATCAAGTACGCTGCGCCTGGGCAGTTCAGTGCTCGCTGTGGATGGTCTTGTGTCGCGGCGGCAGGGCTGTGGATAGCCGGGGACTGCGGGCGGGGTCAGGCCGCGGCGCGGATTGCGGCGCGCTGCCGGGCGGCGATGGCCTTGAGCAGGTTGTGGCTGATGGCCCATAGGTGCAGTTCGAGGTCGGTGCTGGCGCCGCGGTAGTTCAGGTGCCGGCCCAGGCGGGCGAACAGCTGGGCGAAGACGGGCTCGATGATCGCGCTGCGCTGCTTGTACAGGGCTTTGCCTTCGGGGGTGTCCAGCCGGGCGGCCATCTGCTCCCACGATGGCATCATGGCGGCGGGGGCGTATCCGGCGGTGCTGCGGCCTGTCTGCCGGGACTCGCGGGTCAGGGCGACGTACAGCTCGGCCTGGCAGTCAGCGGTGAAGTTGGCGTCGCTGGCGTACCCGGCATCCCACAGGGCCTTGCGGATCGGGCTGGTGATCCCGGCGGCGGCCAGCACCGCGCCGGCTTTCGCCAGCAGCGGGTGCAGCGCGCCGGTATCGGACGGGCTGTCGTGGGTGCCGATGGCCAGGATCACCTGCTTCTTGCAGGCGATGGCCTGGGCGTTGTACAGCTGGTCGAAGCCGCCTTTTTTCAGCGGCATGACCCGGCTGCCCGGGTCGGTGAGGTTGACCTTCAGGTCCGGGGCCGGCGCGGCCGCCGCGGCGGCGGCGGCCCGGGCGGCCTTGTCGCGCAGCCGGGCGGCCACGGCCTGCACGCGGCGCACGTCCCGGTTGTCCTGCGGGGCCCCGGGAGCCGCGCCGCGGGGGTTCTTGCCCGGCGGGCACGCCGCCGCCCGCGCCGCGTAGGCGTCCGCTTTGGCGGCTGCCACGGCGAACAGCCGGACTGCTTCTTCCTCTTTGCCCGCGGCGCGCCCGGCGAGCCGGGCCGCCCTGGCCCGCTGCTTGTCCCCGGCCTGCTGCGCCCGGGCCGCGGTATCGGCGTCCAGCCGGTCCTTGGCCTGGCGGCGGCGAGCCAGGGTCTGCGCCGTCCGCTTGCGTCCCGTCCCGGTGCCGGGACCGCCCGGTCCCGCGTCCCGCGGCCCCGCGCTGCCCGCCGCATCGGCGGCGTCGGCGGCCAGGTGCTGCTCCACCCACAGCGCGACCTCCGCGGCGATGACCTCTTCCAGCGCGGTGATCCCGGCGTCCAGGCCGGCCGCCGTCACGTTGGCCGCCATCGACGCCGACGCCTTCACCTTCGTCCCGTCCCCGGCCACCACATCCACGCTGACCAGGCCCTCCCGCGCGCACGCCGCCACCGAGGACGCCAGCAGGGCCTTCAGCTCCCGCTCGTGACGGCCGGCGAACCGGGCCGTCGTGGCATGATCGGGATGCAGGTTCCCGCAGATCACCCGGGCCCCTACATCATCGAAGGTGGCCATCTCGATCCCCCGCGAGGACCGGATCCCCTTGCAATAGCAGTACATCACCAGCGTCACCATCATCGCCGGGTCATACGGCGCCTGGCCCTGCCCGTCGGCCCGGTACCGGCCCTCAAACCCCGCCAGGTCCAGGTCGGCGGCCAGCTCCAGCAGCGCCCACGCCAGATGCCGGGCCGGCAGCCACTGCCGGGCATCCGGCGGCATCAGGTACCCCTGATCCGCGCTGTCAGCCTTCCTGAAATACCGTCCCATGACAAGATTTTCCCAGGTCAGGACACATAAAGCCCGCCGACACGCGGCCCTTGACAAACTAAGACAAAGAGTTGTGCGACAGCCTCTACAGTCCCCTAAATCGACCGCAGGACCGGAATCAACCGCGGAAATGGGGCGGCTGGTGCGGGTGTGGGGTTTCCGGAGCGTCAGGAGGAGTTTCCGGAGCGTCAGGAGGACGGGAGGGGCGGCAGCTCGCCGGTCTTCTCGTAGTCGGCGATCTCGGCTATGCGCCGGGCGTGCCGGGGCTCGCCGGAGAACGGCGTGGACACGAAAATGCGGGCGAAGCCGATGGCCTCGTCCACGCTGTACATGCGGGCACCCAGGCTGAGCACGTTGGCGTCGTTGTGCTGCCGGGCCAGCTGGGCGGTCTCGTCGGTCCAGGCCACCGCAGCGCGGATGCCCGGGATCTTGTTGGAGGCGATCTGCTCGCCGTTACCCGAGCCGCCGATTACGATGCCCAGGCTGCCCGGGTCGTTGATGACACCCTGCGCGGCCCACATCACGTAGACCGGGTAATCATCGCCATCGACGTAGGTCTCGGGCCCGCAGTCCACCGGCTCGTGCCCGGCCCCGGACAGCCACTCGATGAGGCGGGTCTTGAACTCGAAACCCGCGTGATCAGATCCCAGGTATACGCGCACGGGGTCAGTCTGCCAGACCCGGGGCGCTGGCCTACCGGCAGGAGGGTCAGTCGAAGATGGGGTCGCGGGTGCGGGACCGCTTCAGCTCGAAGAAGCCGTCCGTGCCCGCGATCAGCAGGACGCCGTCCCACAGCCGGCCCGCGGCCTCGCCGCGCGGAATGGGCGACACGACCGGCCCGAACACCGACAGCTCGCCGACCGAGATGACGGGCGTGCCCACGTCGTAGCCGACCCGCTGGATGCCCTCGGCGTGCGAGGCGCGGACGGCCGCGTCGTATTCGGTGGAGTCCATCGCGTCGGCCAGCGACGCCGGCAGCCCGGCCTCGGCCAGCGGCGACGACGGTCTCACGGTCCCGCGGCGCCTTCTCGAGGTGGAACCGGTTGCCCAGCGCGGTGTACAGCGGCAGCAGGACCTGCGGGCCGTGCGCCTGCTCGGCCGCGATCACGACCCGCACCGGGCCCCAGGCCGACTTCAGGCCCTCGCGGTACCGCTCAGGCAGGTCCTCATTGCCTTCGTTCAGCACCGCCAGGCTCATCACGTGCCAGACCGGCTCGACCTGGCGGACCTGCTGCACCTCGAGGATCCAGCGTGAGGCGATCCACGCCCACGGGCAGATAGGGTCGAACCAGAAGTCGACACGCGTAGGCTCCTGCTGGGTCATGCGTACTCCTTATTACCACGAGTAACACGGACTTCCGCTGGCCCCCGGCACCGTCAACCGCGCGGCCCGGCCGTGAATTCCGGTCGGGCCGGCCGATACCACGAAGGGAAACACCCGGTGACATCGAACTTGACTCGCGACGAAGCGGCGGCTCGTTCGGCCCTCATCAAGGCCGTCTCGTACGAGGTGGACCTGGACCTGACGCGGGAGGGCGGCGAGGTGTTCGGCTCGGTCACCGTGATCAGGTTCGACTGCGCGGCACCGGGCTCGGCTACCTTCCTCGACCTGACCGCTCCCGCGGTGCGGGAGATCACCCTGAACGGGACGCCGGTCGGCCTGGACGCGTTCGACGGCGACCGGGTCGCGCTGGACGGCCTGGCGGCGAGCAACGTGCTGCTGGTGGCGGCCGACTGCGCCTACTCGCGCAGCGGCGAAGGGCTGCACCGGTTCACCGACCCGGCCGACGAGCGGGTCTACCTGTACTCGGATCTGGAGACGTTCGACGCGCACCGGATGTACGCGTGCTTCGACCAGCCGGACATGAAGGCCAGCTACGAGCTGGCGGTGACCGCCCCGGCGGACTGGGTGGTGGTCTCCAACATGGCCCCCGAGTCGAGCCTCGAGGACGGCGCGGCGCGGCGCTGGCACTTCCCGCCGACGCCGGTCATGCCGACCTACATCACAGCCTGCGCGGCCGGGCCCTATTACGTGGTCCGCGACGAGCACGACGGCATCCCGCTCGGCATCTACTGCCGTCAGTCGCTGGCCGAGTATCTCGACCCGGACGAAATCCTGGAAACCACCCGGCAAGGCTTCGACTTCTACCACGGTTCGTTCGGCATAAAATACCCCTTCGGGAAATACGACCAGCTTTTCGTGCCGGAATTCAAAGAGGGCGCGATGGAAAACGCGGGCTGCGTCACTTTCCTGGAGGCCTACATTTTCCGGTCGCGGGTCACCGATTTCGCCCGGGAGGCGCGGGGCGAGACGATCCTGCACGAAATGGCGCATATGTGGTTCGGCGACCTGGTCACCATGCGCTGGTGGGATGACCTGTGGCTGAACGAGTCCTTCGCCACCTGGGCGGGCACGCTCGCGCAGGCCGAGGCGACCAGGTGGACATCGGCCTGGACCACGTTCGCGCAGCTGTACAAGGCCTGGGCCTACCGGCAGGATCAGCTGCCTTCCACCCACCCGATCGCGGCCGACATCCCCGATATCGAGGCGGTCGAGGTCAATTTCGACGGGATCACCTACGCCAAGGGCGCCGCGGTGCTCAAGCAGCTGGTGGCCTATGTCGGGCGGGAGAATTTCCTGTCCGGCGTGCGGAAGTATTTCGGCGCACACGCGTGGGGCAACGCGACGCTGGCCGACCTGCTGTCCGCGCTGGAGGAAACCTCGGGCCGGGACCTGACCTCGTGGTCGGCGGAATGGCTGCAGACCGCCGGGGTGAACACGCTGCGGCCGTCTTATGAGCTGGATGCCGCGGGCCGGTTCACCGAGTTCGCGGTGGAGCAGGACGCCGCCGCGACGCACCCGGTGCTGCGCTCGCACCGGATCGCGATCGGCCTGTACGACCACACGGAGGCCGGCCTTTCCCGCCGGCTGCGGATCGAGGCCGACGTGGCCGGCCCGCGCACGGTGATCCCGGAGCTGGCCGGGCAGCCCCGCCCCGACCTGGTGCTGGTCAACGACGACGACCTCACCTACGCCAAGATCCGGCTGGACGAGCACTCGCTGCGCGTGCTGGTCGACAACTCCATCGGCCTGTTCACAGACTCGCTGCCCGCGGCGCTGTGCTGGTCGGCGGCCTGGGACATGTGCCGGGACGGCGAGATGGCGGCGCGGGATTACGTCCAGCTGGTCATGACGGGTGTCTCCTCGGTGGCCGACATCAGCGTGGTGCAGACGCTGCTGCGCCAGGCCGGCCAGGCCGTCCGCCGGTTCGCCGACCCCGGGTGGCGGGAGACCGGCCTGGCCCTGATGGCCAGCTCGCTGCGTGAGCTGATCGCCGGGGCGGCGGCAGGCTCGGACGAGCAGCTGGCCTACGTCCGGGCCTTCGCGGGTGTGGTCGGCTCCGATGACGACCTGGCCTTCCTGGCCGGGCTGCTGGACGGCTCGGTCCGGCTCGACGGCCTCACCGTGGACACCGACCTGCGCTGGGCGCTGCTGATGCGGCTGGTGAGCCGCGGCCGGGCCGGGGCAGCCGAGATCAAGGCCGAGCTGGCCAGGGACGCCACCGACGCGGGCGAGCGGCACGCCGCGTCCTGCCGGGCCTCGATCCCCACGGCCGAAGCCAAACGGGAGACCTGGCAGGCCCTGGTCGCGGGCCAGCTGACCATCGCCATGTTCCGGGCCACCCTGGGCGGCTTCGCCGACCCGGACCAGCCGGAGCTGATCGAGCCGTACCGCGAGGACTATTTCGGCGTGGTGGGCGACGTGTGGCGTGACTGGTCGTCGGCGATGGCGCAGGACTTCGTCAGCGGGGCCTACACGGCATGGGCGATCTCGCCGGAGACGGTCGAGGCGACCGACGCCTACATCGCCGGGGCACAGCCGCCCGCCGCACTGGAACGCCTGCTGATCGAGGGCCGGGACGACGTGCTGCGCGCGCTGCGCTGCCAGGAGCGCGACCGCCAGGGCTAGGGGAATAGCCCCACCATGACGTCGCCCGCTTCCGGGTCGACGTGGCGGAACATATCCCAGGGCACCCGGAACACGCGCCCGGACGAGACGGGCCACGGCAGCCGGCGCCGGGCGATGATCCGGCCGCCCTGGCGTACGGCCACGCGCGGGAAGGGCCGGTGCTCGCTCGCCCACAGCGACGCGTGGCCGCGGGTGGCGGGAACGTCGCCGGGCCTGATGAGCCCGGGGGCCACCCAGGTGAAGGGGGGCTCGGCGCGCAGCCGGACCGCGGGCCGGGGCGCCCCCTCGTGTGCGAGGTAACGCTGCACCTGCCGGGCCACGTGCCGTCCGTCCAGGGCGGCCACGTCAGCGGTGTCGACCGGATGGAGCAGGTTGCCCACGCCGAAGATGCCGTCGGCGGTGGTGCGCAGCGCCGAGTCCACCACGGGGCCCAGGTGGCCGGGGTCGATCTCCAGGCCGCGCAGCCGGGCGAGCTCGTGATCGGGAATCCAGCTGCCGGTGAAGACCACCGCGTCGCAGCCGAAGGTGCGCCGCCGACCGGTGCCGAGGTGTTCCAGCTCGACCGCACGGACCCGGTCCCGTCCGATCACCCGGGTCACCCGGGTGTGCCGGGCGACGGGAACCCGCAGGCCGAGCCGCCCCGCGGCGGTGACGGCGGCGTAGGCTTCCGGCCTGCCGCGCTCGGTGGTCATCAGCACAGCCCGGCAGCCCGCGGCCCGCAGCGTCAAGACGGCGGACCAGCTGACCAGTTCCGCGCCCACGATGACCGCACTGGCGCCGACCGCCCGGTGCTGCAGGTGAACGTGATTTTGCAGTTCGCCGGTGGTGAAGACCCCGTCCGGGCGGTCCCCGGGCACCAGGCGAGCCGGACGCGGCCGTTCCCGCGCGCCGGTGGCCAGGATGACCGCCCGGGCGTCCACCTGCAGCCGCCCCTGCGGGCTGGTCACCAGCAGCGAGCGATCACCCGCCCACCCGGTGGCCATGGCCGACAGCCGCAGGTCGGCCCCGGCCGCTTCGGCCAGCCCGGCCGGGCGCCGGGCGTAGGCCGGGCCGGTCAGCATGGTCCGCAGGTCACGCAGCCCGTACCCGAGATGGTCGCTATGCCGGGGGATGCCGCCCGCCGCCGCCTCCCGCTCCAGGACGAGCACGGAGGCCACCCCCGCCGAGCGCAGGTACCGCGCCGCGGTGAGCCCGGCGGGCCCGGCGCCGACGACGACCACATCGGCGGACTCGGCCGGCAGCGCGCTGTCCGGCGGCGGGCCGCTCACCGGCCGGGGTCCGCTCACCGGCCGGGGTCCGGGGCCGGGACTACGACGTTCAGGCGCAGGGCGGCCCATTCGGGTCCGGCCGGGAGGGGCGCGTCGGTGACGATGCCGTCCAGGTCGGACAGGCCGCAGACCCGGCACGGGGCGGACCGGCCGAACTTGCTGCTGTCGGCCAGGACCAGCACCCGCTGCGCGTGCGCGATGATGACCCGTTTGGTCGGCACCTCATCCCGGTGGTAGTCGGTCAGGCCCGCCGCGGGGCTGACCGCACCCGAGCCCAGGAAGGCGATGTCCGCGTGCAGATCACGGAAGAAGCCGGTGGTCTCGGCGCCGGAGCAGGCCAGATCGCCGGGCCTGACCCGGCCTCCGGCCACGAGCACCTGGACGTGCGGGCGGGTGGACAGCTCCGCCGCGACCAGCAGGGAGGGCGTGGCGATCGTGACGCGCAGGTCGGGTGGCAGGGACCGGGCCACCTCGAGGCTGGTGGTGCCCACGTCGATCACGACGGTCTGGCCGGGAACGACCAGGGCCGCCGCCGCGGCGCCGATGGCCCGCTTGGCCCCGGCTTGCTCCAGGACGCGCTCGCTGTAGGCGGGCTCTTCGGCGGCCATCCGGGCCAGCGAGGCCGCCCCGCCGTGCACCCGCCGCAGCATGCCGCGGCGCTCCAGTTCGATCAGGTCGCGGCGCACGGTCTCGGGCGACACGCCGAGCTCGGCGGCGAACTGGTCGGTGGTGATGGCCGGGACTCGCTCCAGCGACGTCAGGATGCGACGCCGCCGCTCAACCGCGAGCACGTGGATCACTCCCGATCCGGAGTCCCCCGGGCTGGCTTGGGCAAGCCGCCTGCCCGTAACGGTGGAATTATGACCGATCTCTTGGATCGAGTAACCGCGGCTGCCGTGAACGGTCAACCGGTTGCGTTGCTGCCGCTCAGCGGCGTTGATGGAGGCCGTGATCTTGACAGTCGAGCCTCACCGGGACAGTGTTCCGGTAAGTCACGGTCAGAAATCCACAGGTCCGGCCGGGAGGATCTGCGCTGAGTGAGGAAGGGCGACCATGGTGGAGTTCGTCAGCACGGCCCGCGGCCGGTTCGCGGTGCAGGCGTCCGGGCCCCCCGCCCGGCGGCCGGTCGTGCTGGTGGCCGGGCTCGGGGACGACCATGCGTCCTGGGACTCGATCATGGGCTACCTGACCCCGCAGTACCGGTGCATCACCTTCGACAACCGCGGGATCGGCCTCAGCCCGATCACGCCCGGGCCGTACTCCATCGGGGACCTGGCCGAGGACGCTCATGCGCTGCACCAGGCCCTGGGGCTGGCACCGTGCCTGGCCATCGGGTCGTCCATGGGTGGGGCCATCTGCCAGGAATGGGCCCTGCGGTACCCGGCCGACGTCACCGGGCTGGTCCTGTCCAACACCTGGGGCCGCAGCGACCCGTTCTTGCGGGTGCTGTTCGAGCACTGGGGCTCGCTGGCCGGGCAGGATCTGATGGACAGCATGCTGCTGTTCGCCATGTCGGCCGGGTACCTGGCCGATAACCCGGGCACGGTGGCGGAACTCCGCGCCTCACCGCCTCCTGACCTGGACGGCTTCCGGGCCGCCGCGGCCGCCTGCCTGGGCCACGACGCCCTGGGCAGGCTGGGAGACCTGGCGCAGCCGACCCTGGTCCTGGCCGGCCGCCAGGACATCCTGACCCGCCCGGAGCTGTCGGAGGAAATCGCCGGGGCCATGCCGAATGCGCGGCTGCAACTGCTCGAGGCGGGTCATATGACGTTCTGGGAGACCCCGGAGACCTGGGGCCTTGCGGTGGCGGACTGGCTCGCCGAGCAGGTGTCCGGCTAGACCGTAGTTCCCCCCGCTGGCGGACCGACATAGGCGTTGACCTGGTGAAACAGCCTCAGCTCATGACTACGTAGTCATGTATTTTCAGTGATCAAGGTGTCTACCACCTGGTCAAACGCGTCGACCGATCGGCTTGGGGAACTTCGGGCTAGAGCGTGAAGCCGATGGCGCGCAGCTGCTCGCGGCCGCTGTCGGTCATGTCGGCCGGGCGCCAGGCCGGTATCCACTGCCAGTCGACCCGGAAACCGTCGATGTCCTCGAGCGGAGCGAGCTCGGCCCGGATCTGGTTCTCCAGCACGCCGGTCAGCGGGCAGGCCGCCGAGGTGAGGGTCATGGTGATGACCGCGGTCCGCTGCTGCACGGAGACGGCTCGCACGAAGCCCAGGTCGACGATGTTCACGCCCAGGTCGGGGTCGATGACCTCGGACAGCGCGTCGTGGACGGCCCGGGCGGCCGCGGTGGGGACCGGCGAGATGACCGCGCGGAGCTGGTCGCCGTCCAGGCTGAACGCGGAGAAGCTGCGCTGCTCGAGGGAACCGCGGATGATCAGCGGCCCGCTGGGGTCGGCTTCCGGGTTCAGGCCGGCGCTGGAGATGGTGTGCTCGAACTGGTCGGACCAGAACCAGTGGACATCGCCGAACGGCTCGGGCCGGCCCAGCATGTTGCGCGCGGCGGCCCGGCCGTGCCGGATGGCGGTGTCGTGGTGCTCGACCCGGACCCGGCGCCCGTACCTGGGCAGGTGCTGGGCCACCACGTCGCCGGCCGCCCAGACGCCCGGTACCGGGGTGGCGAAATGCTCGTCCACTTCGATGCCGTCCTCGACGGGCAGGCCGGCCTGCGCGGCCAGCTCCTGGTTGGGCACCGTCCCGACGCCGACGACCAGGACGTCGGCGTCCACCGGGCCGTCGCCGGTGAGGATCCTGACCCCGCCGCCGGGGCCGCGGGCCAGGCCGGTGACCGGCTGCCCGGTACGCACGTCCACGCCCGCGTCGCGGTGGATGCCGGCTACGACCTGGCCCAGGTCCGGGCCGAGGGCGCGGTACAGCAGGGTGGGCAGCGCCTCCAGGATCGTGGCCCGCTTGCCCAGCTGAATGGCGGCGGAGGCTACCTCGCAGCCGATGAACCCGCCGCCGAGCACCGCGACGTGCCCGGCCGCGGCGATCCGGTCGCGCAGCTCGGCGGCGTCCTGGACGGTCCGCAGGTAGCACACGCCCTCGCCCTCGACGCCGGGCAGGACGCGCGCGCGCACCCCGGTGGCCAGCAGCAGCTGGTCGTAGCCCAGGACCGAGCCGTCCGCCAGGGTCACCGTCCGGGCGGCCAGGTCCAGCCGGGTGGCTCGCGCGCCGAGCAGGAGCTCGACCGAGTTCTGCCGGTACCACTGGTGATCCTTCACCGGTACGGAGCCGGACCGGCCCAGCAGGAACTCCTTGGACAGCGGCGGCCGCTCGTAGGGCACGGTGTCCTCGGCGCTGACCAGCGTGATGTCGCCGTCGAAGCCTTGCTTGCGCAGCTCGGCGATGGCGGCGGCGCTGGCCACCCCGCCGCCGATGCCGACGATCCGCGGCTTGCGCTGTGGCCTGCTCACCGGGGGCCGATATCCACGTAGATGGTGCCGTCCTCCCCGACCTGGCAGCCGAACCGGGTCAGCTGCGCGTCATCGGGATTGATGCCGCAGCCGGTGGCCGCGTTGAACTCCCACAGGTGCTTGGCGCAGGTCAGCGTCTCCCCGTCCAGGTCACCCTCGTCCAGCGCCGAGGCCTGGTGCGGGCACCGGTTGGAGTAGGCCAGGACCGTCCCGTCCAGGTTGACCAGCAGCACGGCCTCGCCGTCGACCTTGACGGCGGTCATGTCGCCTTCCCACAGGTCATCCAGGTTGATCGTCTCCCGCCAGCGAGCGGTCTCCATGGTCAGCCCGCTTGCGCCGATCCGTTCCCGCTGGCGGCATCGAGCAGGCCGCCGAGGTGCTGCTGCCTGGCCGCCCGGGCGTGCGCGGCCACGTCGGCCGCTGACCGGCTGGCACCCGGCGCGTCCGCCAGGATCGTCCCCAGGCCCAGGGCGGCCTCGTCGGCCAGCCCGGACCAGCGGTCGATCCATTTCGCGAACACGGCTCTGTTTTCCGGACGCTGGGTCACAGCCAAGTTGGCCAGGGCCCGGCTCCACCGGCCGCGGCGGCGGGAGTCCTCGGCCAGGAACGAGGTGAGCAGCCAGGTCTCCTCGTCGCCGTGCTCCTTGGCCACCTGGCCGAGCTGGGTCAGCAGCACGTCGTCCAGGGTCGGGGCCAGGACCAGGTTGAGCGCGGTGAACGCCTCGGCCCAGTCGTAGCTGACCAGGGCGTACTCGATCGCCTTGCGGGCCGGCTGCCAGGCCTCGTGGTCCTCCCACCGGGCCCGCTCGGCCGAGCCGATGCCCGAATCCGGGTGGGCCAGCTGCAGTTCCCTGGTGCGGTAGGCGACGGTGGTCACGCGGCGCAGGCAGTCCGCGGTGGCGAAGCCGGCCGCGTTGGTGATGTAGGAACTGGGCGCCATGTAGCCGATATACGCCTGGACCTGCTGGAACCCGTGGCACAGGTAGCGTGACGGGGTGAAGGCGTGACCGAGCAGCGCCACCGAGCCGGTGTCAAGCGCGGCGTCGTCGCCGGCCGCGGCGTGCGCCTCCAGCACGCCGCCGAGCTTGGTTTCCGCGTCGGCTTGCAGGTTGACGTAGGCCTTATAGGTCAGCGCGTCGGGGTCGCGGAAGGCGTCCCAGTTCTCGGCGCGCAGCGGCGAGTTGTCCCGGTAGGTCAGGAACCACAGGTTCGCGGCTGACGACGGGTTCTGCTCGAACGTCGCCGTCCGGTTGCTGCGCAGCGTCCAGTTCTGGGCGTGGGTGACGATCTCGTACTCGCTCGGCATCCGGCGCACGTCGCCGAACGCGCTGAACGTGCGGCGGGGCCGGGCCTTGCGCGCGGGCGTCTCGGTCATGAGGTCACTGCCTTTCCGCGGCCGATGCTCTGCCAGGTGATGGCGTCGCTGGTGTTGATCACCTTGCCGCTGAACACGGACATGATCCCGCCGAAGGACCTGATCTCGTAGTCCGCGCCGAGGTAGCGGCGCAGCGTCTGCTCGGTCACCGTGATCTGGTCCTCGCCCTGCACCCGGACGTAGGCGCCGCGGTCGATGACCTCGATGTCGGTACCGGGATTGTCGTCCTCGATGGCGGCGATGATCTGCTCGACCTCATCACCCATCCGCAGTACCGGGCCGACCGGGTTCTTCATGACCCCTCCGGGATGTCGTACTCGACCGTGACGTGGTCGAGCGGCTTGAGGCCGGCCTCGGCGACGGTCATCTCGGCGGGCAGCCGCTCGCCGTGGTAGATGACGACCTTGTCAAACGGCAGGGCCCGCACCCGCTTGCCCTCCACGTGGTAGGCCACCGCGGCGGCCACCTCGGCCATGGTGTTCGCGGTGGTGACGGGCACCAGGATCTGCACGAAGTCGGTGGCGAAGATGGCGTTGAGGGGGACCAGCTGCGGCGCGAGGTCCTCGGCGCCCAGCTCGGCGGTGGTGTCAGTGTCGGTCATGCCAGTGTCGGTCATGCCAGTGTCGGTCATGCCAGTGTCGGTCATGCCAGTGTCGGTCATGCCAGTGTCGGTCATGATTGCGCCGCCACGGCGATGCCTTTGGCCGGACGGCCGACATAGTCCCTGGTCCAGGCTTCGTAGTCCGGGTCGTCGCCCATCACCTCCGGGGTCAGGCCCATGTAGCCGAGGATCCCGCCGACGTCCATCGGCTGGATCTGCCCGGCCAGGAACCGGTCGATCAGCGTCTCGTGGTTGACGTTGTCCCGGTCCTTCCAGAAGATCTGCCGGCAGCCGTTGCTGCAGAAGTGGTAGATCCGGCCGTCGTAGGTGAGCTGGACGTCCCTGACCCGCCAGGTCCCGTTCCGTGACTGGGTGGGGTTGCACGCGGGCAGGTGGCAGGTGCTGCACAGCCATGGCCGCCCGGCGTGAACACCGCGTCGAACTCGTCGATGTCGGCACCGGTCAGCGTGGACAGCGCGACCGGGTGCTGGAAGCCGGGGATGGCCTGCAGCCTGAAGTGTTGCCCATTCCGGATGCGCTAGGTCGCGATGCCGCGCTGGGTGCCAAGCTCGCGGTGCAGGGCGTGCGCGTCGTAGTAGGCGCGCGGCGTCACGCCGAAGCGGCCGCGGAACTCGCTGATGAAATGCGAGACGCTGGCGTACCCGACCTCCTTGGAGATCCGGGCCACGGTCAGGTCACCGTCGACCAGCAGCTCGCGGGCGCGGTCCAGGCGCATCTCCTTGACGAACTGGTACGGCGAGCGGCCGGTCACGTCCCGGAACAGATGCGCGAAGGCCGACGGGCTGAGGCTGACCAGGTCCGCCATGTCGGCCACGGTCATCGGCTCGGACAGGTGCCCGCGGACGTACTCCAGGACCGCCGACACCGGGTTGCTGGCGGATTCGGCCGCGGCCAGCGCGAGGAGCCGGGCGTACTGCTCCCGCTGCAGCACCCGGTAGACCAGCTCCTGCAGGTAGAGCGGCGCGAGGACCCGGCGGTCGGTCCCGGTCTTCACCGCGCGCAGGAACCGCAGCACCACCCCGAGCAGATCGGAGTCCAGCGCGGAGACGCACGCCCGGCGGGCGGCTTGCGCCTCGGACTCGCGGGACCGGAAGGCCGTCGTGCGCCGTTCCAGCATGTCGCTGGACACCTGGCGGACCAGCGCGGGTCGATCTGGAGCACGAAGGACAGGAACGGGCGGGCGATGGAGGCCTCGAGGATCTCGGCCTGGAAGTGCAGGTGACTGGCCAGGACCAGGTAGTGGAACGGGTCGTGCAGATGCCGCTGGCCGTCGACGGTCACCGCCTTGCGGCCCTGAGCCACGATGCACAGCGACAGCGACTGGATCTCCTCCCAGGTCGGACCCGCCGGGCCGGTGAACCGGTAGACGGTCAGGCCCGGCCACAGGCCGGCGTTCGCGCCGACCTGGGTGGCTACAGCGGCGAGTTCCGCGACGAGGTCACCGGCGTTGTGCGGGAGATACCCAGACGTCATCGCGATGCCCTCCTGGCCCGTCGGCTACAGCACAAGCATGCGCCGCGCGGCCCGGCGCCGCCTAGAGCAGGACGCAGGGGATGTCGGTGTTCTCGTCGATCCAGTAGCTGGCGCAGACGCGGTGGTAGCCGTCGGCCACGATCAGCGAGTGGTCGTCGTCGCGGCGGCGTTGGCGATGGCCTCGCGGACGTGCTTGGCCAGTTCGGCCAGCGGGATGCTGACCGTGGCGCCGGACTCGCGGTCGGTGAGCTCGGCGCTGCCGGTGGCCAGGCCGCGCTTGCCCACGGTGACCCGGAACGGGATGCCGACCAGTTCGGCGTCGCTGAACTTGACGCCCGCCCGGACCGGCCGGTCGTCCACGATGACGTCGACGCCGGCGTCGAGCAGACCCTGGTAGACCTGCACGCCCGCCTCGGCCACGGCGGCGTCGTCCTGCTGGGCGATCACCACCACGACCTGGAACGGGGCCACCGCGACCGGCCAGATGATGCCCTTGTCGTCGTGGTGGACCTCGACGATCGTGGCCATGGCCCGCTCGACGCCGATGCCGTAGCAGCCCATAGTCGGCCGGGTCGCCTTGCCGTCCGGGCCGGACACGCGGATCCCGATCGCGTCGGAGTACTTGTAGCCGAGCTTGAAGATGTGGCCGACCTCGATGCCGCGCTCCACCTCCAGGCCGTGCCCGCAGTTGACGCAGGCGTCGCCGGCGGCGGCCTCGCGCAGGTCCGCCCACTGGCCCACGCTGATGTCGCGCTCGACATCCACGCCGCGCAGGTGGGTGTCGTCGACGTTGGCGCCGGTGAACATGCCGCGCCGGCCGCGCAGCGCCTCATCGGCGACGATCGGGTGATCGGTCACGCCGACCGCGCCCAGGCTGCCCGGCAGCGCGCCGAGCGCGGCGCGGATCTCGTCCGGCTGAGCCGGGCGGATCGAGTTCGCCCCGGTGGCGTCGAGGAGCTTCTGCTCGTTCAGCGCGTGGTCGCCGCGCAGCAGGACCAGGGTCAGCACCCCGTCCAGGAAGTAGACCAGGGTCTTGATCTGGCGGTCGGCCGGGGCCTGGTACCCGGCGGCGAGATCCTCGATGGTGCGTACGCCGGGGGTGGCGAAGGGCTCGGGAGCGGCGAGGGCCACGGCCCGTTCGGCCGAATCATCTACGGCGGCCAGCCGGGACGCAGCTATCTCGATGTTCGCCGCGTAACCGCACTCCGGGCAGCGGACGATCAGGTCCTCGCCGGAGGGGGACGGGCAGACGAACTCGTTGGAGTCCGAGCCGCCCATGCTGCCGCTGGACGCCTCGACCGGGATGGCCGGGATGGACAGGCGCGCGAAGATCCGCGTGTACGCGTCACGGTGCGCCCGGAAAGACACGTCAAGCTCGGCCGGGCCCAGGTCGAAGCTGTAGGAGTCCTTCATGGTGAACTCGCGGGTGCGCATCAGGCCGGCCTTGGGCCGCGGCTCGTCGCGCAGCTTGGTCTGGATCTGGTACCACATCTGCGGCAGCTGGCGGTAGGACTCCAGCTCGGTGGCCAGGGTGGAGACGACCTCCTCGTGGGTCATGCCCAGGGCCAGGTCGGCGCCCCTGCGGTCCTTGAGCCGGAACATCTCATCGCCCATCAGCGCCCAGCGGCCGGACAGCTGCCACAGCTCGGCCGGGTGCATGACCGGCATCAGGATCTCCTGGGCGCCGATCCGGTCCATCTCCTCGCGGATGATCCCGATGACCTTGAGCCGGACCCGCTGGCCCAGCGGGAGCAGCGAGTAGTGCCCGGCCATGAGCTGGCGCATGTAACCGCCGCGCAGCAGCAGGCGGTGGCTGGGCGCGCCGGCGTCTGCCGGGTCGTCGCGCAGCGTCGGGATGTGCATCTGGGACCAGCGCATGGTGCGGAACTCTCGCTTTCGGGCCGTGATCAGGCAAGCCCGTAGTCTATCCCCGGCCGGCGGTGAGCGCCGAGCTAGTCAGCGGTCCTGCAGGCCTGCCGGGCCGTCGCTGGCCAGGATCCGGGCCAGGTCCTGCAGGGTGGCGACGTGCGGGTGGCCGTCCGGGGCCGGGCACACGCCGAACGGGTCGAGGTGGACCGGCTGCAGCCCGGCGGCGTGCGCGCCGGCCACGTCGTAGCGGACACTGTCCCCCACGTGCAGCACCTTCTTGCTGGCGGGCACGCCCAGGGCCTCGAGCGCGATGCCGAAGATGGCCGGATCGGGCTTGGCCACGCCGACCACGGCGGAGTCGACGACCACGCCGACCTGCACTCCAGCCGCGGGATCGTCGTGGTCGTCGGGGGCATAGCAGACGCCAAGGCGGCGGAGTTCGGCCTGGACGGTGCCGTCGGAGTTGGAGACCACGCCCATCGGGGCGCCCAGCGCGGCCAGGTCACGCAGCCCGCTGGCTACCCCGGCGCTTACGTGGGTCCAGTTCTGGCCGGTGGTGGCCTGCACGATCTGCGCGGCCAGGCCGTCGCGGCCGGCTTCGGCCACGCCGCACGCGGCGACGTAGCTGAGCAGGTACTGGTGCCACCAGGTGCTCGCGGCGGGCGGCACGGCGGCGATGTCCTGGGCGGCCATGGCCTGGTAGTGGGCCTGCTCGAGGGCGGCGATGTCGGGCGCCAGGCCCGCCGCCTGCAGCGGCGGCAGGACCAGGTCGCGGGCCGGGAAGACCAGCACCCCGCCCGCATCCAGCAAGATCGCGCTGATCTCGTTGCTCACATCCGCACTATACGCAGCGCGCCACGGGCCTGGCATAATGCCCACCGGGCCGAGGGAGGAGCGCGGCCGCTAAAGGCGCTGGCCAGCCCGGGCGTTACCATCGGCTGGTGCTGCCGTTCTCCGCCGCCACCCGCACGGCCAACCTGGCCCGGATGGCGCAGGACCGGTTCGACGTGCTGGTGATCGGGGGCGGGATCACCGGCGCGGGCATCGCCCTGGACGCCGCCGCCCGCGGTTTCTCGGTGGCGCTGATCGAGAAGGACGACTTCGCGTCCGGAACGTCCGGGCGCTCGTCCCGGCTGGTGCACGGGGGTCTGCGGTACCTGGAGCACCGGGAGTTCGGCCTGGTCCGCGAGTCCCTGCGGGAGCGCGGGATCTTGTTCCGGCTGGCTCCGCACCTGGTCCGGCCGGTCCCCATGTACATGCTGGCCGATGACCTGCGCAGCCGGGCCAGGTACGGGCTCGGGCTGACCGCCTACGACGCGCTGGCGGCGGGCCGGAACATCGGCTTCCATCGCTGGGTGAGAGCGGAGGAGGTCCGGCAGGCCATCCCTGGCTTGTCTGGGTCTGGTGGCTGGCGGTATTTCGAGTGCCAGACCGACGACGCCCGGCTGACCGTCGAGGTGGCCAGGACGGCGCAGGCGTTCGGCGCGGTGCTGGCGAACCATGTCCGGGCCGAGGCGCTCCTGGGCGGCGCCCGGGTGACCGGCGCGGCCGCCGCGGACGCGGTGACCGGGCAGCGGTTCGAGATCCGGGCCAGGGTCACGGTGAACGCGGGCGGCGTGTGGGCCGACCAGATCCGGGGGCTGGCCACCGCGGCCTCTGCGGGCTCCGCGGGCTCCGCGGGCTCCGCGGGCTCCGCGGGCTCTGTGGCCTCCGGGGCTTCTGCGGCCGGTGCGGGGCGGCTCCGGCCGAGTAAGGGCGTGCACCTGGTGTTCGCGCCGGGGGCAGTCCGGACGAAGGCGGCGCTGGCCGTTCCCTCGGCGGCGGACGACGGCCGTTTCGTCTTCCTGGTGCCCTGGGAGGACCGGGTGTACGCCGGGACGACCGATACCCCGTACGCGGGCGACCTGGATCACCCGGCCGTGACGGACTCGGACCGCGACTACCTCCTGGCCGCGGTGGCCGCCTACTTCCCCGGGGTGGGCGCGGGCGACATGGTGGCCTCCTGGGCCGGGCTGCGTCCGCTGCTGGGTGACGGCGAGGCCAGGACCGCCGACCTGTCGCGCCGGCATGTGGTCTTTGAGGACCCGCCTGGCCTGTTCACCATCACCGGCGGGAAGCTGACCACCTACCGGGCCATGGCCGAGGACCTGGTGGACCGGGTGGCGGCCGGGATGGGTCCGCGCGGCCGGTGCCTGACCCGGCGCATCCCGCTCGGGCTGCACGGCCCGGCCGCGGCGGCGCTGCGCCTGGCCAGGGCCGAGACGGCTCGCCTGGGCCTGCCGCCGGGCACCGGAGCCAGGCTGGTGCAGTGTTACGGCGACGACTGGCGGGAGGCCATCCGCCTGATCGGCCAGGACCCGTCGCTGGGCGAGCAGGCCGCAGGCGGCCTGCCCGTGCTGAAGGTCGAGCTTGACCTGGCCCGCCGCCGCGAGATGGCGATCACGGCCGAGGACGTGCTGGTCCGCCGGACCCGGCTCACCACCCTCGACGCGTCGGTACGGCTGCCGGCCAACGCGGTCACACCTTCAGCCGGAGCGCCGCCGGGATGATCTCGAACGTGGCCGGCGTGGTGCCCAGCGTCTCGCCGTCCGCTTCGATCGGGAACGGCGGGTCGGCGTCGAGCCGGACCCGGCTGGCCCGCAGCTCGGCGATGTTGCGGTGCGGTAGGTGCGTGCCCCGGTAGACCTTCGGCAGCGCGGTGAAGGCGTCGGACTTCGGGCCCGCCATGACCAGCACGTCGAGCGCGCCGTCGTCCGGCTCGGACTTGGGCGAGATCTGCATGCCTCCCCCGTAGAACCGGCAGTTGGCCACCACCACGTTGTGCGCCCGCCACTGGTAGGCCTGCCCGTCGGCGTCCAGGCGCACGATGGCCGGGGAAAAGCCCGGCAGTGTCAGCCAGAACCCGGCCAGGTACCTGGCCGGGCCGAGTACGGCGGGGAGCCGGGCGGCCCGGGCGACCACCGCCCCGCCCAGCCCGGCCTCGGCGATGTTGGGAAAGTACCTGGTGATCTCGGCCGGGCCGTCGGTAAAGGTCACGCGGCCCACGTCGACGGGGCGGACCTGGTCTCCGGCCAGGCGGCGGGCGGCCGCGACGGCATCGCCCGGCAGGCCGAACGACCGGACGAAATCACACCCGGAGCCCGCCGCGATCACCCCGAGCACGGCATCGGCGGCGACCGGCCGGCCATCGGCGATCATCCCGTTGACCACCTCGTGCACCGTTCCGTCGCCGCCGGCGGCCACCAGGTACCGCTCGCCCCGGGCCAGCGCCTCCCGGGCGGCCTCGGTGGCGTGGCCGGGATGGGTGGTCCGCACGATCCGGTAGCTGATCTGGGCCTCGGTTAGGACGGCCTCGACCTGCGGCAGGTGCGTGCCCACCTTCCCTCGCCCTGACCGCGGGTTGGCGATGACGACCATCGGGCCGAACGGGCTGGCTCCTGCCTGGCGGGTCATGGCAGCAGGACTCCCGGGTTCATGATCTGACCGGGGTCCAGGGCCGTCTTGATCTTCCTCAGCACGTCAAGCCCTTCTTGGCCCAGCTCGGCGGCCAGGAAGGGGGCCTTCAGCCGTCCCACGCCATGGTGGTGGGTGAGGGTGCCGCCCGCGGCGGCACAGGTGCGGGCGGCATCGTCCCAGGCGGCCAGGTACCGCGGCTCCGCGTCCTGGTCGTCCGCCCCGCTGACCAGGAACGTGAAGTACAGGGACGAGCCGGATGGGTACACGTGGGACAGGTGGCACAGCACCGCCTGGGCGTGCGCGGCCAGGGCGGCCCTGATGCCCTCGTACAGCCGCGGCACGTCGGACCACAGCCCGGCGACCTCGAAGGTGTCCACGATCACTCCCGGGCCGAAGGCGCGTTCGGGGCCCATGATGCTGGCGTAGGTGGCGACGGCATCGTTGCGGTGCTGCCACCAGTGTTCCCCGTAGGAGGCGTCGAGCGGGCCGGACGACCCGGCCCGCCGCAGGGCGGCAGCCGCTGCCTCCTTCCTGGCGTCCAGCGTCTGCCGCCCGCCGGGCCCGGCCGGGAAGCCGAGCAGAGCCACGCATCCGCTGGCATGACCGAGCGCCCCGAAGCTGAGCTGTGCGTCGGCCTCGTCGTAGCCCCGGATGACGGCCGCGCCCGTCTCCGCGCGCCCGGCGTCGCGCAGGCCCTCAGCCAGCGCCGCGAAGGATCCGAAGCCGAACACCAGCCAGTCCCAGCCAGCCGGCCGGGCCCGGCAGGCCAGGGTCGCCTCGGTCACCACCGCGAGCGTCCCCTCCGACCCGACCAGGAGCCGCCGCAGGTTGGGCCCGGCGGCCGAACGCGGCACTGGCCGGCACCGCAGGATGTCGCCCTGCGGCAGGACCGCGACCAGGCCGAGCAGCACGTCCTCGATGGCCCCGAATCCGGTGGAGGCCTGGCCCGCGGAGGACGCCGCGATCCAGCCGCCGACCGTGGAGGCGGCGATCGACTGCGGATAGTGGCCGACGGTCAGCCCATGGGCGGCCAGGGCGTCCTCGAGCTGGTCGCCGCGCACGCCCGCCTCGGCCGTCACCACCTGCGAGACCGGGTCGACGGCGGTGATCTGGTTCATCCGGGACAGGTCGAGCACGACCGAGCCCGCCCCGGCGGCGGCCCCGCCGGGCATTCCGGCCCCGCCGCACACGCCTGAGCCGCCGCCGCGGGGGATGACGGCCACGTGCGCTTCGTTCGCCCAGGCCAGCACCGTGGCCACCTCCTCGGTGCGGGCCGGGAAGACCACCGCGGCCGGGACCGGAAGCTCGTCGCCCCGGGAGCGCCGCAGCAGGCCCAGCGCCCAGGAGTCGATGGCCCGGTCCCGCAGCAGGCTGGCGTCGGTGCTGACCGCGCCGTCCGGAAGACGGCCGGCGAGAACGTCAAGGGTGTCCACGGCGCGGATAGTAGCCCTAACGCAGCCGGTAGGTCACGGCGCGGGCCAGCCAGACGGCGGCCAGGGCCTGCAGGACGCCGATCAGCAGGGTGCCGGCCACGCCGACCCCGGCGTACGGCGGCAGCCCGGCCAGGGCGGCGACGGTGCGGGCGGTCGCGCCGGCTGGGGCGCCGGTCAGAGCGGGCCACCACAGTGCCGCCCCCCAGCCCGCCAGCACGGCCACCAGCACCAGGCCCAGCGCCGAGCGAGCCCGCCATGGCGCGGCCCCGGCCGCGATCCCGGCCGCGAAGGGCAGCCACCACAAGCCGAACGCCGCACCCAGGCCGAGCAGCGCGGCGGTCACGGCGCAGGCGGCCAGCCAGGCCCAGGCCGGGCCGCGGGAGCGCCGGGTGCCGAACGAAGGCGTGTGCGGGGCGGGGCCGCGGGCCTGCGGCCGGCCCGAGACCCGCATCTCGCCGAACCGGTAGGCGCCGCGCTTGCCGAGCCGCTTCGGGTCAGCCATGGCCGGCTGCTTTGCCGAGCCGCCAGGTCAGCGAGCCGGCGGGCTGGCCGGGTACCGGCAGCGGCAGGTAGCGGCCGTCCCACCACAGCGGGACCAGGTTGTCATACCAGGGCGAGGCGGGGTTCTCGCTCTGCCCGCCCGGGTACACGCCCCGGGCACTCACCCCGGCGGCGGACAGGGTGACGATCATCCGCCAGCTCGGCCCGGTGCTAGCGGTCAGCCCGCCGTCGGCGGCGTCCGGGGTGAACGGGTCGCCGCCGTCGGCCCGCGGGCCGTAGCCCAGGCCGTCCGACCCGGACAGGGCCGGGAAGGCGCGGGAGTGGATCCGCCCCCAGGTCCAGCCGTCCGGCGCCCCGCCCAGGGTGGCGGCCAGGTGCGAGACCGCGGTGGCGAAGGCGGACCGCATGACCTGTGGCGCGGTGCGCGGCTGGCCGGACGGCAGGGTGAACGCCGGGTTGGCCGGGTCGCCGAGCGTCCAGGCCTCCAGGTCCTCATCCAGGCTGGGCTGGTCTTCGGCGGATACGTCCAGGCCGGCCGGGTCCTTGGCGGTGGGGACGTGAGCGTGGTCCCACCAGGGCTGGAACACGTCCGACAGGTAGTCGCGCCAGAAGGTCCACCAGATGGTGGCCGCCGCGGAATCGGCCGCCATGCTGTCGTTCCAGGTGGCGAGGAGCTGTGCGGCGGACCGTTCGGCCGCAGATTCAGAGGCGCCGGTCAGGGCGGCCAGGATTTTCGGGACCATGCGGACGGCGAGCTGGTCGGTCAGGCTGGTCTGGATGGCGGCGAAGCTGGCGGGCGTGAGGGGGGGTGTCCGGCCGCGCAGCGCGGCGTAGATGGTGGCCGCGCGGTAGCCGGCGTCGAAGAAGTCGGCGCTGGTGCCGATGTAATAGGGGTAGGCGGCGGTGACCGGCCGCTGGTTGGCGGTGGCCAGCACGTGCCCGGGCGGGTCGTAGGCCTGCGGCTCGGCGGCGTAGGGGATGACTCCGGTGATGTCACAGCCGCCGGTGCCGCTCATCGGCAGCCAAGGCTGGCAGGCCGCGGCGACCTGCGGGTAGTAGCCCGCCGAGATGGCGCCGATGTTCCCGGCCACGTCGGCGTAGACGAAGTTCTGCGACGGGGCGTACCAGCTGGCCAGGGCCGCCTTGAACTGCGCGAAATCGGCGGCCTGGTCGACGGCGAGGATGACGGCCAGGTCCGGGGACGGCACGTTGCCCATCCAGTCGACCAACGTGGTCTGCCCGGTCTGGGTCATGATCGGCCCGTGCACGGTGATGTCCACGGTCAGCGGCACGGTCGCGCCGCCGCGCACCGGGATGTCGTAGTGCACGACTTGCATCGGGCGCCACGCGCCGTGCCAGTAGTACCGGGTGCCGCGGGTGCGCTCGTCGTAGAACATGGTGGCCTGGTTCTGCGTATCGGTCAGCGACCAGGCGATGCGGGCGTTGTGCCCGATCAGGATGCCGGGCAGGCCGGGCACGCTGACGCCGGCCGCGTCCAGGCCCGGCGCGGACAGGGCGACCTCGTACCAGACCGACGGGATCGTCTGCGGCAGGTGCGGGTCGCCGGCCAGCAGGGCCTTGCTGGCTGGGCCGGCTTGGCCGCCCGGGGCGGCGGGGCCGCCCTGGACTGCGGGTCCGTTGGCCGCCCACGCGTTGCTGTCGGGGTACTCGTGCAGCTGGCCGACGGGCAGCTGGCTGAGCTGGGCGAGCAGGGTGCCCGCCGCCTCCGCTTCGCCCGCTGACACGGCCGAACGGGCCGTGGTGCTCGCCGCGGCCGGAACCGGATTATCCGAAACCGTAATATCGGCTTTCGTAGCGTACGGGACCGTGATATCCGAAAGCGTGGCGGGCGGGACGGTGCTGGCGGCATCGGGGGCGAGCGGGGTCAGGGCGGGCGGGGTCAGGGCGGGCTTGGGGTAGGGGCCCGGGTCGTAGGGGGTCTGGGCGTTCGGGGCGATGACCGGGAACCAGTCCATGGTGCGGGCCGCGCCGAGGGAGCGCTCCAGCAGGGCGTAGTCAAGCGGGGTCGAGGTGAAGTCCAGCTCCTGGGTGAGCTCGCCCTGGATGACCAGGCTGTCGACCGGCGTCCAGGCGGACGGGTACACGCCGGCCAGGGTGAACGCGGCGGGCCACTGGCCGCTGGCCCGGACCTGGGCGATGTCGTCGTTGACGCCCCGGGCGTAGGCCAGCAGGGCCTGGGCGGCCAGACCGTCGCGCGGCAGCTGGGCCCATTCGGCCTGGGCGGTGCGCAGCAGCCCGAGCCGCAGCTCGAACTTGTCCGAGGCCAGGTCGGTCGGCCCGGCCAGCTGAGCCAGGCGCCCCTCCCCCAGGCGGCGCTCCTCGTCCATCTCGGCCAGCCGGAACCTGGCGTGCACGTAACCCAGGGCCAGGAACAGGTCGTGGTCGCTGGCCGCGCTGATAGCCGACACGCCCTGGCTGCTGAACGAGACCGTGGCCGACTGCTGCAGTCCGGGCAGGCTGAGCGTCTGGGAGCTGACCGGCTCGCCGCCCGCGGCCGAGGTCCAAACGCCACGGCCCGGATCGAGCGCGGGTCCGAGGGCCGGGATGGTGCCGTAGCCGAAGCCGAGGATGCCGAGCAGGAGCACGCAGACGCAGATCGCAGCGGCGATGTTGACGATCCGGGCGATGCGGTGCCGTGGGCGCCTGCGCCCGATCCGCAACCCGTGCGCCGACATGGCACAAGTTCTACCACCGGGCCCGGCATCCGGAAGATCCTAGGCCGCGGGCGGAGGGCGCGACCGGGGGCTACGAGCTGGGCTGACCCCAGATCGGCGGATGCCGGTCCTGCCAGGGCCGGGCCTCTTCCAGCTGGGCCGACAGTGAGATCAGCGTGCCCTCGTCGCCCATCCGGCCGGCCAGCATCACTCCGATCGGCAGGCCCTCGGCGCTCCAGTGCAGCGGGACACTGACCGCGGGCAGGCCCGAGACGTTGTAGACCGCCGTCCACGGGGTGAACCGCTTCTGCCGCTCGAAGTTCTCCGCCGGGTCCACCTCGTCGAAGTAGCCGACCAGCCGCGGCGGCTGCGCCAGCGTCGGGGTGAGGATCGCGTCGTAGGCGCTCAGGGCGGCGATGGCCGGGCGCGTCACGAACTGCATGTAGGCCTGGGCGAAGAGGAAGTCGGCCGCGGGGGTGGCCCGGCCGAGCTCGCGCAGGTAGCGGGTCAGCGGCAGCAGGAGGTGTTCCTGGGCCGGATCGACCGGGGTCAGCGTGGCGTAGGCGTGGTAGATGGTCTCGAAGAACGGGACCACGTCGGAGCCGAACGGCATGGCGATGTCCTCGACCTGGTGGCCCAGGCTGGCCAGCAGCGCGCTGGCGTCCTCGTAGGCTTTCACGCAGTCGGGGTGGACGTCGGCGCCGGGGATCGGGTGCTGCAGGGTGCGGCCGATCCGGAGCCGGCCGGGCGGACGGCTGGCGTGGCCGAGGAACGACTCGCCCGGCGGCAGCGGCGGCAGGGTGTACATGTCGCCGGGGAAGTTGCCCGTCATCACGTCGAGCAGCAGCGCGGCGTCGGCCACAGTACGGGCGATCGGGCCGTCCACCCCGAAGCCGAGCAGGTCGGGCACGAGCGGGCCGTTGGAGATACGGCCGCGGGACGGCTTGATCCCGAACAGCCCGCACACGCTGGACGGGATGCGGATCGACCCGGCGCCGTCGCTGCCCTGGGCGGCGGGGGCCAGGCCCGCGGCCACGGCAGCGGCCGCGCCGCCGCTCGAACCCCCCGCGGACCGCGACAGGTCCCACGGGGTCCGGGCGGGCGGCCCGATCATGGTCTCGGTGTAACACGGCAGGCCGAACTCGGGGGTCGACGTCTTGCCGGTGATGACCGCGCCAGCGTCCTTGAGCTTGGTCACCACGTAGTCGTCGGTATCCGGCACGTTGCTGGCGTAGGTGACCGAGCCGAACGTCTGCCGGACGCCCGCGACCATGTTCAGGTCCTTGATCGGGATGGGCACGCCGGTCAGCGGAGGCAGTTCGGCCGGGTCGGCGGCCTGGGCGACGGCCTTCTCGGCCGCCAGCGCCTGCTCGACGGCGAGGTCGGCGGTTATTGTGTAGAACGCGCCAACCTGGTCGTTGAGTTCGGCCGTGCGGCGCAGATAATGATCGGTGACGGCGACCGGCGACAGTTCTCGCGCGCGGATCGCCGCGGCGAGCTCGAGCACGGTGAGCTCGTGAATCTGGGTCATGATGCAGATGCTAGACCACGAGGAGGGCGGGACGTTCGGCCCGTTATCGGGACTAATGGCCTGCTATAAAACCGGCCTGAGAAGGGCACAACCATCGTGTACGGTGCTTTGCGCTGTGTCCCAAGGCAGTTACGCTGAGGTGGTGGGTGAAGACCGATGGCGTGGCCGAAGCTGAGAAACCGCAGGTCACACGACGAAGAAGTGACGCTCGGTAACGAAGGCGGTACGACACCGGAGGGGGCGCGGTGGCAACCCGTGGCATCGGAAGGTGCCACGACGGGTCGCGCGGCATATAGCCGTGCATCAAATAGCCGTGCATCAAATGGCAGTCCTGTTAACGGCGGGGCGGTAAACGGCAGCGGTAATGCCGATGCTGCCGGCAACTCGGCTGCCGCGGCCTGGCCCGGCGAGGACGAGGCCGATTCCGGGGACGTGCAGTTCTGGGAGTGGTCGAAGTCGGATGAGTCGTTCGACCTGAACGACCCCGGGGATGGCGGGGACAGCCCGCCGGAGCGGGACCGCGACGCCGGCCGCTCGCGGAGCCCGGTGGTCACGCCGGTCCCCGTGCCGGAAGAACCGCAGGGCGAGGGCATCGGCCAGCACCTGGGCAACCTGACCCACCTGTCGGAGGACCCGCGGTTGCGGGCCTGGCAGCGGCGGGTCATCATCGCGGTCATCGTCGGGGTGGTCTTCACCATCGTGCTGAACTGGCGGTACGGGCTCACCCTGGCCGTGCTGGCCGCCATCGCCGACACCGTTTACCGGTCAAGGACCACGTTCTACGCCCGGCCCGGGGTCCGGCTGACCGCCGCCCAGCGGCGGACCCTGAACCAGCTGCACCGGATGCGGCGCAAGGGCTACCGCGCCATGCACTGCTGCCCCATTCCCGGCAGCGAAGATCAGATCGACCACCTGGTGATCGGCCCGGCGGGCGTGTTCGCGATCGACTCCGATACCTGGGACAAGCGGACGCCGGTGCGGACCATGAACGGCCGGCAGCTGTGGCACGGGCCGCGCAGCATGAAGGACCGGCTCGAGCACGCCCACTGGGAAGCCGCGCGGGCCGCCGAACTGCTGTCCCGTGAGCTCGGCAGCCCGGTCAGCGTCCGCCCGGCGATGGCCGTCTACGGGCCGAAGATCCCCTGGGTCGTGGCCACCATCAGGGACGTCGACGTATTCAGCGGCCCGCAGCTGCGCAAGTACCTGCGCCGCCGGGCCCGGCAGATGCGGGGGCAGCGGCTGACCGAAACCGACATCGAGCGGATCGAGGCGGCCGCCAGGAAGGCGTTCCCCGAGGACCCGCCGGCCTGACCTGCCGCCCCGGTAGGCTGGTTTGCCTGTAGCTTTCCAGCTTTCCAGCTAAGGGGAGATCGGTTATGCCTCCGCTTCGGTCCCGGACGGTCACGCACGGCAGAAACATGGCGGGCGCCCGCGCCCTGCTGCGGGCCACCGGCGTAGCCAGGGAAGACATCGGCAAGCCGATCATCGCGGTGGCCAACAGCTTCACCGAGTTCGTCCCCGGGCACGTGCACCTGCGGGAGGTCGGCCAGGTCGTTGCTGCTGCGGTGCGCGAGGCCGGGGCGATCCCGCGCGAGTTCAACACGATCGCGGTAGACGACGGCATCGCGATGGGGCACGGCGGCATGCTGTACTCGCTGCCGAGCCGGGAGCTGATCGCCGACTCGGTCGAGTACATGGTCAACGCGCACTGCGCCGACGCCATGATCTGCATCTCGAACTGCGACAAGATCACGCCGGGCATGCTCATCGCCACCATGCGGCTGAACATCCCGACCGTGTTCGTATCCGGCGGCCCGATGGAGGCGGGCGCGCCCGCGGGCCTTTCCGGTTCTTCCGGCCGGAAGCTGGACCTGATCGACTCCATGGTGGCCTCCGCGGATCCCTCCGTGTCCGACGATCAGCTGCTGGCCATGGAGGAATCCGCCTGCCCGACCTGCGGATCCTGCTCGGGCATGTTCACCGCCAACTCGATGAACTGCCTGACCGAGGCGATCGGCCTGGCCCTGCCGGGCAACGGCAGCACGCTGGCCACGCACTCGGCGCGGCGCGGGCTGTTCGAGCGGGCCGGCGCTTTGATCGCGGCGATCACGCGGCAGTACTACGCCGACGGGGATTCCTCGGTGCTGCCCAGGTCGATCGCGAGCCGGGACGCGTTCGAGAACGCGATGGCCCTGGACGTGGCCATGGGCGGGTCGACCAACACGATCCTGCACCTGCTGGCCGCCGCGCACGAGGCGGGCGTGAACTTCGGGCTGAAGGAGATCGACGAGCTGTCCCGCCGGGTGCCGTGCCTGTGCAAGGTGGCGCCGAGCAGCAGCTACCACCTCGAGGACGTGCACCGGGCCGGCGGCATCCCGTCGATCCTGGCCGAGCTGAACCGGGCCGGGCTGCTGAACCGCGGGGTGCGTACCGTGCACAGCAAGTCGCTGCAGGAGTTCCTTGATCTTTGGGACCTGAGGTCTGACTCGGTTTCTGCTGACGCCGTGGAGCTGTACCACGCCGCGCCGGGCGGGGTGCGGACCATCAGGCCTTACTCGCAGTCTTCTCGCTGGGAGACGCTGGATACCGACCGGGCCGGCGGCTGCATCCGGGACGCGTCGCACGCGTACACGGCAGACGGCGGCCTGGCCGTGCTGTACGGGAACCTGGCCCCGGACGGCGCCATCGTCAAGACCGCCGGCGTGCCGGAGGAGCTGTGGACGTTCTCCGGCCCGGCCGTGGTGTTCGAGAGCCAGGAGGACGCGGTGGCGGGCATCCTGGGCGGCGCGGTGCGCTCCGGGGACGTTGTCGTGATCCGGTATGAGGGCCCGCGCGGCGGCCCGGGCATGCAGGAGATGCTGTACCCGACCAGCTTCCTCAAGGGCAAGGGCCTCGGCCGGGCCTGCGCGCTGATCACTGACGGGCGGTTCTCCGGCGGGACTTCCGGCCTGTCGATCTGCCACGTCGCGCCCGAGGCGGCGGCGGGCGGTGTTATCGCGGTCGTCGAGAACGGCGACACGGTGGTGATCGACATCCCGCGTCGGGAGCTGCGGGTGGACGTGCCCGATGCCGAGCTTGCTCGTCGTCGTGACCAGGTGCGGGCTTTGCTCGGGTCCTACCGGCCCGCGGACCGGCAGCGGCCGGTCAGCGCGGCCCTGCAGGTCTACGCGGCCATGGCCACCTCGGCCTCGACCGGCGCGGCCCGCGACATCTCGCTCATCGCCCACCCGGACAAGTGAGCCCGGCTTCGCCCTCGGAGCTGGCCGCCGGTTTCGTGCGCCCGGCCCGGGAGGGGGACGCCAGCGACCTGGCCCGGGTGCAGGTCGCTTCGTGGCGGTGTGGCCTGGCCGGGATCGTGCCGCCGGCCCTGCTGGCCGAGCTGACCGGCGAGGAGGCGTCGGCGGTATGGCGCGACCGGTGGCGGGAGGCGATCACCAGCCCGCCGACCAGCCGGCACCACGTGCTGGCAGCCGTTTACGGGGCACCGCCTCGTGAGGTGGTGGGATTCGCCTCGGCCGGGCCCGCCACCGACGCCGACCGCTGGCCGGGCACCGACGCCGAAATCTACGAGTTCCGGGTGTCGCCGGAACGGACCAGGCAAGGGCACGGCGGCCGGCTGCTGCACGCGGTCGCGGACACGCTCGTCGCCGACGGGTTCCACACCATGTCCGCCTGGGTCCTGGAGGCCGATGCCGCACTGCGGCATTTCCTCTCCTCGGCCGGGTGGGCCCCCGACGGGGCGCGGGGCGAGCTAGACGTGGGCACGGCCGTCCCCGTGATACGCCTGCACACCACGATCAGCGAGTGACCCGGTGCGCCTAGGATCTGTCCGTGGCTGAAACACGGGAGTGGCTGGCGGGGACGCGGCCCAGGACGTTGCCCGCGGCGGTCGTGCCGGTGCTGATCGGCACGGGCGTCGCCTTGGGCTACAGCCGGTTCTCCTGGTGGCGGGCACTGCTGGCCCTGGTAGTAGCGCTCGCGCTGCAGGTCGGCGTCAACTTCGCCAACGACTACAGCGACGGCGTGCGCGGCTCAGACGCCAAGCGGGTCGGACCGGTGCGGCTGGTCGCCGCGGGGCTCGCGCCGCCGCGGCAGGTGCTTGTCGCGGCGCTGGGGTGTTTCTTCGTAGCGGGCCTGGCCGGGCTGGCGCTGGCCGCGGTGACATCCTGGTGGCTGGTGGCGGTGGGCGCCGCGTGCGTAGCCGCCGCCTGGTTCTACACCGGCGGCCCGCGGCCGTACGGGTACAGCGGTCTGGGCGAAGTGTTCGTGTTCGCGTTCTTCGGCGTGGTCGCGGTGGCGGGTACGGCCTACGTGCAGATGGACCGCCTCAGCTGGCTTGGGCTGGCCGCCTCGGTACCGGCCGGGCTGCTGGCCTGCGGCCTGCTGATGGTCAACAACCTGCGCGACATCAAGACCGACACACAGGCGGGCAAGCGGACCCTGGCGGTCATGCTCGGCGACGCCCGCAGCCGGGCGACGTACGTGGCGACGCTGCTGGTGCCGTTCGGCGTCGCGGCGCTGCTCGCCGCCTTCCGGCCGTTCACGCTGCTGGTGGCGCTGGCGTTGCCGCTGGCGCGGATGCCGGTGCGTTCGGTCCGGGCCGGGGCGTCCGGGCCGGCGCTGATCAAGGCGCTGGGCCAGACCGGGCGGCTGCAGCTGGCCTTCGGGATCGCGTTCACGATCGGCTTGGCCATCCGGGTCTAGTGGCAGGTCCCGGGGCTGGAACCTGCCGGCGGCCCGAAATTTGTTGCTGAGCTCCCGTTATTTTGTTCCGGAGTTCCGCATTCCCCGGCGGTCGATGTTGTCCATCGCCCTGCGGCCGCATGAGTTCATCGGTCGCGGTCCGGGATCGGCTCGGCTAGCGCCGCCCGCGAGGAAGGCGCCTGGAAGGGGTCGGCGAAGTACTGGGTCTCGTGGGTTACCAGATCGTCGGTGAACTCCATGACGCTCACCGAGTAGGTGGGCACGCCGTCATAGGTGATCACGCACTCGCTCACCCAAAGGTCGCCGCCGCCCCGGATCCGGAGGACGGTGAAGCGGCGTTTGGCCGGGTGCCCGTCGCGTTGTGCCTGGATCTTCGACCGGCTCCGGAAGCGCTCTCCGGACTGCGGGTAGTCCAGGATCGCGTCTGCAGCGTAGATCGCGTTCTCAGTGTCGGTGTCCCCGCGGTCGGAGGCCGTCCAGTGCTGCTCTAGCCGGGCGCGGGTCCTGGCGTCACTATCCATGTCCTGTTCACCTAAGCCTCATCAGTAGCAGGAATCTTACTGCAGCGCGGCTCGGATCTCGCCTGATCGGGGTTCGGCCGGGAGGCGGTCCGCACACGGCTGGGTTAGTACGGGGTAATGCGTTGGCCTTCACAGTCGCTGCTGAGCGCGGCCGGTCGCGCCGGTAAATACCCGGGCCGGTGCCCTGGTCGTGTCAAGCCCGCCCTAGGCCAGGGTGCCGACCAGGGTCTTCAAGGGCGCGAGCGGCTCGCCCCAAGCGCGACCGTAAGCGCAGTACCAGCGCGCAGATGAAACCACCGCCGGGGCGGTGCGCTCTGGCTGGCCGCTTGCGTGAGAAGGTGAGCCAGTGGTGACTTCGGGGCAGCGGGCCGGCGGTCTGCTGTCGGTCAATGTGGGAATGCCGCGGGACGTGACCTGGCGCGGCAAGACGGTGCACACGGCGGTGTGGAAGAAGCCGGTCGCCGGGCCGCGGATGGTGCGGCGGCTCAATATCGACGGTGACGGGCAGGGTGATCTGGCCGGGCACGGCGGCGAGCAGCGGGCGGTGTTCGTCTACCAGATCGAGTCCTACCGGTACTGGCAGGACCAGCTGGGCCGGGATGACTTCGAGTACGGGCAGTTCGGGGAGAACTTCACCGTGCAGGGACTGGCCGACGATCAGGTATGCATCGGCGACCGGTACCGGATAGGCGGCGCGGTTTTCGAGGTAACCCAGCCGCGGGTCACCTGCTTCCGGGTGGGCATCCGGATGAATGATCCCCAGATGCCCGCGCTGCTGGTTTCCCATCACCGGCCCGGGTTCTATTTCCGCGTGCTGACCGAGGGCACGGTGGAGGCCGGGCAGGAGATCATCAAGGTTGCCTCCGGCCCGGAGGGCATGACGGTCGCGGAGATGGACGCCCTGCTGTACCTGCCCGGGCATCCCCGGCAGCAGGTGCTGCGCGCGCTGCGTATCCCGGCGCTCAGCGGCGGGTGGAAAGCCTCGTTCCAGGAGATGCTCGACCAGCCCGGGCAGCCCGCCGGCAACGCCGGCCTAACCGAAGCGAGCCCGCCGCCGGCGTGGCCCGGGTTCCGGCCGCTGGCCGTGACCGGAATCGGCCGGGAGAGCGAGACGGTGATCTCGGTGCACCTGGCCGATCCCGGGGGCGGGAGCGTGCCGGCCGCCCTGCCCGGACAGTTCCTGACCCTGCGCCTGCATCCTGACCCCGCCGGGCGGCCGCTGCTGCGCAGCTACTCGCTGTCGGGACCCCCGGGCGCCCGCGACTACCGCATCAGCGTCAAGCGGGAGGAACACGGCGCCGGCCAGCCAGTTCCTGCACACCCGGGTGCGGGCGGGTGACCTGCTGGAGGCAGCCGCGCCGCGCGGCACCTTCACCCTGCGCCCGGGCCAGGCGCCGGTTCTGCTGATCAGCGCGGGTGTCGGCGCGACACCGGTGCTGGCCATGCTGCACGCGCTGGCCGCTGCCCGGTCCAGCCGGGACATCTGGTGGCTGCACGGCGCGCGCCGCCGCGCCGATGAGCCGTTCGCAGCAGAATCCCGCGCCCTGCTGGCCGCGCTCCCCAGCGCACACCGGCACATCTGCTACAGCAGCCCGGACCCTGATGACAGCCAGGGCCGCGACTACGACACGGCGGGACGCCTGTCGGCACCGGTCCTTGCCGCCCTGGACCTGCCCCACGACGCCGATGCCTACCTGTGCGGACCCCCCGCGTTCATGGCAGATATATCCGCTGCCCTGGCCGTGGTCGGTATCCAGGCGGCCCGCATCCGCACCGAGGTCTTCGGCGCCGGGCCCGCGCAGACGCCCGGCATCGCACCCACGGCCGCCCGCCGGCCGCACCCGCCGGCCGGCCAGCCAGGCAGCGGCCCCCTGGTCGCGTTCGCGCGCAGCGACCTGAACGCGCGCTGGGACCCCGGCTACGCCAGCCTGCTCGAGTTCGCCGAAGCCTGCGACGTTCCGGTGCGCTGGTCATGCCGCGCCGGAGTGTGCCACACCTGCGAGACAACGGTCATGTCCGGAACAGTCCGCTACGCCCCCGCCCCGGTCGATGACCCCGCCGACGGCAGCGTACTGATCTGCTGCTCACAGCCACGCGACAACCTGGTCCTCGACCTGTGACCGCCCCGCTAGCCGCAGGCGTGCCCGGCAGGCCGGGCTGAGGTCAAAATACCCACCTGCGCACGCATCGCTGATTCGGGCCTGCCCGAGATCTCTAGGACACGTCAGAGAACAGGAGGGAACCAGATAGCCGATTCTGCGTATGCTCTGGGGGCTGACGAGAGACACTTGAGACCAAATGCACGGTATCAGCGGCATCACGGCTGTTGGCGCGGTACCCTGCCCCGTAATCCCAGATGGTGAGCTAGGGGCGCTGGGCGGCGCCTGAGTTCATGCGTGTCCAGCGGGAAGGTGCCCAGTTGCAAGCGCGGGGAATGTGGTCGGCCGGCCAAGCCGACGATAAGGCGCGGTTTCTTGCCGACCTTCGCGCCTTGCGCGATGCAGCCGCGGTGGGGTACGAAGAGCTTTCGGCCCGGACCCATTTCCCGAGCGACATCCTGAAGGAAGCCGAGAACGGCCCGGCTCTGCCGACCCTGCCCATCCTGGCCGCGTACGTGCGCGCCTGCGACGGAGAAGTGCCTGAATGGGAGGAACGGTGGCGGCGTCTGGGCTCGGAGGCCTGGGCTGACCCCAGCCTCCCGGTCAGGCCGGCGGGCGCGAGCCCGGCGGCGGCCGCTGGGGCCCGCGCGGCCGTCAGCATGGCCCCGCCGGATGTCTACGACCCGGAGCGGATCAGGGCGGCGCTCAGGGGCGGCCACGGGCGTTCGGACACCGCCATCGCGAGCCGGGGCGCGGCTGCGGCTGCGGCGAGTACGGCGAGCGCGGCCCCGCAAGGCTCGCCCGCGCCGGACAGCCCCTCGGGCTGGAGCGCCCGGCCCGGCTGGGACGATGCCGCGGCCTTGCCCGGCACGACGGGCCCGGAGGGGCTCAGGGACTGGGACGCATACCAGGGGCAGGACGCCAGCCAGGGCTGGGGGGCTGGGACGGGCCAGGACGCAAGGCAGACCCAGAGCTGGGACGCGAGGCAGGAGCACGACGCATGCCAAGGCTGGGACCCGAGGCAGGAGCAGGACGCAAGCCAAGGATGGGATGCGAGGCAGGAGCAGGACGCAAGCCAAGGCTGGGATGGCGAGGCGAGCCAGGGTGGTGGCGGCTGGTTTGAGTCCAGTTCGCGAGGCAGCGGCGCGGGCCAGTACGGCGGGTCGCGCCGGAGCAACGGCCAGAATGGGGATGGAGCCCAGAACCGGGATGCCGCGGCGGACGCGGGGACGAACGGGAACCATCACGGGGGGCAGGACGACGTGTCGTTCGGTCTCGCGGCTACGGTGACGCCGGACCTCAGCTCGGCCCCGGAATCGATCTGGCACGATCCGTTCTCCGCCTCCTGGCTGCACGACAGTGAGCTGACCGCCCCGCCGGGAGCGGGCACCCAGCGGCCGGACGGCGCCGACACTCAGCCGAAGACGCAGGACGGCGGCACCCGGCCGATGCCAGCCCGCACGGACGCCTGGGCACCCGCCGACCGGAACCGGACGGTTCCCGTCCCGGCTCAGGCACAGGAATCGGTCCTGGAGGGCGTGATCGCCGAGCCGCCGCCCGAGGCCGAGACCGTCGCGGCCACTGCCGCACAGGCTCCCCAGGCTCCGCGCGCGGCGGCCGAGGCGCCGGCCAAGCGCCACTCCGACCGGTACTATCCGATGCGGCTGGTGCTGGTCATCGTGGTGGCCGCGCTCATCGGCAGCGTCCTGGTGCTGTTGCTCAGATAGCGGCCTCGCTGCCGTTGGCGGAGGGCAGGTCGCGGTCCGGCGCGGTGGCGGCGGCCGCCTCGGCCGGGTCTTCGTCGCCCGGGACCACGGAGTCCGCGCCGCCGACGGGATCGGCGGCACCCAGCGGATCGAAGAAGCTGACACCTGAGCCGTTATTGGCGAGCATGGCGGCCACGGCATCGGCCGTGGCGGCCGACAGTGGCGAGACGCTGGTCCCCGGGGCGTCGGTGGCCTCCGGCACGGCGCCGTTCTCGAGTGTGGCGCCGTTCTCGAGTGTGGCGCCGTTCTCGAGTGTGGCGCCGTTCTCGAGTGTGGCGCCGTTCTCGAGTGTGGCGCCGTTTTCCGGTGCGGTGCCGCTGTCCGCCGACGCGGCACCGATCGCGGGCACGTCCGCCGCGGCGGTCACAGTGGGCGGCTTGCGCCGGGCGTGGTCCCGGGGGCCACGGGCGGGCTCGGCCGGACCGGTGTCCGCGCCGCCGCCACCGAATGCGTTGGCGACCGACCGGAGCGCGGTGGTGACCTCGCTCGGGATGACCCAGAACGTACTGCCCGAGCCCTGCGCGATCTGCGGCAGCGTCTGCAGGTACTGGTAGGCGAGCAGCTTGGGATCCGGGTCGTTGTCGTGCACGGCCTGAAACACGGTCGCGATGGCCTGGGCCTGGCCTTCGGCCCGCAGGATCGCGCTCTGCTTCGCGCCTTCCGCGCTCAGGATGGCGCTCTGCTTCTCGCCCTCCGCGGTGAGGATCTTGGACTGCCTGACACCCTCGGCGGTCAGGACCGCGGCGCGCTTCTCCCGCTCGGCGCGCATCTGCTTCTCCATGGCGTCCTTGACCGACTTCGGCGGGTCGATCGCCTTGATCTCCACCCGGGTGACCCGGATGCCCCACTTCCCCGACGCGTCGTCCAGGACGCCGCGCAGCAAGGCGTTGATCTTGTCCCGCGAGGTCAGCGTCTGCTCCAGGTCCATGGAGCCGATCACGCTCCGCAGCATCGTCGCGGTGATCTGCTCGATCGCCTGGATGTAATTGACGATTTCGTAGTCCGCCGCTCGCGGGTCGGTCACCTGGAAGAACAGCACCGTGTCGATGAGCACGACCAGGTTGTCCTCGGTGATGACCGGCGCGCCTGCGAACGAGACCACCTGCTCACGCAGGTCGATCATCGGCTTGACCCGGTCGATCATCGGAATGACGAAATTCATCCCGGGTTCCAGCGTCTTGCGGTAGCGGCCGAGCCGCTCGACATTGCGGGCGCGGGCCTGCGGCACGATCCGGACCGAGCGGACAACGGTGATGACGACGAGGATCGCGACGACAGCCGCGACGATGACTTCAGCCAGGATCATGGCTACTCCCGGGGATAGACAAGTGCGGTGGCCCCCTTGATCTGCATGACGTCGACCTTGGTGCCGGCCGGGATCACGAGCGATTCGTCCAGGTAGGGACGCGAGGTCCATTCCTCGCCGTCGATGCGGACCCGCCCGCTGTGCTCGTTCACCTCTTCCAGGACGATCGCCGAACGCCCGACCAGCGCGGCGGCTCCTGTGCGCAGCGCCGGCGGCTGCTTGATGTGCCGGAGCGCGACCGGGCGGACAAACCCCAGCCCGGCGACGGCGGCGGCGGCGAAGGCGGCCAACTGAGCGGCCAGGTCCAGATGGAAGGCGCCGACCGCGGCCGCGACCAGGGCCGCGACCGCGATGAGGCCGAAGGCCAGTGTCGTGGTGAGGATTTCGGCAACGCCGAGAACGGCTGCAATGATGAGCCATACGATCCAAGACACCATGGCCGCTCCGCTGAATGCTTCTGTTCCGAGAGTATCCCCCGCCGCACGCCTTTCGTATCGTGCCCTGGTTCCGGCCCGACGCAGCCTCTGATACACGGTGTTATCGGGTCAATACGGTGCGATTATGTGCAATTAGTGACAATTGGCCGTCTCGGTCTTACAGGGGATTTCTGCCGACCTACACTCATCAGGTAGGGCACTTGTCCCGCAGCGCGGCTGGACAATCAGGGTCCAGGAGGTACCTGGTGGAACGTGGCGACACCGGCCTGGGCCGCGATGCGTACGGGGTGCCCAGAAGACGCCGCCTCGGTGACCGCCGGGGATACCGGTTCAAAGACGACCCAGCCGGGAGCGAGGCGGACGACGACGAGTACTACAGCCAGCTGCTGCGCCGTCCGGGCGAGCAGCCGCCCCCATCCCAGCAGGCAGGTCCCCAGCAGGCGCCACCGCAGCAGGCTACGCCACAGCGGCCGCGGCCTGGCCAGCCGGGCCGGCCGTACCCGCGTCCGCCGGGACGGTTCGGCCCGCCGCCCGGCAACCCGGTCGGCGGCTTCCCCCCGAACGGCGCCCCGGGACACAGCAATCCGCTCGGCAGCCCGCCGGACGGGAGCCACGCCAACGGAGGCCCGGCATACGGCGGCGGGGTCAACGGCGGTGCGCAGAGCGGCGGGCCGCTGCCGGGCCACCAATACCGCCTGTCCAACGGCCGCCGGGTTCCGCCCCGGGCTGAACGGCCGTACCGCCCGGAGGCCCCCGGTCAGGCGCCCGGGCAGGCGGGCGCGCCAGCGGGAGGGCCCGGAGGAGCCAGGCCGGGCCCGGTTCCTGGCCAGGACCCGCCGAGTGGCTGGACCCGGCCGGGACGGCCGTACCGGGCTCGGGGCGTCCCTCCGTCGGGAGGCGCGCACGCATACGGCAGCGTCCCCCGGGCCGATGTCGGTCCGGGAAGGGTTCCCGGTGCCTCCGGGATGCCCGGTGCCCCGGGGATGCCGGGCGGCCCGGGGTTTCCGGGCGGGTCTGGCGTGCCCGGCGGCTCAGGAATGCCGGGCACGTCGGGGGTCTCCGGTGCGTCCGGGATACCACCCGGCCCGGCGGGGCCGGTGATCAAGCAGCGGGACACGGCCAAGCCCGACGAGCGGCCCATGGACACCTCGCAGGCGCTGGTCAGCATCGCGCCGGACGGCCTGGAGTCGTTCGCGCGTGACCTGCGCGCGCTGCGGGCCAAGGCCGAGCTCGACTACCCGGAGATGGCCGAGGTGTCGCACTTCACCATGAAGACACTGGCGGCGGCGGCGGGCGGTATGCGGCTGCCCGCATTGCCGGTGGCCGTGGCCTACGTGCGCGCCTGCGGCGGGGACGTCGCCGAATGGGAAGATCGCTGGCAGAAGCTGGCCGAGAGGATCACCGCCGAGTCGGCCAAGAAGCGCCGCGGCGACGACGACGAGAGCCCGCCGGAGCCCTCAGACACCCCGGCCATGGCCGAACCGCCGGCCCTGTCCCCGGCTGCCGACCCGGACCCCGACCCGGGCGAGGTCTATGTCATCACCTCGGCCAAGCCGCGCCAGCCGGGCTGGCCGGGGGGGTGAGCCAGGGGGGCCGAGGAGGCCACGCGGCCGAGGGGGTTTGGGGGGAACCGTTTCCCCCCAAGAGCAGGAGGGGTCTGGGGGGATCGTTCCCCCCGAGAATAAACTCGGCAGCGTGCTGCCCGCGGACAACCATGTGCACACCCAGTGGTCGTGGGACGCACCGCCCGAGGCCTCGATGATGCTCAGCTGCGAGCAGGCGCTGGCCGCCGGGGCCCCCGCGGTGGCCTTCACCGATCACGTCGACTTCACCGCCTGGATGGACGGCGACCAGATCGCCGCGGACAACATCGACCCGCGCCCGTACGCGCGGATGCGCCCGCTGAACGTCAGCGGCTACCTCGCCTCGGTTGAGGAGTGCCGCGAGCGCTACCCGGACCTGCGGATCCTGTCCGGGGCCGAGATCGGCGAGGCGCACATGTGGGCGGCCAGCGCGGCCGACGTTGTGGCCCGGGGCGGCTTTGACCGGATCCTCGGCTCGGTGCACGCGGTGCCGTACGGCGGGCGCCTGACCGCGGCCGACGTGCTGTTCCGCGAGATGCCCGCCCACGAGGCGATGCAGTTGTACTTCGCCGAGGTGGTCCGGCTGATCGAAGGCAGCGGCATCTTCGGCGTGCTGGCCCACCTGGATTTCCCGCGGCGGATGTGGCCGTGGGCGGCGGGACCTTACCAGGAGCAGGCCTTCGAAGCCGAGTACCGGGAAGTGCTGCGCGCCCTGGCCGCCAGCGACCGGATCCTCGAGGTGAACACGAAGAGCCCGCTGCTCTCGGCCGAACTGCTGGGCTGGTGGCGGGATGCCGGGGGCCGGGCCGTGTCGTTCGGCAGCGACGCGCATCAACCGTGGCGGGTCGGCGACAAGTTCAAGCTGGCAGTCGATGTGGTCGAGGCGGCCGGCTTCCGCGCCGGACGGGACCGGTTCGACTTCTGGCGCAGGTAAGAGCGCGAGGCCAGTCCAGCACGCCGCCTCAGGACCGATGGCACTCACCCCTGTGACATCCCGGCTAAGAGCGTCGGCGATCCGGCGCCACGCGGAAAGCGGCCAGCCGTGCAGTCCGATTCCATCGCCTCGTGACATGTGCCCTGGCGGTAGTCCGGTGGGGACTGTCGGCCTGCCAGCAGGCGACCTTCGGCCCTGTGGCTGCCCGGGGGCCGCTCGTAGCTTGGTGCCGCGATCCGGCCGGGATGTGTGACATGAACACTGCTGTTCTGCTAGCTGGAAGGAGCGGTCGCGGGCGTCGCTGGCGCGTGCTGCGGCTGCTCATGATCGTCATCGCGCTGTGCCTGGCGGCGGCGGCGTGCGGCGGGCCTCCGGCTCCGGCCGCGAGGGCGCCGACGGTGAACTCGCTGACCGTCAAGGCGTGCATGGTCGCTGGCTTGCCGGCCCGGTGCGGGACACTGATCGTGCCGGAGGACCGGCTGACCGGGACCGGGCGTACCATCCCGGTCCGGTTCGTGGTCATCCCGGCCACCGGCCGGGACCGGGCACCGGACCCGGTGGTCTGGTTCTCCGGCGGCCCCGGCGGCTCAGCGGTGGACGACATTCCCGACAATATGTCGTTGCTAGCAAACGTAAACGTCCACCGGGACCTGGTGTTCGTCGACCAGCGTGGCACTGGCGGCTCGAACTCGTTGAACTGCCCGATCTTCGCGGGCGGCCTGGCCGATAAGCCCGCGATGCGCGCCAGCATCCAGTCCTGCCTGGCCCACCTGCCTGGCGACCTGCAGTTCTACACCACCGCGATGTACGCCGACGACGTCAACCAGCTGCTGGGTGACCTGCACTACGCCCAGGTCAATCTCATGGGCATCTCCTACGGGACGGACGCCGAGCAGGTCTTCCTGCTCCGCCACCCGGCGCGGGTGCGGACGATGACGCTGCTCAGCGGATCCCCGCTCAACATCCGGCTGTTCGACTTCGCCCCCGGGAACTCCCAGCTGGCCCTGGACCACGTGTTCGCCATGTGCCAGAGCCAGCGCACCTGCCAGCAGGCCTTCCCGCACCTGGCCGCCGACTGGTCCGCCCTGTGGGCCTCGGTCGGCAAGTCACCCTGGGTCCTCCCGGCCGCGCAGTCACCGACCAAGACCACGGTGCGCCTGGACCAGGACGGGCTGGCCAGCTGGATCTACAACGCGATGTTTACCGGCGACATCGGCCCCATCCCGGCGCTGGTCCATGCCCTGGCCACGGCCAGCAACAAGGCCGCCACCCTGGCCTCGGTGATGAGCGGGCTTCTGGCGTCGGGCGAGCTTTCGCCGGGATCCAGCAGCGGCGTCAACCAGATGATGGTCTTCGAGATCGAGTGCACCGAGCCCTGGCAAACCGTCCAGCCCGCAGCGCTGTCGGACCAGCGCGGCAGCTTCGAATACCAGACGGACCTGCAGTCAGCTCAGCAGTGGCAGTTCATGTGCCCGCTGATCCCGAAGTCGGCCGCCGCGGTCGGCCAGCAGCAGCCGGCGGTATCGACGGTGCCGGTACTGGCGTTCAACGGCGCTTACGACCCGATCGAGCAGCCGCGGAACTGGGCCAGGGCCCCGCAGCTCTACCCCGACAGCCGCGACATCGCGCTGCCGGGCCAAGGACACGACACCAACAACACCTGGGACTTCTGCGCCGGACCGCTGACCCAGGCGTTCATCGAGCAGGGCAGCCCGGCCCACCTGGACACTAGCTGCCTGGCCGACATCCCCGCCCCGGTGTTCGACCTGACCGTGCCATGAGCCGGCAGCTAGCTGCGGTTTTCTTGGATTGATGACGTCACTGGCCGGTTCGGCTTCCGGCGGCGGTCGCAGGACGCAAGCTGAGAGGTCGACGGCGGCGACGGACGCCCTAGCGCCGGAGGAAGGGTCCGGACCGCCGCCGACTGCTCTCAGGTCCAGGTGTCGCCGAAGCGGGCACTCATGTCGTCCCAGCTTTCCTCGTCGGGGCGGCGCTTCGGTGTGTCCGTCTCCTGGTCATCCAGGGCGGCCCGGGGCTGAGGTATGGACCGGCTCTGGCAGTGCACGGCGAACCGTAGCTCCGCATAGTAGGTCTCGCGGTCTCGGACTTCCGCGCGGGCCTCGACGGGTGCCGGACGGTCCGCGCCGCTGCCCCGGAACGGGGGCCTGGCGCCGGAGTCACCGTCATCGGGCGCTGACAGGCCTTCGTCCGGATAGCTGCTGGCCACGAGATACACCTCGAATATGATCCTGACTGGGGCAGCACCCCGCCAGCTAACACGGCCCGCTGGCGGGGCACCGACCGGTAAACACGGTGCGAAGTTGTTCCGCTACCATTTGTAATGTAACCCTATGTACTGTATCCAATGCAATGGGTCACATAGTAATAGTTACCTATCTCCCAGGTGATACTTCACGCGGAGTTAGAGATCCGAGACCTTAGAGAAACTGGGTGTCCTAGTAAACCAGTGTGAACACGAACTGTAGCGCCGGGCGGGCGGCACGGACCGTTCGGCATAAATCTACTGACAGGCCCGGTTACTGTCCGCGCATGATGTTGCCGATGATGCCGCCCACCGCGCCGGCCTGCGCGGCCTGCGGGTCGGCCTGCCGGGCCAGGTAGGGGTCGAGCGCGTGGGGCCAGGATGGCTGGGTGCGCTGCTACCGGCACGAGCCTACCCGCCGCCCGGACGCGGGCCGCGGGGGGTGGATGTCCGATTCCCGCCAGTACCACTCTGGCCGGGCTGGCATTGTGGATGACGTGAACATGAGCATGGATGACGAGCAGCGTTACCAGGCGGCGGTGAGCAAGGACTCGCGCTTCGACGGGGTGTTCTTCATCGCCGTGACCTCGACGGGTATCTACTGCCGCCCGTCGTGCCCGGCGATCACGCCCAAGCGCGCGAACATGCGGTTCCACCGCAGCGCCGCCGCGGCCCAGGAGGCCGGCTTCAGGGCCTGCAAGCGGTGCCGTCCGGACGCCTCCCCCGGCTCGCCGGAATGGAACATCAGGGCCGACGTGGTAGGCCGGGCCATGCGGCTGATCGCCGACGGCGTGGTCGACCGGGACGGGGTGGCCGGGCTGGCCGAACGCCTTGGCTACGAGCAGCGGCAGGTGCGCCGGCTGGTGACCGCCGAACTCGGCGCCGGGCCGCTGGCCATCGCCCGCGCGCAGCGGGCCCAGACGGCGCGGGTGCTGACCGAGACGACCACGCTGCCGCTGTCGGAGATCGCGTTCGCGGCCGGGTTCGCCAGCATCAGGCAGTTCAACGCGACGATTCAGGAGGTCTTCGCGGTGACGCCTACGCTGCTGCGCGAGAAGCGCGGGCGTCAGGGGGGCACGGGGGGGCGGGCCGCCCCTCGGTACGCGTGGGGATCCCGGCGGGCCGCGCTGGCTGCGCCCGGGACCGACCCGCTGGCCCCCGGCCTGATCAGACTGCGGCTGCCGTACCGGGTGCCGGTCGACCTGGACCGGATGCTGGGCTTCCTGGCCGCGCGGGCCATCCCGGGCGTGGAGTCGGTCGAGGCGGGCCGGTACCGGCGGACGCTGACGCTGCCGAACGGCACCGGGATCATGTCGGTCGGCGCGGGCGCCGACGCGGGTAAGGGCGACCCCGGCTACATCGACTGCGAGCTGCAGCTGGAGGACCTGCGCGACCTGACCGCGGCGGTGCAGCGCTGCCGCCGGCTGCTCGATCTGGACGCGGACCCCGAGGCGGTCAGCGGGTACCTGGGCGACGACCCGGTGATCGGGCCGCTGGCCCGGGCCTGCCCGGGCCGCCGCTCCCCCGGCCACGTGGACGGGAACGAGCTCGCGCTGCGGGCCGTGCTGGGTCAGCAGGTCTCGGTGGCCGCGGCCCGGCGGCTGGGGGTCCGGCTGGTGGCGGCCTACGGCAAGCCGCTGGAGCGGACGGAAGGTGCGCTGACGCACTGCTTCCCCGCGGCCGAGACGCTGGCCGCGGCCGATCCGGCCACGCTGCCGATGCCGCGATCCCGCGCCGCCGCGCTGACCGGGCTGGCCGCCGCGCTCGCGTCCGGTGAGCTGTCCTTGGATCCCGGAGCCGAACGTGACCGGGCCGAGGCGCAGCTGCTGGCCCTGCCCGGCATCGGGCCGTGGACGGCGGCCTACATCCGGATGCGCGCGCTGTCCGACCCGGACGCGTTCCTGCCCGGGGACGCGGGCGTGCTCGCCGCGCTGGGCCGCCTCGGCGCGGTGCCGGCCGGAACCGGCACGGTGCCGGCCGGAACCGGCGCGGCGGGCCGGGTCCGCGTGGCCAAGGCGGCCGCGGAGCTGGCCGAAGGTTGGCGGCCGTGGCGGTCCTACGCCGTCCATCACCTGTGGGCTTCGCTGGAGAAACTGGAGGAATCGTCGTGACCAGCCCGTTCGTGGCGCCGGACCGGAACGCCCCGCGCCTGTCCCATATCGTCAGCTCCCCCATCGGCCGGCTGCTGCTGACCGGCGACGGGCACGCCCTGACCGGGTTGTGGATGCTGGACGCCGACCGCCACTCGGCCCGGGTCGAGGAAGGGCTGGAGCTGAGCCCGGAGACGTTCGGCGAGGTGGCGGCGCAGCTCGAGGCGTACTTCGCCGGCGACCTCAAGGACTTCACCGTGCCGCTGGCGCCGTCCGGGACCCCGTTCCAGCTGGCGGTATGGACCCAGCTGACCAAGATCCCGTACGGGAGCACGGTCAGCTACGGTGACATCGCCCGCGCGCTGGGCAAGCGGCTGGTCGCTTCGCGCGCGGTGGGCCTGGCCAACGGGGCCAACCCGATCTCGATCATCGTGCCGTGTCACCGGGTGATCGGCAGCGACGGCAGCCTGACCGGCTATGGCGGCGGCCTGGACCGCAAGGAGCGGCTGCTCCGGCTGGAAGGCGCGGGCCCGGTTACCTTGTGGTGACGGACCTGGCCCCGGGGCAGCGTGATCACCGCTGCCCTGGGTAGCGTGAGCTTTTGTGCTCGCCCTGCTGTTGCTGGCCGTCTCGGTCGGCCTGTCCAACGCCGCCGCGGCGATCAGCATCGGCGTAAGCGGGATCCGCGGCGGCACCAGGGTGCGGGTCGCAGTGATATTCGGCTTGTTCGAGGCCGGCATGCCGCTGCTCGGGCTGGCCGTGGGAGACGGCCTGGCCGCGAGCCTGGGCCAGGCGGCCCGGGTGCTCGGCGGGGTGGCGCTGATCGCGATCGGGATCGTCAGCCTGATCCTGGCCCGCCGCAGGGCGGTCAGGGACGCCAGCGCCGGCCCTGATGCCGATTCCGGCCCCGACGGGCCCAAGGGGTCTGGGCGGTCGTGGGGGCTGGGCCGGGTCCTGGTCAGCGGGCTGGCCCTGAGCGCCGATAACCTGGCGGTCGGCTTTGCCCTGGGCGCGTTCCACGTTAGCCTGCCGGTGGCCGCCGCGGTGTTCGGCGGCGTCAGCGTGGCCATGTCGCTGGCCGGCCTGGAACTGGGGGCGAAGATCGGCTCGGCCGCCGGGGACCGGAGCGAACTGGTGGCCAGCGGGCTGCTCATCGCGGTCGGCGCGGCGATCGCGGCAGGCGTGCTATGAGGATGGAACGGAGGCGGGCCGGGATGCGTCCAATGGGCATGATGCAGCAACGCCACGTTCCCGGGCTTACCGGGATTCTCGGGGCTGGGCTGCTGTGCGCGGCGCTGGCCGGGTGTGGCTCGGTGGTGGCGTCGAGCACGGCGGCGGCTCCCGCCGCACCCGCGGCCACCACCGCCGCCGCCTCGCCTGCGGCCGACTGCGCCGCCGTGAACCAGGCCACCAAGGTCGTGGTCCGCCGGATCCTGCGGGTAACGATGCCGGTGGGCGACCACACGCTCGTCGTCACCCAGCGCAATCCGGCGACGGTGCAGGCCCTGTTCCGTGACCTGTGCGCCGCGGTAACCCACCCCAGCTCGACACATGGCGTGATGCACTGCCCGGCTAACTTCGGCGCCGACTACGTGGGCACGTTCTACAACGGCTCGCGGGTAATCGGCTCGTTCATCTACGCCGCGAGCGGCTGCCGGGGGGTAACCCTGGTCACGTCGGGCCAGAGCCGGTACACGCTGGTGACCGGACCGGCGGCGGCGGCCGCGCCGCATCTGACCGCCGACCTGGCTACGGTGCTCGGGGTGCCGCAGTCACAGCTGGCGCAGCCGTCTGGCCTGGTCAACCCGGGCGGCCCAGAAATGCCGACCTAGCCGTTGTACAGCTGCGGCAGGTTGCCCGCTTCGTCGAGGTCGAACTCGCCGTCCTTCACGCCGAGCACGAACGCCTCCCATTCGGCCTCGGTGAAGTAGAGCCGGTCGCCGTCGGGGTGGGCCGCGTCATACATGACGTAGAGCTTGCCCTCATCGGCCTTGTGCGGCGCGGCCGACGTGTCGGTGGTGACGTACACCTCGACTCGGCTTTCCTCGTCAGCGCTCTCCTCATCAGCGCTTTTCTCATCAGTGCTTTTCTCATCAGTGCTTTTCTCATCAGGCGCTGACGCATCGTCACCCGGTGTGTGCATGCGCTCAGGCTACTACCGGTACGGTCACCGCGCGTGTCGGACCTCTGAGCTGGACGACTACCGGTTCGTCGACCCGGGCGAACTGGCCAGCTACCTGCCCCCGGTGATCAGCGCGCGGGTCGAGGCCGCCCTCCGCTGCCGCGGCACCGGGACCACCGCCTACCTGCCGTGGGACGGGCCATGAGCCTGGGCCTGAGCGGTGCGCAGGCTCAGCGCCGGGCGGCGGACCGGACCTCCAGGTGGTCGAGCAGGGCCGCGGTGGCGGCCGCCACGGCGTCCACCGCGGTCCCGAACGCCTCGGCGTTATGCCCGGCGGGCGCGCGGAAACCGCTGATCTTGCGGACGTACTGCAGGGCCGCGGCACGGATGTCGGCGTCGGTGACCTGCTCGGTGAAGGGCGGGCGAAGGGTCTTGATGCTCCGGCACATGCTCCCGACGGTATGTCATGCGGGCGTCCGGGCCTTGATGAATTGGCCGAACGGGCCGTGGTGCTTGCCCCGGCTAACCGCGTCGCTGTCACAACCATGCCGTCTGGTGCGCATCGTTGTGGCAACGACGTCGTTGACGTCTAGACGGTGTTGGTCACTCTAGTCCCAGAAGGCTCTCCAGGCCCACGGTGAGGCCCACCGGGAGCGAACCGATCTGGCGCACGGCGAGCAGCACCCCGGGCATGAACGAGGCCCGGTCCAGCGAGTCGTGCCTGATGGTCAGCGTCTCCCCGTGCCCGCCGAACAGCACCTCCTGGTGCGCGACCAGCCCGGCGACCCGGACCGAGTGGACGTGCACGTCCTCGACCGTGGCGCCGCGGGCGCCGGGCAGGGCCGAGGCCGTGGCGTCCGGCGGCGCGCCCAGGCCCGCCGCGGCCCGCCCGGCGGCGATCATCGCCGCGGTGCGCAGCGCCGTCCCCGACGGGGCGTCGGCCTTGTTGGCGTGGTGCAGTTCGATCACTTCGGCCGAGTCGAAGAAGCGGGCCGCCTGCGCGGCGAAGCGCATCATCAAGATGGCGCCCACGGAGAAGTTGGGCACGACCAGCACCCGGGCCTGCTGGTGGGCGGCCAGCCAGCCCTGCACCTCGTCCAGCCGGTCCTCGCCGAACCCCGACGTGCCGACCACGACGTCCAGGCCGTGCTCGACGCACCAGCGCAGGTTGTCCATGACCGCGCCGGGATGGGTGAAGTCGACTACCACGTCGCAGCCGGTCAGCACGTCCCAGTCGTCGTCCAGGTCCACCTCGGCGGCGACCTCCAGGTCGTCCGCCTCGGCAACGGTGCGCACGACCTCGCGCCCCATCCGTCCCCGCGCCCCGACCACCCCGACCTTGATCATCGCGGTCCTCCCGGTTACATGATCCACTTAACGTGGGCCGTTACCTCCCTCATGGGGGAAGTAACGGCCCACGATGCTGGTGGCGGCCTCGGAGGCCGTCAGATCTGGAACGCGTCGGGGTCGTCGAAGGGGCCGACGACGGCCAGCGCCTTGGGGCGGGTGAGGATCTCGGCGGCTATCGCCCGGACGTCGTCGTGGGTGACGGCGTCGATGGCGGCGATCACCTCGTCCACCGGCTCGAGCCTGGGGTAGACAAGCTCCGACTTGCCTAGCCTGCTCATCCGCGAGGAGGGGTCCTCCAGGCCGAGCACGATCGAGCCGCGCACCTGGCCCTTGCCGCGGGCCAGTTCGGCGTCGGTCAGGCCGGCGTCGACCACGCGGCTGATCTCCTCGGAGCAGATGGCCAGCACCTCGTCGGCCTTGGACGGCAGGCAGCCCACGTAGACGCCCCACATGCCGGTGTCGGCGTGCTGGGCCGAGAAGCTGTATACCGAGTAGGCCAGGCCGCGCTTCTCCCTGATCTCCTGGAACAGGCGGGAGGACATGCCGCCGCCGAACGCGGCGTTCAGCACGCCGAGCGCGAACCGGCGGTCATCGGTCCTGGCCAGGCCCTCGCATCCGAGCACCAGGTTGGCCTGCTCGATGCTGCGGGAGACCAGCCTGGTGCCGACGCCGGCCGCGGCGCCGTAACCGGTGGGGCCGCCGTTCAGCCGCGGCGCGGCCGGGGTGGCCACCCGGTCCAGGGCCGGGCCGAACGACTGCCGGACCAGGTGGATCACCGTATGGTGGTCCAGGTTGCCCGCCGCGGCCACCACCAGGTGCTCCGGGGTGTACCGCGCCTGGTAGTGCTCGAAGATCTGGTCCCTGGTGATCGCGTTGATCGAGTCCGCGGTGCCCAGGATCGGGCGGCCGAGCGGCGTGTCGCCGAACAGCTTGGCGGTGAACGCCTCGTGCACGGTGTCCGTGGGGTCGTCGTCGTTCATCGCGATCTCTTCGAGCACCACGTTGCGCTCGGCGTCCACGTCCTTCGCCGTGATCAGCGAACTGGTCACCATGTCGGACAGGATGTCCACGGCCAGCGCCAGGTCCGCGTCGAGCACCCGCGCATAGTAGCAGGTGTACTCCTTCGCGGTGAACGCGTTCATCTCCCCGCCGGCCGCGTCCATCTCCGCCGAGATCTCCAGCGCGGTCCGCTTGCTGGTGCCCTTGAACAGCAGGTGCTCCAGGTAGTGCGTCGCGCCCGCGTGCGAGGTGTCCTCGTCCCGGGACCCGACGCCGACCCAGATGCCCAGGGCCACCGAGCGGACCGCGGGCAGATGCTCGGTTACGACCCTGAGCCCGCCGGGAAGGACGGTGCGGCTGACACCACTGAGTGGTTCGGTACCCATCTACTTCTACTCGTGGTGCCCGCGGGTACGGTGCCGGGTCCGGCGCTGCCCGTCGTGACCGTCACGGTCGCCGCTCCGCTCGCCCCGGTCGCCGCTGCGGGGGCGGTCGCCGCGGTCGCCGCGGTCGCTCCGCTCGCCGCGCGATTCGCCGCCGGACAGGTCCTCGCCGGCCGCCTCGCGCTCGACCACCTCGACCGGGACCAGCGACAGCTTGCCGCGGTCGTCGATCTCGCGGATCTCGACCTGGATCTTGTCGCCGATGTGGATCACGTCGTCGATGTTCTCGATCCGGCGACCGCCGTGCAGCTTGCGGATCTGCGTGATGTGCAGCAGGCCGTCCTTGCCGGGCAGCAGCGACACGAACGCGCCGAACGTGGTGGTCTTCACCACCGTGCCGAGGAACCGCTCGCCCACCTCGGGCATGTGCGGGTTGGCGATGGCGTTGATCGCGGCCCGGGCCGCCTCGGCCGAGGGCCCGTCGGTGGCGCCGACGTAGATCGTGCCGTCGTCCTCGATGGTGATCTCGGCCCCGGTGTCATCCTGGATCGAGTTGATCATCTTGCCCTTCGGGCCGATGACCTCGCCGATCTTGTCCACCGGCACCTTGATCGTGATGATCCGCGGCGCGTAGGGGGACATCTCGTGCGGCGCGCTGATGGCGCTGCGCATGACCTCGAGGATCGTCATCCGGGCCGCGCGGGCCTGCTTGAGCGCGGCGGCCAGCACCGAGGCCGGGATGCCGTCGAGCTTGGTGTCCAGCTGCAGCGCGGTGATGACCTGCTCGGTGCCCGCGACCTTGAAGTCCATGTCACCGAACGCGTCCTCGGCGCCCAGGATGTCGGTCAGCGTGACGTACTGCCCGCCCTCGTGGATCAGGCCCATGGCGATGCCGGACACCATGTCCTTCAGCGGCACGCCCGCGTCCATCAGGGACATGGTGGAGGCGCAGACCGAGCCCATGGAAGTGGATCCGTTCGAGCCGATCGCCTCGGACACCTGCCGGATCGCGTACGGGAACTCCTCGCGGGTGGGCAGCACCGGGATCAGGGCCCGCTCGGCCAGCGCGCCGTGGCCGATCTCGCGCCGCTTGGGCGAGCCGACCCGGCCGGTCTCCCCGGTGGAGTACGGCGGGAAGTTGTAGTTGTGCATGTAGCGCTTGGTGCGGTCCGGATTGAGCGTGTCGATCATCTGCTCCATGCGGAGCATGTTCAGCGTGGTCACGCCCAGGATCTGGGTCTCGCCGCGCTCGAACAGCGCGGACCCGTGCACCCGCGGCAGCACGTGCGTCTGCGCGGACAGCGGGCGGATGTCGGTCAGGCCGCGGCCATCGATGCGGACCCCATCCCGGATGACCCGCTCCCGGACCAGCTTCTTGGTCAGCGACCGGAACGCGCCGCTGATCTCGCCTTCCCGGCCCTCGAACTCCTCGGCCAGCTTCTCCTGGGCCAGGGCCTTGACCCGGTCGGTCTCGGCCTCGCGCTCCAGCTTGCCCACGATGGTCAGGGCCTGGGCCAGCTCAGCGGAGACCTCACGGGCGACCGCATCGTACACGTCCTCGCCGTAGTCGACGAAGATCGGGTATTCGGTCGTGGCCTTGCCTGCCTCGGCGGCCACCCGCTGCTGAGTCTCGCACAGGATCCGGATGAACGGCTTGGCCGCTTCCAGGCCCTCGGCCACGGTGTCCTCGGTGGGCGCCACGGCGCCACTGCCGGAGTCGGCCAGCAGCTTGAGCGTCGCCGGGGTGGACTCGGCCTCGACCATCATGATGGCCACGTCGCCGTCCCCGCCTTCGTCAGCAGGGAGAACCCGGCCTGCCACCACCATGTCGAAGGTGGCCTCGGCCAGCTGCTCATGGGTGGGGAAGCCGACCCACTGACCGCGGATCAGCGCGACCCGGACACCGCCGATGGGGCCGGAGTACGGCAGCCCGGCCAGCTGGGTGGACATGGACGCGGCGTTGATCGCGACCACGTCGTACAGGTGCTGCGGGTCCAGGGAGAGGATGGTCGCCACGATCTGGATCTCGTTGCGCAGGCCCTTGACGAACGACGGGCGCAGCGGCCGGTCGATGAGCCGGCAGGTGAGGATGGCGTCCTCGGACGGACGGCCCTCCCGCCGGAAGAACGAGCCGGGAATCCGGCCCACCGCGTACATCCGCTCTTCCACGTCCACGGTAAGCGGGAAGAAGTCCAGGTTGTCCTTGGGCTTCTTGGACGCGCTGGTCGCGGACAGGACGACGGTCTCGCCGTCCAGCGTGACCACGCTGGACCCAGCGGCCTGACGGGCCAGCCGGCCCGTCTCGAATCTAATTGTGTGTACGCCAAATTCGCCGTTGTCAATAACGGCTTCGGCACTGTGGACACCCTCCACGGGTGAGACCTCCTTGCGGTAGATCCCGCACCCACCCGCCGCCGTGCCGCTTGTGGCCTGGCTCGCCCGTTGGGGGCGGCCGGCCGGTCTTCGATCGAAGCCCTCGGGTCTCAACCTTTTCTATTGGCCTCACCCGGGGACCACTACCGAGGACCGGCCCTGGCGCTCGGGGCCGGGGGCTACGGGATGTCAGTGTTGTCGATGTTCAGTTGTGCCTGGCCAGCCGGGAAAGCCCAGCCGGGAAGCAGGGTGCTAGCGGCGGATGCCGAGCCGCTCCCTGATCGCACGGTAACGATTGATGTCCTTCTTGGCCAGGTACTTGAGCAGCCTGCGGCGGCGGCCGACCAGCAGCAGCAGCCCACGGCGGCTGTGGTGGTCGTGCTTATGCACCTTCAGGTGCTCGGTCAGGTGGTTGATCCGCCTGGTCAGCAGAGCGACCTGGACCTCCGGCGAACCGGTGTCACCCTCACTGGTCGCGTACTCCGCCAGGATCTCCTTCTTGGCGGCGGTGTCGAGCGGCACGTGACTCCTTAGGATTGGCGCTGAAAGGGTCCACAGAGGTAGATCCCCCCGAGACGGCCGCATGAGGGTGCAGCGCGCCTCCGGCTGCCGCGGCTAGTCGCCTGGCAGCGTCTCAGGTTACCACGGGCTGCTATGCAGTTGCGCCGTGTCCGTCCGGGCGAGCGTACGCGGTTGAGCCGTCCCGCTGCCCGTTTTTAGACTGGGCAGATGCCCGATCTGAGCACTGCGCGTCGGCTGCCGTTGGGCCGCTTCTCGCTCCCCTCCTCACCCCGGCCCGCGTCCCAGGCCAGGCCCGCCTGGCTGCCGGTCTGGTCCGTGCCCGCGGCGTTCCGCGCGCTGCGCGCGGTGATCGTGATTCCCTCCCTGTTCGCGCTGACCTACGAGGGCTTCGGCAACCTGCAGATGGCCCTGTTCGCCGCGTTCGGCGGCTTCGCCAACCTGGTCGTGGCCTCGTTCGGTGGCAGCAGGCGGGACAAGATCATCGCGCACTTCGGGCTGGCCGTGACCGGAAGCATCGGGATTATCATCGGCACGGCGGTCAACGGGATCGACTGGCTGGCCGTCCTGCTCACGATCCCGGTGACGTTCGGCATCTTCTTCGCGGGCGTGTCCGGGCCCAACGCGGCCTCCGGCGTCATCGCCGCGCTGTTCCCCTACGTGCTGTCGGTGGCCACGGCCGGGACCGTGAGCCTGATCCCGGATCGGCTGGCGGGCTGGTGGCTGGCCTCGGCCGTGGCCACGGTGGCCGTGCTGGTGCTCTCGCCGCCGTCGCCGGGAGACCGGCTACGGGCGGCGGCGGCCGGCTCGGCCCGGGCGCTGGCCGCCGGGCTGGACGCGGCCGCGCAGGGCACGGCGACCGCAGCCGACCACGAGACCTGCCAGGCGGCCAAGCGGGAGTTGCTGAACGCGTTCGCCACCACGCCGTACCGGCCGACCGGGCTGGCCACCGCGGACCAGGCCATGGCCAGCGTGGTGCAGTACCTCGAATGGTCCACCGCGCTGTTCGCCGACGCCACCGAAGGGCACCCGAACCTGGATCGGGCCGCCCAGCCCGACCGCGACCTGCTGGCCGAGACCGCCGTGGTGCTCAGGCAGACCGGCGACCTGCTGGCCGACCACGATGGGACCGCGCCGCCGCCCGATGTCGACGAACTGGAGCGGCGGCGCGCGGCCAGTGCCGCCTACCACCAGTCTGCGGCCCCGGGCGCTGACTACGACTCGACGCAGGCCGTGGCCCGGTATGCCTTCCACGCCCAGGTGATCTCACTCGCCGTCCGCGGACTGACCGCGGACGCCCTGATCGCGGCCCGCCGCGCCGACCCGGAGACGATCGCCGCCCGCCGCCGGGGCTGGTACGGGGCGCAGCCCGAGGGAACCGAGGCCGAACGGCGGGCGGCCGCGGTGACCGGCGCGGTCGGCGTGCTGACCCGGCACGCCAGCATTCGTTCGGTCTGGTTCCTGAACAGCCTGCGTGCCTCGCTGGCCCTGGCCGCGGCGGTCCTGGTGGCCGACGTGTCCGGGGTCCAGCACGGGTTCTGGGTGGTGCTCGGCACCCTGTCGGTGCTGCGCACCAACGCGACGTCCACCGGGTCGACCGCGCTGCGCGCGCTGGGCGGAACCGTGATCGGCTTCGTGGTGGGAGCCCTGCTGCTGCTTGGCATCGGGACCAGCACGCCCGCGCTGTGGGTGGCGCTGCCGATCGCCATCGCGGTGGCCGCGTACGCGCCGGGAACGCTGCCGTTCGTCATCGGGCAGGCGGCGTTCACCGTCGTCATCGTGGTGCTGTTCAACCTGCTGGTGCCGGTGGGCTGGAAGGTAGGCCTGCTCCGCATCCAGGACGTGGCCCTCGGCTGCCTGGTAAGCCTGGTGGTTGGCGTGCTGTTCTGGCCACGCGGCACCGGCTCGGTGGTGGGCGACGACCTGGCCGACGCGTTCCGGATCGGGGCCGCCTACCTGACCGAGTCGGTGGACTGGGCTCTGGGCACCCGGCACGACCTGCCGGACGCGGGCCCTGCGGCCGTCACGGCCAGCATCCGGCTGGACGAGGCGCTGCGCGGCTTCCTGGCCGAGCAGGGGACCAAGAAGGTGTCCAAGTCGGACCTGTGGATGCTGATCATGGCCACCATGCGGCTACGGCTGACCGCGTACTCGCTGGCCGGACTGCAGGGACCGATGCACGCTCCGCAGCACCGGCACCCGGAGATGGCCTACGCGAAGAGCGTGCTGACCCAGGCCACCGCGGAGCTAGCGGCGTTCTACGAACGGGTCGCGGTCCTGGTGGGACGGCCCATGGCCCACGAGGTGGTGCTGCCGGTCAGCGTCCCGGCGTTCACCGGCCTGAACGGGACGATCCCGGCCGCCACGGCGAGCCCCGAGGAGGTCAGCGCCATGGCCGAGGTAGGTGCTTCTCTCGGGGCTGCCGCACCTGGCGAGGCCAGTGGGGCGGATGGGGCCGACGGGGTGGGCGGGGCGGACGGGACGGATCTGGTGCGGATCATCACGGCCCCCTATCACCCGCACCTGCTCTGGGTCCATGAGCACCTGGAGCATCTCAGCGAGCACGCCCAGGCCATCACCGAGCCCGCCGCGCACGTGGCCGAGCAGCGCCGGCTGCCCTGGTGGCGGTAGGAGCGGCCGGGTAGCCCCCTGGGTTTACCGGTCCAGGGCGGTGTCGCGGACCGCAGACAGGGCCAAGGCGGCAAGCCCGCGTCGAGCGCGCTGCGGCCATGCACCGACTGGACGAAGACCGGCACTATGAACACCGCGGCCCAGGTCACCACGGAAGCCAGTGCTGCGTCTGCGCGGTCTTGGTCACCGCTCCCGCCTCCTCGAACCGCTTGAGGGCGGGGTAGACCACGGTCTGATGCTTCCAGCAGAAACGGCCTAAGGCCGGGACACGGTCCCGGCCTTACGGTCGCTGGTGGAGCGTATGGGTGCCTCTATCAGCTGTCCCCGCCCATCTGCGTGGCCGGCGCCCGACCTGGCCCGTTCAGCTGGCCTTGGGGGCGTTGAACGTGACCGTGACGTGCTGGAAGCCCAGAGAGGTGAGCATGCCGGTTAGCATCTCCTGGGTGTTCTTCTCGGCCTCGGGCAGCAGCGGGCTCTGCTTGGCCGCGCTCTGGATCTTCTGCTCGGCCAGGATGTAGACCTGCTGCTGGCTGTTCGGGTTGCCGGAGAAGAAGTTCCCGATCCGGTTAAACAGGCCCTGCTGCTGGGCGTACACGTAGGACTGCGAGACGTCGAGCACGGCCGGTTCCAGCTGGGCCTTCGGCAGCGCGACGGTGACCGCGGTGCGGTTGGCGTTGACCGTGATGGCCTGGCTCTTCAGGCCGGAGAAGTCGATGAAGGCGATGTCGGTGCCCTGCCCGATGAACAGCGTCTCGCTGCCCTCGATGAACGACGGCAGCAGCGACGTGCGCCTGGTCAGGTCGACGACCACCTCGAATGAGCCGCTGGCCGCCTCGTAGCGGCTCAGCGAGGTGATCGACTTGAGCAGCACGGGCTGGCTGGTCTCGGTGGTGGTTTCCGCGAACGGGTTCCTGAGCTGGGGCAGCAGGTGGACCGCGGAGAGCACCACGATCAGTACTCCCGCGGCGGCGATCGCGCCCACCCACCCGGCCAGCGACCCTACCCTCGGCATGCGCGCCATGGTCTGTCCTCACGTCATGCTTGGTGTGCGCATCAGCTACCCGGGCGGGGGCAACTAATTCTCCGCGCGCCGCATATTGCGCGGGGCCAGGGAATACCACGGTCATGTCCAGGTACCTATCCGGCCGGCGCCAGGGTTACGGCGGGCGCCGGCGCCGCTGGCCGAGATCCAGGGCAGGCGGCTGCCTGCTGTGGATCGTGCTGCTGATCGTGATCCTGATCGTGTTGTCGGTGATGTTCGGCGGGTTCCAGAAGGGAACCAAGGAGAGCGGCCTCGGCCGGGCCCCGGCTGTTTCGGCCGCGAGCGTGTACCGGCCCGCCGCGGGTTAACCCGGGTTCAGGCTGAGCCGGTAGGCCAGCAGCATGACCTGGCCGATGCTCCGGTCCCGGTCGGGCTGGCGCACGTAGCTCCGGCGCTGGTACAGGCGCCGCGCGGCGTACATGTCCGGCTCGGTGCACAGGATCACCGCGGCGAAGCCCTCGTCGCGAGCCAGGGATTCACAGGCCGTCATGAGCCGGTCCGCGATGCCCTTCCCGCGCGCCGCCGCCTCGACGGCCAGGATCCGGATCTCGGCCTCTCCCGGCCGGGCCATGTTCGCGAACCGGCTGCCGGCCCGGGCCACCGTGACCGTCCCGACGATCGCTCCGTCGGCCACTGCGACCAGTACTTCCGCCTCCTCGATCCGCAAGGAGGCGTCGAGCAGGATGGGCGAGTAGCGCTCGTCGGCCCATCCGCCCTGGCGGTAGACCTGTTCAGCCAGGATCCCCACCTGGTCGGCTTCGGCCATATCGGCCTGCCGGATCTGCACGTCGGCGGTCGGGGCGGGCGGCATGATCCCATTATCGATCTCGAGGGCCCGCGATACTGTGACTGGCGTGACGGTCTTCGACGATCTGGCGGCGGAGCAGGACCGGCTCGAGGGCATCCTGGAGGGGCTGGCCGAAGCACGGTGGCTATCGCCGTCGGGCGCGGCCGGGTGGACGGTGGCCGACGCTATGTACCGTTAACCCCTACACTAGTCGCATGGCTGACACGGCACAACCTGAAGCGGGAATCCTGGGCCGCGTATCCAAGCTCATTTCGGACGATGCCCGGTCCATCACGGAGCAGAAGGACGCCGGCCGGGCTGACTGCGTTGTGAACGGTTGGCGGGTGGCCGCCGAGTACGAAGACGCTGTGGGCGCATCCCGGTTCACGGTCAAGCAGCGGGAAGACTGGCCACGGCTCCAGGCCGACATTGAATCCGGGCGCCTGGACGTGGTGGTGATGTGGGAGCCGTCGAGGGGTAGTCGGGAACCCGAGGATTGGTTTGGGTTCTTGCGGCGCTGTCGTGAGCATCGTGTCCTTATCCACGTCACAAGCCACGGCCGTACCTATGACATGACGAATGCCCGCGACTGGCGTTCGCTTGCCGAGGATGGTGTTGATTCCGCGTACGAGGTTGAGAAACTGTCCGGCCGCGTGAGGCGGGGCCTGGCCGCGAACCGCGTCAACGGGAAGCCGCACGGCCGCATCCTGTACGGGTACGAGCGGGCGTACGGCTTCGAGGGTGGCAAGCGGAAGCTGATCGAGCAGCGACCCCACCTGGAACAATCAGCTGTCTGCGCCGAGATCATCCGCCGCGCTGCCGCAGCTGAACCCGTGTCCGCGATTCAGGCTGACCTGAACCGCCGCAAAGTGCCTTCCGCGCTGGGCGGCCGGTGGAGCCGCCATCAGGTACGCTCCGTCGCCATAAACCCGGCCTACATCGGCAAGCTTCGCAACGGCACGGAGCTGGTCGACGCGATCTGGCCCGCCATCGTGGACGAGGTGACGTTCTGGGCGGCGCACCGGCATCTCACCGCGCCGGAGCGGAAGACCACCAAGCCGGGTAAAGCACGCTGGCTCATGTCCTACATCGCCAGCTGCGGCGTGTGCGAGGCGGTGCTATACGCGCAGGCACCAACCGGCAGACACCGTAGCCCGTACTACACATGCTCTGGCAGTCACTGCACCGCGCTCAGCGTTGCCGCTATGGACAGTTTTATTGAGAAGCTGGTCATCGCGCGGTGCTCGAAGACTGACATCTATGACCGGCTGGTGCAAGGCAGTGATCAGGCTGCCGTGGCGGCACGCGGAGAAGCTGAGGAACTGCAGGCACGGCTGCGCACTCACCGGTCCCTGTCGATACGCGGGGAGATCACGCCAGAATCGTTTGCTGTGATCGAGCAGGAACTGAAGCCGATGATCGATGCGGCGGAACGGCGCGCTGCGCAGCTGGCGGTGCCACTGCCGCTGCGAGATCTGACCGCGCCCGGCACGGACGTGAAGGCCCGCTGGGGCGGGATGGAGGTAGCGGCGCAACGCGAGGTCGTGCGGCTCCTGCTGGCTTCGGTAGTCCTGATGCCAGCGGTGCGGGACGGGCAGCGGCTGGCCGCTGATGATCGTGTACGCATCGAGTGGAAACGAGAATTCGGTGAGTGACCGACCATTCCCCGGCAGCTGATATTTACTCAGCTGCAGCGAGTTGCGACCCCTGAGCTATTGGCTAGGGGCTATAAGCGATCTTCCGCCAGGTCCAGCGATGACGGACTACTCGGGCAATACCCCGGCCCGTTTCTGGCGCATGCGCCAGCCTCACGCGGTACAGCGCTGTTGAAAATAGCAGCCACCCGCCCAAGCTGTTCTGCCGACAACGGCGGCGCGCTCGACACGAGCGCGGCGACCTTATCGTCCAGCGTCGCATCGTCCGGGCTTGCCACGCTCACAAGGTAGCGCCATGACTGGCCTTTGTCGATTTTATCAATCTTTATTGATATTGAACGGGGCCGATTTATCTAAAAACCTTGATATCGCTCCGACTAACCTTCGTCCGCCATTAAAGGCGGACGGGCTACCGCAGGCACGGCGGCATGCGGCGACGGTACAAGCTCGCATCCCGTTGCGGTAGCCTCATCCCTCGGCGGCGCGGACGATCAGCCCCACATCGGGAGAACTTACGCACACCCGCCATGCCCTGCGTCAGGTGCGGCAGCCCGGGCGACCGGTACTTCCTGGCAGCCGTAAGTGGGCTCGCTATCAATAATTATAGAAAGAATTCGCCGCCTTTGCGCTAGGGCTCAGAAAGCGCCACAATGACCGGAGCCCGGCAGATTTTCCAAGGCCGCCGGGCTCCGAACGCGTTTAGGTGGCTTGATGCTATCAGGTAGCAGCCCATTGCAAAAAATCATTATGTGCCGTCCGCGAGGACGACGCCAGGGAGGAGGCCGCACGCGAGCGGCGGCGCCTGGCGGCCGACGAGTCCATCGCCGGCAAGAGCGCCGACTACGACCCGCCCGCTTTCTCTGGCTGGCCGCTGGAGTCTTGCTGTCCTGCGGCGCGAGGCCGCCAGTCGACCGGCAGTGTCTCATCGGGTTCCAGCTCCCGCCACCAGCGTGCGGCCTGCTCGGGATCAGCAGGGACGCCGCTTGCGTCGCTACCGGGTCGCCGAGGCCACCCTGGACGCTGGGCGTGACGGCGAGATGATCCGGCTGCACCCGCGCGGACTGCGGGCCATCCGCGGCGGCGAGGTCCGCCGGAGCGTCGCCTCGGGACTGCGAGCCGGAACGGAGGTCCGGCGTGGCTGACCAGCGGGCGGGAGGCGGGAGGCGGGAGCCCAAGAAGTCAGCGGCGACGCTGCTGGTCGAGATCGCCTTGGAGCTGTTCGTGTTCGGCTGCGTTGCTGAGCAGCGCGGTGGCACGAGGAGTATTCCCGGCTACAACCCGGTCGCCGTCTTCGAGTACGCCAGACCGAAAGGCAACCTTGCTGCTGCGCGGCGCCCCCTGGAGGACATCCGCTCCGACCTCGCCGCCGTCTACCTGGCAACCTACGGCGCGGCGCCGTCCCGGACCGCGCTCGGGGACGCGATGACGGTCCTGCTCGGCAAGGCGCGCCTGGCGAACCCGGACGCGCCCGACGCGGCCGACGAGCTGCTTGGCGCCTACCGCACTGCCACGGTGCCGCGTGACCGGGGGCTCAGCCTCGTGACGGAGCACGAGAACTGCCCACTGCCGGATGGGTACGTGATCCCTGAGCCGTTCGTCGTCGCCCCGGACGGCATCCACATCGTCAAGGACGACGGCTCCGGCCGCGCACGGGTCACCTGGGCGTGGCTGTTCCCGCTGCGGGTGTACGTGGACCCGGACGGGGACCAGCTCGTGGAACTGGCCTGGCGCGACCGCGACCGGTGGGTCAGTCGGCTGATCAGACGTGCGATCACCAAGAACGGCCGGAGGCTCGTCAGCGAGGTGGGTGACGCCGGCCTGCCGGTCATCGAGGCGGAGGCCCGGCAGGCGGAACGGTGGCTCGCCGCGGCTGAGGCCGCCAACCATGAGGTGATCGCCAGGAACCCGGTCGCGCGGCAGCTCGGCTGGCAGGCAGACGGCAGGACGTTCGTCACCGGCCAGGGCACCCCATGGCGCCTCGAGCCGAGGTACCCGGAGCAGGTCGGCCCGCTCGCGGCGCACCGGCCCGAGGGCACCCTCGCCGCCTGGCAGGCCGCTGTCAAGGGCGCCGAATCGTACATGGTGGTGTGCGTCGGCCTGTACGCAGGCCTCGCTGCCCCGCTGCTCGGGCCACTCGGCCTGGACTCGTTCGCCATCGACATTTCCGGCAGGTCGACGCGGGGCAAGACCATCACGGCGAAGGCCGCCATGAGCTGCTGGGCTGACCCTGGCGATAAGGCCGATGCCATGCTGTCGTGGCAGGTCCGGAGCATCTTCCCCATCGAGAAGCGCCTGAACCTGGTCAACGGCCTGGTCACCGTCATCGACGAGACGCGCCTGGTGAAGGACCCGGCGGTAGTCGATGCGGTCCTCTACCAGCTCCCCAAGAATCACGGCGCACCACGCGGCGGCGGCTGGCCGAACATGATCCCGTGGCGCACGATCGTGCTCAGCACCGGGGAGCAGCCGGCCGTCTCGTTCACCACCCATCAGGGGGCGAGCGCCCGCGTGCTGAGCATCCAGCGTGCCCCGTTCGGTACGGCAGGAGCCGAAAGCGAGGCAGCAGCAAAGGCCCTGGAACGGGGAGTCGAGGCGAACTACGGGACCGCCGGCCCCGCCTTCGTCGCGCACCTGCAAAGGCGGCTGGCCGAGGACGGCGGCCTGTACAAGCTCCGCACCCGGCACCGGGAGCTAACCGAGCTGCTCCGCGGCGGCACGGATATGACCGGGCGCCGAGCTCCGCTGATCGCGAGCCTGGCCCTTGCCGCCGAGCTGGCAGCCGAATGGGAAGTCATCCCGTTCAGCGCCCCGGACGTGCCCGCGTGGCACGACCTGTTCGCGTCGACGGACCCGAGGGACGACAGGCCGCAGATGGCACTCGATGTCGTCCGCGAGTTCGTCGTGGCCCGCGCGGCCGACCTGTGGTATCCCGGCCGCCGTGATCACCCGCCGCGGCGCTGGATCGGGCGCCGTTACCGCCTGGAGGGGTATGCCACGACGACGGTAGCCCTCCTGCCGGAGATGTTGCGGGAACAGCTGAAGCGCCGGGGGTACGAGTTGGACGCCGTGCTGCCCGGGTGGCGCGAGGCAAAGGTGCTCCACGAGGCCGGCAGCGATCGCGCGCCATGGCTGCTCAGCCGCCGCCTAGGCCAGACCATGGTCCGCATGCTCATCTTTGCTCCCGGCGTCATCGATATCGAGTCACCGCCAGAAGAACCGCCGTGACAGAGCACGGAGCCGGACGACGCGGAGGGTAAGCCGTGAAGACCCCGCAAGAGCATCTCTCAGCCCCGGCAGGCTGCGTTGACGCGTCCGGAGCATATAAAACCGCAGGCCAGATACCCTTTATACGTCAACGCAGCCTTGTGTTGACGCTTCCTCGCGGCGCAGCCACGCCCCGGCCGGGCGCAGCGCAGCCCCGCTCGTCAACGCCTCCTGCGTTGACGTTCACGCAGAACGTTTCTGCAGCTCAGAGCACATTTCTGGGACATCCGTGAACGTCAACGCAGTGAGACGAATCGAGAGTGCATATCTGCGATGAGCTACGGTGCACTACCCAGGCCGGGTGTGCCCGGCGCGTAGATGGTGACGGCTGCGGCGCCGGTTCTGGCAGGGACCCGGCCGGTGCGGAGGGGAATTGCTGTCGGCTCTTAGTACGCCTTTGTGGCGGGAGGCCGGTCTGGAAGCAGGCGGGCGAGGATCCTGCAGCTGGTGCGCTCGGCGGCGGCCAGGGTGGCGGCCTCTTCGAGCGGCGCTATGACCTGCATGGCCGACTCGGCCTCGGTGGGCTGGATGACGCGCTGCTGCCCGGCTTCAGCCCAGGTGGACGCGCTCGCCGTCAGGCTGCCCTCCCGGTCCATCCATCATTCCGGCGGCCAGCTGTCACGCCGCAGGTGGATCGTGGCGGCACCGCCGCGCAGGGGCAGCTGCGTTTCCGGATCGTCCGGCCCGGACACGTGATCAAGCGCGCGCAGAAGCGCGGCCGCGGCCCGGCGCACGGCTACCTGGCGGTTCGAGTGGACGACGTTCGTGCCGCGCGCGGCATCCAGGGCTGGTGTGCCCTGCACGTGCTGGGGTCTCCTGACCGCCCGAGTGGCGTCTGCGCCACGAAACTGCGCGGGCCGCCTCCGCGCGCACGCGCTCGCGGCAGGCGGCTTGTCGACAGTTAGGCCGAAGTTCCCCCCAAGCCGATTGGTCAACGCGTTGTACCAGGTGGTAGAGCCCTTGATCACGAAAATTACATGTCTACGTAGTCATGAGCTGAGGTCGTTTTACCTGGTCAAGGCCTATGTTGCCTCGCGACCGGGGGGAACTACGGGTTAGGGCCGCAGTAGCGGGCCGGGCGGCCGGTTTGCCTGCCGCTCGATCGGCCGGCCGCACGAGGGGTTCGCGCACCGGGCGACGTCGGACATGAGCACCCGCCTTTCGTGACGGCCCGGTTAGCGGCCTCGCGCACCGATGATGTACGGAGCCCTAGCAGGTTTCGTGACTGTCCGGAGGGCATCTGCAGTTGCGGCCGCCGTCATGAAACCCTGGTGGCCTGGCCCGCGTTTGGCCGTTCGTCCGTTCGCAGGCCGGGGGCCACTCGGGCGGCTGCCCGGCGAACGAGGGCTGCCGCGCGCAGGCCATCTCGGCGCTTGAGGCCGTCGACCCGCCCAGCCTGGGCCTGTAGCCACCCGGGAGCGACTTCCGCTGTGGTGTCGGCCTCCGGGACCCTTGACGCCTATGGTGCCAGGTGAGCCCGGCCATGGAACCCATCTCTGGGCGATGCGCTCCCCGTTGTGCCACTCCGCCTTGCAGAAGCGGCAACGCCGAACCGTGATCACGCGCTGCTCCTCGCCCAGGGGATCGGTAGTGCTCTGGTGCAGCCCCTTGCGCCCGCACGCCGGGCAGGGATCGGGCAGCATGCCCAGGTTCTGGCTGTAATCAGCTCTGAGTGCCATCGTGCCTCTACTCCTCCGCGAACGCGGGGTCGACGTCGCAGCCTTTCCAGATCAGGTCCAGGCCCAGCTTCTCGGCTGCCACCCGGGAGGACCCCGACCCGGCGAACGGATCGAGGACCACATCGCCGCGGCGGCAGACGCGCCGCAGGATGTACTCGATCAACTGGGGCGGCTTGTAGTAAGGGTGCGGAGGCTTATGCGGCACCTTCGCCATGATCCAGTTCTTGGCCGCCGGGGCGTGCTCGCCCCCGACGATGTTGGGCGCATGCTGAGAGACGATCAGCACCGGGTCAGCGTCTCCCCGGAACAGCCTCCCCCCGCCGGGCTTGTCCTGAAGCCAGACCAGGTGCGTGCGCTGGCGCAGGCCAGACATCGACGTAAGGCGGCCCAGGGTCGGCAGCAGCTCCCAGTCGCAGAAGCAGATCACGACGCCGTACGGCCCTGCCTGGCCGAATTCGGTCTTCTGACCGGGACTGGCCGGGGCCAGCAGCGTCCTGGCGGACAGCATCAGGGCATCGTGCAGGAAGCCGAAAGGCTCGTACACCGACCCGGCCATGCCGTCCTCCCTGCCGCGCATAGGCGTGCCGCGTGAGTACGGCGGGTCGAAGACGACCACCCGGGCCGACCCCGGTGCCTGCCTGGACAACCAGTCCATCGCGTCGGCGTGCTCGATCCGGCTGTTCACCAGAGACCCTCCTGGCTCAGTTCAGCTCCGTGATACGGGTGGCAGCGGAGCCGCTGCCGAGCGGTCGCAGCCGGGGGCACGGATGGCGGTACGCCGCCAGCCATGATTGACCCAGCGCGTAGTTGATCGTCTCCCGCACCATCGTGTCGTGGACCTCTGGATGCCCGGCGGCGACGATCCGCTCATGTTCCGCCTTCAGCCACGAGAGGACGGCGGTTTCAGGTTCAGTCCGGCACTTTAGCCGCGCCGTCTCCACCATGGCCGCTACAGCTCGGTTGCCTTCGTCGCTGAACACTGCCCAGTCGCCCGACTCGAGTCCCAGGCAGCGTCCCCGGTGACCTTGAATCCGTAGGGTGCGGCATCTAGGTTCACGTCGGCGGCCCTGCGGCCGGGAACATAGTTCCACATCAGGAACCCTCCCGCCTGTGCCAGATGCCGCGCCTGGCCAGCTCGCGCCTGGCCCGCTCGGCCTGCTCTGGCTCCCCTGCGCGGTACTCCCGTTCCAGGTCCGAGACATCGCTGGGCAGCGTGACGCCGTAGATCCTGGCCAGCAGCTCGGCCAGGTAGCGCAGGCCGTCACCGGCCAGCTCGATCTGGTGGAAGTGGCCCTTACCGTCCCAGGCCAGGTACATCTTGATCCTGGGATCCCGGCCCTCAGTGAGGTCATCGGTCTCGGACAGGACGGCGGCTCCGGCCAGGGCGGGATCGCCGTCCTCGGTGACGTCGGTGAAGTTGGCGCTGGCGTGCGGGTGCTCGCAGACGTCGAGGTTGCACAGGCGGCAGTGGTACTCCTCGGCCGGACTCATGCCTTCACCCCCAGCACGCCCTCGGCGTCCGGGCCGACCACGCCCTGCTCGATCGCGTCTTCCAGCGAGCCGGCCGCGAACAGGCCGATGATGCCCCGGCCGCCGCCTTCGGGCCGGGCCAGGTCTGCGGCGACCGTACCGGCGGTGACATCCGGGTAGCTGCGGACCAGGGTGCGGGCGAGAGCCCGGGCCAGCTCGGCCGTGACCGTGACCGGCCCGGCCAGGTCGATCGTGTTACCGTCGTCTGACATTGCATTCCTCTTTTCCTCGGGGCCGGCGTCTCAGCGCCGGCCTTCGGCGTCCCCCGGGGCGGGCTGGCTCCGGAAGTCTTCGGCGTAGGCCGGATCGATATCGCACCCGCGCCAGATCAGGTCGAGCTTGAGATTCGCGCAGGCCGTGCGGCTCGATCCCGAACCAGCGAACGGGTCGAGGACCATATCCCCAGGGCCGCAGACGCGCCGCAGGATGTACTCCAGCAGCGGGATCGGCTTCTGGTACGGATGCTCCTTCGCGTTCCCGCCCGGGGGATCGGCGACGATCCAGTTCTTCACGTTGGCCTTGTCAACGCGGTCCGGCGATCCACGGGAGAACAGCATCACGGGGCTCCAGGCACCTCGGAAGATGCCGCCGCCGCCCCCGTTGCTCCGGCACCAGGACAGGCATCCCGCGTACTTCAGCCCCGAGGTGGTCGCGATCCAGCCCATGTCTGGCATCAACTCGACGTCACAGAAAGCGATGACGACGCCGCCTCCGCGCTCCCCCCGGGCGACGTTGCCGCACGGCCGCAGCGCCCGGTGGCACAACGGCATCACTTGGCTCATGAAACCGAACGGGCCGAACACGCTGCCCGCCGCGCCGTCTTCCCTCCCGCGCATTGGCCTGTTACGGCTGTACGGAGGGTCAAACAGCACTACCGAAGCCGCCCCGGGCTCCTGCCTGGCCAGCCACTGCCTGGCGTCGGCGTGCTCGATGCGATCAGCCCCGGTCATAGCTGTGCCTCACCCGTCAGCCCATGCAGGGCGGCAGCGGGCAGCTGAGGCCTCAGGAAGACACTGAGCGGCGGCACCTCGCCAGAAGCCTCGCCGGTCACGAGGGCGCGCCTTGCGTGCGGTTGTCGACGTAACGGGCGAGGTCATCGCTGCGGATGCGCGTCTTGGCGTCGCGACCCGTCCGGCGCAATATTGACCGCCCGCAATTCGGCCCGGGCGATCAACCGGTAAATGTGGTTCACCGAGCACCGGAGCCGTTCAGCGGCTTCACGCGGAGTAAACAGCAGCACCAGCTCATCTGGCTGCGTTGCTGCGTGGCGTTCCATTACGTCCCCCTGCGTCCCATGGCGTGATTTCTGTGGAAGATATTAAGCGGCGCCCTGGAGTATGTCGAACGGCCGTTATCTAAAAATTCTCTAGAAACCTTAGTAAGAATCCGCAACGGTGACGAAGGTCACAATGTTCAGAGCTGATGACAGGCTGGGAGGCTTAGATCGGGCCGACGGAATTGATACTTGCAGGTCATAGGCTCGCCGCATCCCATAGCTGACCGCCATTGCCTGCACCGCCGGGCCCTTCTGCGCCGGGACGGTGAATGATCTGCTGCGCGTGCTTGACCATGTGGCAGGCAGGTTATTCCTAGCCCCTGCACAGTGCTTCGTATCAATATTTTTAGAGAAAGTTTTGCCCCCTTGCGTTTGTGCTGAGGAGGCGTCACAATGACGGAGCCCGGCAACTTTGGACGGCCGCCGGGCTCCGGTCATATTCATTAGGTGGCTCGATGATATCAGCTTTTGCAGCATATCAAAAATCATTGTGCACCGCCCCGGCAAGGCATTCAGCCGGGGCATGCCTGATGCCGTGTGCGCTGTCGTTCGCCTCGGCGCTCTGGGGGCCACGACGGAGTCTTAGCCGAGGCGCCCTGGCCGGGGTATGCATCTGGCTGGAGGCTGGCCTCAAGTCCCGCTATAAGTGCGGGTTGCGGGCTCGATCGCCTACTGTCCGCCAGGGAATTTAAGCTCCTCGCCATGCCG
>CAVTZG010000021.1:0-682500 GCA_963739135.1 uncultured Actinomycetes bacterium
TTCCAGGATGTGATGAACATGGGCGAGGAAGCCGGTGCTGCTGAGGATTTCGCGGTCGCGCTATGCGAGCGGTCACTGCTGGCGATGGCACGCAGCGACTGGAGCCATGCCCAGGTCCACGCCGATCAGGCCCGCGCCGTCTTGCATCGAGCCCGGCGCGAGGAGAGCTTTGTGACGCCGCTGGTCTGCGCGGTGCAAGCCCGGACAGCCCTGCACCTGGGAGACATCCCCGCCGCGCGCCATGAGCTCATCAGCGCTCAGCGCATGCGGCACGAGCTGACCTACGCTTTGCCTCACTTCGCCGTCCAGGCAAGGATCGAGCTGGCTCACGCCTGTATCGCGCTTACCGACCTGGCAGGTGCCAGGACGCTCATGCGGGAGGTGGATGAGCTGCTCCTGCGCCGGCCCGGTCTCGGAACCCTCGTCGGCGAGGCCAAGGCGCTCCAGGCCCAGCTGTCCATGCTGCGCGGTCCAGACGCCCCCGGAGCGTCGGCGCTGACCGCTGCCGAACTCCGCCTGCTGCCGATCCTCGCCACCCACCTGTCATTTCCCCAGATCGCCGAGCAGATGTCCCTGTCCCGCCACACCGTCAAGGCGGAAGCGACCTCGATCTACCGCAAGCTCGGGGCCTCGTCGCGGGATCAGGCAGTCATGCGGGCGCGGGACCTCGGCCTCCTCGACCGGTGACACGCCGGCGTTCGGAGGGTTCTTCCAAGCGCCCAGACATCACGTGAGCGATGCGCCAGGACATGTCGAACGAGGCCGCAGCGAGCCCTTGCATCTACGGCTCGCACCAGAAATGAACGTGGTTATAACGTCGGCGCCGGATGGCCGTAGCCTCAGCGGTAGCCAGCTTGATCCGAAGCCTAACTGATGGTTCAGTTTTCCAGCGCGGCCGAGATGTCATATCCGAGCGCGGTAGCCAGATCGGGAGTGGCCGAGACGACCCGGCCGAGCCCGGCCACCGGGAGGACCGCCAGCAGCACGTCGGCGATCTCGTCCTCCGACGCGCCCGCCGCCATCGCCCGGCCCGCGCTCCACTCCAGGCAGACAGCCGATGTCCCGATGGCCACGGACGCACCTACCCGTAGCAACGCCACAGTCTTGGGATCCAGAGTGCATGTCGCGACCTGGCCAAGACCGAGCCCGGCCTCGTCTTCTACGAAGCCTTCGTCGATCATCGCCAGCCTGCGCAAGATCTCCTGGAACCTTGCCGTCTGGTCCATATCTCTCCGCTTCGCCGCTGAGCATCATTCCACCTCATGCCGGGGCGAGCGCAATCCCCTCGATGGGATGAAAGACCGGTCGTCACCCCGGCAGCAGCCTGAGCTCGCGTGACCGGGCGACCGCCTGGGCCCGCGAGGAAACCCTCAGCTTCCGGTAGATCGAGATCGCCTCTGACTTGACGGTGTGAGGAGACAGGAACATTTCCGCGGCGATCTGGGGGAACGACAGGTGGCTGGCGAGCGTCGGCAACAGGCGCAACTCGGCAGCGGTCAGCGCCGAGATTCCGGGAACGCCTGGATCGTGCTCCTCCGACAGCCGGGCCCGGAAGGCCTCGGCCTCACCTACCAGGCTCCCGAGGTCGGGCCGGCATCTGAGCAGTTCATCCACCTCCCGCATGAGGGTCCAGGCGCCGGCCGGATCGGACAGCGCCAGGTGGACGCGGGCGAGCTCGATCCGGGCCTGAACGGCGAAGTGAGCGAGCGCGTAGGTCAGCAACGGCCGCAGGCGCTGGGCGCTGACCAGCTCCTGGCGTGCCGTCGAACTGTCGCCCCGGTGCAGGGCGGCGCGCGCGTGCACCGCGCAGACCAGCGGGGTTGCGTAGTACTCCTGCGACGCGGCCCCGCGTACGACGGTGCGTGCCCGTCCCGCGAAGACCTCGGCCCTGCTCCATTCGCCGCGTGCCATCGCCACCAGCGACCGCTCGCACAGCGCGACCGCCGCAACATCAGGCGCGCCGGTTACCTCCGCGACGCTGGCCGCATCCCCAAGCGAGGCATCGCCGCCGTCGAGGTCACCGGAAAGGACCCGGGCTACCCCTTGCATGAGCGCGGCTGCCGGCTCCGGGACGCTCTCGGCCGCGAGGCGGCGCGCGGCCTCATCGGCGTCGGCACGCATCTGCTTGACGCCGTGCTGGCACAAGACAGCGCGCAGCAGGGCGGCCCACGCCTCGGCGGCAGGAGACTCCGGCCTGGATGCCTCCCCGTACTGCCAGTGATCGGCCACGTCGGCCCACCGCTCCGCCTCGGCCGCTCTCCCTGTTACCGCGGACAGGAACCCCGCCATCACCACCTCCATCGGGTGTCCCTCCGTCTCGCCCCGGTCCTCCAGCCACCGGAGCCACCGCTGGACGGCGGCGATTTTGCCCTGCCGGTAAGCCCGCACTCCCCATTCCTCCGGCAGGCCAGCGGCGGCGTCAACGTCGCCGGCTGTGATGGAATACTCCAGCGCCTCCTCCGGCAGGCCGTTTGCCAGGCACCACCCGGCGGCGCGGCGCCGCAGGACAGGGATCAGCTCCGGCTCCTGGCGGCGCAGTTCGGCCAGCAGCATGTCGCGGAACAGGTGATGGTAGCGGTACCACCCGCCCTGCGAGTCCAGCGGCACCAGCAGCAGGTTCGACCGCGCCACAGCCGCTAGCGTGGCGGTGGCCCCGGGCTGGTCGAGCACCGCCTCGCACAGCGGGCCGCACAGCCGCTCCAGCACCGCGGTACGGGTCAGGAACACCCGCTGCTGCGGGGAGATCCGCGCCAGGAACTCCGACTCCATGTACTCGCTGACCAGCCGGTCATCGCCACGGAACGTGTCCGCTTCGGTTGCGACCTGGCCGCCCTCCTTAAGGCGGAGGGCGGCCAGGTACAGCCCGGCCGGCCATCCCTCGGCCTGCCAGTGCAGCTCCGCCACATCATCCTCGCTGACCGGTACGCCTGCGTTGCGCAGCAGGGACGACGCCTCCTCATGGGTTAGGGCCAGGTCGCGGGGGCCGATCTCCAAGATCCTGCTTCCGGCGCGCAGCCGCGCGATGCGGAGCGGCACAGCGTCCCGCCCGGCCAGCACGAGCCGGGAGCCGGCGGGCACGTGGTCGGCCAGTACCGACAATGCGACCCAGCAATCATGGTCATACAGCACGTGCACGTTGTCCAGGACTAGCACTACCGGTGAGGTCATCGACGAGAAGCCGAACCCCAGTGCGGGCACGATCGCGTCCGGCACCGAGCTGCCGGGAGAAGCCAGCGCGTCGAATACCCGCTGGCCGATGGGCTCGACCGCATCAAGCGCTTCGGCGACATAGGTGAGCAGGACCCTCGGGTCATTGTCCCGCTCGTCCAGCGACACCCACGCGAACGCCTGGCCGTTGCGCTCGGCCCACTGCGCCAGCAGCGTCGTCTTCCCGTACCCGGCCGGCGCCACCACCCGGACAACCGGACGCGGATCACCCCGTGCCAGCCGCTCGATCAGCAGCGAACGGCGTACGGTCCCCGGGCGGCCCGAGGGACGGTGCAGCTTCGACACGACGAGCTCAAACGGCGGCCCGCCCGTATGCTGCAAGCGACCTCCATGTTCTCGCAAGGTGATAACTGTCATCCGGCGAGTGTGCATCGGGGAACAGTTGCAGCGCTCGGGACTTAGGTCCTAAGAGAGGTGGCTAGTGGCCCTTAACCAACCACTGCGTTAACAACAGGCAAACAGCCTCTTCCCCGCCTCATCGCACATCCTCGTCCCAGGGTGTGTTCGTACCAATGTAGGGACGGTCAGAGATCATGGAGGCGGCCTCCGGAAGCCTGAACCGGCTCGCCAACTCGACCCGCGCTCGCGGCGCACCCAGCGGCCAAGCCAGCAAGCCATGGGCAAAGGCGCGGTCCGGTCCCAGATGGATATCCGCATCTGCCTGCGCGTCCGGGAACGCCGCGACACCGACCTGATCCTCGGGCAAGGATCATTCAACGCGGGATGGCATGCCCATGCGCTCACCCGGCCCGGTGAATTCCTGGTCTCCGACCCCGAACATGCCAAGCCGGAACGGGCACGCGCCTACGTGATCAATGACAACGCCGTCACCAGCCACGCCCGCGAACACGCCACCGGCCAGCCCGCCACCGGCACCGATCCGCAGGACCACGCTTCCACGGCCCCGCAATGGCCACAGGCACGCGGATACCGGCCCGGCCCCCCACCGAGGTGCCAGTCGGCAGTGACGGTAACCCGGAGGCCGCGCTGTGGGCCGCCCTGGTCACCGCCGGCCCGCGCGGCGCGTCCATCGCGGACCTGATCCAGGCCACCGGCAAAGGCCGCACCTGGGTCTACGAACGGCTACGCCACCTCGCCGACGCCGGACGGGTGATCCAGACCATACGCGGCCACTGGCGGGCCGCAGGACCCACCCGATGACGACGCACAGTAGCGGACATCCGTCCGTCCGCTCGCGCGCGCCTGCGCGCGTAGGGCGACACACGCGGACATCCGGACGAGACGGACAATCACGCCCCGTCACCATGGAAGGGGTGATGCCAGACGACACCACCCGCCACTGATGACCACGACCAGCCCGCCACCGTGGCGATGAGCGCCGGGGAACGCGCCGCCATCCGCCAGGCCGGCGCCGAAGACGCCCGGCGCTCCCGCGCCCGGCAAGGGCTACCGGAACGCATCGAAGACCCGGCAACGGTCGCCGTGCTCGCCGCGATCATGCGCGACACGCCCGTGCCACCGTCACCAAGCGAAAGCAGCAGCCATGAAAGGAAACCAGCCGCATAAGCAGAAAAGCGGCGGAGACGATCACCGGGATTCGTCTCCGCCGCTCGTCTTGCGCAGGAATGCTAAACTCGCCAATCGAATTCGACACGCTGCCGCAAAATGGCCATTTCGCGTTCGCGGCGGATGGCCGGGTCCTTGAGCTTGCCTCCTGGGCTCGATGGCGTACCACAGGGAAGAGGCTTGATGGCGACTCGGTGCAGCACAGCCCGGATGGCGGCGCGCTTGCGGTCGGTGCTCCACGATTCCCACGCATCGCGGACGCGCGCGGACGCAGGGATGTCGCTCATGACGGTGGCCGACCCGGTGAGCCGGTCGTACTCGCGGCGGGCTTTAGCGATCGTGTCTTCGGTGCGCTGGCGGATATCGAGCCAGTCGACCCGGTCGATCGTCCCCTCGGCCAGATCGCGGCGCACATCGGCCCGTACTTCCTGGGCGCGCTGAATTTCGGCCAGCAATTCCGCGCGGCGCGGCGCGTGATGATCCTCGCCCTCACGTAGCGCTTCCTGCACCCGCGGGGACTCCAGCGCATCCAGCATCGCGCCCGTCACGTACTCCTCCAGCAGTTCAGCCTTGATCGCGGCACCGCCGCAGCCGGACGGCCCGGCTACGCACGCGTACTGATCCGCGCGCCTGTTGCCCCGGTGGCTGCGGTAATGCAGGCCCCGGCCGCACTTCGGGCATGTCGCAATACCGGACAGCAGATGCGCCTGGCCGCGATGTCATGGGTGGCACCGCGTGCTTGCGGCGGGCCGGGTCGGCAAACATCTTCACCAGCCGCTCATGCGTATCCACATCGATAATGGCCGGCCATTGGGCGGGGTACTTGCGGCCCTGCCACTCGCGTAGTCCCGCAATCCGTGGTGAGGTGATCGTGCCGACCCATGTGGACGGGTACCACTGCCTGCCCGCTACCGGCTTGATCCCGCGCCGTGTCCAGTCCCGGATTATCGACCGGACCGACTCCCCGTGCTCCAGCAGCCGCACGGCCGCATCACGTATCGCGTCCGCCTCGACCGGGTTAATTTCCTCCCGCAAGATGGCCCGCTTGTGCGGATCAGGTTCGGACGGGTTGGCGTAGATGCGGGTATAGCCGAACCATCTCCAGCCCCCGCCCGCGCGCCGCCCGGCCCGCGCGTTCCGGTCCTGCGCCTCGCGCACCCGGGCGCTTTTGACCGCGCTTTCCCGCCTGGCCCGCAGCGTCTCCATCCCGCCGTAATACGCGCCCTCCGGGGTAGACAGGTCCAGGTCCCCGCCGGTCTACGCGCTCAGCCGGACGCCGTGCCGCACGCACGCCTTCTCGAAATCATTCCAGTCCGACAAGTTCCGGGTCAGCCGGTCGACGTCGCGCACGATCACCACGTCGACCAGGCCCGCCTCGATCGCCGCGATCAGCTCCCCGAACCCGTCGCGGGTGATTTCCTTGAACCCGGAGAACCCGTCATCCTTGAAGGTGGCCGCGACGGTCCAGCCGCGCCGGACCGCGTGGTCGGTGCCGCGCTCCAGCTGGGTCGGGACCGACTCCGCCGCGTCGTAGGTCTCGCTCAGACGCGCGTACACGCCCGCCCTGAGCTGGGCTTCCGCCCGGTCTTCATGTGTGTTGACCATGCATCCATCATGATGCAAAAACTCTGCCAGCGCATGCGGCGGCTGCTGGCTTCGGGGCTGCTGCCGCAGCGGGCCGGGCAGCCGGTCAAGGCCCTGGCCCACATCCACTTCACCGAACTGCTCGCCCTGGACAAAGACTCGGTCCTGCAGGACACGTGGATCACGGACTACCGGGCCCGGTGGGCCGCCCACCGGGCCGCCGCCTCGGCCGGGCCCAGTGACGGCGGGGCCTGGCTGACCGGTGAGGCGGCCCGCGCCGTCGCGTGTGATGCGATGATCGTCCCGGTGGTCACCGGCGACCTCGATCCCGACGCGATCGAGGACCTGATCGGCTTGTGCGTCCGGTATGACCAGGCCCGCCACGGCTGCCCCGCCCTGGACGCCCCGCAGGCCGAGACGTCCGAGACGCTGGGCCGACTGGAGCAGCAGATCCTGGGCCGGGTCATCCAGATCGTCTCCGGGCCCGGCGGGCTGGCCTCGTTCCTGCGGCGCAACCTGCTCGGCCGGCCGCTGGGCGGGCCGTCGCTGCCGCTGGACGTGGGCCAAGTCATGTCCCCGTCGGCGCTCGCAGGTAATGGTCGATATGCGCGCGGGCTCCGCTGTCGCCCAGACCATACCCAGCCACACCTACTCGGCAGGGAGGATGAGGTTGTGTCCGACACAGCTCAGCTTCCGTGGTTCTGGAGTGATCTGGGCGTAGTGTCGGGCCTGGGACCCGGCCTGACCCGCTAATCGGCTGACGCCACGCCTTGGCTGTCTTTATAACGATCCGTCGGCCGGGTCCCAGGTTCGGGCACCCACCGGCGCAGCCGGTCGATCTGCCCGGCCTGGGCAAGAGGCCGGGGTTCACGGGTCCGACGGCCAGCAGGTGCGTGCCATCCCTTAACCGAGAAAGGGACGGCCATGACCATGGTAAAAGAAGAGCCCGCGATTACCGGCGGGGTGGACACCCACTCCGAGGTGCACGTCGCCGCGGCGCTGGATCCCGTCGGCGGGCTGCTGGGGACGCGGGAGTTCCCCGCGACCGCGGCCGGGTATGCCAGCCTGCTGGGCTGGCTGGCCAAGTTCGGGGACGTCGCCCTGGTGGGCGTGGAGGGCACCGGCAGCTACGGCGCCGGGCTCACCCGGTACCTGGCGGTGCACGGCGTGCGGGTCGTGGAGGTGGACCGGGCTGACCGGCAGGACCGGCACCGGCACGGCAAGTCCGACCCGCTGGATGCGGTCAGCGCCGCCCGCGCGGCGCAGTCGGGGCGGGCCTGCGGCCAGCCGAAGGGCCGTGACGGGGCGGTGGAGGCGATCCGGTCGCTGATGGTCGCCAAGCGCAGCGCCGGCCACGAGCGGACCCAGGCGATCAACCAGGCCCGCGCCCTGATCCTGACCGGCCCGGACGAGTTGCGGGCCCGGTTCGCCGGCAAGCGCGCCGCCGCGCTGGCGGAGGCGGTCGCGGCGCTGCGGCCCCGCCCCGGCGACGCCGCTGAGTACTCGCTGCGCGTCGCGCTGCGCGAACTCGGGCGGCGTGTGCAGTTCCTCGATGACCAGATCGGCCGCCTGGACGAGCTGATCGTCCCGCTGGTCACCGCCCGCGCTCCTGGCCTGCTCAGCCTCTACGGCGTCGGCCCCGACACGGCGGCGCTGCTGCTGATCGCGGCAGGCGGCCACCCGGAGCGGCTGCGCAGCGAGGCCGCCTGGGCGCACATGTGCGCGGTCGCCCCGATCCCCGCCTCCTCCGGCAAGACCCGCCGGCACCGGCTCAACCGCGGCGGGAACCGCGAGGCCAACCACGCCCTGTGGCGCATCGTCATCACCCGGATGAGCGCCCACCCCGAAACCCGCGCCTACGTCGGGCGGCGCACCGCCGAAGGGCTGTCCAAGAAGGAGATCATCCGCTGCCTGAAGCGGTACGTCGCCCGCGAGGTCTACCCCTGCCTGCGGCCCGGCGCCTGACCCGCAAGCCCCCGGGGCGGCCTGGCCCGCTAATCGGCTGCCGCAGACGTGCTGGCCTTCGAACGATCCGCCGGCCGCCCCGGGCCGATTTCCCGCAACTGCTGACTTCCGTGACCTGATAAAAGCGTGCCCTCCGCCAGGAGCGGCCCATCCCTGTCTTGTCCGCCCCTCAGCAGCCATCAAACACACCGGAAATCCCGCCATAGACAGCCTTGACAACCATAGAAGCATCGATCACGTAGCTCAGAATCCGGAGTGGCTTTCACTCCGCGTTGCGATCGCTGGTCGTGGGCTGGCGTGTGAGCGGCATCCGGCTGGCACGCGATGGCTGCCGCCGACTCGGGTGTCCGGCGCGTCTACTCTGGAGTGGCTAGCTACGCACTGCGCGGGAGATCCTCATGCCAGCTGATGCCAGCGCTGCGGAAGAGCCGGCCGCGCTCGCCGGACGAGTCCGGTCCGCCCTGGAGTCCGGCGATCTTGATGCGATCAGGGATCTGCTCGGCCACGGTGCCCGCTGGGGTGCGCCAGAGGGTCCCGGCGACGCTGACTGCCGCAACCGCGACCAGGTCATCGCCTGGTGGGCCAGCGCGCGAGCCGCCGGTGCACGAGCAGTGGTCACTGAGGTGACCGTCGGCCCCGGGACACTTCTGGTGGGGCTAGACGTCACCGGCACGCCGGCCGCTCGTGAAGCAGGCGGAACGGCCCGGCGCTGGCAGGTCCTCACCGTGAAGGGCGACCGTATCATCGACATCCGCGGCTTCGGTGACCGGGCGGAAGCCGCGGCCCGTGCCGACGTGCCTGCCTGAGCGCAGCCCGGCGTCAGCCGCGCGCCTATGGCCAAGTCTGGTGCATCATCGCATCATTACTGGGCCCGCTAACTTTCACTGCGGCCTGCATCTGCCGGGCCACCGGCCGACACGTTGACATCCATCCCTCGGCCTTGCCATCGTCACCGGACGTGACCCCAAGGCCATTCGCTAACCGCCGTTAGGTGTGTTATTGAGCCGCCCGCCGGGGACTGTTGATGCCGCGCCGAACTGACTGTTCGGTGCGGCAAGCATCACCATGCCCTCCAGCCAGCGATGGCGCCATTTCGGCGGGCATACCGCGGCTTCGGGCCGAGGGCGGGTTACGTATCGTGAAGCCTCGCGCGAGTGCAGGGCTGAGAGCAGACGGAGCATCCCGCCGCCTACTGGCGTGGTGGCCCGAGTGGCAGTCTCCCTTATGTATACGAACCAGCCCATGTCCGGCACCGGACCGGCTCGTCCGCCGCCCAGCTGCCTCACGCGCTCCGGCACCGGCGTAAGACGTCCCTTGATAGTCCGGTCGGCAAAGTCATGCCCGCAGGATTATGACTTCGTGGTCGGCGGGCGCGCCCCCGGCGCCGCTGGCTGGTGTGTCATGGCAGCCGGCGCAGGTGGGCGTCGACGGGCTCAGCAGCCTGGATGCGGATGCGGCCGTCGACGGCCTGGACGCCGTCGGCGCGGGCGATGACGGGGCTCAGCTCGAGCTCGGCGATCTGCGGCAGGTCGTCGGCCATCCGGGAGACCCGCAGCAGCATGTCCCGCAGCGCGGCGAGATCGACGGCCGGAGCGCCGGGGCGCCCGAGCAGCCGCGGGGCGGCGCGTACCGACCGGATCAGGTCATCGGCGTCGGAGTCGGTGAGGGGGGCGAGCCGGGCGGCCCGGTCAGCCAGCCCATCGCCGGCCGGGCCGCCGGGCCCGAACAGCACCAGCGGGCCAGCCACCTGCTCGTGCAGCACGCTGATCATCACCTCGACGCCGCCGGCGAACACCGGCTGGACAATGACGCCGGCCAGCCGGCCGCCGAAGACCTCCTTCAGCAAGCGGAACCCGCGCCGGACCTCATCCGCGCCGTGCAGCCCGGTCAGCACGTCGCGGGCGTCGCTGGTGCGCAGCAGGCCGGGCACGTCCGCGCGGAGCGCGACGGGGCCGCCGAATCGCGCCGCCGCCGCGATCGCCATCCCGTCGGTGGCGACGACGATGCTGTCGGCCAGCGGCACGCCGTAGCAGCCGAGCAGCTCCGCGGTGGCGTCCGGGGGCAGCCAGCCGCCCCGGGATGGTTCGGCGAGAAAGCCGGCGACCAGCTCCCTGGCCCGGTCCTGGCGCAGGCCGTCGAGGTCGGGCACGTGTCCCGGCGGGGTCGCCCGCCAGGTGCCGTAGCGCGCGGCGTGGCCGAGGGCGCGGGCGGCGGACTCGGCGTAGGCGTAGGCGGGGACGGGAGCGCAGTCCCCGCCGGGGCTCGGCAGCAGCCGGACCACTTCGATCTGGTCCAGCACGGCCGCGGCGATCGGCACCGGCAGCCGCGCGGCGCCCAGCTGGGGGACCAGGTCGCTGCCCGCGGTCGTGGTGGTCAGCGCCAGCACCGCGTCGACGCCCGGGTCGGCGCCGACGAGCTCCAGGCAGCGGCGGAAGCGGCCGGGGGCGACCAGCACGGTGGTGTCGACCGGCCCGGCCACCTCGGCTTCGCGGCCGAGCAGGTCCCGCAGCGCCCGCTGGGTGTCCGCGGCCAGCCCCGCGACCTGCAGGCCCGCGTCGCTGCACGTGTCGGCGGCGAGCACCGCGGCGCCGCGGGTGTTGGACACCACGCCGACCCTGCCTCCGGCGGGCACCGGCTGCGACGCCAGCAGCGCCGCGGTGTCCAGTAGCTCGCCGAAGTTGGCAACGGCGATGATGCCGGCCTGCTGGAACAGGGCCTGCCTGGTGATCAGCGGGGTAGGCGCCTTCGCGGCGCGGGCCCCGGCCAGGCGCTTGCCCGTCGCGGACCGGCCCACGGCCACGGTCAGGACCGGCATGGTGCGGCCCACGCGGCGGGCGGTGCGGGCGAACTTGGGCGGGTTCCCGATCGATTCCAGGTACAGCAGGGCCAGCTTCGTCTCCTGGTCGACCTCCCACCACTGCAGCATGTCGGTGCCGGACACGTCGTCTTTGTCGCCGAAGGAGACCAGGGTGGAGATCCCCACGCCGAGCCGGGACAGGTGCTCCACCAGCACGAAGCCGGTGCCGCCGGTGGACTGCAAGGCCAGGCCGACTGTTCCCGCCGCGGGATGGCGGGCCGCGAAGGTGGCGTCCAGGCCGATGCTGGGGTTGGCCACGCCGAAGCTGGCCGGCCCGACCATCCGCATGCCGTGGCGGCGGCAGATCTCCAGCAGCTCGGCGCGGGCCGGGCCGGGCAGTCCGGCCGCGATCACCACCAGGGCCTTGACGCCCTGCCGCCCGCAGTCCTCGGCGATACCGAGCACGGCCAGCGCCGGCACGGCGATGACCGCCAGGTCGACCTGGTCGGGCAGCGCGGCCGCCGACGGCAGGCAGGGGATGCCGTCCAGCTCGGCCGCGCCCGGGTTGACCGGGTAGACCGGGCCGGAAAAGCCGCTGTCGATGAGGTTCTGCAAGATGGCCCGGCCGACCGACCCGGGGCGCCGGCTCGCGCCGATGACCGCGACCGAAGCCGGCCTCAGCACGGGCCGCATGCTCGCCACGTCCGCCGACCGCTCCCGCACGGCGACCGTATCGCGGTAGGTGCCCAGGGCGGCGTCCGCCTCGCCGGCGGGCAGCGGGAACCTCAAGTCATACACGCCGTCCGCCAGGGAGCGCTGCACCTGCAGCCCGGCGTCGGCGAAGACCCGCAGCATGGCGGCGTTCTCGCTCAGCGTCTCCGCGGTAAAGGCGCGGAACCCCCGGCCGCGTGCCAGCGAGACCAGGTGCTCCAGCAGCAGCATGCCGATGCCGCGGTTATGCAGGTCATCGGCGACCGTGAGGGCGATCTCCGCGGACCGGGACCCGGCGCCGGCTCGCTCGTAGGTGCCGCAGCCGGCCACCTCCCCGTCCAGCACGGCCAGCAGCGCCGCGTGGTCCGGCCCGGGCTCGCGGCAGATCCGGCGCGCCTCCTGCTCGGCCGCGGCCGGGCTCATGCTGAAAAAACGCAGGTAGAGGTTGTCCGGGGACATCTTGGCGTGCATGTCCCGTACCGCGTCGAAGTCCTCGGGCCGCGCGGCCCGGATCTCGATCGTGGCGCCGTCGGTCAGCAGCGCGTAACTGCTGTCCTGCGCGTGGACGCTCATGCCAGCCTCCCCGGTGCTACTGCCTTGCCCGTGCGGAAGGTCTCAAGCGCTTGGTCAGGTTCGCGGCGCGATTCTTCCAGCAGATCCAGCGGGTCTTCTAGCCGGTTCCCGGGCACTGTGCCGTGTTTGGATGCTGCTGGCGTGGCGGAGATCGTGCCTGACGTGACGAGCGTCGGGGGGACTTGTGTACCTGACGGCCTCCGGCACGATGTGCCGAGCTGCCCGTGGCGGTCGCAGCGGCGCTGGTCACGGCATGTCGGTGTTTCGCGATGGGAGCTGCAACCCGGCGAGGAGCCGGGCAGTGTCGGAGAGGTCGCCGACGACCTTCCGGATGGGCAGCGGGAGCTGCCGTACTAGGGTGGGCACGGCCAGGATCTGGTCGTAGGCCGCCAGGCGCGGGTTTTCGAGCAGGTCTACCACGTCGATGTGATAACGCCCCTGCAGGTACTGCTCGCACACCAGACGCAGGTTCTCGATGGCACGGAGACACTTTGGCGAGCGGCCAGTCACGTAGAGCCGTAGCTCCCACGTCTCACCGGAGCCGACAGGCGCATCTGCCCCCGAACCGGCACCACGAGGCCAGCTCATCGCCGCTCTCCTTCGTCCCGAGCCAGGAGCGGCCCGCCGCCGCCTGGCCATGGCCGACCGGGCCGTCTCTGCGTCAGCTTCTTGGCGCTGATGGCTGCTTCCGGCACAAGCCTCAGCCGCTGACATCAGGCCGGTCCCGGGACGGCCGGACACCACGTTCTCCCGATGTAGGGTGAAGTGTCTGTCTCGGCGGCCGCCGTGGGCTAGAGGCGGAAGTCCCTTAGAGCCTGGCATCGAAGCCTGCCCCTCAGCGCGGTCCGCATGCGCTCATCTGAGCCCATCGGATGTCTTGACAGGTTCCGGCCTGGCGTGAACACCCCCACCGAGGGTTCAGGGAGGACCCCCACGCTTCACCCGGATATCGGCTGCCGGCAACCTGATCTCACCGGGCTTGCGGGCGGCCTCGGCGGCGCCAGGTTCCCGGCCGCGATGATGTCCCCGGGTCGGGGATTGCGCGTGAACGGCTGCCTGCTGGGGACCTAGGCCCCTGGACGTGGTGGCGAGGAGAATGAAAATGGGTGTGACCGGCTCCAGGAGCGCAAAGCGTCCCGATCACAGGAGGACTGGTATGACCTCGCTGTCAGAAGCTCCGGCTGGCGCGCTGCTGCCGAAGGCCCTGACCGGCATCCAGGGATTGGATGAGATCACCCGGGGCGGGCTGCCCAGGGGCAGGTCCACGCTGGTGACGGGCGGCACCGGGACCGGTAAGACGCTGCTGGGACTGCAGTTCCTGGTCGCGGGCGCCCGGGAGTACGGCGAGCCGGGCGTGCTGGTCACCTTCGAGGAGTCAGCCGAGAAGGTCACCACCAACGTCGCCTCGCTGGGCTTCGACCTTGACGGGCTGCAGCGGGACGGGCTGCTGGCCATCATCGCCTTCCCGGTGAAGGCGGCCGAGGTTTCCGAGTCTGGCGAGTTCGACTTCGAGCCTTTGTTCTTGCTGCTGGACGACGCGATCAGGCGTATCGGGGCCCGGCGGGTCGTGCTCGACACGATCGAATCGCTGTTCGGCGCGTTCAAGGCCCAGGCGATCGTGCGGGATGAGCTCGCCCGGCTATTCCGCTGGCTGGAGGACCGGGCCGTGACCGCGATCGTGACCGGCGAGCCCGGCGATCACGACGCGCTGACCCGGCACGGGATCGAGGAGTACGTGAGCGACTGCGTGATCGCGCTGGACCACCGCAGCCACAATGAGGTTTCCACGCGGCGGCTGCAGGTGGTCAAGTACCGCGGGTCGGCGCACGAGACCAACCAGTACCCGTTCCTGATCTCGGCCCGCGGGTTTACCGTGCTGCCGGTCACGGCGGTCACGCTCGACTACGGCGCGCCAGAGGAGCGGATCTCCACCGGCGTGCCCCGGCTGGATCACATGCTGGCCGGCGGCCTGTTCCGGGGGGCGGCCGTCCTGGTCAGCGGGTCGGCGGGGACCGGCAAGACCACGCTGGGAGCGCACCTGATCGACGCGGCGTGCGCGCGGGGCGAGCGGGCCCTGCTGATCCTGCACGAGGAATCCGCCGGCGAGATGATCCGCAACATGCGCTCGGTCGGCCTGAACCTGCAACGCTGGGCCGAGGCGGGCCTGCTGCGGATCTGGGCGGTCCGGCCGACCGAGTTCGGCCTGGAGAACCACCTGGCGATCGTGTCCGGGCTGCTCGCCGAGCACGCGCCCGCCGTCGCGGTCGTCGACGGGACCGCCAGCCTCCTCGGCGGGCACGCCCACGGCGAGGTGATCTCGATGCTGGCCCGCCAGTTCAACCTGTTCAAGGCCCGGGGGATCACCACGATGGCGACCATCTTGACCGAGGGGGACGCCGAGACCGCGGTGGGCGTGTCCTCGCAGGCCGACACCTGGCTGCTGGTGCGCAACGACGAGTCCAACGGCGAGCGTAACCGGCTGCTGTTCGTGCTCAAGTCACGAGGCAGCGCCAATTCCAACCAGGTCCGGGAGTTCGTGCTCACCGATCACGGGGTCGAGCTCGTCGACGTGTACGTGGGTCCTGCGGGGGTGATGACCGGCTCCGCCCGGCTCAGCCAGGAAACCCGCGATCGCGATGCCAAGCTGCAGCAGCAGGAGGATCTGCAGCGCCGCACGCGGGAGCTGCGGCGGGGCATCACGCAGGGACAGGCGCAGCTCGCCGCGCTGCAAGACGAACTCGCCGCGCAGCAGGCCGAGCTGGAGCGGATCGCGGGCCGTGAAGAGCGCCTGGCAGCCGATGCCCAGGCAGCCCGGGTGGCCATGGGCACTCAGCGCTGGGCAGATCCCGGCCAGGACGATGAGAAAGAGCAGCGGTAACCCCGCCGTGCGACGCCGGTGGCCACACCGATGACCGGGCCCACCCAGCGGCATCTCCGGAGGAGACCTGGGAGCTGCGGCTCTACGTGACCGGGTACTCGCCCAAGTCCATCCGCGCGCTCGCGAACCTGCAGCGCGCCTGCGCGCATTGGCTGCCGGGCCGATATCACATCGAGGTCGTGGACCTGCTGGAGAACCCGCGCCTGGCGGCCGACGATCAGATCGTGGCCGTGCCGACGCTGGTCAAGAAGCACCCGCCGCCCATCCGCAAGATCGTCGGCGACCTCTCCGACACCGAGCGCCTGCTGGCCGACATGCAGCTGCGACCAGGACCAGCCAGGCTGACCGATGAGCGTGGCTGATCCGCGGGTTCCTGTGGGCCTGTGGTCCGGCGTGCCGCGGGCGGGCCGGAATGCGGGAACGATAAGTGGCGATAGCCACGCCCGGAGGGCGCCCTCGAGGAGACGGCCGCGAGCTGGACAATCGGGAGCGAGAAAACGGCTGCTCGTTGCACCTGCCAGCGTGGTGGTCATACGCCGCTAGGATCTTTTATACCCCCGACATCATCGAGCGCTCGATTCATGCCCCCGAGCGCTCAGCCGGGGCATCAGCTGCTGAAGTACTGATCGACCGCGCGCGCGATGCCGTCGGCGATCACCTGCTGGCCGCGGGTGCTGACCGCGATGGAAGCCTCGAACGGGTCGGTGAGGAACAGCGGTTCGATCAGCGCGCCGGGCATCTGGCTCGGCGTGCTGAAGTAGCCCGCCTTGGCGGGCCGAGCAGCAGCAGGTGGCTGTAGGCCACGGCGGCGCTGGTGAGGGCGGAGCCGAGCACGGTATCCGGCTGGACTCCCTCGTTCGGTATGTCCCAGCCCTGGGCGTTCATCGCGGCGAGCACGTCGTTTTGGAGCAGGCCGGCCAGCCTGAGGTTGGCGGCCGAGAACGGCCGGGCCGCGTCGTAGCCGGTGACCGAGCCGGCGTTACCCGGGTAGCCGGAGTCCATGTCGAACAGGCAAGACGCTACGCGGTTGGCGGACCTGGGCACGTATCGTCCCCGTGCTGGCTTGTCAGCCTGTATGCTCCAGCTCGTCCAGGCTTATCTCCATTCCGGTAACCGCCACGCGCGGTTGGTGCCCCATGGGGTGCAGTACCACGCGGACCTGGCCAGCCGAGCCGAGCCGGGTGCAGGGCGGGCCGATCCCCGCCGTTCGCAATATGGGGGGGCAAATGTTCCCGATCATCCGCCGTCCCTGTGGCTGTCTGCTTTGTGCGGGACTGGCCGGGCTTGGGTGCGTTAGGGTCGTGCCGTGGCAGACAGCGATGACTGGCGCGTCACCATCTCCGTGAGCGGCCAGGCGCCAGCTGGACAGGCGCAGCAGTCCTTTTCCCTGCGCCAGGTGGAAGAAGACGTCCGCGGCCAGGTCGGCCGCAGTGTCGCCGTCGGCGCGGGGGACGCGCAGATCTTCCTCTACGCGGGCACGGAGACCGCCGCCAGGGACGCTGAGCGGATCGCCCTGGACGTGCTGGACCAGCACGGCATCGCGGCGGAGTCGGCCCTGCACCGCTGGCACCCTATCGAGGAGCAGTGGGAGAGCCCGGACGTCCCGGTGCCGCAGACCGAAGCCGAGCGCCAGGCGGAGCATCAGCGGCTTGAGGACACCGAGACCGCCGAGTCCCTGGCCACAGGGAAAGCCCAGTGGCATGTCCGGGTTGAGCTCGGCTCGCACCACCATGCGGTCATGCTGGCGCGCACGCTGGAGAACGAAGGCCGCGCGGTCGTGCGGCGCTGGAAGTTCCTCATCGTCGGCGCCAGCAACGAGGACCAAGCCCGGGAACTCGCCGGGCAGATCAGGCAGGAGGCACCGCCCGACGCCACGGTCATCGCCGAGCAAGCCGGCGTGGGCTGGCCGTTCATGCCCTCCTGACCGCACGGTGCAGCGAATGCGCACCGCCGCCACCGTCATGGAGCCCCGGCCGCCCCCGGCCCGGCGACGCGGCCGGCGACTAATAAATTCCCGATCGTGAGCTGACCCGCACGGCTCCCCCCGGGCCGCTCCGAATGACGGGAGCGTGAGCTCCGCTCAAGTCGAGAACCGATCACGCAGCGTGCGACGAAGCATCAGTCGGCTGGTTCCCTGCCGAAAATTTATCAGCGGTGGGCGTGCAGGTGATTTGGTTTCCTGTGCGCGTATCACACCGTTATGGCGTCCGCCCCGCCGGGAACTGATGCCAGCACTAAGTTAGCCGGGCATCGATGAACGACTCGTCTGGCGTTGCGGGGATGCCGATCTCCGCGCGGTCGGTGGGTGATGGTTTCGTCGAACCAGACCTTCTCGACGAAGCCGTGTGCTTGACCAGGCCGAGGAGCGTGGTCCGGGACGGCACCAGCGACCGGCGTGCTTGCTCCTCGGTCAGCCCGTCCAGGCAATGGTTGAGATCGCTGGCGGTGCTCGTCGAGGAACGCCTCGAACTGTGTCCATTCAGGGATGAGGTCGGCGATCAGCACGGATGCTGCAGCGGGACCAGGGACAGGCAGCCGACGGGCCGCTGGTCCCAGACCGGATGCGGCCGATCAGGGGGCGATCAGGGGCACGTTCTGCAGGTAGGCGTCCGGAGCCAGGGAATGTCGGTTTCCGACGGTCAGGCTGCTGTCCATTCCGGCGCGTGCCGCAGCGTCGGCTTGGGCCAGAACCGACCTGGGGCACGTGTTGAGTCCGCGGGATCAAAAGCGGGGCCGGTGGATGTGCCGACTCTCATGCCTGGTCTGCCGCATTCCGCTGAACCGCAGTGGCATATCCGCCACGGCGTGTTTTCGCGGCTGCTCACTTTCACTGCTCGAAGGCCGGCTGCCGGCTCGGGAGTGATCGCGGCAGCCCGAACCACGGCAGCACGCTGGCCTCGAAGCGGGTCATGGCGCAGATCTGGTCGCCGGCAAGGGTGAGCACGTAGAAGGCGGTCGCGTGGCGGATGCCGGCCGGGGAGCGCAGGTAGGCTCCGAATGCGGGCTGGCCGTTGGCTCGCGCCGGGACGAGGTCGAACCTGCGGCCCGCGGCGAACAGGCTGGCGCAGTAGCGTGTCACGGCGTCCCGGCCCTCGTATCCGAAGGGCACCGGCGGCATCGCGATGAAGACGTCGTCGGTCAGCAGGGCCACCAGCGCGTCGAGGTCGGCCGACTCCCATGCGCGGGCGAACTTGGCCACGATCGCATCCTCGGCGGGTGAGCCGGAGGCGGGAGCCGGTTCGCGGCCGGCGGCCGGCGGCCGGCGCTGGAGGCTGGCGCGGGCTCGTTTAAGGGCGCTGTTGACCGATTCGACGGTCGCCTCCAGCATGCCGGCCACCTCGCTGGCGTGGAAGCCGAGGACGTCGCGCAAGATGAGGACGGCGAGCTGGCGCGGCGGCAGCACCTGCAGGGCGGTCACGAAGGCCAGCGAGATGGCTTCGGTCTGCTCGTAGCGGGCCTCCGGCCCGAGCGGCACGTCGACGGCACCCTCGAGGAGGGCGTCAGGAAACGGCTGCAGCCAGACGGCCTCGTCGCGCGGGGTCGGCACGGGCGGTTCGAACCGAGACATGTCCCACTCCCTGGCCGGGCGCCGGCTCGCTGCGCGGCGCGCGTTGAGGCACCGGTTGGTGGCGATCTTGTACAGCCAGGTGCGCAGCGAGGCGCGCTCCTCGGTGAACCCGCCGATGCCTTGCCAGGCGGCCAGCAGCGTCTCCTGGATGGCGTCCTCGGCGTCGGCGAAGGATCCGAGCATCCGGTAGCAGTGCACCTGCAGCTCCCGCCGGTGCGGGTCGGTCAGCTCCCGGAACGCCTCGCCGTCCCCGGCCCGCGCCCGTGAGAGCAGATCGGCTGTCACCATCCTGCGCGCCTTCCTCCCGCACCACGTGGCACTTCCACCCGGTATATACACCGCCCGCGGCGCGAACTGGGCGGCTCGCGGGCGCCCAGTTTCCCGGCGCCGCGGTGTATGCATCATCGACCGCCCGGACGATCCGAGCGCCGGATCGTGCCGCGGCAGCTGGAACGACCTGCCCGGCAGCCCGCGGCCGCCCGCCTAACCCAGGAGGACCCCATGCATCCGCTGATCCTGCAACAACTCGCCACCGACCGCGTCAACGACATGATCGCAACAGCCGCCGACTCGCGGCGGGCCCGTGAGGCCCGCCGCACCCGGCGGGCACGAACGTCCGGGCGAAGGACGCAGCCCGGCCTGCCGGGCACCCAGCCCGAGTTCCAGCCTGCAGCTTCGCCTACCCGGGCTACGGGCTGACGATACCGGGGCGTCGTGGGCGAGCAGGCCGGCCGGGGCGCGGTTGGCGCAGCCCAGCTTGTCCAGCATCCGCGAGACGTAGCCCTTGACCCTGGCTTCGGACAGGTACAGCCGGGCCGCGATCTGCGCGTTGGACAGGCCCTCACCGAGGCAGGCCAGCACCTGGGCCTCGCGGTCGGTGAGCGACCCGGCCAGGTGCCGGGCGCGGTCGCGGGCCGGCTGCCGATCGGCGGAGGCCACGATGAGCCGCCGCGCGGCGGCCGGTGACAGCACGGTGTGCCCCTCGGCGGCCACCTGGACCAGCCCGATCAGGTCCTCCGGCGGGGTGGGCTTGACCAGGAACCAGGCCGCGCCGGCCCGCAGCGCGCGCAGCATGTACTGGGCGGCCGCGGACATAATTCTCCTCAGCTCAGCTTCTTGGCACAGAGGTCCGGGGCAGCATGACCATTAGCCACCGAACTCGGCCCCTTCCAGGCCGCCCCGCGATGTGCGGGTCATGCCAGGACGGTAGGAGATGATGACGCGGCGGGCGTCATCCGATAGTGGACCTGCCAGGTGGAGTCTTCCGCCCAGGCCGGGGCACGAAAGTGCTGCGGGGATTGGCTACGGCGCGCCGGGTCAGGCGCACCGCCTCGGTCCCGATCGTGATCTTTCCCGTCTGGTCGGCCAGGATCCGCCGCGCCACCTCCCGGATGATCTGCGCGCCGGCCGGATCCAGCGCCACATGATCGACCTTCGCCATCGGGGCAGGCCGGACATACACGTACCCGTACGAGGGGCGCTGCTTGGGTTCGCCCGCCTTCCGCGCCCGGATGGCCTCATCGCGGTTGCGTTTCTGGATCGCGCGCAGCTCCATCTGCGACCCCCACGCCTTGGCCAGCCACTCGTTTTCCTGATTCGGGTCCGAGAAATCCCACACCCCGGCGTGATCGGCCGTCACCACCACGCGGCCCTGACCGGTCAGCAGCGTCTGGGTATTCAGCGTGTCGCGGACATTGCGGCCCACCCGGTCCACCGACGCGGCCACGACACCGTCGTACGGCCCCATCTCACCGCGCAGCCAGGGCCCGAACCCGCGCCGCGTCAGCGGGTCCGTCGCCCCGGACACCTCCCAGTCATCGGCCCACGCGATGACGTGCCCGCCGACGCCGGCCGTGGCGTCAAGGATCTGGTCTCCTTGACGCGCCGGGCTGCTGGTCTTGTCGGTCTTGCGGCTCAGCCGGCGGACCCCCACCAGGCACCGGCCGCACCCGTCGTAGTCCGTGGTCAGCATGTCATCCATGATGCCTGCTCCCGCCTCCTGTGCGGATTACGGAAGCATCCCGGCGGCTGCGGCCAGCCCGCCGTCGGCTGCGAACCGCACCACGTGGTGCACCGGGCCGACGGCGGCCCCACCAGCCTGATCAACCTGAAGGATTACTGCTGGTGGCATCATCACGTGCTGCTGCACCAGCTCGGCTGGACCCTGACCGACCACCCTGACGGCACCAGCCAGGTCCGAAGCCCGACGGCAAGATCATCCGCAGCCACAGCCCCCCACCAGGAACCGGGTAGCCACCCCCCGGACAGGTCATTCCTCAAGCGCCGCCTCGACGAGATCCTCACGCCATCCCGATGGGTTGGAACGGGAAGCGCGTTAGCGGCGATCTCCGCGTCCGGTGGCAAGGGCCCCGGCTGATCCAACCTCGCTCGGGCAGAAGATCACCGCCCGGCAGCGCTGGGCAGGCGCTTCGCGTTGAGCCCGGCCGATGGCCGAACAGCGGGGACATGACCTGGTGCATCATCATCGCGCCTCGCCGGGCGACCGCATCATTCACTACCAGCAGGCTTGAGCTCGAGCTGGGATCGATCCGCTTAGCGAAAATCGGCATCGTCAGTTCATGCTTGGCAGCAGCGCGGCGAGTTTCTCCAGGCTGGCCAGATCGTGGCCGGACAGCAGCAGGTCGACGTACGGTGCGGCGACCATCATGCCGAGGGTGCTGGGGCGGAAGCCAGGATCGTCGCCCTTGTGCGGGTTCAGCCAGACCAGCCGGTGGCTGAGCCGGGCCAGCCGTTCCATCGCGGCGGCCAGGACGGCTGGATCGCCGCGGTCCAGGCCGTCGGAGCAGATCACCACGATGCCGCCCCGGCACAGCCCGCGGCGGGCCCAGTCCCGGACGAAGGCCTCCAGGCTGTCGCCGATCCTAGTCCCGCCGTCCCAGTCGAACGCGGCCCGGGCGGCTCGCTCCAGGGCCTCATCCGGGCGGCGGCACTCCATCGCCCCGGTCACCCGGGTCAGCCGGGTCCCGAAGCAGAACACCTCGACCCGCCCGGCGGACCGGGCCGCCGAGTGCGCGAACTGCAGCAGGCTGCGCGAGTAGTCGGCCATCGACCCTGAGATGTCCAGGATGAGGATCAGCGGCCGCAGCCGGACCTTCCGCCGCCGCCAGTACAGCTGGGCGGGTTCGCCGTGCATACGCATGGACTCCCGCACCGTCCGGCGGGGGTCGGGACGGGACCCGGACCGGGCGGCCGTGCTGCGCCTGGTCCGGCGGCGCGGCGGGGTCAGCCGGATCCTGACCATGATCCGGCGCAGGGCCGCGAGTTCCTCGGGCGTGCAGGCGGCGAACGCCTTGTGCTTGAGCGCGTCGACATCCGAGGCCATCAGGCCCAGCCCGGCGTCATCCTGCTCGCCGGCCTCGCCAGGCTCGGTGGACGGCATAGCCAGCGCGCCCTGGGCCTGCAGCGACGCGCGCAGCATCAGCACCAGGCCCTCGCCCGGCCCGTCGTCGCCTAGGAAGAACCGGCGGAACACCTCGTCGTACCGGGCGATGTCGTCGTGTCGGTTGACCAGCGTGGTCCGCCCGGCCCAGTACAGGTCGATCAGGTCGGCCGGATCGAGCTTGCTCAGGGCCGCGCAGTAGACCAGGACGTCTCCGGAGCCGACGGCCAGCCCGGCCAACCGCAGCTCGGCGGCGAAACTCGCGAGCAGCCCGGTGAACGGCTCAGGCACCTGAGGTGATCTCCTGCAGGTTGTCCCGGACGACCTCGAGGTCGTCCCGGTCCTTGACCACAGCGCCCAGGGTGGCCTGCGCGTTGTCGGCATCGAGGTCCGACTCGCCGAGGAAGTCCAGGGTCCGGGCCCAGTCGATGGTTTCCGCCACGCCGGGCGGCTTGGCCAGGTCGAGCTCACGCAGCCGGTGCACCGCGGCTACCACCTTGCGGGCCAGGGCGGCCGAGACGCCGGGCTCGCGAATCAGGACGATCTCCACCTCGCGCTCCGCGGACGGGTAGCCGATCCAGTGGTACAGGCAGCGGCGCTTCAGCGCGTCGTGCAGCTCGCGCGTGCGGTTCGAGGTGAGGACCACCAGCGGCGGGCTTTCGGCCTTGACCGTGCCGATCTCGGGGATGCTGATCTGGAAGTCCGACAGCACCTCGAGCAGGAAGGCCTCGAACTCGTCGTCGGCCCGGTCGATCTCGTCGATCAGCAGCACGGCCTGGTCGCCGGCCCGGACCGCGTCCAGCAGCGGCCGTTCCAGCAGGAACTTCGGGCCGAATAGCTTGTCGACCGCGTTGTCGTCCGCGACCTGATGCTCGGACAGCGCCCTGATGTGCAGCATCTGCCGGGCGTAGTCCCACTCATACAGCGCCTGGTTGGTATCGATGCCCTCGTAGCACTGCAGCCGGATCAGCCGGCGGCCGAACACCGAGGCCATGACCTTGGCCACCTCGGTCTTGCCCACCCCGACCTCGCCTTCGAGGAGAACGGGGCGGTCGAGCGACAGCGCCACGAACAGCGCGGTGGCCAGCCCGCGGTCAGCCAGGTAACCGCCCTGACGCAGGGTCTCGGTCAGCTCGCCGACGGACTGCGGGACCCCCATGACGTGATCGCCCCCTGCTCCGTCGTCCGGCCGTGCTTATCGGGACTCGGGCGGCAGGACCAGGCCGCGCACGCTGCTCGCGCCCCGGTTCAGCTTGCCTTCCCGCGCCAGCTGCGTCCGCCAGGCCAGCCGCAGGTCGCCGTCGGTTTCGTCGGCCAGCCCGTCGAAGCCCACGTCGGCCATCTTCTTGCAGGACTTGGTGGTGCCGCAGGCCTCCTCGACGTCCTCAGCCGTCTGGCCCTGAGCGCTCCATACTTCGCGGAGTACGGCAAGGACCTCTTCTTGCTTGGCCATCCGCAGGCAGCCTCCTCCAGTTCACCGGGCGCGCATGTCTCCTACGACTGTAAGCCCAGGTCGCTGGCGCGGCGACATCAGATTAAGAGTTCTCTTATCGGCACGGCCACGGGGCGTAGCATCCGGCTATGGCTTATGACTCCGCGCTGGCCGAGCGAGTCAGGGCTCACCTGGCGGCCGTGGCCGGGGTGAGCGAGAAGAAGATGTTCGGCGGCATCGCGTTCCTGACCTACGGGAACATGACCGTGGGCGTCTACGGGGAGGGCCTCCTGGCCAGGATCGACCCCCAGACCATGCGCAACCCCAAGCGCACGCAAGGAGGCCAGGAAGCCGCAGCCCTCCGCCAGGAAATCATTGATTAAGTTTTCCAGAAATAAATTGCTAGTTTTATCTTTCGAGAGTACCCTAAAGACAGGACACCGGGAAAGCAGCAGCCGAAGGCCGCACGGCAAACCTGGGTCCGCAACGGAGCCGGCCAGCGTCTCAGCGGCCCCGCTCCTACTCCCGAAGAAGCAGTCACATGACCGCAACACCCGCACCACAGGGCAGCACTGGCACGCTGCCGCCCCCCTGCACCTGCCGCTAGCTGTGGCGCTGCTCCTGGCCGCCATCGCGGGTGCCCTGGCGATGGCCGCCGCCGGAACCGCCCGGATCACCCAGTTGCGCCGGATCATGCGGCGCAACCGGCACAACCCGCAAGCCGGCTAACGCCGATTTTCGCGGCCGGTAGCTAACACCGATTGCATCTCCGCCGCGCACCCTGCCCGACACCCCGGCTACCAGTTACCACGCACCCCACGTACGTCACTGACTAAGGAGTCTGTTATGGGCATCATCGCCTGGATCGTTCTCGGCCTCGCCGCCGGCCTGCTTGCCAACATGCTGATCCCCGGCAAAAGATCACAAGGCCTCATCCTCACCTGCGTGATCGGCATCGCCGGGGCGCTCGGCGGCGGCTGGGCGGCCACCGAACTGTTCCACGTCCACACCCTGAACGGCTTCTTCCACCTGTCCACATGGCTCACCGCCATCGCCGGATCGGCCGTCCTGCTGCTAGCCAGCCACCTGCTCACCGGGCACAGCGGCAAGTCCCGCAGGTTCGCACACCGCTAACACACGCCTACGGCACGGCGCCCGCAGATGCGGGTGCCGTGTGCGGCGTCTCCGGTTTGGTCCCCTCCTGTCCGCGCGGATGCGCTCGCTGCGCACCGCCTCCGTAGCTAGAGCCCCAGTCGGGCGAGCCGAAGCGTGCGAGATAGTGTCAGACCCGTTTGAGGTCCTGCTGGTCGCTAGCCTTCCAGGGCGCCGCGCATAGGACGGAACTTCACCTGGGCCTCGGCCAGCTCGGCGGCCGGATCCGAGCCGGCTACGATGCCGCAGCCCGCGAACAGCCGGGCCGAACGGCCAGACAGCTGCGCGCAGCGCAACGCGATGCCCCACTCGCCGTTGCCTTCGGCGTCCACCCAGCCGACCGGGCCGGCGTACCGTTCCCGGTCCATGTGCTCGAGCTCGCGGATGAGCTCGAAGGCGGCTCCGGTGGGGGTGCCGCACACCGCGGCGGTGGGGTGGACGGCCGCGGCCAGCGCCAGCGCCGACCGGGGTGTTCCGGTGGGCGCGAGCGTGCCGCGTACCCGGGTGCCGAGATGCTGCAGGTTCGGCAGCTTCAGCAGGGCGGGCCTGGCTTCCACGTCCAGGGCGTCGCACAGCGGCCCCAGCGCGTCGCGCATCGAGGCGACCGCGTAGCGGTGCTCCTCCGTGTTCTTGGCCGACGCCAGCAGTTCCGCGCCGAGTGCCTCGTCTTCGGCGGGATCACCGCCGCGCGGCGTCGTGCCGGCCAGGACCAGCGCGCTGACCTCGCGCCCGGTCTGCTGGATGAGAAGTTCGGGGGTGGCGCCGACCATGCCGTCGCAGGCGAACGTGTAGCACTCGGGATAGCGGCCGGCCAGCCTGCGTAGCAGGATCCGCGGGTCGATGGGTTCGTCGGCGGTCGCGTACAGGTCCCGGGCCAGCACCACCTTGCGCAGGCGGCCCGCCTTGATCGCCGCCACCGCCGCGACCACGGCCTGCTCCCACTGGGGTGCGGGCAGGCTGCCGTCATGCCAGCGAACCCCGCTGACTCCCCGGAGCCCGGGCCAGGGGGGCCAGGGGGGCCAGGGGGGTTTGGGGGGACGGGCAGTCCCCCCAAGCGCGGGGGGGTCCCCGGGGGGGTCGTCCCCCCGGGAGGCAACAGCGTCCCTTCGGGGGACAACAGCGTCCCCCCGGGGGCTAACATCCGTTCGCCAGGCCCGGCCGCGGCCGTCCCGGCCGAGCACGGTGCGGGGGATGATCAGCACCGACCCCTCGGACGACGCGTCGAAGGTGAACGTGCCGAACGCGACGGGTCCTGATCCGCGCACCCGGACCTGGTCATCGACGTCCGCGGCGTCGAACAGGTCCCGGAGCCACTTCTCCCCGGTGGTGAACCGGTCTTCCCCGGCCGGCAGCGTGATCCGGGCTGCCTCGCCCCAGCCCGCCAGCCCGACGCCCCGGTGGACCCAGGCGGCCGCGTCGGGCTGGGGAAGCTGGGCGAGCAGATCTCCGGAGTCGGGGACGGCGACCGTGCGGACGAGCAGCCGTCCGGCGTCCCGGCGGCTCAGCACCGCCACGCTGCCGTCCGCGTCATCCGGTCACCCGCCACGAACCAACATTCTAGGTGCCGTCCGTCGCTGCCTCGCGTTCCGGGTGCGCCAGCTTGCTCGGCCACCATATGTGCCGCCCGATGTCCAAGGTCAGCGCGGTCACGAGCACCGACCTGACCACGATCGCGTCGAGCAGGACGCCCAGCGCGACCGCGAACCCGATCTCGGTGAACTCCACCAGTGGCAGCGTGCCGAGCACGGCGAAGGTGCCGGCCAGCACCAGCCCGGCTGAGGTGATCACGCCTCCGGTAGCGGCCAGGCCGGCCAGCGCCCCGCGGCGCGTCCCGGACCGGATGGATTCCTCGCGCACCCGGGTCATCAGGAAGATGTTGTAGTCGATGCCCAGCGCCACCAGGAATACGAAGACGAACAACGGCACCGAGGTATCGGCGCCGGCGAACCCGAATACGTGGCTGAAGAACAGCGAGGAGATGCCCAGCGCCGCGCCGAAGGACAGCACGACGGTGGCGATGAGCACGAGCGGCGCCACGATCGCCCGCAGCAGCAGGCCCAGGATGATGAGCACCACGCCGAGGATCAGCGGGATGAGCACGTCCCGGTCATGGGCCGCGGCCGCCTCCACGTCCTTGTTGATGGCCGTGCCGCCGCCCACCTTCGCATCCGCCCCCGGGATGGCGTGCACCTTGGTCCGTATCTGGTCCACGAGCGTGTACGCGCCCGGGCTGTCCGGCGGGATCGCCATGGTGGCCTGCAGGAAGGCCAGCCCGTTCTTGGTCACCGGCTGGGTCACCGACGCGATGCCCGGCGTCGTGGCCAGCGTGTTCGCGACCTGGCCGGCGCTGGCCGCGGTGGAGATCACCTGGACCGGCTCACCGGAGCCGGCCGGGAAGTACTTGGCCAGCGCGTTCTGAGCGGTGATGGACGGCGGAGTGCCGCGGAAGGACTGCGCTGTCGTCAGCGTGCCGAACCTGAAGCCGATCAGGCCCATCGAGCCGGCCACCAGCAGCAGGGCGGTCACCAGCCACACCCGGCGCGGGCGGCGGCTGATGAGCTGCCCGATCCTGGCCCACAGGCCGCGGCTGGTCGGCTCGGGCGAGCCGTACACCGGGCGGACCGGCCAGAACAGCCACCGGCCGAAGACCACGAGCAGCGCGGGCAGCAGCGTGACCATGGCGATCAGGCCCACGCCGATGCCGATGGCAGCCACCGGTCCCAGGCCGGAGATGTCATTGGACTCGGCGGCCATCAGGCAGAGCATGCCGGTCACGACGGTCAGCCCGCTGGCGATGATGGCCGGCCCGGCCCGCCGCAACGCCACCGCCATGGCCTGATGCCGGTCGGCGTGCCTGCGCAGTTCCTCCCGGTATCTGGCGATCAGCAGCAGCGCGTAGTCGGTGCTCGCGCCGATGACCAGCACGACCAGGATGCCCTCGCTCTGCCCGTTGACGGTCAGGTTCGCGTGCTGGGTGAGCTCATAGATGACCGCCTCGGCGACGGTCAGGGCCACGCCCGCCGACATGATGGGCAGCAGCCAGAGGATCGGACTTCGGTAGGTCAGCAGCAGCAGCACGATGACCACGCCCAGCGCGGAATACAGCAGGGTGGAGTCGATTCCCTTGAAGATCTTGAGCTCGTCGTTCGCGCTGGCGGCGGGACCCCCGATGTAGACGCTCAGCCCGTCGGCGTTCTTCGTCGCGGTGTTCTGGACGGTGGAGATGAAGCCGCTCAGGTCGCTGTTGTAGCCGAGGTCCGAGCCGATCACGGTCTCGATCGCCTTGTTATCCTTGGACACCACCGGCCGGGCCACCCGCCCGCCTACCACGGGCAGCGTGGCGAAATAGCGCGCGTCCGCGTCCGCCTTGGCCAGGTCGGCCGCGGTGATGCCGCTGTCGCGCACGTACACCACGAGCGCCGGGTTGTAGTTCTTGTTCTGGAAGATGGCCTGCTCGTTCAGTTCCTGGGTCGATTCGGCCGACCCGGGCAGGTACGCCGACGCGTCGTTCTTCTCCGCGCCCTGCAGCTTGCCCGCCAGGGATCCGACCAGCACCACCACCAGCAGCCAGAACGCGACGACCAGGTACTTTGACCTTCGGCCGCAGACGATGCTGATGAGGCGGCTGAGACCCCGTGCGGCCGGCGGCCGGGCCTGCTCGGAGCCGGGTCCGGTACCCGGCTGGATGTTGGTTTTCCTGTGCTGCGCCGTGCTGGTGTCCCCGTCCCCGGCGGGGACACCAGGACCCGGCGTGTTACGGGGCGCCCCCGTGGTCCCGCGTGCCACGTCGTCCTCCTATGTAGCTGTATAGGTTCTGATCCAACACCTAGGAAATACGATGTATCGCGTTGTCTCTGGCTGTCAAGCTATATCTAAAAGCGCCCGATTTCGCTCAGAGCGATCAGATCGCAGAAGCATGAGCTGATGTGTCCCGTTGGTCCCCGGGTCGGGCTAAAGGGAACCAGGTGCCGGAGCCAACCGGTTTTCCGCGCTCGGCCGGCTCAACGCAGGCCGCCCGCGGGCTGTCACAGCAGGGTGAGCTGCTCGGGCAGCGCGGGTGCCAGGACAGCGGGCGGGGTCTGCCGATCAACTCCAGGGCGCTGAGCAGGCGCGGGCGCGGACGCCACGGCCGCCGTCCGGCGGCCGTGGCCGAAACCGGGCCTGGGCCGGCCGATGCCGTATTTGTCCGCGAGCTCGCGCACCTGGCCCGAGATCCTGGCCTGGTAGGTCTTCGGCGCGTAGGCGCCCCGGCCGTACAGGTCGAGGTACCGGCCGACCAGTTCGGGGTGACAGGCCCGCAACCAGCCGAAGAACCAGTCGCGGGTGCCCGGGCGCAGGTGCAGCACGATGGGCGTGACCTGCGTGGCGCCTGCGGCCGCGATCTGGCTGACGGCCGCCTCGAGCTGGGCGGGGGAGTCGGACAGGAACGGCACCACCGGTCCCATCAGGACGCCGCAGCCCAGCCCGCGCTCGTTCAGCGCCGCGCAGGCCTCGAGCCGGCGGCCGGGGGCGGGCGTGCCCGGCTCGACAGATCGCCATAGCTCCTTGTCGACAAACCCGACCGAGACGTTCAGGCCCACATCGGTGACCTCGGCCGCCTCGGCCAGCAGCTCGATGTCGCGCAGGATCAGCGTGCCCTTGGTCAGGATGGAGAACGGGTTGGCCGCGTCCCTCAGCGCGCCGATGATGCCCGGCATGAGCCGGTAGCGCCCCTCGGCCCGCTGGTAGCAGTCCACGTTGGTGCCCATGGCGATGTGCTCGCCCGGCCAGCCAGGCGAGGCCAGCTTCCTGCGGACCAGTTCGGGCGCGTTCACCTTGACCACCACCTTGGTGTTGAAGTCAGCGCCCGCGTCGAGGTCGAGGTAGGTGTGCGTGTTCCTGGCAAAGCAGTTGTGGCTCACCACGCCGTTGGCGATGAAGTCGCCGGTACCCGTGGTGATGTCGTACATGGGCACGTCCAGCCCGAGCGGCTCGATGGCCGCCACCCGGAGCCCGGCGTCGCTCTTGAGCGCCACGCCTTCCACGGAGCGCTTGCCGGTGATCGCGGGGTCGACGGCATGCAGGAACCTCAGCGCCGCCCTGAGCCCGCCGCGCAGCCGGATGGTGACGGGCCCGCCGGTCCGGGCCGGCCGCTCGACGACGAAATCGAAGCCGAGCGCCCCCAGGGAGGACACGGTCCGGCCGATGATCTCGAGATCGGTACTGCCGGTGCGCAGGATCCCCTGGCTGAAGCTGCCCGCGGCGTCGAACAGGCCGGCCAGGAAGCCCTTGCGCCAGTCCGGCGCGGGGTTCTCCGGCCAGCCGATCAGGCCCTCGATCGTCCTGACCTCATCGCGGCAGGCTGTGCTGATGGCCGTCATCCGCTGACCGCCGGTCGGCTCCTGGGTGAAGGTGGCCGGGATGCAGCAGATGCCCAGGTCGGCCAGGTAACCGGCGGTTCTGGTCACCGCCTCCTGATCAGGCAGGGCCAGCCGGAACAGGTGAGCGCGGTCACCGTCCCGGTCGCATGCCGGGGAGGCGTCATGCCAGATGGTCCCGCCGCCGCGGATCATCCCGCACAGGTAGCCGCGCCGGTAGGCGGCGGTGTCCTTGGGCGGCTCGGCGAAGCCGCCGACTCCCGTCAGCACGTCATGCGGGGTCAGGAACGGCCGTCGCGCCTGGCCGTGGTCGGCGCCGGCCACGTGCTTCCAGCCGCGCTCGGTCAGGAATCGATGATCCCCGCTGGTCACGAACTGGGTGCCGTCTTCCAGCACGACCCGGTAGGCGGGCTTGACCGTGGACCAGTGAGCCAGCACCGTCGTGACCGCATACCGGCGGCGGATACCGCGCCGGGCCGTGCCGTAGATCCGGTCGCCGGCCCGCAGCTCGGCCAGCTGCCTGGTCCGGCCATCGGCCATCAGGATCGGCGTATCGCCCGCCACGCAGTAGGCACACGCATGCTGGCAGCCACGGTACGGGTTGATGGTCCAGCGGAAGGACATCCGGGAGGACTCGGGCACGCGGTTGACCACGGACTTGGCCTGGACCTCGAAGAAGGTCATGCCGCGGAAGCCGGGGGTGTCGAAGGTGCGGGCCACCGCTCCGCGCTCAATGAGCGGCACCGCCACGTCCCGGCGGGCCGGCGGGAACAGGGTGTCGCCGCCGGCCGCGTCCTGGTCGGCGGCCAGCTCATCGTCCAGCCGCAGATTGTCCCAGCGCATGCTCGTCACGATAGAACGGTTTTTCGATCAAGGCAAGCTTGACACAGCTTCATTCGTCACGAATATTTATAGTGATCGTGCCGTAGTGTGCACGCAGCGAACCCGCCCATGATCGGTCAGTAGCGGATCTAGCGAACTTAAAAACAACCCAAGTACGAAGCTGGAACAATTGGATAAAGGCCCACTCCTGAGAGATAGTGAGAGGGTACCCACCAGGCGCGAGGCGGAGGGGGTGCCGGTATGGCGCTGTCGATGGACGAGCAGCGCATGCTCGCGGAAATCGAGCGGCGGCTGTCGGCCGACGATCCCGGCTTGGCGTCGTGCCTGACGACGTTCCGGCGGCCCGGTCCGGCCACCGTCCTGCGCTCGCCCCGGGCGCGCATCATCGGCTCGCTGTTCACGGTCCTGCTGGTCGCGATGGTCTCCCTGATGGTCTACGCGATGATCCCGTTCCGCGCCCACACGGTCAGGAACAACATCACGCCGACCGCCGCGCCGCGAGGAGCAACCGCGATCACGGCCACCAGTACCCACCTGCCCGCGACGCAGAAGGCCAGCATCAGCGCCACCAGCAGCGTCCGCCCGACCACCCGCGTGAGCGGCACCGGCCGGTCCGCACCCAGCGCGTCAGCCACCGCTTCCGGCAGGCCCCGGGTCAATCCCACCAGCAGGTCGGAGTCACCGCTGGCCAGCCCCTAGTCGGAATCGGCTAAGGATTCCCGCCACAGCTGGACCAGATAGCGTTCCAGCCCCTCGAGCGTCCGCTTCTCCTGCTGGAACTCGTCGCTGAGCGGATTGCGGTGACGGTCGAACAGCGCGGCGTACCGGCGCGTCACCACGTCACGGTTGCCGGCGTAGACCCGGACCGAGTAGTCGCCCACTCCGCCGGCCAGTCGCAGCCCGTGCACCGCGGTGCGCGCCAGGCCCATGCTGATGCTCAGCTGCCCGCGCAGGTAGATGCTGCCCTTGGCTTCCTCGTCCCAGGCGTCGCCGCAGGGCGGCGGGGCGCCGTCCCACTCCTCGAGCACCAGCCGGACGTCGATGTCCTCCTGCAGGCTGCCGACCCACAATTGCTCACGGTTCGTGCTGATCAGCGCGCCGACCGGCGGCAGCGGGCCGCCGGGGGCGTCGGGGTCCACGGCCGGGTCATGAACCCGGAACATCCTTCGTTCCGGTATCACCGGGATAACCAGCTGCAGAAGCCTGCGGCTCATGGTTGCCCCCTCGGCACGTAGATACCTCGCATAACGGACTGCTTAGCAAGCAAATCTAGACTGCAGACTCACCTCGTGAGGACAGAACGCACTTTGAAATGCCGAAAGTAGCCGCTTGACTACTGAATGCAGCAGTGTACCGTCATATGTGTTATGACCATTGTGTCCGAACTTGACCTGCCGGCTTTTGATTATGCCGCACCCGACTTCTCGGCTGACCGCTACCACCAGCAGCTGGCCGAAACCCGTCGGCAAGGCTGGCTAGCCAAGTCGCCGCTCGCCTACATTGTGCTCGACCGCGACTCCGGTGAGTTCTTCCTCAGGTCGAGGGCCACGGCGTTCCCCGGCCGCCAGATCGCGGAGTTCTTCGGCGTCAGCGGCGGACCGCTCGCGGAGCACATCGACGCCAACATCCTTAACCTGACCGGCGAGCAGCACCGGCGGCTGCGGGCCCTGGTGGGCCCGGCGCTCACACCGCGGAAGGCGGATCAGTGGCGCCCGGTCATGCGCGGCTTCCTGGACCGGCTCTGGGGCCCGGTCGCCGCGTCGGGCGGCTGTGACTTCGTGGCCGCGGTGGCCAGGCCGTACCCGTCGCTGACCATCGCCACCGTGCTGGGCGCGCCGCCCCAGGACGCCGAGCGGCTGCAGGAGTGGTCCAGCTGGGTGCAGCGGCAGTTCGACATCCGGGCCCTGGGCAGCAACCGTGACGACATCGAGCGGGCCGTGACCGAGGTCCAGGACTACGTCACCGCGCTGCTCGAGGCCCGCCGTTCCGGGCCGGGCGAGGACCTGATCAGCGACCTGCTGGCCGCGCGCGACCAGGGGGACCGGCTGTCGGCCGCGGAGTGCGTGCAGCTCGTGGTGAACCTCCTGGCTGGCGGCATCGACACCACCTCCGCCCAGCTGGCCCACGCCGTCAGGTTGTTTGCCGGACATCCCGGCCAGTGGGCGAGGCTGGCCGCCGACCCGGGCCTGGTCCCGCGGGCCGTCGAGGAGGTGCTGCGCTTCGAGCCGGTCACGCCGTTCACGGCGCGGATCTGCCTGGACCAGGTCGAGCACCGCGGCGTGGTCTTCCCGGCCGGCACGATCGTGGCGGTCTGCGCCGAACGGGCCAACCGGGAAGGCGAGGCCGGAGAGGTTTTCGACATCACCGCGGCCCGCGACAGCCGGCTGCTCACGTTCGGCGCCGGAACGCACTACTGCCTGGGCGCCAACCTGGCCCGGGCGGAGCTGGAGGAGGCGCTGGCCTTCCTCGCGCCCCGGGCACCCGGCCTGGCCCTGGACGGGCAGCCGCAGCTGGGCGGGGTCGAGGGCATCTACGGAATCGACAAGCTCCCGATCACCTGGTCGGGCTCACCGGCGGCCCGCCGGGAACCCGGTCCGGGGCCGGACGTGACATAGCAGCTCGTACTCGCCCGTGGCGAGTACATCCCGAGGGGTTCGCGCGATGCAGGCACCAGTACCACGCACCCACCCGGCGTCACACAACGTGCCTGCTCGACTACCCAGGCGAACACCGGCGCCCCTGCTGAGCCTCGAGCTCGCCGCGGGCACCTCCCGTCCGGGCCCCTACCCGAAACCCGCCCCGCGACCTGGCCCGCGCCCGGACGCGGCCGCCGGCCCGGGCCCGGGCGACGTGGTCCGCGGCCGGCGGACCCTCATGCTCGCCGTGTGCTGCATCAGCCTGTTCATGGTCGGCCTGGACAACACGATCGTGAACGTGGGCCTGCCGTCCATCGGCCGCGACCTGCACGCCGGCGTCTCCGGCCTGCAGTGGACGGTCGCCGCCTACACCATCGCGCTGGCCGCCCTGCTGATGTTCTCCGGCGCGCTCGCCGACCGGATCGGCCGCCGGACCATCTTCCAGGTCGGCCTGTCGCTGTTCACTCTCGGCTCCTGGCTGTGCAGCCTGGCGCCGAACCTCGGCGCCCTGATCGGCTTCCGCATCCTGCAGGGGGTCGGCGGGTCGATGCTCAACCCGGCCGCCCTCGGCATCATCACCAACACCTTCACCGGCCGGGCCGAACGCGCCCGGGCCATCGGCGTCTGGGACGGCGTGTTCGGCCTGTCCATGGCGCTGGGGCCGGTGCTGGGCGGCGTCCTGGTCGGCGCGGTCGGCTGGCGCGGCATCTTCTGGGCCAACATCCCGGTCGGGCTGGCCGCCATCTCGCTGACCGCCCTGTTCGTGCCCGACTCCAGGGCACCGCGGTCCCGCCGTGCCGACCCCGTGGGACAGTTCCTCATCATCGTCATGCTCGGCTCGCTGGCCTACGCGATCATCGAGGGCCCGGCCCACGGCTGGCGCTCGGGCGAGATCTTCGGCTTCTTCGCGCTGGCCGTGGCCGCGCTGGCGGTGCTGCTGGCCTACGAGCCGCACCGCGAGGAGCCGATGGTCGACTTCCGGTTCTTCCGCAGCGTGCCGTTCGCGGGCGCCAACCTCACCGCCGTCTGCGCCATCGCCGCGATGGCCGGGTTCTTGTTCCTGTCCACCCTGTACCTGCAGGATGTGCGGGGCCTGTCCGCGCTCCAGGCGGGCCTGACCATCCTGCCGATGCCGGTGGTGATGGCCCTGTGCGCGCCCATGGCCGGGCGCATGGTGGCCAAGCGCGGCCCGCGGATCCCCCTGGTCATCGCGGGTGCGGCCCTCACCCTGAGCAGCGCGGCCCTGTCCCGGCTGACCAGCTCCACCGAGCACGCGTACCTGATCGTCACCTACGGCCTGTTCGGTGTCGGAGCGGGCATGGTGAGCTCGCCGATCACCAACGGCGTGATGTCCGGGGTGCCGAAGACCCAGGCCGGCATGGCCTCGGGCATGAACTCCTCCAGCCGCCAGCTCGGCCAGTCCCTGGGCGTGGCCATCGTCGGCTCGGTCCTGGCGGCCAGCATCCGCGGGTCGATGCGCGCGGGGTTCATCCAGGCCAGCCATGCGGGCTGGTGGATCCTGGCCTGCTGCGGCTACATGGTGCTGCTGCTCGGCCTGCTCTGCACGACGAGCTGGGCCAAGGCCACCGCGGCGCGGCTGGGCTGACTCTCCTGCCTGGCGACCGGCGGTGACCAATCTCTCAGGCATACGAACTTGCTCCCTGCTGTTACCGCCAATAGTTAGTTGTAGAGACGCAATTACGTTCCCGGGAGAGACCGCTGCCAGAGCTCAGCCACGGCCGACGGATGCTCGTGCTGGTCATCTGCTGCTCGAGCCTGTTCATCGTGGGCCTGGACAGCACCATCGTCAATGTCGCGCTGCCCTCCATCGGACGGGAACTGCACGCCGGCGTATCCGGGCTGCAGTGGACCATCGACGGCTACACGCTGGTCCTGGCCAGCCTGCTGATGCTGTCCGGTGCCACCGCGGACCGGGTTGGGCGCCGCCGGGTCTTCCAGGTCGGCCTGGCCGTCTTCACCGTGGGCTCCGGGCTGTGCAGCCTGGCATCCAGCCTGGGCTGGCTGATCGCGTTCCGCATGGTGCAGGCCGTCGGCGGGTCCATGCTCAACCCGGTGGCGATGTCCATCATCACCAACACCTTCACCGACCGCGCCGAACGAGCCCGGGCCCTCGGTGTCTGGGGCGGCACCTTCGCGTTGTCCGTGGCGCTCGGCCCAGTCGTGGGCGGCCTGCTGGTGGAGTCCGTCGGCTGGCGGGGCGTGTTCTGGGTCAACATCCCGGTCGGGCTGGCCGCCATCGCAGTGACCGCGCGGTTCGTGCCCGAATCCCGGGCGCCGCGGGCGCGCCTGCCGGATCCCGTGGGGCAGGGCCTGATCATCGTCATGCTGGGCTCGCTGATCTACGCGATCATCGAAGGGCCGGCACTGGGCTGGCATTCGCCGGCCATCGTGGGCCTTTTCGCGCTGGCCGCGGTGACCTTCGCTGTCTTCGTGGTCTACGAGGCGCGCCGCACCGAGCCAGTGCTCGACCCGAGGTTCTTCCGCAGCGCGCCGTTCGCCGGGTCCGTGCTGACCGCGATCAGCGCCTTTTCCGCGCTGGGCGGCTTCCTGTTCCTGGCCACCTTGTACCTGCAGGACGTGCGGGCCATGACCCCACTGGACGCCGGCCTGCACATGATGCCCATGGCCGCGGCGATGGCCATCGGCGCGGTCGGCTCCAGCCGGGTCCTGGCCCGCCGCGGCGGCCGGCTTCCCACGGTGGGAGCGGGCGCGGCCATCGCGGTCGGCGCCCTGCTGCTGTCCGGGATCACCGTGTCCTCGTCCGGCCTCTCGATCATCGGTGCGTTCACCGTCTTCGGCCTCGGATCCGGCATGGTCAATGCGCCGATCACCCAGGCGGCCGTGTCCGGCATGCCTTTCTCGCAGGCGGGCGTGGCGTCGGGGATAGCCTCCACCAGCCGCCAGATCGGCACCTCGCTCGGCGTGGCCATCACCGGCTCCATCCTGGCCGGCAACCTGCACGGTCCGCTGCGGGCCGGCTTCGTCGCGGCCAGTCACGCCGACTGGCTGCTGCTGGCCGGATGCGGCTGCGCCATCGTGGTGCTCGGCCTGGTCACCACCAGCCAATGGGCGTCCCGCACCGCGGCGCGCACGGCAGCCAGCTATGACGCGGCCGAATCGAGAACCCCGGCCATGACCCTATGACCGAGATCATCCGCTAGCGGGCGGCTAGCCGCAGCCGCAGGCCCCGCCGCAGCAGCCGCCGCCCGAGGGGCCCGCGGCCCGGTCCCGGCCAGAGGCCAGGCCCGCCACGGCCACCGTGGACAGCAGCTTGACCGTGTCGTCATGGCCCTGCGGGCAGGTGCACGGCGCCGATGACTCGGCCATCGTGCGGGTCAGTTCGAAGGTGTCGCCGCAGGCCCGGCACCGGTACTCGTAGCGTGGCACAGCGGATATTCTACCCGCCGGTGCCGCGGGGCAGGTGAGCGTGTTCCGCGGGCGAGTCGCCGGGCAGCGGGCCGACCGCCGGAGCGGAGTCACCATTGGCTGAGCTGCTGGCTGTGCCGTTCGGGCTGATGGTGTCGGCCGCAGGAGGGGCTGCGGGCGGGACCGTGACCGCGGGACCGGCCGTCAGCGGGTGCGCGTCGTCGTAGTAGAACTGCTTGCCGCGCAGCAGCGAGACCAGCGCGCCGGTGACCGACATGATCGCGGCGGCGGTGAAGACGATGACCAGGCCGTGGTGGAAAGGCGCCGCGATCAGGTGCGGGAAGAACTGCCTGCCGGTCAGCACCGCGACGTTGTGCACGGGCAGCTTGGCCAGCACTCCGTAGGGCGCCAGCAGGTTCTGCACCGGGTTGTAGCCGAGCAGCGCGGCGAACATCGTGCTGACCGGCGGCAGGTGGCTGACCTGCGTGGCCACCGAGGCCGGCACGCCCTGGGCAGTCAGCCCGCCGAAGAGCGTCTTGGGCAGCGTCGAGGCCAGCCCGGCGATCATCAGCGAGAAGAAGATGCCGATAGACAGGGCCATGCCGGAGTTCTGGAAGGTGGACCGCATGCCCGAGGCCGAGCCGCGGTGCCTGGCGGGTACGGCGCTCATGATCGCGGAGGTATTGGGGGAGGCGAACAGGCCCGAGCCGACGCCGTTGCCGAAGATCAGCAGCGCGAACATCCAGTAGGAGAAGTCGACCGGGAGCAGCATCAGCCCGACGAAGCAGAGCGCGGCCAGCAGCAGGCCGGAGGTGGCGAACAGCCGCGGCCCGTACCGGTCGGACAAGGTGCCCGAGATCGGCCCGGCGATCAGGAAGCCCGCGGTGAGCGGCAGCATGTAGATCCCGGCCCACAGCGGCGTGACCACGAAGTCATAGCCGTGCAGCGGCAGCCAGATGCCAGCCAGCCAGATGACCAGCATGAACTGCAGCCCGCCGCGGGCGATCGAGCCGAGCAGGCTGGCGGCGTTGCCCGCTGCGAACGCCCTGATCTTGAACAGGCTCATCTGGAACATCGGCTCGGCGATTTTCGTCTCGAAGACGCAGAACGCGATCAGCACGACCACGCCGCCGATCAGCCCGGTCATGATCCAGGGGTTGGTCCATCCGGTGGCGTGCCCGCCGTAGGGCCGGATCCCGTAGGTGATCGCGACCAGCAGCGAGCCGAGGCCCACCGCGAACATGATGTTCCCGATCCAGTCGATCTTGGCGCGCTTCGTGGTCGCGATCTCGCGCAGGCTCTTATAGGCCCAGATCGTGCCGAACAGCCCGATCGGCACGTTGACCCAGAACACCAGGCGCCAGTCCACCGCGGCGAGCAGGCCGCCGAGCAGCAGCCCGACGAACTGCCCGGAGATGCCCGCGATCTGGTTGATGCCCAGCGCCATGCCGCGCTTGTTGGCCGGGAACGCGTCGGTCAGGATCGCAGCCGAGTTCGCCATCAGCATCGCGCCGCCGAAGGCCTGCACGAACCGCCAGCCGATCAGCCACATGGCCCCGTGGGTGCCGGTGAGCGGGTCCAGGGACAGCAGGATCGAGGCCAGCGTGAACACGACGAAGCCCAGGTTGTAGATCTTCACCCGGCCGAACATGTCGCCCAGCCGTCCCAGCGTCACCACGAACACCGACTGGACCAGCAGGTACCCGATGATCATCCAGAGCAGGTAGGTCACGTTGCCCGGGGTGAGCGGGTTCAGGCCGATGCCGCGGAAGATGGCCGGCATGGCGACGATCACGATCGATGCGTCGATGGTCGCCATGGTCATGCTCAGCGTGGTGTTGGACAGCGCGATCCACCGGTACCGGTCAGGCCGCCCGCCGTTCGGCCGCGACCCGCCAGATGCACCGTTCAGATGTCCTGAGTCAACGCTTTGCCGCACGTTAACCCAGTCTACATCGAGACACTTGCTTAATGGCAACTATTTATCTGGCGTTGCTGTTTCAGGACCCGGTGGCCGCGTCGTCCGGGGTATGCGGGGCGCCGGGGGAGACGGGCGTGTGCTCCACGATGTAGTACACGGCGACCAGGGCGATCAGGATGAACGCGATGATGGCGTTGAACAGGGACACGGCGATGGCGATGACGTACACGCTGCTGCCGCCGACGAACCGCAGCCGGGCGGGCCAGTGCGCCTGCGGCGGCAGCGGCACGGTCCGGTGATCGCCGTGCAGCGTCCACTCGAAGATCAAGCCGAAGCCGGCCGACATGCCCAGGAACACCGCGCTGTACAGGGCCATGGCGACCTTCACGTCTGGCCCGGGGACCGGCAGGTACTCCGCCACGGTCGCGGTCGAGAACGGGATCAGGACGACGAACAGCAGCAGGACCAGGTTGAGGAACAGCAGCGTCCGGTCCACCAGGGCGATGCTCTTGATCACCGCGTGGTGGTTGACCCAGATGATACCGATGATGAAGAAGCTGATCAGGTAGGCGGCGAATGACCACCGGTGGTCCCAGAGCTGGCGCCGCAGCAGGCCGTGTCCGGGGCCCTCGACGGTGAGGTTGAGCGCGAGCAGGGTGATCGCGACCGCGAAGACGCCGTCGCTGAACGCCTCCAGCCTGGAGCGGTCCACCTGGCGCCCGTAGCCTACGCCTCGGCCGTGCCGACCGTCCCAGCGGCACCGTTCCCGTGACTGGCGCCGGACCTGGCCTCGGCTATCAGCTGCTGGAGCACCGCGTCCTGTGCCGCCAGGTGCTGCTGGATCTGGATGGCCTCGTGCAGGACCGCCTCGGCGTCCGCGTAGGTTTGCTCCGCGCGCTTATCTGAGGCCTTGGCCTGCAGGTTCTGGCCCACGATGATGACCGGGAGAAGCACGAGTTGCAGGAAGTTGGAGGAGACCCACGCGATAATGACGGTCAGATTGTGGCTGGTGATCGCGGAGGGCAGGCTGATCAGCGCGATGATCGCGAATACGTAGCCGCACACCATGGTGCCGACCAGCGTGGTGATCAACAGGCCGATTTTGCCGTTCAGCCCGACCCGGCCGTCGTTGACCTTGGGCGGCCTCGGGGCCCGGCCCGTCAAGTGCAGGGTGGTGCACTCATGCTGGATGTACTCATAGATCTGCATGCAGGAAACCTACGGCACGCCGACCGCCGACAGCCACCGCCACGGACTCATCGCCACTTCCCGCCGTAGCCTAGGTTGTTTTGCCGAACGGTCCGTGGTATTCCGCCGCTGCATCCTGCGTCATTTGCGTGTTGGGCGCGGCGGGTGCATCCTGTCGGCCATGACGCGGGACGGCGACGTTCCCAGCGGCTCGGCCCCGTCTGGCGGGGCCAGCAGACGGAGGTTCCTTGGCCTGGGAGCGTTCGGCGTGGCTGGAGCGGCGATGGCCGTCACGTCCGCGTGCAGCGGCAGCTCCGCGTCGGTCCCAGCCGCCCCCGCCAAGACCCCGGCGACGCGCCCACGCCGGCGGGCGGCGGCCGAGAACTCGCTGCCCGGCGACCCGCACTGGGAGATCCGCCACCTGGGCGCGGCCAACGCGATCATGGGGTACGCCGGCGCGGCCAGCGTGCTGAGCGGGCAGTCGCTCCCGCTGTTCGTCTCAACCACCGCACGGGGGTTCCGGGTCAGCGCGTTCCGCATGGGCTGGTACGCAGGGGCGGGCGCGCGCAGGGTCTGGCAGTCAGGTCCGGTGCGCGGCCACCGGCAGAACGGCCCCGCCCTGACCGGCTCCACGAACACGGTGCAGACCGACTGGGATCCCGTCCTCGAGGTACCGACCGACGACTGGCCTGCGGGGGCGTACCTGCTGCGGCTGGACGCGGACTCCGGGGCGCAACGGTACGTGCCGGTGACGGTCCGGTCGGCCAGCACGGCGGGCCGCGTGGTGCTCAAGAACTGCGTGGCGACCTGGCAGGCCTACAACACCTGGGGCGGCTACGACCTTTACCAGGGCCGTGAGGGGGCCGGCCAGTCCTACGGATCCCGGTCGCTGGCGGTCAGCCTGGACCGGCCGTACGACCTGAACGGCGCCGACATGTTCCTGACCTACGAGCGGAACGCGGTCAAGCTGGCCGAGTCCATGGGGCTGCCGCTGGCCTACGTGACCAGCATGGACATCGCGGCCGACCCGGACCTGCTGTCCGGGGCCAGCGCGCTGATCTCGCCCGGGCACGACGAGTACTGGACGCCGGGGGAGCGGGCCAATGTGACCGCGGCCCGGGATGCGGGCGTCAACCTGGCCTTCCTGGGGGCCAACGCGGTGTTCCGCCGGATCCGGCTGGATTCCGGCGGCCGGCTGGTCATCTGCTACAAGACCAGCTACACCGAGGACCCCCTGTACGGCAAGGACAATGCGCTGGTGACCAGCGACTGGCGCGAACCGCCGGACCCCGACCCGGAATCCTCGCTGATCGGCACCATCTACGAGGGCTACCCGGCCGTCGCGCCCTATGTCGTCGTGGCCCCGGACAGCTGGCTGTTCGCCGGGACGGGTGTCGCCGCGGGCGACCGGTTCGCCAACCTGGTGGGCATCAAGTACGACCGGGTCAACCCCGCCTACCCGGTCCCGCGGCCGATCCAGGTCCTGTCCCACTCGCCGCTGGTCTGCCAGGGTGCAGCCAGCTTCGGCGACTCCGCCTACTACACTCACCCCGGCGGGGCCGGCGTGTTCAACGCGGGCACCATGCGCTGGGTGGAGGCGATCTACGGCGACAGCCCGCACGGCATCGGCGGCCGGACGCCCGCCTTCGTCAAGCAGGTGACCGCGAACGTGCTGCGCGCCTTCGCCGACGGCCCGGCGGCGGCGAAATTCCCGGCGCACGACAACCTGGACGCCATGCACGAGTACGTCGGCGACCCCATCGGCAACCCAGCCAACCTGCAGTAGCCCTAGGCGGTCAGGCCGGCGTCCACGGGGATGACCGCCCCGGTCAGGGCGGCGGCGTCCGGCCCGCACAGCCAGGCCACGGCGGCGGCCACCTCGGCGGGTTCGAGCAGCCGCCGGGTCAGCGCCTGAGCTGCGAAAGTCTCCTGGTCGGGCAGGTCGTAGACGGCGGCACTGGCCGCGAGCATAGGCCCGCGGGTGGAGCCGGGGCACACGACGTTCGCCGTGACCCCGGTGCCGGCCAGGTCGGCGGCCAGGGCCCGGACGTAGCTGACCACGGCTCCCTTGGCCGCGGAGTACGCGGCGAGGCGGGGCATGGCGCGCAGCGCGGCCGCCGAGGCGATGGCCACGAACCGGCCGGCGCCCGCCTCGATCATCGGCGGCACGCAGGCCGCGGCCAAATGGACAACGCCGTACAGGTTCACCCGCACCAGCAGGCCGAACGCGTCGTCGGGCACCGCCCAGGCCGCGTCGCCCCTGATCACGCCGGCCGCGGTGACTACCGCCGCCGGGACGCGCCCGGCCAGGACGTTCCGCAGCGTATCGCGCACGGCGCCGTCGCCCACGTCCGCGATCAGCTCGTCCACCCGGGCGGCGCCGGCCGCCCGGCAGTCCCGCGCCACGGCGGCCAGGTCCTCCGGGGTTGGCATCGGGTAATCGGCCGGCCGCTGCGGTGCGCAGGCGTCCACCAGCAGCAGCGACCAGCCCTCGCTGGCCAGCTTCCCGGCCACGGCCGCGCCGATCCCGCGCGCCGCGCCGCTTACCACCGCCAGCCGCTCCGTCATGCAGGCCACCGCAGCGCGGGCCAGTGCAGGCTGGCGTGCCGGCCAAGCTCGATCAGGCAGGCGGCCAGCGCATCCGTGCCGATGGACAGGGTGCCGGGGAAGGCGGCATGCTCTCCGCTCGCGCCGATGGCCAGCGGCGGCGCCAGCGCCACGCCGGGCCGGCCCGCGCAGGCCATCCGGGCCACCGTCACCGCGATCCGCGTGTCGGTATCGAGCGGCAGGTGCGGTCCGTGCTGCTCCAGCGAGCCGACTGGCACCACCAGCAGCCGCCGCGGGCCTTCCTCGACCGCCGGCCACCGCATCCCCGCCAGCTCCGTCACCGCCGATTGATCCGCTGGCTCGACGGACGCCGGTCCGGGCGCGGGCGACGGCGCTGGCATGCCGTCATCGTACGAGACCCGTGTCATGAAACCCGGGTTTCAGCAGTCGATCGGGCCGCTGTAGGCCGACAGCCACTCGGCGACGCGGCGGGCCTGCGCGCCGGCACCGGCTCTGCGCAGCGGTCCCACGGCGTCGAACAGGACCGTGTCAGCAGCGTAGTGATCGCCGAGCGCTGCGGCGTCTTTCCCGGCGGTGGCGGGATGCGGTCCTCGATGAGAGCCCGGATATGGTCTTCGGCGGTCATAACCGGTTCCCTTCGCTGAGCTCGGCGCCCAGGGCGGCCAGCCACTGCCGGGTGCCCTCCTCCCGCCAGCCCGGCTCTTCCTGCCCGTCCAGGAATGCGCCCTGCTCGGTGAGCAGCAGGCGGGTGCCCGCCGCGACGGCCTGGAACTCGACCGTGGTCAGCGACACGGTGGTCAGATCGTCACCGGCAAACAGGGTCGAGGTGTACCCGGACGCGGACGCGGGCGCGAAAGGCGGCGGGACGGGTCAGGGGCGGTCGGCCTCGAAGGCGGCGGCGAGCTGGCGCATGGCCGAGTCCAGCAGGACGCCGAGGTCGGCCGCTTCGTCATCGAGCCACTGTTCGTAGGCGGCGATGGCGACGCCGAGGACGGCGTGCGCGATGGCCTGCGGGGCGAGCGAATCCGGCCGCTGGCCGGTCCGCTCGGCGGCGAACTCGGCGACCACGGCCCGCCAGGCCGCAAGACGCAGGGTGGAGTGCGCCAGCAGGGCGGGGACCCGCAGGATGAGCTCCATCCGGCGCCGGTGCCGCGGGATCTGGTCCGGCGCAACCTGGTTGAAGTCGACCAGCGCCACCCGGATCGCGTCCATCAGCTGGACGTCGCGCGGGCACGCCTTGAGGCGGGCTCGCATGCGCTCGAGTTCCACCTCGAACATGCCCCAGGGCACGTCGTTCTTGGACGGGAAGTAGCGGAAGAACGTCCGGCGGCCGATGCCCGCGGCCACCGCGATGTCCTCGACCGTGGTCTGCTCGAAGCCGTTCGCGGCGAACAGCTCGAAGGCCACCTGCTCCAGCTCGGCCTGGGACGTGACGCGCCTGCGCCCGGGCTGGCTGCCGCCGTCGGCAGGCCGGCCCGGGGAACATCCGGTGTCGTCGCCGTGGACATCAGCACCCCCAACCGTCACGACCGGCCATTCGGAGGCAATCTTACGTTGGTACCGGCCGGTTCCCGGTTATCGCGCAGCCTTGATCGGCGCCGGTGGCGCGGTTACTATGGCACCCAGTGCCACGAGACAGGAGATACTCATGGGCGAGCACGTGACGGTTCCTGCACCCGCGGACCAGCACGCCGAGGCCGAGCCGCTCGCCGCCGATGAGCTCCTAGTCGAGGAAGTCTCGATCGACGGCATGTGCGGCGTCTACTGACCCGGTACCCGTGCCAGCCAGCATGGTGTCGGCGTTTGACCTCGACCGCCCGTGGCGCCTCGATGACCGTGCCGCCGTCCGCCCGGAGCCGTTCGGTGCCATGCTCTACCACTTCGGCACCCGCAATCTTTCCTTCCTCAAGAGCACCACGCTCCTGAATGTCCTCAGTAGTCTCGCCGAGCATCCGACGGCCCGCGCCGCCTGCACTGCCGCGGGCGTAACCGAGCCAGAGCTGCCCGTCTACGGACGGGCGCTGGCCGCCCTGGCCGGCTCCAGCATGATCGTCTCCCGCGATCCCGCCGCGGCCCGGCGCACGGCCTGCACCGGCGCGGACGCCAGCCCGGCCGGACCTGGTAACGGCCGGTCCACCCGGCACCTGACCGACCTGTTCGAGCTGGGCCTCACCTCCCCGATCTGCCTGACCTGGGAGCTCACCTACGCCTGCAACCTGGCCTGCGTGCACTGCCTGTCCAGCTCGGGCCGCAGGGACCCGCGCGAGCTGACCACGGCCGAATGCCGGGCGGTCATCGACACCCTGCAGCGGATGCAGGTGTTCTACGTCAACATCGGGGGCGGCGAGCCGACGGTACGCCCGGACTTCTGGGAGCTGGTGGACTACGCGACCGCGCACCAGGTCGGCGTGAAGTTCTCCACCAACGGGATCAAGCTCGACGCCGCGGCGGCACGCAAGCTGGCCGCCAGCGATTACGTCGACGTGCAGATCTCGCTGGACGGGGCGACCGCCGAGGTCAACGACGCGGTGCGCGGGGCCGGATCGTATGGGGTGGCGCGGCGGGCGATGGCTAACCTGGCCGCCGCCGGGTTCCGCGGCTTCAAGCTCTCGGTCGTGATGACCAGGCATAACATCCCGCAGCTGGACGCGTTCAAGCAGATCGCCGACGAGCACGGCGCGCAGCTGCGGCTAACCAGGCTGCGCCCATCCGGACGCGGTGCCGACGTGTGGCCCGACCTGCACCCGATCGGCACTCAGCAGCGCGAGCTGTACGACTGGCTATCGGCTCACGGCGAGCACGTCCTGACCGGCGACTCGTTCTTCCACCTGTCTCCGTACGGGCCGCCGCTGCCCGGGCTGAACATGTGCGGGGCGGGCCGGGTGGTCTGCCTCATCGACCCGGTCGGGGACGTATACGCGTGCCCGTTCGCCATCCATGAGAGCTTCCTGGCGGGCAACGTGCGGCAGCTCGGCGGGTTCGAGGCGGTGTGGCGGACGTCCCCGCTATTCGCCGACCTGCGCCAGCCGCAGACCGGGGGCGCCTGCCAGTCCTGCGGATCGTTCGACTCGTGCCGCGGCGGCTGCATGGCGGCCAAGTTCTTCACCGGCCTGCCGCTGGACGGGCCCGACCCGGAATGCGTGCAAGGCCACGGCGAGGCCGCGCTGGCCGCCGCCCGGGGGAGCGGGCCCGCGGCGGTGCCCCGCCCGTCGGCCGACCACTCGCACCGGCGGGTCCCGGTCACCATCGGCCGCCGGCCCCCGGACCGGGCCTGTGACGAGAACCCGCTGGCCGGCTTCGTTGTCGGCTAGCGGCCCCAGCGGTCATGGGCCCGGATTACCCGGAAGACCTGCTGGCCCGCGAGGCGGCGCCGCGGTATGAGGGGGAGGGCCCGTTCGCCTTGTGGCACTTCAGCGAGGACCCATCGCTGGACCGGTTCCGGCCGCAGGCCACCGCCGCGGATCCCAAGGGCCGACCTCTGGTCTGGGCGGTCGATACCAGGCACGCGCCAATGTTCTGGTTCCCCAGGGACTGCCCGCGGGGATGCATCTGGCCGGTTTCGGCCACTACGGAACAGGATCGTGAGCGGTTCTTCGGCCAGAGCGCCGCCAGCCGGATCCACGTCATCGAGGCCGACTGGCTCGAACGCGTGCGGGATGCCCGCCTGCACGCCTACCAGCTGCCCGCCGGAGCGTTCCGGCCGCACGAGGTAGGCGGCTACTGGGTCGCCGAGGAGCAGGTGGAGGCGATCGAGCGGGTGGTGGTCGATGATCTCCTCGGTCGGCACGCCAGGGCCCGCATCGAGCTGCGGATCACGCCGTCGATCTGGCCCTTCTGGCGCCGGGTGACAAGCTCGACCATCGAGTTCAGCGGTTCCCGGCTGCGCAACGCCGCCCGGCACCAGGACCGGTTCGCCTAGAGAAGTCCCAGGCGCCACAGCAGTATTAGTCTTGGCTGGTGGGGAAGGCAATCATCCGGCCCGGGCCGGCCGCTCCGGGGCCAGGTGCCGAGGCCGAGCTGGTCCCCGCCGGGTTCTGCCTCCGCCCCGATCCCGGGGCCCGCCTGCTGGCCGGCGGGACGGTGCTGGCGGGCGGTTCGCCGACCCGGGTGCTGCGGCTTACGCCTTCCGGCGCCCGGCTCGTGGCGGGCTGGTGGTCAGGTACGCCCGTCCCGGACAACCCCCGGGCCCGCGTGCTGGCCCGCCGGCTGCTCGACACCGGGATCGCGCAGCCCGCCGTCGCTCCGGGAGGTCCGGGAGGCCCGGCGGGCTCGCGGGTTCCGCATGACGTGACGGTGGTGATCCCGGTCCGCGACCGGCAGGCCGAACTGGCCCGCTGCCTGGCCGGCCTGGCCGGCCTGGCCGGGATGCCCCGGGTGATTGTGGTCGATGACGCCTCGGCCGATCCGGCCACGGTGGCCAGGGTCGCATCGGAAGCGGGCGCGACGGTGCTGCGGCGGGCGGTCAACGGCGGGCCCGCGGCGGCCAGGAACACGGGCCTGGCGGCGGCGGATACTCCGCTGGTCGCGTTTCTCGATTCGGACTGCGTGCCCGGCCCCGGCTGGCTGGACGACATGCTGCCGCACTTCGCGGATCCGGCGGTCGGCGCGGTCGCGCCGCGGATCATCCCCGCTGAGCCCGGGCCGACCTGGCTGGCCAGGTACGAGGGGGCGAGCTCCACCCTGGACATGGGTGCCCGGGCCAGCATCGTCCGGCCCGGATCGCGTGTCACGTATGTTCCGGGCGCGGCGCTGGTGGTCAGGAGGGCCGCCGCCGGAGCCGGCTTCGCCGAGAACATGCAGGTGGGGGAGGACGTCGACTTCGTTTGGCGGCTGGCCGCGGCCGGCTGGCGGGTGCGGTACGAGCCGGCCGCCACCATGCGGCATCAGCACCGGGTGGCGCTGCGGGCCTGGTTCGCCCGGCGGAAGGACTACGGCACGTCGGCCGCGTCCCTGGAGCTGCGTCATCCCGGCGCCGTGCGCCCGCTGTATGTGTCGGCCTGGACCGCGCTGGCCTGGCTGGCCGCCGTGGCCGGGCGCCCGGCGGCGGGCGCCGCGTTCACCGCCGCTGGCATCGCCCTGCTGGCCCGGCGGCTGGCCCAGGTCACCGGCGAGAAATGGCCCGGGCCAGAGGCCGGGACCGCCTGGCGGCTGGCTGCCCGGCTGGCCGGAGGCGGGACGCTCGCGGCGGGCAGGCCGCTGGGCAGCGCGATCTGCCGGACCTGGTGGCCGGTGGCGCTGCCGGCCGCGGTCGCGGTGCGGCGGCTCCGGCTCCCGCTGGCCGCACTGGTCCTCGCGCCGGCGCTGTTTGACTGGCTGGACCGGCGGCCGCCGCTCGACCCGGCCCGCTACGTCGCCGCCCGGCTGCTCGATGATGTGGCCTACAGCGTCGGGGTCTGGCAGGGCTGCGCCGAGTACCGGACCGCCTGGCCGCTACTGCCGCAGCTCGGGGCCCGTCACTTGGATACTCCGCGGGCGAAGTCAGCCGGGACGATGACGTCGTCGGGGGACAGTTCCTGAATCGAGGACCGGCCGAGCGCGAGCAGCGTGGAGTCGATGCCGCCCCGCAGCACGTCGAAGACGTTCTGCACCCCGGCTGACCCGTTGGCGGCCAGCCCCCACAGGTAGGCGCGGCCGATCATGACCGCCCGGGCGCCGAGCGCCAGCGCCTTGACCACGTCGCTGCCGCGCCTGATGCCGCCGTCCAGCAGCACCTCGATCTGGCTCCCGACCGCGTCGGCGACGGCGGGCAGCGCGCGGATGGAGGCCGGGGTGCCGTCCAGGTTGTTGCCGCCGTGGTTGGACACCGAGACGGCCGTGGCGCCGATGTCGGCGCACCGGCGGGCGTCGTCCGGCCGCATCACGCCCTTGACCATGAACGGGCCATCCCACTGCTCGCGCAGCCAGGCGATATCGGCCCAGGTGGCGGGCGGGGTCTGCATCCACTCCCCGTAGACGCCGAAGAAGGTGGGGGCCGGCTCGCCGGGGGCGGCCATGTTGGGCACGGTCAGGCCGGGCAGGCCGCCGTGGCGCAGCCAGTCGCGGACCCAGCCCGGCCGGGTCAGGCCCTCCGGGGCGAGCCGGATCATGGTCCGCAGGTCCATCTTCTCCGGGATGGCCGGGCAGCCCCAGTCCCGGCCGTTGGAGAACGACCAGTCCAGGGTGACGATGAGGGCCTGAGCGCCGGCCCGGCGGGCCCGCTCGATCCGGTCCAGGATCGTGTCCTTCCCGCCGGACCAGTAGACCTGGAAGAACAGCTTGGGGTTCGCGGCCGCCACGTCCTCCACCGGCATGCTGGCGAACGAGCTCAGGCCGATGGCCGTGCCCGCCTCGGCCGACCCGCGGGCCACCCCGACCTCGCCCTGGGGATGAACGGCCTGCACGCCGGTCGGGGACGCGATCACCGGCAGGGCGATGTCCTGCCCGAGTACCGACGTGGCCAGCTGCCTGGCCGCGGGCAGGTCCGCGATGCGCGGCGGCGAGAACCGCAGCTCGCTGAACGCGGCTACGTTGTCCCGCAGCGTGATGCCCTGCTCCGTGCCGGCCACCAGCGCCATGTACACCGACCGGGGCAGGCGCCGCCGGGCTCGCCGCCTGGCCTCCTCGACTGTCTCGAACCACTCGCGCGTGCTTGCCATCGGTCTCCCTCGCCGGACTGCCTGAGGCCCTATTTTGGCACTCGGTGCTGTAATTATCCAGCCTCCGGCAGACCGTAACATCCGTGATCATGCCCGCTAGTGGTCCGGGCCGGGGATTCCCGCCGGACAGCCACCCTGACCGGCTCAGGTGGAACGCCAGGTACGCCAGCCGGCCGGTGCCATCCTTCATCCCTCACCCTCTGGCCGTTCGGGCCCTGGCCATGGACCTTCCGGACGGCCCGGTGGCCGACCTGGCCTGCGGCCCTTCCGGCAGCGTGCTGCTGGCTGCGGCCAGCGGACGCCAGGTCACGGCGGTGGACGTCTCGGAGGTCGCCCTCGCGCTGCTCGGCGACCAGGCCCGCCGCCAGGGCCTGGATGGCCTGATCACGCTGGCCCACGCCGACCTGGCCGGCTGGCGGCCGCCGCCCCGCTCGCTGGCCCTGGTGCTGTGCACCGGCTTCTGGGCCCCGGCTGTCTTCGCCGCGGCGGCTGAGGCGGTGGCGGACCGCGGGCTGATCGGCTGGGAGGCGCTGACCGCCGAGGCCAGGAAGTCGAGGCCCGACCTGCGTCCGGAGTGGTGCCTGGCGCCCGGCGAGCCTGCGTCGCTGCTGCCGCCCGGATTCACAGTCGTGGATCAGCATGACGTGCCCGATCGCGACCCCGGCCCGCGCCGCCAGATGCTGGCCAGGCGGGCCGCCTGAACGCGCCGGGCGGCCCGGCAGGGCCGGGTTGCGGCAAGGAGCGCGGCCAGGTTGCGGCCAGGAGGGGCCGGGTTGCGGTTAGGTGCAGGGCCGGGTTGCGGTTAGGTGCAGGGCCGAGGTTGCGGTTAGGTGCGGGGCCGGGTTGCGGCAGGCCTTGTTTCACAAGCCGTTGCGCTGCGGCTTGGCCATCGAAGCCGTTGCCGTGTGAGCGCCCGCCGCCCGGAGCCCCAGCCGTCACACCAGCCACCACCGCAACACCAGCGGTAGGGATGTGTCCGGTTATTGCGGTTGATTCCGGTTCTGCGGTTGATTACCGGTATCCCAGCACCCTGAATCAACCGCGAAACACGAATCAACCGCGGAAAAACGGGGCGGGTGGGGCCTGTGGGGGATGGGACCGTCCGGAACGAGCTATGAAACACTCCTTAGAGCCGCGGGGCCCGGTGGCGGCTAGGCGCGTGTGGTCAGGTGGCAGCTAGGCTCGCGGGGCCTGGTGGCGGCGGGCCCACTCGGCGACGTCGCGGCGTTCGATGGCGGCGGCCATCAGGTCGGGAAACGAATCCGGGGTGCAGGCGAAGGCGGGCACGCCCAGCTCGGCCAGCGCGGCGGCGTTGTCGTGGTCGTAACCGGGCGCGCCGTCGTCGGACAGCGCCAGCAGGGCGATCACCTGCGTGCCCGCAGCGGTCAGGTCCGCGATCCGGCGCAGCATGTCGTCCCGGTTGCCGCCCTCGAACAGGTCGCTGACCAGGACGAGGATGGTGCTGGCCGGCCGGGTGATCAGGCCCTGGCAGTAGGCCAGGGCGCGGTTGATGTCGGTGCCGCCGCCGAGCTGGGTGCCGAACAGCAGGTCCACCGGGTCGCTGAGCTGCTCGGTCAGGTCGGCCACGGCGGTGTCGAAGGCGACCACCGACGTGCGCAGGGACCGGATCGAGGCGAGCACCGCGCCGAACACCCCGGCGTACACCACCGACGCGGCCATCGAGCCGCTCTGATCGAGGCACAGGATGACGTCGCGCGCCACGGCCTGCTGTTTCCGCCCGTAGCCGATCAGCCGCTCGGGCACTACGGTCCGCTGCCTGGGCTGGTAGTTCCGCAGGTTCGCGCGGATCGTCCGGTCCCAGTTGATGTCGGCCGGGCGCCGGGGCCTGCTGGTCCGGCCGGCCCGGTTCACCGCGCCGGTGACCGCCGAACGAGTCCGCTGGGCCAGCCGGCGTTCCAGGTCCCTGGTCACGGTGCGGACGACCGCCCGGGCGGACTCGCGGGCCTGCTCAGGCATCACCCGGCTCAGCGAAAGCAGGGTCCCGACCAGGTGCACGTCCGGCTCGACCGCCTCGAGCAGCTCGGGCTCGAGCAGCAGCCGGGTCAGGCCCAGCCGCTCGATCGCATCCCTCTGCAAGACCTGCACCACGCTGACCGGGAAGAATGTGCGGATGTCACCGAGCCAGCGGGCCACCCGCGGGGCCGAGCCGCCCAGGCCGGACTGGCGCTTGCCTGCGGGCTCCAGGCTGGCGGGTTCCTCGGCGTCGTACAGCGCGCCGAGAGCGGCGTCGATCCGCGCGTCGTCGCCGCCCAGCGAGACGCCGGTGTCGCCCTCCAAAGCCGCGCCGCCGAGCGCCAGACGCCAGCGCCGCAGCCGCTCATCGGGACTGGCGCTCATGACACGGCCGCCGCGCCAGCGCCCGGGCCCAGGACCGCGCCGGCGCCCGGGCCCAGGATCGCCGCTACGGCCCGCACCGCAATCGCCGCCCGGGCCTGGTCCAGGTCGTCGTCGGCCGACGGGGGCCGGGCCGGGGGCCGGCCGCTGCCGTCCAGGCGGGCCGCCTGCTCCCCGATCGCGCGCCGCTCCGACGGCGCGAACTCCCCGAAGGTGCGCCGCAGCGCGGGCAGCACGGCGGAGAAGGCGTCCGCGCTCAGCCCGGCCAGCCAGCCGTCGGCCAGGCTGAGCAGCTTGCCGTCGTGGACAAGCAGCAGGCCGCTGCCGGCCAGGAATCCCTCGGCCCAGCCCGCGGCGGCCGCGGCCGGTGCCCCGGCGGACAGCTCGCGTGACATCCGCGCCGCCGCGCCGTCCGGGCTGAGCCGTCCCGCGTCGAGCAGCAGGCGCGTCAGCCGCCCGGAGATCAGCGGCGGCGGGCGGCCGGACGCGGCCAGCCGCCCCAGCGTGTCCAGCCACCGGTCGCGGCTCGGGCCGTCGCCGAGCAGCCCGGTGGCCGAATGCACGGCGTCAATGCGGTCCCGCAGGACCCGTTCGGCCGTCTCGTCCAGAGACGCCGTGGCGGCCGGCAGGCCCGCGCAGATCCTGGTGATGAGCTCGGTAGCGACCTCGCCGAGCCGGCCGGGGTCGGTGCCGCGGACGTCGCCGTACCTGGCCGCCCGGACGAGGGCCGGCAGCGCGGCCATCAGGTGGGTCACGTCGGTATCCAGCGCGGCGCGGTCCCTGACCGCGGCCAGCACCTGCGGCAGGGCGTGGCCCAGGTCGGCCAGCAGGCACTGCTCGGTCAGCGCGGCCAGCTCGTCCAGGGCGGCGGACTCGGCGGCGCGGGCCCGGGCCCGCTGCTCGGCGGCGGCCGCGACGGTGCTGCCCCACATGCTCGCCTCGATCAGGGCCAGGTCGAGTTCGGGCCGCCAGGTCAGCTGCCAGCTCTCCCGGAACGTCCCGATGTTCCGCCTCTGGCCCTCCTGCCGCGTCCCCCAGCGGACCCCGACCAGCGCGAGCCGGTGCAGCAGGTGACTGCGGGCCAGGTCGGTGGGCTTGCGCAGGTCCAGGTCGTAGTCCCGGGGCGCCGCGTCTGGCCGCAGCCGCAGGTGACGCTGCTGGGCCCGAAGGTCTTGCTGCAGCGGCACCATGGGTGTCGCGGCGGGCACCGCCCCGAGCCGCTCGCCGACGACCAGGCGGCGCTCGATGAGCCCGGTGAGCAGGTCGCTGCCCTCGCACAGCACGGCCCGGGTCGCCTCGGTGACCTCCTCCAGCCCGGCCAGCGGCCGGCCGCGCAGCGCGGCCAGGGCCTCGGCCAGCCGCACGGACTCGATCACGTGCGCCGATGACGCCGGGATGCCCTGATCGCGCAGCACCGCGGCCGCCTTGGCCAGCCATCGTTCGACCGGGTGCCCGGGAGAGGAGAACAGGTGGTCATACCAGCCGGGTGACCGGATGCCGGCGCCGTACCCCGAGGCGTAGGCCAGCCGGCCGTAGGTCCAGGGCACCCAGGTGAAGGTGGCCTTGACCCTGGGCAGGCCGCGCAGCAGCCGGTCGTCGGCGGCCGCGGCCGGCAGTTCAGTTACGGCGGGCACGTGCCAGGCGCCGCAGACCACGGCGATCCGCTGGTAGCCCTCCTTGACCGTCTTGCGCAGGACCTTCCGCATGTACGCCTCGCGGACCGCGTCCCGGGCAGGCTCGCCGTCCTCCGCGCGGAGGATGGCGATCGCCTCGGCCAGGGCGGCGAACACCGCGGTCCCCGGGACGTGCTCCACCACGTCCTCCCACCAGCGCTCGGGGTCGTCGTAGCCGGCCGCCGTGGCCAGCTGGCTCACCGGGTCGGTACGCGGCCCGGCCGGCTCGCCGTCACCCATGGCCAGCTGGTAGGCGGCCGGCAGGTCGAAGAACCGCGCCGGCACGCCCGCGCCCAGCGCGTACCTGATCGCCTGCCACTCCGGCGAGAACACCGCGAACGGCCAGAACGCCGCCTTCTTCGGCTCCCCGGGCACGTACCCGAGCAGCGCCACCGGCGGCCGCATCTCCTCATCACCCGCCAGTGCCAGCAGCCCGTCGGCTTCCGGGGGTCCCTCGATCAGCACCACGTCCGGCTGCTGCTCGGCCAGCGCCGCCCGCAGCGACCGCGCCGACCCCGGCCCGTGATGCCGGATCCCGTACACGGCGGTCACCATGGACAGATCATTCTGCCGAACGGGCCGTGGTGCTTGCGTCTCGCACCGGCCGGCGCTGGAAGTCGACAAATCGATGTGCCGGGTTCATCCGGCGGCGTCCCGGCAGGCGCGGTAGAAGTCGCCCCAGTCCTCTCGCTCCCTGACCACGGTTTCCAGGTACTCGGCCCACACCGCCCGGTCCGATACGGGATCCTGGATCACCGTGCCGGTGATGCCGCCGGCTACGTCGGCCGGGCGCAGCACGCCGTCGCCGAAGTGGGCGGCCAGGGCCAGGCCGCTGGTGACCACGGAGATCGCCTCGGCCGGGGACAGCGTGCCGCTCGGTGACTTGACCTTGGCCCGGCCGTCTTCGGTGACGCCCTGGCGGAGCTCGCGGAAGACGGTGACCACCCGCCTGATCTCCGCCGCGCCCGGCGCGGTCTCCGGCAGGCCGATCGAGCGGCCAAGCTGGGCGACTCGCCGGGTGACGATCTCCACCTCCTGCTCGGCCGAGGCGGGCACCGGCAGCACAACCGTGTTGAACCGCCTGCGCAGTGCGCTGGACAGCTCGTTCACGCCGCGATCCCGATCGTTGGCGGTGGCGATGACGTTGAAGCCCCGGACCGCCTGCAGTTCGCCGGCCAGCTCCGGGATCGGCACGGTCTTCTCGGACAGGATGGTGATCAGGGCGTCCTGCACGTCCGAGGGCATCCGGGTCAGCTCCTCGACCCGCGCGATCCTGCCGCTGGCCATGGCGCGCAGCACCGGGCCGGGCACCATCGCCGCCTGCGACGGTCCCTCGGCGATCAGCCGCGCGTAGTTCCAGCCGTACCTGACCGCCTCTTCCGCGGTGCCCGCGGTGCCCTGCACCATCAGCGTGGAGTCGCCGCAGATGGCGGCGGCCAGGTGCTCGGACAGCCAGGTCTTGGCCGTACCCGGCACGCCCAGCAGGAGCAGGGCCCGGTCGGTGGCCAGGGTGGCCACCGCGACCTCGACCAGGCGGCGGGAGCCCACATATTTGGGCGTGATCTGGGTGCCGTCGGCGGCGGTACCGCCCAGCAGGTAGGTGGTCACCGCCCACGGGGACAGCCGCCAGCCCGGCGGCCGGGGCCGGTCGTCGCCGGCGGCCAGCGCGGCCAGTTCGGCCTGGTGCTCCTGCTCCGCGTGCGGGCGCAGGGTGGTCTCGCCGTCAGCCGGCCCTCCGTCAGCTGGCCCTCCGTCAGCTGGCCCTCCGTCAGTCGATACTGAGGCCATCATCCAGCTCCTTCAGCATGTGATAGCGGAACCGCAGGACTCTAAGCATGCCCAGGGCGGCGGGCGGCGCGTCCGGGCCTGGTTCGGCCACCGCTCCCGGGGCGCCCAGCGCCGGGTCGGCGTGCCGGGCCAGCTGCCGCAGCGCCTCGAACTCCGCGGCCGTGCCGGCCCGCCGCCCGGTGAGGGCCCGGTTGACCAGGGCGGCCGTCCAGGCCTGGTCGCGCTGCGCGATCGCCGCCCGGGACCAGCCGGCCAGCAGCGCCGGCGCCCAGTCGCCCGCGGGCACGGCCGCGATCTGCGCCGCGGTCAGGCCGAACTCCTCCGTCCAGGTGCCCAGCGGGGTCCGGGACATGATCTCCAGCATGAGACGGGTCCGGTCGGCCAGCTGCGAGCGCCCGCCCGCCGGGCCGGGCGTGATCCCGTCGCGGCGCATCGCGCGGTCCGGTCCGTCCGGCGGCAGGACGGTCAGGCGAGGGCCGCGGCCGCCGTGCTCGAGGCGCAGGCAGCGCCGGGCGCGTCCGGCCATCCGCTGACCCAGGGCCGAACTGGGCAGCCGGGCCAGCAGGTAGGCGGCCCAGCCGCGTACCTCATCGGCCCGGTCGTCGAGCGCGGTTTCGAGTAGCGGCTCGTCGGCCGGGGTGAGGCCCTCGGCCAGCACGGCCAGGAACATGGCCCGTTCGCCAGGGCCGGCCGCGGCCCAGCCGTCGGCCACCAGGTCCCGGGCGGCCGCGGGGTCCCGGGCCAGCAGGGCGGCCAGGTAGCCGCGCCGCTCGGCCGCCCGGCCGAGCCGCCACGCGTCGTCGCCGACCTGGTCCCGGGCCATGGCGTACGCCCGGTCCGCGCCGAGCGTGGCCAGCCACACCGCGGCGTACTCCCAGTCCGGGTTGAGCGTGGCCAGCCACCTGGCCCGCGGCCCGCCCGCCTCGGCCACCAGGCGCGGCAGCGCCGGCTCGGCGGGGGCGGCGCGTCGCGCCCGGTCCAGCAGGGCCGGCAGCAGCTGCGGCGGCGGCCGCAGGCCCCGGGCCGCGGCCGCGGCCAGCCACTCGGCCAGCAGCTCCGGGTTCTGTCCGCGCAGCATCCGCGCCAGGCGCAGCCCGGCCGCCGGGCTTACCGCCGGCCTGGGGTCTGGCTCGGCCTGCGGCAGCGGGTCCGCCTGGCCGGGCCGGCGTCCTGCCCGCCGGGCGGCGGTCAGCAGCGCGGCCCGGTCGAGCAGCACCGCCGCGGGGTCCGGGTCCGGATCAGCCGGCGCGGCGTCCCGGCCTGCGTCAGCCGGCGCGACGTCCCGGCCTGGGTCAGCAGGCGCGACGTCCGGGCCTGGGTCAGCAGGCGCGACGTCCGGCAGCGCGAGCGCGCCGGGGATCTCGGCGGCGGGAACCACGGCCCGTTCGGTACCGATAAGGCTCGCGGTGACCAGGTCCTGCCAGCCGCTCACAGTGTTCCCCCGCTCGCCGCCGGGGCGCTTGTAAGGTGCCGCCTTCCCTCGTCGCTCCTTTGTCGCTCCTCAGTCCAGGCAGCACCGCGCCCCTTTGGCTCTCTCATAGCGGTACCGCCATCCCGCCGTCGTCCCAGGCGGTCAGGGGCCACAGGCCGCGCGGGGTCCACTCGCCGGCCACCGTCAGCCGGCGGCCGGCGGACAGGGCGAACAGCGGCCAGCAGTCGCCCGCGGCCGGGTGCAGCGGCAGGGCGTCGCCCGCGGCGTCCGACAGGCAGGGCTGCGGGCGGCGGGCCGGGGTGGCCCGCAGGACGGCGGGCCAGGTGTCCAGCCAGGGATCCTGGCCGAGGGCGGCCGCGTACCCGGCCAGCAGGCCCGCGGCGTCGGTGCCGTGCGGCGGCCCGGCCGGCCTGGCGCCGTGCCTGGCCGCCACCAGGGCGCGCAGCGGGACGGCGGCCGGATAGAAGACCAGGTCCGCGTCGGCCTCGGTGCCGATATCCAGCGAGTCGTCGAGCGACTGGCCCGCGGCGGCGAAGCTGAGCACCAGGGCGGGCCGCCCGGTGCGCTGGCCGCGCAGCCAGATGCGGCGGGTCCTGATCCGGTCCTGGTCCAGATCCCGCCAGGCCAGCACGGACCAGTGGTCCCCGACCGGCGTGGCGCCGGCCAGCAGGTCGGCCTGGCGGATGGTGAAGCCGATCCGGGTGCGGACCGTGTCCCGCAGGTCCGGCGGCAGCTTCTCCTGGTCGCGGTAGGCCGTGGCCAGCAGCCGCAGCAGGGCGTACTCCTCCAGCAGCCGCCCGTCCCAGCCCGGGCCCGAGTGGGGGACCGCGGCCAGCGCCCGCAGGCGTTCGGCCAGGCCCGAGGCCTGCGCGTCGATCATGCGGGCGGCGATGTCGTCCCAGTGCCCGTACCCGGCCCGCTGGCTGGCGGCCAGCCCCTGGCGGACCTGATCGCACAGCCACCGGTCGAGTTCGGCCAGGCCCGAGACCACCCGCGCCTCGCGCTGCGCGGCCCGGCGGACTGCGGCCGCCGCGTCGGTCGGGGACTTCGGTTCCCGCGCACGGTCCCAGCGTTCGGCCACAGGGGCACACTACGCGCCGCCTACGACAGCGATCGCGGGCATATCGAGCCGCGGCAGGCGGTTGAGTCGTACGCAGAGAACGGAGGCACGCCGGTGAAGGCAGTCCGGTTTGACGAGTACGGCGGGGTTGACGTGCTGAAGGTCGTGGACGTGCCGCGGCCCGCGCCAGGCCCTGGCGAGGTGCTGGTTCAGGTGAAGGCAGCGGGGATCAATCCCGGCGAGGCCACGATCCGGGAAGGCTTGCTGCGCGCCAGGTGGCCGGCCACGTTCCCGTCCGGTGAGGGCAGCGACCTGGCCGGGATCGTGGCCGAGACCGGGCCGGGCGTGACCGGCTTCTCGGCCGGGGACGAGGTCATCGGCTGGACCGACAACCGGGCCAGCCACGCCGAGTACGTGGTAGCCGAGGCGCAGCACCTGACGGCCAGGCCGGCCGGCGTGCCCTGGGATGTCGCCGGCGCGCTGTTCGTGGCCGGCGCCACGGCCTATGCGGCGGTCCGGGCGGTGGCCCTGACCGAGGGCGACACCGTGGTGGTCTCGGGCGCCGCCGGCGGGGTCGGCTCGATCGCGGTGCAGCTGGCCCGGCGGGACGGCGCCACCGTGATCGGGCTGGCGGGCCAGGACCACCATGACTGGCTGCGGGGCCACGGTGTCATCCCGGTAGCCTACGGTGCTGGGGTCAGCGACCGGATCCGGGCGGCAACGGGCAAGGTGGACGCGTTCGTCGACACGTTCGGCGCGGGCTACGTCGACATCGCCCTCGAGCTGGGCGTGGCGCCGTCCCGTATCGACACCATTGCCGACTTCGAGGCCATCACCAAGTTCGGCGTCAAGGGTGACGGCAACGCGGCCGGGTCGAGCGCGGCCGTCATGGCCGAGCTCGCGGAGCTCATCGCGGCCGGCCAGCTCGAGGTGCCGATCGCCGGTACCTACCCGCTGGACCGGGTCCGGGACGCCTACAGCCGCCTGGCGCAGCGGCACATCCTCGGCAAGATCGTGCTGCTGATGTAGGTTCCTGGCGGTCGCGACGTGCGCGTACTGTCGTGGTATGAGCAAGATGCTGCCGTTGTTCCCGCTCGGCGCGGTGCTCTATCCCGGCATGCTCCTGCCGCTGCACATCTTCGAAGACCGCTACCGGCAACTGGTCCGCGACCTGCTCGACGGGCCCGAGCCGCGGCAGTTCGGGGTGATCGCGATCCGCAAGGGCCGTGAGACCGGCATCGACGGGGTGCAGTCGCTGTACGAGGTCGGCTGCACCGCGACGCTGCGCCGGGCCGAACAGCACCCCGATGGCCGGTACGACATCGTCACTGTGGGCACTCAGCGGTTCAGGCTGCTGTCCCTGGAAGAGACGCTGCCGTACCTGCGAGGCGAGATCGAGCTGCTGACCGAGGACGAGGTCGACGAGGCCGCCGCCGCGCCCGCGGTCCGGGCCGTCCAGGTGGCGTTCCGCGCATACCTGGACGCGCTCACCGAGTGGGGCGGCGCCACGGTCCAGGTCGAGGACCTGCCTGCCGAGCCGGTCCTGCTCTCCTACGTGGTGGCGGCCACGATGGTCATCGACCTGCCCGAACGGCAGAGCCTGCTGGCCGAGCCCGACGCCGTGGCGCGGATGAACGCCCAGCGGGCCCTGCTGTCCAGGGAAACCGCGATGCTGAAGACCACCACGTCCCGGCCCGCCCCCGACCTGCGGTACACGCCGTACAACCCGAACTGAGCGCCAGGTGGGTCGGACGCCAAGACGGGTAGGTGTATGCCATGTCTGATCAGGAAACCGCACCGGACGAGCTCACGCTGCGCGCCGCCGAGGTTGCGGCCGACGTGGCCGAGGCGGACCGCCCACAGGAACAACGGCGCCTGGCGACCGCCTTCACCAAGGCCGTCGCCTCGGGTGCCCGGGTGGCCGGGCGCGGCACCCGGGCGGCGCAGCGCGGGGCGGTCCGCGGCGTCGGGGCGGCCCGGCGCGGGGCCGGCCTGGGCACCGGCTGGCTGGTCGCGCAGGTGATCGCGATGGCGCCGCGGCTGCGGGTACGTGGCCAGGCGGCGCTGCAGGCTCAGTTCCCCGGCCAGGCGCCCGAGGAGATCGCCGACGCGCTCATCGACGGCGCGGCGCACGCCGCGGCGGCGGCCGGGGGAGCGGCGGGCGTGTGGGCGGCGCTGCCCACGCTGGCCACCATCCCGGCCGAGGTGGCCGCCGAGACGCTGGTCCTGGTCGGCATCGAGATCAAGCTCATCGCCGAGCTGCACGAGGCGTACGGCACCCCGGCCCGCGGCAACGTGGCCGAGCGGATGAGCGCGTACGTCGCGGCGTGGGCCCACCGGCGGGGCGTTTCGATGATCCCGGGCGGCGTGATCTTCGCCGCCGGATCCCCGCTGACCCGGCTGCTGCGCCGGCGGCTGGCCGCCCGGGCCGGCCGGAGCGCCTTCTCGCTGGGCCCGCTGCTGACCGGGGCGGCCGTCGGCGCGTACCTCAACAGCCGGGAGACCCGCAGGCTCGGCCAGGACATACGCCGTGACCTGCGGCGCCGGGCGATCGGCTGAGCGGCAGCCGTGACGCACCTGGCGTTCGAGCTCAAGACCGACACTCCCGAGCCGGTCCTGGCCGACATCTCCGGACGGGTAGAGGCGGACGGCTACCGGTCGCTGTGGGTCAACCACCCGCCCGATGCGGACGGCCTCGGCCAGCTGGTCGAGGCGGCCATCGCGGCCTGGGGCCGGTAGCCTTCGCGGCTGCCGCGGTCAGGCCCGGCCGGCGATGTTCTGCAGGCGCAGCTCGCCGTGGGCGATCAGCCGGTCGGCCTCGTCGGTGATGTCCACCCGCCACAGCTGCTGGGTCCGGCCCTGGCTGAGGGCGGACGCCGTCACGTTCACCCGGCCTTGCGTGACCGGCCGCAGGAAGTGGGTGGTATTGGTCAGGCCCACCGCGACCTGGCCTGATTCCCGGACCGCGGCGCTGGCGCCGACGCTGGCCGCGCTCTCGATCGCGGTCGTGTAGACGCCGCCGTGGACGACTCCCCAGGGGGTGTGGTGCTCCGGGCCCAGCGTGAGGTGCCCGGTGACCCGGGTCGCGGTGATCTCGTCGAAAACGAGGCCGGCCGCCTGCAGGAAGGCACCCGCGTTTTCGAGGGATGAGGGATCGAGGCTGGGCCCCGCCGCGGCCGCGGTGCTGGTCTCAGTGCCCATCGCCGTTCCTTTCCGGCGGGCCGGCCGGGCCTGGCCGGGCGTCGAAGATGAGGCAGGTCGTGGTGCCGTGCGCGTACAGTGTCCCGTCCGGCCCGGTGATCTGGGCCGAGGCGGTGGCCACCCGGCGCCCCAGGCTGATCACCTGCCCGGCGGCGACCACGCTCGGCGTGTCCAGCGTGAGTGGCTTGATGAAGTTCACCTTCAGCTCCAGGCTGGTGTAAGCCTGGCCGCGGTTCAGGGCGGCGTGCACGGAGCAGCCCATCGCCGAGTCAAGCAGCGTGCAGAAGACCCCGCCGTGCACCGAGCCGATCGGGTTGTACAAGTGCTCGCCGATGGCGAGCCGGAACGTGACCTGGCCCGGTTCGACCTGGACGACGCTCAGCCCGAGCAGGGCGGCGATCGGCGCGGCCGGTATGCGGCCTGCGGCGATGCCGCGCAGGTACTCCAGGCCGCTCATGTCGCGGGCGAGCGCCGCGCCGACCAGCGGGTCGTCCCAGGTGATCTCGCGGCGGCGGTCGACCGCCCCGGTCGGCTCACCGGGGCGGTCGACCGCCCCGGTCGGCTCGATGCGCTCAGTCATGCCGGGACTCGGTGCGGCTAAGTCTGCCCATGGAACCCAGCCTAGAGTTACTGCGTTCTATCACGCAACGGACAAGGGCCCGCGAAGGCGACTTCGACCGTACCCGGCTGGCTGCAATACCGTAGTTTCACGGTAATGCCGCCGGCCGTCCTAACTGCCCGGCCTGGTCACGGCGGTGCCGCGAGCGTAGATGGCCCGGATGCGGTGCAGCGCCTCCGGATCGGCAACCGGGTCACCGTCAACGGCCAGGATGTCGGCGTCGAAGCCGGGCGCGATGCGGCCCTTGCGGTGCCCGAGTCCGCACACGCCCGCCGCGACTGAGGTGACAGCGCGCAGCGCTTCGGCCGGGCTGAGCCCCAGCTGGCGGAGCATGGGCGGGGCGTGCCGGACGACGTCGTGCGGCTTCACCGGGGCGATGCCGGCGTCGGTGCCCGCGACCATCACTGCCCCCGACTCGCAGAGCCGCCGCAGGTTGGCGATCATGGCGGGCATGCGCACGGCCAGCGCGGGAGGCGGCACCATGCCCGGCACCGGCACCATGCCCAGCGTGGCCCCGACCGCGATCTGGCGGGCGGCGATCAGCCGGATGAGGTCGGCGGGCGCGTCCACCCCTTCTTCCGTCCAGAACGACACGTGTTCCAGCCCGTCCACGCCGGCCGCGACCGCGTCGGCGATCGCGGCGACGGCGTGGGCATGCGCGGTCACGGGCAGCCCGAGCCGGTGGGCTTCGTCGACGGCCGCGTGCAGCACCTCGGGCGGGAACTGGGCGAGGTCCTGGCGCGAACCAGGCGTGAGGTTCCCGCCGCTGGCCATGATCTTGACGACATCCACGCCCCGGGAGGCGTGCTCGCGCACCGCCGCCCGGACGCCCCCGCAGGTCGGTAGCACGGCGCCGCCCAGGTAGTGGCAGTGCCCGCCGGGGGTGGTGATCGGCGGACCGGCCGCGACGACGGTCGGCTGGTCCGTCCGGCCGCGCAGCCCGAGAGACAGGTAGCGGTAGTCGCCGAGATCACGGATGGTGGTGACGCCACCGCGCAGCGCGGCCCGGCCGGCGTCCGCCATTGTCTCCGCGATCTCGTCGTCCCGGCGGCGGGCCAGGTTGCCGACCGGGTCGGCGCTCGCGTCGAAAGCCAGGTGGACGTGGGTGTCGACCAGGCCGGGCAGCAGGGTCGCACCGGGCAGGTCGATCACGGTCCCGCCGTCCAGGATTTCCGGGACCCGGCCGCCGGAGCAGACGTCGCGGATCACGCTGCCCTCGATCACGACTACCGGATCGGGAATCAGCGCCGGGCCGGTGCCGTCGAACAGCCAGGCGCCGCTCAGCGCCGTCAGCGGGCCCCGCTCGCCCGGGATCGTGGCGGTCATGGCGGCCCCCCAGCTGCCATGCCGGTGCGGGCCCGGGACTTCGGCGGCCACAGGAAGAACAGGCCCGAGGGCCCGGCCAGCTGCCGGAAGGGCAGTGAACCGAACCGGGCGATCAGGCCAGTTGCGCGGCGGCCGGGAAGGCCGGTCCGGCCGGCATCCCATTCCCCCTGATCGGGCCCGCCGGGCCGGCGGTCGAGATTGGTGAACATAACAAGCTCCCTAGGACGGTCGTGGTCGGGTGCGCCATGTCAGCGTCCCCGCGTGGGGGCCGCCGTGGCGTTGGCCACGTGGTAGCCCGTGACGTGGTGGATCTCGATGCGGTCAGGGCCGGGCAGCAGGGCGGGGTCCTCTCCCGGCAGCAGTTCGGTGCTCATGGCGACGCGCTCGGCGGTGTCCAGGGTCTCGGTGGATGTCGCGAGGGTGATGATCACGGCTCCGAGGTCGCGGCCGTGGAGCACGTAGGCGCCGACCAGCCCGCTGAGGCCGCTGATGGCCGGCCAGATCCGCTGCCGGCCGGCCCGGTCCGCGGCGGCCGCCTGTTCCGGGACGCGCGGGCCGTCGAAGTACATCAGCCGGGCCCAGGCCGGTACCTGCGCCGACGCCGGCCCGTCCGCGGCGGCCGCGACCTCGTAGACCTCGCCGGGCAGCGCGGCCAGCCCGGCCCGCTGGCCGAGATAGGTGGTGGCGCTGGCTTCGGTCTCCCACAGGGTGAGGCACACCCCGGCGGAGCCTGCCAGCTGCCGGAAGGTGACGGAGCCGAGCAGGCCGGGCTGGCTGGCCTGCCTGGGGTCCGGGCCGTCCACGGAGTAACCGCGTTGGCCGGTGGCCCTTTCTAGATGCGCGTACATTCCATGTTCCTTTCGGCGGGGTCTGACCTCACCACTGTCGGGCGGGGACCGGCCGGGCACATGCGTGCTAGTACTCGGTTCGCCACCTGACTTATCTCGTGGACGGCGGGCGTCCGGCGCGGGACCATTGCGGCATGGCTGATGTGGCGCCCGGCCTGGGCATCCTGGCCGGGCGTGACCTGGAGCTGGCTGCGCTGCGGCGGTGGCTGGCCGAGGCGCTGGCCGGGCACGGCCGGCTCGTCGTGCTGTCCGGGCCGCCGGGGATCGGCAAGACGCGGCTGGCGGAGGAACTGGCCGACGGCGCGCGGCGGTCCGGGCAGCGGGTGCTGTGGGGCCGGGCCGTCGAAGAGCGCGGCGCGCCGCCGTTGTGGCCGTGGCGGCGGATACTGGACGCCGTCGGCGGCGCCGGCGAACGAGACGTGCTGGCCGAGGATCCGGGCCGCGCCCGGGCCGATGACCTGACCGCGGTCAGGTTCCGCGCCGCGGCGGCCGCCGCCGATGCCCTTGTCGCCGCGGCGCGTGCGGCCGACCTGCTCATCGTGCTGGAGGATCTGCACTGGGCTGACCATGCGTCGCTGTTCCTGCTGCGCGAACTCGCGGCCGAACTGCCCGCCTCGCGCCTGCTCGTGCTGGCCACCTGCCGGGACACCGCCGGCGAGCCCTGGCGGGCCGCGCTGGCAGACCTGGCCCGGCTACCCGGCCTGCAGGTGATGCGGCTCGCCCCGCTTGGCGAGGCCGCGGTGGACAAGATCCTGCAGACCGCCGGCGTAGCCGCGGATCCGGCCGTGGCACGGTTCGTGCACGCCCGTTCGGAGGGAAACCCGCTGTACGTGGCCACGCTGGCCCGGGTCCTGGCCGCACAGCCGGGCACTGCACCTGACGCCGAAACGGTGGCGCGCATCGCGGGCGGCAGCGCCGAGATCAGTCATCTGGTCTCGTCCCTGTCGGATGGCCTGGACGACGGCGCTCGCGGGTTGCTGGCCGCGGCGAGCGTGCTGGGCACGGAGTTCGGCTCCGAGCTGGCCGCCTCAGTCAGCGGGGCGGGTCAGGATGTGCGGGCGGCGCTGGCGGCCGCCGAGGCCGCCGGGCTCGTCACCCGGCGACTGAACCGCCCGGGCAGCTGGCAGTTCAGCCATGCTCTGATCCGCGACGGTATCTTCGCCAGCCTCGGCGAGGACCAGCGCGTCACGCTGCACGGCCGCGCCGCCGCGGCCCTCGAGCCGCTGGCCCGCGAAGCTCCCGAACGAGGCGGCGAGGTCGCCGCGCACCTGCTCCAGGCGGCTCCGGACCGGACCACGCTGCGCCAGGCCGCCGACTGGGCCGCGGCCGCCGCCGCGGCGGCGACGGGTGCACTGGCCTTCGAGGACGCCGCCAGCTACCTGGCCACCGCGCTGGCCGCCGCTGAGGCCGCCGCGGCCAGCGACGCCGACCGCGCGACGCTGCTCATCGAGCTGGCGACCGCGGAATACCGGGCCGGCCAGCTCGCCGTGAGCCTGCAGCACGCGGTCGCCGCCGCGGACGCCGCCGACGCCGTCCGGCGGCCTGACCTCCTGGCCGACGCGGCGCTGGTGGTGCGCGGCATCGGGCACCACCAGGTCGCGGTGACACTGCTCGGGCTATGCGACCGGGCGCTGGCCGACCCTGAATGTCCCGCCGCACGGCGGGCGCGGCTGCTCGCCCAGCGGGCCTCGGCACTGGCCGAAGTCGGCGACATGGAAGCCGCCGACGCCGACTCGGCGGCCGCCATGACCGCGGCCCGGGCGGCGGGTGACCCGGCCGCGGAACTCGACGCCATCCGCGCCCGGGTGGCCGCGCTCTCGGCGCCGCAACACCGCACGGAGTGGCTGCGGCTGGGCGCGCGGACCGTGGAGCTGGCCGCCGCCACCGGGCAGCCGATCGCCGCCGTGCTCGGGCGGGTATGGCGGATCGACGCTTCCTACCAGCTCATGAACCTCGAGGCGGTCGACACCGAGATCGCCCTGATCGCGCAGCTGGCCGAATCGACCCGGCTGCCGCTGGCCCGCTGGCATTTGCTGCGCCAGCAAGCCTCGCGCGCGGCCCTGGCCGGCCTTTTCACCACCGCGCGAGACCGGTCGGAGGAGGCGCGCCAGCTCGCGGTCCGGATCCAGGACCTCTCCGGCACGGGCATGTCCTATGCGTTCGCTCTCGCGATGGCGACCCTCCGCGGCGACGCCACCGAGCTCCAACCGGATTTCTTCGAGGTCCTGGCGGCCGCCCCGCCGATCCCGATCATCCATGCCTCGAAAGCCGCGGCGTTGTTCCTGGCCGGCCGGACCGACGAGGCGCGGGCCGTCTACGAGACCCTCCGCCAGCTGCCTGCCGCCGGAGACCGGGATGTCCGCACGCTCGGCTCCCTCATGCAGCTGATCGACCTGATCATCGCTTTCCGGGATACCGGCACCGCGCAAGCCACCTACGACCTGTTCCACCCGATCGCCGCCCACGACGGCACCGTCGGGTCAGGGCTGGTGACCCTGCAAGGCTCGGTGCACTGGCCACTGGGCCGACTGGCGGCGCTGCTCGGCCGCACGGACCAGGCGCTGGACCACTTCGCCGCGGCCCTGGCGGTAAACACCCGGCTCGGCGCCCGGCCCTTCGTCGTCGTGACCAGGCTGGACTGGGCCGCGACGCTGGCCGGCCGCGCGGCCGGCGATGACCTGGCGCAGGCCCGGGAACTCGCCCGGCAGGCCGCTGGCGAGGCACGCCGCCTGGACATGCCCGGCCCGGCCGACCGTGCCGAACGTCTGGCCCGCGAGCTCGAGCAGGCCATCGGGGCCGCCGACCCGCTGACCCGGCGAGAACGGGAGATAGCAGGACTCATCTCCGACGGCCTCACCAACCGCGCGATCGCCGACCGGCTGGTCCTTTCCGAACGGACCGTCGAGGGGCATGTGCGAAGCACTCTGGCCAAGCTACAGCTGACTAACCGGACCGAGCTCGCCGCCTGGGCGCTCCGGGCCGCCGGCTCCTAACCGGGACGGACGCCGGCCGCGGCGACGCCACCACCGAGGCCGCGCGGGCCGCCTGCAAGACTCGGTGGACCTCGACTCGGTCGGTGGTGACCTGGCCGGAGTCGTGCAGCAGGCCTTGGAGCCGGCCCATATTTCGGTATGGGTCAGTCAGCGCACTTGAGGCAGCCCGAGCTCGCGCGGATTCGCTGCGGCCAGCAGTAGCTGAGCGCCGGCGGGCCGCCGCGACAGGACCTGGTGAGTGGCCCAGGACGCGCCCAGGATCTTGAAGGCGGGCAGGCCCATCCGGTCGGACTCGTCCTTGACGAACACCCTTCCGGCCCCCAAATGGCGCGCGATGGCCGACACCTCGACCAGCGGGGTGGGAGCGTAACCCAGGCAGGCCAGCGTGGAATGCCTGGACCGGGGCCCGGACCGGCGCGCAGGTCCAGGCCCGTGCCGCCGGCCGGGCGAACCACCGGATTGGGCGCGCCGGCGAGGCAGCGGAAGCGGTCACGCCACCCACCATGCCGTCTGGCCGTCACGCCGGTCCGGCGAATGACCGATAGCGGCGGACCCGCTACGCTCGGGCCCATGGAGGTGCCGATGGCGTTGGCCGAGTGGACGGTGCTCGTCCTGCTCAGCCAGCAGCCTGCTCACGGCTTCGCCGTATCACAGCTCACCGCGCCAGACGGCGAGCTCGGCCGGATCTGGCGGATTCCCAGGCCCGTCGTGTACCGGGCCATCGGCCGGCTCATCGAGGCCGGGCTCATCACGCCCGAGTCGGTCGAACCTGGTCTGGGCCCGCAGCGCACCATCTATACCGTCACCGAGCAGGGGCGCCTAGCCGCGGAGAACTGGCTGAACACGCCGGTCGAGCACGTCCGCGACATGCGGTCGCAGCTGCTGATCAAGCTTGCCCTCCTGTACCGTGCCGGAGGCGATCCCGCCGAGCTGCTGACTCGCCAGCGAGCGGCGCTCGATCCGATCGCGCGGGCCATGCAGGCTCAGCAAGCCGGGCTGGGCGGCTTCGACGCGATCCTAATGGCCTGGCGGCGGTCCACCGCCGCCGCCGCCATCGGCTTCCTCGACGAGATCAGCCTCGGGACCGAGGCCGGGCGCTCCTGAGGGTCAGCCCTCGCTGGGGGGCTTCGGTCAGCAGTGGCCGCTGTGAAGCGGGGGCCGGGCTAGGCCGGCCCCGCTTCGCTGTGTCCCCGTAGTTCGCGGCCGCGCACATGACAACGACAGCGCCTTGTTAAGCGTCTGAACACTGTGGCAAATGCCATAGGTCCGTGCGTAAGCCGGTCACGCGCTATCGTCTCCGCGGCGAGCTACCCCGCTGTGCGCGGAGCAGCAGCCGAAGGAGGTGCCTCCGGTTGCTCATGCCCGAACAGGTGCCGCCATGCCGTGAAGAAGCACCTTTTCTGCTCGTCTCTGCGGCCTAAGCGGTTGATAGCACAGCATGCCGGTTACCAGACACAGATGCCGTGTGTAATACCAGGCGTAACAATAGAATCACGAGCAGTGCGAGGCGCGGAACCGGAAATATGGCTGTCACGGTCTTGGTGTAGGTTGTGGCACATGCCAGTGGTTTTCGCGTCCAGCGGTGATCCCCGGTCAGACGACTCGAGCCGGCTTGAGTCCCGCGGGGAGCACCAGTGGTAACGGGAAAGAGCCCTACCGTACGCCAGCGCGAACTCGGAAAACGGCTGAGAGAGCTACGCAATCAGGATGAACTTACCGTGGAAGACGTTGCGGAAAAACTCTTGTGCTCGGCAACAAAGATAAGCCGCTTGGAGACTGGCGCTCGGCGTCCGAGCCTCCGCGACGTCCGGGACCTGTGCGTACTTTATGACGTGGATGAGTCAACCACCACCGATCTTCTGGCACTAGCCAGAGGGGCACGGGAACCGGGTTGGTGGACAAAATATGAAGACCTGAAACTGGATCCGCTGATCGGGCTGGAACAAGACGCGGCCGCCATTACGTGTTTTTCTATGTATTACATTCCGGCACTGCTGCAAACTCCGGACTATGCTCGCGCTATTATCAGCGCGATCGCGCCCAAGATAGATCCGCAAATACTCGAGCAGCGCGTCGAGGCTCGAATGCGCCGTCAGCAGCTCCTCGACGGGCCCAGCCGACCGCGCTATCGTGTGCTTCTTGATGAGGCGCTTCTGCATCGTCGAGTCGGGGGGGCAGAGCTTATGGCCGCCCAGCTCGATAAGCTGCTGGAAGCTGCGCGTCTCAATAAAGTCACCATTCAGATTATTCCGTTCGACGTCGGCGCGCACGCTGCCGCGGATGGATACTTCATTTTGCTGGAGTTCGAGGATCCGAACCTGCAGCCAATCGTCTTTCTAGAGGGCCTGACCGGCATCGGGTACCTTGAGCGCAAGGATGAGATAGCTCGCTACCGCGAGGCTATTGAGCACCTGCGCGATTCCGCACTGAGTCCACGAGACTCGCAGGCGCTTATAGCAGGGAGCCTGGAAACCTATCTGGCAAATGAATAGTGCACCGTTACATTGACGGACTTACACCATTCTGCTGGATCGTGTACGGGAGGGGCTTGGAGTCAATGGAAAAAGCAGCAGGGCGCGCTCGGCGCGAAAGAACCGCGGCCGCGATGTGCCGATTTAGCTTAAGACACTCACGGTGTCCGCGGCGTTGGTGACGGGAATTATTGTAGGGTCGGTCAAGTTGAGGAAATAATTCCTTCGCGCGTACCGACGGGGTGTTGCGAGGGGAGCATGCCTAGATAGGGCTGGGGGCATGGTAAGTATTCCTGCCGGGTGGTTCGGTGTTCGGTATTCACCGTGCCACCCATTTAAGGTGTTACGGACAAGCATGAAGATCTGCTCATGATAAGATGAAAGGCAATCATCAATGTCGACAGAGGATCTGGACTGGCGCATTTCACGCACCTGCGACAGCGGTGCCTGCGTCGGAGTTGCGCGACGAGGGGACATCGTGTTCATCGGAAATACGAACCAGCCGGGCAGCCCGGTTGGCGAGTTTACGCTAGATGAATGGCGCCAGTTTCTGGCTGGCACCAAACTGGGCGACTTCGACGGAATCGCCTGAGCCGGGCGTGGCGGCCGGTAAGGGCCGGCGGTCAGTTCGGCCCTTACCATCTACATAACCAACATGTGTCACTTATTACCCACGATTAACAATCACGGCTAAGTGGATTGACACGGGCAGAAAATTTATGTTTGCCTCGAAAGCAAGGTCTTATTGCCGGGCGACTGTGGGGAATAATGGGTGGCAAGCCAGCAGACCAGCCTACGTGGCACATCGGCCGACGATGCGATGGCGGCGCGTGCGTGGAAATCGGGACCCTGGGCGATTCAGTGCTGGTCCGCAGCTCGACGGACCCCGACGGCGTGTGGGTGACGCTCAGTCGCGCGGAGTGGCAGGTGTTCGTCGCCGGGGTCAAGGACGGGGATTTCGATGGCCTCTGATCGGCTAGTCAGACGCCATCGTCTTACTGGCGGACCTGTTCCGGCCGTGGGTGGTCGCCCTCGGAATTCGCAGGCGTGAGCGCGGTTCCGCCGGTCTCGAAGTAAGGCGGGTCGAGCACCGTGATGGTGAGCTCACCGCCTGAGGCGGGGGGCTTATCGGGCAGGCGGCAGGTGATGGGTGTCTCGCCGATCCGCAGGTCGGCTTCCCAGCCGGCCCCGGCCGGGCGGCAGGCAATGACCGTGCCGGTCAGCACCAGGCCGCGGTCACTGAAGGCGCCGGGTATCACGCGCTCGGGGTGGACGCCCGCGATGGCGTCGCCGTCCGGCACGAAGCCCAGGTAGCCGATCAGCTCCGCTACGCGGCGTGAGACGGGACGCAGGACTATTTCGTCGGGCGCGCCGATCTGGAGCAGCTCGCCGTGGTCGAGGATGGCGAGGCGGCCGGCGAAGGCCTGGGCGTCGAACAGCTCGTGGGTGACCAGGACGGCGGGGATGGAGCGCTCGGCGACCAGAGAGCTCACCAGGTCGGTGAGGGTCCGGCGCAGGCTGGCGTCCAGGCCGGTGTAGGGCTCATCAAGCAGCAGGACGTCGCAGTGGGCCAGCAGCAGGCGGCCCAGAGCCACCCGGTGGGCCTGGCCGCCGGACAGGCGGGCGGGCATGGCGGACAGCAGGCTCCCGATGCCGAGCACCGAGGTCAGGGACGACAGCTCGGCGGCCGAGGGCGACGCGGTGGGTGCGTAGCAGAGGTTGTCCCGCACCGACAGGTGGGGGAACAGGCCGGGGTTCTGGCGGAGCAGCCCGACCCGGCGCTGCCAGGGCGGCACGGCGGACACCGGGGGAGAGGTCGAGGTCAGTACCCGGTCGGCCAGCTCGATCCGGGCGCGCCGCGGCTCGACCAGGCCCGCGATGGCCTCGAGCACCGTGGTCTTGCCCGCCCCGGAAGGGCCGAACAAGGCGAGCCGCTCACCGGGGGCTACCTGCAGTGCGGCGCGCACGGTGAATTCGCTGCGGTCAACCTCGACGTCGGCGTCCAGCACGCGCGCTCCATATGTAAGCGGCCAGGGGCAGCGGCAACGCGACGACCAGCAGGACCAGCGCGTACGGCAGCGCAGAAGGCAGTCCGGTCTCCTGCAGCGTGGTATATATCTGCAACGGTATCCCCATCGGATGGTAAGCGATGATGATCACCGCCCCGAAAGCGCCCATCGCCCTGGCCCAGGCGATCGACATGGCCATGGCCAGCCCCGGCGCGGCCAGCGGCAGCGTCACCCGGCGGAAGACCCGCCGCGGCCGGTCACCGAGCAGCCCGGCCTGCTGCTCGAGCTGCGGCTCGACGCTGGCGAAGGCCGCCTGGGCGCCGAGCACGTAGTACGGCGCCGACTCGTAGACCTCCGCGATGACCAGGGCCAGGAAGGTGTTGGTCGCGGACTGGTTGAAATGTCCGAGCAGTTCGCCTATCGGCGTGTAGGGACCGACCATGAAGACCAGCAGCAGACCGATGACCAGCGGCGGCAGCAGCAGGCTGCACAGCACGCCGGTCTCCCAGACCCGCGGGAACGGCAGTTTCCCCTGGGCCAGCATCCAGGCCAGCGGGGTGCAGACGACCAGGAGCACGCCCAGGGTGACCAGCCCGGATTCCACCGAGACGAGGAGCGGAACCAGCGCACCCGGGGCCGTCAGGGAGCTGACGATGGCGCTCCATGACAGGCGGGTCAGCAAGGCGATCACGGGGCCGAGCAAGGCCAGCCACACAATGCCCGCGCCGGCCACCGAGACGACGGTGGACGCCGAACGGAGCCGCAACTGGCCCCTCGCGAACCGTCCCCGTCCCGCCGGGCGGCGCGGTCCCGGGATTCCTTCCCCCTGGACCGCGCCGCCAGCGGCTGCCGCGGGGCTAGCCGCCCAGCTCACTCGAAATCGCGGCCGGGACTGAGCTTGTCGACCCGGTTATCGTCGGGGTGAGCACGTTGAATCCGCCTGCCTTGTACAGGGCCAGGCCCGCAGGCGACAGCGTGTACTTGACGAACGCGACCCCGGCATCGGTGGGCTTGCCGATGATGGTGACGTCGATGACCTGCGGCGAGCCGGATTTGGTCGTGCCATTGGCCAGCTTAACCGTCGCCGTCTTATAGAGGCTCGCGTACTGCGAGCAGCAGAGGTTGATCTGCGGCACCAGCGGGATGTAGGCCAGGTGCAGCTCGACCGCCTGGGTGACGAACGCGCTCGCGGCGTCAAGCTGCCCCGACTCCAGCGTCGAGTCCAGGGAGGACTCGGCGTAGATCTGCGACGACGAGGCCGTGCCGAAGTCCGAGGTGCCCAGGATCTTGGCGACCGTGTCCGACGGCAAGTGGTAGTAGGCCCGGGCCAGCTCCAGCATGTAGATGAAGTCCCGGCCCTGCGGGTCGATGTTGGGGTCGGTGCGGCCGAGCTTCAGGCCCGGCGTCTGCAGCAGGGTGAACAGGCTGGACAACGGCTTGCTGCCGTCGGCAATGGCCTTGAACTGGCTGGCGTACTTGCTCTTGGGGTTGTACGCCACGACCATCGAGGTACCGGCGTACTGGATGTACCAGTTCGTGAACTTGGGCTCGAGCGGGGTTATGTTGTCACTGCCTACGCTCTGGAAGACGTTCGGGTGGATCTCGCCGGCGGCGATGTCAGACTCCAGGGTGCCGGAGGCATTAGCGTAGCCCGAGTAGCTGTACCCGGTGGCCGTCTTAAACGCCGGGGCGATGACCTTCTCATTGAGGAACGTCAGCGAGGACGCATAGGCGACGTTAGCGGTGCCGGACACTGCGGGCGTACTCGACGAACTGGCGCTGGCCGCCGTCGAGGTCGAGGTCGAACTCGACGCGCTGCTGCTGCACCCTGCAGCCAGCCCCGTGCACTCTATGGCAAGCAGAGCTACGACATGCGCTCTTTTCTTCGCGAGGATCATTCCCCGTTTCTTCGCGAGGATCATTCCCCGAACATTGCCACTGATGGTTGCGTGACGCAAGGAACTCAGACATGCCTGTGATCGACAGGGCACTATTTTTTCGACTTGTGCGGCACTTCGCGCGCAGTAATAGCCCCCTTGGCAGTGAACCCGCCCTGGGGCATTGTTGACCGGTGAGCACCCCCCGTGCGCCGCCGCGAACCAGGGGCCGGACCGTGAAACCACGGCCCGTTCGGCATAAATAGAAGGAAGAGAGGTTCGCCATGTCCCGCAGGACCAGCCCGCCGTTCCGGGCCGACCACGTCGGCAGCCTGCTGCGGCCGCCGCGGCTGCATCTGGCCCGCGACGACTTCGCCGCGGGGCGGATCACGGCTGCCGATCTGCGGGCAGTGGAGGACGAGGAGATCACCAGGGCGGTACGGATGCAGGAGGAAGTGGGCCTGCAGTCGGCTACTGACGGGGAATTCCGCCGGGCGACCTGGCACATGGACTTCATCTACCAGCTCGGCGGGATCTCCCAGGCGCCCGGAAACCTCTCGGTGAAGTTCAACAACCCTTCGGGCACCATCGGGTGGACGCCCGCCGCGCTGCACGTCTCCAGGCGGGTACGGCTGGATCACACCATCTTCGGCGAAGATTTCAGCTACCTGAAGTCCCAGGTGAGGTCGGCCGTGCCCAAGCAGACCATCCCGTCGCCGAACATGGTCCACTACCGGGGCGGCGCGGCCATGGTCGATCCGGAGGTCTACCCGGACCTGGAGGGTTTCTGGGCTGACCTCGCGGCGGCCTACGCCGACGAGGTGCGCCTGGCTCGGCGAGCTGGGCTGCACCTACCTGCAGTTCGATGACACGAGCCTGGCCTACCTGAACGACCCGGCGCAGCGCTCACAGATCAGCCGGCGCGGTGAGGACGCCGAGCACATGCACCTGCGGTACATCAAGCAGATCAATGCGGCGGTCCGGGGCAAGCCGGCCGGGATGGCGATCACCACCCACCTGTGCCGGGGGAACTACCGCTCCTCCTGGGCCGCCTCGGGCGGCTATGACTTCGTGGCCGAGGCTCTGTTCTCCGAGCTGAACGTGGACGGCTTCTTCCTGGAGTACGACGACGAGCGCTCCGGCGGGTTCGAGCCGCTCCGCTTCATCCCGCCCGGCAAGATGGTCGTCCTCGGCCTGGTGACCACCAAGCGGCCGGAGCTGGAATCGAAAGACGACCTGAAGCGCCGGATCGACGAGGCGGCCAAGTACGTGCCGCTCGACCAGCTCTGCCTGTCCGGCCAGTGCGGCTTCTCCTCCACCGTGGAGGGCAACGCGCTCACCTACGACCAGCAGCTGGCCAAGCTCAGCCTCATCGTCGACGTCGCACGTGACGTCTGGGGTGACTGAGGCAGCTGGGCTGGCCGCAACGGGGTGAAACCCGGGATTCACCACACCAGGGGGCGGTGAAACAGGGTTCCACCACCTTGAGCGTGGAGTCGGGCTCCGGTCGAGCAGGCGATAGCCGGCAGCGCGCGGTAAATCGTTGGCTGGGAGGAGGAGGGCGCTTACATACTGGTGCTTTCGGGACCGGACTGCCGTGTGCGGTTCGCCGCAGCCGGGCGGAGGGAGTGCCCCACGGTGCGGATTAGGGCTCGCCGGGATCACCCGGAGGATGCGGCCAGAGAACCGGGCGACGAGCTTACGGCCGAACTGACGGCCGAGTACTGGGACGCCTACGACCGGCGGCTGGCCGAGACGAGCTTCCTGGCCATGGCCCGCCAGCTGCCCGAGCTCATCGGGCAGGCCATCAGGCTGGGCTGGGCGGCCAACCGCCGTGACACGGTAGCCACGATCGGGCTGAACCTGGTCTCCGGCGTGCTGACCGGGTTCGCGCTGCTGGCCACCACCGGGGTGCTGGAGGCGCTGTTCGCGGCGGGCCCGACGCCGCAACGGGTCCGGGCCGCGCTGCCCTCGCTGATCCTAGTGGGCGCGGCGGTGGCGGGCCGGGCCGGGCTGCAGGCCGCGGCGGGGTGGGCGCAGGCCCGGCTGGAGCCGCAGGCGAACCGGGTGGTCGAGATCCGGCTGTTCGACCTGACCAGCAGGGTCGAGCTGTCGGCCTTCGACGACTCGGCGTTTTACGACGCCATGCAGCGCGCCCGCGACCGGGGCCTGTATGCCGCGCCTCAGGTACTGACCAACGTGCTCAATTGCGTGACCGGGGTGGCAGGGATCGTCTCGGCCGCGTTGGTGGTGGCGGTACTCCAGCCGGCCCTGCTCGTCCTGCTGCTGCTGGCGGAGGTGCCCGGCGGCTGGGCCGCGGTGCGTTCGGCCCGGATCGAGTATGTCACGAACTTCGCGCTGGTCGACAGCATGCGCAGGAAATGGATCCTGGCCGACCTGCTGGCCGACCGCCGCACCGCGGCCGAGGTGCGGTCGTTCACGCTGCGGCATTTCATCCTGGACCGGGTGGCCCGGCTGGCCGGGTACGCGCAGGAGGCTCATCTGCGGGCGGCCCGCCGCCAGGCCAGCACGCGGGTCATCGCCTCGGCAGCGGGGGGCGTGGCTACCGCCGGGGTCTACGCCGTGCTGGGGATCCTGCTGGCCATCGGCACCATCCCGCTCGCCGTCGCCGGCACGGCCGTGCTGGCCATCCGGTCCGCGCAGGCATCCCTGACCGCGCTGCTTTACTCGGTGAACCAGACCTATGAGGAGGGCCTGTACTTCTCCGATTACCTGGCGTTCTGCGCCGAAGCGACCCGGCGGACCGCGCCGCCGGGCAGCCAGGCGGCACCGGAGGCGTTCGGCCGCATCGCGGCGGACCGGATCACGTTCGCCTACCCGGGCGCCGCACGCATGGCCCTGTCCGAGGTCAGCGTGGAGATCCGCCAGGGCGAGGTGGTGGCGCTGGTGGGCGAGAACGGCTCAGGGAAGACCACGCTGGCCAAGGTGCTGGCCGGCCTGTACCGGCCGCAGGGCGGCACGGTCTGCTGGGACGGGACAGACATCGGCAACATCGACGCCGAGTCGCTGCGCGAGCGCATTGCGGTCATCGCCCAGGACCACGCCAACTGGCCGCTGACGGTACGCCACAACATCGTCATGGGCCGTGGCGCGGATCCCGCGCGGCTGGACCGGGCGGCGGCCGCGTCCGGGGCGGACACAGTGATCGCCGCGCTGTCGCACGGCTACGAGACGCTGCTGGACCGCCACTTCAAGGACGGCGCCGAGCTGTCCGGCGGGCAGTGGCAGCGGATCGCCGCCGCCCGCGGCTTCTACCGGACCGCCCCGCTGCTGATCATGGACGAGCCCACCGCCGCGCTGGACGCGCGGGCCGAGTATGCCCTGTTCACGTCCATCCCCGTGCACGCCAAGGACCGCAGCGTGCTGCTGATCACCCACCGGCTGGCCAGCGTCAGGCACGCCGACCGGATCTACGTGCTGCACGAGGGCAAGGTCATCGAGGAGGGCACGCACGCCGATCTGATCGCACTGGACGGCCAGTACGCCGAGCTGTTCAGCCTGCAGGCGTCCCAGTACGTGATGGGGGCCGCGTTACCGCCGGAGGCCGAGCGGTATTGATTGCCAGGGCCGGACCGGGGAAGTAGCGGGCCGGACGGAAGCTGGCCGGGCCGGGCTCAGCCCTCGCGGACGGCGCTGCGCACGAGCTCGGCCGAGACAGCCGCATGCCCGGTTCGGGCGGAACGGCCGGGTCTGCCATGGTGTTGTCATGCCATGGATTGAGCTGCAAGGCGCGGTCAACGTGCGCGACCTGGGCGGCCTGCCCACCGAGGACGGCCGCGAGACGGTCACCGGCAGGCTGCTGCGCGCGGATAACCTGCAAGAACTCTCACCCGCGGACGTAGAGCGGCTGGTGCGCGAGATCGGGCTGACGACTGTCGTCGACCTGCGCAGCACCGCCGAAGTGGTGTCGGAAGGGCCGGCTCCGCTGGACCGCGTGCCAGGCGTCCAGCGCATTCACCATCCGGTTCTGCCGGAAGTCGGCAGCGCCACCAACGTCGTCGCCGACGTGCTGCTGACCAGAACCGAGCAGGACCGCTCGCGCTACCCGGACGATCCCGTCTGCGGGCACTACCTGGGCTACCTGGAGGACCGCCCGGACGAGGTGGTGGGCGCGCTGCGGGACATCGCGCGGGCCGAGGGCGCGGCGGTGATCCACTGCGCCGCCGGCAAAGACCGGACCGGGGTGGTAGTGGCGCTGGCCCTGGCCGCTGCCGGCGTGCGCCCGCAGGCCGTGGTGGCCGACTACGCCGCGTCCGGGGAGCGCACCGGGGCCCTGATCGAGCGGCTGCGCCGCTCACCCACCTATGCCCCTGACATCGACAGCAAGCCGGCCCAGTCGCACCGGGTCAGGCCCGAAACGATGACGGCCTTCCTGGAGCAGATGGATGCCAGGTACGGCGGGCCCTCCCGCTGGCTGGCCGATCACGGCTTCAGCCCAGAAGATCTGCGCCTGCTGCGGGCCAAGCTGCGCCATCCGGCCGGACCGCCAACGTCGGCGGCGCTGCCTGTTTCACATGATGGGCGCACGGCGTAACAGATCAGCAACGTTGCCAATCTGACCGGCAACGGATGGAACTTCGGGCTAGGCGCCGGGCAGGCGCTTGAGCGGGAACGGCGGGATGATCCGCAGCTCCACGTTCCTGTCGCCGGGAGCTCCGGCCAGCGCCGCGACGTCCCAGGGCACGTTGGCCGCGAGCTCGCGATGCAGCGCGGCGAGCTCGTCGACGGTCTCCAGTTTCCCCGGTGCGGTCGGCGTGTCGTGATCGACCATGGTGGTCACGATCGACAGGTACTCTCCGTTATCGACGAGCTCGACCACCCGCGTCTGGCAGGGCCAGTCGACCAGCGCGCAGGTGGTGACCTCCCAGAACCCGCGCGCCGGGTCGGACAGGTCACGGCGCAGGCGAACCGCGTTGGTGTGCGTGTGACCGTTCAGCCACAGCACCACGTTGGGGAAGCGATGCAGCAGGTCGAGGAGGCCGGCGCCAAGCAGCGGCTCGCCGTCTGGGCCCGCGTGCCCGCCCCGGGTGTTGTCCAGCGTATCGGTCCCGTGGTGGGAGAACACGACCACGAGCCGGTCGTCATGGCCGGTCCTGATCTCGCTCCCGTCCGGCCCGCGGTGCGCCGAGTGGACCTCGCTGAGCCGGGTTTCCAGCCAGCGGGCCTGCTCCCGGTCCAGGCAGCCGCCCGCCCCGCCGGCCAGGCAGTTGGTATCCAGGGCGATGAACCGGACGGCGGGCGTGTCGTAGACGTAGTACGCGGTGCCGTCCAGCCGGTTGCGCTCGCCGAACCCGTGCCCGAACGGCCGTGAGTCGGCCCGCAGATGCGCGTCGACGAAGTCCCGCCTGCTGATCGGCCTGCGGAAGGCGTCAGGGGTGACCGGCAGGGTGGGCCCAGCCATGAACACCTCGGGCCGGGTGGTGAACAGCTCGTGCGCCTGGTCATGGTCGAAGTCGGCGGGCAGGTCGGCGGGCTTCCGGCTGCCGATAAGCGCGCTGGCCAGGCCGGGCGTCTGGGTGCCGACACCCTGGGTGAGAGCCTCGTGATTGCCGAAGCAGGACAGCCAGGGGAGGCCGAGGCCGCCGGCGGAGAATTCGCGCAGCGCCCGCTGCAGCAGGCCCGGGCAGTCCGGGAAGCCGAATTCGCGCCGGAAGAAGTCCGGTCCGCCGGGACCAGCCCCGTCTGGCCGCCAGAAGATGTCGCCCGGCCAGTGCAGTGACTGCACGCCCTCATAGCCCGGCCCGCCGGAGTCCGGCGACACCATTCCGCCGTCGAACAAGGCCAGGAAGGCCTGGAGTTCGTTCCACTGCGCGTTGTCGATCGCGTCGCCCGTGGTCACGGCCAGCTGCAACGGCAGCCCGGTGGCTGGGCCGTGGACGGCGCCCAGGGTGCGGAGGGTGGCATCGACGGCGTGCGCGGTCAGCGCCTCATGCGGACGCTGCACCGGGATGATCTCGGTGTACCTCGGGTCGGCGAAGCGGGCGTTGAGGAACTCGAACCGGGCCGGCGACTGGACGTCAGCCAGTTGCAGGTCGGTGATGTGAACCAGGCACAGCAGGGCGCGACCGGGATCACGACTCGATTGCCAGGCAGGCGCGCCCGCGCCGAGGTCGTCGCGCAGCAGGTGCGGCTCGCCCGGGCCGGCCTCGACGGCCCGGTACTGAGCCGACCGTCCGCTGCGCAGCGGCGCCCCGAGGTCGAGCCGGCGATCTGTGGTCAGCCGTGGATGCCAGCCACTCACGCCTCTTCCCCAGCCTCCGGACTGGCAGTTTGCGAATCGGCGGACACGAGCACCGGGTCGGGGCGGATGGTGAGCGCAACCCGGCTGCCCGCGGCCAGGGCGGTGGCGTCCGCGGTTGTCAGCTGAGCCAGGATGGTGGCGTCGCCGAGATCGACGGAAACCCGGCTGGTCGCGCCGAGGAAGGTGACCGCGATCACGGTTCCGACCAGCGGGCCGGACTCCGGTGCGTCGTGGGAGGCCAGCGTCACTGCTTCCGGCCGTACCAGCGCCACCACCTGGCCGTCGGGCGTCTCCCGTTCCACCAGCGGCAGCGTGAACCCGCGGACGATCACGTTGCCGTCTCGAACCTCACCAGTCAGCCGGTTGCTCAGGCCGACGAACTCGGCCACGAACGACGTCGCCGGGCGTGAGTAGACCTCGGTGGGCGGCGCGAGCTGCTCGATGTGGCCTTCCCGCATGACGCCGACCCGGTCCGCGATGGCCAGCGCCTCCTCCTGGTCGTGGGTGACGAACAGCGTGGTGATGCCCACCTCGAGCTGGATCTTACGGATCTGGTCCCGCAGCTGCGCCCGGACCTTGGCATCCAGCGCCGACAGCGGCTCGTCCAGCAGCAGCACCTGCGGCTCGATGGCCAGGGCCCGGGCCAGCGCGACCCGCTGCTGCTGGCCGCCGGACAGCTGGTGCGGGTACCGGTCCGCCTGCGTGGGCAGGTCCACCAGGTCCAGCATCTCCATCGCGCGCTTGTCCCGCTGGGCCGCGCCGATCCGGCGCAGCCGCAGCCCGAAGGCCACGTTCTGCCGCACCGTCATGTGCGGAAACAGCGAGTAGGCCTGGAACACCATCCCCATGTCGCGCTTGCTGGCCGGGAGACGGGTGATGTCCTTTCCGCCGACGAAGATCTGGCCGGTATCGGCATCCTCCAGTCCCGCGAGCAGGCGCAGCGTGGTGGTCTTGCCGCAGCCCGACGGACCGAGCAGCACGATGAGCTCGCCGGGCTGCAGGGTCAGATCGAGCCGGTCGAGCGCGACGACGGGGCCGTAGTGCCGGCTCAGCCCCTCCATCCGCACCTCGACCGCGGTCCTGGCCGCGCCGTCCTGCGTTCTGGTCATTGGCGAAGAAGTCATGAGCCGTCCCCTCATCCCCGGCCGCGACGACGGCGGCCGGCGTAGGACACGATCAGCAGCAGCACGAAGGTAAACGTCAGCGCGGCAAGCGAGGCGGAGAAGAGCACCCCGGCGTTCGGCGTGTTCCGGCTGATGGAATACAGCTCCACCTGCAAGTTGGTGTACAGCAGGAGGTAGGCGATGGTGAACTCGCCGAGCACCAGGGCCACGGTCAGCACCACGGCGTTCAGGATGGCCGCCCGCATGTTCGGCGCGATCACCCGGACGATCACGGTGAACCAGCTTGCGCCGAGGCTGCGAGCGGCCTCGGACAGGGTGGTCACGTCGATCGCGGTCAGCCCGGCGGACAGCGCCCGGTAGGCGTAGGGCAGCGCCAGGATCACGTAGACCCAGAACAGCATCAGCGCGGACAGCTCGATCCGCTGGATCCTGTTGTAGATAAAAGCGAGGCCGACCACCAGCACGATCGCCGGGATGGTCAGCGGCAGCAGGCAGAGGAACTCGATGGTGCGCGCCAGCCACCGCACCCGCAGCCGGACCCAGATCATGGTCGGTAGCAGCAGCACCAGCATGACCGCGCAGGTGATGACGGCTAGTTCCAGGGTGATCTCGATCGAGCTCAGCAGGGGAGGAATGCCCGTGTTCTGGTAGGAGGCGATCTGCCGCCAGGCCTGCACCGACCAGGTGCCGAGCTTGTTGGGCGCCTCCAGCGAGAACCGGGCCATCGCCAGCAGGGGCAGGAGGAAGAACAGGCCGAATATGGTGAAGACCACATAACGGAAGATGTTCAGCCGTCGGCGCCGGCCGGCCTGCATGCCGGTCGGCCGCCCGGCTGGGGCGGCTACCGGCGTCTGGCCGACTGAGGTTACCGCAGCCATCGCGCCGCCCTGCGCAGCAGCAAGGCATATCCCGTCATGACGATGGCCACCATGATGATCATGCCCAGGGCGAGCAGGTCAGCCTCGTTGACGTTGTTCAGCCCGACCTCGCTGGACAACGCCGTACTGATCTGCTGCGGCACGATGTAGGGGATCTGGTTCTCCCACGCCTGGATGGTGGCGAAGGCTGACAGCGCGTTCGCGAACAGCAGCAACGTAGCACCGAGGAAGGCCGGCAGGAGCAGCGGCCCGCCGACATGGCGCCAGTACTGCCAGCTGGACGCGCCGAGGTTCTCCGACGCCTCTCGCCACTGGACCTTCAGCCCGTCGATGGCGGGCATGAAGACCAGCACCATCAGCGGGATCTGGAAATACGCGTAGATCAGCCCAATGCCCCACGGGAAGTCGAAGTACCAGCTGGCGTGGAACAGCAGGCCCACGGGGCCGATGAGCACGAGAAAGGCGAACGCGAGCGTGACCCCGCCGGTCTGGGCGAGGACGCCCGAGACGGCGATATAGAGCCTGCGTATCAGGCCGTCCGGGTCGCCCGACGCCACCGCGTAGGCCAGGATGGCGCCGAATACGGCTCCGGCCACCGACGAGATCAGGCACAGCTTGAACGAGCCGATGAAGTAACCGCGCAGCACCGGGCTGCCGAACTCGCTGAGGTTGGAGAACGCCCACGCGCCGTTCGGGTTCTTGACCGCGTCGACCACGACGATCCCGGTCGGCCAGATCAGGAAGATCGCGACGTAAGCGAAGAACGGGACGGTGCCGACCCAGGCGGGGGCAGACAGCCGGCGCCCAGCCCGCGAGGGCCGGGCGCCGGTCTTGGTTGTCGCAGCGATGGCCACGTGCCCTCGCTAGCCGACGGCCTTCGCCCAGTTCGCCGCCAGGTAATTGGCGGCGTCGGTCGACTGGGCCTGGGTGAGGAACACCGGCGTCCCGGTGATGGCGGGCAGCTTGGCGGCCGCCGCCTTGTCGATGCTGCCGTTGTTGCTCATGGCCAGCTGCTCGACCGGCCGGGCACCGCCTTGCAGCCACAGGTTCTGCCCGCCGGCGGTGGTCTGGGAGTAGAGGAACTCCTCCCACAGCCGGGCCGCGGCCGGGTGCGGCGCGTTCTTGTTAATGGTCTGCGCGTAGTACCCGCCCAGGTCAACGCCCGGCGGCACGAACACCTTCCAGTTTGTTACGCCCACGTAGCTCGGCAGGTTGAGGTAATCCCAGTTGAACACGATCTGGGTCGTGCCCGCCTTGATCGTGGCACCCGTCGCCGATACGGGATTGAAGTTGCCGGCCGACTTGAGCTTGGCGAACCAGTTCACGCCGTTGGCGATGTTGTCCGTCGTTCCGCCCTGGGCGAGGTTCACCATCATCACGGCGTTCAGGGCCGCGTTAGCCGAAGTCGGGTTGCCGTTCAGCGCGACCGCGCCCTTGAACTGCGGGCCGAGCAGCTGGTTCAGCGAGGTGATCGTCCCGAACTTGCTCGAGTAACCGATCGCCATGTAGCCGCCGTAGTCCTGGACCCAGATGCCGTTGGGCGCCTTCTGGGCAGCGGGGATGCTGCTCCAGGTGCTGACCTCATACGGTGCGAACAGGCTCGTGTTGGCCAGGGCGACGGCCATGCCGATGTCCAGGACGTCGGGCGCCTTAGCGGTGCCGTTCTCCGACTTCACCGCGTCGACCTCCTGCTGGCTGGTGCCATCGGGGATCGCGTCGTTGACAGTGATTCCGTAGGTCTTCTCGAAGGTGCTAATGATCGCGCCGTAGTTGGCCCATGTCGGGGGGCAGGCGATGATGTTGAGCGTGCCCTCCTTCTTGGCCGCCGTGATCAGCGCATTCAGGCCACCGCCTGCCGCGGCGGTGGTCCATAGCGGCGCGGACTTTGAGCCCGGCATTTCCCGGGGCTTGCAGGGATGCACGTTCGACCAGTTCCACCGGTGCCACGTAGTCGCCGGGCAGGGTTCCGTCCAGCAGCCGCGCCATCAGCGCGCGGCCCGAGTAGTGCGAGTCAAGGAGCAGCAGCGTGGCCCCGGCCTGGTCCGCGGCCTGCTCGGCCCCGCCGAGGACCTCGAGGAAGAACGGGTTGCTGAAGTTGCGGATCACCAGGCCGTACGTCGTGGTGTGCCCGCGCCGCAGGGCCTGTGCCTGCGAGTTGGCCCGGTAGCCGAGCTCAGCCGCCGTGGCCAGGATCCGGCGGCGGGTCGCCGGGGCCACGCCCGGCGGGCCGTTCAGGGCCAGGCTCACGGTCGCGACCGAAACGCCGGCCATCCGGGCCACGTCACGGATTCCCGCTGGCTGCTGCGATCCGTCCTGCTGACTCGTCATGGCCTTACCCACGCTTATGACGCTGTGTTTCCCCCACAGAAGTGGAGGCAAGTCGCTGAGGGCACATCCTAACCAGCCGTCAAGGTGGTCGGCCAGATACCCGGACGGCTATGACCCGATGACGTGCGGGAGGATGCCGGCGATCGAGTCGAGGATGAGCGGCGCGCCGGCTTTCTCCAGGTCCGCCCGGGAGCCGGCGCCGGTCAGCACGCCCGCCACGACGGCGGCCCCGGCGCGCAGCCCGGACTCCACGTCGCTGGCCGTGTCGCCGGCCACCGCGAGCTCGCCGACCGCGCCGCCGTGCAGCCGCAGCAGCGCGGTCAGCGGCAGGTCCGGCCAGGGGCGCCCGCGCCCCCAGAAGCCCGCGTCGGCGGGCGACAGGGCCAGGTCGACCAGGTCGACCCAGCCCAGCTCGGAGATGATGGCGTCCCGGGTGGCCGGGGAGAAGCCGGTGGCCAGGCAGACCCGGATGCCGGCCTCGCGGCAGGTCTTGAACACCTCTTCCGCGCCCGGCATGGCCGCGACCTGTCCCGCCTGGACGGCCGCCGCGTAGTGGCGCTCGAAGGCATCGTTGGTCTGGCGGGCGGCCCGCTCGTCGCCCAGGATCCGGCGGAACACCTCGATCTTGGACTGGCCCATGCTCGACCGCACGTCCTTCATGGCCTGGTTGAACGCCTTCACCGGCAGGTTCTGCGCCGCGATGGCCGAGGTGAAGGCCGCCAGCACGGTGCCGTCGTCGCGGACCGTGGTGCCGGCCATGTCCAGGCAGGCGACGGTGATGCGGGTCATCGGAACGTCTCCTCCGCTATGGCCGGGGCACAGGTCATGCCCCGCCCGCCTGGCCCGGTGACCAGCACGACGCCGGGCTCGGGCTCGGATCTGTGGTACAGGGCATGACCGGCGGCCGGCTGGCCCGCGGCAGGCTGGGTCTCGCTGTAGACCCCGGCCCAGCGGCGCTGGATGCGCGGGATCGGGCCGCCGAGCAGTGCCTCGGCCCGGCCGCGCAGGTGATCGTAGGCGTCGGAGTCCAGGTCGAACGCGAACGGCTCGCCGTATTCGTGCGTGTCACCGATGGTGAGGCCGCCGTCGGCCCGCTGGACCAGGAGCAGCTGCGCCCGGGCCCGCTCGGCGGCCGGCGGCTGCGGCGGCAGCTGGCTGCGGCCCGGCAGTTCGTAGGCGGGGTAGTAGCGCAGCGAGTCGCCGTCGGCCACCGCCGTGGTGAGGCGCTCGCCCAGCGGCGCGGTCTGCATCATCTGCAGCCTGACCCGCCGTACCTCGTCACGGGCCAGGAACCGCTGATACCGGCCGACGACCCCGGTGAACGCGGCCCCGGCGCACAGCACAACCAGGTCGCACTGGTGCCAGGCGCCGGTGTGATCGCGCACGGCGTTGGGCGCGATCTCCGTGACCTCGCGCCCCGGCAGCCACTGGTACCCGCTGTGTCGGCCAGGGGGGACGACCCCCCCAGACCCCCCCGCGGTGGCGGCGAGGTAGCCGCGCAGCGCCGGCAGCACCTGGCGCGGTTCCACGATGGCGTCGGCCCGGCAGAGCAGGCCGCCCATCAGCGCACCGCGCAGGGCCGGGTTGACCTCCCGGACCCCGCCCGGGTCGAGCAGCTCGAAGCCGCGCCGGTCCGCATCGGGCAGGCCTGCGGCCTCCTTCAGGACCTGGAGCTCGGCGTCATCGGCGGCCAGCGTCAGCGAGCCCGCGGGGCGGAAGCCCAGGCCGGGAACGGCGCCGGCCAGTTCCTGCCACAGCTCGCGGGCGCGCAGCGCCAGGCCGAGCTCGGCGCCCGCCCGCCTGCCGCTCACCCAGACCAGGCCGAAGTTCCTGACGCTCGCGCCGCGGGCCTCAGCCTCCCGTTCCAGGTGCACGACCTCGTAGCCGCGCCGCCGGGCCATCACCGCGTGCATCGTCCCGAGCACGCCCCCGCCAACCACCACGATCCGCTGCCTCAGCCGCACGGCAGCCAGTATAGTCATTTCCTAACATGTATAGCCAACTTTAGCTTTCCGGGATAGCGTCGGACGCGGAGGCAGGCGTGGTGAGCTGCAACGACGGGGATCGTGCACTTCGCGCCGCTGCTACAGGCGCTGGTCAGGTCCTGACCGGGCGGGCGTACGGGACAGGGCGTTGACCGCGATCGAGTTGTGCACGCTGAAGGCCACAGCGCTGCTCAGGTAGCGGTCGTCTGACCATTCCACGGGCATCCCGGCCAGCTCCGTGGTCAGGCGGCGCTCGCGCAGCATGGGCACCCGGGGGCTGACGCCGAGCAGCCGGGCATCCAGGGCCGAGGCCGCCACCGCGTCCATGACGTGCTCGGCGTCGGCGAAGACGATGCCCAGCTCCTCCAAGCGCTCGGTGATCGATTCCTTCTCCAGGTCCATGCCCGCCACCAGCACGCCGACCCGGTCCGGGTAGACGCCGCGCTCGACCATCACCGGCCGTCCGGACAGCAGGCGCACCCGGGTCAGGTGGTAGACCGGCGCGCCCGGCGGCAGGGCCAGGCGCTCGGCTTCCAGCGGCTTGGCCGGGCGGCGCTGCAGCGCGACGACCTGGCCGCCCGGCACCTCGCCCAGGGCCCGAGCCCAGCGGGAGAAGGAAAGCAGCTCGCCGAAGCTCTGCACCCGGGGACCGCCGATGACCACCCGGCGCGCGCCGCGGCGGGAGGCGATCACCCCGTCGGCGCGCAGCGCCGCGAACGCCTGGCGGATCGTGCCGCGGGAGACCGAGTAACGCTCGGCCAGTTCGGCTTCGGACGGCAGCCGGGTACCCGTCGCGTAGCCGCCCGCCGCGATGGCGGCCTTGATGTCCTCGGCCACCTTGCGGTAAAGGGACGGCGAACGGGAGACCTCCGAACCTACGGCCATGGAAGCTGAGCGTATCCGGCCTTGACCCGGATTAGAGCGCGCGGCCCGGGACGAATCGCAATATCCCGCCCGTGTAGATTCAGCACAGGAGGAGCAGTCATGACCAATCCCGCACCCGGTACCTACACCCTCGATCCGGAGCGCACCACCGTCCGCGCTGACACCAAGGCCATGTTCGGCCTGATCACGGTGCACGGCACGTTCCGGCTCAAGTCTGGGCAGGTCACCATCGCCGACGACCCGGGCGGCTCCAGTGTGCAGGCCAGCATCGAGGCGGGCAGTTTCGCCTCGGGCAACGCGACCCGGGACGCCGACGTGGTGTCGCCCTCCCTGCTGGATGCGAAGGCCTACCCGGAGATCACCTTTGCCGCCTCCGGGCCCCGTCCCGACGGAACGGACTGGCTGCTGAGCGGCTCAGTGACGGCGCACGGCACCACGGTGCCGGTCGAGGTCCGGGTCAGCGAGGCGCGGATCGAGGACGGATCCGCCCGGTTCGTGGCCCGGGCCCGGCTCGACCGCACCAGCTTCGGCGTGACCAAGAAGAAGGGCATGGTCGGCAGGACCGTCAACCTGGTCATCGAGGCGGTGGGAAAGCCGGCCTGATCCTGCGCGATCACGGTCAGGCGGGTCCGACACTGGCCAGGATGGCCCGGGCCAGATCCGCCGGCCGGGTGAACTGGGGCCAGTGACCGGTGGGCAGGTCCACGTAGTCCACCTGGCGGATCTTCGCGAGCTCCCGCACATACGGGTGCTCCTCCTTGATCCACTTGCGCAGCGTGGCGACCGGGAACTCGCACGCGATGACCGTGACGGGCACGTCGTAGCGCCGCTCGTCGGACAGCCGCTGCCGGTCGCTGGTCACGTGCGCCGGAGTCGGGATGGCGCGCGCGCGGAACGCGGCGCGCAGGTCATCGTCCAGGTCAACCAGGTCCTCGGCCTCGAACAGCGACCAGTCGGGCAGCGGGACCTCGCCGTTTTCGACCGGCAGCTCGTCGTTGATCAACCCGCCTTCGCCCAGCGGCCCGCTGTCGACGTAGACCACCCGGGCCACCCGGTCCGGCCGGGCGTCGGCCGCGGCGTGGGCGACCGCGCCGCCGCCGGAGTGCCCGACGAGGACGATCTGGCTGGCGGGTCCCAGGGAGTCGATGACGCCCACGACCGCGTCGATGTGATCGCGCAGGGTGATCCGGGAGCGGTCGGCAGCCTTGGACTCCATGCCGGGCAGCGTGAGGGGATGGGTGCGGTGCCCCGCCTGTTCGAGGGCGGGCACGACCGCGTCCCACGACGAGGCGTCGAGCCAGAAACCGGGAATCAGAATGATGTCCATCGTCCGAGGCTAGGCCCGGCCACCGACATTCAGGCCTGGCACCAGCGAGCCGGTCCCGCGCCGGTAAAGATCTCTTCGGCCGATGAGGTCGGCGCGGACGGCGTCGGGGTCCACCTCGTCCGGAGACCGCGGTCACTGGCGGCGGATGACGCGGAATTAGTACAATCCCAGCGACCGATGGCTGCGCCGGGGCCGCCGCGGGCACCTAGCACCGGGCAGGGTGAGCAGGCAGGGAGATGCGATGACCGAGCTCATCGTCGGCGGCCATCAGTCCGATACCCACCAGAAGGCGCTCCAGATCAACCTGGATCCGCGCTGGTACGGGACGATCGCCGAGATCGGGGCCGGGCAGGAGGTAGTCCGCTGGTTCTTCCTGGTCGGCGGGGCCGCGGGCACCGTGGCGAAGTCCATCTCGGCTTACGACATGGCCGTCAGCGACGCCGTGTACGGCAAGGCCGACCGGTACGTCTCCATGGGACGCCTGCAGGGCATGCTGGACAAGGAGTTCGCGCTCAACGTCGAACGGCTGGACGACGAACGCGGCGACACGAACTGCTTCTTCGCCTTCGCCGACACCGTGGTCGCGCGCAGCTACCGCGGCAGCAACGAATGCCACGGCTGGATGGGCGTGAAGTTCCAGGCCCAGCCGCATGATGAGCCGAGCCAGATCGTCATGCATGTGCGGATGCTCGACATCGAGGCGTTCGCCCAGCAGGAGGCGCTCGGGATCGTCGGGCTGAACCTGCTGTACGGGGCGTTCTTCCACCACCACGAGCCGGACCGGCTCATCGAGAGCCTGCTGGACCGGCTGACCACCGGCCGCATCGAGATCGACATGATCCAGTTCCGCGGCATCGAGTTCCGCGGCGTGGACAACCGGCTGATGGCGCTGAAGCTGGTCCAGCTGGGGCTCAGCGGGGTGGCCATGTTCGGCCCCGACCGCGAGGTGCTGCAGCCCAGCGAGGTGCTGCGCAAGAAGGCGATCCTGGTCGAGCGGGGCAGCTTCCGGCCGCCGACGTACGTCAACCTGGACATGCTGGCCACCGCCAAGGAGAAGTTCGCCCAGGACCCGGCGGTGGCCGGGAAAACGATCCTGCAGCTCACCGAGATCACCATGCGGAACCTGCTGGCCGGCGGGCAGGAGGTCGACCGGCGGGACTTCCTGGCCCGGGCCGAGCTGCTGGCCGCCTGCGGCGAGACGGTGCTGATCACCGACTACTTCGACTATTACCGGCTGGCCGCCTACATCGGAGAACGCACGACCGAGCGGATCGGCATCGTCATGGGCGTGCCCAGCCTGATCGACCTGTTCGACGAGAAGAACCACGCCCAGCTGCCCGGCGGGATCCTGGAAAGCTTCGGGCGGCTGTTCAAGAACGGGCTGAAGCTCTACGTCTACCCGCACCGGCCGACCTCCGATGACGAGCTGCGGACGGTCGACACCATCAAGGTCCAGCCCGAGCTGCAGCCGCTGTACGACTACCTGCACGGGCGAGGCAGCTTCGTCGACCTCGACAACTACCGGCCCGAGTACCTGCCGATCTTCAGCCGTGACGTGCTGCGCCGGATCGCCGCCCAAGACGACTCCTGGGAGACCATGGTGCCGGACGAGGTTGCCGATCTCATCAAGCGCCGCGCGTTCTTCGGCTACGTCAAGCCCGGCCGGACCTAGCCGCCGTCAGGACCCCCGCCGAGCCGGTAGTCCTGCTGGGCCCGGGCGTAGGCGGCGAAGGCGTCCAGGGATTGCGGGTTGGCCATCGCATTGCGGTTGGCGGCCTGGTCCGGCGGCGCGCCGAGCAGGATCTTGCGCACCGGCACCTCCATCTTCTTGCCGGTCAGCGTGACCGGGATGGCCGCCACCTGGATGACCTGGTCGGGCACGTGCCGGGCGGTGTACTGGCTGCGGAGCAGGCCGGCGATTTTGGCGCGCAGCGCGTCGTCTAGGACGGCGCCGTCGGCCAGGGTGACGAACAGGGGCATGAAGAACCCGCCGCCGGGCAGGTCGAGGTTGACGATGAGCGCATCGGTGATCTCCTCCACCGACTCGAGCGCGGCGTAGACCTCCGCGGTGCCGATCCGGATGCCGTGCCGGTTCAGGGTGGCATCGCTGCGCCCCAGCACGAAGCAGCCGCCCCGCTCGTTGACCTTGAAGAAGTCGCCCTGCCGCCAGATCCCGGGGAAATCGGCGAAGTACGTCTGCCGGTACAGCTGGTCGTCTTCGTCGTTCCACAGCCGGACCGGCATCGACGGCATCGGCTGGGTGATCACCATCTCGCCGACCTCGCCGGTCACCGGCTGGCCCTGCGGGTTGAACGCGTAGGCGGCCACGCCGAAGTTACGGGCCTGGTGCTCGCCGGCGTAGACCGGCAGCGTGGGCGCACCGCCGGTGAACCCGCTGCACACGTCGGTGCCGCCGCTGCCCACGTGCAGCCACAGGTTCCGCTTGACGTTGCGGTAGAACCAGGCGCCGCACTCCGCGGAGACGGGCGAGCCGGCCAGCATGATGGCCTCCAGCGCGGCCAGGTCGTACCTGTCCGCGGGCACCAGGCGGGCCTTGGCCATCAGGTCGGCGTAGGCGGGACTGGCCCCGAAGAACGTCACGCCCGCGTTCTGCGCCATCTCCCACAGCACGTCCGGCTGCGGGTAGCCGGGATGGCCGTCGTACAGCAGCGGCTGTACGCCCACCAGCAGCGAGCTGACCAGGAAGTTCCACATCATCCAGCCTGAGGTGGTGTAGAAGAACATCCGGTCGCCCGGCCGCAGGTCCATGTGGAGCGTCTGCAGCTTCAGCTGCTCGATGAGGATGCCGCCGTGGCTGTGGGTGATGGCCTTGGGCAGCCCGGTGGTGCCGGAGGAGAACAGGATCCACAGCGGGTGGCCGAATGGCACCTGCTCGAACGAGAACCGGCCGGCGGGCACCGGCTCGTGGTCCATCAGCTCGTCCCAGCTCCGGGCGCCGGCGATGAACCCGCCCGCTGGCCCGGGGACGTGGATCACCTGCTCCAGCCCGGGTAGCTGCCGGATGAGCTGCTGCATCTCGGCGCTGCGGTCGAAGTCGTGCCCGCCGTACCGGTAGCTGTCTACGCAGAACAGGACCCGGGGTGACAGCTGGCCGAACCTGTCGCTGATCCCGCGCCAGCCGAAGTCGGGGGAGCAGCTGGCCCAGATGGCGCCGATGCTGGTGGTGGCCAGCATGGCGATCGCGGTCTGCGGGATGTTCGGCATGCAGGACGCGACCCGGTCGCCGGGGCGGACGCCCAGGCCGCGCAGCCGGGTGGCGAGGACGCGGACGGCGTTGCCCAGCTCCGGCCAGGGCAGGCCGGCCAGCGGCGCGGTTTCCGACTGGTGGTACAGGGCGTCCTGGCCGGGCCGCTCGTTCCGCAGCACGTGCTGCGCATAGTTCAGCCTGGCCCCCGGGAACCAGTCGGCGCCCGGCATGGTCCTGCGGCCCAGGACCGCGGTCGCCGGGACTGAGGCCTCGATGCCGCAGTAGTCCCATACGGCCTGCCAGAAGCCGTCGAGGTCGGTGACCGACCAGCGCCACAGCTCATGGTAATCGCTGAACTGACGCCCGCGAGCCCGCTCCAGCCACCGGGCGAACGCCGTCACGTTGGCGCGGCCCACGCGATCGGGTCCCGGTGTCCAGAGCAGGTCGCCTTCCCGGACCTGAACCCCTTGACCTAGCCGCTCCACAGGCAGACGGTGCCACACCCGGGCCGTGCGGGGCAATGTGGTTCCCGCACAAATACGGGTCTGTCGAATGCTGGCCGCGCCATGCTGGCCTGGGCGAACCTGCCGTATAGGGTGTTTCAATGGCCGGTCTTGACCTTTCCGCCCTGCACGGGATCGACGTGCACGTGCACGTCGAGTCCGACGGGCACGGCCAGCAGTCGCTTGATGACGAGCTGCTTGCCGCGTCGGCGAAGTACTTCAAGGCCGCGGGCGACCGGGCGCCCACGGTGGAGCAGATCGCGGACTACTACCGGCAGCGGCAGCTGGCCGCGGTGGTGTTCACCGTGGACGCCGGCACCGCGACCGGCCATCCGGCCCTGTCCAGCGAGGAGCTGGCCGACCGGGCCGCCGCCCACCCGGACGTGCTGATCCCGTTCGGCTCGGTGGATCCGCAGGCCGGCCAGGAGGCGGTGCGCCGCGCCCGCCGGCTGATCAGCGAGCACGCGGTCCGCGGCTTCAAGTTCCACCCCAGCCTGCAGGGCTTCTCGCCGGATGACCGGGGCTATTACCCGCTGTACGAGGTCATCGCCGAGGCGGGCCTGCCCGCCGTGTTCCACACCGGGCAGACCGGCATCGGCGCGGGCCTGCCCGGCGGCCGCGGGATCAAGCTGCGGCTGTCGGATCCGATGCTCATCGACGATGTGGCCGCGGACTTCCCCAGCCTGCCGGTGATCCTGGCCCACCCGTCGGTGCCCTGGCAGGACGAGGCGATTTCCATCGCCACCCACAAGGCCAACGTCTACATCGACCTGTCCGGCTGGTCGCCGAAGTACTTCCCGCCCCAGCTGGTCCGCGCGGCCAGCTCCTTCCTGCAGGACAAGATGCTGTTCGGCACCGACTACCCGCTGCTGACCCCGGAGCGCTGGCTGCGTGACTTCGACCTGCTCGACATCAAGCCGGAAGTCCGGCCCAAGATCCTGAAGGACAACGCCGTCCGGCTGCTCGGGCTCGGCGGGTCAGGGACCTGAACTCACCTTCACCGCCCGGCTCAGGTCCTCGAGCTGATCGGCCAGCAGCCGCGAGTACGGCATGCCGGCCTCGACCCGCAGCTCGTTGACGGCCTGCAAGCCGGCCAGCGGCAGCCGGTTACCGCGCAGGGTGCCCGGGTCAAGCTCCTGGCCGTTCAGCATCACGCGGTGCAGCCGGGCGGGCCGCAGCTCGATGAAACTCGCCGCGCCCGGCTCCCGGCAGCCGAACCGGACAACGCTCACCGAGCCGAACACGTCCTCGCCGCCGCTGACGTCGAGGTCGACGTGATATCCGAGGACATCAATGAGCCGACACCGCTCCTGCGCCTCGGCGTAGGTGAGCGCGCTGTCTGGTGTTCCTGATGTCGGTGCGATTTACTCAGCCTAGACGGGTGAACGGGTGAGCGAGCCGCTGGCTGGACACCGGCCGGTCCGGGCCTCGAAGGCCGCCGATCCGGTAATTCCCGACTCGTATCTCGGTTCAGCCACGAATCAGCACCAACTCCGTACGGGCCTTGCCCGGCCTCCCGTACCAGCCTTGAATGAGGATTCATGCTGGCCCATCGTCTCCACGAATAACTAGGACAAAGGGTGATGAATCCGGGTTCAGTGCTCGAGGTTAGGAACGTCAGCGTACGCTTCGGCGGGCTGACTGCATTGGACGCCGTATCGCTCGAGGTCCCGCCCCGGCACGTCATGGGCGTCATCGGGCCGAACGGGGCGGGCAAGACCACGTCTGCTCAATGTCCTGTGCGGCTTCATCCGGCCCGACACGGGGGAGGTCCTGTTCGGGGGCCGCCGTCATCAGGTCCGGCCGCACCAACTGGCCGCCCTCGGCGTGGCCAGGACCCTGCAGGGCGTGGGCCTGTACAGCGGGCTGACCGCGCTGGAGAACGTGATGGTCGGCGCCACCTGCCGCGCCACGGCCGGATTCTGGTCCGCGCTGCTGTCGCTGCCGCGGGCCGGCCGGGATGAGCGCATGCTGCGCGGCCTGGCGGAGCAGGCTCTCGAACGGGTCGGCGCCGCCGATGTCGCGGACGCCCGCCCTCCCGAGCTGCCGTACGGGATGCGCAAGAAGGTCGCGCTGGCCCGGGCGCTGGCGGCCAAGCCGGGACTGATCCTGCTCGACGAGCCCGCCAGCGGCCTGAGCGAATACGAGCTGACCGAGGTCGGAGACGCTCATCCGTGACCTGGCCACCGAGGGCTCGCTGATGGTGGTCGAGCACCACATGGACCTGATGATGTCGGTCTGCGACTCGCTGGTCGTCCTCGATTTCGGCAAGGTGATCGCGACCGGTTCGCCTCGTGAGGTTCAGGACAATCCCGCTGTCACCGCGGCTTATCTCGGCACGGCCGAATCCGGCCGGGGAACCATGGGGCCGCCGGCCGCAGCGGCAGACGGGGGGTCGGCTCCGTGACCAGCCCGGCTCACGCAGCCGATGGGGCTGATGGCGCTCACGACAGGAATGGCTCCGGCCCCGCCAACCATGCGGCCTCGCTGACGGTCGAAGGGCTCGTCGCCGGGTACGGCGAGGTCATGGCGCTGGACGGCGTCACGGTCACGGCCCGCGCCGGCCGGCCATCACGGCCGTCCTCGGTGCGAACGGGGCGGGCAAGACGACGCTGCTGCGCGCCGTCAGCGGCATGATCAAGCCGCGCCGCGGCCAGATCCTGCTCGGCAGCCAGGACTGGCCGGCCGCAGCCCGGAGCGGATGGTACGGGCCGGCATCGCGCACGTGCCGGAAGGACAGGGGGTGATCGCGGAACTCACCGTGGAGGAGAACCTGCGTATCGGCATGATGAGCTGCCGCGGGGCCAGCGGCGGCAGCGAGCGGCCGCGCTCGACGAGGCCTACGCCCGCTTCAGGTCGCTGGCCGAGCGCAGGCGCAAGCTGGCCTCCACGCTGTCCGGCGGCGAGCGGCAGATGCTGGTAATCGCCCGTGCGCTGCTGTCGCGGCCGCGGGTACTGCTGCTCGACGAGCCCTCGCTGGGACTCGCGCCGAGGGTCATGGCGCAGGTCATGGACATGGTGATCGGGCTCAGCCGGGAGAACGGGCTCACCATAGTGCTGGTCGAGCAGAACGCGCGCGGCGCGCTCGCCATCGCCGATCACGGCGTGGTGCTCAACCTCGGCCGGGTGGTTGCCTCGGCCGACGCCGCGACCCTGGCCGCTGACGTCGCACTACGCCATCACTACCTCGGGTTCTAGGCACACGCAGGGAGCATGCCAGTGGTCGAGTTCCTCCAGTTCACGCTCAGCGGGATCGTCTTCGGGATGATCTACGCCGCGATCGCGCTCTCCCTGGTGCTGATCTGGCGGGGCACCCGGCTGCTGAACTTCGCGCAGGGCGGCATGGCCATGCTCACCACCTACGTGGCGATCGAGGTCATCTACAAGACCCACTCGTACTGGGCCGGGTTCGTGATCGCGCTCGTGGCCGGCCTGGTGCTCGGCGCGGCCAGCGAGCTGACCGTGGTCCGGCCCACCACGGGCAAGCCGGCGCTCAATGCCGTGATCGTGACCATCGGGCTGCTCATTTTCTTCGAGGGCCTGGCCGGCATCTTGTTCGGCGGGCAGTTCCGGTCGTTCCCCGCGGCGTTCTCCATAACCGGGCTGAGGGTCGGGGGCACGCCGCTCGGGGTGTCCCGCTTCGACGTGTTTACCGTGGCGGCGGTACTGGTGGCCACGCTGGCCTGGCCGTCATGTTCCGGTACACCACAGCCGGGCTGCGCATGCGAGCCGCGGCGTTCAACGCCACGATCGCCCGCCTGTCGGGCATCCGCGTCGCGCGGGTGCTGACCGTTGGCTGGGCGCTGGCGGGCCTGCTCGGCGCGCTGGCCGGCGTGCTCGTCTCGCCGTCCACGTTCCTGTACCCGAACAGCATGGACGCCATCTTCGTCTCGGCTTCACCGCGGCGGTGATCGGCGGCCTGGACAGCGCGGTGGGAGCGGTGGTCGGCGGGCTGTTCCTCGGTGTCGCGCTCAGCTACGTGGGCGGCTACGCGTGGACTCCGAGCTGACCTCGCTGGTAGCCCTGGGCATCCTGGTCGCGTGCTGATGATCCGGCCCAACGGGCTGTTCGCCGGCGCGCAGATGCGGCGGGTGTGACGATGCGGACACTGCCCCGCAGGCTCGCTATCGCCATCGTCGTGGCCGCCATCATCGCGTTCTTTTCCATCAGGCTGAACGCGTTCCGCGACTACCAGATCGCGGAGATCGCGGTCGAGGTCACGGCGGTCGCCGGGCTCACCGTGCTGACCGGGCTCAGCGGCCAGATCTCGATCGGCAACGGCGCGTTCATGGCCATCGGCGCCTACGCCACCGCGCTGCTGCTGCTCCACCTCAGCTGGCCGTTCTACCTCGTGCTGGTGATCGCGGGCGCGATCACGGCCGTGGCGGGCGCCGTGGTGGGCATCGCCGCGGCCCGGCTGCGCGGCCCGTACCTGGCGGGCGCGACCCTCATGCTCGGCGTCGCGCTGCCGTCGATCGCCTACGCCTGGCCGGGGATCTTCGGCGGCGACCAGGGCCTGAACGTCGTCTTCACCACCCCCGCCTTCCTCGGCGTGAACTTCCCGCTGACCAGGTGGCAGGCCTGGGTCGCACGCAGCGGTGGCGCTGATCGTCCTGGTCCTGCTGGCGAACCTGGTGCCGGAGCAGGATCGGCCGCAACTGGCGCGCGGTCCGCGACAACGAGGTGGCAGCCGCACTGGACGGCATCAACGTCGCCGCGGCGCGCATCCGGGCCTTCGTGGTGAGCGCCATCTGCGCCGGGCTGGCCGGGGCGCTGCTCGCCATCGTCACCGGGCTGGTCGCGCCCGGCGCCTACACGATCACGCTCTCCATCGCGCTGCTCACCGCGGCGGTGATCGGCGGCCTGGGCAGCCTGGCCGGCGCGCTGTGGGGCAGCCTGATCATCGTCCTGGTGCCCACCTACGTCACGGACGTGGCCACCAGCCACGGCCTGTCCAGCCACCGTCGGCGCGAACATCCCCATCGCCGCCTACGGCGTGGTCCTGATCCTGGTCATGCTCGTCTTCCCGCAGGGAATCCAGGGCGGGCTGCGGCGGCTCCTGATCGCTTTCTTCGGTCCCAACCAGAAATCCCGCACCTGGCGCATCGCGCCCACGTCCGATGTCACGCCTTCGGCCGACGAGCCGTCGGCCAGCCAACACGAGAAGGAAGGCACCATATGAAAAGATCGCAACGGCTTCGCTGGCAGGCCGCGGCCCTCGTGACCGCGTCCGCGCTAGCCGTGGCCGCGTGCTCGTCGAGCTCGAGCCCCAGTACGAGCTCGAGCAGCAGCTCGAGCGCGGCCCTGACCGCGTCCGCGCCGGGCATCACGGCGACCACGATCACCATCGGCAGCCACCAGCCGCTCACCGGTCCGGCGGCGCCCGGCTACAGCGAGATCGCTCCCGCGTCGGCCGCGTACTTCGCCTACGTGAACGCGAACGGCGGCATCTACGGCCGCAAGATCACCTACAAGTACCTGGACGACATGTACAACCCGACCACCACGTCGTCGGTCGTGCGCCAGCTCGTGCTCCAGGACAACGTGTACGCGATATTCGACGGCCTCGGCACGCCCACGCACCTGGCCGTGGTGAACTTCCTGAACAGCGAGAAGATTCCCGATGTGTTCGTCGCGTCCGGCTGCGACTGCTGGGACCAGCCGAGCCATTTATCCCGAGACGTTCGGCTGGCAGCTCGACTACGTGCGCGAGGGCAAGATCCTCGGGCAGTACGTCGCGCAGCACTTCAAGGGCATGAAGATGGCTACTTCTACCAGGACGACGAGTTCGGCCAGGACGGGGTCAAGGGCCTGAACGATGAGATCCCGGCCTCGATGGTGGTCAGCCAAGGAGAGCTACGCCCCGACCAACGTCAACATCGCACCGCAGGTGGCCGCGCTGAAGGCCTCCGGCGCCCAGGTATCGTGTCGTTCTCGATTCCCGGCCTTCACCGCGCTGCTCAAGCTGTACAGCCTGAAGCTCAGCTTCAACCCGACCCTGGCGGTCAGCAACGTCGGCTCGGATCCAATCACGCTGGGCGGGCTGGTCTCGAGACGTTCGCCAAGCAGGGCGGCACGACCCTCAACGGCAGCGCAGTGATCAACGGGATCATCACCGACAGGTACCTCCTCGGTCTGCGACACCACCAACAGCTGGTATGCGCTGTTCAAGAAGGTCCACGACCAGTACGACGCCAAGGCGCCGTTCGACGGCAACTTCGTCTACGGCATGGACGTCGCCTACACGTTCGTGCAAGCGATGTTCAACGCAGGCCGGAACCCGACCCGGGCGAGCCTGGTAGCGGCGATCGAGAAGCGGGCTGCCGCAGGGTGCCGATGGTCGCCCCGTTCGCGTACTCCTCAGCAGACCATGCGGGTGTCACCGGCGCCTACATCGGCGTCATCCAGAATGGCGTCGATGGTGCAGCAAGGGCCGGTACTGACCACGGACACGACCACCACGGGCCCGATCACCACTATACGGAAACCGAGCAGCAGCCACCGGCGAGTGGCATCCCCTCAGCCCACCTGACGCCGCATCGGCCATCCCCCAAGGGACGGAGCAGGGATTCAGCCGAGATGACAGCCGAAACAGGCCCCGGATGGCGGGGCGGGCGCAGCCCGCCCGCCAGTCGGGCGCCCCGAGCGAGCGAACGGCCGGCCCGCACAGCGGCTGCTGACCGCGGCCGAGGAACTGTTCGGTCGAGCGTAGCTACCACCGGACGACGGTCGCGGACATCTGCGCCCAGGCCGGGATGGCCACCGGCAGCTTCTACTCGTACTACGAGATCCAAGGCCGAGATCTTCGCCGCCGTGGTCCGGGCGATCAACACCGACCTGAGACGAGCCATGAAGGCGGCCCTCGAGCACACCGACGGCGGCCAGCGGAACCGGGAACGCGCGTCCTTCCGGGCGTACTTCGACATGCTGTGCACGCGGCCGTGGATCGACCGCATCGTCCGCGAATCGGAGTTCGTCGACCCCGGGCTGTTCCGCGAGTACTACGAGCACCTGGCCAGAGGGTACGCCCGCGGCGTGCGGGCGGCTCAGATGGACCGCGACATCGACGCCCACTACGACCCCGAAGTCATCGCGTACGCCTATGCCGGCATCGGCAACTTCGTCGGCATGCGCTGGACGGAGTGGACGGCAGGAGGCCGGGTACCAGAGGACGTGCTCGACGACGTGCTCGAGCTGCTGGCCCGCGGGCTGGCCCCGAAGGTCACCGGGCCGGGGGACACCCCGGCCGGTGACGTGTGAGAAACCGGTTAACCCACCGATGTGGACAACCCTGTGGACATCGTGGGGACGAGCCTGTGTGTCGCCGGGGAACACAGCAGGTAAACGTGTGGATAACTCCGATAGCACGGCAGCCGGCGGAAGGTCCGCCTCCTCCGCCGCCGCCCACTTGAGCGGCTGCGAGCCCAGGGCTGCGAGCTCGGCCAGCTGCATGGCGCACCAGGGCGAGATGGACAGCTGGCCGGTGCGGACCGCGGCACAGAACTGATCCCAGTCCACCCACCTGATCTCGGCCACCTCCGCCGGATCGGGCATCGGCACCGAGTCCGAGTACGCCGCGTAGACCGGGCAGACCTCGTTCTCCAGCACGCCGTTGGCCATCCGGGCCTGGTAGCGGAATCTGGGCAGGACCAGGATGAGGTCCGCGGTTTCGATCCCGAGTTCCTGCCACAGCCTGCGGCGGACGCTGTCGGCCACCGGCTCGCCGGGCAGCGGATGTCCGCAGCAGGTATTGGTCCACACGCCTGGCCAGGTGCGCTTGGACTCGGCCCGCCTGGTCAGCAGGAACTGGCCGCGGTCATTGAACAGGTAGCAGGAGAACGCCAAGTGCAGAGGTGTCTGGGCATGGTGCACGGCGGCCTTGGCCGCGGTGCCGCGGGCGAACCCGGTCTCATCCAGAAGGACGACGCTCTCCACGTGCTCCTGCCTGATGGTCGGAAGGGGGCAGGGGAGAACACTACCTGCTGGCACGCCCCGTAACCGGTTTAACGTGAGAAACTCACCCTCAGTCACCGAAGGAATTCAGGCTGAACCGGGGCATTCCGCACGATGATGCCGCCATCGGCCGGTGCTCCGTAGCTAGTGCGAGTCGCGGGGGACCTCGTGGCCGCTCGCGCCGACCAGGAAGTCCAGGTCGGCGCCGGTGTCGGCCTGCAGCACGTGCTCGCCGTACAGCCGGGTCCAGCCCCGGCTGGCGTGCGGCGGCGGCGGCTGCCAGTGGGCCCGGCGTTCGGCCAGTTCCTCGTCGCTGACCTCCAGGGTCAGCGTCCGGGCCGGGACGTCCAGGGTGATCCAGTCGCCGGTCTGCACCAGGGCCAGCGGCCCGCCGGCCGCGGCCTCGGGCGCGACGTGCAGGACGACCGTGCCGTAGGCGGTGCCCGACATGCGGCCGTCGCAGATCCGCACCAGGTCGCGGACGCCCCGCAGCAGCAGCTTCCTGGGCAGCGCGACGTTAGACACCTCCGGCATGCCGGGGTAGCCGCGCGGGCCGCAGTACCTGATGACCAGCACCGTGTCCTCGTCCACGTCGAGCCCGGGATCGTTCGAGGTGGCGTAGTAGTCGGCGGGGGAGTCGAAGACCAGGGCCCGGCCCCGGTGCTTGAGCAGGTGCGGCGAGGACGCCGACTGCTTGATCACCGCTCCGCCCGGTGCGAGGTTGCCGCGCAGCACCGCGGTCCCGGTCCCGGCGGGCTGGAACGGGTCGGCCATAGTCTTGATCACCTCGCGGTTCCAGCAGGGCGCACCGGCCACGTTCGCGCCTATCGTGCCCCCGGTCACCGTGATCGCCTCGGAGTTCAGCAGTCCCGCCTCGGCCAGCTCCCGGATCACCACGGGCAGGCCGCCCGCATAGCAGAAGTCCTCCATCAGGTACCGGCCGTTCGGCTGCAGGTTCAGCAGGGTCGGAACGTCCCTGGCCAGCGCGTCGAAGTCGTCGAGCGACAGCGGGACGCCGAGCCGCCCGGCGATGGCCAGCAGGTGGATCACCGCGTTCGTCGACCCGCCGATGGCCGCGTTCACCCGGATCGCGTTCTCGAACGCCGCCCTGGTCATGATGGCCGAGGGCCGCAGGTCCCGGCGGACCAGGTCGACGACCACCTGGCCGGCCCGCTGCGCGGTCTCGTACCTGCGGGCGTCCGCGGCGGGCCAGGTCGCCGAGTACGGCAGCTGCATGCCCAGCGCCTCGGCCATGGACGCCATCGTGGACGCGGTGCCCATCGTCATGCAGTGCCCGTTGGACCGGGCCATGCAGCCCTCGGCGAACACGCACTCCTCCTGCGTCATCCGCCCGGCCACGAGGTCTTCCTCGAACCGCCACACCGCCGTCCCCGAGCCGACGTCGGCGCCCTGGTACTTCCCGTTGAGCATCGGCCCGCCGGTGACCATCACCGCGGGCAGGTCCACGCTGGCCGCGGCCATCAGCAGCCCGGGCGTGGTCTTGTCGCATCCCGACAGCAGCACCACGCCGTCCAGCGGGTTGGCCCGCATCAGCTCCTCGGCCTCCATGGCCAGCAGGTTCCGGTACAGCATGGCCGTGGGCCGCAGCAGCGTCTCGCCGAGCGCCATGGCCGGGAACTCCAGCGGGAACCCGCCCGCCTGCCAGACCCCGCGCTTGACCGACTCAGCCACCCGGTGCAGGTGGACGTTGCACGGAGCCAGCTCCGACCAGGTAGTGGCGATGCCGATCACCGGCCGGCCGTCGAATACCTCGGGCGTGAACCCCTGGCTGCGCATCCAGGACCGGTAGGCCATCCCGGACCGCCCGGTCGCGCCGAACCACTGGGTGCTGCGAAGTCCGCTGTCGGTCGTCATAATCCAATGAGAACACCACTGCCTGCTGGGAGGGTGCCAGGGACTCCCGCCACGGCCCGTTCGGGATAATGACCGTGGCTGTTAGGGTCACGAGGGTGAGCCGTATTCATGACATGGGCGGTCAGACGGGCTTCGGGCCGGTGCCCGCCAGCACCGACGTCGGGCCGCCGTTCGCGGCCGACTGGGAGGCGCGGGTGTACGCGCTGGCGGCCGTGCTGCGGCGGTGCGGCCTGTTCAACGACGACGAGCTGCGCGACGCCATCGAGCGGCTGCCGCCCGAGGTCTACCTGGGTGCGTCGTACTACGAGCGGTGGCTCGGCGCGATCGAGACCCTGGTCGCCGAGAAGGGCGTGCCATGAGCCTTCCAGCCGGCGCCAGGGTCCGCGTCCGCGCCATCGATCCCGACCATCACACGCGGATGCCGCGCTACGTGCGCGGTCAGACCGGGGAGGTCGTCGCGGCCCTGGGCCGCTGGCCGCTGCCCGACGACAGCGCCCGGGGCATCGTGCCGCCGCGCGTCGAGACCTGCTACGCGGTTCGGTTCTCCGCCGCGGACCTGTGGGGGAGCGGTGACCACACCGTGACCGTGGACCTGTGGGAGTCCTACCTTGACCAGCTCTGATGACCATGAGGACCGGCCCGCGGCGGCACGGACGCGGCAGCTTGAGGAGCGGCTGATCGCGGCCGGGCTGACCAGCGACGACGAGATCGACGAGTTCCTGACCAAGCTGTACGCCAGCGCCTCGCCGGTGAACGGCGCGGTGATGGCCGCCCGGGCCTGGACCGACCCGGCCTACCGGGAGCTGCTGCTGGCCGACGGGAACGCGGCCGCCGCCGAGGCCGGATTCACCCTGTCCCCACCAGAGCACGGCGGTTACCAGCTGCAGGTCGTGGCCAACACCGACCAGGTGCACAACGTCATCGTCTGCACGCTGTGCTCCTGCTACCCCGTGTCGCTGCTCGGGCCCTCACCGGGCTGGTACAAGAGCTTCGCCTACCGGTCGCGGACGGTCCGTGAACCGCGCGCCGTGCTGGCCGAGTTCGGCGTGGCGCTGCCGGATTCTGTCCGGATCTCCGTGTGGGACTCGACGTCGGAGGCCCGGTACATGGTGCTGCCCGCACGGCCGACCGGGACCGACCTGCTGAGTGCGGATCAGCTGGCCGCGCTGGTAACCAGGAACGGCCTCATCGGGACCGCCCTGGTCTAGCCGGTGCTGGCGGGCAGCGCGGCCAGCCTGCCGGCTGCGGCGCGGAGCAGGTCCGGCGGCTGGATAAAGGCCAGGCGGATGTGGCAGCTGGCCTCGCTGGCCCCTCCGCCGCTGGCCCCTCCGCACCAGGCCGGTCGGGTTGTGATGGGTGGGAATCAGGTAGACCATCGCCGGGCGGTGCGTCCGCACCACGTGCTCTAGCCTCTCCGGGTCCAGGCAGGCAGCCGGAGGCCCGCGGGCAGTTCGCCGGTGTCGGCCAGGCGGGCGATCCGCGTGGCCAGCAGCCGGTACAGCGGGCCGTCTGCGGCCGGCCAGTGTCCAAGCAGGTCGGCCAGGGCCAGCGCGTCGATGGCGGAACCGGCCATCGACGGCCGGGACGGGCCGGTGGTGGGCGGGCCGGTGGTGGGCGGGCCGGTGGTGGGCGGGCCGGTGGTGGGCGGGGCGGTCATGACGGCCCCGGTTCAGGCCGGCGCGAGCCGCAGGTAGGCGGCCAGGGCCCGCAGCGCTGGCCGCGGATCGGGGCCGAGCACCTGGACGGCCACGTGGTCGGCGCCCGCGTCCAGGTGCGCGGTGACGCCGCGGCCGATAGCTTCGGCGTCCCCGTGCACGGCCAGCGCGTCGATCAGGGCGTCGCTGCCGCCGTCGGCAAAGTCGGCGTCACTCCAGCCGAGCCTGCGCAGGTTGTTCACGTAGTTGGTCAGGCCGAGATACGGCGTCTGCACGCGCGGCCGGCCGATGGCGCGGGCCCTGGCCGGATCGGTCTCGAGCACGACCTTCTGTTCTGGGGCCAGCAGCGGCCGGGGGCCGAGGATCTGCCTGGCCTGCCGGGTGTGCTCCGGCGTGACCAGGTAGGGATGGGCGCCTGCGGATCGGTCGGCGGCCAGCCTGAGGACCTTCGGGCCCAGGGCGGCCAGCACCCGCCCGTCGGCCGGGACCTTGAGCTCGTCGAGCTCGTCGAGGTAGCTGACCAGCTTGGCGTAGGGCTGCCGGTACTCCTGCGTGGCCTCGGGATGCCCGATGCCGAGTCCGAGCAGGAACCGGCCCGGGTACCGGGCCGTGACCCGATGGTAGGAGGCCGCCACGGTGGCAGCGTCGTCCTTCCACACGTTGACGATCCCGGTGGCCACCGCGATGTGGCCCGTCGTGGCCAGCAGGTTCTCGACGACACCAAGGTCGCCGTCGGGAGAGCCACCCACCCAGATCGCCCCGTAACCAAGCGCCTCCACCTCGGCCACCACGTCCGGGGTAAGCCCCGAGGGGTGCCGCCAGATACCGATCCTGCCCAGTTCGATGGTCATGCCATCGACAGCCGGGCCAGGCCGTATTTCATTCCGCTGATGAGCGTTAGCGGAAGCCCTTGACATGGCCATAGGCTAACGGATATCTATTAGCTAACCGTTAGACAAAAGGAGGGCTCGTGCAGGAAGTGGTCCTGGCCATGCTGGCGAAGGAGCCGTCACACGGCTACGAGCTACGCGCCCGGCTGCGGGATGCCCTCGGGCCCGTCGGGGAGACGATGAACGCCGGGCAGATCTACGTGACCCTTGGCCGGCTGGAGAAGGCGGGCCTGGTGGCCTCGGAGCGGGAGCCCGGGCTGGCCGACCGGCCGGACCGCAAGGTGTACGCGCTGACCCCGGCCGGGCAGCAGCGCCTGGCCGCCTGGCTGGCCGAGGTCAGCTGGCCCGGGCCGGCGCCCGCGGAGTTCCACCTCAAGCTCGTCGCGGCCGCCGCGGCCAGGCTGGCCGATCCGCTCGGCATCGTCGACGCGCAGCGCCGCGAGCTGCTGCGCCTGCTGCGGGACACGCAGCGGGCGGCCATGGCCGAGCCCGAGGGTTCGGCCGCCGGGCTGCTGCTCGAGGGCGTCACGCTGCGGCTGCAGGCCGACCTGCGCTGGCTCGAGGCATGCGAGCAGCACTGGGCGAGCTGGAAGGGCGGATCGTGAACACGGCACCGGCGATTCAGCCCGGACGCGATGTGGTGTTGCAGAGCCGCAGGCTCAGCAAGTGGTTCGGCAAGGGAGAGGGGCTGGTCCGGGCGGTCGACGAGGTCGACAGAGTAATTCTGGTTAACGGGGATAAGCCGCGCATCGCCATCTCGTCGTGAGCGGGCTCAGCTCCGGCTACAGCCGTCGAAAGGCTGATGGTCCGGCGTCCACCATGCGGCGCATTCCGCTAGCTGAGGGATTCCGTGCGGAGCAGTAACGTTTCCGGAACGCTCGGGGCGTAGCGTTGCGGCCATGGGTGGAGCGCAGTCTGCGGTCGGGCAGGTGCTGGTGGCGGCGGCTGCGGCCGTGCTGGGTGCCGCTTCGGGCAGCAGCCAGGCAGCCCCGGCCGTCAGGCTTCCCAGATTTACGTCCGTGCCGGTCAGGGACCGGTCATGACCTCAGCGACGATGGGCCGCTTGCGGCCCACCACCCAGATGGCCACGGTGACACTGGGCGCGGTGATCGTGGCGCTGCTGGCTTTCATCGCCGTGTCATCCCCTCTGACAGGCACGGCTACGGCGGACAAACTGTGGTCAGTGGCCGGCGTGATGACGATCATCTTGGTGACCGCGGTGACCGGCCTGATAGTGGCCGGCCACCAGCCACGCAATCCCATCGGCTGGCTGCTGGCCGGCGAATCGGCGTTCATGCTGCTGACTATCGCCGCCGGCGCCTACGCGGACCTGGTGTACCTGCGTGGCTACCACGACCTGTTGTTCGCCGGCCCGGCGATGCTCGTGCTCAGCCAGCTGTTCAGCTACTCGCTAACCGGGTTCCCGCTGGTGATCCTGCTGTTCCCTGATGGCCGGCTGCCGTCGCGGCGCTGGCGGCCGGTGTTGTGCATTTACCTGGCCATTGCCGCCGCCGCTGTCCTGGCCACCGGCATCGCCATAGTGGGCCTGGTCGCCGGGCATCACGTCGTGCTGCAGGCAGACGGGAACCTGGCATCCCTTGGCAGCGGGAGCACCGCCTGGGTGGGGCCGTTGCAGGCGGCGTTCTTCATCACGGTGGCGGCCTTCTGGCTGGCCGCCATCGGCCGCCAGGTTCTCAGCTGGCGGCGTTCTGCCGGGGAGCGCCGCCAGCAGCTGAAATGGCTGGCCAGCGGTGCTGCCGTCTGCGGAGTGTTCGGCATCTGGGCCATCACTACCAATTCGGTGATCTGGGAGGTCCTGATCCTGGGGTTCGCGGCGCTGCCGTTGAGCATCGGCATCGGGATCTTGAAGTACCGGCTGTACGAGATCGACCGGATCATCTCCCGCACCCTGGCGTATGCGATCGTGACCGGGCTGCTGGTGGGGGTGTACGCAGGGCTGGTCCTGCTGGCCACGCATGTGCTGTCCTTCCGTACCCCGGTTGCCGTGGCCGCCGCCACGCTGGCTGCGGCGGCGCTGTTCAGCCCCGTGCGCGGCCGGGTGCAGCGTGCGGTGGACCGGCGGTTCAACCGGGCGCGGTATGACGCGGACCGGACTATCGCCGCGTTCGCGGGCCGCCTGAAGGACGCCGTGGACCTGGACTCGGTCGAAACTGACCTGGCCAGTGTCGTGCACCAGGCCCTGGAACCCACTCACGTCTCGGTGTGGACCAGCCGACGCTCTCATTAGGGGGCCTCCCGGGCGTGCAGCTGAGCGGAGTACCCAGTCCGCACCCGGTCCTGACCTCCACGGTGATGTGACCCGGCTGCTGCTCTAGGCGGCGCGGCGCCGTATGGCCCTTCGCCCGCCATCAGTGCTGGTTAGCTGCGGGTGGCGCTTCGGGGTCGATGCCGAGTGCGCTGAAGCGTGCGGCCAGGTCCTCGACCCACTGCGGGGGTGTCCGGTGATCTCCCAGCGGGAGGCCGGCTTCGCTGCGCCACAGCACGTCGCCGAGGGCCTGGCGCAGATGCCAGGCCATCACCCGTACGGGCGACAGGAGCGGCCAGTACTGCTACCGACATGTCAGAGCGAGTACGTGGACTCGATCACCAAACTGCGGGCTGAGCTGGCCCGAGGGGCCCGGCGTATAGGTACCGCCCGCTGAAGCGGCCGGAAATGGCGTTGTGGGCTCGCGGCCACCTGGCTATTGTCCGATGGTGAGTTCCGCGGGTCACGTAGAAGTGGCGCACGTCAGCCACGTCCTGCCTGATGGGCGGACGCTGCTTGACGATGTGAGCTTCCGGGTCGGCGAGGGACTCACGGCGGCTTTGGTCGGACCGAACGGCGCGGGCAAGACCACGCTGCTCCGGTTGGTGGCCGGAGACCTCCAGCCGCAGTCGGGGACGGTCGTGGCGACCGGCGGGCTCGGGGTGATGCGCCAGTTCATCGGTCACAACCAGGTCGCCCCGCCCGGCGGAACAGGCCACATACCCGGCGGGCACGGCGGGAATCCCGTGCCGATGGTGCGTGACCTGCTGCTCTCGATCGCGCCAGCGCGGGTACGGGAGGCCGCTGCCCGGCTGGACGCCGCGGAGCTGGCCATGATGGAACGAGACGACGAACGCGCTCAGTTGCGCTACGCCACGGCCCTCACCGAATGGGGCGAGGCAGGCGGCTACGACGCCGAGGTGCACTGGGACGCATGCTGCGTGGCTGCCCTGGGCATCCCCTATGACCAGTGCCGCTGGCGCGACGTGAACACCCTGTCCGGCGGGGAGCAGAAGCGGCTGGTGCTCGAGTCGCTGCTGCGCGGGCCGGACGGCGTGCTGCTGCTCGACGAGCCGGACAACTACCTCGACGTGCCGGGAAAGCGCTGGCTGGAACAGCAGCTGGCCACTACGCCGAAGAGCGTGCTGCTGGTCAGCCACGACCGGGAACTGCTCGCCGCCTGCGCGCAGCGCATCGTCACCGTGGAGGATGGCCACGTCTGGGTGCACGGCGGCGGATTCGGCGGCTACGCGCAGGCACGCGCCGACCGGATCAGTCGGCTAGAGGAATTGCGCCGTCGCTGGGACGAGGAGCACGAGAAGCTGAAGGAGCTGGTCCGGACGTTCCGGCAAAAGGCCGCCTACAACTCCGATATGGCGTCCCGGCTTCAGGCGGCGGTCACCAGGCTGCGCCGGTTCGAGGAAGAAGGCCCGCCGGAACAGGCTCCCCGGGAGCAGAACGTCAGGATGCGGCTGCGCGGCGGACGCACCGGCAAGCGCGCCGTGATCTGTGAGAACCTGACCCTCAGCGGCCTGACTGGATCGTTCGGCACCGAGATCTGGTTTGACGACCGGGTGGCCGTACTCGGTGCGAACGGGTCGGGGAAGTCGAGTTTCCTGCGGCTGCTTGCGGGCGACGACGTGTCGCACGAAGGAACGGCCCGCCTCGGCGCCCGGGTGGTGCCCGGATTCTTCGCTCAGACTCATGCGCGGCCGGACCTGAGCGGGCGTACCCCGGTCGAGATCCTGATGACCGAACACGCGCTGCTCATCAACGAGGCCATGTCGGCCCTGTCCCGGTATGAGCTGCAAGCGTGCGCCCGCCAGCCGTTCGGCACACTGTCCGGCGGCCAGCAGGCCAGGCTGCAGATCCTCCTGCTGGAGCTGGCCGGCGCCACCCTGCTCCTGCTCGACGAGCCGACCGACAACCTCGACCTGCCCAGCGCCGAGGCGCTGCAGCAAGGCCTGGAGTCCTACCACGGCACCGTGCTCGCCGTCACGCACGACCGCTGGTTCGCGCGCTCGTTCGAGCGGTTCCTCGTCTTCCGGCCGGACGGCAGCGTCCGCGAGACCGCAGAGCCGGTCTGGGACTGAGCCGCCGGGCCGGGTCCTATGCCAGATCACGGGATCCGTGGACGCCGATGCGTGATGAAATCTCAACTATGTGGACAGTTGAGTTTCTACCTATGTAGAGTTCACTGTCGTGACGTCACGCCGTGAGTTCTCGCCGCAGACCTTGACCGTGCTCGCCGCGTTGTGTGCGGAGCCGTCGCAGTGGCATCACGGGTACGCGCTGGCCAGCCAGACGGGCCTGAAGTCGGGCACGCTGTACCCCATCTTGATCCGGCTGTCCGACCGAGGCCTGCTCGAGGCGTGCTGGCAGGACGAGCCGCAGCCGGGCCGTCCGCGGCGGCACCTGTACCGGCTGACGGCCGATGGGCTGGCCAGCGCCACGGCGGCCCTGGCCGAGGCGGAGCTGGCTAAGGCCAAGGTGCGTCCGGGCCTGAGCCCGCCACGCGGGCGTGGGGTTGCCGCGCCCTCGGTGCCATGAGCTGGCTGAGCCAGGCCGCGGCTGCCGCCGGGCGGGGCGTGGTGCGGCTGGTGCCGGCGGCGCGGCGGGACTGGGCCGAGGCGGTCTGGGCCGAAGCACATGAGGTGCCGGCGGGCTGGCGGCGGCTGGGCTGGCGGGCGGGCGGCCTGGGGCTGATTGCGAAGGAGGGGCAGATGGCGCGCACGATCGGCATCTGGTCACTGTTCGCGGTGGCGGCGGGGGCGGCGGCCTGGGGGGCCTGGCCTGGCTCCCCAGGCCGCCATGGCGCCGCGGTCCAGGGCGGCATCATCATCACGCTGGCGCTGCTGGTCGGTTTGCCGCTGCTGACCCGCCGGGTGCTCGGGCCGCCCGGTAACCGGGCGGCCCGGTGGCTCAGGCGCGGCTTCTATGCCGCAATCCTGGCCGTGATGCCTGCTCGGACCGCCATCGGGATGTTCGCCGGCACGGTCCCGCGATCAGGTATCGACCGGCATACCTTCGACGCCATCCAGGGCCCCGGAGTGCCGGGCAGCGTGACCGGCGGTCCGGGCTGGGCGGGCGAGATAGCGGTCCTGTTGTTCACGGCCTGCTTCCTGGCGGTCATCCTCGCGCTGACCGCACGTCGTACCCCGGTGGCCCCGACCACGCTAGTGATCAGCGCCGGTGCGGGCCTGGTGCTGGGCGGCGTGGTGTACGCGATGGCACCGCTCGGCCTGAACGTCGCGTTCCCAAACAGGCCATGGCTGCACGGCTCCGCGGCTGAGACGGTCGGGGTCGGGGCCTGGATCCTGGTGTTCGGCGCGCCGCTGGTCGCCGGCGCCATCGCGGGGCGGCGCTGCCACGTGCCGGACGACCCCGCCGAGGCAACTGCCGCCCGGGCCTGGCAGGGCTTCGCCGCCGGGCTGGTGTCCGGCGGCGTCGGGGCCATGTTCCTCACCGTGCTCGGCGATGGCACGACCGCCCTCATGGTCAGGTCGGCCTGGGTGCGGGATTTGCTCTACCACGGGCAGCACGTGACCGCCTCCGCGGTCTACGGCCGTGAGCTTTACGCGAGCCAGAACGTTGCCGCTTATTACCTCCTCCTCATCGGCTTCCCGATCATCGGGCTCATCATGGGCCTGCTCGGCACCGGTATCGCCAACCCAACCCGTCGGCTGCCGGAGGGCGGCGGACCGAACGGACCGGGCGGCCCGCCGGGCCCTGGCGGACCTGCACCGCTGCCGACTCCGCCCGACGGCGGCCGCCACATCGATGTGGAAGAACTGACCGTGCTGGTAGGAGGAGCCGATGCCGAGCCGGTCGCGCCGACACGTGTACTGGCTCACCACTGACCGGCTGGCCGGCGCCGCGGCTGCGGCCGGGCGGGGCGTGGTGCGGCTGGTGCCGGCGGCACGGCGGGAGTGGGCCGAGGCGGTCTGGGCCGAATCCCGCGAGGTGCCGCCAGGCTGGCGGCGGCTGGCCTGGCGGGCGGGCGGGGTACTGCTGGTAGTGAAGGAGGCCCAGATGGTACGCAGGATCGGCACTCTCGTGCTGTTCGCGTCGGCTGCGGCGGCGGCGGCCTGGGGAGCCTGGCCGAAGTCCTCGGTCAGGCTCATTCATGGCGCCGCGGCCCAGGGTGACGTCATCATCACGCTGGCGCTGCTGGCAGGCCTGCCACTGCTGACCCGCTGGCTGCTCGGACCGCCCGACAACCGGCCGGCCCGGTGGCTCCGGGCCGGCTTCTACGCCGCGATCCTGGCCATCATGCCGGCCAAGGCCGTGGCCGAGATGTTCGTCGGCGCGGTCCCGCGAGGGGGTCTCGACCGGCATGCGTATGATGCCGTGAACGGGAACGGGAGCCTCCCGGTGCCGGGCAGCGTTTCCGGCGGTCCCGACTGGGGCGGCGAGATCTTTATCCTGTTCATAACGGCCTGCTACCTGGCCGTTATCCTTGCGCTGACCGCGCGGCGCACCCGGGTAGCCCCGGCCACGCTGGCCATCGGCGCCCGGGCGGGCCTGGTCCTGGGTCTCGTGATGTACCTGGTGGACCCGCTGGGAGGCGAGCAGATCGCTACCAATCCGTGGCTGCACGGATCCGCGACCGACCCGCTCGTGGCCCTGGCCTGGGTCCTGCTGTTCGTCGCGCCGCTCGCCGCTGGGGCTCTCGCCGGGAGGCGCTGCTACGTGCCGGACGACCCCGGCCAGGCATCCGCCGCCCGGGCCCTGCAGGGCCTCGCCGTGGGGCTGGTGTCCAACGGGGTCGGCGCCGTGACCGTCGCTGTGCTCGGCACCGGCACGACCGCGCTGATGCTCAAGTCAGCCTGGGTGCGGGACTGGCTCTACCACGGGCAGCACCTGACCGCCTCGGCCGTCTACGGGCGTGAGCTGTACGCGAGCGGGAATGTGGCGTTTTACGCCGCGATCTGCGTTGTCTTCCCGATCATCGGGCTCATCATGGGCCTGGCCGGCGCGGGGTATGCCAACGTGACCGGCCCGCAGCCAGGCAGCAGCGGCCCCGGAGGCCCGCCGGGCCCCGGCGAGCCTGCGCCGGTGCCGGATCCGCCCGCCGGCGGCCGACTGACCGATGCGGGAAAGCTGACCGTGCTCCGGGGCGGCTGAGCGCTCAGCCGCCTACCCGGGTACCGCAGTTTGCGCAGAAGCGAGCCCCGCCGGGCAGCTCGGTACCGCACTCCGCGCAGTGGGCGACAGCGGGGGCCAGTCCCTGACCGCAGCTCATGCAGAACTTCGCGCCTGCCGGGTTCGCGGCCTGGCAGGACGCGCACACCGTCCCGGCCGCAGCCTGCGGCGCCGCGCCCGCCGGCGGAGCGGCCGGAGCCGGGGGAGCCTGCGGCGGACCGCCCTGCGGCTGGCCGGGCTGAGGCGGGCCGCCCTGCGGCTGGCCGGGCTGAGGCGGGCCGCCCTGCGGCTGACCCGGCTGGCCGGGCTGGCCGTACGGCACGCCGTACTGCTGCGCCGCACGCTGCGCGGCGTCTGCCTGCTGCGCCTGCATGGCCTGCGCCTGCTGCGCGCCGAACGCGCTGGCCAGGCCGAACCCGGCCCCGAGGAACGCGCCCTCGGTCCCGGCACCGCCCTTGGCCAGGCCCTGCCCGGCGCCCAGGGCCATCTCGCCCGCCGCGTAGTTCTGGAACCCGCCGGCCAGCTGGGAGTAGCTGGTGTCCTTGGCCAGCTGCTTGAGCTGCTGCTCGTCCTCGGGCGACAGGTTGACGTCGAAGTTGCCCATCCGCGTCAGCTGGACGCCGTAAGCGGCGAGCTGGCCGTTGCCGGCGTCGATGGTGTTCTGCTCGATCTCGGCCGAGTACGCCATCAGGCCCAGGATCGGCCACCCGTTGCGGATGATCTGGGTGGTGACGTGGGTCCGCAGCACCTTGAGCAGCTGGTCGCTGACCCACCCGGCGATCCGCTCGTTGTCGGTGACGTCGACCGTGGAGGTCAGGTTGGTCACCAGCCGCACCGGGTCAGCGACGCGCAGCGCGTAGTCCCCGAACACCCGCAGCGTCACGACCAGCCCGGTCCGCGGGTCCTGCACGTCATCGACCCGGCCGCCGAACTTGAAGCCGGTGTACTCGCGGGTGCCGACGAAGTACAGCTCGGCCCGGTAGGCGTTCCCGCCGCTGACGGCGTCGATGATCGCACCGAGCCCAGGCAGCTCATTGGCGTCGATCTGGTGCCGGCCTGGACCGAGGGTCTGCACGACCTGGCCCGTGTTGACGAACATCGCCAGCTCGTCCGCGTTGACGATCGCACGCGTGTAACGACGGATGGTGACGTCCGGCCATTTGAAGACGATCTGACCTTTGCGGTCATCAGGTACGGCGATGAATTCCCGCCCGAGCAGTGCCATGGCAGAACCATACCTGCTGCCGAACTTTGCGGCATAAGGCGTTGTCAAAGGACCTTTCCCTGCTATCTTCCGAGCGTGGAACTGATCCAGTGCCAGTGGTGCCATGCCCAGAACAACCCGGGCACCACCAGTTGCCAGACGTGCGGCGCGCCGCTCGACGAGAAGGACAAGGTCAGCGATTCCGGCTGGCGCGAGGCGCCCCGGCTGCGCGACATGACGGAGTTCCGGTTCTCCGGCAGCACCTGCCAGGTCGAGGGCGAGCTCGTCCCGGTGGCGGAGATCGCCCTGCACCCGCAGGACGGCGTTTACTTCGAGCACCACGTGCTGCTGTGGAAGGACGAGTCGGTGCCGCTGTCGTCGCTGAACACCGGCGGCGGGATGAAGCGCACCATCGGCGGCATGCCGCACATCGTGACGGTGGCCAACGGGCCGGGCCGGATCGCGTTCTCCCGCGACGCGCCGGGCGAGCTGGTCGTGCTGCCCCTGCACCCCGGCATGGAACTGGACGTCCGCGAGCACGCCTTCCTGGTCGCCTCGCACAGCATCCAGTACTCCTTCATCCGGATCAAGGGCCTGGTCAACCTGCTGCACGGCGGGAACGGCATGTACGTAGACCGCTTCGTCACGGCCGGCTATCCCGGCATGCTGCTGCTGCACGGGAACGGCAACGTGCTCGAGCGGACCCTGCGGCCCGGCGAGAAGATCCTGGTCGAGCCGGGCGGTTTCCTCTACAAGGACTCCACGGTGCAGATGCAGGCCGCTCAGATGCCGCTCAAGACCGGGATGATGCGGCACAGCATGTACCTGGCCGAGATGACCGGGCCCGGCCGGATCGGCATCCAGTCGATGTACGTCCACCACCACGCCGACTGAGGCCAGAAGAGACGCGGCATGAACACCTACATATGCCGGTACTGCCGGCAGCCGAGCGACCCGAACTCACCGACCTGCCCGCTGTGCGGGGCTCCGGTCGACATCCGGTCCTCGGTCAGCGACTCCGGGTGGGTCGAGCAGCCGCCGATCAAGGACATGGCCCGGCTCCAGTTCGGCCAGTCGCATGTCCAGATCGCCGGCACCACCGTCCCCGTCGCGGAGTTCAGCCTCGCACAGAATGACTGGATCTACTTCTCGCACCACGTGCTGCTGTGGACCGAGCCCCAGACCCAGCTGACGAACATGCCGATGCGCGGCGCGTGGAACCGCAAGCTGGCCGGCCTGCCGCTGATCATGGTCGAGGGCCGCGGCCCCGGTCACCTGGCGCTGTCCGACAACCACGCGGGCGAGGTCGTGGCCCTGCCGCTGCAGCACAACCAGCAGATCTGGGTCCGCGAGCACCGGTTCCTGAGCGCGACCGGGAACATTAACTACGGCTGGCATCCCACCGGAATCTGGTACACCACCGGCAGCGGCGACGACCAGGAGACCCACTACCCGATGGGCCAGTACGGCGACACGTTCGCCGCGACCGGGGGACCGGGGCTGCTGCTGCTGCACTCGCCGGGCAACACCTTCATCCGCGACCTGCAGCCCAACCAGACCATGCTCATCCAGCCGAGCGCGCTGCTGTACCGGGACGTGTCGGTCCGGATGTCCCTGCACCTGGAGTACCCGCGGAACATGGGCTTCGCGTTCTGGCACAGCCGGTGGAGCTACCGCAGCATCTGGGTCAGGCTCTTCGGGCCCGGCCGGGTCGCGGTGCAGTCGATCTACTCCCCGCCCGAAGACACGGAGATGATCACCAACCACTCCTACGCCACGACCCACCACTGGTAACAGGAGGCGGCCGGGACCGCCGCCGTCACGGGGTCAGCGAGGGCCGGGAGTTGAGCGCGGCCACATCCGGCAGCGTGGTCGACTGGTAGGCCCGGTCGAACGAGGCCAGTTCGGCGGCGCTGAGCACGTCCTCGATCCGGCCGAAGCCGTCCGGTGCCCGCACGCTGACCTGGTGCAGCAGCCGGTCGGCGGGCATGTCGCGGTTGGCCAGCACGATCGCGTTCACCGTCTCGCGCCTGGCCGTCTCGTAGGACGCCAGGCCATCGGCCGGGCTGCCGGATGGAGCGCGGGCCAGTGACCAGGCCAGCACCCGGGCGTCCAGGATGGCCTGCGAGCCGCCGTTGGCCCCGATCGGGTACATGGGATGGGCGGCGTCGCCGAGCAGCGTGACCCGCCCGGCTCCCCAGGACGGCAGCGGGTCACGGTCCACCATCGGGTACTCGAGGATCTGCGGCGCGCTCGGTCAGTTCCCGGACCGCGTGCGGCATCAGGTTGATGCCGACCCCGAGCGGCCGCAGCGCGATCGCGGCGTCGATCATCAGCACGTCAATCCCGGCTGCGTGCAGCGAGAGCGCCGCGGTGAGCCCGCCGATGCCCGCGCCCGCGACGATCACCTTCACCCGTCCATGATCCCCGGTATACGGAGGCAAACCCCACCCCAAAGAGGGGCGATGCCCGCGTTCCCGACCGGGCCCCAGGTCCATAGCGTGATTGACAGATGGCAGCGAGCGTGCCCGCCGATGGGGGCCGGGCACGCTCTCGCGCGATAAGGGAGGCTTTCTCTTGACATCCTCCTCGCCTAAGGGCGGGATTCCGGCCGCGACCCGGAGGTCGCGCCGTAGGTTCGCGGTTCGTAGGCCCGGCAATCCGGTCGCCTCCCCGCGCAGCCACGGCATGCCCTGCCGCGGTGATGCTGGCGCCCGCTTGGTTATCGCAGACAGCTTGAAGGTAGCACGTCGCACTGACATTCCAAGGGAGGTGAAGCGGCGTTTCTCGGGCTGAAGTCCGGGTTTCCTACGCCGCAAATCTCATGACCACGGCCACAACCACTCGTATCCCTATCGGAAGCTACGGCTTCCGTTCCGTAGCGCACATGGAATGGCTCAAGCTGCGCAGCGTCCGCTCTACCTGGTGGACCCTGCTGGTCTTCGCGGCCGGCATGATCGGCCTGGCCGTCCTGGTCATGGCCCACTATCACTGGGCCACGATGCCGCCCGGCGCCCGGGCCGGATTCGACCCGACCAACGACAGCCTCGCCGGGCTGGCCATCGGCCAGCTCGCCCTCGGCGTCCTGGGCGTGCTCGCGATCAGCACCGAGTTCTCCTCGGGCCTGATCCGGGCCACGTTCGCCGCGGCGCCCCGGCGCCCGCTGGTCCTGGCGGCCAAGACGGCCGTGCTGGCCGCCGTGACGCTGGTGGCGGGGGAGATCATGGCCTTCGCCGCCTTCGCCCTGGGCGAGGCGGTGCTGCGCGCCCCGGCCCCGCACGCCACTTTGGCCCAGCCGGGCGTGCTGCGGGCGGTGCCGATGGCCGGCGCCTACCCGGCCCTGATCGCGCTCCTCGGCCTCGGCCTGGGCGCGCTGATCAGGCACACCGCCGGCGCGATCAGCGCCGTGGTCGGCGTGCTGTTCGTGCTGCCGCTGATCCTGGTCCCGCTGGGCACCTCGATCCAGAACTCGGTCGGGCAGTTCATGCCGATGATCATCGCGGAGAACTCGCTGACCGCGGTCAAGCCGATTGCACACAGCCTGTCGTCCTGGGCCGGCCTGGGCGCACTGTGCCTGTACACGGCGGCCGCCCTGGCCGCGGGCGCCTGGGCCCTGGCCCGCCGCGACGCGTGAACACAGGCCGCTAGCGGGAGACAATAGGTCCATGGACGAGGACATCCGGCGGGTGGCGGGCACGGTTCTGCGTGCCCCGCTCACCCGCCGGAGCGTTCACGAGCTGCTGTACTGCGGCGTCGGCGGGCTGGCCGGGGTGATCGGCTTCTGGGTCACCATCGTGATGCTCGCTGTCGGCCTGACGATTTCCGTGTCGGTCCTCGGCACCGTGATCGGGCTGCTGCTGCTGACCCTGGCCCTGCGCGTGAGTCGGCGGCTGGGCGGTCTGCACCGCCGCCTGGCCTGGTGGCTGCTGCGCTACCAGGTCGAGCCGCCGCCGAAGTTCCAGCCCGGCACCGGCATCCTCAACCGGCTAGACAAGCGGCTGCGGGACCGGGCGGCCTGGCGGGCGGTCTCCTACAGCCTGGTCAAGCTGCCCGTGGCGGCCGTGCAGCTGTACTGCATCACGACGGCCTGCATCGGGGTGGTGGACATCACCTACCCGGTCGACTGGGTGCTGTTCCGGCACCAAGCGACTGGCCCGATGGTGGTCGTGTTCCCCTTCCCGTTCGGCGGAACATTCAACGTTTACGGCTTTGCGGGCACCTACCTCGCGGCCATCGCCGGCGCCGTCTGCGTGCTCGCCGGGACGTGGCTGGCGCGCGGCATAAACGCCGGCGACCGCTGGCTGGTCCGCTCCCTGCTCGGGCCGAGCAGCATGGCCGAGCGGGTCAGCGAGCTGGAACGGACCCGGACGCTGGCGGTAGAGGATTCGGCCGCGGCGCTGCGCCGGGTCGAGCGGGACCTACACGACGGCGCGCAGATGCGGCTGGCCGCGCTGGCCATGAACCTCGGCATGGCGCGGGAGAAGCTGGGCGACGACGACGATGCCGCCCGCCCCGAACATGCGACGGTGCGGGAGTTGCTCGACGCCGCGCACCGCAACGCGGTCGACGCGCTCGCCGACCTGCGTGACCTGGCCCGCGGCATCCACCCGCCCGCCCTGGACAACGGCCTGCCCAGCGCGCTGGCCACCCTGGCCGCCAGCAGCGCCATCCCCGCGTCGGTCACCACCGAGATCGGCGACCGGCCCGCGCCGGCCATCGAGACCATCGCCTATTTCTGCGCGACTGAGCTGATTGCCAACGCGACCAAGCACAGTTACGCGAACCAGATCAAAATCCATATTTTTACCGAACGGACCGGCGTTCTCCGCCTCAAGGTCACCGACGACGGCATCGGCGGGGCGGACGCGGCCCGCGGCAGCGGCCTGGCCGGTCTGGCCCAGCGGGTGTCCACGGTGGACGGGCGGATCGACGTGTCCAGCCCGCCCGGCGGCCCGACCACCGTTAGTGTCGAGCTTCCGCTGAAGGCCTAAGGGTGGGCGGGTTCGGGGGAGAAAGAGAACAGTGATGCGGGTAGTAATCGCGGAGGACGCCGCGCTGCTGCGGGAGGGGCTGACCCGGCTGCTGCAGGACCGGGGGCATTCGGTGTGCGCGGCGGTGGACGACGGCGACGGGCTGCTGGCCGCGGTGGCCGAGCACCAGCCGGACGTCGCGGTGGTGGACATCCGCATGCCGCCCACCCACACCGACGAGGGCCTGCGGGCCGCGCTGGAGCTGCGGCGGAGGTTCCCCGGGACCGGCGTGCTCGTGTTCTCCCAGTACATCGAGACGTCCTACAGCGCCCAGCTGCTCGAAGGCGGCGCGGCGGGCGTCGGCTACCTGCTCAAGGACCGGGTAGCCAACGTGGCCGAGTTCACCGCCGCGCTGGAGCGGGTGGCCGACGGCGGGACCGCCCTGGATCCCGAGGTGGTCAGCCAGCTGTTCCGGGCGAGCCGGCGGCGCGGCGGGCTGTCCACCCTGACCCCGCGGGAGCGCCAGGTACTGGCGCTGATGGCCGAGGGCCGGTCCAACGCCGGTATCGCCACTGAGCTGGTGGTCTCGGGCGGGGCGGTCGAGAAGCACGTGGCCAGCATCTTCACCAAGCTCGGCCTGCCCCCGGGTGAGAGCGACAACCGCCGGGTGCTGGCCGTGCTGCGATACCTGGGGGCATAACCACTTGACATCCGTGGCTAATCAAATTAGCCTTTCAGCTATCTTACTTAGCTAAGGAGGCTGGCATGACCGAGTTCCTGGATGTAGACGGCTGGTTGAACTCCGCCACCCAGGGCGCCCGCGCGTCCCGTGACGTCCACAGCACGCCGAGATTGCCGCCGACCCGCAGCACCCGCGTGATCTCGGGAACGGCCCGCTCCGGGTCGAGCCAGTGCCACGCGCCGGAGATCAGTACCGCGTCCACTGACGCGTCCGGCAGCGGGATGTCCTCGCCCCACCCGGCCAGCACCTCGGCTTCCGGGCACCGGGCCGACAGCACGGCCCGCATCCGCTCATCCGGCTCGACCGCGATGACCCGTCCGGCTCGGCCGGCCAGCTGCCTGGTCACCGCGCCGGTGCCGGCGGCCAGGTCGAGCACGGCCTGCGCGCCCGGCGGGATCAGCCAGTCCAGCGCCTGCGGCGGCGGGGCGGGACGGTACCGGTCATAGTCTTCGGCCACAGACCCGAACGACAGCCTGCGCGTTTCCCGATCGGCCACATCGTGCAGGCTATCTGGCGGGTCAGCCGTGCCCGAGCACCGGGTGCGGGACATACGGCTCCTCGAGACTGCGCACCTCCTCGGCGGTCAGGGTGAGCTGCCCGGCGGCCAGCGCGTCGGTGATGTGGCCGAGCTTGGTCGCGCCGACGATGGGCGCGGTCACGCCGGGACGGCTCAGCAGCCAGGCCAGCGCCACCTGAGCGGGCGGCACCCCGCGGGCCGCCGCGATCCCGGCCACCCGGTCGGCGACCTGGAAGTCGGCCTCGGTGTTGTACCGCTGATCGGACAGCGGGTCGTCGCCGGCCCGGGTGGTACGGCGCTCGCCCTCCCTGGTCCGGTTGCCGGTCAGCACACCGCGGGCCAGCGGGCTGTAGGGGAGCACGGCGATGCCCTGGTCGGCGCACAGCGGGATCATCTCCCGCTCTTCCTCCCGGTACAGCAGGTTGTAGTGGTTCTGCATGGACACGAACCTGGTCCAGCCGTGACGCTCGGCCGCCCGCTGCGCCTTGGCGAACTGCCAGGCGAACATGCTGCTGGCCCCGATGTAGCGGGCCTTGCCCGAGCGGACCACGTGATGCAGCGCCTCCATGGTCTCCTCGATCGGCGTCTCGTAGTCCCAGCGGTGGATCTGGTACAGGTCCACGTAGTCGGTACCGAGCCGCCGCAGCGAGGCGTCGATCGCCGACAGCACGTGCTTGCGGGACAGGCCGCGGTCGTTGGGCCCCTCGCCCATCGGGAAGTAGACCTTGCTGGCCAGCACGTAGTCGTCCCGGCGCGCGAACAGCCGGCCGAGCAGCCGGCCGGTGATCTGCTCGCTCACCCCGCCGGAATACGTGTCGGCGGTGTCGAAGAACGTCACGCCGCCGTCGATCGCCGCCTTGACGATCGGCTCGGCCGCGGCCTCGTCGAGATGCCAGGCCCGTTCGGCCTGGCTGCCGTAGCTCATCATGCCCAGGCAGATGCGGGAGACCTTGAGCCCGGCCGATCCCAGCCTGACGTAATCCACGCTGATTCCTTTCTTCAGTGTTCCTTGCTGGGTTCCTTGCTGGCCTGATGGAGCGCGACACCCAGTACCACCAGGGCGATGCCGGCGGCATCGGTGAACGTCGGGAACTGGCGCAGCACGACCGCGCCGATGACGGTGGCGAATACCGGCAGCAGCGCCAGCATCAGCGAGAACGTGGCGCGCGGCAGCCCGGCCATGGCCAGCTGATCGCACACATAGGGAATGACCGAGGAGCATACGCCCACCCCGGCCCCGGCCAGCAGCAGGACCGGGTTGCGGAACGCGGGCAGCGCGTTGCCAAGTCCCCACGGGGTCGCCGCCACCGCGGCGACGGCCATGGCCGCCCCCAGCTGGTCGATGCCGGTGAACCGCTCGCCGCCGGCGTTGGCTATCCGGTGGCCCAGGACGATGTAGGCCATGAACAGGCCGCAGTTGGCGAAGGCGAAGACGAAGCCGGTTGAACCGGCTCCCAGGCCGGCCCGTTCATTAGATCGGGACCACGGGCAGGCAGCCGCCTGCCCGGAATGGATAGCAGCTGTCCGGATTGTTTTCAGCTGACTTGGGCGGCACTCGCCTGTCCAGGAGGGGAGCACGGTGAAGTCCTGGCGTATTGCCAAAATCATGTCCGTCATGATCGGCCTGGGCCTGGCCGTCACGGCCTGTTCATCAAGTTCTACGTCTTCTACATCGAGTAACTCAGGAGTCTCGGGAACATCAAGCGCCGCGGCGTCTACCTCGTTTCTCGGGCAGCTTCAGCGGACCGCTCAGGTCGCCTCGACCGTCCCGGCCAACGGCGACGTGAACCCCTACGGCGTCACGCTCGTCCGGGCCTCAGCCGGGCGGCTGAGTGCAGGCGACATCCTGGTCAGCAACTTCAACGACAAGGCCAACGTGCAGGGCACGGGGACCACCATCGTGCAGGTTTCACCGGCCGGGAAGTCCAGCGTGTTCGCGAACATCTCCGCCCTGCCGCCGGGCCAGGGCTGCCCGGGCGGCATCGGCCTGACCACCGCGCTGGGCATCCTGCCCGGCGGCTGGGTGGTCGTGGGCAGCCTGCCGACGACGTCCGGCGGCGTGCTGCCCGGACTGGACCCCGCCGGGTGCCTCATCGTGCTGAACGACCAGGGCACAGTGGCCGAGACCATCTCGAACAACGACATCGTCGGGCCGTGGGACCTTGCGGTCAGCTCGGGCGCCACGTCGGCCCAGCTGTTCGTCTCCAACGCCCTGGGCGGCAATACCACCACCCATGACGGCATCCCGGCGACCGGGAACTGCACCGTGGTCCGGCTCGACCTGGCCCTCAGTCCCTCGGCGCCGCCCAGGCTGACCGGCAGCACGGTGATCGGCACCGGCTTCCCGTGGCGGGCCAATAAGGCCGCGCTCATCCTGGCGCCGACCGGCCTGGCTCTGAGCGGAAACGGGACGCTGTACGTGGACGACACGCTGACCAATGCCGTGTCGGCCATCCCGAACGCGCGCATCAGGACCAGCGCCGTCACGGCTGCCGGCTCCACCCTGTCGGCGGGCGGCGCGCTTGATGCCCCGCTCGGCATGACGCTGGCGCCCAACGGCGACCTGCTCGTCGTCAACGGCGATAACGGCGACGCGGTCGAGATCACCCCGGCCGGGAAGCAGCTGGCCACCAAGGCCCTGATCAAGAACGGGCCGGCGACCTGTTCGGCATCATCATGGCCCCGGCGAGCAACGGCATCCTGATCGTGAACGACGGGACGAACGCCATCGACGAGCTACGCAGCTAACCTCAGCACGGTAAGTCTCACCACGGGGCCGCCTCCCCGGCCCGTGCGGCCGACAGGGAGGCGGCGACCGCGGCGCAGGCCCGGAGGGTATCCAGCAGGTAGCCGGTGTTCTGCGCGTCGGGCCAGGTGGACAGCTTGACCACGACGGTGCGGGAGGCGCGGTCGGCGTAGATCAGCTGCCCGTGGATGCCCAGGCAGACCAGGACGGGTCCGCCCGGGCCGGGGATGACCCAGAACTGGGTCCGGTACCAGCCGCCGGGCAGCACGGGCTCGTTGTCGGTCCGCGCGAACGCCTCGCGGACGCCCGGCTCGGGGCTGCGGACGTCGGCCAGCCAGGCCGCAGGGACGACCACGCGTCCCTGCGCCATCCCGTCGTCGATCAGCATCTGGCCGAACCGGGCCAGGTCGCGGGCGGTGGCCGAGATGCCGCCGTCCGGGATGGCGGATCCGAGCGGGTCGCAGGTGATCTCGGCGTCGGACTCCGCCCCGATCGGCTGCCAGATCAGCGTGGACATGAGGTCGGCCATGCGGATGCCGCTGGCCCGCTCGCAGGCCCAGCCGAGCATGTCGCTGTCGGCGGACCGATAGCTGAAGTCCCCGCCATGCGGGCCGCCGGTGCCCAGGGTGGCCAGGTACGGGTAGGCGCCGACCGGATCGCCGGGCTGCGGCGGCCGCCAGCCCATGGAGCGTTCCATGACCCGGACCTCAGCGTCCAAAGCGGTGTAGGTCTCGCGGAACGCCACCCCGGTCCGCATGTCGAGCAGGTCGCGGATCGTGGCGCCCGCGTACCCGGACCGGCTGACCTCCGGCACGTAGGCCGTGACCGGCGCGCGCACATCGATCAGCTCGCGGTCCGCCAGGACCCCGGCCGTGCAGCCGAGGACCGACTTCGACACCGACATGATCAGGTGCCTGGTGCCCGCGGTCATGCCTGTGTCGTACTGCTCGGCCACGACCTGCCCGTCGTGCAGGACGAGGAACCCGTCGGTGTACGTTCCGGCCAGCACGTCCTGCAGGGTCGCGGTACTGCCGTCGACCCGGGTGAGGGAGGGGTTGCCCAGGGGCCGGCCGGAGACAGGCAGCGGCCCGGGCCGGGCGGCCGGGATGAGCTGGCTGGGGATCAGCTCGCGTACGTGCTGGAACGCCCAGCGGTTGAACGGGGGATCTTGCCAGTTAGCCAGGGTGACCTGCGCATCCGGTGCCGGGGGGAAGCCGGTCATGAGAGGCCTCGCGCCGTCGCGCGAGGCCGCCGGAGTCGTCGGGTCGGCACCGTCGTACGTCATGACCCGCACCCTAACCCACCAGGAAGAGCGCGGTAGTCCATTAGGATTCGGCTCATGCCCATGGACCCAGGTCTCCAGGTTCCGGGCATACCGGTCACGCCCCGCAACTGGCAAGATCCGCCTGTTAACCGCTGGGCATACTGGCATGTCCGCGACATCTTGCCGACCTACCGCGTGTCGCGTGGCGACGGGGCCGCGCGAGCGCTACCCGCCGTCGCGGACGCCGCCGACCTGCTCGCCGTCGAGATCATCCGCGCCGACGGGTCCGCAGGCACGGTGGGCGAGGTCCTGGCCGGCACCTACACCGATGCCTACGTGGTGCTCCAGAACGGCGAACTGGTCACCGAGTGGTACGGCCCGCTGGGCGCCCCGGACCGGACGCACGCGCTGATGTCGGTGTCCAAGTCCGTGCTGGGCTGCGTGGCGGCCGTGCTGATTGACCGCGGCCAGCTCGACGCCGAGCGGAAGATCACCGACTACGTGCCCGAACTGGCCGCCAGCGGATACGCCGACGCCACCGTGCGGCACGTGCTCGACATGCGCAGCGGCGTCAGGTTCCTGGAGGAATACGCCAACCAGCAGGCGGACATCCGGCGGCTTGATGAGTGGATCGGCTGGCAGCCGGGCCGCAGCGACGGCGAGCCCCGCGGGCTGTACCGGTACCTGGCTACGCTGGGGGCCGAGGCGCCGCACGGCAGCCGGTTCCTGTACCGCTCGGCCGAATCGGACGTGCTGGGCTGGGTCTGCGAGCGCGCCGCCGGGCAGCCCATGGCCGAGCTGATGTCCGCACTGGTCTGGGCGCCGATGGGTGCCGAACACGACGCCGACCTGCTGCACGACGGCCTGGGCCACGCCGTGCACGACGGAGGGCTGTGCGCCACCGCCCGGGATGCGGCCAGGTTCGGCCAGATGCTGCTGGACGGGGGAGCGGTACCTGACGGAGCAGGGGGAACCCGCCGGGTTGTCCCGCCGCGCTGGCTGCGCCAGGGCTGGGCCGTCGACGCCGACGCGCGGGCCGCCTTCGCCGCCTCGTCTGCCGAGGCGTCGTTCCCCGGCGGCTGGTACCGCAACCAGTTCTGGTTCCGGCCCGGCGAGCACGGCGACGTCCTGCTCTGCCTGGGCATCCACGGCCAGATGGTGCACGTAAGCCGCCGCACGAACACCGTGTGCGTGAAGTTCTCCACCTGGCCCCAGGCGCAGAACCCGGCCTTCGTCGAGGAGACCCTGCGCACCTTCGATGCCCTCGGCGGGGCGCTCGCCGGACGCGATCCGGTCAGTCCCGCCCTGGGCCGGCGGCGCCTGGCGGGCGTGGTATCCGGCCTGAGCCGGCGGGGCGACACCGCGCCGCCGCCGCCGAACGTGATCTGAGGGTCGCGGACCGTGCTCGCCGCGCGGGGCAGCCGGCACTGCCGACAATATCCTTCTCGACGGCCGGCCAACGGCGCTCTAACCTGGCGCTATAGAGACGATGCCGTGGTCCGCCGGCCGGCGGATCCCCCGCGCGCGCGCCCGATTCCTCCCCGGCCTGAAGGCCGGGGCATCCTCCGGAGGACTTGGTGATTGATTCGCGTCCAGCTGATGACCACGGATCGCAGGCTCGCCGGCACCTGAACGGCATCGCCGAGATCCGCACGTTCTTCCGGACCAATCAGCAACCGATCTACTTCGTAGGGCCCACGGCCTTCAACCTGCTCGGCATCGACCGCTGGGTGCGCAACTTCCAGTACATCGCTTACTACGACTCATGGGATGGCCATCATCCCCGGGTGTTCACGCCGGAGAACCGGCCGTACATCGAGTTCGAGTCGAGCGAGCAGATCAACAATTACCTGCTGCGTGATCCGGAGGTTCAGGAGCACCTGCGCCGCCGCGGCGGCGTGCCGATGGTCGCGATGGTGTTCTTCGACGAAGAGACCGAGGAGATCTGCCGGGAGCAGGGGTACAACCTGATCCTGCCGCCGGACTCGCTGCGGCGGCGGCTGGACTCCAAGATCGTGACCACCCAGCTCGGCAACGAAGCGGGCGCGCCGTCGGTGCCGAACGTCCTGGGCCAGGCGGGCAGCTACGCCGAGCTCATCGCGCTGGCCGCGGGCGGCGAGCTGGGCACCGACCTGGTGGTGCAGACCCCCTACGGCAACTCGGGCAAGACGACGTTCTTCATCGCCTCAGAGCCGGACTGGGATAACTGCGCGGCTGATCTGGAGGGCCAGCAGCTCAAGGTGATGAAGCGGATCAACAACCAGGCCGCGGCGGTGGAGGCCTGCATCACCAGGCACGGCACGATCGTCGGGCCGTTCATGACCGACCTGACGGGCTACCCGGAGCTGACCCCGTACAAAGGCGGCTGGTGCGGTAACGACCTGTTCCCCGAGGCGCTGTCGGAGGAGGACCGGGCCGTCGCGATCAGCCACGTCCGCAAGCTCGGCGACCGGCTCGCCCGGGACGGGTACAAGGGCTTCCTCGAGGTGGACGTGCTCGTCGACCTGGACACCGGCGAGGTGTACCTGGGCGAGCTGAACCCCCGGATCTCGGGTGTCTCGTCGATGACCAACGTCACCGCCGGGGCGTACGCGGACGCGCCGCTGTTCCTGTTCCACCTGCTGGAGTTCATGGACGTCGACTACACGATCGACATCGAGGAGATCAACGAGCGGTGGCTGTCCCTGGCGGCGGTGGACGTGTGGTCGCAGCTGATCATGAAAGAACCCGGCGACGAGATCGAGCGGATCCTGGCCGCCCCGCGGACCGGCGCCTGGCGCCTGGCCGACGGCGGCGCGCTGGCCTTCGAGCACGTCAGCAACGACTGGCACGACATCACCACGGAGGACGAGGCCTTCTTCATGCGCGTCTACGGCCCGGGCGAGTACCGGTTCCACGGCGCCGACCTGGGGATCCTGGTCACCAAAGGCCGCATGCAGACCGCCGAGGGGCTCACCGACCGGTGCCGCCACTACATCGAGGGCATCCGCGCCCACTACCAGTCCGAGCCCCTGCCGCAGCCCCCCGCGGTCAAGCCCGTCGCCTACGTCAAGTAGCGGCGCCAGCGGCTCCCGGCACGGCAACGTGGTGAAACCCGGGTTCCACCACACTCTATGGAGGTGAAACCCGGCATTCACCACCCGCGGCACGCGCTATCCGCGCCGGTCCGGGCTGAGCATGTCGCGCAGCGCGGCCATGACGTCCTGTACGGCGCCGGCCGGGGTGATTTCCGGGTCGGCCAGCGACAGCGGGATGCCCATCCCGTCCGCGGCGGCGATGGTGAGCACCGCGATCTTGTCCGGGTCGTACTTATCACCGAACGTCCCCAGCTTGATGCCGCGCCGCACCACCTCCGCCACCAGCCGCCGCCAGGCGGTGTTGTCCCGCAGCGCGTCGGCGCGCATCTCCGCGTCGCGGATGCCGAAGTGCCAGGACTCGATCCACAGCCGCCCGCCCTCGGGCGCGTCCGGCTGGTACCCGGTCAGCGCGGGTTTACTCGAACGAGGGCTTGCGGTCCCTGCTTCGCTTGAGCTCGAAGAAGCCGTCCGCCGCGGCCACCAGGGCGAGGCCGTCCCACAGCTGCCCGGCTGCCTCGCCGCGAGGCGTGGGCGTGATGACCGGGCCGAACAGCGCCTTGCCGCGGATGCGGACGACCGGGGTGCCCACGTCCAGGCCTACCTCGTCGAACGCCTCATTGTGCGAGTCCTTGATCAGCTGATCGAACTCGGTGCTCTCGGCCGCCTCGGCCAAAGACACCGGCAGCCCGACTTCAGCCAGGGCCTCGGGGATCGTCTCGGGATCCTCCCGGCGGCCCTGGTTATGGAACCGCGTGCCGATCGCCGTGTACAGCGGGCCGAGGATGCCGGGGCCGCTGTGCTGGGCGGCCGCGGCGCAGACCCGCACCGGTCCCCAGGCCCGGCTCATCCGTTCCAGGTAGTCCTCGCTCAGGCCCTTCCCCTCGTGCTGGACGAGGTTGAGGTAGGCCAGCGACATGATCCGCCAGTCGGCCCGCACCGGCCGGACCTGCTCCACTTCCAGGATCCAGCGGGAGGTGATCCAGGCCCAGGGGCACAGCGGATCGAACCAGAATTGCACGTCTTCCGTGGGCTGCGTTTCTGCTGTCACGCCCGCGGCAACAGCCTCCCGCGGCGGCCTATTCCTGCTTAGCAGGTCTGAGTAACTGCGGCCCGGATCAGGCGTTGCCGCGGCACATGTCGATCAGGCGGCCCAGCACGGCTCCGGCGCTCACCCTCAGGCCGTCATGCTGGTATTCGCTGGTCACCCAGGGACGCAAGCCGCGGATCGCGGCCGCGGTCCGCATGGAAAGCTCACGTTCGACGTACATGTCGTCGTAGTAGACCGCCGCGGCCACCGGTACGTCGTTGACCGCCAGCCGCGACGGGTCATACAGCGGCGGCCAGTCGTCCCGTTCGGCCAGCAGGTCGGCGGCCGCGCGCAGCGGCCGGAGCACCGGGTCCGCGTCCGCCATCCAGGGGTAGATCATCTCCCCGGTGAACAGCAGGGGAGCGGTCCCTGGGTCGGCCTCCAGGGCCGGCCGGGGATCGAACTCACCGAACTCGGCCCTGATCCGCTGGGCCGACCACCGGGTCGCGAACCCCTGGGCGTAGCAGGCCTCGTGCAGCAGGGCGTACAGCGGCGCGGCGGCAAAACTGAGCCTTGCCTGCACCGCGTAGCGGAACGCGTCAGACAGATCGTCGCCCGCGAACGGGTCTTCGAGCAGGTAGTGCAGCGTGTGGCTGCCGGTGCTCTGGCCGAGCATGTTCCCCAGCGCCTGGAACCCCTGCACCGACAGCGGCGCGCCGTCCGGCAGCCACACCTGGTGTTCCGCCAGGAACTGGGCGACCAGCTGGGCCTGCTGCACGTCGTCCGGGTAGCGCTCGTAATGCGCCGCGTTCTTGGCCGCCACCGCCGGATAGGTGCGCCGGTAGACGTCGTCGGCGGTCACGGTCAGGCCGGGCAGCCCGCCGGTGATGAACGCCTCGCGCAGGCCGTGCGGGGCGAATGACAGGTAGCTGACCGTGCAGAAGCCGCCGTAGCTCTGCCCGAGCACGCTCCACGGTGCCCCGCCGGTCAGATCGCGCCTGATCAGCTCGGCGTCGAGCACGATGCTGTCCGCGCGGAAGTGAGCCAGGTAGTCGGCCTGGGCCTGGGCCGAGCCCAGGCGCGCCAGGGTCTGCCGCGTGGCCGGGGTGGACCGGCCGGTGCCACGCTGGTCGAGCAGCAGCACCCGGTAATCCTCCAGCGCGCGGCCAAGCCAGGCCTCCCGGCCCGCCGGCCGCTGCGCCCCGTGCCCGGGACCGCCCTGCAGGAACAGCAGCCAGGGCAGCTCCGCGTCCTGCTGGCCCGCGGCCACCACCTCGCGGGCAAACACCTCGATCTGCTCTCCGTCCGCCCGGCCATGGTCCAGCGGGACGGCGAAGACATGATCGGTCAGCACGGTGCCCGGCTGTCGGTAGCTACTCACGAGGCGACGTTACCGTGCTAGTCCCGGGGGGACCCATCCCCCCGGACCCCCCTTGGGTAAGGTCGGCCCATGACAGGCGGCACCAGGACGGTCAGCGTGGCCGAGCGGCGCGCCCGGCTGGCCATCCGGCACCACCTGGCACCGGGGGAGCGGGCCGGCGCCGTCGCCCCGGCGGTCGACAGCATCATCGCGCTGCACGGCACCGACCCCGCGTCGGTGTACCTGTCGGCCCGGGCCCGCACCGGCTCCGCCGACAAAGCGGCAATCGAGCACGCGCTGTACGAGGAGCGCTCGCTGGTGCGGATGCTCGGCATGCGCCGGACGGTGTTCGTGGTGCCCTCTGCTCTCATGCCGGTCATCCAGGTCGCCTGCGCCGACCAGATCGCCGAGCGGCTGCGCCGCCAGCTCACCCAGGTCGTAGCGGACGCGGGCATCGCCCCGGACGCCGCGACCTGGCTCAAGGAGGTGGGCGAGGGCACGGTCCGGTCCCTGGCCGAACGCGGCTCGGCGACCGGCGCGGAGCTGGCCGCCGGCGAGCCGAGGCTGCGCACGCAGATCATCGCCGCGGCGGACAACCCCTACGGCGGGGCGGTGAACCTGACCACCCGGCTGCTCACGGTGCTGTCCGCCGAAGGGCTGATCGTGCGCGGCCGCCCGCGTGGCGGGTGGACCTCCACCCAGTTCACCTGGTCCGCTGCTCCGGAACGAACGGACCTGCCGGCCGCCGCCGCCCGGTCCGAGCTGGCCCGCCGGTGGCTGGCCGCGTTCGGCCCGGCGCCGCTGTCCGACCTGCAGTGGTGGACCGGCTGGACCGCGGGGCAGGTCCGGCAGGCGGTGAGCTCGCTGGACCTCACCGAGGTGGACATCGGCGGCACGCCCGGCGTGCTGCTGGCCGGCGACGAGGACCCGCCCACCCCCGCCGAGCCGTGGGCGGCGCTGCTGCCCGCCCTGGACCCGACCCCGATGGGCTGGCGCGAACGATCCTGGTACCTGGGCGAGCACGCGACGGCGCTGTTTGACCGGTCCGGGAACATCGGCCCGACGGCCTGGTGGGACGGCCGGATCGTGGGCGGCTGGGCGCAGCGCCCGGACGGCGAGATCGCGATCCGGCTGCTCGAGGACGCCGGCGCCGAAGCCGGGGCGGCGCTGGCCGCCGAGGCTGAGCGGCTCGGCGAGTGGATCGGCCCCGGCACCAGGGTCACGCCCCGCTTCCGCACCCCGCTGGAACGCGAGCTGTCCGGATCCGGGACAATCCCGGACTAATGACGGCTTCGGGCGGCCAGACAGCTTCCACCCCGTCGGCCTCATCGGGTCGGTCATCGGCGCCTTCGTCCTCCTGCTGCTGCTCCGCCTCAGCGGCCTGGAGGGCAGCCGCCGCCGCTACTGACCGTACTGGCTCGCCCGGTTCCCGGGCGACAGCCGCCGGAAAACCGGGGCGGCCGGAGGAAGCCGGCCAGCCCAGGGCGTGGACTGGCGGCTGAAGCGCTCGGCCGCGTCTGGCAGGAACGGCTCCAGCTCGCGGCCGAGCGCCCGGCAGCCCTCGAACAGGATGCCGAGCACGGCATCCAGCCGCTGGCCGGCCCCGGCGTCGCCGTCGCGTTCGGCCCGGGCCAGCTCCCACGGCCGGGCCTGGTTGACGAACCGGTTGGCCTCGTCCGCGATGGCCCAGACCGCCGCCGTGGCCTGACGGAAGTCGTACTTCTCCAGCGCCTGACCGACAAGCCCGCCCGCCTGACGGATCGCCGCGTCGAGGTTCTCCCCGCCCGGCGGCGCGGGCCCTTCCCCGCGGGAAACCGGGACACGCCCGTCACGGTACCGGCCGATCATGGCGATCACCCGGTTGACCAGGTTGCCCAGGCCGTTGGCCAGCTCGTCGTCGGCGCGGGCGATCAGCCGCTCGACGGTGAAGTCCGCGTCGCCCACCCGCGGCACCTCGCGGAGCAGCCACCAGCGCACCGCGTCGGCGCCGTACTCAGCGGCCAGCGCGGCCGGGTCTGACCCGGCCGTGCCCGATGACTTGCCGATCTTCCGGCCGCCTGCGGTCAGGTAGTCGTGCACATAGATGTCCGACGGCAGCGGCTGCCCCGACGACAGCAGCATGGCGGGCCAGTAGACGGCGTGGAACCGCAGCACGCCCTTGCCGAGCAGGTGGATGCGGCGGCTGCCCGGGGCCCTCCCGGCCCACCACTGCCGGTAAGCGTCATCGTCGGTACCGTAGCCAAGCGCCGTGATGTAGTTGCACAGCGCGTCAAACCACACGTAGATCACCTGGCCCGGGTCGCCGGGGACCGGGATGCCCCAGCTGCCCGCCCGTTCGGCGGGCCGGGACACCGAGAAGTCCTCTAGCCCGCGGTCGATGAACGCGAGCACCTCGTGGCGGCGCCCGGCGGGCTCGATCCGCAGCCGACCGCTGGCGATCGCATCGCGCAGCGGCCGGGCGTACCGGGACAGCCGGAAGAACCAGTTCTGCTCGGCGACTGGCTGCGGCGCGGTCTCGTGCTCGGGACAGCATCCGTCGCGCAGTTCGGCGGGCGTGTAGAACTGCTCGCAGCCGGTGCAGTACAGCCCTTCGTACCGCTTGCGGTACAGGTCCCCGGCCGCGGCGCAGGCCCGCCAGACCCGCTCGACGCCGGGCCGGTGCCGGCCGTCGCAGCTGGTCCTGATGATGTCGTCTACGGTCAGCGACAAGGCCGGACCCAGCGCGAGAAAGGCCTCGGCGTTGCGGTCGACGAACTCCTGCACGTCGGCCCCGGCCGCCCGGGCGGCGAGCACGTTCTTCAGGGAGTTGTCGTCGGTGCCGGCCTGGAAACGGACGCCGTCCCCGCGCTGCCGCCGGAACCGCGCCAGCACGTCGGCCTGTACGAGCTCCAGGGCGAACCCGATGTGCGGACGCGCGTTCACGTACGGAATCGTCGTGGTGATATAGGTATGCGGCGAGGTCATCGCAACCTCCTGGAGTTAGGGGGCTCCGATCGCCACAAACACATCGAGGCCCCGTAGCGGGGGCCTCGGAAACAGAACGTCCGGACGCGTCAGCGGCCCCGCGCGCGGGGCATCATGACCTTCCGTCCGTAGTCGTTCACATCGTCAATGGTATCTCGTGACCGTAGCCGGGCGCTGCGCTCGGTGAAGATCAAAGACCTTTCTGCCGAACGGAGGCGTGGTGTCACAACCCGACAATGCCGGTTCCCACTCCGCGGGTTTCGCGCCCCAGGATCTCCCGCACCTGCGCCGGTGCGTCGAACTGGCCGCCGAGGCCGCCGACGCCGGGGATTTCCCGTTCGGCTCGGTGCTCGTAGCAGGGGACGGCCGGGTCCTGGCCGAGGACCGTAACCGCGAGAACAGCCTGGGCGACGCGACCCGGCACCCGGAGTTCGAGCTGGCCCGCTGGGCGGCCGCGAACATGACGGCCAGCGAGCGAGCCGCCGCGAGCGTCTTCACCTCCGGTGAGCACTGCCCGATGTGCGCGGCCGCGCATGCCTGGGTCGGGCTGGGCCGCATCGTGTACGTCAGCTCATCGGAGCAGCTGACCGGCTGGCTCGCCGAGCTCGGGCTGCCGCTGCCTCCGGTTCGCCCCCTGCCGGTCGGCGACATCGCTCCCGGGCTGGTCGTGCAGGGCCCGGTGCCGGGCCTGGACGACCAGGTCCGCGAGCTGCACCGCCGTTTCCGCAGCTGACCAGCCACGGCCCGTTCGGCGCAAATATTAGGCCAGGCGGACCGGGTCGCCGGCGCGGATGTGCCCCGGCCGCAGGACCTGGGCGTAGACGCCGGCGCAGGGCTCCGGGTCGAGTGAGTCCAGCGGCTCGACCCGGTTGTGCCGGGCCAGCACCCGGAGCGCGTCAGTATCGCGGGGCAGATCACCGTGGGCCAGGGTGGGGACGGCGCACCGGGGCGTGCGGGCGATCACCCGCACGGCGAGGTCGTCGCCGATGCGCAGGTTCCGGTCCACCCAGTCGTTCTCGGTGAAGCCCGGGGCGGTGGTGCGGATGACGATGTTGGGCCGGTAGCGCTCCAGGTCAGCCGTGCCGCGCGGGCTGAGCTCGGCGATGCGGTCAAGCGTCGAGGTGGTCAGCAGGTGCAGCGGCGCGAAGTCGACGAATGTCCCGGGCGGGCCGCCGCCGCCGAGCTCCATGAGCTCCGCCGGGACCTGCGCCTGCACTCCGTCCCGCAGCACGGCCTCGGGGACGGCCCGGTCCAGCGACGCTCCGGGCGGCGGGGTGGCGGTCAGCGTGACGGGCTCGCCGAGCAGTTCGGACAGGATCCCGTCGATGTCGGCCGCGCTGCTCGAGACGGTCTTGCCTTCCGGCAGGGTGATGCGGACGGCGTCGTCCGCGTCCGCGGCGGCCAACAGCGTCAGCAGGTCGCGCCACAGGCGGGGGAACTTCGCGCTCGCGATCTTGCCCGTCGTCCGGCTGACCACGGCCAGGCGGCGGTCGCGGGACAGGCCGGTGAACGACACCTCGCTAGCGTCGACGTTCTCGCCCAGCATCGACTTGACCGGGTAGCGGCGTAGCGTGGCGACGGTTCCGAGCACCTTCACAGGTTATGCGCGGACCTGGCGGGCCAGCTTCCGGTCGGCGACGGTGACGGCCAGCAGGACCAGGGCCGCGACAGCCATGATCGCGGCCAGCAGTACCGAGCCGAACGACGAGGCGATGACGAAGCGGGCCCCGAAGCCCGCCTGCTCCGGGTCCGGGTCGGCCAGCCGCGGCCGGTCCGGCGGCGCCTGCGGCACGGAAGATCGGACTGAGATCACGCTTCCGAGCATGGTCCCGGCGCCTGCGAGCAGGAAGACCGCAGCGTTCATGGTACTGGCGCGGCTAGGTACTGGCGCGGCTAGGATTCGCGGTTAGGCCCTAGGAGGCGGAAGGTAGCTATGACAGAGGTAACGCTCGTGATCGGTGCCGCCGCGGTTTGCCGCGACGGGTTTCCGGGGGAACTGAAGTGCCTGGTCCTGGACCCCCGGACCCGCGCGGTCACGCACCTGGTGATCGAGCCGGGACGGGCTCATGCAACCGGGGAGGGGCTAGCCCGGCTGGTTCCGCTGGACCAGGTCGACGCTACGGCAGAGCCGATCGGGCTGCGCTACACCGAGGCTGAGTTCAAGGACCTGCCCCCGGCGGAGGAGACCCTGGCTGAGTTCGTGCCCGGCTACGAGGCCCCGGTCCAGCTGCTCCCCGCGGGCGAGGGCTGGCGCGGAGCGGGCGGCCCGGAGGCCGATGGCAGCACGATCCCCCAGATCAGGGAGATGGAGACCATCGCCCTGGTCCCGCAGACCGCGGCCGGGACGCCCGAGGTGGAGGAGGGCCGGGACGATCACGTCCGTGCCACCGACGGCAACGTGGGGCAGCTCCACGCGCTGCGCATCGAGGCGACCAGCGGCGAAGTGCGGCAGGTCCTGGTCCGGAAGCATCCATGGGGGCACGCGGAGATCGCCATCCCGATCAGCGCGGTGTCCGGGTTCGACGCGGGGATCCAGCTCAGCATCACCAAGAGGCAGGTCAAGGACCTGGCCCCCTAGCCGCCGAGCATCTCTGCAGTGTCGTAGATCCGCTGCAGCAGGCGCAGGGTCTCCAGCCCGTCGGTTCCGCCGACCGGCGGCTCCCGGCCCGCGCTGACGGCGTCCAGGTAGCCGGTGACGCTGGCCCGGACGGAGGCCGCCCAGTCATCGGGCCGGACCGGTGCCTCCTGCCACCGGCCGTCGCGGAACATCGACAGGGCCGGACCCGAGCGGTAGCCGGTGAACAGGGACTCGACGCCGGCCGGGCGGAGGGTGGCGTCGCTGCCGGTGATCTCGATCTGGTCGTCGAAGGAACTGCCGCCGCACTAGGTTCAGGTGTGCTACGATTGCTACGGACGAGGAGGTGCCCGTGCGGACGATCAGTCATCGGGAACTGCGCAACAACAGCGCGGAAGTGCTTCGCGCGGTAGCCGCAGGGGAAATGATCGAGGTGACCAATCACGGCGAAGTGGCAGCCGTGCTCGTCCCGCCTTTCCTGACGCCTTACGAGCGCCTGGTGGCGGCGGGAAAGGTCCGGGAGCCGCGGCAGGACCGGCCGGTGGACCTGCGTAGTATCCGGCGCGTTGCCGCACCGGAGTCCAGTACGGAGATCATCGCGGATGTCAGAGGCGACCGGTGATCGTCTATGTCGATACCTCGGCGGCGATGAAGCTTCTGGTGGAGGAGAAGGAGTCAGCCGCGCTGGCTGACGATCTCCAACGGCGTGGCCAAAATGGCGACACGCTGGTGGCTTCACTGCTGCTGCACACGGAGCTGCACTGCGCGGCGAACCGGCGGCCTGAGCAGATCGGGCACGAGACGGTTTCCGAGGTGCTGTCGGCAATCGCGCTCGTTGACATCGAGAACGGCGACCTGACGACGGCACCGCTGCTGCCAGGGCGCTTGCGCTCGGCGGACGCCATCCACCTTGCGACGGCGCTGCGCCTGAACGCCCGCGCGATGGTCGTCTATGACACCGAGTTGCATGCCGCGTCCAGGACGGCCGGCATCGACGCCCTCAGCCCAGGCGCGAACTGAGCTTGCGGCGGCCGCGGATCCGGAAACAGGCCGGCTAGGCGACGGCCACGGCCACGGCTTCGATTTCCACCAGCTGGTCGGGATAGCCGAGCATGGTCACGCCGAGGAGTGTGCTCGGCGCGTCGTGGTCGCCGAAGGCGGTCTCGACCACTTCCCAGGCGGCGACGAGATCGGCCCGTTCGGCCGAGGCCACGAAGACGGTCGTCTTGAGCACGTCGGCCAGGGTGGCACCGGCCTCGGCCAGGGCGACGCCGAGGTTGGCTACCGCCAGGCTGGCCTGCGCCCGGACATCACCGACCCCAACGACGTCACCCTCGTCGTCCAGGGGACACGCTCCCGCGGTGAACACCAGCGAGCCTCGCGGGGCGACGGACGCGTACGCGTAGGGGACGGAGTTGTACAGGCTGTCAGAACGAACCAGTCTCACGGTCATGATCGGAGCCTTTCGGCGGGGGAGTGGAGGGCAGATCCGGCCGGTCCCGGCCGCAGGTCCAGTGCGTGCCGTTGTCGAAGGCGGAACATGGTGAGGCATCCTCCTGAAGGAGACTGCGCGTCCTTTCACTTACCCCCATCGCGGGAACTAAGCAATCGCGACACGCGCCGGGCTGACCGCGGGTTTGATGCTCCGGCCAGCCACGTCAGGAGCTGGCCAGGATGACGAGGCGCTGGGTTGCCCGGGTCATCGCGACATAACGGTCGACCGCTCCCTCGATACCCGTGCCGAATACCTCTGGGTCGACGAGGACGACCAGGTCGAACTCGAGCCCCTTGGACAGCTCCGGGGTCAGCGACTGGATGCGGGAGGTAGCCCGGAACGCAGGATCGCCGATGACGCAGGCGATCCCGTCGGCGTGCTCGGCCAGCCAGGTGCCGAGGATCGGGCCCAGATCCTGAGCAGGTCCGTGCAGGACCGGAACGCCGGTGCTGCGGATGGAGGTCGGCACGTTGGCGTCCGGGAGCACGGCCAGGATGACTGGCTCGGCTTCCGCCATGACCTCTACCGGCGTCCGGTAGTTGATGCTCAGGGAGGCCAGCCTGACCTGGTCGAAGCCGATCCGCTTGAGCCGTTCCTGCCACGACTCGGTGAACCCGTGCCTGGCTTGGGCCCGGTCCCCGACGATGGTGAAGCTCCGCGACGGGCAGCGGGCCAGCAGCATCTGCCACTCCGCGTCGGTCAGTTCCTGAGCCTCGTCCACGACGATGTGCGCGAACAGGCAGGCCAGCAGGTCCGGGTCGGCGCCCGGCAGCGCGGACTCGTCGACCAGGGCGTCGTGGAAGTCTTCGCCGCGCAGCATCGTCACCAGGCCCGTGCCGTATTCGTCGTCGGCGGCCTCGATCAGGTTGTCGACGACCCTGGCCATCTGCTCACGTTCGGCGGCAATCGCGATGTCACGCCGGCGCTTGCGTCGTGGCGCCTCCGGGTCACCGAGCCGCTGCCGTGCCGCGTCCAGGAGCGGCAGGTCGGACACCGTCCAGGCCTGGGCGTCCGCGCGCTGCAGCTTGCGAACCTCTTCCGGGCTGAGCCAGGGAGCGCACATGCGCAGGTAGGCGGGTACCGACCAGAGGTCTGCAACCAGGTCCGCCGGGTCGATCAGCGGCCACGCGCGGTTGAGGGCGGCGCGCAGTTCCCTGTTCCGCTGCAGCGACTTGCGGAGCAGGTCAGCCGGGGCGTCATCGCCGCCGCGCTTGTCGATCAGGATCGTGAGCAGCTCTTCCCAGATCTGTTCGCGCGCCTCGTTGTGCGGAGTACCGGGTTCTGCTGCTCCGAACGCCTCGGCCCAGTCCTCGGGGCTCAGCAAGATGTCGGACCAGTGGGTCTCGACTGTCATCGGTTTGGCGGGCCGGTTCTCGTAGAACCTGACGGCAGGCTCGATCGCCTTCACCAGGTCGGCTGACGACTTCAGGCGGGCCACGTCCGGGTCGGCCTCGACCGTTGCCGTGGCTCCCTCGGCGACGAGGTCCCGCAGGGTGCAGGTCTGCACGCCCTCCTCGCCCAGGCTGGGCAGGACGTCCGAGACGTAGGCCAGGTAAGGCTGGTGCGGGCCGACGAACAGCACGCCGCCCCGGCGGTGACCAAGCCGAGGGTCGGAGTAGAGGAGGTAGGCGGTGCGGTGCAGCGCGACGACGGTCTTCCCAGTGCCCGGGCCGCCGTCGACCACAAGGGCGCCGCGCGATCCCGCGCGGACGATGGCATCCTGGTCGGCCGCGATGGTGCCGAGCACGTCCCGCATCCGGGCCGACCGGCTGCCGCCCAGGCTGGCGATGAAGGCGGACTGGTCGTCGAGTGCGGCGGCGTGCCCTTCGAGGCCGTCCGGCGTGAACACCTCGTCCCAGTAGTCGGTGATCCGGCCGCGGGTCCAGCGGTACCTGCGGCGGCTGGCCAGGCCCATCGGGTTGGCGTGGGTCGCCCCGAAGAACGGCTCGGCCGCGGGGGAGCGCCAGTCGAGCAGCAGCCGGCGTCCGGCGCGGTCCGTGAGGCCGAGCCGCCCGATGTACACGGGCTCGGGGTTGTCCGCGTGGACGATGTGTCCGAGGCACAGGTCCAGACCGAAGCGGCGCAGGGTCCGCAGGCGAGCGCTCAGCCGGTGGATCTCCGTGTCCCGGTCCATCGCCTTCTGGCCTATGCCGCCGGGCGCCTTGAGCTCGGCCTCGAGGCGCTCGGACAGGTCGGCGATCGACTGCTCGAGGCTTTCCGCGATGGCCGCGAAGTGCTGCTCATCGCCAGCGATAAGCACCGGGTCGGCCTTGGCGGCGAGCCGCTCGGGAAGGTCAAACGCGCTGGTAGTCAGGGAACTCACCTCATCAGCTCCGATGTGAGGTCGGTTGCTGCCGTGGTCATGGGTGTGCCGAACCAGCAGGAGAGCGCTTCTCGCAGCGCGATTGCGGCGGTGTCGGCGGGTGCGCCGGTGGTTGCGGCCCAGGCGATGTGGGCGTCCGGGCGGATCAGCAGTGCGTGAGCTGGCCGGCGATCGGTTCGGGCGGTGTGGATGTCGATGCGATGCTGCCAGTCCCGGGTGGTCTCGCGGAGGTCTGAGCGGTCGGCGAGATCGAGGAGGACAGGCTTCCCCGGCTCGACGCCCCCGCGCGACCCATACGCCGACAACAACAACCGCACCTCGCGACCCCCGTTTCCGTAGGTTCTGGCCCCGGCCAGCAATTCTGCGCCACGACCCGGGTCTTGCCGCAAGCCCCCCGGTGCGCTATATGTTGAAAGTGGAGGGGAGTGGCTACTTCTTCCGCCCCCGAAGCCCCGTCCCACCCGTCGCAGCAGTAACCGGTTCCATGATCGCGAAGGGTTTCGGGGCGTCCCGCGTCAATGACGCCAAACCCTTCGCGATCATGAGTCGCGACGCACAAGCCAGATCACCCCGCCCCAGCGGTCACAACGGCCTGAACCAGTCTTACTTTACATAATGCACATTATCGGCGTTCCGGGACGCGAGAGCAGTTGGCTGCTGGAAGGTCTTCGAGTGGTCGGAGAATTACTTCGTCATCACGTCTCAGCGGCTGCTGCTGACTAAGGGTTTTCTCACGCAGTAATTGGCGGATGACCGATCTTGGTAGCGCGAGTCCGTGGAGTTGGTAGCACGGTTCTGGATTGCTGGTAGCGCTGTCGATTCGGTGTGGTCGGGTTGCTCGTGGCGGCGCACTGGGCGCCGCCTTCGAGCACGGAGGCACATACGTCGATGGCGGATTACAGGTTGATCATGTCCTTGCTGCTGAAGGGCCGTAGTTACCGGGAGGTTGTGGCGGCAGCGGGCTGCTCGCATCGTGACGTGTCGGCGGCGAAGGCCGCGATAAGGGTGCACGAGATCACGGCCGGGCGGCTGGGCGTGATGAGCGAGGATGATCTGGCGGGTTTGTTCCCCGATGGCAGGTCGCGGGTGTCGGCGGAGTACGAGCAGCCGGACTTCGCGCGGGTGGCGAGGTCGATGAAAGCGAACCGGCATTTCACGCTGCTGCAGGCCTGGCGTGCCTACGCGGCGGCGAGCACGCCGCTGCGCCGGTACGGGTATGCGCAGTACTGCCACCTGTTCGGCGAGTTCGCGGTCCGCAACAACCTGGTCGCGGTGCTGCATCACGAGCCCGGCAGGGCGATGCTGGTCGACTGGGCCGGCGACACGATCGCGCTGGTCGATGCCGTGACCGGTGAGGTGTCCAGGGCGTACCTGTTCCTGGCAGTGCTGCCGTTCTCGGGCTACGTGTTCTGCCGTGCGTTCACTGACATGCGGATGGAAGCGTGGATCGCCGCGCACGTTGCCGCGTTCGAGTTCATCGGCGGGACCGTGCAGATCCTGGTCCCCGACAATGCGACCACCGCGACGCACCGCAAGGCCAGGGGCGACGCTGCCCGGTTCGTCACCGACCGTTACCGGCAGATGGCCGACCACTACGGGGTCGCGGTCGTGCCAGCCCGGGTGCGCAAGCCACGCGACAAGGCGGCGGTCGAGTCGGGTGTCAACGTCGTCAACAAGCGGGTGATCGGCTATCTGGCCGAGGAGACGTGGACGACGCTGGCCGAGCTGAACGACGCCATCGATGAGCGGGTCTTCGAGATCAACCATGAGATCCGCCGGGCCGACGGCACGACCCGGTTCGAGCTGTTCAGCCAGGAAGAAGCCCCGGCGCTGGCCCCGCTGCCCGGCGAGGTCTTCGAGCAGGTCGAATGGAAGGAGGTGAAAGCGCAGCGCAATTATCACGTTACGACCGGCTATCAGCATTACTCGATTCCCTACCGGCTGGCCGGACGGCTGCTGCGGCTGCGGCTGACCAGCAGTCGGGTGACGGTCTTCGACGGGCAGCAGATCGTCGCCGAGCATGTCCGCAAGACCGGCAGGAAGGGCCAGTACTCCACCGACCCCGCGCACGTGCCCCCGCAGCACCGCAATATCGCCGGGCTGTGGTCGCGGACCTGGTTCCTGGACCGGGCCCGCACGTGCGGGCCCGCGACTGTCAAGGTGATCGAGCAGCTCCTGGACCGGTACCAGATCGAAGCGCAGGGCTACCTGGACTGCCAGAACATCCTCGAATCGCTCGGCCGCCGGAGCACCCAGCGGCTCGAGGCCGCCTGCCAGGCACTGCTGAACATGGGCGGGCACCCGTCGTACTCGACGCTCAAACGGCTGATTACAGCCATCGACAGCGACCAGAAGAAACCAGCCCCGTTCAAGCCCGCGGCCTCCACGTGCAAGCCCGCCCCGCTGGATGGCAGCGGCCAGCAGACCCTCGAAGACGTGCTCGTGCGCGGCGCCGGCTACTACCGCGACGGGCGGTGAGCAGGTGTTCACCAGCATCGACTACGAGAAGTTCCGCACCCTGCGGATCACCCACGTCGCCACCCGGTTCGAGGAACTGATCGCTGATGAGGCCAACGACGAGCTCACGCCCGAGCAGCTGTTCCTCACCGCGATCGACGACGCGCTCGAACAGCGCCGGGCGAACCGGATCGCCGCCCTCATCCGCAAGGCCGGCTTCCCGATCCCGACCGCCACGATCGCCGAGCTCGACTACCGGGAGGGCCGCGGCATCAACCCCACCAGGATGCGCCGCTACGCCGCCCACGACTGGTCCGCCGAGCCGGTTAACCTGCTGATCAACTCACCGACCGGCGGCGGCAAGACCTACCTCGCCTGCGCGATCGGGATCGCCGCGTGCCAGAACCAGCACGACGTCGCCTACACCCGCATGGACGAGCTGGCCCGCAAGCTCGTCATCGCCCGCGGCGACGCCATCGCCCATCAGCGGCTGCTCAACGAGCTGTCCGACACCGACCTGCTGATCATCGACGATTTCCTCACCGTCGGCATCGATCCCGACGCGGCCAGCGACCTGTTCGCCATCCTCGCCAACCGCGAGCACCGCAGGCCTACTGTCATCGCTTCCCAGTCCGGACCCGATTACTGGGTCACGGCCCTGCCCGACCGGGTCGCTGCCGACTCGATCGTCAACCGGCTCGCGAACAACGCCCGCACCATCAACCTCGGCGAGGTCGACATGCGCCGGCAGCGTGCACACCAGGCCCGCCAGGCCGACACCTACTGGGAATAGCCGCAAACCGCGACCGGGTGGCAGCCGCCATCAACCGGCTGCTACCCGGTCGCCCGACACCCGCTACCAGGTCCCCAGACCAGAGCTACCGACAGGCCCTATCTGCCATCACGTCTCAGCGGCTGCTGCTGACTAAGGGTTTTCTCACCCGCAAGGTGAACATGATGCCGCTCGCGAAGGTGACGGACATGAGCTTCCAGCGGTCCGCTATGGGCCAGCTGCTCGGCTATGGCGAATTCATCGTCGAATCAGCGGGACAGGATCAGGCGCTGCGCAACGTCGATCTCCTCCCCCACCCCGAGCAGCTGTACCTCGAGATATGTGGGCTGATCTTCAAGGATCAGGAAGAAAGCCTCGACTAGCCCTGAGAATTAGGATCGCCGGCCACGCCCCTCAGGAGGAGCGGGGCGCGTCCTGCAGGCTCTCGTGCCGCCAGTTCTGGCCGAATTCGGCATCGTGCAGCCTGCGGAGCTGGTGGGCGTAGTGGTCCAGCCGGTCGGCGGCGCGCTGCATCTCGTGAAAGTCATGGCCGTGCTCGCGGGCGGCCGTCTTCTCCTCGCCCCGCTTACGCACCAGGCCCAGCTCTTCCCGGCTCAGCTCGACGATCTTGTCCAGCGTTTCTTCCAGATTCATGACGTCCTCTTCTGTATGACCGTGAATAGCTGCGCCGGCCTGGGCGGTAGATCAGTGGCGGTGACGATGACGCTCTTCGGAATCCTCACGATCAAGCTCGCGGTCCTCCTGCCGCCGGTCCCGCACTTCCTCGCCGTGCTCGTCCACCTGCAGCCGGTGTTCCAGCTGCTCTGCGCGGCGCTGCTCCTTGGGGGTCGCGTGCCCTTCTTCCTCTTGCTGGCGCAGCGACTCAAGCTCACTTTCGAGGGCGTCATCGCGGGGCCGGGGAGGCTCGTAGGGGTCAGACATGGAGGGCCTCCAATGGTCGGCTGGTGCAAAGTACCGATGCAGGCAGCCTAGTATCCGTTCCCCGACGCCGGGCGGCTGAGGCCTGCTACGTCTCCCAGCCCGCCGGTTTGGCGACGAGCGCCTTGAGGCGATGCTCCTCGAACTCTTGACTTGGCGCGCTAGCCGGAACCGGCGTCCGTGCCGTCCTCGGTGTTGCGCGGCGGACGGCCGGGGCGGCGCATCTGCCTGACGTGTCCGGGCAGGCGGCCGGCCTCGGCCAGGGCGCGGCGGAGCAGGAACTCGATCTGGGCGTTGGTGCTGCGCAGGTCGTCGCTGGCCCACCGGGCCAGCGCGTCGTGCACGGCGGGGTCGAGGCGTAGCAGGATGCTTTTGCGTTCGGCCATTACTGATACAGGGAGCCGGTGTTCACTACCTGCTGAGTCGCCTGCTCGCTGCACAGCACCACGAGCAGGTTGGAGACCATCGCGGCCTTGCGTTCCTCGTCGAGTTCGACGACACCCTCCTCCTGAAGGCGCTGCAGGGCGATGCGGACCATGCCGACCGCGCCTTCGACGATACGCGCCCGCGCGCCGATGACCGCGCTGGCCTGCTGCTGGCGCAGCATGGTCTGAGCGATCTCAGGAGAGTAGGAGAGCCTGGTCAGCCGGGACTCGATGATCTGCACGCCGGCCGGCGCGACCCGCTTGGTCAGCTCGGTCGAGAGCTGCTGGGTGATCTCGTCGGCGTTGTCCCGCAGCGACAGCCTGTCCTCGCCGCGGCTGTCGTACGGGTAGCTGGACGCGATGCGCCTGACCGCGGTCTCCATCTGGATCGTGACGAATTTCGTCACCTCGTCGACCGAGTAGATCGCGTGCGCGGTGTCCTTGACCTGCCAGACGACCACTGCCGCGATCTCGATCGGGTTGCCGTCGGCGTCGTTGACCTTGAGCTGGGTTGACTCCTGGTTGCGGATCCTGGTGGAGACCACGAGCCGCATGGTGAACGGGTTCACCCACTTCAGGCCGGTGTCACGGATCGTCCCGCAGTACCTGCCGAACAGCTGGATGACCCGCGCATGCCCCGGGCTGACCGGGGTGAGGCCGGCCAGCATCAGCGCGCCGCAGATCACGATGAGCACGGTGAGCAGGACCAGGCCGTCCGACGCGGCACCGGTCAGATGGGAAGCGCCGACGCCCGCCGCGGCCCCGACGAGGATCACGACGATGCCCAGCAGCAGCATCCGCACGCCGGGCAGGAACCACGCGGGCTGTTCGGTAACAGGCTGTCTGGCGCCTTCCAGCTCCCGTTCCGTCACCTGAACCATCTCCGCAAGATAGGAGTTCACTGATACTGAAATTCTATCACATTGATATCAGTTTCACCATGGCCGCCGGGTATCCGACGGGAAGTGCCCAGGAAGGCACGCGATGTCAGTCAGACCAGACCACGACCGTCGAGTGCGCCGAGGGCGTGCGCACACGGGACTCCGTCACGGACCCCGGCCCGGCCATGTTGAGCGCTGCGAGCAGTCGCTATCTTGGCTCTTTATGACTGCCGAAACCCCACCCGCCCGCGAACTGCACCTCGTCGTCGGGTTCGACGGCTCTCCCCCTGCCATGCGGGCGCTCGATACCGCGGTCCGCCTGCTGACGGCCCGGCCCCCAGCCCGGATCACGGTGGCCTGGGTAGCTCACCTGAGCAGCACGGTTGAGCTGTCGGCCGACGCCGTGGCCATCGTGGAGCACGACTTCGACTTTGTCGGGCAGGAGCTTCGGGCCGCGGCCAGCGAACGGCTGGGCGACAGCGGCGTGCCCTGGGACTTCCAGTGGCGCCAGGGCCAGATCGCCCACGAGCTGATCGCCATGGCCGAGTCGGTTCAGGCCGCCCGGCCCGACGACGTGGTGATCATCCTGGTCGGGACTTCATCCAGCGCCATGCATCGCCTGGTCGGCTCAGTCGCGGTCAGCCTGGCCCGTCACTCACCGGTGCCCGTCACGATCGTGCCGTAACGCCTTGCGACGCGGCGCTGTGGGCGCCGGCCGCGACCAGGATGAGCTCGATGACCGTGTCCAGAGGGATCGCGGTGGAGTCGATCATCAGGTGGTACAGGGCCGGGTCGGCCGGGTCAGTGCGGTACAGGCGGCGGACGTAGGCGGTACGGGCCTTATCGGCCGTGCGCAGGCGCTCCCGGGCCTGCTCCTCGCTGATGCCTTCGACCACGGCGCCCTGGGCGACGCGGCGTTCGGGCGGGCCGTCCAGCCGGACGTGGTAGCCGCGGTCCTTGCCGAGCACGACCGCCGCCGCCCGGCCCAGGATCACCCCGCCGCCGACCGCCAGCAGGCGGTGGATCCCGGCCTCGCCGTGGCTGCGCAGGTGCCGGTCCTGGTGGTGGGTGGGCAGCGGCGACTGGGTAGGCCCGGTCGGCATCGCCTCGGTGAACGAGGCGAGCAGCCGGTGGACCGGGGTGGCCTTGACCTCCTCGTCCGACACCTGCTCGTCGCAGGGTCCCGGCTCCGCGGGGTGCCCCTCCGAGGTAGTGACTCGCTGCAGGAAGGGCAGGCCGAGCCGGTCGGCCAGGGCGGGGGCGACGACGCTCCCCCCGGCGCCGTAGGCCGCCGACACGGTGATCAGGGACACGGCCGGCCGGGTCGGGTCCTCGAAGCGATCAGAAGTCACGGGCGCTCATCTCCTGCTGGTCATGAAGCGGGCGGGTCCTGGTCATGAAGCGGGCGGGTCGGCCGGGCCGGCGGCTGGTCTCAGCGTGCCGGAGCGCAGCACCAGCCCGCACACGACCGCGGAGCCGGCCAGGATCGCGGCCGAGACCCAGAACGCGACGACGTAGCTGTGCACCGCCGCCTCGGCCAGGACCAGCGGGCCGCGGCCGTGGGCCAGCACGTAGCTGGTCAGGGCGCTGGCGGCGAGGGTGTTCAGCAGCGCGACGCCGATCGAGCCGCCGACCTGCTGGTTGGTGTTGACCAGGGCCGAGGCGACGCCCGCGTCCGCTGCGCCGGCGCCGTAGGTCGCGGTGTTCAGCGCACAGCCGAACACCAGGCCCAGGCCGGCCCCGACCAGCACCAGGGCGGGCAGGATCTGGCCCGGATAGCTGGTGCGGAGGCCCAGCTGCGTGGCCAGGATGACCATGCCGCCCGCCGCGAGCAGCAGGCCGGTCGGGATCAGGGGCCGGGGTCCGAACCGCGGCATCAGCACCCCGCTGGACGTCGTGGACGCCGCTATGATCGCCGCGATCATCGGCAGGAAGGCCAGGCCGGACTTGACCGGCGAGTAGGCCAGGGTCAGCTGCAGGTAATAGGTCAGGAACAGGAAGATCCCGAACACGCCTATGGCGGACAGCCCGATGGCCAGGTACGCGCCCCCGCGGAACCGGTTCAGGACAATCCGCAACGGCAGCAGTGGATGCGCGACTCGCCGCTCGACCAGCACGAACACGACCAGCAGGACCACCCCGACCGCCAGCAGCGCCAGGGTCGTCGGCGCGCCCCACCCCTTGGTGTCGGCCTCGGACAGCCCGTAGACGACGGCCACCAGCCCGGCCACCTCCAGGACCGTTCCCGGCCAGTCGATGGACACGTCCGGATCATGGGGGTGTACGGCCAGCAGCCGCACCGCGCCGGTGACCGCGACGACCGCCAGCACGACGTTGACGTACAGGCACCACCGCCAGGACAGGTACTCGGTCAGCACCCCGCCCAGCAGCAGCCCCACCGCGCCGCCCCCGCCGGCGATGGCGCCGTAGACGCCGAACGCCTTGCCGCGCTCGGCCGGGTCGGTGAACGTCACGGTCAGCGTGGACAGCGCGGCCGGGGCCAGCATCGCGCCGAACGCCCCCTGCGCGCCGCGGGCGATCACCAGCACCGCGAAACCGGTTGCCGCGCCGCCCAGTGCCGAGGCCGCGGCGAAGCCCACCAGGCCGATGATCAGCATCCGCCGCCGGCCGAACAGGTCCGACAGCCGCCCGCCGAGCAGCAGCAGCCCGCCGAAGGCCAGCGAGTACGCCGTCACCACCCACTGCCGGTCGGCGTTGGAGAACCCCAGCGCGCGCTGGGCCGAGGGCAGCGCGATGTTCACGATCGTGGCGTCCAGCACCACCATCAGCTGCGCCAGCCCGACCACGCCGAGAATCCACCAGCGCCGGGCCGGCCCCGCGGCCACCTCGACGGGCCGGGCCTGTTCGGGAACCGCGACCGCGGGTTCGCTCATTGCAGCAGCCTAAGTCCGCCGGTGATGGTTCAGGAAGGCCGGTGATGGTTCAGGATGGCGGCCGGCCCGCGTGCGCCTCGGTCAGGTTCCGACGTAGGCCGCGAGGTGCTCGCCGGTGAGGGTGGAGCGGGCGGCGACAAGGTCGGAGGGCGTGCCCTCGAAGACGATCCGGCCGCCGTCGTGGCCGGCGCCGGGTCCCAGGTCGATGATCCAGTCGGCATGCGCCATCACCGCCTGGTGGTGCTCGATGACGATGACCGACTTGCCGGAGTCAACGAGCCGGTCGAGCAGGCCGAGCAGCTGCTCGACATCGGCGAGGTGGAGGCCGGCGGTCGGCTCGTCGAGGACGTAGACACTGCCCTTCTCGGCCATGCGGGCGGCCAGCTTGAGCCGCTGCCGCTCGCCGCCTGACAGCGTGGTGAGCGGCTGGCCGAGGCTGACGTAGCCGAGCCCGACATCGGCGAGCTGGTCGAGGATGGCCTGCGCGGCGGGCGTACGCGCCTGGCCGGCGCCGAAGAACTCCTGAGCCTCGGTCACCGGCATGGCAAGCACCTCGCTGATGTCCCGGCCGCCGAGGTGGTATTCCAGCACCGACGCCGCGAACCGCTTTCCTTCGCACACCTCGCAGGTGGTGGCGACGCCAGCCATCATCGCCAGGTCCGTGTAGATGACCCCGGCACCGTTGCAGTTGGGGCAGGCGCCCTCGGAGTTTGCGCTGAACAGCGCCGGCTTTACGTCGTTGGCTTTGGCGAACGCCTTGCGGATCGGGTCGAGCAGTCCGGTGTAGGTCGCCGGGTTGCTCCGCCGCGAGCCTCGGATAGCGCCCTGGTCGATGGACACCACGCTCTCGCGGCCCGAGACGGAGCCCTGCATGAGCGAGCTCTTGCCGGAGCCGGCCACGCCGGTGACGACGACCAGTATCCCGAGCGGAATGTCGACGTCGACGTCGCGCAGGTTGTGCATTGTCGCGCCGCAGATCTCCAGCGCGCCGGCGGGGGTCCGCACCGTCGCCTTGAGGGCGGCCCGGTCGTCGAGATGGCGGCCGGTGATGGTGCCGCTGGTCCGCAGCCCCTCGACGGTGCCCTCGAAGCAGACGGTGCCGCCCGCCGCGCCTGCGCCCGGACCGAGATCGACGGCGTGGTCCGCGATCGCGATCGTCTCCGGCTTGTGCTCCACCACGAGCACCGTGTTGCCCTTGTCCCGCAGCCGCAGCAGCAGGTCGTTCATCCGCTGGATGTCGTGCGGGTGCAGTCCGATGGTCGGCTCATCGAAGACGTAGGTGACGTCGGTCAGCGACGACCCGAGCTGCCGGATCATCTTGGTGCGCTGCGCCTCGCCGCCCGAGAGCGTGCTCGACGGGCGGTCGAGGCTGAGGTAGCCGAGCCCGATCTCGACAAACGAGTCGAGGGTCTCCCCCAGCGCCGTCAGCAGCGGCGCGACGGACGGTTCGTCCAGACCCCGCACCCACCCGGCGAGGTCGCTGATCTGCATCGCGCACGCATCGGCGATGCTGATCTTCTTGATCCGCGACGACCGTGCCGCCTCGCTGAGCCGGGTGCCGTCGCACTCGGGACAGGTGGTGAAGGTGACCGCGCGGTCCACGAATGCGCGGACGTGCGGCTGCATCGCGTCGGCGTCCTTGGAGAGCATCGATTTCTGGATCCGCGGGATCAGGCCTTCGTAAGTCATGTTGATGCCCGCGATCTTCATCCGGACCGGCTCGTGGTGCAGGAAGTCGTGCAGCTCCTTGTTGGTGTACTTGCGGATCGGCTTGTCCGGGTCGACGAAACCCGACGCGCTGTAAAGCCGCGAGTTCCAGCCGCCCCCGGTATAGCCGGGCACGGTGATCGCCCCCTCGTTGAGGGACTTGCTGTCGTCGTACAGCTGCGACAGGTCGATGTCGGTGACGGTGCCCCGGCCTTCGCAGCGCGGGCACATGCCGCCGGTGATGCTGAAGCTGCGCCGCTCCTTCACGGTCTTCCCGCCCCGTTCGAACGCGACCGCACCCGCTCCGCTGATGGAGGCGACGTTGAAGGAGAAGGCCTGCGGCGACCCGATGTGCGGCTGCCCGAGCCGGCTGAACAGGATGCGCAGCATCGCGTTGGCGTCGGTGGCGGTGCCGACCGTGGAGCGCGGGTCAGTGCCCATCCGCTGCTGGTCAACGATGATCGCGGTCGTCAGCCCCTCGAGCACGTCGACCTCAGGCCGCGCCAGCGTCGGCATGAAGCCCTGCACGAAGGTGCTGTAGGTCTCATTGATCAGCCGCTGCGATTCCGCGGCGATCGTGTCGAACACCAGTGAGCTCTTGCCCGAACCGGAGACGCCGGTGAACACCGTCAGCCGGCGCTTCGGGATCTCGATGCTGACGTCCTTGAGGTTGTTCTCGCGCGCGCCATGCACTCGGATCAGATCGTGGTCGTCGGCAACGTGCGCCGCAGGCGACCGCGTATCCGTCCTTGTGACCATGCTCATCGTGTCTCCATCTTGTTAGGCACTCCCCCGTCGGCCCGGTCGCGGCAACGCTCCATGTCTACCTGGCCAGCGGTACGTGGCCGGCGCACCTGGCCGCTGCTGATGCCGGCTCAGGGTGACTGCCGGAGCCCGAAGACGTTGCCGTCCGCGTCCTGGACAGTGGCGATCAGCATGCCTCCGCCGACGTCCCGGACCTCACCCTGCAGTGTGGCGCCGGGAAAACCACGTTCCTGAGCCCTGACGTCATGAAATGCTCCTCACCTTCGGCTGTGTCACGTCGGCCAAATCAGGTCGCCCTGATTAGGTAGCCCTGATCAGGTAGCACTGATCAGGTAGCACTGATCAGGTAGCACTGATCAGGTCGTGTGAATGGTGCTGTCCACGACGGTCATGCTAGGCGCGGCTCGGTGACCGGTGCTTCTCGATTCCTGCTCAGCCTGGAATATGTCGGATCGCGGCGTGTTGTTACCTCGCCGGAGGCGCGGAGCGAGGCCTGGCCGGATCCCACCACCGCCTGGACGAGCTGCTCAGCGCGCTCGCGTTACGACCGCTGGAAAGGCAGGGACCATGAGGAAGCTGGTCGAGTCGACCCATGTCTCCCTGACACCAGTGGCGGAAGGGTCGGGCCAGCACCTGTTCGAGGAGGTCCGCGGCGCTCCGCACCTGTCGCTGGCGGATGTCATGCGCTTCGCCAGCGGCGTCCTGGTCCTGGTGTACACGCCGAAAGCTGGAGCGGCCTGACAGGTGCCCGCGCCGGGCAGCGCACTCAGCGCCCGGCAGCGCCGGGGTCGGCGGCAGCCTCGGCGGCGAGTCGGCGCATCGGTCCCTGCGCCAGCTCGGGGTGATCGTATTCGTCGTGCCAGTTCCACCAGTCATACGGGGCGGTCTGGGGATAGCCCTCGGGCGAGTCCTCCCACGTCTCCTGCCGTCCCAGCGCGGTCATGTCGAGGTAGCTCCAGGTGCTCCCCAGTGCCTCGTCGCCGCGGTTGTTGACGAAGGCCGCGGTTGTTGACGAAGTAAGTGCGGAACACCCGGTCGCCATCGCGGAAGAACGCATTCGTGCCGTGCCATTCATCCACGCCGAAATCGACGTCCCAGTCATCGGTGATGGTGTACCACGGCATCGTCCAGCCCATCCGCGAGTCGTGGTACCGGTACATCGTGGTGCTGGTGGCCCACGCGAAATAGTCGTGCAGCACCTGCCGGAGCCGGTCATCACGGTCCAGGCCGACATCGGCCAGCGCCTGGTCGAAACAGGCGACCGCGCGGCGGTTCATCTCCTCGTGCGGGCCGTTGCCGCTGTGGATCCGGACCACCGAGGTCTCGTCACCGTATACACCCGTGAACGCGGCCGGGCCGCCGAGCGCCTCCGCCCAGTAGGCGGCGAGCCGCTCGGCGTGCTGGGGATGGTAGCCGTGGCTGAATGCGTGGCTCACTTCCTCATCGGCATCATGCCAGGCCCGGGCCAGGCTCAGCAGCCCGCCGGCACCGCCCGCGGCCTCGTATACCGTCTGCATGGTCCAAGGGTGCCATGCCCGGGGAGGCCGGGACTCAGCCGCCGATGGTATCGAGCTCGGCGACGATGTTGGCGGACAGCCGTATGGCACGGGAGTCTGCCGGAAACCTAGCTATGACACCGGGATGCCGCTGATGTCCCGGCCGATCCACCACAGCGTGGCGCCCGAGGCATCTTCGTGCCGGCTCACCTCATCGAGCGCGCCGACGCTACCCGACCTCACCCGCCAGATGCACGCCGGTTCCGGCGACGGCGGGCGCTGACGGCCCGACCTTCTGTTTTGGCACCGATTCAAGGTATTTTGGCCATGATGTCAGCTACCTCGCCAGTCCCCGGGCCTATACGCGCGGACCGGCGGCCTTGACCGACGGGGTGGATGCCCCGGCCGGAACCGGTACGGGAGCCGCGACATCAGCGCCGTCAGAATCAGGGCCGTCAGAATCAGGGCCGTCAGGCCAGTCCGTGCCGGGCAGCGGAGTGCCTGCGCGCCGGTACGGGCTGCGGCGCAGCATACTGGCCGCCCTGGCTGTCGCCGTCCTGGTCAGCGTGATCGTCATCGAGCGCAGCACGCTGGCTGAGTCGCTGCACGTCCTGGGTCACCTGAACTGGGCCTGGTTCGTGCTCGCCCTGATGTCGGAGGCAGTCTCGCTGGTGAGCTTCGCGCTCAGCAGGAAGCTGCTGCTGCAGGTCAACGGGCGCCCGGCCAGTTTGCGCTCGGTGCTGGCGATCACTTATGCGGCGAACGCCCTGTCGATCTCGGTCCCGTTCGCCGGCGCCGAACTGGCCATGGTCTTCTCCTACCGCCAGTTCCGCAGGCACGGGGTGGACGCCGCGACCACCGGCTGGATGCTCGCCGTGTCGGCGATCTTCTCCACCTCCGCGCTGGCCTGCCTGCTGGTGATCGGAGCGCTGGCCGGTTCCGCGTCACTGGCCAGCGCGGCCGGGTTCCTCGGCGCCTTCGTGTTCATCGTCCCGGGCGCCGCGGTGCTGCTCGCGCTGCGTTACCAGAATGTCCGCAAGCTCCTGCACCGGATCATCGCCTGGCTCGTGGGCGTATCCCGGAGCATCTTCGGTGTCCCCGCCCACGGCGTCGACGGCCTCGACGAATTCCTCGACCGGGTGGCGAGCCTGCGGCTGCCCTGGCCGGTCTATCTGGAGGTGTTCGGGCTGGCCGTGCTGAACTGGGTCGCGGACTGCGGAGCGCTGGCCTGCGCGATCAGGGCCACCGGCCAGGACGTGCCGTGGCACAGCCTGCTGCTGGTCTACGGGGCCGGCGCCGCGGTCGGCAGCACCGGGATCACGCCGGGCGGGTTCGCCCTGGTGGAACTGGCCCTGACCGCCGCGCTGACCGCGGCCGGGCTGCACCGGTCTTCGGCCCTGGCCGCCGTCCTGGCCTACCGCCTGGTCAATTTCTGGCTGATCCTCATCGCCGGCTGGATCCTGATGGCCGTGCTCGCCCGCCGCCGGATCGGCCCGGACCCGGGCTCCCCCGGTTCCGCCGAACGCTCCCCCGGCCCCGGCGGGTTAAGGTGCGCCCGCCGAACGGCCCGGCCGATGCGGTCACGCTGGCCGAGCTGGAAACCGATCCGCATCCGGTGCTGGCCCGGCTCCGGGCCGCCGCCCCGGTCTGCTGGGTTCCCGTCCTGGGTGCCTGGCTGGTCACCGGCTACCAGCTAGCCGTGGACGTGCTCCGTGATGCCCGGACGTTCACGGTCGACGACCCTCGGTTCTCCACGGCCAAGGTGGTGGGCCCGAGCATGCTCTCGCTCGATGGCGCCCAGCACACCCGGCACCGGGCACCGTTCACCCGGCCCTTCCGGTCCGACGAGATCCACGCCCAGCTCGCCTCGTTCACGCGGGCCGAGGCCCGCCGGCTGGTCACGGCCATCCGGCCGCGCGGTGCGGCGGAGCTCCGCCGGGCCGTGGCCGGGCCACTGGCCGCCGCGGTCATGGCTGAGGCCCTCGGCCTGGGTGAGACGGACCGGACCGATCCGGCGAAGATCCTCGGCTGGTACGACGGGATCGTGGCGGCGGTGCAGGCCGAAGCCGCAGTGGCCGCCGACGTGCCGCCGGGCCGCCCTGCGCCCGGTGCCGCGTCGGGCCCGGCCGTCCAGCCGGCGACCGTCGGCCAGCTGGCGATCGCCGGGAGCGAAGCCTTCGCCGAGCTGGCCGCCAGCCTGCGACAGGTGATCGCCGCCGACCGCACGTCGCTGCTCGCGGCGGTGACCGGGCCCCTGACCGAAGCCCTCCTGACCGAAGCCCCCCTGACCGAGGCCCCCCTGACCGAAGCCCCCCTGACCGAGGCCCCCCTGACCGAAGCCGAGGCCATCTCCAATGCGGCAGTCTTGCTCTTCGGCGGGATCGAGACCACCGAAGGCATGATCGCCAACGCCGTGCTGCACCTGCTCTCCTCCCCCGCCGGGCTCGAGCAGGTAATCGCCGACCCCGGTCTCATACCCGCGGCCATCGAGGAATCGCTGCGGCTGGAGCCCGCCGCGGCCGTCGTCGACCGCTACGCCACCCGCGACATCAGGCTCGGCGGCGCGGACATCCCCGCGGGCGACCAGGTGACGGTGTCCATCGCCGGAGCGAACCGGGACCCGGCGGTCTTCGCCAGCCCCGACGCGTTCGACATCCGCCGCCCGAACGCCGGGCGGCACCTGGCCTTCGCCCACGGCCCGCACTTCTGCCTCGGCGCCCACCTGGCCCGGCTGGAGACGCAGATCGCCATCGAGACCGTGCTGGCTCTGCTCCCCCGGCTCCGCCTGGCTCGTTCGGATGAAGGCTGCCCCAGCCAGCCGCGGGGCCTGGTGTTCCGCAAGCCGCCGGACCTGCCGGTGCGCTGGGACGGGGCCTTACCGGTAGGCTGGCCGGGTTACCGAAGGAGGCGCGATGTCGGAGCAGGATCTTGATGCGGCAGGCCAGTTCGCCGACCAGTTCCCCGAACGGTTCCACCGGAACCGCCGGGAGCACGGCGGCGAGATCGACCGCCTCGACGACGACCAGCTAGCCCGCCTCACCGAGGAAGAGCGCGTCCAGGCGGGCGTCGACGACTTCGACCCGGACGAGGTGCCGCCCGCCACGGACACGCCGCCGCTGACCGATGACGTCAGGCAGACCGAGGTGTACCAGGACGAGCGGGCCGAGCTCAGCCGCCAGGAGGACAAGGGCGAGATATACCCGATCGACGAACAGCACCCGTTCCCGCCCACCCGCTACGACGACTGAACCCCCCACCCGCCTCAGCTCTCATGGCCGAATCAACCGCAATAACCGGACACGTCCCTGGGGCTGGTGTGGGGGTGGTGGCTGGTGTGACGGCTGGGGCTCCGGGGCGGCGGCCCGGCGCGGGCAGTGACCCGCGCTCAGGCGCCGAGGGCCACGCTGGCTTCCGCGGTGTACACCAGGAAGGTCAGGGACTCCTGGAAGTACAGCTCCACGTGCTCGGCGTCGTGCGACAGGTAGCCGATCGACAGGTCCTGGCCCAGCCGCAGCTCGAAGTCGCCGCCCCGGCCGGACAGCACGAACGCGCCGTCGATGGCGGGCGCCCAGATGATGTCGCCGTCGACCACCCGGCTCAGGTGATCGCGGACCGGGTAGCCATAGTCGGAGGTCTCGCTCACCATCGTGTAGGCGTCCGCGGATAGCAGCAGCGAGTACGGTCCGCCCACCCCGGCCAGCCGGAGCGCGCTCACCGCCTGGCTGATCACGTTCGGGTAGTCACGCGCCTCGGCGGGCAGGGTGAGCGCCGGGTTGGACGAGCTCTGCCTGACCCCGGTGATCCCGGCCGCCGCGTATCCCTCGAAGATGGCCCGGTCCTCGGCGAAGGCGATCTTCTTGGCCGCGTCCTTGACCGGCTGCCAGTCCGAGTCCTGCGCGCCGCGCTCGACATCATCCACGTCCTGTCGGCTCAGCGTGAACGGGACCCGCAGCTCGACGACCTGCTGGGAGGTACGCAGCCGGGCGATGATCCCCTCGCCGTCGGGCGACTCGATCGGCGTGAGATGGCCGGTGCCGACGCTGCCCAGGGACGGCCCGTCAGGCCCCTGCACGTCCACCACCCGGCGCGCGGCCACATTCCGCTCGAACGTCCGGCGCGCCTCGGCTTCGATGCTCGCCCAGGCGGCATCGGTGATCGGCGCGAGCTCGCGGTGCAGGTTGTTCATGGCTGGGTGCTCCTCTTCAAGCTGCCAATGCCCAGGGAACCGGTGCCAGTGCTAGTCTCCCCGGATTCGCCCGGCGCACCTGGCGCGCCGGGGGGACCGGGAAGGTCGTCGAGGAAGTCGGCGGACGGGGCGAAGAACAGGTTGCCGGTGACGGCGGTGGAGAAGTCAAGGATGCGGTCGGTGTTCCCCGGCGGGTCGCCGATGAACATGTTGACCAGCATCTGCTCGGTCACGGCCGGCGTGGCGGCATACGCGATGTAATACGTGCCGAACTCACCCCGGCTCAGGTCGCCGAAGGGCATGTTGGCCCGCAGGATCTGCCGCTCCGTGCCGTCTGGGTCGGTGATCGTGTTCAGGGCGACGTGCGAGTTGGCCGGCTTGACCTCATCGGGCATCTCGATGTCGGACAGCTTGGACCGCCCGATGGCCCGCTCCTGGTCCTCCACCGACAAGGCGTTCCACGCGTCCATGTCGTGCAGGTACTTCTGCACGATGACGTAGCTCCCGCCGGCGAAGTCCGGGTCCGCCTCGCCGGTGATGGCCGCCGTCCCGGCACCGCCGCCGACCGGGTTCTCGGTCCCGTCGACGAAGCCGAGCAGGTCACGCTCGTCGAAATACCGGAACCCGTGCACCTCGTCGGCCACGGACACCGCGCCCGCCAGCCGGCTCATGACCTGGTAGGCGAACTCGAAGCATAGGTCCATCCGGTCGTGCCGGATATGGAACAGCAGGTCCCCCGGGGTGGCTACCGCGTGGTGCCGGGGACCGCGCAGCTCGCGGAACGGGTGCAGTTCGGCCGGGCGGGGACCGGCGAACAGGCGGTCCCAGGCCTGGGAGCCCACCGCGGCGACGCAGGCCAGCCCGGCTCCGGGGGCGCGGAAGCCGACGGCCCGCTGCAGGGCGGCCCAGTCACCCAGCACGTCCCGGCAGGCCGCCTCGCCGCCGGGGTTGATGGTCAGCACCAGGAAGATGGCCGCGTCGGTGAGCGGGGTGAGCACCGGCTGCGGCTCCGGCGGCGGGACCATATTCGGCGGCACTGGAGGAACATGTGACCCCTCTGTCACCGGACTGTCCTTTCCCTCCGCTGACACCAACGTCTCTTCGGGACAGGTTAGCGTGCGGGTTCCTGGCCAGAGTCACCACGGTCCGTTCGGCATATAGAAGGGTTTTACATCCACCCGCGCCGGCGGAACAGGATGAGCAGGCCGACGGCGGCCACGACCTCGGTGCCGAGGCCGAGGCCGAGGAAGACTCCCCAGGAGCCGAGCCTGGTCACCATCCACCCGAAGTTCTGGCCGAAGAACCCGGTCAGGAAGGACAGCGGCAGGAACACGGTGGCGATGATGGTCAGCTGCCTCATCACGTCGTTGAGCCGGTTGGACACCACCGACATGTACGCGTCGAGGGAGCCGCTGAGCAGGTCACGGTAGCTGTCCACCATGTCGCTGATCCGGATCAGGTGATCGTAGAGATCGCGGACGTACCGCTCGCTGTCCGCGGTCATGCCGGGAATCGGGATCACCTGAGCCAGCATGGAGGACACCATGTCCCGCTGCGGGGTGACCAGCTTGCGCATGTCCACGAGCTGGCGCTTGAGCGCGAACAGCTGGGCCAGCTGATCCTCGGTGGGCTTGGCGAAGATCTGGTCCTGCAGCTGGTCGATGCGGTCGTCGAACGCGGCCAGGTACGGGAACATGCTGTCGACCAGGCTGTCCAGCAGCCGGTACATCGCGACCAGCCGCCGGTCGGTGGGCATCCGGGCCAGCGCGTGGCAGGCGTCGTCGACCGCCGGAATCTCGTCGCGGTGCACGGTGACGAAGAAGTTCTCGGCGTAGAAGCAGTGCACCTCGACCATCGGCTGGTCGAGGCCGCGCGCACCGTAGGCGACCAGGTAGACGAAGTCGGGGTAGTCCTCGATCTTCGGTCGCTGGTTGAACTCCTGGGCGTCCTCGATGGCCAGCGGGTGGATCTTGAACACCTCGCGGAGCAAGGTGATCGTGTCCGGGCCGGCCTCCGCCAGGTCCAGCCAGAGCAGGTGGTCCTCTTTCAGGGCCCCCTCGATGGCCGGGCGGGTCACCTCGTCCTCGAGGCAGTTCGTGAGCAGCAGATGTCCTTGCACGCGTCTATCGTGCCAAAGCCGCCGGGCGCGGCGTCATTAGACTGAGCCTCCATGAGCACCGAGGCCGGGATTCCTGTCGCGCCGCCGGCGGCCAAGCAGGTTCCGCACGAGCGCAGCTATCACGGCAACACGGTCATTGACGAGTACACCTGGCTGGCCGACAAGGACGACCCGGACACCATCTCCTACCTGAAGGCCGAGAACGCCTACACCGACGCGGCCATCGCGGGGCTTGACCAGCTCCGGGACCAGATCTTCGCCGAGATCAAGGCCCGGACGCAGGAAAGCGACCTGTCCGTCCCGGTGCGCAAGGGCGGCTGGTGGCAGTACAGCCGGACGGTCGAGGGCCAGCAGTACGGGGTGCACTGCCGCCGCGCGGTCCGGCCGGGCGAGGTCATCCCGCCCATGGCCGCCGACGGCCAGCCGCTCGACGGCGAGGAAGTGCTGCTCGACGGCAACGAGCTCGCCGCGGGCCAGGGTTTCTTCGCCCTGGGCGCGCTGCGGCCGAGCCGGGACTGGCGGTGGCTGGCCTACTCCACCGACTTCGCCGGCGACGAGCGGTTCACAATCAGGGTCAAGGACCTGGCCACCGGCCAGACGCTGCCCGATGAGATCCCGGGCGCCTACTACGGGTGCGCGTGGTCACTGGACGGCTCGGCGCTGTTCTACCTGACGGTCGATGACGCCTGGCGCGCCCACCGGGTGTGGCGGCACCGGGTCGGCACCCCGGCCGAGCAGGACGTGATCGTGTTCGAGGAGAACGACGAGCGGTTCCACGTCACCCTGGGCCAGACCCGCAGCGAGCGCTACCTGGTCATCAGGTCCGCCAGCGTGCTGACCAGCGAGGTATGGCTGCTCGACGCCGCCGCGCCGGACGGCGAGCCGGTCGTGGTGACCCCGCGCCGGCAGGGCGTGGACTACGACGTCGATCACGCCGGGGACCACCTGCTCATCCTGCATAACCGCGACGCGGAGAACTTCGAGATCGCCACCGCGCCGCTCACCGACCTGGCCGACTGGACGCCGCTGGTGCCGCACCGGGCCGACACCCGCCTGATGGACGTGGCGGCGTTCGCGGACTTCACCGTGGTCTACTTCAGGCGCGACGGCCTGACCGGGCTGCGGATCCTGCGGACACCAGCCGCCAGCAGGCCGGCCGGGGAACATGAGATCGCCTTCCCCGAGCCGGTCTACCGGGTCGGGCCGGGGCCGAACCCGGAGTATGAGTCCGGCCGGTTCCGGCTGTCATACACCTCCCTGGTGACCCCCGGCACGGTCTACGACTGCGACATGGCCACCGGCGAGCTGACCCTGCTCAAGCAGCAGCCGGTGCTGCCGTCGCCCGCGGGCGTGCCGTACACGCCGGAGGACTACGAGCAGTACCGGGAGTGGGCGGTGGCCGCCGACGGCACGCGGGTGCCGATCTCGCTGGTCTGCCGCCGGGGCACGCCGCGCGACGGCAGGGCGCCGTGCCTGCTGTACGGCTACGGCAGCTATGAGATATCGCGGGACCCGGTCTTCTCCATTCCCGTGCTGTCGCTGCTCGATCGCGGGTTCGTGTACGCGATCGCGCACATCAGGGGCGGCGGCGAGATGGGCCGGTCCTGGTACACCGACGGGAAGCTGCTGCGCAAGAAGAACACGTTCACCGACTTCATCGCCTGCGCCCAGCACCTGGTGCAGGCGGGCTGGACATCCGCGTCCCGGCTGGTCGCGCGGGGCGGTTCGGCGGGCGGGCTGCTGATGGGCGCGGTGGCGAACATGGCGCCCGGATCCTTCGCCGGCATCGTGGCCCACGTGCCGTTCGTCGACGCGCTGAACACCATCCTGGACCCGTCGCTGCCGCTGACCGTCACCGAATGGGAGGAGTGGGGCGACCCCCTGCACGACCCGCAGGTCTACGCGTACATGAAGTCCTACTCGCCGTATGAGAACGTCACCGCGCAGGTCTACCCGCCGATCTTCGCCCTGGGCGGCCTGAACGACACCCGGGTCACCTACCACGAGCCCGCCAAGTGGATGGCCCGGCTGCGCGCGGTGGCCAAGGGCGGCCCGTTCCTGCTCAAGATCGAGATGGAGGCGGGCCACGGCGGCCGCAGCGGCCGCTACGACGCCTGGCGGGAGGAGGCCCAGGTGCTGGCCTGGATCGTTCAGACAGCCGCCTCATCACCGCAGAAGTGACCGGCGTTCAGAGCTGGAACAGGACGCTGACCGATTCGCCGTCGTGGATGCGGCCGATGGCCTCGGCCAGGGCGGGGGCGACGGACAGGACGCGCAGCTTCGGATGGCCGACCGGGACCGGGGCGGAGTTGGTGCACACCACCTCGGTCACGTCGGCGGCGGTCAGCTTGTCCAGCGCGCCGTCGGCGAACACGCCGTGCGTGCACGCCACCGCCACCGAACGCGGCTCGTACTCGCGCAGGCTGTTCAGCAGCTCGAACACGCTGGTGCCGCGGGCGATCTCGTCGTCCAGGATGATGACGTCACGGCCGGCCACCTCGCCGATGATGGCCGAGATCGTCACCTCCGAGTCGCTGATCCGCTGCTTGGCCGCGGCCGCCACCGGCACGCCCAGCCGGCGGGCGAATTCCGCGGCGCTCTTGACGTAGCCCAGGTCGGGTGAGACGACTACCGCCCGGGACAGGTCCCGGGCGCGGAAGTGGCCAGCCAGCTCGCGCAGCGCGTGCAGGTGATCCACCGGGACGGAGAAGAACCCGTGCACCTGCGGCGAGTGCAGGGTCAGCGTGAGCACCCGGTCGACGCCCGCGGTGACCAGCAGGTCGGCGACCAGGCGGCCGCCGATGGAGATCCGCGGCTTGTTCTTCTTGTCTGACCGGGCGTAGGCGTAGTGCGGGATCACCGCGGTGACCCGGGCCGCCGAGGCGCCGCGGGCCGCGTCCGCCATGAGCAGCAGCTCGACCAGGTGCTCCTGCACCGGCGGGACCAGGGGCTGGATGAGGAACACGTCCCGTTCCCGGCAGTTGGCCTGCAACTGGACCTCGAGGCAGTCGTTCGCGAACCGCTCCAGCCGCACCGGCTGCGGTGGCACAGCCAGGAACCGGCAGATCTCGTCGGTCAGCGCGGGGTGGGCGCTGCCGCCGAAGACCGCGATCTCACGCACTCTTGGCTTCCACGCCGTCGCGGCCGGGGGCGGCGGCCTGCGGCTTGACCGGCGGCAGGCCGAGCTGGTCCCTGATGTCCTGCTGCACATCCTCAGGCGCCGGCCGCGCGTCCACGGTGATCACCAGCTCCTTGCGCCGGAACAGGTCGAGCACCGGGTTGGTCTTCTCGTGGTAGTCCCGCAGCCGGACCGCCAGCGCCTGCTCGGTGTCGTCTTCCCTGGTGACCAGCTCCCCGCCGCAGGCGTCGCACCGCCCGGGCACCTTGGGGGTGCTGCCGATCAGGTTGTAGTTGAAGCCGCAACCCGCGCACAGCCTGCGGTTGAACACCCGGCGGCGGACCTCGCTGTCCGGCAGTTCCAGCGCGATGACGCCGTCGATGTCGTAGCTCTCCAGGAAGAACTCGGTCTGCCGCTCGTTCCGCGGGAAGCCGTCGATGATGAAACCGTAGTTCCAGTCATGGTCGGTCAGCCGGCCGCGGACCACCGACTCGACCAGGTCGTCCCCGACCAGCTCCCCCGCGGCCATGACCCGGCGGACCTGTGCGCCCATCTTGGTGTGGTTCTGCACGTTCCAGCGGAAGATGTCGCCCACGGCGATGTGCACCAGGTCGAAGTCAGCGGCCAGCAGCTGGCTCTGCGTGCCCTTGCCGCTGCCCTGCACGCCCATGATCACGTATTTGCGCATGCCGTCAGCCTGGCATACGCAACCCGAGCTTGCGCTCGCAGGCTCGCCGCATCCTGCTGCTGACCAGCAGGCGAAGCTGCGGCCAGTCGTCGCGCAGCCGCTTCGGGTTGACGAAGCGGGCCAGGTCATTCCGCCTGCCCTGGCTGATCACGATGCTGTACAGGAGCAGCCGCGGCTTCTCCCGGGCGACGTCGAACTCCCGCAGCCCGTGCCAGGTCAGGTGAACCGGCAGGACCACGACGCCCTGCCACGGGCCGTGCAGGTCGTCGATCCGGTCTGGCACCCGCCCACCCTGGCGGGACAACCCGGCGATGAGACCCATGGATGCATTATGGCCTCTGGCCGCGGCCGGCGGGCCGTCACGACACTTTCCCGGCAGCGCTACTCTCGTGGCATGGAGAACGCTGCTTCGGCGGGCAATGCCGTCCCGGCCGGCGACGCTGCCTCCGTGGCACCGCCGCCCTCGGTGGTGCCGCCGCCCTCCTCGGGGCCGGCGCCCTCCTCGGGGCCGGTGTGGCGGTTCCTCATCCAGCCGCGCTGGCTGGGGTGGCACCTGCTCATGGTGGTCTCCTTCTGGGGGATGCTCTGGCTCGGCGACTGGCAGTTTCACCGCGCGCTGGCCGGCAACGGCCTGAGCTGGGCTTACACGTTCGAGTGGCCGCTGTTCGCGGGCTTCGCCGTGGTCTTCTGGGTCAAGACGATCAGGGACGAGTTCCGGATCAGGCGCGGTGAGATGCCGGATGGCGCGACGGCCGGCGACGGCCGGGACGACCTTCCCTTCGGCATCCAGCAGATCCAGGCCAGCTCCGTTCAGGTCAGCTCTGTTCAGGCCGGGCCGGTTCAGGTCGGCGTGGCCGCCGGAGAGGACGAGGACGAGGAGCTCAGCGCCTACAACGCCTACCTGGCGCGGCTCAATGCCGAGGTCAAGCGCCACGGCCGGTGGCACGGGCTCCGAAGCTAGCTAACGATTCCAGGCGATGATCGGGAGATGAATCCGTGAGAGCAGCGGTGCTTCGGTACCGGGTGATGGCGTACGTGACCGGCGTGGTGCTGATCGTCCTGTGTTTCGTCGGCATCCCGCTGCAGATCGCCGGGAAGCCCGCCGTGGCCAACGACGTCGGCGTGGTGCACGGCATCCTGTACATCATTTACCTGGTCAACGCGTGGATCCTGGCCAGGAAGCTGCGGCTGGCGACCAAGCCGACCGTGCTGATGCTGCTGGCCGGCACCGTCCCGATCATGACGTTCATCGTCGAGCGCTGGATCACCCGCCGGTTCATCGACCCCGCGCTGGCCGGGCAGGCCGAGCAGGTCGAGACTGTGAGCCGTTGAGCGAGCACTACTTCTCGTCCCGGCCGCAGGCTGCGCACCGTCCCGGCCTGGTCCGGGTGGTGCTGCCCGACGTGTACCTGGAACTGGCCACGGACGCCGGCGTCTTCTCCCCCGGCCGGCTCGATCCGGGCACCCGCCTGCTGCTGGATTCCTCGCCTGCCCCGCCGCCCGCGGGTGACCTGCTCGACCTCGGCTGCGGCTACGGCCCGGTCGCCTGCGTGCTGGCCTCCCGGTCGCCCGGCGCCACGGTCTGGGCCGTCGACGTCAACGAGCGGGCTCTCGAGCTGTGCGCGCGGAACGCGGCCGCGGCCGGGCTGGCCAACGTGCGCTGCGTCACCCCCGGCGATCCGTCGGTTCCCGCCCGGCTGGCCGGGATCTGGTCCAACCCGCCGGTCCGGATCGGCAAGGCGGCCCTGCACGAGCTGCTGCTCGGCTGGCTCGGGCGGCTGGCGCCCGGCCATCCGGACACCCAAGGGGGCCAGGGGGCCCAAGGGGGCCGGGCCTACCTGGTGGCCGGCCGCCACCTCGGTGCCGACTCGCTGCACCGCTGGCTGGCCGACCAGGGCTGGCCGGTGACGCGCCGGGCCGCGCGGAGCGGCTACCGCCTGCTCCAGGTCGATTTTTCTGCCGAACGATCCGTGGTGGCTCCCCCGTGACCCCGGTATTGCCGTCCGGCGATGACGCCAGGCCCGGCCGTCAGCTCCGCCCGGTCGAGGTCAAGCGGCTGAACCGCGAGTGGCGGCGGGTCAGCGAGGCTCGCCTGGGGCTGCTGCTTGATTCGGTCGGCCAGCCGTTCAACGTCGGCTCCATCGTCCGCTCGGCCGCGGCCTTCGCCGCCGAGCACCTGTGGCTGTGCGGCAGCACGACGCCGCTGTCCCACCCGGGAGTGGGCAAGACGGCGCTCGGCACCCAGCGGCTGGTGCAGGCGACCACCGAGCCGAATCCGGTGGCCGCAGCCAAGGAGGCGGCGGCCGCGGGGCTGCGCGTCGTCGCCGTCGAGCTGGCCGCCGGTGCCGTCCCGCTGCACGAGGCGCCGCTGGACGGCGACGTCTGCCTGGCGTTCGGCAACGAGGATCACGGCTGCTCGGCGGGGCTGCTCGCCGTCGCCGACGCGATCGCGTACATCCCGCAGCCGGGCCGGGTCGGCTCGCTGAACGTCGCGGTGGCGGCGGCCATCGCGATGGCTGAGGCCCGCCGCCGGTCCTGGGCCCGATAGCAGCCGGCGGCGCGCCTGTCGATGACGTGACATTCGGCGTTCACCATGCATACCAGGTCACCGTGCATACTGGCGATCGTGCGAGTACCTTTTCTCGACCACCCGCGGCCCGTCGCCTTCGCCCACCGCGGCGGCCTGGCGCACGCGCCGGAGAACTCCTGGACCGCGTTCGAGCATGCGGTCAAGCTGGGATACGCCTACCTGGAGACCGACGCCCGGGCCACCGCGGACGGGAAGCTGATGGCGTTTCACGACCGCACGCTGGACCGGGTGACCGATGCGTCCGGCCCGATCAACGCGCTGCCCTACCGTGACGTCGCCGCCCTGCGCGTCGCCGGCTCGGAGCCGATACCGCTGATCGAGGACCTGATCGGCGCCTTTCCCGACGCGCGCTTCAACATCGACCTGAAGGACGTGCCGGGGATCTCCCTGCTGCCGGAGGTGCTGCGCCGCACCGGGGCGTGGGACCGGGTGTGCCTGACCTCGTTCTCCGGCCAGCGGCTGCGTACCGCGCGCGAGCTGCTCGACCGCGCGGTGTGCATGGCGACCTCGCCGGCCGCCATCGCCGCCATCCTCTGCTCGCTGGGCAGCGCCCCGGGCTGGCCGCAGATCAAGCTGCTGGCCGGCCACGTGTCGCGGGCCAGCGTGCACTGCGCCCAGGTGCCCGGCAGGGTGGCCACGGCCGCGTTCGTGCGGCGCACCCACGCACTCGGGCTGGACGCCCACGTCTGGACCATCAACGACCGGGCCGAGATGGCCCGGTTCCTCGACCTCGGGGCCGACGGGATCATGACCGACGACATCGAGACGCTTCGCGACGTGCTCATCGAGCGCGGCCAGTGGCATCCCCGGGGCGAAGCGGCGGCAGCATAGCGCGCGGAGGGCTGATAGCTGCGATCTTTCGCAGAAACACGATTGGGTAACGCCCGGAGGGGGAATCTTGTCCGGGTACTCGGTGTTGCTCTGTAAAACCGCTGACCGCCTGGGAGGCAGCAAGCATGGCCGAACGCGCACTTCGCGGCACCCGGCTCGGTGCGACGAGCTACGAGAACGACAGGAACACGGACCTGGCGCCCCGTCAGGACGTCGCTTTCGACTGCCCGAACGGGCACCATTTTAGCGTGCCTTTCGCGGCTGAGGCGGAACTTCCTGCGACGTGGGAGTGTCGTGTCTGCGGTTCGGTCGCCATAGCAGCCACCGGGGAGTCTCCGTCCCCGAAGAAGGCCAAGCCGCCGCGCAGTCACTGGGACATGCTCATGGAGCGGCGCACGGTCGAAGACCTCGAGGCGGTACTGGCCGAGCGGCTCGAGGTCATCAGGGAACGCCGTTCCACCGAGCGCCGGAGCGCCTAGGCGGTTAGCTGCGCCGCCGGTTAGCTGGGCCGCCGGTCAGTGCCGACGATCTGGCCGCCGGGACCTGATCTGGCCGAGCCGCCGCTGCGTTCCCCACTGCGCGACCCGCCAGAACGCCTCCAGGATGATGCTGTTGCTCATCTTGCTGGCGCCGTGCTCACGTTCCACGAACGTGATCGGTATCTCGACGATCCTCAGGCCGGCCTCCGCCACCCGCAGGGTCAGGTCGATCTGGAAGCAGTAGCCGGCCGACTCGACTTGGCCGAGGCTGATGGCGCGTAGCGTGCTGGCCCGGTAGGCGCGGAATCCGGCGGTCGCGTCGCAGACGCCGATGCCGAGCATGAGCCGCGTGTAGACGTTTGCGGCCCGGGACAGCGCCTCGCGGGACTTCGGCCAGTTGACCACCTTGCCGCCGCGTATCCACCGGGAACCGATGGACAGGTCCGCCTGGGCCAGCGCGCCGACCAGCGCAGGCAGGTGCTCCGGCTGATGCGAGCCGTCCGCGTCCATCTCCACGATCACGCCGTAGCCGCGCTCGAGGGCCCAGCTGAACCCCGCGATGTACGCCTTGCCCAGGCCCGCCTTCTCCGTCCGGTGCATGACCTGGACGTGCGGATCGGCCTCGGCCAGCTTGTCCGCGATGTCGCCGGTGCCGTCCGGGCTGTTGTCGTCCACGACCAGCAGGTCGGCCTCGGGCAGCGCGGCCCTGACCCGGCCCGCGATCGATTCCAGGTTCTGCCGCTCGTTGTAGGTCGGCATGATGATGACGGTCTGGCCGACCGGCGGGTCGGCGGGTGGAGGTGGCTGTGTCACTACCCCTGCCTATCGCTGCGTTAGTTAACAGGCGGTGTCGCGATGGTGCACGTCATGATATCCCCGTACTGGCGCTCCCTCTGACGAGACGCCACGCGCCCCGGCCGGTCCCCGTCAGACAACGAACCGGCGCACGGATTGGTGCCTGGCCGAGTGCACCGGCCGCGGAACAGAGCAGGACAGATAGGAAAAGGACCCGGGCAGCGCCTTCGGACCGGAGTCCGTCCCGCTGGCAACGGGCTCGGTCTCCGTTGTCTACTGGGTGCCCGGGCCTTTCCACGCCCAACCCCCCGTCCAGCCGGACGGACGCGCAGGCCTTCAGCCCCCTTCCGGTGCCACGCCTGGCCTCGGAGCCGCTGAATGCTGGCGGCCCCGCCGTGACACCGCCCCGAACCTGAGGAGCCTGCCGGCCCGGCTAGCGAGCCCGGTGCTGGACTGAGCAGCAACTTACCCCGGATCCGGGCGTTGTCAACCACGAACCTGACATCCGCGCTACGGAAGGAAAACGTACGGCTACATTAGGTGCCCGCTTGGGGAAATGTCATCGCCGGCCGCAGGGGCAGTTCCGGCGCGTCCGGTCTGTCTGTCGCTTTTGTCCGGCGCGGGGGAAATTTTCTCCGGCGCCGGGGAAAATATGGCGCCGTTGCTCTCATGCGAGTGATGCTTTCGGGGTATGGATCACCCACTTGGGCGTCACTAGACCCTCTCCGCTCCGCGTCCGCGGCCGACGCCGCAGGTCCCCTCTGGAGGTGATGCGAATGGATGGCAGCGCCGACCGATTCCTCGAACTAATCCACCAACTCGAGGACTTCACTCACTCGATCAGCCCTGATCAGGCCCATTCCGAGTTCGACGAGATGACGTTGCAGCTGTTCTGGATGCGCTGGCCGGAACTGTCGGCCTGGGCCGGCTCGCTGTGGCGGCTGCTCTCCGAGGAGCTGGCCGGGCCGGCCGCTCCGCACGACGACTCCGCGCTGTTCGAGATCGGCGAAAGTGGCTGAGGAAGGCCGCCGGGCCTTCACGGTAGGCGACGTCATGCACACGCGGGTCGTGCTGACCAGCCCGGACAGCCCCATGGCCGACGCCGCCGCGGAGATGGTCCGCGAGCGGGTGGGCTCGGCCCTGGTCATGCAGGGTTCTTTCCTGGCCGGCATTCTCACCGAGCGTGACATACTCAGAGCCGCGGCATCCGGGACCGACTTGACCGGCGTGGCGGTATCCGCGTTCATGACCAAGGATCCGCAGTCGGCCACGCCCGATACCACGGTGGAAGACGCGGCCCAGGTGATGCTCCTGAACGGATTCCGTCATCTGCCCATCATGGAAGGCCGCGAGGTGCGCGGCATCGTCAGCCTCCGTGACCTGTTCGCGGCCAGGATCAGCCGACCGCCCCAGCAACGCGGCACGGCCGGCTAGATGAGCTTCCCGTAGATCATCAAGCGGGCCGCCCGCGCCGGCCGTTGCCCCTTTTGCCGCTTTTGTACGGTTGATCCGGGGCACTGGCTCGGCGGCCGCGTGTCACGAAACCCGGGTTTCAGCACCTCCCAGGGTGGTGGGATCCGGGTTTCATTACCCTGGGCGGGCCAGGGCGGGCCGCCCAGAGCGCTGTGTCGTCGGACAAAAGTGATAAAACGGACGGCCGTACGGGAGTTCCAGCGCGACTTTGCCGGGAGGCCCGTGAGGTTACCGGGGCAGGCTGGCCAGACGGCGGCCTACTTCAGGCTGCATACCCCGGACCCGGGTCGGCCTACGCGATCTTGGTGATGACCCACGTGGGTCCGGTGTAGGTCTGGTGCAGCGGCTTCGGGCAGACCGCGCTCGTGCCGTGGAGGACCACCCGCAGGTAGGGTCCTACGACCCGGTTTTCGGGGCCTTTGGTCACAACCTGCGGCCTGCCCGCGTGCGGGACACGTTGCGGGAGGTGAACGTGCCGAGTTGGTGCGGTCAGCCGGTTATGTAGTGACGGAAGGAGACGTGCCAGGGGCTGCTCTGGTCGCCGAGGTCGGGTCCCATGACCAGCGGGGTGCCGTCGGCGGTGCTGCCGCGGGGGTAGCTCAGCACGGTGCCGGTCCCCGTATTCCTGATCGGACCGAAATCGTTGTAGGACACCTGGCCGATCTCCCATTCCTGGCTGGCTGCCCCGGTGCAGGCCGCCACTTCGACCTTGGCGCCGACCCCCGGGCCGACGGCCTCCAGGCACCTGCCGTTGATCCGCAGCGTGCCGTCGCTGTAGCCGGTCCACTGCTGGGAGCTGGCGCCAGGGCTGCATTTCCGCGCCACCACCGTGGTGCCGTCGGCGGCCAGGGTCATGCACATGCCACTGAAGGGGCCCGAGACGGTGCCGGTGCCAGCCGGGAAGGGCCCGGCCGGCGCGGCGCGCAGCGGCCAGGCGGCGATGTCGCCGCCCAGGACCGGACCGCCCGGCCAGATTGCCTGCAGGTAGGCGTACTCATCGGGCGGGGTGATCTGCACGTGGTCGGGATTGAACGGGGCCGGGCCGGTGGCCGTGTTCGCCCGCCAGGTCAGCAGGGCCTGCGCATTGCCGCCCGGGTGCAACACCACCGTGGCATGGGATTCATTCATCCAGGTCAGGTGGGTGGTCATCGGGAAGCCGCCGCTGTTGGAGAAGGCCAGCCCGGGATATCCGTAGACGTGACAGGTGGTGCCGGAGTGGTTGGTCAGGATGAGGGTCATCCCCCGCTGCCCGCCCGAGGCATCGTTGAAGCCGGTGAAGGCCAGCGACAGCTGGCTGGTGTGGCAGCGCGGCACCGATGCCTGGCCGCCGGGTGCGGTCGTGGTCGGTGCCGGCGTGGCGGGGGTGCTGGCCGGCGCCGGTGTTGGCGCCGTGGTGCTGGTGGACGGGGAGCGGGTGGCGCCCGCTCCCGGTGCCGCGGCGTGGCTGGCACAGCCGGTGAGCACGGCCAGGCATGCTGCCGCGGCCAGCGTGGCGGCTGCACGCGTGGTAGTCATCTCTGCCTCCTGAGATCGGGCACCGAGTCGTTCCGGCACCCGACGTCCTCAGGCTCGTTCGGCAGGACAGTGAGGAGCAGAGCCGATGGTCCTGACGCTGGTGGTCATTTGCCCCTTTGGCGTGCTCGGTCCCGCTGGCTCCTTGGTGACACATTTCTTGCCGGGCCACTGTCATGACGACTGGCGGCCTGTGGCCGCATACGCATCCCTCGGCCGCGATGCTGGCCGCCTACGAGGCCGACCCGGAACTGGCGGCGATGCGCCTGGAGTTCACCGCGACGATGCGAGAGGTGCTCGAAGTGATGAGCGCCGGGCTGCTGGCGCGCCGGATGCTGCGGTGACCGGCGAGCCCGATGTGATCCGCCTGCTGCACCAGGCGGACCCCGTGATGCGCGGCGGCACCGCGCTGGCGGCTAACCCAGGTGCGTGCAGGGCCGCCGCCAGTTCCCAGCGCCGGACTCGTTCGGCCAGCGGGTAGACCCCGAGCGCGGCCCGCTCGGGGTACGGCAGCCAGTCGATGGCCAGCCGGCGGGCCACGTAGTCCACCGCGGAGCGGACTCTGGGGATGTCCGGGTCATCGGTATGGCCGTTGGGCAGGAAGTACTGATCGAGCCCCGGCCGGATCAGGGCGGCCAGCGGCACCCGGTGCTGAAGGCCCATCGAGAGCGCGATCGCGTAGGTGGCCACCAGGCCCGCACTGCTCGTCCCGTGCTTGCCCCAGTGGATGAACACCTCGCACAGGCTGCCGTCATCACGCTGATTGGCCGTGAGCGAGAGCCGCTCCGGGCCGATGGCCACGGCCGTGGTGTGCCCGGTGCGACGCGTTGGCAGCTGTCGTCGAATACGATACACACCGCAAGCCTTTCCAGCGAAACAAGATCTGAATTATCTTCTTGTAGAGCAGTGATGTGCGTCCCATGGTAGACCCGGACCGTATCGTCTGGCCAGCGGAAACGTACGGATGACCCGCTCGGCCCGGCCGGTAGTGTGGCGGGCGTGGAGCATGTCCTGGTCACCGAACGCCTGCTCCTGCGCCCGGTGACGGCCTCCGATCATGCGGCGCTGGAAGCCCACTGGGCCGCTCCGGACGTGCGCCGTTTCCTGTTCGACGGCGCGATGCTGTCGCCGACGGAGATCAGCGAGGCCGTCCAGGACAGCATTCGCGACTTCACCGCGGCCGGGTACGGCCTGTGGCTGATCCAGGAGAAGGACCGGACCGACCTGATCGGCACGGCCGGGCTGCGCCCCCTGGATGATCTCGGCCTGGAGATCTTCTACAGCCTGGCCCCGCCTTCCTGGGGCAAGGGCTACGCCACCGAGGCCGCCCGCGCCGTGGTGGAGCGCGCCCTCGGCCCGCTCGGCCTGCCCGAGGTGCTGGCCGAGGTCGACGCGGGCAACACCGCCTCGGTGGCCGTCCTCGAGCGCCTGGACATGACCGCCTTCGACGTGGTGCCCGGCCTGCTCGGCCCGATGGCCCGCTACCGCCGGGGCGCCAGGAACGCCTAGATTCCCGGTCACACTTTCCGGCTGCGGCGCTTCATAGCACTGAGCAGATGCAGCTTGCCCGAACATGCTTAGGAGTGGAACATGGCCCTACAGGTGTCATCCATGAGCCTCGCGCTGCGCAACATCGTCTTCACCATCGTCGTCCCGGGCGCTGGAGGCGCGTACGTGCCCTGGCTGATCCTCACCCGCCATGGCGCCATGCCGCCCCCGGCCGCCTGGTACGCGGTGCCGCTGATCGTGATCGGCATCGGCCTGTACGCCTGGTGCGTGCGGGTCTTCGCCGCGGTGGGCCGGGGCACCCCGGGACTGTGGGACGCGCCCCGCCGCTTCGTCGCGGCCGGCCCCTACCGCTGGGTCCGTAACCCGATCTACATCGCGGCGCTGCTCATCGTCTCCGGCGAAGCCTGGCTTTTCCTCTCGCCCGCCGTCCTGCTGTACGCCGCTGGCCTCGCGGTCGCGTTCCATCTCTTCGTCATCGCATACGAGGAACCGCACCTGCGCGCCCGGTTCGGCGAGCCCTACGACGCCTATCGCCACACCGTCTCCCGCTGGATCGCGCATCCACCGCGCGCCTGACGCCACGAGGCGCACGCCGCCTGAGCGAGTTGCCTGATGCGCTCGGCGGGTGGCACCCGCACTGCGCTGTCCGGTAAGACGATGCTCTGCGGTGCCGCGCAACGAGCCGGAGGAGCCGTGCAGCAGGCTGGGCGTTGATCAGCGCAGGCCGTCCGTCAGCGGTTCCCGGGTCGTCTGGGGGATGAGTTTCGGTGTGATAATGGCCGCATGCCCTCGACGGGCGCGCTGGATCGGTTTCCCGGTAACCTGCCACGCCAGCTGACCAGCTTCATCGGCCGGGAGCGGGAGCTGCAGGATCTGAAGGCACTCCTGGAACGCAGCCGCCTGCTGACTCTCACGGGCCCGGGCGGCAGCGGCAAGACCCGGCTTGGCCTCCAGCTGGCTGCCGAAGTCACCGGCGGGTTCCCGGACGGGGTGTATTTCGTGGCGCTGGCCCCGGTCGGGAACCCGGATCTGGTCCTGTCGTCGATCGCGCAGGGCATCGGGCTGCGGGATGTGGGCGACCGGCCGCTGCTGGATCGCCTGCGGAGCCATCTCGAAAACGCGCGGGTCCTTATCCTGCTCGACAACTTCGAGCACCTGATCGCAGCCGCTCCTGCAGTCGCGCAAATCTTGCAGGCGACGGTGGCGCTGAGGATCGTGGTGACCAGCCGGGCGCCGCTTCACGTGAGCGGCGAGCAGGAGTTTGAAGTCCCTCCTCTGCGGGTGCCGGACCCGCAATTTGCGACGGTCGCCGCGGTCGCGGGCTGCGAGTCGGTGCGGCTGTTCGCCGAGCGCGCTCAGGCCGTCTGGCCGGGTTTCGTCCTGGATGAGGAGAACGCGGCCCTGATCGCGGGGATCGCCCGAAGACTCGATGGCTTGCCCCTCGCGGTTGAACTAGCGGCGGCGCGTGTCAAGCTCCTGCCGCTCGCGTCGCTGTTGGCGCGGCTGGAGCAGTCGTTGCCCGTGCTGGCCGGCGGTGCCCGTGACCTGCCGCAGCGTCAGCAGACCCTGCGCGGCACGATCGCCTGGAGCTACGGGTTGCTCGGTGCGGGCGCCAGGCGCTTGCTGGCGGCCTGCTCGGTATTCCGGGGCGGCATCAGCCTCAACGCCGTCGAGTCAGTCTGCGCGGCGTCCATCGACCTGGGCATGGAGCTCCTGGACGGGCTCGAGGAGCTCGTCGACCAGAGCCTGCTGCGCCGGGTCGAGGGGTTTGCCGGTCCGGGCGGCCCGCGGTTCGGGATGCTGTTCATGGTCCGCGAGTACGCCACCGAACGGCTGGCCGAGATGCCGGAGCGGGCGGGGATCGAGGAGAGCCACGCCACCACGTTCCTGGCCCTGGCCGAAGCGGCCAGCCGAGAGCTGCAGGGCCCCCGTGAGCAGGAGTGGCTCGACCGGCTCGAGGTCGAGCACCAGAACATCCGCACTGCCATCGACTGGTACACCCAGCACGAGCCCTGCGATGCGCTGCGTCTGGCCGCGGCGATGTCCCGCTTCTGGGGCGTCCGGGGTCACTTCACGGAAGGTCGCCAACGGCTGAAGGCGCTGCTCACACTGTGCGCAGACGAAACCTCCACGCGGGTGAAGGCGCTGAACGGCGCGGCGTCGCTGGCGATCGACCAAGGCGACCACACCGATGCCCGCAATCTGCTGGGCGAGAGCATCCGGCTGAGCCAAGAGCTGGGCTACCGGCGGCGCGGCGAGGCGATAGCTCTCGTCTACCTGGGCCGGAGCCTGATCGCAAGCGGCCGCCCGGCCGAGGCAGGCCCCCACATTGAGCGCGCCCTGGACCTGCTGGAAGGGCGGGACGAACCGACCACTGTCGCGTTCGCCCTGATGTACGCGGGTCTGGCGGCGCATTTCACCGGCCAGTTCGAGGAGGCCTGCGCCCGGTACGGGCGCTCTGTCAACCTGTGCCGAGCAGCCGGCTATAGGTCGGTGGGTGCGCGCTCGCTGCAGCAGCTCGGCCAGGCCCGCGTTGAGCTGGGAGACATCCGCGGTGCGCGCAGTGCGTTTGAGGAAGCTCTATCGACGTGCCTCGAACTTCGGGACCGCTGGGTCATCCCCATCGTGATGACCGGCTTCGCTGGGGTGGCGGCTCGCACCGGTAGGCCCAGGCGGGCCCTGAGGCTGGCGGGAGTGGCGTGGGGCCTCTGCGAGGCCGGCCAGTTCAGCATGCCGGTTCCGGTGGAGGCGCAGCTGGAGCGGTGGCTGACGCCAGCCAGAAAGCGGGTCGCCTCGGCGGCCACGCAGATCATGGCCGAGGGACGGCAGATGAGCCTGGCCGAAGCGGTCGCCTACGCGCTGGCGGACGAGCCCGAGGAGGCCTGGCACAGCGGGCCGCGCCGGACGCTCACCCGGCGTGAGCTCGAGGTGGCGACTCTGGTCGCGCGGGGTCTCACCAACCGGGGCATCGCCGGTCAGCTTCATCTTTCGGTCCGTACCGTCGACACGCACGTCGACCACGTGCTGACCAAGCTCGGCTTCAATAACCGCGCGCAGCTGGTGGCCTGGGCTTACGAGTCCGGGCTGGCGCCGAAAGAGCCGAAAGATACGTAGAGCCTCGGTAATTTCTCCGATGTCCCCGCGGGGCGTCCGGGTCCAGTCTGCGGTCATGACAAGCATCAGCCAGTCCCAGCAGAGCAGCCGTCGCGAATGCCAGGTCCTGGTCGTGGGCGCAGGGCCGACCGGGCTCGTGCTGGCCTGCGAGCTGCTGGCCCGCGGCATCCGGGCCCGGATCATCGACAAGGGCGACGGCGTGGTCCTGCAGACCCGAGCCCTGGGCATTCACGCACGCACGCTCGAGGTGTTCGACATGATGGGCCTGGCCGAGCGGTTCGCCGAGCACGGCCAGGTGGTCCGCCGTTTCCACATGTACACCGACGGGAAGACTCTGGTCCGCCTGGAACTGGCCCGCAACGGGTCAGTATTCGGCTTCATGCTCGACGTCCCACAGGACGTGACCGAGACGATTCTCCGCCAGCGGGTCAGCGAACTGGGCGGCAGCGTCGAGCAGGGGACCGAGCTCAGCGGCCTCAGCCAGGATCCCCGCGGCGTCACCGCCACGGTCATCGAGCCGGGAGGCGCTGTGCGGACCGTCACGGCTGACTACGTTGTCGGCGCCGACGGCGCGCACAGCCGTGTCCGCAGCGAGCTCGGCCTGGACTTCCGCGGGCACCCGTACGCGCAGGACTGGCTGCTCGCCGACGTCCGCCTGGACTGGGACCGTCCCGACGACGAGATGCACGCGTTCTTCCGGCGCGATGGCCGGCCGCTGATCTGCATGCCGATGCGCGAGCACCGCTGGCGGGTGATTCTCCCCTACGCCGGGGAGCGCGACCGGCGGCCACCGACGCTGGAGGAGATCCAGCGGCTCGTCGGCGAGAGGGCGCCGGAGCCGGTGCCCGTGTCCGATCCGGCCTGGCTTGCCACCTTCCAGACCCAGCGGCGCTCCACCCACGTCTACCGGCGCGGGCGCGTCCTGCTGGCCGGCGACGCCATCCATATCCACAGTCCGGCAGGCGGGCAGGGCATGAACACCGGAATCATGGACGCCCACAACCTGGCCTGGAAGCTGGCCCTGGTGGCCTCCGGCCAGGCACCAGACGGGCTGCTGGACAGCTACGGCGCCGAACGCGGGCCGGTGGCCGCAGACGTCCTAGCCCTGACGCACAACCTGGTCAAGCTCGGGACCATGACCCACCCCGTGCCGCGGGCTCTCCGGAACACCATCGTCCCGATCGCCGGCCACCTGGCACCAATCCAGCGCCGGGCCGTCCGCCGGATAAGCCACATCGACGTCGCCTACCCCTCAAGCACGCTGACCCATCCCGGCCGCAGGCGCGACGGCCTCCAGCCGGGCGAGCGGGCACCAGACCTCGATGTGACCGGCAACGAAGGGAAAACCCGGCTCTACGAGGTCTTGCGCCACGGCCGACACGTGCTCCTGATCTCAGGCCCAGGCCCAGGCCCAGGCGGGGCCTTGCAGCCAAAGATGCGCCCCTGGCAGGACCAGATAGATGTGGTCACAAAAGAGAACAGCGGCACGGACCGGCCCGGCCTCGGCCCCGCGGAGAACATATACCTGCTTCGGCCCGACGGCTATGTGGCAGCACGCGGGTCCGTGACCAGACCGGACAGCCTGCTCGATTACCTGCACCGGCTGTTCGGGACCACCAGGGCACGGCAGCCCACCCCAGCTTCCGCACCACCGGCGTGAAGTGCTCTGCGGTGAGCTGAGCCGGTACCCACGCAGCCAATCAAGGACATCCTGCACGGTCCCGGCTGAACCGGGCAAGCCCAGGTCGGCTGCCGAGTGCGGCACAAAGACATCGAGGTCGCAGCCTAGGCTCCTGCAGCGCCTGGCCAGTATGGGATCTTGAAACGCAATCAGCCACTATGCAGCACAGGGCCCGGCTGCTCCGGCTCCAGGCCGGCTGCGTAACGATGCTGTCATGAGGGTCCAGTTTGCGGGCAGCGGTGACGCGTTCGGTAGTGGCGGGCGGTGGCAGACGTGCATCCACGTGTCCGGGGAGGGACAGGTGCTGCTGGTCGACTGCGGCGCGACCAGCCTTGTGGCGCTGAAGGCCCAGGGGCTCGACCCGAACGCGGTCGATGCGGTGGCCGTGACCCACCTGCACGGTGACCATTTCGGCGGCCTGCCCTTCCTTATCCTCGACGGCCAGTTCTCGCACAGGTCCACTCCGCTGCAGGTGGCTGGCCCACCGGGCATCCGGGCCCGCCTGGCCGAGGCGATGGAGGTACTGTTCCCCGGCTCCAGCCAGGTGCCGCGGCGGTTCCCGGTGCAGGTTACCGAGCTGCATACCGACGGGACACCGGCCGTACTCGGCGTGGCGGCCGTGCGCGGATGGCAGGTCGAGCACGCCTGCGGGGCGCCGCCGCTGGCCCTGCGGGTCGATCTCGGTGGCGTAAGTTTCGCCTACTCCGGGGATACGCAGTGGACCGCGGCACTGGCCCAGGCAGCGCACGGAGCGGACCTGTTCGCGGTGGAGGCTTATACCTTCGACCGGCCCGTCCGCTACCACCTGGACTACCAGACCCTGCGCGCTCACCTTACGGAGATCAGTGCCCAGCGGATCGTGCTCACCCACATGTCCGCTGCCATGCTGAGCAGGCTCGCCGATGCTGAAATGCCCGCCGCGTACGACGGAATGGTCCTGGACCTGTGACCTGGCCAGCACCCGCCGGGCCCTTCGCGGAAGACTTCAAGCTGGATGCAGCCAACGAGCGCGTATCGCATTACAGTTTGCTGAGTGGCAGGTGATCAGACTGGGCGGGTGGACAGCTGGATTTGGTCGGTACGACTGACCAGGACCCGCTTGGCCGCGTCCGGTGCCTGCCGGGCCGGGCACGTCAGGGTTAACGGGGTACGGGTCAAGCCCGCACAGGCCGTACGGGCCGGTGATGAGGTGCGGCTGCGCTACGAAGGACGCGAGCGCGTCGTGGTCGTCCAGCGGGTCATCGCCAAGCGTGTCGGCGCACCTGTTGCCGTCGAGTGCTATATCGACAACAGCCCTCCCCCACCGCCCCGCGAGGAGGCGGTCGCGGTGGCTGCCCGCGACCGCGGTACGGGCCGTCCGACCAAGCGCGAGCGCCGAAGTATCGACAAGTTCCTCGGGCGGCCGACCCGGTAAGCGGATTCCTGGTGCGCTGCGAAGACCGAACTGCTGCGCGGCAGGCGGCTCGTGAAAACGTGCACAATCTGCTTCCGCGAAACCATCGATGCCAGCCGTGCGCGCAGAACAAGCCGATCCCTGAGGCAGCACAGAGGTGCGCGCGGGCCGGGCCCGAGTCTGGTATGAAGCCGTCATGTGGGTTCTCATGAGCGCTGCCGAGCGCGAGGAATTCCTCGCCGGCGTGCATGTCGGCGTGCTGAGTGCGGCAGCAGGCACGGCGGGCCGGACGCTCGCCGTCCCGGTCTGGTACAGCTACCAGCCGGGCGGCCTGCTCACCATGCTGACCGGCCGCCGGTCGCGCAAGGCCGCGGCGGTCCGCGCCGCCGGCCGGTTCAGCCTGTGCGTCCAGGACGACAGCCCGCCCTACCGGTATGTCAGCGTCGAGGGGCCGGTCGTCAGCGAGGAGGAACTCGATCCCGCCGAGCGGCTCGCGATGGCCCGCCGCTACCTAGGCACCGCGGGAGGTGACCGTTACATCGCGGACAACCCGGACCCCGAGCGCGAGAACGTGGCGTTCCGGATGCGCCCGGAGCGCTGGCTCAGTCAGGACCAGGGCCAGGGACGAACCGCGGGATAGGGTCAGGCCGCTCTGCTGTCACGCCATGTCACAGTCACGGCCGGGCGGATCAAGAGCTCATCTTCGTCGAAGCTCATGCTCGTACGTCCTCCGTGACGCTGGTGATTACCCGGGCGGGACAAGCCGGCCGGCTGCATCGCGGCTCACGGCAATGACTGAGGTCACGGCCTCTACCGGCAGTGCGCCGTAGATGTGCGGGTACTCCTCAGACCCGGGTCCGGGGGTCTCATGCCGGACCGGGGCCGGCACCTTGGTGCTGTCGATCACCAGGACGACAAGATCATCAGCGTCGCCGTAGAGGTACTCGGCCACGCCCCGCAGCTGGTGACGCAGCGAGCAGTGAATGTAGCCCTCCTCCGCCAGCGTTACGCCGCGAGTGGACATCCGGTACTCACCGACCTCGACGGCTTCCACCCATACCGCACGCTCGGTGATGTGAAACAGCTCCGCCATATCCCAGACGTTAGCGGTCATCCGGGATCCCCGGGCTCCCGTGCGAGGATGGCGTGGGGTGCGGCCGGGTGCGGGAAGGGATCTGCAGGGATGAGCCGTGTGGTGGTCATCGGGGCGACGGGGCACATCGGTACGTATCTCGTGCCGCGGCTGGTGGACAGCGGCCATGAGGTGATCGCCGTCAGCCGCGGAACCCGTGGCCCGTATCAGGTCAGCCTGGCTGGTGGCCAACGGCCAGGCCGACCTGGGCGGCCAGCCGTTCCCGGCCCGTGGCCCGAACTGAGCGGTGACACCTCGATCTATTGCCGCCTCACCTGGTGTTTGCCCGGGCAGGACCTGACCGAGGCACTATCTCGGGGTCATGCGGTAACGACGTCGTTGTGACAGCCATGTCGTCTGGTGCGCATCGTTGTGACAACGATGTCGTTCGGGCGGGGCACTAGCTGCCGGGACCGGCCAGCTCGCCGACGGCGCAGATCAGGCTGCGCGTCCTGGGGCAGATCCGCGGGTCAGAGGTACAGACGACGGGTCACGACGCCCTGCCCGACGTCGCTTCCGAGCCAGAGACTGAAGTGACTGCCGATGTCAAAGTAGTCGGGCACGTCGTCGCCGATGACCCGCACCGTGACCATGATCTCGGGCTTGCCCGGCCGGAACGGCGCTTCCTCGTCCGAGTCGATCAGGGCCCGGAAGATCTGGGTGCGATGGGTCTCCGGATCCTGGGCACGCAGCACCATGCGGTGCGATCCCGAGCTGAGCGCCTCCTGTGCGCCGCCGCCCTGATAGGGCGTGACCAGGGCCTGGTACTTGTACCGCTTCACGTCGTCACCACCTCGGAGCACTAATATCGTAACGCGATACTTCTGTAGACGTATAACGTCCGGAGGGTGGCAGGACGGCAGCCAGTTCGCCTCGACGCTCCTGCTCTGGGTGGCGATCTCCGCCTTCGCCGTGCTGGTGGCGGCGTCGGCCATGCGGATCGCGGTGTTCGCCTGGATGGCCGTATCGGCCGTGATCCGGCTAGCTCCCCGCGGCCGGAACCACCACCGTGGCCGCCGCGGTGACAACGACCACCGGCTCGGCGAGCACCGAGGCGGCTGACTCGCCGCGCGCCGGGTCAGCCCGGCAGACCACCCGGGCCTCGAAGGCGAGCTGCCTGCTGCGCCGCCCGACCGCGGTGACGGTGACCGTGGCCTCGATGACGTCACCGGCCCGCACCGGCGCGCGGAACTGCACGTCGGAGTAGGACGCCAGCAGCCCCTCGTCACCGTCGGTCCGGATGCACAGCTCGGTGGCCGCGTCGCCGAACAGCCCGAGGACGTACGCGCCGTCCACCAGGTTGCCGCCGTAGTGGGCGTCGCCGTACGTCACGTACCGGCGCTGGGTGACGGCCAGGCCGACCTGAGCGCTCACTGGTGCACCATCTCTCTATCCGGGGTTTCGGGGGCCAGCGCGTGCACCAGGTAGCTGGCCACCTCGCTTGGGGTGGTGCCGCGGCCGAAGATCCTGTCCACGCCGAGGTCGGCGGCCGCGCTCGGGTCGAACCGCGGCCCGCCCACCACCAGCAACGGCCGCTGCAGGCCGAACCCGTCGCGAATGGCCGCCGACATCTCCCTGGTGTTGGACAGGTGCGCGTCCCGCTGGGTGACGACCTGGCTGACCAGGACCGCGTCGGCGTGCTCGGCCGCGGCCCGGGCCACCAGGTCGGCCACGCCCACCTGGGAGCCCAGGTTCACCACCCGGATCTCCCGGTAGTATTCCAGGCCTTTCTCCCCCGCGTGCCCCTTGACGTTGAGGATGGCGTCGATGCCGACCGTGTGCGCGTCGGTTCCGATGCACGCGCCCACCACGACCAGCTTGCGGCCCAGCGCCGAACGGATCCGCAGGTTCACCTCGGCCGCCGGCAGCACCGGGAACTCCCGCTCGGCCACCGTCACCGCCGACAAGTCGACCAGGTGGCTGACCCGGCCGTAGACGATGAAGAACGTGAAGTCCGGCCCCATCCCCTTGGCGTGCACCACCATGGCCGGGTCCAGGCCCATCTTGGCCGCGAGCTGGAGCGCGGCCCCCTCGGCCCTGGCTCGTTCGGCCTCATCGCCAAAAGGCACCGGCAGCGTGAACGAAAGCTGCACCCGCCCGTCGCCGGTGGTGTCGCCGTACGGACGCACGATCCCGGTCAGGCTCACCGCTCCACCTCCAGCAGGTCGGCCGCGGGGTTGAAGTAGCCCGCGGCGCGTTCCACCACTCCGTCCAGGCCGCGCCCGCCATCCGGCGGCCGCCTGGTCACCCCGAACGTGCCCTCGGCGATCGCGTTCAGCAGCCCCTGCGAGCCGATCTTGCGCAGCAGGCTGACCGCCTCGCCCAGCACCTGCCGGGCGCGCCGGGCCACGAGCCCGTCCGGCTCGGGCCGGAATTCCTGCCCGCAGGCCCGCCGCGCGGCGTACGTACCGGACGTTCTCCAGGGCCAGGTCCCGGTCGGACAGGAACGGGGTGTGGATGCCCTCGGTCATCATGCCGATGAGCAGGATCGACTGGTCGGTCATCACCCCGCACAGGTTGAAGAACGCGTCCAGCAGGTAGCCGGCGAACACGTTGCCGGTCATGTGCTTGGTCGGCGGCATGTACTTCAGCGGCGCGTCGGGGAACAGCTCCCGGATCAGCTGGGCGTGCGCCAGCTCGAGCAGGAACGAGTCCGGGACCTCGGGGTTGATCTCGAACGCGTGCCCCAGCCCGAGCTGCCCGTCGGCCAGCCCGGCCTCGCGGCCGAAGTACTCGTTCAGCAGCTGCGACACCACCACCGTGTGGGCCGCGTCCACCGCGTCGGCGGTGGTCAGGTAGTTGTCCTCGCCGGTGTTGATGACGATGCCCGCCCGGGCGTGCACCTGCCGGGAGAACCGCTGGTCGATGAACGTCCGCACCGGGTTGATGTCGCGGAAGATGATGCCGTACATGCAGTCGTTCAGCATCATGTCCAGCCGTTCCAGCCCGGCCAGCGCGGCGATCTCCGGCATGCACAGCCCGGAGGCGTAGTTGGTCAGCCGGACGTAGCGTCCGAGCTCGCGCGAGACGTCGTCCAGCGCGGCCCGCATCAGCCGGAAGTTCTCTTGGGTGGCGTAGGTGCCCGCGTAGCCTTCCCTGGTCGCGCCCTCGGGCACGTAGTCGAGCAGTGACTGCCCGGTGGAGCGGATCACGGCGATGATGTCCGCGCCTTCCCGCGCCGCGGCCTGCGCCTGCGGGATGTCCTCGTAGATGTCCCCGGTCGCGACGATCAGGTAGATCCACGGCATCGGCGGGTTGGAGGTGGCGGCCAGCATGCGGTCCCGCTCGGCTCGCTGGGCATCGATGCGGGCAATTCCTTTCTTGACCGAACGGGCCGCGGTATCACGGGCCGCGTCCCCTTCGCGCCCCGCGGGCAGGCGGAACTTGACCAGGCCCGCGGCGGCGTCAACGGCCAGCGTCCGCAGGTCAGGGTAGCCGCCGGTCAGCATGGCGTCCCAGACGGGCAGGGCCACCCCGTGCTCCAGGCCCGTCGTCTCGCGGACCGCGTCGGTGAGCCGGTTGACCCACGGCATCCCGTCCTCGTCGGCCCCGTCCAGCCCGGCCAGCCGCAGCACGGCCCGCTCGACGGACACGGTGGTGTGCGTGCGGGCCAGCTTGACCACCGGCGCGCCGGCCCGCCGGGCCAGCTCGCGGGCCTGGGCGACCAGCGCCGGGTCCAGGTTCAGCTTGCCGGTCACCGGGGGCCTCCCTCGGCGGCGATGCGGCCCTCGAACAGGGCCCGCAGCGCCGGGGTGGTGCGGATCAGGCCGAGGGCGAGTTCGGCGTGACCGGGCACGTACCCGTTGCCGACCAGCATGGTCACGTCCGCGGCCATGCCCTCCGCGCCGAGGGCGGCGGCGCTGAACGAGGTGGCCATCGAGAAGAAGATCACCGTGCCGCCCTCGGCGGTGGACAAGATGGCGCCGCCCTCGCACCCGGCGACATCGACGCACACCACGGTCACGTCGGCCGGGCCGCCCGCCGCTTGTGTCTTGGCGGCCAGCCCTACCGGGTCCCGGGCGTCGGCCATGACGATCTCATCCACCAGGCCCTTGCTGTCGTGCAGCAGCGTCGCCTCGGCTTCGGTGGGGACGACCCCGATCACCTTGGCCGCCCCGGCCCGCCGGGCGGCCACCGCCGACAGCGAGCCGCTCTTGCCTGCCGCGCCGATGACCAGGGCGGTTGCGCCTGGCTTGACCACGCGTCCGGTCAGCGCGGGGGCGCCGCAGACGTCCATGACCGCCAGCGACAGCGGGACGGGCAGGTCATCGGGCAGGACGGCGGCGATCGACCGGCCGAACAGGACGGCGTGACCCGCGCAGGGCACCTGCTCGGACTGACCGTCCCAGCGGCGCAGCGAGTCGGTGATGACCAGCGGGGTCAGGGTCAGGGAGACCAGGGTGGCGATGCGCTGGCCCGGCGCCAGGCCCAGCGGGGAGTCCGGGCCGGCCTGCTCGACGGTGCCGGTCAGCATGCCGCCTGACCCGGTGACCGGGTTCTGCATCTTGCCCCGGGTGGCGATGATCTCCAGCACCGCGGCCCTGATCTTGTCCGGGTCGCCCGCGTAGGTCTCCCGCAGCTGGCGGTAGGAGGCAGCGTCCAGGTTCAGCCGGTCCACCCGGACCAGGACCTCGTCCGGGGCGATCACCGGACTGGCATCAAGCCGCCAGGCGGCCTGCGGGAGGACCCCGGGAGGATCCAGGACGCGGTGCAGGCCGAGGGCGGAGAACGACGGCAGCGAGATGGTCATACGTCTGGTCCTTCCCGCAAGCCGGGCGGTGTAGGCCGGCTGCTGTAGGGCTGCTTCCGCCCGCCTGCGGGTGGCTCAGGCGGTTCCGTAACACGAGGGCAGGTCGGGATGTGCCAGGAAAATTTTCTGCTATTATAGTCTAATTCAATAACTTCTTCAGCAGACTAGTTCTCAGTGCGGAGATTGCACTGTAGCCTGGGCGCCGCCGGGCGGGCCGGGGGCAGGCGGGCGGCGCGGCGCGCGCGGGTCTACAGACTGTTACGCGGCGCGGGCGACATTCCGGAAGATCTACGGTTTTACACGTTTTGCGCCGGAGGTCCTTCGGTATCATCCAGGGATTGGAGGGCTTCGTTCATGGTCTCGCAGCCTTATGTATACAAGCATCATGACCTGGCCGAACCCGACTGGCGTCGGTTTCCCGGCTGGGCGGGGGTATCCGAGGCCGACTGGGAGTCCGCGCAGTGGCAGCGGGCGCACTGCGTCAAGAACGCCAGGCAGCTGAGGCAGGTCACCGGGCCGGGACTTTCCGAGTCCTTCCATGCGGACCTCGAGCGGGATCAGCATGAGCGGGCCACCATGTCGATGCTGATCCCGCCGCAGATGCTCAACACCATGGTCCCGCTTATAGCGCCTGACCAGCCCGGATTCACCGAGGCGTTCTACGCCGATCCGGTGCGCCGGTACATGATCCCGGCGTTCAGCGACCGGCGGGCCGACTGGCCCTCCCACCCCTACGCCCAGCGGGACTCGCTGCACGAGGCCGAGATGTGGGCGGTGGAGGGCCTGACCCACCGCTACCCGACCAAGGTCCTGGCCGAACTGCTGCCGACCTGCCCCCAGTACTGCGGCCACTGCACCCGGATGGACCTGGTCGGCAACCCGACGGCCCAGACCGACAAGCACAAGTTCGCGCTGACCAGGGAAGACCGCCTGGACGCGATGCTGTCCTACCTGCGCCGCACGCCCGGCGTGCGCGACGTGGTCGTCTCCGGCGGTGACGTGGCCAATCTGCCCTGGCCGCGGCTCGAGGCCTTCGTGTCCGCCCTGCTCGAGGTCGACTCGGTCCGGGACATCCGGCTGGCCAGCAAGGCGCTGATGGGGCTGCCGCAGCACTGGCTGTCCGACGAGGTCCGCGCGGGCATGGCCCGGCTGGCCGGCACGGCCCGCTCGCGCGGCGTGAGCATCGCCATCCATACCCACGTGAACGCGGCCCAGTCGGTGACGCCGCTGGTGGCCCGGGCCGCCGCGGCCATGTTCGAGGCCGGCGTCCGGGACGTGCGCAACCAGGGCGTCCTGCTGCGCGGCGTGAACAACAGCACCGGGGCACTGCTCGACCTGTGCTTCGCCCTGCTCGATGGCGCGGCGATCATGCCCTACTACTTCTACATGTGCGACATGATCCCCGGCAGCGAGCACTGGCGGCTGTCGCTGGCCGAGGGCCAGTCGCTGCAGCATGACATCATGGGCTACCTGCCCGGGTTCGCCACCCCGCGGGTCGTCTGCGACGTGCCCTACGTGGGCAAGCGCTGGGTGCACCAGGTGGCCACGTACGACACCGAGCGCGGCATCTCCTACTGGACGAAGAACTACCACACCGCCATCGAGGCCGACGACGAGCTGGCCCTCAGCCGCGAGTACCCCTACTACGACCCGGTCTACCTGCTGCCCGAGTCAGGCCAGGCCTGGTGGCGCGCCCAGGCCGCCCGGCACCGGTCCGAAGCTGCCATCCTCACCCTCGCCGACGCCGCCGGCTAGCACCGCCGCCGGCCAATTGCCCCTTTTGTCCATTTGTCGACACTGGCGACAGCATCAGGGCTGCTCGTAGCGGGCGGTGAGCGCCTCCAGGAGCTGCCTGACGGCCGGCCATTCGGCGGCGGTGATGCCGAAGCGAGCCGAATCCCTGGGGGCGCCGTCCGCGTCCAGCCGGTGCGCGCGCAGGACGCCCTCGAAGCGGGCGCCGATCCGGGTCATGGCGTCCCGGGACCGCTGGTTCCGCGCGTCGGTGTGCAGGCATACCGAGCGCACCTGCCAGACCTCGAAGGCGTGGGTCAGCATGAGGCGCTTCATCTCGGTGTTCGCGCCGGTCCTGATGGCCTTGGGGCCGAGCCAGGTGTAGCCGATCTCGCAGGTGTCGGGGCCGGCGCGATCATGCCCGGCGGGCCAGGGCCAGTAGCCGAAATCCCAGAACCGGGTCGAGCCGATCACCGTGTCGTCCGCAGCGCGGATCACGGCGAACGGCACTGCCGCCGCACTGTCCCGGGCGGCGATTGCCGTCTCGACGTACTGTCGGACCTGGGCCTCGTCCTGCGGCACCGGGGACCAGCGGTACAGCTCGCCGCCGTCGGCGGCCGCCGCTACCAGGCCGGGCACGTGCTGGTAGCCGAGCGGCTCCAGGCGGACCGTCTTGCCGATGAGTGTTTGCCCCGGGGGGACGATCCCCCCCAGACTCCCCCCGCTCATGGGGGGACTCTCCGTCCCCCCATTCCCCCCTGAGGCCGCGCGCTCCAGGTAGCGGCCGCTGGGGCGGGCGAAGCCGAACTGCCGGTACAGTCCGTGCGCGTCGGAGGTGTGCAGCATCCACCGCCATCCGGCGCCAGGGCCGTCCTCGATCATCATGCGCACGATGGCCTTGCCCAGCCCGGCGCCGCGGTGCTCGGGCAGCACGTACACATCGGCCAGGTAGGCGGACCCGCCGTCGCCGAACGCGCGGGCGAAGCCGACCATGGCGCCCGTGCGGCCATAGGCGCCCACGACGCGCCAGGCCTCCGCGAACTGCTGCTTGATGTCCCCGGCGCCGCGCCACCGGGCCCAGTAGGCCTGGGTGGTCAGGAACGCCACCGCCGCCTCCGCGTCGACCCGGCCCGGGTCGTCATCGAGCTCGTAGTCGCCTGCGGTCCTGCGCATCACGGCACCTCCAGCATGTCCAGGGCTTGGTCGATATCGGTGATCAGGTCGGCGGCGGGCTCCACGCCGACCGACAGCCTGATCAGGCCGTCCGGCGCGGCCTCGCCCGCCCACCGCGCGCGGCGCTCCCAGGTCGATTCCACGCCGCCGAAGCTGGTGGCGGGAAGAATCAGCCGGGAGCCGGCCACCACCCGGTCCGCGGCCGGTCCCGAGTCCAGCTCGAACGACAGCAGCGGGCCGAATCCGGTCGGCATCTGCCGTTGCGCTGCCTCGAGCGTGGACGGCTCGAGTCCCGGGTAGTGGACCGCGCGCACCCGCGGATGGGCGGCCAGGTGCCGGGCGATGGCCAGCGCGCTTTCCGACTGGCGCGCGATCCGCAACGGCAGGGTCTTCAGCCCGCGCAGCGCCAGCCAGGCCTCGAAGGGACCCGGGATGCCGCCGCCGCTGGTCCGCCAGGCCCGCAGCCTGGCCAGCAGGTAGGCGTCCCGGCTGACGACCGCGCCCGCGATCACGTCGGAATGCCCGGATATGGCCTTGGTCAGCGAGTACAGCGACGCGGTGGCGCCCCAGTCGAGCGGCCGCTGGAGCAGGCCGGTGGCGGTCGTGTTGTCTACCACCATCGGCGCCTGCGCCGCGGCCGCGGCCTCAGCCAGCCCGGCCAGGTCGGCCACCCGCAGCAGCGGGTTGGTCGGCGTCTCGGCCCACAGCACCGACGGCGCGGCCTTCAGCTCGCGTGCCACCGCGGCCAGGTCCTGCTGGTCGACGTGCACCGGGACGGCCCCGTGCGGCCGCAGCTTGTCCGCGAGTACCCGGGCCCCGTAGTAGCCGTCGGCGGGCAGCACGATCCGCTCCCGGCTCTCGGCCAGGGTGAGCATCAGCGCCATCGAGGCGGCCTGGCCGGAGGCGAAGGCCACCGCATCCGCATCCTCCAGGAGGCCGAGCGCCTTCTCGAGCGCCTCCCAGCCCGGGTTGCCCTGACGGCCGTAGGACCGTTCCAGGCGCGGCGGGCCCTGCGACACGTAGATGCTGGCCGGGACCAGGGGTGGCGTGACCGGCGCGTCCCCGATACGCTCGGTGCCCGCGTGAATCAGCCGGGCCTCGGCCGAGAAGGCCCCGGCCGAGCAGGCCCCGGTCACGTCCACTCTCCGGGACCATCCGGCCGGCCCCTGCAGCGGCCGGAAAATGTTACAGTACAAATAATGAACATACTGGTACGATATCGCCCGCGGGGCGCCAGCGCCAAGGAGATATCCGCCAGCGTGGAGGCCGGCGTCCGCAGCGGGCAGCTGACCCCGGGCGACCGGCTCCCCCCGGTCCGCGAGCTGGCCGACGAGCTCGGCGTCAGCCCGACCACGGTCGCCGCCGCGTACAGCGACCTGCGCCGACGGGGCATCACCGCCGGCGCGGGCCGGGCCGGCACCCGGGTGCGCGGCGCTCCCCCGATCAGCAGCCGGGTCTACCTGAGCGCTCCAGCGGGCACCCGTGACCTCATCACCGGCGGCCCCGACCCGGCCCTCCTGCCGTCGCTGCCCGCCCGCCCGGCGACCCGGCCCGCGCGGATGTACGCCCAGGTCCCGGTGCTGCCGCGGCTGCGCGAGCTGGCCGCGGACCAGCTCGCCGCCGACGGCATCGACGCGACCAGCCTCATGGTCACCGGCGGCGCCCTGGACGGCATCGAGCGCGTCCTGGCCACCTGGCTCATGCCCTCCGACCGGGTGATCGTCGAGGATCCCGGTCATGCCGTGACCTTCGACCTGGTGGCAGCCATGGGCTACACAGCGGTGCCGGTCCCGGTCGACGACCTGGGCATCAGGCCCGCCGAGCTGGCGGCGGCGCTGGCCCAGGGCGCGGGCGCGCTGATCGTGACCCCGCGAGCCCAGGCCGCCACCGGCGCCGCCTGGAACGAAGACCGCACGGCCGCGATCAGCACGGTGCTGCGGCGCTACCCGGCTCTGGGGGTCATCGAGGACGACCATGTCGGGCCGGTCGCCGGGGTGCCCGCGTTCTCGGCGGGCGGCGGCGCCGGCGGGCGCGAGCGCTGGGTCACCATCCGCTCGGTCTCCAAGTCACTCGGCCCTGACCTGCGGCTCGCGGTCATGGCCGGGGACGAGGCCACCATCGCCCGGGTGGCGGGCCGCCAGGCGCTGGGCACCGGGTGGGTGAGCTACCAGCTGCAGGAACTGGTCGCGGACCTGTGGGCCGACCCGGCCGTGGCCCGCGCGCTGCGTACCGCGGCGGGGGTGTACGCGCGCCGCGGCGACGCGTTGCGGTCAGCCCTGCGCGATCACGGGATCACCGCGAGCGGCCGGTCCGGCTTCACCTGCTGGGTCCCGGTCTCCGACGAGGACGGCGTCGCATCCTCTCTGGTCTCGGCGGGCTGGGCGGTGGCCCCCGGGCAGCGGTTCCGCATCGCCGCGCCGCCGGGCGTCAGGATCTCGTTTGCCAGCCTGGAGGCGGATGATGCCGCCTCATTCGCGGCCGACTTCGCCCGCGCACTGCGGCACCGGGCCGCCCGCCTGGACTGAGCCCAGCGGATCCTCATGGCCAGAAGGTTACGCTCGGGCTGTGGCCGCGAGCTGGGACGCAGCGGCGGCGGGCGTGTTGCGCCTGCCGTCGGGCCGGCTCGTGCGCGGCCGGGCTCTGCTCAGGCCACTGCCGGCCGGGCCGGTGCCCGCCTTCGGGCTGTACCTGCTGGGCCGCAGGCCGCCGCCGGTGCCGTGGGAGAGCCGGTGGCTGGCGTGGCCCGACTTCGGGCTGCCGTCCGACCGCGCGGCCGCGGGTGACGCGCTGCGCGAGGCCTGGGCGCGGGCCGGGACCGAACGCGTCGAAATCGCCTGCGCGGGCGGGCACGGGCGCACCGGCACCGCCTTGGCCTGCCTCGCCGTCCTGGACGGGATTCCCGGCCCCGAGGCGGTCGCCTACGTCAGGGAGCACTACGCCGCGCGGGCCGTCGAGACGCCGTGGCAGCGTCGCTTCGTGTCCCGCTTCGGCTAGCGGCTCGCCTCGGTGGCTTCCGACGGGATCGCCCTGAGCGGGAGGGTGATAAAGGCGAACTCGCGCAGCGCGGCCGTGTTGGGCCCGCTGACGCCGTCGGCCTGGTGCCCGCCCGCGGCGGGCTCGATGGCGAGTATGGTCAGCTGCCCGCCCGCCAGGTCATGCTCGCGCGCCCAGCCGCGCAGCGCCTCGATGACGTCGGCCACGTGATAGGCGCAGGCCAGGGCCTGCCGGTGGGCCTGCTGGGGCGGCGAGGCCTCGAGCTGGACCTGGAAGCACGCTCCGTGCCGGCAGCGGGGACCGGCGTCGCAGGCGGCAGACGGAGCGGAGGCCTCCGGGGAGATCATGTGCCGTCCGGATCGGCGGGGGCATCCCCGTGGTCCGGTGTCCGTCGCGCGGTCATTACCGGCTTTTCCTCCCTGGCAGCGCCCGGCACTCCTATGGCCCTCCCGTCGCCAACGGGAGGGCCATCCCCCGTCAATAGGATGACAGCCAGCCCGCACGGAAATGCGGTGCCACATCGGCCGCCTGAGCAATAGTGACCGCAACGGGGTGCGTCGCGCTACCCCATTGGCAATATTCGCCTCATTTTCCACGTAAATGTGTAGTTGACCGAATACTCTCTGCACCAAGCCCGAGGTGACCCGAGGCAGCCTGCGTCTCAGGCCAACCGAAGCCGCGCCAGCTAAAGCCGTAGAGTTCCTGTTATTTCGCCTTATGCCCGTCGCGCGTTATGTCATGTGTTTGCGCGATCTTGATCAAGCCGCCGTTTGTTGATCTTTCAGCCGCGGGCACCCGTAAATGTTAGCGCACACCCAGACGCACGTGCAGAACGGTCAGCGCAATTGCATCAGCATGCAAGCGCAAATGACCGATGCATTGATGATTGGCTCGCACCGGAAACATTTAGGCCCGCCGGCATTGGGAGTCCAGCCTCCAGCCCTCCGGCCCTCCCCGCCGCTCCTCGCCCCCGGATGCGGCCCGTCGCCCGGCAGTTTCGTACCGTCTCCCACGGCCTATAGTCTGCTAATACAGTCGGGAAACTAGCTTTACGGCGCGGTCATCTCGCGGACAGGTAGGTCATACCTATACCGTTAGCCCATGGCACAGCGCTCCGAACAGATCAGCCTTCACCTGAACGCGTACCTCACTGCGCACAGCAGCCCGCCGGACGCCGTCCTGCGGGAGCTGGCCAACGAGACCGCTGAGCTGTTCCCGAACGAGACCGGCTTGCAGATCCCCTCCGAGCAGGGCACGTTCATGACCCTGCTCACCCAGCTGGCCGGCGCCGCGTCGGCGATCGAGATCGGTACCTTCACCGGTTACTCCTCGATCTGCATCGCCCGGGGGCTCACCAGGGACGGAAGCCTGCTGTGCTGCGACATCAGCGAGGAGTGGACCTCGGTCGCCCGGAAGTACTGGGAGAAGGCGGGCCTGGCGGACCGGATCGAGCTGCGGCTCGGCCCGGCCCTGGACACGCTCAGCTCGCTGCCCGACGAGGAACTGTTCGACCTGGCCTTCATCGACGCGGACAAGGACGGCTACCTCGGCTACTGGCGGCACGTCGTGCCGCGGGTGCGCTCCGGCGGGCTGATCATGGTCGACAACACGTTCTCGCACGGCCGCGTGATCGACGCGGGCAACGACAATCCCGCCGTGATCGCGATCAGGGATTTCAATGATCACGCCGCCGCCGACGACCGCGTGGACCTGGTCATGGTGCCCATCGGGGACGGCCTGACACTAGCGCGCAAGAAGTAACCGATCGGGTCGCCCCGTACGGCGTCGAGGTCGACGTGTGAGGTAGCGGCAGCAACTGACCAGGGCGGCGCGCCTAGCCTGGGCTGACCACGCCGCCGAGGTAGAGCGCGCCGATCTCCGGGTTCTCCAGCACCTCGCGGCCGGTGCCGGACAGCCGCACGCGGCCGTTCTCCATCACCACGCCGTGGCTGGACAGCCGCAGGCCGGCCCGCGCGTTCTGCTCCACGAGCAGCATCGTGGTGCCCGCCGCGTTCATCTGCCTGATCGCGTCGAACACGGTCCGCAGGATCTTCGGCGCCAGGCCCATCGACGGCTCGTCGAGCAGCAGCAGCCGGGGCTCGAGCATCAGCGCGCGGGCGAACTCGACCAGCCGCTGCTGACCGCCGGACAGGCTGCCCGCCTTCTGCCCGGCCCAGCCGGCGATCTGGGGGAACACCTCGAAGACGGCCGCGAGCCTGCGCGCGGTCAGCGCCCGGTCGGACAGGATGTAGCCGCCGAGCTCGACGTTCTCGCGGACCGTCATGTCCCGGAACAGGCTGTGGTTCTGCGGCACTTGCACCACGCCCAGCCGGAGGACCTGGCGCGGCGACCGGCCGACGAGATCCTGGCCGTCCAGCACCATCGACCCCAGCCGCGGCCGCAGCAGCCCGCTGATCGCCGCCATCAGCGTCGATTTGCCCGCACCGTTCGGGCCCACGACGCAGGTGATCCCGCCCTCGGGGACCTCCAGGGACACCCCCCGTAGCACGTCCCCGCCGCCGTACCCCGCCACCAGGCCGTCAATCTTTAGTACCGAACGGGCCGTGGTGCTTGTCCCCTGGGTCGGTCCGGCGGGCACCGGGCTACTGGCTGGCACCGTCATCCGCCTCTCCTGAGTCCTCCTCCGCTTCCCCGATGTCCTCGCCGAGGTACGCGTCGAGAACCCGGCGGTCGGTGCGGACGATATCGGGCGGCCCGGCGGCCACCACGGTGCCCGAGTCGAGCACGGTGACCTGATGGCACAGCCCCATCACGAACTCCATGTTGTGCTCGACGATGAGGAAGGTCTTGCCCGCCGCGTTCAGCTCCTCCTTCTCGTTGTTCCGGTCATTTGTTAGTAAGCCGTTAACTCGGTTTCATCGGTTTCGAGCCCGTCCGGAACGTCGGCATGCTCACTGACGAGAGTCAGGCCCGCTGAGTCGGCCTGCTGCTGCAGGAGCGCGGCGAAGTCGGCGTCGCCGTATCCGCGTCCTACCAGGCCCTGGATGAGCTGATGAACAGTCGCGGCCACCGGCATCGGCACCTCGTGCTCCCGCGCTGCGGCCAGGCCGAGGTCGAAATCCTTCCGCAGCAACGTAGCCGTGAACGTGGCCTCGAAGTCCAGGTTCACATAGGCGGGTGACTTGTAGCCGGTGAATAGCGAACCCATCACACTCTTGTTGAGGCAGGCCAGGAAGGCCTGCCTGCTGATGCCGCTCTTTTCCGCGAGCACCGTTATCTCGGCGAGGGACTGCGCGACCACGCCCAGGAACAGGTTGTGGCAGAGCTTCACCGTCCTGGCCGCCTCGCCCTCGCCGACATAGGTAACGCCGCGGCCGAGCATACTCAGGTAGGGCTCGGCGATGGCGAACGCCTCCCGGGGTCCGGAGACGGCGGCCGTCATTTTCCCGGCCCGCACCACCTTGGGGTTGCCCATCACGGGTGCGGCGAGAAACGCGGTCCCGCGCTCGGCGATCTCCGCCCGCACCCGCGCGGAGGCCTCGACCGAGACGGTGGAGCAATCGATGAGGACAGCAGGCGCGGCTCCGTTGCCTCCCGACATCAGCCCATGCGGGCCGAGCACGGCGGCGGTCAGGTCGTCGGACGTGCCGACGGTGACGAAGACGATGTCCCTGGCGGCCAGCTCGGCAGCAGATCCGGCCGGCTTGGCCCCCAGCCTGACCAGCGGATCCGCCTTGGCCGCGGAGCGGTTGTAGACGGCGAGATCGCAGCCGGCGGCCAGCAGGCGACGGGCCATCTCGATGCCCATGCGCCCGGTGCCCAGCCAGCCGAGCCGACGTGCATTCTCATGTCCGACCATCCCGCCAGACCCCTCCCGCCAAGGTCACAATCGTTTGCACACGACCTTGGCCTCGCGCCGCTTCATTTGTCAATGGCGGATGGCCAACCTGTTATCAAAGCCGTATCAAATGGTTTTCCCGGAAATCGGGACAACTCGGGTCCCGATTCTCCCGGTCCGGTCGGGTCTCTGCTCCAAATATCCTGTAACACCTGACGCTGTGTCACTATTCTCACACAGGCCACCGCTGATATCCCACCAGTCCCGTAGGTAACTCGGTCGTGCCCAGCAATCGATTGCGGCGTGTCTGGGCGGGCGGGGTCCCCGGGTCAGCCCGGAGTCACCCGCGGCTCCGGCGCGCCGGAGCCGCGCGCAGCGGGACCGGCGCGACGCCTGCTCCGGCCGCTTCAGCCTGCTGGGACGGCGCGGCCAAGGGCGCCGCGGTCGACCCCCGGACCACGAGCTCGGGCGCGAGATAGAGGATCTTCACCGGCGCCTCATGCTCGCCGATGCGCTCGAGCAGCAGCTGCGCCGCCTCGGTGCCCAGCTGGTAGTGGGGGAATCGGACGGAGGTGAGCGGCGGCCTGAGCCTGTCGATGAACGGCATGTCGTTGAAGCCGACGACCGAAATGTCATCCGGGCACTGCAGGCCGGCCTCGTCGAGCGCCGCGTTGAAGCCGATGGCCAGCATGTCGTTGGCAGCGGCCACCGCGGTGAAGCCTCCCGCGCGGGCCAGCAGCTCGCGTCCGCATCGCAGGCCTTCCTCGACCGTATACCGGCCGGCGTACCCGATCAGGTCCTCGCTGACCTCAAGCCGGTGGGATGCCATGCCGTCGCGGAATCCGCGCAGTCGGCTCACCCCCGTTGATGCCTCCTGCGGCCCGGCGATATGCGCGACGCGGGTGTGGCCGAGCTTGGCTAGGTGGGCGACGGCCATCCAGGCGCCCTGCTCGTTGTCGACGGAGACCGAGGAGAAGCTGTAGTCCTGCGATAGCCGGTTCATCAGCACCACGGGCATATCCGCCGCCGCGGCCTCGGCCAGCAACTGGTCGTGCAGGGTAGCGGTCGCCAGGACGAAGCCGTCCACGTGGCGCGCCCGCATCTGCTCGAAGAGCAGGCGCTCCCGGCTGGCGTCGGCGTCGGTGTTGCCGAGCAGCGCCACGTAGCCGGCGGCGGCCAGCTTGTCTTCGAGGCCGCGTACGATCGGCGGGAACAGCGGGTTGTTCAGGTCGGGGATCAGCACTCCGACGGTGTGCGAGCGGCGGGTCCGCAGGCTGCGGGCGACTGGGTTGGGCCGGTAGCCGAGCTTGGCCGCGGCGGCGGTCACCCGGCGCGCGGTATCCTCGCTGACCAGGATCCGAGTTTCCGGATTGAGCGCGCGCGAGGCGGTCGCGGGATGGACGCGGGCTGCGTTGGCCACGTCCCGCAGGGTGGCCGGCCGGTCAGGCATGGCTCATCTCGCTCGCTCCCCCACCAGACGCGCGGGGTCCTCAGCCGCACGTCATCCCACTTCGACCGCACTAACACTATCGCTGCGATCGGTTGTACCGCACTATCCGCCGGGTTGCTATTCATCCCCCCAGGTTGCTATTCGCCCGCGGCCGAGGGGGTGAGCATCGCGGCGGGCAGCGTGCGCGCGAGCACGCCTCGATGGGTCGGCACCGCCTCGGCGTGACGCCGCTCGCCCGCCTCGGTCAGCACCACGTAGATGCCCCGCCGGTCTCCCTCGCAGCTGCACCGCTCGACCAGAACTTCGGAGCCGAAGGCGGCTGCTAACCGGGACGAACGGAGAACCCGGTTCGGCTAGGGCGGGACCGGACGGCCGGGAAAATTCGGTTCAGGACACGGGCAGGAGGCCGTGCAGGGCGTGCACCGGGCCTTCACCCTGGCCCAGCCCGGACAGGCCGTGCGCCACGGCGTCGCCGGCCACCGCGGCGGCCTGCTGGGCCGCCGCGGGCAGGGACAGCCCGGCCGCCAGTCCGGCGGCGAGCGCCGCGGAATGGGTGCAGCCGGCGCCGTGGGTGGCGGCGATGCGGCAGCGGGTTACCGGGATGGCCAGGTGCCGGGAGCCGTCGAACAGATGGTCAACGGGCTCTTCGCCGTGGCCTCCGGTGACCAGGGCGGCCCGGGCGCCCATCTCGACCAGGGCTTCGGAGAGCTTGGACCGGTCCTCGGTGGCGATCCCGGTCAGCGCCTGGGCTTCGGGGAGATTGGGGGTCACCACAGTGGCCAGCGGGAAGAGCCGCGCGATCAGGGTCCCGATCGCATCGGGCAGCAGCAGCCGGCTGCCGGAACTGGCCACCATGACCGGATCCACTACCAGCGGCAGGTCCCGTGGCGCCAGCGCGTCGGCGACCGCCTCGATCAGCGGCTTGGAGAACAGCATGCCGGTCTTGGCCGCGTCCGCCCCGATGTCGTCCAGGACGGCGTCGATCTGGGCCCGGACGAAGGCGGGCGGGAGCTCATGGATAGCGGTCACGCCCGCGGTGTTCTGCGCGGTCAGCGCGACGATGGCGGACATGCCGTGCGCGCCGCAGCGCGCGAACGCCTTGAGGTCCGCCTGGATGCCGGCGCCGCCACCCGAGTCCGACGAGGCGATGGTCAGCACCCGTGGTATGTCCCTCCCTGTCGGGGGGGCCGAGGGGGTCTGGGGGGAAAGGTTTCCCCCCAGGAGCAGGGGGGGTCTGGGGGGGATCGTTCCCCCCGGGCTAACACCGCTCATTCGGGAAGCTCCGGGCGTCCGTCAACCGGGCTCGAGGCGCGGGCATGCCACCGGCGGGGAATGCGTCCGGCGGTCCGGGCCGCGTATCCGGCCGAGACGGCCAGCCGCATCGCGGTGGCCATCCGCTCGGGGTCGGCGGCGCGGGTGATGGCCGAGGCGATGAGCACGGCGTCGCAGCCCAGCTCGAGCGCGAAGGCCGCGTCGCTGGCCGTGCCGATCCCGGCGTCGAGGATGACGGGGACGCTGGCCTCGTCGACGATCATCGCGATGTTGTGCGGGTTGCGGATGCCAAGACCGGATCCGATCGGGGCGCCGAGCGGCATGATGGCCGCGCAGCCGGCCCGCTCAAGCTGGCGGGCCAGGATCGGGTCGTCATTGGTGTACGGGAGCACCACGAACCCGTCGGCGACCAGCATCCGGGCCGCGTCGAGCAATTCGACCGGGTCAGGCAGCAGGGTGTGATCGTCGGCCACGACCTCCAGCTTGACCCAGTCGGTGCCGAGCGCCTCGCGTCCCAGCCGGGCCACCAGCATGGCCTCGCTGGCGGTGTGGCAGCCGGCCGTGTTCGGCAGGATACTCACGCCCGATCGCCGCAGGGTCCCGAGCAGCGACCCTTCGCCGTCCCCGGCCGGGGTGACGCGGCGCATGGCCACGGTGGCCAGGGCGGTGCCGGAAACGTCGAGCACCCGCCGCAGCACCTCCAGGCTCTGGACTCCCCCGGTGCCGAGAATGAGCCGCGAGCTCAGCTCCCGGCCGGCCAGGATCCACGGGGCATCCGGGGTTCCCGGAGCGGCCTGGCGCAGTACGCCGGTATCGGTCACGTCAGTATCGGTCATGTCAGTCAACCTCCTTGCACAGCCGTGACGACTTCCACCAGGTCGCCGTCACGCAGCGCCGTGGTGCCCCACGAGCCGCGGGGCACGACGTCGCCGTTGACGGCGGCCGCGACGCCGCCGGGCACGGCGGTCAGCTCGGCGACCGCCTGGGCCAGCCTCGCGCCGTCAGGCAGCTCGCGCGGCTCGCCGTTGAGTTTCACCTGGATGCTCACCGTGATCCGTCCTCCCGGATGAACCGCTGGGGCGAGAACGGTTCCCATTCGCTGGCGGGCCGGCCGCCGGCCAGCACGGCCGCGGCCGCGTCCGCGGTCACCGGCGACAGCAGGATGCCGTTGCGGTAGTGCCCGGTGGCCAGCAGCAGCCCGTCCGGCCCGCAGCGGCCGAGGATCGGGCCGTTGTCGGGCGTGCCCGGCCGCAGGCCCGCGCAGGTCTCGGTCAGGATGAGCTCACTGGTGACCGGGAGCAGGCTCATCGCGTCATGCAGCAGGTCATGGACGGCGCCGGCGGTCACGGTCCGGTCCGGCCCGCGTTCCTCGGAGGTCGCGCCCGCGACCAGCTCGCCGTCGGCTCGCGGCACCAGGTAAATGTCCCGGCCCTGCACGGTGGCCCGGATCGTGTGGCTGACCACGGCCGGGAACCCGTCGGGGTGGCGCAGCCGCACCAGCTGGCCCTTCACCGGCCGGACGACGGACCGCAGCGGGTCCGGCAGCCCCGCGATTCCGCCGGACCAGCATCCGGCGGCCACCACCACCTGCCCGGCGTCGACGTCGCCGCCGTCGGCGAGGCGGGCACCGCAGGCTCGCCCGTCGCCGGCGCGTACCGCCAGGACGCGATCCCGGACGAACCTGACCTTCGCGGACCGGGCCGCCTCGCGCAGGGCAGCGGCGTACCTGCGGTTGTCGACCGACCAGTCGCCCGCGAACAGCACGCCGCCGCGCACGTCCGGGCTGAGGAACGGCTCCAGCCGGCGGCAGGCCCGGCTGTCGAGCTCTTCGGCGGCCAGGCCGACCGACCGGCGGAAGGCGGTCATGCGGGCCAGCGCGGCGTGGTCGCCCGGGTCATAGGCCACGGCCAGCGTGCCCTCGCGGCGCAGTCCGACCTGGCGGCCGGTCGCTTCTTCCAGTTCGGCCGCGAACGGCCCGAACTGGCGGACCGCGAGCAGGTTGAGCCGCAGCAGCGCGTCCTCGCCGAACATGCTCTCCGAGACCGGCGCCAGCATCCCGGCGGCCACCACCGACGCCGCGTCGTCCTGGCCCGGATCAGCCAGCATGACGTCCAGCCCGGCGGCCGCGGCACGCCAGGCGATCGCGGTTCCTATCACGCCGCCGCCCGCGACGACGACGTTCTGCGGTCTCGGCCACCAGCACGCTCCCTTCGCCGGCATTACCCGGATCAGGTTCGACGGTCGGAGGCGCATGGCCTCCCTCTCAGCCCCGGCGGGCTCCCGTGGTCAGCCATCAGCCTATATCACCCGCAGGTGACTTCCGGGACCGTGATTTGATGGCGCGGTGGCAAACGATCTGCGGGCGCGGCTGGCCGACGCGCGGCTCTACCTGTGCACGGACGCCCGGCGGTCCCAAGGCGACCTGGCGCGCTTCCTGGACGCCGTGCTCGGTGCGGGGGTCGACATCGTGCAGTTGCGGCAGAAGGGCCTGGAGGCCGCCGAGGAACTCGCGCTGCTCGAGGTGTTCGCCGACGCGTGCCGGCGGCACGGCCGGCTGCTGGCGGTGAACGACCGGGCGGACGTGGCGCTGGCGGCAGGCGCCGACGTGCTGCACCTGGGCCAGGACGACCTGCTGGTCCCGGTGGCCAGGCAGATCCTCGGCCCCGGGCCGCTGATCGGCCGCAGCAGCCACAGCCCGGCCCAGGCGGACCTTGCTGTCGCTGAACCGGGCGTGGACTACTTCTGCGCCGGGCCGGTCTGGACCACGCCGACCAAACCGGGACGACCGGCCACCGGCCCGGGCCTGCTGACCCACGTCGCGGACCAGGCCCCGGGGCGCCCCTGGTTCGCGATCGGCGGCATCAGCGTGGCCCGGCTCGACGAGGTGCTGGCCGCCGGGGCCACGCGGGTGGTCGTCGTCCGGGCCATCACCGAGGCTGACGATCCTGCTGCTGCTGTTAAGTCGTTCGCTAGTCGGCTACGATCTTTGTGACCTGTTTCACATTTCGGAGCAGCCAGTCCGGAAGGCTGATCGCTGAGGTTCCGCGTCGGCGGCGGGCGCTGTGCCGCACTTACGATGAGTGCATGCGGATCGCCGGGGTTGAATCGACCGACCTGTTCGTAGGGACCGCGCAGCGCCCGCTGCAGGTCATCAGGGTGACGCTGGAGCATGACGGGCCAGGTGATGCCGGGCCCGCGGCCGCCACGGTGAACGTGGAGGGGCCGGGCGTGAGGAACCCTGGCCCGTTCGGCATCAATGAAGTAGCCCGCGGTGAGCCGCAGGCTTTCGAGGTGCCGGTCGAGATCGTGGCGCCCTACCAGCCCGGCAGCACGCGCCGGGTCACCGTGACCGTCGACAGCGAGGCGGGGCGGACCCAGGCCGACGCCGACATCACGGTGGCCGAGCCGGGCTGGACGATGTGGATGGTCAGCCACTTCCACTACGACCCGGTGTGGTGGAACACCCAGGGGCAGTTCGCCGAGGCGCGGCTCAGCCTGCCCGACGAGAACGGCCAGATGCCCGACGTCCGGGCCGCCTTCGAGCTGGTCGGCGCCCACCTGGACAAGGCCAGGAGGGACAGCGACTACAAGTTCGTGCTGGCCGAGATCGACTACCTGAAGCCGTACTTCGACGCGTTCCCGGCCGACCGGCAGGACCTGCGCCAGCTGATGGCCGACGGCCGAGTGGAGATCGTCGGCGGCAACTACAACGAGCCGAGCACCAACCTGATCTGCGCCGAGTCCATCATCCGCAACGCGGTCTACGGGATCGGGTTCCAGCGGGACGTGTTCGGCGGCGACCCGAGATCGGCATGGATGCTCGACGTGTTCGGGCACGACCCCGGCTATCCCGGCCTGATGGCGGCGGCCGGGCTGACCTCATCGGCATGGGCGCGCGGGCCGTTCCACCAGTGGGGGCCGTCCGGCGCCGAGGGCGGCGGTGACCGGCGGATGCAGTTCGGCACCGAGTTCGAGTGGATCTCGCCCGACGGCCGCGGGCTGCTCACGCACTACATGGCGCACCATTACGGCGCGGGCTGGCGGCTGCACACGCTACCTGACCTGCAGGCCGCCGAACTCGAGGCCTATGGGCAGTTCCGGGCGCTGGCCCAGGTAGCGGTCACGCGCAATGTCATGCTGCCGGTCGGCTCCGATCACGTCATCCCAGCCCGCTGGGTGACGGACATCCACCGGGACTGGAACCAGCGGTACGTGTGGCCCAGGTTCACCACGGCGGTGCCCCGCGAGTTCTTCGCCGCGGTCCGCGCCGAGGCCGGCCCGGAAGGTTCCGGGAGCCGCGCGGGCGCCTGGATCACCCCGCAGACCAGGGACATGAACCCGGTGTACACCGGCAAGGACGTGTCCTACATCGACACCAAGCAGGCCCAGCACGCCATCGAGACCGCGGTCACCGAGGCCGAGCGGCTGGGCACGCTGGCCTGGCTGGCCGGGGCGCCGTACCCGCTCGCCCAGCTGGACAAGGCCTGGCGGCTGCTGGCCTACGGCGCCCACCACGACGGCATCACCGGGGTCGAGTCCGATCAGGTGTACCTGGACCTGCTGGGCGGCTGGCGCGAGGCCTGGGACCTCGGCGCCGGGGCGCGCGCGGCCGCGGCGGCCTACCTGGCCGGCCACGCGGCCCAGGACGGGCCGATGACGATCAGCGTCGTCAATGCGCTGGCCCGGCCCCGGCAGGACATGGCCCAGGTAACCGTGCCGGTGCGGGACGACGGCACCAGGTGGGTGGAGATCCGGGATTCCTCCGGGGCACCGGTGCCGGCGCTGGCCGAGGGGGCCCGGCAGCGGGAAGACGGGTCGCTGGCCGAGGTGACGCTCACGTTCGCCGCCCGTGACCTGCCCGCGCTCGGGCACCGGGCCTACCAGGTGGTCCCGGCCGGGGACGGCGAAGGCGCGTCGGGGTGGCAGCAGGCCGCCGCCCCCGGGGACGGCGGCCCATTCGCCATCGAGAACGGCAGGTACCTGGTAACCGCCGATCCGGGCCGGGGCGGGACGGTCAGCATCACCGACAAGCGCACCCGGACCTGCGTGCTGGCCGGGCCGGGCAACGAGCTGGTCATCCAGGACGAGTACGCGCAGCATCCGCGGCACGGCGAGGGACCGTGGCACCTGTCACCCAAGGGGCCGGGAACGGGCTCGTCGTCGGTCCCGGCCAGCGTGCGGGTGGAACGCTGCCCGGCGGGATCCCGGCTCGTCGCCTCGTTCACCCTGGACGGGCTCGACGTCATCCAGGAGACGATCCTGTGGGAGGACGCCGAGCGGGTCGAGTTCCGCACCCACGTCGACTCCTACCGCGAGCACGACCGGATGCTCCGGGTCAGGTTCCCGGCCGACGTGCCGGGCGGACTGCCGGTGTACCAGACCGCGACTGCGGTGATCGGCCGGCCGTTCGGTGTGGTCGACGTGGACTCCGCGGACCACTGGTACACCCTGGACAATCCCGCGCACCTGTGGTTCGGGCTCGGCTCGGCGGCGCGGGTGCGGACCGGGGACGGCGCGACGCAGGCGATCGGGGTGGCCGAGGTGGTTTGCCCGGACGGCCCGGAGGGCTGGCCGGAGCCCGGGCTGCGCGGCGTGATCCGCGACCTGATGACGGCGCTGGCCGCGGCCGGCGTGACCGCGACGTGCAGCCAGGCGGACGGCTCCAGGTACGGAGGGATCGACGCGGACTCCAACCTGCCCGACGTCAGGATCGCCCTGGGCGGGCCCGAGGCGAACGCGTTCACCTCGGAGGTCCTGGCCGCTGCGGGGCCCGGGTACGCCAAGGCGCTGTCGGCCCGGCTGGCGGCCGACCGGACCGCCCGGCTGTGGGTGCCGGCCGCGCGCAGCCGCGAGGACGCCTTCGGCCCCGACGCCGACGTGCGCGGCCCGGCCGACCTACCGGTGCTGATCGTGGCCTGCGCCGAGCCGGGTAAGCTGGCCGCGGCGACCTCGGCGCTGGCCGGTGACCTGGCCGACGCCACCCTGGACGCGGGCGACCCGGCCGACGCCGACCCGGGCTCCGAGCTGAAGCCGGTGCCCCTGGCCGACCGGTCGGTCGCGCTGTTCAACCGGGGCACGCCCGGCTGCGTGGTCACGCCCGACGGCACGCTGCACATGTCGCTCATGCGCTCCTGCAGCGCGTGGCCGTCCCGGATCTGGATCGACGGGGACCCCCGCTGCGCGCCGGACGGGAGCAGCTTCGCCTGGCAGCACTGGAGTCACACGTTCGAGTACGCGCTGGCCTCGGGCCCGGGCGACTGGCGGACGGCGGGCTTCAACGCCCAGTCCGAGCAATACGCCCACGGCCCGATCGCGGTGGCTGGCCGCGGCGGGCCGACGGCGGGGGCAGCCTGCTGGCGGTGGAGCCGGCCAACGTCACGCTCAGCACGCTGAAGCCGCGCGGCAACCCGCTCGCCTCGGGCCGGAGCATCGCGGATGCCGCGCCAGCTGACGCGGCGGCCGAGGCCACGGTCACGGTGCGGCTGCGGGAAACCGCCGGGCGGCCCACGACGGCGCGGGTCCGGCTGGCCCAGCCGATCTCGGCCGCGTGGCTCACCGACCTGCTCGAGGAAGCCGACGGCGACGCCGTTCCCGTCGTCGACGGTGCCGCCGTTGTCGACATGCCGGCTTTCGGCACGACGACCCTGGCCGTTCGGACCGGACGCAGGCCGGCCGGGTACGCGCGCATGCCCCTGATCGAGCCGGTCTACGCGCGTTACTGGCTGCACGGCCAGGGGCCAGCTCCAGCCGGGAACCTGCCGGTGGCGGTGCACTTCTCCCCCGCCAGGGCCGCACTGGCCGACCCGGGCCAGGTCGATTCGTTGACGCTGACGGTGGGCTGCGGGCCTGAGCCCGCCTCCGGGGTGGTGGAACTCGTCGTGCCCGACGGGATAACCGTGACCGCCGGTCGGGACCTGCGCTACGAGCTGGCCCCCGGCGGGTACGCGGCCTGGGACCTGACCGTGCGGGCCGAGCCGGGCACCAGCCCGGGCCGCTATTTCGCGGCCGCCCGGATCAGGGATACCCATCGCCACCTTATCGAGGACACGGCCATGATCGCGGTCGGCGAGCGCCGCTGGCCTGACCCGGCGCTGCCGCCCGAGGAGGCGCTGGAGGTGATGCAGGCCGACTTCAGCGCGGCCGCGGCCGAGGTCGACCTGGCCGTGGTCACCCCCGAGCTGCGGCTGGCGCCCGGCGAGCGCGGCGAGCTGACGGTCAGCCTGACCAGCCACCTGGCGTCGGAGCTGCACGGCGAGGCCCAGCTGGTGTCACCGTGGGGCATCTGGGAGATGCTCTCCCCCGCGGCGCGCGGCTTCAGCGTCATGCCGCAGATGCCGGTGATGTTGCGGTTCGAGGTCACCGTGCCGGCCACGGCCCGGCCCGGAGCTCACTGGTGGGCCCTAGCGAAGGTCATGTACTACGGCCGGGTCCGGTATTCGGACGCGATCCCGGTCATAATCACCCCGGCCCAGTTAGCCACTACATCACCCCGGCCCAGTTAGCCACTACATCACCCCGGCCCAGTTAGCCACTACATCACCCCGGCCCAGTTAGCCACTACATCACCCCGGCCCAGTTAGCCACTACGCTGCAGGCGAACGAGGTACGGTAGGAAACTCGGCTTCTTTCATATGTCAAGCGAGCGAACTCCAGAGGGCCCATGCAGTCCGCCACCGCTCTCGTCGCCGGCAACCTGCCGGCGGAGCCGAACAGCTTTATCGGCCGCGAGCGTGACCTCTCCGAGCTGGCCAAGCTGCTCGGAGAGGTCCGCGCGCTGACGTTGAGCGGGCCCGGCGGCATCGGCAAGACCCGGCTCGCGGTCCGGCTAGCCCGCGAGGTGATCGCCGGCGCGGACGAGGCGGGAGCCGATCTCGACGAGGCGGGAGCCGATCTCGACGAGGCCTGGCTGGTCGAGCTGGCTGACTGGCATGGTCCGACCGCCCAGGTGGTGGCGGCCACAATCGGGATACTCGAGGAACCGGGTGTTCCGCTGGCTCAGACGCTGGCCGAGGCGCTGCGCTCGCGGCACATGCTGCTGCTCCTCGACACCTGCGAGCATCAGGTCAGCGACTGCGCCACGCTCGTCCAGCTACTGCTGGCCAGGTGCCCGTGGCTGCGGATCGTCGCCACCAGCCGCGAGCCGCTACGGGTCCGCGGCGAGACCGTCTGGCGGGTTCAGCCGCTTGACCTGCCGCCGGACGACGCCATGGGCGACGAGCTGGCCGGGCACGAGGCCGTCCGGCTGTTCGCGGCGCGCGCGGCGGGCGCCCGGCCCGGATTCGCCCTGACCGAGCAGAATCTGGCCGCTGTGGCCCGGCTGTGCCGGACGCTGGACGGCATCCCGCTGGGCATTGAGCTGTCCGCGGCCCGGGTCCGGGCGCTGTCGGTCGAGCAGATCGCCGACCGGCTGCGCGACCGGTTCCAGCTGCTGGATTCGGGCGACCGGACGGCACCGCCCCGGCAGCAGACGCTGCGGGCCACCGTGGACTGGAGCTACGAGCTGCTCGACGGCCCGGAGCAGATACTGCTACGCAGGCTGGCCGTTTTCTCCGGCTGGAACCTGGACATGGCCGAGCAGGTCTGCTCCGACGATGCCATCCCGGCCGACGCGATCTTGGACCTGCTCATCTCGCTGATCGACAAGTCGCTGGTGGTGCTGGACGGCGAGGCGGCGGGCGATGCCCGGTACCGGCTGCTCGACACGATCAGGGAGTACGCGCTCGAGCGGTTGGTGACGGCGGGCGAGGAGTCCCGCCTGTTCCTTCGGCACCGGGACTGCGTGCTGGGGCTGGTCGAGGAGACCGTCAGCGGGATGTTCCGGCGCGGCGATCCGCCCTGGCCGGTCCGGCTGGCCACCTTCCGCCGCGGCATCGCCGAGTACGGCAACTTCCGGATCGCGCTGGCCACCTCGCTGTCCCATGGCCATGCCGACCAGGGTCTGCGGCTGTGCGCCGGACTGCTGAACATGTGGGTCCCGCACGGCGACCAGCGGGAGGCGGCCACCTGGTTCGATCGGTTCCTGGCCCAGGAAGCCGAGGTCTCCCCGCAGGTGCGGGCCAGGGTCCTGGCCGGCCGGGCCAACATCGCCTTCGACCTGCAGGATTACGACGTGCTGCTGCGCAGCGCCCAGCAGAGCCTGGAGCTGAGCCGGGCCTGCGGCGATGACGTGACCGTACCGACCGCGCTGCGGACGCTCGGCCAGGCCGCGTTGCGGGCGGGCCGGTTCGCCGATGCCATCGCCCTCATCGACGAGGCCATCGCGGCGGCGGACGCCGCGGGCAACGACTGGGAATCCGGGCTTACCCGGGCCGCACAGGCGGCCATCGCGGTCCGCCAGGGAAAGCTGAAGTCCGCGCAACGAGCCTACGAGAGCGCACTTGACGTGCTGGGCGACAACAATCGCTGGGGCGTGGCTCAGGTCCTGTACGGGATGGGCACGCTGGCCCGGGCGCGGGGCGACATGGAGCAGGCGGTACGGCACTTCGAGGAGGCCGCGGAGATCTTCCGGGAGCTCGGCGCCTCGCTCGAGATCGCCCGCTGCGTGGCCGGGGTGGGCTGGGTGGCGCTAACCCGCGGCGACCTGGACCTGGCCGCGGCCCGGCTGGCCGAGGGACTGCGGCTCAACCAGGTCTCCGGCCAACGGCTCGGCGTGGCTCGCGGGCTGGAGGCGTTCGCGGCCCTGGCCGCGGCCAGGCAGCAGCCGGACCAGGCCGCCCGGCTGGCCGGTGCCGCCTGCCAGCTGCGCGAATCGCTGGGCCAGCCGACTGGCATCGGGTCCAGGATCGAGGCCATGCTTGAGGTGGCCCGTGACCAGCTCGGCGCGGCTACCGCGGCTGCGCTGTTCGCCGAGGGCCGCGAGATGACGGCGGACGACGCAGTCGGGTACGCGCTCGGATCGCCTGCTTCCGTCTCGGGACGGCCGGGATCCTTGGCGCCCGCGGATCCCGGCGAGCCCGGCGGGGCCGCCGAGCACGCCTGGGCCGACCCCGCGCGGCTGGCCGCGGCCAGGTCATCGACGCCGCTGACCGCCCGCGAGCACGAGATCGTGCTGCTCATCGCACGTGGCCTGTCCAACAGGCAGATCGCCGACGAGCTGGTCATCAGCCCGGCCACCGCCGCCCGTCACGTGGCGAACATCCTGGCCAAGCTCGGCTTCAGCTCGCGTACACAAGTTGCCTCATGGGCCGCGCGGCACGAGCCGCCCGGCTGACAACCCTGCGTATGTATGCACGCTGTGCGATTGCACCGGGCGCACAAGATGCACATGGGGATGCATAGTTCGGCGCATGTGTAGCCGGTGTCCCGGCGAATAGCGTTTCCATTGTCGCTAACGCACGGCGACGGCGGGCCGCAAGGCCTGTCGCCCCGGTTCCCAAGGGGGGGTGGGAACCGGTTAAGCCCCGCCGCGGCGGCCGGGCGGGTCCCGGCTCCTGGCCAGGATCCGCCCGTTGGCGCCAAAGCTGGGAGGTTCTGGTGGAACTCGGAGTCAGGGCCGCGGTGGGCGTCGCAACCGCCGCGCGCGCCGACGCCCCGCGGCGGGCCGACGCCCGGCAGCGGGCGATGACAGAGCACATCCTGGCGCTGGCCGACCGGGCTGGGTACGGAGCCGCCTTGATCGACGCGGCCGACGCCGCCGTGACCACATGGCCGCGGTTCGCGGATACGGTCCGGGGGGCCGCGCGCGGCCTGTCCCGGCGGGGCCTGCAGGACACCGACACAGTTGGCGTGCTCGTCGCGGACGCCGTCAGCCACGCGGTGGCGATTCACGCCGTCCGGGCGGCCGGGGCCATCGCCGTGCCCATCCACGCGGGTCACCCCGCCACGGAACCGGCTTCAGCCTCGGATCCGGGCGGCCCGGCTTCAGCCTCGGATCCGGGCGGCCTGGCTTCGGCCTCGGATCCGGGCGGCCTGGCTTCGGCCTCGGATCCGGGCGGCCCGGCTTCGGCCTCGGATCCGGGCGGCCTGGCCGGGACCGGGACACAGGCGGGTCACATCGCCGCGCAGCTCAAGCAGTGCCGGGCCCGGCTCCTGATCACCTCGGCCGCGCTGGCCGAGATCGCCATCCAAGCCGCCGAACGGTCCTGGGTGCGGCAGGTGTTCGCGTTCGGCGAGGCCGAAGGGACGACGCCGTTCAGCGACCTGCTCGAGACCGCGAAACACGGTCACCGGGCCGACCGCGATGGCCACCCGATCCGTAACGGCGGGACCGGCCTTAACGGTGACGCCGAGGCGGCCTCTGGCTCTGTCGTGGCGCCTGGCTCTGTCGTGGCGCCTGGCTCTGTCGTGACGCCTGGCTCTGTCGTGACGCCTGGCTCTGTCGTGACGCCGATCCCCGGCCTGGCCGGATCGCCGGTTGTCCGGCTGACCAGCCGGGACGTGGTGGTGGCCGGACCGCCCTGCGGCCCGGACGGTGCCTACACCTCGCTGCTTGACCTGGCCCTAAGCGCCGGCGCCACCATCGTCGCGGCACCCCTGGAGCAGATCACGGCGGCGGTGCAGGCCTATAAGGGCACCACCGCGATCGTGCCTCGCGGCACGGACGTCCCCGTGCTCCCGGCCGCGCGGATCCTCACCGTGGCCTAGCGCACCTTCCGTAAATACTGTGGTGTATTCCGGGCTCCTCGCGGTTGGCGCGAGCGACTCCCGGCTAACCGTGTGACGGGCAGGCGGGCCGGGCCAGTGCCGCCCAGGGGACCGTAGGCGGGTCGCGATGGGGGCACCGCAGAGGACTCAGGGCTGACCGTAACGTTCCCGGAACGATCCGGGCGTACCGTGGCGTTCTGTGGGGAGACGCAGCCGGCAGGTGCGCGGGCACCGGAGATGACAGATGTCACGATCCGCCGCTTCCGGATGGCGTCACCGGCGGCTGCGCTGGTGCTGGGCGGCGTAGTGCTGGCCTTGATGATCGCCGCTGTGCCCCTGGCCGGTCTGGCGCATCAGGGCTTGGACGCCAGCAGGGGCTCGGTGCCGGTCTGGCAACGGATGGCTCGCCGCGTGCCTGGTCGCGGTGCCGTACACCGCGACGAGCAGGCCCAGGCCCAGGGCGCCTTACTATACGGAGGCACCCTCCGTTTTGCAACCCATTAAACCGGGACGATGACCAGAACACCTGACCAGGCACCGCCGCAGCCGGCCGAGCCGCAGGCCACTCAGCCGGCCGAGCCGCAGGCCACTCAGCCGGCCGAGCCGCAGGCCACTCAGCCGGCCGAGCCGCAGGCCACTCAGCCGGCCGAGCCGCGGACGACGCAGTTGGCCGACCAGCCGGACACGCGGCAGTTGCGTGCCGACGCGCGACAGAACCGCGCCCGGCTAATTACTGCGGCCACCGAGGCCTTCGCGGAGAAGGGCGCCGACGCGCCGCTCGAGGATGTGGCCCGCAGGGCCGGGGTAGGCATCGGCACCCTGTACCGCCACTTCCCACCCGGCTCGACCTGCAGGCGGCCGTCTTCCGCAGCCAGGTGGTAACCATCTGCGAGCAAGGCGACACGCTACTGGAATCCGACGAGCCCGAGCAGGCCTTTGCCGCCTGGTGCCAGGCGCTGGCGGCCTACCTGGTCACCAAGCGCGGCCTGTCGAAGGCGCTGATCGAGGCGGTCGGGGTTGAGTCCGAGCTGATGACGTCGTGCTGGATGGCGATGCGCGAGACCACGGAACGGCTGCTGGCGGCCGGGCAGCAGGCCGGAGTGATCCGGTCCGACGTCGATTCGATGGATGTGATGCGGCTGGTGCACGGGGTTGCGGTCAGCACGGAGAGGGATCCCGGCCGGGCCCAACTGCTCTTGTCGGTCACCCTCGACGGCCTGCGAGCCAAGCCAGGCTAAGGCCGGGACCAGGGCCAAGGCGGGCTAAGGGCTGGGGCCAAGCCAGGCTAAGGGCTAGGGCCAAGCCAGGCTAAGGGCTAGGGCCAAGCCAGGCTAAGGGCCTAGGCAGGCTAAGGGCGTCAGAACTCCGGCGGGCGGTTCTCGTAGGGGGTGCTCAGCACCACGGTGGTCCGGGTGGATACCCCGCCCACGGTACGAATCTGGTACAGCAGTTCCTCCAGGGCGGTCGGCGATGCCACCCGCACCTTGAGGATGTAGTTCTCGTCGCCTGCGACGCTGTGGCAGGCCTCGATCGCGGTCAGGTGCTCCAGCCGTTGCGGCAGGTCATCCGGCGCGGCGGCGTCGAATGGCTTTATCGACACGAAGGCCGTAAGCGGCAGGCCGACGTCCTCGGGATCGAACACCGCGGCGTAGCCCTTGATCACCCCGTCCTGCTCGAGCCTGCGCACCCGCTGGTGCACGGCCGACACCGAAAGCCCCGCCTGTCTGGCCAGCTCGGTAAAGCTCATCCGGCCGTTGCGAGCCAGCAACGACACGATCTTTCTGTCGGTCTCCTCCACGTGGTCACGTTAGCGCTCCGGGTTCGTCGGCGATATCAGATGGCCAAGAGAACCGCCGGCGTGCCGCGGCGCCGCTGGCGCGGTGGGCACCATCCGACGGCCCATGCGAGACTGTAGGGATGCAGCGGAACCCGGAAGAACTCTACGAACTCGGGCCCGCCGCGCCCGACGTCAAGGACGCCCCCATGTTGCACTACCTGGAGGGCTTTATCGACGCCGGGAACGCGGGCCGCCTGCTCGCCGAGCATCTGCTGCGCAACTTCTCCCCCCAGACGGTGGCGCGGTTCGACGCGGATCGGCTGCTCGACTACCGGTCCCGGCGACCGCTGATGATCTATGACAACAGCCACTGGGAGAGCTACGAGGCTCCCGAGCTGGCGCTGCACCTGCTGCGGGACGCCAGCGACCGGCCCTTCCTGCTGCTGACCGGGCCGGAGCCCGACCACGAGTGGGCGCTGTTCACCCAGGCCGTCATGAGCCTGGTCGAACGGCTCGGCATCGGGCTGGCGGTCAGCTTCCTGGGCATCCCGGCGGGGATGCCGCACACCCGCCCGCTCGGAGTGATCGCGCACGCGACCCGCGACGACCTGATCAGCGGAAACCAGCGGCTGCCCAACCGGATCCAGCTGCCGGGAAGCGCACACGCCCTGCTCGAGCTGCGGCTCGGCGAGGCAGGCCGGGACGCGCTGGGCTTCGCCGTGCAGGTGCCGCACTACCTGGCCCAGGCGGTCTATCCCCCGGCGGCGGTGGCGCTGCTCGGCTCGGTCGCCACGGCCACCGGGCTCCAGCTGCCCGACTCCGAACTCCGCGAGGCCGCGGAGCGGACCAACGAGGCGATCGAGCGGCAGGTCGGGGAGTCCGACGAGGTGGCCCAGCTGGTCCGCGCGCTCGAGCAGCAGTACGACACCGCGGCGGAGACCGCGGACGCGATCGGCGTCCAGCCGGACGGCTCCGGCCTGCTGGGCGAGGGCGAGTCCATGCCCACCGCCGACGAGCTCGCGGCCCAGTTCGAGCGGTTCCTGGCCGAGAACCAGGGCCGCATCGACCCGCCCGAGGCCTGAAAGGTCCTGAAGGGTCCTGAAAGGTTAGGCCGGTCAGACCACGATCAGGTCGCGCGGGGTGTTGTTGAGCCGCTGGTAGCCGTCGGCCGTGCAGACCACGATGTCCTCGATCCGCGCTCCGTGCGGTCCCGGGTAGATGCCCGGCTCAACGGAGAAGGCCATGCCCGGCTCGAGCACCTCGCCGTTGCCCGCCACGATGTACGGGTCCTCGTGCACCTCCAGGCCGATCCCGTGGCCGGTGCGGTGGAAGAACGCCTCGCCGTAGCCGGCCGCGGTGATGGGCTCGCGGGCGGCCGCGTCCACCGACTCGGCGGTCACGCCCGGCCGGACAGCGGCGCACGCCGCCTCCTGGGCGTCCTGCAGGACCTTGTAGTAGGCGGCGAATTCGGCCGGCGGCTCGCCGATCGCGTAGGTGCGGGTGCTGTCCGAGCAGTAACCCGAGGGCATCATGCCGCCGATGTCCACGACCACGGCGTCGCCGGGCTCCAGGACCCGGTCCGATACCTCGTGGTGCGGGCTGGCGGCGTTCGGCCCGGAGGCCACGATCACGAAGTCCACCGTGGCGTGCCCCTCGGCCCGGATGGCCTCGGCGATGTCCGCGCCGACCTCCCGTTCGGTCCGCCCGGCCCGCAGCCAGCCCGGGACGCGGGCGTGCACCCGGTCGATGGCGGCGCCGGCCTCCCGCAGGGCCTCGACCTCGGCGGCCGACTTCCTGATCCGCAGCGGGCGCAGCGCGCCGCTGGCCAGGGCCAGCCGCGCCGCCGGCAGCACGTCACGGAAGCGCAGCACGAACAGCGCCCACATCCGGTCGGACAGGCCGACCGCCGCGACGTTCCCGAGCCGGCCCGCGACCAGGCGGAACGGGTCAGCAGTTTCCTCCCAGGGGATTATCTCCAGGCCGAGCGAGCCGGCCGGCGAGGCCTGGGCCGCAGGCAGTTCCAGGCGCGGCACGTACAGGGCCGGGTCGCCCTCCGCGGGCACCGCCAGGCAGGTCAGGCGCTCGAGCTGCTTGGCGTCGTAGCCGGTGACGTACCTCAGATCCGGCCCGGGGGTCAGCAGCACGGCGTCAAGCCCGGCGGCGCGCACCGCGTTGCGCACGAGATCAAGCCGGTTCGCGGGGAACAGTTCGTCGCTCGTCACGACATCCACCCTAGATCCGCGACACGGCGCTGAGAAACCGGCCCAGGGACGAGCCCAGCCCCCACCGCTCGCCGAACTCCTTCAGCAGGCCGACATCCGCTGGCTCGGTCGGCAGCTGCCCGTCCACCGGCGGCAGCGGGGCGTCGTCGGCCACCCGCACCACCGACATGGCGATGTCCAGGTATCCCCGGGCCTTCTCGAGCTTCTCCCTGCTCCCCCGCGGAAACCCGCCGTGCCCGGCATCCAGCGCGGTGATGATGCTGTCGACGCTGCCGAACGTCCTGATGAGCGCGGCCGCGGTCTTCTCCCCCACGCCCGGCACGCCAGGTAGGCCGTCGCTGGGATCTCCGCGCAGAGCGGCGAAGTCGGCGTAGGCGCGTCCCGGTATGTCGTACTTGGCGGTCACCGCCGCCTCGTCGATCACGTCGAGGTTGAGCAGGCCGCGCACGGTGTAGATCACGCGGATGCCGCGGGTATCGTCGACGAGCTGGAACAGGTCCCGGTCCCCCGTGACCACGTTGACCGGGTCCGCGGAGCGCGCGGCCAGGGTGCCGATCACGTCGTCGGCCTCGTAACCGGGCTGCCCGGCCACGGGCAGCCCGGCCGCCTGCAGCAGTTCCTCGATCAGCGGGACCTGCGCCGCCAGCGCCGGCGGGACCTCCTCGCCGCCGTCGGCGGCCAGCCGGTGGGCCTTGTAGGAGGGGACGGCCGCGACGCGGAAGGCGGGCCGCCAGTCCGCGTCCCAGCACGCGACCAGCCGGGCCGGATGCCGGGCCCGGACCAGCCGGGTGATCATGTCGAGCAGTCCGCGCACCGCGTTGACCGGGGTGCCGTCCGGGGCCCGGACCGTGTCCGGCACCCCGAAGAACGCCCGGAAGTACAGCGACGCCGTATCTAGCAGCATGAGCGAGCCCACGCTGCCATCCTGTCATGCGGGGCGGGGGCCTATCACAGCACCACGACCTTGCCGTCGACGATCTCGATCTGTTTTTCAGGCAGCGGAGTGGTGGCCGGGCCGGTTACCACCGCCCCGTTGGTGATCTTGAACCGGCTGCCGTGGCAGGGGCAGTCGATGGTGCCGCCGGTCACCTGGTTGACGATGCAGCCCACGTGCGTGCACACCGCGCTGAACGCCCGGTACTGACCGCGGGCGGGCTGGGTCACCACGGTCCGCGCCGCGGCGAAGATCGTTCCGCCGCCGACCGGGATCTGCGCCGCGGTCCCGAGGACCGTGCCGGTGACCGCGGGCTCGCGCTTCGGCGGGGCCTCGGGCTGCGTGGTCGCGCTGGCCGTGGGCATGGCGGCAGGCGTACCCGGCGACGGCATGGCCATAGCCGAGGCCGCTGGGGCGGCCGGGGCGTCCTGCGGTACAACTCCGTCCTCGTTGGCCCCGTAAGGGACGGCCGCGGTGCTGCAGCCCGCCAGCACTCCGCCCAGGCCCGCGAGTCCCACCGCGCCGAGCATGACCCCGCGCCTGGTCGGGTGCGGGCCCGTGCCGGATTCGCCCTGCCGAGATCTGGCCAACTCGATCGTCCTTCGCTCGCCGGAGTGGAGTACCCGTCATCCACTCTGGCGGTCCGCAGGCCCGGCCTGCCGGTGACGCCCGGTCTTGTAAGCGCCCCGTAAGCGTCCCATCAGGTTTCGGCGCTTTCGGCCCAGCGCGCGGCCAGCGCGGTGACCAGGCCCGAGGCCTCCGGCAGGGTCAGGCCGCGGCCCACGGCCACCCCGACCAGGTACGCGGTCAGCGGGGCGGCGGGGCGGTCCACCGCGTGGGCCACGTCACGGGCCAGGTCGAGCACGGCCTTGATATCGCCCATGGCCACGGGGTCCTGGCCGAGCCCGAGGTCGGCGCAGACCGCGGCCGTCCACTGATCCAGGGTGCTCATGGCGCAAGCCTAGACGCCCGACGCCAGGGGTCCGGCCCCGGTCAGGGCAGCGGGTGCCTCCCGTCGCCGTGCTTCCTTGGCCGCCTGCGGCGGCGGGCCGCTGCTCTTAGAGATCCTCGATCGGTGCAGATATCGTCAGATCGTGAGGGGAAACGACCGGCACCAGCACGGCCCGCAGTCCGGCGCGGATGCGCGCTGGCTGTCCGGCGCGCTCGCGCTGATCCTGGCCTTCATGGTCGGGGAGGTCGTGGCGGGCCTGGCCGCCCACTCGCTCGCGCTGATCTCCGACGCCGCGCATATGCTGACCGACGCCGCCTCCATCGCGCTGGTCCTGATTACGGCGCGGCTGGCCGCACGTCCTCCGGCGGGCGGGTACACCTACGGGCTCAAGCGCACCGAGATCATGTCCGCGCAGGCCAACGGCATCACCCTGGTCCTGCTGGCGGCCTGGCTGGGCTACTCGGCGATCCGGCGGCTGATCACGCCGCCGGCCGTGACCGGCGCGACGGTGCTCGGCGTCGCGCTGGCCGGAGTGGCCGTGAACCTCGCCGTCGCCCTGCTGATCGCCAGGGCCGGGAGCCATGCCCATCCCGAGCGGCCTGCTGCCCGGCCGGCCGGGCAGCCCGCCGAGCGTAATGAAACCGGGGATCCAGGACCTTCTGGCGTCCTGAAAGCCGGGCTTCATGACATGCGGGCCGAGCCGCGGAGCCTTAACCTCGCGGGCGCGTTCCGGCACATCGTCACCGACCTGTACGCGTTCGTGGCCACGGCGGTAGCGGGACTGGTCATCGTGCTGACCGGGTTCTCCCGGGCCGACGCCATCGCCACGCTGGTCGTGGTGGTGCTCATGCTGTACGCGGGCACGGACCTGATCAGGAAGTCCGGGCGGATCTTCCTCGAGGCCGCCCCGGCCGGCCTGCCGCCGGCGGCCGTGGGCGCGGCCATGGCGGCCCGGCCGAACGTCAGCGAGGTCCACGACCTGCACATCTGGGAGATCACCTCGGGCCTGCCGGCCGCGTCGGCGCATGTGCTGGTCGCGCCGGGATCGGACTGCCACGCGGTCCGCGCCGACCTGGAGGCGTTCCTGAGCGCGCAGTACGGCATTACGCACGCCACCCTCCAGGTCGACCACGCGGCCACGCGGGACGGCCGCCAGAACGGCTCGGTGCCGGGCCTGGCCGGTCCTCCCGCCGCCGAGCCGCACTGCGACGACGCGCACGGTCCCGCGTACCGTCCCGGCGACGGCTAGGGCCGCCCGGGGGCCGGGCGGTTCAGCCAGCCGCGGGCCTCCTCCAGCGCCTCGGGCGTGTCACAGTCCAGCCAGGCGGGCGGCTCGCCAGCCGCCGGAGGCGGGTTGACCAGGACCGGGTCGAGCGGACCGAGCAGGCCGCGCAGGGTGGTCCCGTGATAGCCGGCCGCGGCCTCGCGCAGCGTCTCGGTGGCCCAGCATCCGGCCAGCCACTGCGGCCGCCCCGTATCGTCGACGAGCACCGCACCCGGCCGCCCGGCCGCGGCGGCCAGCAGCAAGCGCAGGTGAGCCGCCCGCAGGAACGGCAGGTCGGCCGCGAGTACCGCCATCCAGGGCGCGGCGGCCTCGGTGAGCCCGCGGCGCAGGGCCGGCACGGGCCCGGCGCCGGGCGGTTCCTCGCTGACGAAGCACACCCCGTCCAGGCCGCGCCGCGGCGGCCCGACCACGATGACCTGCGCCGCCCCGGCCTCCGTCCCGGCCGTGACCACCGAGGCGACCAGCGTGCGGTCCCCCACGACCAGGCTGGGCTTGTCCTGTCCGCCGAGCCTGCGCCCGGCCCCGCCCGCGAGGATGATGATGCCGAACGGTCCGTGGCGCGCCGAGCCGCGTCCCGTCCTGGGTCCCCGGGGCATGACGGAGTCGCTGGTCAGCCGCCGATGGCCGACATGGGACGGTCCGGCTGGAGGAAGGACGGGTCGTTGATGCCGTGACCGGGCAGCTTGACCGCCACGGCCCGGCGCCAGCGGTCGGCCAGCTCAGCGTCGGCCGCTCCGGCCCGCAGCGGGCCGCGCAGGTCGCTTTCCGCACGGGCGAACAGGCAGTTCCTGACCTGGCCGTCGGCGGTCAGCCGGACCCGGTCGCAGTTCCCGCAGAACGGCCGGGTGACCGACGCGATCACACCCACCCGGGCCGGCCCGCCGTCCACCAGGAACGCCTCGGCAGGCGCCGAGCCGCGCTTGCGCGGGTCGTCCGGGGTGAGGGTGAACTCGCGTTCCAGCGCGGCCAGGATCTCATCCGCCGTCACCATCTCGGCGCGCTTCCAGCCGTGCTGCGCGTCGAGCGGCATCTGCTCGATGAAGCGCAGCTCGTAGCCGCGCTCCAGGCAGTACCGCAGCAGCGGCACCGTTTCGTCGTCGTTGAGGTCACGCATCAGCACGGCGTTGACCTTGACCGGGGTCAGGCCGGCCTCGGCCGCTGCGGCCAGCCCGTCCAGCACGTCCGGCAGCCGGTCCCGGCGGGCCAGCTTGCGGAAGGTCTCCGGCCGCAGCGTGTCCAGCGAAACGTTGATCCGGTCGAGCCCGGCCGCGTGCAGCGCCGTAGCCGTGCGCGTCAGCCCGATCGCGTTGGTGGTGAGCGAGATCTCGGGCCGGGGACGAAGTTCCGATGTCCGGGCTACGATGCCGGCCAGCCCGCGGCGCAGCAGCGGCTCGCCGCCGGTGAACCGGACCTCGCGGACCCCGAGCAGTTCCACCGCGACCCGGATCAGCCGCACCACCTCGTCGTCGGTCAGCAGCTCGGGCGAGGGCAGCCAGTCCAGCCCTTCGGGCGGCATGCAGTACGCGCACCGTAGGTTACACCGGTCGGTGAGCGATACTCGCAGGTCAGTCGCGACCCGCCCGTAGGAGTCAGACAGCATCGTCCCAGCCTATGCTTCCCGTTCCGTCGTGGCACTGTTGTTACCGGCGAGCCGTAACCGCCGGACCATGCCGTAGGCTCGCTCGGCGCGCAGCCGGACCACCAGGCGCTGGTCACGCACCATCGCGGCCCGGTAGTCGTCCCAGTCCGGGTGCTCTCCCTGGACCGCACGGTACAGGTCGACCAGCTCTTCCACGGCCGCGTCGTGCGGGTCACGGGCCACCGCCGACAGCTCGGCATGGCCGTCCACCACCACGTAGGACCAGAAGTCGTCGCTGGTCACGTGGAAGCTGGCCCGCGGGTCGCGGCGCAGGTTGCTGGTCTTGGCCCGGTCGTCGGTGGTAGACACCCGGATGGTCTGCGTTTCCGCATCCCACCCGTAGTTCACGTTGGACAGCTGCGGCCAGCCGTCTTTCCTGAGGGTCACCAGCACCCCCTGCCGCTGCCCGCCGATCAGCTCGGCGAAACCTTCGGAGATCATGCCCCGGTGAACAATCACCGTCAGCGTGATGTTCCACCGCTGGCCACGCAGGTATCACGACACGTCGGCGGATAGCGAGCAAATATGTCCGCGGCCGGCCCGGCCGCGGACTAGCGTGAGAAGTGCGCGGCGGCGCCCCCCCAACTACCCGCCGCCGCGCTCGATTGCTCGCGATCGGCCGTTAGCGGCCCGGACCACGGCGGTAGCGTGAGGTTCTATGACCGTGGTCCTCGATCACCTCGCCATCGGCACGCCGGCCCTGTCCGATGGCTGGGATCTGTTCGGCGGCGTGCTCGGCGGGACGTGGGTCTACGGCGGCGACTCGCCGGGGTTCTGGTTTGGCCAGCTCCGATTCGCCGCGGGGCCCAAGATCGAGATGCTGACCCCGGCGGGCGGTCCCGACTCGGCCTTCCTGGAACGCTTCCTGGCCGCGCACGGCCCGGGGCCGCATCATGTCACCTTCGTGGTCTCCGACATCGAGCAGATGCTGGCCCGGGTCCGCGCCTTCGGCATCGAGCCCGTCGGGGTGAACCTCGCCAACCCAGCCTGGAAGGAGGCCTTCCTGCACCCGCGCAGCGCTCACGGCATCGTTGTCCAGGTCGCCCAGCAGGCCGGCGCCCCGGACACGCCCGCGCCGCGCGAGCTCCCCGGCCCGGGCCGCCTGCCCGCTTCGACCTGATCGAGCACCATGTCGGCGATCTGGACGGGGCGACCCGGCTGTTCCGGGACGTCCTGGGCGGCCAGCTGGATGGCGCCGACGCCCGGTCCGCCGAGCTGGCCTGGCCCGGCGGCAAGCGGATCAGGGTGGTGCGCGAGGACGGCCTGCTGAACGGCGGCAGGCTGCACCACGTCCGCTTCACCCGGTCCGCGGGCGGGTTCAGCGCTCAGGACCGCGAGCGGGCGGGGCTGCTGGCCAAGCGGCTCGGCCTGGCCGTCGAGCTGGCCCCCGGCACCGCGGGATCGCCCTGATCACCGCGTGAACTCGACCTGGATCTCGGTGATCCAGTCGCTGGGGTCGTCGGGGCATTCCAGGTAGACCTCACGGGCGCAGCTGGTGCCGGTGAAGCCATGGTCCCGCACCCACGTGTGCAGGAGCTGGTACGTGGCGTCGACGCCCACGATGGAACCGCGGTGGATCGCCGAGGCGACCTCGGCCGCGGGGATCTCGACCCGTTCCAGGCCGGGCACCGAGTCCGCCGCGACGGGGAAGGTGACGTGGACGCGCAGCGCGTCTTCCGACGCCTCGGGGGCCGGCGTGTAGTAGGCAATGCTGGGGCCGGTCGGCATGGCGCCGGCGGCGGCCAGGCGCTGCATGATCGTCGGATACATCGGGCCGACGACCGGGCCGACGTCCTCCTGCGTGGCGCTGGCGGCGGTCGCGGTCAGCCCGACGACGGTCGTCGGCGGCACGGTCTTGGTGATCACGTCCGGATGGGTCATTGTTTCCTCCGCATCGATGAGCCGGAGCCGCGCCTGGACCCGGTCGAGCCGGTGCCTGCCGTCGAGGATCTGGGCTTCGAGCTCGGCCTGCCGCAGCCGCAGCATGGCCCGCAGCTGGTCGCCGGTGAGCTGCTCGTCGACGATGGCCTGCACCTGCTCCAGCCGCAGGCCGAGCTCCTTCAGCGCAACGATCCGGTTCAGCCGCCGCAGCTGGCCGGGCCGGTAATACCGGTAGCCGGTGTGCGGATCGACGTGTTCCGGGCGCAGCAGCCCGATCGTGTCGTAGTGCCGCAGCATGCGCACCGACACCCGGCCCAGCCTGGCGAAGTCTCCGATACTGATCATGGCAACGCCCACCCTGCACCCTGACACAGTGGCACAGTCAAGTCGACCGGGGCTGTGCGCCGCACTGCGGATCGGCGGAAGATCCTGCTACGTAGGCCACGTATTTTGCGGCGGGAGTTCGGTGAGCAGGTTCTTCTGGTAGATCATGATCAGCCGGCCCGCCACCTTGTAGATCGCCGACGGCCGGCCGAAACTCCGCTCGGCGGTGGCGGGCGTGATGGTACCTGGCGTCTTGCTGTTGGAGCCGATCACGAACGTCGCATCGTGCTGGGTGGGGTCGAACCAGGACGGCTTCGTCTCCCAGCTAAAAGGGATGATCTTGCCGTTCTGCGGCACGACCGCGCGAACCTGGACCCGGTCGCCCGCCTGCACGGTGACGTTCGAGGCATCCCAGTACCCGGCGATCCCGTAGGTCAGGTCGTGCGCCTCCAGCCACGCAGCAAGGGGCACGGCGGCGGTTGTGACCGTGGCCATGCTGGCCGCCGCGGTCAACGGCAGCAGCGCGGCCAGGGCCGCCAGGGCAGCCGCCGCGATCGCCACGCGGCCCCGCGACGCGTCCGTGACGCGGGCAGGCACGCACGCCCGGGACGCGAGCACCGCCCCGAACGGGAGCACCGCCACGATCTCATACGGGGTTCTGGGATTCGGCAGCGTCGAGATCACGTAGGCGGCCGTGACGACAAGGATCGCGACGCACAGCAGCTGCTCGGATCGGCTCGCGGTGCGCCAGGTCCAGATGACTTTCCCGAAGCCGAACACGGCGGCCAGCAGGCAGATCAGCCCGAAGGCGGACCCGAACGGGCCCAGCGCGGCGTGCGGGGCGGCGACCGACCCGAACAGCGTATAGATAGAGCGCAGGGTCACTACCGCGTGATGCGGCCACTGCGCCACCGGCGAGATTCTCGTCACCGGCAGGACCATCGCGTACGCGCCGAGCCGCACCATCACGGCGCGAATCAGCGGCGTCAGCAGGAGCGACGCGGCGGCCGCCAGCAGGATGGCAGTGTCGGCCGTCCGGATCTTCCGCGCCGCCAGGATGCGGTAGGCGCACACCAGCAGGATCGCCGGCACGGCCACGTAGCGGACGGTGGCATCACCGATCTGGCCGGCGCACAAGATCGCGCACAGCAGCGGCGGCGTGAACCGCCGGCCCGGAGCCCGGTCGATCAGCAGGAACGAAGCCAGGATGATGGCGGAGGTCCCGGTGTGATCCGGCTCCGACAGCAGGAGCGACACGCCTTGCCCGGTGAGCAGCGGCGATCCCAGCACCGCGATCACGGCTGCGCCGCGGGCCGCCCGGGACACACCCTTGCTGTCTGCCACGGCCAGCGCCACCGCACATGCCGCGACGATCAGGTACGTCAGCGCCGAGACCACATGACAGGCCAGCGAGCTCAGCCCGGCCAGGCCTTCGGTGATCGCGTACAGCGGAAGTTCGAGGGTGTAGTAGGTCGCGTCGCCGAGGATCCAGCCGTGCAGCAGCAGATGGCCGTGCAGGAGGTCCCACCCCTGCAGCGCGTTGTTCGCCCCGTCGGAGTTCACGCCGACGCTGAGCGAGATCCGCAGGAAGAAGGCGAACAGGGCGATACCGCCGCCGAGCCACGCCGCGGCCGGCCACCAGCGGCGCACCGCCCGGCGCCGGTCAGGATCTACCTGACCAGCGGGTAGCAGGGTATGGCGGGGCCCCGAGGCCGTTTCCCGTACGCCTGCCAGGCCGGGCTGACCTGAGTGCCACTCCTCAGGTTGCATACCCGGACCCTACTAGAACCCGGCGTGAGTCTCGAAGCCTGCCGCAAGCGCCGCCGCCCAGGTTAGATCGGCGGGAGTTCCTCACGTGGGCCAGTTCTTCGGCGGGAGTTCGGTGAGCAGGTTCTTCTGGTAGATCATGATCAGCCGGCCCGCCACCTTGTAGATCGCGGTCGGCCGGCCGAAGTTCCGCTCGGCTATGGCGGGTGTGATGTTGCCTGGCGCGCTGCTGGCGTAGCCGATCACGAACGTCGCGCGGTGCTGGGTGGGGTCGAACCAGGACGGCTTTGTCTCCCAGCTAAAAGGGATGATCTTGCCGTTCGGCAGTACGACCGCGCGAACCTGGACCCGGTCGCCCGCCTGCACGGTGACGTTCGAGGCATCCCAGTACCCGGCGATCCCGTAGGTCAGGTCGTGCGCCTCCAGCCACGCAGCAAGGGGCACGGCGGCGGTTGTGACCGTGGGTACGCTGGCCGCCGCGGTCAACGGCAGCAGCGCGGCCAGGGCCGCCAGGGCGGCCGCCGCGATCGCCACGCGGCCACGCGACGCGTTCGTGATGCGCGCTGGCACGCACGCCCGGGACGCGAGCACCGCCCCGAACGGGAGCACCGCCACGATCTCATACGTTCTTCCGAGACCCGACAGTGGTGAGATCACGTACACCGCCGTCATTAGGACGATCGCGACGCACAGCAGCTGCTCCGACCAGTTCGCGGTGCGCCAGGTCCAGATGACTTTCCCGAAGCCGAACAGGGCGGCCAGCAGGCAGATCAGCCCGAAGGCCGTTCCGAGCAGGCCCAGGGCGGCGTGCGGGATGACGACCGCCCCGAACAGCGTATAGATGGACCTCAGGGTCGATACCGCGTGGTGCGGCCATTGCGCCACCGGCGAGATCGTGGTTGACGGCGGGACCATCGCGTACGCGCCGAGCCGCACCATCACGGCGCGAATCAGCGGCGTCAGCAGGAGCGACGCGGCGGCCGCCAGCAGGATGGCAGTGTCGGCCGTGCGGATCTTCCGCGCCGCCAGGATGCGGTAGGCGCACACCAGCAGGATCGCCGGCACGGCCACGTAGCGGACGGTGGCATCACCGATCTGGCCGGCGCACAAGATCGCGCACAGCAGCGGCGGCGTGAACCGCCGGCCCGGAGCCCGGTCGATCAGCAGGAACGAGAGCATGATGATGGCGGAGGTCCCGGTGTGGTTCGGCTCCGACAGCAGGAGCGACACACCTCGGTGCTTGAGGAGCGGCGATCCCAGCACCGCGATCACGGCTGCGCCGCGGGCCGCCCGGGACAGACCCTTGCTGTCCGCCACGGCCAGCGCCACCGCACATGCCGCGACGATCAGGTACGTCAGCGCGGAGACCACATGACAGGTCGTGAGGCTTAGCCCGGCCAGGCCTTCGGTGATCGCGTACAGCGGAAGTTCGAGGGTGTAGTAGGTCGCGTCGCCGAGGATCCAGCCGTGCAGCAGCAGATGGCCGTGCAGGAGGTCCCACCCCTGCAGCGCGTTGTTCGCCCCGTCGGAGTCCATCGGGACGCTGAGCGAGATCCGCAGGAAGAAGGCGAACAGGGCGATACCGCCGCCGAGCCACACCGCCGCCGGCCACCAGCGGCGCACCGTCCGGCGCCCGGCGGGAGCGTCCTGATCGGCGGGTGGCACGATCCGGCGCGGCCGCGAGGCCGTTCCCCGCGCGCCCGCCGGTCCAGCCCGACCTGACTGCCGCTCCCCAGCTTGCATACCCGGACCATACTAGGGCTCCCCCTGGCAGCCGGGCCGCGGGACGGCTGACCATAGGATGCGGTGAGGTTACGGGAGAAGGGATACGCGTGAGCGGAATCGGGCCTGCCTGGTGGGAGGATGCGGTCGTCTACGAGGTGTACCCGCGCAGCTTCGCCGACGCGGACGGGGACGGCGTGGGCGACCTGCCCGGGCTGCGGGCCCGGCTGCCGTACCTAGCCGACCTGGGCGTGGACGCCATCTGGCTCACGCCGTTCTACCCCTCCCCGCTGGCCGACGGCGGCTATGACGTCGCCGACTACCGTGCGGTCGACCCGCGGCTGGGCACCATGGCCGACTTCGACGCGCTGGTCAAGGACGCCGAGGCCCATCAGATCCGGGTCATCGTCGACCTGGTGCCCAACCACTGCTCCAGCGAGCACCCGCTGTTCCGCGCCGCGCTGGCGGCCGGGCCAGGCAGCCGGGAGCGGGCCAGGTTCATCTTCCGTGCGGGCCGCGGCCCAGGCGGCGACCTGCCGCCGAACAACTGGGAATCGTCGTTCGGCGGGCCGGCCTGGACCCGGGTGACCGAGGCCGACGGCACCCCCGGGCAGTGGTACCTGCACCTGTACGACTCCGGCCAGCCGGATTGGAACTGGCGCGACGAGCAGGTGTACGCCATGTTCGCGGACGTGCTCAGGTTCTGGCTGGACCGCGGCACGGCCGGCTTCCGGGTGGACGTGGCGCACGGCCTGTACAAGGACCCGGACCTGACCGACGACCCCGACCCCGACAACGACTACCGCCCGCTTAACGCGCCGTCGCCCTACCGCCACCGGCCCGAGATCCACCAGCTGTTCCGGTCCTGGCGGGCCATCCTGGACTCCTATCCCGCGGAGGGGTTCCCCGGCGCCAGGACGGCCGTCGGCGAGGTCTGGTACGACGCACCGGACACCCTCCGGCCCTACCTGGCACCCGACGGCCTGCCGCAGGTGTTCAACTTCCAGCTGATCGTGGCCAGCTGGGACGTGGCCGGGTTCCGGACCGCGATCGAGGGGGTGCAGGACCTGGCCGGCGGCTCCCGCGCGCCATGGGTAATCGGCAACCACGACGTGCCCAGGCCCGCGAGCCGCTACCGGCTCGACGAAGGCTACACCCCGGAGATGATCGACGAGCTCATCGCCCTGGGGAACGCGCGGGCCGAAATGGGCGCCCGGCGGGCCCGGGCCGCAGCCCTGCTGCTATTCGCCCTGCCCGGCTCGGCGTACATCTACCAGGGCGAGGAACTGGGCCTGCCTGAGGTCACGGAGCTGCCTAATGCCGCGCGCCAGGACCCGCGGTTCCACCGCACCGGCGGCAAGTACCCCGGCCGGGACGGCTGCCGCGTGCCGCTCCCCTGGTCCCGCACCGGGCCGAACTTCGGCTTCTCGGGTGACGCCGCCGATCCGGGGGTTCCGTGGCTGCCCCAGCCGGCGGACTGGGGACGCTACAGTGTCGAGGCGCAGCTGGCCGACCCCGGCTCGTTCTTCGACCTGTACCGGACGGCCCTGCGGCTACGCCGCGAGCACCCGGCCCTGGGCCGCGGCGCCCTGCGGTGGCTGGACCAGCCGGGCGATCCGGAGACTGCGGGCCTGCTCTGCTTCGCCAGGGAACCCGGCTTCATCTTCGCCGCGAACCTGGGCGCGGGTCCGGCGGTGATCCCGGCGCACGGCGACATCCTGCTGGCCAGCGAGCCGGACCCGCTGGACTCGCGCGGCCGCCTGCGCCCCGATACGGCGGTGTGGCTGTCGGCCTGACCCGCAGTAACCTGGAGGTCATGCCGAAGGTAAGTGTGCCGCGCAAGAACGTCACGCCGGCCGAGGTCGTCACCGTGCTCAGCCGCAGGCTGGGCGGCGGCTACCAGGTGGCAGCCAACGGCGGGCAGCGCGTCACCGTCCGCAAGAGCTCCCTGATGTACGCGAACATCTCGATCACCGGCACGCCTGGCGCCTCGGTCTTCCGGGTCCACGGCGGCGGCTTCCTGCTGCTTCGCCTGGCCAACACCCTGGGCACAGCCCGCCGGGTGGCGGACGCGCTGCGCCGCTCCCCCGAATTCCGCAGCCTGTAGGCCCGTCCCGGACGCTAACCGCAGGCGGCGCCGGTCATCGGGCAGTCGCTGGGTGATCCCGGCCCGGTCCAGGTACTCCAGCAGCGGGATGGCCACCCGCCGGGTCGTGCCCAGGGCCTGCCTGGCCTCGGCCGTGGTGAACGGCTGCGGCAGCCCGGCGAGGGCCCGCGCCGCCTCGGCCTCGGCGCCGGGGGCCAGCACGATCTGCTCGCTCACCCGCAGCAGCAGGCCCGCCCGCGCGGCCGCCCCGATGGCCCGCGCGTCCAGGCCCAGCTCGCGCAGCCGTCCCGCCTCCGGGGCCAGGAACGGCGCCCGGGCCAGGTCGGCCAGCACCGCCCGCACGCCCGCCAGCACCGGCGCCGGCAGCGAGAGCTGGGGCCCCGGGGTTTTCCGGGGCTCCCCTGATGTCTGGGTTTCATGGGGCTGAGATTGCGCTGTTGGCTCGTCGGTGATCACGAGGTAGCCGCCGGCCAGCCGGACCCGGGACGTGACGCCTGAGCCGGCAGGCAATCCGGACGCGACGCCTGAGCCGGCAGGCAACCCGGACGCGACGCCTGAGCCGGCGGGCCGCCCGGACGGGACGTCCGAGCCAGCGGGCGGCCGGGCCAGGGCCTCGACCAGGGCGCGGTCCGGCAGCCGCAGCGCGGCCCGGGCCGCCTCCGGCGTCATGCCGATGGCCAGCGGGTCGCGCCGGGCGTGCGCGGCGACCACCTCGGCGAGCTCGCGGCGCAGGTCGCCCCAGCGGGCGGGATCGGCGAGCCAGCCGCCTGCCACCGGCGGCGGGACATCGGCCGTCCCCATGGCCGCCACCGCGCTGGCCCTCAGCAGGCCGTGCCGTCGCAGCAGGTCGGCGGCGGCGGGCACCTCGGGCCAGGCGGCCAGCTCCCGTCCCGCTGCCGCGGCCGCGCCGCGGCGGGCGAGCGCGGGCGGGGTCACGTCGAGCACGGTCGCGCCCAAGATCGTGACGCCAGCGCTGCCCGGATCGCGGAGCAGGACCCGGTCCCCCACGTGCAGCGGGAGCGGATCCCGCAGCGTCAGCCGGGCGATCGCCCCGCCGGCGCCGGGCCGGGGGGGAATGGGGGGGCGGGCAGCCCTTCCCAAGGGGGGTCCGGGGGGATGGGTCCCCCCGGGGAAAACAGCAGGGGGGGTCTGGGGGGGATCGCTCCCCCCGGGAAAAACAGCAGGGGGGGTCTGGGGGGGATCGCTCCCCCCGAGGAAATACAGCATGCGGATACGGGCTACGGTCCGGGCCGAGCCGATGTGCAGCGTCATGTCCGGCGGCAGCCGGAGCGCCGCGGCCTGCCGGAGCTCGGCCGGGAGTGACAGCCGGACATCCGTCAGCCGGGTCATGGTCCAGCGGCCCGCCTCCACCAGCGCCATGCCCCGGGCCGGGACGTCCGCGGGCAGGCCGCGGAGGTTGAGGGCCACCCGGGCGACGCCGGTGACCGAGGCCGCGGGCTCGTTCATCGACTGGATGCCGCGGATCCTGGCCGGGCGCATGGACGGGGTCAGCAGCAGCTCCTGGCCGGTGCGGACGGTGCCCGCGGGCAGCGTGCCGGTGACCACCGTGCCGCTGCCCCGGATGCTGAACGAGCGGTCCACCCACAGCCGCACCGGCGCGGCGGCGTCGGGTGCCGGCAGCGCGGCCACCAGCCGGCCCAGCGCCTCGCGCAGCTCGGGCAGCCCGGCGCCGGTCACCGAGCTGGTCGCCACCGCCTCGACCTGGCCCAGGCTGGACGCGGCGATCTCGGCCCGGGCCTGCCGGGTGGCCGGCCCCGGATCGGCCAGATCGCAGCGGGTCACGGCGAGCAGGCCGTGCCTGATGCCCATGGCGTCGATGGCGGCCAGGTGCTCGGCCGACTGCGGCATCCAGCCGCCGTCGGCGGCCACCACGATCAGCACGGCCGGGACGGGTCCGACGCCGGCCAGCATGTTCGGCACGAACCGCTCGTGACCGGGCACGTCCACGAAAGCCAGGCGCTGCCCGCCGGGCAGCTTCATCCAGGCGAAGCCCAGGTCGATGGTCAGCCCCCGGCGCCGTTCCTCGGCCCACCGGTCGGGCTCCATCCCGGTCAGCGCCCGGACCAGCGCCGACTTCCCGTGATCCACGTGTCCCGCGGTGGCAATAACCTGCATGACCACGGCCTCCGGGCAAGATCATGGCCAGAAATGGGCGCTATGCGCCGCAAACTGGCCACGATCATGAAACTCACCCAATCGCCGCAGCGAGGATGGCAGCGATCAGGCGCTCGTCGTCTTCTCCAGACACTGAACGCAGGTCGAGCAGCAGGCGCCCCGCCTCCAGGCGTCCCACCACCGCGGGATGCTCCCCGCGCGTCACGTGCGGGCCGGCTCGCAGGGATACGGCCAGCGACTCCGGCAGGCTGACCGCCGCGCTGGGCAGCAGCACTCCGGGAGCTCCGCCGCCGCCTACTGCCGCGCGGGCGTCCGCCACCCGGGCCTCGAGGCCTGCCCCGGCCAGGCGCGCCACGGCCCGTTCGGCCCGATCGAGGATCTCAGCCGGGTCGGCGGCCAGCGCGCGGGCCACCGGCGGTACCGGTCCGGTGAGGGTCGCCTCTAGGGCGGCGAGGGTCAGCTTGTCCACCCGCAGGGCCCGGGCCAGGGGGTGGCGGGTCAGGCGGCGCACCAGGTCGGCCCGGCCGAGCAGCAGCCCGGCCTGCGGCCCGCCGAGCAGCTTGTCGCCGCTCGCGGTGACCAGATCGGCGCCGTCCCGCAGCGCGGTCGCCGCGCTGGGCTCCTCGGGCAGCAGCGGGTGCGGAGCCAGCAGCCCGGATCCGATGTCGAACACCACCGGGACACCCTGGCCGCGGCCCAGTTCGGCCAGTTCGGGAACGCCGACGGCGGCGGCGAAGCCCTCGATGCGGTAGTTGGAGGGGTGAACCTTGAGGATGAACGCGGTCTGCGGCCCGGTGGCCTCGGCGTAGTCCGCGGCCGTGGTCCGGTTGGTGGTGCCCACCTCCCGCAGCCGGGCACCGGTGGAGGCCAGCAGATCGGGCAGCCGGAACCGGTCGCCGATCTCGATGAGCTCTCCCCGGCTGACCACGATCTCGGTCGCGCCGGCGCCGGTCAGCGCGGTCGCCGCCAGCGCCAGGGCGGCCGCGTTGTTGTTGACCACCGCCACCGCCTCGGCCGCGGGGACGGCCCGGGCCAGGGCGTCGAGCGCGCCCGCGCCGCGGCGGGCCCGGACGCCCGTCGCGAGGTCGAACTCCACGTCGCACGAGCCCGCCGCGGCCGTGACCGCGTCCACCGCGGCCGCGGACAGCGGGGCACGGCCCAGGTTGGTGTGCACCAGCACCCCGGTCGCGTTGATCACCGGGGTCAGCGCGGCGGCGTGCGCCGGAAGCCCGGCCACGGCCGCGTCCGCGACCTGATCCGGGGCGATCTGCCCGTCCCTGGCCTGCTGCTGGGCGCGGCTCACCGCCGCCTTGACCAGCGCCCGGCCCAGCCTGCGCTCGGCAGCGGCCAGCCGGGGGTCGGCCAGCACCACATCGGTGCGCGGCACGAGGCGCCTGGTGTCCACGCGGCGAACGATACCCCCGCCGCTGGAATATCACGCGCAGGCCCGGGTAGAGGCACCGCCGTCAGGTCCGTCAACAACACAAGAACATACGTACTCGGGAAGTGATTAGGCATGGCTGGGATGCTGCAGATGCGGCGCAGCCGCGGCGCGGCCAGCGGATTCCTGCTGGTCCTGCTGGGGCTGTGGGGCGCACTCATTCCCTTTATCGGACCGTATTTCCACTTCGCTTACACGCCGGATACCGCCTGGACCTACACCACGGCCCGGTTGTGGCTGGAGATCCTGCCCGGCGCGGCCGTGTTCCTCGGCGGCGTGCTGCTCATGATCGCCACCGGCCGGCACGTCGCGCTGTTCGGGGCCCTGCTGGCCGCGGCGGCCGGAGCCTGGTTCACCCTCGGCACCATGCTCAGCCCGCTGTGGAACAACCACGTGACGCTGGGCGGCTCGCCGGCCAGCGCCACCATGTACATGCGGATCATGGAGCAGCTCGGCTTCTTCTCCGCGCTCGGCGTGGTCATCGTGTTCATCGCGGCCGTGGCGTTCGGCCGGATCGCGTCGGTGGCCTCAGGAATCCCGGTAGTTGAGACTGTCCCGCCCGCCGAGACTGTCCCGCCCGCCGAGACCGTCCCGTCCGCCGAGACCGTCCCGTCCGCCGAGGTTCCCCCGGAGACCGTCCCGATCAAGGCCGTCCGGGCCGACGATACGCAGAGCATCGGTTAAACAGCCGCGGCGGCATAGCACGGGCATGACGGTCTGCGTCATGCCCGTGCCGCTGGCTCCTTCGTGCTAGCGTCCGGACATGACGGGAAATCCCCCAGGCGGCATCGCTGACGCGAAAGTGCCACCTGCCCGCCAGGCTGATCAGGCCGGGTCGCGGCTGCTCGGCCGCCGCCTGAGCCCTCCGGGCCTGACGATTCTCCTGGCGACGGCCCTGGCCCTGGCCGTCAGGCTGTTCACGCTGACCCGGCCGGGTTTCCTTACTGGTGTTTCCGAGTACGACGACGGCGTCTACCTGGGCGCCGCGATCCGGCTGACCCAGGGTGCCCTGCCCTACCGGGATTTCGCCTTCATCCAGCCGCCGGGCATGCTGATCCTGGCGGTACCGGCGGCCGTGGTCGCCAGGGTGACGAGCACGACCGCCGCGATGGCTTTCGCCCGGCTGCTCACCGTGTGCGCGAGTACCGCGTGCGTTCCCCTGGCCGGGAACCTGGTCCGGTACCGCGGCACGTTGGTGACCGTCGTGACCTGCGGGATCCTGGCGGTCTATCCCGATGACGTGGCCGCTGCGCACACCCTGCTGCTCGAGCCGTGGATGAACTTGTTCTGCCTGCTGGCCGCGAACGCCGCCTTCCGCTACGGCAGGCTCGCGCGCCCCGGGCGGCTGGCGTGGGCGGGTGCCGCGCTCGGCGTGGCCGGGGCGGTGAAGTTCTGGGCCGTGGTTCCGGCCGCGGTCTTGCTGGTGGTCTGCATCGTCGTCGCCGAGCAGCGGGCGCGCCGGGTGCGTGCCTACCTGGCCGGGCTGGTGGCGGGGTTTGTGCTGCCGGTGGCCCCGCTGGCGCTGGCCGCGCCGGCCACCTTCGTCCGGAGCACGCTGTTCGACCAGGCCAGCCGGGTCGGCACCTTCATCCCGCTGTCGCTCCGCCTAGCCCACGTGACCGGCCTGATCGACGTGCTGAACGCGGACGGCAAGCTGTCGCTGCTGGCCGGATCACGGTCCTTGTATGCCCAGAGCGTGCTGGCCGGCATATCCTCGGTCAGCGCCGGGTGGCTGCCGTTCGCCCTCGTCGCGGTCCTCATCGCCGTGGTCGCGGTCGGCTATAGCCGGATACCGGGCCGGCCCTCTCAGCTGGACTGGTTCTCGCTCGCCACCGCGGTGCTCGCGTCGGTGCTCATCCTCAGCTACTCCGCGTTCTTCTATCACTACCCGGCCTTCGTGGCGCCCTGGCTGGCCCTGACCGCGGGCGGCGCGGCAGGCGCTCTGGCGGGCAGCCGGCAGTTCCGGCGGATGTTCGCGGGCGCCGTCGCGGCCGTCATCCTCGCCGTCGCGGTCTTGCAACTGGCCGAGGTGGCACCGGTCCGGGTGACCAGCAGCGCGGCCACAGGGCGGCTGATCCCGGCGGGTGCCTGCGTCGTCACCGATTCGACTTCGGTCGTGATCGCCGCGGACAGGTTCTCCTCCCCGCGCTCCGGATGCCCCGACATCGTCGATGCTCTCGCGACCACCCTGGTCCTCAGCCACGGGGTGAGCATCCAGGGCGGGGCGGCCAAGTCCGCCTCGGTGGTGGCGGCGTGGCGGGCCATGCTGGGCCACGCGGACTACGTGTGGCTGTCCGGCGGCAATGCCCGCCGCATCCCGTGGACGCCCGCGCTGACGGCATGGTTCCGGGCCAGCTTCCGGCCCGTCGGCCCGTACAATTCCGGCCTCGGCCAGCTTTACGTGCGTACGCGCTGAGCGGGCCGGGCCCACTGAACGTCGCCGGCCCGCCAGGCGCGGTACGTCTGTATGGCGGCGCCCAGGGCGAGTGCGAACAGCAGGCAGCCCGCGATGACGTAGAGATTCCCGGCGATCAGCTGCAGCCCGTGCCAGTGGTACTCCCGGTACGGCAGGATGTCCCCGTTGGTCGGCGCGTACCAGATCAGGCCCCCCTGAAGCAGCCCGGCGCTGCCGCCGGGCCAGAATCGCGGCCACGCGGCGAACGCCACCACGACGGCGGCGGCCGCGGCCAGCCACCCGGCACGCGCCGCGCGGCGCCCGACCCCTTGGGCCCTGGCGGCCGCGTCGACCAGCACCGCGAGGCCGGGAGCGACCCACACCCAGTGGTGATCCCAGCTGATCGGCGAGACGAGCAGCGCGGTCAGCGCGCAGACCATCAGGCCGGCGAAGGTGTTCCCGGCGCGGTGCAGCACGGCCGCGGCGGCCAGTCCGCCGATGGCGGTCACGATGCCGACGGCCAGCCATAGCCACTGCCCGCTGGTCACGCTGCCGGCCAGCCGGGTGAGCAGGCCGCGCTCGGACTGGTTCAGCATCTGGCCGACGAAGCCGGTGCGGCTGGCCTGCAGGAAGTAGCCGTGCAGCCACCACTGAGCGGACTGGTGGGGCAGCGCCGCGAAACCCGCGATTACCGTCACGCCGAATGCCGCCGTCGCCACCGCGGCCTGCCGGAACCGGCCGGTGACCACCAGGTAGACGATGAACAGAAGCGGGACCAGCTTGATCCCGGCCGCGATGCCCGTCGCCGCGCCCTGCCACCGCCGCCTGCTGGGCTGGCACAGGTCCCAGACGACCAGCAACATCAGCACGCACTCGATCTGGCCCAGGTACAGGGCTCGCTGCACCGGCTCCAGCCAGAGCGCGATGCCGGCCACCAGGAGCGTAGCCCCGATCCTCGCCGTCCCCCGCCAGCCGAGCTCGCGGAACGCGATCCAGACCGTCACCGCCACCGCGGCGACGGACACCGCGGCCGCCGCGTCCAGCAACAGGCGGAACCGCACCCCCGTGGCCAGCGCGAACAGGAGTGCGGCGAACGGGGTGTAGGTGAACTGGATCCCCGGCTGCAGCTGCCAGGTATACAGGCGCGCCGGATCGTCCTTGGCCAGGGCCCCGCCCATCAGGTATACGTGCAGGTCGAAGCCCTTCAGCGTGCTGATCGCGGGATGGGTCGCCAGCGCGATCAGGAACAGCCCGGCGGCCACCGCCGCCACTGCCGCCCCCGCCGCGAGCAGCGCGCGGGACTCGTGCCGCCACGGAGGCCCGGCAGCCACGGGACGGCTGCCGAGATCTGCGTCGGTCCTCATCGCTGGCTCCTCGCGTACAGGCCGCCTTCGGGCACATTGCGCGAGCCGGGACCGTTGACCAGGCCCACGAGCCGGAAATGGCTGGTGAAATAGGCGTACAGCCCGGCCGTCCACGGGATCTGGCCTTCGCTCCCGGTTTCCAGCCAGACGTAGCCAGCCACGCCGAACGCCGAACGCCAGACAGCCGTGTCCTTGCCCAGCACCTGGGGATCGGCGTAGTACTTCTGGCCTTCCGTCATGGCCAGCAAGGTCCCCCACGAGTCCACGATGACCGGGCAGCCTGGCGTGTCCGAGATGAAGCGGTTGGCGCTGATGACGAGCGAGGTGTCATTGGTCACCACGCACGAACCGGCCGGGATCAGCTTGTCCGCCGCGGCGGAGGCATTCACGGAGCTCAGCTTGGTCTCGGCCGCGAACTGGCGCAGGCCCACGCCCGCGATCACGGTCACGGCCAGTATGCTGACCGCGACGAGCGGCACGAACTGGCGGCCGGCGTCCGTCAGGCGCAGTAGCCCGACCGGCAGAGCCAGGACCAGCGCGATGAACGGCCCGGCGAACGCGCCATAGTGCGACCAGTAGTTATACGGCCACAGGAACATCACGATCACGGCGGCCAGCCCGAGCAGGGCGTACCAGTCCAGCGCCGCGGGCACCCGCCGGACGGTCCCGTAGATCGCCAGGTAGGCGAGCAGCACCGCCGCCGCGGCGACCAGCACGACGAGAGCCTTCGCGGTGGAGGAAAGGTGCGGCAACAGCGACAAGCCGGCCAGATCGCCCAGCCGCGCCATTGACGACACCGGTGCCGACTGGCTGATACTGTCCCGGACGTACTGGCTGATCAGCACGTCCTTGGCCAGGCCGGCCGGCGCCAGGACGGCAAACGGCAGCACCACCACGCCCAGGCCTGCCACCGCCCCGCCGGCCAGCACTCCCAGGCGCCGCGGCTGCCGCGCCACCAGCAGCCCCAGCACCGCGGCCGGCACCAGCGCCCATAGCTTCACCGACGCCGCCAGCCCCAGGGCCACCCCGGCCCAGCCCAGCCGCCGGCCGTTGTCGGTCACCCGGTCCCCGTCGAACACCAGCACCGCCGCGATCAGGCAGCCCAGATTCAGCCACGGCTCCAGCAGGAACGTATGCGCCGCCACCAGTGCGTCCGGATAAGCCGCGTAGACCCCGCACGCCACTCCCGCCGCCAGCGGCCCCCGATGGCGCACCAGGAATCCGAGGAGGGCCACGCAGGCCGTGTCCGCGGCCACCGTCAGCAGCCGGGCGATGCCCAGGCCCCAGGCCGTGCCGGTCACCTTGGCCAGCGCCGCCACCGGCGCCATCAGCACCATGATGCCCGGCGGCTGCACCACCACGAAATCCCGGTACGGGATAACGCCGCTGACCAGCCGGACCGCATCGCCGAACTGCACCCCGTCGTCGTACTCGGTGACCCCTAGCAGGTAACCCGGGCGGGACAGCTGATACAGCCGCAAGAACGCCCCCGCGGCCGTGCACACCGCGATTACCACGTACACCAGCCGTGGCGTCAGGGTCCGCCCATGCGGTGCGCCGCTATCCGGGAGCCGCGCCGTGGCTGCCGCCCCGTGACTAGTCGCCATGGATGCTCCCGTCAGGTGAGCGGTTGCAGTTCGGGTGCGGCGATCGCGGACTCGGCGGAGCGGGACCGCCAGCCCCAGCGGCCGGACAGGCACAGCCAGATCAGCGCGACCGCCGTGAGCAGCCGGACGGTCGCGGTCACCCAGTGACCTTCGAATTCCTGCAGGTGGTACAGCCTGCTGGCGGTGGGAAGACCGATGGCGTCCATGTAGGTGATCCCGGCGAAGCACAGCCGGATCAGTACCACCCAGTCAAGCCGCGAGGCCGGGTAGAGGACGAGCAGCGCGATGATCATGACGTCGTACCACGGGCGCTGGAACGGCCACATGAAGATCCAGGCCAGGCTGAGCGCCAGCGCCGGCGTGACCGCGGGCAGCGACGGCACGCGGCTGGGCAGGCGCAGGCAGAGCAGGACCGCGACGGCGACGCACAGCAGGGCCGCGATGGTCACCAGATGGGCCGGCACGGGAGTGCGGATCCCGACCGCCCGCAAGCAGATCTGGTACAGGTTGTCCCAGGTCACCTCGGTGCCGCGGTTGACGAGCGCGGTGACGGCCGAGCGCCCGGCCACCAGGTAGACCGGGGCCAGGGCGACCAGTCCCCCGACGGCCAGGGCGGCCAGCGACGCCAGGTGGCGGCGCAGCGCCCACGCGGCAGCCAGGGCGAACAGCGCATACGGGGACTTGACGGCGATGGCCGCCCCGATCAGCAGGCCCGCGATGAGAGCCCGGCCCAGGCCGGGATCCCCGGCGGGGTCCGTATCCGGCCGGGGGGCGCGCAGCACCGCGATCCCCGCCAGCCCGAAGGCGATGGCGACGCCGTCGATGTGGCCGCCTGCCACGATCGGCCACAGCAGCAGCGGGTTCGCCGACCACAGCAAGTGGGCGCGCAATCGCATCGCCGGATCCGGCCTCAGCAGCCAGTCCAGGAGCAGTACGACCGCGCCGAACGCCAGCGCGGTCCACACCTTGAGCCAGAACGTGATGCGCGCTGTCGAAGTACCGCCGAGCTCGGCCGCCGCCCACTCGGTCGCGGTGGCCAGCGGCCCGTAGTCCGACAGGCTGTTCTGCCAGAGCGGCGGGCTGCCGCGGGCGATCTGCGCGCCGGTGGCGAGGAACTCCTTCGGCGTCATCACATACGGGCTGTGGCCGGCTACCACTATGCTGCCGTCGATCGCGTACGAGACGGTATCGGTAGAGCCGCCCGGCGGCAGGACGGTGAAGATGGCGATCACGCCGAACACGCAGACCAGGAGCGGCTTGACCGGAGGACGGGCGCCTCTGGACACCGCCACCAGCCCGGCGGCCACTCCGGCCGCCGCGATGACCGCAGCCGCCCACAACGAGAACAGAACCACGGACGGCCGGAGGTGCAGCCCGTGCCACCACGGTGGTCCCGCGGCCGGATGGGTGAGGCTCGGCACGGTGACAGACGGGCCGTTGACCAACATGACGATCATGATGAGCAAGGAGAAGGCGATGGCCGCCGCCGCGCCCCAGCCGAGCAGGCGGGTCACGGAGGCCGCCCGCTTGTCACCGTCGCTCACGCTCGCCATGGGTAGACGGTACCGGACGAAGGGCCTCGTCGCGGCTCAGCGACGCTCTTGGGCAGCGTCCCCCTGGCTCCGGCACGTAGCCTGGCAGGCATGACGGACAGTGCGGGCGGCCGCCGTCCGGCTCAGGAACCGCCGGGCCTCGCCGTGAGCGATTCCCTCGCGCAGCTGCGGGAGGACCTGGCCACGCGGGTCGTCACCGCCACCCGGATCGGCAGCGGCCGCGTGGCCGCCGCCCTGCGCGCGGTGCCGAGGCACCTGTTCCTGCCGGACCTGCCGCCGGAGGCGACCTACGCCGACGACGCCATCGTGACCAAGCGCGACCAGGGCGGCCAGCCGATCAGCTCCTCCTCCCAGCCCGCCATCATGGCCATCATGCTGGACCAGCTGGACCTGGCCCCCGGCCACCGGGTGCTCGAGATCGGCGCCGGGACCGGCTACAACGCCGCCCTGATCAGCCACATCGTTGGCCCCTCCGGCCAGGTGACCAGCATCGACATCGACCCCGAGCTGGTCGGGACGGCGCGGGAGCACCTGGCCAGCGCCGGGTTCACCGAGGTGACGGTGGCCAGCGCCGACGGCGCCGGAGGCTACCCGCAACACGCGCCCTACGACCGCATCATCGCCACCGTCGGCGTCAGCGACCTGGCCGGGCCCTGGCTGGAGCAGGCCGCGCCGGGCGCCCGGATCGTCGTGCCGCTCGACGTACGCGGCACCCAGGTGGCGGCGGCGTTCGAGCGCGCCGATCCCGCCGGCGCCGCGGGCCCCTGGACCAGCCGGTCGCTCGCGCCCTGCGGGTTCATGCGGATGCGCGGCAGCCTGGCCGGGCCCGAACGGCTGGTCATGCTGGAGCCCGGGCTGTCGGTCATGCTGCCGGACGGGGTCCTGCCCGGCGGAACCGACGTCGACGCCGGGGCGCTGGCCGGCCTGCTCTCCGGTCCTTCGGTGCCGCACCCGACTGAGGTACAGGCCGTGTCCGCACAGGTGGTATGGGGCCTGGGCCTGTGGCTCGCGGCCCACGAGCCACGGTCGTGCCTGCTCAACGACGAGACGCCGCGAGGTCCCGCCGCGGCAGACGGCGAGCCGCCGGCCGCCGGAGCGGCGCGGCTCGTTGACGCCCCGCTGTATAGCCGGAACTGGCACGCCACCATCGGGATCCTGGACCCCGGCGGCCTGGCCGTGCTCACCGGCACCCCGGCCGGCGGCCGCGCCGCCGGAGCCGACCCGGCCGAACCGGTCACGCTGGGTACCGCGGGGTTCGGCGCGCGCGCGGCCGAGCTGGCCGCCGAGCTCGCGGCGCACGTCGAGGCCTGGGACCTGGCCGGCCGGCGCCGTCGCGGGCCTGCACGTCGACGCCTATCCCAGGTGCTGGCCGGGCGAGCCGCCCCCGGTCCCCGGCGCGCTGATCATGGAGCGGCCCGGCACGAGGTTCCTCATCTACCACACGTAGCCTTGGACATGTGACGGACAACACGGGCGACCACCTGGAAACCGAGCAGAAATACGACGCCGACGCCGACTTTGTCCTGCCCGACCTCAGCGGCCTGGAGGCGGGCACCAAGGTCACCGGGCGGCAGCGCTACTACCTGAGCGCCACCTACTACGACACCGAGGAACTCGACCTGATCAAGAACCGGGTCACGTTGCGCCGGCGGGTGGGCGGCACCGACGAGGGCTGGCACCTCAAGCTGCCGGTGCGCAAGGACACCCGGCAGGAACGGCATGCGCCGCTGGGCGAGGGTACTCCGGGCAGCGTCCCGGCGCGGCTGGCCGCGCAGGTCAAGGGCATCGTCGCGGGCCGGCCTCTGCGAGCCATCGCCATTCTGGATACCGAACGGACCGTGGTAACCCTGTCCGGGAAGGGCGGCACGCCGCTGGCCGAGGTGGCCGACGACCTGGTCACCGCCACCCGGCTGGACCAGGCCGGCGCCGAGCCGCTGCGCTGGCGCGAGATCGAGGTCGAGGCGGCCAGCGAAGGCTCCGCGGCGGCCAGCGTGCTGCAGGCTGCGGGCCAGGCGCTGCTCAAAGCCGGTGCCAGACGGTCATCGTCCGCGTCGAAACTCGAGCGCCTGCTGGGCACCGGCTGAACGGCCCAGCTGAACGGCCCAGATGAACGGCACTGCTGGGCACCGGCTGAACGGCGCGCGCCCGGGGCAGTGGTTCGTAGCAGCCTTAGAGGTTATTCAGAGCCTCTTCTGACCTGGCTGCCGGATCATTTGCAGACAGTGAGAACCGCGGCCGAGGAACCCGATCGTCGCGGGCATACTAGGCACAGACCTTGATCTTGACGAGCGAGCCTGAGGAACATGGAGAACTACAGCCCGGTCGCCGGGGCCGCCGGGGCCCCGGGAGTATCCGGGTCGCCGGCGCAGGCCAGCAGCGCATCCGCGAGGAGCAGGGACGCTGGCATCCAGCGAGCAGACGGGACGCCGGTGCGCGTCCTGGTCGTCGATGACGAGCCCAGCCTCGCCGAACTGCTGGCCAGCGTGCTGCGCTATGAAGGCTGGACCGTCCGCACCGCGGGCAACGGCGCCGACGCGGTACGGACCGCACGCGAGTTCCACCCCGACGCGGTGGTGCTGGACATCATGCTGCCTGACTTGGGCGGCATCGAGGTCATGCGCCGGCTGCGGGCGGAGGTACCGCAGGTATGCGTGCTGTTCCTGACCGCGCGGGACGCGGTCGAGGACCGGGTGGCGGGCATCACGGCGGGCGGCGACGACTACGTGACCAAGCCGTTCAGCCTGGAGGAGGTGCTGGCCCGGCTGCGGGGCCTGCTCCGCCGGGCCAACCTGACCCACGCGCACACCGAGGGCCTGCTCACGGTGGGCGACCTGACCATGGACGAGGACGCGCGGGAGGTCCGCCGGGACGGCGAGCTCATCGACCTGACCGCGACCGAGTTCGAGCTGCTCAGGTTCCTCATGCGGAACCCGAGGCGGGTGCTGTCCAAGGCGCAGATCCTGGACCGGGTGTGGAACTACGACTTCGGCGGCCAGGCCCACGTCGTCGAGCTGTACATCAGCTACCTGCGCAAGAAGATCGACGCCGGCCGCGTGCCGCTCATTCACACGGTCCGCGGCGTCGGTTACGTGCTGAAGCCCGCGAGCTGATGCCAGCGCCAGGCGCTCAGCGGCCACGCCGGCTGGCGCGGCTGGCGAGCGTGCTGTCCTTCCGCACCATAAGCGGCAAGCTCATCATCGGGCTGATCGTGCTGTTCGCCCTGGCCAGCGTGGTGATCAGCGTGGTCACCGCGCAGTCGCTCAACAACTCGCTGATGTCCTCGCTGAACGATCAGCTGCAGGCCGCGACGACGACCTGGACAACCTGCGCCACCAGCACCGACAGACAGCAAGGCGACGGAGACGGAGATAACGGCCAGCCGATCCCCGGCTACCAAAGCTGCAGCGGCACGAGCCAGGCATCAGGGACGTTCCTGGCGGTGCTGTCCTCGAGCGGGACGGTCGTCTTCAAGGACTATGTGACCAAGACCTGCACGCTGTCGGCGGCGGACCACGCCACGCTGGTCGGCCTGCCGGCTACGCCGCCCGGGCCGCAGCAGTCGGGCCCGCCGGATTCGGAGGGCCCGCCCGGCGGGGGCACGGGGTCCGGGTCGGCGCCGCCCGCGCAGACCTATATCAGGACCCTGCTCGGCGTCCAGTTCATGTTCACCAAGGTGTCGGGTCCGGACGGGAACGACCTGGTCACCGGGCTGCCGCTGACCATGGTCGAGCAAGAGCTGAGCCACGTCGAGGACACCGAGCACCTGATCTTCGCGATCATCGGAGCGCTGGCGGTCGTCCTGGGCGCCGTCCTGGTGCAGTTCTCGCTCCGGCCGCTGCGCCGGGTGGCCGCCACTGCGACCAGGGTCACCGAGCTGCCGCTGGATTCCGGCGAGGTATCGCTGCCCGACGGCGTGCCCGACACCGATCCGCGCACCGAGGTCGGCCAGGTGGGCGCCGCGTTCAACCGGATGCTCTACCACGTCGAGCGGGCCCTGGGCCGCCGGGCGGCCAGCGAGGCCCGGCTGCGCCGGTTCGCGGCCGACGCCAGCCATGAGCTGCGCACCCCGCTGTCGGCCATCCGCGGCTACGCCGAGCTGGCCCTGCGGCACCGGGGCCCGGTGCCGCCCGACGTGACGCACGCGCTGAGCCGGGTCCAGTCGGAGTCGGCCCGGATGAGCGTCCTGGTCGATGACCTGCTGCTGCTGGCCCGGCTGGACGCCGGCCGCCCGCTCGAGCGCGAGCCGGTCGACCTGTCCCGGCTGGCCATCGACGTGACCAGCGACGCGCGGGTGGCCCGCCGTGATCACCACTGGCGCCTGGACCTGCCCGGCGAACCGATCATGGTCCGCGGGGACGAGCACCGGCTGCACCAGGTGCTGGCCAACCTGATGAGCAACGCGGGCAAGCACACCCCGCCCGGCTCGACGGTCAGCGTGGCCCTGGCCACCGGGGACGGCGGGCCGGAGGACGCCCCGGCCGGCGCGGCGGATTCCGGGATGGTGCGGCGGGGCGTGCGGTCGGCCGGTCCGCGGGTCGAGCTGAGCATCACCGATGACGGTCCCGGCATACCGCCCGAACTGCTGCCGGATCTATTTGAGCGCTTCACCAGGGCCGATACGTCCCGCGCCCGGGACGCCGATGCCGCGGGTACGAGCACCGGCCTGGGCCTGGCCATCGTGGACGCCGTGGTGGCCGCGCACGGCGGCAGTATCACCGTGACCAGCCGGCCGGGCCTGACCCGGTTCGCCATCTTCCTCCCGTTGCTGCCTCAGCCTGCGGACATGGCCGACATGGCCGGCTGACGGTGTGCTAGTTCTAGGTCATGGACAGCGACCGGCAGCGGCTCCTGGCCACGATGCCGCTGCACGCGATCACCTCGACCTACGGCGAGCCGGGCCTGCGGGACCGGTTCGCGGCCGAGATCGCGTCCTGGCCGAAAGCCGGCCGGCAGCGGATGGAGCGCGCGCTTGAGGCGGCCAGCCGGCTGCACGCCGCCGACCGGCGGGAGCGGGAACCGTACCTCAACCACCTGCTCCGGGTGGCCATCCGGATCATCTCGTACTACCGCGTACGCGACGCCGACGTCGTCTGCGCCGCCCTGCTGCACGATGCCGTGGAGGACCATCCCGCCGAACTGGCCGGCGGTGCGGCCGGCGGAGCTGCCGGCGGCGCCGGCGGCGTCCAGGCGGCGCTGGCCGTGCTGGCCGAGCAGTTCGGCCCGCGGGTGGCGGAACTGGTCGGTGCGGTGACCAACCCGGCCTACGCGCCGGGCCGCGACGCCCACGAGCAGTACCGGGAGCACGTCGCGGACAGCCTGCGGGACTGCCCCTGGGCCCGGGTCATCAAGGCCTCCGACTTCACCGACAACGGCGCCGGCCTGATCCACACCACCGGTCCCCGGCTGCACAAGCTCGCGGGCAAGTACGCGCCGCTGGTCCCGGTCCTGCGGGAGCTCATCGCCCGGCCCGACACGCCGCTGGACGCCGAGGCCAAGGAGCACATCCTGTCCCAGCTGGACCGGGCCGCCGACCGGTTCGCCGCCCTCCGCGGAGGTGACGATTAGGTGCCCGAGCTTCCCGAGGTCGAGACCGCCCGTCGGCTGATCGCCGATGTGGCCCTGGGCCGCCGCATCGTGGCGGTCGATGACGCCGACACGTTCGTCTGCCGGCCCCACTCCCCTGGCGAGCTGCGTGCCGCGCTGATCGGGCGTACGCTGGTCGCCGCGCACCGGCGCGGCAAGACCATGTGGTGCGAAACCTCGGGGCTGGGCGCCTCGGACGCGCCCCCCGGCCCGGACCTCGGCATTCACCTCGGCATGAGCGGCCGCATCGTGGTCACCTCGAAGGACGGCTGGACGGCCGAAGGCGGCGATCGCCCGGGCCGGGACGCGCAGCCGCGCAAGGCCGCGTGGGACCGGTTCACGCTCGGGTTCGACGACGGCGGGAACCTGGCGCTGTTCGACAAGCGCCGGCTCGGGCGCATCCTGCTCAACCCCGACATCGACGCGCTCGGCCCGGACGCAGCCGAGGTCACCCCGGCCCAGTTCCGCGCCCTGATCACCAAGGGGAGGATCGCGGTCAAGGCCCGCCTGCTGGACCAATCCAAGATCGCCGGAATCGGGAACCTGCTGGCCGACGAGATCCTGTGGCAGGCCAAGATCCCGCCCGGCACGCCAGTCAACCACCTGCAGCGTAAGGACGCCGACCGGCTGTATCGCGCGCTGCGGTCAGTGCTGGCCACCGCGCTGGCCGAGGGCGGCGGCGCGCACACCGGCGACGTCATCGCGGCCCGCAAGCCAGGCGGGACCTGCCCGCGCTGCGGCGCCGAGATGGTGCACGGCACCGTCGGCGGCCGGTCCACCTGGTGGTGCTCGCGGGAACAGGCCCCCGTCAGATGAGCTCGGACAGGCAGGCGGCGGCCCGGGCCGCGCCGTCGGTTTCGACGGGCCGGTAGCGGACCGGGCGAGCCATCTCCTCGGCCATCGCGGCGGCGAGCGTGTCGGGCTCGGTCTGCTCGTAGTCCAGGCAGCGGCCCGCGCCGTACTGGTCCAGCCGGTGCCTGACATGGAAGTTCTGCTCGAAATGATGCCGCAGCGGCACGTAGATGAACGGCCGCCCGCTCGCGGTGAGTTCCATCGTGGTAGTCAGGCCGCCTTGCACCACGGCGAGGTCACAGGCCGCTAGGTGCCGGTAGAGGTCGTGCACGTACCCGTGTATCTCCAGGCCTTCCCGGGCCGGTACCGAGTCCAACGTGTCCGGGTCGATCCTGGGCCCAGCCACCACGATCATCCGCAGCCCGGGGACGAGCTGCCTCGCCGCAGGGAATGCGGCTACGACCCGGCGGAGCAAGCTGGTCCCGACGCCGGAGCCGCCGACGGTGACCACGCAGACCTTGTCGTCCTCCTGATAACCGAGCTCGACCCGGAGCGCCTCGCGGTCGTCGAACTCGCCAGATGAGATACCGGAGATGTAGCCGGAGAACCGGTAATTCTGCTGCACCCAATCACGAATGAGCGGGAGCCCATCGCCGAAACCGTCCGGCACCACGTCCTCCGGGTTGCCGACGAAGACGGAGCGGTCACGCAAGCCCGGGAAGCGAGCGATCTGCTCGATCATCTCAGCGTTGTAGTCCGTGGTCAGATCCCGCTCTGCGGTGCCGCCGTCCGGCATGGGCAGCCAGCCGACGAAGTCGGTCATCCAGGCGTAGGGCGCCCGCTTGAGCTCCGGATTCTCGTGCAGGAAATAGTCGATGTCCCAGGCCTCGTCGCCGATCCACAGGTCGAAGGGCTCGCCGGCGATCAGGTCGGCGAAGACCATGAAATTGCTGACCATAATCTCGTCCATGTTCCGGAGCGCCCGGAAGGCGTGCAGGTCGTGTTCGGCGGCCTCGCTTTCGATGTGCCCAGACTCACTGGCCAGGAAGTCCGAGGCGGGGTGGATCAGCTCGCCGCGCCGCTTCAGCAGCTTGGTGACCGGGTGCTGGGCCAGCCAGTGCACCTCCAGGCCCGGCCGGAGCAGGCGCAGTTCGTCGACGATGGCCAGGTCGCGCCGGGCGTGACCCAGGCCGATCGGCGAGCTGACGTAAAGCACCCGCTGGCGACGGTCCCGCGCCCTGCTCCAGGTCCGCGAGGTCGGCGCGCTGGGGCCGAGGGACTCGGCGAAACCGCGGATGAGCAGGTTCGCCTGGACCGGATCACGCATCGTCGGGGCGTGGCCGCCGCCGCGGATCGTCACCATCTGCCCGCCGGTCCAGCGGGCCAGCGCCGCGCCGGTCTCGTACGGCACGACCGCGTCCTGGTCGCCGTGCACGATCAGCACCGGGCAGCGCACCTGCCGGCAGATAGCGGCAGCGGCAGCGGCGTCGGGCTCCGCCACGCCCGGACCAGTCTGCAGCAGCGTCTCTGCGGTGGTCTCCAGGCCCCAGGCCACTCCGTCTTCATGCTGCTTGGTCGAGTGCGGCTCGGTGTACACCTGCGACATGAAGAACTCGACCCAGCCGCGGTAGTCGGCCAGCCAGTAGTGCATGTTGGCCTTCGCCCAGCCCTCGTAACTGTCCTTGGGCTCAGCGAAGTCCGGCGGAATCGGCCAGGGCAGTGCCGCGCCGAACGCGACCACCCCGGCCGCCCGTTCCGGGTACCGGGCCGCTAGCTGCAGCGCGTGACGGCCGCCCATGGAAAGGCCGACGATCACGGCCCGGTCCACCCCGGTCGCGTCTAGCACGGCGACCGCGTCATCGACGTACTCTCGGTCGAGGTACGCCTCCGCGGTCGCGGGCCGGTCAGCCCGGCCGTTGCCCCGGCCCTCAACGGCGATCACCCGGAACCTGCGAGCCAGGTACGGCACCTGGGCCTTCCACTGGCGGGCATGCACGATCGCCCAGGAGGTGAGAAGCAGGATCGCCAGGCTCGCCCGTGCCGAACACCTCGTAGCCGACCTTGACGCCGTCGCGTTCGATGAAGCCCTCGGCATCGGGATATCTAGCCCGCATGGCTGCCTCCCCTGGGGTACCGCTGTTCCTTCCGTGCCGCTGCCGCCCATTGCAGCGCGGTGGCCATGGCAGCGCAACCCCGGGCCGTCATCGGGGCCGGCTGCTGAGGAAGGAGTGGAGGTGGTCGGCCAGGGCGCCGGTGTCGGTGGCCGCGCCGTGGATGTAGGTGGAGGCGCGGGTGCGGAGCACGGGCAGGCCGAGCAGGTAGAGTCCGGGGGCGTCGGTGACCACGCCGCCGTCGTGGCGGATGCGGCCGGTGCGGTCGCGTACCGGGATGTCGAGCCAGGAGTGGTCGGGCCGGAAGCCGGTGGCCCACAGCACTGTGTTGATCTGTCCGCTGGTCAGGTCCAGCTCGAGGGGCGAGTGCGGGTCGATGCGGGTGGGTGCGAAGCGGTGCGGCGGCGAGAGTTCGTCGTCGAGGCCCGCCGCGGCGGCCCACTCGTCGGCCCGGTTCAAGAACCGGTTCATCTTCAGGTCGGCGAGCGCGCAGGTGTTGGCGAGGGACCCGGAGAACTGGGCCACCCCGTCAACGATGCGGCCGAGGCGGCCCACGATGCGGACTCCTTGCGCGGTGAGCGAGCTGAGGTCGGTCATCGTGGCTTGGGAGGTACCGGTCAGTTGCGGTGAGGGCAGGTGACGCGCTCGGGTGAGGTCGTCGATCTGGTCATAGCGTTCGGCCAGTAGGCCGGTGGCCTCCAGCCACCAGAAGATGTCGCGGCCGCGGTAGCTGCGGGGCAGCCGGACATGTTCGCCGGCCGCCAGGGTCACCGGGCGGCCCGACCGGTGGATCTCGCCGGCCAGCTGCACGCCGGTGGCGGATGCCCCGACGACCAGAACCCCGCCGTCGGGGAGCTGACCGGGATCGCGGTAGGTGAGCGCGGTGAGCGTTGTCTTCCCCGCAGGGAGGGCACCGGCGATGCCCGGGATGGCTGGCAGGATGCACGCCCCGGTGGCCAGCACCACGGCCCGGGTGCAGAGGAGATCGTCGTTGGCCCGGATCTGGAAGCCCTGCGGCACTGCGCGCAGGGTATGCACCGTCGTGCCCGTGCGCACCGGTGCGCCGATCAGGCTGGTGTAGCGGGTCAGGGTGGCCACGACCTCCTCGGCCGGCATGAATCCGTCGGGGTCATCGCCGGCGTAGTCGTAGCCCGGCAGCCGGGTCTGCCAGTTCGGGGTGAGCAGCCGCAGGCTCGGCCAGCGCTGGGTCCGCCATGAGTTCGCCACCTCACCGCGCTCGAGGACGACATGGTCGATCGAGCGTTCGGTGAGGCGGCGGCTCATGGCCAGGCCGGCGTGCCCGGCACCGACGACAGCTGCCGTGGTCTGGATCATGCGGGCGTCCGGGCTGTGGTGGTCAGGGCCGTGGTGGTCAGGCCAGCTCGACGAGCACCTTGGTCGGGTTGGCCACGATGTCGAAGACCGCCGAGCGCTTCTGCGACTGGGCGATGAGCGCTTCGAGGTCGTCGCGGGATGCGTCGGCGTCGATGGCGAACCGGACCGTGATCGCCTCGAAGCCGTTGCGGACGTCGGGGTCGGCGCCCAGGATGCCCAGGACGTTCATCTGGCCTTCGATGGTGGCGGTGACCGAGCGGAGCTGGATGCCCCGGTGCTGGGCGACCGCGGCGACGCCCGCGGTCAGGCAGCCGACCAGGCCGACCAGCACGATCTCCGTCGGCGTGGCGCCGTTGTCCTCGGACGCGAAGCACTCCGGGTGATCGACGTCGTACTCGTAGGTGCTGCGGTGCCGTTGCTCAGCGCCGAGGCCGGTGAAGCCGTCGACAGTGGAGTGGCTGTGGGTGCCGTTGCGCCAGGTGCAGCTGGCCCGCCAGGTGAACTCGGCCGCTTCCGGTGCGGCGGACAGCGCCTCGCGTGCCCCGAGCAGGGCCTGGACGTTCACGCCATTGTCGACGGGACTGTCGGTGATGGTCATCGGTGTCTCCTTGGTTCGGTGGATCGGACATATTCATCCCGGCCGGCGGCCGGGACCCAGAACGACGGGCAGCGAGACGAGGCCGCGCAGGACCAGACCGTCGCCGCGGGCCCAGGTGAGCGCGTCACGGTTGACGGCGAGCCGCAAGCCCGGATGACGGCCGAGCAGGGTCTCGAAGGCGACTCTGGCTTCGAGCCGGGCCAGGGGGGCGCCGAGGCAGTAATGAATGCCGTGGCCGAAGCCGAGGTTCGGCCCGTCGCCGCGGCCGATATCGAGGACGTCGGGCTCCGGGAAGCGGCCCGGATCGCGGTTGGCCGAGCCCAGGCACACCAGCACCTGTTCGTGCGGGGGGATCTGGACGCCGCCGAGGGTCAGCGGCTCGGCCGTCACCCGGAACGTGGCGTGCGGGACCGGGGCGGTGAAACGGATGAGCTCGTCGATCGCGGTGGGAAGCTGCCCGGGATCAGCCTGCAGCGCTTCGAGCTGACTCGGGTGATCGAGCAGGGCCACCACCCCGTTGCCGATCAGGCTGGCGGTGGTGTCATGCCCAGCGACCACCAGCTGGAACAGGCTCGACAGCAGCTCTTGCCTGGTGAGCGCGTCGCCTTCGGAGGCAGCGATCAGGACGCTGACCAGGTCGTCGCCTGGGCTGCGCCGTTTGGCATCGACCAGCTCGCGCAGATAGGCCACGATGCCGTCCGATGCCTCGACGGCCGCAGGCGGCGGGTCACCGGCCCACCCGGTCAGCAGCACACCGAACCAGGCATGCAGCCGCGGGCGGTCGGCGGCGGGGATGGCGAGCAGCTCGCCGATCACGCCGAACGGCAGCGGGTAGGCGTATCCCTCGATGAGGTCGACGGTGGCGCCGGGGCCGGCGTCGTCCAGCGCATCGAGGAGGTCGCCGGCGATGCCCCGGATGGCCGGCTCCAGCGCGGCGACCCTGGACGGCACGAAGGCCCGGGATACCAGCCGCCGTAGCCGGGTGTGGTCGGGCGGGTCGACGTTGAGCATGTGCCGCGAGAACTCCGGTCCGGGCAGGCCTTCGGCCACGACATCGCCGTTGTCTTCGAGCGCGGCGAGCATGTCTTTGGAGATGCGGGGGTCGCTGAGCGCCTGTCGGGCTGCGTCGTAGCCGAGCACGACCCAGGCCGGGTGGCCGTCGGCTAGGCGCACCCGCTGCACTGGGCACCGGGTCCGGGCCTCGGCGAAGTGGCTGAACGGGTCGTCGCGAATCGCTGGTACCCAGCCGCCCCAGCTGGTCAGGGTGTCAGTCATGGCCGCCCTCGGGCCGGTAACCCGTGCACAGCAGGTCGAGCCGCCTGATGCGGCCGCCGCCGTCAGTGTCGGCGTAGGCCTGCTGTTCGACGGTGAACCAGCCAGCACCGAGCCGCTCGGCCCGCAGCCGCAGCCGCCAGTGCAGATGCAGGCGGCCACCGACCTCGCCCGTGGTGGCCTCGACGAACTCGAAATCCTGGGTGTCGCCGAACCAGCGCGCGAACCGGTCTGCGATCGCGTCGGCACCGGCCCACTCCCGCAAACCAGAAGGCAGCAAGGCGCGCAGGCAGGCATCAGCGGCGAGTGCGCCGCCGAGCTGGGCGAAGTCCTGAGCGGCGAGGCCTTCGAGGAACGACCCGGCAGGGGCGGACTCGGGCGCTGCGCTGGCCGCCCGATGGCTGCGGAGTGCGGTCATGAAACCGTTGTACGGGCGCAGGCGGTCATCGTGGTATCGGGGGATTCCCCTACATGGCGCTATACGGGCCGGCCGCCCTAGCCCCGCTGGGTGAGCGATGGCGGCGGCACGGTACGCCGTCGTATGCTCGGATATGCCCTCGTGGCTGCACGGATTACAGGACATGGGCGGGGCAGTCGGATGCAAGACGCGAGGCGGGCATCACCCGGCGGCCTGCCGTCGCCAGCCGACCTGTTCGTAGGTCGCGACGGCGAGCTGGACGCTGTGTCCAGGATGCTCGCACATGCGCAGACCCGGCTGGTCACGCTCACCGGGCCGCCGGGCATCGGCAAGACCCGTCTCGCCATCGCATGCGCGTCGGCCCACGCCGAGCGGAGCGGATGCGCCGCGGCGTTCGTCGACCTGGCTCCGGTCCGGGATCCGGCCTCGGTGATAGCCGAACTGGCTCAGGCAATCGGCGTCGAGCCGCGGGGCGGGACGGATCTGACCGGCCAGCTGGCTGCTGTGCTGAGCCACGAGGAGCGGCTCGTGGTCCTGGACAACTGCGAGCATCTCCTGGCCGCCGCCCCGGACGTCGGCCGGGTGCTCGCGGCCTGCCCGCGGCTGCGGGTGCTCGCTACCAGCCGGGAGCGGCTCCGGCTGTCCGCCGAGCAGGAGTTCCCGGTCCCGCCGCTGGCTATGCCCGCGACGGCGGACGTCGCAGACCTCGAGAGTCTCGCGGCCAATCCGTCGGTGGCGCTGCTGCTGGATCGCGCCCGCCGGACCAACCCGGGCTTTGACCTCACTCCGGCTAATGCGCTGTTGCTGGCCAGCGCGTGCGTCCGGCTGGAGGGCCTGCCGCTGGCGATCGAGCTGGCCGCGGCCCGGCTGAAGGTCTTGACCCCGGGGGAGCTGGTGTTCCGGCTCAGCAGCAGGATGCAGGTGCTGGCCGGGAGCACGCGGGACGTGCCGGCCCGGCAGCGGGCGCTACGCAACGCCATCGCCTGGAGCTATGACCTGCTCGACGCCGGCGAGCGCGCGCTGTTCCGCAGGCTGTCGGTGTTTGCCGGCGCCTGGACGCTGGCTGACGCGGGCAGCGTCTGCGCGGTGAACGGGAACGACGTGCTGGCGATGGTGGAGTCACTGCTCGACAAAAGCCTGATCCGGCGGCTGCCCGGTGACGAGCAGACCGCTGAGTTCTCGATGCTGGAGAGCTTGCGTGAGTATGCGGCGGAGCAGTTGGCCTCGCACGCCGAAGCCGAGGAGGAGACGCGGGCCAGGCACGCTAAGCACTACGCGGGTCTTGCGGCGCAGTTCGAGGCTTCCCTCGGCCTGTCGGAGGAGAAAACCTGGCTGCTGCGGGTCGGCCGCCACCACGCGGACCTGCGAGCCGCGCTGGATTACTGCCTGGGCGCGGGGCGGGATGGCTGGGCGCTCTGGCTGGCCGCCGCGCTCGGCTGGTACCACTACACCCATGGCGACCTCGATCATGGCCAGGCGCTCGTGGACGCGGTTCTCCCCCAGACTGCGGACAACTATGACCTGGCGGCTATGAGCGATGACGCCGCGGCGGGAGGCCAGACTGGCGTACTCATCGCGGCCGGGGTCCTGGCCTTCGCGACGGGAGAGATGGGTCGTGCCCAGGACCTCCTGCGCAGCGCACTCGAACGCAGCGAGGGGCGTGGTAATGCGCGCCGCGCGGCGTTCGCGTGCGCCTTCCTGGGACACGTGGCCCGCGCGGGCGGTGAGTGGGATGCGTCCGCTGACTGGCATCGGCGGGCCGAGGCGCGATTCCGTGAGGAGGGCAGCACGCAGGGCGTGGCGTGGGCCCGGCACGACCTGGGCTTGCTCGCCCGGGACCACGGCGACCTGGGGAGCGCTGCGGAACTGCTGCGCGCGAGCCTGCGAGATTTCCGTCAACTGGACTATCCGTGGGCGCTGGCATGGTCGGCGTGGGGGCTGGGCACGACGCTGAGCGCGCAGGGCGGGCTGGAGGAAGCGGGCCTGTTGCTGGCCGAGGCGCTGCGGATCTATACCGACATGAACGACCCCCGGGGCGTCGCCCAGTGCTTGGATGCACTCGCCTTTATCGCCAGTGAACGGGCGCACTATGAGACCGCCGCACGGCTGATCGGTGCCGCGGCGGCGCTGCGCGAGCGGGTGGCCGCCCACCAGCCCGATACCGAGCAGGCCAGAAGTTCTGCGGTGGAGCGGGTACTGGCCCAGGCGCTGGGGCCCGATGACGCTGACGCGCTCATACACGCTGGCCGGACCATGCCCGCGCAGCAAGCCGTGGATCTGGCCACCGCGGTCGCTTCGGGCGCCGCACCCGGTGACGCCGACCGCTCCCATCAGGTCCAGCTGACCCGGCGGGAGCGGCAAGTCGCCGCGCTGGTTGCCTCGGGCCGGACCAACCGGCAGATCGGCAGGGTGCTCGGGATCTCCGAGAAGACCGCCGAGGTCCATATGCACCACGTGATGTCCAAGCTCGATGCCCGCAGCCGCGCCGAGGTGGCGGCCTGGGCGGTTACGCATCACCTGTCCGCCCCAGCGTGATACCTAATGGTTTTCCCCGATAGCCGCTCCCGTCCTTCCTGCCTTACGTTGCTGGCTAGCGGCCCGTTGGAGGTACCACCGATGCGCGCACGACTACCTGATGAGTCGGGTTACGTGGTCAATTCAGGCGTGCGAATCCATTACGAGGTGCACGGTACGGGCCAGCCGACGATCCTGCTGCTGCCCACGTGGGCGATCGTGGACTCCAGGCACTGGAAGATGCAGGTGCCGTTCCTGGCCCGGGACTACCGTGTGATCACCTTCGACCCGCGCGGCAACGGCCGGTCCGACCGGCCCAAGAACCCGGCCGCCTACGCTGACACCGTCTTCGCGAGTGACGTCGCGGCCGTGCTCGACGCGACCGGCACCGAGCGGGCAGTGCTCGCGGCGTTCTGCAGCGGCTTCCCCTGGGCGCTGCTGTTCGCGGCGGCGCATCCGCAGCGGGTGACCGGGATCGTGACCATCGCGCCGACGCTGCCGATCCCGCCGACCGACCCCTGGGCACGATTCGAATTCTCCTTCGACGAGGTGCTTCCCACCACTGAGGGGTGGGCGAAAGAAAACCGGCACTACTGGCGGCGGGACTGGCGAGGATACGTCGAGTTCTTCATGTCCCAGATCAGCACCGAGCCGCACTCCACGAAGCCCTACGACGATCTCGTGGAGTGGGGCATGCAAACCGACGCGCAGACCATGCTGTGCGATGCTGCTGCCCCTAATCAGGTCGCTGATGAACAGGAGGCGATCCGGCTCTGCCGGTCACTGGCCTGCCCGGTGCTGGTGATCGGCGGTGATCAGGACCAGATCGTCCCGCCGGAGCGGGCGCGGCGGATCGCCGAACTGACCAGCGCTGAACTGCTCGTGATCGAAGGTGGCGGGCACGCGCCGCATGTCCGGTACCCGGTCGCGGTGAATCATGCCATCCGTGACTTCGTGGACAAGATGGTCCGCCGACCGCGCAAGCAGGCCGTCTGGCAGGCCACGCACAGCCGCCCTCGGCGGGCGCTGTGGATCTCCTCCCCCATTGGCCTCGGCCACATCCAGCGGGACCTGGCCATCGCCCGTTCGCTCCGGCAGCGCGTACCGGACCTGGAGATTCACTGGTGGGCGCAGCCGCCGGTGACCGAGGTACTGGCCGACGCTGGTGAGATCATTCACCCGGCGAGCTCCGACCTGGTTTCCGAGTCAGCACACTGGGAGTCGGAATCCGCGCACCACGACCTCCCCGCGTTCTATGCCTTCCGCCGGATGGACGAGATCCTGTGCGCGAACTACCTGCTGTTTGACGATGTGGTCAGGGACACCAGCTACGACGGGTGGGTGGGTGATGAGTGCTGGGAGATCGACTACTTCCTGCACGAGAACCCCGGACGGAAGATCGCGCCGTACGTGTTCATGACCGACGTGACCGGCTTCCTGCCTACCGATCCCGGCGACCCGCGGGAAGCCGAGCTGTGCGCGGACTACAACGCCGACTCCATCGAAAAGCGTGAGCGGTTCCCCTGGCTGCGCGACTTGTCCATGTTCGTCGGGTCCTTCGATGAGCTGCCTGACCTCTCGTTCGGGCCCGGCCTGCCGGAGATACGGTCATGGTCCAGCCGGTGGTTCACCTCGGTCCCCTATGTGCTCCCGTTCAACCCCGCTGACTATCGTGACCGCGCCCGGTTGCGCGGCCGGCTCGGCTACCCCCAGGACCAGCCGTTGCTGGTGGCCGCGGTCGGGGGCACGGCGGCTGGCGTCAGCCTGCTTGAGCTGACCTGCGACGCGTTCGCGCTGCTGCGCAGGCAGGCGCCGAACGCGCGGATGCTCCTGGTCACCGGCCCGCGCATCGATCCCCGGCTGCTGCCGGACATCGAGGGCATGGACAAGCGCGGCTATGTGCCCGATCTTTTCGAGCACCTGGCGTGCGCCGACGCGGCCATCGTGCAAGGCGGGCTGTCCACGACGATGGAACTGGTCGCCACCGGGCGGCCGTTCATCTATTTCCCCTTGCGCCGCCACTGGGAACAGCAGCACTTCGTCACCCACCGGCTCAACCACTACCGGGCCGGACTGCAGATGGATTACACGACAACCACAGCGGACGACCTGGCCACCACGATGCGGGCGGCATTGGCAGAAGCTGGCATCCGACCCGGTTACCGTAGGGTCCCGCGAGGTGGCGCGGCCCGCGCCGCCGCGCACATCGCCACACTGCTGAGGGGGCAGCGATGACGAGACCGGGTACAGGGCCGTCCCAGTGGACGGTGGTGGATGAGGGCTGGGGCCGCAAGGCGGTGGACTTCGCCACCCTCAGCGAGCCGGGCAACTGCCGGGAGTACGTCACCATGCAGCACCGGCTGGGTGTCGATGCCGGCGACCGGCTGCTCGATGTGGCGTGCGGGTCCGGGCTGGCCATCGAGCTGGCCCGCCTGCTCGGCGCGTCGTGCTGCGGGATCGACGCCTCAGCCCGGCTAGTCGCGGTGGCCCGGGACCGCAACCCGGATAGCGATATCCGGGTCGGCGACATGCACGCCCTACCGTGGGATCCTGACTCGTTCGACGTCGTGACCAGCTTCCGGGGAATCTGGGGCACCACACCCGATGCGGTGGCCGAGATCCACCGGGTCCTGCGACCCGGCGGACGGGTCGGGATCACGGTGTGGGGTCATATAAAGGTGTCTCCTGGAGCCTGGGCGCTGGCACCGTTCCGGCTTGCTGCGGCAGAAAAGGTCGATAACCAGGCGGCCATGGTCTTCCTCGGCCGTCCCGGTGCGGGCGAGCACCTCCTGGAGTCGTACGGCTTCGCCGATGTCCAGCGCCTGGACGTGCCGTTCGCGTGGGAGTTCGCGGACCCGGAGCTGTATGCGCGCGCCCTGACCGCCCAGGGCCCGGCTTATGAGGCGATCCAGAATGTCGGCGAGGCTGAGTTCTATCGCGCCGCCGTCGAGCAGGCCGCGGGCCGGCTGCGGGACGGCTTGCCGCTGCGGGCCGAGATCAACGTCGTGGGCTACCTGGCCCGCAAACCCGGCGCCGGCGTCTAGAGGAGCCCTAGGAGGACCGCCGGTGAGGAGGCCCGGCCGCGGCTCCGGCCGGGAGCCGGGCCTTCATCACGGGACGCGACATGCGAGTCTATTACGGTGCTCGATGACGATGCGGTGACCGAGGCGGCCCGGCGCCTGCTGACCGCGGAACGCTCACGTGAGCCGATCCGGCAGCTGTCCCTGCAGTATCCGGACATGACGATCGAGGACGCCTACCGCGTGCAGCGGGCCCTGGTCGCGCTCAAGATGGCGGAAGGCCGCACGGTCAAGGCACGCAAGATCGGCCTGACCTCCCGCGCCATGCGGCAGGCGGTATCCATCAGCGAGCCGGATTACGGCGTCATCTTCGACGACATGTTCTTCGATGACGGCGGCATCGTGCCGATGGACAGGTTCATCCGTCCCCGGGTCGAGGTCGAGCTCGCGTTCGTCCTCGACCAGCCGCTGAGGGGACCCGGCGTGACCGCGCTCGACGTGCTGGACGCGACCCGGTGGGTCACGCCCGCCCTGGAGATCCTGGACGCGCGAGTGCAGATGACCGATCCGGAGACGGGGCACCTGCGCACCGTCGTCGACACGATCTCCGACAACGCGGCCGACGCCGGGATCGTGACCGGCGGGCGCGCTGTCCGCCCTGATGCCTGCGACCTGCGCCGCGTCTCGGCCCTGCTGTACGTCAACGAGGTGATCGAGGAGACGGGCGTGGCAGCGGGCGTGCTCGGCCATCCGGCCAACGGCGTGGCCTGGCTCGCGAACCGGCTCGCGCCGTACGACGAGTACCTGCCCGCCGGCCAGGTGATCTTGTCGGGGTCGTTCACGCGGCCGGTCTTCGTCCGGTCCGGTGACGTGATCCACGCGGACTTCGGTGACCTCGGAGCGGTGACGTGCCGGTTCCAGCCCCAGCCGAGGGACTGAACCATCCGGGCCGTCGGCTCGTGATCCCGGTTAGGGCAGTGCGGGCTCTCGCGACGGTCCCGCTTCCGTCCAAGCGGGACGGCTGGCCGGCCCGGTGCTACCTGAGCGGGGTACCGGGCCGGCCGGTGGGACCGACGGCTTATATGGGATAGCGGGCCGGTTCGGTGGTGTACTGCCGCCCGCTGGGGGTAGTCCACCGGATGCCGTCGTCGGATAGGTGTTCGGTTTTCCATCGCGGATCTTGCTTCATCCGGTGGTCGTGCCTGCATTTCGGGTCGCCATTGCAGGTACATGTCCGGCCGCCTGCCTCGTAGGGCACATCATGCTCGAAATCGCATTGCGAAGCAGGCCGCCGGCATCCAGGCCCGGTGCAGGTCCCGTAGCGGATCTGGGTCAGGTGCCGCAGCAGGACCCCGGGATCATGCCCGCGGCCCTCGTGCCGATGGTCGCATGGGTCGGTGGTGATCGGCCCGAGGCTGATGATCAGGTCCCGCCGGCCCTCGATCCCGGTGGTAAGCCGCCAAGTGCCCCATCCGCCCGGTGGTCCGTCCCGGCTGTCCGGGGTGAACGTGAACCGTGGTGGGCCGGTGCTGCCGGGCGGGTCGTGCCCGCCGGGTTCACCGCGTCTGGCCTGCTCGTTGCGGGATTCAGGTCGGGCGCAGCCGTGCCCGATGGCGTGCCCGTCCCCATCGGTGACCGTCACACACCACGTGGTCTTCGGATTGGCCGCGGCGGCGCGGGCCAGGTCACGGGCCAAGTCGGGGTCGGCCGGGCCGGCGCCGCGCAGGATGCCGGGGCGGTCGGCCAGCCGGATCAGGGTGAGCACGGGGGCGGTCAGGTGGATCCGGGCGACAATCGCGCCGCTCGGGCCGCTGGCAGACCCGCTAGTGGCTCTGCTCCCGCCGCAGGCACGCTCCGCCTTTCGCCCCGCCCGGAGCTGAGCCACATGAAGCTGGCCGTCTCCCGACCCGCCCCGGCCGCGGCCCGGATACTGTCGCGCAGAGACCCGCGTCGCCTATTCGGTCAGCTCTTCGAATGGGACGGCGATCTTGAACGGATAAGTCAGCACCACACCGTGCTCCATGACCGATTCCATCCGGTACTGGCACGTGGCGGCGTCCAGGTGAAACTCCCGGGTGTCGATGATGTCGCCATCGGCGGACATCCGGACCACCACATAGGCAGGAATCCCGGCCGCTGCGTACTGCGCCATCTTGTCCACCAGATCTTCCCGCTCGGTCGACGGAGAGGACACCTCGACCATCAGCAGGACGTCCGATGCCTCCGGCTTCGCGTTGCGGTCTTCCTTGCAGCGGTATACCACCACGTCGGGACGCCGGAACGCGTACTTCGGAACATGCCACAGCACAACGTCGGTCTCCATCTGCACGCGAGTACACGGCTCTTTCGGCCGGGCGGTCTCGAACGTGTTCGCCAGACGCCGGGCCACCTGCTGGTGCTGCGGCGTCGGCGACTCGCAGACGATCACGTAACCGTGAACCACCTCGATCCGCTGGGCTACACCGGCCGGGAGCGCCTCATACTCGGCCTCGCTCATGGTGTTCGGCAACCCCATGTCCGGTAGGACGCTCATCGGTTCTCTCCTCTTTGTGGCGCTCGTTCTCCGGCAGCCATCAGTTCTACAAGCGTAAGCAAATGTAGAACGGAGCCGGGACCGGTAGCCTGGCGGCATGCCGCGCGGCCACCATTCCGGCGATATCCCTGAGTCTCCAGCGGATCTGATCCGGCGGCTTACCGCCGAGATCTCCGGTGGCCCGCCGGACGCGGCCGACACGGCTGACCTCGCCGCATCTGAGTCCCGGCGGCGCCCGCGACCGCCCGATACGGTCACGTACCGGGTCAGGGTCGATCTCTCCGGAGCCAAGCCGCCATTGTGGCGGCGGCTTGAGCTGGCATCCGGCTTGTTTCTCGACGAGGTCCACGAGATCCTCCAGGTCGCGTTCGGCTGGACCGACAGTCATATGCACCAGTTCGGCTCCGGTCCGCGGTATCACGGTTCCGAGACTGAGTACTACCTGTGCCCGTATCAGGTGGAGGAGGGCGAGCCCGGCGTGCCCGAGGAAGAGGTACGCCTCGACGAAGTGCTCGCGGATCCCGGCGACACGCTGTGCTACCTCTATGACTTCGGCGACAACTGGGAACACGTCATCAGGCTCGAGGCCGTGGCGCCATGGGACGACACCGCGCCCGCGGCGGTCTGCCTGGACGGCAGGCGCGACGGCCCGCCCGAGGACTGCGGCGGCCTGGGCGGCTATGAGCTGATCAGCGCAGCCATCGATCCGCTCAATCCAGACCACAGTGACGCTGTCATCGAGTTCGAGCGGATGTACGGGATCGAGTTCCACGCCGATAGCAACGGCCTGACCCCATTCCGGATCGACGTCATCAATGCCGAACTGGCCAAACGTTTCCCGCCCGGTGCGAGGCCCGAGCGGGCAGACCCGCCCGGCGACCTGCCCGGCCCGCTGGAGGAACTCCTCAGCGCAGTGCGGGACGCCTACGCGCGCCGGGAACTGCGCTGGCTGATTGGCGCGGCGCTGGCGGGCAAGCCAGACATCGATACCGTGACAGCCGCCCGGACGGTGCGTCCCTATGCCTGGCTCCTGGACCGGGTCGGAGACGAAGGCATCCGGCTGACCGGGGCCGGATACCTTCCGCCAGCCCATGTCGAGGCCGCCGCGACGGAGCTGGGCCTGCTGGAAGTCTGGATGGGCAAGGGGAACCGGGAGACCCAGACGCTGCCGGTGCTGCACTTGCGCGAAACCGCCACCAAGATGGGCCTGCTGCGCAAGCACCGCGGGATGCTGCTGCTCACGGCCGCTGGCCGGAAGCTGAGGACCGATCCGGTGTCGCTGTGGTGGCATCTGGCCGAACGCGTGCCGCCCAGATCCGCCGATCGCTGCGAGACACAGGCCGGACTCATCTGGCTGCTCGCGGTGGCAGCCCAGTGGCCCGGCGATCCAGCGGAGATCGTCGCGCGGACACTGGCGGGCATCGGCTGGGCACTGGCTGACGGAACGCCGCTGAGCACCCTGGACGCCGACCGGGCGGCGTGGGACACCCGTAACGTGCTGCGGCGCCTCGGCGGTCTCACGGATGGTCCCCGGCACTACGGGGCGGGGTCACCGAACACAGACGGAGCGGCTTTCGCCCGCGCTGCCGTGCGCACCTGGCCGGACTCAGACAAGCCACCCTGAGCGCGCGACACTAGGCACGCGACACTGGGCCCGGCGGCCTACCAGGGACAGCCGGGGCCGAGGGCCAGCAGCGGCCGGACGGCGCGGTCGGCGCGGCGCACATCCTCCTCCGGCAGCCGAAAATGGTCCGCCACGCCGGCGAAGGTCGCCTTCCCTCCGGCCCGGTAGGCGACCAGGCGGATCACGCAGGCGGCCAGGACAGCCGGCGGATGCGCGGAGAGCAGCCGGTCCCGGACATCGCCGAGACGATCCCACGCCGCCAGGGCGCGAGCGGCGACCGGCAGGCCGTTCCAGTCGCACCCGGCGACGGCCAGCTGGCGCTCGACCAGATCAAGTCCCCCGAGCGCCGGGGCGGACGACCTGACGTCCGGCGCCGGCCCCACCAGTAGAAGTTCCAGAAGGCGCCGTCGGCGGTCACCGGAAACGGCAGCACCTCAGCCGCCTGCCCGTCCTGGCAGGAGATGAAGTAGCGGTATTCGGCGCAGGATGAGCCGAGCAGCACGCCATGGACTATCTGCGCGTCAACCGCCGCGGTGAACCGTTCCGGCGCCTCACCGGCGGGCATGCCGATGATGTCGGCGAAGGCGGTCGGGCCGTACACGCGAGCGAGCGCCGCCGCGGGCGAATCAGGATGCACGACTCTGGCCAGCGTGCGCCGGTCGCCGCTCGCCACCGCGGACCACACGCGTTCGGCCAGCGCGGGCCTGGCCTTCTGCTGCGGCCCGCGCACCTTGGGCGGGACAGCCCGACGCTGGCTGGGTTTCGGCGCTGCCGCCGGGGGTGCAGCGGGCGGTTTTGTCACAGCAGGCTTGGCGGGCGCGGGCGACTTGACGGGCGCGGGCTTCCCGGCGGCCGACGCAGGTTTCCCCGCGGCCGGCTTAGCGGCTGGCGCCACCGTCGGCGGCTTCGGAGGCAAGCACGCCTCGCAGCCGAGCTTCTCCTTGCCAGCCACCAGCGCGGCCTCGGCCGAACACGACGGGCAGCGCACCGGCGCGTATACCCCGGCCGGCAATAGCCAGTCGAAACTCATCGGGTACCGCCGCGACCCGCGCAGCACGTCGGCTACGACCCGCAGCGCGGGCACCAGTAGCACATGCAGCCGGTACGGCCTGATCACGTGCCGGGCCTCGTACTTCTCCTCGATCTCGGCCAGCCGCCGCGCCTGTTCCTCGCGGGTAGCGCGCAGCCGCTCTCGCAACACGGCGGCCCGGTCTGGCGTGGCAGCCGCAAGGCGCCGCTCGATGCCGGCGATCGCGTCCGCGTAATACGCCGCGGCGCGGCCGCGTTCGGCCTCGAATCCGCCGCTCACCTCGGCGGAGAGCACGGCACGCCGGGAAACCGCGGCCGAGTCCATCAGCCGGTGGGCGTGACCGATCGCCGGAAGCAAGTTCTCAGCGGGAGGTACCACCATACGTTCGGTACAAAGGGCCTTGGACAGCGACCTGGCAAGCGCGGCGGGTAGCTCGCGACGGGAAGGGACATCCACCCAGCGCTCCGCCTCCTCCTGGAAGCGGTCCTCGGCCGACAGCTCGTAGGTGACCAGCGCGCCCACCCGGACGACGGGGTGAAGCACGAAGGCGGGCTCACCGGACAGGTCGATCCGGCCGTGGTCGGCCGGGAAGGCCTCGCGGACCTCGGCCTGCAGCACGTCACGTCCCGGCGGGACAGCGGCGGGCCGGTCCAGGACGAGGTGGCCGACGTCGCCGGCTATCAGCACCCGGTCGGCGGCCTCGGCGAGGACGGGATGACCGGCGGTGAGCAGTGTGGCCCCCTCCTCCCGCGCGACGTCGGGGTCGGCGGTGACCCGGAGCTCTTCCGGTAGCCGGTACGCGTCGCGAAGCTGGCCGGGGAGGACCACGTACGCGGAATCCCCGGCCAGCTCCCAGAGCCCGCCGTCGGCGGCCACGTGCCGCAGCCAGAACTCCAGCGCGGGATCGGCGATCACGCGCCCTCCTCTTCCGAGACCAGGTTGTCGATCGACGCGCGGCTGGCCAGGTAATCGGTCCTGGCCCGGGCCAGATCGTCGCCGATGACCGCCATCCGCTCGCCGAACTCCGCGTCGTCTTCCGAGGCGACGAACGCGTCGAACACCGTGGTCTCGAAGTCGAACTCGTCGTCCACCCGGCCGAGGATCATGTCGAGCTCGCCCACCACCAGCTCGAACAGGTTGATCTTCGCCTCGAGCACGCGCAGCACCTGCTCCTCGATGGTGCCGCTGGCGACCAGGTTGGTCAGCAAGACGTCGTGCTCCTGGCCGACCCGGTGCAGACGGCCGAGCCGCTGCTCGATCTGCATCGGGTTCCACGGCAGGTCCATGTTCACCATCACATGGCAGAACTGGAGATTGCGCCCCTCCCCGGCGGACTCGGTGGACAGCAGTACCTGGGCCTCGTCGCGGAAAGCGGCGATCGTTCGCTCCTTCTCTGCGCGCGGCAGGCTGCCGTGGTAGACCGCAGCGCCCGGCACCTGATCGGTCAGCAGCTCCAGGGTCTGCCGGAACGCGGTGAACACCAGGACCTTCTGCCCCGCCTGGGTGAACCGGCCCAGCCGGTCGAGCAGCACCGCGACCTTCGCCGGGGCGGTAAGCAGGGAGCCGCGCCGGGCCAGGTCGTCCCAGCCGATCTTGGCCAGGGTGGGCGCCGCCGCGGCGGGGCTCGACCCGGCCAGCTTCGCCACACTGCGCAGGGTCAGCCGTTGCGCCAACGTGGTCGTCCTGCCCTCGGCGCGGACTCGTGCTGTCAGGTCGGCGTACCATTGCCGTTCGGCGCCGGACGGCTCTACGCGTACCGTCTCGGCCAGACGCTGCGGCAGGAGCACGCTCACCTCGCTGCGCCGGTGCCTGATCATCACCTCGGCGGTCTGCTTGCGCAGCGCGGCGACGTTCCGTGGTTCCCTGCCAGGCGTGGCGAGCGGCGCGGTGCCGTGGGCGGCTCGGAACTGGGCCGCGGTCCCCAGCAATCCGGGCGCGACCAGGCTCACCATCTCGTAGAGGTCCTGTAGCCGGTTCTCTACCGGCGTGGCGGTCAGCAGCAGCAGGTAGCGCGACCTGAGCTGGCGGATCAGCTGCCCGGAAGCGCTGCGCGGCGCCCGGACCCGGTGCGCCTCGTCGACGATGATCAGGTCCCAGGGTTCCGCTGTCAGCTGCGATCTCAGCGGGTCGCGACGGGCGGCCGCCAGCGAGACGACCAGCACGCCCCGATCCGCGTCCTGGCCGGGAATCGTCGTGGGCATACCGAACTTACGCTCGAGTTCCTCCCGCCACTGCGCCACGAGCCCAGCCGGGGTGATGACCAGCGTCCGGCCGGCCAGCCCGCGCAGCCGCAGCTCAGCGAGAATCAGCCCGGCCTCGATCGTCTTGCCCAGTCCCACCTCGTCGGCGAGTATCGCTCGACCCCGCATCCGGCGCAGCGCGCTTCGCGCCGCCTGCAACTGGTAGTCGAACGGGGTGAACCGGAGCGCGGGAACTGAGAGGAACGTGTCGAATCCCGGCCTGCTCCATACCTTGACGGCTTCGTCCACCAGGAGCGACACCCGCTCGTCCACCAGCGCCCCGACGCCGCCCGCACCGTCGCCGACGCCGCCTCCCAGGCTGCCGAGCAGCGACGCGTACAGCTCCAGCGCGTCCCACTCGCCCGATCGTCCCGTCCGCCCGCCCGTCACGTCGACCCTCCTCCGCGTGCTTGACGGGAATTCATTCTCTCACGGGTGACCGCCATCCCGGGGGTGCCGCGCCGCTTTCTGGGAAGGCCTTCATGTGGGAAAGAAGCGCGTCGACAGGCCACGTGCGCCATGCCCTCCGCGCCGGGTCGGCTCGCACCTGGGATCGGTAACAATCGGATGTATTTGCTCCGGGTTTCGGGTCGATCGGACCGATATCGGAGATCTCCCCGGCAGGCCGGCCAGGTCCAGCAGCGTGATGGCCGGGACGGTGAGGTTGATCTTGCCGGCGAATCCGGCCGGAATCACGCTGCCGCCCGGACCGGCTGCCATATCCCCGCTGCCGCCGGGCGCGGGATTCTTGCTGGGGCGGGAGTCGCGGCCCAGGAGCAGGTCGACGTAGGCCAGGGCGCGGAGTTCGTCCATGCTGCCCGCCACCCCGGCCTGGCGCAGCTGCCGGGCCCAGCCGTTCACCCGCTGGTCGGCGGCCAGGACGTCGGCGGGCGGCAGTTCCCGTCCGGCCAGTCCGGCGTTCCCGGACGCCTCCGCCCACCGCTCCACCCGCGCCTCCCGGGCCGCCTGCTCGCGGCGTTTCTTCGCCTTCTCCGGCGCGACCTGCATCACCGCGCGGGTAATCGCGGCGGCCAGCGCGGGCGGGGTCAGCCGCCCGGCCCGGCCCAGCACCAGCGCCTCGGCCTGGCGGGCCTCATCCGGGTCCAGCACCGCAGTGGCCCGGGCGATGATCCCCGCCTTGGCCTCGGAGATGATCCCGGCCCGGAACGCCGCCTTGGTGCCGGGCAGCTTGGCTTCCAGGGCATGCGCCACATCCAGCAGCCCTTCGGCCGCCCACCGGGTCTCACCCAGCACCGCCGCCAATTCGACCGGAGCGAACTCATCCCACACCTCCGGCATCCGCCCCGGCCCTGCCAGGCTGCAGCCGGCCGCGGCGCGGCGGCGGATGAACTCCGCCACCGCCGCATGCTTCCGCGCCGCCGAATGGGCCTCGCTGCGCTGCCACCCGCAGATGACACCGGCCAGCTCATCATCGGACGCCCCGTCATAAGAGTCGTCGTCCCCGGCGGCCTCCTCGGCGAACAGCCCTAGCGCCACGCAGCCCGGGGCGGTGTCCAGCTCCATCCCGGACGCAAACCCCGACGCCCGGCTGACATATTCACCCGGGTAGCTCTTGGCGGACCCGGGCATCCCCGGGCCCCGCCGGTCCTCGGCCGCCACCGCCGCCGTCACCGGGATCACCCCGGCCCGCTCAGCCGCCGCCCGGGCCAGGGTCGCGTTCTCGGTGACTTGCGCCGCCTCGGCGTAGAACGCGGCCATCCGGCCGTCGTCCAGCCACAGGTCCAGGTCCTTCGGGTCCACGCCCACAGCCCAGGAATCCTCATCCTCCGGCGGCGGCTCCTCCTCAGGCAGGTCGGCCGGATGCTCACCAGCGGGCCAGTCCGGCCCGGACGGGTACAGCCGCCACCCCCGGTCCCCGCCAGACCGCGGGTCAGGATCCGGGTCGCCGGGCTCGCGGCCGGGATCGTCGTCCCGCCTGGGTATCCCGTGAGCTGGCCCGTGACCCATATACCACGCTCCGTTCGGACAAATCTATCTACACAGTAGGATAGCTAAAATCTTGTTCGATATCGATCCGACACGCCGACAGCGTCAGCCGGCCGGCGTCGCGGCTTTGCTCATAGCGCGCACATAAGGTCGCTTCAGCCGGCGCCGAAGATGGTGGCCGATTCTCATTGCCATGAGAGTTCTGCAGGTGGACATTGTGGTTCCAGTGCGCAATGAGGAGCATGATCTCGCGCCTAGCATCCGGCGCCTGGTCGGCTTCCTGCGTGACGACTTCCCGTTCACCGCCCGGGTCACGATCGCGGACAACGGCAGTACCGATGCCACCTGGTCGATCGCCGCCGGGCTGGCCCGCGAGTTCGGCGAGGTGCGGGCGGTGCGCATGGAGCAGCCGGGCCGGGGCGGGCACTGCGCGCCATCTGGTCGCGGAGTGCGGCCGAGGTCCTCGCATACATGGATGTCGATTTGTCGACTGACTTGAACGCACTGCTGCCGCTGGTGGCCCCGCTGCTGTCCGGGCACAGCGACGTGGCCATCGGCACCCGGCTGGCTCGCGGATCGCGGGTGATCCGGGGGCCCAAGCGGGAAGTCATCTCCCGCTGCTACAACGTGCTGCTGCGCGCCTGCCTGGGGGCGCGGTTCTCGGACGCCCAGTGCGGTTTCAAGGCGATCAGGCGCGAGCCGGCCCAGGCCCTGCTCCCCCTCACCGAGGACACCGGCTGGTTCTTCGACACCGAGTTGCTGGTCCTAGCCGAACGGGCCGGGCTGCGCATCCACGAGATCCCGGTGGACTGGATCGACGACCTGGACTCGCGGGTGGACATCGTGGCCACGGCCGCCGCTGACCTGCGCGGCATGCTGCGGCTCGGCCGCGGCTTCGCCCGCGGGTCGCTCACGGTCCCCCGGCTGCGCCCGCCCGCGCTGGCGGGTCCCGGCGGCGGGGCCCGGCGGGCCGCCTCCGGTGAGCTGCTGCTGCAGGTGGTCAGCTTCGCCGTCGTGGGCATCGCCGCCAACCTGGTGGCCACCGTCATCAGGTTCGTTCTGTACCGGACCTGGGTCTTCGGCCGGTCTAAGCCCACGAATCACAACCAGACACCTAACGGGAGACACTCAATTGAGCGCGACCACCTCCTTGGCGAGGCATTCGACCCACAGCCGCCCGCGGCCCACGCGGAACCGGGCGCGGCGCCTGCTGCGCGGGCCTGAGGCAGATCCGCGGTGGGCCCGGCCCGCGCTGCTCGGGCTGCTCGCGCTCACCGCCATCCTGTACCTGTGGAACCTGACCAGGAACGGCTGGGCCAACGACTTTTACGCGGCGGCCGTCCAGGCCGGGACCAAGAGCTGGAAGGCCTTCTTCTTCGGCTCGTTTGACTCCGCCAACTTCATCACCGTGGACAAGACCCCGGGCTCGCTGTGGGTCATGGAGCTGTCCGGCCGGATCTTCGGCTTCAGCCAGTGGTCCATGCTGGTGCCGCAGGCGTTGGAGGGCGTGGCGTCGGTCGGGCTGCTGTACGCCGCGGTGAAGCGCTGGTTCGGCCCGCAGGCGGGGCTTATCGCCGGGCTCGTGCTGGCCCTGACTCCGGTCGCGGCGCTGATGTTCCGGTACAACAACCCGGATGCGCTGCTGGTCCTGCTGATGACCGCGGCGGCGTACACGCTGGTCCGCGCGCTGGAGAACGGGCGGACCAAGTGGCTGGTGTTCTGCGGGGTGCTGCTCGGGTTCGCCTTCCTGGCCAAGATGCTGCAGGCGTTCCTGGTCGTGCCGGGCTTCGCGGTCGCCTACCTGTGGGCCGGGCCGCCGAAACTGGGCAAGCGCCTGTGGCAAACCGTCCTCATGGGCGTCGGCATCATCGCCGGGGCGGGCTGGTGGATCCTGGCCGCGGAGCTGACGCCCGCGGCCGACCGGCCCTACTTCGGCGGCTCGACCGACAACAACATCCTGCAGCTGGCCATCGGGTACAACGGCCTGGGCCGGCTGGACGGCAACGAAACCGGGTCGGTGGGCCCCGGCGGCGGCGGGCAGGGCAATGCGTTCGGCGGCGCTACCGGGCTGCTGCGGCTGTTCCACTCCGAGTTCGGCGGGCAGATCACCTGGCTGCTGCCCGCGGCGCTGATCGGCCTGGCCGCCATGCTGTGGGTGTCACGGCGCGCGGCGCGGACCGATCGGATGAGGGCCGCGGCGCTGCTGTGGGGCGGCTGGGTCGTCGTGACCGGCCTGGTGTTCAGCTATATGAGCGGTATCATCCACCCGTACTACATGGTCGCCCTGGCACCCGGCATCGCCGCTCTGGTCGGCATCGGTGCGACGGCCTTGAGCGGGGGGCCTGGGCCCGCCGCCACAGGCGGCCAGGCCAGCAGGGTCGTCCCCCCGAGGGGGCATTGTGGCAAGCGAAGCTTGGCTGGGCCGGGCGTTCGGTGGCCGCGGCGGCCCTGGCGGTAACGGCCGTGTGGGCGTTCATCCTGCTCGACCGGACGCCGCACTGGCTGCCCTGGCTGCGCTGGGTGGTGGTCGTGGCCGGGCTGGCCGGGGCCGGCCTGCTGCTGGCGGGTCCGCACCTGGCGCGCCTGGCGCGGTCCCGCCGTAGCCGGCTGGCGCTGGCGGTCGCGCCGCTCGGGCTGGCCCTGGTGGCCGGGCTGGCCGGGCCGGCCGCGTACGCGCTGGACACGGTGAGCACGACGTACACGGGCTCCATCCCCAGTGCGGGACCGCAGTCGGACGGGTTCGGCGGGGGTCCCGGCGGCGCGCTCCGGGGCGGCCCGGACGGGCAGGCTGGCTCGCTGCGGCCCGGGAGCGGTACGGCTGCGAGCGGATCGGCCGGGAGCAGCCCAACCGGGACCCCGCCCGGCGGAAGCGGCGCGGCCGGGACCCCGCCCGGCGGGACCGGGGCGGCCGGAACGCAGCCCGGCGGAAGCGGGGCGCGGCCGGGCGGATCTTCCGGGACCGGGAGCCTGCCGGGCGGCGCCGGGACGGCCGACCGCGCGGGCGGTGCCGGCGGCGCGGGCGGTGCCGGCGGCGCGGGCGGGCCTGGTGGCTCCGGCGGGGCCAGCGGCCTGAGCGGCAACACCGCGGTGAGCAAGGCGCTGGTGACGCTGCTCGAGCAGGACGCGTCGAAGTACAAGTGGGTGGCCGCGACCGAAGGCTCGGAGGCGGCGGCGCCGCTCGAGCTGGCCACCGGCGCCGCGGTGATCTCCATCGGCGGGTTCAACGGGACCGACCCGTGGCCCACGCTGGCCGCGTTCCAGGAGCTGGTGGCCAAGCATGAGGTGCACTACTACATCGGCCAGGGCAGCGAGAGCTTCGGCGGCGGACGAGGATCCTCGGCCATCGCGTCCTGGGCGGCGGCTCACTTCAAGAAGGAGACCGTCGGCGGTGAGACCGTCTACGACCTCACTCAGCCGATCAGTGGCACGACATGAGGTGGTAGGCCTGCTTGGCGGCCAGGATGCGCTTGACGGCGGAGTTCACCGTGGCGCGGAAGCTGGAGTCGTCAGCGGCCTGAGCCAGGATGGCCTGATCCATGACCTCGGCCGGGCCCAGGCTCTGGGAAGTGATCAGGTCGCCTCCGGCGGCCAGGAAGTCGATGCCGCGGCTGGCCGGCGAGATGCCGGCCACCGCGGCCGCGGAGCCGATGTCGTCAGAGACGATGACGCCCTTGAAGTGCATCTGGTCGCGCAGCAGGCCCCGCATGATGCGCGAGGAGAAGGCCGCCAGGTGATCCGGGTCGATGCGCGTATAGGTGGCCAGGGCGATCATGACGAACGGCACCCCGGCATTGATGGCGGACTGGAAGGACTGGAGGTGGGAGCTGTCCGGGCCGGTCACGGTGTCGACGACGTCGGCGGTGAAATCGGTGTTACCGAGCACCCGGCCCAGCCCGGGGAAGTGCTTGGCGGTCGTGGCCACACCGGCCTGCTGCATTCCGCTGATGAAGGCCAGGCCGTGGCTGGCCACGGTGTCCGGGTCGTAGCCGAACTCGCGCTGCAGCGCGCCGATGGGCTGGTTCTCGCTGGCGGTCGCGGCGGGCACCACGTCCATGACCGGGGCCAGGTCGAGGTTGACCCCGGCCAGGCGCAGTTCGCGGCCCCAGGTCTCGGCCTGCTGCTGCAGCACGGAGGGCGGCAGCTGCCCCTGGGCCAGGGCCGACGGGATGGCCGCGAAGCCGGGTCCCTGGAGCTGCTGGACCTGGCCGCCCTCCTGGTTGGCAGCGATGAAGAAGCGGACCTGGGCGGTCGCGGCCGACGACGCCAGGGATTGCACGGCGCTGGTGGTGTCGGCGATCTCGGCCGTGCCGGCCGTGCTGTCCCCGGTGAACAGCAGTGAGCCGAAATGGTAGGTGTCCACCGCCTGAGCCACGTCGGAAATGGGATCGCCGGCGATGCCGACCAGGAACAGCTGGCCTACCCGCTGGGCTTCGCTCATGCGCGAGAAAACCTGGTCCGGGCAGGAGGGCGCCGATGACGGATGCGAGGTCACATGGCCGGCGTGACCGGTCGTGGCCGGCGCGGCGGTAGGCGCGGCGGCGCTGCCGGACAGCAGGCCGCAACCCGAGCAGGCCGCGGTCAGGGCGCAGGCGAGCAGCGCCCAGGCCGGCCGGCGGCGGCTCGGGCCGCGTCGCTCATGGCCGTTACCGTCTCGATACCTCACCCGGTCCGTTGTAGCCGGCTCAGGGACCCGGGGAGCGCCGGATAAGGGATTACCGCGGATTCACGCGAGTTGGCCGCGGCGGCGGCGATAGGACGCCCGATCCCGGGTAGTGGCGGTACCCGTGACCCCTGCCGAGCCGCCCGTCCCACACCAACCGGCCGCGCCCGGCCCACAACAGCCGGCCGCGCCCGGCCCACAACAGCCGGCCGCGCCCGGCCCACAACAGCCGGCCGCGCCCGGCCCGCCCCGGGCGGCCGCCGGCCTGCTGGCCCGGAGCTCTGCGCTCGTGGTGGTCGGCCTGCGGTGGTTCATCATCGCCGGTTGGGCCGCGGCCGTGGCCGCCGCCATCGTGTTCCTCCCGCCGCTGAACGCCGCCTCGAGCGGGCTGTCCAACCTGATCCCGCCCGGATCCGCCGCCGCGCACGCCGAGAGCGACGCGACCAGGCTGTTCGGCTTCCCGATCGACGCGGCGGTGGCGATCGTGCAGCGGAACCCGCACGGCCTGCCCACTGCCACGCTGGACCGTTCGGTCCGGCAGGCCATTGCGGTGGACCGGACGCTGGCTAGCCAGTCCAGCCAGTTCGCCCAGGCGGCGGCCGCGGCAGAGGCGCTGGCCAAGGCGGGCCAGACCGGGTCGGCGCAGCTGCTGGCCGGACCGGTCAGCCCCGGCCCCCCCGGCGGGATCCGCGGCCTGGCCGGGGCGTTCCCGCTGCCGAACGCCGCCGGCCTGCTGCCCGGCACGGCCGAGCACTCGACCACCGTCATCACGTTCCTGTACTTCCGGCCCGGTACCTCGTTCGGGGCGCAGACGGCCGGCGCCAACGCCTACATCCACTGGTACCTGAGCCAGCCCTCCGACGACGTGATCGGCGTGACCGGCCCGATCCCGGCGGAGTACGCCCAGAGCCAGATCATCGGGCATGACCTGTGGTGGGTCGAGCTGTTCACCGTGCTCGCCATCGCGGCGATCGTGGGCCTGCGGTTCAGGTCGGCGGGTGCTCCGCTGGCCGTGCTGGCCTGCGCGGGCACGGCGTACGTGCTCGCGGTCCGGATCGTGGCCTGGACCGCCCAGCGGATGGGCGTCTCGCTGCCTCCCGACCTGGAACCCGTGCTGGTCGTCCTGCTGCTCGGGGTGACCACCGACTACTCGGTGTTCTTCCTCGACGGCATGCGCAGCCGCCTGGCGCAAGGGCTGCCCCGGCTGCGGGCGGCGCGGCTGGCCACCGCGGAGTACACGCCGATCATCGTGGCCGCGGGACTGATCGTGGCGGCGGCCACGGCCTCGCTGGCGGCGGCCAGGACGGCGCTGTTGCAGGCGTTCGGGCCCGGTCTGGCGCTGACCGTGCTGACGGCAATGTCCGTGTCGATGACGCTGGGCCCGGCGCTCATGGCCGTCTTCGGCAGCATGATGTTCCGGCCCATCCCGGCCCGGCGACGCGCGCGGCCCCGGGCGACGGAGCGGGGAAACGTCGCCGCCGGGCCGGCGCGGTTCGTGGCTACCAAGCCGATGGCGCTGCTGATCGCGGCGGCCTGCACGGCGGGCCTGCTCGGCGCCGCGTGGGCGGCGCCGGACGTGCGTCTCGGCTCGCCGCTGATCAGGGAACTGCCGGCCTCGGCGACCGCGGTGCGGGCCAGCACGGCCGCGGCGGACGGCTTCGCGCCCGGCATTCTGTCCCCCACCGAGATCCTGGTCACCGGCCCGGGCGTGGCCCGGCAAACCGCGGCCCTGGCCCGGCTGCAGCATGAACTGGCGGGCCAGCCCGGCGTAGCCGAGATCGCGGGCCCGGCCAGCCTGCCCAGCCCGGCCAGCGTGCCCGGTTCCGCCACCGCGCTGAACCCGATGCTGGCCAAGTCGGGCGACGCGGCCCGGTTCGTGGTCGTGGAGAAGACCGACCCGCTGGACGCGACAGCCATCGGCCGCGTCCGTACGCTGCAGGACCGCCTGCCCGCCCTCGCCCGCTCCGCCGGGCTGACGGCGGTGAACGGGCCAGGCGGCGTGAACGGGCCGGGCGGCGTGAACGGGCCGGGCGGCGTGAACGGGCCGGGCGGCGTGAACGGGCCGGGCGGCGTGAACGGGCCAGGCGGCGTGAACGGGCCGGGCGGCGTGAACGGGCCAGGCGGCGTGCGGTTCGAGGTCGCGGGGCAGACCGCTCTGACCGGCGACTCGATCAACTCGATCTTCACCGACCTCGGCCGGGTCGTGCTGGCCATCATGATCGTGACGCTGATCCTGCTGGCCCTGTTCCTGCGGTCGCTGCTGGCCCCGGTGTACCTGCTGGCCGCGAGCATCCTGGCCGTGTTCGCCACCCTGGGCCTGACCCTGCTGATCTGCCAGCACTTCCTGGGCACCGGCAGCATGGTGTACTTCGTCCCGTTCGCAGCCGGGGTGCTGCTGATCTCGCTCGGCTCGGACTACAACGTGTTCGTGGTCGGGCGGATCTGGGAGGAGGCCAGGCGCCGGCCGGTCCCCGACGCGGTGGCCGTCGCCGCGCCGCAGGCCTCGCGGGCGATCACCACGGCGGGCGTGGCCCTGGCGGCCAGCTTCGCCATGCTGGCGGTGATCCCGCTCGAGCAGTTCAGGCAGATCGCCATCACCATGGCCGTCGGGGTGATCATCGACGCGATCGCTGTCCGCTCGGTGCTGGTCCCGGCGCTGGTCGCGTTGTTCGGCCGCCTGGGCATGTGGCCGGGCGGCCGCCACGTGCCCCGGGTACAGGAGGCTCCCCGGCCGGCGCCGGAGTCAGCCGGAGACCCCGCCGTCCGGCGCTAGCCGGGCGATCGTGGCCAGCCAGGCCTGGGCGAATGTGGGGTTGTTGCCTCCGGGGTTGAGGTCGAAGGTCTCCGCCTGGATGCTGACCATGGTCCACCCATCGCTGAAGGCAGCACGCAGCTCGTCCTGGGTGACCCGGCGCGGCCCGAAACCGCCCGGCTGCCGGTCGCTGAAGCACATCAGGTAGCAGCGGCCGCCCGGGCGCAGCACCGAGGCCAGGCTGGCCACGTACCGGAGCCGGCTGTCGTCATCGAAGGTGTGGAACACCCCGCTGTCGATGACGGTATCGAAGGCCAGGCCCAGGTCGGACAGGCGCAGCACATCGCCGACCTCGAACCGGGCCGCCAGGCCACGGTCGGCGGCCTTGCTCCGGGCCCGCCCGATGGCGGTGGGCGAGGCGTCGATGCCTACCGCGTCGGCACCGTGGGCGGCGGCCAGCAGCGTGTGCTCCCCGGTGCCGCAGCCGGCGTCCAGGACCCGGCGGCTCAGCAGGCCGCTTCCGGCCAGGCGCACGAAGACCGGCTGAGGCCGACCGATATCCCACGGCGGAGCCGCGCTCCCCGTGTAAGAGTCGTCCCAGCTCGGCGTCGTCATCAGCGGCTCCCGGTCGCGCAGTCGGCGGTGCAACCCTACCGTGCTGATATACCGGAATCATGACCGCGGACGACCTGACCCGGCAGATGAAATCGGCCGCGCTTACCCTGCTGGGCGTGCTGAGCGATCAGGAGCGGGCCCTGGCGGCCCAGCCGTTCGGCGACGACGCCGCGCGCCGGTGGCTGGAGTACCGGCCGCGGCACCGGCCCGGCGCGTGCCTGGCTCAGCTGAGCGGGCCCGCCCGCAAGGCCGCTCACCGGCTGCTGGCCACCGGGCTCAGCGAGCACGCGTACGCGCAGGCCATGGGCATCGTCGCGCTCGAGGAGGTGCTCGACCGGCAGGAGCAGTGGCGGCGGGGCCGACACAGCGACGACTACTGGGTCAGCATCTTCGGTGACCCGGCGGGTGACCTGCCCTGGTCATGGCGCTTCGAGGGTCACCACCTGTCGGTGACCATGACGCTGGCGGCCGGCCAGGTCTCCCCCGCCCCCGTCTTCCTGGGTGCCAACCCGGCCTGCGTCAGCTACGCCGGGCGGCCGGTGTCCCGGCCGCTGGCCCCCGAGGAGGACCTGGCCTGGGCCCTGCTCGACGTGATGGGGGCGGACGGGCGGGCCCGGGCGGTGGTGGCCGGGCATGCTCCGGAAGATATCCGCACCGGCACGAATCCCCGGGCCAGGGATGACATTGAGCCGCTAGGCGTGCTGGCCGCCCGGCTCGGCCCGGGCCCGCGCGCGGTGCTCGGCGAACTGGTCGCGCTCTACCTAGGACGCCTGCCCGCCGAGCTGGCCGCTCGGGAGGCGGCCCGCCTGGACGGGGCGGAACTGCACTTCGCCTGGGAGGGGCCCCTGACTCCGGGTACCCGGCATTACTACCGGGTGCAGGGTGATGACCTGCTGATCGAGTACGACACCACCGACGACGGCAACCATGCGCACACCGTGCTGCGCCGCCCGCGCAGCGACTTCGGCGACGACGTGCTCGCCGCGCACTACTCACAGGAACACTACTCACAGGAACACTACTCACAGGAACACTACTCACAGGAACACGGCTCACCGGAACCGGCACAATAAACGGCATGGCATCACACGTCGCACTGCTGCGCGGTATCAACGTCGGGGGCCGGAACAAGGTGCCTATGACCGAACTACGTGAGGTGGTGACCTCGCTCGGGCACACCGGGGTGAGCACCTACATCCAGAGCGGCAACGTGCTGTTCAGCACGCCGGACTCCGACAACGCCCGGCTGGCGTCGGCGCTGGAGTCCGCGATCTCCGACCGGTTCGGCATCTGGTCGTCGGTCGTGGTCCTGTCCCGGGACGAACTGGCCCGAGTCCTGGGCGACAACCCGTACCCGGACGAGCCGAACCCCAAGTTCGTGCACGTGGTGTTCATGAACTCCGAGCCGCCGGCCGACCTGCTCGACCGCCTCAAGGCCGCGGAAAGCGAAGCCGCGGCCAAGGGCAGCCGTGACACGGTCACGGCGGTCGGCGAGGCCCTGTTCCTGCACACGCCGGACGGTTACGGGACCAGCGAGCTGGCCCAGGCGGTGTTCAAGATCATCAGCGCCCCGGCCAGACAGCGCCAGCGAGGGCTGGCCGCCACGGCCAGGAACTGGGCCACCGCCGCCAAGCTGCTCTCCCTGTGCGAGGAGAAGTGAGCCGGGCGGTCCTGGTCACCGGGGCCTCCCGGGGCATCGGCCGGGCGGTGGCGCAGGCGTTCGCCCGCCAGGGCGACCGGGTGGCGGTGCATCACCGTGACTCCGAGGCGCTGGCGCGGGAGGTCCTGGCCGGGCTGCCCGGTGACGGCCACACGGTCGTCCGGGCCGACCTCGCCGACGCTGACGCCGTCCGGCTGATGGTCGAGACGGCCGTGGCCAGCCTGGGCGGCCTCGACGTGGTGGTGAACAACGCCGGGATCTACGTCTGGCACCCGGTCACCGAAGTGTCCTACGAGCAGTGGCAGCAGACCTGGCGCGACACCCTGGCCGTCAACCTGACCGGGGCGGCCAACCTGACCTGGTGCGCCGTGCAGCACATGAAGGGAACGGGCGGCCGGATCGTCAATGTATCCTCGCGCGGCGCGTTCCGCGGCGAGCCCCGGCACCCGGCGTACGGGGCCAGCAAGGCCGGCCTCAACGCGTTCGGGCAGTCGATGGCCCGGGCGCTGGCCCCGTTCGGCATCTCTGTGGCCACGGTGGCACCCGGCTACGTCGAGACCGAGATGGCGGCCGCCGACCTGGACTCCCCGCGGGGCGACGAGATCCGGGGGCAGAGCCCGTTCAACCGGGTCGCGACGCCCGAGGAGATCGCGGCCGCGGTCGTATACCTGGCTTCCGACGAGGCCGAATGGGCCAGCGGGGCCATCCTCGACCTCAACGGGGCTTCTTACCTGCGCTCTTAGTGAGCGTTTGGCTGGTCACCATCGCGGTTTCCTGCCAGCAGCGCGAGAATCGTTCCTACATGGAACCCGAGACGCGCTACGCCAAGTCGGGGGGCCTTCGCATTGCCTATCAGGTGAGCGGTGCCGGGCCCGATCTGGTGATGGTCCCGGGACTGACCTCCCACCTGGAGGTCCAGTGGCGAGACCCCAGCTACCGCCGCTTCGTGCGCTCGTTGTCGTCGTTCTGCCGGCTGGTGCGGTTTGACAAGCGCGGCACCGGGCTGTCCGACCCGGTGGCCGAGCCGCCGACGCTGGATCACCGCCTGGCCGACCTGATGGCGGTCACGTCCGCGGCCGGGTGCCGGCGGCCGGTCGTGCTGGGCTTCTCTGACGGGGGACCGATAGCCATCACCCTGGCTGCCGCTCATCGGAGGTCGGTCCGGGCGCTGATCTTGTATGGCACCTCGCCGCGCCGCCCGCCCGGACCGGTGATGCGGCAGCTGCGGTTGATGGCGCGGCAGTGGGGTCAGGGAGACTCGCTGGGGATGTTCGCCCCGACGCTGGCCGACGAGCTGGCCCGCCATGACCGGGCCGTCTTCGAACGGGCCTCGGCGAGCCCGGGCATGATCAGGGCCCTGGTCGAGTCGCTGACCCTCACCGATGTCCGGAGCCGCCTGGCGGAGGTGGCCGTCCCCGTCCTTGTGCTGCACCGCCGATCGGACTTCGTGCCGTTCTCCGAGGCGAAGCTCATGGCCGGGGGAATCAGGGGAGCGCGGCTGGTGGAACTGGAAGGGAGCGACCATCTCCCGTGGGCCGGGGACGTCAGCAGCGTCCTGTCCCCTATGGCCGAATTCGTCGCCGAGGTCGCGGGACGCCCGGGACAGCGAGCGGCGGCGGCGGCGTCGGCGGCCCGGACGCAGCGCCCGGCCACCGGCTGGGAGGCGTTGACCGACGCGGAGCAGCGGGTGGCCCAACTGGTAGCCGGGGGCCTGGCCAACCGCGAGGTGGCCGAGCGCCTGTTCCTGTCCCGGTACACGGTGGAGACTCACCTGAAGCACGTGTTCGCCAAGCTGGGCGTGTCGACCCGCGCCGAGCTTGCCGCCCTGGCCCCGCGAAATACCTGAACTCAGGGATGCCGGCCCGCCCCCCGGCCGTCAAAGTTCCACGCATGGACAGTATGACCGCCGACGTCGTGGTAGTCGGCGGCCGGTGCGCGGGAGCACCGACCGCCATGCTGCTGGCGCGCGCCGGGCTCTCCGTACGGCTCCTGGAGCGATCTGCGCGCCTGGGCGAGGTAGTCTCCGGCCATCTGATCAAGCCGGCGGGAGTTGCCCGGCTGCGCCGGTGGAAAGTGCTGGACGCCGTGCTCGCGACCGGCTGTCCCCGGCTCGACGACCGGGTGCTGTGGCTGGGCGGCGAGCCGCAGCACGCCCCGGCGCCCGAGCCGGGCACCGCCCCGATAGCACCGCGCCGGACGGTGCTTGACCCGATCCTGCTGTACGCGGCCGCGCATGCGGGGGTCGAAGTCGAGATGGGGGTGTCGGTGCACGGTCTGCTGCGCCAGGGCGAGCGAGTCACCGGAGTCACGACTTCGGCGGGCGAGCGCCGCGCGCGCCTGGTGATCGGCGCGGACGGCCGCAACTCCCGGATCGCCCGGCTGGCCGGGGCGAAGACCTACCATGACCACCCGCCGGTAACGTTCGCCTACTACACCTACTGGCGCGGCTGCCCGGCCGCGGGCGTGCATGCCTGGCTCGAACCCGGCAGGTTCTTCGGCATCTTCCCGGTCGGCAGCGGGCGCACGCTCGCCTTCGTGCAAGGACCGCGCGGCGCGTACTCCACGTTCCGCAGCGACCTGCTCACGGCCTACGTCAGCGAGCTGCGGTCGCGTCCCGCGCTGGCCACCCTGCTGGGAGAGGCGGTCATCGCCGAGCCGCTGCGCGGCACGGCAGCGCTGCCCACCTTCTTCCGGATATCGTCGGGGCCGGGCTGGGCGCTGGTCGGTGACGCCGGCCACCACAAGGACCCGGTCATCGCCCGGGGGATCGCCGACGCCTTCCGCGACGCGGACCTGGTGGCCTCGGCCGTCGTTGACGGCTGGCACGGTGACCTGGAGGCAGCGCTGGCCGAATACGGGCATCAGCGCGATCAGTGCGCCATCCCGCTCAGTGACGCGAACCTGAGCATCGCCCGGCTGGACATGGCGGCCACGGCGCTGGGCGCTGCCTGGTTCCAGATGACCGCGCTCGAGCAGGCACTCGACGACCCGGCGGCCATCGGCGGCTAGCCACCTTACGCGTCGCTTGCGAGCGGTGCTGGGCCGATCACCGGTACTCACTTGATCCCGCCGCGGGCTGCTCTTGACCGTGTAAGGCCGGCCAGCTAAGGCTAGACCTGACCGCTGGCCGGCCCGGTTCGCACGCCGTCGAGAGAGGAGGACCCGAGGGCGGTCATCACCCGGCTCCAGGCCAGTTCCGTGCCCGCGGCCAGGCATCCGTCGATCACGGCGTCGCTGCCCAGGGCGCTGACCTGGATGGCCGGCATGACGGGGGCAATCTTTTCGAGTTCGGCGGTGACCGACTCGGCGAAGCCCGGCGCCCGGCCGATGCCGCCGCCGAGGACGATCAGCTCGGGGTCGACCACGGTGATGATGGCGCAGATCGTCTTGGCCACCAGCCGCGCCTCCTCGGCCACCACGGCCAGCGCCCGCTGGTCGCCGCTGGCCGCCGCGGCGAACACGCGCCGCGCGGATACCGGGCCGCGCATGCCGCCGCGTCGCGCGGCCCGCACGATGCCCGAGGCCGATGCGGCCGCCTCGAGCGTGCCGCGCTTGCGCGCATCATGCTCGTCGGCGCCTGCGCCGCCGGTCAGCGGCAGGAACGCGATCTCCCCGGCCACGCCGTGCGCGCCGCGCAGCAGCTGGCCGCCCAGGACCAGCCCCATGCCGATGCCGGTGCCGATGTGCACGAAGGCGAAGTTGTCGGCGTCCCGGCCGTAGCCCAGGGCCCGCTCGGCCAGCGCGGCCGCGTCCACGTCGTTCTCCATGACCAGCGATGACCCGAACGCATCCCGCAGCCCGGCCAGCGCCGCCGGGCGGTCCCAGCCGCGCAGCCTGCCGGTCAGCTTCATGGAGTTCCGCCGCGGGTCGTAGACGCCCGGGCTGCCGATCACGGTCTGGGTGATGGCCGACCGGGGCACGCCCGCGTTCGCGCACAGCATCTCGGCCAGCTCGACGAGCTCGGCCACCCGGGCGCGGACGCTCGTGGCCCGGGCGCGCAGCGAGGCCCGGGTCCTGATCTCCCCGGTCAGGTCGGCGATCCCGCCGCGGACGTACTCGTGCCCGATGTCCAGCCCGAGCACCAGGCCGGCGTCCGGCCGGATCTCATACAGCCGGGCCGAACGGCCAGGCACGCCGGTCCGCTGACCGGCGACGCGGACCAGGCCGGCTCGCTCCACGTTGTCCAGGGCCAGCGACACCGTGGGCTTGGACAGGCCGGAGACGCGGGCCAGCTCGGCCCGCGAGCAGGACCCGCGCTGGCGGATTTGCTCCAGCAGCAGCTGCTCATTTATCGCCCGGATCAGCGAGGGACGCGCGGCGGACAGGACAGTCCCATTTCCCTCCGGTGGCGGAAGAGCCGATGCCGACGCGGGCAGCCCGCCGCCGGCCGCGACCGCCGGCGTGCCTGCCGACAGGACTGTCACGGTCACCTCCTCCGACCATTGTGGGTGACAGCTGGCACCCGGAGGCGCACCATCTCCGTCGACGGCCGCCCGTGGTCCTGTTCGTGACAAGGACTTTTCGCCCTGGTGCCGGACTGCCGGATCGGTCTGCTGCCCCTTGTCCCGAACAGATAGTTAGGATACTGTCCTAACAAATTAAAAGGGAAGGGGCAACCGGTATTCGCCGTGACATGCCCCGGAGCAAGGCCGTAGACGTGCCCTCAGGACCAAACACGGCAGTAAGGACGAAGCGGCATGAGACGTCTCACTAGATACGGGGTCATCCTCGCGGCCGGCGTGCTCGCGGCCGGCTGCAGCGCCGGTTCCGGTTCCAGTTCCGGCTCCAGCACTGGCAACACATCGACGAGTAACAGCGTGCTGACCATCTCCAACGAGAACGGCGCGCTCTGGACCTGCGGCTTCAATCCGCTCAACTCGTCCTACACCCTCGTGTCGGTCGGCTTCATCTACGAGCCGCTGGTCTACGTGAACCCGCTGCAGAACGGCAAGACGACACCGATGCTGGCGACCTCATGGAACTGGGGAGCGGGCGATAAATCGCTCACGTTCACGATCCGGCCGGGGGTCAAGTGGAGCGACGGCACGCCGCTGACCGCAGCCGACGTGGCGTACACCTTCAACCTGATCAAGAAGTACCCGGCCCTCGACCTGACCGGGGTCTGGTCGGTGCTGTCCAGCGTCACCGCGACCGGCCCGTCCACAGTCACCATGGACTTCAGCACCGTCGCGGTGCCGTACTTCTACTACATCGCGGATCAGACGCCGATCGTGCCCCAGCACATCTGGTCGACGATCGCCAACCCGGCGACCGCCTCCATCAGTCACCCGGTTGGCACCGGTCCCTACCTGATGAGCAAGTGCAGCCCGCAGAACATCACCTACACCGCCAACCCGCACTACTGGCAGCCGGGCCTGCCGCGCATCCACACCATCCAGTACCCGGCCTTCACGAGCAACAACACGGCCAACGACACGCTGGCCAGCGGCCAGGCCCAGTGGGGCGCCCAGTACATCCCGGACATCCAGGCCTTCTACACCTCCAAGAACCCGAACTTCCACTACTGGTTCCCGCCGATCCTGAATGTGTCGATGGTCCCGAACCTGACCAACCCGCTGCTGAGCAACGTCAAGGTCCGCGAGGCGATCTCGTACGCGATCGACAGGGATAAGGTCTCCACGATCGGCGAGTCCGGCTACGAGCCGCCCGCGAACCAGACCGGCGTCGTCACGCCGACGTTCTCCAGTTCGCTGGACAGCCAGGCCCTGGCGTCCTGGGGCAGCGAGTACGACGCGGCCAAGGCCACGGCACTGCTGGAATCGGCTGGCTACCACCTGGGCTCCGACGGCATCATGACGAACGCGGCCGGTCAGAAGCTGCAGTTCACCGTCATCAACATCGGCGACTACTCCGACTGGGTGGCCTCGATGCAGGTGATCCAGCAGGATCTCAAGACGGTCGGCATCTCGATCACCCCTGACAACCTGTCCAACACCGACTACCAGGCCGACCTGTTCAACGGCCATTACCAGCTCGCCTACGTGGAGCAGTTCACCTTCGGCCCGGGCCCGTACTACGAGCTGAACAACTGGCTCAACTCCGCGAACACGGCGCCGATCGGCAAGACGGCCGCCAGCAACTACGAGCGCTACAACAACTCGGCCACCGACGCCCTGCTCAACCAGTACTCGACCACCACGGACCCGGCCACACAGCAGTCGATCCTGAACCAGCTGCAGCAGGTCATGCTGAGCCAGGTGCCGATCATCCCGGTGGTGGAGGGCGTCGACTGGTACCAGTACGACACCACGTCGTTCACCGGGTGGCCCACGTCCAGCAACCCCTACGCCCAGCCTCCGGTGTGGGCATTCCCCGACAACGAGCAGGTGCTGCTGCACCTGTCGCCGAAGTAGGCTGAGCCGCCGCGTGCCAGGGACCGGGGAGAACCTCCGGGGCGCTCTGGCACGCGGCGCCGAGTGAGCTGAACCAGGAGCCAACGAGCTTGAGATACGCGCTGCGCCGCCTCGGTTTCTTCGTCCTGACGCTGTGGGCGGCGCTTACCATCAACTTCCTGCTACCGCGGCTGATGCCGGGCAACCCCGCGCTGGCCATGATGGCGAAGTTCCACTCTGCGGGCGCCACCCCGCAGACGCTGCACGCCCTGGAGACCCTCTTCGGGGTCAGCAATCAGCAGGGCCTGCTGGCACAGTACTTCGGCTATCTGCACCAGATGCTGACTGGTAACTTCGGCACCTCCCTGAGCCAGTACCCGGCGTCAGTCACGTCGGTCATCGGCAGCGCGATCTGGTGGACGCTCGGCCTGGTCGGCATCACCACGATCCTGGCGTTTCTCCTCGGCACCGGCCTCGGCATCGTCTCCGCCTGGCGCCGTGGCGGGAAGCTGGACAGCGTGGTGCCGCCGGTGTTCGTGATCACCTCCGCGGTCCCGTATTTCTGGATGGCCATGGTCCTGGTCCTGGTCTTCGGGATCACGCTGCACTGGTTTCCCAGCCAGGGCGGCTACTACGTGACCACCGACACCCCCGGGTTCAACCTGACCTTCTTCCAGGACGTGGTCAACCACGCCTTCCTGCCCGCGATGGCCCTGCTGATCACCACGATCGGCACCTGGATCCTGACCATGCGGAACACGATGATCACCACGCTGGCTGAGGACTACGTGCGCATGGCGCGGGCCAAGGGACTGCCGGGCTGGCGGATCATGCTCGACTATGCAGCGCGGAATGCGATCCTGCCGAACCTGGTCGGCTTCGCGATGTCCCTCGGCTTCGTGGTCAGCGGTGCGATCCTGGTTGAGTACGTGTTCAACTATCCCGGCGTAGGCTACATGCTGCTGCAGGCCGTGGACGGCGAGGACTACCCGCTGATGCAGGCCCTGTTCCTGCTCATCACGGTCGCCGTGCTGTTCGCGATCCTGGCCGCCGACATCCTCACCGCGATACTTGACCCCCGGACCAGGGCGGCGCGTTAACCATGGCCATGCCAGTCTCGGGAGTCCCCACCGAAAGCCCCGCCGCGCAGGTGCCGGCCGGCCACGCGCTGGCCCGCATCGGCCGCGCCATCCGCTCCAACCGCAAGGCGGCCACGGGCACCATCCTGCTCCTGATCTTCATCTTGATCGCGCTGTTTCCCGGCGTCATCGCCCACGACAGCCCCACAGCAGACGCCTATCCGCCCCATCTGGGCGCCTCGTCTGCTCACCTCTTCGGCACTAATGCGTACGGGCAGGACCTGTTCGCGCAGGTGGTGTGGGGAACCAGGAACGTGCTGATCATCGCGTTCGTGGTTGGCCTGGCTACCACCGGGATAGCGGTCCTGATCGGCGTCGCCGCCGCCTACCTCGGCGGAGCGTGGGACGGCACGCTCGGCGTGCTGACCGACGTGCTGCTCGTGATTCCGCTGTTCCCGCTGCTGATCGTCATCGCCGCCTATGCCCACGGCGGGACCACGATCGTGCTGATCACGGCGATCACCCTCACCAGCTGGTCCTACACCGCACGCCAGCTCCGATCGCAGGCGCTCACGCTGCGCAACCGGGATTTCCTCGAGGCGGCCCGCGTGCGCGGCGAGCGCAAGCTCTACGTCATCGTGATGGAAGTCATCCCCACCATGACCTCCCTGATCGTGGCGAGCTTCCTGACCAACGCGCTGTACGCGGTACTGCTCGCATCCAGCCTGCAGTTCATCGGCCTCGGCGACCCGAACACGGTGAGCTGGGGCACCACGCTGTACTGGGCGGAGAACAACGCCGCGCTGCAGACCGGGGAGCCTTTGTGGGCGATCGCGCCAGGCTTCTGCATCGCCCTGCTCGGCGCCGCTTTCGCCCTGCTGAACTACGCGTTCGACGAAATCGGCAACCCGGCGCTGCGGCCCGTGCGAAGGAGCAAGCGTGTCCGAGACGCATGAGATCCTCGAGGTCAGCGGCCTGTCCGTGGACTACGTGGTGGCCCAGGGCGAGATCCGGGCGGTCGATGACGTCTCGTTCACGGTTGACCGGGGCGAGTTCCTCGGCATCGTGGGCGAGTCGGGCTGCGGGAAGTCCACGCTGCTGTTCGCTGTCGCCCAGCTGCTCGCTCCCCCGGCCCATCTGGCCACGGGCACGGTCACGTTCAAGGGGACGAACCTCGTCGGCCTGACCGACAAGCAGCTGTCCGCGATCCGCTGGTGCGACCTGTCGGTGGTCATGCAGAGCGCGATGAACGCGCTGAACCCGGTCAAGTCGATCGGCGCCCAGTTCAAGGACGCGCTGCAGGCGCACGGCAAGCCGTCCAAGCAGGAGATCGCGGCCCGGTCGGCCGAGGTGCTGCGAATGGTCGGCATTGACCCGGTGCACCTGAAGAGCTACCCGCACCAGCTGTCCGGCGGCATGCGGCAGCGCTCGATGATCGCGATGGCGATGCTCTTCACGCCCGACCTCATCATCATGGACGAGCCGACCTCCGCTCTCGACGTGGTAGCACAGCGGGCCCTGATGGTGCAGATCAAGGAGCTCCAGCAGACCTACGGCTTCGCGGTCATCTTCGTCACCCACGACATGTCCCTGATCAGCCACTTCTCCGACCGGCTCATGGTGATGTACGCCGGCCAGATCGACGAGCTCGGCGCGACCAGGATGATCTTCGACCGGCCGCTGCACCCGTACACCCAGGGCCTGCTGGAAGCCTTCCCGTCCATCCGTGGCCCGCGCGTCCCGCTCAAGGGAATCCCGGGTAGTCCCCCGGACCTGGCCGCGATCCCGACCGGTTGCCGGTTCCACCCGCGGTGCCCGCACGCGGTCGAACAGTGCACCGTGACCGCGCCCGACCTGTACCCGGTGGACGGAGACCTCGTCCGCTGCCTGCGCCGCCAGGACGGCACCCTGCCCAAGGCCGATCAGGAGGGGAGCCTGAGCAGATGAGCGAACTGCTGAGAGCCGAACACCTGACCAGGCACTTCAAGATCGGCGGGATGCTATCCCGGCGGACGCTGCACGCCGTGGACGACGTCAGCTTCAGCATCGGCGAACGCGAGATCGTGGCGCTGGCCGGGGAGAGCGGCAGCGGCAAGTCCACGATCGCCCGCGTGCTGGCGAGGGTCTACAAGCCGGCGAGCGGACAGGTCTACTTCGAGGGCAAGCCGCTGTCCGCGATCCGCTCACGCCGCGACGGGCTGCGCTACGCCAGCCTGGTGCCGATGGTCTTCCAGGATCCGTTCGCCTCGATCAACCCGGTGTTCCGCGTGCAGCACGGCGTCCTGCGCATCCTCAAGCTGCACCGTCCCGAGCTGTCGGCGAAACAGCGCCTGGACGAGGCGGCCAGGGTGTTCAGCGTGGTCGGGCTGAGCGCCGACATGCTGCAGCGGTTCCCGTACGAACTGAGCGGCGGACAGCGGCAGCGGGTCGGGTTCGCCCAGGCCCTCGCGATGCGGCCGAAGCTGATCCTGGCCGACGAGCCGGTCTCGATGCTGGACGTGTCGATCAGGATCGGGTTGCTCAACCTCATGGCGAAGCTGCGCGACGAGGAGGGGGTGTCGATCCTCTACATCACCCACGACATTGCCAGCGCGCGGTACGTGGCGGACCGCCTGATCGTCCTGTACGCGGGCCAGATCGCCGAATCCGGGCCGATCGACCACGTGCTGACCACACCGAAGCATCCCTACACCCAGCTGCTGCTGTCCGCGGTACCAGATCCGATGGCTCCGCTGGCGCAGGTGACCGACCGCGGCGAGCCGCCCAAGGTCATCGACCCCGCGCCCGGCTGCCGGTTCCGCTGGCGGTGCCCGCTGGCCATTGAAGAGTGTTCGACCGTCACCCCGGCTTTGGCGGAAGTGCATGCCCCTGCGGGGGGGCCAGGGGGGTATGGGGGGACGGGCAGTCCCCCCATGATCGGGGGGTCCAGGGGGGTCGCCCCCCCGGATCGGCAGAGCCACGAAGTGGCTTGCCACGTCGCCCAGACGGGCGCCGAAGTGAGGGCCTTCGCATCATGAAACTCGCGGTCATCGGCGGCGGGTCCACCTACACCCCCGAGCTGGCGGACGGCATCGGGCGGCTGCTGCCGTCCGTGACCGAGCTGGTCCTGGTCGACCCCGACCCCGGGCGGCTGGCCGTCGTGGGCCCGGTCTCGGCCCGGATCATGGCCGCGCACGGCCATCCGGCCCGGGTGCGCTGGACCGGCAGCCTGGACGACGGCGCCGACGGCGCGGACGCCATCGTGTTCCAGCTGCGGATCGGCGGTCAGGCCGCCCGGCAGCGCGACGAGACCTGGCCCCTGGACTGCGGCTGCGTCGGGCAGGAGACCACCGGGGCGGGCGGGCTGGCAAAAGCGCTGAGGACCGTGCCCATTGTCTTGGATTTGGCCGAACGGGCCAGCCGCCGGGCTTCGCCCTCTGCCTTCATCATCGACTTCACCAACCCCGTGGGGATCGTCACCCGGGCCCTGCTGACCGCCGGGTACCGGGCCGTCGGGCTGTGCAACGTGGCCATCGGGTTCCAGCGGGAGTTCGCCTCGATGCTCGGGGTGCCGCCGGACCAGGTGTCGCTGGGCCACGTCGGCCTGAACCACCTGACCTGGGAACGCTCCGTAGTGGTGGACGGCAAAGACGTGCTGCCCGACCTGCTCGCCACCCGGGCCGAGGACATCGCGCCGCACACCGGGCTGGCCGCGGGTTTCGTCCGCCGGCTGGGCCTGGTCCCGTCGTACTACCTGCGCTACTACTACGCCCACGACGCGGTGGTGGCCGAGCAGCGCGGCGCGGTAACCCGGGCCGAGGCGGTCGCCCGGCTGGAGGCCGAACTGCTCGAGCTGTACGCGGACCCGGCCCTGGACCGCAAGCCCGAGCAGCTGGGCCAGCGCGGCGGGGCCTGGTACTCCGAGGCCGCGGTGGACCTGCTCGTTTCCCTGGCCGGCGACCGGCGCGACGTCCAGGTGGTCAACACCCTCAACGGCGGCACGCTGCCGTTCCTGCCCGACGACGCGGTGATCGAGGTGCCCGCGGTGATCGGCCGCAACGGCGCCGTCCCGGTCCCGGTCGATCCGGCTAACGGGGTCCAGCCGCTGCTGCGCGGCCTGATCGCGCACGTGTACGCCTACGAGGAGCTCGCCCTGGCGGCCGCGCTGCACGGCGGCCGGCAGCGGGTGTACGACGCGCTGCTCGCGCACCCGCTGGTCGGCCAGGCCGACCAGGCGGAATGCCTGACCGACCGCCTGCTCGCAGAGAACGCGCAGTACCTGCCATGGGCCCGAGGAGACCGCAGATGAGCATGCGCAACCGCGTCGTTGTGACAGCCTTCGCCCTCGGGGCGGCTGACCTTGGCTGATCAGCTGCCTGCACCGCGGGCGCTGAGGCCCGCCGTGCTGGCCATCGACGGCGGCAACAGCAAGACGGACGTGGCCCTGGTGGCCGGCGACGGCACCCTGCTGGCCACCGCACGCGGGCCGGGCACCAACTCCCACGAGATCGGTGTCGAGCAGACGATGCTGATCGTGGCCGCGGTAGTCAAGCAGGCGGCCGCGCAAGTCGCCGCGTCCCGGAAGGGCTGGGCGGCGCTGCACACGGTGGCCTGCCTGGCCAACGCGGACCTGCCGGAGGAAGAGGACGAGCTGGCCGCCGCCGTCCGGGCCCAGGGCTGGAGCCCGTCGGCCACCGTGGTCAACGACACGTTCGCCATCTTGCGTTCGGGCCTGACCGACGAGGACCAGCCGCACTGGGGCGTGGCCGTGGTCTGCGGCGCGGGCATCAACTGCGTCGGTGTCGCGCCTGACGGCCGGGTCACCAGGTTCCTGGCCCTGGGCATGATCTCGGGTGACTGGGGCGGCGGCTACGGCCTGGGCCTGGAGGTCCTGTGGCACGCGATGCGGGCCGAGGACGGCCGCGGCCCGGACACGCTGCTGGCCGGGTACGTGACCGGCCACTTCGGCACCGAACGAGTCGAGGAGGTCACACTCGGCGTCCACCAGGGCAAGATCCCGGCCGACGACCTGACCGGCCTGGCCCCCGTCCTGCTGCGCGCGGCGGATGCGGGCGACCCGGTCGCGCGCACGGTGGTGAACCGCCTGGCCGACGAGATCTCGGTGATGGCCATCACCGCCATGCGGCGCCTTGACCTGGCCGGCCGCCACACCCCGGTCATCCTGGGCGGCGGCGTCATCACGGCCAGGAACCCGCTGCTGATGAACGCCATCGGCCGTCAGCTCGCCGAGGCCGCGCCCCGGGCCCGGGTGCGCGTCATCGACGTGCCGCCGGTGGTCGGGGCGGCCCTGCTCGGCCTGGACCACGTGCACGCTCCGCCCGCCGCGGAATCTCGCCTGCGCGCCGCCTACGAAGGCGGACGCCCATGAACCAGCCCGCGGGATGGCCGATCTCCCCCGCCCGACGGCTGACCGGGGGGCGGAGGCGGGAACCACGGACCGTTAGGCCGCCATATAGTCACATCGTCGAGCTTTCACCGGAAGGCGGAGGGATGCCTGAGACGGAGCCGGGCGCCCGGCGGACCATCGACACCAGCGTGGCCCACAGTGCCCGGGTGCACGACTACTGGCTGGGCGGCCAGGACAACTTCGCCGCGGACCGGGCGGCCGGCGACGCGGTGAAGGCGGCCTATCCGGGCATCGTCATGTCGGTGCGGGCCAACCGCGCCTTCCTGGCCCGGGCCGTGCGGTTCCTGACCGCCGAGGCCGGGATCAGGCAGTTCCTGGACATCGGCACCGGCATCCCGGCCGCGAACAACACCCACGAGGTGGCCCAGTCCGTCGCGCCCAGCTGCCGGGTGGTGTATGCCGACTACGACCCGGTGGTGCTGCTGCACGCCCAGGCCCTGCTGACCAGCTCTCCGCAAGGTGCGGTCGACTACATCGACGCAGACCTGCGCGACCCGCAGGCGATCCTGGCGCAGGCGGCCAAGATCCTGGACTTCTCCCAGCCGGTCGCGGTCATGCTGATCGCGATCATGCACCTGATCGTGGACGCCGACGACCCGTACCGGCTGGTGAGCCAGCTGATGGCGGCCGTCCGGGCCGGCAGCTAACCTGGCCTTGTCGCAGGTGGCCTCGGACATCGAGGCGGAGCAGATGGCCGAGGCGGCCAAGCGATACAACCGGATGGCGCGGGAGACTCAGCGGCATCGCAGCCACGCCGAGGTCGAGCGCTTCTTCGACGGGCTCGAGCTGCAGGAACCGGGCGTGGTGGCGGTGCAGCAGTGGCGGCCCGGCTCCGACCTCGAGGCCAAGGCACGGTCCGCCATGTGGGCCGGCGTGGCGCGCAAGCCCTGAACGCCCAGGCCGCGCGCGGTTGGCGGCCGGCCGGGCGCAGTCTATTCTCGTGATCAGGCGAGCCGGGAAGCCTGGCCGACACGATCGTGCCGGCCGGATGCCATTGGAGTGCGCGATGACCCCGATATCTCGTTACCAGACCCGGGACCGCCTGTCGGCGCTGGCCGCTCTCGCGGGCCCCCTGGCCCTGGCCGCCGTCCTGGTACCGTTCCGGGCCAGCTTCCCGAACACCGACGCCGCCCTGGCCATGCTGCTCGTGGTGGTGGCCGTGGCCGCGAACGGCTACCGGCTGGCCGGCATCCTGGCCGCGGTGTCGGCGGCGGTGTGGTTCGACTTCTTCCTGACCCGGCCCTACGAGCGGTTCGCCATCACCAGCCGGGACGACATCGAGACCACCATCCTGCTGCTGGTCATCGGCGTGGCAGTCACCGAGATTGCCGTCTGGGGCCGGCGCCAGCACGCGGACGCGAGCAGGCGCGCCGGGTACCTCGACGGGATCAACAGCGCCGCGCAGGCGGTGGCTGCAGGCGGCTCGCCGTCGCAGCTGATCGACCAGGTAACCGCCCAGATCGCTCAGCTGCTCGCGCTGGAGTCGTGCCGTTTCCAGTACGGCATCGCCGGGATCGGCCGGCCCGCCCGGCTGCAGCACGACGGTTCGGTCACCACCAGGTCCGGGACCTGGGACGCAGACCGCGACGGATTCCCGGCCGGCGACACGGAACTGCTGGTGGAGAGCGGCGGGCTGTTCCAGGGCCGGTTCCTGATGACCCCGCGGCCCGGGGCTCGGCCCACGCTCGAGCAGCGCCAGCTGGCCATCGCGTTCGCCGATCAGGCGGGCGCCGCTTCGGCCACCAGTCACCCGGTCGACCAGCGCTAGCATTGGCCGGGTTATGACGCGGGGCGGGCGGATGGCGCAGGGGGGCTCGGTGACCGACGACGGTGACTGGCGGACGACTTTCAGGCCCGACATTCCCAGTGCCGCGCGCATCTATGACTACCTGCTCGGCGGCAAGGACAACTACCCGGCCGACCGGGCCGTGGCCGAATCGATGATCGCGCAGCTGCCGAACGTGCAGCTCGCGGTGCAGTGGAACCGGGCGTTCCTGCGCCGGGTGGTCCGCTACCTGATCAACGAGGCGGGCATCAGGCAGATCGTCGATATCGGCGCCGGGCTGCCCTCCGCGGGCAACACCCACGAGATCGCCCTGGACGCCGACCCGGCGACGCGGGTGGTCTACGTCGATCATGACCCGGTGGTCCTGGCCCACGCCCGGTCCATGCTGCACAACGTGCCCAACACCGCGATCATCGAGCACGACCTGCTCGTGCCGGGCACGATCCTGGCCGACCCGGCGCTCCGGCAGCTGATCGACTTCAGCCAGCCGACCGCGTTCTTGTTCCTGTCCATCCTGCACTTCGTGTCCGACGAGGCCGATCCGGCCGGGCTCATCGCCCAGCTGCTCGACCCCTTCCCGGCCGGCAGCCACGTCGCGATCTCACACGCCACGCCGGACACGGTGCGCGAGGTCAACGACGTGGAACGGGTCTTCGACGAGGCCACCGAGCAGGCCTACGTGCGCAGCCGGACCGAGGTGCTGAAGCTCGTCGCAGGGATGGACCTGGTCGAACCCGGGCTGACCTGGCCGCCCGAGTGGCGGCCTGATCCCGGCGACGTGGTCCCGCCCAACGCCGCCGAGGCGTATTACTGCGTGCTGGTCGCCCGCAAGCCCTAGGTCTCGGCCTGCTCGATGAGCTTCCGGTCGGCGTCCTCGCCGAGCAGCGCCCGGGAAAGCTTGGTGAGCAGCTCACCGAGCTCGGCGTACTCGTCAGGCGACCAGTCGGCGAGCAGCTCCCGCAGCCCCTCGCGGCGGGCAATGAACAGCCGCTCGGCGGTCCCGTGGCCAGTGTCGGTGAGCAGCAGCGTCCCGTTCGAGCGGACCACCATGCCCTCGGCGACCAGCCGGTCGACGAAGGGACGACCGTAGTCGATGCTCACGTTGGCCTGCCGGGCCAGCTCGTCGCCAGGGACCGCGCCCTGCTTGGCCAGCCGGGTGAGGATCCAGCAGCTCCCGGCGGGCAGGTCGAGGCCGGCCATCGCGGTCAGCCGTTCGTAGCCGCGCCGCCTCATGTCCGCGCTTGCGAACCTGGTCAGCGAGCGCTCCACCTCATCCACCGAGGAGCGATCGGACGGGGCCGCCCCCAGCCCCTCGCCGAGGTTAGCCGTCCTCGTGACCGCACGCAAGGGCACCTCGCGCAGGAACCAGGAAAGCACGAACGCCACCAGGGCGACGGGGATCGCGGCCAGGAAGACCGGATGCAGGGCCAGCGAGAACGCGTGCTGCACGTCGGCCCTGACGGCGGCAGGCAGCTTCTTCAGCAGGGCAGGGTCGGCCGCGGCGCCCGAGGCGCTGACGCCGGCCGGCAGGGTGACCCCATGCAGTGCCGAGGCCAGCTCACTGGCCAGCCGGTTCGAGAAGATCGCGCCGAAGATCGACACCCCGAACGCCCCGCCGATGCTGCGGAAGAAGGTCACCCCCGACGTCGCGGCGCCCAGGTCGGCGTAGTCAGCCGCGTTCTGTACGGCGATGACCAGGACTTGGATGATAAGGCCGAGGGCGATCCCGAGCAAGAAGAAGTAGGTGCACATGAGCGCGGTCGAAGTGTGCTCGTCCAGCCGGGACAACAGGAAGAGCGCGACCGTGAGCACCGCGGTACCGACGATCGGGTAGATCTTGTACCGACCGGTCCTGGCGATGAGCTGACCGCTGGCTATCGAGGTGATAAGCAGGCCGCCGACCATCGGCAGCAGGTAGACGCCGGACAGCGTGGGCGTCACGCCGTGTACCACCTGCAGGAAGAGCGGCAGGTACGAGATCGAGCCGAACATCGCGAACCCCGCCGCGAGACTGATCGCCGCGCAGACGGTGAACACCCGGTTGCGGAACAACCGCAGCGGCAGCACCGGCTCGGACGCGCGCTGAGCCGAGAGCCACCAGCCTACGAGGAGCCCGATGCCGGCGGCGAACAGCCCGATGATCGTGGGGGAGTTCCACGCGTAGGTGGTGCCGCCCCACGAGGTCGCGAGCACCACGCACACGGCGAACCCGGCGAGCAGCGTAGCGCCCAGGTAGTCGATGGTGTGCTTGCGCCGGGCCGCGGTGGCGGGCAGCACCACGCTAACCACCACGAGGGCGACGGCCCCGATCGGCAGATTGATGTAGAACACCCACCGCCAGGAGAGGTTGTCGACGAAGAACCCGCCGATCAGTGGGCCGATGACGCTGGCAACCCCGAAGACGGCGCCGAACGCGCCCTGGTACTTCCCCCGTTCGCGTGGCGGGACGATGTCCCCGACGATGGCCTGGGCCAGCACGATAAGGCCGCCGCCGCCGACGCCCTGTAGCGCGCGGAACGCGATCAGCTCGCTCATGCTGCGGGAAAGACCGGACAGCGCGGAACCGATCAGGAAGATGACGATCGCGGCGATGAACAGGTACTTCCGGCCGTACTGGTCGCCGAGCTTGCCCCACACCGGGGTGGTGGCCGTGGTCGCGAGGATGTACGCGGTGACCACCCAGGACAGGCGGTCGAGGCCGCCCAGGTCGCTGACGATGGTGGGCAGCGCGGTGGCGACGATCGTCTGGTCCAGCGCGGCCAGCAGGATGGCCAGCATGAGCGCGCTGTAAATGACCAGCAGCCCGCGCGGCTGCGCGGGCTGCTCGTCTGCTGCCGGGCTGGCCACCACGCGCGTTCCCCCGTTCAGCAGAACCGGAATATTAACGCGTGGATAGCCGGCCCTCCCGGCAGGCAACCGCCGGGTGAATCAGTACGCCGCCAGGACTGGGTGGCCATCGGGGTGGCGGGCGGCTTCTTAGCCGCTACTTAGTCATCCGGCCGCAGAGCCAGGCCAGCGACATCGGGTAACGATAATCGATGCTCATGTGCCCGGCCTCGAAGAGCTCGAAATGGACCAGATCATCGGCCACCCCGATGTCCCTGAGCGCGGCGCGGAAAGCAGCGGCGCCGAGGTCGAGGTGGTATTCGTCCCGGGTCCCGGCATCGATCCAGATCGCCCGCAGCCCGCGCAAGGCCTCCGCGTGAGCTGGCACCATCCGCACCGGATCCCAGTCCAGCCACCGCTGCCACACTGCTGGCCGCAGGACGCCGGTCACCGCGTCGAAGGGCAGGTCCACGGTAGCGTCCTCGCGGGCGGAGAAGCACGCCGCCACGCCCAGCACCGCCAGCAGGGACATGTCCTCCTCCTTGGTGAAGGACACCCGCGAGCAGAAGTCCTCCCACCAGCGCCAGATGTCGCCGCCGTAACGGCGCAGGTACCTTACCGCGGCCGGGAACTCGGGAATGTAGCAGTACTCATACAGCGTGTCGCCCGCGTGGGTGGCCAGCGCGCCGAACAGGTCCGGCCGCAGCATGGGCGTGATCATGGCGCCGAATCCGCCGCTCGACTTGCCCATGATGGCCCGGTGCCCGGCGCCCGGCAGCGTCCGGTACCGCGCGTCCACCCACGGCACCACCTCGTCGCACAGGTATGAGTGGTAGCGCCCGGTGCCGGGCGAGTCCACGAACTGGCTGCCGCCGTACCTGGTCCACGCGTCGACGTAGACCACGATGGCCGGGGGCGCCTCGCCGTCGGCGAACACCGCGTCGGCGGCCTCAGGGAACGGCACCCGGTAGGCGGTCCGGTTCCGCCACATGGCCACGTGCCCGGTGTAGCCCTGGATCACGTACACGGTCGGGTACCGGCGGCCGGGATCGTCGTCATAGCCGGGCGGCAGGTACACGAGCACCGGCCGCTCGTGCGGATCGCCGAGCGGGTTGCCGCGCAGCAGATCGCTGGTGATGATGTGCTCGTCGATGCGGCCGGCGAGATCGGCGGACCAGGGCAGCACGGCTCCTCCTCGAGGACGGGCTTCCTACCCTACGGGCATCCGAGATGGGCGAGGATCGCCGCGCTGACCGGGCCCGGCGTCTGGTACGGAGCCAGGTGCGAGGTGCCCCGGATGACCCTCAGCCGGGAGTCGGCGATGCCGAGCGCGGTCCTGGCGCCCTGCCAGGGCGGCGCGGCCGTATCCTCGGCGCCCGAGATGACCAGCGTGGGCGCCTTGATCGAGCCGAGCGCGGGAGCCAGGTCCAGGTCGGCGATGGCCTCCGCGCAGCCCGCGTAGCCTTGCGGGTCGGTGCCGTGCAGCATGTCCATGACTGCCGCCACGGCCGCGGGCTGGCGCGCGATGAAGTCCTGGGTGAACCAGCGAGGCAGCACCATCTCGCTGATCGCGGCCATGCCGCCGGAGCGGACCAGCGCGGCCCGGTCCAGCCAGGACTGGCGGTTCGGCATCGGGGTGATCGCGGCGCAGCACACGACCAGGGACGAGATCCGGTCCGGCGCGTTGGCGGCCAGCCACAGCCCGATCATGCCGCCGATCGAGATACCGCAGTGGGCGGCGGAGGTGACGCCATGATCGCGCATCAGGCCGAGCACGTCGGTGCCGAGCTCGGCCAGCGAGTACGGCCCGGGCGGGGCGTCGGACCGCGCTCCGGGTTCCCCGTGGCCGCGCAGCTCGAACCTGAGCAGCCGGAAGTGCCGGCGCAGCAGGTCAGCCTGGGCATCCCAGATCGCCCTGGTGGTGCCGATCGGGTTGGCCAGCACGACGACCGGCGCGCCGTCCGGCCCGTCCAGCCAGGACGCCAGGCGCACCTCAGACATCGAAGAAGACCGTCTCGCCCTGGCCTTGCAGCCGGATGTCGAACCTCAGCTCTCCCTCGGGCTCGGGCACGGCGATGAGCGTGGCCCGCCGGGCCGGATCGGAGATCGAGCACAGCACCGGGTCGACGGCGTTGGCGGTCTGCTCGTCGGGGAAGTACAGCCTGGTCACCACCCGGTCAAGCAGGCCGCGCGCGAAGACCGAGACGTCCAGGTGGGGGGCCTCGATGCTCCCGTCAGGGGTGGGCAGGGGCCCGGGCTTGAGGGTGATGATCCGGTAGGACCCGTCCGCGGCGGTCGGGCACCGGCCGAAGCCGCGGAAGCTGTGGTAGCCGCCCGGCACCGCACCCCGCGGGTCGTCCGGGTGCGCGAAGCGCCCGTCCGGCCCGGCCTGCCAGGTCTCGATCAGCCCGTCGGGGATGACGTGGCCCGCGCCGTCGTAGAGCCGCCCGATGACGGTGACAGCTCCTGGCGTGCCCTCGGGGACCACGAACGGGCCCTCGGGCCACGGCAGCCGCATCGAGAAGTACGGCCCCACGGTCTGCGAAGGTGTCAGGCCTGGCCCTGGTGTCGCTCCGTTCTGGCCCCTCACTTCCTGGCCCCTCACTTCCTGGCCCCTCACTTCCTGGCCCCTCACTTCCTGGCCCCTCACTTCCTGGCCCCTCACTTCCTGGCCCCTCACTTCCTGGCCCCTCACTCGAAGACGGTCGCGCCGCGGCCGCGCAGCACGATGTCGAAGTTGTAGCCGAGCGCCCACTCGGGCTGGGTCACCTCGATGTCGAAGCCGGCGATCAGCCGCTGCCTGGCCTTCTCGTCCGGCACCGAGTTGAAGATGGGGTCCAGCGGCAGCAGCGGGTCGCCAGGGAAGTACATCTGGGTGACCAGCCGCTGGGTGAAGGCCCGGCCGAACAGCGAGAAGTGGATGTGCGCCGGGCGCCAGGCGTTGTGGTGGTTCCCCCACGGATAGGCGCCAGGCTGGATGGTAATGAAGCGGTACCGGCCCGCGGCGTCGGTCAGGCAGCGCCCGATCCCGTCGAAGTTGGGGTCGAGCGGGGCCGGGTGATGCTCACGCGAGTGCCGGTAGCGCCCGGCCGCGTTCGTCTGCCAGATCTCCAGCAGCGTATCCGGCACCGGCCGGCCGTCGGAGTCGAGCACCCGCCCGGCCACGATGATCCGCTGGCCCTGCGGCTCCCCGCCGCGCTGGGTGGTCAGGTCGGCGTCGGTGGCGGCGATCAGGCTCTCGCCGAGCAGCGGCCCGGTCACTTCGGTGAGCCGGTGCGGCAGCAGGACCAGCGGCTGCTTCGGGTGGCGCAGCGCGGTGGAATGGTAGCCCTCGAAGTCCAGCGGCGGGTGGACGCCGGAGGGACGCTCGTAGGCGGGCAGGGCCAGCTCACGCGGGCCGGCCAGGACGGGCGTCGAAACCTGAGCGGTCATTGGTGACTCCTTTGACGGCTACCCCGGGATTGCAGGCGGCGCAGTGCCCCGAGTTCGGCCGGGCTGGGCCCGGCGATGATCTGCGGCTCGGCCGCCACGGCCAGGTCCCAGCCGGTCCGCTCCTTGGCCGCGGCCGCGGAGATCCGGGGGAACAGCCCGGTGATGGTGAACTCCAGCGTGTCCGGGTCGGGCTCGAGGATACCCAGGTCGGTGATGATCTTCTTCGGTCCCGCGCCGGTGAGGCCGAGCCGTTCGCGGTCGCCCGGTCCCGACCCGTAACCGACCGAGGTGACGAAGTCCACCCGGTCGACGAAGGAGCGGACGGTCTGCCTGACCACGACGATCACCTCACGGCACGAGGCGGCGATCTCCGGAGCGCCGCCCGCGCCGGGCAGGCGCACGCTCGGGTTGGTGTAGTTCCCGCCGATAACAGTGGTGTTGATGTTACCGAACTTGTCGATCTGGGCCGCGCCGAGGAAGCCGACGTCGATCCGGCCCGGCTGCAGCCAGTAGTTGAAGATCTCGGGCACGCTGACCACGGCGTCCGCGGTCTCAGCCAGGACGCCGTCGCCGATCGACAGCGGCAGTTCGGCCGGCTTGGCGCCGATCGTGCCCGATTCGTAGATCAGTACCAGGCCGGGCGCGTGCGTGGCCCGGGCCAGGTTGGCTGCCGCGCTCGGCAGCCCGATGCCGACGAAGCAGGTCATGCCGTCCCGCAGCGCCCGGGCGGCGGCCACGGTCATCATCTCGTCGGCGGTGTAGTTCAGCTGGTTCACGCCCGCGGGGTCGGCACTCACCTGTGACGTCATGACTGCCCCGCCGGGACGGCGTAAACGCTCTCATCCAGCCAGCGGGTGAATGCCTCACGATCGCGGGCGATGGCATCCCAGGCCACGTAGTAGTCGTTGTCGCGCACCGAGTAGCCCAGTGCGTAAGACGGATGAGCGCCGCCCGGGACCTGCGCCACGTAGCTGACCGTCCAGGCGGGCAGCACGACCGCGCCCGGCCGGGGCTCCAGGTCGTCCACGACCTCCTCGACGGTGACGATCGAACGCTGCGACGCCAGCACGGCCTCCTTCTGCACGCCGGCGATACCCCACAATTGCACGTTCCCCGACCGGTCGGCCCGCTGGGCGTGGATCACGGCCACATCAGGCCGGATCGCGGCCACCGCGGTGAGCGTCTCGCCGGTGAACGGGCAGGTGATCGGCTTGATCGTGGGGACCTCGCGCTGGTCGTCGGTGAGCGTCTCCAGGCGATACAGGTCGGTGCCGTTGTAGCCGCGCAACACGGCGAACGGCAGGCCTGCCGCGCCGGCCACGTAGCGGTTGGCCATCCCGGCGTGGCTGTGCTCCTCGATCTCCAGGGCGGCGGGCCAGCCGTGCTCGACCGCGTCCCGGAACCTGTGCAGGGATCCCACGCCGGGATTGCCGCCCCAGGAGAAGATCAGCTTGCGCGCGCAGCCGGCCCCGATGAGCTGGTCGTAGATCAGGTCCGGGGTCATCCGGATCAGCGTCAGGCCCCGGCGCCGCTGCCTGATCACCTCGTGCCCGGCGGCGAACGGGATCAGGTGCGTGAACCCCTCCATGGCCACGGCGTCCCCGTCATGAATCGCCCGCTCCACGGCTTCGGCGAGTGAGACGATCTCCGCCATATCGCTCCAGTTCTGTTCGCTTAGGCAAACAATACCGCCTGAGCGGCCGCCAGGAGTACAAGCGTTCGCATGTCGGACGGATTCCTGTGCCCAGAGGCCAACTTCGCAGCTAGCGGCACTGGGCCCGGAGACAAAGCGCGCGACGGCGGGTGGTGAAATCCCGGTTCCACCACCCCATAATGTGGTGAAACCCGGGTTTCACTCCGCTGCGGGGGCCGTTTCCGGGGGCGCGGGCTGGGGTTGGGGCGCGGGCTGGGGTTGGGGCGCGGGCTGGGGTTCGGCTTCGGCGAGGGCGCGCTGGGCGACGGCGAAGGCGCGGTTGGCGGCGGGGACGCCGGCGTAGACCGCTACCTGGAGCAGGACCTCGCTGATCTGCTCGGGGGCCAGGCCGTTGCGCAGCGCGGCTTTGACGTGCATGGCCAGTTCGTTGTCGTGGTGCAGCGCGGCCAGCACGGCCAGCGTGACGATGCTGCGCTCGGCCCGGGACAGCCCGGGGCGTGACCAGATCTCTCCCCAGGCGTAGCGGGTGATGAAGTCCTGGAACGGCTCGGTGAACGGGGTGATCGAGGCCACCGCCCGGTCGACGTGCTCGTCCCCGAGCACCTGGCGCCGGACCGTCATCCCCCGCTGCGCCCGCTCGGCATCATTCATGGCCGTCCTCCTGCTTCAGCTGGGCCTCGACTGCCGCATGCGCCTCGAGGGCCGCGGCGACGAAGGCGTCCGCGGCGCCGAGGTAGCCGGCCGGCTCGAGGGCGGACTCGATCTGCTCGGCGGTGATGCCGGCCGAGGCCAGCCGGCCCTCGAGCTTGGGCACGGCCAGCAGCACGTCGCGCAGCGGCAGGCCGGCGCTCACCGCTCGCTGGCTCGCCTCGGCCACCAGGTCGTGGGCCTGGCCGCCGCCGAGCACGCCGGCCAGGAGTGAGGTGACGTGCTCGGCCAGCGGCAGGTCCTTGGTCGCGGCCAGGTTGGCCGCCATCCGCGAGACGTCCACGACCAGGCCGGACATCAGCTCGGCGGCCCAGCTGGCCGCCGAGGCGGTCAGCCGCAGCAGCGCGGTCAGCGGCTCCCATTCGGCGTGCCACGCGCCGGCGGCGCGCTGCAGCTCCTGCTCAGCGCAGGCGGCCAGGGTGGCCAGCAGCCCAGGGGCCTGCCGGGTGCAGCCCAGGATGGCGATGGCCGCAACCGGGTTGTGCTTGTGCGGCATGGCTGACGAGCCGCCGCGGCGCGGGGACGAGGCAGCCTCGGCACCCGGAGCGGGCTGGGCGGGCGGCGCACCCTGGGCACTCGGAGCGGGCTGGGCGGGCGGCGCACCCTGGGCACTCGGAGCGGGCTGGGCGGGCGGCGCACCTTGGGCGGCCGGGGCACCCTGGGCGGCGGGCGGCGTCGCCGGCGCGCCACTCCCCTCGCGGAGTTCGCCGATCTCCGTCTGGGCCAGCAGCGTGATGTCGCGGGCGACCTTGCCCAGGGCCGCCGTGACCCGGGCCAGGGCGGCGGCCAGGTCGATGATCCGCAGCCGGTCCGTGTGCCAGGGCAGCACCGGCCGGGCCAGGCCCGTTTCCTCGGCGAACAGGGCCGCGACCCGCGGGCCGTCGTCACCCAGCGACGCGAGCGTGCCCGCCGCGCCGCCGAACTGCACGGCCAGCCGCCGCGCGCTGACCTCGGCCAGCCCCTGGCGGGCCTCGTCCACGCTGGTCAGCCAGCCCGCCGCGACCAGCCCGAAGGTGACCGGGACGGCCTGCTGGAGCAGCGTCCGGCCGATCATGATCGTGCCCCGGTGCGCGGCGGCCAGCCCGGCTGCCGCGCCGGCGGTCTGCGCCAGGTCGGCCAGGATCACGTCGATGGCCCGCCTGGCCAGCAGCATGGCGGCCGTGTCCACGATGTCCTGGCTGGTGGCGCCACGGTGCACAGCACCGGCCGCGGCCTGCGGGACCCGGCGCGCCAGCCCGCGCGCTAGCGCGGGAACCGGGTTCCCGGTCAGGGCCACCAGTTCGCCGAGCTCGTTCGGATCAAAATTGTCTGCCCTGGCCGTTGCGGTGACCGCCTCGCCCGAGCCCGCCGACGCCAGCCCGGCCCGTTCCAGCGCCCGGGCTAGCCCGGCCTCGGCGTCCAGCATCGCCTGCAGCCACGCGGTGTCGCCTACCTCGACCCCGCCCCGGGCGAAAACCCCGCCGAACAGCCCTCGGGCGTCCGGCTCTGCATGGTCAGGCATGTGCGAGATCAATCCTCTCCCGTATCCGGCTCACTACCATAAACGTCCAGCCACTCCGTAAGGCCACCTTGGCTCGAGCTGTCCGATGGGATGACGTACCAGGGCCGGAGAGGATTCCACCCACCTGGAAGGAACGCGGGCTGAGGTCTGCGGTTCACCTGACGACATCATTTCCAACCAGGCAACAAGCGGTACGGAACATGCGAATGCCTTAGCGAACACCACAGCAACATTCCAAGGGATGTGAAGCCACGTTTCCTCCCCTGGGCTGAAAGTCAACGTTGTCCATGATTTATGGTCTGATCTTGACATCCTCCCTCGCCTCGTAGGCGGGGATTCCAGCTACGCGACGAGGAGGTCGGCGTGCTGAGGTTCGCGGTTCGCAGGCAGGGTTATCCCGTCGCCTCCCCGCGCAGTCACGGCGTGCCCCGCCGCGATATTCCGGGCGGCATTCACATCGGCGTTGCAGGCGAAGTTGCAGGCCGCGCAGGCGAAGAGGGCTTGGCTCTTGCGGTTCTCCGCTGCGACGTGCCCGCACGCCGAGCAACGCTGACTCGTGAACGCTGGTTTGATCTTTTCTATCCGGCCGCGCGCTTTCTCCTCCAGGCGGCGCACCAGCAGACCCCAGCCCGACCGCATAATCTCGCGGTTCAGCCCGGCCTTTTGGCGCACCTTCCTGCCCGGGCTCCGGGCAGTCCCCCTTGCCGAGCGCGTCATTTTTTTGATCTTGAGGTCCTCGACCCTGATGACATCGAAGCGGCGCGCCAGGTCCGTACTGGTTTTCTCGCCCCAGTCCTTGCGCCGGTCCGTCTCACGGGCGCGCAGCCGGGCAATCGCGTACTTCACCCGCGCGCGGCGGTTCGACTCGCGCCGTGCGCGGGCGAGTCTGCGCTCCAGGCGCCGCAGCCTCTGACGCTCCCGCGCGGTCAGGCCCGGCACATGCAGCAGTTCCCCGGTGGACAGGGCCGCGGACACCGCCACGCCCCGGTCGATGCCCACGGCCTGGCCGTTGACCGGTGCCGGGATCGGCTCGGGAATGGCCACGAAGGCGACGTGCCAGCGCCCGGAGCGATCCATGGTCACCCGGTAGGACTTCACGCCCGGCGGCACCGGACGGGACCAGCGGAACCGCACCCACCCACCCTTCGGCACCCACACCTCGCCGACATTCCGGCTCAGTCGCCGCACGTCCCACTGACGCCCGCGCCGCCCCACGATGCAGAATCCCTCGTCTCGTCCCGCCTTGCGCCACGACGGCCGCCCGGCCGGGTTATCCGGATCGAAAAACGCCGCCATCGCCCGGGCGAAGTCCCGCAGCGCCTGCTGCTGCACCGTCTGCGAGCCCGCCGCCAGCCAGCCATGCTCGGCGCGGGCCTCGGTGAGCTGCCGACATTGCTCCCGGTAGCCCGGCGCGCCCGCCCGGCCCGGATGCCAGTGCGAGTGCTGCTCGACGGCCAGGTTCCATACGTACCGGGCCTGGCCGCAGTGGTCCCGCAACACCGCCTCCTGGACGGGCGTGGGGAGCAATCGGTACCGGGACATACGAACACACTAGCGACTACCAACGACATTTCTAGGGAGGTGAAGCGGCGTTTCCTCCCCGGCCTGAAGCCTGGGACCTCCACGCCGTAAGTCTTATGACCGAGCATGTTAAGGGCCAAGACCGTCCTATCCAACGCCGACACCTGGTAACCGAGATCCCCGGACCCGTCTCCCGTGACCTGCAGGCCAGGCGCGAGCGCGCGGTGGCCCGCGGGGTCAGCACCGTGCTGCCGGTATTCGTCACCGACGCCGGCGGCGGCGTCATCGTGGACGCCGACGGAAATTCCCTGATCGACTTCGGCGCCGGGATCGCGGTGGTCTCGGTGGGCAACGCCGCGCCCCGGGTGGCCGCCCGGGTGGCGGAGCAGGTAGGCCGGTTCACCCACACCTGCTTCATGGTGACCCCGTACGAGGGTTACGTGGAGGTCTGCGAGGAACTGGGCCGGCGCACCCCGGGCAGCTACGAGAAGCGTTCCGCGCTGTTCAACTCCGGCGCTGAGGCGGTGGAGAACGCGGTGAAGATCGCCCGGCACGCCACCCGGCGGCAGGCCGTCATCGCGTTCGACCACGGCTACCACGGCCGCACCAACCTGACCATGGCGCTGACGGCCAAGAACATGCCCTACAAGGACAAGTTCGGCCCGTTCGCGGGCGAGATCTACCGGATGCCGATGGCCTACCCGCTGCGCTGGCCCGGCGGCCCGGAGGCCTGCCGGGCGAACGCCCTGGACATGGTGAAGTCCCTGATCCACACCCAGGTCGGCGAGGACAACGTGGCCGCGGTGATCATCGAGCCGATCCAGGGCGAGGGCGGGTTCGTGGTCCCGCCGGACGGGTTCCTGCCCGGGCTGGCCGAGTTCTGCCGCGAGAACGGGATCGTGTTCATCGCCGACGAGATCCAGACCGGGTTCTGCCGGACCGGCGACTGGTTCGCCTGCGAGCACGAGGGCGTCGTGCCGGACCTGATCACCACCGCGAAGGGCATCGCCGGCGGGCTGCCGCTGGCCGGGGTGACCGGCCGTGCGGAGATCATGGACTCGGTGCACTCCGGCGGCCTGGGCGGCACCTACGGCGGCAACCCGGTGGCCTGCGCGGCGGCGCTGGGCGCGATCGAGACGATGGCCGCCGAGGACCTGGCCGGCCGGGCCCGGCGGATCGGCGAGGTCATGCTGCCCCGGCTGCACAAGCTGGCCGGGACCTACCCGGTGATCGCGGACGTGCGCGGGCGCGGCGCCATGGTGGCCATCGAGCTGACCACCCCCGGCACTTTGGACCCCGACCCATCCACAACCGCGGCGGTCTCCCGCGCCTGCCACCAGGCCGGGCTGGTCACGCTGACCTGCGGCACGTTCGGCAACGTGATCCGCTTCCTGCCGCCGCTGGTGATCGGCGAGGACCTGCTGGACGAGGGGCTGTCCATCCTGGAGGATGCCTTCGCATCAGTCTGCGGGTGATGACGCGGGAGGAGGAGCTCAGCCGGCTGGTCCTGGCGGCGCAGCCCGCGCCGTTCTGGCTGGACCAGCCGGACGGGCCGCCGGCCCGGCCTGCTCTGCGCGGCGAGGCCGCCGCCGACCTGGTGGTGGTCGGCGGCGGGTTCACCGGCTTGTGGACCGCCATGCTTGCTAAGGAGTCTGATCCCGAACGGTCCGTGGTGCTCGCCGAGGGCAACCGGATCGGCTGGGCCGCCACCGGGCGCAACGGGGGGTTCTGCGACGCCAGCCTGACCCACGGCGCGGCCAACGGCCGGGACCGGTTCCCGGATGAGTTCGCCACCCTGCAGCGGCTCGGCGCGGAGAACCTGGACGCGATCGAGGCCGCGGTGAGCAGGTACGGCATCGACTGCGGCTTCGAGCGGACCGGCACCATCGCCGTGGCCACCGAGGAGTACCAGGTCGCCGCCCTCCGCGAGGATGCCGGGTCCACGTTCCTGGACCGCGAGGCGGTACGGGCCGAGGTCAACTCCCCCGCCTACCTGGCCGGCGTGTGGGACAAAGACTGCTCCGCGCTGGTCCAGCCGGCCCGGCTGGCCTGGGGCCTGGCCGCCGCCTGCGAGCGGCTCGGCGTCCGCATCCTGGAACGCACGCCGGTTACCGGCCTGGCTTCTGACGCTGATGGGGTGAGCGTCCGCACCAGCGACGGCGTGCTGCGGGCCGGCCGGGTGGCCCTGGGGACCAGCGCGTTCCCCGCCCTGGTGCACTGGGTGCGGCCCTACATCGTCCCGGTGTATGACTACGTGCTGGTCACCGAGCCGCTCAGCCAGGCGCAGCGGGCCGCGATCGGCTGGCGGAACCGGCAGGGCCTGGCCGACTCGGGCAACCAGTTCCACTACTACCGGCTCACCGCCGACGACCGGATCGTCTGGGGCGGCTACGACGCGATCTACCACTTCGGCCGGGGCCTGCGCGCCGCCTACGACCAGCGGCCCGCCACCTTCACCCGGCTCGCCGGGCACTTCTTCGCCACGTTCCCGCAGCTGGAGGGGATCGGGTTCAGCCACCGCTGGGGCGGCGCCATCGACACCTGCAGCCGGTTCTGCGCGTTCTTCGGCACCGCGCACCGCGGCCGGGTGGCCTACGCGCTTGGCTTCACCGGCCTGGGGGTCGGGGCCAGCCGGTTCGGCGGCCGGGTCATGCTCGACCTGCTGGGCGGCGAACGGACCTCGCTCACCAAGCTGACGCTGGTCCGCAGCAAGCCGATCCCGTTCCCGCCCGAGCCGCTGGCCTACCTGGGCGTGCAGGCCACCCGCTGGTCCCTGGCCCGGGCCGACCGCCATGACGGCCGCAGGAACCTGTGGCTGCGGGCCCTGGACGCGGCCGGCCTGGGCTTTGACTCCTAAGTCCTATAGGAGAAACGGAATGAGCATCTTCGTCCTGCCTTTGTACTCCGGGAACGCCGTGGGGAAGGTGGCCGCGAGGTTCCGCTCCTCGACGATCCCGCAGTAATAGAAGTACGCGACCAGTACCGCGACGACGATCAGGCCGAGCAGGTTGTTGACGAGCGTGGTCCCCAGTATGGCGGTGAGGAGTCCCGTGTAGATCGGGTGGCGGACGAACCGGTAGGGGCCTGAGGTGACAAGCTCCGGCTCGGCCCGCTGAGTCATCGGCATCCCCCAGTTGCGGCCGAGGTGCAAGCGGGCCCAGACCGCGAGCGCGATCCCGCAGGCGAACAGCAGCGCCCCGATCGCCGCGAGGATCAAGCTGTGCACAGCCAGGCTGCCGCCGCGCAGCACGCCAGCGATCAGGAAGACCCCAACCGCGCTGACGCCGGTCAGCCGTGATCGCCACCCGCTGCTGACGCTCTCCTTGCTGCTGGAGGCGGACACGAGCCAGTAAATCCAGAAGACGAGCCAGGCACAACCGATGGCGAGCTTGAGCGCGTGCATGCTACTTCTCCGACTTCTTCACCGCAGCTGCTAGGCGGACGTCGATCACCGTATGCCCGGGTCCAGTCGCTGTCATCGGCTCCCGGGTGGATCTGGGCTCTCCACCCACCGGTTGATGCCTGGTGCGGATGCGGTGGGCGCGTTCGGCCGCCCGGTAAGACGAGTCGCGGCACCGGGCGGAGGCGCTGGGCCAGTCGATCTCACTCGATTTCCGGTTCCGGCCGCCGGATCGGGTCGCGGAATTGCTGAGCCGGGCCGGGTTCGCGGTGCGCGCCCGGCTGGTGCGCGAGCCCGATGAGGACGGGCCCTTCCCCGAGCAGACGCCGCAGGCTTTCGTACTGGCCCGCCGCTAGCGTGGTGGGCATGACCGGACTGAGCTACGAGCGCTACCTGGCCGAGATCACCGCGCAGACGGACCTGCTGACCGCCTGCGTCAAGGGCGCGGCCCCGGCCGTCCCGGCGCCGTCCTGCCCGGGCTGGGACCTGGGCCGGCTGCTGCGGCACCTGGGCGACGTGCAGCGCTGGGCCGGGGAGATCGTGCGGACCCGGGCCGCCGGGCCGCTTCCCGTCGAGCACGGCCGCGGCCTGCCCGTCGGCGCGGATGACGACCTGGCTGTCCTGGGCGCGTGGCTGGCCGAGGGCGCCGGGCAGCTGGCGGCGGCCCTGCGGGCGGCCGGGCCGGGCACCCCGGTGTGGACATCGGTGCCTGGCGGCAGCACCGATTTCTACGCCCGCCGGTTCACCCACGAAACGGCCATTCACCGGGCCGACGCGGCCCTGGCCGTGCGCGCGCCATACACGCTCGATGCGGATATCGCCATCGACGCCATCGACGAGTGGATGCAGCTCGGCTCGCTGCCGATGCACTTCGAAGTGCATCCTCAGATGCGCGAGCTGCCCGGACCCGGACGGACCCTGCACTTCCACGCCACCGACACCGCGCCGGAGGCGGCCGCGGAGTGGCTGGTTGATCTCACCGGCGAGACCATCAGCCGGTCCCGGGCGCACGGGAAGGCCGCGGTCGCCGTGCGCGGGCCGCTGACCGACCTGCTGCTGATCATCTACAGGCGGCGTACGCCGTACGGCGACGGCATCGAGATCTTCGGCGACGCCAGGCTGCTGGAGTTCTGGCTGGAGCGGATCAGCTTCGGCTGAGCTTCGGGTCCTTACCGCTGGCCATCCCGCTGGTCATCCCGCTGGCCATCCCGCTGGGCGGCGAGCAGCGGGATGGCGGCGATCTTCTCCTCGGTCAGGTCCTCCCAGCAGATGCCGGCCACCGGGCGCGGCCCGTGCCCGGGCCGGCAGTCGATGACCCGCTCCGGCGTGATGATGAAGTCCAGCGGCACGTCGTGGCCGGTGAGCGGGATCGTCCCGGCCGGGCGGACCTGCAGCTCGTGCACGGTGGTGACGCAGATGGTGTCCCGGCCGATCAGGCCCGCCGCGGTGGCCAGGGCGAACTCCAGGTCGGCGAACCCGCCGCCCTTGCCCAGCCGGGCGCCGTCCTCGCTGGCCGCCACGCACCCCATCACCACCAGGTCGACCGGGGACAGGCTGTCCAGCGTGACCCGGCGGGCCGAGCGGGACGCGCCGCTGATCGAGGCGGCCTTGCGCGGCGGCCCGGCCAGAAGGGCCGGGTCCAGCGCGAAGAACGGCTCCGCCCCGGCCAGCCGGGGCACGGCCATGTACACGCTCTTGCCGTCCTCGAGCGCGCGCTGGCGCACCGGAAGCTGCGCCGAGTCCGGGTTGGCCTTCAGCGTGGCGGTCGCCTGCCAGGCCGGCAGCGCGCGGAGCCGCTCGGCGGCCGCTTCGGCGCCGGTGAAGTTCGGGATGCGGCCCGCCGCGCCGGGGAACCGGGCCACTCGCGCCTCGCGCATGGCGGACCAGACCTCCTGCCGCAGCGCGGCCTTAGCGGCCAGCACCTCGGCGGGGCCGCCGGCATCGTGATCGTGACGGGGCGCTCGACGAGCCATGCCCTCATCCTGCCGTAGCTCGCCTGCGCGTGTGCGCCTGAGTGTGCGTGAGTGTGCGTGAGTGGCACCGGCTGGCGTCATAGGGCCTGGAGCAGGATGGCCTTCAGGTCATCGTGGCTCAGGGGCACCGGGTTGCCCTGCATGCTGCTCGAGGTCAGGGCCTTCGCGGCGACGTCGTCGACGTGCCCGGCGCCGAAGCCGAACGCGGCCAGGCCGGGCACGGCGAGCAGGCCGAGGGTCTCCCGGATCCAGGCCAGGCCGTCGGCGACGGAGGCGCCAGGTATCCCCGTCAGCAGCCGGGCCGCCTCGGCGTACCGGTCCAGGACCTCCGGTCCCCGGCGGCCCGCCGGTCCGGTTCCCCGGCCGCTTGCCGGTCCGGCTTCCCGGCCGCTTGCCGGTCCGGTTCCCCGGCCGCTTGCCGGTCCGGCTTCCCGGCCGCTTGCCGGTCCGGCTTCCCGGCCGCTTGCCGGTCCGGCTTCCCGGCCGCTTGCCGGTCCGGCTTCCCGGCCGCTTGCCGGTCCGGCTCCCTGGGCCCGCAGGGCCCTCACGTTGGCTTCGATGACCGGCGCCAGGAGCACGGCGCAGGCCAGGCCATGCGGCACGTCGGCGGTCCCGCCGATGACGCCGGCCAGGCCGTGGACGGCACCCAGCTTGGCGTTGGCCAGCGACATCCCGCCCAGCAGGGCGCACACGGACATGTCCGTCCGGGCGGCCAGGTCACCCCCGTCGGCATAGGCAGTGCGCAGGCCCGACCCGGCGCGGCGCAGGCCTTCGCGGGCCAGGCCGTCGGTCAGCGGGTTGGCCCGGACCGACACGAACGGCTCCAGGCACTGGGTGAGCGCGTCCAGGCCGCTGGCCGCGGTGACCGGCGGCGGGCAGGAGACGGTCAGTTCCGGGTCGACCAGTGCGACCCGGGGGATCATCAGCGGGCTGCGCAGGCTGGCCTTGAGCCGGCGTTCCGGCACGGCCAGCACCGCGTTGGCGGTGACCTCCGCCCCGGTGCCCGCCGTAGTGGGCACCGCGACGCACGGCACGGAGGGCCGGGTGATCTTCTGGCCCGCTCCCACCACCTCCAGGTAGTCGAGCGGGTCGCCGCCGTTGCCCAGCAGCATGGCGACGGCCTTGCCGGTGTCGATAACGCTGCCGCCGCCGATCGCGGCCACCACGTCGGCGCCGTGCTCACGCGCGGCCGCGACGGCAGCCCGGGCCAGTTCGACGGTCGGCTCGCCGGCCACCGGGAACACCGCGGCCGGCCGGGCCAGACCGGCCAGGAGCCCGTCATGCCGGACAGGGTCCGCACCGGTGCAGACCAGCACCCGGGACCCGAGCCCGGCCAGCACGCCCGGCAGTTCGGCGGCCCGCCCGGCCCCGGCCACAATGCGGGCCGCGGTAGCGAACTCGAACGCCGCCGTCATCGCGAGCCGCTCACCCAGCCCTGGTCGGCGGCCGGGAACACTGCGGAGTAGCGGGCCGACTGCCTCGGCTCGGCCATCATCTCGGCCACTGTGTCCCGCCACACCGCGTAGTGCGGGGTCAGCTTGTGGGCCGCCGAGGCCTCGTCGTCGCGGTAGACCTCGGTCAGCACCACGTGCGCCGGGTCGGCGCGATCCTGCAGGACATCGAACCGCAGCACGCCGGGCTCGGCCAGCGACGCCTGCGCGTTGACCAGCGTGGCGGCCAGGAAATCCTCGGCCCGTTCCGGCCGGACGTGCACGTCTACGTGAACGATCAGCATGGGGTCCATCCTGCTACATCAGCCCGGGCAGCGGATCCGGCCCGGCAGGTCTGGTGGTCCTTCTAACCGATGAGGAACGGCTCGTGACCTTCGTCGCCCCCGCGTCGGATATCCGTACCGGGGCAGCGCGGTGGTGCTGGCGACGACCCGGCCCTGGGCGTCAAGCCAGGTCAGCCGGGAGAGATGAAGCCGCGAGGGGACGATGAATCTTCGTGCCGTGGTGCCGTTGTGGCCTGTGGTGTGTGAGCGTCCCCCGGTGCGGACACCTAGTGTTTGACCGTCGCAGGCTCCGCTTAGGCACTATCTCGGGGTGAGGCGGTAACGACATCGTTGTGACAGCCATGTCGTCTGGTGCGCATCGTTGTGACAACGATGTCGTTGGGGCACCTCGCCGGAAGTGAATTAAGTGACGCCAGGGAGCCACGCGCCGCGGGAGTGCCCGCCACCGGTCCGCGCGCCTGAGTTCGCGGGAACTTTGCGTGGAGGATCTGGCCGTCGTGGAGTCTTTGGGGCCCCATGGTTGCCCAGATCCTCCGTAGAAGCCGGATCCTCCACGGTATTGGGACTGGAGGGACTCACGGGAGCAGAGGTGCCGGGCCGCAAGCCGTAGCCGGGCACGCGGACCCGTTCATTATCTGCGGGACCCAACCTGGAGGCCTGCGGCGCTTTACCAAATACTCAGCTAGATATTCTTCAGGGCGGCGCGCAGCGCGGTCATGCCGCGGGCGGTGTGGCTCTTGACCGAGCCCTTGCTGATCCCCATGGCCGCCGCGATCTCGGCTTCCGACAGGTCGGCGTAGTAGCGCAGGATCAGGGCTTCGCGCTGGCGGCCAGGCAGGTCCCGCAGCGCGGCTACGACGGCGGACCGCTCGAACATCGAGATGGCGCCGTCCTCGGCGCTGGGCAGGTCGGGCAGCGCCTTGGGGGCGTTGCGCTCCACGATCACGCGGTGCCGCAGCACCGAACGGGCCCGGTTGACGACGGCCTGTCGCAGGTAGGCCAGCGCATTGTCCTCGTCCCTGAGCCGGTGCCAGCCGCGGTGCATGTTGATGAAGGCGTCCTGCACCACCTCCTCCGCCGTGGCCGTATCCCTGACCACCAGCGTGGCCAGGCGCACCAGGGCGGTGAAGTTTCTGCGGTAAAGCCGGACCATGGCCTGGTCGGCGGCAGGCCCGGCCGCGGCCCAGGACGGACCCGGGCTGACGAGGACGGGGAACGGGCCGGTGACCCGGCGGACATCGGGTGCCGGGGCCGCCAGGACGGGAAACGGGCCGGTGACCCGGCGGACGTCTTGTTCGGGGGGCGTTAGGACGGGAAACGGGCCGGTGACCCGGCGGACATCGGGTGCCGGGGCCGCCAGGACGGGAAACGGGCCGGTGACCCGGCGGACGTCTTGTTCGGGGGGCGTTAGGACGGGAAACGGGCCGGTGACCCGGCGGACATCGGGTGCCGGGGCCGCCAGGACGGGAAACGGGCCGGTGACCCGGCTGACGTCTTGTTCGGGGGGCGTTAGGACGGGAAACGGGCCGGTGGTCCGGCGGACGTCGGTCTCCTGGGCCGCCAGCGAGGCGAGCACGCCCCGCAGCTCCGGGCCGGAGTGCCGTCCGACCCGCTCGGCGTGGAATCCGGCACCCGGTGCGCGTCCGGCCGCGTGACGGCCAGCGTGCCTGGCCGGGTGCGGCGACTCCATGACTAATGTTTAGCCGCTTCTTTGTCTTCAGCCCGCCGAGTTAGCAAAAATGCATGCCTTCTGCAACGATCGGCTACATGCCCGCGATCGACTTCGAAGAGCGAGACCTCGAGGCCAGCGTGCCCGATCTCGCCGCCGGCGGGAAATGGACCCGGGTCCTGTTGCGCTGGCGGCGGGACCCGCTGACCGGCGCGAGCGCCCGCATCCTGACCGGGGTAAAGCTGCAGCCGGCCAGCCGCACGGACCTGGCCGCGCTCACCGCGAAGCCCGCCTTCTGCCCGTTCGATGCCGAACACCTCGAGACCGCCACCGTCCCGTTTCCCGCCGAGCTCACGGCCGAAGGCCGTATCCGCCTGGGTAAGGCCGTGGTGGTGCCGAACATCATGGCCTACGCGACCCACAGCGCGGTGGGCATCTACGACCCGGAGCGGCACTTCCTGGACCTGGACGAGATGACGCCGGCCCTGGTGGGTGACGCCCTGGGCGCCGTGGTCCGGCACGCGCGAGCGGTGCGCCGGGTCGACCCGTCGGCCCTGTGGAGCTCGATCAACGCCAACTACCTGCCGCCCTCGGGCGCCTCGCTGGTTCATCCCCACCTGCAGTCCGCACACGACGCGCACGGCCTGACCGGCCAGCGCCTGCTGGTGGAGCACGGCCGGGCCTGGCAGGACCGGCACGGGCCGTACTGGGCGGCGCTGGTCGAGCAGGAGGCCGGCGGTCCCCGGTGGGTAGGGAGCACCGGGCGGGTGGCCTGGCTGACGCCCTTCGCGCCGACCGGGTTCCACGAGGTCTGGGGCGTGGTGGCCGGCGCCGCGGACGTGACCGAGCTGACCGAGGAGGACTGCACGGCCCTGGGGCAGGGGCTGTCCCGGGTCCTGGCTGCCTACCGGGCCTGGAACCTGGCCTCGTTCAACTTCGGCGTGATCGGCGGCGGGCCGCACGCGCGCGAGGCCGGGCACCACGTGGTGCTCAAGGTGCTCAGCCGGTCCAACCCGGATCCGGTGTACCGCAGCGATGCCACTTACTTCGAGCGCATCTGGGGCGAGGCGCTGATCGACGTGAGCCCGGAGGAAGTGGCCGACGGCCTCAGGGCCAGGTTCTGACCGCTGCTGCCACCGCCCGCCGTTAACGGATGCCGGCCCGGGACGGGAACGCGATCCAGGTCGCGGGCCAGCACGACCTGGCCGCCGAAGGCGGACGCCGCCTCGTCGGCCAGCCTCTGGACGCCGGCCTGCTCGTAGCGCTGCGAGAAGTGGGTCAGCACGAGCAGCCGCGCCCCGGACTCGGCCGCGATCCGGCCCGCCTGACCGGCGGTCAGGTGCCCGTAGTCGCGGGCCAGCCCGGCCTCGGCGTCGGCGAAGGTCGATTCGCAGACCAGCATGTCGGCCTGGTCCGCGAGCGCGAACGCGGCATCGCACAGCCGGGTGTCCATGATGAACGCGAAACGCTGGCCCCGCCTCGGCTCGCTGACCTCCTCCACCGTCACGACCTGGCCGCCGGTCTCCAGGCGGCCCTCGCGCTGCAGGCGGCCGATATCCGGGCCGGTGATGCCCCGGGCGGCCAGCCGGTCCGGGAGCATTCGCCGCCCGTCCGGCTCGGCCAGCCGGTAGCCGACGGCCGGCGCGCTGTGCTCCAGCGCCCGGGCCTCGAGCTGGAAGGCAGGCCCGGCGCAGATCGGGCCGTCCGCGCCGACCGGCCGTTCCCGCAGGTCCAGGACGTCTCGGAACAGCGACGAGTGCCGCAGGCGCCAGAACATGTCCCGGCCCTCGGCCGGGTAGCAGACGTCCGCCGGGTGCCGCACCCGGTCCAGCGACATCCGGGCGAGCACGCCGGGCAGGCCCAGGCAGTGATCGCCGTGGAAGTGGGTGATGCAGATGCGGGTGATCTCGCTCGCCGTGACCCCGGCGAACAGCATCTGCCGCTGCGTGCCCTCGCCCGGGTCGAACAGCAGGCCCTCGCCGTCCCAGCGCAGGAAGTACCCGTTGTGATTGCGGCGGCGGGTAGGTGCCTGGCTGGCGGTGCCCAGGACCACGAGCTCACGAGAAGACACCACACCGACCCTAGACCGGATCAGGGACCTCGGTAGCCCTGGCCCATCGGTAGCCTTGGCCAGATGGACTATCGCACTCTGGGCAACAGCGGCTGTGCCATCTCGTGCCTGTGCCTGGGCACGATGACATTCGGCGCCGAGGCCGACGAGGTCGGCGCGCACCAGCAACTCGACCGTTTCATCGAGGCGGGCGGCACGATGGTCGACACGGCCGACGTGTACGCCGACGGCAGGTCGGAGGAGATCATCGGCCGCTGGTTCGCCAGCCGCACGGCCGACGTCACCGAGCGGGTCGTGCTGGCCACCAAGGGCCGGTTCCCGGCCTCGGCGAACGACCGGCCGAACGGCGTCGGCCTGTCCGCGCGCCACCTGACCCGGGCGCTTGACGCGTCGCTGCGGCGGCTCGGCCTCGAGGCGGTCGACCTGTACCAGGTGCACGCCTTCGACGCGCTGACACCGCTCGAGGAAACCCTGCGGACCCTCGACGGGTTCATCCGGGTCGGCAAGATTCGCTACTGGGGGCTTTCCAACTTCACCGGCTGGCAGCTGACCAAGGCCGTGCACCTGGCCCGGGCGCTGAACATGGCCGGGCCGGTCACCGTCCAGCCGCAGTACAGCCTGCTGGCCAGGGAGATCGAGTGGGAGATCGTACCGGCCGCGGCCGACGCCGGGATGGGCCTGCTGCCCTGGAGCCCGCTGGGCGGCGGCTGGCTGTCCGGCAAGTACCGGCGGGACCAGCGGCCCGCCGGGGTTACCCGGCTCGGCGAGGACCCCAACCGCGGCATGGAGGCCTACGACCGTCGCGGCACGGACCGCACCTGGCCGGTCATCGACGCGGTGCAGAAGATCGCCGAGGACCGCGGCGTTTCCATGGCCGAGATCGCCCTGGCCTGGGTCACCGACCGGCCCGCAGTCAGCGCGACCATCCTCGGCGCCCGCACGCTCGGCCAGCTCGAGACCAACCTGCGCGCGGCCGGCCTGCACCTGTCGGCGGCCGAGACCGCGGCCCTGGACGCCGCCAGCGACCCGCACGCCCCCGACTACCCCTACGGTGAGCTGGGCGTGGACCAGCGGGCCCGGGTTCTTCCGGCCAGCGGTTAAACCACTTCAGAAAGGGATCAGCGATGGCAGAGCACATCTATTCGATCAGCGAGATCGTCGGCTCCTCGCCCGACAGCATCGACGATGCCATCCGGAGCGCCGTCGGCCGGGCCTCCAAGACGCTGCACAACCTCGACTGGTTCGAGGTCACCGCCATGCGGGGCCGGATCGACGATGACGGGCACTGCCACTTCCAGGTCACGCTCAAGGTGGGCTTCCGGCTGGACGAGCCGCAGGCCTGACCGCGGCTCAGCGCATGCCGGTGGTGGACTCCGACAGCGAGCGGGGGTCGCGGGGCCGCCAGGTGCCGCGGGCCACGGCAGTCAGGAAGCCGTCCACGGCGCGGTTGAACACGTCCGGTTCTTCCAGGTTGGCGGTGTGACCGGTGCGGGGCAGCACGGCCAGCCCGGCGGCGGGAATGGTCCGCTTGAGCATCAGCGCGGGCTCCAGGCAGCCTTCGTCCTCGTCGCCGACCAGCACCAGGACCAGGGCGCGGACCTTGGCCAGCTCGTCGGTCAGCGCGTAGAGGGAGGGCCGGGCGGCCTGCACGCCCCGCATGGTCAGCGCGCTGCCCAGCGAGGAGTGGCCGGCCAGCGCGGCGGCGAACTCGGCCCAGGCCCGCGGGTTCTTGTTCTGGAACTGGACCCGGGCCGGGCCGACCGCGTACCGCTCGGCAACCTTCGCCGCGCCCTCGGCGGCGAACGCGGCCGCGGTGAGCATGGATTCGGCGCGGAAGGCCTCGGCCCGCTCGGGCTGGGCCCCGTACCCGGCCCCGGCCACCACGGCCGAGCTGACCCGGTCCGGGTGCGCCAGGGCCAGGTGCAGCGCGGTGAAACCGCCCATCGACAGGCCGACCAGGTGGGCCCGGTCCACGCCGAAGCCGTCGAGCACCGCGAGCGCGTCCGCGACCGCCCGCGCCTGGGAGTAGGCCGCCGGGTCGGTCGGCACGTCCGACGGGGGGTAGCCGCGGGCTGCGTAGGTGAGGCACCGGAAGGCCCCGGAGAAGTACCTGACCTGCGGCTCCCAGCTGCGATGGTCGCCGGCGAACTCGTGGATGAACAGCAGGGGCTCACCCTGTCCGGTTTCCTCGGCGTGCAGTCTCACCCCGTCGTCGGTCTCGATCGCTGGCATGGGCGGCTCCTCGGGTCGGGCGGCAGCCTTACTCGGTCTCTTCTTTTATCGGATCCGCGCCCATAATGTGCTGGTATGTCCGCGCTGACGCGGCAGCATCGTCCCCGTCGGCCAGCGCGTCCAGGATCTCGTCATGCTGGCGGGCCGACTCGGCGTGGCTGCGCGACACCCGCGGGCCACCGTGCAGTGAGGCCCACAGCAGCCGCATCAGGGACAGCAGCAGCGGGCTGCGGGCGTAGGAGTACACCGTGAAGTGGAACTCCCGGTTCAGCTCGGCGTAGGCCGGGTCGTCATCGGCCAGGGCGCGCATCTGGCCGTTCAGCTCGCGCAGCCGCGCCAGGCCGCCGGCGTCGATCTTGCGCGCGGCCAGCGCCGCGCCCAGCGACTCCAGGGCCGCGCGGATCCGGAAGTTCTCCTCGACCCGGCCGAGGTCGGGCGCCACCACGGTGAAGCCCCGGTGCGTGTCGCAGATCAGCAGCCCTTCCGATTCCAGCCGCCGCATGGCCTCGCGGACCGGGGTCTGGCTGACCCCGAACCGGTGGGCCAGGTCGCGCTGCCTCAGCTGCTCCCCCGGGTCCAGCTCGCCGGTGATGATCAGCTCGCGGATCAAGGCGGCCACCAGGTCGGTCTTGCTGACGTAGCCTTCGGCGGTCATCGGCTGCCCCCCTGGCTACTCTCCTGGCCAAGGGCCCGGACCCGGGCGGGCGTGAGCGGCAGCCGGCCGACGCCGCTGGGCAGGCCGAGCGCGTCCCGCACCGCGTTGGCCACCGCCGCTCCGACGGCGTTGATGCCGCCCTCGCCCGCGCCCATCACGCCGAGCGGGTTGCCCGGCGCCGGGGCGTCCTGGCGGACGAGGACGTCGACCGGGGGGACTTCGGCGGCGGTCGGCATCCGGTAGGAGATGAAGCTGATCGCCTGCGGCTGCCCGGCGTCGTCATAGCTGAACTCCTCCAGCAGCGCTCCGCCCAGACCCTGGGCCACCCCGCCGCGCAGCTGGCCTTCCACCAGCATGGGGTTGATGGCCCGGCCCACCTCGTAGGCGACCAGGTAGCGCAGCACCCGTACCCGCCCGGTGCCGGTGTCTACCTCCACCAGCGCGGCGTGCGCCCCGTAGGGGTAGGTCATGTGCGAGACCTCGAACCGGCGGCGGGCGGACAGGCCAGCGGGCTCCCCGGGCCGCAGGTGCGGGCTGGCCGGCGCGGCGGCCCGGGCGATGTCGGCCAGGGTCAGCCGGGCGGTTGGGTCGCCGCGGACAGTGATGGCTCCGCCGGCCAGGTCGAGGTCCTCCTCGGCGGCCTCGAGGACGCGCGCGGCCAGCTCGATGGCCCGCTGCCTGACCGCGGTCGCGGCCTGGTGCACGGCACTGCCGCCGACCACGGTCGACCGGGACGCCCAGGACCCGGCTCCGAACGGCTGGGCGGCCGTGTCGCCCAGGGTGACGCGGACGGTGCGCGGGTCGACGCCCAGGGCGTCCGCGGTGATCTGGGCCATAACGGTCTCGATGCCCTGCCCCAGGGAGGTCCCGCCGGAGAACACGTGCACGGCGCCTGACTTGCTCACGGTCACGTCGGCGGTCTCCTGCGGCCCGAGCCCGCTCTTCTCCACGAACATGGCCAGGCCGAAGCCGCGCCGGCACCCGGGCGGTGCCGGGGTCGTGGTGCGGTAGCCGAGGCGGTCGGCCTCCTTGACCGCCGCCGCCAGCAGGGCGGGATAGTCGCCGGTATCCAGGATCAGGTCGGTGCCCAGGGTGCTGATCGGGCGCTGGTGCGGCATCTCGGCGGCGGTCAGGAGATTGCGCTCGCGCAGCTCGACGGGGTCGATGCCGAGCTGGGTGGCGGCCACGTCGAGCAGGTGCTCGCGCGCCGCGGTGCCCTCGAACCGGCCGGGCGCCCGGTAGGTGCCGCACGGCGTCTTGTTGGTGAGCCCCACCCGGACCTGGCCCCGGTAGGCGGGCACGCGGTAGGGGCCGGGCAGCATGGCCGCGGTGAGTTCGGGCACCGCGACCCCGTGGGTGCGGCAGTAGGCGCCGTTGTCCTGGGTGATGTCGTCTTTCAGGCCCAGGATCCGGCCGTCGGCGTCGAAGGCGGCGGCCACGCGGTGGTACTGCTGGCGCGAGTGGTTCACCGCCATCAGGTGCTCGGCCCGGTCCTCGGCCCACTTGACCGGCCGCCTGAGCTGGATGGCCAGCCAGGGGATGAGGAAGTCCTCGGGGTAGAACTCGCCGCGGACGCCGAAGCCGCCGCCCGCGTCGACCGCGTGCACGTGGATCAAGGTCTCGTCCATGCCGAGCAGGGCGGCCAGCAGGTCACGGTTCCACACCGGGACCTTGGTCATGCCGAAGATGCTGAGGGTGCCGCGGTCGGGGTCGGGCACCGCCAGCAGGCAGCGCGGCTCGAGCGGGACGCCGGAGTGCCTGCCGATGGCCAGCTCGATCCGGACCACGTGCCGGGCCTGCGCGAACGCAGTCTCGACATCGCCGTAGCCACGGATCAGTTCGGCCGCGACGAGGCTCTCGGCGTTCCGGGCATCGAGCACCACGGACCGTTCGGCGATATTGATCTCCACCAGCTCGGCGGCATCCTCGCAGGCATAGGGGTCGTCGCCGACCACGACGGCTAGCGGCTCGCCGACATAGCGGACGGTGTCCCGGGCCAGGATGGGCTGCAGGTAGCGGCTGAGGTCGGTGCCGACGATGGCCAGCCGGACGGGAATGGCCAGGCCGCCGGGCAGGTCGTCGGCGGTGACGACCGCGGCGATGCCCGGAGTCTGCGCGGCCTCCGTGACGTCCAGCTCGCGGACCTGCCCGTGGGCGGATGGTGAGCGGACGATCCGGGCCCACAGCTGGCCCGGCGCGCTGATGTCATCGCCGAACCGGCCGCGGCCGCGCAGCAGGCGGGGGTCCTCCCGGCGCGGCAGCCGGGTGCCGATGACGCTCATGAGCTGTCTTGGGCGGCCCGGCGGGCCCGTGCGGTGGCCACGATGGCGTCGATGATGCCCTGGTAGCCGGTGCAGCGGCACAGGTTCGAGGCGACCAGGTCCCGGGCCGCCTGCTCGGACAGCGGCCCGTCGGCGTCCGGTTCGGCCAGGTAGGCCTCGGCCAGCATGAGGAAGCCGGGGGTGCAGAACCCGCACTGCAGCCCGTGGTGGTCGCTCAACGCCTGCTGCAGGTCAGACAGCTGATCTCCGTCGGCCAGACCCTCCACCGTGCGGACCTCGGCGCCGTCGGCCTGGACGCCGAAGACCAGGCAGGCCCGGACCGGCGCGCCGTCGAGGATGACCGTGCAGGCTCCGCAGATGCCATGCTCGCAGCCCAGGTGCGTGCCGGTGTAGCCGAGGTCGTGGCGGAGCACGTCGGCCAGCGTCCGGCGGGCCTCGACGGCCAGCTCATGATGGTGGCCGTTGACGGTCAGGACGACAGGATGCAGGTCCTTCATGAGGCGGCTCCCGCCTTGCTGAGGGCGGCGCTGAGGTCCTGCGGCAGCACGGGGATGTGGTCGAAGCGTACGTCGGTGTCGGACAGCGCGTCGTTGATGGCGTCCAGGACGGCCGCGGGGGCGCCGATCGTGCCGCCCTCCCCCATCCCCTTGGCGCCGGTCTCGCTGAACCGGGACGGCGTCTGCAGGTGGATGATGTCCACGGCACACATCTCGGCCGCCGTGGGGGCCAGGTAGTCCATCAGCGTGGTGCTCACCGGCTGGCCTTCTGGGTCGAAGCAGACCCGCTCGAGCAGGGCGGCCGCCGCGCCCTGGGTGACGCCGCCACGGACCTGCCCGTCGACCACCAGCGGGTTGATGACCACGCCGCAGTCCTCGACCACCAGGTACCTGTGCAGCCGGATGGCGCAGGTGCCCGGGTCGATGGCGACCATGGCCACGTGGCAGGCGTTGGAGACGGTGCCGGGCGGGTCGAACGAGGCCCGGGCCTCCAGGCCGTAACGCAGGTCCTCCGGCAGCCGGTGGGTCTGGAAGTGCACCAGCCGGGCCAGCTCGCCGATGCCGATGGCCGAGGCTTCGTCGCCGCGGATGCGGGCCGTCCCCTCGGCCAGTTCCACGTCGGCCGGGCTGGCCTCGAGCATGGCCGCGGCGGCCTTCTTGAGCTGGCCGGCCACCAGGTCGGCGGCCCGCCTGGCGGCGCCGCCGCCGATCACCACCGACCGGCTGCCCCAGGTGCCCCACCCGTAGGAGGCCAGGTCGGTGTCGCCCTGGCGGAGCCGGACCTGGTCCGGGTGCACGCCCAGGCGGTCGGCGACGATCTGGGCGAAGGTGGTCTCGTGTCCCTGGCCGTGGCCGCAGGTCCCGGTGGTGACGATGACCTCGCCGGTGGGGTCCATCCGGACCAGGGCGGTGTCGTAGCCGGGGGTCATCCGCATCCGGCGCAGGGACATGGCTGGCGTGCCGTAGGCGGTCCGTTCGGAGAAGCAGGCGTAGCCGATCCCGGCCCGCAGCCCGGTGCTGCGCAGCCGGTCCCGTTCGGCCGGCCATTTCTTGTCGTGCACCTGCGCTTCGGCCAGGTCGAGGGCCTCGCGGTAGCTGCCCTCGTCGTAGGTGATGTTGTTGACCCCGGTGTAGGGGAACTCGCCGGGGCCGATCAGGTTGCGCCGCCGCACCTGGAGCGGGTCGAGGCCGAGGGCCTCGGCCGCCTTCTCCATCAGGCGCTCCATGACCAGCACGATCTGCGGCCGGGACACGCCCCGGTAGGGCGCGGCGGGGGCTTTGTTGGTGGCGATGGCCCGGCCGCGGGCCCGGTAGGCCGGCACCTTGTACACGCCGGGTAGTTCGGTCGCGGCCAGCAGCGGCTCGACCGCGCAGGTGAACGGGAACACCGAGTACGCTCCGGTGTCGCAGTCGATCTCCGCGTCCAGGCCCAGGATCTGGCCGGCGGCGTCGAAGGCCGCGCGGACCCGGTACCGCTGCTCGTGCCCGTGGAACGCGGCGGTCAGGTTCTCCTGCCGGTCCTCGGTCCAGCGCACCGGGCGGCCCAGCCGCAGCGCCGCCGCGGCCACGGCCACTTCTTCCCGGCCGACCACGCATTTCAGGCCGAAGCCACCCCCTACGTCCGGGGCGATCACCCGGACCGCCCGCTCGGGGAGGCCGAGGGCCTGCGCGACCCCGGAGCGGACCTGGTGCGGGACCTGGGTGGAGACGTGCAGCACCAGCTGGTCGTCGCGGTCGTCCCGTTCGGCCAGGCAGGCCCGTCCCTCCAGGGGCAGCGCCGCGACCCTGGCGCTGGCGAACGTGGCGCTCACGGTCAGGTCGGCGGCGGCGAAGATGGCCGGCAGCCGGTCGTCGTCGAACATGAGCAGGTCGACCAGGCAGTTGCCGCCGGCTTCGCCGTGCAGCCGGGGAGCGGCCGCGGCGGTGGCCGCCTCGATGGCCGTCACGGCGGGCTGGGGATCCCAGTCCACCTCGACCAGCTCGGCCGCGTCCTCGGCCCGGTAGGGATCATCGGCGACGACCAGCGCGACCGGCTCGCCGACGAAGCGGACCACCTCACCGGCCAGGATGGGCATCCGGGTGGGCACGAACTCGTCCCGTTCCAGGGTCGCGAGCAGGAAGGGGTGGCCCAGGCTGGCGGCGTCCAGGACGGCGGCCACGCCCGGCTGTCCCGCCGCGGCGGCAGCGTCGATCCCGGTGACCCGGGCGTGCGCGTGCGGGCTGCGGACGAACGCGGCGTGCAGCAGCCCGGGCCGGGCTAGGTCGGCGACGAACCGGCCCCGGCCGAGCAGCATCCGGCGGTCTTCCTTGCGCGGCACGGCGGCGCCGATCCAGGGGCTCACGGGCAGGCCCCGCCCGGCTCGCCATGGCCGGCCCCGCCCGGCTCGCCGTGGCCGCTCAGCTGGCCGTGGCCGCTCAGCTGGCCGTGGCCGCTCAGCTGGCCGTGGCCGCTCAGCTGGCCGTGGCCGCTCAGCTGGCCGTGGCCGCTCAGCTGGCCGTGGCCGCTCAGCTGGCCGTCGCCGCTTAGCTGGCTGGCCTCGGCGAGCGCGCGCGACACGAGCGTCACGGTCAGCCGCCGCCGGTACTCGCTGCTGCCGTGGGTGTCCTCCGGCGGGTCGATCTGGCCTGCCGCGTGCTCCCCCATGGCCAGCCAGGAATCCGGCGTGGCGGGCTGGCCGGACAGGGCGCCCGCGTCGATCTCGACGGGCCGCGGGCCGACGCCGCCCAGGACCACGCGGGCCGACCGGCAGGTGCCGTCGCTGATGTCGACGCAGGTGGCGGCGGCGACCACCGCGAAGTCCCCCTGACGCGGTGCGAACTCGGTGAGCACCGCCCGGGGTGCCGGCCGAGGGAACCACACCTCGGTGATCATCTCCTCCGGGCTGGCCGCCGTGGTGTAGTAGCCCCCGAAGAACTCGGCGGCCGGGACTTCGCGCCGCCCCTGCGGGCCGGTGAGCACGACCTGCGCCCCGAGCAGCACCGCCAGCAGGCACCACTCCGAGGCCGGGTCGGCGTGGGCGATGCTGCCGCCGAACGTGCCCCGGCTGCGGATCGGGTAGTGCCCGATCCACCGGGCCGAGCGGGGCAGCACGCCGAACCCGCGGCGGACCGCCGGGTCGCGGGTCGTCTCCACGGCGCGGTGCGTGGTCAGGGCGCCGATGCGCAGCCCGCCCGCCGGGTCGGCCCGCAGGTAACGCAGGCCCTCGATCCGGGTCACGTCGACCAGCGCGGCCGGCCGGGCCAGCCGGAAGTTCATCATCGGGACCAGGCTCAACCCGCCCGCCAGGATCTTGGCCTCGTCCCCCAGTTCGGCGAGCAGCGCGACCGCCTCGTCCACGCTGTGCGCGCGGTGGTAGGCGAACGGCGCTGGCTTCACCCTGGCAGGCTCCTCAGGCTCCCGGTCCGGTCCCGACCCTGGCAGGCCCCTCAGGCTCCTGGCCGGGTCCCGGTCCAGTTCCGGCCGGGTCCCAGCCGGGTCCCGGTCCATTTGGTATACCATATTTCAGACGTTTCGGGAGCCGCGCATGCCCCATCCTCATCTGGTGGTCGAGCGACATCCGGCGGGCTACCGCTGGCTGCGCCTGGCCCGGCCGGAGCGGCGTAACGCCCTGGATGTCGGCCTGATGACCGCGGTGCGGGACGCGATCGCGGCCGAACCCGAGGCGTCCGTGCTGCTGGGCAGCACGGACCCGCGGGTGTTCTGCGCCGGGGCCGACCTGACCATTACCGATGCCGAACGGGCCATCATCTCCGACCTCATCTACGACTGCTGCGAGGCCATGATCAGCAGGCCCGGGCCGGTGATCGCGGTGGTGACCGGCGCGGCGGTGGGCGGCGGGGCTCAGCTGGCGGTCGCGTCCGACCTGCGGATCGCGAGCCCGGCGGCCCGGCTGCGGTTCACCGGGCCACCCGGCCTGGACCTGGCCGTGGGTGCCTGGCTGCTGCCCGACCTGATCGGCCGGGGCGCGGCGATGGACCTGGTACTGACCGGCCGCTGGGTGGAGGCCGCCGAGGCGCGGTCCCTCGGGCTGGTCAGCCGCATCGAGGACCACCCGGACCTGGCCGCCGGGCAGATCGCCGCGGGCCTGGCGACCCGAGGCGGCGGCGCGGGTGTCAAGGCGGTGATGGCGGCCGGCGGCCTGCTGGACCGGCTGCGTGCCGAACGCCAGGTCAACCGGGCCGCCTGGGCCCGGCGGACCGGGGCGGCCGCTGGGTGAAGCCGTGAGCCGATGAGCGGTTACCAGGACTGGAGCACGGTCGGCTGGCGGATGCACCTGCCTGGGGTGGCTGACGTGCGGTCGCTCACAGCCGGACTGGGCGACGGAACGATTCCCGCGCTGGCCGCTGCCTCGGCGGCAGCGGTGCCCGGAAAGCTCGCGGTCACCGTCGACGGCGCGCCGGTCACCCACGCGGAACTGGACGACGCGGCGGCCGGGGTAGCGGGCTGGCTGGCCGGCCGGATCCGGCCCGGCGACCGGGTGCTGCTCGCGGCCGCGGCCAGCGCCGGCTTCATCCGCTGCTACCTGGGGGCGCTGAGCGCCGGGGCGGTGGTGGTGCTGGCCAACCCGGGCTACACCGCCGCCGAGCTCCGGCACCTGGTCACCGACTCCGGCGCCGTCCTGGCCTTCGCCGATCCGGGCCCGGCCCGGCTGCTGGCCGCAGTGGGGCCGGATCCGCTGGTCACAGTCGACGTCCGCCGGCTGCCCGAGGATGCCGGCCGGGTGGCCGGGATCGTGCCCGGCCCGGAGGACACCGCCCTGCTCGCCTACACCTCGGGTACTACGGGCCGGCCCAAGGGCGTGCCGCTGACGCACCGGCAGCTCACGACCTCGATCCGCTCGGCCATGGCCGCCTGGCGCTGGAGCCCGGACGACGTGCTGGCCCACGCGCTGCCGCTGTACCACCAGCACGGCCTGGGCGGCGTCCACGCGGCACTGATCGCGGGCGGCACGGCGCACATCAGGTCCCGGTTCTCCCCCGCCGACCTGCTGGCCACGATCGAGACCACCCAGGCCAGCGCGCTGTTCGCGGTGCCCACCATCTACCAGGCCCTGATGGACGCGTCCGCCGCGGCCGCTCCCGGCCTGCGGGGCCCGAGGGGCCTGCGAGGCTTGCGGCTGGCGGTATGCGGCTCGGCCCCGCTGAGTCCCGCGCTGGCCGGGCGGCTGGCCCAGGCGCTCGGGCGGGTACCGCTGATCAGGTACGGCACGACGGAGACCGGGCTCAACGTGTCTAATCCCCTCGATGACCCGCACGGCGACACGGTGGGAGTGCCCCTGCCTGGCGTGCAGGCCAGGATCCAGGCCGAGGGCGGTGCCGCGGAGCCAGGCGCGGACGGCGAGATCCAGCTGCGCGGGCCGCAGGTGTTCGCGGGCTACTGGCACGACCCGGCCGCCACCCGGGCCGCGTTCACCGCCGACGGCTGGTTCCGCACCGGCGACATCGGGGCCGTGGACCCGGCCACCGGCCACCTGCGGATCCGCGGCCGGACCAAGGAGCTGATCATCACCGGCGGGCTTAACGTCTACCCGCGCGAGGTGGAACTCGCGCTCGAGGAGCACCCGGCAGTGGCCGAGGCCGCCGTGGCCGGTGTGCCGCACCAACGGTGGGGCGAGCAGGTGACGGCGTGGGTGGTGCTGCGCGCCGGGCACGGCTTCGACGAGGCCGCACTCATCGCCCACGCCCGGCAGCGGCTGGCCGGCTACAAGTGCCCGAAGCAGGTTTTCCGGCTGGCGGCCCTGCCCCGCAACCATGTCGGCAAGATCATCCGCAGCGCGCTGAGCAGCTCCCCGTAGAGCCGGTGACGCGGGCTATCTGATGGGCGGCGGCGTGCCCTCAGCACTGGCGGCCAGGGTCATGTCCCATTGGCATGCCTCGCAGGCATGCCGGAACGCCGACCGGGTGAATTCAAGCGCGGCCGCCCGCGGATCCGCGCCCGACCGGACGTCGTCCCAGTCCAGGATGTACTCACCCAGGGCTCCATCCCACCGGGCCGCGGCCGGGGCCAGGGTCGCTCCGGCGAAGCCGTCGGGCGCGGGATGGGCGTAGGAGTAGAAGGCGGCCTTCGGGTAGCGGGCGTCGCCGGGCCACCAGCCGACGGCGACCTCCTGGGAGTCCATCGCGTTGCGCATGATGAAATCGTCCGAGGGCGGGTCGGCCGGCTTGCCCGAGAACAGGCTCACGGCCAGGTCGAACGAGCCCCACCAGGCGTTCACGGGAGTCGAACGGCCGCGGTAGGGCGCCCGGTAGGCGGCCAGGACCAGCGCGGCCGCAGTCGCCGCGGCGAAGTAGCGGCCCACCTCATCCGGGTCGTAGTGGGCGTGCTCGCTGTCCTGATCTAGCGGAACGGTCCAGGGAACTTCCTGCGGGGTGGGGTCGATCTCCACCGGGCCGCCCAGGCCGCGGACCGCGGCCAATACGTCCCTGGTCACCTCGCCGACGGCCCGGTCCGGGGTAAGGGCGACCCGTTCGGCCGGGCCGGCGCTGTGCTCGACCAGCGCCTCGTGCCGCCGCAGGTCGAGCGCCACGACCAGGGCGCCTGAGCCGTCGGGGGCGGGCAGCGGCGCCGTCTCCCAGCCCCGCGCGGTCAGGCGCAGCGCCGCATGCTGCAATTGTGGTTCGGGCGGCGCGAGCCCGGCCGCCAGTTTGCCGAGGACCTGGGTGTGGGCGTGCAACGTGTCGCATGTCGCGCGCCACATGTCATACGAAGCCGCGGGCCAGGCTGAGACCATGGCTGGCAGGCTATCGGGGCCATGGCCGGACGCGTGACCCGGCCCTCGGTAGGTTCGGCGCATCGGGTAAGCGCATCGGGTAAGGCAGAAGGAGACGCGATGGTGATGCCGCTGGCGGGCCGGGTGGCGGCCGCGGTGATCGGTGGCCTGCTCGTTCTCGTGTCGGCATCCAGTGTCACCGAGACGCTGATCGTGTCCCGTCCGATCAGCAGCCGCCTGACGCGGTGGGTGGACCAGACGATTGACCATGTCTACCAGCTGGTCGTCGTGCGAGCCGCTGACTACAAGCGGCGCGACCGGCTGCTCGCCAGCCAGGCGGCGGCGATCTTGCTGACCCAGCTGGCGGTGTGGCTCGTCGTGGCCTATCTCGGGTTCGCGCTGCTGTTGTGGCCGTTCGCCGCCCGCGGCGTGGTGTCCGCCTTCGTCGACGCCGGGTCCTCGCTGTTCACCCTGGGCTTCGCCGTGCCGGCCGGGGCGGTGCCGGCCGTGATCGTGTTCCTGGCCGCCGCGGTCGGCCTGGTCATCCTCACGCTGCAGATCGCCTACCTGCCGACCTTGTACGCCGCGTTCAACCGCCGGGAGACGGAGGTGGCGCTGCTGAACGGACGGGGCGGCGTCCCGGCCTGGGGGCCGGAGCTGCTGGCGCGCACCCACTACGCGCTGGGCACGGACATGTCGACCCTGGACACGATGCCGGAGCTGTACGCCCAGTGGGAACGCTGGGCCTCCGACGTCGCCGAGAGCCACACCACCTACCTGCCCCTGGTCCGGTTCCGTTCGCCGCAGCCGCTGTCGTCCTGGGTGACCTCGCTGCTGTCGGTACTGGACTCGGCCGCGCTGTTCCTGGCCCTGTCCCCCAAGGCCGCGCCTGAGGTCCCGGCGCGGCTGTGCCTGCGCAGCGGGTTCCTGTGCTTCAACCGGATCGCAGGGGCGATGGGCTTCGACATCCCGGTTGAGGCCGACCCGGAGGCCGGGATCAGCCTGACCTACGCCGAGTTCCTCGACGCGGTAGAGCGGATGCGCGAGGTCAATTTCCCGATCGAGCGCACCCCGGCCGAGGCGTGGCCGGAGTTCGTCGGCTGGCGGGTCAACTACGAGCGGGCCGCCTACGCGGTGGCCGCCGCCGTCTACGCCGTGCCGGCGAAGTGGTCAGGCCCGCGCCGGCACCCGTTGGAGCCCATTGCGCCCCTCCGTCCCCCCGGCGGCCGGCCGCCCAAGTAGGCGCGGCCGGCCCTCGGAGCGGTCCCGGAGCGGCCCCGGAGCGGAGTGAAACCGGGGTTTCAGCACCCTGGGCGGTGGTGAAATCCCGGTTTCATTACGCATTACGCCCCCGCCTAGCGTGGTGAAAGCTGGGTCCGGGGTATGCAGGTCAGCTGAGTGGAGTCTGCAGCAGGCCGCTGCCTGTCCCGGCGGGCCCGTCCGTGGCTGGCCAGGCGTAGTAGACGATGCCTGCGTTAGCGATGACCACGAAGCCCAGGATGACGAACGCCGGCAGGTGCGCAGGCGGGCCGGTCAGCACCACGTAAGCCCCGTACCCGCAGCTGACCATCGCGCCAAGAATCAGACCGGCCTTCTTGCGCCTCCCGTCGACCGGGAACTCGGGCAGCATCAGGCGGTCCCGGCTTCACGCGCAAGACCGCGCAGCGCGGCACCCCTGGGGCGGCGCGCGTTTGCGACGGCCGCGCTGGCCTCAGCCGCCCCACCCGCGGTCAGCCGGTAATACCGCCGGGCCGGCCGCTTCTCCTCGCGCGGGTCGACGTCCCAGTTCAGGTAAGAACCAGGTGGTTCAGATCGAGGGCGGCGGGAGCGTGTCCCGCCGGAGCGATGGTACTCAACGCGGCCCTCCAGGTCGGCCGCGGACCAGGCCGCATGGCAACAGATTGATGAGCTGAGTTTGCCTTTCGTCGAACGTGCCAGTAGTGATGTGCGTCATCTGGTTTAGGGACAAAGCCCCGTCCCTTTGGGGTCTAACGTCAACATATTGCGATGACTAGAACACGTAACGTGCTGGGTGGTCGCGGAGTGCCTGATGGCATTAGACCGGCCTTTATCACGTCGCCACGCCCGCCGGGCCGCTGGTCCCTGATCAGAGCCAGGCTGATGCCCAGGGAACACCCCGGCTGAACCGCATCCCGAACCGCATCGAATTGTCAGTGTCTCGTTTCAATGAAATTACTCTGAAGGATGATGCGGCGGACGTCTTCTGGGGGACAATGAGGGCGGTCACCGTGTGGTTAGCCGTGCCGGCAGCTCTGGATCGGTCGATCGGAAGGGCGTGCAGAATGCTCCATCAGTTGTGGGGTCCGCTGTTCGACCTGGTGGGGAACGGCGGCTATAAGGCCTTCACCTTCAGCTGGTTCTTCCTCAAGGTCGCCAATGTCATCGAGATGATCCTGGTGGTGGTGATCTTCGTGGCCGGGATGTTCATTAACCTTCCTGGCGGGAAGACGCAGACGCGGGGGCACCGGCGATGACCGGCCGGGCCCACTGCTTCCGGGACGCCATCGGGCGAGGTGCCCGGTGAGTGCCCAGGGCGCGGCTCCGGTGCCGCGGGAACCGGATCCGGTCACCAACGCCACCGGGGCCGAGCCGTTCTCGCTGGCGCGGCCCAGCCCGTGGCTGCGTGGCTACCTGCTCCGAAACTACCCGTTGGGCAAGCTGCTCCCTGATACCGAGCCGGCGTACGTCTCCTCGGTGCTCTACAGCATGGGCGTGCTGACGCTCGCGGCGCTCATCGTCGCGATCATCAGCGGTGCGATCATCGCGCTCGGCGGGGTCTCGTTCTGGCACACGAACTCCTTCGGCGCCTTCATGAACGGTATTCATTTCTGGAGTGTGCAGGCCATGTTCCTGTTCATGGCCGTGCATTTCATCACGAACTTCTTCACCATGGGCTGGCGTGGCGGGCGCGGCTGGACCTGGGTCACCGGAGTGATCGCGTTCATCGTGTCCATCCTGACCTCCTTTACCGGCTTCCTGATGATGACCAACTGGGACAGCCAGTGGATCGGCCAGCAGGCCAAGGACGCGTTCAACGCGCTCGGCATCGGCGCGATCTGGAACATGATGAACGCGGGTCAGCAGTTCACCATGCATGTGGTCTTCACGACGGCCTTGCTGCTGTTCATCGTGTCGGTTCACATCGGCCTGATCCGGCGCCGGGGCGTGGCCCCGCCGCCCGGCGCAGAGGCGCTTGAGGTCCCCGAGGGCGAGCCGGGCTATCCGGCCAGCGCGAGCTGAGGAGGCGGAGATGGCAACGCGCACCAAGCGGCACCCGCTGCGCACCTGGCAGGGTCCCGAGCGCCGGTACGACCTCATTACCGAAGGGACGATCTCGATCATCCTTGTCGCCGTGCTGTGCATCCTCGCCGCGAGCCTATGGGGCTCCCCGGATGGTGGCCTGACCTACCCGGGCGCGCCCAAATCCCCGGCCGGGCAGGCGTTGAGCGCCAAGTACTGGGATGTGAACGACCCGTCGGACCTGGCCCAGACGGCGGTGCAGGAACTGGCCGGCGGGACCACAACCGCCGGGTACGGCCCGCCGTTCAACCAGACCACCGGGGCGTCGCAGGAGTTCATCGGGATCCAGCCGGCCGAGATCGCCAAGTTCATCTTCGGCCTGACCCTTCCGATCAACACCGCGAACAACTTCGTCCTGGCCCCGGTCTCCCAGCTCGCCGCGCCCTTCAGCCCGGCCGTCGCGGCGGCGGTCAGCCGGTACAAGGCGGCCGGCGGCGACCTTTCGCCCGGCGCGGCGGCCGGCCAGGTCGCCTCGTCCCAGCAGACGACCTGGCTGAACAACTATGCGAAGGCGCTGGCCGCCTCTAACGCGAAGTTCACGCCCACGTCGATCACCGTGTCGGCGGGCAACTACGGGCCGGTCCCGGTGATCATCGCGGCCGAACTCGCCATCGCGAACAACGGGAGCCTGGACGGCTACTTCCAGGGCAGCCAGCAGCAGCTCAGTACGGACACCACCCGGGGGACGATGTTCTTCAGCGACGGCACGCTGTGGGAGACCATCGCGGAGGCTCAGGGCGTGGCCGGCGACCAATGGGGCGTCATGAACGAGCTGTGGAACTTCCCCGGCCAGGTCTGGCTGTGGCTGTACTCGGGGATGTACCAGATCCCTGCGCTGAACCCGTCGAACAACGCAAACCTTGACCTGGACGTCGGCCTTCTCATGATCCTGTTCGGGTTCCTGCTGCCGATGTTCGCGCCGTGGATCCCTATCATCAACCGCATCCCCCGGTGGATCCCCCTCTACAAGATCATCTATCGTCGATACTACGCGAGCACAGCGGGCGGACCGCCGCCCGCCGAGGTCTCAAGCGAGCCAGCCCCGCCACCGCCACCGGCGCCGCGAGACGGATCGTCGGCGCCCGGATGACGTTGACAATTCCCTCGTGGGCCTGAACGGCCAAACTCTCCACTCGGAGCCGCAAAGCGCGATCGCAAGGGGCGCGCTGTCACAGAGGTTCGCGCCACCCGGCGAGGGGCGGATGTGACAGGCTTTCCCGATCAGGATGCGGGAAGGCTGGGAGCCGGAGGCCCACAACGGGTCAGGTCAGCTTGTCGGCGACGGCCTTGACATCGGCGATGAACATCTCGACGGCAGTTCGCGATCCTGGAGCAGATCCACCGCGCAGATACCGCGGTGTTGTCCGCGGTGTGGAGCCGACTAGCTGCGTTCCTCGAACTGCACGCGGCCGAGGAGGAGATCTTCCACCCCGCCCTGCTGCAGGTGGGCCTGGCGGCACACCGAACGGCCGGAGTGGAGGGAGAGACCCTCTCCTGCCGGTAAGTACGAGGCGGTCAGGCGGCCTTGCGCTGAGGCTCGTCCGTCGCAGCGGGATTCTGGGGCAGCGATGCCGTCCCGGCGCTGCTCTCGCGGCGCGGTTGGCGGGCGGCAATGAACACGGCGCTGATCCAGATGACCAGGCACAAAAAGGGTACGACAGCGATGAGGGCCAGCAGGCCCGGGGATAGCGCCGAGTTCGGGTACATGATGGGTCTCCTCACGACTCTTTGAGCCCATTCCATGCGCAGCGTGCTTACCGAAGCACCGGCACAATGGCCCGGGTTCGCGGGCCGTAGGTCCCGTTCTCGCCGTGCGTCTCGCGCTGCCGCTATGCGGCCAGCACCTGGCGGACCTGGCGGGCGATCTCGAGGTCTTCCCGCGCGGCGATGACCAGGCTGCGGACTGACGCGTCGGCTGCCCCGATCTCCCGGTCCCCGGTGCCGTTGGCGTTGCGCGAGGCATCTTCCCGCACGCCGAGGAAGCCGAGCCCGGCCATGGCCCGGGAGCGGATCTCGGCGGAATTCTCGCCGACGCCACCGGTGAACGCCAGCGCGTCCAGGCCGCCGAGGGCAGCGGCCATCGCGGCTACGCTGGCGCGGAGCCGGTGCAGGTACACCTCGCGGGCGAGTTCGGCTCGCTGGTCGCCCGCGGTGGCGCGGGCCAGGACCTCCTGCATGTCAGCCGTCCCGGCCAGGCCGTACAGGCCCGACCGGTATTCGAGGGTGGCGGCGAGTTCGGCGGCCGGAATCCCTGCGTGCTCCTCGAGCCACATCAGCAGGCCGGGGTCGACCGAGCCGGACCGGGTGGCCATGACCAGCCCGTCGAGCGGGGTGAAACCCATCGTGGTATCCACCGAGCGCCCGCCCTGCACAGCCGCCAGCGACGCGCCCGCGCCCAGGTGGCAGCTGACCACGCACAGGCCCGCATCACCCTCCCGGCCGAGCAGCTCCGCGACCCGTCGCGATACGTAGGCGTGCGACAGCCCGTGGAACCCGAAGCGGCGCAGCGACCACCGCTCCCGCCACTCGGTCGGCAGCGCGAACGTCGCGGCGGAGGCGGGAATGGTGGTGTGGAACGCCGTATCAAAGCAGGCGACGGCCGGCACATCGGGCAGCACCGCACTCACCGCGTCGAGGGCGGCCAGCGACTTCGGCTGGTGCAGCGGAGCCAGGTCGGTGAGCGCCCGGAGCTGTTCCCTGACGTCCGGGCCGATCAGGACCGGCCCGCTGAACAGGTTCCCGCCGTGTACGATCCGGTGCCCGACCGCGTGCACGTCTCCGAACGGCTCGATCGCGGCCTTGAGTGCCGCCGCGTCGTCCGTACCCCGCGGCGGCGGCAGATCGGCGGAGCCGGTGACAGAATCCGACTCGTCCAGCACGCGCAGCTTGAGGCTGCTCGACCCGGCGTTGACGACCAGGATCACGGTCAGTAGGGCCACTTCCAGTTGTTGATCTCGGGCGCGTCCTCGCCATATTCCCGGGTGTAGGCACGGGACGTGATGCGCTTGTCCACCATCAGCTGCCTGACGTGACCGGCCGAGGACGCCAGCCCGGGCACCCGGTCGATCACGTCCATGACCAGGTGGAACCGGTCCAGGTCGTTCAGCATGACCATGTCGAACGGCGTGGTGGTGGTGCCCTCCTCCTTGTAGCCGCGGACGTGGAAGTTGTGATGCCCGTGCCGCCGGTAGGTCAGCCGGTGGATAAGCCATGGGTAGCCGTGGTAGGCGAAGATCACCGGCTTGTCCGTGGTGAACAGCGCGTCGAACTCGGCGTCGGACATGCCGTGCGGGTGCTCAGTCTCCGGCTCCAGCCGCATCAGGTCCACCACGTTCACCACCCGGACCTTCAGCTCGGGCAGGTACTCGCGCAGCAGGCTGACGGCGGCGAGCACCTCCAGGGTGGGGACGTCGCCGCAGCAAGCCATCACCACGTCCGGCGCGCCGGGTGAGTCGTTCGAGGCCCACTCCCAGATCCCGGCGCCGCGGGTGCAGTGGATGATCGCCTCGTCCATGGACAGCCAGTCCCACTGCGGCTGCTTGCCGGCCACGATGACGTTGACATAGTTGCGGGAGCGCAGGCAGTGGTCCGCCACCGACAGCAGCGTGTTGGTGTCCGGCGGCAGGTAGACCCGGATGACCTCGGCCTTCTTGTTCACCACGTGGTCGATGAATCCTGGGTCCTGGTGCGAGAACCCGTTGTGGTCCTGCCGCCACACCAGCGAGGAAAGCAGGTAGTTCAGCGACGCGACCGGGCGCCGCCACGGGATGCCGCGGGTGACCTTGAGCCACTTGGCGTGCTGGTTGAACATCGAGTCGATGATGTGGATGAACGCCTCGTAGCAGTTGAACAGGCCGTGCCGCCCGGTCAGCAGGTAGCCCTCCAGCCACCCCTGGCACATGTGCTCGGACAGCACCTCCATCACCCGGCCTTCCGGCGCCAGGTGATTGTCCCCCGGGATGATCTCGCCCTCGAACTGCTTGTTGGTCACCTGGAAGACGTCGCCCAGCCGGTTGGATTCCGTCTCGTCCGGGCCGAACAGCCTGAAGTTCGACGGGTTGGCCTTGATCACGTCACGCAGCCAGCTGCCCAGCACCCTGGTCGCCTCGGACTGCCCTGTGCCAGGCGCCTGGACCGCCACGGCGTAGTCCCTGAAGTCCGGCAGCCGCAGGTCACGGAGCAGCAGGCCGCCGTTGGCGTGCGGATTCGCGCTCATTCGCCGGTAGTCGCGCGGGGCCAGCTGGGCCAGCTCCGGTATCAGGGCGCCAGCAGAATCGAACAGCTCTTCCGCATGGTACGAGCGCATCCACTCCTCGAGCTGCTTCAGGTGCTCGGGGTTCTGGCGCGCCTCGGCGATCGGGACCTGGTGGGCCCGCCAGGTCCCCTCCACCGGCAGCCCGTCCACCACCTTGGGCCCGGTCCACCCCTTGGGCGTCCGGAGCACGATGGCCGGCCACGCCGGGCGGGACAGGTCGCCGTCCACGCGGGCGCGCCGCTGGATCGCGTGGATCTCGCCGATCACCGTTTCCATGGTCGCGGCGAGCTTCTGGTGCACCAGCTTCGGGTCGTCGCCCTCCACCGTGTAGACCGTGTAACCGTAGCCGCGCAGCAGCGACTCAAGCTCGTCGTGCGGGATCCGGGCCAGCACCGTCGGGTTGGCGATCTTGTACCCGTTCAGGTGCAGGATGGGCAGCACCGCGCCGTCCCGCGCCGGGTCGAGGAACTTGTTGGCGTGCCAGCTGCCAGCCAGCGGGCCCGTCTCGGCCTCCCCGTCGCCGATGACGCAGGCCACGATCAGGTCCGGGTTGTCGAACGCCGCCCCGTAGGCGTGCACCAGCGAGTAGCCGAGCTCGCCGCCCTCGTGGATAGAGCCCGGCGTCTCCGGCGCCACGTGCGAAGGGATGCCACCGGGGAAGGAGAACTGCCTGAACAGCCTGGCCATCCCCGCGGTGTCCGGGGTGACGCTCGGGTACAGCTCGCTGTAGGTTCCCTCCAGGTAGGTGTTCGCCACCATGCCCGGCCCGCCGTGGCCGGGTCCCGCCACGTAGATCACGTCCAGGTCCCAGTTCCTGATCACCCGGTTCAGGTGGGCGTAAATCAGGTTCAGCCCCGGCGTCGTACCCCAGTGCCCGAGCAGGCGCGGCTTGATGTGCTCCGGCCGCAACGGCTCGGCCAGCAGCGGATTCTCCCCCAGCAGGTAGATCTGCCCTACCGACAGGTAGTTGGCCGCCCGCCACCAGGCATCGATGGCGTCCAGCTCGCTGGACGTCAACGGCCCCTGCTCGACCTCAGTCATGAGAACCCCCTTAGCCGGAGCGGGACTGGTAGCCCCCCGGTTTGAGTCGCCCGAACTGCTTCCTGCCCCATCCTTCCGGGCCCGGCCTGCGGTGACCAGCCCAGGGGTGGATCGTTCACCTGCGTGACATGTCAGCGCAGCTTGCGCAGGAACGAGTCCTGGGTCTGGTGAGGTATCACCTTGACTCGCGCGCTCGCCACGGTCGTGCCGCTGGGTCCGGCGATGACCGGGGCAAGGTCGACGGCGGTGACTTCCGGCAGGTCGTCGGAGAGCCGGGAGACCCGCAGCAGCAGGTCGCGGAGTGCGCTGAGGTCGGCGGCGGCCTGGCCGAGCAGGAGCGGCGCCAGCCGGACGGAGCGGATCAGACTTTCCGCGTCGGTATCGGTCAGCGGGGTGAGCCGGGCCGCATGATCGGCCTGCGGGCCGTCGAGCCCGAACACCACCAGATTGCCGAACACGTGGTCGTCGGCCAGCCGGACAGAAACCTCAATCCCGGCGGGCGTGACGGCGTCCTCGCCGACGGGCAGCGGCACTCCGTAGCAGTGCAGCAGCTCGGCGGCCTGCGGGGGCGCGAGCCAGCCGCCGTCCGGCACCTGGCGGAGGAATCCGCGGACCAGCGCACGGGCGTCCTCGGCTTTGATACCGGCGAAGTCCGGCACGTGACCGCGCGGTTCGGCCCGCCAGGTCCCGTAACCGGCGGCCCGGGCCAGGGCCGCCGCCGCGGCCTCGGGATAGTTGTAGGCCGGGACTTGGCCGTCGTGTGCGCGGGCTAGCAGCCGGACCGATTCCGCCTGGTCGAGGACGACGGCGGTGACCGGGATGCCGACATCGGCATCCCGGATGGCGGCCACCAGATCGCCGGTGGCGCCGGTCGGCAGGACGAGCGCGATGATGGCGTTCACCTCTTCGTCCGCGGCGAGCAGGTCGAGGCACCTGCGGTACCCCTCGCCGGAGACCGTGGCGGTCATGTCGACCGGGCCGGTGATGGTACCGCCGGCCGGCACGAGAGCGCGCAGCCGCCGGCGGGTCAGGCCGTGCGGGCGGTGCACGGTGAGCCCGAGGTCGGCGCAGGCATCGGCGGCCAGGGACGCGGCGCCGCCGACGTTGGACACGATCGCCACGGTCCGCCCGGCCGGGACAGGCTGGGTGGCCAGCAGAGCCGCGGTCTCGACCAGCTCACCGAAGCCGCGGGTGGTGATGACCCCGGCCTGCTCGAACAGTGCTTCGCGGCTGACCAGGGGTGCTACAGCCGGCGCATCCGCCGTGCGCTCGGTCAGGATGGTCAGTACGGGCATGGTGGCGCTCACCTGGCGCGCGGTGCGGGCGAACTTGCGCGGGTTGCCGAACGACTCGAGGTACAGCACGGCAAGCTTGGTGACGCCGTCCTGCTCCCACCACATCAGCATGTCATTGCCCGACACGTCGAGCTTGCCGCCTAGCGACGCGAAGGAGGAGATGCCGATGCCGAGCCGGGACAGCTGATCGACCGCGGCGAAGCCCAGGCCGCCGGACTGCATGACGAGGCCGACCGGGCCCGGCTGCGGGTGGTGGGCGGCGAAGGTGGCGTCCAGGCCGATGCCGGGCACGGCCACGCCGAAGCAGTCCGGGCCGACCAGCCGCATGCCGTGGCGCCGGCACGCGGCGAGCAGGTCGGCACAGGCGGCATCGTCCAGGCCGGAGGTGACGACGACCAGCGACCGGACGCCGCGCTGGCCACACCGTTCGGCCACGTCCAGGACGGCGGCCGCCGGGACGGCGATCACCGCCAGGTCGGCCGGCTCGGGCAGGTCGAGCACCGAGGACAGGCACGGCTCGCCGCCGATGTGCCGGGCGCGCGGGTTGACCACGTACAGGCGGCCGGCGTACCCGCCGGTCCGGATGTTGTCCACGATGGTCCGGCCGACCGTGCCCCGCTGCCGGCTCGCCCCGATGACCACAACGGACTCGGGAGCCAGCACGTGCCGCACGGTGGCGGCATCCGCGCACCGCTCGCGCTCGGCCACCGCGTCCAGGTAAGTGGACAGGGCCGGGCCGGCTTCGTCAACAGGAAGAGCAAATGTCATCTCGATGACCCCTTCGGTGTACCGCCGCCGGACGGGCAGCCCCGCGGCGGCGATCACGTCCAGCATCGCTTTGTTCTCGGTCAGGGTCTCCGCGGTGAACGTGGTTATCTGATTGGTTCGCGCGACCGAGACCAGGTGCTCGAGCAGCAGGGTGGCGATGCCCTTGTGGTGCACGTGGTCGGCCACCGCGAAGGCGATTTCCGCTTCGCTGGCCTGCCCCCGGAGTACCACGTAGCCGCCGCAGCCGACCACTTCCCCGTCGCAGAGTGCGAGCAGGGCCACCTGGCCCGGCACGGGATCACAGCAGATGCGCCGGGCCTCGGTCTCGGCCGCCAGCCGGCCGAGGTTGAAGAAGCGCAGGTAGCTGTTGTCGGGAGACATAGCCTCGTACATGGCATTGACCGCGCCGAAGTCCGCCGGCCCGGCCGGGCGGATTTCGACGCTCATGCCCATCTCCCTGTTGTCTCCCTGTTGGTAAGCGGCTCAGAAGTACAGGCCGGCGATGAGCCGCTCGGACGGCGGGTAGTTGAGCTCGTCGCGGATGGCCACCACGCCCCGGACCTGGCGGATCCGCTTCACGAGTTTGTGGCCCAGCTCGGCCGTTTCCGGTGAGCCCTGCACGGTGACCACGCCGTCGGCGACGGTCACCGTGAACATGGCGGGGTCGAGGAGGAACTCCCGCAGGATCACGTCGTCGGTGACCTCGGCCTTGATCTGCTTATCCGGCCGGTCGTAGACGGCCAGCACGTCGGTCCGGCTGATGATGCCCACCAGGTAGCCGCCCGCGTCGGTCACGGGGAGCCGCTTGACCCGGAGGTGGTACATCATGCGGACGGCCTGCTCGACCGGGTCGTCAGGCCTGACCGTCACCGCGTTACTGGTCATCAGGTCGCCGGCGGTCACTGCGTCGGCCTTCTCTTGATCCCGGTGGTGCAGCAGGCCGGTCATCATCCCGCCGTGGTCGGCGTTCAGGGCCTCCTTGGCCAGCAGGTCGGCTTCGGAGACGACGCCGATCAGCTTGGAGTCGTCATCGACGACGGGAAAGGCGCTGACCCGGTGCTTGCGGAGCAGGGCGGCCATGTCCTTGAACGACGCGTCGCGCTTGACCGCCACGACCGGAGTGGTCATGAGGTCCTTGACCTTGGTCTGCATGGCTTTCCTCCATTGGCGATGCTCCTGAAGTTCTGCTACTAGCCTGGTCTCGAGGGCCGCAAGAGGTCAGGGCCGAAGGTCCGTTTCGGGGCGGGTTGAAGGTCATGACATCGGCGCCGGGCGCTAAGGTCGTGCCTAGGCGACCAGGCCGCACCCGGGAAGGATCAGGCATGTCCGACCGCACGATCGAGAGACTCGACGAGGCCGAGTGCCTGCGGCTGATAGCCCAGGGCGGGATCGGCCGCATCGCCTACAACGGCCGGTTTGGCCCGGCCGTCCTGCCGGTTAACTACCGGTGGCATGACGGTGCAGTCATGTTCCGGACCGCCGAGCACAGCGCGCTTGATGAGGACCTGCGGACCGGGATCGCGGGCGGCGAGTACAAGGTGGCGTTCGAGATCGACGAACTCGACATGGCCGGGCGCCAGGGCTGGAGCGTCCTGATTCAAGGACCGGCCCATCACGTGTCCGAGGCCGAGCGCGCGGGCGCCGTGCAGGCGGGCGTCGAGTCCTGGGCTGGCGGTGAAAGGGAACTGTTCGTGCGCATCGTCCCGTCCCGTATCACCGGCCGCCGGATCAAGCCTGTCTAGCTTCCGGGCTGCGACGAGCTAACGGTCTTTGTCGCTGGCCCGGGTGTACATGACGGCTTCGCCCTCCACCCGGGCCAGTCCGATGGTCAACAGAACCTGACTGTTCCTGTGCGCCATAATCCGATCCTGCCCGATGACCGGCGGATGCCCGTAGGGCTGCGGGTCATGAACATTTGCTGCCGAACGGCCCGGCACTTAGGACCTTTGGTCCCTTAGCCAGCCCCGCACCGGCGCCGCGGTCGCCGCGGGCTTCGCCCTGCGGGCGATCAGCCTCGGCGCGACATGGAGTGCCGACCCGCCGCAACTGTGGGTCGCGGTGATGGGCCTGAACTTCATCGGCGCCTTCGTCATCGTCCATGCCGCAGTGTTCCGCCGCTGGCCGCTGCCGTCGGCGGAGCCGGACCAGCCCGGCAGCTGACCCGGCGTTAACTGCCGCCTTCCTGGCCCGGGAAGGCGGCAGCTGTGATTCCGGGGCTTCAGGTACCTAAATTCGGGACCAACGTCCCTGCCGCCCCGGCGTACGACCCGGTGGAATGCGAGGATGTTCGTCGGCGATGAGATGCCCCTCGAGGTCAACTTCGCGGCCGCCCGGGAAAGGCTGGCCCAGCTGACCGACAACGGTGCGCTGGTCAGCACGTCGGAAGATGCCTACAGCCAGGAGACCGCCCACTTGATGCGGGTGGGCGCCGGCGGCCTGTCCAAGCTGGTCCGGGTGCAGGTACGGGAGCTGACCTGGATCGACACGGCAGCCGGGCTGGCGATCCGGTGGGAGGCCACCGGGCCAGGCGGTGTGCTGTTCCCGGTACTCGACGCCGATATCAGGCTTATTCCCGCCGGAGAGCGCGGCAGCGTACTGATGGTGGCCGGCTCGTACCGGGCGCCCTTCGGCCCGCTGGGCGAGGCACTCGACCGGGCCATCCTGCATCGGGTCGCCACGGCCACGATCCGCAGGTTCCTGGCGCAGCTGGCCGCCCAGATCGGCGGCGGCCCGGGCGTGGCCCAGGCGGCCGCGCCTAACGGGGCCGGGTCTTCGCCGCCCTGTGGCATCGCGCCGTCCTGATCGCTAGGTGGTGTCGCCGGGCGGACCTGGTTCAGGACGCGGTGAGTTGCCCGAGGTGAAAGCGTAGTCACGGATGTCCTCGATCACCTCATCCAGCTGGGTCAGCGCGTCTCCGAGGCGTTGCCGGACCGTCTCACCCGGCAGGTCCGCGGCGGCCTGCAGGTTCTGGCCGACCTGGAACAACCGGTGTACGACGCGGTCGAGCAGGTCCTTGGCCTGCTGCGGCTGGTCAGCGGCGGCGTTTCGGGCCAGGCCGGCGAGGTCCTCGCGACGGCGGGCCGTAGTGGTGTCGCGGATAACGGCGAGAACATAGTTCGCCGTGGCGGTCGGCACCGGGCTCAGGCTGATCTCCACCGGGAACGTGGCCCCGTCTCTCCTGAGGGCGGCCAGGCGGGACCGTTCGGCCATGGGCCTGGCCTGCGGCGCGCGGTGGTACCCGGCCCGGTAACGGTGGTGGGCGTCGCGGACGTCGGGCGGGACCAGCTCGTCCACCGGCAGGCCGGTCAGCTCCTCGCGCCGGTAGCCGAACATCTCGGCGCAGCGCCGGTTGGCCACCGCTATCTTCCCGTCCTCATCGACCAGGGCCAGGCCGTCGCCGAGGGCGTCGAGCAGCTGCCAGAGCACGGCCGGAGTGACGGCCCGCGCGCCGGACGCGCCACGCAGGCCCGCAACGGCCTGGCGCTCGGGCTGCGGGCCCACGGCCAGCGCGGCGTCCAGTAGCGGATAGATGGAAACCAGGCGGTCCAGCCCTTCGATACTGAGGACGCGCCTGATGACCGGAGCGGGAACCACCAGCCTGAGCTGCGTGCCGTTGGCCTCGGCCCGCTGGCAGGCCCTGGCCAGCGCGGCCACCGCCGCGTGGTCGCAGGAAACAGTGCCGGTCATGTCCGCGACCAGGACGGTAGCGCCCCGGTTGATCACGGAAAGCAGCCGGTCGCGGAGCTGGCCGACGTTCGAGACATCGACATGCGCGGGGAACGCGACGACGGCCCGTCGGCCCGTCCAGGTCACCGGGAACGGGTCATCGGGCATGCCGGCCGCCGCGGCTTGTCGAAGAACTCGAAGGGCTGCGCATCGCTGGCTCCGAAGCTTATCCGGCCAGGAGCACGCCGAGGAACAGCGGTGCCGGACCGGATATGCAGCGCGGCGGTGATACCGGAGATGACCATGACCACCAGCTTGACGATCAGCGTGGTCCGGTAGCTGGTCTGGTGGGACCTTTGCCCTTAGTCGGGCGGCCAGAAGGGCCGCTGAGGTCTCAGCCCCGTTGGCCGCTCCACTGCGGTCCAGCCGCCCGCCACTCGGCTTCCCAGGCCTTCAGCCGCAGGCGGTCGAGAGCGCGGCGGGCAAGCGCGTGCGACGCCGCCAGCACCAGCAACGAGGCAAGGCAGGTCAGCATGACGGCGATGCAGACGTCACCCACGATGCTGCGGTGATCCGTTGGAGGAGCGGCGATTTCCCCTGAGGCGTTGATCCAGGCCGACACGATGCTTCCCTTGCGCGCCCCCGCCGTGGCCAGGACTTCGCCGGACCGGGCCGCCAGGCCTGGCGGCTGCCAGCGGGCCAAGACCCATGTCGTCTGGATCGAGGTGTACGGATCCGGGATCCCGCTCGCCGGGGCCTGTTGGAGCAAGGTGGCGTCGACCAGGTGCTCGGCCGCTTGCTGGGCATGAGCCTGGCGCAGAGCATCATGATCGGCCTGCCGACCGACGGCGATCGCGGCCACCGGCGCTCCGATGAGGAGCAAGATCAACACGGCCAGGCGCACGGCCGCCTCGATCCGATCCGTCCCCCGGCGCAGCGGGTTACGGTCCAAGCCGATCCAGCGAGCGCAGGAGGTCAGGCGCATCTGCCGTCCGCGGGCCTTCGGGCTGCGCATCACAATCACCTCCACGGGCCGTGCGATCAGACGGTCACGCGACCGGTCCGTCGCACCACCCTGCCCGAGACGGCGCCCGCGCGATAGGGCCGTTTGGCCCTGTCCTTGGTAATGGAGATATCGGGCCGCCTGGGACCTTGTGCCTGTGACCCGGGCGTGGTGCACTAGCCGCGGTAGAAACTCCGGTTCGCTGCCCGTCCTCAGCGCAGCTTGCGCAGGAACGGGTCCTGCGGCTCATGAGGCGCCAGCTTGATCCGCGCGTCCACGGCGAACACGCCGTCCGGCCGGGCGATCACCGGGTTGAGGTCCAGTTCGGTCACCTCCGGCAGGTCATCGGCCAGCCGCGAAACCCGCAGCAGCAGATCGCGGACCGCATGAAGGTCGGCCGCGGGACGGCCGCGGTAGCCGAGCAGGAGCGGCGCGGAGCGAAGGGACCGGATCAGCCGGTCCGCATCGGCGTCGGTCAGCGGGGCAAGCCGGGCGGCGTGATCGGCGAGTATGTCCGTAGCCACACCGCCCAGGCCGAACACCACCAGCGGGCCGAACATGCGATCATCGGCGACGCCGGCGATTACCTCACTACCCCCGGTGATCATCGGCTGGAGGAGGACCCCGCGCAGCCGGGCTCCGAAGCGGTCAGTCAGCCCGCGGTAGGCACGGCGTACCTCGGACTCGCTGCGCAGGTCGAGTTCGACCGCTCCGGCGTCCGTCTTGTGCACCAGCCCGGGCACGTCAGCCTTGAGCACGACCGGGTAACCGACCTCTCGCGCGGCACCGGCGGCCGCATCCTCGGTCGGCACCGGGACGAGCTCGACCAGCGGTATCCCGTAGCAGCGCAGCAGTTCGGCCGTCTCGCCCGGCAGAAGCCAGCCGTCTGCGCGTTCCCGAGCCAGAACCTTGCGGACCAGGGCCCGGGCGTCGGCGGCCCTGACGTCGGGGAAGCTGGGTACCTGGCCGCGGAGCTCAGCCTGCCAGTCCGCGTACGCAACGGCGCGGGCTAGCGCGGCGACCGCCGTCTCCGGGTAACTGTAGGCGGGTATCGTCTCTGGTCGTGCCCCGGGGCGGATCCTGGGGATCAGCCGGACGGATTCCTGCTGGCCCAGCACGACGGCGGCCATCGGGATCGGCACATCGGCTTCGCCGATCGCGGTCACCAGGTCGCCGGTGGCGGCGGTGGGCAGGACGAGGGCGATCATGGCTTGTACGTCCTCTTCGGCCGCGAGCAGTTCCAGGCACTGCCGGAATGCCGCGCCGGAGACCGCGGCCGTCGTATCTACTGGACCGTCGACCATGCTGCCGTCCGGCACCAGCCCGCGGAGCCGCCGCCTGGTCGGCTCGTGCGGGCGGTAGACGGCCAGGCCGAGATCGGCGCAGGCGTCGGCCGCCAGCATGCCCGCGCCACCGGTATTGGACACGACCGCCACCGTGCGGCCGCCCGGGACGGGCTGTGTAGCGAGCAGGGCGGCGGCCTCGATCAGCTCACCGAGGCCCGGCGTGGCGATGACGCCGGCCTGCGCGAACAGCGCCTCCCGGCTGACCAGCGGGGTCGCGATGGCCGCGGTGTCCGAACCGGCCGCCTGCTGGCGGGCGGCGGAACGGCCGGCCAGCACGGTAAGCACCGGCATGCTCCCGGCGACCCGGCGGGCGGTCCGGGCGAACTTGCGCGGGTTGCCGAACGACTCGATGTACAGCACGGCGAGCTTGGTCACGGTGTCGCGTTCCCACCACATCAGCATGTCGTTGCTGGACACGTCGAGTTTGTCGCCCACCGACGCGAACGAGGAGATGCCGATGCCGAGCCGGGACAACTGGTCGGCCAGGGCGAAGCCCAGCCCGCCGGACTGAGACACCAGACCCGCGGCACCCGGGTGCAGGCGGTTCGCCGCGAAGGTGGCGTCCAGGCCTGCTCCGGGCACGGCCACGCCGAAGCTGTCCGGGCCGACCAGGCGCATGCCGTGCCTGCGGCACGCGGCGAGCAGGCCGCCGCGGGCAGCCGTATCGAGGCCGGCGGTGATCACCACGAGGGAACGCACGCCACGCTGGCCGCACTGCTCCGCCACGTCAAGCACGGCGGCCGCGGGGACCGCGATCACCGCCAGGTCCACGGCTTCGGGCAGGTCGAGCGCTGAAGGCAGGCAGGGCTCACCGCTGATCTGGTCGGCGCGCCGGTGAACCACGTAAAGCCGGCCGGCGTAACCGCCGGCCCGGATGTTGTCCAGGATGGCCCGGCCGGCCGTTCCCCGCTTCTTGCTCGCGCCGATCACCGCGACCGACTCGGGCGCGAGCACGTGTCGCAGGCTGGCGATTTCCGCACGGCCCTCCCGGCCGGCCACGCTGTCCAGGTAGCTGTCGAGCGTCGCTCCGGCGGCCTCGCTGGGCAGCGGGAAGCTCAGCTCGTAAATCCCGTCCTCGGCGTGACTGATCACGGGCAGGCCGGCGTCGGCGAAGACGTTCAGCATCGGCCTGTTCTCGCTCAGCGTCTCCGCTGTGAGCGTGGTTATGTGACGGCTTCTGGCGTGCGAGATCAGGTGCTCGAGCAGGAGGGTGGCGATACCCCTGTGGTGCATGTGATCGGCGACCGCGAACGCCACCTCGGCCTGCTCGGCATGTCCGTGCGGTATGTCGTAGCTGCCGCAGCCGACCACGACGCCGTCCGACAGCGCGAGCAGCACCAGTTGTTCGGGCACGGGATCGTGGCAGATCCGCCGGGCCTCCTTCTCGGCCGCGTGTCGGCTGATGTTGAAGAAGCGCAGGTAGATGCTGTCCGGCGACATCGCCTCGTACATGGCCTTGACCGCGTTGAAGTCGCCTGCCGTGGCGGGGCGGATCTCGACGGTCGTCCCATCGGTCAGGAGCGCGTACATATGACCGGTCCGTCTCCCTGCCGATTGCTCCGTAACGCCGATAGGGACTTGCCAGGGTAACTGAAGCGGTCACGGACCGCGACGACGCCCGGAACGTGGCTGACCCGACGCACGATCTGGCGGCCCAGGTCAGCGGTGGCCGGACGGCCTTGCAGGGTCACGACTCCCGCTCGCACGGTCACAGTGACCTGACGCGGATCCGAGAGGAACTCAGGCACGATCACCTGGTTGGTGATTTCCTCGTGGATCTCCTCGTCGGTGCGGTCGAAGACCGCGAGCACGTCCGCCCGGCTGACGATCCCGACCAGGTGGCCCTCGGCGTCGACCACAGGGAGCCGTTTGACCCGGCAGTTGTACATCAGGCGGGCCGCATTCTCCAGCGGCTCCTCGGGCGCGATGGTGACGGCAGGGCGGGTCATCAGATCGGCCGCGGTGGGATCGTCTGCCTCCTGCGGCTCGTCGCCGTCTCGCGCTTGGCGGGCCAGGCGGACCGCTTCCCTGGTCAGCATGTCATCTTCGGAGACGATACCGATCACCCGGCTGTCCTCGTCGATGACGGGAAACGCGCTCACCCGGTACATGCGGAGCCTGGCCGCCATGTCCTTGAAGGTCGCTCCGGGCCTGACCGCCACGACCGGCGTGGTCATGACGTCCTTCACCATGGCGTTCACAATGACATCTCTCCCCTGGTGCTGGTGTCAGTCAGCCGGGAAGTCGGCTAGGACATCAAAGGGGCCGCCACGACGCTCGCGGGGCGGGTAGGTAAGGCGGTCACGGACGGCCACCACACCCGGGATGTGCCGGATCTGGTAGACGATCTCGCGGCCGAGTTCCTCGGTCTCAGGAACGCCCTCCAGGGTCACGACCCCGTCCTTTACCGCCACCATGAATTTCTCCGGGTCGACGAGGAATTGATCGAGAATCAGGTCGCCGGCGATTTCCTGGCGGATCTCCTCGTCAGATCGGTCAAAAACGGCCAGCACGTCGGCCCGGCTGATGATGCCGACCAAGTGCCCTTCCGCGTCGGTGACGGGGAGTCGCTTGACCTTGCGTGAGTACATGAGCTGCGCGGCATGGGCGATCGTGTCGTCAGGCGCGATAGTCACCGCCGGGTGCGTCATCAGGTCGCCCGCGGTTGTCCCGCGTGCCTTCTGCTGGTCGCGGTGGTGCAGAATGCTGTCCAGCACACCGGGCTCGCCGTTGAGGGCCTCCTTGGTCAGCAGGTCGGCCTCGGAGACGACCCCGATCACCTTGTCCTCGTCGTCGAGGACGGGAAACGCGCTGACCCGGTCCTCGCGCAGCGCCGCGGCCATTTCCTTGAACAACGCGTCCCGCCTGACCCAGACCACCCGGGTGGTCATGACATCCTTAACTGCGGTCTTCATCGGTCTCACTCCTTCCACCTCCAGCCTCGCAGCTGGCGGTCACGAACGGCAGGGCCGAAAGTCCGTTCCATGCCGGGTTTAGGTCCCGGGCTCTGCGGGGTGCCGGTATTTCGGTATGCCGTAGCGCATCATCCCGCCGGGCTCGGCGCCCGCATCCTTGATGGTCACCGCGTGACCCAGGCGGGTGAGATGGTAGGCGGCGGACAGGCCAGACGGCCCCGTGCCTACCACCAGCACCCGCTTACCCGTCGGCTGCCTGGTCTTAGCCAGCAGAGCGACGGGAACCTGCCAGCCTTGCCGGAGCGCCTCGTCGCCGAGGAACCGCTCCACCGAGTTGATGCCCACGGCCGAGTCGAGCTGAGCCCAGTTGCAGGCGGTCTCGCATCGCCGGTAACAGACCCGGCCCATGATCGATCTGCTTAAGCATGGCTCAGGGCCTCTCGTTCGTCCCTGACGAAGGCGAACGCGGCCTGGGCGGCCTTGGCGTTTCCCTCCGCCACCGGGCCGGAGAACTTGTCAGTGATCGCGGCCAGCACCGAGTCCAGGCTGACCGCCCAGGTCAGCGCCGCGAAGCCGCCGAGCAGGGCGGCGCCGGGCAGCGGGCGGCCGAGATGGGTCATGGCCAGCGAGCTGGCGGGCACGACCAGGAGCCGGTCCCGGTGGAAGCCCTTGACGAAATCGTCCAGGCCGAGCTCGCCGAAGCCGTGGGTGGAGTTGATCAGCATGTATCCGTCGCGGCCGAGGCCGGCGAACAGTTCCGCCTGGTGCAGCAGGGTCGGATCCTGGATGATAAGCGCGTCCGGTTCGGTGACCGGCTCGTGGGTCCCGATCGGATGATCATCGATCCGGCAGAACGACATCACCGGGGCGCCCATCTGCTCGGAGCCGAAGCTTGGGAACGCCTGGGCGTGCCGGCCTTCGCTGAACGCGGCCGAGGCCAGCAGTTCGGCGGCGGTGACCACGCCCTGTCCGCCGCGCCCGTGAAACCTTACCTGGAACATCGTCCGCGTCCTTTGCTTCTGATTGGGTGGCCCGGCCAGCCGGCCCTCCCCTGGTAGGGGCGGGGCCGGACACGGGCCGGAATCCAGGTCATGCGGTCTTGGTGACGTCCCCGGTGGCGGTGATGGCTTCGTGGGTGATCTCGGGGCGGTGGCCGAGGGTCAGGGCGAACAGCGTGCCGATGGCGGTCAGGCCCCCCAGGGCGAAGGCGATCAGCGCGGCGATGTAGGTGATCTGGGACACCTTCCACCAGCCGTAAGCGTTCAGCAGCATCGACCGCAGGGTCTCGCCCTTGAACACCGTGTTCACCAGGCCCGCCAGCTGAGTGTTGGCCGGCTGGGCCAGCGACTCAGCCGACAGCTGGGAATAGGTCTTCCCGCCGCCCATGTCAGCGATGTGCTGGGCGATGAAGTGATCGGCGTAGGCCTCGGCCTGCTGCCCGGTCAGCAGCTGCTGCCCGGCATACTGCGACACCGACGGGATCATGTTCGGGGTGATCTCCGTGCCCGCCTTGGCGTGCGCGAACGCCGCCGCCGGCGGGAAGTAGATCTGCTGGGCCGACAGCTGGTTCTGCACCGTGTTGTGCACGTAAGCCGACCCCCACAACAGCAGCCCCCCGGCCACCAGCAAGATCGCCGCGACGGTAAAGCCCACCACAGCGGTCAGACGAGAAGAGCGGCGCATCGTCATGCCTTCCTTGCAAACGCGGACCCAGATCTTGAGCCCGCATGGTCTTGAACTGACACCCCAAGCATCCCGCCCGCACCCGTCCCGCCCCCACGGCCAGATGTCACCCTTAGTCCAGGACCTCCGTCACCCATCTGCAGGCATCCAGACCCCAGGACAGCAAACAGGGCCGCGCGAGAACGCGGCCCTGTCGGTATCTCGACGGTCAGGCAGTCTTGGCCCCTGCCCGGCCGAGCCTGTTCGCCACGTCGACCACTCCGTCGATGTCCCACATCAGCCGGAGCGCGAGCAGATCCACGTCACGATCCTGGCCCGTCTCGGGCTCGATCCCAGTCAGGGTCACCACGCCATTCCGCACCGTCACGACGATTTGCTGGGGATCGGTGATCCCGAGCTCGGCGAGGATCTGGCGGGCATCGTGAGCAATGTCGGCGTCCTCGCGCAGGAAGATGCTCAGCAGGTCGCGGCGGGTGACGATGCCGACCAGCTTGCCGTCCGTGTCCACGACCGGCAGCCTCCTGATGTGATGCGTGTTCATCAGCCGGGCCGCGGCGGGAATGGTCGCGTCGGGCCGGATGGTGATGGCGGGCGAGGTCATCAGGACACGGGCGTTCAGCGGCTCAGGCGGCTGGTTGCGGCGCGGCCAGTGCCGTCCGACCGACTTGGCCATCCGGGCTCGCCTGGTCGTCTCGTCCTCGGCGGCGAGCAGGTCGGCCTCGGACACCACGCCGATGACCTCACGGCCCATCTTGAGGACCGGCAGGCCGCTGATCTTGTGCTCGATCAGCAGGCGGTCGATTTCCTGGTACGGGGTGATCCGGTCGACGGTCAGCACCGAAGTCGTCATGACGTCGCTGACGCGGCGGGCCCAGCGGCGGTGCCGGGTCTCGTGGCCATCTTGGCCGGCGTGGTGATGGCCGGGACGGGACCGTGCCTGGCGTGGCTCCTGTTCGTTCAGCTGCTCCTCCACCGTGTCCAGGGCTCGGTTCACGTCGGAGCGGGCAGCCCTGCCGTGCAGGGAGTCGTAGTACGCGGCGCCGAGGTGGCGGAGCATGGCATCGAGCAATTCATCGCTGCGGGCCATCATGCTCACTTCCCTAATCAGAATTCACCTGCAGTGTCCCGCCGAACCTGGCCTGGCCGTCACGGCCAGACGTCACCAGCAGACCGGGACCTCAGTCACCCGGCTGCGGGCCTTAACGCCGTGAACTCCACCGGGGCCCGTTCGCCAGCCACTCGGCGTCCCACGCGGCCATCCGGCGCTTGTCCAGTGCCCACCGGGTCAGCCAGGCGATGATTCCGGACGCGACGGCGAGGGCGGCCACGGCGGCGCCCTCTGCCATAACAGCCCGGCCCTGGATCTGCGCGGGCTGCAGCGGCGGACCGCTCAGCTGGCCGGCCTGGTTGACCCAGACCGTGACCGTGCTTCCCTTGGATGCGCCACCAGGGACGGCCACCAGGCCGGTGCGCACCTTCCCATCCGGCGCTCTCCACTGGGCTTGCGTCTCCGGGTAGGGTCCGGCCCCGTTCGCGCCCCAGGCCGGAGTGGCCTCCAGCAAGGTCGCCGTGACGTGGTGAATCAGGGTCTGCTGGACCTGCGCCTCGCGTGCGGATGCCGCATGGGTCCAGCTACCCGCGGTGTGCGCTGCGAGCGGGGCGCAGCCCACGAACGCGGCGATCAGGACGCCGAGGAGTACGGTCTCAGCCCGGTCGGACCCGCGCCGCAGCGGATTACGGTCTAGCCGCAGGCCGCGCAGCAGGCGGCCCAGCCGGGTGCTCCTGGGGCTGTGGCGTACTGTCATCGGTCTCACCCTCTCCGGGCCGCGCGATCTTGTGGTCTCCAGCATCGGCGGCCGCGCCCGGCCGGCCCAGGGGCCGATCTCCCGGTCTGGGCGGGACCTTGGCCCTCAGCCTGGCCGGCTGAAGGGCCGGTCGTTCAGGCCAGCGGGGCCGCCCGTGGGCGGCCCCGTTCCGTACCGCCTGCGAGCCGGGTCACCGGACCTCCACCCGGCGGCCGGTGATCGTGCCCGGGATGATGCGGACGTAGACCTCGCGGTCACCGCCCGCCCACGGCCACACCGCGGCCTCCTCCTGCATGCGGCGCAGTTCGGCCGGGTGCGCGACGCGGTGCGCCTGCCCGCGCACGAGCACGCTCCATCCCTGGCAGAGCGCCTCGTCGATGCGGTCGACCTCCAGGGCGACCGGTCCGTCGCCGTGACCGTCGATGACGGTGCCCTCCGCCGTCCTGACCACCAGGGTGTCGTCGAAGTACGCGAAGTTGACCGGCAGGACGACCGGGCCCGAGACGGTGCCGAACGCGATCCGCCCGATACCGCCCGGTGCGATCAGCCGCCGGCATTCCGACGGCGTGAGCCTGATGATGACCCGGTGACCGACCGGACGGACCTGCCCAGGCGGAATACCAGCGCCGGCGCCGAGCAGTGCGGCCGGGGTAGTCTGCAGCGCGGCGGCCAGCCGCCGCAGCGCGATGGCGCTCGGCCGCCCCGGGTACCTTTCCAGGTACTCCACGTACCGCAGGCTCACCCCGGCGCGCTCGGCTACCTGCGCCTGGCTCAGCCGCAGTTCCGACCGGCGCTGCGCGATCCGCTTGCTCATGTCCCCAGGGTCGGGCGGCGTCGGCCAGCGTTCATTCTCGCGTCGTGCCGTTCCCTGGGAATCCTGCCTGGATATATATCTCACGGTCATCGGTATCGCGGTATCAGCCGCTCCGAAGGAGCGGGAACGCCGCTTCACCTCCTCGGTCCTGTCGGCTGTCGTGCGGGGCTGCGCCCCATATGTTCACCGTCAGCAGGCGGAACCCGGAAGGCGAGTGGCCTCCGGCACGTCTGGCCGGGACGTTGGTCCATCGCCGCCGCTGCCATCCCGCTGGACTGCGCCGCGGCCCATGGTCCCGGCCGTCATGTGACCTCCGACCCTGGCCGGGCACCACCCACCACCGCAAGATGAACCTGACGTCGTCTAGACAGACGGGCGGTGATGCCCCATGATCGAGGTCACAGCGGCGGCCCTGGCCACCCATCCCTTCCTGCATGGCATGTCGCGAGAGCAGCTGGCCGTGCTGGCCGGGGCGGCCTCGGACGTCATGTTCCCGGCCGGGCGCCGGCTCTTCGAAGACGGCGGTAACGCCGGCCACTTCTGGCTGATCCAGTCCGGCCAGGTGACCCTGGACCTGCAAGTTCCCGGGCAGGGCCGGATGAAGATCGAATCCATAGGAATGGGCGAGCTGCTCGGCTGGTCCTGGCTGTTCCCGCCCTACCAGTGGGCCTTCGGCGCCGTGGCTGCGACTGCGGTGGAGGCCTTCGAGTTCAGCGCGCCGGCCGTACGCGCCTCCTGCGCGTCCGACCCCGGACTCGGTTACGAGCTCACCACGAGGCTGGCGCGGGTGGTCGCGAACCGCCTGCGGGCCACCAGGGTCAGGTTGATCAGCGTTTCCACCCGGTCGGCGTCTTTGCGCTGACTGCACACGGACAAGGAGGCGGGCAATGACTACCAAGCCAGTCGTCGTGGGGGTGGACGGATCAGAGGAGTCGCTCCGGGCCGCGGAGTGGGCGGCCATGGAGGCGCAGCGGCGTTCCGCCGCCCTCCTGGTCGTGTCGGCTCCGGCGGAGGTGCCGCGGGTGCACGCCTACCACGCTTCGCCAGCGGCCGTGGCCGCGGCCTTGCGGGCAGTATCGGAGCGGGCCCTCGGCGCCGCCCTGATCCGGTGCGACGAGGTGGCCCCAAGCCTGCCGATGACGGCCAGCCTGCTGACCGGTCCGGTGGCGCCGGCGGTGGCCGCCAGCGGCGCTGACGCTTCACTGCTCGTCGTGGGAGCCCGCGGAGCGGGCGGTTTCGCGGCGATGCTGCTGGGTTCGGTGAGCCGGTATGTCGCCAGCCACGCCCCGTGCCCGGTGGTGGTGGCCCGGCAGGAGACCATGGCCGTCCACCGGGAGATCGCCGTCGGGATCCGCGATCCGCAGGACACCACGGCGGCGCTGGCCTTCGCGTTCGAGGAGGCGGCGATGCGTGGCGCGCATCTGGTCGCGGTCCACACCTGGGCCCCGATGACGCTGTACCTGCCCGCTGATGAGACCGGGGAGTCGATCCGGGTCGATCCCGACCAGATCTCCGCCGAGGCGGCGTGCACCCTGGCGGCTGCGCTGGATGGATGGCACGACAAGTATCCGGACGTCTCGGTGCGTCACGACATTATCCGCGGCCATCCGGCCCGGGTTCTGTCCAGTTACTCCGCTCGCGCCAACCTGGTCGTGATCGGGAGGCATGATCATCGCGGCGGTACCGGTATCGGGACGGTCCAGCACGCCGTCCTTGACCACGCCCACGGTCCCGTGGCGGTCATCCCCTCGGACGGCTGACGCCTGTCCTGCGTATCGGACTAAGGTCCTCTGCCGGGGCGGCTAATGACCCTGACCAGAAGCCCGCGGGTGACGTGAGGCTGAGCTGAGAAGCCCGGAGCAGGGGCTCCCGGATCCGGGCCGCAAAGCTCAAGGAGATCAGCCATGAAGACGATCGATGACCTGACGGTCGCGGGCAAGCGCGTCCTGGTCCGTGCCGACCTCAACGTGCCGCTCGACGAAGACCGCATCACCGATGACGGACGCATCAGGGCGACTCTGCCCACCCTGACCGCGCTGCTTGACCGCGGCGCGAAGGTGGTCATCGGCGCTCACCTCGGGCGGCCCGGCGGCAAGCCAGATGCGAGGTACTCGCTGGCGCCGGTCGCGGCCCGCCTGGGTGAACTGCTCAGCCGCGAGGTCGCGTTCCCCGCCGACATCACCGGGTCCGCAGCCCGGGCCGCGATCGCGGCGCTGCGCCCCGGCGAGCTGGTCATGCTGGAGAACCTGCGGTTCAGCGACGCCGAGACGAGCAAGAACGACACCTACCGGGGTCGCTTCGCCGACCAGCTCGCCGCCCTGGCCGATCTCTACGTCGCGGACGGGTTCGGCGCGATGCACCGCAAGCACGCCAGCGTCTACGACGTGCCGTTGCGCCTGCCGAGTGCGGCCGGCTACCTGGTGCAGGCCGAGGTGGCCGCGCTCAGCCAGCTCACCGCTGACATCCGCCGGCCGTACGTAGTGGTCCTCGGCGGGGCCAAGGTCGCGGACAAGTTCGCCGCGATAGCCGACCTGATCCCCAAGGCCGACCAGATCCTGGTCGGCGGGGCCATGGCCTTCCCCTTCCTGGCCGCCCAGGGCTATAAGATCGGTGCGTCGCTGATCGATCCGGTCCAGGCCGAGGTCGCCATCAGCTATCTGTACCAGGCGGCCCGGGCCGGTACCGAGATCGTGCTGCCGTCCGACCTCGTCGTGGCGGCCGACATGGCCGCTGACACGCCGCACGGGGTGGTGGGCGCGGACGCGATCCCGGCGGACCTGATGGGACTGGACATCGGCCCGGAGTCGGCGGCGCGGTTCGCCGACTGCATCCTGTCGGCGGGAACGGTCTTCTGGAACGGCCCGATGGGTGTCTTCGAGCTGTCCGCGTACGCTGACGGGACGCGGACGGTCGCCCAGGCGCTGACCGACACCCGCGGGTTCACCGTCGTCGGCGGCGGTGACACCGCGGCGGCCATCCGGGCGCTCGGCTTCCCCGATGGCGCGTTCGGCTACGTTTCCACCGGCGGCGGCGCGAGCCTGGAGTTCATCGAGGGCAAGACGCTGCCGGGTCTGGCCGCGCTGGAACAGGCGTGACCACGCCGGGTCCGTACTGCCTGGTCATACTGCGGCACGGGCAGAGCGAATGGAACGCCGCCGGGATCTTCACCGGCTGGGAGAACGCCCACCTGACCGCCCAGGGCGAGATCGAGGCGGCCCGCGCCGGGACGCTGCTGGCCGAGCACGGCATTCTGCCCGCCTTCGTGCACACGTCGCTGCAACGGCGGACAATCCGCACCGCCGACCTGGCCCTGGCCGCCGCGGACCGCGACTGGATCCCGGTGCGCCGGTCCTGGCGGCTGAACGGGCGGCACTACGGAGCGCTGCAGGGCAGGAACAAGGCCCAGGTGCGGCGGCAGTACGGCGAGCAGCAGTTCGCCTTGTGGCGCCGCTCCTACGCCGTGCCGCCGCCGCCGATCGACGCGGCGGCCTGGCACGTCCAGGGCAAGGATCCGCGCTACGCCAGCCTGCCGCCCGAGGCCCGGCCCCGCGCCGAATCGCTGGCCGACGTCTCCGCGCGGCTGCTGCCCTACTGGCACGACTCGATCATGCCGGACCTGCTGGCGGGCGGGTGCGTGCTCGTCGTCTCGCACGCCAACACCCTGCGGGCCCTGGTCAAGTACCTAGACTCCATTCCGGACGAGCAGCTCGCCGGACTGGAGATCCCCACGGCCATGCCGCTGGTCTACCAGCTCGGGCCGGACCTGCGCCCGGACGACCTGGGCGGTCAGTATCTCGATCCGCACGCCGCCCGCAAGGCCATCCGGGACCAGGCCGCTTGACCCAGCCGGGCGCCTTGCCCGCATGACCGGGAGGAGACACATGAACAGCGGAACGGCCCGCATCGTGGTCGGGGTCGACGGCTTCCCGTCGTCCAGGGCTGCGCTGCGCTGGGCCATTCATCAGGGCAAGCTGACCGGGGCGGTGGTCGAGGCCGTGACCGCGTGGCATGTCCCGGCCGGAGCCGGGCTGGCGCCGGATGCCGACATGCCCGATTACCAGGACGATGCCCGGATGGTCCTCACCGAGGCGATCACCGAGATGTGCATGGTGGACCCCGAGGTGGAGGTCCGCCCGCGCGTGGTGCAGGGCCGGGCCGGGCAGGCGCTGGTGGACGCGGCCGAAGGAGCTGAGCTGCTCGTGGTGGGCAGCCGCGGCCACGGCGGACTGGCCGAGGCGATGCTCGGATCGGTCGGTCAGTTCTGCGTGCATAACGCGCCGTGCCCGGTAGTGATCATGCGCGGCAAGCACTGAGGCGGGTTAATGCGTGAGGCCCCGCTTCGCGGGCGTGATGCGCGGGACAGGCCGGCGGTAAGAGCGTCAGATTCCATCCCAGATGTGCGTCACGTAGAAGACGTCGTGGTAGTCCTTCTCCGGGTCGGTGCCGAACTTCGGGGCCCGCTCCAGGGACTGCTGCCAGCAGTCGTCACAGAAGCCTTCGGGCAGGGATTCCCGGATCTCGGTCCGGGACATGCCTTCAATCATCAGAGCTCCGAAAGTCGAGCCGGCGGACGTAGAGGTCAAAGGCCTCGAACCCCTCCGCGTCCACGTCGGGGGATCCAGCGGAAATGCTGGCCGGGCCGCCGCCAAGACCAGTTTAACAGGCCGGACGTGGGGCCTCAGCGGCTCAGGCCGCCGACCGTGCGTTCTATACGGCATTTGCCCCAGCCCTTCACGTCAAAGTCGCCGCCGCTTGGTGAATAGCTACACACTTACCGGACGATCAGAACCGGCCGGTCAGTGAGGTGAAGGACCTTGTGCGCCGTGCTGCCGAGAATGAACCCGGCGAGATCACTGCGGCCCCGCGAGCCCATAACGATGACGTCGACGTCGTGGTCAATTGCGTTATCGACGATGACGCGCGCAGCGTACCCGTAAATGGTGGTTCCTACCTCGCCGTGCGCTTTCACTCCGGCCTTAGCCAGCACCTCGAGGGCACCCGCAACCTCGGCATCGGCCTCGGCTTGTGTCTCGTCAGAAAAAGCCACTCCGGTCTTGACCCCTATCTCACGTTCCCGCAGGTGCATGACCCACACTTCGCCCTTGGACAGGAGGGCGAGATCGCGCGCCGCGAGCACGGCCCGGTCCGACATCTTCGAATTGTCAATTGCTACCAGGATCTTGTCGTACATGACCCTCATACTCTCGCTTTAGGTCTTCCCCTTTTTCGGGACCATTTGGTCCCTTATAAGGGTCCCGCGGCGGCCTGCGGGCAGCCAGAGACCAAAGGAGTCAGTAGTCGAGGACCTTCGTCCCTAGGCCCTTGGTCCCGCCTGGGGGTGAGGAACGGCTCTACTTGGCCAGGCCGGACGGAGCAAGTCTCATCGTGTGCGGCCGTGCTGCCGGGCATAGCGGACAGGTGGACGGAGGGATCTGATTCCGATGTCAGCGGGTACCGAGGAAGGCACGCCCAGGATCGTGGTCGGCGTGGACAGCTCGCCGTCGTCACGGGCGGCCCTGCGCTGGGCGGTGAGGCAGGCCAAAGTGACCGGAGGCACCGTGGACGCCATGATCGCGTGGCAGATCCCGATGGTGCTGCAGAGCTCCGGCTGGGCGCCCATCTATGTCGAGGAAGAAGGCGACTTCGAGGCCGACGCCAGGAAGACCCTTGACGCGGTGATCAGCCAGGAGGTCGAGCCCGCCGACGACGCGCTGGTGCGCAGCCGGGTCGTGATGGGCCATCCGGCGCAGGTGCTCATCGATGCCGCGGCCGGCGCCAGCCTGCTGGTGGTCGGCAGCCGCGGGCACGGCAGCTTCGCCGAGGCCCTGCTCGGCTCGGTGGGTCAGTACTGCGTCCATCACGCGCACTGCCCGGTGCTGATCATGCGCAGCGAAGCCGATTCCTGACCATCAAACTGGCCCGGGCCGCCAAGGGGGCCCGGGCCCTGACTGCCTTGCGGCTGGCTGACCGGACGTCACAGCGCTTCGCGACCGCGCTCGCCGGTCCGGACGCGCAGGGCGCTGTCCACCGTGGTCACCCAGATCTTCCCGTCGCCGATCGTCTCGGTGCGGGCATGCTTGGCGAGTGCCTCGACCAGGGATTCCGCGTCGTCATCGGGGACGACGATGTCCAGGCGGACCTTCGGCAGCAGCGCGGCCCGGCGGCCGGCAGCCAAGCCCAGGTCCGCCTCCACGGCGGCGAGCTGACCATGCTGGCGGCCGAAACCGCGGACCTCGGTCACGGTCATCCCGTGGGCACCGTGGCCAGTAACGGTGTCGATCAATTCGTCGAGCTTCTCGGGCCTCATGATGGCGGTGATCAGTTTCATAGTGTCTCGCCTTCGCCTCTCGGCTGAATGTGCCTAGCTGGCCTGCATGTTTACATGCTGCGCATGCGACGGAACTTACGGATGTCATCCTTGCCGACGAGCACGGCCACGCCGGCGCCCGCCAGAACCACGATTGCGACGGCCCGCAACGCCGTCCCCGCGATGTGCTTCATCTTCGAACCTTTCCTGCTGTACCGGACGGAGCCCTTCCGGACCGGAATTCACGCGTGCGGCCTGAGGGCCAAGTCCACGCCTGTTCAAAGTCAGGATTACCGCTGCCGCGCAGGCGTTACAGGGTCGAAAGCCGGCCGTGCCACGGACCCAGGTCCTGATCGGTGAAACCGGGTGGTGAAACCGGGCTCTCACGACCCTAGAGTGTGCTGGAACCCGGGTTTCATTACCTTCGGTCCCGGGCCTGGCGTACCCGTCTGCACCGGGAGTTAACCGGCGTCACGCTGGCACCGCATCTGCCGGGGAGCGGCTTGCCGCGGTACTAATCTTGCCGCGGTACTAATTCAGCTCGGGCCAGGCAGACAGCGGGTGAGCGATCGCGCCGGTAACGCGGTCCAGGAACGCCTTGACGGTGACGGCCGCCACCTGGTGCCAGGCAGGATCGTCGCCTGGCAGGCGGGGAGACGGCCGGTACACCCCGGTCATGTGGAGCAATGCGCCACCCGTTCCGGCCGGGATCAGCGTGATGTCGGCATCGAGCACGGGCATGAGCCCGCCGGCCACGGTGGCGGCTTCCCATCGCAGCGCGAGCACCATGCGGCCTCCCCATGCCCGCAGGTCACGGCAATGAGCTGCAGCCAGCAGGGATTCACACGTCAAGCTGCCACCGAAGATGTCCGTGAGCCCGCGGGCGTAGGCCTGGGCCGAGGCTCGCGCCAGCAGACCATGGCGTTTCAGGGATGCCAGCCTGGCTACGGCCATATCGCGTCACTGACGAACATGGGCTGAGTCCTCACGGCGCTGATCGCGGTACCCGGCCCTGGGCACCTCGTCCGCCGCTACCCCGCGACCGCGGGGTTATGCACGGCCCAGCTGGGCTCGCCGTCAAACCACGTTTCGCGGCCGGAGGCTGCGGGCAGTTCCTCGACCTGGGCTCCGGCCGCCGCCAGGGCCTGGCGGGACACGCGGTAGTGGTGACCGCACAGCAGCAGCTCGGTCTCGTTCGGCCGGCCCGGGGTCGGCCGCATGACCACCCGGACGACCGCCCTGGCCACGCAGCAGCAGGCCCGGTCAGGCGGGCAGGGGATCGCTGCCTGGTAGCCGGGCGCGGCGGCGAGCGAGCCAACGCGGTCGGGCTTTGTGGCTGATGACGGTAGGAACTTCTCGTTCATAGACCCAGCTTGTCCGGGCAGGCGCGGGCCCCAGAAGGGCCATAGTTCACCCCTCGGCATGCCCAAGGTCCCGTCGGGGCCGCGGCCGCTTGCGGGACCGCCTGGTCAGGTGTCTTGACCGCCGAGCGGCAGCCCGAGCTGCGCGGCCCGGCCCCAGTCGTCGTCGATGTGGACGACCTGCAGGCCGGCCCGGTCGAGGACGGACGCGCCGATCGAGGCGCGGAAGCCGCTGGCGCAGTGCACCCAGATCTCGCCGGCCGGGACTTCGGCGGCGCGCTGGGCCACCTCCCAGAACGGGATGTGCACCGCCCCGGCCAGGTGCCCGGCCCGCCACTCGTCCGGCCGCCGGACGTCCAGGACCACCAGGCCGGGCCGGTCCCATTCGGCGGCCAGGGCACCGAAATCCGCTACCCGGTAGCTGGAGACCGTCCCGCCGGGGGCGAGCTCTTCGGCCGGGCCGGTGGCCGCGGCGGCGATCCGGTCGATGCCGATTCGCGTCAGCTGGAGCTGCGCCTCGGTGACCTGTTCGGGGCGGTCGCCGATCAGCGTGACCGGGACGCCCCAGGGGACGGTCCAGCCCAGGTAGGTGCTGAACGGGTCACCGAGCTCGATGGAGACGGTCCCGGTCACGTGAGCGCGCGCGAATGCCTTGCGTTCGCGCAGGTCCACGACCCACTCTCCGGCGGCGATGCGCCGCCGGAGCTCGGCCGGATCCGCCTGGGCGGGCTGGGCCAGGCCGACTGCACGCGGACCGCGGCGGTTGGCGGGACCCATGTGCGCGTAGTAGCGCGGATAGGCGCTCAGGCCCCCGATCAGCTCCTTGACGAAGGCGTCCTCGTCGCTGCGCAACGCGATGTTGAGCTGCCGCTGGTTCCCGATGGTGGACGAGGTGCCCGTCGTGGGCGTGGCCGAGCAGAAGCTGCCGAATCCGTGCGTCGGGTAGACGGCGGCCCCGGCGGGAAGCTCCGCGGCCAGCCGCCGCACGGAGCGGTACTGGGCCCTGGTCAGCTGCTCGGTCTGCTCCGGGCTGATCAGGTCGGTCCGGCCGACCGCGCCGTACAGCATGGACCCGCCGGTGAAAACGGCGATCGAGTCCCGGGCGGCGTCGCCCAGCAGGTAGGCGAGGTGGCCGGGCGTGTGCCCCGGAGTGTGCAGCGCCGTCACCGTGAGCGAGCCCACCGCGATCTGGTCGCGGTCGGCCACGGCCACGCGCTCGAAGCTGACGTCTTCACCGGCGGCTATCACGTAGGCGGCACCGGTCTGGCTGGCCAGCGCGAAACCGCCGGTGACGTAGTCGTTGTGGATGTGGGTCTCGAGGACGTGCGTGATCTCCAGGCCCCGGGCGCCGGCGACCGAGAGGATCCGGTCGATGTCACGCTGCGGGTCGACGACGAACGCCTTCGCCCCGTCGTGCACCAGGTAGCTGCGGTCGCCCAGGGCGGGCGTCTCGATGGTGATGACCTCGGGCATCCTGCTTCCCCCTTGCCGTCTCAGTCGAGGCCGAGGGTGGCGATGAGGAGGCGGGCCGCCGCGCCGCCTGCTTCGATCGCCACCTCGAGCGCGGCGGGCACGTCCAGGTCCGTGGCCAGGAGACGGCGGATCTCGGTGCCGGACGCGCGGGCCGCATGAGCGCGGCCCGCCGCCTGGTAAAGGTCGGCCAGGCGGGCGGCGGCGGCGGCAAGGGACGCGTCGCTGTACTCCCAGTCCACGGCCCAGGGGCGGTCCAGGATCATCAGCCGGATGGCGGCGGCCGGATGGGCGCCGAGAAGATCGCTGACCAGCACCAGGTTGCCGAGTGACTTGGCCATCTTGACCCCGTCGACCATCACCGTCCCGGCGTGCAGCCACGCGCGCGCGTACGGCCTGACTCCGGTGAAAGCCTCGGCCATCGCCGAATGGTAGGCGTGGTGCGGGAAGCGGAGGTCTTTGCCCCCGGCATGCACATCCACGCCCACGCCGAAGGTCGACAGCGCCATGGCGACGCATTCGGCATGCCATCCCGGGCGCCCCGGTCCCCACGGTGAGTCCCATGCAGGATGGCCGGGCTCGGCGGCCTGCCAGACCGCGGCATCGAGCGGATCATCCTTGCGCGGGTCGTCCGGACGCCCGCCGTACTCCGCGGAAAGCCGCCGCGCCTCAGCCTCGTCCAGGCCCGCCTGGGCGGCGGCGGCGCGGCCCCGGAAGTACGCGCTGCCGCTGCGCTCGTAGGCCGCACCGACCGCTATCAGGCCCCGGGCCAGCCTGATGACATGCTCGACGTAGCGGTGCGCGCGCGGTTCGTGCCGGGGGGCCTGCACGTTCAGCGCGGCCAGGTCGTGCTCGAAGTAGTACTGCTGGATGGCCGCGAACTCGTCGTAGGGCGCGTCGGCGCGAGAGGCTGCGGCATCGAGCACGTCGTCGACGTCGGTGACGTTGCGGCACACCTCCGGTTCGGTCCCGAGCAGGCGCAGCACGCGGCCCAGCGCGTCAACCCACACGAAGGTCGCGGCGTGCCCGAGGTGCGTGACGTCATAAGGAGTGATCCCGCACGCGTATATACGGGCACCGTCCAGCATCGGCGCCCTGCGCCCGGCGAGGACCAGCACTCCGGAGGCGGGATCGCCGCTGGCGTGAGCTTCTGTCATGTTCTCAGTGTCCGCCTTCGATGTTCTTCCCCGCGCGGCTGGCCCGAAGATGCAGGGCAGCTCAGGTGAAGATGACCTGGCCGGAGGTCTTGCCGAGGACACGGACGGTCGGGCCCGTGCCCTTGGCGCGGTACTGGGCCCGCATGAAGTTGATGACCTGCCAGTGCCGTGGCGTCAGCTCGTCGATGCCCTCAGACCTGGCGATCTGCGTTGCCACCTCCTCGGTCCACTGGCCCGGGTCGGTGAGGAATCCTTCCTCGTTGACGGACATGTCGCGTCCGGCGTAGGTGGCGGTGGGCATGACCGGTACCTCCTGATCGGATCAGATGCGGCCTCGCGAGACGGCCGGGTGGTTCTTCCCGCGGACCGGCATGGCCGGGCCGATTCCGGGGATGTCCCGGCCGGGGAGCAGGCCGTGCCAGTACAGCTGCTGCAAGGCCAGCTTGCCGAGGTGGTTCAGCCGGGACGGCCGGAGCAGCGGTAGCCCGATCCGGCCGGGGTAGTGACCGGTCAGCGGCTCGGTGTCGTAGTTGAAATCGATCAGCAGGGCCCGGCCGCGGCCGGTTTCGATGAAGCAGTTGGTATGCCCGTCGAACGAGGCGGCCAGCGGCTCGTCGGCCATGAACCGGCATACATTAGCGGCCAGCGTCTCGCCTTCGAAATACGCGACCGATCCGGCCTTGGAGGCGGGCGCGTCGGTAGCATCGCCGAGCGCGAACACGTTGGGCTTGACCTTCGCCTGGAGGGTATGCGGGTCGACCGGCACGAAACCGAGCTCATCGCCGAGCCCCGGGGAGCGGTCGACATAAGGGGCACCCCCGTGCAAGGGGACGACCACGGCCAGGTCGAACGGGACCACGCGCTCGTCGTAGGAGACCAGGCGGCCCTCTGCGCCCGGCTGGCCCGAAGCCTGAACAGTACCGGTGCTGAACTCGGTGACCAGGTCGATGCCCTTGTCAGCCAGCAGGCCGGCCAGCTGGCGGCTGGCGACCGGTTTGGTGAACGCGCCGTCCAGCGGCGTGACGTAGGTGAGCTCCACGCGGTCCCTGATGCCCCGGCGGCGGAAATAGTCGTCGGCGAGGAAGCAGAACTCCAGCGGCGCGACCGGGCACTTTATCGGCATGTCGATGATGCCGACGGCCAGCCGGCCGCCGGAGAAGCTGCCCAGCGCCCCGCGCAGGGCCTCGGCGCCCTCGGGGGTGTAGAAGGTGAAGACGTTCTTCTGCCAGCCTGGCCCGGTCAGCCCTTCGGTCTCGTCCGGCAGCAACTGCGCGCCGGTGGCCACGATCAGAACGTCGTAGTCCAGCGTGTCTCCGCTCTGCAGGTGCACCTGGTCGTTTCCGGTATCGACCCGGTCGATCCCGGCCTGGCAGTAGTGCAGGCCGGGACGGAGCTGGCCCCAGCGCGGCCTGGTCAGCCGCCGCACGTCGGCCAGGCCGAACGGGACGAACAGCAGTCCAGGCTGGTATACGTGGAGGTCGTCGCGGTCCACCACGACGATCTCGGCGGCCTGCGGGTCGAAAACCCGCCGCAGCCTGTTGGCGACGAGCGTGCCGCCGGTGCCGCCGCCCAGGATCACGACGCGTTTCACGCCCTTACTCTGGTGCGGCGCCGCGGGCCGGGTCAGAGTCGTTGGTCCCAGGCCCCCATGACGATGATCCCGGATCGCCGCGGGGGCCTACTTGGCCGCCTTGACCTCGATCTTCTTGACAGACTCCTTCTTCCCGGCGTGGCGAGCGATCGAGATGGTGAGGATGCCGTCGCGGTAGGTGGCCGTGACATCCTCCTCGTTGGCGTCGCCGGGCAGCGGCAGGCTGCGGGTAAACGCGCCGTACCGGAATTCCGACCGGTGCTTGCCCTCGGTCTTCTCGTGCCGCTCGGCGTGGATGGTCAGGTATCCACCGCCCACTGTGATCTCGGCATCCTTCTGCGGGTCGATTCCGGCCAGCTCGGCCCGGATCACGTAGTGGTCATCGTTGGTGTATTCCTCGACCCTGATCGGCTGGGCCAGGTAGGGACGAAGGGTCAGGAAGGGCTCTTCGAACCACTCGACGAGGTCCGGGAACATGGTCTTGGGGTCCCTGCGTAGCAGTGCGCTCATCTCATCCGCCTTTCTCCGGAGATGACTGTGCTTCATGTCAATCGGATAACGGCCGGATCGGGCAGGGCAGGGACGGAGGGCACACCACCGTGCGACCTTCGTCATGACCCGGCGGCGGACAAAAGGCCCCGGCCTTGCCGAACGTGCCGTGGAGGCCCTGGCCGCATTCCCGCCGGCGTAACAGAGCCAGATCTCAGGCGGGCACGCGGATCGCGGGCACGTGCGGCGCTCCGCGCTGACGCCGTCGAGCGGGGCCAGCGCCGGCTTGCTGATCACCGGGAACCACGACCACGACGGGGCACCCGGCCAGGCGCACGCAGTCGCGCGCCACCGGGTCCACACCGGGGGGCGGCTGCCCGGGCTCGTGCGCAGGCCGGGCTGATCCCAGCACCAGCATCTCGGCGCCCGCCGCCCGGTCGACCAGCGCCCTGACGGGCAGCTCCTCGGTGAGCTCGGCCGTCAACCGGTCCGGCGGAAGGTCGCGGCGCGCGAGTTCTTCCGCGGCGGCGAGCATGGCCCGGGCGCCGGCGTGGTCCTGATCCGGGGACGCCGCCGCGGCGGACCGCGAGGCGTAGGGTGCCCGGGTCCTGGGGTCATAGTGGTACGCGCAGACCAGGTGGACCGGGGCATCGCGCAGACGTGCCTCCCCGACGGCCCAGCGCAAAGCGGCAGCCGACGCATCCGACCCGTCTATGCTGACGACGATCCGCCCGCCAGCCGGCATCTTCGCCATGACCTGCCTCCTCCCTGCCCCCCTCGATCTGCAACCGGAAAATAGTCTCGCCGCTGTCCGAGCGCCTGGTTAGAGACCTTGGTCCCTGAGGTCGGCTACGACGTGGCCGAACCACTGCTCAGCGTGCGGGAGCTGTGACGTCGTCGGCGCGGGGTCAGGCTGAGGGGATGGTGGCGATAGGGCCGTGCGCATGGTTAAGGACGGCGTGCCTGACCGCGCCAGGTCCCGGCCAGCCGGGGTGCCTGGCGTGCCGGCCGATCACGACCAGGTCGGCGCGGGCGGACAGGCCGACCAGGGCCCGGGCCGGGTGGCCGCGCACGACATCCTGGTGCACCGGGACGTCGGGGTACTTCGCGCGCCAGCTGTCGAGCAGTGCCTCGAGCTGCAGGCCGGCCTCGAGCTCGGCGAGGTTCCCGTCCGGCGCCGTGAACGGGTCTCCCGCCCGCGACATGTCGGCTTGCGGTGCGTGCCAGGCATGGATGACGGTCAGGGCCGCCTTCCTCAGGGCGGCCTCCTCGAACGCGAAGGTGAGCGCGTCGGCGCAGTTGTCCACGTCGCCCAGGCCCACGCCCACGTGACGGCAGGGGGACGGGGGCTCGTCGCGGATCACCACCACCGGGCAGGAGGCGTGACTGGCGGCGTACCGGCTGACCGAGCCGAGCACCATCGCGGTGAACGCGCCCACGCCGCGGGAACCCACGACGAGCATCAGCGCGCCGGATCCGCTCTCGACGACCGCCTGCGCGGGCTGGCCGACCAGCTCGTCGGTGTCAGTCAGCAGGCCGGGGACGGCCTCGGCGGCCTGGGCGGCCGCGGCGGCGAGGGCCTGGTCGCGGTTCTTGCGCAGGACATCGGCCACCGCGTCCAGGGCGGACACGCCCTGTCGTTCGATCATCCTGGGCAGCAGCGCCGCGGCGGACACGATCCGCAGCGGGGCGCCGCGCAGCGCGGCTTCCCGGGCGGCCCATGCGACCGCCCGCAGTGAGTGCTCAGAGCCATCCGTTGCGACCACGATCGGCTTGGCGGTCATTGCTGGTCCTCCTGATCGGCCCGGCTGCGCCGGGATGGGCGGGCATAGCTCGCCTGCGGGTAGGTGAAGCGGTCACGGACGGCGACGACGCCTTCCGCCTGCACGGGGCGGTGGGCATCGGCGACAACGGCCGTCCCGCTATGGTCAATCCCCGCTACGAGCTGCTCAGGTAGCGGACCAGCCGCATCTGGCGCCCCCTGACCCGGCCAGATAGCCTTGCGGGGTATCGCCGTTTGGAGGGCTGACCTTGGGTGCGGAGAATCGCCCGGAGCTGCTGCCGCAACTGCAGCTCGACGAACTCCTGGCTGAGCTGCAGGCACGGCTGGCAGCCGTGCTGGCCACCAGGGACCGCATGCGCGGCCTGCTGGAAGCGGTGGTGGCCATCGGTTCCGGCCTGGACCTGGAATCCACGCTGCGGCGCATCGTCGAGACCGCGGTCGGGCTGGTCGATGCCACCTACGGCGCCCTCGGCGTCATCGGCGAGGGCAAACGGCTGGCCGAGTTCATCCCGGTCGGCCTGACCAATAGCGAGATCGGCCACATCCACCACTGGCCCGAAGGACGCGGCCTGCTCGGCCTGCTGATCGACGACTCCCGGCCGCTGCGCCTGGCCAATATCGCCACCCATCAGGAATCGTCGGGCTTTCCCGACGGGCACCCGCCGATGCGCAGCTTCCTCGGCGTCCCGGTCCGGGTCCGCGATGAGGTGTTCGGCAACCTGTACCTGACCAACAAGCGCGGCGGCGGCGAGTTCACCGAGGACGACGAGGCGGTCCTCGTCGCCCTGGGCGCCGCGGCAGGCGTGGCGGTCGAGAACGCCCGGCTCTACGAGGCGGCCCGCCGCCAGCAGCGCTGGATCCAGGCCAGCGCCGAGGTCACCACCCGGCTGCTGTCCGGCGCCCAGCCCGGCGAGGTGCTCGCCGACGTCACCCGCCAGGCCCGCGAGCTGTCCGGCGCCGACCTGGCCGTGCTGGCCCTGCCCGACGATGACGGCCGCCGGATGACCATCAGCTATGCCGACGGCGACGGCGCCCAGGCCACGCGCGGTCTGGTCCTGCCGGCCGGCGAGTCCCTGTCCGGCCAGGTCCTGGCCACGGGTGAGCCGGTAATTTCGGCCGATTTCGCCCACGACGAGCGGGCGGCGCGGGCCGCGCGCGGGGCGATGAGCCAGATCGGGCCGGCGATCCTGTTCCCGCTGGGTGCGCCGGGCAACGTCCGCGGGGTGCTCACCGTCGGTCGCCGCCACGGCGGCCCGCCCTTCCCCGAGGCACAGGCCGGCGTGGTGGCCTCGTTCGCCGCCCAGGCCGGCGTCGCCCTGGAACTGGCCGCCAGCCGGGCCGAGGCCCAGCGCCTGTCGCTGTACGAGGACCGGGACCGGATCGCCCGCGACCTGCACGACCAGGTCATCCAGCGGCTCTACGCCACCGGCATGTCGCTGGAGGGCACCATGCCCATGATCAGCAGGCCGGAAGTGGCCAGCCGGATCACCAACGCCGTGGACGCAATGGACGAGACCATCAAGGAGATCCGGGCCACCATTTTCGCGCTCCAGGCCCGCGATACGGACCGGCGGCCGGATCTGCGCAGGCACGTCGTCACCTTGGTCGACGAGATGACTCCGCTGCTCGGCTTCGCCCCCTCGCTGCGGCTGGGCGCGGGCCTGGGCGGCGAGATCAGCGGCGAGGTATCCGAGCAGGCGCAGGCGGCGCTGCGCGAGGCACTGTCCAACGCGGCCAGGCACGCCCAGGCCAGCCAGGTCGACGTGACCGTGGACGTGGACGAGGACGGCATGCTCAGCGTCCAGGTCACCGACAACGGGACCGGGATCCCGGCCGACGGCAGGCGCAGCGGGCTACGCAACCTGGCCGGGCGTGCGGACAAGCTCGGCGGCAAGCTGCAGCTGGGCCCGGCGGATCCCGGCGCGCCCCGCCCGGGCACCAGGCTGGAATGGCGCGTACCTCTCGGTTAACCAGGCGACCAGGTGTGCACGGGCCGTCCGGTGGCGGAACGGGCCAGGTATTGCTCCAGCATCACGGCCAGGGCCTGGTCCCGGGACCGGCCACCCTCGGCGGCCGCCAGCGCGGCGCGCTGCCAGGCCGCCCCGGTCTGCCCGCTGGCCACGCGCGCGCCGATCACGCCGAGCAGGCGGTCGGCCTCCGCCGCGGCCACGCCGGCGCCCAGCAGTCCCCGCCGGGCCGCCGGAAGCAACTCGGGCACCAGGTCAGCGGCGGGCACCGTGCGGACCCGGCCGCCGTCCGGCCAGCTCAGCTCGCCAGCCAGGCCGTACTGGGCCGCGCGGTAGAAACCGTGGTCGGCCCGCTCGAACGGCAGTGTGTAGGTCCATCTCTCGTCCTGGCTGGCCAGCCACAGCGTGAGCCCGATCAGGAAGGCGGCGTTGGCCATCATGTCGATGACGGTCGGGCCGGCCGGCAGGGCCCGCATCTCGATCCGCAGGTGCCCGCCGGACGCGGGATCGTAGATGGCCCGGTTCCAGCGCCAGACCGTACTCTGGTGCAGCCGCAGCTCGTTCAGGGATGGCGCCCCGGGCGAGGGGTCCCGGCCACCGGGAGCCGGCGAAGCGGTGCACGGCAGCACCGGCTCGTGCAGCCGGACGCTCTCGGCGAACAGCTCCAGCGCGCCGCCCCGCAGCCAGCCCGTGCCGAACGCCACGCGAGGCGGTCCCCGCCTGGGGCCGCGGCTGTCGCGGTCCTCGACCGACTGCTTGAACAGCGCGACCCGGGTCTCCTCCCAGAGCCTGCGGCCGAGGAAGGTGGGCGAGTTGCCCGCCACCGCCAGCACGGGCGCGGTAGCCAGCTGGGCCGCGTTGTAGATCCGGGCGAACTCCCCCGGCGCCACCCGCAGGTGCACCTGGAACGAGGTATTCGCGCCCTCGGCGGTGACGTGCTCGCAGGCCAGCTCGAGCGGCTCGTCGCCGGCGACCCGGACCAGGAACGGGCCCTGCCGGAGCCGTCGCAGCCCACGGTCCAGGGCCCGGTAGCGAGCCGCGTCGGTCACCATGTCCAGGCCCAGGTGGGCCGGGCAGAGGGTGGGCAGGATGCCGATCAGCGCAACCCGGCCGTGGTACACCCGCGCCGCGTCGCCGACCCGGGCCAGCAGCCGGTCCAGCTCGTCACCCAGGGCCGTGAACGGCTGGCCGGCCAGCAGGTACGGCGAGGCGTTCAGCTCCAGGTTGTACCGGTTGAGTTCGAGGGCGATCCGGGGATCGGCGGCCAGGGCGCGGACCGCCTGGTTGCACGGCAGCGGCCGGGCCGCGGCATCGACCAGGAACAGCTCGAGCTCGGCGCCGATGGTCGCCGGGCCCGCCCCGAAACCGGGCCGGTCGAGCAGCTGACCCAGGTCGGACAGGCACTCCTCCAGCCGGCCACGGAACCGGGCGTAGTCACGCTCGTCGAATTTGTCCCTGGTGATCTCCGCTCCCATGGCCAGGCCTCCGCATCACCCCGCCGCGATCCTGCGCCCGGTCAGCAACGCGGGCAGGATCCGGACATAGCGATCCCTGGCTCCGGGCGCCCATACCCGCAGGGGCAGCGTTCCGAGCCGCGCGAGCTCGCCCCGGTCCGTTACCTCGGTGGCCTCGCCTCGGACGATCACGCTCCAGCCGGTCTGCGCAGCTGGATCAGCCCGGTCTACTTCGAAGCAGACGCGGCTCCCCCGGCTGGCGGCACCGAGCTTGGTCCCGTCCTCGGTGCGGAACACCACGGTGTGCCGGTCGAGGACGAAGTTGACCGGGAACACCACCAGGCCGAGGTCATCGGTCACGGCCACCCGGCCGAGGTGCTCGCCAGCCAGCAAGCCGAAGCACTCCGATCTGGTCAGCTCCTGCCAGCGGCCGGGTCGTGGTTCAGGAGCGGATGAGGCTGTCATCATGGCCGCCGGCCGGGAACAGGACCTCGGCCGGATCGCGGCGCACGCTGGCCGCCATCTGGGTGACGAGCCCGATCCGGAGCACGAGGTGCGGGTAGGCGCCGTCGCTGAGCTCGGTCCTGACGAACTCGCGCAGCCAGGCCAGCTCGAGCGGCTGGCTGTGCAGTGCCACCGCGGCGCCGTAGCTGCTGGCGGTGAGCAGGATCCGCTGCAGGGCCTGACCGGCGTTCACCCAGTCCGCCGGGCGGTCGGCGGCCGTGGTGAGCAACCCGGCCACCCCGGCGGCCCGGTACGACCCGGCCGAGCTGAGCGGCGGCAGGCCCCAGCCGTGCCCGCGGGCGAAATCCCGCCCGGGGAAGTACGGGTCAGTGCGCTCGGCCCGCGCCGGGTATGAGGTGGCCGGCACGCCGTCGTGGCCCCCGCTCCCGGGTGCGGGCGTCCACCGGGCGAGTTCGCGCAGGCGCTCGCCATCTTGGCGCAGCTGGTGCTCGGCGGTCTGGACGGCGGCTGCGAGGGCGGCCCGGCGGCCGTCATCGGCCACGATGCGCAGCGCCGCCCCTTCCCGTGCGGCGCCCGCACGCAGCGCGGCCAGCGTGCCCGCCGACAGCGGCGCCGGATCGAACGCGCCGCGATGCGTCCGCCGGGTGAGCACCTGGCCGAGCAGGCGCCGCTCCAGGTCGTCGGCGGGGGGGCCCGCCGCCCAGGACACCGTGGCCACCAGGGCCGGCTGGCCCGGATCGGGCAGCACCCGGGTCTCGGGTACATGGCCCAGGGACCTCAGGGCCAGGCGGACGTTGAACAGCGCGGCCCCGCAGCTGATCATCATCTCCCGGCCGTCGGGGTCAGCTATCTCCAGCTGACGGGCGGCATCGGCATGCAGGCTGATCTGCTGCCCGCCGTCGGTCGTGAACCGCCACGGCTGGCTGTTGTGCACCGAGGGCGCCCATACGGCCTGCGCCACCACGTAACTGGCGACTTCCTCGGTGGTCATCGGCTCGCTCATGACCTCAGCACATCGCGGTGCGGGATAGGCGGGCAGGTGCCAAGGTCCGTATCGGGCGGGACCTTCGGCCGCCGGGCGTCAGACGGCCGCAGAAACGATCCTCACCGCTGAGCCAGTAGCGGGGCGGCGCGCAGGTAGCGGCCGTTCATCATGACCGGCGAGATCTTTATGAAGTGGTCACGTGCCCCGTCGGCCCAGGAGTTCAGCCCTATCACCTGCAGGCGGGCGATCTCCCCGGGATCGGTAACCTCGCGGGACGGGCCGATTGCGGTCACGCTCCAGCCGGCCTGATGGGAGGAATCCAGGCAGTCGGCTTCGAATGCGACCACGGTGCCGTGAGCGGCGGCGGCGAGCTTGCCGCCGCGGGCGGTCCTGATCACGATGTCACCATCGTCGAGGGCGAAGTTGGCGAGTTCCACCGCGGGCAGGGCGCGCCTGGAATAGATGATCCGGCCCACGGGCACGGATGCCATCAGCGCGAGGCATTCGTCCCTGGACAGTTGCTGGAGTGCCGAGCCGTCGGAGTACATGCCATCGAGGATGCCCGGCCGACGGCGGAAACCCCCAGGGAAGAAAGTCCCTAGTCGCCGGGACCGTGGTGAGGACCGTGGTGAGGACCGTGGTCGGTCTCGTGGTCGCCGAACACCCGGACCGCGTAGGCGGCGGCTTGGGTCCTGCGCTCCATGCCCAGCTTGGCGAACAATGCGGACACGTAGTTCTTCACCGTCTTCTCGGCCAGGAACATCCGCTCGCCTATCTGCCGGTTGGTCAGCCCCTCGCCGATCAGCTCGAGGATCTTGCGCTCCTGGGCGGACAGGCCGGCCAGCGGGTCGGGCCGGGCCGACTGGTCCCGCAGCCGGGCCATCAGCTGGCTGGCCGCGCGCGGATCCAGCATCGACTGGCCCGAGGCCACGGTGCGGACCGCGCCGACCAGATCGGTGCCGCGGATCTGCTTGAGCACATAACCCGCCGCCCCGGCCATGATCGCGTCGAAGAGAGCCTCGTCGTCGCCGAACGAGGTCAGCATCAAGCAGGCCACCTCGGGCATCCGGGAGCGGATCTCCCGGCACACGGAAACGCCGTCGCCGTCGGGCAGCCGGACGTCGAGCACGGCCACGTCGGGCTTCAGCGCGGGAATGCGGGCCAGCGCCGAGGATGCGGTGCCGGCCTCGCCGACCACCTTGATGTCCGGCTCGGCCTCCAGCATGTCGCGGACGCCCCGGCGGACCACCTCGTGGTCATCGAGAAGAAACACCGCGATCGGCTTCGCGGCCTCGCCGCCAGTCCCTGAACCGCCCACCGGACCTGTCACCGTCAACTCCTGGCGTTCGCGTCAATGACCCCGGACGGGGCCGTATGTCACATTAACTCTAGCCGTATGTCACATTAACTCTAGGCAGTGTGTCCAGGCGAAGCTAAGGACCAAGGTCCCTGGCGCCCAGCCCGGACGGCCCTTATCGGGCAGATCCGGCCTGCCTAGCGTAGACATTAGAGGTTTTCGGGCTGCTGGGCCAAAGGAGATGTGAGATGTCGGGAATTATCGTCGGCATTGACGGTTCCGGTCATTCGCAGCGCGCCCTGGAATGGGCCATGAGGGAAGCGGCGATCCGGCATACGTCACTGACCGTGCTTACCGTCCACGAGGCCATCGCGGGCGTCTGGGGCGGGATGGCGAACTACCCGGACGACCCGGCCCGGACCGACCAGGCCCGTGCCGCTGCCCAGGCGGAATCCGATAAGGCGCTGGAAGCCCTGAACGGGCCGCGTCCGGAGTCGGTCACGGTCAAGGCCGTGCACGGCTACCCGGTCGAGGAGCTCATCAAGGCCGGCGAGGATGCCGACATGATCGTCCTGGGCTCGCGGGGCGCCGGCGGCTTCACCCGGCTGCTCATGGGCTCGACCGCGGGCCAGGTCGCGCAGCACGCTCTTTGCCCGGTGCTCATCGTCCCGCCGGAAGACCGCGCCTGACGGTCCGGTCGGGGACCGGGGTCAGCGTAGCCCTCAGGGCATCAGCCCGTTCAGCGGGAAGACCGCCTTCCTGGTGGCCGTGATCGCCTGGTCGACCCGATCGGCCGGGTCGTGGCCGGCCTCGTAGTCGGTGAACGTTCCAGCGCCGCCCTCGGTCATCGTCTGCGGGGCGGTCTGGCTGGTCACCAGCGACACGTACTCCCGCCACAGCCCCGGGGTCGCGGCGGCCGGGTCGAGCGGCCGGCCCGCCGCCTCCAGCAGCAGGTGGGTCCAGCTCCTCGGCACGACATGCACATGCTCGTACCCGCCGCCCCCGGTGAGCAGCCAGCGGCCGCCCGCGCAGGAGTGGGCCAGGGCGTGGATGGCAGCGTGCGCGGCGCGCTGCGCGTCGATGGTCAGTTCCAGGTTGGCCAGCGGGTCGTCCCGGTGGGAGTCGCAGCCGTGCTGGCTGACCAGGATCTGCGGGCGGAACTCGCGCAGCAGCGGCGGCACCACGGCATGGAAGGCGCGCAGCCAGCCCGCGTCGCCGGTGCCGGCCGGCAGCGCGACGTTGACCGCCGATCCCTCCGCGCGCGGCCCGCCGATATCGCCGGGGCGCCCGGTGCCGGGGAACAGGGTGTCCGGGTGCTCGTGCAGGCCGATAGTCAGCACCCGCGGGTCGTCCCAGAACGCCTTCTCGACGCCGTCGCCGTGATGGGCGTCGATGTCGACGTAGGCGATCCGCTCGGCCCCCTGGCTCAGCAGCCAGGCGATCGCGATCGCCGGGTCGTTGTAGACGCAGAACCCGCTGGCGTTCCCGGCCATCGCATGGTGCAGGCCGCCGCCCGGGCTGGCGCCGTGCTGCGCCGCCGAGGTCCAGACGGCCCGGGCCGCGGCCAGCGTGGCGCCGACCACCATGGCGGCCGCGTGGTGCATGCCGGGGAATATCGGGTTGTCCTCGATGCCGAGCCCGTGCATCATCAGCACCCGCTCGGTCACCTCCCGCTTGTCCGGCCGGACCTGGGCCAGCAGGTCCGGGCTGCCCGCCAGTCGGACCATCGAGATGTAGGTCTGGTCGTGGATGAGCTCGAGCTCGGCGTCGGTGGCTGCGGCCGGGACCTCGACGGACACGCCGTCCAGGCGTTCCAGGCCGAACGCCCGGGCCAGCTCCATGGTCAGCTTCAGCCGCAGGGGTGCCATCGGGTGCCCGGGCCCGAAGTCGTACTCCCCCAGCGCCTCGTCCCAGGCCACGTGCAGCGTACAGGTCATGTCAGCCTCCCGAGCTCGCGTGCCACAGCCTGCCGGTCGGTGTCACTGGCGTTACGTGGGCGGTACTGCCTAGCTCACCAGTGGACCGGGCCGGCGCCCCAGGGCCGGCTGACCGTTGGTTACGGGACCTAAGTCCCGGCCGCAGCGTGGCTGCGTGCCGGGTAGGCCTAGCGCAGGTACTGCTCGATGGCGGGGGTCACCAGGGCGACAACCTCGTCCGGGGTGGCGCGGGCGAGCGGCTCGACCCGCAGGACGTGGCGCAGCATCGCGATGCCGATCAGGTGGGCCACGACCAGCGACGCCCGCAGCGGAGCGTCCTCGTGGCCGGTGAGCCGAGAGATGACCGGCAGCAGTTCGGCGGTCAGGAACTCGCGCAGCATGGCCGCGGCCTTGTCATTGGAGACCGCCGAGCGGACCAGCGCGAGGATGGCGTTGCGGCTCTGATCGCCGTCGACCAGCTGCAGGTAGGTGCGGACGATGGCCTGGACGCCGTCCCGGAGCGGCAGCGTGGCCAGGCTCCCGAACCGCGCCGCAAGCCCGGTCGGCAGGCCGGTGGCGGCGGCGAAGAGCTCGTCTTTGGTGCCGAAGTAGTGGATGAGCAGGGCCGGGTCCACCCGCGCCTCGGTGGCAATGCTGCGCAGCGAGGTAGCGTCATAGCCGCGGGTGGCGAACTTGCGCCGGGCCACGACCAGGATCGCGTCCCGCGTGTCCGGGGTGCCCGGGCGCCGGCCGGTCCGGCTCATGCGGAGGCCCTCCCGGCGGTAGCCAGCCCGGCCACGAGGTCCGCGAACGCCTCGTCGAGGTCGGCCGGGACGATCCGGATGGCCGCCTCGATGTCCGCGCCGGACAGCAGCCGGGCGACGGCGGACGCTGAAGCGGAGACGCGCAGCACCTCCCCGTGCAGCTGCACGGGGAGCCCGGCCGCGTCCAGCAGAGCGAAGGCGCGGTTGGCATCCGCACAGCGCACCTCGGCCACGGTGCGGTCGCCGATGATGTCGCTCGCCCTGCCCCGTGCGACGGCCTTCCCGGCGGCCATCACCACTAGGCGGTCGCACTGCTCGGCCTCTTCCATGTTGTGGGTGGTCACCAAGACTCCGGCGCCCTGCCCCGCAGCCCGGCGGATGTCCTCCCACAGCCGTACGCGGCCCAGCGGCCCGACGCCCGAAGTGGGCTCATCCAGGATCAGCAGCTCCGGCCGGTGGGACAGGGCGACGGCGAACGCGACCTGACGTTGCGCGCCGAGCGGGAGCCCACCGACGACCTCGTGCCGCCACGCGGAGATGCCGTCGGGTAGCGGAGCGGTGATGCGGAAGGCCGCAGCCGTGAAGGCCCAGTTCTCGGCGACGGTGAGGCCGGCGTACAGGCCGAGGGTCTGCGGAACGTAGCCGACCCGCCGCCGGGTGTCGAGCGAGGGCGGGGACCCGAAGAGCCGGATCGTTCCGCTGCTCGGCCGCAGCAACCCGAGCAGCAGACGGATGAGCGTGGTCTTGCCGGCCCCGTTCGCCCCGAGCAGTCCGACGACCTCGCCGGGCCCGACGGCCAGGTCGGCCGCGCAGACCGCGGTGAAGTCGCCGAACCGCCGGGTGACCCCGCGGGCCTCGGCCAGGACGTCCATCGCCTACCTCCCCTGGCCGCCCTGCTCGCTCTGCCCGCCCTGCTCGCGGGCCAGCTCGGCCACCAGGACTGCGTCGTCGAAGTCGGGCTGTACCGGCGGCACGCCCGCCGGTAGCCGACCCGCCGGGGCCCACACCCGCCAGCTGGCACCGCGCCGCCAGGACAGCCGGGCGGGGCGGTCGGGCCCAGTGGCGGAGCCGACCGTGCCGGGAATGGCGCGGAGGATGTCCTCCGGTGAGCCGCTCGCCAGCACCTCCCCCGCCTCCAGCAGGATGACGCGGGCGGCGCGGGCGGCCTCGTTCACGTAGGTCGTGCTGACCACGACAGCGGTGCCTTCCGCCGCCGACCGGGCGATGAGCCGCCACAGCTCGGTGCGGCTGACCGGATCGACCCCGGTGGTCGGCTCGTCGAGGATCAGCAGCTCGGGTGAGTGCAGCAGAGCCAGCCCGACCGCCAGCTTGCGCTGCATTCCGCCGGATAGCTGGGCGCCGAGCCGGTCGCGCGCCGCGGCCAGCCCGGTCTGCTCCAGGATCCGGGCGGTGCGGCGGCCGCGCTCGGGCTCGGCGAGCCGGTAGGCGTCGGCCCAGAAGGCGAGGTTCTCCCCCACGGTCAGGTCGGCGTACAGCCCCGTGGTGGCCGGGACATAGCCGGTGCGCTGCTTCGACGGGCGGCGCACCACGCCGGCGTCCGGTTTGATCAGCCCGGCCAGCACCGCCAGGCAGGTGGATTTCCCGGCCCCGTCTCCGCCGACCACGACCGTGATGCGCGCCGGATCGGCGGGCACCGTGACGCCTGCCAGGGCCACGGTGCGGCCCCGGGTGACGTGAACGTCTTCCAGCCCCCAGCTCATGCCGCCTCCGCCTGGCCGGCGCGGGCCACAGGCTCGGCCTGCCCGACGTCCCGTTTCCCCGTCCCTGGCGCCAGATCGCGGCGGAACCTGACGATGGCCAGGCCGAGCACGATCACGCCCAGCAGGGCCAGCATGCCGAGCGGCTGCCACAGGGCCGTGATCGGCATCGCCTTCAGCATGACGCCCCGGCTGATCTGGATGAAGTAGCTGAGCGGGAGCACGTAGGAGATCCACCGCACCCCGGCCGCCATCGAGGACACCGGGAAGATCAGGCCGGACAGCAGCACCTGCGGTAGCAGGATCATAAACGCCAGCTGGATGGCCTGGCCCTGGTTCTGCAACACCGTCGAGATCAGCACGCCCATGCCCAGGGTCACCACCAGGAACAGCGCCGCACCCAGGGCGAAGACCGCGACGTTGCCGGCGAACGGCACGTGGAACAGGCTGATGCCGATGGCCAGGATGAGGACGAGGTCGACCGTGGCCACGATCAGATAGGGCGCGATCTTGCCCGCGATGATGTCCCGGGCCCGGAACGGCATGACCGCGAGCTGTTCCAGCGTGCCGGACTGCCGCTCGCGGACGACACCGAGGCTGGTGATCAGCGTGCCGATGAACACCAGGATCAGCCCGGCCAGGCCAGGGACCATCACCCACGAGGTGGTCAGCTCCGGGTTGTAGAGGATCTGCACCCGTGGCGCCAGCCCGGCCGGGGCCAGGTGCGCCAGCGCGGTTTCCGCGGTTTCCACGGAGAACAGCTGCGTCCCGTCGAGCAGCACGAGCGGGCGGCCATTGCCGGTCACGACCGCGAGGACGTCCTGCCCGTCGCGCAGCCGATCCCGGGCCGCGGCCTCGTTCCCGGCGGGATCCACCTCGTTGACGCCGAACGTCGGCGGGCGCAGCAAGGCGGCGGCCTGCTGGGCGCCGGGGCCGACCGTGACGGCCGGGATGTCATGGACCTTGAAGTTGGCGGCGTAGCCGAACACCACCAGCAGGAGGACCGGCAAGACGATCATCATCGCCATCGTGCGCCGGTCTCGCCGCAGTTCCCGGAACTCCTTGGCCACCATCGCCCACACGCCGGACTCCTTAAGTCAACATCCATTGAACTCTACAGCTGTTGATTTATATCTCGCCGGCGACGTGCCCGTCGCGGGCCGAAGGTCCCGCCCGCCCGGGCTGAAGGCCCATAGCCGAACCTGGCGCCTAGTCAGAGCCTGGAAGCCGGGACCGCTATCTCGGTATCCGTAAAGGAGTGGGGCCATGAGCTTCAATCTTGCTGTCATCCTCAGCGAAACCGCGCACGCAGCACCAGACCGGCCGGTGGCGGTGTATGACGGCGGCCGGCTGACCTACCGCGAGCTCGACCGCGCCTCTGACCTGCTCTCGGCGACGTTGACGGCGTCCGGGATCGAGCCCGGCGACCGGGTCGCGCTGCAACTGCCCAACATCCCGCAGTTCCTGATCTCCTACTTCGGGATCCTCAAGTCAGGCGCGGTGGTGGTACCGCTCAACGTCCTGCTTCGGGCCCCAGAGGTGGCCTATCATCTCAGCGACAGCGGGGCCCGGGTCCTGATCACCTGGGACGGGGTGCTCGCCGAGGCCGCTAAGGGCGCCGAGGCCGCCGGGGTCGAGACGATCTACGCGGTCGGGCGAGCGGCCGGCTCTGGGGTGGCTGGCGCTGAGGTGGCCGCTCCCTTCGAGCGGCTGCTAGACGGGGCGGCACCGCCCCGCGAGATCGCCACCCGGGAGCCGACGGACACGGCCGTCATCGTCTACACCTCCGGCACGACCGGGCGGCCTAAGGGCGCCGAGCTCACCCATCTCCAGCTGTACATGAACGCCGATATCCCGGGCCGGCTGTTCGACTTGCAGACCACCGACGTGGTGATTACCGCCCTGCCGCTGTTCCACGTGTTCGGGATGTCCAGCATCCTGGACATCTGCGTGCGGTTCGGCTGCACCATGTCGCTGATCCCCCGGTTCACGCCGGCCGCGGCGCTGGCCGCGATCCAGCGCGACCGGGCCACCATCTTCGAGGGCGTGCCCACCATGTTCGCCGACCTGCTGTCCTGCCCGGACCTGGACGCCTACGACCTGTCCTCGCTGCGGATCGCCATCTCCGGCGGCGCGTCGATTCCCGCGCCCGTGCTGGACGCGTTCGAGGAGCGCTTCGGCCTGGTGATCCTGGAAGGCTACGGCCTGACCGAGACGGCGTCGACGACGACCTTCAACGTCAGTGTGGACGAGCGCCGCGCCTACAGCGTCGGCAAGCCCATCTGGGGGACGCAGACCCAGGTCTGGGACTCCGACGGCCATCCGCTGCCGCCCGGCCGGGAAAACGTGGGCGAGATCGTCACCCGCGGCCTGCACGTGATGAAGGGATACTGGCACAACCCCGAGGCCACCGCCGCCGCCTTCACCGGCGACTGGCTGCATACCGGCGACCTCGGCTACTTCGACGAGGACGGGTTCTTGTTCGTCGTCAGCCGCAAGAAGGAGCTCATCATCAGGGGCGGGTACAACGTCTACCCGAGCGAGATCGAGAACGTGCTGCACGCGCACCCGGCGATCGCAGAGGCCGCCGTGGTCGGCGTCCCCGACGAGCGGCTCGGCGAGGAAGTCATGGCCGTGGTCATCCTCCGGCCGGGCATGGAAGTGGGTGAGCGCGAGCTCGTCTCCTACTGCCGGGGGCAGCTGGCCGCCTACAAGTGCCCTCGGGTCTACCAGTTCCGCGCGGAGCTGCCCAAGAACACGCTGGGCAAGATCCTGAAGGACGAACTGGTCCGGATGGCCGGAGGGCAGGCATGACGACGGCAGCGGAAGCGCCGCTGCCGTCAGCGCGGCGGCGCGAGGTCCCGCGGCTGGCCGACGATTACACCGCGGCGGCGGCGCGGCAGCGGATGGCGTTCCTCGCCGAGGCGGCCGACGTGTCCCCTGAGCACATCGGCCGCTACTCGTTCGACCCGGCCGTCCTGGCCGGCAACATCGAGAACTTCGTCGGCGTCGCCCAGGTGCCGATCGGGATCGCGGGGCCGCTGCTCGTCGATGGCGAGCATGCGCGCGGTGAGTTCTACGTGCCGCTGGCCACGACCGAGGGTGCCCTGGTGGCCAGCTACAACCGCGGCATGAAGCTGCTGCACGCGGCGGGCGGAGTACGGACCACCGTGGTAGCGGACGTCATGCAGCGCGCCCCGGCCTTCGGCTTCTATAGCGCGCGGGAAGCCCGCGCCTTCGGGGCCTGGGTGGCGGCCAATTTCCCGGCCATCAAGGCCGAGGCAGAGGCAACTACCCGCGTCGGCCGCCTGCACGACATCGAGCAGTTCGCCGCCAGCAGGTTCCTGTTCCTGCGGTTCAACTACACCACCGGCGACGCGGCCGGGCAGAACCTCACCGGGAAGGCCACCCTGCGGGCCTGCGCCTGGATACGGGACCGCTATCCGGGTGTCCAGGAGTTCTACCTGGAGGCCAACCTGGCCACGGACAAGAAGAACTCGCAGGTCAACGTGCTGCGTACCCGCGGGAAGCGGGTCGTGGCCGAGGCCACCATCCCCGCTGACCTGGTTCGCCGGATGATGCACACCACGCCCGGCCAGATGTTCCAGGCCCGCCAGGTGAGCAACCTCGGCGGCCTGCTGGCCGGGGTCAACAGCAACAGTAACCACTCGGCCAACGCCATCGCGGCGCTCTTCGCGGCGACCGGGCAGGACGTCGCCAACGTGGCCGAATCATCAGCCGCCCTGATCCACACCGAGCTGCGTAACGACGGGAGCTACTACTACTCCGTCACCATCCCGGCGCTGATCGTCGCCACCTACGGCGGCGGGACCGGGCTGCCGACGCAGCGCGAGTGCCTGGAACTCCTCGGCTGCTACGGGCCGGGCCGGGTACGCAAGCTCGCCGAGATCACCGCGGCCACCGTGCTGTGCGGCGAGGTCTCGCTGGGCGCCGCCGTGGTGGCCGACGAATGGGTGCCGGCCCACGAGCGGCTCGGCCGGAACCGGACCTAAGAGGGCAGCCGCGCCGACGCGCCGGTTACCGGGTCGGCCCGCCGACGCGCCGGTTACCGGGTCGGCACGCCGACGCGCGGTTACCGGGTCGGCCCGCCGACGCGCGGTTACCGGGTCGGCCCGCCGACGCGCGGTTACCGGGTCGGCCCGGTGTCGCCGGGCGGCATCAGCCGGTAGCCCACGGAGGGATCGCTCTGCAGGAACTGGCCGCCCTCGTCGCCCATCTTGCGCCGCACCCGGTAGGCATACACCTTGAGGTAGTGCATTTCGCGAGCGTACTGCGGTCCCCAGACGCTCTCCAGGATCATCCGGCGGGTACAGACTTTCCCTGCGTTCCTGGCCAGGTAAGCGAGGAATTCGAACTCCTTGGCGGTCAGGTCGAGTACCCGTCCCTCGAACGTCGCCTCGCAGTGCACCAGATCCAGGTGGAGCGGACCGACGTCGAGCTCGGCCTGATCCTCGGCCGCGGCGGTGTGGTGGCGCAGCGCCACCCGCAGCCGGGCATTCAGCTCGCGCATGCCGAACGGCTTGGTCATGTAGTCGTCGGCGCCGCCGTCGAGGGCGTCGACCTTGCGGTCTTCCGAGCCATCGGCGGACAGCACCACGATCGGCACGTCGCTCCAGGTCCTGATCCGCTTGCAGACTTCCATGCCGTCCATGTCGGGCAAGCCAAGGTCGAGCACGATCACCTCGGGCGCCTGGACGGCCGCTTCGGCGAGCCCCTCATGCCCGGTCCCGGCGGTCACCACCTCGTGCCCGAAGGCGCGCAGGCCGACGGCACACGGGCCCGGGCGGTGTTCATACCGGCGACGACCCTGGCCACCGGCAGCATGACGGCCACGTAGACGCCCAGTGCCGCCCAGTTCTGCGGGGCGCCGACCCACAGCGTCAGGTAGGGCGGTATGAAGAAGAAGTCGTAGACCAGGAACCCGGCCACCACGCTGATGACGCCGGCCGTGAAGCCGCCGGTAACTACGAGGTAACCAGCGCGGCGGAACCGGTGGAGAAACGGTGAACGACAAGCCTGCCCCAGGCAGAGGCTTCGGAGGTCAGGCGAGAGACAGGAAGAGCTTTTCCAACTGGGCGCGGTCGGCCTCGCCGGTGCCGTCGCCGCTAACGCATTGCTGCAAGCCGATGGCGATGATCTGGAAGCCGGCCCGGTCCAGCGCCCGCGAGGCCGCGGCCAGCTGCGTCACCACGTCAGCGCAGTCACGGCCGTCCTCGATCATCTTGATGACCCCTCCGATCTGGCCTTGGGCCCGGCGCAGCCGCTTGATCACGTTCGCCATCGTCTGGCTGTCCACATCCACTGCCCAGCTCCTCGGTCCCGGGCGCCGGCGGAGGCACCATCCGATAACTACCGATCCGCACGCCTATACCCTCGGGGGTATTGTAGCACCAGCCGCCGCTCAGCCCGCGTGCTGGTGGCCGTTGGGCTGGCCGATTCCGTACTCGTGCTCGACCGGCTGCCGCTGACCGGCCGGCGGGCCGCCGACGGTCCGCTCATCGTAGAACTCGCGGAACGCCGCGAAGGCCCGCGCGCCGTAGACCGTAGCCGGGCCGCCGTTCATCAGGAACGTGACGCCAATCGCCTCGGCGGCTTCCTGCGGCGTGGCGCCGTGCTGGACGGCGGCGTGGGCGTGGGCGGCGATGCAGCCGTCGCACTCCTTGCTGACCGCGATGGCCAGGGCGATGAGCTCCTTGGTCCTGACGTCCAGGACCCCGGCCGCCAGCGCAGAATCGTGCAGCTCCCGGTAGCCCGCATAGACCTGCGGGATCGCGTGCCGCAGCTCTCGCGTCGGCACCGCCACCTCGTCGCGTACTGCCTTTCCGTAACTCATCGCCTGCCCCTTTTCGTATGACTGTCCAGATACCTCCGGGAGTATGTGATTCCGGGCGGCACTACCAGGGCCTTAGGTCCCGGGCCCCCGTAGGAATGGCACCTCCGCGCGGCTGGGGACTCTGGCCCGCTGCCCCGGGAGGGCAAAGGTCCATGGCGGCGTGAAGCGAATGGCGGCGGGCCGCACCGAGCCGGGGATCAGTGACGATGGGCACCCTCCAACCAGATGAGGGCGTCTTCAGCCCGGCGACGGACCAGGGTACCGGCCAGTGGTGTTCACGGGTGCGATGGGACGGCTCCGGGTGTGACTGTGAGTCCTATGCGTCCTGACATCAGAGCTGGCGGCGTCTTCCCCGATTACGCTCTCCCCGACCACACCAACACGGTGCGTAAGCTCAGTGAGCTTCAGGGCCGTGATCCGCTGATCCTCACCCTGGCCCGCGGCAATTACTGCCCTAAAGAGCACCAGCAGCATCTGGAGCTGGCGGCCAACTACCCGAAGATCGCGGTGGCCTACACCCAGATGGCCACGATCGCCACCGACGATCATCACAGCCTGCAGGAGTTCCGCGCGTCGGTGGGCGCCCAGTGGACCTTCCTGTCCGATCCGGGCCGGACCGTCCAGCAGGACCTGGACATCGCCGAGTACACCGACCCCGAGCACAACCCCATGATCCCGCACACGCTGGTGCTCAAGCCGGGGCTGGTCATTCACAGTGTCTATAACGGCTACTGGTTCTGGGGCCGCCCGTCGTTCTACGACCTGTGGCATGACCTTCGCGCCGCCACGAGCGAGATCCGCCCGGACTGGGATCTGAGCAGCCCGGGGCTCCGCGAAGCCTGGGACGCGCACGACTACTCAAAGTTTCACGGCTGGGACCGGCGGTCCACCGAGTCGATGCCGACATCGTATGACTGACAGAGCGGCGATTGCCGCTCTGTCACTTCGTGGCCCAGGTGAGTCGGGCCGGGGGCCAGACAAGTCGCGTCCCCGCTCTTTTGTGCCCGCCGCGCGGTGGCCGCGGCGATGACCCCGGGTGGGCCAGGTGAGGCACGCTCACCGGGTTGTGTTTTGCGGCACTCGGCTAAGCCGCGGCCAGATATGCAAGGCGGGCCACCTGGTGGCCCGCAAAGATCATGGGAAAGGGGCGGAGGCAATGACCACGCCGGTATGCGAAATGCTCGGAATTGAACGGCCGATCGTCCAGGCACCCATGGCCGCCATTCCCCGGCTGGCCGCGGCGGTCTCGAATGCCGGCGCGCTCGGCATGGTGACGCTGACGTGGTCCGACGACACCGGAGCCGTCGTGGCTGAGACGGCAGCGCTGACGGCTCGGCCGTTCGGCGGCAACTTCATTCTCACCTCAGATCACCACCGCCGCCTGGACCAGGCCCTGGAGGCCGGGTTGCGGATCGTCTCGTTCATGTGGGGGGATCCCGGCGGCTACATCAAAGCGGTGCACGACGCCGGGGGAATTGTGCTGCACACGGTCGGCAGTGCCGAGGAGGCACGGCGGGCGGTCGCGGCCGGCGTGGACGTGGTCGTCGCGCAAGGCTGGGAGGCCGGCGGGCACGTGTGGGGTACCGTCGCGACGCTGCCGCTGGTGCCCGCCGTGGTGGACGCGGTGGCGCCGGTGCCGGTGATCGCGGCGGGCGGGATCGGTGACGCCCGCGGCGTCGCCGCGGTGCTCGCCCTGGGCGCCCAGGCCGCGTGGCTGGGCACGCGGTTCCTGCTGGCCGAGGAGATGCCTCTGCACGAGGAGTACCGGCGCCGGCTGATCGCCGCGGGCGAGACCGATCCGCAGTGGTACGCGAACCTGTACGACGTCGGGTGGCCGGATGCTCCCCACCGCGCGCTGCACAACTCAACGGCCAAGGCGTGGGAGGCCGCGGGGCGCCCCCCCGACGCCCAGCGGCCAGGAGCGGGCGAGGTGATCGCGCATTTTGCTTCCGGCGAAGCAATCGTCCGTTACGAGCCAGCGCCGCCGATGACCGGGACCACCGGGGAGATCGAAGCGCTCTCGATGTGGGCCGGACAGGGCGTCGCCCTCGCGCGGGAGTCCCAGTCAGCGGCGGACATCGTGAAGGAGCTCACCTCCCGCCTGTAACCCAGGCCGGAGGCGCTCGCGCCGGCGGCGGGCTCGCCACCGCCCTGCTCGTGGCCACACGTGACGCCGGGCAGGCACTGCCCGCAGCCGCCGCACTGATGTCCCCCACGGTAGATCTGACCAGCTCGGGGGCCTCGATGACCGAACGCGCCGACCAGGATCCGATCTCCACCCCCGCCATGCTCCGCCAGTTCGCCGCCGGCTACCTGGCCGGGGCCGACCCCAAGACCCCCCTGGCCTCGCCGCTGTTCGCCGCACTGGCCGGGCTCCCGCCGCTGCTTATCCAGGTAGGCACGGCCGACCTGCTGCTCAGCGACTCCGAACGCCTGGCCACAGCAGCAGCCCAAGCCGGAGTCGACGTCACCCTGCAGATCGGCCAGGGCCTGCCCCACGTCTACCAGCTCCTGCTCGGCACCCCCGAGGCAGCCCAGGCCACCGAGCAAATCGGGACGTTCCTGCGCGCCCGGGTCCGCTAACCAGACAGCCCACAGACAGCAGGCTCCCCGGCGCCCGGCCCGTCGCCTAGCTGCGTAACGCCCGGGGAGCTTGCTGATCGTCCCCAAGGGCACCCGCCGAAAGGCCCCGCGCGGGGACAGGCGTGGCGTCGCGGTGGTCGTGGGGCTGGGGCGTTCGGGCGCCGGTGCGGGTGGCGCCGATTCCGGCGATGACCACGAAGAGGATGCCGGCGGCGGCTGCCGCGCTCGGGATCTGCCCAAGGACGAGCAGGCCGGCCAGCAGGGCGATGGCGGGTTCCAGGCTCATCAGGGTGCCGAAGGCGCTGACGGTGAGGCGCCGCAGGGCGAGGAGTTCCAGACTGAACGGCAGCACGGGATGCAGCGCGGCCAGCGCCAGCATGACGGTAAGCAGCGGCCAGGTCACCGCGTGCAGTCCGGAGGAGCCGGCGGCAAGCAGCGCCACGACGCCGGCCACCGGGATGGAGACGGCCAGCCCGCTGAGGCCGGTGACCCGGTCGCCGACGTGCTGGGTCAGCAGGATGTAGATGCCCCAGCAGGCCGCGGCTCCCAGTGCGAAGGCGAGGCCGGCGGGGTCGATGCCGCCAGCCCAGGGCCGGGTCAGCAGCACCACGCCGATTGCGGCCAGGACCGCCCAGCGCCTGCGCCCGCCGCCGGGCCCGAGCACCGAAACCGTCAGCGGCCCGAGAAACTCCAGCGCACTGGCGGTGCCGAGCGGGATGCGCGCGATCGCGAGCATGAACAGCATCATCAGGCCAGCGGTCACGACGCCCAGCGCTGTGCAGGCCAGCAGGTCCTGACCGGTGAAGTCGCGGGGGCGGGGCCGGACCAGGATCAATAGCAAAACGCCGGCCCAGGCCAGCCGCAGTCCCGCGATGCCCAGCGGGCCGAGCTGACCCAGCAGGTGCGCCGACAGGGCCAGCCCGAGCTGGACACAGGACATGGATCCAACCGCCATCAGGGCCCCGCTCCCCGCACCGCGCAGCCGGCCCCCCAGCAGGCGGGACGCGAGCGTCGGCGGGCTCATAGGCCTAGTAGAGCGCCTGCCTATCGTTCATGTCCACGTGCCCGAAGTGGACATCATGTTCAGGAATAGTTGACAATCACAGGATGGAAACCCGGCGGCTGGAACTGCTGGCCGAGCTGTCCCGGCTGGGGTCCATGCGCGCGGTCGCGGACGCGCTCGGCACCACAACCTCCACGGTGTCGCAGCAGCTCGCCGCCCTCGCCGGCGAGCTGGGCACCCAGCTGACCGAACCGGACGGCCGACGGGTCCGGCTGACACCCGCTGGCCGCCTGCTGGCCGAGCACGCCGTGACGATCCTCGCCGAGGTCGAGGCGGCGCGCCGCGACCTGGCACCAGGCGCGGAGCCCACCGGCACCCTGCGCGTCGCCGGGTTCGCCACCGCGATCCGCAGCTACCTGCTGCCCGTCATCGCCGGCCTTGCCGCCAGCCACCCGCGGATCCATGTGCTGATCCGCGAACACGAGCCCGCCGAAGCCCTCCAGCTTCTCGCCGCCGACCAGGCCGACCTGGCGCTCACCTACGACTACAACCTCGCCCCGGCCGCCACCGGCCCCGCGATCACGCCGTCCCCGCTGTGGACCGCACTGTGGGGCCTGGGCGTGCCCGCACACGAGCCAGCCGGCGGCGGCACGGCACCTGAGGTATTCGCCCGCTTCCGCGCCCGCGACTGGATCGGCAACTCCCGCAACACCGCCGATGAGGACGTCATCCGCACCCTCGCCTCCATGGCCGGGTTCACCCCCCGCATCACCCACCGGGCCGACAGCCTCGATCTGGTCCAAGACATGATCACCGCAGGGCTGGGCGTGGGACTGATGCCCCTCGGCCAGCCGGTCCAGCCCGGGGTGCGGCTCCTGCCGCTCACCGGCCCGCGCATCGAACTGCGGGCCTACGCCGTCGCCCGCCCCGGCCGCCTGAGCTGGCCCCCGCTCGCGCTGGTGATCAGCCTTCTCCGGCAGGCCAGCCGCCAGGCCACGCGCGACCTTAAGCATTCACCATCGGCCGCCGGGCCCCTCGTAGCGAGGCATGAATAAAGGTGAACGATATGAGGACAATCGCGGGCTCAAAGCGGCCCGTCAATGTTCGCGGGGTAATGGCACCTGTACAGGCATCCGCAGATAGAGAATCGATTGCAGCTGGGAGCAGCGAGGTTGCCCAGCGCCGTCGGCAGGCCCAGCGTCGCGCCATGACCGCTGCAGACGCGTGAGGTCTTCCTGCTCGGCAGCTAGCAGGCTCGGCTGCACGAAGTCCGCGGCTCCGGCGTCCAGCAGGCGACCGAAGTCCAGCAGGGTCGGCACGAGTTGCTCACTTGTTCCGCGGGTCGTCTTCCGGGTCTAGGTATTCGAGGCTGATCGGCCCGATCGCCGTCACCTGGGTGACGTACTCACCGGATTTGGCCCAGTGGAAATGAGGGGTACCGGCGGGCAGGACGATGACGGCACCCGGCGGGTACGCCTGCAGCTTTCCGTCGTCGAACTGTTCGCCCAGGCCGATGTAGAACACACCGGACATGACCGTGTAGACCCGATCCTCGTGGTGTCTGTGGGGCATCAGCTTGACGCCGGACGGCAGCTTGACCCGGACCACGTACGGAGCAGGCTCTGATGGACGGCCCACAACGACGGCGAGACGGGCCGACGGCGGGAACGCCGGGAACGGCTCCCAGTCGATGTCCTCGGGCAGGGTGGGCCTGAAGGCGGCCTGATCTAGTAGATGGGTGCTCATTGTCGTGAACCTCCCGGACTCCGTGACGGACTCAGCTGACGCCGTTAACGTTCATTTTTCGCTCCGGCCTGACGCGTCGCGCCCGTGCGATCCCTGGTCCACTCCCTGGACCTGGCAGCGCTGGGGGTGCGGTCACCGGATCGGCTCCGTCATGGAGGGCCGCGCGGCAATAATGGTGGTACCGGCCCGACCGGCCAGGATGTCGGCGGCGTCGGTCAGCGCGCCGATGGCGGCCGGCCGCCCGGCCTCCCTGACGAAGCGGAGGCACGCTTCGACCTTGGGTCCCATCGACCCGGCCGGGAACGTCATGGCCGACAGCGCGACGGTATCGATGGCCTGGATCGGCCGCGCGTCCGGAGTGCCGTAACCGCGGATGATCGCCGGCACGTCGGTGAGCACGAGCAGGCGATCGGCTTTGAGCGTGATCGCCAGCTCGGCCGCGGTCAGATCCTTGTCGACAACAGCTTCCACGCCGGTGAGCTCGCCGGCGTCCGACCGGACCACCGGTACGCCGCCACCTCCGCCGCAGACCACGAGCGCGCCCGCGTCGGCCATTGAGCGCACGGTCTCGATCTCCACCAGCCCCAGTGGCCTGGGCGAGGCCACCACGCGCCGCCAGCGGGGCCCGTCGGCCGCGATGGTCCACCCCAGGCGCGCGGCCAGCGCCTGCGCCTCGCCCTGGTCGTAGCTGGCCCCGATGAACTTGGTGGGGTTGCCGAACGCGGGGTCGGACGGGTCGACGACCGTCTGGCTGATGACGCACACCGCCCGCCGGGCGACGCCCGCGTTACCGAGCTCCTGGACAAGCCAGTACCCGATCATGCCCTGGGTCTGGGCGACCAGCACGTCGAGCGGATACGGCCGGCTGAGGCTGGTATCCGCCTGACTCTCCAGCGCGAGCACCCCCACCTGCGGCCCGTTGCCGTGGCACAGCATGAGCTGGTGATCGGCGGCCAGCGGGGCGAGAGCCGCGGCGGCCTGCCGGACATGCCGCCGCTGGATTACGGCGTCCGGCCGTTCGTCCCGCTCGAGCAGGGCGTTTCCGCCGAGGGCCACTACGACGCGCATCGCTCATCCTGCCAGCGACCCGATGAGCGGGGCCTTGATGGCACACCATTCAGCCCCACCGTTCTGGTGTCACCGATGACGGCGTAATCCTCGATTCTGGCTGGCATCAGTCTCTTCTGCCTGGCTTGGGATCGTGGCGATCATGAGAGCCTTGATCGTGTGCATCCGGTTCTCTGCCTGGTCGAATACCATGGAGGCGGTTGACTCGAAGACCTCGTCGGTCACCTCCAGTGCGTCCAGCCCGCGTTTGGCGTAGATCCGCTGGCCGATTTCGGTGTCGCGGTTGTGCAGGGCGGGCAAGCAGGTCGGGTTCCTTCAGCAGGCTGTGCCCGTGCAGGTCCATCAGATACTCCTCGCGTTGCTAGGCCGGATCACGCTCGATCGGGCAGGTCATGCGGCGGGGGCCGCCGCGGCCGCGGCCGAGTTCGCTGCCGGGCACGTCGATCACCTCGATGCCATGCTTGCGCAGCATGGTGTTTGGTGGCGACGTTGCCGAGTGTGAGCGCCCGGGTCGGTGGTGTCCAGGACCGTCTGCCGGATGACCGGGAACGCCTGCTCAGACGGTAAAGCCCACCACAGCGGTCAGACGAGAAGAGCGGCGCATCGTCATGCCTCCTTGCAAACGCAGACCCAGATCTTGAGCCCGCATGGTCTTGAACTGACACCCGAAGCATCCCGCCCGCACCCGCCCCGCCCCCACGGCCAGACGTCACCATTAGTCCGGGACCTCCGTTAGTCCGGGACCTCCGTCACCAACACCACCCGGGACAACCAACAGGGCCGCCACCAGCGCATATGTCCTGCATGTCCGGCCAAAGTGACGATGGTCCCGCCGTTTTGTGCCCAATGGCGCTATCAGTCCGTCCTTGGTCCGAGAAGGCTGCTGACCGAAGGACCAATGAGGAGGAACCATATGACTACCAGGGTGGGCATTAACGGCTTCGGCCGGATCGGCCGGGCGTTTATGCGGCGGGCGCTGGAGCGCACCGACCTGGAGGTGGTGGCGGTCAACGACATCACCGACGCGCGGACGCTGGCACATCTGCTGGCATTCGACTCCACCTACGGCCGGCTAGGGCGCACCGTGGAGCACACGAACGACGCACTGATCATCGACGGCCGCCCGGTCCCGGTGCTGGCCCAGCGCGACCCGGCCCAGATCGACTGGGGCACCCTCGGCGCCGACATTGTCATCGAGTCCACCGGTAAGTTCAACGCCCGCGAGGGCGCGCAGCTGCATCTCAAGGGCGGTGCCCGCAAGGTGCTGATCTCTGCGCCCGGCAAGGACGTCGACCTGACGCTAGTCCTGGGCGTCAATCAGGACGCTTACGACCCAAGCCGTCACGACGTCATCTCCAACGCCTCCTGCACTACCAACTGCGTGGCGCCGATGGCCAAGGTGCTGCATGACGCGTTCGGCATCCAGCGCGGCTTCATGACGACCGTGCACGCCTACACCGGCGACCAGATGCTGCTCGACGGCCCGCACAAGGACCTGCGCCGGGCCCGGTCGGCCGCGGTCAGCATCATCCCCACCACCACCGGCGCCGCCCGGGCCACCGGGCTGGTCATCCCCGACCTGGCCGGCAAGCTCGACGGCATCGCAGTCCGGGTCCCGGTCCCGGATGGATCTCTGACCGACCTGGCCGTCGTGGTCAGCCGCGACGTGACCGCCGAGGAGGTCAACCAGGCCTTCGCCGCCGCGGCGGCGTCCGGCCCGCTGCATGGGCTGCTCTACTACAGCACCGACCCGATCGTCTCCCACGACATCATCGGCGATTCCGCGTCCTGCGTCTTCGACTCGCCGCTGACTCAGGCGTCCGCGACGCTGGTCAAGGTGTTCGGCTGGTACGACAACGAATGGGGTTACACCTGCCGTCTCGCCGACGTGGCCGCTCTGGTGGGCAGCCAGCTGTAGGCCTCATCCGGTTCACGCCAGCGGGGCCGCTCCCGGGCGGCCCCGCTGGCTTCTGTTCACGTCCCGGAACTGGACAGGGCAAGCCGATCGCGCGAAGATCGTGAGCTGACGGCACCGCCCGCCGTCTTAGTTGTTATGTCTTGGAACGAGCGGCCCGCCGCCGTCCTGGACGATGCCGCCGAGGACATCAGATGGAATCCGAACCCGGATCGGCGAGCCTGGGAGAGCTTAGCCCCCAGGATCCGGTCGCGACGGGTCCATCACCCTTCAGCAAGCCAGGGCTGTTGGTCAGGGTCGGCCCGTTCGCCCTGGTGGCCGTCGCCGCCGAGGCCAGCCTGGCACTGCCGCCCGGTACCCGGGTAGGCACCGCGGTCATCTTCAGCCTGGTCCTCCTGGCGGCGGTAGCGCTGGCGTTCCTGCTTCCCTGGGACCGGCTTCCCGCCTGGATGTCTGTGCTGGTGCCCCTGGCCTGTACCGGATGGGCGCTGGCCCTCACCCTGGCCGCGGGCACCGTCTCGGGCGTGGGCCTGGTCGTGCTGATCCCGCTTATCTGGACCGCCCTGTTCCTCAGCCCCTGGGAGTCGGCTTGTGTCGTGGCCGCGATCGTGGCCAGCGAGATCGTCATGTCGGTAACCCAGTCTGTGCCGGACGCGGTCGCGGTCCGCCGTGTGCTGCTGTGGGCCGCCCTCGGCGGCCTGCTCGCGGTGGCCACGCACGGCCTCCGCGACCGGATCCGCCAGTCCCAGCAGGCGAGCGCGCAGCTGCAGGAACGCCTCCGCGAGCTCATGATCGTCCAGGACCGGGACCGCCTGGCCGCCGCTCTGCAGAACACTGTCGTCCAGCGGATCTTCGGAGCCGGGCTGAAACTGCAGGGTGTCCTGTCCCTGCCAGCCAGGGCCGAGGTGCGGCGGCAGGTGGAATCGTCCGTGACCGATCTCGACGACGCCATCCGCCTGCTCAGGCAGGCGATCTTCGGCCTGGAGAACCGGCTGGACGGCCCGAGCCTGCGGCAGCGGGTGCTGCAGTTGTGCAGCGAGCTGTCGCCGGTACCGGAGATCACCTTCGCCGGGCCCGTGGACGCTGCCCTGCCCGCGGAGGCAGGCGACCAGCTGCTCGACATGCTGCGGACGGCTCTCGGGCTGATCGGGCCGGATGCCCTGCAGACCTCGGTCGATCTGCGAGTCGGTGACGCGCTGACCGTCGTCGTGACCGGGACCAGCCCGGGCAGGCCATGGGCGGTCGGCAACGGATCCGGACCAGACTTCTCCCCGCTGCGGGACCGGGCAGGCCAGGCCGGGATCGCCGTCGAGGTCAGGCCGGTCCAGGGCGGTGCCCGGCTGGCCTGGAGCCTTCCGCTGCACTCCGGCCCGCCTCCAGCCGGCTGACACACAGGGCTTCAACGCTCAGGACGCCACAGACGAAGGTCCCCCGCCCAGGCGGCGAATGACCCTGCCAGCACGCAGGCGGCAGCGTCAGGCTGAAGGTGGTAGACCCTGAGGAGGCCCGCGATGAAGAGCAGGAATAGCAGTGATCAGCCGCGCCTCGTGGTCGGAGTGGATGGCTTCGAGTCGTCCAAGGCCGCGTTGCGCTGGGCCATTCACCAGGCGAAGCTGACCGGAGCGGTGGTGGAGGCCATAACCGCATGGCAGCTCCCGGTGGGCACCGGCTGGGTGCCGACCACGGAAATTCCCGATTACCAGGCCGACGCAGCCGCCGTCCTCGGCGAGGCCATGACCGAGATGTGCGCCGTGGACCCGGACGTCCAGGTCTGCCCGCGCGTGGTCGAGGGACGCGCCGGGCAGGTGCTGGCAGAAGCGGCCGAAGGCGCTGACCTGCTTGTGGTGGGCACGCGGGGCCACGGCGGGCTGGCCGAAGCGCTGCTTGGCTCGGTCGGCCAGTACTGCGTGCATCACGCGCCGTGCCCGGTCCTGATCATCCGCGGCAAGTACGAAGGCTAAGCACCGCCCGGACCTGGGGGGAAGGAGATCTGGCGGCGACTTCAGCACCACTGCCTGTCCGGACAGCCTCCCCATGACCGCCGCACGAAGCCTGTCTGGGACGCGACGCGTGTCCCCACGGCCCATCTACGGAGCCGGGGTGGCACGGGCCCCGGGCTTTGCGGTCACTCGTGACTCGTTGGTGGGAAATAGTCAACAAGTGTGGATCAGCTTGTCACGCTAGGTACTGCAGGCCTGATCCAGCGGCACGGTGGCAGGCGACAGGATGTGCATGTAGGTGTTCAGCGAGTGGGCGCAGCTCAGGCTCCACTTCGCCTTCCCCAGCGAGTTGATCGCGTACCCGGTGGTGACGGGCTGGTAGTTATCCGAGATATCGACCGGGAAGTACGGGACGACGTCGACCTGGTTGTAGATCCGCCAGGAGACTGTGCTCAGGGCGCCGTAGCGTGCGGCGAAGGTCGAGTCGCCCACCCTCGGCGAGGCGAACGTCCACGCCTGCGGCTTCAGCGCCGTGGTGGCGGTCAGGTCCGCGACCAGCAGTGTCGCGAGCGCGCCGCCGAGGCTGTGGCCGGTCACCACCAGCGGCAGCGATGCAGGATCAAGGTCGGCGGCTAGGCCGCTGGTGGCCGCCTGGGCGACCTCCGCGGCGACGGCGCCCGGTGCGGACGTGCTCTGCTGGCCCGGCGTCATGGTGCCGATGGAGCTGTAGATGAGGTCGAAGCCCTGCGCGACCTTCCCGCCGTCGGGGATCTGGGTGAACGGCACCAGGTCCCAGTGGAAGTCATCCCACCATTCGGTGTCCGTGGCCGTGCCGCGCAACGCGACCACGGCGGTGGCCGGTTCACCGCCGACCGCGACGTACGCGTAGAAGACCCGCGCCTGTTCCGGACCGATGAAGTCGGTCATCTGGATCGTGCGCACCAGCGTGTAGCCGACGGGCATGTTCTTGATCGAGGCCGGATTGACCTGACTGGGGTCGCTGGTGTACTGGGCCTCGGCGGCCTGAATGAACGGCCCGTAGGTAACCGCTGTGGTCGGGTCCAAAGTGTCGGTGGGCATGCCGTGTCCTTATTTCATCGAACCGGTCGACCGTAAGGCACGCCACGAGCAGCATCTCGGGCGCTTTCAGTCTCGTGCCGGGCTTCCCGCTCCAGCTTTCTCTTCCGTGCGGACGGGCGCAAGCTTTCTCTTCCGTGCGGACGGGCGCAAGCCGCGGGCGAGTAAAGGAATCCGCCTGCTGATGCGTATAGGGGGTGAGCATGACCCGGCCGAGGCACACTCGGCACCTCATCCTCACCGGAATCAGGAATCACTCATCGAGGTCTAGGCCCAGCCCGGGATAAGGGGATGCTGGGCCACACCACCCGGCGCAGGATATGCGAACACATGTGAGCTGCTCAGTGCATGCCGCCCTGCATCCTGGCGGACACGGCCATGCCGACGATGACGAGGAGGACGCCGAGGATCACCGCCGCCCAGCCGAGGATCAAGCCCCCAAGCGCCAGGCTAGCCCCCTGTTCTCCGCTGCGCTTTATCTCGTTCCGGGCCATGTGGCCGAGCACGATCGCCGGGATGGCCGCCAGCGGTCCGACCACCAACTCCGCGAACCCGCAGGCGAGGCTAGCTACCGCGAGCGCGTTGACCTTAGCCACCCGGGGCGCTTCGGGCGCCCTCGCGGCAGGCAGGTCGGTCACGATGTGGTCCAGGTCGGCGTAGGTACGGGCAGAAAGGGCATTCCCCAGGCGGTCGTCGTACTCGTCCTTGGACAGCCGGCCTTCGCTGAAGGCCACGCTGAGCACTTCCACCACGCGGTCGCGGTCCCGGTCGGAGGCCCGCATCTTCCCGTGTTCGCCACCGGTGGCCAATGCCCCGGTGTACCTGGCGGATGTGGGCGGGGTGTCGTCGTTCATCTGTATCACCCCTTCGCTACGACACTGAACCTTGTGGCGCTGGCGCGGCAAGTGCCGTTAGTCCCGACGATGCTGGCACACGGCGCCTACCGGGAGCACCTGAGCGCGGGCCTGGATCGCGGTCAGGGCCACGGTGTAGATGATGTCGTCGACTAGGGCACCACGGCTCAGGTCGTTGACCGGCTTGGCCAGGCCCTGCAGCATCGGGCCGATGCTGACCACCTGAGCGCTGCGCTGCACGGCCTTATAGGTCGTGTTGCCGGTGTCCAGGTCGGGGAAGATGAACACGGTGGCCAGACCGGCTACCGGGCTGCCGGGCCGCTTGGCCTGCCCGACCGAGGCGATGGCGGCGGCGTCGTACTGCATCGGGCCGTCCACGGCCAGGCCAGGCTCACGCTGGCGTACGATCCGGACGGCCTCGGCTACCTTGTCGACGCCCGTGCCGGTGCCGGAGCTTCCGGTGCTAAAGCTGATCAATGCCACCTTCGGCTCGATGCCGAACGCCCGCGCGGACGCGGCGCTCTGGATCGCGATGTCGGCCAGGTCTTCGGCGCCCGGCTGGGGGTTGATCGCACAGTCCCCGTAGATGACCACCTGGTCAGGCAGACACATGAAGAAGACCGAGGACACCAGGCGGCTGCCTGGCTTGGGACCCAGGATCTGCAGCGCGGGACGGACGGTGGTCGCGGTGGTGTGCACCGCGCCGGACACCAGGCCGTCGACCTCGCCCAGCTTGAGCATCATGGTGCCGACCGTAACCGGGTCGGCAAGATGCTCGCGGGCCACGTCCTCGGTCCAGCCCTTGTGCCGCCTCAGTTCGGTCAGCGGTGCGACGTAGCGCTCCGCGACGGCCCGCGGGTCCACGATGGTAATGCCGCCGGGCAGCCGCAGCCCCAGGTGCCTGGCCTGGGCAGCCACCTCATCGGGCGCCCCCAGCAGCAGGCACCGGGCGATGCCGCGTTCGGCGCACGCCACCGCCGCCCGCATGGTGCGCGGCTCGGTGCCTTCGGGCAGGACGATGAGCGCGTCGGCGGCACGGGCCTGTTCGACCAGCTGATAACAGAACGCCGCGGGGCTGAGCCGCCGCGGCCGGGACGTACCGATGAGCGAATCCAACCAGGACGGGTCCAGGGCGTCGGCGATGGTATCCGTTGCTTCCTCGATCCGCTCCAGGTCGTCGACGGGCAGACCAGGGTCGAGATCTCGTACCCGCATCGCGGTCTGGTAGCTGTCGTCCTCGATGAGCAGGACCGGCAGGTCGCTAGCGGCGGTGGCCTGGGTGAGCCGGCTGACACGCGGATCAGGCGCGGTCCCCGCGCTCAGCAGCAGGGCGGCCAGGTGGGTCCCACTCAACTCGGTCAGGTAGGCGGCCATGATCACCTCATGCCGGTCGCCGGGGACCACGACGAGCCGCCCGGTGTCCAGGGCGCGGAGGCCGCCTGGGATGCCCTGGGCCATCACCGCTACGTCCCTAATGCGCCGGGACAGGTCACCTTCGTGCAGCACGACCGGATGCAGCTCCCGGACCAGGTCGTGTACCCGCGGCCAGGTCAGTTCGGGGCGGTGCGGCACTGCGGCGATGAGGCGGAGCTGGTGCTTGGCCAGGGCGGCCCGCAGCCGGGCGGTCGCGTCGGCCCCGGGCAGGCCGTGGACCACGCAGCCGACGACCCGCGCCTGCTCGCCGGAGACGTATCCGCTCGCCGCGATGGCGAGCTGCTCGGCCAGGGCGTCTGCGTCATTATCCGCAGGCCAGCGGCCAACCAGCACGACGTCGGCGTCTAGCGCCCGAGCCAGCGCCTGGTTCAGCGAGCTGGCGTATAGGTTCGATGGTCCCGGACTGAGGCTCTCGACCACGACCGCGTCAGACCGGGCGTAGATCGGATCCCAGGCGGCGACGATCTTCTCGAGTACCACCTCCAGTCCGCCCTCGCCAAGTTGGCGCTCCAGTTCGGCGGTGGTCAGCGACTCGGGAGAATCAAGCGAGGCGACCGCGGCCACGAGCGCGGCTGAGCGGTCCGGGCCGCCGTCAGCCCTGGGCTGTACGACCGGCTTGACGTATGCCGCCTTGATGCCCCGCTGGTCCAGGGCACGCAGCAGGCCCAGGCATGTCCTGGCCAGACCGACGTGCTCCGCGACAGGAGCTACGAGCAAGCTCCGGGCCATGTGGTGCTCCTAACGGTAGCGTCCAGTGCCGTCACCGGCCCCGATGAGCCGGGCGGTGTCGCGAGCGATCATGAGTTCCTCGTCGGTCGGCACGACCAGGGCGAGAGCCGGGCCGGGGCGGCTGATGAGCCCGCTGGTGTCCCGGCCGTGCCGCGCGTTCGCCTCGGGGTCCTCGGCCAGGCCGAGGAAGGTCAGGCGGCCGAGTACCTGGCTGCGTACCATGGGGCTGTTCTCGCCGATGCCGCCGGTGAACACCAGGGCATCGAGGCGCTCGAGGCTGGTGACCAGCCCGGCGATCGCCTTGGCGAGCCGGTGCACGAACACCTCGATTGCGAGCCGCGCCCGGTCATCGCCGCTGGCCGCCGCGGCTTCCACCGCCCGCATGTCATTGCTCACACCGGACAGCCCGGCCAGCCCGCTGGCGGTGTTCAGTTCGCGGGTGAGTTCGGCGACGCCAAGCCCCCGGCCGACCAGGTAGCTGAACACGCCGGGATCCACGTCACCCGAGCGGGTGCCCATGACCAGCCCTTCCATCGGGGTCAGCCCCATCGTCGTGTCCACCGAGACGCCATCCCGCACCGCCGTCGCGCTGCAGCCGTTGCCGAGATGGGCGGTCACCAGGCGGAGCTCGGCCAGCGGGCGGTCCAGCAGAGCGGCAGCGCGCTGGCTGACGAACCGGTGGCTGGTGCCGTGGAATCCGTACCGGCGTACCCGGTACCTCGTGTACCAGTCTTCGGGGACCGCGTACCGGAAGGCGCGCGGGGGCATCGTCTGGTGGAACGCAGTGTCGAACACAGCCACCTGCGGCAGGTCCGGCCGGACGGCGCTGACCGCCTCGATGCCGGCCAGGTTCGCCGGATTGTGCAGCGGCGCCAGGTGGCTGAACGAGCTGATCGCCGCGATCACTTCGTCGTCCACCAGCACCGAGGCAGTGAACCGCTCTCCCCCGTACACGACGCGATGGCCGAAGCCGACTACCCCGCCCGGCCCGTCCCCGGCCGTCCCAGGTCCGGCCTCGGGCAGGTACTCGAGGACCCGGGAGATGATGGCCTTGTAGCTGCCGTCGCCGATGTGCTCGGTGACGGCAGCACCGGGGTGCCGCCGGATCTGCAGCACCGCCTCGGGCGTGCCTACCTTCTCGGCCATCCCGTCCAGGATGCGCTGGCCGCTGCCTGGGTCCAGCAGGGCGAACTTCACTGACGAGCTACCCGAGTTCAGCACCAGCACCAGGCCGGGATCCCGGGCGTTCCCTTGGGTCATGCTCCCAAGCGTGTGCGCCGGCCTGCAGCCGCTGGCAGGGCTGCGCGTCATGAGTCGACGGGACCTTGGTCCCCGTCATAAGGCCCAACCCTAGGCGCTCTCGGCCGGGACCATTGGCCCGTGATGTTCGGGAGCTAGGACCCTGCCGAGGTGGCGCGCCTGCGGCAACGCTGAAGCATGGACGATAGAGCTTGCTGCTGCCCCTCCCGTCCCATCGTGCGGGTCTTCATGCCGCCGGCCTCCGGTCGGCCTCACCCGGTCGACCTGCTGTTGTGCGGGCATCACTTCCGCATCTCGCAGTGGACCCTGGCCGCCGCCGGCGCCGTGGCCCAGGTCGTACGGGATGATCCGGCCAAGCGGGTGTCTGAGCTGGCCCTGCTCTAGGACCAAAGTCAAAGGACGGGACATCCCAGGGCCTTTCGGCCCTATGCGGTGCGGCGCGGCGGTTCCAGGCTCAGTACCAGTCACAACGGATGACATGGAGGTCGGCCATGCGAGCAAAAGTCGGAGACGAGCTCACCGTCAAGGGGCGTCATCAGGGCGATGGAGAGCGTCACGGAGAGATCATCCAGGTCGACGGCCCGGACGGCGCGCCGCCGTATCTAATCCGCTGGCAGGACGGTCACGACAGCCTCTTCTTCCCCTCGTCCGACGCCGAGATCACGCACCACGCGACCAGATGAGGCAGGCATGATCACCCTCGCGGAAGTAGAGAAGCTGGGCCGCGTCCATGCGGTCGAGCCGATCGTGCTGTCGGTATACCTGAACGTCCCGCGTTTTCCCGCGGGACTGCCGGGGCTGCCGTGCCGGGTAGACGAGCTCGTCACGGCGGCCGAGCGTGACGCGGGCCGGGCCGGGTACATCCGCGAGGAGGACCGGCGTTCGGCTCGGGATGAGGCGGCGTTGGCCGGGCCTGACTTGGCCGGCCATCCGGTGGCTGTCTTTGCCTGTGCCGAGGTGGGCCTGCTCGAGGCGGTCGGGCTGCCGGAGGCACGGCCGGGGTTGCTGCCGGAGCAGGCGGTGCTGGGGATCAGGCCGCATATCCGGCCGCTTCTGGCCGCCGTGCAGCCCCCGCGCCGAGCCGAGGAGATCCTGGCCGAGCCGGCGGGCGGGCTGACCGTCTTCGGCCTGACGGCCTGCCTCGCCGCGGTCAACGCCGGCCCGGTGGAAACTCTGGTGGTTCCGCACGACGGGCTGGTCGCGGGTTATGAATGCGGGCGCTGCGGCGCCCTGGGCCTGGCCGCTGACTGCTGCCCGGACTGGGGAACCGCGGCGCTGGCCGTCCCGGATCTCATCGAGGAGATGGTCACCCGGACGCTGGAAGACGGCGGTCAGGTCCTCGTGGTTAACGATGCGACAGGACGGATTGCCGCCCGGCGACACCGGAGACCATAGCCCACTGCCGCCGACCTCTCAGCGGCGGCATTCGGTAGAGTTGCTGCTGTGCGGCCATCATTACCGCGTATCCCGTCAGGCCCTGGCGGCGGCGCGGGCCCGCATAGAGAACTTGCCGGGCAAGGCCGACGCGGCCGCGGCGGCGCTGCTGCAAAGTAGTCACGAGGACCACGCCGGAGTCACCACCGGTCAGATCGCCGACACTGCTGGATAGGCGGATGACAGTTATCAAGCCCAGCAGCGCCGATCTCGCCGCCCCGCAGGGCGGCGGCCGGCCGGTCCTGCTGGCACGTCGCCTGCAGCAGTGACCAGACACGCAACAACCGGGCCGGGTCATCGATCCGCAGGGCGGTACCGCCGTCGGCGCGGTCACCGACGATCACTTCGAAACGAGGGGCCGGGGCAGGGATGTCGTCATCCCCCGGCTGCCTGCTCGTCACCTCGGCCACTTCCATATGACCAGGTTCCCGCCGCCAGTGGCGGCCGGCCAGAGACGTTCGTCCCGATATCGGTAGCGCGAGGTCCCTAGCCAGTCTGCTGTCGTGACCATCGGCCCTAGTGCCAAGGCCCGTGACCGACTTTCATAACCATGGGGGTCCCTGGAGGTGACGAGATGCTGTATGTGGACCGCGCCGACGCCGGACGGCACCTGGCGCACCGGCTGCGGCGCCTGCGCGGCGTCGATATCGTCGTCCTCGGCCTGGCGCGCGGCGGCGTGCCGGTCGCGTTCGAGGTGGCCGCGGAACTGCACGCGCCGCTGGACGTGATCGTGATACGTAAGCTCGGCGTCCCGTTCCAGCCCGAGTACGGCTTCGGGGCGATCGGGGAGGGCGGCGTCCGGGTCATCGACGATTACGTGGTACGGCGGACCGGGCTGGCCAAGTCGCAGATGGCGGAGGTGGAGGCCCGCGAGCGCCTCGTGCTGGACCGCCGGCTGAACCAGTTGCGCCGTAACCATCCGCCGGCACCGCTGGCCGACCGCACGGTGATCATCGTCGACGACGGGATCGCCACCGGATCAACCGCCCGGGCCGCCTGCCTAGTGGCCAGGGCGCAGGGCGCGGGCCGGGTAATACTCGCGGTCCCGGTCGGCTCGGTGCCGGGAATGGCGGCGCTGCGGCGCGACGCAGACGAGGTCGTGTGCCTGCGCACCCCCGCGCGATTGTCCGCAGTCGGCGAGTGGTACAGCGATTTCTCCCAGGTGAGTGACGAGGAGGTCGCCATCCTGCTGGATAAGGCGGCGGCGTCGCTGACCGGGCCCGGCAGCGCGGACCCGGACCCGGCGGAGGTGGTGCTGAACATCGCCGGCCTCAGGCTGCCCGGCTCGCTGGTCGTCCCGGACCGGGCCACAGGGGTGGTGGTCTTCGCGCACGGCAGCGGCAGCAGCAGGCACAGCCCCCGCAACCGGTTCGTGGCCGCCGCGCTGAACCGCGCCGGGCTGGCCACGCTGCTGGCCGACCTGCTCACCGGGGAGGAGGAGCTCAGCCGCGCCTACGTGTTCAACATCGCCCTGCTCGCCGCCCGGCTGGCTGGGATCACGGGCTGGCTGCGCAGCCAGCCCGCCGCCGCCGCGCTGCCGCTCGGCTTCTTCGGGGCGAGTACCGGTGCCGCCGCGGCCCTGTACGCCGCCGCGGCCAGTCCCCAGCTGCGGGTTGCCGCCATCGTGTGCCGCGGCGGCCGCCCGGACCTGGCGGCCCAGCACCTGGCCCGGGTCCAGGCGCCCACGCTGCTCGTCGTGGGCGGCGCGGACCTGCTCGTCCTCGACCTCAGCCGGCGGGCGCAGGCGCAGCTGAGATGCGAGAACCGCCTCGAGGTCGTCCCCGGCGCGACCCACCTGTTCCAGGAGCCCGGTGCGCTGGAGCAGGTAGCGGACCTGGCCCGGGACTGGTTTGGCCGCCACTTCGCCCAGCCTCCTGGCACGTTACCGAGTGAACCGCATCATCCGGCTCGCCGAGCAGGAAGGCGGCGCCCTACGTCACCCAATCGTGCTGATGCACAACCAGCCGATCGGGAATCCGGCGACGGTCAGCGCGTTGCCCGCCATCATCCAGTTCTTCCGCGAGCATGGCTACCGCTTCGTCGTGTTGTGAGCGCGGTTGCCCGGGCGTAATAGCCGCTTCCGTTCAGCTGCCCGCCGGGACATAGGCGTCGGCGGCGATGATGCCGAGGGCGGCGCCCCACCGCCGGGCCCGGGAGGCCTCCCCGCCGAGCAGCGTGGTGTCCGGGCCGACCAGGAAGCTCTCCGGGGCGGCGATGACGCGGTAGCCGTGCCTCAGCAGCAGCCTGGCGATACCGCGGCTGGCGCGGCCGGTGAGCAGTGGCAGGCCGTTGAACCGCGTGTCGAAGGCGGCGGCAAGGGCGGGTCGGCGGCCGACGCGGTCGAGCCAGTCACGAAGGCCCGGGCCGGTCGCGTCCGGGTCCAGCCTTAGCCGGCTCCCCTCCTTGCCGGCCGCCTGGACCGCCTTCCGCCGGGAAGCCGCGGTTGAGACGCCGTGCATATGCGTCGGGCCGCCGACGATCAGGAGATCTGCCGCCGCGAGGAGCTGCTGCGTTGCCTGGCCCGCGGGGACGAGGGTCACCTCGTGGGTGCGGCGCAGGCCGTCGGCAACGTTCCTGGCGACGACATGCGTGTTCCCGTACATTGATTCGTACACCACGAGTGCCCGCATGCTGATCACGCCCTCAGGCCGGTTACGTCCAGGACAGCCGATCTGGAGCCTGCGGGGCAGAGGGCCGTGGTCCCTAACTGGCGGGACCAACGTCGCCCGGGGGCTGCTGAGCGGACAGGGCAGTGGCCTGCCGGTCAAGCCCAACGCCCTGGACAGCCGCGCCCCCCCGACGCGCATCGGCACCGGTGACGGGCCCGGGCAGCTACGCGGCGCGCACCCTGTGCGCCCGGCGGCGGCGTTCCTGTGCTCGCTCTTCCCTGTTGAGCCCGCCCCAGATCCCGTATCTGATCGAGTTCCTGAGGGCGTAGTCGAGGCATTGCGCCCGCACCGGGCATGACGCGCAGACCGCCGCGGCCTTCGTTTCCCGGTTCTCCCGCTCCTGCCGGGTCTCACCGTCCGGGCCGAAGAACAGCTGCGTGTTCACGCCCCCGCAGGCGGCCTTGTATTGCCAGCTCACGTCCGAACCTCCCCAGTGCCACCCGGTTGATCTCGTGTGCTTACAGAACCTCAGCATCACGGCGGCCGCCGGTCGGGCGCCAGGGGCGAAGGTCCCTGCCGCCCGGCACGCCGTTCACGCGGCGCGCGCCAGATGGCATCGCAACCCCTTCCGTACCTCGCTGCACCCCGCTCGCAGGCCAGGTCTGCGTTATGCCGCAGCAGCATGCTCGCGCAGGTCGTGCTCGTAGTCGCTGACGCCGCCTGCTACCAGTGCCCCCGTCCCGTCGTAGACTGCGGCGCCTGCGGCGGTCAGGGCGGCCTGGCTGACCCGGAAGTGGTGACCGCACAACAGCAGGTCCACCGGGTGCGGCCGACCAGGCGCAGGCGGCATGATGACAGTGACCACTGGCCGGGCCGGGCAGCAGCAGGCTCGGTCTGCCACGACATGCCGCAGGCTCGGCAGCAGGTCATCGAGCTTGCCGAGATCCGCGGGGTCGTGGCGCGCAGAATCGCGGTGCGTGAACCAGCCTTTCATCAGATCAGGATCACGCCGCGGCAGTACTGCGGGTAGGGCCGCTGGTCCTGCGGCCAGGGGCGAAAGGCCTCAGCTCCGCCACCGCCGGCCGCCGCTGCGGGCGGGGCAGCGCGTACGGCCCGGCAGTGGGCCGCCGCCGGAGCACGACAAAGCCTGCGGGGCGATTTCCCTCCGCCGGCATTACCCGGGTCAGGTACTGGGAGTCGCCGTCCGGTCGTAGCCTTCGGGCCTCTCAGCCTTCTCGGCGGACCATCTCCCGGGACAAGCCCCCGGCCGCGTCCGCAGTCTGGCTCCTCCGCTCGTCTCGCAGGCACGGCCAGCATCCCCGGCACCGCAGGCGGCCCGCAGGGCCGAACGTCCCGATTGGGCGGGACGTTCGTCCGCATCAGACGGAACGGAGAACGTGACAGGCAGGGGTGGCGCGGCACCGCAGCCCCGGGCTTTAGCTGACGAGACCACGCCCCACCACAATACGTTCGGCCTCAAGATCTTCCCCCGCCGCCGGCGGGAACAGTGGCCCAAAGTCCCGCCCAGACGGACCTGCCGACCCTGCCCGGCCGGCCGCGACGGCGGCATCTTGCTGGCGTGGACATTCCCGTCGGGGCCGGAGCCTGGCGATGCTGACCCGGCTGCTGTGGTGATCGCGGTCATGGGCGGGTACTGGGTGGCCTCGGGCCGGATCTCCCTGGGCGACGTGGTCGCGTTCATGCAGTACTCGCGGCAGTTCACGATGCCCATCATCTAACATCTCCTCCGGGCAGCGGCAGCTGCTGACGATCGCGCGCGCCTTCCTGGCCGACCCGCCGGTGCTCATCCTGGACGAGGCGACCGCTTCTCGAGCTTCCCGCCCTCGCCGCTCACCGCCGCCATCTCCCAGTCGTATGCCCTATCATCAGCCCTTCCTTCCTAGTGTGAGGTCTCCGACCTCGATCGGGCGGCGCCGGGACCTTCGGCGGGACCATCGCCTCTTCGGGCTGACCCAGCGGCCGTCGAGGCTGGCCGTACGGAAGGAACGGAGGGAGGTGCCCGATGCGGATCCTGGTTACGTACGGTTCAACACGCGGAGGCACCCAGGGACTGGCCGAGATGGTGGCCGATGACCTGCGCGCCGAAGGCTTCGACGTCGATGTGCGGCCGCCCCGCCAGGTAAGGCGGTTGGATGGCTACGACGCCGTCATCGTGGGCGGCGCACTGTATGCGTTCCGCTGGCACCGGGCGTCCCGCAAGTTCGTCAAGCGCCACGCCGCCGAAATCCGGCAGCGGCCGGCGTACTTCTTCTCCAGCGGCCCGCTCGATGATTCCGCCGCCCGCAGTGACATCCCGCCGGTCAACGGCGTCAAGGCGCTCATGGAAAAGACCGGAGTGCACGAGCACGTCACCTTCGGCGGGAGGCTTCTGCCCGACGCCAAGGGATTCCCGGCCAGCGCCATGGCGAAGAAGCGGGCGGGCGACTGGCGTGACGCGGACCACGTGAAGCAGTGGACCCGGACCATCGCCTCGCAGCTCCGCAGTGAGGTAAAGCAAGGCGCCTGATCGCCATGACGGCAACGAGAGCACCGCAGGAAAGCCCGGTCGGCCTCGGCGCGGGCAGCTCGTCAACGAGCTCGGCATCGCACGGACGCTAACCGCGGCGATTCCCTCGGGCCCGCTCACGTCGGCTGAGGAGGATGACGATGGCAAGCGATGCAACGACCCGCGCTTCCGACGCTGACCGTGACCGGGCCGCCGCGGCCTTGGGCGAGCATCTGGCCGCCGGCAGGCTGACCATCGAGGAGTTCGATGAACGCCTTGACCAGGCCTACGCGGCGAAGACCCTCGACGAGCTACGCAGCCTGATGACGGATCTGCCAGCGATCGACCTCGACCAGGTCCCGGAGGCCTCGCTGCGCCGTTCGGCAACCAGCCCGTCGCCGGCTCAGCGCCGGGCGCCCGGCTCAGTCCAGGCTAGGCAGGACAGGTTTCCCCCGGCGTGGCGATCAGCCTGGGGGTCCTGGCTCGGGATCAGCCTGTTCCTTTTCGTCATCTGGCTGGCCAGCGGGGCCAGCGGCGGCCCGTGGTTCTTGTGGGTTGCGCTAGCGCTGGGAGCCGTGCTGCTGGGACGCCTGATTAGAGGCATGCCCGCACGCCGCGAGCGCAGGTCAGCTCGGCCGCGCCGGTTACCTGGTCAGCGGATGCTGCCCTCCGGCAGCAGGTGAACGCGGTCACCGTCCCGGACGCCGCGACGTGCACCCAAGCGCCCCCCGACCCTGGCCAGGACCCGGCCGCAGCCGGTGGCCAGACCACGACGAGCCCGTGGCCCAGCATGCTGAACCAGTCCCGGTCTTCTGACGCGGACATATCCCAGGGCTGCGCTCGGACGCCCGCTCGCCGCCCAGCGCCCGCTGAACGGGATGCAGCGACTCGCCCGCAGAGTCGGCCAGGCCCTCGATCGTCGTGACCGAGCATCCGGCCGCCTGCCCGGTCCGCAACTGGCAGGCCAGCGCCGACCGGCCGTCGAGCAAAGCCCGCCGGAACAGGACCATCAGCCCTCGCGAGCTAGGCGCTCGGCGCGCTGCTTGATGCCCAGCAGCATCTTGCGTTCCATGATCAGGCTGCCGGGTTCCATAACCAGCAGGTTGAGCATGAGGGCCGGCAGGGAAGCGGTCGGCATCGTGATCCGGTTCCGGCTGATCAGCCTGGTCCGGCCGTCCTCGGCGGCGAGCGCAAAGATCCACACCCAATTCCCGTCCGCGATCCTGACCACGAGCGCCCGCTGGGGATCGCAGACCTCGACCCGCATGACCGGCCGGGACGGGCCCAGCGGCAATTCGTCGCCGACCTTGAGGTCCTGGAATTGCGGCAGGATCTTGTCGGCGCTGTGCATGTCCAAGCCAACAGGTTCTACCTGGCTGGCGTGGCTGGTGACAGCGTGACCTTTAGCGCCGTATTCAGGGCTTGCGTCCCTACCGCGCGGCAGGTTGCGGAGCTAAAACGAAGTTGTCTGCGAAGAAGGTGAGCACGATGTCTATCCTCGTGCGCGGCACCATCCTGGCGGCCGTCGCAGGCCTGATTGGCCTGGCCGCCTGCGGCAGCGTGCCTGCGAGCTCCCCCGGCGCGGCGCAGTCATCTACGCCGACTGCCAGCACGCCGACACCGTCGGTCACGTCGCCATCGAACACGGCTACGCCGAGCCCAGGTGCCTGGGCTTGCCCGCAGCACGGGTCTTACCTGACCGCGATCACGGTCGGCGAGCACCCGGGGTACGACCGGGTGGTGTTCCAGTTCTCCGGCGGCGTGCCGACTTACAGCGTCGACCGCGCCAGGACCGTGTATGCCGATCCGAAGGGCACCCCGGTCGCGCTGGCTGGGCAGTCCTTCCTACGGGCGGTGTTCAGCGGTACTAGCGCCATCTGCCCTCAGCCGCTGGCCAAGACCTATACCGGGCTGTCCACGCTAACGCCGTTCTACCCGGAGCTGCTGGTGGTCAGCGCCGCCGGTGACTTCGAGGGTTACCTGAGCTTCGGTATCGGCCTGGCCGCCCAGGGCACCTACAATGTCTCCCTCCTGACCGATCCGTACCGGGTCGTGATCGACGTCCGCCACGTCGTGCTGAGCAAGTTCCCCGGTATCTGGCCGGTGACCAGCTGGACGCAGTACTGGGAGCTGCACTATTCCTGGAACAACGGCCACCAGCCATGGCAGGCCAGCCCGGCCATGGTGGTCCAGGCGTGGGCCCGCAGCCGCTGGGGCGGCACCCCGGTCGTCCGTCAGGTGGACGCGAACACCTTCAAGGTCACTGAGCCGGGCGGCCTGGTGGACACCGTAACCGGCACGCGGCCGGTCGCCGTCCCCGGTCCGTGGGTCATCACGACAGTCACGAGCGGGTCCGTCTGACCCACGGCTACCTCGATGTCCACGCTGTCGTGAGCGTGGTCTGAGGCAGGCGCCTGCCGCGTCAGGGATGGCTTGCGCCGATATCGTCGAGGATGGCGTCCGCCACGACCCCCACGGCTGCGGCGACGGCCGGGGTCAGGCCGGTGCCCTGGGCCAGGTCGGCCGCCTCGATCGCGTGCACGATGAGCCGTCCGGGCATCCGGTCCAGGGCCACAGCCAGGCTGACCGCGTCATCCAGACCGAACCCGTGCGAGCTCGCCGTCCGCCCGGCGCCGGCGCCGGGCCTGTCGACCTGGAAACGATGGGTCTGGCCCGGATGCGGCGGCTGGGCGCGGACCGCATCGACGACCACGGCGAGCGCTGCCCCGGTCCAGGCTTCGATCAGCCGGGTGGGCTCGCCGTCTGTGATCACGAGCTGGACTCCCGATGGCACGCGCCCGCGCAGGCGGCCGACCACCGCGGGCCCGGCACCGTCGTCGCGCCGGAATTCGTTGCCGATGCCGATCACCACGGTCGGCGCGAGTCCAGGACCCGGCACGGGAACCACCGTCCGTTCGGAATAGAAAATGATCATTTCACGGCCGGCCCGGGACAGAGAGCCCGGGCAGAGTGGCGGCCACGCTGACTTGAACGCTTACTGGCCGCGAGCCGTCGGCATCCATGGCCATCGCCAGGCAAGCTGCCGCCGGGGTCAGGCTGGCGCCCTGGGCGTGAGCTGCATGTTGTCGTCTGTGTATGTCGCTGGAGTTCGGATGCCCGACGGCGGGCGCGCAGCGGCGGGCAGGTCGATGATCACGGCTCGGCCGCCAGAAGGGGTCCGCTCGCAGCGGAGCGTGATACCCATCGCCTCGGCGAGGTCGGTGGCGAGCCTGAGCGCCAGGCTGGCCGGTCCGCCGCGTTCGTCCGGGCCCAGATCGGTGATGCGGACCTCCACCCCGCCGTTCGGGCAGGAGGCGGTGAGGACCGGCGGCGGCCCGGCCAGGCAGCGGTGCACGGAATCGGCCAGCAGGCTGGTCAGTAGCCGGGTGAGGAGCGTGGCGTCGGCTATCACGTCGGGAAGGTCTTCGGCCAGGCTGAGGGTGACCTCCTGACCCGGCCCCAGGTCGTCCAGGGCGGCAGCCAGCAGCTCATCGAGGTCGACCGGCCGCAGGTAGGTCTCGACCGCCCCGGCGTGCAGCCGGCTGAGGTCCCGCAGGTCATCCACCAGCCTGCTCACGTGGTCCACGGCGCGGGCCGACTCGGCGATCAGCCGCACCCGGTCGCCCGGCGTGAGCACGGTCCGGTGATCCTCGGCAGCCGCCAGCGCGGCCAGCGCCGTCCGGGCGGTGGCCAGCTGCTCACGGGCGTTCTCGCCGGTCGCGGCGAGCAGGGCCGCCCGGCTCCGGAGGTCAGCCGCGTGCCAGGCGGCCTCGGCGTCCTGCTCTTCCAGGCGTCGCGAGCTGAGGCCGGCCACGATCTCGGAGGCGCAGGAGCGGAGCACTCGCAGGTCCTCCCGATCCGGGACGCGCCCCCGGGCGGCCAGCGTCATGGTCGCGTCGACTGGCACCTCCAGGTCGGCTCCGGGGCCTTCCGGCGGCCGCTCGCCTGCGCTGGCCACCACGTCCCAGCCGGGGCCGTCCAGCCGTCGTTCGAACAGGCTGACCGCCTCCAAGCCAAACATCTGGCGGATTTCCTCGAGCAGGGCTGGCGGGTCGCCGTGCCCGCGCAGCGCGGCAGCAGCGAGCCGGGTGAGGGCCGCCGCCTCCGCGCTGGCCCACCCGGCCTGGACCCGGCGCGACCGGCCCCCGGCCAGGGACCGGACGAGCGACCACCCACCCGTGGCCGTCCTGTCCCGGCTGACCAGGTGAACGTCGATGTGTCCGGCCTGGCGGGCGACCTTGGTCGGGATGCTCTTCCCCGACAGCAGGGTGAGCAGCCGGCCGCGCAGGCTCGCACCGAGCACGATCTGGCTCGCGTTCTCAGCGCGGGCGAACCGCAGCAGCGTCTCCGGGATGTCCTCCCCGGGTATCTGCTGGAAGCTGCCGCCGACGGAGGCCACCAGCGCGCGCTGCGTCTCCAGCGCCTGTTCCGGGCCGGTCAGGCCATCGTCCCGCTCCACGTGCACCGCAAGCAGGTCGCTGCCCGGGGTGCGGGCGGCGATGCGGGCCGCCCGCCTGATCACAGCCTCGTCGCCCTTCTCGCCGGCGATGCCGACGACGATCCGCTCCCTCGTCTCCCACGGCCCGGCGATGCCGTGCTCGGCCCGGTACCGCTGCATGCCCTCCTCCACCCGGTCGGCCACCCACAGCAGGGCCAGCTCGCGCAGCGCGGTGAGGTTCCCCGGCCGGAAGTAATGCGTCAGCGCGGCCTCGATCCGGTTCGGCGGGTATACGTTGCCGTGCACCATGCGGCGCCGCAGCGCCTCGGGGGTCATGTCGACCAGCTCGATCTGGTCGGCACGGCGCGCGACGTCATCGGGCAGGGTCTCATGCTGCACCACGCCGGTGACCTGCCTCGCCACCGTGCTGAGCGATTCCAGGTGCTGGATGTTCAGCGTGGTGATGACGTCGATGCCGGCGTCGAGCAGTTCGTCGACGTCCTGCCATCGCTTGGCGTTCCGGCAACCGGGCACGTTGGTGTGGGCGAGCTCGTCCACCAGGGCGATCTGCGGGTGCCGGGCCAGCACCGCGTCCAGGTCCATCTCGGTGAGGGTCGCGCCACGGTGGTTCATCGTGCGCCGCGGCACGATCTCCAGTCCCTCGGCCATCTCTTCCGTCAGCCGCCGACCGTGGGTCTCGATAAGGGCGCCGACCACGTCCGTGCCGCGCGCCAGGCGGCGCTGCCCTTCGGCGAGCATCGCGTAGGTCTTGCCCACTCCGGGCGCCGCGCCGAGGTAGATGCGAAGCTTGCCCCGGCCGTGCCCGCGCTCCACCGGATACGCCGTCGCCATCGGCTGGTCCTCTCAGTTTCCCGATCGTCCCTTCCAGGTCACCATCCCCGGCCGGTGTCCGTTAGGGCCGCAGATCCCGCGAGCAAGTGGACCTACGGCCTGGCCAGGGGGCCCGGCGCAGCTAATGCGGCCTCGGTCATGAGCTGGTGGCTGGGACAGCGGGCGATTATCGATCGGTTACGGAATGTAGGGTGTGCCGCTGTGGGCGGCGGGAAGGACCCATCCGGCTTCTCGCGGATCCCGATTGCGCGGTGTGCGGACCGGGTTTGCGGCCTTGGCCTTGTGCCGCCGAACCGGCCCAACTCAGCGTCTTCGCTACAGGTCCTTCCCGTCACTTTCCATGCCACTGTGCCGCAGCGGTGCCCGGCAGGGCCGATGGTCCCGCCGGCCAGGGACCGAAGACCTCAGGTCCCCGGTCAGGTCAGGCGGCGCGACGCCACGGGCGGGTGGATGCCGCGGGTCAGCGGGGATTCGTCGCGCTCCGGGTCGGGAAGCGGCCTGGTGTCATCGACCGCGTAGCGGAGTTCGCCCTCGACATCGATGACCCCGTCGACGCCGCGGACCGCGGGCAGGATGAGGGTCAGCATGCTCTCGCGCTCCAGTTCCCCAGCCAGCCTCACCGCCCCGTCGGTCACCTCGACGCGTACCAGGGCCGGGTTGGTGCCGAGGTGGCCCGCCAGTACATCTTTGATGATCTCGGCCCGGATTTCGTCGTCGGGCCGGAGGAAGACCCGCAGCAGGTTCCGCGGGCCGATGACTCCGAGCAGTTTCCCACCCTCGTCGGTCACCGGCAGGAAGGTGACGTCATGGCGTTCCATGAGCCGGGCCGCCTCGGCGACGGTGGCGCCGGGCCGGACCGTGACCAGAGCCGTGCTCATGATCTCCCCGGCGGTCTGGGCGGTGGCAATGTCCCGCCGCACCCGGTAACTCAGATGAACTGAATGCCGGCTGTCCGGGTCGCGCTGGAGTTCTTCCTTCCTGAGCAGGTCGGTCTCGGCGACGACGCCCAGGACCTTGCTCTGGAGACTCACCACAGGCACGGCGCTGACCTTCTGGCTGACCAGCAGGTCAGCCACATACTTCAGCGGAGTGGCCGGGGTGACCGTTGCCGGATCGGTCGTCATGACCTCCCGGACCTCGTGATGGCGCATCATGCACTCCCTTACGGCCTGAGTTGCGCGCAGATCCAACCTGGCAGCGGTATCAGCGGGGCCCGACTCAAGCGACTGCGATGAACGAAATCATCAGGCCCAGGCCATCATTCGCGGAACGGGCATGGTAGGGCCGCACTTCCCCCGCCGGGGGGACCAATAGCCCGATCCCGCGGCCGGGAACCAGGGCTGCCGGGCGGCAGAAACAGCGCCCCGCCGGCTACAGCGTGCCGCTGAGCCGACGTGATCCGTACACGGCGTCATGGACCGTCCAGATGGCCGACGTCAGCGCGTCGAACCTGCGCAGATGCCTACGCAAAACGCCGAAGTCCCCCGCCCGTGCTGCGGCGATCGCGTCGTCGGCTGCGGCGGCCAGCCGGTCCAGCCGCACCCGGAGGAACGCCTCGTCCCCCCGATAACCGCGACTGCCGCCGACGGCGGTCAGCGCGGCGCGGCCGACGGCCTCGGCTTCGGCGAGCACCGTGCCGGTAGCCTGGGCGACCTCGACTACGACCCAGCGCGGGAGAGGCGTTCCCGCCTCGCCCTGGACCAGCATCCGCAAGCTGATCAGGGGCGCCATGCAGCGAGCCTGGTGATCCTGTATCTGGTGATCCTGTATCTGGTCGGCGAGGGACATCGCAGCTGAGCCCCTTTCGTGGGTGGGACGGATCTCATTCCACGGCGGCCCGGAACGGTGAGCCTAGGGACCAAGGTCCCCATTTGCGGCGGGTGGAGGTCCGCCGAGCGCTGCGATGAAGACCATGATCGTCGCCTGGGTTTCAGCGCCGCCCAGGGTAGTGAATGCCCGGTTTCAGGTCCCTAGCCCTGCTCCGGACCTGCTGTCGCCGTAGCGGCCGACCCGGCGTGAACGTCGGACCGGGGCACGATGAGGACCGGCCGGGTGGCCGTGTGCAGCAGCCGACTGGCCACGCTGCCCAGCGGGATGCGGGGCAGGTCGGTCCGGCTGCTCGAGCCGAGCACGATAAGCCGCGCGTCGTGATCCGTGGCCGCGTGCAAGACGGCGGCGGCGATGTGACCGAAGTTGGCCTCTCGTATTTCGCCTTCCGCGCTGACGCCTGCCTCCTGGAGGCCGGACACGATCTTGGAGACCACGCCTTCGCCCTCTCCGTCGGCGCAGTCCACCTGGATGCGGCCGAACCGGCCGGTGGCAAACTCGTGCACGTGCAGGACGATGACGTGGTCGCCGCTGTCACTGCTCAGGTCGCGCGTCATGTCCGCGGCGGCCGTGACATGCCGGGCCGGATCGTGCGATACGGCATCAACGGCCAGAAGGATGTTCTTGCTCATCGATCCTCCAACTGGATTAGCGGACGTTGGCTGACCCGGCCTGGGCAGCCTGGGTTGCGGACCGGATCCACGCCGCGGTGTCATCAGGCGTCCCCGGCAGCTCGCTGACCTGCGCGCGTGCCGAGGCCAGGGCCCGCCGTGAGACGAAGTAGTGGTGACCGCACATCAGCAGTTCCGCCTCGTGGAGCCGGGCCGGGGTGGGCGGCAGGACCACTCGCACCATGGGCTTGGCCGGGCAGCAGCAGGCCCGGTCGGCCAGGCCGGCGGCGGGATCGCGCGCCGGGATGGCGTCATCGAGCGGCAGCCTGCTCGCGTTGCTGCCGGTGTTCCTGGATGACGGGTGCGGGAATCTCGCGTTCATGGGATCAGCTTCGCCGGATTGCTGCCCGGCCCGGAAGAGACCAAGCTCACGTCCGGACAGGGCCTTAAGTCCCTTACCTTGGTGCTGGCGTATCGGCCAGGTCGGCCGGGGGCCGCCGGGCGGTCGGGTATGAGACCCGGCTGACGCCGAGTTCCATCAGCATCTGCGGAAAAGCGGGCTGGATCAGGAATCCGCCGATCACCGCCCGGGTCCCGGGCTGCTCCAGTGGCTGGCTGTTCAGGCTGGCGAAGGTCCACTGGGTGGCGGCATGCAGCAGCAGCCGGTGCAGGGCCTGCCCGGCCCGCAGCCAGTCCGGACGACGGTCACCACGGGTGGCCAGCACCGCCGTGACCGGCGCGGCCGGGCCCCCTGCGGTGATCAGCCCGACGCCCCGGCCCAGGTCGAAGTCGCGCTGTGGCAGCCGTCCCGGTACGCGGCCGGGCACCGCAGGGAAGGCGCGCGCGGGCACCCCGTCCCTGGCCGGGCTGGTCGCATCGCGGCTCCACCGGTGCACCTCGGCGCGCGATCCCGGATCACCGTTCTGCCGACGGGCCGCGACCCTGGCGATCACCGCCAGTTCCCGTCGGCCCGCCGCCGAATCCACCACGACGAGTTCCGCGCCCTCGGCGCGGGCATCGTCCTGCAGTCCCGCCAGCAGCCCCGCGGGCAGCGGTTCCGGGGCGAACGGCCCGCGGTGGGTGTGCCGGCGCAGCACCGCCTTGAGCATGCGCCGCTCCCCCGCCGTCATGGCCGACCGAGGTCCGGGCCGCACCCGGGCCAGCATGGGCCCGCCGGGAAGCAGGTCGACCTTGGCCAGGCAGCCGAGCGACCGCACCGCCAGCCGCAGCCCGAACAACGCCGCCCCGCAGCTTATGAGCATCTCCCGGCCCTCGGGATCCATCCTGAGCCGACGCGTGGTGTCGGAGTAGAGCTCAACCGCGTCGTCGATGACCCGGAACCGCCAGGGCTGGGTGTTGTGCAGCGACGGCGCGCGGCTGGCCACCTCGATGAGGTAGTCAGCCTTCCTGGTCAGGTCGGGAACGGCAACGGGGAGGGGATTTTCTGTCATGGGTCTCACAGCCTGAGTCGGGGCCAGTGGCCTGGCTCTTCCGCTGAAGCTAAATTGGGAAACCGTACGTGACAGCGGTCTAACGGCCTGGTGTCCTCGGGTCCAAAGCCCTTAAAGCCGGGAGCCGACCCGGGGGTCTACCGAACGTTACCGTTCGGGCGGGGGCGCCAGGTCCTTGCGGCCGGACAGCGCGAACCAGGTGATCAGCACGGCGACATCGGCGGGGGCGGCGGGCTGGCCGGGGATCAGGGCCGGCACGGCCAGGGACAAGCCGGCGGCCAGGGCGGCGCGGATGAGCAGGCGCAGCGGGCGTCCGCGGCGGATCCTCGACGGGAGCCAGAGCACGGCGAACAGCAGCCGCCAGGGCGAGACCGGCTGCAGGCGGAGCGGGGCCTCGGCCGCGACGGCGGGCAGCGGCGCGGTGGCCGGGTCGGCAGCGCCGGAGCCGCGGTGGGGGTAGTCGTCGTATCGGCCTTCCCGCCGGGCCTGCTCAACCAGGTCGGCGTAGGCCTCTGACCGGCTCCACGGGGTGCGCAGCTCGGCGTAGGCGGCGGTGGCCTGGGTGTAGCGGGCCAGGTCGCCGCCGTCGGCACGGTCCGGGTGGGTGGCGGCGGCGATCTGGCGCCAGGCGGCGCGGACGGTCTCGTCGTCGAGGTCGGGACGTTCGGGCAGGCCGAGGACGGCGAACGGGTTTCGGCTCACAGGGCGGCTCCAGGTCCGAAGATGTCATCGAGATCCAGGCCGGCCGACGGCGGCCAGGGGTCGGGAGCGGCTTCGTGGCGAGGCGCGGGCAGCTGGACTGGGGGCTGGGCGGGTGGCGGCAGCAGGGTCAGCGGCGACGGCTTGGGCCGGGCGACCTGGACGAAGGTGGCCGCGCCGCGGTGGATGTAGCAGGCCTGCCCCACGTCGAGCCGCCGGATGAGGTTGGGGTCGGCGGTCGAGGCCCGCTGGATGCGCGTGGTGCCCTCATCGCCCCACCTGTTGCCGATGAGCTTGTGCGCGGTCTCGAGCACCCGCCTGGACCCGGCCAGCTGGGTCAGCGGCTCCGGATGCGGCGTCTGCAGGACGAAGATGCCGCCGTCGGCCGTGGCGGCGATCCGGTACCGCTCGTCCTCGGTGGCCCCGAGCCCCTGCCAGGACTGGGCGCTGACCTGCATGCCGATGCCCAGCGACCGGCCCCGCTCGTACAGGTTCGACAGCGGTACCCGGCCGGAGACCGCGGAGTAGTCATCGGCGGCCAGCAGCATGGCCCGCGGCTCGCCGTAAGGGTCGATGGCGGCGTGGGCGGCGAGCTCGGTCAGGGCCAGGGCCTGGGCCTGGGCGACGGACGGTTGGCTGGTGCCTTCCAGGATGAAGTACCAGGCGTCGGCCTCGGCCAGGGTACCGGGGCCGTCCAGGGCCGGGCCGAGCCGGTCCAGCAGGGTAGCGAACCGGAGCTGGATGTCGGGCAGGTGCCTGGCTGCGGCGTGGACGCTGGCCGCCTCGCGGGGATGGCGGCCGTCGCTCCAGGCCCGGGCCAGCCATCTCGCGTCGAGCCGGTCCAGGAACGCGGCGGCGTTCAGCGGAAGGCCGGCCGGGGCGGTGACGGCCAGGGTCAGGACGGCCTGCAGGATGTCGGCGTAGTAGGCGGCCGCGCCGGTGCCGGTCTCGATCATCTGGTACAGCAGCACGGCCAGGTCCCGCGGCGGCAGCTCCCACAGGGACAGCCGGGCCTCGTCCGGCCAGACGACGACCCGGCGGGCGCCCGCCCCGTAAAGCAGGCGGCGGGTGCGGTCGGCCTTGCGGCGGGCGTCCTGGCCGCCCTTGCAGTCCAGCACGACCAGCAGCGGCCGGTTCCCCTGCCCGTCCCGGGCGGCCTGGAGGGTGGCGGTGAACCAGCCGGCCCACAGGCGGATCATCAGGTTCGTCTTCCCCAACCCGGTCGCGCCGACGATGACCATGTGCCGGGCGCACGCCGACGACGGGAGGGCGAAGACCGGGTACCAGGGGTGCCCGATCGCCCGGATGGTGCCGCCGACCGGGATCTTCCCGCCCCGGCCCAGCAGCGGGACGGCGCCGGGCGCGTCGGTCAGCCCCCTGGCCGTGCGGACCTGCCGCCGCCACTGCCGGGCATCGAACGTGACCGGCGCCGAGGCAGTGATGCCGCCCGGGCCGGCGGTGATGGCGTAGTTCCGCCACGCCCACAGCGCGGCGGCCAGGCCCAGCCCGGCCGGGATCGTGACCGGGGCCAGCAGGGCGAAGGCACGGGCGGCGGCCAGGACGGCAGGATGCGGCCAGTCGTGTTGCCAGGCCCGGGCCGGGGCCAGCGCCGAGGCCCGCCACGCTCGCAGCCGCACCGCGGCGGCCGCCAGCCATACGGCGGTTCCGGTCAGCGTCCAGGCGGCGGCGCGGCGCAGGCGCGCCGGGGGCCAGCCCCGCCACCACGCCGTCACGTATCCGGCCACCGCGACCAAGGTAAACGGCCAGGCCGCGATCACGGCCGCGGCCGCCAGCAGCCGCGCGCCGAACTTGACCGCCTTGCGGAGCAGCCACAGCACCGTGACCAGCTTCAGCCACGACCAGACGGTCATCGCGGCGGCTCGGGACCGAACGCGATGGCCGGCAGTTCCCGGACCGTGACCCTGGGCCGCTCGCCGGGCGGGAGCGAGACCGCGGCGCGGGTCACGACGGGCAGCGCGGCCGGGGCGGCCAGGTAGATGACGTGCGTGTACTGCATGGTGGTCAGCAGCTCACCCATGATGCGGGTGGTCCGGGCGATGGGCTTGGGGGTGAGCTCGGCTTCGACCGCCCAGACCTGGCCGGCGTAACGGCTGCCGGGGATGCTGGGCCAGTGGATCTCCGCGTCCGGGACGTGCCCGCGGTGGCCGGCCGCCGGCCGGTCGGCGCGCAGCCGCCGTTCGGAATGCCACCAGGCCTGACCGCTGGCCCAGGCCGGGCCGGCCTCCAGCCACAGCCGGGCCGCCAGCACGGCGCGGATGTGCGCCAGCCGCCCCAGCGCCGGGCGCAGCGCGGGGAAGCCGAGCCCGGTGGCGGTCATCCCGTCCCGGGTCAGCCAGCACCAGCCGGGCCCGGGACCCAGACGGCCGGTGGCCGCATACCCCGTGCGGCGCCACCGCCGCACGATGGCCAGCAGCCGGCCTTGCGGCACTTGCAGCGCGCCCGCGAGCAGGTCGTAGGGGGCGCCGTAATGCTCCCCGCACAACAGCAGCCCGTCGATGTCCCTCCGGGTCAGCTGGATGACGCCCGCGTCGGCGCGCCGGGCCGTCCTGGCTGCGGTGGTGGTGCCGGTCTGTACGGCCATGATGCTCCCAGCTTCCCCCCGGTAACATCAGCCTCGGATGCCCCGTGTGTCCGCAGACGCACGGGATGTGACTGATTGTTCCGCCGTGGCCGGCCCGGCGAAGGCCGTGCGGACGGCCGTAAGAAGACCGTCATCAATCGCGGCTTACCGGCGGTACCGCAGCTGGATCCACGGCATGCTTCCGCCGTACCGCTGTCGGCGCGGCGTACGGATTTCGCGGCCGGGCCTGGTTATGTTCATATGCATGTTCGATCAGCACGACATTCTGGACGGGTTGAACGAGCAGCAGCGGCGGGCGGTGACGCACGAGAGCGGGCCGCTGCTGGTGCTGGCTGGGGCGGGTACCGGAAAGACGCGGACGCTGGTGGCCCGGGCGGTCTGGCTGCGCGACGTCCAGGGCGTGCAGGCGGACCGGATCCTGCTGCTGACCTTCACCCGGCGGGCGGCCAGCGACATGCTCGCCCGGGCCCCGGGAGCCAGCGATACCTCAGGCCACGAAACCCACGGGGCCCAGGGGGCCCACGGGGCCCAGGGGACCGGGCGGATCTGCGGCGGGACGTTCCACGCCATCGCGCACAAGATCATCCGCCGGCACGCGGAGTCGTTCTCGCTGCCGCCGCAGTTCACGATCATCGATCCGGGCGACGCGACCGACATCCTGGACGCGCTGCGCCCCGATCACGGCCTGTCCGACACCGGGCAGCGGACCCCGCGCGCCGGGGCGTGCGCGGACATCTACACCCGGTGCGTGAACACCGGACGGCCGGTCAGCGAGGTGGTCACGGCCAGCTACCCGTGGTGCACCCCGTTCACCAGCCAGCTCGCCGACCTGTTCCGCGCCTACACCGCCCGCAAGCGGGACCGGCACCTGCTCGACTTCGACGACCTGCTGCTGCTGTGGCAAGCGGCCCTGGTCGACCCGGCGGCCGGCCCTGTGCTGCGAGGCATGTTCAACGCGGTCCTGGTCGACGAGTACCAGGACGTCAACACGATTCAGGCCAGCATCGTGCGGCTGCTGCAGCCCGACGGCAAGCAGCTGACCTGCGTCGGGGACGACGCGCAGGCCATCTACGGGTTCCGCGGCGCCGACCCGGCCCACCTGCGGCAGCTCGCCGCCGACTACCCGGGCCTGGATATCGTCCGGCTGGACCGCAACTACCGGTCCCGGCAGGGCATCCTGGACCTGGCCAACATCATCCGCCCGTCCGCGCCGGGCCTGGGCCTGACGCTGGCCGGCGACCGGGGCCGGGGAACGGCTCCGCTCCTGGTCCGCTGCCACGACGAGGCCGCCCAGGCCCGGGAGGTCTGCGCCCGGGTGCTTGACGCGCACGAGGACGGGGCGGCGCTGCGGGACCAGGCAGTGCTAGTCCGCGCCGCCCACCACAGCGACATCCTGGAGATCGAGCTGAGCGCGCGGAAGATCCCGTACGTGAAGTTCGGCGGGCTGCGGTTCACCGACACCGCCCACGTCAAGGACTTCCTGGCCGCGGCCAGGATCTTGGCCAATCCCGCCGACGACCTGGCCTGGTTCCGGCTGCTGCGGCTGCACGACGGCGTCGGGCCCGTGCACGCCCGCCGTATCCTCGGCAGCCTGCGCCCGGACCAGGACGTTTCCCCCGGCGGCTGGCGGCAGGCGGCCGACGCGGCCCCGGCCAGGTCCAGGCCCGCCCTGTCCGCCACCCTGGGCCGGCTGGCCGACGCCCCGGCCGATCCCGCCGTGGCGGCAGTCGCGGCCATCCTGGCCGTTCTCGACCCGCTGATCCGGGCCCGCTACCCTGACGCCGAGGCCCGGATCGCGGACCTGCAGCGGCTGGCGGACGCGGCCGCGGCCTGGCCGACGCTGCAAGACGTCCTGGCCGAGCTGACGCTGGACCCGCCGGTCTCAGCCTCCGACCTGGCCGGGCCGCCCAGGCTGGACGAGGATTACCTGACCATCTCCACCATCCACGCGGCCAAGGGCCTGGAGTGGCCGATCGTTCACCTGCCGCACCTGGTGGACGGCGCCCTGCCCAGCGACATGGCCCTCGGCGAGCCCGGCGGCCTGGCCGAGGAGCACCGGCTGTTCTATGTCGCGCTCACCCGGGCCCGTGATCAGCTCTACCTGTACGCGCCGCTGCGGCTGCACCTGCGCCGCCGGGGCCGCGACGACCGGCACGGTTTCGGCCAGCTGACCCGGTTCCTGCACCCCGAAGCCCTGGCGGCCTGCGACACGGCCACCGCCGCCCCACCGCCGCCCGCACTGCCCGTGGCCGGCTCGCTGGCCGTCAAGGTCGACGCGGCGCTCGGTGCCCTCTGGGACCGCTGACGGCAGCCGCGGCCTGGCGGTGGCGGCCCGGCCCAGGCTGCCCAGCCGGGCCACGCTCAGCAGCAGGTCGAAGCCGACCAGATTTGATATACCATCCAGGTCACCGTGAACGGGAACACGCCGGCCGGGGCGTAGCGCTATAGCGGACGGAAGGGGTTGCGGTGGATCTGAGGCTCGACAACAAGGTCGCCTTCGTCACCGGCGCCAGCAAGGGCATCGGCCGCTGCGTGGCCGAGTTCCTGGCCCGCGAGGGCTGCGACGTGGTCATCACCGCGCGCAACGCCGGGCCGCTGGAGGCCGCCGCCGGGAAGATCGCCGCCGAGACGGGCCGGGCCGTGCTGCCGCTGGCCGGCGACATGAGCGTGAGCGCGGACGTGCAGCGCTGCGTGGACGTCACCCTGGAGCGGTTCGGCCGGATCGACATCCTGGTCACCTGTGCGGGCAGTTCCCCCGGCGGCCTGCTCGAGGACCTGACCGAAGAGCAGTGGATGTCCAGCCTCAACCTGAAGTTCATGGGCTACGTCCGATCGGTCCGCGCGGTCATCCCGCACATGCGGCAGCGCGGCGAGGGCGCCATCGTGCTCGTGGTCGGCAACGACGGTCTCAAGCCCAGCTACTGGGAGATGACGGCCGGGGTGGCCAACGCCGCGGACATCAACTTCGCCTCCTCCGTGGCCGAGCAGTACGGCCGCTACGGCGTGCGGATCAACACCGTCAACCCGGGACCGGTGAACACCGACCGGTGGGACACGCTGGAGCAGGCCTTCGCCAGGGACAAGGGCGTGACCCAGGAGCGCGCGCACGAACTGGCTCAGCAGTCCATTCCCTTCGGCCGCATCTGCGAGCCGGAAGAGGTCGCGGCGCTGGTGACGTTCCTGGCCTCGCCGCTGGCCAGCTTCATCAACGGCGCGCACATACCCGTGGACGGGGCACAGCGCAAGGCAATCATGGATTCGTAGGGAGGCTGGCGGGCAAGCGCGGCTCGGCGCCGACCATGGTGCTGAGCCGGGCCGCCTTCGGCGTGAACGGCAGCAAGCTGCCCACGGCGGTCTCCTGGCTGCTGACCGTGGGCTGGGAGACCGTGCTGGTCATCCTGGCCACGCTGGGCCTGCGGGTGCCCAGGTACCGCGCCGCGCTGATCGACGGCACGGTGATGACCCTCGGCACCATCTACGTGGTGTTCGTGGCGCGTAACTTCGTGGGCCAGTTCGAAGGGTTCCTGATCACGCTGGGCGTGCCGATCGCGGCCTGGTGCGGGATCATGCTGGCCGACATCGCGCTGCGGCGGCGGGATTACGCCGAGCCCGATCTGTTCAGCCCGGCCGGCCGCTACGGCGACATCCGGTGGGCCCCGGTCATCGCCCTCGTGGTGGCCACCGCCATCGGCTGGGGCCTGGTCACCAACACGGCGGCCAGCTGGCTGAGCTGGCAAGGCTACTTTCTCGGCGTGTTCGGCCTGGGCGGCAAGACGGGTGCCTGGGCGTTCGCCAACCTGGGCGTGCTGGTGGCCCTGGCCATCGGCTTCGTGTCGCACCTGGTGTTCGGCCGCGCGGAGGTGCGGGCCGAAGAGGCGGTGCCGCTGCAGGCCGCCGCGGCCGCGGGTACGTGAGGCCGCGGGCAAAGATGTCCGGCTGGGGCCTTCTTTCGCTAGGTATGTGCCGTTTACCCTGACGGCATGAGGTCGCCGCGCGGAGGCAGGCGGCCACGGGCTAGGGTCCGTGGCCCAGCCGACCGGCGCCGGCGCCGCAAGCGGCTCGAGCGCTCGATGCTGTGCCTGCTGACCTGTGTCACCACCGCGGTGCTGCTGATCATCGTGGTGATGATCAGGGATATGGCCCGGCTGCCCACCACGACCGAGACGACCGCGCTGTCCAAGTCCGCCTCCGCCTCCCCCTCGGGCGCGTCCGGCCCGACGCGGGATGAGATCGTGCCGAAGCGGGCTTCGCCCTCCGCCACCGGCTCGGCCTCCCGTCCGGCCTCGCGCCCGCAGGTGACCGACACCGCGTCCGGGCTGTCCTACGAGCTGCTCCCCTCGCCCTGGCGGCGCGGCTGCCCGGGGTCGCTGGACACCCCGATGTTCAGCTGGAACGCCGGCGAGAGCGCACTGGCCGGGCGGGCGAACATCGGCGGAATCGACTCGGACTGGTACGGGAACGCCTGCTCCGGCCAGCTACAGCAGGCGTTCGCTTACTCGGGTCCCGCCGACCTCGGGCCGGTCGCGACGGGCCTGGCCGGCGCGCTTGACCCGGCCTACTATTCGGGGCTGCCCCACTCTCGCTCGGTCGAGGACAGCTACGGCATGCAGGTCAGCGGGCACGCGGCCTGGGTGGTCAAGTTCCTGATGACCTACCCGGACGCCGCCCGGCAGGGCCTGGCCTGGTCCACCGAACTCGGCGCCGTGGTCGTGGTGGATCGCGGGGCGGGCCAGACGCCTGTCGTGTTCTACGTCTCGATGCCGAGCAACCTCGGGACCGCGAACGTCGGCACCCTGATCGGCTCGCTGCACCTGGCCTAGCTCTAGGGACCGGGGAACTTGCCGCCGCCCTGGGTGATGGTGACGTCGCCGCCGCCGCTGTCAGCGGTGAGCACGTTGGGAGACGTGGCGCTGTACAGGCCCGCCGGGTAGTCGACGTTGCCGCCCTGGGTGTCGGGAGTGGAGATGTCGTACTTGGTGTCGCCGGTGGGCAGCACCACGTTGATGTTGCCGCCCTGGGCGCTGATCTGCAGGTCCTTCGGCGCCTGGTTGAACACCAGGGTGACGTCGCCGCCGCCCGACTGCACCAGGACCTGGGCGGAGGTCAGGGCCTCGGCGTCGACGCTGCCGCCCTCAGCGAAGACCTGCAGGTCCCCGGTCAGGCTGCTGGCGGTCAGGTTGCCGCCGCCGGTGTCCACCCGCGTCGGGCCGTTCACGTCGCCGATCTGGACGTCGCCGCCCTCGGCGGTGATCTGGATGGTGCCGGACAGCCCGCTGCCGGTCAGGTCGCCGCCGCCGGTGTCCAGCCGCAGCGCGCCGGCCAGCTCGTTGGCGGTCACGTTCCCGCCCTCCGCCGACAGGGTCACGTTGCTGCTGAAACCGGAAGCCGCGATGTCGCCGCCGTTGCTCCCCAGTGTGACGCCGGTCCGGGCCGGGACGGCGAGGGTGGCGTTCATCCAGCAGTTATCGCTGTTGAGGCCGTCGCAATTGACGCCCACGTTCACGCCGTTGGGCGTGGTGTCCTCCATGATGCCCGGGCGGAACAGTCCGTACTGGACGATCCCGGTCAGCCGGGCGGGGGCGCCCGGGCCCGGGCGCAGGGTGACGTTGCCGGCGCTGATGTTCACCGCCACCTGGCCGTCCTGCACCGGGACCGCGTAGCTGAACGGGTAGCTCCCCCTGGCGAACGAGCCGACCAGGCTGTAGCCGGTCCAGCCGATCAGGGCCAGGGCCACCGGCACGGCCACCGCCAGGGCCACCCAGCGGCCGGGCGTCATGCGCAGCCCGCCGGACGGGCCCGGGGCGCCAACCGGGGGGGTGCCGGTCGTGGATAGGTAGGTCATCGCGATACCCCGTTCATCCGGTCCCTAGGTAGCGCAGCACGGCGAGCACGCGACGATGGTCGCGGTCGCCGGGCGCCAGCCCGAGTTTGGTGAAGATGTTGTTAATGTGCTTCTCGACCGCGCCGCTGCCCACCACGAGCGAGTCGGCGATGGCGGAGTTGGACCGGCCCTCGGCCATCAGGGCCAGGACCTCGCGCTCGCGCGGGGTCAGCTCGCCGAGCGGGTGGCGGCTGCGGGCCAGCAGCTGGGCCACGACCTCGGGGTCGAGCGCGCTGCCGCCGTCGGCCACCCGGGTCAGCGCGTCGAGGAATTCGGTCACGTCGGCGACCCGGTCTTTCAGCAGGTAGCCGACGCCGTGCGGGCGGCCGGAGATCAGCTCGGTGGCGTACCGCTCCTCCACCCACTGGGACAGCACGAGCACTCCGACCTTGGGCCAGCGGTCCCGGACCAGCAGGGCGGCGCGCAGGCCCTCGTCGGTGAAGGTGGGCGGCATCCGCACGTCGACCACCACCGCGTCCGGGGTGTGCTCGGCCACGGCGCGCAGGAACCCCTCGCCGTCGCCCGCGACCGCGGCGACCTCATGCCCGGCCTCGGTGAGCAGCCGGGTCAGCCCCTCACGCAGCAGGACCGAATCTTCCGCGATCACTACCCGCATGGCAGTTCCGCCGCGATGATCGTCGGGCCGCCGACCGGAGACTCCACCGACATCCGGCCGTCCACGCCGGACACCCGGTCGGCCAGCCCGGACAGGCCGGTGCCGGTGATGTCCGCGCCGCCGATGCCGTCGTCGCTGACCATGACGGTGAGCGTGCCCGGATAGCCTTGGCCTTCCACCACGACCTTGGCGTGGCTGGCCCGGGAGTGCTTGGCCACGTTGGTCAGCGCCTCGGCCACCATGAAGTAGGCGACCGCCTCCACCGAGGACTTGGGGCGCACCGGCACGTCGACGTGCACATCGACCGGCACCGGGCACAGGGCGGCCAGCCCGGACAGGGCCGCGTCCAGGCCGCGGTCGGTCAGCACCGGCGGGTGCACGCCGCGGACCAGGTTGCGCAGCTCGGTGAGGGCCTCCTTGGCCTGCGCGTGGGCCTGGTCGACCAGTACCCGGGCGGCGTCCACGTCGTCGGCGAACCTCGCCTGGGCCCGGCCCAGCTCCATGGCCAGCGCGACCAGCCGCTGCTGCGCGCCGTCGTGCAGGTCGCGCTCGATCCGCCGCCGTTCCGCCTCGGCCGCGTCCACCACCCGCTCCCGGCTGATCTCCAGCTCGCTGACCCGGGCGGCCAGGTCGCGGCGCGGGCCGAGCAGCAGGCGGGCCAGCCTGTCATCTGCGATGGCCAGGCCCCGGGTGAGCTGCGGCGCGGCAAGCAGCAGCAGGGCGCCGAGCAGGGCCGACGTGACCAGCACGAACCGGCCGTGCAGCGTCGTGTCGCCGAAGGTGGGGCCGCCGGAGGGCAGGGCCCAGGCGTAAGCCGGCAGGAGCAGCATGATCAGGCCCACCGACCAGACCAGGATGCTGATCCCGGCCGCGGCCGCGCTGACCGGCAGCCGCAGCAGCGCGTAGCCGAGCTCGGACCAGGTCGCCGATTCCTTCCACGTCTGCCAACGCGGGATGATGCCCCACCGGAAGCCGGCCCGGCCAGGCGAGCCCGGGGAGGGCCAGGCCGGGATCCGCGCGCCGGTGAAGAAGGCGAACCTGGCCCGCTCGGCCCCGGCGAACCAGCCGGCCAGCCGCAGCGTCACGCCCAGGAGCGGGAGCCCGACCAGCGCGAAGAACAGTCCGCCGGCCCCGAAGCCCAGCCCGAAGGTGACGATGAAGATGGCCACGAACCCGATGAGCAGGCCGGCCAGGTGCTGGGCCATGGCGAGCCAGGTGCGCGGCGACACCAGGTCGCGGAGGAGGAACATGGCACTGACGCTATGGCATCACCGGCCGGGCGGCCATAAGTCGTACCCCCCGGATCGAGGTGGGGTTAGCCTCACCACCCCGATCCGGTTATGCGGCGGCTGGCGCCGGTCAGGTGTTGACCGGGAAACCCAGGTTGACGCCGCCGTGGCTCGGGTCGAGCCAGCGGGAGGTGACCACCTTGCCGCGGGTGTAGAAGTGCACGCCTTCGGTGCCGTGCACGTGAGTGTCGCCGAACAGCGAGGATTTCCAGCCGCCGAAGGAGTAATAGGCCATCGGCACCGGGATCGGCACGTTGACGCCGACCATGCCGATCTCGGCCTCGGACACGAACCGGCGGGCCGCTCCCCCGTCGTTGGTGAAGATGGCCGTGCCGTTGCCGTACCGGCTGGAGTTGACCAGGTCCACGGCCTCCCCGTAGGACGGCGCGCGCAGCACGCTGAGCACCGGGCCGAAGATCTCGTCGGTGTAGCAGCTCATCTCCGGGGTAACGTGGTCCAGCACGCTCGGGCCGAGCCAGAACCCCGCCCGTTCCCCCCCGATGACCGGGTGGGCGCGGCCATCTACGGCCAGCGTGGCGCCCTCGCGGACGCCGCTGTCCAGGTAGGAGGCCACCCGGTCCCGGTGCGGCCCGGTGACCAGCGGCCCCATCTCGGACCGCTCGTCGGTGCCGGGGCCGACCCGCAGGTTGGCGATGCGGTCGGAGATCTTGCTGATCAGCTCGTCGCCGATCGGGTCGACGGCCACCACGGCGGAGATGGCCATGCAGCGCTCGCCGGCCGAGCCGAAACCGGCCGACACCGCCGCGTCGGCGGCCAGGTCGAGGTCGGCGTCGGGCAGCACGACCATGTGGTTCTTGGCCCCGCCCAGGGCCTGCACCCGCTTGCCCGCCTGGGTGCCGTTCTCGTACACGTAGCGGGCGATCGGCGTGGAGCCGACGAAGCTGACCGCGGCGATGTCCGGGTGGGTGAGGATGGCGTCCACCGCAACCTTGTCGCCCTGGACCACGTTGAACACGCCGTCCGGCAGGCCGGCCTCGGACCACAGCGAGGCGAGCAGCAGCGACGCGGACGGGTCCTTCTCCGACGGCTTGAGGATGAACGTGTTGCCGCACGCGATGGCCAGCGGGAACATCCACATCGGCACCATGGCCGGGAAGTTGAACGGGGTGATGCCGGCCACCACGCCGACCGGCTGCCTGATCGAGTAGGAGTCCACGCCGGTCGAGACGTTCTCCGAGAACCCGCCCTTGAGCAGGTGCGGGATACCGCAGGCGAACTCGACGACCTCCAGGCCGCGGGCGACCTCGCCCGCGGCGTCGGTGGCCACCTTGCCGTGCTCCTCGGTGATCAGCTTGGCCAGTTCGGTGGCGTGGTCGCGGACCAGCTCACGGAAGGCGAACATCACCGTGGCCCGCCTGGCCAGGCTTACCCGGCGCCAGCTGGTCAGCGCGTCCCTGGCCGCCGCGACGGCCAGCTCCACCTCGGCCGGGCTGGCGAAATCGACCTGACCGGTGACCTGCCCGGAGGCCGGGTCGTAGACGTCGCCGTGCCGGTCGGCCTCGCCGTCCCAGGGCTTGCCGCCGATCCAGTGCGTGATGTGCTTGGTCACTTGGCTGCCTTTTCGTTGACCGCCTGCAGGGCGTCGGTGAGGATGGTCAGGCCTTCCTTGGCCTCGGCCTCGCTGAGGGTCAGCGGCGGCGCCATCCGCAGCGTGGACCCGTACAGGCCGCCCTTGCCGATCAGCAGGCCGCGCTCCTTGGTGGCCTCGAGCATCCGGCTGGCCAGCGGCGGGCTCGGCTTGCTGGTCACCGGGTCCACCAGGTCGACGGCGAACATCAGGCCCTTGCCGCGTACCTCGCCGACGATGGGCAGCGGGCCGGCGGCCTCGCGGAGTCCGCTGATGATCAGCTCGCCGGTGACGGCGGCATTGCGCTGCAGGTCGTGGGACAGCACGTAGTCCAGGGTGGCGTTGGCCGCGGCGGTGGCGATTGGGTTGCCGCCGAAGGTGGAGATGCCGTTGCCGCGGATCCCGTCCAGCAGGTCGCCGCGGGCCACCACGCCGCCGATGGCGAAGCCGTTGCCCAGGCCCTTGGCGAACGTCATCGCGTCCGGGGTGATCCCGTGCGCGCTGATGCCCCAGAAGTGCTCGCCGGTGCGGCCCCAGCCGGTCTGCACCTCGTCGGAGATGAACAGGATGCCGTGCTCGTCCAGGACTTCCTGGTACGCGGCGAACAGGCCGTCGGGGGGCATGGTGAACCCGCCCACGCCCTGCACCGGCTCGGCCAGCAGGCAGCCGACGTCGGCCGGGTGCACCCCGGCGGACAGCAGGGCCCGCAGGTCTTCCACGCAGGCCTTGATGTAGTCGGCGTCGGACAGGTGCCGGTAGAGGGGAAGCTGCCGGTCGGCGCCGTGCAGATAATGGGTGCCGAACGGATCGTGGCTCGACATCTTCCAGGCCGCGACGCCGGTCACGGAGACGGCGCCGAACGAGCGGCCGTGATAGCTGCCCCGCATGGCGAGCACCTGGTTGGCGCCGCGGGCGGTGAGCGCGGCCAGCAATGCGGTCTCGTTGGCCTCGGTACCGGAGTTGGTGAAGAACACCTTGGCGCCGGAGATGCCGGACACCTTGACGATCTTCTCGGCCAGCTCGACCTGGTTGCGGATCAGGTACAGCGTCGAGGTGTGCACCACGCCGGTGGCGATCTGCCGCTCCACCGCGTCCCGCACCTCGGGCACGTCGTAGCCGAGCATGTTGGTCAGGATGCCGGCGAAGAAGTCCAGGTAGCTGCGGCCCTGACCGTCGGTGACCCGGCAGCCCTGGCCGCTGGTGATCTCGATCGGCTCGTCGTAGTAGATACCGACCCAGTTGGGGATGACCGCGCGGTGGCGGGCGAGAAGCTCAGACATGGCGTTCATTCTTCCGTGGTTAGCTGTAGTCGCGGAAGCGACATCATGTATCAGATCTGGTCGTTATCAGTACACTGTGTAAATGCTGCCGTCGCTGGCTGAAGTCCTCGCCATGGATGCCTGCCGGCGTGGCCGCCCGGCCGTCGTGGCGGGCGCGGACCGGCTGGACACGCCGGTCCGCTGGGTGCATGCGATGGAGCTCACCGACGTGGCCCGGCTGCTGCGCGGCGGCGAGCTGGTGCTCAGCACCGGGATTGCCCTGCCCGACGACGAGCGGCTGCTGGCCGCCTACATCACCGAACTGGCCGAGGTCGGCGTGGCCGGGCTGGCCGTGGAGCTCGGCCGCCGGTACGCCGGGCAGCTGCCGGCCGCGCTGGTCACCGCGGCCAGGCAGGCCGGGCTGCCGCTGATCGCGTTCGAGGCCGAGGTGGCGTTCATCGAGATCACCGAGGCGGTGCACGCCCGGATCATCGACGCCCAGCTCGACGAGCTGCGGGTTTCCGAGCGGCTGCACGAGATGTTCACCGAACTGTCGGTGGCCGGCGCTTCGCCGGACGAGATCGTCCGGCAGGCGGCGAGGATGGCCGGGCGGCCGGTGATCCTGGCCGACCTGTCGCACCGGGTGCTGGCGTTTTCGCCTGGCGGGGCCGACCCGGGGCGGCTGCTGGCCGGCTTCGCCGCGCGGAGCCGTTCTGTTCGGCTGCCCGGCCGGACCGCCTTTGACGAGGCCTCGGGATGGCTGGTGACGCCGGTCGGCGCGCGGGGCGAGGACTGGGGCCGGGTCATCCTGGTCTGCGACAGCCCGCCTGTTCCGACGGACACCGTGCTGATCGAGCGGACCGCGACCACCCTGGCCCTGGGCCGCCTGCTGGCCAGGCACCGGGAGAGCCTGGAACGGCAGGCGCACCGCACGCTGATCAGCGGCATCATCGCTCAGGCCCACGCTGATCCGGGCGAGGCGGCCATGCGGTCGCGGGCGCTCGGCGTGCCGGTCGACGCGCGCCAGCTGCTCGGCCTGGTGCTGCGGATCGGCGAGCACCCCGGCGTGCCCGGAATCTCCGCGCATGCCCGGGTGCTCGAGGCCGCGGACGTGCTGGCCGAGGCGTGCCGGGCCGCGCGGGTCCCGGCGCTGGTCGGCACGCTGGACGACGTGCGGGCCGGAGCGATGCTCTCGCTCGCCCTGGGCGCCAACGCCGATGCGGTGCTGACCGTCCTGGCCGGGAAGGTCACGGACCGGCTGGGCCCGGTGGTGATCGCGGTCGGCGGCGCGGCCGATTCGGTCCAGGACGTACGGCGCTCGTTCCTCGAGGCCGACCAGGTGGCCGAGGTGGCGGCGGGCCTGGGCGAGGCCCGGCCGTTCTACCGGCTGCCTGATCTGCACCTGCACGGCCTGCTGCACCTGCTCCGCGAGGATGCCCGGGTGCAGACCTTCGTCGAGCGGGAACTGGGCGCGCTGCTGACGCACGAGCGCGGGGCCGAGCTGATCGAGGTGCTGACCGCCTTCCTGGCCGCCGGCGGTAACAAGGCGGCCGCGGCCAAGGACTCCCACCTGGCCCGCCCGACGTTCTACGAGCGGCTGCGCCGCATCGAGCGGATCCTAGGCGTCTCGCTTGACTCCGCGGAGTCACGGACCTCGCTGCACGTGGCGCTGCTGGCTCACCAGGTCACGTCCGCCCTCGCCCCCGGCCAGGCTTAGCCTGTCGCGGGCGAACTGGCCCGCCTGCCGCAGGGCCTGGGCGGCCTCGGGCAGGAAGCTCCAGAAGATGTGGAAGTCGTGGGTGTCCACCGAGAACAGCTCGAAGCGGGCATCGACGCCGCACTCGGCGGCGTGGTCGGCCAGCTGGCGGGCCTCGTCCAGCAGCGGGTCGCCGGTCGCGGCCTGGATCAGCATCGGCGGCAATCCGCTCAGGTCCGCGGACAGCGGGCTGAGCAGCGGGTCGTCGGCGGGATGGCCGGCCAGGTAGAGCCCGGCCGTGGCGTCCCTGATGTCGTCCAATTCGTGCGGCGGCCGGTCCCGGCCGGTAGCCAGCAGGTCAATCCAGGGGCAGAGCAGCACCGCGCCGCCCGGCATCGGCAGGTCCTGCTGCCTGAGGTCCTGCTGCCTGAGGTCCTGCTGCCTAAGGCTGAGCAGGAACGACAGGACCAGGCTGCAACCTGACCAGTCACCCGCCACGATGACCCGGGTCGCTCCGCGGTCGATCATCCAGCGGTAGGCCCGCACGGCGTCCTGCACGGAGGCGGGAACGGGTACTCGGGGGCAAGCCGGTAATCAGGGACGACGACGTCGGCCGCGATGAATATCCGCGGGCACCATCGTCGGATTAGCGAATAAGTCACGTGAGGAGAAAGATCATGCAAGACACGACCGCCCAGGACACGATGGCACAGCCCGGCCTGGCTGACGATCCCGTGGCCCGGTCGGCCGGCGGGCGGCATCCTCACCCAGGTCATCAACTGGCACTGGATCTTCTTCGTCAACCTGCCGATCGGCATCATCACTGCGATCCTGGCCCTCCGGGTGGTCCCCCGGGATCAGGGCACCGGGCTGCGCAACGGCGCCGACGTGGCGGGCGCGCTGCTGATCACCGGCGCGATGATGCTCAGCGTCTTCACCATCGTCAAGCCGGCCGCCGAAGACGGCTGGCTGGCCGGGCGGACGCTGGCGTTCGGCGCCGCCTCGCTGGTCCTGCTGGCCGGGTTCATCGTCCGCCAGCGGACCGCGCGCAACCCGCTCATGCCGCTGCGGATCCTGGCCGCCCGTAAGATCGCGGCGGCGAACCTGATCCAGGTGCTCGGCGTGGCGGGCATGTTCGGCATGTTCTTCCTGGGCGCGCTGTACCTGCGGGAGATGCTCGGCTACAGCCCGCTGCAGATCGGGCTGGCCTTCCTGCCCGTGGCGGTGATGATGGGCACGCTGTCGGTCCGCTACACCGAGCGGCTGGCGACGCGGTTCGGCGCGCGGACCACGCTCATCGCGGGGCTGGCGCTGATCGCCGGAGCCCTGTTCCTGTTCACCCAGGCACCGGTGCGCGGCGCATACGTGCTGCACGACCTGCCGGTGATGGTGCTGATGGGCGCCGGGGCCGGGCTGGCCTTCCCCGCGCTGATGACGGTGGCGATGGCCGGTGCCACTCCGGCCGACGCTGGCCTGGCCTCAGGCCTGGTGAACACCACGGCCCAGGTCGGCGGCGCTCTCGGGCTGGCCGTGCTGGCCACCGTGTCGGCCGGGCGCACCAGCACGCTGGCGGCCCGCGGGGACGGCACGCTGGCCGCGCTGAACGGCGGCTACCACCTGGCGTTCGGGATCGCCGGCGGGCTGGTCGTGGCGGCCATCTTGGTCGCCCTGGCCGCGCTGCGTTCCGGCGACTGACGAGAAACCCCGACGGCTGAGCCGAACTGCACGGCCACCTGTTGCTGCCTACTCTCCAAGGGAAGCCTCTTGGGAGGTCGCAGATGGACGATCCGGCCGCAGATGCCGGCGCGAGGACCTTCACGGCCAGTCGCGACGGCGCCCGTGATGACGTGGGGTTGCTGCGCAGGATCAGCCTGGGCGACGAGGACGCGATGGCCGTGTTCTACCGCGAGCACGGCCGGGTCGTCCTCGGGCACGTTCTGCTGGTGGTGGCCGGTGAGCGTGTGCTCGCGGAGGAGATCGTGCAGGACACGATGCTGGCCGTCTGGCGCGGAGCGGGCTCCTTCCGGGGCGAGTCGTCGGTGCGGTCGTGGGTGATCGCCATTGCCCGGCGGCAGACCCGGGACCGGTTGCGGGGGCGCCGGCTGCGGGTGGTGGATGACGCCTTCCTGGCCGACCAGCCGAGTTCCGGCCCGGGACCGGAGGCCACGGCCCTGGATCGCGCCGAACTGGCCGAAGTGACGGGTGCGATCCGGGAGCTCGCACCGGCCCACCGCGAGTTGCTGGGCCTTGCCTTCGGCTGCGGGCTCAGCCTCCCCGAGGTCGCCGGCGTGCTGAAGGTCCCGGTCGGGACCGTGAAGAGCCGCCTCAGCGCGGCGCGCACCGCACTCGGCCGGATACTGGACGAGAAAGGCCAGAACCGATGAACGCAGGCCCTGCTGACACCCGCTCGCCACATCTGGACCTGGAGGACCTGATCGCCGAGGCTGCCGGCCAGCCGATAGGCGACCCTGCCCGGGAGCACCTCGCCAGCTGCGAACACTGCCAACTCGAGGCGAACCGGTGGAACCTCGTTGCCGACGGGGTCCGAGGCCTGGCAGCCGCCGCGCCCGAGACAGCCCAGCCTGCCCGGCCGCCGCGCGCCGGACAGCGTGTACTGGCGGGCCCCTGGCGGCACGTCATGCTGGCGGTCGGCGGCGCGGCAGCCGCGCTCGTCCTGGTCGTCGGGGTAGGTGCTGTGACCGGACTCGTGCACGTGCACCTATCCGGTCCCGGCACCGAGACGGCCCTCACCGCGGTCACCGGGTGCACCCAGCTCGAGCAGGCCGACGGGACGCTCGAGCAGGTGAACGGCAGCAGCCTGGTGATCAAGACGGCCAGCGGCCAGCCGGTGACCGTGACCACGACGCCGACCACGTTTGTGTCCATGTCCGGAGCGTTGCTGGACGACATCGCGGACGGAGCGTCAGTCGTCGTGCACGGCTATAGCTCCGACGGGACGATCGCAGCCGCCATCGTCACCGTCGGGCCGCCGTCCAGCGCGGTGAACCCATCCGGCTTCGTCGTTGTCCAGGGGACGGTGTTCGAACGCGAGCACCGCTGGCTTCACCGTCGTGACATCCAGCGGAACCCGGGTTCCGGTGACCACCTCCGGCGACACGCTTGTCGTAATACCCCACGCCAGCCTCGGCCAGCTGCAGGCCGGCGCCACCATCTTCGCCCTTGGCCAGGCCGGACTGGACGGGACGCTGTCGGCACGAGCGGTGGCAGCGGTCTCGCAGCTCCCGCAGCTCCCGCCAGGTTTGCACCTCAACGTGTCGGTAAAAAACTGCTCGCCCAGCTCGATCGTCGACGCGCTCGGCGCGATAGGCGCCATCGGTGCGGCGCCCGGCTCCGGCGGCTGATCCGCGCCAGCGAGCTACTTCTGCGGAATGAAACTGGACTTTCAGCACCGCCGGCGCGAAAGGTTCCGAACCCCACGCGGTATCCCGTTTAGGCGAGCGTCAGGCGTCGAGGACCTGGCCGGCGCGCTGGACGACGGGAGGGTCGGTACTCCAGGGGAAGTTGATCCAGCGGTCGGTGCGCTTCCAGACGTACTCGCACTTGATCAGCGACTGCGGCTTCTCGTAGATCACCGCCGAACGCACGTCTTCCACGTGGTCCTTGATGAAGTTGTAGACGAGGTCCATGGTGCGGCCGGAGTCGGCCACGTCGTCGGCGATGAGCACCTTCTTTTCCGAGAAGTCCACCGCGCTGGGCACCGGCGGGAGCATGACCGGCATGTCGAGCGTGGTGCCGACCCCGTCGTAGAACTCGACGTTCGTCACGTGCAGGTTCTTGACCCCGAGCGCGTAGCCGAGGGAGGCGGCCAGGAACAGGCCGCCGCGCGCGATGGACAGGATCAGGTCGGGCTCGAACCCGTCGGCCGCGATGGTGGTGGCCAGTTCCCGGGATGCGTCGCCGAACGCCTGCCAGCTGAGGTTCTCACGCTCGTCGTCCATGACCGCTCTCATCGTCGGGGTGCTCATGCTCATCGTTTCATGACCGGCGAGCCGGGATGAAGATACAGGTCTGAGTGCCGCGCTGAGAAGTTCTACTAGTGATGCAGCGATCTGCCGGCTTACGGTGCTCTTAGGTGGTGTGGAGCCGGTGGTGACCAATCCTCGCGACGAGATGGCCGCCGTCCCGGACGTCATCAGCGCAGACGACAGCGAGGACTTCAGGACCTTCGCGGCGTCCCGCTGGCCGGGGCTGGTCAGGCTGGCGTTCGGCCTGACCGGAGACCGCTGGCTGGCCGGGGACATAGCCCAGACCGCACTGGCTCGCGCCTACGTGGCCTGGCGCCGGGTCAGCCGGGCCGACGACCCGGACGCCTACGTGCGCCGGATCCTGGTCAACACCAGCAACCGACGGTTCCGCAGGCGCCGGGTGACCGAGCAGCCGGGCGATTTGCCGGAGACGCCGGTTGACAGTCCCGCTGACCTCATCGGCGAGCGGACCGCCCTGCTGACGGCCCTGCATCAGCTGCCGCCGCGGCAGCGCGCGGTGATCGTCCTGCGGTACTGGCAGGATCTGACCGACGCGCAGATCGCCGCCGCCCTGGGCTGCTCGCCTGGCACGGTGCGCAGCCAGCTCGCCCGTGCCCTGGCCAAGCTCCGGGTCGACCCGGCGCTCGGGGAAGGTGATGACCGATGACCGCGACCCAGGACAAGGGACTGCGGCGGGCGCTGCACGGCACGCTCCAGTCCGTACAGCCGTCACCGGCTCCGCTGGAGACGATCATCCGGCGCGGCAAGCACATCCGGATGCGGCGCACGGGCGCCGCCCTGAGTGCCGTGGGCCTGGCCGGGATCCTCGCCGTGACCAGCCTGGCGCTGCGCGGCGGCCCGCAGCCGACCGTCCCGGCCGCGGCCCCCGCCGTCACCGCCGGACCCAACGGGGTGTTCGCCCACGGCACTGCGGACGGGCATCCGTGGCGGCTAGCCGTCCAGAACATCGCCGACCCGGGCTACACGTGCCTGCCCGCGATCACGATCAACGGCACCGACGCCGACCCGGTGTACCCCGAACCGGACAGCAGTGCCGTCGTGGCCCTGGGCTCGGCCAGGCCCGGGGTCGGCTTCGCGTTCGTCCAGCTCCCCGCCGATATCAGCGGGATCGTCGTCAACGGCGAGGAGAGCGTGCCCGCGGTCACCGCGGCCGCCTGCGGGTTGCAGTACCACGTCGCCGGCTTCGCGTACTCGCTGGCCAAGCCGCTGTGGGTGACGGAGACGAACCCGCCGCCAGGCAGGTCGCCGGTCTTTACCATGCCGCTGGTCAGCACCCAGCCGCCTAGCACGGCCACGACCCCGGAGACGCCGGGCCTGTGGATCAACACGAGCTCGGCGCTGGGCGAGTCCGCCTCGGGCGCTCTGGCCTGGGGAACCCTCCCGGGTGGCCAGCAATGGGTCATAAAGCTGCAGTTCGGAACCGGCGGAGACTGTTACGAGCTGGCCGGGACGACCTCGCTCGGCAGCACCCAGATGGGCTACTGCGGCCCGGTCAGCACTCCCGACGGGCCGGAGACCATCATGGCCCTGCCCCTTGGCTTCCTCGATCACGGCGGCGCCATAGGGTACGCCTTCCAGGTGAACCCTGGTGTCGATCAGCTCGAGGCGACCCTATCCGACGGCTCCTCCGAGCGCCCGGTGACTTGCATCGTAGACGGGCGGGACTACGCAGCATTCATCGTCCCCTCGCCGCTTCATCTCTCCCGGCTGACCTGGCTTGACGCCCAGGGCCGGGTCGTCGCCAGCACCACCGCGCTGCCCCGGTACGGATACGTCCAGTTCCAGCCGTGAGCCTTGGCTAGCGTCCATTCTCTGACTAAAGTCAGAGAATGGACCGAGGGATGATCGAGCAGGTCCGCCGGTTCAACCGGACCGTCACGCAACGAGTCGGCGCGCTGGACGACGCGTTCCTGTCCCGCGACCGGCCGCTGGGGCAGGCGCGCCTGCTGTGGGAGATCGGCCCGGACGGCAGCAACGTCAAGGCGCTGCGCACCCGGCTCGACCTGGACTCCGGCTACCTGAGCAGGCTGCTCCGGTCGCTGGCGGACGACGCGCTGATCACCGTGGAGCCGAGCGGCGACGACGGGCGGGTGCGGACGGCGCAGCTGACCAGCCAGGGGCTGGCCGAGAAGGCCGAACTCGACCGGCGCTCAGACGACGCGGCCGCGGCCATCCTCGCACCGCTCACCGCCCGGCACCGCGAGCGGCTGGTCTCGGCCATGGCCGAGGTCGAGCGGTTCCTGGGGGCCTCGGCGGTCGAGATCACCGTGTGCGACCCCCGGCACCCGGACGCCCGTCGTGCGGTACGGGCCTACGTCGCCGAGCTGGCAGGCCGCTTCGAGGACGGCTTCGATCCCGACCGGGGCATTTCCGCCGCCGACCACGAGGTCTGTCCGCCCGCCGGGTTGTTCCTGCTCGCCACCTTGCACTCCGAGCCGATCGGATGCGGCGTGCTCAAGTTCCATCCCCCCGCGCAGGCTCACATCAAGCGGATGTGGGTCGACGCGTCGATGCGCGGACTCGGCCTGGGCCGCCGCCTGCTCGCCGAACTGGAGGCCCAGGCCGTGGCGCACGGCGTCCGCACCCTGCGGCTGGAAACCAACCGCACCCTGACCGAGGCGATCAGCCTGTACCGGGCGGCCGGCTACCGCGAGGTCGCGGCGTTCAACGACGAGCCGTACGCCCACCACTGGTTCGAGAAGACGGTGGACGGCTGACCGGAGTCAGGCGGTTCGAGAAGACCGTGGACGCTTGACCGGAGTCAGGTGGATCGAGACGACGGTGGACGGCTGACCGGAGTCAGGTGGAGGCGGCCTCGCGGGCTGCCTTCTCCAGCCGGGCCCGGTAGCTCTCCCACCAGGCCCGGTCGGCCGACGGCAGGTTGTCGTTGTCGGCGCGCAGCCCGGCGGCCCCGTCGATGAGTTCGCGGACGATGTCAGCCTGTCCGGCGTGCCGGTCGGTCTCGGCGATCATGTGCACCAGGATCTTGTGCAGGGTGACCTCGCGGCGCTCCTCCGGCCACCACGGCACGTGACCGATGGCGTCCAGCGGCAGCGCCCTGATCATGGAATCGGAATGCACCCAGACCCGGCGGTACAGCCCGATGATCTCCTCGCGCGTCTCGTCCGGGGTGGCCCACATGTCCGAGTTGGGCTCGGCGTCCTCCTCCAGCCAGGGCAGCCGCTCATCCGGCCGGCGGCCGAAGACGTCGCCGAAGTACGCGACCTCCACGCTGGCCAGGTGCTTGACCAGTCCCAGCAGGTTGGTGCCGGTGGGCACCACCGGGCGGCGGATGTCGTACTCGGAAAGCCCGTCGAGCTTCCACAGCACGGCCTCGCGGGCGGCCTGCAGGTAGCGGTGAAGGTCTGCTTTCTGGTCCGATCCAGCCATGCTGGTCAGTCTAGGTAGCCGTGATCAAGCCAGCCGAGGCGGGAAACCGCCGGTGGCCACCGGGCCCCACGGCCAGTACGACCTGGAACCATTCCTGCTCGACCGCGGCCAGGTGCTTCACCAGTCCGCCGAGCGTGGTCTGGGACCGAACATGCCGGCGGCGGATCTGCTGATCTGAAAGGCCGGCCAGCTTGCGCCTCAGGATGTCCCGGTACAGATCCAGGAACGCCTCGAGCAGCTGGCGTTCGCCGCCGGTGCTGACCAGCTCGTCAGGCGCAAGCGGCGGTAAAGGTCCGGATGAGGGCATGCCCGAACGCTACCGATACCGGCCAGCTCAGCCGCGCAAGGCGGCGGGCAGCAGTTCGGCGGGGAAGTTCTGGTAGGCCACCGGGACCAGCCAGCGGCGGATCGCGGCCGTGCCGACCGAGGTGTAGGCCGGCACGGTGGTGGCGGGGAACGGGCCGCCGTGATGCTGGGCCGCGACCACGGCCACCCCGGTGGGCCAGCCGTTGCACACGATCCGGCCCGCCACGTGCTCGAGCACCGCGATGACCTGGCGGGCCAGCTCGATGTCCTGGGCCGAGTCGGTGTCCAGGTGCACGGTGCCGACCAGGTTGCCGACCAGCGCGGCGAGTACCGGCAGCAGGTCCTCGACCGAGGGGTAGGTGATGACCAGGCCCGCCGGGCCGAACCGCTCCCGGGACAGCACCGCGATGTCGGCCGCGAACTCCTTGAGCGTGAGCTGGAACACCCGCGGGGTGGCCCCCCACGGTCCCGGCCCGGGCTGGCCGGCCGCCAGCTCGGTGACGCCGGGGTGGTCGGCGGCCTCGGCCACGGCATCCTCGTAGCCCGCGAAGATCCGGCCGGTCAGCATGGCCCCGCCGGCCGACGCGCCGACCGCCTCGGAGATCGCGGTCAGCAGGCCGACATCCTCGGGGACGAACAGCAGGCCCGGGTTGGTGCAGAACTGGCCGGTGCCCAGGGTCAGCGAGCCGGCGTACCCGGTCGCGATCGCGGACGGCCGGGAGAAGGCGGCGCCGGGAAGCACGATGCTGGGGTTGACCGAGCCGAGCTCGCCGTAGAAGGGGATGGGCACCGGCCGCTCGGCGGCGATCCTGGCCAGGGCCAGCCCGCCGGCCGTCGACCCGGTGAACCCGGCCGCGGCGATGGCCGGGTGCCGCAGCAGCCGCAGCCCGGCCTCCACCCCGTGTACCAGCCCGAACGCACCCGAAGGGGCCCCGGCGGAAGCCAGCGCCCCGGCCACGATCTCGGCGGTCACGTCGGAGGTGACCGGGTGCCCCTCGTGCGCCTTGACCACGACCGGGCAGCCCGCGGCCAGCGCGGATGCCGTATCGCCGCCGGCCACGGAGAAGGCGAACGGGAAGTTGGACGCCGCGAACACGGCCACCGGGCCGACCGGCCGGGTGACCCGCCGGACGTCGGGGACCACGCCGACGGCCGGGCTGACGACGGCGTCGGCGTACCCGCCGTCCCGCAGCACCTGGGTGAACAGCCGCAGCTGCCCGGTGGTGCGGGCCACCTCGCCGATGAGCCGCTCGCCGCCGAGCGCGGTCTCGGTGTCGGCCAGGACCGAGAGTTCGCCCGCGTGCGCGTCGAGGGCGTCGGCCACGGCCTCCAGCGCCTCGGCTCGCCGCCCCGCCTCGGCCTGCGCGCCCCAGGCCGGGGCCGCCGCCACGGCCGCCGCCACGACCGCGTCGACCTCGGCGTCGGTGGTCTCGGCGACGGGCTCCCCCACCGGCTCGCCGGTACGCGGGTCAAACCCCTGGATCATCGGCCCTCCTGTCTCGGTGAACGACTCGAGGTTACTTCGGGTCGGGCTCCGGGTTGCGGCCGCGCTTGGCCAGGAAGTCGAAGTCGCAGCCCTCGTTGGCCTGGGTGATGTGCTCGCTGAACAGGGCGCCGTAGCCGCGTTCGAACTTCGGCGCGGGAGGCTGCCAGTTCTGGCGCCGGTGAGCCAGGGTCCGTTCGGCAACATTCAAAGACAGCTCGCGGGCACCTACGTCCAGCGTGATGAGATCGCCCGTCTGGACGAGAGCCAGCGGGCCCCCGACAAACGACTCAGGAGCCACGTGCAGCACGCAGGCCCCGTAGCTCGTACCGCTCATCCGGGCGTCGGAAATCCGCACCATGTCGCGCACGCCCTGGGCCAGCAGGTAGTCGGGAATGGGCAGCATGCCGTACTCGGGCATGCCGGGACCGCCCACCGGACCCGCGTTGCGCAGCACCAGGACGGAATCGGGGGTGATGCTGCGGGCCGGGTCGTTGATCCGTTCCTGCATGTCGCGGTAGGTGTCGAAGACGACGGCCGGGCCGGTGTGCTTGATCAGCCGCGGCTCGGCGGCGATGTGCTTGATGACCGCCCCGTCGGGGGCGAGGTTCCCGCGCAGCACCGCCACCCCGCCCTCGGCGGCCAGCGCGGTCTCGGGCGTCCGGATGACATCCTCGTTATAGACCGGTGCACCTGTTATTTTCTCGCCGAACGGGCCGTGGTTCACCGTGACCCGGTCCAGATGCAGCGCGCCAGGGACCTTCGCCAGCTGGCCGAGCAGCGCAGGCAGGCCGCCGGCGTAGTAGAAGTCTTCCATCAGGTACTTCCCGCTCGGCCTGACGTTGGCCAGCCAGGGCACCCGGCGGGAGATCACGTCGAAGTCGTCCAGGCTCAGGTCCACCCCGGCCCGGCCGGCCATCGCGATCAGGTGGATCAGAGCGTTGGTCGACCCGCCCAGCGCGAGCACGGTGGCCGCCGCGTCCTCGAACGCCTCGCGGGTAAGGATCTGGTCGGGGGTCAGGTCCTCCCAGGCCATGGCCACGATGCGCCGGCCGGTGGCGGCGGCCATCCGGTAGTGGGCCGAGTCGACCGCCGGGATGGAGGCCATCCCGGTCAGCGTCATGCCGAGGGCCTCGGCGGCCGAGGTCATGGTCGAAGCGGTGCCCATGGTCATGCAGTGGCCCGGGGAGCGGGCGATGCCGCTCTCCAGGTCGGCCAGCTCGCAGTCGCCGACCAGCCCGGCCCGCGCGTCGTCCCAGAACTTCCACACGTCCGTGCCGCTGCCCACGGGCTGGCCGCGGAAGTTGCCGCGCAGCATGGGGCCCGCGGTCAGGTAGATGGCCGGGATGTTCGCGCTGGCCGCGCCCATCAGCAGCGCGGGTGTGGTCTTGTCGCAGCCGCCCATCAGGACCGCGCCGTCGGCCGGGTAGGAGCGCAGCAGTTCCTCGGTCTCCATGGCCAGCAGGTTGCGGTACATCATCGGGGTCGGCTTCTGGAACGTCTCGCTGAGCGTGGCGACCGGCATCTCGACCGGGAAGCCGCCCGCCTCGAGCACGCCCCGCTTGACCTGTTCGGCCCGTTGCCGAAGGTGCATGTGGCAGGGGTTCAGCTCCGACCAGGTGTTCAGGATGAGGATGAGCGGCTTGCCCAGATGCTCCTCGGCCTCGATGCCGAGCTGGCGCATCCGCGAGCGGTGGCCGAACGCCCGCAGCCCGGCGGTCCGCTCGCCGCCGAACCAGCGGAAGCTGCGGAGGTCTTCTGGCTTCTTGGTCACCGTCCTTTCATACCTCAGGCCGACGGGAATGTCGGCGGCTGGTGATGGAATGGGCGCATGGAGACGATCACGACGGTCCCGCGGGGGCCGTTCTCGCTGGCGGCGAGCATCAGGTTCCTGGAGGGCTTCGCGCCCGCGGCGTACGCCGGCCCGGATACCGCGGCCGAGGAGCTGGCGCTGGAGCTGGCCTTCCCGGTGGAGGGTAGCTGGCAGACCGTCGGCGTGCGGGTCAGCCAGGAGGGCGACCAGGTGACGGCGGCCATCGTGAGCCCGAAGTCGCCGGATCCCGAGCTGGTCGAGGCCGCGCGCGCGCAGGTGGAGCGGATCCTCTCGCTCGACGTGGACGGCTCGGCCTTCGCCGCGGTCGGCGAGCGTGATCCGGTGGTGGGCGGCCTGCAACGGAGCTACCCGGGGCTGCGGCCGATCGGGTTCTGGTCCCCGTACGAGGCCGCGGCCTGGACCATCATCGGGCACCGGATCAGGATCGGGCAGGCCGCCGCGATCAAGGACCGGATGGCCAAGGAGCTGGGTGAGCCGGTCATCTTCGGCGACCGGAAGGTGCATGCCTTCCCGCCGCCGCAGCGGCTGGCCGAACTCGACTCGTTCCCCGGGCTGGCCGGGCGCAAGCCGGAGTGGCTCCGGTCGGTCGCGCACGCCGCGCTGGAGGGCCAGCTGGACACCGCCCGGCTGCGCGGGCTGCCGCGCGAGGTGGCGCTGAAGGAGCTGAAGAGGCTGCCCGGCATCGGGGACTTCTCCTCCGCGCTGGTCCTGCTGCGCGGGGCCAGCGACCCGGACGGCGTGGCCTACAGCGAGCCGCGGCTGGCCCTGGCGGTGGCGGACGCCTACGGGCTGCCCGGCCCGGCCACCCCGGAGCAGATAGCCGAGATCAGCGAGAACTGGCGGCCGTACCGGACCTGGGTCACGCTGCTGCTGCGGACCCGGCAGGAGATCCCGGCGGCCGGGGCGTTACCCTTGGGTTAGCACGTGGTTGCGCCTAGGGTTCCGTCGGCTGTCCGCCAGGCAAACCACAATCAGGGCGGCCGGGGCTGGACCGAGCGGCGCCGCGACCCGGGCCGGCGGCCCGGCGAACACCTGACGGGATAGAAACCCTGAGGGCTCCTGTTCAGCCTGCCTGAGGAGCCCCGTTGGACCCGTCGACCACCCTCCCCCTGTCGGTCACGCTGGCCGTCCTGGCCGCTGCCGTCACGCACGCGACCTGGAACGCCATCGCGCACGGCATCAAGGACCAGACTCTCGCGTTCGCGCTGATCGGCGTGGGCGGCACCGCGGTCTCGGTCCCGCTCGTCATCGTCGCCGCGATGCCCCGCTCGGCCAGCTGGCCCTACCTGCTGGCGTCGGTGGCGATTCACGTGTTCTACAACCTGCTGCTCATGCAGTGCTACCGGCTGGGCGAGTTCAGCCAGGTCTACCCGCTGGCCCGCGGCGTCTCCCCGCTGGTGGTGACGATCCTGGCCGCGGTCTTCGTGCACGAGCACCTAACGTTCTTCCAGGTTGCCGGCGTGGCTATCGTCTCGGCCGGGCTGGCCTTCCTGGTCTTCGGCGGCCGCAAGCCCGGACGCGGCGCCTTCCTGGCCGCGGTCGGCACGGGCCTGACCATCGCGGCCTACACCACGGTGGACGGCGTCGGGGTGCGGCTGTCGGCCAGCCCGGTCGGCTACATCGGCTGGCTGATCATGCTCGAGAGCCTGTGCGTCCCGTTGTTCGCCCTGGTCCGGCGGCGCGAGGTGCTGCTCAAGCAGCCGCCGGGGATCCTGCTGTCCGGGCTGGCGGCCGGCGCGCTGAGCGTGCTGGCCTACGGCCTGGTGCTGTGGGCGCAGACGCGGGGGGCGCTGGCGCCGATCGCCGCGCTGCGCGAGACCAGCGTGATCTTCGGCGCGATCATCGGCACGGTGATCTTCCGCGAGCCGTTCGGCCGGACCCGCATCGCGGCCACCGTCCTGGTGGTGGCCGGCATCGTGCTGCTCAACGTGGCCTGACGCCCCGGGTTCAGCCGAGCAGCTCGTCCGCGGCGGCCGCGAAGACCGCGGTGTGGGCGTCCGCGTCGGCGTCGGTGGTGGCCGGGCACATCAGCGCCATGTTGTGGAACGGCGTCATCAGGATGCCCCGGTTGACCAGGTACAGGTGCAGGTACTCATCCAGCTCGGAATCGGCGGCGGCGGCGGACTCGCCCCCGGTCCGCGGCGGCTCGGGGCAGAACCGGTATTCGGCCCGCGCGCCGAGCTGGACGATGCTCCACGGCAGCCGGCGGCTGGCCAGGGCGGACTGCACGCCCGCGGTGAACCGGGTGGCCACCGCGATCATGCCGTCGAACGCCTCGTCGGTCAGCACCTCGCCCAGGGTGGCCCGCATGGCGGCGGCGGACAGCGCGTTGCCGGCCAGCGTGCCGCCCACGCCGCCGGTGTCCTCGATGTCCGCCGACGGGTCGGCCAGGATCCGCTCGGCCAGCTCGGCCGTCAGCCCGTAGGCACCGGCCGGGATGCCGCCCGCGATCGACTTGCCGATCGTGACCAGGTCCGGCTCCAGGCTCCAGGCGGCGGTGCATCCGCCGGGTCCGGCGCTGAACGTGTGCGTCTCGTCGTTGATGAGCAGGGTGCCGTGCCGCCTGGTCAGCTCGCGGACGGCGGTCAGGTAGCCGTCGGCCGGGAGCACGATGCCGATGTTGGTCAGCGCCGGCTCCATCAGCACGGCGGCGACATCCCCGTGCGCCAGCTCCCGGTCCAGCGCGTCCGGGTCGTTGAACTCCACCACCCGGGTGGTCTCGCGCGGATCGACCGGGGCTCCCACGTTGCCGGGCCGCGGCTGCGGCCCGGCCGGCGTCGCCACGATGAACGACTCGTCCACGCTGCCGTGGTAGCAGTAGCTGAACACCGCGATCTTGGGCCGCCGGGTTGCCTGCCGGGCCAGCCGGATCGCCCATCGGTTTGCGTCAGTCGCGGTCAGCGTGAAGCTCCAGTACGCCGCGCCGAAACGCCGGGTCAGCTCGGCCGCGACCCAGGCCGCGTCCTCGGTGGGCAGCATGGTGGTCGCCCCGCCGAGCTCGGCGTACCTGCGAGCGATCGCGGCCTGCACCGCCGCGGGCGAGTGCCCGGCCATGGCGCCGGTGTCGCCCAGGCAGAAGTCGATGAACTCGTGGCCGTCCAGATCGGTGATGCGGGCGCCGGACGCCGTGGCCTGGTAGAGCGGGAAGCCGCCAGGCCACATCCGCATCCAGGTCATCGGCACCCCGCCGAGCAGGTGCTGCCCGGCGGCCGCGAAGGCCTGGCGTGAACCGGGAAAGCCGGCGAGGTAGGCGGCTCGCTCGCGTTCGATGAGTGCGGCTAGGCGATCCCGGTCGATGGTGGCCAGGCTGGCGATCATGTTCGGAGCTTACGTGGGCCCGTGCGCAGGGTGGTGCCCGGCGGCGCAGGGTTTCCGCCGGGCACCGGATCGATTGACCTTTCCTACCCAGAGAAACGGGGCGAATGCGGATATGGCTCACCAAAAGCTGCCTGGCGTAAGCATTTCGTCACCATCGGGAATCAGTGCTATCGGTCGGATGCGCGTGCCAGACTTCAGCCATGGGGGCCCGGGCCGAAGGGATGACATCATGATCGAGCCTTACCAGGCGCTTGGCCTGGTGCCCACGATGCGCGGCATCCGCCATCGCGAGGAGATCAGCGTGAACATCGAGCACCTCTCGCACCTGATCAAGGCCGCGTGAAACGATGAAGTGGGCCAGTGCGATCTCATATGCGGGCTGGCTGCCTTCAGGCATCTTGTACCTCCACCTTCGGTTACTAGCCTTGCGCGACCCGGATGATCGTCTTGCCGGGCACCCGGCGGTCAGGGGCGAACGCGGACGGCACCTCGGCGAGTGGTCGGACGGCCCCGACGATCGGATGCAGCCGGCCAGACCTGACCCGCTCGGCGAGGTCCGCCAGCCGGAACCGGTCCGGCTCGACGACGAAGAAGATCGCCCGGCCGTCGGCGGGCCGCACCTTCGGCGGGCCGACGATCGTGACGAGCGTGCCGCCTGCGCGTACCAGCGGGGCCGTACGTTGGAGGACTTCGCCGCCAATCACGTCGAGCGCGACGTCAACCTCGTCGGCGTCCTCCAGCCGGTCGGCCTGCAGGTCCACGAACGCGTCCGCACCCAGGCCGAGGGCGGCCTCCCGATCCACGGCACGACCGGTGCCGATCACGCGGGCGCCCAGCTCGTGTGCGAGCTGCACCGCGATTGACCCGACGCCGCCCGCGGCGCCGTGGATCAAGACGCTCTGGCCCGTCTTGAGATGTGCGTGGTCGAACAGGCCCTGCCAGGCGGCCAGCCCGGAGATAGGCAGGGCGGCGGCCACGATGTGGTCGATGTCCGCCGGAAGCGGGGCGAGGTTGCGGGCCTCCACCGCGGTGTACTCGGCCAGCGACCCATCGCGGGTCCAGTCGGCCAGTCCGAACACCCGCTGGCCCACGGTCAGGCCGGTGGTGCCGTAGCCCAGCTCTGTGACAACACCCGACAGCTCGTGTCCGGGCACGCTCGGGGTTCGATCGCGGCCGGCGCGGTCGGTCCATGTGCCCGGCCAGTCCAGCTCCCCCGGGGTGAACCCGGCCGCGTGGACGCGCACGATCACGTCGTTTTCGGCCGCGTGGGGGCGGGGGATGCCGGACAGCGTGAGCCCGGCGGCGCCGGCGGCACGGTCTCGTACGGTGATGGCTTGCACAACGGTTCCCTCCTGCGACGAATTCAGGGTTCTGACGCACCCCTCCGGGACGCCTGGCACGCCATCGCTTCGGCGACCACTGCACCCCGATCGCGGCTCTCAGACCGGCGCAGACGTGCCAGATCACCTCGCGGGTGCTCCAGCTCACCGCGGTTACCGGCCAGGGCTGGCTTGATCAGATCATGCCCGCCCGCCCGCTTGCCTGAAACCGCTCCGACCGAATGGTGCGCCGCTAACGCTGGCAGGACCCATGCACCGCAGCACCCGCCAGCCCTCGACGCCGCCCGCCTTCTGGAACTGCTTCGCGGTAAGCCGCCCGCCGTTACCCACGGCAGGATGCTACAGCCCCGCCGACCTGCTGCCCGGTGCCGCGCTGGACTGGGTGATCTGTGCAGGTCGGCTGGGGAACACGCCATGCAGGACATCATGATCCGCAGCCAGACTGACGACTTCGAGGCCTGGAAACAGCAGCACTACCTGCACGCCGCCAACCGCGCCCGGTACGGCATCACCTACGGGCCCGCCTACCGCGACCTGGACGACCCCGGAGCGGCCCTGTTCCACATCAGCGTCTAGGGCATGGAAACCGCCATGGGCTGGTTCCGCAGCGACACCTTCAAGGAAGCCACCAAGCTGGCCAAAGTGACCGGCCGCCGCTTCCACCTCGCCCAGCTGTAATGGGCGGTGGCCGATTACGCGCGCCACGCGGCCGCGCAGGCCGGCAACGCCGGCGCGCGCCCGGTCGTGGTGGCGCACTCCGGAGCAGGTGTCCTGCTGCCCGCCATCGCCGAGGCAGTCAGCGCCGTCACGGCAGTGTGGCTGGCGGCATACGTGAACACCCGGTGGCGAGATGATGAAAAAATACCGAACTATGCCGGGGACGGGAGGGGGACGGGCCGAGGTGAGAGACGATGCCGGATGCTCCTGAGCGCCGCTGGCGCGGATCGCCGCGGGCATGGCCCGTGCTGCAGGGGATGCTGCCCATCGAGCGATCCCGGGTACCCGCCGAGGCGCTGGCCGGCCTCACGCTGGCCGCCCTCGGCATCCCCGCGGTTCTCGGCTACGCCAAGATCGCCGGGATGCCCCTGGTCACCGGCTTGTACACCATGCTCCTGCCGATGGCGGCGTTCGCCGTCCTCGGTTCGTCCCGCCACCTCGTGGTCGCCGCGGATTCCGCGACCGCGGCCATACTCGCCGCCGCGCTCACCGGTCTCGCGGTGGCGGGCTCGGAGCGGTACGTCCGGCTGGCCGGGCTGGCTGCCCTGCTGACCGGCGCGATGCTGCTCGTGGCCCGGCTGGCCCGGCTCAGCTTCCTGGCCAACTTCCTGTCCCGTACCGTGCTGGTCGGGTTCCTGACCGGCGTCGGCATCCAGGTAGCGGCCGGGCAGCTGCCCGACATGCTCGGGGTCACCGCCCCGGGCGGGCAGACCCTGCCCAAGCTCGCGGACACCGTCCGCGCACTCCCGCACGTGCACTGGGCCGACGTGGCGGTGTCGATCGCGGTCATTGTGGTCGTGGTCGTGACCCGCCGGATCAACCGCCGGATCCCGGGGGCGCTGATCGCGGTGATCATCGCGATCATCGTGAGCTGGGCCGCGGATCTGGCCGACCACGGCGTGGCCGTGGTCGGGCCCGTCCCGCGCGGGCTGCCGAGCCTGGGGCTGCCCGCCCTCGGCTGGCACGACGCCGCGGCGCTGCTCGGTGTCGCAGTGTCGATGTTCGTGGTCATCCTGGCCCAGAGCGCGGCCACCTCCCGGGCCTACGCCGCCAAGTACGAGGAGCCGTTCAGCGAGGCCACCGATCTGGTCGGCCTGGGGGCGGCCAACGCCGCCGCCGCGTTCTCCGGCACGTTCGTGGTCAACGGCAGCCCGACCAAAACGCAGATAGTGGACAGCGCCGGTGGCCGCAGCCAGCTATCCCAGCTCACCGCCTTCGCGGTGGTGCTGATCGTCCTGGAGCTGCTCACCGGGCCGCTGGCCTACCTGCCGGACGCCGCCCTGGCCGCGGTGGTCTTCCTGATCGCCGTCGAACTCATCGACGTCAAGGGGATGCGGCACATCCTGGCCCTCAGGAAACCCGAGTTCGCCGTGGCCCTGCTCACGACGGCCGCAGTGGTGGTCCTAGGGGTCGAGTACGGCATCGTGCTCGCCATCATCGCCTCGATCGTCGACCACCTGCGGCACAGCTACAGCCCGCTCAACAGCGTCCTGGTGAAGTCACCGGAAGGGCACTGGCAGCCTGTCCCGGCCGGGCCGGGCGCCCGCACCGAGGAGGGACTGGTGGTCTACCGGTTCGGCACGAGCCTGTACTACGCCAACGCCAGCAGGCTCATGGAGGACGTCGCGGCGCTGGTCGGCCACGGCGCCCCGCTGCGCTGGATGATCCTCGACTGCGCCGCCATCGGGGACGTGGATTACACCGCGTCCGCGGTCCTGGTCAAGGTCATCGAGCACGTTCACCAGCATCATGTGCACCTGGTCCTCAGCTCCGTCCTCGGCCCGGTGCGGCAGCGACTCGACCGTTACGGCATCAGCAAGGCCCTGGGGCAAGATGCCTACTTCGACACGCCCGGCGAGGCCCTCGAGGCCTTCCACTCCACCATGCGTTAGGTGAGGCGCTCATGCATGCCGAGATGAGTGCTTTCTCACTTTTATGGTCGGCATTTTTCCCAAAGACGGGGGTGGTGACCTCCGGCAGTCAGAGGCGGATTCTTGGCTCAGAGGTGGCCCGGTGTTTGCCGTCCGCTTATCGAGGCGGGTCGTATCCGGATCCAGAATGGACGGTCTACGGCGGTGACCCATGGGTGCAGGCCGAGGCGGCTCAGGCGCTGTATCTCAGCCTCGTCGTAGACCGCATGGGCGCGGCCGTTAACCAGAACGCTCCATCCGGACTTGGTCTGCTCGTCATATCCGTCTGCCTCGAATGCCACTAGATCCTGGCCTTCGGCCGCGGACAACTTCGAACCGCGGGCCGTGCGGAAAACCGGGTCCTGGCCGTCCACGACGTGATTGACCGGCAGGACCACGACCTCGCCATCGGCGAGAAAGCTGACCCGTCCGACCGGGACTGCGGCCAGCAGCTGGAGGCACACGTCGAATGGCAATATCTCGAGCCCTGCATGATCGGTCGGGTAACGTGGCATTTCGCGCTCCGCTGACATAGGCCGCAGATAGCCCGGGGAGTGCCGGGCAACACCCTGATGCAATCGGGTGTTGTACCAGACGCTGGCCCGCCGCTGCGCGCATTGGCAACGGGCTGAGGTCCCGGGAACCGGGGTCTTTCGGCCCGGCATCCCCGGCTGGACACCGTACTGCGGAAAGTCCACGTGACCTTGCCGGGCGGCTGGCAGAGGTGGACGGCGAGATGATGTCGGCGGCGGCCGGGCCTCGGGAGGGTCGTTGGACTCCTGCGAGGAGGACTGAGGGCCCGGGTACAACGGCCGAACGCCGCTGCCATGGCCGCCCCCGTGCCCCCACGCTATATGCAAGGGGTGCGAGGAGATGGGTATCAGCTACTACGACGCGCTGTCGCCAGTACGTGAGGCCGGAGCCGACCTGTGGGCCGTGCTGGCCCGTATCCGTCTTCCCTACCGGGTGCTCGCGTCGGTCTGCGTGCCCGGAGGCCGGGTTGTGCTCGCCTTCGTTTCTGACAGTGCGCTGCTCAGCCGCATGTTCGCGGCCAACTGGGCGCCCGCCGAAGCCGGCCAGGAGCCAGACGCGACGCTCTATGCGCTGGCCGGCGGCCTGCGGCTACGGGCTTGATCGACGGTGGGACGGGGCGCGATGGTGGTCGCGGGACCAGAAGACGATGGTGGTCTTCGGATTTGGCTCATACCGGCTGGCTAAGGTGTGTGTGCGGGGCATTTGCTCGGCCGTGAGCGGAGATGACATTGTCTTCGTGCACGGATGCGCGCTGTCCGTCGGCGCGCGGACTGGCCGGCGTGGTGTGCTTATCACGGGAAGTTCCGGTGCGGGGAAGACGACGCTGGTGGCGGGTCTGCTGCGGCATCCTGAGTGTTCAGTGGCGGTGCTGAACGATGACTGGGGTGCGCTTTCGCTCGACAGCGGGGTTCTGGTCAGCACGGGAGAAAGGATGCTTCACATGAAGACGGGCAGCGTACTGGCCCTTTGCCCTGGCTTCTTCGCGACCGCCCCAGCGGGCTCGTACTCGAGCGATCTGTCAGAGCATGACCAGAACGCCCGGATGCTGGTGCCGCCGGAAAGCGTCTACGGAACGGCATGGAGCACCGTGGCGACGGTGGCTGAGCATGTGGCCGTGGTTGTGCGGGAGCCTGCGGACTGGTTGCCGCCGGGCCGGGAAAACGAGACGGTCAGAGCGCTTGAGAGCGAGGGTGACGCGTGTCTCGTCCACCATCACGAAGCGTTCTTCAATGGATCACTGATCCTGACCACTGAAAAGGACAAGTTGCGCGAGGAACGGCGCTACACGCAGCTTCTCAGTCGCACAACGGTGTCATGGCTAAATAATTGCAGCACGCCCGAGGCACTGGTGAGTAACTTCATCTCCGCAGTCATGAAATGAAGTAAGAACGGCACCGGTGCGCGCGAGGGTATCGGCGCGGCGCAGTGCGTCCTTTCGGCCCGCGCCGCGGGCGCCACTCACGGCTTGTCAGCTGCCGATGTAGCTCATCACGTGCTTGATGCGGGTGTAGTCCTCGAAGCCGTACATGGACAGGTCCTTGCCGTAGCCGGAGTGCTTGAAGCCGCCGTGCGGCATCTCGGCCACGATCGGGATGTGGGTGTTGATCCACACCGCGCCGAAGTCCAGGCGCTTGGCCATCCGCATGGCGCGGCCGTGGTCCCTGGTCCACACGCTGGAGGCGAGCCCGTACTGGACGCCGTTGGCCCAGCGGACCGCCTCGTCCTCGTCGCTGAACCGCTGGACGGTGATGACCGGGCCGAAGATCTCGTCCTGGATCATCTCGTCGTCCTGGTGCAGCCCGGCCACGACGGTGGGGGCGTACAGGTAGCCGCGGTCCCCCACCCGGTGGCCGCCGGTGATCAGCTCGGAGTGCGCCGGCCTGCGCTCGACCATGCCTTCCACCCGTGCCAGCTGGTTCGGGTTGTTCAGCGGGCCGAAGTACGCGTCGGGCACGTCGAGCCCGCCGGTGACCGTGCTGCTGGCCTGCTCGCCGAGCGCCGCGGTCAGGTCCGCCGCGATGCCCGGTCCGGCCAGCACGCGGGTCGCCGCGGTGCAGTCCTGGCCTGCGTTGAAGTAGCCCGCGCCGGCGATCCCCTCGGCCGCGGCCGCCACGTCGGCGTCGTCGAAGACCACCACCGGGGCCTTGCCGCCGAGCTCCAGGTGCACGCGCTTGAGGTCATCGGCGGCGCTGCGCGCCACCTCCATGCCGGCCCGCACCGAACCGGTGATCGACACCATGCTGGGCGTGGGGTGCGCGATCAGCTCCCGGCCGGTGTCGCGGTCGCCGCAGATCACGTTGAATACGCCCGGCGGCAGGAACTCGGCGGCGATCTCGGCCAGCAGCACGGTGGAGGCCGGGGTGGTGTCCGACGGCTTGAGCACCACGGTGTTGCCCGCGGCGATGGCCGGCGCGAACTTCCAGACCGCCATCATCATCGGGTAGTTCCACGGGGTGACCTGGGCGCAGACGCCGATCGGCTCGCGCCTGATCATCGAGGTGTGGTCCTTCATGTACTCGCCCGCGCTGAGGCCTTCGAGCACCCGCGCGGCGCCGGCGAAGAACCTGATCTGATCCACTGACGGCGGGATCTCCTCAGAACCTGGTCAGGGCGACCGGCTTGCCGGTGTTGCGGGTCTCGGCCTCGACGATCTCCTCGGCCCGCTTCTCTACCGCGTCGGCGAACCTGAGCAGGGCCAGGCTGCGCTCGGACGGGGTGGTGTCGCGCCAGCCCTCGAACGCGTTCGCCGCGGCCTGCATCGCCGCATCCACGTCCTGACGACCGGAAACGGGCGCGTGCGCGTAAACCTCGCCGGTACTGGGGTCGATCACATCGCTGGTGCGCCCGTCGCTGGCGTCGGCGAACTTGCCGTTTACGAAGTTCTGCAGCGTGCGGTCCGTCATCTTGAACCCTCCATCCGGCACTCCGCGATCTCACTGACGAGCTTCGCAGAGATGGACTATCTCCACAAGTGAATCAGTTGCTATCTTTATATATACCTACGAAATCAGTTGACTCATAGGCTGATAAGACACCGTGCCCGGGGAGAGGAGACGACCGCATGGGGCACAGCCCGAAGGCGCTCCCGTCTGGTGGTGTCGTACCCGACGATATCTCCAAGCAAATCATCGAGCAGCTGCAGGAAGACGGCCGGCGCTCCTACGCCGCGATCGGCAAGGCGGTCGGGCTTTCCGAGGCCGCCGTCCGGCAGCGGGTACAGCGGCTGCAGGACGCCGGGGTCATGCAGATCGTGGCGGTCACCGACCCGCTGACGCTGGGCTTCCGGCGCCAGGCCATGATCGCCATCAAGACCGACGGCGACCTGGAGAAGGTGGCCGGCCAGCTGGCCGACATGGAAGAGATCGACTACGTGGTCATCACGGCCGGCTCGTTCGACGTGCTGGCCGAGGTGGTCTGCGAGGACGACGACCATCTGCTGGAGATCCTGGGACGGGTCCGCGCGGTCCCGTACGTCAGGAGCACCGAGACGTTCGTGTACCTCAAGCTGCGCAAGCAAACCTACTCATGGGGAACGAGATGACATCCTCCTTCAACGCCGTCAGCAACGATCAAGAAGCCGCCAAGCGCAACCTGTGGCTGCACTTCACCCGGATGTCCGGCTACGAGGACGCCGAGGTTCCCGTGATCGTGCGCGGCTCCGGCCCGTACGTCTACGACTCCCACGGCAAGCGGTACCTGGACGGGCTGTCCGGCCTGTTCGTCAGCCAGGTCGGCCATGGCCGCCGGGAGATCGCCGAGGCGGGCGCACGCCAGGCGACTGAGCTGGCGTACTTCCCGCTGTGGTCCTATGCCCATCCCAAGGCGATCGAGCTGGCCCAGCGGCTGGCCGAGCTGGCCCCCGGTGACCTGAACCGTGTCTTCTTCACCACCAGCGGCTCGGAGGCCGTCGAGTCGGCCTGGAAGCTGGCCAAGCAGTACTTCAAGCTGACCGGCCAGCCCGAACGGTACAAGGTGATCAGCCGTGACATCGCCTACCACGGCACCTCCATGGGGGCACTCTCCGTCACCGGCCTGGCCGACATCAAGTACCCGTTCGAACCGCTGACCCCAGGCGGCGTCCGGGTGCCGAACACCAACTTCTACCGGGCCCCCGCGTTCGTGCGCGATGACCTGGACGCGTTCGGCCAGTGGGCCGCGGACGAGATCGAGCGGGCCATCCTCCGAGAGGGCCCGAAGTCGGTCGCGGCGGTCTTCCTGGAGCCGGTGCAGAACTCCGGCGGCTGCTTCCCGCCGCCCCCCGGCTACTTCCAGCGGGTCAGGGAGATCTGCGACACCTACGGCGTGCTGCTGGTCTCCGACGAGGTGATCTGCGCGTTCGGCCGGCTTGGCTACTACTTCGGCGCCGAGCGGTACGGCTACCAGCCGGACATCATCACCTTCGCCAAGGGGGTCACCTCCGGCTACGCGCCGCTGGGCGGGATGCTGGTCAGCGACGCGCTGATGGAACCGTTCAGCACCGGAACAGCCACCTTCCTGCATGGCATCACGTTCGCCGGCCACCCGGTGTCCACGGCGGTGGCCCTGGCCAACCTGGACATCTTCGAGAAGGAAGACCTGCTCGGGAACGTGCGCGCGAACGAGTCCGCCTTCCGCTCCACCCTGGATAAGCTCGCCGACCTGCCGATCGTCGGGGAGGTCAGGGGCGCCGGCTACTTCTACGGCATCGAGCTGGTCAAGGACAAGGCTACCAGGGAGACGTTCGACGATGACGAGTCGGAGCGGCTGCTGCGCGGCTTCCTGTCTCACGCCCTGTTCGATGCCGGGCTGGTCTGCCGGGCCGATGACCGCGGCGACCCGGTGATCCAGCTCGCTCCGCCGCTGATCTGCGGCCAGGAGCACTTCGACGAGATCGAGCGCGTCCTCCGCGCGGTCCTCACCGAAGCCTGGACCCGCCTGCGCTCCTGACTGACACGGGCCGCGCTAGGGCACCGGCGGCACAGCGGGGTGCGCCCGATACGGTCGGGGTCATGGACGTTCTCGTGATCGGGGCCGGGATCAGCGGCCTGACGACAGGAATCCGCCTGGCCGAGGCCGGCCTCGACGTGAGCATCAGGACGGCCGCTTCGCCTGAGCAGACCACGTCGGTGGCGGCCGGCGCGCTCTGGGGCCTGGTCCGGGTCGGACCGCAGGACCGGGTGGTGCCCTGGGGACGGACCGGGCTGGAGGTCCTGACCGAGCTGGCGGCCGAGCCAGGCACCGGGGTGCGGATGGCCAGCGGAACGGAAGTGTCCCGGTCCCCGCTCGAGCCGCACTACTGGACCGGGCTGGTGCCCGGCCTGCGGCTGTGCGAACCATCCGAGCTGCCCGAGGGCTTCGCCGCGGGCTGGCACTACACGGCACCGCTCGCCACCATGCCGGTCTACCTCGGCTACCTGCGGGCCAGGTTCGAGAAGGCGGGCGGGACGCTGGAGCTGTCGCGGGTGGGCTCGCTCGCCGAGCTGGCGGGCGCGGCTCCTGTCGTGGTCAACTGCTCCGGCGCCGCCGCCCGCGACCTGGTGCCCGATCCCGCGGTGGTGCCGGTCCGCGGCCAGGTGGTGATCGCGGCCAACCCCGGCATCGAGGAGTTCTTCATCAACCGGGACGAGCAGCCGCCCTGGATCGTCTACATGTTCCCGCACGGCGAGGAGATCCTGCTCGGCGGCACGAACGAGGAAGGCAACTGGGACCTCGAGCCCAAGAGCGATATTGCCGAACGGATCGTGGCTGGATGTGCCGCGATCGATCCCCGCCTGCGGGGGGTGACGATCCTCGGCCACCGCGTCGGCCTGCGGCCCACCCGCCCCGAGGTGCGGCTGGAGTCCGAGCCGTTCTCCGTTTCTCCCTCAAGCCCACCCCAGGGCGTGCTGTGGCACAACTACGGGCACGGCGGCGCGGGCATCTCCCTGTCCTGGGGCTGCGCGGCGGAGATCACGGCCGCGATCCTCGGCTGACCGGGCCGCCTCAGCGGTCGAGGCTCAGCGGTCGGGGCTCAGCGGTCGAGCCTTAGCGGTCGAGCTGGGCCGCCAGGCGGGCCGGCGCGATCACCCGGTAGGCGTCCTGGCACAGCTCGGCGATCTCGGTCCAGTCCGGGTCGCGGTCCAGCCGGACGCCGATCCACCCGCGGTGGCCCACGTAGGGCGGGCGGAAGAACCGCTCCGGGGCCGACGCCGTGAGCTCGTGCTGGGCCCCGGGCGGCGCCGCGCACCACAGGTGCGGGAAGTGGTTGTCGTGGTGACCGTCCGCCCACAAGGTGGCGAAGGCGTTCTTGCCCCGGACGAACCAGGTCGGCGCGCCGTGGCTGGGCCGCTCGGCGACCTCGGGCAGCGCCAGGCAGATCGCCCGCATCCGTTCGGCCAGGCCCGCGGCAGCATCCTCCACGCACCGATTCTGTCATCAGGCCGGGGGGCATACGCTGTGGCGCATGAGGTTCGCGATCGCCACCCCGCAGCTTTACTCCGACGGCGAGTTTGATCCCGCGGGGTTCCGCAACTACCTGACCCGGGCCGAGGAGCTCGGCTTCGACAGCGCGTGGGTTCAGGAACAGACGTTTGGCTCGTCGCCCCAGCTGGCCCCGATCGAGACCATGACTTACGCCGCCGCCTGCACCGACCGGCTGCGGCTGGGCTGCGTGGTGTTCGTGTCCACCCTGTACAGCCCGGTGCACCTGGCCAGGAGCCTGAGCACGCTGGACCAGCTCAGCCGGGGCCGGATCGAGATCGGCGTGGGCACCGGCGGGCCGGGGCGCCCCTTTGCCGCCTTCGGCGTGGATCCCGGCCGGTACGTCTCGCGGTTCACCGAGGGGGTCGCGCTGATGAAGGCGCTGTGGACCGAGCCTCGAGTCACCTTCGACGGTAAGTTCTGGCAGCTCAAGGACGCGCCGATAGAACCCAAGCCGTTCCAGAAGCCACACCCGCCGCTGTGGTTCGGCGCGGCCAGCGAGCCCGCGCTGCGGCGGGCGGTGCGCCTGGGCGACGGCTTCTTCGGCGCCGGGTCCTCCCCCACCGCCCGGTTCGCCGAGCAGGTCAAGGTGGTGCGGGAGGCGCTCGCCGAGGCGGGCCGACCGCCCGAGAGCTTCCCCATCGCCAAGCGCGTGTACGTGGCGGTCGACGACGGCGCCGGGCGGGCCCGGGAGCGGATGAACGCCGCGCTGGCGCGGCTGTACGGGAGCCGGGTGGAGGCCATCGAAGCCGCCGCGGTGGCGGGCACGGCCGACAACTGTGTCCGCGGGCTGCGCCAGGTCGCCGCGGCCGGCGCGGAGCTGATCCTGTGCAACGCGCTGTTCGACCAGCCCGAGCAGATGGAACAGCTGGCCGCGGCCGTCATCCCCGAGGTCGGCTAGCGGCCCGGCCTTCCCGGGCCCCGCAGATCAGCCGATACCCGGGCCGGTACGCGGCTGCATCATGGCTGCAGCATGCCCACCACGGCGGGATATGCCACGTCGGTCCAGTCCAGGGTCAGCAGGCCGTACGGCTCCGGAGCGCCCCAGTTGCTCTGGATGTAGGTGGTGCCCGGGGTGGAGCTCTGGCCGTGCGTGGGGTTGACGGCCCACCAGCACCAGTCCACGTCGTACTCCTTCAGCCAGGCCTGGGATGTTGGCCCACCAGGTGCCGCCGCCGCCCGGGGCCGACAGCACGCTGGCGGTGTCCACCCTGAGCAGGCCCGGGACGCGGGGGGGCGCTAGACGAGGCGGGGGGTGACGGGTTCTTCGGTGTAGCGTCCGCCGCCGGCGGGCTGCACCCGCCAGGCGCGCTTGCCGTCCAGGACGCTGACCGCCTCGTGTAGTTCGGTGCCGACGTAGTGCAGGCCGACGCCGTCCTCGGTGGCGTAGCCCGCGGGCAGTACCCCCTCGCCGACCATCCGCCGGTAGGTCTCCCGCCGGGGCTGGTCGGGCAGGTCGTCGTGAACCCCGTTGCTGTAGGGCACCAGGGCCAGGCCGTCGGTGAACGGGTCGAGCGCGTCCCGGTAGGAGTCGGTGGGCCCTCCGGCGTGCCAGCACAGGCTGCCGGCGCTCGTGCCGGCCAGCACGATGCCGCGCTCCCAGCACTCCCGCAGGATCGGCGGCAGGCCATGCGCTCGCCACACGGCCATCAGGTTGACCACGCTGCCGCCCTCGACCAGGATCACGTCCTGGGCCAGCAGGTGCGCCCGGACGTCGGGCACGCTCGGCTGCGTGAACAGCCGCAGCGCGCTGAACTCGACCGCGGGATACTGCGCGAACCTGGCCGCGTAGGCGTCGACGGCCGCCGGCAGGTCTCCCACCGCCGTCGGGAGGTAGCAGACGCGGACGCCCTGGCGCCGGCTGGCCAGGCTGACCGCGTAATGGACCAGGGCAGAGGAGTCGCGGCCGCCAGGCTCGGGATACAAGACCCCGGAATACGCGAAGATCTGCCTGGTCGGGACGGCCACACCGGCCATCGTAGCCCGTCAGAGTGAGCGGGTTCGGTAAGCCGCACGTCCGGCCAGGGTAGCGATGTGCGGCGGTACCGGGATGCCCGCCGGGAGCACCGGGTCCGGATCCGGTGCCTGCCAGGTGGCGGTCAGCGGCACCACGCCGGCCCAGACCGGGAGGGCCGCGTCGGGGCTGTCACCGTCGTCGGGCGGCCCGGTGCGGATCTTCACCGACGCCTCCGCGAGGGGCAGGGCCAGCAGCGTGGTCTTGGCCAGTTCCTTGGCGTTCGGGCGGCGGGCATAGTCCCACTGCCCGGGCACGATGTGCTCGGCCAGCGCGCGCAGGCCGGCCAGCTTCTCGTCCCGGTCGGTGACCAGCCGGGGCGTGCCGTAGATCATCGCGCTGCGGTAGTTGACCGCGTGCTCGAACACCGACCGGGCCAGGACCAGCCCGTCCACGTGGGTCACGGTCACGCAGATCGTGGTCCGCGGCGCCGCATACAGGCTGCGGCTGGCCACCGAGCCGTGCAGGTAGAGGGTGTCGCCGTCGACGCCGTAAACAGTGGGCAGCACCATCGGATAGGCCTCGCCGGGCTGCGTGGCCGTGCCGGCACTGATCGGGCGGGCACTGATCGGGCGGGCACTGATCGGGCGGGCACTGATCGGGCGGGCACTGATCGGGCGGGCACTGATCGGGCGGGCACTAATCGGGCGGCCGTCCACGATGACGCCGAGGTGGCAGATGACCCCGGCGGCCAGGATGTCATGCAGGTCCTGCCGGTCGGTGCTGCCCTGTTCGGGCAGGCGGCGGTGCCGGGTGCGTTCGGTTGCGGACAACGCGGAGGATTCAGGCACGGAGCACCACTGTTCGTTCGGCAAAAAGATCTTTCATTAGGGTATGAGCATGCGGATCGGATTCGGCGCCCCGGTGGCGGGGGCCTGGGCCACCCCCGGATATCTCACGTCGTTCGCAGAGCGGGCCGAGGAGGCCGGGTACGCGTCACTGTGGAGTTTCCAGCGGCTGCTGGTACCCGAGGGCTCGGGCATGGAGCCGGTGTACCGGAGCGTGCTCGACCCGATGGTCGCGCTCGGATACGCGGCGGCCAGGACCTCGCGGATCAGGCTCGGCGTGGCGATCATCAACCTGCCGTTCGTCTCCCCCGCCTACCTGGCCAAGCAGGCCACCACCGTGGACGTGCTGTCCGGCGGCCGGCTGGACCTGGGCCTGGGCATCGGCTGGATGCCCGAGGAATTCGCCCTGTCCGGCGCGTCCACGGCCCGGCGCGGCGCGCGCACCGAGGAGTACCTGGCCGTGCTGCGCACGCTGTGGGCCGATGAGGTCAGCTCGTACAGCGGAGAGTTCTATACCGTCCCGGCCGGGCGGCAGGATCCCCGGCCGGTGCAGCGGCGATGGCAGGGGGCCGGGCCGCCGGTGCTGCTGGGCGGCATGTCGCGCCCGGCCATGGAGCGGGCGGGGCGGCTGGCGGACGGCTGGATCACCTCGAGCCGGGCCGACCTGTCCAAGATCAGCGAGGCGGTCGGCGTGATCACCGGTGCGGCGGCCGAGGCCGGCCGTGATCCCGCGGCCGTGCGGATCATCTGCCGCGGCGTGGTCCTGGCGGGGGCCGAATCGGCCGGGCCGGACGGCGGCAGGCGCCTGCTTTCGGGCAGCTACCAGCAGATCCGCGACGACGCCGCCTGGCTCGGCGAGCAGGGGGTCACCGAGCTGTTCTACGACCTGAACTGGGACCCGCAGGTAGGCGACCCAGCCCTGTCCGCGGAAGCCGCCGCCGAACGCGCCGGACAGATCCTGGCCGAGCTCGCGCCAAGCTAACCCGTAACCCGGGCGATACTGCTGAGTGAGGTCATCGGGACCGATTCGGCGGCCGGGCGGTCAGCGTCCTGACAGCTGGCTGGTCAGGCCCTCGCGGTGGGCGATGGCGGCGGCTTCGGTGCGGCTGGCCGCGCCGAGCTTGCCGAGGATGTTGGACACGTGCACGCTGGCCGTCTTGGGTGCGATGAACAGCACGGAGGCGATCTCCCGGTTGCTGCGGCCCGCGGCCAGGAGCCGGAGCACCTCACGTTCCCGGCTGGTCAGCGAGGCGAGCACCGCGCCGTCCGGCTGCTCGTCAGGCACCACGCCGATCCGGGCCCGGCGGGCGAGATCGGCCAGCGCGGCCCGCAGCGGCCGGGCGCCGAGCCGGTCCGCGGTCTGGGCCGCCTGGCGCCACTGCTCGTCGGCCTCGTCGCGGCGGCCCGCCTCGGCCAGCGCCTCGGCCAGCCGGTACCGGGCCCGGGCGACCTCGTACGCGTAGGTGGGGCCGAACGCGTCCAGCACGGCCTGCCAGGCCTGCGGATCGTTGTCGCCGCTGGCCCGGTGATATTCGGCCTCGGCCCGGGCCAGCCAGCCGCGCCCCTCGGGGCCCATGATGAACTTGGGCCGCTTCGGGAACTCGGCTCCCTCGCGGGCGATCCGCAGCAAATCGGCCGCCGCCTCGATCTCGGCGTCGGCGGCCTGGTCGTCACCGACGGCCCGGGCCTGTGTGGCCCGCTCGGCTCGCGCGGCCAGCGCGATCGCGGCGGGCCTGATGACCGACGGCGAGTAGCCCCAAGGCGGCACGTTGTCGTTCTCGATCGCCACCTCCGCCTCGGCCAGAGCCCGCTCGGTATCGCCCTGCCACAGGAAGTGCTCGGCCAGCAGCCCGCGCGCGGTGAACTCGTCGAAGCCGGGGGTCGACCAGAACGGCTCGATCCAGGCGCGCCGCTCCTCCGCGGCCGGATTGCCCCGGGCCACGTCGATGAACAAGGCCATCGAGGACAGGTAGGCCTCGGGCGGGGTGGTGACCCGGACCGGGAAGCCGTCGGCGATCTCCTGCGCGTGGTCCCACTTGCCGTCCGCGAAGTGGCACTGGAAATGCAGATGCTGCAGGTCCACGCCATACGAGGACATGTTGAGCCCGGCCTGGCTGGCCCGGACGGTGCCCTCGTGCGCGATAGCCCCGCCGACGGCCAGGTCGCCGCGCTCCAGGTGGGCCCGGGCCAGATGGTACGCCGAGCGCAGCTCGACGCCGAGGACCCGGGCCTCGCGGGCCTGCTTGTGCGCGGCGGTGAGCAGCTTGATGGCCTCGTCGTTGCGGCCCTCGCGGTTGCTCAGGAAACCCAGCGTGACCAGCGCGTCGGCCTCCACCCAGGGAGCGTCCGCGGCGCGGGCCGCGGCTATCCCGCGCTCAGCCCAGTCCCGGGCCACGGCGTAGTCGTCCCCCACCAGCAGCACGTAGGCGTACGTGGTCAGCGCCCGGGCGTACTGCCACGTCGGCGGCTCGGCGGGCGTGGCTTCGACCGTGGACCGGGCGACGTCGACGGCCTCGGTGCCGGCCTTGGGGTCCTCGATCAGCATCAGGTTGAAGGCCAGCCGCTCCCCGATCCGGCTGGCCAGGCTGACCTCCTCGGGACTGGGTTCACGCCCGTCGTGGCGTGCGGCCTCCGCGGCCCGGGCGAGCGCCTGCCGGAGCCGCCGCAGCAGGTGGACGGCACGCTCGGTGTCGCCGCTGTCGGCCGCGTTGGTCGCGGACATCAGGCCGAGCTTGCCGCGGGCCATGCCGGCCGTCTTCTCCGGCTCGGCCACCCGCTCCCACAGGGCGAGCGCCTGATCGTAGTGGCGGTGCGCTTCAGCGGGCGCGCCCAGCCGCTCGGCCTCCTGCCCGGCCCGGACCGAGGCGGCGAACGCGCCGGGGATGTCATGGCTGGCCAGGCAGTGCTGGGCTAGCTCGGCGGCGGTGCCGGGCGTCGCGAGCCGGTGCTCGTCGGACAGCAGGGAGCTCATGGTGGCGTGCAGCCGGGTCCGCTCCCCCGGCAGCAGGTCGGCGTACACGGCTTCACGCAGCAGGGCATGCCGGAAGACGTAGCCCTCGGCGCCGTCGGGGATGAGCAGCTGGTGCGTGACCGCCTCACGGACAGCGGCCTCATAGTCGTCGGCCGCCAGGCCGGAGGCGGCCCGGACCAGCTCGTCGTCGGCCTTCCGCCCGGCGACGGCCGCCACGCGCAGCACCCGCTGGGTGGCATCGGACAGCTGCTCGACCCGGCTGAGCAGCAGGTCCGCCAGGCCCGCGGGCAGGGCGCTGCGCCCGGCGGCGCCGCCTCTGATCGAGGCGGCGAGCAGTTCCTCGGCATAGTAGGCGTTGCCCTCGGCCCGGGCCACGATGCCGTTCAGCATGCTGGCGTCCAGGCGACCCAGCGCCGCGGCGGTGAGGTGCTCGGCCAGCGCCGAGGGATCCAGCGGCGTGAGGTCGACCGCGATGACGCTCGGCAGCCGCTGCAGCTCGGCCACCACCGGGCGGAGCGGGTGGCGCCGGTGCAGGTCGTCGGTGCGGTAGGTACCGATGACGGCGACCCGTTCCCGGTGCAGCATCCGGGACAGGAACGTCACCAGGTCCCGGGTGGAAGCGTCGGCCCAGTGCAGGTCTTCCAGCACCAGCAGCACCGGGGCCGCGGCCGCCAGCTCGGTGAGCAGGCCCAGCACGCCGCCGAGCATCTGCTGCCTGGCCAGTCCCGACCGGTCCTCGTGGGATACCTGCCCGTCGCCGCCCTCAGGCAGCAGCCGGTTCAGCGCGGGCCTCGAGGACAGGGCGTCATGCACCCCGCTGGAGATGGCCGCGCCCCGCAGCGCGTCGGCCAGCGGCAGGTAGGGCACGCTGTCGCCCAGCTCGGCGCACTGGCCGGATAGCACGGTGAAGCCACGTCCGGCGGCAAGCCGGCTCACCTCGCTGACCAGGCGGGACTTGCCGACGCCGGCGTCGCCGCTGACCAGCGCGACCACCGACCGGCCCGCCTCAGCGTCCTCGAGCAGCGTGAGCAGGCGGGACAGCTCGTCGTCCCGCCCGACCATGCGCCCGGCCGACATCCGTAGAACCATGTGCACGAGTATCCCATCGCCCCCCGACAATTCCGATTCGTTAAGCTCCTGGCGGTACATTGCGTCACATGGAAAAGGTCAACCGGACAGACGCCGAGTGGCGGGAGAAGCTGACGCCGCAGGAGTACGCCGTCCTGCGGCAGGCGGGCACCGAGGCGCCGTTCACCGGTGAGTACACCGACACCAAGACCGAGGGCGTCTACCGCTGCCGTGCGTGCGGGGCCGAGCTGTTCCGGTCGGACGCGAAGTTCGAGTCGCACTGCGGCTGGCCGTCGTTCTACCAGCCGACCGAGAACGACGCCGTGGTGCTGATCGAGGACCGCTCGCTGGGGACGACGCGCACCGAGGTGCGCTGCGCCCGGTGCGACTCCCACCTGGGCCACGTGTTCACCGGAGAGGGCTACGAGGTACCCACCGACCAGCGCTGGTGCATCAACTCGGTCTCGCTGACCCTGGAGCCCGTGTCATCGTGAGCGCGGGCCTGCGGCTGATCCGGGCTAACGCGCTTTCGTCGGGCACCGCGCAGACCAGCGGGATGGTCCGGACCGCGGCCATCTCGGGCGACCTGGTCGGCGCGCAGGGCCTGTGGCAGCGGCTGATCCCTAGCCGGCCGGGGCATGGACCTTAAGGCGCGCGCGATTGTGGCACCATGACGGTCGGAGCTCCGCCGGGACCTCGACGCGGCGGGCCTGAACGGCCTGGACGTGCGGGTCAGCCTGGTCACGGCCAGCTATAAGCCGCTGCCAGGGTAGGCGGGCGCTTGAGGGCTACGCCGGGGCAAGCCTGGCTCCGCGATGGGGACCTTGGTCCCTGGCCTGCCGGGGCTTACCAGGGAGAACGATGGGAATTAGGAAGAGAACCGGAACGGGACTGGTGCCTGCGGTCTTCATGACGACGATGACCCGGCCAGGAACGAGGAGGATGGCGATGGCAGAGACAACGTCGTTCACGATCGGGGCCGACGCCAGCTGTACCGACGGCGGCTGCGGCAAGGTGACCCGCGTGGTCGTGAACCCGGTCACGCGTGTGGTCACCTATCTCGTGATCGAACCCAAGCATCACTATGACTGCGGCCGGCTTGTTCCTCTTGACCTTGTCGACGCCACGACGGGCGAGATCCGGCTCCGCTGCACCCTGGCGGAGTTCGGGAAGCTCGATCCCGCCGAGGAGACGCAGTTCTTGCCCGGCACGCCCGGATACCCCGGCTATGACCCCGACCAGGTGCTCTACATGCCCTATTACGGCACGGGGGGGATGGGCATGGCCGGGGCTTTCGCCCCGCTGACGGTCACCTACAACGCCGTCCCGCTGGACGAGGTGGAGGTATGCCGCGGTGACCACGTCCATGCCACCGACGGCCACATCGGGAAAGTCCAAGGGCTGGTCATCGACCCTGACAGCCACCACGTGACCCACGTGCTCCTGCAAGAGGGGCACGTGTGGGGCCGCAAGGAAGTGGCCATCCCGATCGGTGCCGTGACCGGGGTGGACGACGGTATCCGGCTCAACCTCACCAAGCAGCAGGTACAGGACCTGCCACCCGTGGACATCCACCACCCGAACGGGTAGGCCCGCCAGTACCTCCTGGCACTACGCCCGGTCGGCAGCCGGGACCCGGCCCGCCGCTAGTCAGCGCTCCTGCTGTCGTAGCGGCGGGCCCGCTTGATCGCGGCCCGGTTGCGCTTGGCCTGCAGGCGCCGCTCGTTCGCGGCCCGGCCGGGCCTGGTCGGGATGCGCGGGCGCTGCGGCGGCGCCGTGCCCTCACGGAGCAGGGCGGCCAGCCGGGCCCGGGCGGCCTGGCGGTTGGCTAGCTGGCTGCGCTGCTCGGACGAGATCACGGTCAGGACGCCGGCGGCCAGCCGCCCGGCGAGCCGCTCGGTGATCCTGTCCCTGGCCCATTCGGGCAGCACGGACGAACCCGCCACGTCGAAGGACAGCTCGACGCGGCTGTCGGTGGTGTTGACCGACTGGCCGCCCGGCCCGGAGGACCGGGAGAAGCGCTCATGCAGCTCGGCGGCCGGTATGAGCAGCCAGCCGTTCACCCGCAGATCATCAGCCACCCCTCGACGTTAACCCGGCGGACCCTGATCGCGCTCATAGCGGGCCCGGCTGCGCCGGATCGCCTCGTCGTACCAGGCATCCAGCCAGTCGCGTTCGGTTCCCGCGGGCTGCCCTTCCTGGCTCAGGCCAGGTCGGCCAGGAGCGCGCGGACCGGCTTGCGGCGGCCGGTGTAGAACGGGATCTCCACCCGGGTGTGCAGCCGGGCCTCGGCACCGCGCAGGTGCCGCATGAGGTCCACGATCCGGTGCAGCTCATCGGCCTCGAAGGCCAGGATCCACTCATAGTCGTTGAGTGAGAAGCAGGCCACGGTGTTGGCCCGGACGTCGGGGTACTCGCGCGCCATCATCCCGTGCTCGGCCAGCAGCCTGCGGCGCTCGGCGGGATCGAGCAGGTACCACTGGTAGGAGCGGACGAACGGGTACACGCTCACGTACGCGCGGGGCTCCTCCTCGGCCAGGAAGGCGGGGATGTGGCTCTTGTTGAACTCGGCCGGCCGGTGCAGCGCCATCGCCGACCAGACCGGCTCGCTGCAGCGCCCGAGCCGGGTCCGGCGGAAGCGCGTGTACAGGTCCTGGAGGTCATCCGAGGTCGGCGCGATCCACCAGAACATGTAGTCCGCGTCGGCCCGCAGGCCCTGGAGGTCGTAGCAGCCGCGGGTGACGATTCCCTTGCCCGCCGCCTGGTCCAGCAGGTCGGCCACTTCGGCGGCGGCATTACCCAGGCCGCCGGTTTCCAGCGCGGGACGGTCGGCTACCCGGAACACCGACCACATCGTGTACCGGATCAGGTCGTTGAGCTCGCGTGCCTTCGGCTTGCGGCCTTCCTCGGCCGCCTCGGGGGTCGTGCCGCCCGGCTCGGTCGTCACTTGTTCGTCAGCCATCCCACCATTGTCGGCCACGCCGGGCACGCTCATGAGCCCGGACCGAGGAACGCCAGCACCTGGCCGGCCGCGGCCCGGGCGGTCGCGACGCAGGCCGGGATGCCGACTCCGTCGTAGGCCGCGCCGCACACCGCCAGGCCCGGCTGGGCGGCGACCGCGGCCCGGATACTCGCCACCCGGTCCAGGTGCCCCACCGTGTACTGGGGCAGCGCGCCGCCCCAGCGGGTCACCCGGCTGGCCACCACGGTGCCGCGGACGCCGGTCGCCTCGGCGAGTTCGGCGGCGGCCAGCGCGGCCAGTTCGCCGTCGTCCCGCTGCAGCACGGTTGCCTCGCCGATGCGGCCCACCGAGCAGCGCACGATCTCCAGCGGCTCGGTGCCCGGCACCGAGCCGGCCAGCTGCGGCCACTTGACGGTGGAGAAGGTGACCGCCTTGACCGCCCGCCCGTCCACCGCGGGCACCAGGTACCCGCTCAGGCCCAGGGCGGCCAGGCCGGGCCCGGGAAACGCGGAGCGCGGATAGGCCAGCGTGACGATGGCCATGCTCGCGTAGCTGATCTGGGCGAACGCGGTGACGGCGGCCGCCGCGCCCGGTACTCCGGCCAGCAGCAGGCCGGCCGGGCGGGCCGGAACGGCCAGGATCACCGCGTCGGCCTCGACCTGCTCGGCCGCCGCGGCGGATCCCACGGTGAGCCGCCAGCCTGGTCGGGGTCCTGGTCGGGCAGATAGCTCGCGGGCCATCGAGGTGGTCCTGATCTCCGCGCCCGACACCTTGGCCAGGAAGGCGGGCAGCAGGCCCAGGCCCCCGGCGAGCGTGGTGAAAACCGATCCGCCCGACCGGATACCTGCGGGGGGCGCAGCGGGCTGGCCGCCGGCCGGGACCGCGGCCGGGACCGCGGCCGGCGCCGGGGCCGGCAGCAGCGAGCCGGCCGCTTCGGCCAGCGACCGGTACCGCCGCGACGCGGCGGCGAGCGCGGGCATCGTCGCGTCGAAGGACAACTCGGCGGAACGGCCCGCGTATACGCCGCCGAGCAGCGGGTCGACCAGCCGGTCGACGACCTCGGCGCCGAACCTGGCTCCGACGTAGCCCGCTACCGGCACGTCGCCGTCCCTGGCGGTCGGCGGCAGCTCGAGATCCCGGCTGGCCCGGGCCAGCCCGTCCTCGGTCAGCACGCCGGATCTGGCCAGTTCGGCCAAGTCAGAGGGCACGCCCATGAACTGGCGCCTGGGCAGCGGCCGCAAGGCGCCGCGCGTCCAGATCGCGGACGACGTGGGGCCCGGCGCGACACGGTCACCGGCCAGGCCAGCCTCGGCGATGAGTCCGGTTCCCTCCGGCCGCGTGACCAGCAGCGCCTCGGCGCCCTCGTCGACGGGGACGCCGGCGATCTCGGACACCGACAGCTTCCCGCCCAGCCGCGGCGACCCCTCGAGCAGGGTCAACCGGACCGCCTCGTCCCTGAGGAAGAACGCCGCCGCCAGCCCGGCGATCCCGCCGCCCACGATCACCACATGCGGCCGCGCACTCGTAGGGTCCATGTCTCTTAGCCTGGCAGAAGCCACCCGGCATCGCCCACCCAGGCGCCGCGTACCCGGCTCGTAACCATGGCGCGGCCGGGCCGGTGCGCGATCGTGACCGGAGCCGCGGAACCGGGCCGCGCCCGGCCGCCGTCACAACGGCATGCTGAACACACGGGGTTCGAACCGCCGGTCCGCGCGGAACAAGCGGACACCATTCGGCGTCGCCGGCCTGGCCATCGGCGCTGTCATGCTCGGCGGGGGCTTGTTCCTGGCCGGATGCTCGGCCGGCAGCGCGGCCAGCTCCGCCGTGTCGAACCCGTCGGCGAACGCCGCAGCGGGGGCGGCGGCCGTGCCCGCCCCGGTGGCCGGCGCAGCCGGGCAGCTCGGCGGCACGAAGAGCTCAGGCGGCACGGGCACCACGGCCCGGCTGGCGCCCGCCAGCGACATCATCTACACGGCGCAGCTGACCGTCCGGGCCGCAAATGTCAGCTCCGCGGTCACCCAGGCGGCGCAGATCGCCGAAGGCGCGGGCGGCTACGTCTCCGGCGAGAACAGCACGGCCGACCCCGACCATCCGTCCCAGGCCACGGCCAGCATCCAGCTGAAGATCCCGGTGGCGTCCTACCCGGCAACGCTCGGCCAGCTGGCCGGCCGCCTGGGCACCCAGCTGTCGCTGCAGGAGCAGGCCCAGGATGTCACCGAGCAGGTAGCCGACGTCAACAGCCAGGTGGCCTCCTACGAGGCGGCCATCACCCAGCTCAGGGCGCTGCTATCGCACGCGGGCTCGGTCGGCGACCTGCTCAGCGTGCAGAACCAGATCAACGCCGAGGAAGCCGCGCTCGAGGCCATGCAGGCGCAGCAGCTGGCCCTCAGCGATGAGACCAGCTACGCCACGGTGTCGCTGACCATCCTCGGCCCGAAGGCCGCCCCGGTCGTGCACCGGACCAAGTTCGCCCAGCCTGGCCGGCGGCCTCGGCGCGGGCTGGCGTGCGCTGCGGATCACGGTGGCCTGGGCGCTCGCCTTCCTCGGCGCGATCGCGCCGTTCGCGGCCATCGCGGCCCTGGCCGGCTTCGGGATCCACCGGGCCAGGCGCTGGGCGCTGCGCCGCAAGCCTGCCGCCCGGCCGGCCGCGCCGGAGAACTAGCCGCCGGGTAGCGTCCTGACCATGACAGGCAGCTCGGGATGGCAGCCGCGGCACGACGACCCGTTGTTCATCTTGGCCATGGATCACCGCGCCTCGTCCGGCAAGACGCTGTTCGAAGTCAAGAACGACGATCCGGATCCCGCCGAGGTCACGGCGATGGAATCCGCCAAGCAGCTGATCTTCGAGGGCTTGCAGGCGGCCCTGCCCTCGGTGACGTACGGGCGCATCGGGGTGCTGGTCGACGAGCGGTACGGGCAGGGCGTCATCCGCGCGGTCCGCGGCAGCGGTCAGCGTCCTGCCGGGCGGTTACGGCTCCGGCTGGATGGACTCCGCGTGCACCAGGTCGGCGAGCCGGGCCAGCACGCCGGGATCGGTTTCCGGCAGCACGCCGTGCCCCAGGTTGAACACGTGGCCCTCGGCCGTGCGGCCGCGCTCGATCACGTCCCTGGCCCGCTCCTCGATGACCTCCCAGGGAGCCAGCAGCACCGCCGGATCCAGGTTGCCCTGCAGCGCCTTGCCCGGTTCCACCCGCCGGACGGCCTCGTCAAGCGGGATGCGCCAGTCGACCCCGACCACGTCGGCGCCGGCCTCGCCCATCAGGCCGAGCAGCTCGCCGGTTCCGACCCCGAAGTGGATGCGCGGCACGCCCGTGGACCCGAGGGCCGCGAAGATCCGGCTGGTGTGCGGCAGGATGGCATGCCGGTAGTCATCGGGCCCGACCGCGCCGACCCACGAGTCGAACAGTTGGATGGCCGAGACGCCCGCCGCCACCTGGATCGCCAGGAACGAGATCGTGATGTCCGCCAGCCGTCCGAGCAGCGCGTGCCACAGCTCCGGGTTGCCGTACATCAGCGCCTTGGTCTTGTCGTGATTCTTGGACGGCCCCCCCTCGACCAGGTAGGACGCGAGCGTGAACGGCCCGCCCGCGAAGCCGATCAGCGGGCGGTCGTCGAGCTCGGTGACGATCGTCTGGACCGCCTCGGTGACATAGGGCACGTCGCCGGGGTCGAGCGCGCGCAGCCGCCCGAGATCCGCCGTGGTACGGACCGGGGTCTGCACCACCGGCCCGATGCCCGCCTTGATGTCCACGTCGATGCCGACCGCGCGCAGCGGCACCACGATGTCGCTGAACAGGATGGCCGCATCCACGTCGTAGCGCCGCAGCGGCTGCAGGGTGATCTCCGTGATCAGGTCCGGGCGGGTGCACGAGTCGAGCATCGAGATGCCCTCACGCAACTGGCGGTACTCGGGCAACGAACGGCCCGCCTGCCGCATGTACCACACCGGCGTATACGGAACTGGCTCCCCCCGGCAGGCCTGCAGGAAAGGTGCCAGCAGGGAAGGGCGCTGTGCCTGGCGCTGTGTCACGTCTGGGATCGTCTCACATGAGCGCAAGGTCGTCGCGGCCAGACACGCCGCCCGAGATCCCACGCATCAGCGCATGGCCGTGCCACTATCGGCAGAACTCCAATCATTCCGAGTAAGTCCGTGTCGCAGCGCGACGAGGAGGCCGCCAGGATGACGCATCTGATCAGGTACTGCACCGGATGCAGCGATGAGCGGGCCTTCGAGCAGCTGCACGCGAACCCGGCCAGCTGCCCGGATGTCCCGGACGGCGAGTGCCCGGAGTGGGGTTGCCCGGTCTGCGGCGATGCCCTGTTCATCGGCCTTCCCGTGCGGGAGCATGTCATCAGCGGTAACACGTCCAGAGCGGCGTTACCTGACCAACTCGTTGCTACTGGTTCTAGGCTGAAGCTGAACCGGTCAAACTCGCATGAAACATGGTGTTCCGGCATGAATCTACGCGGCGTCGTGTGAGAAGCGGATGAGCGACACGTACGCTCGAGTCATGAGGCCAGCCGACGAGCCAGGGAACCGGCGCGCGACGCGATCGGGCGCGGCCAGGCCAGCAGGCACGGTGTCATCAAGCACGGTGTCATCGAGCACGGGGCCCGGGCCCCAGGCGGTGGCCCCGCGGGTCACGCGCGCGCCGGCGGGGGGTGGGGATGGTGGGGGCATGTCCACGGAAGGCGCGGCGACTCCCGCGGAGGCGACATTCGCGGCGGCCATGGCCGCCTTCATGGCGGGCCGGGACGCCCAGGGCGGGCACGACCTACTCTTCGAGGACGTTCCGGCGCCGAAACGGCTCGCCCCGTACGCCACCGCCATCGCCGCCACCGTCCAGCGTGACGGCGCGGACGTGGCCTGGGGTCGGCTGGTGCTGCTCTACGACCCGGACGGCCAGGAGGGCTGGGACGGGGTATTCCGGCTGGTCGCCTACATCCGTGCCGAGGTAGAGCCGGAGATCGCGGCCGACCCGCTGCTCGGCGAGGTGGGCTGGAGCTGGCTGTCGGAGGCGCTGGACGCGCACGTACCCGGTTACGCGGTCCCGAGCGGCACGGTGACCAGGGTGATCACGGAGGGCTTCGGGGCCAAGCGGGACGAGGTTCCGCTCACCGGGTTCGAGCTGCGCGCCTCCTGGTCCCCGGCCGGGCCTGCGGGCGGCCCCGCAGGCGGCAAGGGGCGCAAGGGCAGCAAGGGCAGCAAGGCCCGCGCCGGAGCCAAGACCCCGGTCGGCGGCGATCTGGACAGCCTGGACCTGTCGGCGCACATCTCGGCCTGGTGCGACTGCCTGGCCGCCGCGGCCGGGCTGGAACCCCCGGGAACACGGGCGCTGCGGCCGCCGGGGCGAGGGTGAGCTCAGATAGTGAGGCTGGCGGGACCGGCGGGCCCGTCCCGTTGCTCGAACCACGTGACGGCCTGCCGCCCGTCGTCGTGACCGAGGCCGCTCTGGCCAAGGTCACCGTCCGGCTGGCCGGCGGCCAGGGGCCTGTCGCCGTCGACGCCGAACGAGCCTCCGGGTACCGCTACGGCCAGCGGGCCTACCTGGTCCAGCTCCGCCGCGCCGGGGCGGGCACGGTCCTTATCGACCCCATCGCCTGCCCGGAGCTTTCCGGAGTGGATGCGGCCCTGCAGGACGTGGAGGCCATCCTGCACGCGGCGTCACAGGACCTGCCCTGCCTGGCCGAGGTGGGCTTCCGGCCACGGCAGCTGTTCGACACCGAACTGGCCGGGCGGCTGCTCGGCTACCCGCGGGTCGCCCTTGGCACGCTGGTCGAGGAGGTGCTCGGGTTCCATCTGGAGAAGGGCCACTCGGCCGCCGACTGGTCGGTCCGCCCGCTGCGAGAGGAAATGCTGCGGTATGCGGCACTCGATGTCGAGGTGCTGATCGAGCTGCGCGACGCGCTCGCGGCCGAGCTGGAGGAGCGGGGGAAGACTGAGTGGGCCACGCAGGAGTTCGCGGCGGCGCTGGCAGCCAAGCCGGCCGCGGCCCGGCCCGACCCGTGGCGCCGTACCTCGGGGATCCACCGGGTGCAGTCCCGCCGCGCGCTGGCCGCGGTCCGCGAGCTGTGGACCGCCCGGGACGGGATCGCCCAGGCCGCGGACCTGTCGCCGCGGCGCGTCCTGCCCGACACGGCGATCATCGAGGCGGCCAGGGCGCTGCCTACCAGCGCCGCGCAGCTGTCGCGGATGAGCGGCTTTTCCGGGCGCCAGGCCCGCCGGCACGAGCGGGAATGGCTGGCGGCAGTCAACCGGGCGCGGTCCAGCGCCGACGGTGAGCTTCCTGATGCCACCGGCGGGCCGGTCCCGACCGGGCCGCCGCCGGCGCACCGCTGGGCCGAGCGCGACCCCGCCGCCGCGGCCCGGCTGGCGGCAGCGCGCGCGGCGATCTCGGCCATCGCCGAAGCCAACCGGCTTCCGGTGGAGAACCTGCTCGCCCCCGACGCCCTACGCAGGCTCAGCTGGGACCCCCCGCAGCCTTCCGACGAGGAAACGGTGGCCCTCGCGCTCGCCGGGTACGGCGCGCGACCCTGGCAGGTGGAGCTCACCGCCGGGCCGGTCGCCAGCGCGCTTCGCGACGCGCACGCCGACCGGGCGGATACGCTGTAGGTCATCGCCGAGTCGAGAGATGGTCGCGCAGGTGCTGACCGCCGTCGCCGCCACGCTGGCAAGCAGCCCGCCACCGAATCTGCCGGGCTTTCTCAATGTCGTGGCACCCTACCTCGAGCACTACAGCTACTGGGCGGTCCTGCTCCTGGTCATGATCGAGGATTTCGGGATCCCTGTGCCCGGCGAGACTATCCTTATCGCCGCCGCGGTCTTCGCGGGCGCGGGCAGGCTCAACATCGTATGGGTCGGTCTTGTAGGCTTCGTCGCGGCCATTATCGGGGACAACATCGGCTTCGCTATAGGGCATTTCGGTGGCCGTGCGCTGGCCCTGCGGTGGGGCAAGTATGTCTTCCTGACCGAGGAGCGACTGGCCAGAGCGGAGGCTTTTTTCAACCGGCACGGCGGCAAGATCATCGTGATCGCCCGCTTCATCGAAGGGCTCAGACAGGCCAACGGGATCATCGCCGGAATTTCCGGCATGCGCTGGTGGCGTTTCGTGGTCTTCAACGCACTCGGCGCCGCTTTGTGGGTGGGGACCTGGGTGAGCCTCGGCTACCTGGCCGGCAACCATATCAACACGATCTACCACTACATCACCGATTACTCCTTGTACGCGCTGATCGCGCTGGCGGTATTGCTCCTGGCGCTCATCACCCGACACATCCTGCGCCGTCGCCGCCGGGGCGCCCGTGGGGCAGCCCAAGAGCCGCGGGAGAACGTCAAGCCCTCCAGCGGCGCTGGTATTCATGAGGATTCTGAAGCTATTGAGCAGCACGGGGCTCAGGGAGCTGAAGCGATCCAGGAGCCTGAAGCGATCCAGGAAGATACAGGGACCGAGGAAGCTGCTGGGACCAAAGAAGCTGCTGGGACCAAAGAAGCTGCTGGGACCAAAGAAGCTGCTGGGACCAAAGAAGCTGCTGGGACCAAAGAAGCTGCTGGGATCCAGGATGGCGCGACGGCCCCGGACCGCGTAGACGCCCAGGACAGCACCGGGACCCCGGACGACGCGGGGATCCAGAACGGCGTGAGGGCCCAGAAGAACGCGAAGACTCAGAGCTCGTAGCGTTCCAGGGCGACGAGCGTGCCCGCGGCGACGTGCAGGACCAAGAAGCCGCCCTTGGGCAGCGACAGGTCCGATTCCGGGGGCGGTGGCGCCCCCAGCACCGAGCACGCGGCGGCCGCGGCCAGCGGCAGGTTCTCCCGGTGCAGGCAGGCGACCACGGGCCCGCCGAGGGCCACTAGGTGGCGGAACAGGTCCCGGAGCGTGTCAGCCCGGTCCGTTCGGCCCGAAGGAAAAAAAGCGGCGCGGCCGGGCATGGCCAGGACGGCCTCAGCCTCGACGGACCCGCCGAACTTGGCGGCATACGGCCGCACGGTCTGGGTGCAGCGCAGCGCGGGCGAGCTGACCACCCGGGCCGCGGGAGCGAAACAGGACAGCAGGTCGGCGAGCAGCCGGGCGTCCTGATCCCCTCCGGCATCCAGCGGCCGCAGCAGGTCATCGCCGTCCCAGCCGGCCTTCTGGCCCGCCGAGGCGTGCCTGACCACGATCAGCGGCACCGTGGGGCGCGGCGTCAGGCTGGCGATCACATCGGCGTCGTGGGGGTAGCTGAGCCGCTGCCGGGCCAGCGGCAGCGCCAGCCAGGACACCGCGTCGATCTCGTGGCTGGCGGCGGCCGGGCTGCCGGGGCTGAACGCCGACCAGTACTCCACCTGCTTGGGCCGGCCGGCCGCCGGGTAGCGCACTGTGCGCAGCTGGGGGCCGAGCACCGGGCGCACGCTGGTCTCCTCGAAGACCTCCCGGACCGCGGTCAGCAGCACGTGCTCGCCCGGCTCGCGCTTGCCCTTGGGCAGGGACCAGTCGTCGTACTTGGGCCGGTGCACCAGCAGTACCTCGATCCCCGCGGGTTCACCGGCTGCCGGTCGCCAAACCACGGCGCCGGCTGACTGGATCACGGCACTCACGGCGGACGGGGCGGCTGTCCTCACTGCGCGAGCTTACCGGCCGTCTCGTAAACCCGCCTCATCCGCCGAACGGACCCGGCGTTCGCGCACCAGGGCTTCCTGAACCTCCCGCAGCGGATGACCCGCCTCGTCCCGGCTGTGCCGGGTCCAGTAGCCGTCCGGGTTGAGCCACCAGGACGAGGTGCCGTCATCCATGCCCAGGTCGAGCAGCTCGTACAGCCGCCGCTGGTGGCCAGGATCGCTCACCAGGACCAGCAGTTCCACCCGGCGGTCCAGGTTCCTGTGCATCATGTCGGCGCTGCCGATCCAGACCTGGCTGCGGGTGTCCTCGCCGGGGCCGAAGGCGTAGATGCGGGAATGCTCGAGGAACCGGCCGACCACGCTGCGGACCCTGATGTTTTCCGACAGCCCAGGGATGCCGGGCCGCAGCGCGCAGATGCCACGAATCCACATGTCAACCGGGACCCCCGCCTGCGAAGCCCGGTACAGGGCGTCGATCACCACCTCGTCGACCAGCGCGTTGGACTTGAACACGATCCGGGCGGGCTGGCCGGCCCGCTGCCGCTCCGCCTGCTGCTCGATCCGGCTCACGATGCCGTTGCGCAGCTCTTCCGGTGCCACCAGGAGCCGGCGGTAGGAGCCGGTGAGGCTGTACCCGGTGAGGTGGTTGAACAGGGCGGTGACGTCCTCGCCGACGGCGGGATCGGCGGTGAGCAGGCCGAAGTCCTCATACACCCGGGCCGTGGTCGGATGGTAGTTGCCGGTGCCGAGGTGGCAGTAGCGGCGCAGCGTGCCGTCGGATTCCTGCCGCACGACCAGGGCCATCTTGCAGTGCGTCTTCAGGCCCACGAACCCGTAGACGACGTGGCAGCCCGCCTCCTCCAGCTTGCGCGCCCAGGCGATGTTGGCCCGCTCGTCGAACCTGGCCTTGATCTCCACCACCACCACGACCTGCTTGCCCGCCTCGGCCGCGTCGATGAGCGCGTCCACGATCGGCGACTTGCCGCTGGTCCGGTACAGCGTCTGCTTGATGGCCAGCACGCCCGGGTCCTCGGCGGCCTCCTCGATGAAGCGCTCGACCGACGCGGCGAACGAGTCGTAGGGGTGCTGGACCAGGATGTCGCGTTCGGCGATGGCGGCGAAGATGCTGCTGCTGTCCTGCGGTATCTCCCGGGAGGACGGGACGAACGCTGGGTTGCGCAGCTCGCCGATGTTCAGGTCGGCGATGGCGAACAGCCCGGTCAGGTCGAGCGGCCCCGGCACCCGGTAGACCGCGCGGGCGTCGATGTCGAGCTCGGTGACCAGCCGGTCGAGCACGTCGGCCGACATGGTGTCCTCGACCTCAAGCCGTACCGCGGGCTCGAACCGGCGCCGGACCAGCTCCCGCTCCATGGCCTGCAGCAGGCTCTCGGTGATGTCCTCGTCCACCTCGAGGTCCCGGATCCTGGTGACCCGGAACGCGTGCTGCTCGATGACCTCGGCCCCGCCGAACAGCTCGGTCATGTGCGCGGCGATGACGTCCTCGATCGGCACGTACCGGTTCTGGGCCACGGCGAGGAACCTGGGCAGCAGCGGCGGCACCTTGACCCGGGCGAACACCGTGGCGTCGGTCCTGGGGTCGGCGATCATGACGGCCAGGTTGAGGGACAGGCCGGAGATGAACGGGAACGGGTGAGCCGGGTCCACCACCAGCGGGGTCAGCACCGGGTAGATGCGCTCACGGAACAGCGTGGTGAGGGCGTCCCGTTCGGTCGCGGCCAGTTCCTTCCAGCGCAGGAGCTCGATCCCGTGCTCGGCCAGTTCGGGATTGACCCGCTCGCTGAACGCCCGGGCGTGCCGTACGGTCAGCTCACCCGCCAGTTCCAGGGTGTTCCCCAGCACCTGGCGGGGCAGCCGGACCCCGGCTCCCTCGGTGGGGAAGCCGGCCACCATCCGCCGGACCAGCCCGGCCACCCGGACCATGAAGAACTCGTCCAGGTTGATGGCGAAGAAGGCCAGGAACCGGACCCGCTCCAGCAGCGGGACGGACTCGTCCTCGGCCAGCTCGAGCAGGCGCTCGTTGAACCGCAGCCAGCTCTCCTCGCGGTCCAGGTACCGCTCCTCGGGCAGCTCCGACCCCTTGGATCCCTTGAGCCGGGCCTGCTGGCCGGTCACGGCGGCCTGTGGTCCGTCTGACGGCGCTTCGTCGTACGGCCCTTCAAACGGTGAAACGCTCATCTGACTGACACCCATGACCCCCATTGTCCCCACATAATGCTCGACAGGAAACGCGCCAGGTCGCGAAGACCTTTATTCCGAACGGACCATTGTGGCAGCCCACAGTCAGGGCACGCGTATTCCGGGGGTGGTCTTCAGGGCGGGGTGACACCCGGGATGCCAGGATGCGGCTGGATGGCCTGCACGGTCAGGAACGGCGGGCCCTTCTTGGAGCAGGCCGGCACGCGGATCGGCGCGTACTCGGGCTGCATCCGCATGCCCTGGCCCGGCAGCATGACCCGCAGTTCGGGTGCGGTCACCTGGGCGCACGCGGTGGCCTCGAACTGGCCGGTGCCGACCCGGAGCACCGCGTGGGCGGTCGCCCCGGGCTCGAGGGTCACCGGCTGCGGCCGGATCGATGTGTCGCGCACCGCCGAGCTGCCGATCTGGGTGCCCGCGGCCGGGGTGCCGGCGTAGGCGGACACCTCGGGATAGCCGTACAGGCGGCAGGCGCGGGCGGAGACGTTGGTGAACTCGAGCGTGTACGTGGTGCCGCCCGCCGGGATGCGGTCTCCGTCGGCGGTCAGCTGCGCCGACCCCGTGGCGCCGAGGCCGAGCCAGGCGTCCAGGCCCGAGGTCGCGCAGGGGTTCTGGGACAGGTTGGCGGACAGGTCAGCGTGGTCGGAGCGTGCCGGAACGCGGGTAAGTGTGACGGCGAGCGCGGCGGTACCGGCGAAGGCCACCACCGCGATCACGCGCCAGGCAATATGGCCGTACCTCGTCATCACGGTCCCCATCGGGCGTCGTTTTGACGATCCCCAGCCCGGCAGCGCGCTAATCCTGTAAAGCGGGTTTTAGTTCGGTTCGGGCCGAATTCCGGCGGCAATTGCCGAGATGCTCGGCCGGACTAGCAGCCTGGCCCTGCAGATCGCCTGGGGCGTGATCCCGCTCGGCTAGGCGCCGGCCGCTTTCTAAGCCGCGCCGGCGTCAGCCGCCCAGCCGTTTGCCGTGCCGGCGTCAGCCGCCCCGCCGTTTGCCGTGCCGAGGTCGGTGGCGAACGCGGCCAGGTCGAGCAGGTGGAGCAGCGCGTCGCACCACCGCTCGGCCGGCGGCCGGTCATCGAAGTGCCCCAGGCACTCGTTCGCGGCGTCCAGGACCGCCCGCAGCACGGCGCCCTCGGGCACCCGCGAATTCTGCATGGCCAGGCCTTCCGGCGCCGGCGGCAACGGGATGCCGGCCGGCTCGCCTTCGAGTATCGCCGCCGCCTTCTGCGCCATGCTCAGCCCGAGCGCCCCGGCCAGCAGCAGCCTCTGCATCACCAGGACGCCATTGTGGTCAACCATCCCGCTCTCCTCATTTAGCGCACTATGGCCGTCCCGCCTTCTGCGCCCATGATGCCGAGGAGCACTGACATTCTGGGTTAAACGCAAGCCAGCATTGCCGCTTCACGCATATGTCGGTAGCAGCACCAGCGCCCAGGGGACCACCGCCTGGCACGACAACTTCTTCCCAGCCCGAGACGGCCAGGTGCTCGAATGCGAATGGGTCGGTACCGGCAGCACCCTGAACGAGCCCGCCTACACCTGGACATTCCCGACCGAGAACACCTTCATCGTCGCCCAGGGCGGACCGGATACAACCTTTTCCGCTCTGGACAACTGGTGGACGGAAAAAGCTTCGCCCCTGGCATCGCCGTCCCCGGCGACGTAACGCGGCTATAGAGAACGCTACTCCCCCAGTGGGCGGCAGGCGGACCAGATGGCGTCGCGGTTGTGGAGCTTGACGCGCTCGCCACGGCCGAGGGCCTTGGCGAGGTCGGATTCGGCGGTCTCGATGCGCAGCCATTCGGCGTAGGAGACGGGCGCGATGCCGCGCCCGGACAGGACGGCCGCCAGCGGCCACTCGGCCGCGGCCGCGGCCGCCTCCGCGTCGGCGCCGGACTGAGCTTGCGCGCCGGCACCGGACTGAGCTTGCGCGCCGGCACCGGACTGAGTCGGCGCGGCGGCACCGGGCTGAGCCTGGGCGTCGGGGAACTTGAGCAGGCCGGGGCGGGGCAGCGCGGTGTCGCCCTCGCCGGGGCCGCCGGCCAGGTCCTCGAGCAGGCACCGGACGGTCTCGGCGGCGTCGGACTTGTTGGTGCCGATCACGCCGGTCGGGCCGCGCTTGAGCCAGCCGGCCACGTACTCCCCCGGCAGCGGCGCGCCATCGGGGCCCAGGACACGGCCCGCGGCGTTCGGCACGACCGAGGCCCGCGGGTCGAACGGCACGCCCGGCAGCGGAACGCTCTGGTAGCCCACCGAGCGCAGCACCATCTGCGCGTCCAGCGTCTCGAACTGGCCGGTCCCGCCGAACGCCCCACTGGCGTCGATGGCGGTCCGCTCCAGGGTCAGGCCGCTCACCCGGTCGGTGCCGAGGATCTCGGTCGGCCGCAGCCAGAACCTGATGATCAGCCGCCGGCCGTGCCCGGTCGACGAGACCGGGGCGGCCTCGCCCTGGGCCCACTTGGCGATGGCCACCATGTTCCCGCGGACGCGGCGGTCGGATTCGGTTATCGCGGCACCCTCGCCGGAGGAGTCGAACGTGTTCAAGTCCGCCTCGTCGGCGTGCACCACGACCTCGACGCCGGGCAGTTCGCCCAGTTCACGCAGTTCCTTGGTCGTGAACTTGGCGTAGGCGGGCCCGCGGCGGCCGATCATGTGGACCTCGCGGACCTTGCTCGCCTGCAGGGCCTCCAGGACCGGCTGGGGCACATCGGTGCCGTGCAGCTCGGCCGGGTCCCTGGCCAGGATCCGGGCCACATCGACCGCGACGTTGCCCACGCCGATGACCGCGACCGACTCGGCGTCCAGGGTGAACGCGCCGGAATCGATGTCGGGATGACCGCAGTACCAGTTCACGAAGTCGGTGGCCGCGTAGCTGCCCGGCTGGTCCTCGCCGGGAATGCCGAGCCGCCGGTCGCGCATCGCCCCGGTCGCGTAGATCACCGCGTCGTACACCGACACCAGTTCATCGCGGGTCACGTCCTCGCCCAGGTGCACGCCGCCCACGAACCGGACATCTGCGCTCTCCAGCACCTTGCGCAGGTACTGCGCGATCGACTTGATCGATTTGTGGTCAGGCGCCACGCCGTAGCGGACCAGGCCGTACGGGGTGGGCAGCCGGTCGATGACGTCGATCCGGATAGGCACCGGCAACGGCAGCGCAGCAGCCTGCTTGACCAGCGCCTCGGCAGCGTACAGCCCGGCAGGACCGGAGCCGACCACGGCTACGTTCAGCATAAAGACTTACGCTACTCGACTGGCCGGCCTTCCGGCGCGGCCTCATGGCTGTCGAACGCCTCGCCGGATGACCGGAGCGCGACCGTCTCGGTGATCCGCAGGGCCAGCTGCTGGGACGTCAGGCCCGTCTCTTCCAGCACCTGCTCGCGGGTGCCGTGGGACAGGAACTCCTGCGGCAGCCCGAAGGTCTTGACCGGCACGTCCACGTCGTGATCGCGCAGCAGCCTGGCCACGGCGTCGCCGAAGCCGCCGACCCGCCCGTTGTCCTCGACGGTGACCACCAGCCGGTGCCGCCGGGCGACGCCGATCAGCGCCTCGTCGATCGGCTTGGTCCAGCGCGGGTCCACCACGGTGACCCCGATACCGTGACCGCCGAGCCGGTCCGCGATCTCCAGCCCGGTCACCGCCATCGGGCCGGCCCCGACCAGCAGCACGTCCTCGGCCAGCCCGTCCGCAGGCTCGCGCAGCACGTCCATGCCGCCGAGCTTGGCGACGGCCTCGACCTCGCCGCCGACCTTGCCCTTGGCGAACCGGACCACGGTGGGCCCGTCGGATACCTCGACCGCCTCGTTGAGCAGCTCGGCGACCCGCTTGGCGTCCCGGGGCGCGGCGATCTTCATGCCCGGGACGAGCTGCATGATCGACCCGTCCCACATGCCGTGATGGCTGGCGCCGTCGGGTCCGGTCACGCCCGCCCGGTCCAGCACGAACGTCACCGGGAGCCGGTGCAGCGCCACGTCCATCAGCGTCTGGTCGAAGGCCCGGTTCAGGAACGTCGAGTAGATGGCCACCACCGGGTGCAGGCCGCCCATGGCCAGGCCCGCCGCGCTGGTCACCGCGTGCTGCTCGGCGATGCCCACGTCGTAGACCCGGTCCGGGTAGGCCGCGGCGAACTGGGCCAGGCCGGTCGGGTACAGCATGGCGGCGGTGATCGCGACCACGTCGGGACGCCGCGCGCCAATGGCCAGCAGCTCGTCGCCGAACACCCGGCTCCACGTGCCGGGCAGGGCGCCGGCCGCGGGAACCTGGTGCAGGCAGTCGATCTCGTTCTGCTCGGCGGCCGGGTAGCCGAAGCCCTTCTTGGTGATCACGTGCAGGAGCACCGGGCCGCCGAAGTCCCTGGCGCGCCGCAGCGCGTTCTCCACCAGGTGCTCATCGTGCCCGTCGATCGGCCCGACGTACTTGATACCCAGGTCCTCGAACATCACCTGCGGCTGCAGGACGTCCTTGATGCCCTTCTTGATGCCGTGCAGCGTGCCGTACAGCGGCGCCCCGACCAGCGGGGTGTGTGACAACGTGGTCTTGATGTAGTCGAGCACGTGCTCGTAGCGCGGGTTGACCCGGATCGCGGCCAGGTGCTCGGCCAGGCCGCCGATGGTCGGCTGGTAGGACCAGCCGTTGTCGTTGACGATCATGACCAGCCGGGAGTCCTTGGCCGCGGCGATGTTGTTCAGCGCCTCCCAGGCCATGCCGCCGGTCAGCGCGCCGTCGCCGATGACCGCGACCACGGTCCGGTACGGCTCGCCGCGTAGCTTGTAGGCCTTGGCCAGGCCGTCGGCATAGGACAGGCTGGTCGAGGCGTGCGAGTTCTCCACCAGGTCATGCTCGGATTCGGCCTGGCTGGGGTAGCCGGTCAGCCCGCCGCGCTGGCGCAGCGTGCCGAACTGGCCGAACCGGCCGGTCAGCAGCTTGTGCACGTAGGACTGGTGGCCGGTGTCGAAGACGATGCGGTCCTTGGGCGAGTCGAAGACGCGGTGGATCGCGATGGTGAGCTCGACCACGCCGAGGTTCGGCCCGAGGTGGCCGCTGGTCCTGGTCACCGTCTCGATGAGGACGTCGCGGATCTCCCCGGCCAGGCGGGTGAGCTGGGCCTGACTGAGTTCCTTGAGGTCCTCAGGGCCGTTAATGCAGTCCAGCAGGGTCACGGGTGCTCCTCGTGTGCTGTGCGGGCCTGGCGGGGAACGGACGAGCCGAGTCTACGGCCACGATCCGCAGATAGCTCGTCGCGCGTGCCCGGTAACCGACACGCGCGTCGGACTCGGTGTTAGCCCGGGGGGACGACCCCCCGGAGCCCCCCGCTTGTCTTCTTCTCCTTCTTCCTGGGGGGACCCATCCCCCCAGGCCCCCCTTGGGAGGGACTTATCCCCCCAGGCCCCCCTTGGGAGGAACCCATCCCCCCAGGCCCCCCTTGGGAGGGGCTGCCCGCCCCCCCGTACCCCCCCAGGGGAAGGACTAGCGGCCGCGCGGCGAGGACCCCGACGGCAAGCTCGCAGCCGGACAGGATGAGCAGCAGGATCATCGGGATGTCCCAGCTGCCGGTGGCCGTGTGCAGCAGGCCGAGCTCGAGCGGCCCGGCACAGGCGACCAGGTAGCCGACCGACTGGGCGAAGGCCGACAGCGAGGCCGCCACAGCAGCATCCGGGGCCCGCGCCATCATGAAGAAAATGGCCAGGCCGAGGCAGGACCCCTGGCTGACCCCGAGCACCAGGACCGCCAGCGGGGCCAGGCCTAGCGGCACCCACAAACATCCGGCCAGGCCGGCCGCGGTGCCGATCAGGCTCGGGATGACCAGCGCCCGCTGGCCCGGCGCACGGTGGGCCAGCACGGGCACGATCAGCGAGGTGGCCAGGTTCCCCACGGCCATCAGGGCCAGCAGGTTGCCGGCCTCGACCGGCGACGAACCGCGATCCTGGAAGATGGTCGGCAGCCAGGACAGCGCCGCGTAGTACAGCAGGCTCTGCAGACCCATGAACGCCGTGACCTGCCAGGTGAGCGCGTACCGGTACAGCTTGCGCGACGTCGGGGTGAGGTTCGCCAGCGCCGGCCGGGCACCAGCCGGCCCGGAACCGGCGGCCCGCCGCGTGCGGCCGAAGGTCTGGTATCTGAGCTGCGGCAGCCATAGCAGCACGGCCACCGCGGCCGGCCCGGCCCACACCCCGAGCGAGAGCGGAATCGAGCCACCCGAGGCCTGGTAGAGCGGCACGGCGAGCAGCGAGGAGAGGATCGCGCCCACGGACAGCGCGGTCAGGTAGATGCCGATCAGGAGGCCGGCCCGTTCCGGCCAGCGCCGCTTGACCAGGCTGGACAGCAGCACGTTGAGAATGGCGATCGCGCTGGCGGCCAGCGCGGTGCCCGGGAACAGCAGGGTCGACGGCGCGATCCCGCGCAGCAGCAGGCCCGCGGTCAGCACGACCAGGGCGACGAGCAGGACCCGCTCCTCTCCCCAGCGCCGGTTCAGCCGCGGGGCGAAGGCCGAGACCACGCCGAAGCAGATCACCGGGGTGGTGGCCAGCAGAGACAACGCGGCCGAGGACAGATGCAGCCGGGTGCCCAGGTCAGGGAACAGGGGCGGGAGGCTGGTGATCGCGGCACGAAGGTTCAGCCCGGCGGCTGCCACGGCCACGATGAGCAGCGTGGTCTGGTAGGACAGGCGTCGGCCGGCGGCCGGGTTCTCTGACATCAGCAAGCTAAAGCTATAGGCAGGAGAAAATAATCCTTGCCCGAACGAATCGTGGTGCGCGCCACACGGCACCTCACGGCCGTCATGGCCTGCCGTCTGCCCGTGGCTTACGGGATGAGCAGCAGCTTGCCCGTAGTGCGGCGGCCGGCCAGGTCCTCATGGGCCCGGGCCGCGTCGGCCAGCGGGTAGCTGGCGCCGATCCGCACGTCGAGCTCGCCACGGGCGATCCAGCCGAGCACCTCGCCGGCCCGCCACCGCATTTCCTCCGGGTCGGCGATGTAGTGCGCCAGGGTGGGCCGGGTGGCGAACAGCGAGCCGCCGCTGTTCAGCCGCTGGATGTCGAAGGGCGGCACCTGCCCGCTGGCGGCGCCGTAGACCACGATCATGCCGCGCGGGCGCAGCGCCGCCAGGCTGTCGTCGAACGTGGCCTGGCCGACGCCGTCGTACACCACGTGCGCGCCGACGCCCCCGGTGACCTGGCCGACGACATCCCGGAACCGGTCATAGCCGACAACGTGGTCGGCACCGGCCGCGCGGGCGAGGTCGTGCTTCTCGCCGCCCGAGGTGGTGGCGATCACCACGCCGCCGCGGCGCTTGATCATCTGGGTCAGCAGCAGCCCGACCCCGCCGGCCGCCGCGTGCACCACCGTGACGTCGCCCTCGCGCACCGGATAGGTGCTGGTGACCAGGTAATGCGCGGTCATGCCCTGCAGCATCGCCGCCGCGGCGACCTGCGCGCCGATCCCGGGCGGCACGGGGACTACGCGGTCGGCGGGCAGCGCGGCCTGCTCGGCATAGCAGCTGCCCGGGCCGGCCCAGACCACCTGGTCACCGACAGCCAGCCCGGTGACGCCGTCCCCCGCGGCAATGATCGTCCCGGCGCCTTCCGCGCCGGGCACGTAGGGCAGCGGAGTGTTGTATCCGCCAACGCCTTCACGCTGGTAGATGTCCATGAAGTTGACCCCGGCCGCGGCGATACGCACCACCACCTGGCCCGGCCCCGGATCTGGCGCCGCACGCTCCGCCACGTTGAGCACCTCGGGCCCGCCGCGGCGCCCGACCTCGATGACGCGCATGCTCGCTTTCCCCTTTCTGCCGGTTCCCGATCAGCTTGTCACGGATCCCGGCCCTGAGCCTGGAGGACCGGCGGCGGTCACCCGGGTCAGGGCCAGCCAGCCGAGCAGCCCGAGCGGGTAGATGAAGTAGCCGAAGCGGATGTCGGGCCCGAGCAGGAATATCAGGGCCAGCCCGATCGCCAGCCGCCAGACCGCCGCGGGAATGTCCTTCGGCGGCCGGATCACCAGCGAGACCGCCACGCCGAGCCCGGCCGCGAGCAGCAGCCCGACCGACAGGATGTGCCCGGCCGTGCCGAGCTCAGTGAGCAGGTGCCCGGGCAGCAGGCTCGCGGCGGGCGTCTTGTCATGGGTCAGGCCGAGAGGGAACAGCACGCTGTTCTGCACCAGCGCCACGGCGGCGCTCGGCCGGTACAGCACAGCCGGCGCCAGGGCCGCGATGAGGACGGCGGCGGTGACGACCAGGCCGGCCAGGAACCGCCAGGCGGCCCGCGCGCCGTCACGCGAGGCGAACATGGCGGCCATGACCGGGATCGCGAGCCAGGCGGTGGATTTCAGGTCGCAGGCGACGCCCAGGGCCGCGCCCGAGCTGACGGCGCGCACGGTGCTGGCCCCGGTCGCGGCCGCCCTCGGAACGGCCAGGGCCAGCGAGAGCAGCATGAAGGCCAGAACCGGCGGATCGGTGGTGATCACGGCCAGGTTGAGGCCGATCACCGGCGAGGCCACGGCGATGGCCGTGGCCAGCAGCGCATCGCGGTGGGACACGAGCCAGACCCGGGGCCTGTCCCGCCGGCCGCCGTCCTGAACCGCCGGCGCGGGCATGGCGATCCAGAAGGCCGCCGCGAGCGGCACCACCGTGCCGATGGCCAGCCAGACCCCGGAGTTGCCGGCCAGGCCGCCGACCCCGGCCGCGCTCAGCAGGCCGGCCAAGGTCATGACCGGCAGGTAAGGGTTGTAAGACTGCCAGGAGGTGATCTGCGCGGAAGTCAGGTACGGCGTGCCGTGGTGCAGCAGCAGGCTGGCTGACCGGTCGATGACCATCATCCCGGTCTCTAGCGGGTAGGCGACCGAGAGCCAGAGCAGCGGGGCGACCACGGCCAGCGCCACCGAGACCAGGACGGCGGCGGTCCTGACCGGCCAGCGCCACAGGATGACCAGCGCGACGGCGTAGCCGCACGAGGCCCAGATGGCCCATACCTGATCCTCGCCTGCGGAAAAGGCGGCGAACAGGACCGCGTAGGCTCCGAACACGGCGTAGGCGCCTATGAGGTGGCGGCGCTCAAGCCAGGGCCGGACCGGCTCGGCCGGCTGTCCGGCCGCCGTAGCGGCGCCCAGGGCGCGCGAGAGCGCGGAACCGCCCGCCGCCGGGCGGCCTGCGTCGTTGGTATACCGCGTCAGCTGGTCCCCCGTCGACCAGAAGGAGAGCTGCCTTTTCTGTAGGCAGTGTAGGCGGCGACGGCGCTACGAGGGGACATGCGGCGCCGTGCCGGCCGGATTCCGGGCGGAAACGCCGATCGCAGGAGATCGTGTCCTATCAGGTCGAAGGTGTCTCGCTGTCGGGCTGAGCTGCGGGTTCGGGTCGGTTTCCGGTTTCGGCCGGCGCCTCGGGCCTAGCCGTCAGCATCCTGGCCACCAGGCCGGCGGCCAGCAGACCGCTGCCCACCACGCCCGCCGCGGCCACCGGCCGGGGCAGCGCGGGACCGAGGCGGAACTTGCCCGGTCCCACCGCGGCCAGCGTGGCGGCCGCCGCCAGGTTGGTCAGCGGGAGTTCGAACCCGCCCTTGGAGCTCAGCGGCCCCTTCGCGCGGTGGGTGGTTGCCGCGACGGTCATCGCCCCCATGATGGCCAGCGGGCCGGCCGGGTCGGCGATTCCCGCTGCGGTGAGCACGCCGCCGGCCAGCTCCGTGATCCCGGCCGCGGTGGCCATGTGCTTGCCCGGCCGCAGGCCGATGCGGTGGAAGCCGGCCGCGGTCTTCTCGAGCCCGGAGCCGCCGAACGAGCCGAACAGCTTCTGGGCGCCGTGCACGGCCAGGTACCCGCCGAGCACGAGCCGCGTGCCGAGCAGGGCCACGTTGCGCATGATGTCCTCCATATCGTTGCTGGTCATGTCCGTCCCGCCGGCCCGACGTCAGGTGCGTACACCGCAGCCGCGGGCACTCGCCAGCCGGAGCATGGCCCGGGTCATCTGGGCGGTGGTCGGCGGCTCAGGCAGCCGCGAATCCTGGTTCCTGAAGGCATCGAGTGACAGGGCCACGAACCGCCGCCAGGTGTCGGGCGCGTCCTGACGGGTGACGTCCATGACCGCGGCGGTGGCGATGAGCAGGAGCACGAGGTCCTCGCCGACGAAGTCCCGGCGTAGCGTGCCTTCGGCTTTGGCGCGGTCGATCACCCGGATGATCAGGTCGTTGGCGCTGCGCCTGAGCTGCTCGATGTGCTCGTCGGCCGACAGCGTCATGGACAGCAGGTCAGACAGGCCCCGGTCGCCTGCTTGCAGCTCGCAGATCTGCTCCACGAGCCCGGCGAAGCCGGACCACGCATCGGCGGCGGCCAGCGCCCGCTGGGCGGCTTCGGCGTAGGCGCCGACCTGTTCCACGAGCGCGGCGGCGACCAGCTTCTCGCGGCTGGGAAAGCGCCGGTACAGCGTGGCGATGCCGACGCCGGCCCGGGCGGCGATCGCCTCGAGCGGCGCCTCCAGGCCCTGCTCGGCGAATACCTCCCTGGCCACCTCGATGATCGCCGCCCGGTTACGCGCAGCATCCGCCCGCAGCCGTTGGCACTCGCTCATCCGCTCATCGTAGACGATATGGAGGATACCCTCCGGAACCTGCTACGATCTTGCGCGCACTCTCAAGCGCGATCCCCCAAACCGAGGAGCACGATGGAAACCAGCCCGGGCCCGTGGATCGGCGCCCTCCGGCACTCTCACGACCGGCTCCAGGCTCTGGCCGGGCCGCTGGACGCGACGCAGCTCGAGCAGCTCTCCTACGCGAGCGAATGGTCGATCGCCCAGGTGCTGTCCCATCTCGGTTCCCAGGCGGAGATCTTCGGCCTGTTCCTGGCGGCCGGCCTGACCGGTCAGGATCCGCCCGGGCGGGAGGAGTTCGTGCCGATCTGGGAGGCCTGGAACGCCAAGAGCCCGCAGGCCCAGGCATCGGACGCGCTGCGCGCGGACCAGGCCACGCTCGAGCAGTTCGAATCGCTCGACGACGAGCAGCGGGAGCGGCTGCGCCTGCAGATGTTCGGCATGGACCTGGACATCACCGGGCTGGCCAGCATGCGGCTGAGCGAGCACGCGGTGCACACCTGGGATGTCGCGGTGGCGCTCGACCCGGCCGCGACCATCGAGCCGGACGCGGTAGCCCTCCTGATCGACATGCTGAGCCAGTTCGCGGGCAGGTCGGCCAAGCCGGACGGGCAGCAGCGGCGGGTGCGGGTAGTCACTACCGATCCTGAGCGGAGCTTCGTCCTGGAGACCGGCACGGCCATCACCCTGGCCGAATCGGACGGCGACGAGGGCCTGCCCGAACTGCGCCTGCCGGCCGAGGCGCTGCTCCGCCTGCTCTACGGGCGCCTCGACGATGCCCACACCCCGCCGGTCGAAGCCAAGGGCGTCGATCTCGACGAGCTACGGGCGCTTTTCCCCGGCTTCTGAGGCCGGCGGGTCGGCCGGCCTCAGCTCGGCCGGGAACCGGCCGACCACGACGGTGGCGTCCGGGTCGGCGGACGCCGACACCCGCGGGACCAGGCCGCTGGCGGCGAAGGCCGTCGCGGCCTGCGGTGCCTGCCGCTCGCTGGTCTCGATGAGCAGGTGGCCGCCCGGCGCCAGCCACCCGGGTGCTCCGGCGGCGACCCGCCGGAGCACCTCGAGGCCGTCCGGCCCGCCGTCGAGTGCCACCAGCGGCTCGTGCGCCCGGGCCTCAGGGGGCAGGAACCTGATTTCGCCGGCCGGCACGTAGGGCACGTTGGCTGCCACGACGGCGACCCGGCCCCGCAGGCTGGCGGGCAACGGGTCGTAGAGGTCACCCTGATAGACGTGGCCGCCCAGGCCCGCCACGTTCCGCCGGGCGCAGCGCACCGCGGCCGGGTCGATGTCGGCGGCGTGCAGCTCAGCCTGGTCCACGCCGCCGGCCAGCGCGGCCCCGATCGCACCCGCGCCGCAGCACAGGTCGACAATGATCGCCCGCGGCCAGAGCAGGGCGCGGGCCTGCTCGACGAGGAATTCGGTGCGGCGGCGCGGCACGAAGACGCCGGGATCCACGGCTATCCGCAGGCCGCAGAACTCGGCCCAGCCCACCACCTGCTCCAGGGGCACGCCCGCGACACGGCGGTCCACCATGGCCGCGAGTTCGGCGGGTGTGCGGGCCGCGGACATCAGCAGGCGGGCTTCGTCCTCGGCGAAGACGCAGCCCGCGGCGCGGAGCCTGGTGACGATGGCGGAATCTGGGGCGGGCATGGGGAGATCAAGGCTACCGCCGGCGGGGCGGCCCTAGATGCGCCGATAGCGGAGGTAGACGACGCGGGAGCCGAACGTGCGGGTCGCCAGCAGTTCGAGGCTGATCGGCTGCTCGCAAGGCGGGAAGTAGGCGGTGCCGCCGCCCAGCACGACCGGGTTGACGAACAGGCGGTACTCATCGATCAGGTCCAGCTTGATCAACGTGGCGGCGAGGCCGGGCCCGCCGACCGACACCACGCCCGGGCCGGGCTGCTGCCTGAGCCGGGCGACCTCGCCGGCCACGTCGGCCTGGGCCAGCCGGGCGTTGCCCTCGATGTGCTCCAGGGTCCTGGAGAACACCACCTTCGGTATGGCCTGCCAGATCCTGGCGAACTCGAGAGCGGCGGGATCGGACCACCTGGTCTCGGGCGTCTCCCAGGGCAGCATGTCCTCATACAGTCCCCGGCCGCACAGGTGCGCGCCGATCTCGCGGGTCTGCTGGTTGTGGAACTGCAGCAGTTCGGCGTCCGGGGCGCTCCAGTCGATCTCGCCCCCGGGCCCGGCGGTGAAGCCGTCGAGCGACACGCTCATCGAGTAGATCAGCGGACCCATTTACCACCCTCCCGGTGTGCCGTTTCCCTTACAGGAATAGATCAATCCGGGACCGTTCGGCAGCAGAATGGGCCCATGTCGGTAGAGATCCGGGCCCCCAGGCCCGGCGACGGCGCGGGCATGGCCCGGGTCTGGCCCGGGTCTGGCTCAGCGCCGGAGCCTATTACGGCGCGCGATCGTGTTCTCCAAGGCGCTGCGCTGACCGGGTCAGCCGGCCGCGCGCAGGGAGCGGAGCACGTACTGCATGATGCCGCCGTGCCGGTAGTACTCCGCCTCGCCCGGAGTGTCGATCCGCACGACGGCCCGGAATTCCTGGCCGTCGGCCGTCACCACGACCTCGTTCGGGACCGTGCCTGAATTGATCTCCTCGATGCCGCGGATGTCGAAGGTCTCTTCCCCGGTCAGGCCCAGCGTGGCGGCCGATTCCCCCGGGCGGTACTGCAGCGGCAGCACGCCCATGCCGATCAGGTTGGACCGGTGGATGCGCTCAAAGGACTCGACGAGGACGGCGCGCACGCCCAGCAGCAGGGTGCCCTTGGCGGCCCAGTCGCGGGACGAGCCGGAACCGTACTCCTTGCCGCCGAGCACGATCAGCGGGGTGCCCGCCTCGATGTAGCGGCGGGACGCGTCGTAGATCGGCATCTGCTCGCCGTCGAAGACGGTGACGCCGCCCTCGGTGCCGGGCGCGAGCTGGTTGCGCAGCCTGATGTTGGCGAACGTGCCGCGGATCATGACCTCGTGGTTGCCGCGCCGGGAGCCATAGGAGTTGAAGTCCCTCCGCTCGACGCCGTGCTCGGTCAGGTACCTGCCCGCCGGGCCGTCGGTCTTGATCGCGCCGGCCGGCGAGATGTGGTCGGTGGTCACCGAGTCGCCCAGCTTGGCCAGCACCCGGGCGCCGGTGATGTCGGTCACCGGCTCGGGCTCGACCGGCATGCCGTCGAAGTACGGCGGGCGCCGGACGTAGGTCGACTTCTGCGCCCAGGCGAAGGTGTCGCCGGCCGGTATGTCCAGGCCGCGCCAGTTGTCGTCGCCCTTGAACACGTCGGCGTAGTCGCGGGTGAACATCTCCGCGGCCACCGCGTACTGGACCACGTCGGCGACCTCCTCGGGCGAGGGCCAGATGTCGGCGAGGTAGACCGGCTTGCCTTCGGCGTCGGAGCCGAGCGGCTCGCGGACCAGGTCGATGTCCATCGTCCCGGCCAGCGCGTAGGCGACCACCAGCGGCGGCGAGGCCAGGTAGTTCATCTTCACGTCGGGGTTGATCCGGCCCTCGAAGTTACGGTTCCCGGACAGCACGGCCGTCACGGCCAGGTCGTTGTCGTTGACCGCCTCGCTGATCGCCTGCGGCAGCGGTCCGGAATTCCCGATGCAGGTGGTGCAGCCGTAGCCGACCAGGTTGAAGCCGAGCTTGTCCAGGTACGGCAGCAGCCCGGCGCGCTCGTAGTAGTCCATGACGACCTTGGAGCCGGGCGCCAGCGAGGTCTTCACCCAGGGCTTGCGGCTCAGGCCCCGGTCGACCGCGTTCTTGGCCAGCAGCGCGGCACCGACCATGACCGACGGGTTGGAGGTGTTCGTGCATGAGGTGATCGCGGCGATCACCACCGACCCGTGGTCCACCTCGGTGCGCGTCCCGTCGTCCAGGGTGACGCCGACCGGGTTCGAGGCGCGGCTGCCGTCGCCGGCTGCCACCGGGTCGGAGGCCGGGAACGTGCCGGCCAGGCCGTTGTCCAGGCTGGCCTCGTGAACGTAGTTGGGCAGGGCGTCGCGGAAGGCCGTCTTGGCGTCGGCCAGGGCGATCCGGTCCTGCGGGCGCTTCGGGCCCGCGATCGACGGGACCACGGTGGACAGATCCAGGCTGAGATCCTCGGAGTACCGTGCCTCGCGGTCCGGGTCGTGCCACAGGCCCTGTTCCTTGGCGTAGGCCTCGACCAGGGCGACCTGCTCGGCCGGGCGGCCGGTGAGCTTGAGGTAGTCCAGTGTGTTCTGGTCGATCGGGAAGATGGCGCAGGTGGAGCCGAACTCCGGGGACATGTTGCCGATCGTGGCCCGGTTGGCCACCGGGACCGCGGCCACGCCCTCGCCGTGGAACTCGACGAACTTGCCGACGACGCCGTGCTTGCGGAGCAGTTCGGTGATGGTGAGCACCAGGTCGGTGGCGGTGGCGCCGCTGGGCAGCTCACCGGACAGGCGGAACCCGACCACCTTGGGGATGAGCATGGAGATGGGCTGGCCGAGCATGGCGGCCTCGGCCTCGATGCCGCCGACGCCCCAGCCGAGCACGCCCAGGCCGTTCTGCATGGTGGTGTGCGAGTCGGTACCCACGCAGGTGTCGGGGTAGGCGACGCCGCCGGAGTGCATCACGACCCGGGCCAGGTACTCGATGTTCACCTGGTGGACGATGCCGGTGCCCGGCGGGACCACCTTGAACTGGCTGAACGCCTCCTGGCCCCAGCGCAGGAACTGGAACCGTTCCCGGTTGCGGTGGAACTCGATCTCCACGTTGCGGGTGAAGGCGTCCGGGCTGCCGAACACGTCGGCGACTACCGAGTGGTCGATGACCAGCTCGGCGGGGATCAGCGGGTTGATCTTGGTCGGGTCGCCGCCCAGGGCCTGCATGGCCTCGCGCATGGCGGCCAGGTCGACCACGGCCGGCACGCCGGTCAGGTCCTGCAGGATCACCCGGGCCGGGGTGAACTGGATTTCGGTGTCCGGCTCGTGCTGCGGGTCCCAGTGGGCCAGCGCCCTGGCCTGCTCGGCGGTGATGTTGACGCCGTCCTCGTTGCGGAGCAGGTTCTCCAGCAGGATCTTCAGGCTGAACGGGAGGCGGGCCGATCCGTCGACCGCGTCGAGCCGGTAGATCTCGTACTGCTGGCCCGCGGCCTGAAGGGCCGTCCGGCTGCCGAAGCTGTTCGCAGTCATCGTTTCTGAGCCTCCTCGCTCATCCCGGCTGCACGCGCGGATTCGCTACCCGGTTCCCCCTGTCCGACTCCAACCTACAGTATCTCGATATCAAGCTACTTTACAAGGTTGATGTTACCGGGGAGTAGCCATCGCGGCTCTCGGTTGACGTCCTGACCGTCACTGCGCGATGTCGCGCAGGACGGCCGACGTGTCGAGTACGCGGCCGGCGCCGACGGGACGCTCCGCGCCGACCATGGTGAACGAGCCCCGGAGCGTCAGGCGGTCCGACGCACCTCTATCCCCGCTATCCCCTCTATCCCCGATCAGAGGCGACCTGCTCTCTCATTAGGATGGCTCTGTAGCGAGCTACCTGCCCGGAGAGGACGTCTGCGCGATGCGCTTCGCGATCAAGACACGGCCAGAACACCAGACCTGGGAAGAGATCCGTGACGCCTGGATTGCGGCGGACGAGATCCCGCTGTTCGAGTCGGCGTGGAACTGGGACCACTTCTACCCCCTGACCGGGGACCTGACCGGGCCGAACTTCGAGGCCTGGACGATGCTGGCCGCGATGGCGCAGGCGACCCGGCGGATCCGGCTCGGCTGCCAGGTCACTGGCATGATCTACCGTCATCCCGCGGTGCTCGCCAACATGGCGGCGACCGTTGACATCATCTCCGGCGGCCGGCTGGAACTGGGCCTCGGAGCCGGCTGGAACCAGATGGAATGCGACGCCTACGGGATCGAACTGCCGCCGCTGCGCCAGCGTTTCGACCGGTTCGACGAAGGGGTCGAGGCCATCATCAGGCTGCTGAGCCAGACCACCACCACGCTCGAGGGCCAGTACGTCCGGCTCACCGAGGCCAGGTGCGAGCCGAAGCCGGTGCAGCAGCCGCATCCGCCGGTGACCATCGGGGGACGCGGCCGGAAGCGGACGCTGCGCACCGTGGCGCGCTGGGCCCAGCAGTGGAATGCCATCGCCGAGAACCCGGAGCAGTGGGTGGAGCTCAAGGAGGTGCTGGCCGGGCACTGCGCCGACATCGGCCGCGACGTGAATGAGATCACCTGCTCGGTCAACGTGCGCATGGACCCCGACGGCGGTCTGGAACCCGTGGTGGCGGCGGCCGCCGCCTACCGCGAGGTCGGCGCGGACCTGATCATCGTGGGCCTCCCGCTCCACCCGAAGCCTGATTCCCTCAAGCCGCTGGCCGAGGCGCTCGGGCCGCTGGCTTAGGTATCCCTGTACGGTCCGGGACACAATGACCGCGGCTTGGCATCGCGCTGATCTGGGAGCGGCCGGGTTGGCGCAACAGAAACACGCCGGAGGCTGCTACGGCGTACGCCGGGCCCTGCCGGGCGTACCAGCCTTACCAGCCGCGAGGCGGTTCCGCGGCGCAGGCCGCGTCCTCCGGCGTCCCGGCGCCCGGCCCGCGCCCTGTGCCGGGATCACGGGGATCGAGTGGCCCGCCGTCGGATCCGGCGGCGAGGCCGTCACGCGGACCGGCCACGGCCTGCCCGGGTGCCGCGGGCTCCGGCGCTGCGGGCTCGGTCGGCTCGGCCGCCGCGGACTGCTTGAAGTACTCGCTGATCAGGTCGCGTTGCTGGGCCAGCAGCTGATCGAAGTGCTTGTCGACATTGTGCTCGCCGATCGCTTCCGCGGTCAGGTACAGGTCCTTGATCTGCTCGAGCTTGCGCGCCCGCGCGTGCTCGGTGTCGTCGAGGTCCTGCTCGCGGATGGCATCCGCCGGGGACAGCGCCGGCTCGGCCGCAGGCGGTTCCGCGGCGCCGGGCGGCGGGCCACTGGACGACAGCAGCGGCTCGAACGGGCCACGGGCAGGCTCGTGGAGCGGGGCAGGCTCGTGGAGCGGGGCAGGCTCTTCGGCCACGAGGTCGTACCAGTAGGCGGCATCAGACTCGGCCGGATGCGGCGCTGCTGGTTGCACGTCCGGTCCGCTGGTATCCCGGTAGACGTACACGTCCGGGTCGGCCGGAGCCCGGCTCGCCGGCGGCGCGGACCTCGGTGGCCGTGCGGCATCGCCTCGGCCGGGCGGATTGGCTGGATGTTCGGGGTTGGCCGGCTGACTCCGGCCCGGTGGCGAGGCCGGGTAGTCCGCCGCGCGGATCACCGGCGCGTATCCGCCGTCGAAGGCGCCATGGGGCCCCGGCGTACCAGGAAATCGCGAGGCGCCGGAACCTGACGGACCGCCAGTATCCGGCCGGGCGCCCGATCCCGGCGGGCCAGAGGCTCCGGGCGCCTGTGTTCCGGGTGCGGGCCTGGACGGCGGTGGCGGGGATCCGTACGGATCCCGGCTGCCCGGCGCGGCAGACCTGGGCCCGCCCGGTGGCCGGCCGCTGGCGCTACCGCCCGGCCCGGGGCCGAACGGGCCTGGGTGCGCCGGATGAGGAGGATAGACCGGCTCGCGTGGCGGCATGGGATCGCCTGGCTGCGAAGGCCCGCGCGGCGGGCTGCTCCCGCGGACCGGAGGCCCCTCACGGAACGGCGTCCCCTCGCGAGTCGGCGTCCCCTCGCGGAACGGCGTCCCCTCGCGGAACGGCGTCCCCTCGCGGAACGGCGTCCCCTCGCGGAACGGAGGGGCCTGGCGATAAGGCGGCGCTCCATGAGGTGGCGCAGCTGCATGTGGCGGCGGGACTCCATGAGGTGGCGGAGTCATGTGGGGTGGCTGGAGTGGAGTTCCGCCTGGCGGCAGGTCCTCGTGGGGGCGCATGCGGTCACGAGGTGGCTGCTGGGGTGACATGGGCTGCTGAGGTGACATGGGCTGCTGAGGCTGACGGGAGGTCTGCGGGCCGGGCGAGGTCCGGCCGGGGGCGGCGGGGCGCGCTCCCGGCTGGTAACCCGGCCACGGCGGTGGCCCGCCCATCCGGCCGACCCCTGGCTCGCTTTCGCTCCGGCCGACCCCTGGCTCGCTTTCGCTCCGGCCGATCCCTGGCTCGCTTTCGCTCCGGCCGACCCTTGGCTCGCTTTCGCTGCGGCCGGGCGGTGGCCTGCTCAGGTTGCGGTCGGCCGGCGAACTTCCGTCGTTACCGCCCGTTGACGGCCCTGGAACTCTCGCGGATCCGCGGTAACCCGGCGGCGGCCCCGCCGAGTCGGGTGACCAGGCCGGCCCCGATGGCCCGGGCGGTCCCACCGATCCGGGCGCCCGGGCATCGCGCGGAATGTCGAGCAGGCCGCCCGGCGAGTAGACGGTCGTTGGGTCCAGCACCTGCTCACGGCGCGGTCGTCCGCCGCCTCTGGCGCGGGCAGGCTGACCGAAGCCGGGCTGCGGTGCACCCGCCTGGGCCTGCTCGCGGCCACGCTCCCCGGCCGCCGCGGGGCGTTCCCCGTGACCTGCGGGGCTCCGGTGACCTGCCGGGCTCCGGCGGTCGGGTGGGCTCCGGCGGTCGGGTGGGCTCCGGCGGTCGGCCGAACCCGAGCTCACGCCTGCGGACGCCGACGGCCGGTACCGGCGCGACCGCCTCGATCTCCTGGCCCGGGTCAGCGCGACGGCAACCAGGGTGGCCAGGCCAACCATGATGCCCGTCACGCCCAGGGCCAGGCCCCGGGCGCTCATATGACCGAACGGACGCCCGCTGGTTAGATGCGTGGCCGTGCTCGCCACCACAAGAATCCCGCCCAGCATGACCGCCACGGCGCCCATGACCGCCAGGGTGGCGGCCAGCCGCGTCCCCCGGCCGGCGGCGGTATCAGAGCGCACTGATCAACGATCGCATCGTGTGTTTGACACTCGCAAGCCATACGGGCAGGTCCGCGCATTTCGACTTGCCTTTGGGCAGGTCACCGCCGCCGACCTGCAGCGCACCGCCAGGAATGCCGCTGATCAGGTATTTTGCGCGACGGCCAGGTGCTGCCGCAGGCCGCGGAACCCGGGCGATACGTTAGGGGCATGACCACTCAGGCGGATAAGGCGCAGCGGTTCCTGTCTCTGCACCGGCCTGGCCAGCCGCTCCTGCTGCCGAACCCATGGGATCTCGGCTCGGCGAAGCTGCTCGCCTGGATCGGCTTCGAGGCCCTGGCCACCACGAGCTCCGGCTTCGCCGCGACGCTGGGCCGCAACGACGGCTCAGTCAGCAGGCAGGAAGCCCTGGTCCACGCCGCTGTCATCGTGGCGGCAACGGACCTGCCGGTCTCGGCCGACCTGGAGAACGCCTTCGCGGACGAGCCGGAGGGCGTGGCGGAGACCATCACGCTGGGAATCGAGGTCGGCTTGGCCGGCGGCTCGGTGGAGGATTTCACCGGCCGGGAGGACGAACCCATCTACGAGCGGAAGTTCGCGGCCGAGCGGGTCGCGGCGGCGGCCGAACAGGCCCACGCGGGCCCGGTCCGCTTCGTGCTCACCGCCCGCGCCGAGAACTACCTTCACGGACGGCCCGACCTGGCCGACACGATCGCCAGGCTGCAGGCATACCAGGAGGCCGGCGCCGACGTCTTGTACGCGCCCGGCCTGCGCGACATCGCCGACATCCGCCAGCTGGTACGCGAGGTCGACCGCCCGGTCAACGTGCTCGCCATCGGGGGCGTGCCGCCCGTGCCCGAACTGGCCGAGGCGGGCGTCAGCCGGGTTTCCGTGGGCGGCTCGTTCGCGTTCGCCGCGCTGGGCGCCGTCGTCGATGCCGCGACCGAGCTCCGGGATCACGGCACGTACGGCTACCGGGCGAACAGCGCCACGGGCGCCGAAGCCGCCCGCCGCGCATTCAGCTAGGCGCCTGCGCCTGCGCCGGACGGCCCGGCCGGGCTAGACCTGGGGCGCCACGTCGGATGCGATCAGCTCCAGGTGGCCCAGGTCGGCCAGATCGAGCACCTGCAGGTAGATGCGCTCCGCCCCGATCTCCCCGAACTCGGCGATCTTGGCCGCGACCTCGCCTGGCGTCCCGCCCAGCCCCCTTTCCCTCAGATCGTCGGGATCCAACCCGATGGCGGCCGCGCGGCGGCGGTACTCGGCCTCGTCTTTCCCGCAGCACGTCGTCTGGGCGACCGAGTAGGTCATGGAGGAGGGGTAGCGCCCAGCAGCCTCGCAGGCTTCGCGGACGCGGTCAAAGATAGCCGCCGACTCCTGCATCGAGAGGAACGGCACGTTGAACTCGTCCGCGAACCTGGCGGCCAGCTGCGGCGTGCGTCGCGGGCCCGAGCCGCCGACGAGCACCGGCGGACGGGGGCGCTGCGCGGGCTTGGGCAGGCCGGGCGAATCTGTCAGCTGGTAATGCGTACCCGCGAAGGAGAAGGACTCCCCCTCTGGCGTGCCCCACAGCCCGGTGATGATCGCGAACTGCTCCTCGAGCCGGTCGAAGCGCTCGCCGACCGCGGGGAACGGGATGCCGTAGGCGGTGTGCTCCGCCTCGTACCAGCCGCTGCCGAAGCCGAACTCGACCCGGCCGCCGCTCATCTGGTCGACCTGGGCCACGGTGATCGCCAGCGGTCCCGGCAGCCGGAACGTGGCCGCTGTCATCAGCGTGCCGAGCCTGATCCGGCTGGTCTCGACGGCCAGGCCCGCGAGCGTGGCCCACGAGTCCGTCGGGCCGGGCAGCCCGGGGGCATCGCCCGCAGCCAGGTAGTGGTCGGACCTGAAGAAGGCATCGAATCCGAGTTCCTCCGCGGCGAGCGCCATGTTCCGCAGCGTCTGGTAGTCGGCGCCCTGCTGCGGCTCGGTGAAGATCCGGAGTTTCATGCTCCCATCCTGCCAGGGGCCGGTCCGTCCTCCGGACCGCCCGCCGCGAAGAACCGGTCCCAGGTCACCTCCCCGCCCGGCGAGCAGCGGCCGAGCCAGCCCACACCGGTGTGCACGTAACAGGGATCCAGTGTGCGGGGCAGCATCGCGGGCCGCACCGCCTCGATGATGACCACGGCGGCCTGACCCGAACCGAGGCTCTCCTCGCCCGCGCGCATGGCCCGCCCGCGATCGTCGGTAATGCCCATGGCGACCGAGGATCCGGAGCTGCCGTTGAGTGCCGTCCACGAGTACAAGATCATTTCCTGCCCTGGATTCTGGCTCGGCGAGGCCCTGGCGGCCCTGATGATTTCCGACGTTAACGCACTATTGACGCCTCGTCTAATCTCGACTAGTGTCGAAGCGTTGCGATTGGCAATATTGCCAATCGAGTACGGTACGAGAGTGTCGATAAGTGACGAATCGGACCCGAGAGCGTATGTGCGCCTGACGGCGTTGCTGCGCCGGGAGATCTCGGAGGGGACCCTGGCCCCTGGCATGCCCACGCCGTCCATCACTACGCTCAGCCAGCAGTACGGGCATGCCCGGCAGACATGCGCTAAGGCGCTACGGATACTAGAAGACGAGGGCCTGCTGGTCCGCATCCCGGGCCTGGGCTACTACGTCAAGGGAACTCCGGCCTCCGGTTCGGCGCAGCCGGGCTCCTGACCGTGTCGCCCGCCTTAAGACCGTGGAGCGACCAGGACCGCGACGCACTCGACGTGATGCGTCATCGGGAACGCGTCGAAGGCGCGCAGGCCGTCAAGCACCCAGCCGCGCCCGGTGAGCAGCCCGATGTCGCGGGCCAGGGTGGCCGGGTCGCAGGACACGTAGGCCAGGCGCTCGGCCCCGTTCTCGGCGGCGCCGAGATGGTCGATGACCTCCCGGGCCAGCCCGGCCCGGGGCGGGTCGGCCACCACCAGCCGGGCCGGCGCCAGGGCCCGACGCTGGGTCCGCAGCACCGCCGCCACGTCACCCCTGCGGACCTGAGCCCAGGGCCATTCCCGCAGGTTGTGCCGGGCGTCCCGCACCGCCGCATGGTCGGCCTCGATGCCGATCACGGTCCCGCCGGCACCGACCGCCGCGGCCAGCACGCCAGCGAACAGGCCGGCGCCGCAGTACAGGTCGAGCACCACGTCGCCCGGCCGCGGCGCCAGCCCGGCCAGGACCGCACTCGTCAGCGCGTCCGCCGCCCCGGGATGCACCTGCCAGAACGCGCCCGCGCTGACCCGCCAGTCCCGTCCGGCCGCACGCTGGTTCAGGTAGCCGCGGCCGCGCATGGGGGCCAGGCTCCGGCCCGTGCGGCGGAGGACCGATTCCGCCGTAATCCCCTCGATTGAGGCCGAACGGGCCGTGGTGTCCCCCGGCCGGCCAGGTGGCTTGCCTGCCGTGGCCCCGTCTGGCCCGCCGCGGGCCGGGCGGCCCGGCGTGAGGATCACGGCGCGCTCGCCGGACTCCGGCGCGACCAGGGCCTCGATCGAAGTCAGGCCCTCCCAGCGACGTCCGGGGATACCCAGCGCGGTGATCCCGGGATGGGCGATCAGGCACCGGCCCACATCGATCACCTGGTGCGAGCGGTGCACGCGCAGCCCGGCCACGCCGTCCTCCCGCACCGCGAACTGCACCCGGGTCCGCCAGCCCAGGCCCCCGCCCCTGCCGCCCGGCGGGCTCGGCTCGGCGTCCCCGGGCAGGGGTTCCACGGTGACCTCGCGCTCGAGGCCCGCCAGCCGCTTGAGCTGCTGGCGGACGACGGCTGCCTTGAGCGATCGCTGCGCGGGCAGGCTGGCGTGCTGCCAGTCGCAGCCTCCGCAGCCGCCGGGAACCGCGTACGGGCAGGGCGGCTTCACCCGGTCCGGCGACGCGGCCAGGATCTCCACCGCCTCGGCACGGGCCAGCCGGGATGCGACCTCGGTGACGCGCGCCCGGACCCGCTCGCCGGGCAGCGCGTGCCGCACGAAAACCGCCGGCCCGTCGTCGGGCCGGGCGACGCACCACCCGCCGTGCGCCGCGTCGCCCGCAGTCACTTCGATCACTTCGCCGACCCGGTAATTCATGGGGTCGCATTCTCGCATGTGAGGGCATACCTTTGGCGGGGCACCCCTGATCGGGGAACATCGCCTATCGCGGAGGAACGGTCGTGCACATCGTGATCATGGGTTGCGGGCGCGTCGGGTCGACTCTGGCCCACATCCTGGAGGACCGGGGCTACAGCATCGCGATCATCGACAGGGACCCGGAAGCGTTCCGCAGGCTGCATTCGGCCTTCAAGGGCGAGAAGGTCACCGGTGTCGGCTTCGACCGGAACGTGCTCATCCAGGCCGGCGTCGAGCGCGCGGACGCCTTCGCGGCCGTGAGCAGCGGCGACAACTCCAACATCATCGCGGCCCGGGTGGTCCGCGAGACCTTCGGCGTGGGGCGGGTGGCAGCGCGGATCTACGACCCGCGGCGGGCCGAGGTTTACGAGCGGCTCGGCATTCCCACCGTGGCCACGGTCCGCTGGACCGCCGACCAGATGCTCCGCAAGCTGCTGCCGGAAGGTACCGAGCCGCTGTGGCGGGATTCGACGGGCCAGATCGTGCTGGCCGAGGTCGCCTTCTCGACCGCCTGGATCGGCGAGCAGGTGAAGGCAGTGGAAGCGGCCACGTTGACCCGGATTGTGTTCGTCGACCGCCTGGGTCAGGCCTTCGTGCCCGAGAACGGCACGGTTCTGCAAGAAGGTGACGTCATCCACGTCGTCGCCAAGGAGAGCGACTTGGACCGGATCGCCGCGGCCTTCGCGTCCCGGGGAGGCGAGCACTGATGCGGGTCGCGATAGCGGGTGCCGGGGCCGTCGGCCTCTCGATTGCCACCGAACTGCTGGAGAACGGGCACGAGGTCCTGCTGATCGACCACAATCCGAAGGCGATCGCGGTGGAGAGCGTACCGCGCGCCGAATGGCTGCTGGCCGACGCGTGCGAGATCAGCTCCCTGGATGATGCCGCGCTGTACCGGTGCAACGTGGTGGTCGCGGCGACCGGCGACGACAAGGTGAACCTGGTCGTGTCGCTGTTGGCCAAGACCGAGTACGGGGTACCCAGGGTCGTGGCCCGGGTGAACCACCCGGGCAACGAATGGCTGTACAACGAATCCTGGGGTGTCGACGTCGCGGTCTCCACGCCGAGGCTGCTCTCCGCGCTGGTCGAGGAGGCGGTCAGCGTCGGTGACCTGGTGCGGCTGATGTCGTTCGGGCAGAGCGAGGCCAGCCTGGTGGAGCTGACCATGCCCGACGAGGCGCCGCTGGTCGGGCAGCGCGTCGGCGGGATCCAGTGGCCGTCCGACACCTCGCTGGTCGCCATCTTGCGCGAGGGCCGGGTCCTGGTCCCGCTCCCCGATGACCCGCTGCAGGCCGGGGACGAGCTGTTCTTCGTGACCAGCGAGGATGTCGAGGAGGAACTCGCGCGCCTGCTGAGCGCTAACGAGTCTCGGTGAACTCCGGACCGCGGTCGAACGGGTTCAGGTCGGTCCGGAACTTGTTCTCCTCGGCGGCGGCCGCGGCCGCCTGTTCTTCGTAGGCCTTCATGGCTTCCGGCGGCAGCCGCAGCTCGAGGAGATCCCGCGGCGGCACCGGGTGCTCGCCGCGCACGACCACCATCTCCCTGAACGCATCCTCGAGCACGCTGGCCGAGGACCCGCCGGATGCGGCCGGGCCGGTGATAAGGCCGCGCAAAAGCCAGCGCGGGCCGTCGACGCCGACGAAGCGGGCCGGGAACATGCCGGAGGCGGGCTGCCCGGGCGGATTGGGCACCTGAGCCGCGACCTCCACGCCGAAGGGTCCCGTCGTCTCCTCGCTCCGGCCGCCGGCCGCCTCGACCTCGGCGGCGATCTCCGCCCGCAGGTCATCCCACAGTTCGCCCCGGCGCGGCGCGGCGAAGGCCTGGACCTTCATCTCGCTCCCGCCGTGCCTGACGGTCACCCAGGCGCCGTGCTGCTCGGCCATCGTCAGCTCGATCTCGCAATCCGGGCCGACCGGCACATGCAGGCTGCCGAGATCCTTGCGTTCCCGCACCGGATAAGGTTCGTCGGCATCCCACGGTCCGCCCTCGGCCCGCGGTACGCCCGCGGGAACCCCGGGCTCCGCCGTCTCGTCGTCGAACGGCTCATCCTCGTAGATCTCGTCGTCTTCCTGTGACGAACGACGCCGACGAAACACTCCGCACGCTCCTAACTCTGCTGCCTCGGGGGGACGATCCCCCCCAGGCCCCCCCTGCTGCTCTTGCCGGGGGGACCCATCCCCCCGGACCCCCCTTGGGAGGGGTTGCCCGCCCCCCCATGCCCCCCTGAGGACCCGAAGCCGCCGTCGCCCCGCACCGATCCCGGGAGCACCTCTACCTCGTGGAAGCAAGCCCGCTCGACCCGCTGGATGACCAGCTGCGCGATCCTGTCTCCCCGTTTGAAGCTGACCGGGTGCTCGGAGTCCGTGTTCAGCAGGGTCACCTTGATCTCACCGCGGTAGCCCGCGTCGACGGTTCCCGGCGCGTTCACCAGGGTGACCCCGTACTTCGCCGCCAGCCCGGAACGCGGGTGCACGAACGCGGCGTACCCGTCGGGCAGCGCGATGGCCAGCCCGGTCCCGACCAGCGCCCGCTCGCCGGGCGCCAGTTCCACGTCGTCGGCGGCCGTCAGGTCGGCGCCCGCGTCGCCCGGAAAGGCATACGACGGCAGCGGAACGCCGGCGTCCAGACGCTTGATCAGCACGTCCGGTCCAGAGCCGTGCAACGAGTACTCCCTTCCTGTGGCCACGCACGGTGAGGATAGCGCGACATTGAAGGCCCTCGGTCCATCTAGGGGTCACCTGGGCCGAGGTCGTCAGGCTCAGTGCGGCGGAGCTCGGGCAGCGCCCGGCTGATCACGGCCACCACAGGCACGGCGACCACGGCACCAGGAATTCCGGCCAGTACTGCCCCGGCGGCGAGCGCCAGGATAACCGCCAGCGGATGGAGCCGGATCATCTTACCGACCACCTGGGGCTGGAGCAGGTGGGCTTCCAGCTGGTCCTCAAGAACCAGGATCCCCAGCAGGACGACTGCGTCGACCCAGCCCTTGGTGGCCAGCGTTACCACGATGGCCAGCGCGCCCGCGACCAGCAGTCCCACCAGGGGCACGAAGGCCGCCACGAATACCAGCACGGCAAGCGGCACGGCCAGCGGGACACCCATGATCCACAGAGACAGGCCGATAACCACCGCATGGATGGCCGCCACCACTACCGTTCCGCGCATGTAGTAGACCACCACCAGCCACGAAACCCGACCGGCCCGGTCCACCCGGCGAGCGGTTTCGGGGCGCATGGCGCCCAGGAGCCAGTTCCAGATCCGATCCCCGTCCTTGATCAGGAAGAACGTGACGAAGAGCATGAGCACGAGGCCGCCGAAGAATTCGGAGGCGATCTTGCCCCCCGTCACCAGGGTCCCCTCGACCAGCGTCTTGTGCTTGCTGAGGAAATCGGGAATGTTGTTCAGGAACTTCTGGACGTTGCTGTTCTTGACGTGCAGGGGCGGCCCGGCCAGCCACGACTGGACCTGTGCGGTGGTGTGCTTGGCCTCGGCGAGCACGGTGGGGTAGTCGGCGCTCACCCGGCTGGCGACCAGCAGGACCAAGCTGCCGAGCACGACGGCGGCGACGAGCAGGGTCACCCAGGTCGCAGCCAGTGCGGGCAGCCCAGCACGCCGCAACCTGCTCGTCAGCGGCTGCAGCAGCGCGGTGAGCAGCAATGCCGCGACGCACGGCACGACCACGATGTACAGGACGCCGAGCAAGCGCGTGATCAGGTAGAGGATGATGGCGAGCAGCAGCAGCCGCCAGCTCCACGCGGCCGCCGTCTGCAGCCAGCCCGGGACGCGGCCCTGCTCGGGCACGTCCGGCCGGCGCTCCCGGGCGGCGCGCCGGCCTTCTGCGGGCTCGCTGACCCGGTTGAGCTCCGGCACGGCCTCCCCCCGGGCGACCTGTTCCGCTACACCTGTGCCGCGAGCGATCCGGTCCTCCTCCGCGGACCCGTTGCCGGCCTGGTCTGGCGCGGCGCGGTCGGGCCGCGGCGCCGGCTCGGCTGCGGTCCGGCCGATGTGGTTCGCCTGTCTATCGCCGTTATCGTGCGCTGTCGGATCGCCCGGACTCGGGCCCGTCCGCCACGCCGCCGCGACCCATCCCGTGGCCCGGCGGCTCAGGCCCCGCCACGACTCCATCTGACCAACTACCCTCAACTGCATGCACGATTACCGCGAACGGCTGCAGGTACCGCTCGCCTGGTGGCTTCTTTCCTTCCCGACCGTCCTCATCCTCGGGGCCACGCTGTACGCGGGCCTGCCCTGGCCCTGGCCCATCATCATCGTCGTCGGCCTGGCCGTGGGGTGCGCGACCCTGCTGATCGCACTCGGCCGGGGCAGCGTTGAGGTGGCCGACGGGGCGCTGCGGGCGGGTGGGGCCGTGCTGCCCCTGACGGCTGTCGGCGAGGTCGTGGCCCTCGACGAGAAGCAGTCCACACGGCTGCGCGGCCCGCGAGCCGATCCGGCAGCGCACCTTTACCTGCGACCCTACCTGAAGGAATCCGTGTACCTGGCTCTGGACACGGCAGCATCGACGGCGCAGCCAGCGGCCCCCTACTGGCTGGTCGGTACGAGGCACCCTGCTGACCTGGCCGCCGCGATCGAAAGGTGCCGGGTGCAGGGCGGGCACGAACCAGTGGCATGATTGCGCGGACGGGCAAGGGTGGGGCAATGGGTGGGCTGAAAAAGGAGCAATGGGATGGCAGATAGGAATCAGAGCCGTGGCTGGCAGATCTTCGACGGTCTGACGGGCTTGACGGCGGATGGGATCATGGGCGGGCTGGCGGCCTTGGCGGCCACCTTTGTCGTGCGCAAGGCACTCACCGTCCTGTGGACCAAGGCCACGGGCAAGGAACCACCCGGCAATCCCGAGGATCCCCAGGTGGCGCTGCCCGAGGCGCTCAGCTGGTCCATGCTGACCGGCGTCGCCGTAGGTACGGCGAGGCTGCTCGCAGTCCGGGCAGCACGCAGCAGGAGCCGCCGCCCGGCCCGCGAATCCGTCACCGCCGCGGACGGCTAGGCCGCGCACTCCCGGCAGACAAGCTGGCCATTGCGGTCTTCGGCAAGCTGACTCCGGTGGTGCACAAGGAAGCACCGGGAACACGTGAACTCATCCGCCTGACGCGGTATCACCCGGAACGAGAGTTCCTCGTTCGACAGGTCAGCCCCCGGCAACTCCAGGGACTCGGCAACATCGTCGGGGTCAAGATCGATGGTGCTCGATGACTTGTCCATCCGGCGTGCCTGAAGCTCCTGAAGGCTGTCCTCAGTCAGGTCGTCGTCCGTCTTCCGCGGGCTGTCGTAGTCGGTAGCCATCTGAGTACTCCATCCCCCTTCATCCGTAGTGCGCAATCGCTGCGCGGGTGTAACGCTTTCAGGGCCGTAGTTGTGCCCGATTCCGGCGGGGAATTTCGCCCGGCTACGACGTATCCCTCCGCCTGTAGCGAACGTGACAGAATTCCGTTGCGGACCACCGAGCATCGTAAGTTATACCGCAGCCTCCTGTGGCCAGGCGGCGGTCTGGGTCTGACCCGCCGATGCAGTGCCGGGTTCCCGGTTCGGCGGCCGGCATCGCCCCGGCCCGGTCCTATGCAGCGCACTCTGGCCACCCCAGCGGCCCACCGGCACCAGGTTGTCGGCGGAGGCACGCCGACAGAAATTCATGCAGTTAAACGATCTACTGCTGGAGTACCCGGCCCTGGCTCCGGCTCCGAACCGAGTCGGGAGTTGTTCAGTGCCGCCCGAGTCCTAATCTCGCTCGGGATCGAGGCCGGCCAGCATGTCGGCCAGCACCGGGAACAGGCCCGGGCCGGCAGCGACGGTCATGGACGTGCTTTCCGCGCGGCCGGCCAGCCCGCCGACGACTGCGCCGGCCTCACGCGCGATGAGCCCGCCGGCCGCGTAGTCCCAGTAATTCAGGCCGCGCTCGTAGAACGCGTCCACCCGGCCGGCCGCTACCGAGCACAGGTCAACGGCGGCGGAGCCCGCGCGCCTGATGTCGCGCACATGCGGCAGCAAGGCCGCGACGACCCCGCCCTGCACCCGGCGGCGCCCGGAGTCGTAGCCGAATCCGGTGGCCACCAGCGCCTGGCCCAGCGCCGTACCCGCGGCACAGCGCAGCCTGATGGCGGCGCCGCCCCGGTGCAGCCAGGCCCCCTGGCCCGCCACGGCGGTGAACGTCTCACCGAAACGGGGCACCTCGACCACACCGGCCACTATGGTGCCGTCTACTTCGGCGGCGATGGACACCGCCCAGTCCGGCAGCCCGTAGAGGTAGTTGACGGTGCCGTCGAGGGGGTCCACCACCCAGCGCACCCGGCCCGCGCCTCCCGGGCCGGCCGCCTTGTCCGGCCCGCCGAGCGTCTGCCCGCCCTCTTCGCCGAGAACCGTGTCGCCGGGCCGGACCGCCCGGATACGCTCGGTGATCAGCGCCTCGGACCGGCGGTCCATCTCCGTCACCACGTCCGTGGGGCTCGACTTGGTGTCGATGACCTCGGGCCGCTCATCTCCGCGCCAGGACGCCAGCAGGCCGCCGGCTTCGCCCGCCGCCTCGACGGCGATCTTGAGCAGCGCCTCGGGATCAGTCACCGGGACCCACCGCAGCAGCCCGCCGGGCACGTCTGGGTCGGCACGCCCATATCGCCCAGCGCCGCCACCGCCCCCCTACCTACCAACACCGTATTATCCGGATCCGTACTTTCCGGATCGGTACTTTCCGGGTGGATACTTTCCGGACCCGTACTATCTGGATCGGTACTATCCGGGTCGGCGCCGTCCGGATCCGTACTATCTGGCTGGGCCATGCGCTCCCGGACCAGCTCGGTGATCATCGAGGCGAACCGCGGGTCGGTGCCCGGCGTAGCGGACCGGGCGAAGGCCAGGCCCAGGGACTCGGCGGCCTGCGCCGCTTCGACGTCGAGGTCATACCGGACCTCCATGTGGTCGGACACGAACCCGACCGGGATCACCACCACGGCCTCGGTTCCTGCCTTCGCCAACTCGCCGAGATGATCACGCACGTCGGGTTCCAGCCAGGGCTGCGACGGCGGCCCGCTCCTGCTCTGGTAGGCCTGCGACCACGGATGACGGCCGTCACCGACGCGGCGGGCGACGAGCCGAGCGGCTTCGTGCAGTTCGGCTTGGTACCGGCCTCCTGCGCCCGGGCCGCTGGACGCGGCCATCGCGGCGGGCACGCTGTGGGCGGTGAACACCAGGTGCGCGTGGTCGCGGACCTCGGCGGGCAGCGTGGCCAGCGCGGTGCGCGCGTGGCCGGCGAGGGGCTCGATGAAGCCCGGGTGGTTGAAGAAACGCCTGATCTTGTCGATCCGCGGTGCGTCGGGCCCCACGGTGGCCCGGGCCCGCTCGATGTCGTCCAGATACTGCCTGCAGCTGGAGTAGGAGCTGTAAGCAGAGGTCACGAAGGCGACGGCGCGCCGGACGCCGTCCTCCGCCATGGCACGGACGGCATCGGTCAGGTAGGGAGCCCAGTTCCGGTTTCCCCAGTAGGCGGGCAGCGACAGGCCGTGGGCGGCGAAATCCTTATCCACGGCGGCCAGCAGGTCGCGGCACTGCTGGTTGATCGGGCTCACCCCGCCGAATGCGTAGTAGTGCTCGGCCACGCCCGCGAGCCGCTCGCGCGGGACGCCGCGGCCCCGGGTGACGTTCTCGAGGAACGGGATGACGTCATCGGGGTGTTCCGGACCGCCGAACGAGACGAGCAGGAATGCGTCGTAGGCCGGCATGCTTCCATCCAACCAGGGCGGCGGACCGGCCGGTCCAAGGGGCCCATCCACCGGGTGGTGGCCGGATCAGCGATCCGCAGCCGCCGATCAGGATCATCGGCTGGCCCACTGTCGTGGGCGAGGAACCACTTCCAGGTCTGTGATTGCATCACGAGGTGAGTGACCGGGCTCGGGGGCAGCACGGTATGCCGGAGTTGGCGGGGTGAGCTGGCCGCAGGCGGACAGGAGCAGGACGAGGGCGGCGAACAAGACGTAGGAACTGCCGATGGCCTGCTGCCAGGCCGCCCATCTCAGTTCCGGGCCGGCGTATCTCCCGAGCCACCACTGGGGAGCCGTGACGAACAGGGCGAGGCCGCAGGCGGCGGCGGCCGTTGCCAGCCGGCGGTGATGGCGGCGGCCGAGGTCGGCGAGGGTGAGCAGGGCTGGCGCGCACCATACCCAGTGGTGCGACCAGGACATCGGCGAGATGAGCAGGGCGGCGAAGGCGTTGAGCGACAGCGCCCAGCAGTCCTGCGACGCCGCGAAGGCGTGCCGCATGCCGCGGCACGCCACCACCACGACGAGGGCCGATAGCGCTAGCCAGGCGGCCGTGCCGGGCACGGTGTGCGGGTCGAGCCCCGCGCGGGCCAGGACCGCCTGCAGGCACTGGCTGGCGGGCTGGGCCGGGTCGCCGACCCTTTCAGTCTGGAAGACGGCTCCGGTCCAGTAGCGCACCGAGTCGGGCCCGGCCAGCGCGAACCCGGCGGCGGTGGTGACGGCGAAGGACACCCCGGCCACGGCCGCGGCCCGGTAGTCGCGGCGGAGCAGGAAGAACAGCACGAACGCCGCGGGGGTCAGCTTCACCGCGGCGGCCAGGCCGATCAGCGCGCCGCGCGGCCAGCGCGGCGCCACCGCCAGGCAGTCCACCGCTACCAGGGCCATCAGCACGATGTTGATCTGGCCGTAATCCAGGGTGCTGCGCACCGGTTCGAGCAGCAGGGTTGGCGGCAGCAGCCAGCCCGCCGCCCACAGCGACGCGCCAGCAGACCCGGCCAGGCGGCGCAGCAGCACCAGCAGCACCACGGCGACCAGCGCGATGCTGCCCACGGTGAGCAGCGTGCCGGCTGCGGCCATCGGCAGCAGCGCCAGCGGCGCCAGTATCACCGCCGCGATGGGCGGGTAGGTGAACGGCAACGCCATCCCCCGGATCACTGGCACCTGCCCGTACAGATCTGCCCCGCGCAGCCACGCCCGCCCGCCGGCCTGGTAGGCGCCCAGATCGATCCGGTACGGGCCCAAGCCCACCCCGTGCCGCGAGTACGACAGCAGGAAGGCCGTGACCGCGGCCAGGTTCACCGCCACCAGCGCAACCCGGGCCCACCGGGCGGCCGGACGCTTGAAGAGCCCCGCGAAACCCGTCGCGGCCGGCCGCGGGAACGGCGCCCCGGCCAGATCGCCGGCTCTTGCCTGTACCGCCTGGCCGCGGTCAACCACCTGCACTTCACCCATTTGCGCCGCTCCCTCGGCTGGTCGGAGGGCAGCTACGCGTTCTGCCCTCAAGATCCTTCACACCGAACAAGTCGTGGTGTTTCCACCGGGGAGCGTCAGGTGGTGGATTCGGCCCATGGGCCCGTTTCCGGACCCGGCATTGAGTGGGGCCAGGCACTCCGCGATCAACAGCACGCGCGGGTCGGGACGACAGCTTGCTATCTGGTCGCCCGCTCGCAACGTGCCCCGTTCCCCGTCCGTACGAGTCGAGCCTAGGCCCGTTCCGGTCGGCGCCGACATGGGGCTGACAGGTGTGTTCGGGGGTGGGGCTAGCTACACCATTCGCAGTTTGCCCAGGTCATAGCCATTGCGGCCAAGCGCGGCAGCCCGGAGTGGCCCGGCTGCTAGTCGGACGCTACTGAGCTTCCAAACAGGCTTCCAGATGCGTCCGATATCGTATTGATCGTGGGGCAATGCGGCCGATGACGGATATTGACGATACGGAAAAAACCGTCGACCGCTCCCCCGTAAGCAAGCTGGCCCGGCCCCTGCGGCCGTATGCGGATATCTTCCGGATTCCCGGCGCCTGGCGCTTCTCGGCGGCGGGTGTCGTCGGGCGGATGCCGATGTCGATGTTCGGGCTCGGCACCGTCCTGCTCATCTCGGCGGTCACCGGGAAGTACGGCGTGGCCGGAACCGTGTCCGCGGCCGGGTCGCTCGGCTACGCGTTCGCCTCACCGCGGCTGGCCCGGCTGGTGGATGCCACCGGCCAGCGGCGGGTGCTGCTGCCCCTGCTGGCGGTCTACGCCGCCGCCACCACGGCCCTGATCGTGACCGTGGAGCTAGGCCTGCCGACCTGGGCGTTCTTCGTACCGGGGGCGATCGCGGGCGCGGCCATGCCCTCGCTGGGCACCATGGTCCGGGCCCGGTGGAGCGTCCTGCTGGCCGGCTCGCCCCGGCTGCATGCCGCGTTTTCCTTCGAGTCGGTGGCCGATGAGTTCTGCTTCGTGGTGGGGCCAGCCGCGGTGACCCTGCTGGCCACCGAAGTGTTCCCGGCCGCCGGGGTGGCCACGGCGGCGGTGTTGTGCCTAGCGGGAACGCTGTGGTTCGCCGCCCAGCGCGGCACCGAGCCGGCGCCGCTGTTGGTCCGGGGGGAGGATTCCCCCCGGCTCAACGGGCCCCGGGGGGCGCCTGCACCGGGCCTGGTCGTCCTGGCACCCGTGTACCTGCTCCTCGGCGCGATGTTCGTGTCCATCGACCTGAGCACGGTCTCGTTCGCCCAGCACTTCGGCCACAAGCCGCTGGCCGGGTTCATCCTCGGTACCTACGCCTTCGGCAGCGCCACCGGCGGGTTGTGGTACGGGTCCCGGCAGTGGCGGGCACCGGTCGAGAACCGGTTCGCGCTGACGCTGGCGCTGACCGTTCTCGGCGTGGCCACGTTCTGGGCGCAGCCGAACCTGATCACGCTGACCTGCTGCATCTACCTGTGCGGCCTGACCATCGCGCCGACGCTTATCGCCGGCTTCAGCCTGCTCGAGGCGCAGGCCAAGCCGGGCCGCCGTACCGAGGCCATGTCCTGGCTCAGCAGCGGGATCTCTGTCGGCGTGGCGGTCGGCGCGTCCGTGGTGGGCTTCATCCTCGACGCGCACGGCCCGCGGGCCGGGTACGTATTCGCCGCCTCCTGCGGCGCGGCGAGCGTGCTGACCTGCCTGCTGGGCCTGCGCCGGCTGACCGGCGGTCCGGGCCGGCCGGAGCGCTAGGAGTTGTTCCTGGCGTATTCGCCGGCCAGCGCCAGCACCTCGGCGACATACCAGGTCGCGTGGTTGTAGGAGAAGATCGCCCCGGACAAGGTGGCGGTGCTCCCCGCGCCCGATGCACACAGCATGCGCGCGGCCGAGGGCACGGCGTCCAGCGGGTTCAGGATGTCGGGCTTACCCGCCGGACCGAACCCGGTTATGCCCCAGATCGCCCACGTGGACGGCAGGAACTGCATAGGGCCGAGCGCCCCTGCGCTCGACGGGCCGTCGTTGGCGCCGTCACCGCTCTCGATCTCGCCGATCGCGGCCAGCACGGTCCAGGACAGGCCCGGGCAGTAGGTGGCGGCAGACTGCTTGAACAGGTTCAGCCAGCTGGTCGGCACGCCCGCCGGCGCATGCGGCTCGACCGGCAGGTTACCGGCCGTGACCAGGGAATACGACACCAGGTTGACGACCTGGCCGCGTTTGCCGATGACCGACTGGACCTGCGCCATCAGCGACTTCAGGTTGGCCTGGGGCGCGTTGATCAGGACGGCGAAGTTCTTGGCCAGCCCCAGCTGCGCAGCCCTGGCCAGGTTCACGATCGCATCCGCACCGGGCACGCTGAGCGCGCTCTGCCCGCCGAACGGCACCTGCTCGACGACCGCGGCCGATACCTGATACGACTTCCCGGCGGCCAAGTGCAGCCTGCGGGCCGCGGCGGTGGTGCTGATGAGCTTGCCCTGGCCCAGGCCGGACCAGATGACCGCCGAGGTGGACAGCGGCGTCCAGGGCCGGAACGCCTGCGCTGAGACGCCGAGCACGTTCGCGCTCTTGCCGTTGACCGTGACCTTCCCGCCGTCGACCGGCAGCACCGCCTGCACCCCGCCGAGCTTCCTGATCTTCGCGACCTGCGCGGAAGTGACGCCGCCCGGCGCCGCGGCGATGAGGTCAGGGATGAACGTCTGCTTGGCCGGAGCCGCCTGCGTCACGGGCGATGTCTGGGCGGAGGAAACGTGTGAGTGCGGGACGCCGGCGGCGTCGGCCGCGGGAACCGCGAATCCGGCTACGCTCGCATACGTCGCGGCGGCAGCCACGGCTATCAGGGCGGCTCGGCGCAGGGGCAAAGGCAGCACAATGTATATGACAATATAAGGCCCCCTGAGCCAACAGAAAGTCCTGGAGAAACTTCTTCAGCAGATCTTCAGCCTCGCCAGCCCAGGGAGGGCTCATGCCGGACAGCACGAGAGCGTCTGGGGCCTGATCCCGAAGCTGGCCAGCATCCCGTTCAGCCACCAGGCCGCGCGTGACGCCGACGAGGGGCGGCCGGTCATGGTCACCGGCGCCGTGCCCGAGCAGGTCGACGCCTACCAGCTCATCGCCGAGCAGGTCCGCAAGCGGCTCGCGCAACCCTGAGCCCGCGTGGTCAGGCAACCGGGGCGAGGCGGATGTCATGGTCCGCGCCCGGCGCGCAGAACGCGAGCATGCGCTCGGCCTCCCGGGTCAGCTGATCACGCTCGCGCGGGCGGCCGAACAGCTCGATGCTCAGCGTGGCCGCGTTCTTGTGCCTGGCCAGCCGCCACATCCCGGCCACGAAGCCGTCGATGAGCACCGACCCGGGGAAGACGCCGTTGATGGTGTAGAACCGCTTCAGGTTCTCGGCGCTGACCATGCGCGAGCGATCGGCGTGGGACAGCAGCAGGTTGTCGAACTCGGCCGCCAGCCGGACCGGCGCGGGCACGTCGGCACCGGGACGCGGCGCGGACGGCAGGTCGAACAGCTCGGCTCCCTGCTCGTCGGAGAAGGTGACCAGCGACGGCCGGAGCCGCTCGAGCACGGGGCCCAGCCCGGTGAGCCCGGACCAGGCCGTCACGTCGCGCGCCGTGGCGGGACCGAACGCGCCCAGGTACCGCGTCACCAGGTCGGCCAGGTCCCCGTCGGGGGCGGCCGGGGAGCCCGGATCCCCGCCGGGCGGCTGGCCGAGCCAGTGCTCGGCCGAGGTGTGCCGCGACTGCCCGGCCCGCCCCCAGACGGCCCGCGGCGGCACCTGCACGAGCGGGACCAGGGCGCGCACCGCCTGCGCCAGCGCGGCAGGCGGATGATCCGGCCAGCGGGCGGCGAGCGACTGGCCGAGCTGGCTGAACGTCATCGGCTCGGCTTCCACCAGCGTCCGCCCGGCCGCGGCGACCGCCCCCGCGTCCACTCCGGCCAGCTGCTTGCCGAACGAGCCCCGCAGGCCGCGGTCGAGCACCGGCTGGAGCATGCGGCGCAACGGCAGGCAGTCGCGGGCGGAGACCAGGTGGATGGTGCCGCGCATCAGCGCGATCCTGACCACGCTGCGATCGCTGAGCAGCGGAGCCAGGTCGTCGGGCCGGAACCCGCCGAGCCGGGACCACAGGCCGTAGTAGGGCGGGAAGGGCGCCTGAGCCTGCAGCCCGACCAGCTGCTCGATGGTCCGGATGACCATGGCCCGCCTGCTGCTGGCGTTACCGGCAGGCAGCTCGGGGCGGTCGAGCAGCAGCTGCCTGGCCAGCAGGGCCCGGTTGAGCGCCCGCAGGCTCAGCACCTCATCGGCCATGGACGGTCATCCCCAGCAGCAGACATCAGCAGCAGCAGACATCAGCAGCAGCAGACATCAGTAGCAGACGTTGGTGTGCAGGCGGTCGGCGGCCAGCGGGTGGGCCAGGGCCTGCGCCGTCCGGGAGTCGGCGGGCCGGTGCAGGACCACGTAGCCGTCGTCGGCGAAGACCAGCGAGTACCCGTGGCCTAGCAGGTAGCCCACCTCCTGCGCCTGCTGGCTGGGGCTGCAGAACGGGAAGTCGAGCCCGATGGTGTCGGCGACCACCCACGGCGCCCAGCGGGGTGTCCCGTCGAGCAGCAGCACCGTGTCCCGGCCGGATAGCCGCGGGCCCACGTTGTTGACCGCCTCCACTTCCACTCCGGAGGGCACGTGCGCGGCCGCGGCGGCGGCGGCCCTGATCCGCGCGTTGGTCCCGTAGAAGCCAGGATGCAGCAGCGGGCCGAACGGCGAGGACGGGAAGTAGACCAGCGCCGCGGCGCAGATGCCCGCGGCCCACAGCGTCGCTGGGTGCCATGGAGCACCGCCGTGGCGCAGCCAGGCCGGCCAGCGCGCCGGGTAGGTCAGCCAGCCGTCCCAGCGCGCCGGCCAGTGACGCTGCAGGCGGGCGGCGCCGTCGACGGCGGCACAGCACAGCATCATGACCAGGAACGCGTCGTACTGGAATTTCGCCTGCCACCAGAGGGGATAGCCGGTCGCCAGCATCCGCTCGGCCAGCAGCGGCAGCACCGCGACTACCATCGGCGAGGCGAGCGGCAGGAAGCCGAACGCCGCCAGCAGCCCGATCATCGTGCGGGTCTTCACCCACGGGGTAAAGAACACGTGCAGGGCGTGCAGCGGGTGGGTGATCACGTTGGCCAGGGCGCCGCCCAGCGTGGACCCGAACTGGCCGTAGGCCCAGTAGAAGCTGGCCGAGCCGCCGAAGGCGGGTATGAGCAGGTGCGTGGCCACCCAGGTGGCCAGCAGTCCGCCCGCGACGAAGGCCAGGCCGGTCCACCGCCGTCTGGTCAGCAGCAGATAGCATCCGTAGCCGGCCACCAGCAGGCCCATGTCCTCCTTGACCAGCAGCAGGGCCGCCGCGGCGGCCAACCCGCCCCAGCGGCGGCCGGCGTCGAACCGCTCGACCATCACCGCGGTCAGCACCGGGACGAAGGCCACCTCGTGGAAGTCGAAGATCACCGCCGCCATGACCGGCAGCGACAAGGCGTAGGCCACGCAGACGAAGTAGGCCGCGGCCGCGCCGAGCTGGCGCCGGGTGTAGGCCCACAGCGGCGGGATGGCCAGCGCGAACAGGACGCCCTGCGCGACCAGCAGCGTGGTGGGATCGTCGTGGATCCAGTACAGCGGGGCGAGCAGGGCCAGGATCGGCGACCAGTGGTCGGCGAGCAGGAGGAAGTGCGTGCTCTGCCCGTCCGACACGCCCCGGGCGATCGAGACCGGGGCCTGGAAATGCGCGTAACCGCGGATCCCCTGGTCGAAGATGACCAGGTTGAAGGTGCTGGCCAGGAATCGGCGGAACAAGATCAGGGAGTCCAGGCAGTAGATGAGGGCGGCGCCGGCGGTCAGCGCGCCGACCTTGAGCCTGGTGCCGCCCCACACCGAACGCACGCGCCTGATAGTCGCGGTCGCCCCGTCAGCCGCGCTGGGGGCGGTCGCTGCACCAGGCCGGGAACCGGCGGCCTGACTACTCACCGCAGGAAGGGTAGCAGCGCCCGCCAGAGGGCTGGGCCGACCGGATCTGCGTATCCGCGTTCCCCGAATGTACGGCAGGCATGTCCGGGAAGGCTACGCTCTTGCTATGAACCAGGAGGCAAGCCGCGGCCCCACCATCGCCGCGCCCCGCGGGGCCGCGCGGCCACCGAGGAAACAGCCGGCCAGGCCGTCGCTGGGTGGCGGTGCCCCCGCTCAGGACCGCGAGCTCCGGGCCCAGGGCCGGGAGACCGTCCGCAGGCTGCTCGAGGCGGGCATGGCGGAATTCGAGAACCGCGGCTTCCACGGCGTGCGCGTCGACGACGTGGTGCGCCGGGCCGGTATCTCGCACGGAACGTTCTACCTGTACTTCTCCAACAAGGAAGACCTGTTCAAGGCCCTGCTGAAGGACGCCCTGCACGACATGGAGATCGTGGCGGGCGACTTCCCCGTCGTGACCAGCGACGAGACGGGCCTGAACGTGCTGCGCCAGTGGGTGCGGAAGTTCTTCCGCGCGTACGCCGCGCACGCCACGGTGATCCGCATCCTGAGCCAGGCCGACCTGGTGCCCGAGGAGGTATTCGGGGACGGGCTGCGGCTGCTGTTCAGCATCGCCGAGGCCATGACCACCGGCATGACCGCTTCCGCCCAGGCCGCCGGGCGGCACCAGGAGCACGCCGAGCTGACCGCGGTGGCCTGCCTGATGATGCTCGAACGGATAAACTACCTGATCAGCGCCGAGGTTCCGCTGCCCGAAGAGGAAATGGCCGACCGGATCGCGGACATCATGTTCGCCGCTTTCGGCCTCACCGTTTCATGATCACGAAGGGTTTTGGGTCGTATAGCGGCATTGCTCCTTCCACTCGCGGTGATGACGCTCACGAGCCGGGCACGAGCTGCTCCCCGCCGTCGATATCGTAGGTCGCCCCGGTGACCGCCGTGTTGATCATCAGGTGCACGGCGAGCGCGGCGATGTCGGCCGGCCCGACCACGCGCCCGATGGGCAGCGTGGCGGCGAGCTGGGCGCGGCGCGCATCCAGATCGCCGCTGAGCAGCCGGGCCGACAGCGGCGTGTCGACGAAGCCGGCCGCCATGAGGTTGACCCGGACCGGCGCCACCTCGACCGCCAGGCTGGCGATCAGGGCGGGCAGCGCGGCGTTGAACGCGGCCATGAGCGACAGGCCGGGTCCCCGGGTGCTGGTGCCGCTCATGAACAGCAGCGTGCCGCCGGGCCGCACCCGGCCGACGGCATGCCGGGCCACCTCGATGGCCAGCCACAGGTGCCCGTCGAAATCGCGGATCGCCCGCGCGTGGTCGAGGTCGGCCAGGAGCGCATAGTACGGGCCGGGGCCGGTCACCATCACGTGGTCGACCGGTCCCGGCAGGCCGGCGAAGAACTGCCCGAGGGCGGCCGGGTCGGTGGCGTCGAAGGCCGCGACGTCGCGCGCGCCGACGTCGGCCGCGGCCTGCTTGAGGTGTTCGGCGTTCCGGCCGGTCAGGACGACATCCGCGCCCTCCTCGCGGGCCCGGCGGGCGGTTTCCAGGCCCATGCCGGCGCTGCCGCCGATCACGACGACGGTCTGCCCGGCCAGTTCCGGTTTGCGGGTCATGACATTACCTCCTGGGTTGGGATGGCCCCTTCGTGATCACGGGATCTGGGCGCGCAGCTGGGTGGCGGCGGCGAGGGCGGCGCGGGCGGCGATGACGTTGTGCACGCGGAAGATGCGGGCGCCGAGCCAGGCGCAGATGGCCAGGGAGGCGATCGTCCCCTCGCCGCGCTGATCGACGGGGAGATCGAGGGTTTCGCCGATGAAGTCCTTGTCCGCGACCGCGACCAGGACCGGCCAGCCGGTGCCGGCCAGGTCGGCCAGACGCCGGGTCAGCTCGAGCGATTGCCAGGTGTTCTTGCCGAAGTCGTGGCAAGGGTCGACCAAGATGGAGTCCTGGGGGACCCCGCGGGCCACGGCCCGTTCGGCATAATCGGTGACGTAGGCGGTCACCTCTTGCGTGACGTCGCCGTACGCGGGCCGGTGCGGGCGGGTGCGGGGCGGCAGGCCGCCCGCGTGGGAGCAGACCAGCCCGATCCGGTGCCGGGCCGCCACCGCGGTCAGCTGCGGGTCGACGCCGCCCCAGGCGTCGTTGAGCAGGTCGGCGCCGGCCTGGGCGACCACCTCGCCGACTGCGCTGCGCCAGGTGTCGACGCTGATCACGACGTCAGGATGGCGCTCGCGTACCGCCGCTACCAGGCCCGCCACGCGGTCGATCTCGGCCGCGGGCGTCACCTCGTCGCCGGCGCCGGCCTTCACCCCGCCGATGTCGAGGATGTCGGCTCCGTCGGCCACGGCCTGGCTGGCGCCGTCGAGGGCGGCGTCGAATTCGCTGGTGGCCCCGCGGTCGAAGAACGAGTCGGGCGTCCGGTTGACCACGGCCATGATCCCGAACGAGCCGTGGTCCCAGCCTCGCCGGCCCAGCCGCAGCGTCCGGTGGCGGCCGTCGGGCCGGGGGTATCCCACGCCAGGAGGCTATAGCACCCGTACGATTCGGGGAGAATCTCTACGTGCGATTTCTCAACGGGTTGACTCCCGAGCATGACCTGACCTACAGCGACGTCTTCATGGTGCCGGGCCGCTCCGCGGTGGGCTCGCGGCTGGACGTCGACCTGGCCACCGCGGACCGCAGCGGCGCCACCATACCGATCGTGACCGCCAACATGACGGCGGTGTCCGGGCGGCGGATGGCGGAGACCGTGGCCCGCCGCGGCGGCCTGGCCATCCTGCCGCAGGACATCCCGGCCGACGTGGTCGCGGACGTGATCGCCTGGGTGAAGTCGCGGGACCTGGTGGTGGAGACCGCGCTGACCCTGGGGCCGACCGACACCGCGGGCGACGCGCTGAGCCTGCTGCCCAAGCGGGCGCACAACGCGGTGGTGGTGGTCGAGGACGGCCGTCCGGTCGGCGTGGTCACCGAGGCCGACTGCCTGGGCGTGGACCGGTTCACCCAGCTGCGCCAGGTCATGTCGGGTGACCCGTTCACGGTGCCGGCCGGGACGTCGCCCGAGCAGGCGTTCTCGCTGCTGCACGAGGGACGGCACCGGCTGGCGCCGGTGCTCGACGGTTCGGGCCGCTGCCTGGGCATCGTGACGCGGACGGGGGCGCTGCGGGCGACGCTGTACTCCCCCGCGCTGGACGCCTCGGGCCGGCTGCGGGTGGGAGCCGCCCTCGGCGTGAACGGCGACGTGGCGGCCAAGGCCAAGCTGCTGCTCGACGCGGGCGCCGACGTGCTGGTGGTCGACACCGCGCACGGGCACCAGGAGAAGATGATCTGCGCGCTGCGGGCGGTGCGGTCGCTGACGCCCCCGGTCCCCGTCGTGGCGGGCAACGTGGTCACCGCGGCCGGGGTGGCCGACCTGGTGGCGGCCGGGGCCGACATCGTCAAGGTGGGCGTCGGGCCGGGCGCGATGTGCACGACGAGGATGATGACCGGGGTGGGACGCCCGCAGTTCACCGCGGTGCTCGAGTGCGCCGAACAGGCCAGGCGGCTCGGCGCCTCCGTGTGGGCCGACGGCGGGGTCCGGCACCCGAGGGACGTGGCGCTGGCGCTGGCCGCGGGCGCCTCGAGCGTGATGATCGGGTCGTGGTTCGCCGGGACTTACGAGTCTCCTGGCGACACATTCCGCTCCCCCGAGGGACGGCTGTACAAGGAGAGTTTCGGGATGGCCTCGGCGCGGGCGGTACGGCTGCGTTCGGCCAGCGACTCCCCGTTCGAGCGGGCCCGGAAGGAGCTGTTCGAGGAGGGCATCTCTTCAGCCCGCATGTACCTGGACCCGGTACGGCCCGGCGTGGAGGACCTGATCGACATGATCGTGGCCGGGCTGCGCTCCTCGTGCACCTACGCCGGCGCGCGGGACCTGGCCGAGTTCCACGAGCGGGCCATGGTCGGCGTGCAGAGCGCGTCCGGCTACAGCGAGGGCATGCCGGTCCCCACCAGCTGGTGATCGCGCCGCCCGCGGGGGTCTGGGGTGGGCTCGTGGGAACAAGTTGAGCCCCCCGGCGGCGCGATACTACGGTCGGTACCGCAGCGGGCTTGCGGGGGGTTCCAGGGGGGTCTTCCCCCCGGGCTAACCCGTGGCGTTGAGCCAGCGGACCGGGGCGCCGTCGGCGGCGCGGCGGAACGGCTCGAGCTCATTGTCCCAGGCGGTGCCGAGCAGCAGACCCAGCTCGTCCTCCAGCGACGGGGCGCCGGTCCGCCGGGCCAAGGTCATGACCGCGCGGAGCCGGTTCTCCGGCACCACGATGTCGCCGTTGGCCGCGGTCACGGCGGTGAACGTGCCGAGCTCGGGCGTGTAGCAGTGCCGCACGCCGTCACAGCCGGGTGAGCTGTCCTCGGTGACCTCGAACCTGAGCCGGTTCCACCCGGCCAGCGCCGAGGTGATCGCTCCGGCCGTGCCCGGCCGTCCCTGCCAGATTAGCTCGGCCCGCAGGGATCCCGGGGAGGCCGGCTGGCTGACCCAGGGCATGCTGACAGGCGCCCCCACTATTCCGGCTACTGCCCACTCGATGTGCGGGCAGAGCGCCGGGGGCGCGGAATGAACGTACAAAACACCATGTGCGGACACCGTGCCTCCTAAGACGAAGTTCGCCTTCCCCAGCGGCCTCGTCAGCTAGGCACGGAGTGCTCTACATATTCTGCCTCATGCCCGCGGCCAACACCAGTTCTTCGGCCAGGAAGACCCCGTGAATTCGCAAACATGACCAGCGCGGCGAGTACGACGATGCCCAAGCCGGTCCACGGAACGTAGTCGCCGAGGCGGTCGTAGATGGTGCGGTCGGAGGCGGCGGGCAGCCCGAGCCGGACGGTGATGACGCCGTGCTCAGACTGGCCCATCCAGGCCAGCAGGCGGCCCCGGGCGTCGTAGGCGACCGAGTCGCCGGTCAGCGCAGCCTGGACCACGGGCCGGCCGGTCTCGGCCGCGCGCACGGCGCCGAGCGAGGCGTGCTGGTCCGGGCCCCAGGTGCCCTGGAAGGTGGAGGTGGCCGACTGGTACACGATCAGCTGGGCGCCCAGGTCGGTGTCCACCCGGGCCATGTCGGGGAACGCGGACTCGAAACAGAACCAGGTCGCCGATGGGCAGCGGGCCGCCTTGCCGGTCCGTGGCGTACAGCAGATGCGCGCCGGTACCGGGGATCATGTTCGACGCCGCCGCCTTGCTGACCTTGGTGAGCCAGCCGAGCTGCTGCCGGAACGGTATGTACTCACCGAACGGCACCAGCCGCGTCTTGACGTAGATGCCCTTGATCCCGGCCGGGCTGACCAGGACCGACCACTTCTCGTGGCCCTTGCTGGGGACCGTGGTGTCCTGGCTGACCAGCACGTCGGCCCCGTCAGCCGCGGACAGCGCCTCGATCTGGCGCAGCGTGGCGGCGGAGGAGGGCAGGGTGAGGTCGACCGCGATGCTGCTCTCGCCCCAGACGACCAGGTCGGGCTGGACCCCGGCCAGCTGGCCGGACTGGCTGAACTCGGCGGTCAGCCGCTCGCTCGCGTCCTCGCGCAGGGCGGCGTTGCCCACGATGCCGGGCTGGACCAGGGCCACCGTGACCTGGCGCACGGCGGGGCTGGCCGGGGTGAGCGCGAAGGCCAGCGGCCCGGCGCCGACGCCGGCCAGGGCGGCGGCCGCGGCCACGGCAGCCAGCCCCCAGCGGCCGGACGCGCCGGGCAGGACGCTGGCGCCGATTCGCGGCAGCGACTCGATGGCCAGCACGATGGCCACGTTGGCCAGGACCAGCGCGAAGCTGATCAGCCAGACGCCGCCGACCGCGGCCAGCGCCAGGATGGCGGGATGCTGCCATTGGCTGACGCCGAACACCGCCCACGGGCCGCCCAGCGCCTGCCAGGAGCGCAGCCACTCGGTGAGCAGCCAGCAGCTCGGCACCACCACCAGCCCGGCCAGTGCCCGGGGCCAGGTCAGCGGCGGCCGCAGCAGCTTCCACGCGGCCACCCCGAACGGTATCCACAGCACGCTGAACGCCGCGCCGACCAGGAGCACGGCGGGCCCGATCTCCGGTGCCATCCAGTACAGCGCGGCGATCAGGTAGCCGGCCCCGAACCACCAGGCGCGGACCCCGCTCTCGCGGGCGGTGGGCGACCTGATGATCAGCACCAGGCCGGGGACCAGCCCGAACCAGGCCAGGAACTCCAGGTTGGCGTCGGGGAAGGTGAGCACGAGCAGGGCGCCGCAGCCGAGCATGAGGAACCGGACCGACCTGATCCACCTGACCGGCTTGGTCAGCGCGCTGCGCAGTCCCACCCTCCTATTGTCGCCCGGCAGCGGACCTGAGTGCCCCGGGTGGGTCCGCTAGTTCTCGCGGGAGAAGATGCGCAGGAAGAACAGGAACACGTTCAGCGCATCCAGGAAGATCGAGGCAGCCAGCAGCGGCCCGGGGATCTCAGCTAAGCCAGGCGCAGCGCGGATGATCACGAAGGCTTGGATCATGGCGTGCACCACGGGCCGTTCGGCATAAGGATCTTGAACTTGCCTCCGTGAGGGCGCGGGAGACCAGGACCCGGGCCAGGTGCTCGCGGTACTCCTGGCTGGCGCGGATGTCGGATGCGGCGCTGGTACCCTCGGCGGCGTGCGCGGCGGCCTCGACGGGCGCGGCCCCGCCGGCCAGGGCGGCCTCTACCGCGGCGGCGCGCAGCGGGGTGCCGCCCATGTTGACCAGCGCCACGTTGCGGCCCTGGACGGCCACGCCGACGATGGCCCAGTCGATCGCCCGCTGGGTGAACTTCTGGAACGACCAGCCGCGAGCGCCCGGCTTGGGCACCCGGATCTCGGTGAGCAGCTCGCCCGGCTCGAGCACGGTCTCGAACAGGCCCTGGAAGAACTCCCCGATACCGATCTCCCGGGCGCCGTCGACGCCGCGGGCGACCAGGGTGGCATCCAGGGCGAGCAGCACGGCGGGCAGGTCGGAGGCCGGGTCGGCGTGCGCGACCGAGCCGCCGATGGTGCCGCGGTGCCTGATCTGCGGGTCGCCGACCTGCCCGGCCGCATGCGCGAGCAGCGGCACCTCGCGGGCCAGCAGTTCGGAATGGTGCACGTCGTGGTGCCTGGTCAGCGCGCCGATCGCGACGTGCGAACCCTGGTCGGTGACGTAGGACAGGTCGCTGAGCCCGCCGAGGTCGATGATCACCTCGGGGGCGGCCAGCCGCAGCTTCATCAGCGGCAGCAGCGAATGCCCGCCGGCCAGGTACTTGGCGTCCTCGCCGTACTCCGCGGCCAGGTCACAGGCTTCCTCGGCCGAGCCAGCCCGCTTGTAGGTGAACGACGACGGGATCACGAGGACGCTCCTGAGGTCTCCGCGGCCGCGAGCGCGGCCCTGACGATGTTGTGGTAGCCGGTGCACCGGCACAGGTTGCCTTCCAGGCCGGTCCGCACCTGCTCCTCGGTCGGGTGCGGGTTCTCCTTCAGCAGCGACACGATCGCCATCACCATGCCCGGCGTGCAGAAGCCGCACTGCAGCCCGTGCTGCTCGTGGAAGGCCTGCTGCACCGGGTGCATCGTCCCGTTGCTGGCCAGCCCCTCGACCGTGGTGACCTCATGCCCGCTGGCCTGGGCGGCCAGCACCGTGCAGGACTTCACGGACTCGCCGTCGAGCAGCACCGTGCAGGCACCGCAGGACGTGGTGTCACAGCCGACGTTCGTCGCGGTCAGGTCCGCCACGTCGCGCAGGAAGTGCACGAGCAGCATGCGGTCCTCGACGTCCGCGGTGATCTCCTTGCCGTTGACCGTCAGGTCGACCTTCACTGATTACTCGCTTTCCTGTCTCGCGCTCTGCGCGGAATTCAGCACTGCGTTGATCGCGGTCCATACCCGCTGGGGGGTGGCCGGCATGTCGATGTGCCTGACGCCCAGGTGCGCCAGGGCGTCCACCACGGCGTTCTGGATCGCGGGCGTCGAGCCAATCGTGCCCGCCTCGCCGATGCCCTTGACGCCCAGCGGGTTCAGGTCGGTCGGCGTCTCGCTGTTCAGCAGCTCGAAGCTGGGCAGGTCGGGCGCGGAAACCGCCGCGTAGTCGGCCAGCGTGGAGGTCAGCGGGTTGCCGTCCGCGTCGTAGAGCACCTCCTCGAGCAGCGCCTGGGCCGCGCCCTGGGCGATCCCGCCGTGCCGCTGGCCCTCGGTGAGCACCGGGTTCAGCACCGTCCCGGCGTCATCGACGGTCACGTGCCGCAGCATCTTCACCTGGCCGGTCTCGGTGTCGACTTCCACCACGGACACGTGGGTGCCGAACGGGAACGTGGGCCGGTCCTGAATGAAGCTCACGTCGGCGATCAGGCTGCCGCCGCTGGTGTGGCCCGCGACCTGGGCCCAGGACAGGGCGGTATCCGGGTCACCGCGGATCTGCCATAGCCCGGTGGCGGTGTCGAGCACCACATCCGCCTCGGCGGCCTCGAGCATCTCCGCGGCATGGCGCCGCGCCTCGTCCTTGACCTCGATCGCCGCCTTGTGCACGGCCGAGCCGCCGAGCTGAAGCGACCGCGAGCCGTGGGTGCCGACGCCGACCGGGATCAGGTCGGTGTCACCGTGGATGACCGTGATCTGGTCCATCGGGATGCCGAGCTCGTCCTGCACGAGCATGGCCCACGCGGTGTGGTGCCCCTGGCCGTGCGCCGAGCTGCCGGTGTAGACGGTGGCCGAGCCGTGGTCCGTCACCTCGATCTTGGCGGTCTCGCCGGCGTCCGGGTCCAGCGCGGTGATCTCGACGTAGGAGGACAAGCCGATGCCGAGCTGCCTGGGGTCACCGCTGGCGCGCCGACGCTGCTGCTCCTCGCGGAGCTGCGCATAACCCGCCGCGGCCAGCGCCATGTCCAGCGCGTCGGCGTAGCGGCCGGTGTCGTACATGGCGCCGGTCTTGGTCTGGAAGGGGAACTTGTCCGGGGCGATGAAGTTGCGCCGCCTGACCTCCGCCGGATCCATGCCGATCTCGGCGGCGAACAGGTCGACCGCGCGCTCGATGGCCGCCGCGGCCTCGGGCCGGCCTGCCCCCCGGTACGCGGCGATCGGCGCCGTGTTGGTGACGGCCATCCGGAACCCGGCTTGCACGTCCGGGATGTCGTACACGCCAGGTGCCATCAGGCAGGTGAGGAAGGGCAGGACTCCGCCGCTGCGCGCGTAGGCGCCGGTGTCCTGGATGACGTCGATGCGGTAGGCGAGGATGCGGCCGTCCCGGCTGCCGCCGATCTTCATGTGCTGCAGCTGGGCGCGGCCCTGCGTCATCGCGACCAGGTTCTCGCTGCGGGTCTCGGCCCAGCGCAGCGCCTGGCCGGTTTTCCTGGCCGCCCAGGCAGTGGTGATCGTGTCCCGGTCGATGCCGATCTTGGCGCCGAACCCGCCGCCCACGTCGGGCACCACGACGCGGATCTGGTCGGGCGCCAGGCCCAGGGCGCCGGCCAGGATCAGCCGGCTCACCTGCGCGTTCTGCGAGCTGGCCCAGACGGTCAGCTTGCCGCCGGAATAGCTGGCGGCCGCGGCGCGCCCCTCCATCGGGAGGCAGGCCACCCGCTGGTTGACGATGTCCTGCTCGACGACCACGTCGCAGGCGTCGAAGGGGGCGTCGTCCGCCTGGAGGGGGTTCGCGACCGCGATGTTGGTGCCGGCGGCAGGGAACAGCAGGGTCTGGTCGGCGACGGCGGCCGTCGGTCCCAGCACCACCGGAAGCGGGTCGTAGTCCACGCTGACCAGGTCGGCTGCGTCCTCGCCCTGGTAGCTGCTGTCGGTGATGACCACGGCGACCGGCTCGCCCACGAACCGTACCGTGTGCACCGCGAGCAGGGGCTCGGCCCACGGGCCGCCGAGCGGCGCCGGGCTGCCGTCCCATTCGCCTGAGCTCGGCGGCGGCGGGGCTAGGTCGTCCATGTCGCGGACGGTCAGCACGGCGATCACGCCCGGCTCGCCGAGCGCCTCGCTGGCGTCGATGCCGGTGATGCGCGCGTGGGCCAGCGGGCTGCGGACGAACGTCAGGCGGGCCGCCTGGTTCAGCTCCGGGGTCCTCAGGTCCTCCACGTAGACGCCGCCCGCGGTCAGCAGCCGCGGGTCTTCGGTCCGGATGACCCGGGTGCCCATTATGCTCATGCAGCCCTCCGCAGAATCGATTGCACCGGCCCTCGCCAGCGAAACTACACCTGAGCGGGCCCGCGGAACCATCGCCGGTGCCACAAACCCGCCCGCAGGCAATTATGGCCGAACCACGCCGGCAGGTGACCAAGCCCTGCCTCAGCGGCTACAGGATCGTTCCACCAAATGAGCTAGCGTCCGTATCATGCTAGACGCCGCACCGGGCCGCGACCCTCGGCTGAGCGACTCCAGCGGAATGAAACCGGCATTTCAGCACCCCAGAGGCCAGCGGAATGAAACCGGCATTTCAGCACCCCAGAGGCTAGTGGAAGCGGCATTTCACTACCCTCGGTGGCGCGGATCAGAGTTCCGGGGAAGGGCGGCGAGCGGCGACCCGGGGGTGATCCCGCCAGGCCGGCATGGTGGCCATGTAGTCGAGCGTCTGGCGCTCGATCTCGTGCCGCGGCGCGTCCGGCTGGCGCCGGGCCTGCCAGCCGACCATCCGCTCGAACCGCTCGTCAAACGATTGCAGGGCACCGGTCTCGTCGGTGCAGTAGCCGCAGTAGCGGCCGGTCTCGATGGGCATCCCGCAGCTCTCGCAGTTCTGCGCAGTGGTCATGTCAATCCTCTCCAGATCGTTCTGATGGCGTCGGGGCGGCCAGGTCGACCAGGGTCCGCAGCCCGGCGATGAGCTCGCCGGCCTGGCCGGGCGGCAGCCGGGCCATGGCGCGGGCAGGTGGTCCACGCCAAGCACCTCACGGTCCCGGCGCAGCGCTTCATGGCCGCTCGGAGTCAGCCAGATCAGCGTCCGCCGCCGGTCGGCGGGATCGTCCTCCCGTTCCAGCAGGCCCTGGCGTTCCAGGTGGGCCACGATCTCGCTGATCACCGACTGCGCCCGGCTCATGTGCGCCGCGGCCTCGCCCACGGTCAGCGGGCCGGCCAGCGCCAGGTGCTCGAGCACGGCCCTGGACGCGCCCGGTAGCTGGCTCCGCGGCCCGTCGCGGCGGTGAAAGGTCAGGTAGACGGCGCGGAACAGCTCCGCGAACCGCTCGGCCTGCTCTCGTTCTCCGGTCACGTCACCAGGGTTGCGGCCAGGCCATATATCGTCAATCCCGATGGATCCGGCCGATCGGCGGGAGGACCGCGCTGAACGCTGCCGCCGGGGAGACCGTTTCCTTGCTGGCCCTGCTCGCCGTGCTGGCCTGGGCGGTGATCAGGCCGAGGGGCTGGCCCGAGGCGGCCGCGGCGGCGCCGGCCGCGGTCATCCTGGTCGCGGCGGGCGCGATCCCGGGCCACGACGTGGTCACCGAGGCCAGGCGGCTGGGACCGGTGATCGGCTTCCTGGCCGCCATCCTGGTCCTGGCCCACCTGTGCGACGACGACGGGCTGTTCAAGGCGTGCGGGTCGTGGATGGCCCGGGCCAGCGCGGGCCGCCCGCGCAGGCTGCTGGCCCAGGTGTTCGTGGTCGCGGCGGTGATCACGGCCGTGCTGAGCCTGGACGCCACCGTGGTCCTGCTCACCCCGGTGGTGTTCGCCACCGCCGCCCGGCTGGAGGTGCGGGCCCGGCCGCACGTGTACGCCTGTACCCACCTGGCCAACTCCGCGTCGCTGCTGCTGCCCGTGTCCAACCTGACCAACCTGCTGGCCTTCGCGGCCAGCGGGCTGGCGTTCGGCCATTTCGCGGCGTTGATGGCGGTGCCGTGGCTGGCGGTCATCGGCGTCGAGTACGCGGTGTTCGGCCGGTTCTTCGCCTCCGACCTCGGGGCCGGGCCGGCCGCGGACGGCAGTGCCGCGACCGGCGGGGCTGCGACCGGGAAGGCGGCCTGGCCGGGGTTCACGGTGGCCGTGCTGGCGCTCACGCTGGCCGGGTTCGTGGCCGCGTCCGCGGCCGGGGTGAGCCCGGCCTGGGCCGCCTGCGCCGGGGCCGCGGTGCTGGCGGCCCGGGCGCTGGCCCGCAGGCGGACCACTGCTCTCGGCCTGCTGCGCGCCGCCGATGTGCCGTTCCTGGTGTTCGTGCTCGGGCTGGGGATCGTGGTCGCCGCCGTGGTGGCCAACGGGCTCGGCTCCGCGCTGCGGCCGCTGCTGCCCGCCGGGACGTCGCTGCCCGCGCTGCTGGCCATCGCGGCGCTGGCCGCCGCGCTGGCGAACATCTGCAACAACCTGCCCGCCGTCCTGGTGCTGCTGCCGCTGGCCGCGCCCGCCGGCCCCGGCGCCGTGCTGGCGGTGCTGATCGGCGTCAACGTCGGCCCGAACCTGACCTACACCGGCTCGCTGGCCACCCTGCTGTGGCGCCGCACCCTCCGGCACCACGGATCAGCACCTGACCTGGGGGAATTCACCCGGCTGGGGCTGCTCACCGTCCCGGCCGGCCTGGTCATCGCGGTGCTGGCGCTGTGGGCCGGCCTGCGGCTCATAGGAGGCTGATCAACGTTGACGACCAGTGATAGCACGGATCGTTCGGTAGTCATCTGGGTGTCCGAGGGGACGTGGCGGGCCAGCGTGGATGCGGCGCTCAGCCTGGCCCCGGCCGCGGCCAGGTTCACCTTGCTGCACGTCACGGCGGCGGAGGCGGCCGGTGCCGCGCACGGCGCCTACGCCGGCCTGTTCGGCCGGCGCGGGCATGATCCGGGCGAGCAACTGGATGCGCTCGAGGCCAGCTCAGCGGCCGACCTGCTGGATGCGGCGGAGCGGCGCCTGGGCCGCCCATGCGAGCGGCGGGAAGTTCAAGGGCAGGCCGAACGGTCCGTGGTGGCCGCGTCCGCCCAGGCGGATCTGCTCATCGTGGCCCGAGACGGCGACCGGTCCCGGCTCGGGCCGAAGAGCCTGGGCAAGGCCACCCGGTTCGTGGTGGACCACGCCGCCTGCCCGGTCCTGCTGGTCTGGCCGCAGCCCGCACCGGGCGTGGGCACTATTCCCCCGCCGCCACATCACCCTCACCCGCCGGAGCGGTGAGCCGGGAAACGCGGACAGCAGAAAGCGACAGCTTGTAGCATCTCCAACACCAAGCGTAGCGGAGGGTTGCTGACATGGCTGACATGACCAGTGGGCCCCGACAGCACCGTCGTGTCGCTCTATATGCGCTTCGACTAGCCGCAGCACCTCGCAGCAACGAGGCCGGCCGCCCGTTCTGGCCGGCGCCTCGGGCTAGCTGGCGGCTCGGGCGGCCAGGGGGCGGCGGCGGGCCGCGGGGTCAGCCAGCGCGGGAGGCTGCCAGCCGTCGTCTGGGGCGTTCAGGGTCACGCCGGGCGGGACGATCTGGTCGATGCGGTCGAGGACCTCGTCGTCGAGGGTCACGCTCGCGCCCGCCAGCAGGTCGGTGAGCTGGTCCATGGTGCGCGGGCCGATGATCGCCGAGGTCACGCCGGGATGCGCGGTCACGAAAGCCAGCGCCATGTGCGTCAGCGAGCAGCCCGCGTCGGCGGCAATCTTGATGAGTTCCTCGACGGCGGCGAGCTTGGCGGCGTTCCCCGGCCGGGACGGGTCAAAGCGCTGCGGCAGCCGCTGGGCCCGCCCGCTGCTCATGTCCACGCCGGAATCGCGGCGGTACTTGCCGGTCAGCCAGCCGCCAGACAGCGGGCTCCAGGCGATAACGCCCATGCCGTACTTCTGGCAGGTCGGCAGGACCCCGGCCTCGACGCCGCGGACGAAGATGGAGTAGGGCGGCTGCTCGCAGCGGAAGCGGACGTGACCGCGCCGGTCCGCGACCCACTGCGCCTCGACGATCTGCTCGGCCGGGAACGTAGAGGAGCCGATGGCGCGGACCTTGCCGCTGTGGACCAGGTCGGACAGCGCGGACAGGGTCTCGTCGATATCGGTGTCCGGGTCCGGGCGGTGCATCTGGTACAGGTCGATGTAGTCGGTCTGCAGCCGGCGCAGGCTGTTCTCGACCTCGCGGACGATCCAGCGGCGCGAGTTGCCGCGCATGTTGACGTCCTCGCCCATCGGGCTGTGCGCCTTGGTGGCCAGCACCACGTTGTCGCGGCGCCCCAGCAGCGCCTGGCCGACGATCTCCTCCGACTCCCCCGCCGAGTAGACGTCCGCGGTGTCGACGAAGTTGATGCCGGCGTCCAGGGCGGCGTGGATGACCCGGATGCTCTCCTCATGATCGGGATTGCCCCACTGGCCGAACATCATCGCGCCCAGGCAGTACGAGCTGACCTTGATCCCGGTACCGCCGAGCGTCCGCATCCGCATCCTTACAGCCACCTTTCCTCACGCTTTCCTCACGCCGACCGGTCATTTCCCAGCTTCGGGGTCTCCATCTAAGCGGAGCTACGCGCGGGAGGTAGCCGACATTAGTGCTGGCCACGGCTCCAGGGTGCCGGCTCAGCCGGTTGCTCTCGGCGCAGCGCTGACCTGTGCTACTCCGGCTAAATGGAGAGCCCAATCCCAGCTTATTTGTTCAGTCCCGGGCGCCTGCGGGCCGGCCGGCGCACGCTCTTGTTTAGTTGCCGAAGCCATGAATATAGTTGACTTAGGCAATCTTCCGGGAGGCGGCGTGAGCGAACTGACCGATGGCGGGGACTCCGCGGTGGCGGCGGTGCGGGCGTTCAACCGGTTCTACACGAACATGATCGGGCTACTGCGCGGCAAGTACCTGGGCACCCCGTACTCGCTCACCGAGGCCAGGCTGCTGTTCGAGCTGGCCCAGCGCGACGCCAGCGAGGTCGCCGACCTGCGCCGGACGGTCGACATCGACGCGGGCTATATGAGCCGGATCCTGACCAGGTTCTGCTCCGACGGGCTCGTCACCCGGGAGCGGTCGGCGGCCGACGGGCGCCGCCAGGTCATCAGGCTGACGGACTCGGGCCGTTCGGCCACAGCGAGCCTGGACGCGCTGTCGGCCAGTCAGACCAGCGACATGCTGGCCGGCGTGCGCGAGGATGACCGGCGCAGGCTGCTCGACGCCATGCGCGTCATCACCGACGTCCTGGCCGAGTCGCCGCAGCCGCGCGGCTACCTGCTCCGGGAGCCGGCGCCGGGCGACATGGGCTGGGTGGTGCAGCGGAACGGGGCGGTGTACGCGGAGGAGTTCGGCTGGGACTCCTTGTACGAGGCGCTCGTGGCTAGGATCGTCGCCGACTACGTCGAGCACTCCGATCCCAGCGCCGAGGCGGCCTGGATCGCCGAGGTGGACGGCACGCCGGCCGGCTGCGTGTTCTGCGTGCGCGAGAACGCCACGACCGCCCGGCTGCGACTGCTGCTGGTCGAATCCTGGGCGCGGGGACTGGGCATCGGGGCCCGGCTGGTCGAGGAGGTGCTCCGGTTCGCCCGCCGGGCTGGGTATTCCTCGATCACGCTGTGGACCAACGACGTCCTGGCCGACGCCAGGCGGATCTACGAGCGGGCCGGTTTCACCCTGGACAACGAGAACCGCCACCACAGCTTCGGCCAGGACCTGGTCGGGCAGAACTGGTCCCGCCGTCTGTAGAGCGGCGGGACCGGCCACCTCCATCAGGGGAGGCGGCGGATGAGCCACCAGATGCAGCACGCGGTGAGGGCCACGGCCACGGCCACGAAGATGCGGCCCGGCCACGCAGAGCGGGCGTTAGGGCGGCTCCTTCATCACGGGTAAGAGCCGGGCTTGACGGTCAGCGGTAGCGGCGGCCCGGAATGATGGCCCCGATCAGCCACAGGACCGGGAAGATAAATCCGATCAAGCCGAGAATCCAGTGTCCCTTGCGAAAGGTCAGTACGCAAAGCGTGCACACCAGCACCAGGTAGATGACGCCCGTGAGGACCCAGCCGATTCCTGATGCCATGAAGGAGCGGGGCCTCCCGCTCCCCGTAGCTTTCCCGAGGGTTCATGCTCGGGGTGTCTACGTCATCTACGACGATGGGAGGCCCCTTGTGGAAGGGTACGACGGCCCGCAGATCGTGGGCATGGACCTGCACCGCCGCCGGTCGGTGCTGGTCCGGATGACCGAGGATGGCCAGAAGCTCGGCACGGCGCGGATCACCAACAGCCCGGCGCGGCTGGCGGCGGAGATCGCCAGGGCGGGCCTGCACCCCAAGGTGGTGCTGGAGGCCTGCTACGGCTGGTACTGGGCGGCGGACACGCTGGCGGCCGCCGGCGCCGAGGTGCACCTGGCGCACCCGCTGGGTGTGAAGGCCTTCAGCCACCGCCGGGTCAAGAACGACGAGCTGGACGCCCGCGACCTGGCCGACCTGCTGCGGATGGGCCGGCTGGCGGAGGCGTGGATCGCCCCGCCGGAGATCCGCGAGCTGCGGGAGATCACGAGGTACCGCTGCAAGCTGGTGCACATCCGCACCGGCTGCAAGGACCAGGTCCACGGGGTGCTGGCCAAGCTCGGCATCGAGGTGACCTGCTCGGACATCTTCGGCGCCTGGGGGTCGGCCTGGCTGGATGAGCTGCCGCTGCCCCAGCCGTACTCCTGGAAGGTCGCCTCGCTGCGGCAGCTGATCAGCTGGCTGTCCGCCGAGATCACCGTGCTGGAGCAGGTGACCGCCGACCTGCTCGCCGGGCACGACGGGTACCGCGCGGTCCAGGAGCTGCCCGGGATCGGGCCGGTACTGGGGGCGGTCATCGTCGCCGAGATCGGCGACATCACCCGGTTCCGCCATCCGGCCCGGCTGTCCTCGTGGGCCGGGCTGACCCCGCGGCACTGCGAGTCCGATACCAAGGTGATCCGCGGCCGGATCACCAAGCAGGGCTCGCGGCCGCTGCGCTGGGCGGTGATCGAAGCGGTCCAGCGCACCCCGGCCGGCACCCCGGTGCGCGAGCTCAAGGACGCCATCATCGCCCGCCGCGGCCCCCAGGCGCGCAACATCGCCAAGGTCGCCGCGGCCCGCAAGCTGCTCACCTGCGTCTTCTACGCGATGCGCGACGGGCACGTCAGGTCCCTGACCGCCCGCACCGCACAGCAGGAGGCAGGGTGAGCAGGCCCGGCCGCGGGCAGCGCGTGATCGCCCCCATGTCTGGCCCCCGCCCCGCGCGGCGTGGCCGTGCTCCTGATTGATCCCGCTGCCCGCGCGGACCAGCCCCATGCCCCGCGGCCGGCAGCCGCGGGCCTACCCGGAGGGATGACCGCAGCCAGGCGCGCCAGCACCGGAACTGCCCATGGGGCCCGCAGCCACAACCACACACCCTCCTGTTCCCCGCCGCCCGATTATCGGATCGCGGCCGGGAGCGTCAAGGACGCCTGCGGCGCCGGCTCCGCAGGCCAGGCTCCGCCCGGTCCTTGACCCACCCCGCCCGCTCACCCGGGATCGGCAGCTATCGGGAAACAGGGCACGCCAGGCCCCAGGGAAGCCCGCGGGCCAGCCCGGCATGCCCGCAACCGGCGGGAAAACCGGGACAAAAGACTGCATACCGGCCGCTTGACACGGCCCCGCTCTTCAGGGATGACATAGTTAGCGTCTCCCTGCTCAGAATTCCCGAAGTGACCCGCGATGAATTCCCGAAGTGACCCGCGATCTGCTGCGGTTCAGTGGACCATCCCGCCCCCCGGCCGCACATCACCCCCTGTGGGTGAAGCCTGAGCCGGACGCCGGGCGGAATCCTTGATCACGCGACATGCTGCCCTCGGGAGGACCGCGATGACAGTGAGTGCTGATCAGCTGCCTAGCTGGCGTGAGACATCCGCGAAGCAGGCCATCGTGGAGTTCGTCGCCGCCGTGACCGATCCTGACGCGCCCGACTTCGTGCCGGAGCGGGACCGCGTGGCGGTGTTCGACAATGACGGCACATTGTGGACCGAGCAGCCCGTGTACGCTCAGCTGGTCTTCGCGATGGACCGGGCGGCCGAACTGGGCCATCCCACCAGCCTCGAGAAGCTGCGGGCTGGCGGGATGGCGGCCCTGGTCGAGCTGGTGGTGCTCACTCACACGGGCATCACGACCGACGAATTCGGCGAGCTGTGCCGGAACTGGCTGGCTTCGGCCCGGCACCCGCGTTTCGGGCGGCGCTACCCGGAGCTGGTGTACCAGCCGATGCTCGAGCTACTCGGGCTGCTGGAGCACAGCGGCTTCTCCTGCTGGATCTTCTCCGGCGGCGGCACGGACTTCATGCGGACGTGGACGGCTGACGTCTACGGCCTGCCACCGCACCGGGTGATCGGCAGCGTCGGGGAAACCGAGTTCCGCGTCGGCGACAGCGGGCCCGAGCTCATCAAGAGCACAGCCGTGCAGATCATCAACGACGGGCCGCAGAAGCCGAGCTCGATCCACCGGCACATCGGGCAGCGGCCGATTATGGCCGCCGGGAACACCGACGGCGACCTGGCCATGCTCCAGTGGACCGCGGCCAGCCCGGGCCGGACCCTGCAACTGGTCGTCCACCACACTGACGCCGAGCGGGAGTACGCCTACGACCGCGACCCCATCCTGGGCAGTGGCACGGACCACATCCTGGCCATCGCAGCCGACCAGAAATGGACCGTGATCGACATGGCCGCCGACTGGGCCAATGTCCACGCTGCTAGTTGAGACCGCGGGGTGACGCGATGATCGTAGTGATGGCCGGGGTCTCCGGCAGCGGGAAGTCGACGGTCGGCGCATTGCTGGCAGGCCGGCTTGGCTGGGCATTCGCTGACGGCGATTCCTTTCATCCCGCAGCCAACGTCGCCAAGATGGCCGCGGGAATACCGCTGACCGACGACGACCGGCGGCCCTGGCTGGGCACGATCGCCGCCTGGATGGATGAGCGCACCGCAGCGGGCGAGTCGGGTGTCGTGGCGTGCTCGGCACTCAAGCGCGCCTACCGGGACGTGCTCTTGGACGGGCGTCCGGCCGCACGGCTCGTGTTCCTGGATATCGGTCATGACGAAGACATGGCCCGGCTCGCCGCCCGGCACGGGCATTTCTTTCCCTCGGGACTGTTGGACAGCCAGTTCGATGATCTGGAGCTGCCGCGGCCGCCGGAGCATGCACTTGTCGTGCCTGCTGATGGCACGCCAGAGGAGCTCGTGGCTGCGATCATCCGTCGCCTGAACGTGAGTGGTTAGCCGGAAGCCGTTATCGGACTCTCGGCGCCCGGCCGTCCAGCCACTCAGCATAGGACCGGGATTTGTCCGGGCCGGGTGCCACCCTGCCGGGCAGGGGCTGGGCGAAAACAAGCGCTGCGGCCGCCTGGAGTTCCCTGCTGAGCAGCTGGGCAGGGCCCGTGGCCTCGAAACCCAGGGTCCACCAGTCCTGGCCCTGGGCGCGGATCTCGGTGAGTTCCATGTGGCACCGCGGCTCCTGGCCCCGCTCTGGGGCGTGGGCCGCAACGGGTCTGCTGAGCAGTGCGAACGGGCTGATTCGCCGCCTCTTGCGTACCGGTCTCCAGCCGACCAGGTCACCGATATCCAGGTGGAGAGCGCTCACGGGCAGGGACCACTTCCGCCAAAACTCCATCCGCCCGCGGGCCCGTCCCGCCAGGTCGAGGCTTCCCGGGCTACCGCAGTACACCTTCAGGTCCAGTGCCGAGCCCCCGCGGACTTTTACCGACAGCCCGCGCAACTGCGGATCGACGAGATAAATATCTTCGCGTGACTGCGTCTCGGCCGGGAAGCGGCCGAACCATTCGGCAACCGCAGTCTCCATCTGACCTGGGAAGATCCAGCGCACCTCAAGGCTGCGGACTCCTTCGGTGACTGAGCTCTCCGGCGCTTCAGCGTCACCGTCAAATGCTCCCAGTTCGTGCCCTGCCTTTCTTGCTTCCGGATCTGCCTGTCCGGCGGGCTTTCCTACGCGGGCCGCGCTGACGGCAGAAATGTCCAGATGCTCAGGACTTGCCGGGCTCGTAGCCCTCGGTGAACAGGCCACCTTGGGCGGCCCCGAGGGCGGACTTGTCGCCGCCGCGGCCGCGCAGGACGAAGGCGATGCCGACGGCCGGGTTCAGGTGCGCGCCGGAGATCTTGCCCATGAACAAGATGATGGCCATGACCGTCAGCGCGGGGGCGGTGACGGCGGCGGTGTGGCTGATCACGCCGGGGAAGGCGTGGCCCATCATGCCCCCGCCGGCGGCCGCCAGCACCAGGAAGAACGTGCCGAGCAGTTCGGAGACCAGACGCCGCCACTCCTGCCGCGGGTCGTCGAAGTTGGTGATGCGGTCCATGACGCTCTGCTCGTAACGGGCGAGCGGGCCGAGCGGGCTCGGCGTGGGTATTTGCTGGTTTGCCGTCATGGCTGCCTCACATCGGGTCCGTCCAGGGCCTTACACATTGGCCTCATCACAGATCCTTTCTCTGCGCCGCGGTCCTCGCGCTTTCTTTGCTGTCATCCGCGTCGGGTCAGACACCTGAGTCGGCGTCGTCGCCGGTAGCTGTTCTTCGCTGCCTACCGCGGCGTACGGCTACCAGCAGAATCCGCACGCCGGCGCCCAGCACGGCGAGGTCGCCGAGCATCTGGACGATGAGCACGATCCGGGCGGGCTCGGATCTGGGGGTGATGTCACCGAAGCCCACGGTGGAGAAGACGGTCACGGTGAAATAGAGGGCGTCTGTCTTGGTCAGCGGCTCGCTGAAGTTCGCCGCGGACGCTCGTTCCATCGCGTAATAAGTTGTGGCGAACACCAGCAGGTAGAGAGGAAGAATCAGACCCAGCGCCTGGGCCGCTTTCAGGCCCGGATAGCGGTCGCCAGTGATCGTCTTGATCTGCCACGCGGTGACGCCTATGAAGATCACCAGGCCGGCCAGGAAGCGCAGCGCCGTATCGCCATTCCACGACCGGAAGGGCAGCTCGTAATATACAACTACCAGCACGATCGTGGTCAGGAGACCGCGCAGCACCGTCCTGAAAATCAGCCGCCGCCGCTTGGCCGACGGCAGTTCCTGGAAAGAATCAGCCAACGGCAGCTCCTGGTAAGGATCACTGGTCATGTTCGCCCATTCACACCGCCAGCCGGCGCCGGTCGCGCGGGCGCTTCAGCGGGCGGCAGCCCATGTCGCGGGCACATCGGCACCGCCCTCCTCGCTGATTCGTGCGCCGAAGCGGAGCAGAGCGGGCTGAGGTGAGATCTTTCCCGCGATCAGGGCCTCTCCCTGACGGAAGGTGACCGACCGCTCGATCAAGCTCGGTGGGACGAACGAGAATGCCGCCTGAGCGAAGGCTGCGTCCGCGAGCGAGTTGAGTCGCATGAGCACCAGGTTGTCGGCCTGCGAGAGGACGTTATCGGGGATCTTCTGCGGGCGCTGGGTCGACACCAGCAGGTAGAGCCCGAACTTGCGGCCCTCGGCGGCGATCCGCGTGGCGTGTTCGGCCGCCATCGCGACGAGCCGGTCTGGCGGCTCAGCGGGGCAGACGTTATGCGCCTCGTCGATCACGATCAGTACTGGGCTGCGCTCTTGCCGCCGTCGCCACAGGTCACCAAGCACCGCTCCGGCGATGAGGGCCTGCTCCTCGCGTGTTGGCAGCGAGCCGAGGTCGACGACGACACAGCGGATCCTTGGATCGTGTACGGCGTCCAGGACTGAGCCCGACTCGCCGGTCGCCCATACTGAAAAGCGGTCGACGCCCAGGCTGCGGACGCGCAGGCCGAGACGGCGCTCCTCAGGATGGTCACTGCCGGTAAGCGCTCCGAGGGTGGGCGGGTTCTCGCTGGCGAGCAAATCCGCCAGCTCGGCGTATTCCTCACGGTCGTCGACCGGGTCCAGGCGCAGCAAAGCAGCCTGCATCGCCGGATCGATCTCGGCCACGTGCAGCCGCAGCCTCCGTCCCGCCGGGGCACCTGCGAAGTAGACGGCGATTCCGCGTGCCGCCTCCTGGTAACGCTCGGCCAGCGCAGGGTCAGCGCCGATGCGCACTTGTCCCAGGTGCACAAAGTCCGAGTTCGGATCGAGCACCACCATGCGCAGGTCCGTCTCGATCAGCAGCCGTTCAAGGATCACCCCGAGCGAATAGGTCTTGCCTGACCCCGACTGGCCGCACAGGAATGTGTCCCGGTCGAAGCCGCTGGCGTCCGCCGTGCAGGGCACGCCGGCGACCAGCGCCAACTCGCCCAGCGGCAGCTTCGCGTAGCGCCGCTCGCGGCGCTGCAGCCACGCTCGCACTTCCGCCCCGGAGGCGACCCGAACCTGCACATCGTGGAACGGCGCCCCGTCACCTTCCAGGACGGCGCCCTCGCCGCGAGCGTACCGGATCTGGACCTCGGTGCGGGCCTCCGGAGTGTCCGCCCCCTGGGCCGGCAGCGTCAGTTCCGTAACCGGCAGCTGGTCGAGTTCCAAGGTAAGAACCTGGCCGAGACACCGGGTGCCGCCACCCTCCAGCACGACATAGCCGCCCACCTGCAGTTCCAGGCCGTGTAGCGAGGCCTGAAAAGAGAACCTGCGCCCGTCAATCGAGGTCGCGAGGGGAAGGATTGACGCTTCGAGGTTCCGGCGCACCTCGCGGAAAGTGTCCAGCTGTTGGCCGAGGCCGGACTGCCCGCTTGCGGCAGAGCCGACGGCCGATCTCGATTTACCACCGATATCAGAACATGGTCACCTCGCGGAATCCGCAGAATCGCAGCCAGATCTCCGGCCCGGCTGCGTGGCTCAACTCGGTCAGGCTGCGTCCATCCAGACTGCCTGGCAATTGTCACGGACGCCTCATCCGGTTCGGATGAATCCCGTCAGCTCGCGGCGGCGAGGCGGTACAAACTGCCCTTGAGGTACTGGCGTACCCGGAACGCGAAGCCCCAGGACATCTGGTATCCCTGTCAGCCGGTGGCGGACTCGGTGCCGTGGCAGCGCTTCCATTTGAGGCCGCTGCCGCAGCTGCAGGGGTCGTTCCGGCCGCGGCGGGCGTCCTGCGCGGCGTAGATCCGCATGAGCTCGGCGGGTGCCTGGTTCGCGCGGAGCAGCCCGGCCATGGCCTGCATCGGCTCTGTGACGTGGTGAAAGAAGTTCTTGTAGCCGGGGCACAGGTAGTGCTGGCCCGGCTCGCCGTAAGGGGAGGTCGCGAACCGGTCCTTGGGGCAGCCGCCGTTGCAGGCGAACCGCACGTCGCAGTCGCGGCAGAACCGGGTCAGGGTGTCGCGCTTGTCCTGGCCGAACTTGCGCTGGGCAGGCGAGGCGATCAGCTCCAGCATGTGCTTGTCGTTTATGTTGCCCAGCAGGTAGCCGGGTTCGACGTAGTGGTCGCAGGAATACAGGTCGCCGGTGTGCTCGATGGCGAGCTGCAGCCCGCAGGTCTCGGCGTGCACGCACATCCCGCCGGCCTCGCCGTACCAGTTCGCCAGCGCGGTGTCGAACATCTGCACGTACACGGTGCCGACATCGCGGCGGACCCAGTCCTCGAACACGTCGATCAGGAACCGGCCGTACTGCTCCGGCCCCACCGACCGGTGCGTCACCAGGCTCCCCTCCTGGATGTACAAAGGCCGCCCCTTGACCCCGTGGCCCCACCCGGCGTCGGCGACCGGGAGGGTCTGCTCGGTGGCGCGCTCGATGATCGGGATGAACTGGACGAACGTGGCTCCCAGGTCGTCGCGGAGGAACGCATAGACCGCACGGCCGTGGTCGCCGTTCACGGCGTGGACGGTGGTCAGCACGTTCCAGTCCACGCCGTGCCGCTTGAGCACCTCCAGGCCCCGCATCACCCGGTCAAACGTCGGCTTGCCGCCCTTGTCGACCCGGTACGCGTCGTGCATCGCCCGCGGCCCGTCGACCGAGATGCCGACCAGGAAGCTGTTCTCCTTCAGGAACGCCCCCCACTCGTCGGTCAGCAGGGTTCCGTTCGTCTGGATCGTGTTGAGGATCCGCTGCCCCGGCCGCGCGTACTGGCGCTGCAGTTCGATGGAGCGGCGGAAGAAATCCACGCCCATCATCGTCGGCTCGCCGCCCTGCCAGGCGACGACCACCTCCGGCGCCCGCGCATGCGACTCCAGCAGCTGCCGGATATACCTCTCCTGCAGCTCGGCGGCCATCCGGAACCGGGACCCCGGGTACAGCATCTCCTTGGACAGGAAGAAGCAGTACTCGCAATCCAGGTTGCAGACCGCGCCCGTCGGCTTAGCCATTAGGTGAAACGCCAGCGGAGCCCCCGGCACGGTCAGCACCGGCCCGGCGGCCTCGAAGGGGCGTTCGGCCGGCCTGGCGAACGCCGCGGGCACGCGACCCGCCGGGCCGGCCGGATCGGAGATCCCGGCCGTCATCAGGCGAACACCGACCGGACGAACTCGAGGATCCGGGCCTTCGCCTGCCCGTCGTTCCAGCTCAGCAGCTGATCAGCCATCGCTGGCCTCCTGTCAACTTGCCCCTGAGCTTACGGCCAAGCATTGGGCCGTCCGTCGTCATGCCAGTGGATCCCGGCGGGTTGCCGATCTGGCTGGTCATGACGCACTCCATTGGCGCAGCCCACGGGATTTGCCCCCCGCGCAGGGATTCCGGCCAGCCGGGGTATCGCGGTTTGATCGAGACTGCTTCAAGCTTTAAGTCACATCTGACACGGCTTCTGGGTGCTCCCGCCTCACCCATGGCGGGTGAGGCCGGCATACCGCGGTGGCGCGGTCTGTGCCGTGTTCACAATGGGTGGCGTTCGCGGCCACCACCCTGGAGGCATCAGCCGCGTAGCCGCGGATATCCCGCCGGCACCCGGCGATCATCCCTGGCGTCCAGGTGCCACGGCGCGCGCTGAGGGCCGCAGTCCGGCGGCGAGGATATCGATGCTCAAGGCCATGATCCACGCTGGGAACAGCAGTTCCACCCAGGGTGAGAAGCCGATGCCGACAAGGAGCACCAGCGCGCTGACGAGCCCGGCCACGGTGAGCCACCTGGACACGATCTCAGTGCGGCGCGCGATGGTAACGGTGGTCAGCGTGAATACCGCCGCCATCCGCATCGCGTAGACGTTCACCAAGGTCGCGGTGACGATGCGGCCCAGCGCCAGGGTTCCGGGGCCCGGCGGGCTAGCGCTATCGGCCGCGATCACGCCCCCGGCGATCGCGGCGGCGGCGAAGATCATGGCCACGAACAGCAGGCCGCTGCCCAGGAACACAGTCGCGAAGAAGCGGTCCTCCCGCTCCCCGATCCGGTCCCTGAGCACCCCGATGAACCACAGGAACGCGATCCCGGCAAACGGGACGAGATTCAGCGCGATCGCCACCGCTGCCCTGTCATGCGAATTCGTCAGCCACGATCCCTGGACAGCGGGATGAGCGGGTACAGAGATTCTGAGCAGCACGAGCGCAGCGGCCAGGAGCACCGAAAAGATGATTCCGGCGACAGCTGCGGCACGGGGCGTCCGCAGCGGGCTCCCGGCCCGCAGCGGGCTTATCGGCGCTTCAGTCATCGGCATTCCCTTACGCCGGCCCGGCCCGCAGGCCGGGCGGACCGTGCCTGTGCGGGCCAGTCGGGTTATGCGGCGCTGGTGCCGTGCAGGGCGTCCTGCAGGTCCTTCTCGCCCTCCTTGGACAGCGAGGTCTTCAGCACCGTCCCGCCGAACTTGCTCATCGCCTCCACCGCCTTATCCGGAGTCACCTTCCCAGTAACCCCCCCAGTCCACCAGCCCCGCCCCCGCCCCCGCCCCACCCGCCACGGGTGATCCCCACCCACCCCCGACCAGCCCGGAGGTACGCGCGTGGGGCCGCAGCCACCACACCGGGACAGGATAGGCAATTCAGGCCGGGACATTTCTGTCCTTATGGCCAATCACGTTTCAGCAAAAGTTGCGGACTTTAGTCACTTGTAGGGTCAAGTTCCTTTGGGTAAGGCTTGCAGGTGATGAGCGAAGCAGGCTTGACGGCAAGGCGCGGTCTGCGGGCGGTGCCCGTCCAGAGGTCCAGCGCGCTCCCTGACATGCCGATGGAGACTAAGCTCCATGCTCCCAGCTTGCGCAAGGAGTGGGTGGAGCGGCGGGCACTCATCAGCGTCCTGGCTGGCACCGACGCCAAGCTCGTCCTCATCGAGGCTCCTCCGGGCTTCGGCAAGACCACTCTCGCGGCGCAGTGGCGGGCCTGCGCGTCGGGAGAGCGGCCGTTCGCTTGGGTCTCCCTCGACCGCGGCGACGATGACCCCGGCAGGCTGTGGTGGTATATCGTGCACGCGTTGCAGCGAGCCTGCCCTGACCTCGACGTCGATGAGGTCCTCCGGGCGCTCCGGGTCCAGATCCCTGACATCACAGGCACGGTGATACCGCTGCTGGTGCACGTGCTGGCTGCACTTCAAGCGCCAGTTGTCCTCGTTCTCGATGACTATCAATTGATCAAGGAACCCAGCCGCCACGAACAGATCGCCTTCCTGCTGCTTCATCTTCCGCCATCCGCGGAGATCGCGCTCGTCACGCGAACCGATCCGCCACTCCCGCTGGCGCGGATGCGGGCGGCCGGCGAGATGGTCGAGATCCGGATGCCCGAACTGCGGCTGGAGCCCTCGGAGGCGGCGGCGCTCGTACACAATGTCTCCGGCTTTGAGCTCGCCGAACCCGACCTAGCTGTGCTTCTCGAGCGCACTGAAGGATGGCCGGCCGGACTGCATCTCGCGGCGCTTTCCCTGCGCGGTCATCCCTCGCCGAGTGCCTTCATCCGCCAGTTCACTGGCGACAACCGGTTCATCGTCGACTTTCTCGCCGAAGAGGTACTTAGCCGACAGCCGAGCGACATCCGGCAGTTCCTCGCGCGGACGGCCGTCCTGGACCGGTTCTGCGCACCCCTTTGCAACGCCGTTACCGGGTCCGCTAACGCGGCAGATGTCCTTGACGTCCTCGAGCGCGAGAACCTCTTCCTCGTGCCCATGGACGAAAACCGCCAGTGGTATCGCTATCACCATCTGTTCGCACAAGTGCTTCGCGGTCAGCTGGCCAGGACCGAGCCGGGCATCGGGCCGACCTTGTGCGAGCGCGCGAGCGCCTGGCATCGAGAGTCCGGATCAACGGACGAGGCGATCGGTTACGCGCTCGCCGCCGGCGACGTCGCTGGGGCCGTCGACCTCATTGCGCGCCATTGGTTGGTCTACCTTGATTCGGGCCGGATGGCGACGGTCCGCCGTTGGATGCGCTCGCTCGGTGACGATCAGATTGCCGCCCATCCATTGGCAGCGCACAGCGCAGCGTGGGTGGCCGCCTTGTCCGGCGAGCGGGAGTCCGTGCGGCGCTGGCTGCCAATCATCATGGCAGGAGAGCATGACGGTCCTCTTCCCGACGGCATGCGGTCGCTGAACTTCTCCGCCGCGCTGCTCGGCGGTGCCTTTGGATTCGACGGCATCCGGGCGATGCGAGACTCAGCGGCCAGGGCTGTCAAGCTAGAACACGACCCCATGTCGCCCTGGTACGCGCTGGCGCAAGCCGCGCTCGGCTTCAGCCTGTTTCTTTCCGGAAAGCCCGGGGCGGCGGAGCCGCTCAGGAAGGCAATTATGAGCGAGGCGTCCGTCCCGCTGGCGCACATAGTGGCCCTTTCCGTCGCGTCGCTTATGGCGACCGAAGAGGGCAGGATCGCGCAGGCGAGGGAGCTTGCCAGCGCCGCCCGGCGACTCTCGGACGACGGCGATCTCAGCTACACTCCGCAGCATTCCTTCGCCTACACGGCCGCTGGCGCGGTTCACGCGCTGGAGGGGCGGCTCGAGGAGGCTCGCACCGAGTTCGAGCGTGTGCTCCGGTCGCGTGGGCTGTGGCCCGGGCTCAGCCCGTGGCTCACCCTGGAAACCCTGCTCAGGCTCGCGTCGGTGCTGCTCGACATGGGGGACCGTACTGAAGCGGTCGCGCTTCTCGACCAGGCCAGGAACATACTGACCTCGCTGCCTGACGGCGCGGAGGCTCAGCTGGCCCGGCTGGAGCGGCTTGAACGCCGGGTCACGACGAGACAGCCGCGGATAATTTCCCTCTCGGACCCGCTGACCGAACGCGAGGCGGCGGTGCTACGTCTGCTCGGGGGGACGCTCTCGCTCCGCGAGATCGGACAGGAGATGCACCTGTCACAGAACACGATCAAGACCCATGCCCGAGCGATCTACCGGAAACTGGGTGTCGGCTCACGGCACGCTGCTGTCGAGAAGGCCCGCGAGACCGGCATTCGGTGACGCGTTCAGCGGCTGTGACATTCAGCGGCTGTGAGTTCAGATCAGCTCAAGTTCCCGTGCACGCCGGACCGCCTCGCCGCGGCGAGCCGCCGACAGCTTGCGGTAAATGCTCCTGAGGTGGGTCTTAACAGTATTCACTGAGATGTACATCTCGGAGCCGATCTCGGCAGTGCTGAGCATTGCCGACAAGAGCCGTAGTACCTCGCGCTCGCGTTCGCTAAGCGGTTCCACGATTATCGGTGCAGGTTGGCCCGGGTCGGAACCCGGGGCCGGAAGCCTGCTCGTGGTCACCTGGCTAGGTTCCAGCAGGTCCTGGTAGAGGCGAGCAAGCTCGGGATCGCGTCGTAGCACCGGGTGGATCCAGGCGCGCTCCATGGCGAAGGCCAGCCGGAGCCGTTCGGCCTTGCCCAGCCGCAGTGCCCGCTCGAGTGATCGGCGGCCCCGAACTCCATCGCCGTCGCCGTAACTGAGCCGGGCATCGACCAGCCATCCTTCCAGCCGGACCTGCTCCGGCGGTTCACCCGGACTGGCAACCCCGGCCGCCAGGGCGCGCCCGGCAGCCTGCGTATCACCAGCAGCCAGCCAGGCCTGCGCGAGCGCGACGGCCGTATCGAGTGAGGACCGGGGCTCGACATGCTCGACCACCTCCACGGCGGACTTGATGTCCCCCGCAGCGGCGCAAACGCGTGACTGGATGAGCATCAGCCTGTGTTCGAGCCAGCGCGGCGGCGACCAGCCCCGTCGTGCGCGACTGAGCATGTCCGATGCAGCCTTGGTATTGCCTTCGGCTAGCTGACAGCGCGCCGCAACTAGGCAGGCGATGGCGCCTATCAGCTTGTCCGGGGCGATCCTCAGGGCACCATCCGCCAGTTTGAGCTGACTATGGGCCTGCCGTAGTTCGTTGCGTTCCAGATGCACGTAGGCCAGGGCGACGGTTGCGGCGGGGCTCGTGAACTCGGCCAGCCCGTCGCTGCGGTTCTCGGCAGCCCCCGCAGCTTGGCCGACTAGCTCAGGGACGTGGCTCAGCTGCCCGTGCAGGGCCTCCACTAGGGCGAGATGTCCCAGGCACTCACTTAGCTCGTACATGCCGCCGGGAGCGGACTCGGGGACGACGGCCGAACGGAAGGTGGCGGCCGCCTGGTCGAGATCGCCCGACCATAGTTCGACCGCTCCGCGGCCCACTAGCACGTGCGCACGAATCTCGGGATACCGGGTGAGACGGCTTCCGGGGATCTGCATCAGCAGGGCTTCGGCCCGGCCGACCGCGGCTGCTGCGACATCGAGATCCCCGATACGGCGGGAAATGGCCAGCCTGACCTGCGCGGCGGCCAGCCGGGCCGGGATTTCGTCGGTGTCGGGAAGTCGCTCAAGGATCCCTTCGGCTGCGTCGAGCGCGATGCCGCCCGGGACGCCGTCAGCGTCGGACAGCTCGAGCGCGGCTTCCACGAGCAGGGGATGCGCTTGCGTCCAGGCCGATCCCGCCGGCATGCGCCGGAACCTCTCGGCGAGCGATCGGTTGCCCAGCGGCTCGATGAGCTGGCCGATCGCTAGCTCATCCAGGGCGATCCGAGCCGCCAACGGCCAGTCACCCGACTCACCGGCGTGTTGCACGGCTTCGCTGAGCGAGCCGTTCTGCTGATACCACTGAGCAGCCCGCCGGTGGAGCTCGGGCACCTGGCCCGGGCACTCGCGCCGCAGCTTCAGGCGCAACACGGCAGCGAACAGCGAGTGATAGCGGTACCACCCGTGCCCGACCGGCCGGACGAAGGCGTTCGCCTGCGCTAGGCCCGGCAGCATGTCCGTCGCTCGTTCGTCATCGTTCAGCTCGCGGGCGATGTCCGCGTTTACCTGGTTCAGGATGCTCGTCCGCAGGAGAAAGTCCCTGATGCAGGCGGGCTGGGCATTCAGCACCTCGTCTACCAGGTAACTGGTGACGGCGCTCTCCTCGGAATCGAATTCCTTAGCGAACTGATCGGGGTCTGGATGACCCTCCAGCGAAATCGCGGCCAGGCGGACTCCCGCTGCCCAGCCCTCAGTCCGCCCGACGATGCGCTCGAGCCCATCAGCGGACAGCGTGACTCCCTGCCGGGCCATGAGCAAGGCGGATTCGGGAACGCTGAATGCAAGGTCGTCCGCGCGGACCTCGGTCAGCTCTCCAGTTAGCCGGTACCGGTGCAGGGGCAGCAGCGGATCCATCCGCGACGACACCACCAGGCGCAGGCCGGGTGTCGCGTTCTTCAGCATGTAGGCCAGGTCATCCAGCGTGTCCTGTTCGGTCACCACGTGGAGATCGTCGAGGACTACTATCACCGGCGGCTCCTGTGCCGCCAGCACGGATGCAAGCCGCAGCAGGAATGTATGGTCGGCCGGCCCGCGGCCCGCGGCCGGTGAAACCCGCGGGACGGCGATGCCAGCGTGCCGCATTGCCGCCACGACATAGGACCAGAAGACCTTCGGCCGGTTGTCGTAGTCATCAAGGGTGACCCAGACCAAGGTGGCGGGATCGGAGCGGGCGGCAGCCCACGAGGCGATAGCCATGGTCTTGCCGGAGCCCGGAGGACCGGTGACGGTGGTCAGCGGACCCCGCGTGCCCTCCGCGATGAGCTTGTCGATCTGCGGACGGCGGACCGCCCAGGCAGGCATGCCGGGCACGGTGATCTTGGAGACCAGGACGGGATCGCCGACGCCCGTCAGCGGTCCTTCAGAGGAGGCGGCCTCGCGGGCGCCCACGCCGGACGTCATGCAGATACCTCCTTGATCCAGTCGGCTCCGTTGCCGACCGGACAAGCTAGGCCCCGCAAGCGCATGGTCCGGACCACGGGGATAGCTCGTCTTAATCGAGACCAGTCGTTACCTTCATTTCTCACCTGCTGAGGGTGATCTGTCATCACCCTGCGGGCAATCTCACCCAGGTGACGGTTCACCCGCGGCGCATGGGGCGCAGCGGCCCCGCCTCGAGACCATCGGTGTCCAGGTCATCGAAGTACGCCGCCGCCACACCCTGATCGGCCCAACGCCCCCACCACAACAGCCAGATTCATCCCAGCGGGGTGAGGCAAGTCCGGGTCAGGCCAGACAGGCTGGATGGACGCAGTGCCGAGCAGGTCCAGCGATACGACTACCGCAGCGTCAAAAACGGCGCTAGCGCTGCGGGCGCAGCGGAGGTGAGGATGAGGTGAGCGTGTCTGATACTGGCGGTAAGCCGCCGCCGACTGGCCAGGGCGAAGCGCGGACCGGAGACCAGGGCGAAGCGCGGACCGGAGACCAGGGCGAAGCGCGGACCGGAGACCAGGGCGAAGCGCGGACCGGAGACCAGGGCGAAGCGCGGACCGGAGACCAGGGCGAAGCGCGGACCGGAGACCAGGGCGAAGCGCTGACCGGAGACCAGGGCGAAGCGCTGACCGGAGACCAGGGCGAAGCGCTGACCGGAGATGAGCGAGCCGAGCTGGCACGCCTCCGCGCCGAGACAGCCCAGCTCCAGGCCGAGACGGCCGAGCTCCAGAAGGAGCAGGCTGGCGCACATCGCCGACATCGGATCAGCTGGCGCGCCCCGGTCGCCACGCTGCTCATCGTAATCGGCTGCATACTCGCTCCGGTCTCAGTGCTTGGCGTTTGGGCTAGCAACGAGGTCTCCAATACCGGCCGGTGGGTGGCGACCGTGGAGCCGCTGGTCCACGACCCGGCCATGCAGAACTACCTGACTGACCAGATCACGAACCAGATAACCAGCAGGATCAACATAACCGGAACCGTCAACGTGGCCGCCGCCCAGCTCAACACCAAGGGGCTGCCCAAGATCGCCGCGCTGCTGAAACAGTTCGGCCCGCAGATCGCCAGCTCGGTCACCGGCTTCATCCACAGCACCGTGCACTCGGTTGTATCCAGCCAGGCCTTCGCCACGGCCTGGGTGCAGGTCAATACCGTGGCGCACCAGGGGCTGGTCAAGGTGCTGTCCGGGCAGGGCGGCGGTGCCGTCAGCAGCACCAGCAACGGCGAGATCGTTCTCAACCTCGGTCCCTTGATCGCCGTGGCCAAGCAGGACCTGGTGGCGAAAGGGTTCACGCTGGCGAGCAGCATCCCGCCGGTCACCCCCACCCTGGCGCTGTTCCAGGCGAAGGACCTCAGCAAGGCACAGTCGGAATACCGGCTGATCAAGAGCCTCAAGATCGTGCTGCCCATCCTGGCGCTGCTCTTCATCGCCGCCGGGGTGTACGTCGCGCGGGGCCGCCGGCACGCCCTGGTCGGAGCCGGGCTCGGCCTGGCCGCGTCCATGCTGGTCCTTGCCATCGGCTTGGAGATCTTCCGCAGCATCTACCTCAGCAGCGTCCCCAGCAACGTGCTGCCCACCGATGCCGCGGCCGCCGTGTTCGACGCGTTTGTTCACTTCATCAAGCAGAGCCTCCGGGTCGTGCTGGCGGTCGGGCTGGTCGTCGCCATCGGGGCGTTCTTCACCGGACCCTCCCATACGGCGGTCCGGACCCGTTCGGCGCTGACGTCGGGGATGGACTGGATCCGGCACTACGGCGAGCGCAGGGGCGTGTCCACCGGCCCGGTCGGCCAGTGGACGTACCTGCACCGCCGGAGCCTTCGCATCGGGGCGGTGGCCCTGTTCGCGCTGATATTCGTCTTCTGGGCTCAGCCCACTGCGCTAGTCGTCATCCTGCTCGTCATCCTCTTGCTGGTGATCCTCGGCTTGATCGAGCTGATCGGCAGGCCACCCGCGGCGCCGCAGACTGCAGCTCAACCTTAATAGCGACCCAGCCGAACCGGGTGAGGCTGCCGCCCTGCATCCTCGCCGGTAGGCCCGGTTCGGTGCGTGCTGGCCTCAACAGCTGGCTGCGTGCGGATGGAAGGACCGTGCTGGCCGGGGTGCTGGTGGTGCCGGGAGGGATCATGCTCTTCGACGGTATCCACGGGCTCATCACCCGTTCGGGATGATTCCCCGACCCGGACGCTCACCCGCCGCGGGTGAAGCGTCGTGCCCCAGCTCCGGCGATCGTTGACTGAGGGTGCGATCGCCTTGAGCACCTGTTGCCAGAGCGACTGAAAGGACCCTGATCATGAACATGGCAGCCAAGGCCGATGTCGACGAGGCTACGAGGACCGCGCTGGCCGAGCTGGCCCTCGGTGACCCCGAGCTCCTGGGTGAGGGCCTGGAGATGCGGGCCGGGCTGCAGCGCAGGAGCGGCTTGGATCCGCGCAGCTTCGCCCTGGTCAAGATAGCCGCCCTGATGGCGCTGGACGCTCCTCCGGCCTCTTACCTGTGGCAGGTAGGTAACGCGCTGGATGCCGGCGCCACCCCGCAAGACCTCATCGGCGTCCTGCTCGCCATCACGCCGCAGATCGGCGGCCCGAGGGCAGTGGCGGCCGCGCCAGAGCTCATGGTGGCTCTGGGCCTGTCGCTGCCGGACGGCGTATAGGACCATGACGGCTCAGCCAGCTAGGAGGCAGTGATGTTTAGACGGCGACGCCCGCTGATGCGCGCGGCTGTGGTGGGCGGCGGCGCGTACGTCGCGGGCAGGAGCATGGGCCGACGAGCGGAACAGACACAGCAGGCCGAAGGAGAGCAAGACCAGCGCATAAGCGACGTCGAGCAGCAGCAGGCACCGCCCGCGGCTCCCGAGCAGGCACCTGATGCGGCAGCCACGTCGCCGATGATCGACCAGCTGAACCAGCTCGCCGCGTTGCATCAGCAAGGCGTCCTCACCGACGACGAATTTACCGCCGCCAAAGCCAAGCTATTCGGCACCTGACCCACCCTCGCGGACCCGCCGAAAGGCAGGGCTGAAGTTCTAAAGGACGGAAATAGGAGGGCTGATGGTATCCGTCGACAATGACGAGCAGACGTCACCCACTTTGGCTCTCGCGGCATCGTGGCAGGCGACGCTGGTTCTCGGCGCCCTGACATTGATCCTCGGGCTCGTGGTGAGCTTTCATCCGACGGGCTCGCTGAACGTGGTCGCGGTCCTGCTCGGCATTCTCATGATCCTTTCGGGGATCTTCCACCTGATCCGGATGTTCGATTCGGAAGAAGTGCACCGGGTATGGCTCGGTATCGCCGGCCTGATGTTCATCGTCGTCGGTGTCGTCCTGATCCGTCACCTGGACCTGAGCAGGGCGCTTATCGGCTTGGTCATCGGCATCACCTGGATAGTTCAGGGGCTGACCGTGCTGATCGGGGGCATGGCCGGAGACGTCCGCGAAGGACGGGCCTGGTGGATCGCATTCGGGGTGGTGAGCGTCATCGCTGGAATAGTCGTGGCCAGTACCCCGGTGTCCTCCGTGAATGTCCTCGCCGTCTTGCTCGGCATCTGGTTCGTCATCATGGGCATCTTCGAGATCATCGGAGCGCTCATACTCCGGCACGAGCTTCGAGCCGCCGCGAGGTCACTCACCTGACCGCTCATCCACGACGGGTGATGTCCGTCTGTCTGGACGCTGCCAGCATCATGGGGCGGGCCTTGAGGGCGTGAAGACGACAGCACCCAGAAGGGTCATGTCCAGGGTGAGACCCGTCATGCATACCCATCGGGCGCAAGGAGTCAGTGAAAATGGCCAAGCCTTTCAAGGGCACGATCAACATCGACATCCGCGATTCGGAACCGGACTGGGCACCGTTCGAGCCGCCGAAGGCGCCCGACGGCGCGCCCAATGTCGTCTACATCGTGCTCGATGACGTGGGCTTCTCCGCTATGAGCTGCTACGGCGGCCCGATCGAGACGCCGAACATCGAGCGGATCGCCGACGATGGAGTCCGTTACACGCAGTGGCACACGACGGCGCTGTGCTCGCCAACCCGGTCGTGCCTGCTGACGGGACGCAACCACACGCGCAACTCGATGGCCTGCATCACCGAGGCCGCGATCGGGTTCCCGAACGCCAGCGGGACGATCCCGCCCGAGAACGGCATGATCTCCGAGATTCTCGGCGGGGCAGGCTGGAACACCTACATGGTGGGCAAGTGGCACCTGTGCCCGACGGTGGAGATGAACGTCGCCTCGACGCGGCGGAACTGGCCGTCGGGCCGCGGTTTCGAGCGCTGGTACGGGTTCCTGGGCGCCGAGACCAACCAGTGGTACCCGGACCTCGTCTACGACAACCATCCGGTCGACCAGCCTAAACTGCCGGCCGAGGGCTACCACCTCACCGACGACATCACCGACAAGGCGCTGGAGTTCATCAAGGACGCCAAGACGGTTGCGCCGGACAAGCCGTTCTTCCTCTACTACGCGCCCGGCGCCTGTCACGCGCCGCACCATGTCTCGAAGGAATGGGCCGACAAGTTCAGGGGCCACTTTGACATGGGGTACGAGGCGATACGGGAGCAGACCCTTGCCCGGCAGAAGGAAATGGGCATCGTCCCCGCCGGTACCGAGTTGCCGCCGATCAACCCGATCGGTACGACTGAAACCCGTAAAGGTCCCGAGGGCCAGCTGTTCCCGCCACTGGACGTCACCAGGCCGTGGGATTCGCTGTCGGCCGACGAGAAGCGGCTCTTCGCACGGATGGCGGAGGTGTACGCGGGGTTCCTGGCGCACGCCGACCATCACATCGGCCGGCTGCTCGACTACTTGGAGGAGTCCGGGCAACGCGAAAACACGCTGGTGATCCTGGTGTCGGACAACGGGGCGAGCGGCGAGGGCGGCCCCGACGGGTCGGTCAACGAGATGTTGTTCGCCAACGGCATTCCCGACAATATTCAGGCTAACCTGGCGATGATCGACGAACTCGGCGGGACCAGGACCTACAACCATTATCCGAACGGCTGGGCGATGGCGTTCAATACCCCGTTCAAGATGTGGAAGCGGTACGAGTTCAACGGCGGCACCGCGGACCCGTGCATCATCTCCTGGCCCTCGGCCACGGCGGGCAAGGGTGAGCTGCGGCACCAGTACCACCACGCGATCGATATCGTGCCCACCATCTTGGATTACCTCGGCGTCGAGGCTCCGGCCGCGATCAAGGGCCACGTACAGAGCCGCCTCGACGGGGTGAGCATGCGCTCGAGCGTCGAGAACGGGTCATCGCCGTCCGCCCGCAAGACGCAGTTCTACTCCATGCTCGGCTCGCGCGGGATCTGGCACGACGGCTGGAAGGCCGTCACCACCCATCCCACGATCAGCGGCTGGAGCAACTTCAACGACGACACCTGGGAGCTTTTCCATACCGACACCGACCGGTCCGAGATGCATGACCTGGCCGCCGACCACCCGGAGAAGGTACGGGAGCTCGTCAACCTGTGGTTCGCTGAGGCCGGCGACAACGGGGCATTCCCGCTGGACGACCGGTCCGCGCTGGAGATCATGATTACACCGCGCCCGCAGCTGGCCTCTCCCCGCGACCGGTACGCCTACTTCCCTGATACCGCAGAGGTGCCCGAGGCGCAGGCGGTGAATGTCCGCAACCGGTCCTTCACGATCGGGGCGCTCGTCGACATCCCCGGCCCGGGAGCGGAAGGCGTGCTGTTCGCGCACGGATCGCGATTCGGCGGGCACGCCCTGTACGTCAAGGACAACCGGCTGCACTACGTCAACAACTTCGTCGGCATGGCGGAGCAGAAGATCGACAGCACGCAGGACCTGCCCACCGGGCAGAACCTGATCTTGTCGGCCTCGTTCGACAAGGACGGCGAGGACCCGCCGCACGTGTCAACCGGGATCCTGTCCCTGTACCAGGGGGACAAAAAGGTCGGCGAGGGCAGGATCAAGACCCAGCCCGGACTGTTCTCGATCGCGGGCGAGGGCCTGTGCGTCGGCCGGGACAGCGGCGAGCCCGTCACCAGCGACTACCCAGGCGATCACCCGCACACGTTCACCGGCGGCACGATCAGACGGGTCGCCGTCGACGTCAGCGGTGACCCCTACGTCGACCTGGAACGTGAGGCTCAGGCCATGATGGCCCGCGAGTAGGAGCAGGCTCGGGATGAATCCCCGGCGCAGCCCCGGGCCGGCCCTCACTGTGCCCGGGGCTCCGCGCTCGCCCCGACAGTTCCCAGCCGTCGCCGTCCCAAATCGCCCTCGTCGGGTGAGCCGCCCCGGGTCGTGGGCGGGCTAGCGGATCATGGGAGTGAGCGATGCGCGTCAGCGGGACCGCCGGTCACAGGATGCGAGCTGGTCAGTGTTCAACCTCGTCACGTCCAAGCTTCGCCGTCCGCTGGTCCGGCCGGGGGCGGTGCGGCGTTCGCGGCTGATTGAGCGGCTGGCGGGTGGGGTGCGTCCTGTTGTGTCGGTGGTGGCGCCGTCGGGTTACGGGAAGACGACGTTGCTGTCGCAGTGGGCTGAGGGTAGCGGGCAGGCGTTTGCGTGGGTGTCGGTGGATGAGGGGGATAACGACCCGAAGGTGCTGCTGACGTATGTGGCGAAGGCTCTTGATGCGGTGGAGCCGATCGATGGGCGGGTGTTTGACGCGCTTGGTTCGGCGGGGAGTTCGGTGCCGGGCTCGGTGGTGCCGAGGCTGGGGTCGGCGTTGGCGGGCATGTCCTCGCCGGTGGTGCTGGTGCTAGATGACGTGCATGTGCTGCATGACCGGGAGTGCCGGGCGGCGCTGTCGGTGCTGGCCGATCATGTGCCGGATGGGTCGCGGCTGGTGCTGGCGGGCCGGGCCGGGCCGCCGTTGCGGGTCGCGCGGCTGCGGGCGGAGGGCAGGATCGTGGAGATCGGCCCGGAGGAGTTGTCGCTGACCGCCGGGGAGGCGTCGTTGCTGCTGCGCGATGCTGGCCTGGTGCTGGGTGAGCAGGATGTGGCGGCGCTGCACCGGCGGACCGAGGGGTGGCCGGCCGGGCTGTACCTGGCGGCGCTGTACCTGCGGGAGGGCGGCCCGCTGGCGTCTGCGGCGGTCTCGTTCGGCGGGGATGACAAGCTGGTCAGTGAGTATGTGGAGTCGGAGTTCCTGGCGCGGATCTCGCGCCGGCAGCGGGCGTTTTTGACCCGGACCGCGGTGCTGGAGCGGATGTGCGGGCCGCTGTGCGATGCGGTGCTCGAGCAGGGCGGGTCGGCCGCGGTGCTGGCGGACCTGGAGCGGTCGAACATGCTGCTGGTGCCGCTGGACCGGCACAAGGAGTGGTACCGCTACCACCACCTGTTCCGCGACATGCTGCTGGCCGAGCTGCACCGGCTCGAACCCGAGCTGATGCCCGTGTTGTACCGGCGGGCCGCGCAGTGGCACGAGGACCACGGGGCGCCCGGCGAGGCGCTGGGGTACTGGATGAAGGCCGGCGAGGTGCAGGCCACGGCCCGGCTGGCCGCTACGCTGGCGTTTCCCGCCTACCAGCGGGGCCGGGCCGCGACGGCCGAGCGGTGGTTCGGGTGGCTCGAAGACCACGGCGCCTTGGAACATCACCCGGCGGTCGCCGTCCTGGCGGCGATGGTCCCCGCCATGACCGGCAAGCCGGCCGACGCCGAACGGCGGGCCGCGGTCGCCGAACGCGGAGCCGGTCCCGCTGAGCGGGGAGCCGCCGCCGCGGGCCTGCCGGACGGGAGCTCGCCGGCCGAGCCGCGGCTGGCGCTGCTGCGGGCGCTGCTGTGCCGGGACGGGGCGGACCAGATGCGGGCCGACGCCGAACTCGCGGCCCAGACCCTGGCCGCCGGGAGCTTCTGGCGGGCCTCGGCGCTGCTGTTCCTGGGCATGGCGCACCTGATGACCGGCGACCCGGACCAGGCCGACGCCGTGTTCGAAGACCAGCTCGCCGAGGCCCCGGCCGCCGGGGGAATGATCGGCGCCTGCATCGCGCTCAGCCAGCGGTCGCTGCTGGCGATCGGCAGAGGCGACTGGGACCTGGCCGGACGGCACCTGTCGCAGGCCCGGGCCGTGGCCCGCGACGCCCACCTGGAGGACTACCCCCCGGTCGCGATCATGCACGCCGCCGCCGCCCGGATGGCGCTGCACCAGGGCGACCGGCCAGGCGCGGATACCGAACTGACCCGGGCGCAGCGCCTGCGGCCAGCCCTGACCTACGCCGTGCCGCACCTGGCCGTCCAGGCCCGCACCGAGCTCACCCACGCCCACCTCGCCCTGGCCGACCTGGCCGGCGCCCGGACGCTCATGCGGGAAACCGACCAGATCCTCCGGCGCCGCCCCGCCCTGGGTGTCTTCACCCGGCAAGCCGGCCACCTCCGCACCGAACTGTCCCGCGCCCGCGGCCCCGCCGCCCTGGGAGCCTCCGCCCTGACCGCCGCCGAACTGCGCCTGCTGCCCCTGCTGGCCACCCACCTGTCCTTCCCCGAGATCGCCGAGCAGATGTTCCTGTCCCGCAACACCGTCAAATCCCACACCAACTCCATCTACCGCAAACTCGGAACCTCCACCCGCAGCCAAGCCGTCACCCGATCCCGCCAACTCGGCCTCCTCGAAACCTGAAGCCGGCAATCACCCCATCAGGGCGTTGGAACTCACCCCGCCACGAGGTGGACTGGTGGTCTCGGCGGCAAAGGAGTCGCATGGCCCTGACGGTGAGATTCCAGGAAACGTTGCGCAGGCTGGCAATGATCGACGAAGGCTTCGTCGAAGACGAAGCCGGGCTCGGGCTTGACCCGGCCGGGACTTCGGCCCTGGATCCCAAGACCGCGGCGCTGCTGCAAGTCGCGGTGTCGGTCGCCATCGGATCACCGGGGGTGTGCCTGGAATGGAGCGCCGGCCGGGCGCTGGGGGCAGGCGCGACCGAGGACGAGATCGCCGACGTGCTGCTGGTGATCGCCCCGGTGGCCGGGCTCGGCCGGATCGTCACCGCCGCCCCCGAAGTAGCGATCGCGCTCGGGTATGACGTCGCGGCCGCGCTCGAGGAACCAGGCGGTCCCTGACGGCTCGGGCATCGCGGCATACGTGCAACACGCAAGGCGGCATCCCAGACCGCAGCGAACTCGGCAGCCAGGCAGCCTGGTGGGGGACACACCGGCTGCTCACCGGTCGTGGCTCTTATGGCAGCGGCTTCGGGCGGCCGGGCTGGGCTCGATGAGCGGCCAGGCAGCGCATGCCCAGACTGCTCGCCGCGGCCTGACGCTGGGTGAACGAGGATGAGGTTCATGCATCGCAGGGCCAATGTCGGGGTGAAGCCCGTCCGGCCTGCGGCGGCTGACCATTAGGGGTCACTCAGCCCGGCCAGAGTGCCGTCATGGGCGCGTCGTTCCCGGGCCACGCGTGATCAGTCGGGGCGCGGTCACGATGGAGCCATCGACAGGCCGGGCCAGGTATTCCACCCCGATGAGGTGGTGCGCGGACATGACGCCAACGCGCATCCTGGCATCGGAGAACGACGCCGTCTGTGGTGGCCCTCACTTGACGGGCACACCGAGTACGCGCCGCCGACCTGGGTGCCGGAATTCGCCGACTTTGTCGTCGGCCTTCTGGACTGCCACTGCGTTTAGCCCCACCGACGTCTCCGCGATCAAGCGGGGAGCTCTTATTAGGAGGAGCGCTCGTGGATCCCACCAGGCCACTCGTGTTGGCGGCGGCAAGGTATGCGAGCAGCAACGACGCGGCCCGGGATTATCAGATCGTGTGGTGCGCGCGGCACGGGGGCGCGTTCGACCACATGTCGGTCGCCGTGCTGGCCAAAGACGCTCGCGGCGTACTCCAGGTGGCGCGCCAAGGCAGTGCGGCAAAGGATCTGGCCTTGTCAGGTGCTGTGCTCAGCGCTGCGCTGCTCGTGGTGGCTCCCACAGTCGATGCCACGGTCATGGCGGCCGCGGCCGGTCTACCGGGCGCGCAGGGCATCGCGGCTCACCTACGGCACATGGTCCCCGACGAAAAGCTGCAGGAGCTGAGTGAGGTCCTCGGCTCCGGCGAGTGCAGTCTTCTCATCCTCGCGATCGACCGAAGGGGCACCGAGATCAGCCCGCTGCTTGAGCAAGCCGAGAAAGCGGCCGTCGTCGAAACCAAGACAGGCGACCTGGACGCCGCGTTCTACCGAGCCCTCGGGGCTGCGACCACCACGGGCATGCCGCACCGTGCAGGCATGCCCGCGCCACCGGTCCCATGGGGCCTGGCGCCTGGCTCGAAGACCGGTCTTCCGGTTCCAGCCGGCCGGGCTGATGATGCATGATTGGCTACGTCTGCGTCGGCGGAGATGAGGAGTGCCAAGTGTCGCCCGTATGCTGCCAGCGTGTGCGCCAGTCCTTGGTGGGTGGCCGATGGCCAGCGTTATCACCTGGTATGACGTGCTGGGGGTGCTACCAGACGCGACGCAGGACGATATCCGCGAGGCGTGGCAGGTGAGGGAGGCCGCGCTCCAGCCGCGCATGCTGGCGGAGGCCCCGCCGGAGGTACTGTCGGCCGCCGACAGGGCGCGGCAGGCGGTACAGGCGGCCGGGCGCGCCCTGGCCGACCCCGCCGTTCGGCAATCGTATGACCAGCGCATCGGTTTCCTGCGGCCCGGGGAGGGGTTGCCACCGCCATCATGGGGGCCGCCGGATCCTGATGTCGGCCTGGGCGAGGGGTGGCCCGCGGCGGGCGAGGAAGCGGCGGAGCCGTATCCGAGCCGGTCCCACCGCGTGGTGGTGCCTGATGTCAGAGGACTGTTCTACGGCGCCTGCATGGACGTCGCCGGCCGGGTCGGCCTGCACGTGGACCCGGTCATGCTGACGGCCCACCCGATGCCGGTTGAGGGCCTCGTAGCCGGTCAGGAGCCAGCCCCCGGCAAGCGGGTGCGCCGCGACAGCGCGCTGACGGTTCAGGTGTGGCACCCGCCTGAGCCGGGCAGCTTACAACGACCACTTTCCCCCTGCGCCCGGGCCGCTGACGACCTCATGGGGGCTTAGTGCGGTGGGTCAGCAGGCGCCGGGCGGTGTGGCGAGGCCCACGCGTGTGAGTCGAGACTGCCGTCGATAGCGGCCTGGGCGACGTCGGTGAGGCGCAGGTTGCGGTTGCGGGCATAACGGCGCAGCCGGTAGAACGCCTCGGCCAGGTCCACCGTTGCGCGTTCCGAGATCACGCCCTTGGCCTGCTCGATCACCACGCGGCTGGTGAGGGCGGCCGACAGCTGCTCGTTCAGGCGCTGCGCCTCGGCGCTGGCACGATGCTGCATGATGCTGAGCGCAGCGAGGTCCGCATACGCCCGGACGACGATGAGGTCGGCCTCGGCCAGCGGGTCGCGAGCGTCCTGGAGGAGGTTCAGCGCGCCGAGAGTCACCTCCCGCAGCCGTAGCGGCAGGGCCAGCGCCGACTGGAAGCCTGCGTCCAAGGCCGCGGCGGCGAATCTCGGCCACCGCCCGGCCCCGGCCTGCAGGTCCTCCGGCCCGACGGGCTCGCCCGTGCGGTAAGCGTCCAGGCAGGGGCCTTCCTCGGCCTGCAGCTCGAACAGTTCCAGCAGCCGCATTGCCTCGCTTGAGGAGGCCGCCAGGCCCAGGCTGCCCGCAGGGGAGGCCAGCATCACTCCGGCGGCGGAGGCGCCAATCAGGCTGACGCACCGGTCGGCGACCCTGGTCAGCATGTCGACGATGTCGTAATCATCGACGAGGGTGTCAGCCATCTCGACCAGTGACTGGACTACCTCAACTTCCCTGGTCATCTGCACCTGCCCTCCCGAGCCTCCGGCCAGTCCCGCGCGAGTCGGATGAGCGCGGGGCCAGGCCTTGCCCGCGTGATACAGCTTAGCGGCGGGCGGTCAGCATCGCAGCGTCCGGTCGCGCATTATCCCAGCCTCAGCGTGCGGGCGATGATGTCCCTGGCTACGTCGGCCAGCAACCGGTCCGCGCTGAACGCGTGCGCGCGCAGCCGGATGAGCGCCTCGGTCACGCTGATGCTCTCCTGCACCGAGACGATGCCAGCCGCGTTGTGCACCGCGAAGTGGAAGTCGGCGCTGACCTCCAGTTCTTCGGCCACCGTGTCCGCCGGCGCGCCGGCCTGGGCCTCCAGCACCCAGCGGGCGGCCACCTCCGCCACCACCAGCGAGTCAGCATGCTGCTCACCGGTCAGTGGCCCAGGCACGTCCCGGTACAGGTTAAGCGCGCCGAGGCGCACCGATCCGACCCGCATCGGGAACCCGAAGACGGCCTGCACGCCCGCCTGAACGGCCGACGGTGTAAAGCCGGGCCACCGGCGCGTCACCGGATGGGCCAGGTCCGGCTCGGCCACCACCGTGTCCTGCTGGTAGGCATCCACGCACGGGCCCTCCCCGAGCGTGTACTGCAGTTCCTCGATCAGATAGCTCACCTCATCGGTGCTGCACAAGGATCCCGTGGGAATGTCACCCGACATCAGCATGACCCCCGCCCCGGTCACTCCTACGACCTTCGGGCAGGCGGCACATATCCGGGCCGGCGACCACGCATCTCCCCCGTCGGCCAGGGCCGCCAGGACCCGGCGCAGCCTGTCGCCGGCCATTCAGCACCAGGACCCGGAGACAATGCGACGACGCGATGAGGTCGCACGATAGCGATCGCTCACCTGCCGCCTCCTTCACCAACAGGGCAAGCGCCGACAGGGGCAGTCTCGACGCCGTTCCGGCCCGGACGCCCTAGCCTCACACGCCACGTTACTCCCTGGCGGCCGGGTCGGCCGTCCTCACTATCGGAGGTTGCGGGAATCGCCGGGATCGGCCCGCCGTGCTGGTATTGATGCCGCCGCGCCGGGCTGACGCCTAATGCCGCCCCTTGCCGCCGATAGCCTGACCGGAGTCCCGTCTGTTCGGCGAGTTCGCGGTCCGCAACGACCTGGTGCGGTGCTGCATCACGAGCCCGGCAGGGCGATGCTGGTCGACTGGGCCGGCGACACGATCGCGCTGGTCGATGCCGTGACCGGTGAGGTGTCCAGGGCGTACCTGTTCCTGGCAGTGCTGCCGTTCTCGGGCTACGTGTTCTGCCGTGCGTTCACTGACATGCGGATGGAAGCGTGGATCGCCGCGCACGTTGCCGCGTTCGAGTTCATCGGCGGGACCGTGCAGATCCTGGTCCCCGACAATGCGACCACCGCGACGCACCGCAAGGCCAGGGGCGACGCTGCCCGGTTCGTCACCGACCGTTACCGGCAGATGGCCGACCACTACGGGGTCGCGGTCGTGCCAGCCCGGGTGCGCAAGCCACGCGACAAGGCGGCGGTCGAGTCGGGTGTCAACGTCGTCAACAAGCGGGTGATCGGCTATCTGGCCGAGGAGACGTGGACGACGCTGGCCGAGCTGAACGACGCCATCGATGAGCGGGTCTTCGAGATCAACCATGAGATCCGCCGGGCCGACGGCACGACCCGGTTCGAGCTGTTCAGCCAGGAAGAAGCCCCGGCGCTGGCCCCGCTGCCCGGCGAGGTCTTCGAGCAGGTCGAATGGAAGGAGGTGAAAGCGCAGCGCAATTATCACGTTACGACCGGCTATCAGCATTACTCGATTCCCTACCGGCTGGCCGGACGGCTGCTGCGGCTGCGGCTGACCAGCAGTCGGGTGACGGTCTTCGACGGGCAGCAGATCGTCGCCGAGCATGTCCGCAAGACCGGCAGGAAGGGCCAGTACTCCACCGACCCCGCGCACGTGCCCCCGCAGCACCGCAATATCGCCGGGCTGTGGTCGCGGACCTGGTTCCTGGACCGGGCCCGCACGTGCGGGCCCGCGACTGTCAAGGTGATCGAGCAGCTCCTGGACCGGTACCAGATCGAAGCGCAGGGCTACCTGGACTGCCAGAACATCCTCGAATCGCTCGGCCGCCGGAGCACCCAGCGGCTCGAGGCCGCCTGCCAGGCACTGCTGAACATGGGCGGGCACCCGTCGTACTCGACGCTCAAACGGCTGATTACAGCCATCGACAGCGACCAGAAGAAACCAGCCCCGTTCAAGCCCGCGGCCTCCACGCGCAAGCCCGCCCCGCTGGATGGCAGCGGCCAGCAGACCCCCGAAGACGTGCTCGTGCGCGGCGCCGGCTACTACCGCGACGGGCGGTGAGCAGGTGTTCACCAGCATCGACTACGAGAAGTTCCGCACCCTGCGGATCACCCACGTCGCCACCCGGTTCGAGGAACTGATCGCTGATGAGGCCAACGACGAGCTCACGCCCGAGCAGCTGTTCCTCACCGCGATCGACGACGCGCTCGAACAGCGCCGGGCGAACCGGATCGCCGCCCTCATCCGCAAGGCCGGCTTCCCGATCCCGACCGCCACGATCGCCGAGCTCGACTACCGGGAGGGCCGCGGCATCAACCCCACCAGGATGCGCCGCTACGCCGCCCACGACTGGTCCGCCGAGCCGGTCAACCTGCTGATCAACTCACCGACCGGCGGCGGCAAGACCTACCTCGCCTGCGCGATCGGGATCGCCGCGTGCCAGAACCAGCACGACGTCGCCTACACCCGCATGGACGAGCTGGCCCGCAAGCTCGTCATCGCCCGCGGCGACGCCATCGCCCATCAGCGGCTGCTCAACGAGCTGTCCGACACCGACCTGCTGATCATCGACGATTTCCTCACCGTCGGCATCGATCCCGACGCGGCCAGCGACCTGTTCGCCATCCTCGCCAACCGCGAGCACCGCAGGCCTACTGTCATCGCTTCCCAGTCCGGACCCGATTACTGGGTCACGGCCCTGCGACGGGTTGCTGCCGACTCGATCGTCAACCGGCTCGCGAACAACGCCCGCACCATCAACCTCGGCGAGGTCGACATGCGCCGGCAGCGTGCACACCAGGCCCGCCAGGCCGACACCTACTGGGCGGGAAAGAAAAATGTTAACCCTAGTCAGGTAGCTCCGGCACGGCACCGCAGGTTATATTGCAGCCAGTCGGTTACTTGGAAGCATCCTGCACCTGGCCTACGCGGTGCAGGGACCGCGTCGCTCCGGACCCCGGTGGCACGGCCAGTCATGGCCGGATCGGCTCAGGTCTTAGTGATGCACCAGTCGACATCCGCAGGCCGCGCAGCGGCGGCAGTTCTCTCCTTCGGGGCATGTCGGGCAGGCCCAGCGGTTGTCATGGACCGTCGGATCCTGGGCGTGGGCGATGCGCGTCAGCCAGCGCCGCCCCGCGCGGGTCGGCCGGCGTCGGATCTTGTTGTCTCGAAGATGGGCAGTCCGCTGATCGGGCCCGGGGGGGTGCGGCGTGGGCGGCTGATTGAGCGTCTGGCGGGTGGGGTGCGTCCTGTTGTGTCGGTGGTGGCGCCGTCGGGTTACGGGAAGACGACGTTGCTGTCGCAGTGGGCTGAGGGTAGCGGGCAGGCGTTTGCGTGGGTGTCGGTGGATGAGGGGGACAACGACCCGAAGGTGCTGCTGACGTATGTGGCGAAGGCTCTTGATGCGGTGGAGCCGATCGATGGGCGGGTGTTTGACGCGCTTGGTTCGGCGGGGAGTTCGGTGCCGGGCTCGGTGGTGCCGAGGCTGGGGTCGGCGTTGGCGGGCATGTCCTCGCCGGTGGTGCTGGTGCTAGATGACGTGCATGTGCTGCATGACCGGGAGTGCCGGGCGGCGCTGTCGGTGCTGGCCGATCATGTGCCGGATGGGTCGCGGCTGGTGCTGGCGGGCCGGGCCGGGCCGCCGTTGCGGGTCGCGCGGCTGCGGGCGGAGGGCAGGATCGTGGAGATCGGCCCGGAGGAGTTGTCGCTGACCGCCGGGGAGGCGTCGTTGCTGCTGCGCGATGCTGGCCTGGTGCTGGGTGAGCAGGATGTGGCGGCGCTGCACCGGCGGACCGAGGGGTGGCCGGCCGGGCTGTACCTGGCGGCGCTGTACCTGCGGGAGGGCGGCCCGCTGGCGTCTGCGGCGGTCTCGTTCGGCGGGGATGACAAGCTGGTCAGTGAGTATGTGGAGTCGGAGTTCCTGGCGCGGATCTCGCGCCGGCAGCGGGCGTTTTTGACCCGGACCGCGGTGCTGGAGCGGATGTGCGGGCCGCTGTGCGATGCGGTGCTCGAGCAGGGCGGGTCGGCCGCGGTGCTGGCGGACCTGGAGCGGTCGAACATGCTGCTGGTGCCGCTGGACCGGCACAAGGAGTGGTACCGCTACCACCACCTGTTCCGCGACATGCTGCTGGCCGAGCTGCACCGCATCGAACCCGAGCTGATGCCCGTGTTGTACCGGCGGGCCGCGCAGTGGCACGAGGACCACGGGGCGCCCGGCGAGGCGCTGGGGTACTGGATGAAGGCCGGCGAGGTGCAGGCCACGGCCCGGCTGGCCGCTACGCTGGCGTTTCCCGCCTACCAGCGGGGCCGGGCCGCGACGGCCGAGCGGTGGTTCGGGTGGCTCGAAGACCACGGCGCCTTGGAACATCACCCGGCGGTCGCCGTCCTGGCGGCGATGGTCCCCGCCATGACCGGCAAGCCGGCCGACGCCGAACGGCGGGCCGCGGTCGCCGAACGGGGAGCCGCCGCCGCGGGCCTGCCGGACGGGAGCTCGCCGGCCGAGCCGCGGCTGGCGCTGCTGCGGGCGCTGCTGTGCCGGGACGGGGCGGACCAGATGCGGGCCGACGCCGAACTCGCGGCCCAGACCCTGGCCGCCGGGAGCTTCTGGCGGGCCTCGGCGCTGCTGTTCCTGGGCATGGCGCACCTGATGACCGGCGACCCGGACCAGGCCGACGCCGTGTTCGAAGACCAGCTCGCCGAGGCCCCGGCCGCCGGGGGAATGATCGGCGCCTGCATCGCGCTCAGCCAGCGGTCGCTGCTGGCGATCGGCAAAGGCGACTGGGACCTGGCCGGACGGCACCTGTCGCAGGCCCGGGCCGTGGCCCGCGACGCCCACCTGGAGGACTACCCACCGGTCGCGATCATGCACGCCGCCGCCGCCCGGATGGCGCTGCACCAGGGCGACCGGCCAGGCGCCGATACCGAACTGACCCGGGCCCAGCGCCTGCGCCCAGCCCTGACCTACGCCGTGCCGCACTTCGCCGTCCAGGCCCGCACCGAGCTCACCCACGCCCACCTCGCCCTGGCCGACCTGGCCGGCGCCCGGACGCTCATGCGGGAAACCGACCAGATCCTCCGGCGCCGCCCCGCCCTGGGCACCTTCACCCGGCAAGCCGGCCACCTCCGCACCGAACTGTCCCGCGCCCGCGGCCCCGCCGCCCTGGGAGCCTCCGCCCTGACCGCCGCCGAACTGCGCCTGCTGCCCCTGCTGGCCACCCACCTGTCCTTCCCCGAGATCGCCGAGCAGATGTTCCTGTCCCGCAACACCGTCAAATCCCACACCAACTCCATCTACCGCAAACTCGGAACCTCCACCCGCAGCCAAGCCGTCACCCGATCCCGCCAACTCGGCCTCCTCGAAACCTGAACAGCCTGGGTCAGCTGGCATCGCACTGTCTCCTTCGCGTCGGCCGGCAGCGATCATGCCAGGCGCCACCGTCCGGCAGCGCCAGCGCCCGGCAGATAAGCCCGCGGGCGGGTGACCGAAGACCTGGCCGGGCTTGACTCACCGCTGATAGTCAGCTGCCGCGGGCCGGCCAGGCATTTCACCCCGATGAGGTGGCGCGCGGACGGGACGTCAGCGCGCATCGTGGAATTGACCGAGAAGACAGCATGACCCTGGGCCGTCAGCAGGTGCTTCCTGCTGACGGCCTCCATGGGCCGACTGCCGACCCGCAAGTCAGCTGAGCTGTCGGTCCCCGGCTGGGGGCGGCTATCCCGCCGCCTCCGGTCGAACGCCGACCTCCCAGGAGGAAACATGAGACCACCACATCGGGCAGGCACGCGCAGATGGGCGCTGCTCCCGGCCGCCGTCCTGGTCCTGGCCTTGTCCGGGCTGGCCGCTGGGTGCAGCAGCACGCCGGCCTACTGCACCGACGCCAGCCAGCTCAAGACCGATGTCCAGAACCTCGGCAATGTCGATGTCGCCACGAACGGCCTCGGCTCGCTGCAGACCGCGCTGACCAAGGTCCAGGCCGACGCCAAGTCGTTCGCCGCCGACGCGAAGCCGGCGTTCCCGTCGCAGACCGCGGCACTGGACAGCGCGCTGTCCGGCCTGCAGACCGCGATCACGTCGGCGAAGGGCCAGCCTTCCGCGAGTGCGGCCACGGCGGTCGCGTCATCGGTCATCCAGGTGAAGAACTCGGCGAGCAGTCTGCAGAACGCCATATCAAGCAGTTGCTAGTGAAGGCCCGGCGGATGCACCGACAGACCGGCAACCGGCATCGGGAGGGAGCGACGCAGATGCCGAAATGGAACTTCCTGGCCATGGGCCAGGTAGGGTTGAACGGCTGGCACAAGATGGCCGCCGAGCTGGTCGCCCGTGCGGTCGCCCGCAGGACCGGACGGCCGGAAGCCCAGATCCTGTCGCTGATCGGCGCGGGGTTCCTGGCGATCTCGCTGATCGACTTCCTCCGCCAGGTCGACTCCGTGATCGCTGCCGGCCGAACCGGCCCTCAGCCAGCCAACGACGCTCCCGCCGCCCGCGCCCAGGACCGCCCCGTGGGGCGCCGTCATCCACGTGCCGGCCAGGCCGCCGCCGAATCGAAGGGCCAGCAACCCGGGTGACAGCAGCCGCAGCGAAGACGACGACAAGGACGGAGCCGTGAGCAAGCCGTTCAAGGGCACAATCAACATCGACATCAAGGACTCGACGCCGGACTGGGCGCCGAGCGTGCTGTACATCGTCCTGGACGACGTCGGCTTCTCGGCGCTGGAGTCCTACGGCGGGATGATCGAGACGCCGAACATCAAGCGGATCGCCGACCGCGGCCTCATGTACACATACTTCTACACCACGGCGCTGTGCTCGCCAACCCGGTCAGGTTCGCGAACTACATCGTTTCCGGGCCCAGCCGCCTGCAGCGGTGTTCCCGATCGGCGCCTGGTTGCCGAAGTACGACTGGGGGTCGTCGCTCACCCCCGACCTGATCGCGGCCATCAGCGTGGCCGCGCTGCTGATTCCTGAGTCGATAGGGTACGCCTCGGTGGCCGGGCTGCCGTCCAGATCGGCCTGTATGCCGCTCCGTTGGCCCTGTTCGGCTACGCCCTGTTCGGAGGCTCGCGGTTGCTGGTCTTCGATCCGCGGCCTGAAGCGCTACGCAAGCCGGTACGACGTTGAGATCCTCATCGCACGACTCCACGCCGATGCCCGGCAGACACTGGCGCGAGACGGCGTCCTGGCGGAGATCGGAGAGGGCCACATCTGCGACAGCGTGCAGGCTGCTGTCGCCGCGAGCAACGGGCCGGCGGAGCAACAGGACAAGTCGACGGGGCCAACGGAGCAAGAGGACAAGGGGCCCGGAGGGTGACCGTGTGCTGGATCCTCGCGGACGCTTGCTAGAGGAGGATGGATGTTCATCGCTCTCATCACCATCGCCGTGATCCTCATCCTGTACGGCGCGGTCTCCAAACCGCTCGATGCGCGGGGCATCACGTCGGCCATGATCTTCACGGCGGCCGGCCTGTGCGTCGGGACGTCCGCCCTCAAGCTCGTGAACATCCACCTGGAGAGCCGCACCGCGGAGCGGTTCTGCGAGCTCGCCCTCGTCTTCCTGCTGTTCGGCGACTCGACGCGGATCGACCTCGCGGGCCTGCGCCGGCATCTGGGCTGGCCCAGCCGGCTGCTGTGCATCGGCCTGCCGCTGACGATGCTCGCCGGCCTGGGGGCCGGCCTCCTCGTCTTTCCCGGCGTGGCGCTGGCCAGCGCCTTCGTCCTGTCCACGATGGTCTGCTCGACCGACGCGGCGCTCGGGCAGCGGGTCGTCTCGGACACGTCAGTGCCGGCCCGCGTGCGCCAGGCGCTGGACGTCGAAAGCGGACTCAACGACGGCCTCGCCGTGCCGTTCTTCCTGGTCGCTGTCGACCTCTCGCTGGCCCAGCTGGCGACCGGCGTCACGGCTGCCGTCGTGCGCAACATGGCGGAGCAGATCGGCTGGGGCCTCGTCGCCGGCATCGGGGCCGGCACACTGGCGGGCCTGTTGCTCCGCGTGGCGGATGATCGCGGCTGGCTGGAGGGACAATGGCGGCAGATCCTGCCCCTGGTGGCGGCGCTGCTGGCCTACCTGGTCGCCCTGCGGCTGGGCGGCAGCGGCTTCATCGCGGCCTTCACCGGAGGGATGACGTTCGGCTATTTCTCCCGGCGCCACGATCTGCCCGTGACCAGCCTTAACGAGGATGTCGGAGGGATACTCGCGGGCGCCACGTGGATCGGCTTCGGGGCGCTCGCCGTCGGCATGCTGCTGCCGCACGTCACCTGGCAGATCGTCGCCTACGCCGCGCTCAGCCTGACACTGATCCGCATGGTCCCGGTGGCGATCGCCATGCTGGGGACCGGGGCGCAGCTCCCGACCGTCGCCTTCATGGGATGGTTCGGCCCTCGCGGCCTGGCCTCCATCGTGTTCGCACTGATCGCGCTCGAGGATGGCATCCCCGACCGGCAGACGCTGCTTACCACGGTGATGTTGATCATCCTGCTGAGCGTCTTCCTGCACGGCTTGTCCTCGGTGCCGCTGGTGGCGGCCTACAGCCGCTGGTACTCGGCGCACGTGGCGGAACATCCGAGTGCTCCCGAGGCCAAGCCGACCATCATGCCCCGCCTGCGGCACCGCCCGGCACCGGAGCAGACCGAACCGGAGAAGCCGGAGAAGCCTGAACCGGTGACCGCCTAGTAACGCCTACGGATCGTGCGAGCTGCCCGAGCGGCGACTCCGCCGTGCTGCGGTACCCGGCGGCGAGCGGACGATCGACGATGATCCGGCCTTCACGATCCGGATCCTCTCAGCAAGAATTTCAACCCGGGCCGGGGCAATAGCCCCGCCCGGGCTTCCCTCTCATCGGTCCGGCCTTAGCCGGTAAGGGCGCGGTCAGTTGCGACGTGGATCGGACAGGACCACGATGGACCGGGGGTTGACGGTGACGTGGTCGCCGGTACCTCGCGGCGCGGCTGCGGAGCTGCCAGGCGCCGCCGGGTCGTAGGTGTCGATCTTGGTACGCCACGAGGCCTGCTTCCTGGTGGCTGGCAGGACGAACTCGAGCGGTTCCCACCATGCGTTCACCAGGACGAGGAAGTCGTCATCCAGCAACCATGTTCCGTCTTCGGCCCGGTCCGGGTCATCGGAGCCGTCCAGGTAGAGCGCGATGGCCAGGGCGTTCTCGTCCGACCAGTCGGCGCCCGTCATCTCGGTGCCCGCGGGGGTGTACCAGCGCATCTCGGATGCTTCCGCCCCGGAAAGGAAACGGCGGCGGCGGAACACCGGGTGCGCCTTGCGGAGGGCGATGAGGCGCTTGGTGAAGTCCTGTAGCTCAGTGTCGGGCTGGGACCAGTCGAACCAGGCGATCTCGTTGTCCTGGCAGTAGGCGTTGTTGTTACCTTGCTGGGTGCGGCCCATCTCGTCGCCGCCGAGCAGCATCGGCACGCCGAAGGACAGCATCAGCGTGGTGAGCATGGCCCGGGACTGGCGGGCGCGCAGCGTCAGCACGTCGGAGTCGTTGGTCGGGCCCTCGGCTCCGCAGTTCCAGGAGAAGTTGTCGCTGGTCCCGTCGCGGTTGTTCTCGCCGTTGGCCTCGTTGTGCTTGTCGTCGTAAGAGACCAGGTTGCGCAGGGTAAAGCCGTCGTGAACGGTGATCAGGTTGACCGAGGCGGTGGGCCGGCGGCAGGCGGTCGCGTACAGATCCGCCGAGCCAGAGAAGCGGTCGGCGAACTCGCCGATGCCGACCGCGTGGCTGCGCCAGAAGTCGCGCATGGTGTCCCGGTACTTGCCGTTCCACTCCCGCCACAGCGGCGGGAACCGGCCCAGGTCGTAGCTGTCCATCTGGCCGACGTCCCACGGCTCGGCGACCAGCTTGGCCTGGCACACCACCGGATCCTGGGAGCACATGTCCAAGAAGGCCGACACCTTATCGAAGGCGCCGTCCTGGCGGGCCAGCGTGGGCGCCAGGTCGAACCGGAACCCGTCGGCGTGCATCTCGGTCAGCCAGTAGCGCAGCGAGTCCATCATCAGCTGCAAGGTGATCGGATCGCCGACGTTGAGGGAGTTGCCGCAGCCGGTCGTGTCGATGTAGGCGCCGGGGTTGCCGGGCTCGACCCGGTAGTAGGCCGTGTTGTCGATGCCGCGGAAGCACAGCGCGGGGCCGTCCGGGCCGGCTTCGGCGGTGTGGTTGAACACCACGTCGAGGATCACTTCGAGGCCGGCCTGGTGCAGTGCGTCCACCATCGTCTTGAACTCGCTGACCTGCCCGCCGAGACGGCCGCCCCGGACGGCGGCGGAGTACCCGTGGTTTGGCGCGAGGAACCCGATCGTGTTGTAGCCCCAGTAGTTCGTCAGGCCCTCCGCGACCAGGAACGACTCGGGCACGTTCTGGTGCACCGGCAGCAGTTCGACGGTGGTGACGCCCAGGTCCTTCAGGTACGAGATGGCGGCTTCGTGGCCCAGCCCGGCGTAGGTCCCGCGGAGCTCCGCCGGGATGTCCGGGTGGCGCATGGTGAAGCCCTTGACGTGGACCTCGTACAGGACCGTGTCTGCGTACCGGTGCCAGGGGCGCTTGTCGTCCTGCCAACTGAATGCCGGGTCTACGACCAGGCTCCTGGGCACGTGCCCGGCGGAGTCCAGGCTGCTCGGTTTGGCGGGGTCGGTTTCGTCCTGGCCGAGCACCTCCGGCCCGAACGAGACCGTTCCGGAGATCGCCTTGGCGTAGGGGTCGAGCAGCAGCTTGGCCGGGTTGCACCGCAGGCCCTGGGCCGGGTTCCAGGGCCCGCCGACCCGGTACCCGTAGGCCTGGCCCGGGCCGACTCCCGGCACGAAGGCGTGCCAGACATCGGCGTCGTTATCCCGCAGCGGGATCTGGGTTTCCGCGCCTGCCGCATCGAACAGGCACAACGTGACACTAGTGGCGACGCTGGAGGCGATCGCAAAGTTGGTGCCCGCGATGCCGAGGTGCTCGCCGGGCGTGGCGCCCAGTGGGAACGGGCTGCCCGGGATCGCGACGGCGGGGTGGGCATCCGGGGCGGCCCGGGCGGCCGGCACCGCGCCGGCCGCGGTGGTGGTGGTGGTGGCTTGGCTAGTGGTCATTTCTGCGCCTTACTGCTCAGGTCACGCAGGACGTCTCCGAGTGACCGGACCGCGCCATGCCGGCGCAGGATCAGGTCGCCGATCAGGCCGGTCCACCCGGTCTGGTGGAAGGCGCCGATCGCGGCGCCGTTGTCGCCGTGGAAGTACTCGCTGAAGATCAGGTTGTCCTTCCAGGCCGGATCGGTCTGCATAATCTCGGTCCCGCCGAAGCAGGCTCGCCGCCCGTTGCCGTCCTGGGTGAACAGCGAGATCAGCCGGTCCTGCAGGTCGGCGGCGATCAGGTCGAGGGTGAGCCGCTTCCCGGACCCGGTCGGGTACTCGATCTCAAAGTCATCGCCGTAGAACCGGTGGTAGCGCTCGAGGGATTCGACCAGGAGGTAGTTGAGCGGGAACCAGACCGGGCCGCGCCAGTTGGAGTTGCCGCCGAACATAGAGGTGGTCGACTCGGCCGGCTCGTAGTCGACGGAGGAGTGGTAGCCCTCGACGTCGAACTGGTAGGGATGATCGCGGTGGTAGGCCGACAGCGCGCGCAGTCCGTGCGGGGACAGGAATTCGCTCTCGTCGAAGAGCTTGGCGAGTAGCTGCTCCAGCTGGGCTGGCCGGGCCACCGAGAGCAGCAGCCGCTGGCTGCCCGCCTCGCCGCGGAGCTGCGGGGTCTCGGCCAGCTTCTGGGGGTCCGCGACGCCCTCATGCCGCAGCAGGCGCGTGAATTCCTTGTTCATGCTCATCACGTTTTGCAGCATGTCACCGTCGATGACGGCCGCGGCCAGCGCCGGGATGAGCCCGACCATGGACCGGCTCTTCACCTCGGCGGACTGGCCGGAGGGCGCGACCAGCCGGTCGTAGTAGAGCCCGTCGGCGTCGTTCCACAGGCCCTGCTGGTCCAGGGCACGCCGGATGCCCGCGAAGTGCTCCAGGAACTTCAGGACAAGATCCTTCGCCTGGCGGCGGCCGGACCACTGGAGGGCGGCTGCGATGGCGGCCATCGACAGCGCGTAGGAGCCCATCCAGCCGGTGGCATCGGACTGTTCCAGCGTGTAGCCCGCGGGCAGGTGGGAGCGGTCGATCGGGCCGATGTTGTCCAGGCCGAGGAAGCCGCCCTCGAAGACGTTGTTGTCGTTGGCGTCCTCGCGGTTGACCCACCAGGTGAAGTTGACCAGGAGCTTGTCGAAGACCCGGGACAAGAAGTCGAGGTCGCGGCCGCCGTCGATGGCGAAGATCTGCAGCACCGCCCACGCGTGCACCGGCGGGTTGACGTCGCCGAAATCCCACTCATACGCCGGCAGCGCCCCGCTCGGATGCTGGAACCATTCCCGGCAGATCATGATCAGCTGGTACTTGGCGAACGCCGGGTCCAGGTGGGCCAGGACGACGCAGTGAAAGGCCAGGTCCCAGGCGGCGAACCAGGGATACTCCCACTTGTCCGGCATGGAGATGATGTCGAACCCGTCGAAGTTGCGCCACTTGGAGTTCCGCCCGTTCTTGCGCTCGGGCGGCGGTTCCGGCTGGGTCGGGTCGCCATCCAGCCAGCGGGCCACGTCGTAGTAGAACAGCTGCTTGCTCCACAGCATGCCCGCGCAGGCCTGCCGCAGCACCAGGGCCTCATCCGCGCTCGCGCCCGCCGGCGTCAGCTCGGTGTAGAACTCATCAGCCTCGGCCTTGCGCTGGGTCATCACCTGATCGAAGTCCTTGCCGAGCGCGGTCGCCGCCGGGGTCGCGGGCTTGCCACCCCCGCCGGCGGCCGGCCGCAGCCGCAGCCGCAGCTCGGCGGTCTGGCCGGGAGGGACGGTGAGCTGGTACCAGAATGAGCATTTGGTCCCGGCGCCGGCCGGGTTAACGGTGGGCGCGCCGTGGACCACGTGGTCGTTGATGCCGTCCTTGGGATAGGGGGTGACCGAGGCGGCGCCGTACAGCCGGGCCAAGTTGGTCTCGTTCTCGCAGAACAGCAGCTGCGGGCCGGTACCGTCAGGCGCGGTGGCGGCGATGAGTTCCAGGGTGCCCGCGAACGGGTGGTCGATGGTGACCGACTGGTCGCCGGAGGCCTGCATGGCCGGCCGGGCCTCACCAGTGTCACCCCAGGACCAGGTGTTGCGGAACCACGCCGTGGGCAGCACGTGGATGGTCTCGGCCTCCGGGCCGGCGTTAGTGACCTGGATGGCCATCAGCAGGTCATCCGGGCCGGCCTTGGCGTAGTGCACCTCGGTGATCCAGTACCGGTCGTCGTTGAACGCGCCGGTGTCGAGCAGCTCGTACTCCGGCTGGTACCGGTTGCGGCCGGCGTTGGTGTCGATCAGGTCCTGGTAGGGGAACGCGGATTGGGGGTAGTGGTAGCGCCACCGGTTCCAGGCGTGGCTGGGAATGGCATCCAGATACCACCAGTACTCCTTGACGTCCTCGCCGTGGTTGCCCTGCGGGCCGGTCAGCCCGAACGCGCGCTCCTTGAGGATCGGGTCCCGCCCGTTCCACAGCGCCAGCCCCAGGCACAGCCGCTGCTCGATGTCGCAGAACCCGGCCAGGCTGTCCTCCCCCCACCGGTAGGCCTGGGACCGGGCGCGATCGTGCGGCAGGTAATCCCACGCGTTGCCTTCCTCGCTGTAGTCCTCCCGGACCGTGCCCCACTGCCGCTCACTCACATACGGCCCCCACCGGTACCAGTCGGTGCCCGGCGCGTGCAGCCCGTCCTCTAGCTTGCCGAACCCAGCTACCCGATCCCGCTCAGCACCCATAACCAGCCCCTATCGCCGTCCGATACACCGCTCTAACCCTGTGTCGTGTCGGCCTATGTCCAACGTGATCGTGGCGCCAGCTAACATGCAGGGTCGGCCTATATGCCGTTTCTATACGGCCGGCAGCACGCGTTCATCACCCCAACAGGGTGACGATTAGAATTCCGGCCACCTCCACCTTTGGGAGGTGACAAATGGCCCGAACTGAAGCCTGCGCAACCGGCAGATGAACGTTTAGCAAACTGATCACTGACTCCTGTGTAATAGGAGGCGGGTGTGACGACCAACCACATCTTGACCGGCGCCGGCCTGATTCTCGCGCTCACCCGTGGGTTCCCAGGTCCTAGCCAGCCACCTGCGCATTCCCCCGATCATTGTGCTGCTGCCGGCCGGTTTCGTTGCGGGCGCACTGACCATCACGGCCGTTTCAAGCGGGAACTCCGACCGTCTGCGTAAGTGATCGTGGTGTCGGTCATGGGGTTGGGATTTGCCCTCGAAATAGATCGTGAATGCCTGGAAAGCGTGTTTCCATTCGGAGCTGCGGATCCGTACGTTGGGCCGGCGGAATTCCCCCAGGTTCCGCACGGCCAGGCAGAGGACCTTCAGGGTGGCCTGCTCGGACGGGAACGGGCCGCGGGTCCCGCGACCTGACGTGGCTTTTCACCCAGGTGGGGTGGCGACCGCGCCGGTCGGTGGCTGACAGGCTCAGACTATGCAGCGGCAGGTCAGAACGTGTGCACGGCTGCCGCCAGGATGGCCAGCAGGCCGAAGCCGCCGACGATGACGGCGACGGCCCAGCCCGCGATGGCCAGCCGACGGGAAATAGGCCGGGGTCCCATGACCTGGGGATCGCGGGCCAGGCGGACCAGGAGCACCAGGCCGATGGGGGTTCCGAATCCGCCGATCACGCTGGCTGCCACCAGCATGCCGATCACCGGAATCCCGGCCAGGGACACGACTAGCGCCAGCCCGACGGACGCGACCAGGACCGCGTAGAAGCCCCGGGCGCGGCCGATCCCCTCCGACAGCCCGCGGCGCCAGTTAAAGTGCGCGCCGACCACGTAGGCGGTGGTCGCCATCAGCACGGGCAGGGCGACCACCGCCGAGGTGACCAGCCCGGCGGCGAACAGGTCCGCGGCCGCAGAGCCGGCCAGCGGGCGTAGCGCCCCGGCGGCGTCCTGGGCGGAGGCGACCGGCTGGTGATGGCGGCCGAGTGTCGCCGCGGAGGCGACGAGCATGCACCACAAGATCACCGCGGTGAACACGGCGCCGGTAACAGCGCCGGCCCTGGCCCGCGCCAGCCCGCGGGCGTCCGCGGTCCGGTCAGGCGGCTCCTCCACTCCCCGTCCGATGGTCTCCCACACGTAGACATAGCTGGTCAGCGTGGTGCCGAGCAGCGCCAGGCCGCCTGCCACCTCGTCGCGGCTAAGCGACAGCGCCGGAACCAGGCTGGCCTGGAGCAGGCGGGGCCAGTCCGGATGCGCCAGCACGGCCGCCGCGCCGAAGGCTGCGAAGCCGAGCATCAGGTACCGCAGCACCGCCACCACCTGCCCGTACCTGCCCGCCAGCAGGAGGCCGGCCACAGCCGCCCCCAGCGGCACCACCAGCCAGCCGGAGCCGACGCCGGCCAGCAGCCCGATGCCGGCCGCCCCGGCCTGCAGGTCCGCCGCGATGGTGACCAGGTTGACCGCCACCACCGATACCAGCAAGACGGCGGCCACGCCCCGGCCATAGCGTTTCAGGGTGAGCGACTGCAGGTCGTCCCGGGCCACCGTGCCGACCTGCGCCGCGATCGTCAACACGACGCCCAGCAGCGGCGCGATGAGCAACGCCAGCCAGGACAGCTCGTAGCCGGTCTGGGCCCCGACCGCAGCAGCAGTGCCGACGTTGGTTGGGTCGTTGTCCGACGCCGCCGAGACCAGCTCAGGACCGATGCCCTGCAGCAACCCCGGCGCCCAGCTCCGCTGCCTCCCGCCCGGACGTCCCCGATTCATCAGCCGGGCATCCTTACACGACGACCGGCCCGAGCCGACGGGCCACGATAACCGGCCGCCTGGCGGGTCCCGTCGCCATCGCATCGCGCGGGCCCAACATGGCTAGTACGCTGCCAGCCGACGGCGCCATCCGGAACCACCCGCAGCGGGCGAGCTGGCGCCTAGTGCTTCAAACCCCTGGGCGACGTGATCCATCAGCGTGGTGAACGTCTCAGCGGGCGCCTCGGCGGCCACCGTAGCGAGGATCATCTGCCCCTGTCCCGCACTGCGCTATCGCGGTCAGAGCGCCTGCTGGTCTGGGGCCCGGAGCGCGCGGAGCGTTATCTCGAAGAAGTCCAGACGTTCCCGGGCTACCGCGGCTTGCTGTGCGCTGGCGCCCCCCGGGGCACGCTCGGCGTCCATGGCGGATCGGACAGCCTGCAGCGACGCAAGCACGTCGGCCACCCTCGCCCGGGCTTCGTCATCTGGGGCTGCCTCACGCAGCGCGTACAGCGCCTGGGTGAGATCATCGGCGCGGCGCTGGATGTCGGACCAGCGGGCGCCTGCATCGTAGGCGCCCAGCGCCTCCGGTGTCTGCGCGACGCTCATCGCGTCATGCAGAGCCGAGCCCTTCGCGTACACATCGAGGACGCTGGACCGCCAGTTGGCTGCCGCCGCGGAGCGGCGGCTACCGGCGCGGACGATCACCACGATGACGCCGGCGAGGACGATGACACCCAGCAGGACCCATAGCCAGATCAGGCCGGAACCTGACCCGCTGCCCGCTGCCGGGGAACTGCTCGGCTCGGCGGCCACGGGTGTGGTGGCGCTGCCGGTCGGCGATGGCTGACCGGTAGATGTTGCCGTAACGCTCGGGCTGGACGAGACGCTGGGGCTCGGGCCGGGCGACGAGACGCTGGGGCTCGGGCCGGGCGACGAGCTACGGCTCGGCCCGGCTGAGACGCTGGCGCTTCGGCTAGGCAAGATGCTGGATATCGAGCTCTTGGCGCTCTCACATCCCGCCACCATGCATCCGATGACAAGGATCGCCGCCAAAAGGACAAGGCCCTTAGTAAAGCACCGCATGCCTGATCCTTCCGCGCGTCCGTTTTCACGGCAGGCTGCTCCGGCCGCCCCCTCGCACCAATGATCCTGCTGACAGGGCTACGTGGGCCTCACCCGTAAGGGGGGAGCTTTGGCCGCTTCACGGGAGGTCCGTGAGGGGGTCTTCGTCGGCTTCATCGGTAAAGGACGCAGCGACTTTTTCCTCTGGCCGGCGAACTTCCATGTGGGCCAGTCGAATATAGACGCGCCGGTCGGCCCGGGTCAGGGGAGGCTGGGTCACCGAACGGGGCCACAGGCGGTAGCGGAGTACGACGTTGATTTCCGCCGCCCACAGCGTAAGCTGCGAGCCCAGGTAGAGCCAGGACAGCAGGGTAATGACAACCGCGAAAGCGCCGTAGGTGGGACTGGCATTCCGCAGCCCGCGGGTAACGTACCAGGTCCCGATCAGCTGCAGGGTTTCCCACAGCACAGTGGCGATGATCGCGCCGACCGCCACTTCGCGGGGCCGCAGCGGCTCGGCGGTAAGCACCATGAAGGCGAGCAGGAAGATCCCGAGGCTGACCAGGAACGAGCCCGCGAGGGCGAGGATCGAGGCCCCCACGCCGTGGGCGACGGCGGCGCCGAACACGGTGAGCGCCGTGGAGGCCGCCACCGCCAGCCCGAGCAGGCCGATCACCCCGAATGTGCGCAGGTATCGGGTCCAGAAGCTGGGCCAGCGGACGTACGGGATGTTCCAAACGGTGTTCATCGCGTTCTGCGCCGCGAAGCCGACGCCAAAGCTGCCGTACAGGGTCCCCGCGATGCCGATAACCAGCGCCACCGTGTTCCCCTCCAGCGGGTGCACCTCCGAGCGCAGCTGATCCCCGATAACGGGGAAATTCCCGAGGGCCGAGTCGATCAGCTGCTCGTGCAGCCGTGGATTGCCCGACAGCGCGAAGCCGAGAATCGTCGCCAGCAGCAACAGCAGGGGGAAGAGCGCGAACAGGCCGTAGTAGGCCATCAGCGCCGCCTTGCCGCCCGCCTGGTCGTTGCCGAATTTCTGCATCACCGCCCACGGAAAGCCGATCACGACATGGCGCTGCTGGAACCGGTCAGCCCGGCGAACCTGCCGCTCGAGCCAGCCGACCCGCCGCTCCGTCGCCTCTCCCCCGTCCCCCGTGGTCACACGTACTCCCGGCGACGCATCCAGGCCAGCGTCACCCATCCCCGAGGCCCGGCACTGGGCGCGCCCTGCGTGGCTGGAGTGGCCACCATGCTCCCGATTCTCGCGATCCTGCCGCGAGGTTAGAGGCACCCGGCGCGGGCCGGCACCACCCGTCGCGGATGAGGCCGCGGCGGCCCGCGATCGCAGATCCTTTGAGATGCAGTGGGTGAATCGACCCAGGCTGCCTATCTAGACGCCGAGGCATGGCTGGTCAAGAAGCGCGGATAAGCCTGCCACCCCAAAGCATTCCGCACGAGAGGATCAATGCCGCCACGATCGCCGGATCGTGGCGGCATCATCTCACCTGCTGGACGGTCACCTGCGGGAAACGCGCCTGGCGGTGCGTCGTCCCGTGCGCCGGGCTACTCTGCGTGCTCCGAACATTTCTTACCTCCAGATAGTGGCGGGGCCCCTCGGCACCGCTCAGCTTGCCGCCCTGACTGTCTCCAGGTCGTGCAGTTCCTGAGCCTCCTCGGCCGACGCCAGCCCGATGTCCACGAGGTCGAGCGGGCTGATGAACCCATCACTGATCCGGAAGCCACCGGCGCGCATGATCGCGTCGCGCAGCGGCACCGCCCAGTGATGTTCGATGAGGATAAGCGCCGCCGCGGAGTCGTTCGGGATGTCCTCCAGCACATCCCACGCCTCATCATCGGTGAACACATCCACGCCGCCCGCGGCGGCAACCTCCTCGGCGCCAGCGGCCGCGCCAGCCTCGACGCCGTCCTCGCCCTCGATACCCAGGCCGATCAGCGCACCGATCTTGGTGCCGTACTCGATCGCCTCCCGCTCTGAGAGGTTGCTGAGGTGCTCCACCTCCAGCCCGCCGTCGGCATCTTTGTACACCGCTAGCGAGTCGATCACGCGCACCATATCGTTTTCGCGGAGCCGCTCGAGCTCGGCGATGATCTCACCGTGGAAGTCGGGGTGGCTGAATCCCAATACGATCAGCTGTACTGGCCCAATTGCCATGTTCTCGCCTCTTTCGCGTGATCCGCTGGCCAGCCTCGGCCCCCGCCATGCGAGGCGGCCAGAGAACGGGCTGCCAGATGATCCGATCTGGATCCCTACGTGGTGCAGCATCTGGCCGGATCGGGCGGCGGCGCATCACCCGGCGAGGGTGATGCCTCACCGCGATATCGAGCCCTAGACGTGCTCCGGGCGAGCTGTCTGTTCGGGCGGCGAGTCATCACCGGCGGCCGGCCGTCTCCCGGAGCCGAGCTTGGCGATCATCTTGACCGACTTGACCGCGCCGGTGGCCCCTGCCTGCAACGTCACGCCGATGGCGATCACGACGCAGCCCGGGATGAAGAGCGCGTGCGACCCGAGCATGAGCAGCCCGATCCGGCCGAGGAGGTAGGGCGGTGTGCAGACCACCCCTCCGATTGCCCCGCCCACCGCGGACGCGGTTAGCTTGTCGCGTTTGGAGGAGGTGGTCTTCACGCCGATGAGCCGGGCCGGCACCGCGACATAGCAGACCATCATCACGGCGACGACGATGCTCAACGACAGTGCGAACCACAACGGCCCCCACCGGGCGAAGACCACAGTGGCCAGGCCCAGGCAGATACCAACCGCGGCGCCCCAGCCCAGGACGACCGCCAGATGCGACCGGGCCTGCGCGAACGCGGGCCGGATCGCGGGCGGACCCTCACGCGCGATGGCAAAGGCGAACACGGCGTTCAGGAAGAAACCCGCCGCGGTAACAGCGGCAACGGCCAGGACGACCGGGATCACGACGGGACCGGTCAGTACATGAAACGACTTCCCGTGCAGCACGTGGGCCTTCAGGTCGAACATGGCGGCCCAGATCCACATCGCCGGCAGGACCTGGACCAGGGTCAGCCGCCAGTTGGAGAACAGCAGCTTCACTCCGTCAAACAACATGGCCAAGGCGCCGACCGCCAGAGCGAGGGGAGCGAGCCACGGCCGGGAACGGCTCAGCCGTACTACCGCCTCTTCTACGGCCACACGGTCGTTGTCGCGGACGGCCTGAATGAACTGCCTGACCCGGGCCGACAGGTGCCGCCGCTGCGCGGGCGCCTCGCCGGCGCGAGTCCCTGGCCTCGCAGAGCGGCCAGAAGCGTCGTCCGCCGGAGACACCGCAGGTGGCTGCTCGGGCACGTTCCCTTCGGTCGCCATTGCGGCATGCCCCTTCACGAGCACTCATTGCTCGGCAGACCCAGGCCCGGTCGGCGAGAACCAACCGCCAATGGCCTTCGACGCTGGCTCCGTCATTTCGCGTCCCTTGAGCGTATCGTGCGCATCCGGCACCGGATCATCCCGCCGGGATGAGGCGGACGAGCCAGCCGGCGCGGGATCGTGGATTGAGTGTGATCACCTGAACTGGATCTGGGATCTGACCCTGGATACAGACCGTGCCGAGCTACCCGACCTGGCCGGCGCGGGGTTAGCGGAGGGAGCACAGGGATGGCGCGCCCAGTTCGCTCCGGCATCGCGGTCAACATCCTGTGCGGCCGGATCGGCGATCTGACCGGCGTCTCGGCCAAGGGCGCTTTCCCGCTGGCCAAGGCGGTTAACGTCCTCGTCCATCCCGGCAGTTCTGGCGGTTCGCCATTGTCGTAAGCAGGCTCGCCCGGCCGCGCCGCCGGATGCGGGCCAGCCTGGTGCAGCTGCTGTGCACGGTGGCTGGGGTAGGGCTCGGCCTGCTTTTGCCGCGGATTACCACCCAGGCCAGTGTGGCCAGCACTCGGGTGACTGAGACGCTGGTCACGGTCGGCTTCGGGGTCCTGGGGCTGGTCAGTATCATCTTCTCGCTGCTTTTCCTGGTCGTGCAATGGGCGTTCGGCAGCCTTTCGCCACGGCTGAACCTGTTCCGCGACGACCCGATCGTGTGGCGCACCTTTGGCCTGGCCATCGGCGTGTGGGTGTTCTCGGTCACCGCGGCGCTGGCCATCGGCAACGATCCGAAGGTCTCGGTCATCGTGCCGGTTGCCGAGGTGGCCGCGGCGCTGGTAACGCTCGCCCTGATCCGCACGCTGCAGGTAAGGGCCTTCGCCTCCATCCAGCTCGCGCCGACGCTCTCAGCCATCGCCGCCCAGGGCCGTACCACCATCGACGACCTCTACCGCCACCCCCGCTCTGGCAATGCGCAACCCGTCCCGCACTTTCCGCCGCTCACCCGGACCGTCACGTGGCCGCACCGGCAGGCTATCCTGCAGCAACTCGATCTCCGGCGGCTCTTCGGCGCTACCGGCACTGCCGTGATCGTGCTCCGGGCCTGCGTCGGCGACACACTGCAAGAAGGCGCCCCGGTCGCCGATCTGCACGGCGCCGACGTGACCGACGCGGCTGTGCTCGGCGGACTGGTGACCGGGCAGGAACGCACCTTCGGCCAGGACCCGATGTTCGCCTTCCGCCTGCTCGCCGACATCGGCTTGCGGGCGCTATCGCCGGCCGTCAACGACCCGGCTACCGCCGTTCAGGTGCTGGACACCATCGAGAGCCTCCTGCTGCCCCTCGCGCCGCGTGACCTGGACGTGGCCGGGATAGCCGATGACCACGGGACCGTCCGGGTCGTCCTGGCCCTTCCGTCCTGGGATGACTACCTACAGATCGCCCTGGACGATCTCATCGAGTCCAGTTCTCAGTCCCCGATGGTGCTGCTGCGGACACGAGCCATGCTGTCCAGCCTGCTGAACACAGTACCGCCGCAGCGGACGCCATCGATCGCATGGCGCCTTCGGCACGTCGAAGAACTCGGCGCCGGTAACTTCCCGTTGCTCTGGCGCAATACCAAGCCGCCCTCGGCCTGACATCCGGCACCGGATCATCCCGCCGGGATGAGGCAGACGAGCAGCCGGCGCGAGACCGTGGACAGTGCGAGACCGTGGACGGTGCAGCATGCTGTCCGCCGCTTGGCGCCTGCTGTGGCGAAGCGGTCAGCACGCTCGAGTGCGGGCCGTTCGGATGGTCGCCGGACAGAGGAGGAGTCAGACGATGAGTGTACTGACGGATAAAGCTCCACCCCGTGGTTCGCAGCGGTACCAGCTTGACCCAGGGGTGGGACGGCTGACCCCGGCCGAGAGCGCTGCCCGCGGTAAGACCGCGCGAGCTGAGGTGCCACGTGACAGCCATGCGATGTTCGACCCGCCACCGGACCGGCCGGACCCGATCGCCCTGCTGGAGGAGCAGGGGAAGTCGCGGGTTCCTGAGCTGGTGCCGGTCAGGTACGGCCGGATGATGGTGTCCCCGTTCACGTACTTCCGGGGCGCGGCCCTGCCGATGGCCAGCGATCTGGCCGACACGCCCGTCTCTGGGCTGGCCGTCCAGGCGTGCGGCGACGCGCACCTGTCCAACTTCGGCCTCTTCGGCTCGGCCGAACGCCGCCTGATGTTCGACGTCAACGACTTCGACGAGACCCTGCCCGGCCCTGGGCCAAGCTCATGATGATGTCCGAAGAAGCGATTTCACTGGTAGTCGCGGTGCTCGTCGTCTCGCGCGCCGTGAACATCTTGAGGTAGCCAGGGATACACAGGCCGGTACGGTCCGCCCCGGCCGGGGCGGACCGTGCCGGGGCGGGCCGGCCCGAGGTTACCCGGCGCTGGTGCCGTGCAGGGCGTCCTGCAGGTCCTTCTCGCCCTCCTTGGACAGCGAGGTCTTCAGCACCGTCCCGCCGAACTTGCTCATCGCCTCCACCGCCTTGTCCGGAGTCACCTTCTCCACCATCAAGAACAACGCCGAAGTACCCGGCGTCAGCATGCCCCGGACCTGATCCTGGAACTGCGCATCGATCCCGGACTTGGTCACCTTGCCCATCAGCGCCCCTAGCCCCGCCCCGATCGCCATCCCGAACACCGGGATGAAGAACAGCACCCCGAACAGCAGCCCCCACCACATGCCCCAGGTCGCCCCCCGCCCCACCATGTGATGGTGGGTATGCACGTGATAATCACCCTTCGCGTCCCGCACGATCACCGCGATCGCATCAGGCTCGATAATCAGGTCCTTCGCCAGCCGCCGCGCCTCATCGGCAGCAGCCTCCGCCGTCGCCTCGTCCGGATACCCGATCGCGATCAGGTCAGCCATGCATCCTCATCTCCTCGCACGCCAGTAACCCCCCCAGTCCACCACCCCGACCCCGACCCCGCCCCACCCGCCACGGGTGATCCCCACCCACCCCCGACCAGCCGCGGGAAGCGCTCGATGCCGCCCGCTGATTCTCGCGCACTAAGGCCGGGACGCATTCAGCGCAGGACAGCCCACCAGGATGACGGATTCACCCGAAATGCATGGGGCGCCGCGGGGCCAAACACGGGAACCTGAACTATTGGCCCTTGCCCATCGCGACAAAGCTGGGGGCAGCCTTGCAACCGTCCTACTACGAGATCCGCGTCGTCGGGGTCCTCCCGCCCGAGGCGTTGCTCGACTTCGAGAGGCTCAGCGCCTCCGTGGAGCCGGTCGAAACGATCCTGCACGGCCCCCTGCGGGATCAGGCCGCACTGCACGGGCTCCTGGCCAGGCTACAGACCTTCGGCGTGCAGGTCGTAGAGGTACGCCGTCTCCACGACCCGGCTCCGTACGACCCGGATCCGCACGACCCGGATCCGCACGACCCGGATCCGCACCACCCGGATCCGCACGACCCGGATCCGCACGACCCGGATCCGCACACAGGCGCCAATCAGCCCGGCGATTGACGCTTGTCCCGGAAACACCACCAAACGAGTCCCGTCCGTCGCCCCTGCGCACGCTTGCCTGGCGTCACCTTCATGTCCCGTGCGCGGGGGTGAGATCCTACACCTGCGCATTTTGCCTACTCATCATGCCCAAGGGGTGATCCGCCAGCGATAGTGCTGGCTGCTGCGGCAGGCATGGCCCGCGCCGGCCAGGTCCGCTCGATAGCACGCCTCATTGCCTGGGATAACCGAAGCTTCTGGCCCGACAGCGCCGGGCGGAAGCTTCACGGTCGTAGCAGTCCTTGGCCAAGCGGTCCGGGCCGGGATTTGGTGCATACAAACCAAGTCCGATTCTCGGTGCCGTCATGGACAACGCTGCCATCGCTGTCGATGATGACTACATCGGAGAATCTTTCACCAAGCGTTTCCCGTATCTTGTCACGCGGGAACAACGCCGTCCTGATGACCTCCCTGAGCAGCATGTACCTGCCGCTTGGCTGCAGCTCATATACCTCGATATCCCAGTCGAAGAGTACCTCGCCGCTCGGCCGCACCTTTATAAGCAGATAGTTGTCACCGAATTGCTGCACTGTCTGCCGGATTCTAGCCATCATCTCGAGGTTGCGGACAGTAAGAATGTCAAAGATGAGCACGCCACCGCAGTTCAGATGGCTATAAGCGCAGTCGAAAAACTTCTCCCAGTCCGAGAAATCGAGCAAGTGGTTGATGCCATGGTAGACGCAAACGATAACGTCGAAGGCCGTATCGAGCCTGAAGCTGCTCATATTGGCGCGGTACAGGGGCGTTCCCCCGGGCAGTTTCTCACGGGCGACGGCCAGCATGCCCGGCGATATATCCAGGCCGCTGACCTGATAAGTTCCCGCGAGCCGGGCCATGATGTCCCCAGTCCCGCAGGCAACCTCGAGCAGCGTCACAGCCCGCGCACAAGCTTGTTTGATAATCCCGTCGACGAAAGTCGCCTCGGTAGCGGAATCACCCGTGACGGCATCATAATGCGTCGCGAGCAAATCGTAAGCTACCACGCTTCGAGCGTATAGCTGAGACGTGGCGCGGCAGTCGTCCGCGGCGGGTGGTTGCGCCGGTTCGTCATACGCTGACAATCAGTGAGTGAGTTGGCTAAACCCGCTGAGAAGGACAACCAGTCAGCTGGGACCCGCCCGGCCCGGGCCGGGCCGAGCAGACCACGGCGGCGACGTCGGCCGCTTCGCGACCTTCGTCGACCACGTCCGGCCGGACGGCGCAGTAATCCGGTGGGGATCCCGCCGCTTCCGCAAGCACCCGCCAGGCGCCCCGGCCGCCGGGTCGACATGGTGGGCACCCAGGTCCCGGGGCTGGTGGATCGCCATCCTGTTCGCCGTGGGATCGCTTGTGTTCGCGCTCGGCGCCGTCCCCGGCTACGCCAGCGCCGTCGGGACCCGCTGGGATGCTGTGACCTTCTTTGCCGGCTCGTTGTTCTTCACCGCGGCCGGGTTCCTGAGCTACCGCGAAGCCGTGGACGCCGGCCCGCAAGCGCCCGCTGCCGCCCGGCGGCGCTTCTTCGTCTTCCAGCCCCGCAGGATTGACTGGTGGGCCACGGCCGTACAACTGGCCGGGACTCTCTTCTTCAACGTCAGCACCGGAAATGCGGTTCGGGTGGATCTCACCGCCAAGGCCGCGAACCAGCATGTGTGGCGGCCCGATGCCTACGGGTCGGTCTGCTTCCTGGTCGCCAGCGCACTGGCCTGGTTCGAGGTCTGCCACGGCTGGACCGCGTGGCGCCCCCGGTTGTGGTCGTGGTGGATCACCCTGGTCAACCTGATCGGGTCCGTCGCCTTCGGCGTGTCCGCGGTGGCCGGTTACATCAGCCCGGCGACCGGCCAGTTGCGCAACGCCGAGCGGTCGAACCTCGGCACCCTGATCGGCGCGGTGTGCTTCTTCGCCGGGGCGCTCCTGCTCCTGCCCGAACGCACCGAGGAAGTCAGCGACCCAGCGACCACGTCCGGCGCCAGCGGCACGTGAAGACATGTCGGCCGTGTTTCACACGCCGCCGATGGGACGGCATCACCAGGTCGCCCACCGTGGGTGAGGACTTCATCGGGCGCTGCCAGCACAATGGCGGGAAACCTCGTCTCCTTTCGAAGAGCGGTGCCGGGCAGCGGCGTTCCCGAAGGAGAGCGGTCCCTGATCGAGGAGATGCCGACTATGCCATTGCACGAGCGTGACACCGTCCGTGAGCAGCTCGAGGACTCAGTGTTCTCCGGGCACAACGTGACCAGGCCGGTACCCAAGTACCGGTTCCCCCGGGACGAAACCCTGGCCAGGGATGCGTACCAGGTGGTGGCGGATGAGGTGATGCTCGACGGCAATGCCCGCCAGAACCTGGCCACGTTCTGCCAGACGTGGGAGGAACCCGAACTCCTCGCGGTCATGGCGCTGTCGATCAACAAGAACCTGATCGACAAGGACGAATACCCGCAGACCGCCGAGATCGAAGCCCGCTGCGTGCACATGGTGGCCGACCTGTGGCACGCGCCGGGGGCGGCCAACACCGTCGGCACCTCGGCCATCGGATCCTCGGAGGCCTGCATGCTGGCGGGCATGGCGGCCAAGTGGCGGTGGCGGGCCAGGCGGCAAGCCGCAGGCAAGCCGGCGGACAAGCCCAACATGGTGTGCGGCCCAGTCCAGGTGGTGTGGCACAAGTTCGCCCGCTACTGGGACATCGAAATCCGCGAGGTGCCGATGGCCCACGGGCACTACATGATGGATCCCGCCGATGTGCTGGCCCGGGTGGACGAGAACACGATCATGGTCGTCCCTACCTTCGGCGTCACCTACACCGGTGCCTACGAGCCGGTGGAGGCCATAGCCAAGGCGCTCGACCAGCTGCAGGCCGACACCGGCCTGGACATCGACATCCACGTGGACGGGGCCAGCGGCGCCTTCCTCGCCCCGTTCTGCGCGCCGGAGGTGGTGTTCGACTTCCGCCTCCCCCGGGTCAAGTCCATCAGCACCTCCGGGCACAAGTTCGGGCTGGCTCCCCTGGGCGTCGGCTGGGTCATCTGGCGGGACCGCGCGGAGCTCCCCGAGGACCTGATCTTCCACTGCAACTACCTGGGCGGCAACATGCCGACCTTCCAGATCAACTTCTCCCGCCCGGCCGGGCAGATCATCGGGCAGTACTACAACTTCCTGCGCCTGGGCCATGAGGGGTACCAGCGCACCCACGACGCGTCCTATGAGATCGGCCAGTACCTCGCCACCGAGATCGTCAAGCTGGGCCCCTTCGAGCTGCTGTGCGACAGCAATCCGTCCACCGGGATCCCGACCGTCACCTGGCGGATCCGCGACGGCGCGGACCCCGGCTACACCCTGTTCGACCTGGCCGACCGGCTGCGCGCCCGCGGCTGGCAGGTACCCGCCTACACCCTCACCGGAACGGCGTCCGACATCGCCGTGCAGCGCGTCCTGGTCCGGCTGGGCGTAAGCCGGGACATGGCCTCCCTGCTCCTCGATGACTTCCGCGATGCCATCGCCCACTTCGGTAGGCACCCGGTGACGGTCCCCATGACGAAGGAGGAATCAAGCGGGTTCAGCCACCTATAACGCCGTGGGGCGGGTGGGGTCGGTGATCCAGTCGGACCAGGAGCCGACGTAGAGAGCGGCGGGGATGTCGGCCAGGGCGAGGGCCAGGACCTCATGGGCCGCGGTGACGCCGGAGCCGCAATAGGAGCCGACCGCGGGACCGCCTTCCGCGCCAGCCGGGCCGTGGCGGGCGCCGAGAGAGGCGAAACGGCTAGCAAGCTCGGCGGCGCTCTTGAACGTGCCGTCCGGGTTGACATTGTCCGTGCTCGGCGCGCTGACCGCGCCGGGGATGTGGCCCGCCACCGGATCCACGTGCTCGTTCTCACCCCGGAAGCGTTCGGCCGACCGGGCGTCGAGCAGCAGGCCGGTCCGCCCCATCGCCTCGGCGGCAGGCGCGTCGAGCACCGGCATCTGGCCCGGCTGGGCGGTGAAGTCGCCCGGCGCCGGATCAGGGGCGGCCGTGGTCACCGGGAGCCCGGCGGCCAGCCAGGCCCGGTAGCCGCCGTCGAGGACCCGGACGTCGCGGTGCCCGTGGTAGCGCAGCATCCACCAGCCGCGGGCCGCGGGCAGCCCGTCCCCGTCGTCGTACACGACAACCAGGCGGTCCCGGCTCACCCCGGCGGCGCGCATGGCCGCCTGGAAGACGGCCGGATCCGGCAGCGGGTGCCGGCCGGCCAGGCCAGGCGGGCCGGACAGGTCACGGTCGAGATCGACGAAGACGGCATCCGGCAGGTGCCCCGCACGGTAGCTGTCGATGCCGGGAGGCCCGCCGAGGCGCCAGCGCACATCCAGCAAGACGGATCCTGAACCGCCGGCCAGTTCCTCGGCGAGAGCCGCGGGCGAGACTAGGAGCCTGCTGGTACCTGTCATGCCGCGGTGAAGGACAGAGCCGGGACGAACTGTTCGGACGGCGTGAGCGAGCCGTGCATGGCGAAGAGCGCAGATTCGCCTGGCTCTGTCCTGCTGGCCACGACAGCGAAACTGCCCGCGGCCGCCACCACGACATCGCCAATCCGGTCGACCATGCGGGCATCCACCGGGCCGAACCATCCTTCCTTGATGGCCTCGTCCCTCGACAGGACCCACGCCCGTTCGCCGAGTACCTCGCGCCAGGTGGCGAGAACATCGGCGGCGGCACCGGGCCGCGCGTAAAGATGCCTGGCCCGCGCCTCACCGCCGAGCAACGCCAGGCCGACCCGGAGCTCCGGCATCTCATCCACGTCGAGCCGGTCGTCCGGACCCACGTCCACCATGCCGTGGTCGGCCGTCACGTACAGGCAGGTCTGGGGGGGCAGCCCGCTCGCGAGCTGCTCGGCCAGCTTGTCCACGTGGGCCAGCTGGTAGTACCAGGAATCGGAGCCGACGCCGAACATATGCGCGGTACTGTCCAGGTCGCCGTGGTACACCATCACGAAGGCGCGCCCGTGCTCCGCGAGGGCCGCCGCGCCCTGCGCGGCCAGGGCACCCATGCTGTCGGCCGGCCGGAGTTCCGCGCCGCGCCACGCCGCGATGGTCAGGCCCCGTCCGCGGAACGCGCCCCGGGCCACATGGACCGCCGCGATCCCAGCCGCGCTGGCCCGCTCGCAGATCGTGGGCAGGGGCTGCCACTCGCGAGGATCGACCCGTGAGTCCCAGTGCATCGCGTTGAGAAGCAGATCCGCGCCCGGCACCAGGACCTTGTAGCCGAGCATCCCATGCTGGCCGGGAGGACGCCCCGTACCCAGCGAGGCGAGGCTGGTGGCCGTCGTGGCCGGGAACCCGGCCGTGATCGGCCTGGAATTGCGGGCCAGCTCGGACAGGAACGGCGCCGCGGCGGGATGATCCCGGAGCAGTTCCCAGCCGAGCCCGTCCACGATAAGCAGGCACGCACGCTGGGCGGGAGCCAGGCCGAGGACGTTCTGCTCCGGTGGCGCTTCGGGGTCCAGGGACGCGAGAATCGACGAAGACAAATCGGCCAGGCTCGCGGTCCCATAGGACGGCACGATCGGCGAATGTCTCGGCTCAGGCGTCATGCGGGAATCCTCATCTGCTACTCGTGGGTGCCACTGCGCGTCTTGCCGGGCGCCTGCGGATGTTCAAGCCTCAGCGCCACTTTGCCTGTGCATCTTGCCGGAACATCGTGCCACTGGGCGGGCGCCAGGGGCAAAACGCAGGAAACGGATTCTCAGCTGCCATGCACCGCGGTGGCGTCGGAGAGCGCGCGCGCGAAACTCAGCAGCCGGCGCACGGCCTCGTCCCCGTCTGCGGCCTGGCTGACCCGCAGCGAGAAGTCGTCGGCCGTGATCGTGCCCAGATAGCCGTGATCGGCTTCGCAGCTCTCGTCGCCGCAGTGCGCCGGCTCCAGTTCCAGGTGGGACAGCACGTTCCAGCCGATGGTGAGCACCACCTCCGACGGCGTGGTCACCCCGGGCACATAGGCGGCCGGGTCCGGGAACACCCGGGCGAGGGCCACGGACGATATCTTGCTGAACCGGATCGCCTCCGTGCTGGTCTCGGCGCGCGGGCGGCTGTCCGGGTCATCGGCCGGGTACTCGTCGGTGTGCGAGTACACCAGCCGGGTGGGGGTCAGCGTCAGCACGGTCATGTGACGGCGCACCTCCATGCCGGGATCGAAGATCGCGTCATGGTGCACGACGTAGGCCGTGACGGGTTCTGACCCGAGTGCCGAGGCGACCGCGTCGTACACCAGTCCCGGATAGTAGCCGCTGTGCTCGATCGCGGCCCGCAGGCCATCGGTCATGACTCGCGTTTCCCTCATTCCCCCATCCTGCACCGTCCCGCGAGATGCTTTACCCGCGGGACTGAATCTAGGCATCGCGCTCCCAAGCTGTACCCGCGCTCCGTCAGTTCACGCCTGGCTCGCACCTGGCTCGCGCCGGGCGGGCGCCGAGGCGGGCCGGGCGGCGGAACCGGCCGCTCCCCGGCGCCAGGCTCCGGGATATCACGTTCCGGGACAGCGCACCCCCGGATATCCCCCTCCCGGAGGTAACGTTCAGGCACCCGGAGGGCTAATCCTCAGGAAATGTCATGCTTCGGCCTGGATGTCCGCATTCCCCGCCGGACTGATGCCGGACAGGTCCAGCACGCGTTCTTCGGGCGGCTCGGGCGCGGCCATCGCGCTCGAGCTCGGCGCGGGCTTCGGCTTGCGCGGCTTCCTCGGCCCGGATCCGCCGCCGCGCCCCCGGTAGACGATCAGGCCGTTCACCGGATCGGGCACGCCGTCCAGGGCCGAGCGGACCGCGGGCAGGGCGCGGAACGCCTCCCACTGCGCGTCGGAGTCGAAGAGCACCTCGAACACGACACCGTAACGATGCTCGTGCCACTCCCAGTAGGTGGCCCCGTTGGTGACCGCGGCCTCGATGAGCTCGTCCTGATAGGAATCCTTCCATCGGCGCGCGGGCAGCTGCTCGGCATCGAAGACCTCGATTGACCACCATTCGGCCACGACTATCGCACCGCCATCCGGTCGCGTTCACCCCGTCCGGGTTTGCACCCTCTTGAGATAGTACGTCTTTCGGCGGCCGGCCGATAGGCTCCTTCGGATGAGATGGACCGGGCTGAGGCTGTCTGTGACGCTGCTCACGGTGATCCCGTGGCGCGGAGCGGTTCCTGCCGCATCACCGGGCTCCCCCGACGCGGCCGGTCCAGGCGCGGCCGGCTGAGGCGCGGCCGGCGGGTCGCCGCCGGATCGAGCCACGGCGGCCGCGGCCATGGCGTGGGCACCGGCCATCGGCCTGCTGCTCGGCGTCATCGGCGCCGCCGTCCTGCTCGGCGCCGATCATCCGCTGGGCGCCGGGCCGCTGACCGGTGCCGTGCTCGCCATATCCTCACTCGCCCTGCTCACCCGGGGGCTGCACCTGGACGGCCTGGCCGACCTGGCCGACGGCCTGGGCAGCGGCAAGCCCGCGCCCGTAGCGCTCGACATCATGCGCCGCTCGGATATCGGGCCGTTCGGCACCGTGACGCTGATCCTGTCGCTGCTGATCCAGGTTGCCGCGCTGAGCCAGGCAGAATCCTCCGGCCCTGGCCGCGGCGCGGCCGCGCTGATCGCCGCGGTGGTCACCGGCAGACTGGCGCTGACCTGGGCTTGCCGCCGGGGTGTATCGGCGGCCAGGCCGGACGGCCTGGGCGCGCTGGTGGCGGGCACGGTACGTCTCGCGATCCCGGTTGCGCTCACGCTGGCCACGGTGACGGCTGCGGCAGCGGCGGTAGTGGTTTCCGCGACGGTGACCGGCGAACCGCTCGGCTGGACCCTGCCACTCGCCGTCATCGCCGGACTGGCCGCCGCGTTCGTGGTGCAACGGCAGTCGGTGCGCCGCCTGGGCGGTATCACCGGGGATGTTCTCGGCGCATTGGCAGAGGTCGCGACAACCGTCACCCTGGTCGTGGCGGCTATGGGCCCGCGGGCGTTACCGTACCAAGCCGCGGCCGTCACATCCGGAAGCGGTCGCCGATGCGCCGGGCGATGAGCTCGGGCGCCACGTCGACGGCACCCTCCCAGTGCAGCCGCTCCAGGAACGTCGAGTCTGAGCGGTAGAAAGCCTTGAGGTTCGAGCGGCAGGCCAGGCGCAGGTTGAGCGGGTACCCCTCGGTAGTCGGGGGTGCCCCGTAGATCGCGCAGTTGAAGCTCTGGAAACCCATCTCGGCGTACGCCCCGAGGGCCAGCGCCAACCCGTGGGCCAGCTCTGCGAGGAGATCGTCATCAAGCTCGGTGGGCGAGGAGATGCCTGCGGCGAACGCCCTGAGCTCAGCGGGGGCGATCGGGGCGAAGCTGGCTATCCACTCGAAGCGCCCGGTATTCCCCAGGTAACGCTCTCCGAGACGGCGTTCGGTGTCCAGGTAGGCGTCATACCGGTGCGCAGGCACCTCCGTGAGCAGGCGCTGCATCGTCGTGGGCTGGGAATCGACGATCCCCTGCATGTGGGGATGGAACAGGGAGCTTCCCGAGGGCAGCATGTGGTTGGCGTTGATCGAAGCCCATCGTGACTGCGGGTCTGCCGCCATCACCGCCTGGGCGAAGGCGACCTGCGCGGCCAGGTTGTCGGTGAGCATGCGCCGGGTTATCTGGCCGAGCGGCAGGTAATGCAACCGTGGTGAGTAGACCGATACCGAGCTGTGCGATGAGTACGCGTGCAGGTTTGCGAACAGCACCGCCTCGCCGCGCGTGATCCGTCCGTCGGGATGGATCCTGGCCGGTAGTTTGGGCGTCAGCTGGTCGATCCGGCCCGGGCAGAACGGGCAGCTCGGCTGGCTCTCGCGCGCGAACGCCTCAAGGTCGAAGTCGCTGGCGGGCATCAGGCCGCGCTCGGGCAGGATGCGCGAGCTATGCCCCGTCAGCGGATCGTGGCGCACCTCAATCGTCGTGCGGACAGGCTCGCCGGTACTCGGGTCGATCATCTCAGCGGTCAGCAGCTCGCGGCTCAGTTCCATGTGTTCGCCTTAGGACTCCGGGATCTAGACAGAGCGCGGCCACGGCGGCCGCGACCGGGAAGCCGAGCTCCAGCATGGCGCACCAACATGTTTCAATGGCGGAAAGGGTCAGGACACCGTCGATCTTGCCGACCTGAGAGTGACGGATGACCCAGGAGCAGGAATCGGACATGCCATCGACCCACGAGGTGTTCAACCAGCCGCCGGCACTGGCCGGGTACGACGTCGCCGCGGATCCCGCGATGCTCGACGCGCTGCGCCGCGAGGGCGCGGGCTGGGCCGAGGACGGCCTCCGCAAGCTCGGCCGCCTGGCCGGCTCGGCCCAGGCGCAGGAGTGGGGCCGTCAGGCAAACGAGCAGCCGCCGGTGCTGCGGACGCACGACCGCTTTGGCCATCGCATCGACGAGGTGGAGTTCCACCCGGCCTGGCATGAGCTGATGACCGTCGCGGTCCGGCACGGCCTGCACGCCACGCCGTGGCGGGATCAGCGGCCTGGCGCGCACGTGGCGCGGGCCGCGGGCTTTTTCGTCTGGGGCGGCACCGACGCCGGGCACTGCTGCCCGGTCTCGATGACCTACGCCATCGTCCCCGCGCTCCGGCACGCACCGGAGCTGGCCGGACAATACGAGCCGCTGCTGGTCACCCGGGAATACGACTTCGGCTTGCGTCCGCCCGGGACCAAGCGGGGCTTGCTGGCGGGCATGTCGATGACCGAGAAGCAGGGCGGCTCCGATGTCCGGGCCAACACCACCCGGGCGGTCCCGGCGGGTGACGGCAGCTACCTGCTGACCGGGCACAAGTGGTTCACGTCGGCGCCGATGGGCGATCTGTTCATGGTGCTGGCGCAGGCCCCCGGCGGGCTGTCCTGCTTCCTGCTGCCCCGGGTGCTTCCTGACGGCCGCAGGAACGGCATGCACCTGCAGCGGCTGAAGGACAAGCTCGGCAACCGCTCGAACGCGTCGGCCGAGGTCGAGTACGACCAGGCGGCGGCGTGGCTGGTCGGCGAGGAGGGCCGCGGCGTCCGCACCATCATCGAGATGGTGAACATGACCCGGCTGGACTGCGTGCTCGGCACGGCCACCGGGATGCGGACCGGCGTCATGCTGGCGGCCCACCACGCTTCGCACCGCACGGCCTTCGGCCGGCGGCTGGCTGACCAGCCGCTGATGGCCAGCGTGCTTGCGGACCTGGCGATCGAGTCGGAGGCGACGACGATGGCGGCGTTCCGGCTGGCCGGGGCGACCGACCGGGTGGCCCGCGGCGACGAGCAGGAGGCCGCGTTCCGCCGCCTGGCGCTGGCGGCCACCAAGTACTGGGCGTGCAAGCGCGCCCCCGGCCACGCGGCGGAGGCGCTGGAGTGCCTAGGCGGCAACGGCTACGTGGAGGAGTCGGGGATGCCCCGGCTGTACCGCGAGGCACCGCTGGCCTCGATCTGGGAAGGCTCGGGGAACGTCGCGGCGCTCGACACCCTGCGCGCCCTGACCAGGCAGCCCGAGTCGGCCGAGGCGTTCTTCGCGGAGCTTGACCAGGCGTCGGGAGCGGACAGCCGCCTGGACCAGGCCATCGCCCGGCTGCGCAAGGAGATCGGCGACTCCTCGGAGGCCAGGGCCCGCCAGCTCGCCGAAGCCATGGCCCTCACCCTGCAGGGTGCCCTGCTGGTCCGCCACGCCCCCCACGCCGTGGCCGATGCGTTCACCGCATCCCGCCTGGCCGACGACGCGGGTCCGTGGGGCTGGGGACATGCCTACGGCACGCTCCCGTCCGGCACCGACACCGCGGGCATCATCGGGCGCGCCACTCCTGCGATCACGCCCGGATAACCGGTGACCGGCATCCTGGACCGGCCCGCTCCGCCGCCCGACCTCACGGTGCCGTACGGCCCGCTGGCCGACCAGGTCATAGACCTTCGGCTGCCGGCGGAGCCCGCGGCCGCCAGGGTGCCGCTGATCGTGCTGATCCACGGCGGATTCTGGACGCCTGCCTTCGACCGCAGCCATCTGGGGCCTATGGCCGACGCCCTGGCCCGGGCCGGCTACGTGGTCGCGGTGCCCGAATACCGCCGGGCCGGAATGGCCGAGGAGGGCTGGACAGGCACGTTCAACGACATCGCCGCGGCCCTGGACCAGGTCGTGACGATCGCCGAAACCCGCGGCGCGGACCCCGGCCAGATCACCTGGGCGGGCCATTCCGCGGGCGGCCATCTCGCCCTGTGGGCAGCCGCCCGGCCTGGGCTGCCCGCAGGATCGCCGTGGCACGGCGGGTGCGAGGCGACGCACGTCGTCTCGCTGGCCGGCTGCAGCTCGCTGCGCCTGTGCGCGGAGTGGGACCTGGGCGGCGGGGCCGTCCGCAAACTGATGGGCGGCCTGCCCGATGAGGTCCCCGAGCGCTACGCGGTGGCCGACCCGGCCGCCCTGCCCGCTCCCCCGGTTCCGGTCACTTTGGTGCACGGCACCGACGATGACCGCGTGCCGCTGGCCATGAGCCGGGCGTTCAAGGCCGGACACCTCATCGAAATTCCCGGGGCCGGGCACTTCGAGCTGATCGACCCGCAGAGCCTTGCCTGGCCCCGGGTCCTGTCCGTTCTGACCGGCAGCTTTTTACGGCTGCACGTCCTGGTGCGCCGCTAATAGAGCCATGTCCGCGGCGCGGTCTCCCTGAAACAGACTGTGCCCTTCTGCGATCCTCAGATCACGGAAGGGCACAGCTTCCCCGAATACCCACGGTGCGGAGTCGCGCGAAGGAAGTCCGTGACGCAATTGCTCAGCGCCTCACACAGCGGCCGTCTGTGCGGTTAACTGCCTAACCGGGCCAGCCGAAGCTGGTCCTTAGCTTCCCGTCGCCGCACGGAACCTGACCACCAATTCAGCCGGTACGCGACCGCGGTCCTTGACATCGATCCCTTGCGCCTTTGCCCACTCACGAACCTCGGTGGTGTTGACACCACTGGCCGAGGCCCGGCGCCCGCCGCGGGCCGGCCGCCGGGCCGTACCACTGCTGCGACGCGCGGCATCAACGTACTTGGCCAATGCCTTCCGTAGTGCCTCGGCGTGCTTAGCGTTCAGGTCGATCTCGTACTCGGCACCATCCAGCCCAAAGCGGACAGTGCCTTCAGCCTCACTGCCATCGATGTCATCGATGAACAAGGTTTGTATCTTCTGGGCCACGTGTGCTCCGTTTCTCTCGTTGAATAGTGCACAGAATAGATGATAGACGAAACATAAGCCCGCACCGGGGTCTCAGTTGAATGCACACGCGATCGCAGAACGTCGGGGCGGCTTGAACCTGACACGGTAACCATCGGTACGCGCACGCATACCTCATGCCGTCTACGGGTGAAGCGGTCAAACCCGAACTCGGCGCCTGCGGCGGTTCGCCATCATTCCTGCCTTGCGGAATGAGGTCACGACGCCTCGTATTGCCGGGTTAGCGCTCACTCCAGTCGCCGGGCCTTGATCCGGACACCGGCTCATTAATGGGGCGCTAGCCGTGCATCTCCTGTGCGGCCACGGCCGTACACGTGTCGGACCCGCTACGGCCGTGAGCGGCGCAGACTCCGGAAACTTTTGCACGTGCATCAGGAATCGATCCAGCGCGAGAACTCATCGCGACGGCGCGGCTACCGCTTTCCCCTCGCGAACTCGTATCGGGTCCGGGACGTCTGGGCCGGACCCGCCGCTCCTGCCCCGTCCGCCATGCGATCCGTCTCATTCGGGTTTATCGCGAAATGAGACGGAGCCCTGCGGTTCATGTGGTCAGACCATGACAGGACCTGCTCCGGGCACCAGTCCCGGCACGTCAATGCTGCTATACGGTTTTTTGGTCCAGAGTTTTCCGCAGAAGAGGACGTCGCTCATCCCCGATATTCCGGTCCCGTCTCCTCAGCGCGAACTACCCACCGTCACTGTGTCTGCGCAAACCGGCGGATGCTTACCATAGCGCGGGTTGATTTGCTTACGGGTCCTGCAATTCCTGCCACGTCTTGCCGCTGCGGACGCTCTGCGGCCGCTCCGCCACGATGTCAGAGCCCGGCCGGGCCTCCTCGTCTCGGACCTTCACCAGGATCCAGCGCTTGCGGCCGGTCCGGGTCAGCGCGAAACCGCCGGACAGCTTTTTGCCGTACAGGATGAACGAGAGGTGGCCCGGCTCGTCCTTGACGACTTCGGCGGTTCCCTCATCCCAGATGATCACCGCGCCGGTGCCGCGGCGCTGGCCCTCCTGCACGCCCTCGAATTCACCGGCCGACAGGGAATGGTCATCCACCGGGACCGCCAGCCGCCGGATCACCGGGTCTAGCGACGGCCCCTTCGGCACGGCCCACGAGCGCAGCACCTGACCCGACTGCAGCCGGAAGTCAAAGTGCAACGTCGTCGCATCGTGCAGTTGCACCACAAACCGCGGCTCGCCGACCACGCTCCCAGTATGGGCCGCGTGAGATACGCCCCGGCTCGCGCCCGCGATACCGCCTCACAGCCGGAACGATGGTCTATCGGTGCGGTTCTTGTGGAGTGAGGCTGCACCGGCGGCGATGGACAACGCGTTGGTCATGGCGGCGGCCGCATCGCGCCTTTACGGCGCAGATCGGCAAGCTCGTCGAGTATCCGTGGCAGGTAATTACGCGCAGCCGCGATGAAATCGAGGTCAGACGCCGAGGCTGGCCCAGAATCACGGGATACGTACATGTCCTCATCGCGATCGCCGTCACGGCCGATCATGATGAAGCTGTCACCGGAGGTGTGGTCTCGTCCCTCTACCATCGCTCGCCACGGCGCAGGTGTGGCACGCTCACCGAGCCGACGAAGCTCGTCGATCTCGGCGTCACTGACATGATGCTCGCTCATCGATTCCACGGATTCTTGATAGTTGGCGTGAAAAGCTCGCTGAACTGCTCTGGGGAGCAGCCGCCGATCAGGCAGTGGTAGGGGTTCTGGTCCCCATGACTATCCTTCTGCACGTAGCCACCTGCAGCCCGGATGCTGCCGACATCCGATACGCCAATCTGGTTGTTCGGGATCCCGCGAGCTAGGTCCTCAATTGAGCGTCCTGGCGCGCTGCGGACAGAAACGTCGTAAACGTTACCCGCTTCATCAAACCTGGCTCCGCTGGCGTTCTCGAAGCGCTCGCGAGTGTTGACGCCACCACGGAGGACCAAGGCATCATCCGGAAAACCCGCATCTTCTCCGCCGCAGGACATGAGGCCGAGGGGGTCGGCTTGGAGCAGGGGGTTGGGCACGTAGGCGTGCGGATTCGGGGCGGGGGCCAGGCCGAGGGGGTCCGGGGTGAGGTAGCTGCCGGTCACCGGGTCGTAGTAGCGCTGCTGGTTGTAGTGCAGGCCGGTCTCCGCGTCGTGGTACTGGCCGGGGAAACGCAGCGGCGTGGCGGCGCCGGACGGGTGCCACAGGGTGCCGCCCCACAGGGTGTGCTGCTGGTAGCCGGCGACGGCACCGTCGGCGGAGATGAGCTCGGCGGGCAGGCCCACCTGGTCGGTGATGACGGCGTAGAACCGTTCGCCGATATCGTCCTGCGGCGCCTCGTCGTCCAGCGCCAGGCTCTCGCACTGGGCCAGCGGGATGAACGTGCCGGGCCGGTAGTCCCAGGTCATACGGCGCCAGTGACCAGGCTCGCACGTGGTCTCCTCGGCCAGTACGGCACCGTCCCAGGTGAAGGTGGTCTGCTCGGCCGGATCCCCGGACGGACCGAACCGCTGCTTGCCGATGCGGCGGCCCAGTGGGTCATAGCGGTAGCGCCAGGTGCTGCCGTCCGGAGCCGTGACCGCGGTGAGCCGGTCGTCAGCGTCCCACTGGTAGGCCCACGTGGCGGGCTCGCCGGATGCGCGCGGCCGCTGCCGCTGGATCACGCGGCCCTGCTCGTCATGCCGGTAGCGGACGGAACCGGCGCTGGTGGTCAGCGTCCCGGATCGGTCGCGAGAGCCCTGCACGTCGGCGGACAGCCAGCGGCTGGCCGCGTCCGCAGGGGGAGCGGTCCACCGGGCCGAAGCGACGTTGCCGACCGGGTCGTAGCGGTAGCGCTCGGACCACCGGGAGCCATCCACCGCGGTGATCCGGCCGGCCGCGTCGGGCGTGAACCGGCGCGAGCCGGCCAGCAGGTCTTCGATGCCGTCCAGGAACCCGTCGGGCCGGTAGGTATAGGCCCGGCGGGCCAGCACCTGCCCGTCCGCTCCGGCGGGATCCTCCGGTGACAGGCCGGATGGCCCCTCCGGTGACCGGCCGCCGCGGGGCACCCAGGGAACAGCGGCCATCTCGCAGCCGGCGGCGGTAAGAACCTGCCGTTCGAGCTGGCCGGCAGCGTCCCAGTCCTGGGCCAGGGTCAGGCCGCCGGGCAGGTCGCGGCGGGTTTCCCGGCCCGCCTGGTCGTAGCCGAACCCCAGCACCTGGCCGCCCGCGTCCAGCCGCACCGGCTGACCCGCATCGTCGTATTCCCACCGCTGCTGCGCACCGCCGGGCGTCAGGCGGCGGCGCCGCCGCCCGGCCAGATCGTACATGGACAGCACGGTACGGTCGTTGCAGGTCTCGGCGGTGACGCGGCCGAGCGGGTCGCGGGTGAACCTGATCTCAGCGTCGGGATTGCGCGCCTGCACCAGCCGGCCCGCGGCGTCATAGCCGAACGCGCTGGCCACCCCGTCGGCCACCCGCTGGATCAGCCGGCCCAGCTCGTCGTAGGCGCAGCCGATCTGCTGGCCGACGGCGTTGACCTGGCCGGTGAGCTGCCCGGCCGGGTCGTATTCGTACCGGGTGACGGCTCCGTTGTAGTCGGTCTCGGCGACCAGCCGGCCGGCTACGTCATAGTCATAGCGCCAGGTCAGCCCGGCCCGGGTGACGCTCGTCAGCCGCAGCAGCTGGTCGTAGCCGAGCTCGGTCCTGACGCCGTCCGGCCCGGTCACCGCGGTCAGGCAGTCGAACGGCCCGTACTCGTAGCTGATCTGCTCGCCGGACGGCCCGAGACGGGTGATCAGGTTGCCCTCAGCGTCATACTCGCGCCGTTCGGCACTGCCATCCGCGAATACCCGGGTGGCCAGCTGGCCTTCGGGCGTCCAGGTCAGCGCGGTGACTCCCCCGTCGGGTCCGGTTACCGCCGTGACGCGGCCGAACGCGTCCCTGCTGTACCGGGTGCTGCCGCCCGCCGGGCCGGTCACCGCCGCCGGCAGGCCGGCCGGATCGCATTCCACTTCGGTCACGGCCCCGAGCGGGCCGGTGACCGAGGCCAGGTGACCGCGGGAGTCGTAGCCGTACGACGTGACGGCCTGATCCGGGGCGATCCGCCGGATCAGGCGACCGCGCGCGTCGTATTCCTGCTGCCAGCTGGCCCCGCCAGGTTCCTCGAGCCTGACCAGCAGGCCCGCCTGGTTGTAGGCGGCCCGCACCTGGCTGCCGTCCGGCCGGGTGACGCAGGTGAGGTTGCCGCGCTCGTCGTAGCCGTAGCCGGTCAGCCGCCCCAGCGGGTCGGCGCGGGCGCTGAGCCGGCCGCAGTCGTCGTACCAGAGATGGGTCACGTGGCCGAGCGGATCGGTGACCGCCGTCACCCGCGACGACTGGTCCAGCTGGTAGATGGTGACCGCGCCGGCGGCGTCTGTCCACCACGTCACCCGGTCGCCGTATGCGAACTGGCCGGACATCACCCCGCCGGGACCCGTGCCCGCCACGCACCGGCCCTGCTCGTCGTAGGCAAAGCGGTAGGCGATCCCGTTGCGGTCCTGCCAGCGGGTCAGCCGGCCTTGCCCGTCGTAGCTGAACCGCAGGGTCTTGCCCGACGAGTTGACGATCCTGGCCAGGTTCCCTGCCGGGTCGTACCGGTAGCCGGCCAGCGGCACCTCAGGCCCGGCCGGGTCCGGGCCGGCCAAGGCCAGCCCGGCCGGGTCCGGGCCGGCCAGGGCCAGCCCGGCGATCCGCCCGCCTGCCATCACGACCCTGACGCGGTAGCCGCCGGAGTGCGTGATCCAGGCCGGCTCGCCGGACGGCGCGTAGCTGATACAGACCTGATCGCCGCTCCGGTCGGTCACCGAGACCAGCGGCAGCTCGCCCGTCTCGCCGGCCTGCGAGTACCCGGGCCGGCGTTCGAACCGCCACACCAGCCCGGCCTGCGGGTCGGTGACCGTGAAAGCACCCTCACCGGCATGCTCCAGCGGCCATCGCGGCCCGGTGACCGGCAGCCAGGTGCCCGGCGCGGGCTCGTCCGCGCCGGAGCGAGACGGCCAGGACAGGACACGCCCGTCCGCGAAAATGGCGGTAACCTGCTCCGGCCCGGCCTGCAGCCGCTGGTCGAAGGTCGACGCCCAGGACCGGCCGAACCACCGGCCCGCCCGCCACGAGGACCGGTAGGCCCGGCCGATGACCAGCGGCAGCACGCCGGGCAGCGCTACGTCCTCCTGGAACAGCAGCACGTCCCCGGTGGCCACGTCGACCGGGTCCCCGGCCTGCGGAATGTCCGACGCCGACCGCGCGGCCACGGCCGGATCCCTGGCCGCCTCCCACCGCCCCGCCGGCGCATCGTCCCCGTCGGCCCCAGCCACCGTGTCCGGCACGGCCGTTCCGGCCTCCCAGGCGTCACGCCATCGGGCCGACGGCGAGCCGGACGGATCCGGGATCGTGTCAGCCCCCCGCCCGGTCCGGCGCTCGGCGGCGGCCTCCAGGTCGCAGAACGGCCGGTTCACCGGCGGCCCGCCGTGGTCAGGTCGTCCACGGTGCCCGCACGCACCCCGGCAGCGATCCCGGGCCGCGCAGCGAGCCGATGCGGACCCGGCACCAGCGACCATCGGCCAGGGAATCCACCCCGCGCCGGCCCGAGCGCGGCGTTCCCAGCCGGCAACCCCGGCCGGGCCGGCCCCGAAAAGCCACCTCCCGTGTCGGCTTCCTCATCACGTTCCAGACCCTTCCGCGCGGCGATCGTGTCATCAGGAATCACGAGCTGGGATAGCTGCGGGTTCGGGCGGAATTCTTAATTTTTCCGAACGGAGCGTGGTACTCCAGGCGCGCAACGCAGTTCCGCGCCGCGGGCGGTGCGAGGTGACCGGCCGGGTCGACATGTCGATCGGCGAGATGAGCAGCATGTCCGTCGGCACCGGCTGCGTGCTGAAGGCCGCCGGCCGGACCGTCCTGAACCTGACCAACTCCGAGATCCGCGCCGACCTGCGACTGGACCGGGACGCGACGGTAGAGGGCACGATCCGGCTGGCCGGGGCGGTGATCCACGGCACGCTGGCGCTGCGCGGGCGGCTGAGCCAGCCTGAGCGCAGGTCCCGGGCGCCCCGCGGGGCGGTGGTGCTTGGCTGGTGCGGAAACCAGGTCCCGTTCGGCCAAATAATTCCAGGGCGCGGCCGTCCGGTTACTTACGGTGCAAAGCCGTCGCTGGTTTTGCTTGCCGCCAGTCACGCCGCTAGCGTGCCAGGCATGGCAGCGGACGGCCGGAGGCACGTAGTAGCGATCGGCGGCGGCATGCTGGTGCCGGACGGCGGGGTGCCGGTGCACCTGGAAAATGCGCTGAAGCTGACCGGGCAGCGTGAACCCCGGCTGTGCGTGCTGAACACCGCGGGCGGCGATGATCCGCGCTGGACGCTGCTCATGTACGACCGGTTCGCCGCGCATCCGGTCCGGGTCAGCCACCTGGCCCTGTTCCCCATGCCGAACGTGCGCGACCCCGAGGACCTGCTGCTGTCCCAGGACCTGATCTTCGTGGGCGGCGGCAGCGTGGCGAACATGCTGGCCGTGTGGCGGGTGCACGGGCTCGACGTGATCATGCGCAAGGCCTGGCAGGCGGGCATCGTGCTGGCCGGGTCGAGCGCGGGCGGCATCTGCTGGTTCGAGGGCGGCACCACGGATTCGTTCGGGCGCGAGCTGCGGGCCTTTACCGACGGGCTCGGGCTGCTGCCCGGCAGCTACTGCCCGCACTACAACTCCGAGCCGGGCCGCCGGCCGCTGTACCACCGGCTGGTCGCCGACGGCACCCTGTCCGGCGGGATCGCCTGCGACGACGGGGCCGCGGTCCACTACGTCGACGACACGCTAGCCGAGGTGATCGCCGACCGCCCCACCGCGGCCGCCTACCGCGTCACCCCCTCCCCCGCCTCCCCCGTCACCGAGACCCCCCTCGCGACCCGGTTCCTCGGCGACCCGGCGGAGTGAAGCCCGGGTTTCACCACCCTCTACACCCTGGGGTAGAGGCGGAATTCCAGCTGGGGGCTGACGCGCTCGGGGGGCGGAGCCGGCACCATCGAGGTATGGATAAGTCTCAGGTAGTGACCGTGCGAGGTCTGCACCAAGAGGGCACCACGGTGCTGCTCGTGACCCACGAGATGGACGAGGCCGAAGCGCTCTGCGGCCGGGTCGTGGTGATGCGCGAGGCCGCGTCCTGGACGCGGGGGCGCCGGCGGACCTGGTGGATCGGCACGCCGGGACGGCGACGATCCGATTCAGCATGCCGGATGCTCCGGCACCGCTGCTGGACCAGGTCCGCCGGCTGGACGGAGTGCACGAGGTGGAGCAGGCCGGGGCGCGGGTGACCGTGCGCGGCGCCCGGCCCGTCATCGCACACGTCGGGGCGGCCCTGGTCCGGTGGGGTCCGGTGCCCGCCGCCGCACGTAGAATCCGCGGCATGAGCGGCGACCTGGTGCCCGGCCGGATCAGGTGGATCGCCCTGGCCGTGGTGGCCGCGGTCGCCGCGGCCGGGGCGCTGCCGCAGAACCCGAACGCTGCCCTGGCCGCGGCCGGGGCCGTGATCGCCGTCCTCGGGACCGCGTTCCTGGTGCACGGCGGGCGGCCGCCGCTGCTCTACGCGGCGGCCGCCACCGCCGGGATCGCGGTCGAGGGCCATGGCCTGTCCAACGACATCGGCTGGTTCGCGGTATGCCTGATCGCCGGCTGGTGCGTGGTCGTGGTGAGCCGCCGCGACGGCCTGATCTACTGGGCCGCCGTCGTGCTGCTGCTCGGCGCCGAGTGGCTGTGGATCCACCCGGATCCCGGCTGGGGGGCCTGGCTGGCCGGCACCACCCTGACCATCTTGTGCGCACTGCTCATCGGGCACGAGATCAGCCTGGTCGCGCAGCTGCGGGCGGCGCAGGCCGGGCTGGCCGAGCAGGCCAGAATGGCCGAGCGCAACCGGATCGCCCGCGAACTGCACGACGTTCTCGGCCACACGCTCACCGTGTCCCTGCTGCATGTGCAGGGCGCGCGGCTGGCCGTGGAACACGACCCGGCCGACGCCGCCCGATCCCTGGCCGAGGCCGAGCGGCTGGGCCGGGAGTGCCTGGCCGAGGTGCGCACCACGGTCGGCCTGCTCCGCCAGGACGCCGACCGCGGCCACGGGCCCGGCTCCGGGCCCGGTTCCGGCGGGGACGGCATCGCGCCCATGCCGGGCATCGCCGGGTTGCCGGCGCTGGTCGAGCGGTTCCGTTCGGCCGGGGCGGACGTCACCTTCACGGTGGAGGGCGATACCGCCGGGCTGCCCGCCACCACCGGCCTGGCCGTGTACCGCATCCTGCAGGAGGCGCTGACCAACGCGGCTCGGCACGCGCCGGGGGCGCCGACCGAGGTACGGCTGGCCGTGGGCGCCGGGGCGGTCACGCTGACCGCGGACAGCCGGGCCGAGCCGGGCAGCGTGACCAAGCCGGGCACCGGGCTGGGCGTGGTCAGCATGCGGGAGCGCGCCGAGTCACTCGGCGGCAGCTGCCAGGCGGGCCCGGGCGGGCGCGGCTGGCTGGTCCGGGCCACGTTGCCCCTGGACGCCTCGCTGCGAGCCCAGTCATCAAAGGCGGGGCCGTGATCCGGGTCCTGCTGGTCGACGACCAGGAGCTGGTGCGAACCGGGCTGCGCGGCATCTTGCGCGCGGCGTTCGGCTTCGACGTGGTGGGCGAGTGCGCCCACGGGGGTGAGGTCCCCGGCGCGGTGGCGGCCCTGGGCCCGGACGTGGTGCTGATGGACGTGCGGATGCCTTTTGTGGACGGCGTGCAGGCCACCCGTGAGCTGCGCCGCCGTGAGGACAGCCCGCCGGTGCTGGCCCTGACCACGTTCGACGACGAGGAGGTGCTGGCGGGCATGCTGCGGGCCGGGGCGGCCGGCTTCGTGCTCAAGGGCGTGCCGGCCGAGGACCTGCAGCGGGCGGTACGCACGGTAGCCGAAGGCGGCGCCTGGCTCGACCCGGCGGTCACCGCCCGGGTGCTGGCCATCTACCGGTCCGCGACGCCGCCCGCCGATGCGGCCGCTCGGGCCGAACTGGACGGTCTGACCAGCCGCGAGCGGGAGGTGCTGGCGCTCATCGGCCGCGGCCGGACTAACGGCGAGATCGCCGCCGAGCTGTTCGTCAGCGAGGGAACGGTCAAGACGCACATCAACCACCTGTTCACCAAGCTGCAGCTGCGGGACCGGGCCGCGGCGGTGGTGTTCGCCTTCGACCACGGGCTGGTGACGCGCGACTAGACGATGATGGGTCCATGGCCCGCCGTCCCCCGCAGACGCGCTACGCGCAGTCGAGCGGGGCCAAGATCGCCTATCAGGTGTCCGGGACCGGTCCCCCGGACCTGGTGATGGTGCACGGCCTGGTCTCGCATCTGGACCTGCAGTGGCAGCAGACCGGGTACCGCCGGTTCGTCCGGGCGCTGGAGCAGGGCGGGCGGGTGATCCGGCTGGACAAGCGCGGGACCGGGCTGTCCGATCCGGTCGCCGAGCTGCCGACGACGCAGCAGCGGGTCCAGGACGTGGCGGCGGTCATGGCCGCGGCGAGGTCGCCGCGGGCGGTGCTGTTCGGGCTGTCGGACGGCGGCCGGGCGGCCATCGCGTTCGCCGCGGCCCATCCGGGACGAACCCGGGGACTGATCCTGTACGGGACCTCCTACCGGGGCCCGCGGGCCGCGCTGCTGCGGCGGTACCGGGCGGCGGTGCGCCACTGGGGTGAGGGACGGCTGGCGGACCTGGTGGCGCCGAGCCTGACCGGGCCGGGCGCAGGGCCCGCGGCGCGCGAGGCGGCCGGGGCGTTCGAGCGGGCGGCGGCCAGCCCGGGCATGGCCGCGGCCCTGGTCGAGTCGCTGGGCCTGATGGACGTGCACCACCTGATGAGCGGGCTGACCGTGCCGACGCTGGTGCTGCACCGGGAGGGAGACGTCATCCCGGCCGCGGACGCTCGCGCCGTGGCCGCCGGGATCCCCGGGGCGAGGCTGACGATCCTGCCCGGCACCGATCACCTGCCCTGGGTCGGCGACTGGGCACCGGTGATCGCCGAGATCCTGGCCTTCGTGAACCAGGTCGCGCCCGGCCCGGCCGGACCTGATCGGCACAGAGCTGATCGGCACAGACCTGATCGGCACAGGCCGGATCGGCACGGGCCGGGTCTGCGGGGGGCGGGTCCGCGCGGGCCGGCGACGCCGAGGCCACCGCGGCCCGCGGTCGGCTGGCCGTCGCTGACCGACGCCGAACTCCCGGTGGTGCGCCTGGCCGGCCAGGGCCTGACCAACGCGCAGATCGCGGCCCGGCTGTTCCTGTCGCGCTACACGGTCGAGACGCACCTCAAGCACGCCTTCGCCAAGCTCGGGGTCGAGTCCCGGGCCGAGCTGGCCGCGCTGGTGGCCGGGCAGGCGGAAAGTACCTGATTTCAGTGATGCCGGCGGCGGGTGCCCCGGCGATGCTGATGACCGTGAACGATGACATCGCCACCCTGCGCAGCGCGGTCGCGGAGCTGGTCCCGGCCTTCCAGGCCCGGGCCGGCGAGGCCGAACGACTGCGGACCATGCCTGCCGACCTGGTGATCCGGGCCAAGGAGGCCGGGCTGTTCCGGCTCAACCTGCCCCGGGTGCTAGGCGGCTATGAGCTCGAGCCGGCCGCGACCGTGGAGATCCTCGAGGAGATCAGCCGGGCCGACGGCTCGGCCGGCTGGACGCTGGTGATCGGCAACAGCACGGCCTTCTTCGCCTGGCTGGACCCCGTGGTGGCCAAGGAGCTCATCGGGCATCAGCCCAACTTCGTCTCCACCAGCATGTGGGCCCCGCTGGGCCAGGCCACGGCGCAACCCGGCGGCGGGTTCACCGTGTCCGGCCGCTGGCCGTTCAACAGCGGCTGCGCGCATGCCGCCTGGCTCCAGGTCGGCGTGCTCGTCACCGAGGCAGGCCGGCCCCGGACGCTGGCCTGCGGGGCCCCGGACTGGCGCTTCGCGTTCGTGCCCGCCAGTTCGGCGGTGATCGAGGACACCTGGGACGCGATGGGCCTGTGCGGGACCGGCAGCCACCACCTCAGCCTGTCCGGGGTGGCGGTGCCGGCCGAGCGGCTCGCCGCCCCGTTCTTCGAGCCAGCCCGGCACGACGGGCCGCTGTGGCGGATCCCGCTGGTCACCCTGGCCGGGATGTTCCTGGCCGCGGTCCCGCTCGGAATCGCCCGCCGGGCGATCGAGGAGTTCACCGCGCTCGCGGCGCGCAAGGTCCGGGGCCCGGCCGCCCAGAGCATCGGCCACGACGCGGCGGCCCAGGTCGAGCTGGCCCGGGCCGAGGGGGCGCTGGCCGCGGGACGTTCGTTCCTGTTCGACGCGATCGGCAGCGTCTGGGACACGGCGTGCCGGGGCGACGCGCCGAGCCTGGAGCAGCGGGCCGCGGTGGGGCTGGCCGCGAACCAGGCCGTGCGGGCGGGCACCGAGGCGGTCGACCGGGTGTTCCGCCTGGCGGGCGCGGATGCGGTGTTCGCCCGCCACCCGCTCCAGCGCTGCTTCCGCGACATCCACGCCGCGGGTCAGCACATCTTGTTCAGCGTCGGCCGGGACCAGGCCTTCGCCCGGGTTCGCCTCGGCCTGGACCAGCCCGCCTACCTGATCTAGGACTTGCCGCTGGTGGCGCGGTGCAGTGACCAGCCCAGCGCGGCGAAGGCGGCTACCGGCAGCAGCCACCAGGCATTCACCCGGGCCGCGTGCGCGAGCAGCGCGGTGACGGCCAGCGCGGCCACCACGATGGCGGCGACCTGCCAGTCATCGCCGATCACGAAGTCGTACCAGAACGCCCCGAACGACTTCAGCGCCCGTATCATCGGCCGGTCACCCCTTCCGCCCGCGAGACCTGTGCCTGAGGTCTGGCCTCCGTGCTCACCCGGTGTGCACGCCGCAGCCAGGCCAGGTAGCCGAGCGACACGGCGGCCACCACCGGGACCAGCACCAGCAGCGCGGCGTCGTTACCGGGCCAGGACACCCCGGCGCCCTCGGCACCCCAGAACGTGCCGAACGACGTGAGCATGATCCCGACCGCGAACTTCATCGCGTTCTCCGGCACTTTGGCCAGCGGGGCCCGGACCGCGATCCCGGTCACTGTCACTACCACCACGGCGATTGCGGCGCCCACCACCGCGGCGCCCAGGTTGCGCTGGTTGTCCCCGAAGGTGATCACGATGAACACGACCTCCAGCCCCTCGAGCAGGACGCCCTTGAACGAGAGGGTGAAGGCGTACCAGTCGCTGACCCAGCGCTTGCGGACCTCGGGCGCGGCCTTCGCCGCGGCCACCTCGCGCAGGTAGGCGCTGGCCTCGTCGTGCAGCGCCTTGTACCCGGCGGCGCGCAGGATGGCCTTGCGCAGCCACTGCAGCCCGAAGATGGCCAGCAGCGCGCCGACCACGAGCCGCAGCGCGGTCAGCGGCAGCAGCGTGATCGTCGGGCCGAGCACGCCGACGACCGCGGCCAGCACCACCAGGGCCGCCGCCATGCCCTGGAAGGTGGACCGCCACTGCCGGGTCAGGCCTGACGCGAGCACGATCGTGAGCGCCTCGATGGCCTCTACCGCGCAGGCGACGAAGACGGTCAGGACCAGGGGAAGCGCGGCGGTCACCGCATCTCCTCTAGCACGGGGCCTCCACTAGACGGGTGACAATGGTCGGGTGACCGACAAGACGGCCGAGAAATCCGAGAGCGCTGGCTGGCTGGTGCTCATCTACCGCGTCCCGCCCGAGCCAACCCGGCTGCGCTCCACGGTCTGGCGCCGGATCAAGAGCCTGGGCGCAATCTACCTGCAGAACTCGGCCGCGGCGCTGCCGGCCAGCGCCGCCACCGAACGGGCGCTGCGCAAGCTGCGGCGGGAGATCATCGAGATGTCGGGGACGGCGATCCTGCTGTCGTGCGACGTGCTGGCCGGCGAGTCCGACGTGCGTACCGCGTTCCAGGCGGCCAGGAACGACGAGTACGAGGAGATCGTCGACCGCTGCGAGGACTTCCTGCAGCAGGTGAAGAAGGAGTACGCGGACAACCACTTCACCTACGCCGAGCTTGAGGAGAACGAGGTCAACCTGGTCAAGCTGCGCAACTGGTTCGCCAAGGTCCGAGAGCGGGACGCGTTCGACGCGGACGGGCGCCAGGCGGCGGAGGAGGCGCTGGAAGGATGCGAGCAGTCGCTGGAGGCTTATGCCGCCCGAGTGTACGCCGAGGAAGCGGAGGGCCACTGATGACCGGCCCCGTACCGCGCGCACCGCAGACTCCTACCCGTGATTCCTAGAGTGCAACGATTGTTAGATTACATCACTAACTGCAGTTAATGCCATTACGTGACCTGCTTCATCTCCATGTCAGCGTCACCTGTTCCCGGCCGAGCCATGATGTGTCATGGGCCGAACGGACCGGGCTCAAGCGTCCGGACCCGGTTCTGGGGTCCTGGCGGTGGCAGTAGGTCTGGGCCGCAGGAGGGCTGGAAACCCTAGCACATGCCCTACGATCAGCAGGATGACGGTCACTCTGCTTACCAGCCAGTCAACGCCGACGGCGGCCGACGCGGACGCCCTCGTGATCGGAGTATTCCAGGGCACCGATGGCCCTGTACCGGCTCCGGGCACCGACGGCATTGACCTCATGGACGCCCTGACCGCGCTCGGCGCGACGGGAAAGTCCGAGGAGATCACCAAGATTCCCACCGCTGGGCGCCTGGCCACCCCGGTGACCGTCGCCGTGGGCCTCGGCCCGGACCCCCGGGGCGGCGAGGACTCCGGTGCCGCCGGGGATCCCGCGGAGCGCCAGCGCTACCTGGAAAGGCTGCGCCGCGCCGCAGGTGCCGCCGCCCGCGAGCTCGCCTCGGGCCGGGCCAGCCGGGTGGCCGTTGCCCTGCCCGCCGGCCAGCCGGACGAGGCCGAGGCGGTCGCGCTCGGCGCGCTGCTCGGCGGCTACGCGTTCCGCAAGTACCGGACGGGCGGCTCCGCTCCGGCTGACATCGAGCAGATCGTGTACACCGCCCACGACGCCGCCGTGGCCCGGGCCAGGATCCTGGCTGAGGCGATGACGCTGGTCCGCGACCTGGTGAACACCGCTCCGGCCGACATGGTGCCGGCCGACCTGGCCGCGGCGGCCGAGCAGACGGCCGCCGCCAGCGGCCTCGGGGTACAGGTTCTCGACGAGACCGAACTGGCCAAGGAGGGGTACGGCGGCATCCTGGCGGTGGGCATGGGCTCGGCGCATCCGCCGCGGCTGGTGCGGCTCGAGTACACCCATCCGGATGCCGTCAGCACCGTGGTCTTCGCCGGCAAGGGGATCACCTTCGACTCGGGCGGCCTGTCCCTGAAGCCGCCCAAGGCCATGGGGACGATGAAGGCCGACATGAGCGGTGCCGCCGCGGTGCTGGGCGCACTGCAGGCCATTGCCGCGCTCGGCCCGGTGGTGAACGTGGTCGGCTACCTGCCGCTGGCCGAGAACATGCCGGGCGGCGGCGCCCAGCGGCCGTCCGACGTCATTACCATCTACGGCGGCAAGACCGTGGAGGTGCTGAACACCGACGCGGAAGGCCGCCTGGTCCTGGCCGATGCGCTGGCCCGCTCCGGTGCCGACGCGCCTAGCCTGCTGGTAGACGTGGCGACCCTGACCGGAGCGCAGGTGGTGGCCCTGGGCAACCGGACCGCCGGGGTCATGGCCAGCGACGATGCGCTGGCCGCGCAGATCGCGGAGTCGGCCGGCCGGGCGGGCGAGGCCATGTGGCCGATGCCGCTGCCCGAGGACCTGCGCAAGGGACTCGACTCGGCGGTGGCGGACATCGCCAACGTGGCCGCGGACCGGGCCGGCGGCATGCTGGTGGCCGGGCATTTCCTGCGCGATTTCGTGCCGGACGCAGTGCCCTGGGCCCATCTGGATATCGCTGGTCCTGCCTTTAATGAAGGCGGCGCTTACGGGTACACCTCCAAGGGCGGCACCGGGGCGGCGGTCAGGACTCTGGTGCAGATCGCGGCGGACGCGGCGGAAGGCAGGCTTGCGGTATCAGGGTCCGGGCAGGCTGACGGCTAGTGACATGATGAGGACCGGGTAAGCCGGATAAGGAGGCTCAAGGGGTGGCAGAGGGCAGCAGCAGCTACGACATCGTCGTGCTTGGCGGCGGCAGCGGCGGGTATGCCTGTGCGCTGCGCGCGGCCGAGCTCGGCAAACGCGTGGCGCTGATCGAGAAGGATAAGGTCGGCGGGACCTGCCTGCATCGCGGCTGCATCCCTACCAAGGCGCTGCTGCACGCGGCGGAGATCGCGGACCAGAGCAGAGACAGCGCGAAGTTCGGCATCAAGACCACCTTTGATGGCATCGAGATGCCCGCCGTGCTGGCCTACCAGGGGTCCGTGGTGGACCGGCTGTGGAAGGGCCTGCAGTCCACGATCGCCAGCCGGAAGATCGACACCATCATCGGCGACGGGCAGCTGGTCTCGCCCACGTCGGTCCGGGTGGGCGAGGTGGTCTACGAGGGCGAGCACATCGTGCTGGCTACCGGTTCCGAGCCGCGCAGCCTGCCCGGGCTCGAGCTCGACGGGACGCGCGTCATCAGCTCGGACGACGCGCTGCGGCTTGACCGGGTACCCCGCTCAGTGATCATCCTGGGCGGCGGCGTGATCGGCGTGGAGTTCGCGAGCGTATGGCGGTCGTTCGGCGCGGACGTGACCATCGTGGAGATGATGCCGCAGCTGCTGCCGCTGGAGGACGAGACCAGCGCCAGGCACCTGCAGCGGGCGTTCCGCCGCCGCGGCATCGGCCTCGAGCTGGATTCGAAGTTCGACTCGGTCAAGCACAGCGACGCCGGCGTGACGGTGACGCTGGCGGGCGGCAAGACCCTTGAGGCCGAACTGCTGCTCGTCGCGGTCGGCCGCGGGCCCGTGTCCTCCGGCCTGGGCTACGAGGCCAACGGCGTGACGATGAACCGGGGCTTCGTCGTGGTGGACGAGCTGTGCCGGACCAACGTGCCGACCATCTCCGCGGTCGGCGACCTCATCGCCACGCCGCAGCTGGCCCACGTCGGCTTCGCCGAGGGCATCATGGTGGCCGAGCGGCTGAGCGGACTCGAGGTCAAGCCGATCGACTACGACGGCGTGCCCCGCATCACCTACAGCGATCCCGAAGTCGCCTCGGTGGGCCTGACCTCGGCGCAGGTCGCCGAGCGTGGCCTTGAGGTGGTCGAGCTGAACTACCCGATAGGCGCCAACGGCAGGAGCGTCATCCTGCAGACCCCGGGCGGGGCGAAGGTCATCGCCGAGGCGGGCACCGACGGCTCCGGCCCGGGCCGCGTGCTCGGCATCCACCTGGTGGGCAGCCGGGTGGGCGAGCTCATCGCCGAGGGCCAGCTGATCTTCAACTGGGACGCGGAACCCGCGGACGTGGCCCAGCTGATCCACCCGCACCCCACCCAGTCCGAGATCATCGGCGAAGCGCACCTCGCGCTGGCCGGCAAGCCCCTGCACTTCCACGCCTAACTTTTCTCTCCCAAGATCAGCTAGTTTGCTCCCACGAGCCCACCCTAGGAGTCACGAGAATGTCGGTCTCGGTATCCATGCCGCAACTCGGTGAGAGCGTCACCGAGGGCACCGTCACGCGCTGGCTGAAGAAGGAAGGCGAGCGCGTCGAGGTGGATGAGCCGCTCCTCGAGGTGTCGACCGACAAGGTGGACACCGAGATTCCCTCCCCCGCGTCGGGGATCCTGCGCGGCATAGCGGTCGACGAGGACGAGACGGTCGCCGTGGGCGCTCAGCTGGCCGTCATCGAGGACAGCGAGACCAGCGAATCCGCGCCGGAGCCGGCCGCTCCGCCGCAGGACGCCGCCCCGGCCGCCGAGGACGCCGCCCCGGCCGCCGAGGACGCCGCCCCGGCCGCCGAGGACGCCGCCCCGGCTGCCGAGGACTCCGCTCCGGCCCCGCAGGCCGCCGCCGAACCAGCCCAGGATGCCGCCGAGCCCGCGGCGGCCGCTCGCGCGCCGGAACCGGCTTCCGACGGCTCCGGCAGCTGGAGTGCCCAGCCTAACTACGCCCCGCCGCGCCGTCCTGCCCAGACGCCCGCCTACGCCCCGCCGCCTGCCTACGGCCAGCGCCCGGCCTATGACCGGCTCGCCGACCAGGCGCCGGCCGCGTCCTACGGGCAGCAGGCCCAGCCTGGCCCCGGCTACGGCCAGCAGGCCCCGGCGGCTGCCTCCGCCCCGGCCGCGTCTGCCCAGGCTCCCGCGGCCGCGCCGGCCGCCGAGGCCGAGGAGTACCCGCCGCCGACGCCGCTGCCTGGCGCCGGAGAAAGCCCTTACGTCACCCCCCTGGTCCGTAAGCTGGCCGCCGAGCATGCCGTGGACCTGGAATCGGTCACCGGCACCGGGGTCGGCGGGCGGATTCGCAAGCAGGACGTGATCGAGGCCGCACGGACCCAGCGGGCCTCGCGGGCCGCCGAACCCGAGCCGTCGCGTGCTCCCCAGGAGGCGCCGGCCGGCATCGTGCCGCAGCAGGCGCAGCGGGTGCAGCCCGCGCCAGCCGGTCCGCAGCAGCCCGCCGCCCCGGCGGCCACGGGCCCGGCCGTGGTGCCTTCTTCGCTGCGCGGCACCACCCAGCGGATGTCCCGGCCCCGTCAGGTGATCGCCCAGCGGATGGTCGAGTCGCTGCGGGTCTCGGCGCAGCTCACGACGGTGGTCGAGGCCGACGTGACGGCCATTGCCCGGCTCCGCGACCGGGCCAAGGGCGACTTCGAAGCCCGCGAAGGCGTCAAGCTGAGCTTCCTGCCGTTCTTCGCGCTGGCCGCGGTGGAGGCCCTGAAGGTACACCCGAAGCTCAACGCGGTGATCGACGGCGACCAGGTCACCTACCACGACACCGAGCACCTGGGGGTGGCGGTCGATACCGAACGCGGCCTCATGGTCCCGGTCATCCACAACGCGGGCGACCTGAACATCGGCGGGCTGGCGCGCAAGATCGACGACCTGGCTCAGCGCACCCGGTCCGGGCAGGTCGGCCCGGACGAGCTGGCCGGCGGCACGTTCACGCTGACCAACACGGGCAGCCGCGGCGCCCTGTTCGACACGCCCATCATCAACCAGCCGCAGGTCGCGATCCTGGGCACCGGCACCGTGGTCAAGCGCCCGGTGGTGGTCACCGACCCCGCTCTCGGCGAGGTGATCACGGTGCGCTCGATGGTGTACCTGGCCCTGACCTACGATCACCGGCTGGTCGACGGCGCCGACGCGGCCCGGTTCCTGGCCACGGTCAGGAACCGGCTCGAAGAGGGTGCCTTCGAATCCGAGCTCGGGCTGTAAACCGCCTGACGGATGAAGGTCGCCGTCACCGGCTCGTCCGGCCTGATAGGCACCGCGCTGGTGACCAGCCTACGAGCCGACGGTCACCAGGTCATCAGGCTGGTCCGGCGGCCGCCCCGGTCGGCTGACGAAGAGCGCTGGGATCCCCGCGCGGCCGATGCCGGGCTCAGCCCGGCCAGCGCCGTGGCGCCAGGCCCGCTGGACGGGCTGGATGCCTGCGTGCACCTGGCGGGCGCGGGAGTGGCCAGCCGCCGCTGGACGGGCCGGTACAAGGCCGAGATCCGGGCCAGCCGGGTCGTCGGCACCAGGGCGCTGGCCGGCGCCCTGGCCAAGCTCGGCTCACCGCCGGGGACGCTGGTCGCGGCCTCGGCCATCGGCTGGTACGGCGACACCGCCGGCCACGAAGTCGACGAAACGGCCCCGGCCGGGAAGTCGTTCCTGGCCCGGCTGGTCCGCGACTGGGAGGCGGCCACTGAGCCGGCCGCCGAGGCGGGCATCCGCGTGGTGAACCTGCGCAGCGGCCTGGTCCTCACCCAGGCAGGCGGCCTGCTGGCCCGGCTGCTCCCGCTGGCCCGGCACGGCCTGTGCCCCCGGTTCTCCTCCGGGGCCCAGTACATGAGCTGGATCTCGCTGCCGGATGAGATCGGCGCGATCACGTTCCTGCTGGACCGGAAGGACGTCAGCGGGCCGGTCAACCTGACCGCCCCGGAACCGGCCACCAACTCCGCCTTCACGGCCGCCCTGGCCACCGCTCTCGGCCACCATGACCGGCCCTGGCTGCGCGTTCCCGCCCCGGTCCTGCGCCTGGCCCTGGGCGAGGCATCGGTAGAACTGCTGACCAGCACCCGGGTCATCCCGAAACGGCTGGCCAAGGCGGGCTACCAGTTCCGCCATCCCGCCCTGGCCGAGGCCCTGGCCGCCGAGCTCGCCTCCCGCTAGGCCGGGCAGATCACGGGAGCTCGCCGTGCCTGTCGCTCGCCTGAGGCGGATACCCGCGCGGATGCGCGCCGCCTACGTCATCGAGCCGGGCCCGGCCGACGCGATCAGCGTGAGAGGCCTGGGTCAGTCCGTGCCCGACTCCATCGCGGCGTGATCGAGCAGCTCGTCATCGCCGGGAACCCGGCCCAGGGAGGCGATCGCCTCGGCCCCGCCTTCTGGCATGGCCCCGATCAGGCCGGTCGAGGCCGCCTGCGCGACGCCGATCGGCGTCGGGTGCGGGCTGCCGATCATGCCGAGCCCGGCGTACTGCTCCAGCTTGGCGCGGGAATCGGCGATGTCGAGGTTGCGCATGGTCAGCTGGCCGATGCGGTCGACTGGCCCGAAGGCCGCGTCCTCGGTCCGCTCCATGGACAGCTTGTCCGGGTGGTAGCTGAAAGCCGGACCTGACGTATGCAGGACCGAATAGTCCTCACCGCGGCGCAGCCGCAGCGCCACCTCGCCGGTCACCGCCGTCCCCACCCAGCGCTGCAGTGACTCACGCAGCATCAGCGCCTGCGGGTCCAGCCAGCGGCCCTCGTACAGGAGCCGGCCCAGCCGCCGTCCCTCGTTGTGGTAGCTGGCCAGGGTGTCCTCGTTGTGAATCGCGTTGACCAGCCGCTCGTACGCCGCGTGCAGCAGCGCCATGCCCGGTGCCTCGTAGATGCCACGGCTCTTGGCCTCGATGATCCGGTTCTCGATCTGGTCGGACATGCCCAGGCCGTGCCGGCCTCCGATGGCGTTGGCCTCCTGCACCAGGTCGACGGCCGAGGCGAACTCCTTGCCGTTGATGGTCACCGGCCGACCCTGCTCGAAGGCGATCGTGACGTCCTCGGCCGCGATCTCGACCGCGGGATCCCAGAACATGACCCCCATGATCGGGTCCACGATCTCGATGCCCGCGTCGAGATGCTCGAGCGCTTTTGCTTCGTGGGTCGCGCCCCAGATGTTCGCGTCGGTCGAGTAGGCCTTCGCCGTGCTGTCGCGGTAGGGCAGCCCGCGGGTGAGCAGCCACTCGGACATCTCCTTGCGGCCGCCGAGCTCACCAACGAAGGCGGCGTCCAGCCACGGCTTGTAGACCCGCAGCGCGGGGTTGGCCAGCAGGCCGTAGCGGTAGAACCGCTCGATGTCGTTGCCCTTGAAGGTGGAGCCGTCCCCCCAGATTTGCACGTCGTCCTCGAGCATCGCGCGCACCAGCAGGGTGCCGGCGACGGCCCGGCCGAGCGGGGTGGTGTTGAAGTAGGCGCGGCCACCGGACCTGATGTGGAACGCCCCGCAGGCCAGGGCGGCCAGCCCCTCCTCCACCAGAGCTGCACGGCAGTCGACCAGCCGGGCCACCTCGGCGCCGTACGCGCAGGCTCGTCCGGGCACCGAGGCGATGTCGGGCTCGTCGTACTGCCCGATGTCAGCGGTGTAGGTGCACGGCATAGCGCCCTTCTCGCGCATCCACGCGACCGCTACCGAGGTGTCGAGGCCGCCGGAGAAGGCGATCCCGACGCGTTCGCCGACAGGTAGGGAGGTGAGTACCTTGGACACGAGTGCAATTATATGCATAGCAGCGCATGATCATGCAACGCGGTAGCGCGGGAATGGAGCGAGCCCGGGACCTAGGGACTGGGGCTGGTGGTGGGCGAGGGCGAGGGGGAGGTGGTCGGCGAGGCGGACGGGGACGGGGAGGATGTGGGGCTCGAAGTCGGGGTGGGCGTGGCAGACGGGGATGCTGACGGTGAGGTCGTGGCGGACGGCGAGGTGGAGGGCGAGGTGGAAGACGAACTGCTCGGGCTGGCCGGGGCGGACGTCACGCCCTGGACCGGACCGACCAGGTTCGGGGTCTGCGCCGTGTGGCCGGTGAACAGCAGCGCGATGGCCGCGATAGCGATGCCGAGCACCGCGACCGCTCCCCCGGTGGCCACCCCGGCCGCGAACGAGCGGCGGTCCCGGCGGTACTCGGTGCGCCGCCGCTCACGCAGCGGGGCGGGCAGCGTGGCCCGGCGGGCGGCCCAGCTGTTGATCGGCGCGGCGGCCATGCCGAGCGTGGGGAACAGCAGCAGCCCGGCCAGCAGCGGCCCGCTCAGCTGGTCGTATTTGGACAGGGCGGCGGCGATGGCGGCGAAGCCGAACAGGGCGAGCGTCGATTCGGCCCAGTTGGCCCGCAGCGCCTCCCACCATCTGGTCCGCTCGCTGGTCTTGGGCGTGCGCAGGAAGGCGGCCTTCTTGGCGAACAGGGCGAGCACCGATGCGCGGGCCACCACCAGCGAGGTGGACTGCCAGATGAAGAACGCGCCGAGGGCGTCCCGCCAGGACGCGCCGGTGCCGCGGCGCAGCAGCGCCACCGCCCGCACCAGGCCCAGCAGTACCATCACCGGCACGGCCGCGACGAGGAAGATGGTCAGCTTGCGGAACAGCTGGCCGCCGCCGGTGGCCAGGTTGGCCGCGCCGGCCAGCAGGAAGATCAGGAACAGCAGGCCCAGCAGGTCCCCGTACCACTGCAGCGCCCCGGCCAGGTAGGCCCAGCGCTGGGCGGCGTCCATGTGGTTGGCCCGGTTCGGCCGCCCGGGGAGCATCGAGCGCCAGTGCATGCGCAGAATCTGGATGCCGCCGAAGCACCACCGGTAGCGCTGGCCCTTGAGCGCCTCGAACGTCAGCGGCATGATCCCGCGGCCGAACGTCTCATCCACGTGCAAGCCGTGCCAGCCGGCCCGCAGCAGCCGCAGCGACAGTTCGGCGTCCTCGGTGATGCACCACTCGTCCCAGCCGCCGAGCTCATCGAGGGCCACCCGCCGGATCAGCCCCATGGTGCCGGCGAAGATGGCCCCGTCGTGCTCGTTGCGGGACGGCTGAGACACCACGAAGAAGTAGTTGTAGGAGTAGTAGAGCCGGCGGTAGTACCGCGCTTGCTGCCAGTCGCGGTAGTCCTGCGGCGACTGGACGAAGCCGACCCACGGGTCGGCGAACGCCGGCGCGCAGCGGCGCAGCCAGCCGGGATCGACCTGGTAGTCGGAGTCGACGATGCCGATGACCTCGGCGTCCGGCGAGGTCATCTGGCGCAGCGCGTAGTTCAGCGCCCCGGATTTGTAGCCAGGCCAGTCCGCCAGGTGGGCGAACTTGACCGCGTGCCGCTGGCACCAGGCTTCCACCGGCCGCCACAGGTCCTCGTCGTCGGTGTTGTCGTCGATCAGGATGACCTCGTAGCGCGGGTAGTCCAACCGCAGCAGCGAGCGCAGCGTCTCGATGACCATGTCCGGTGGCTCATTGTGCGCCGGGACGTGCAGGCTGACCATGGGCAGCTCGCTGTCCGGCACGGACAGCCTGGTCCTGCGCGTGATCCGACGCCGCCAGTGCTCGGTGCCCAGCGCGTCACAGAGTTCCCACAGGTATGCGCAGCTCAGCACGGCCGCGAATATCTCCAGCAGCCAGAGCAGCACGCCGCCTACCGTGCTGACGGGCCCGAGGTTGCTGTTGAAGGTCCACTCGATCGCGTAGACCAGGTACACGACGAACAGGAACACGGTCGAGGCCCAGCACAGGTGAGCGCGGGCCGACCAGCGCCTGGTCACCGGCAGCCAGATCAGGCTGGCGAACACGACCCCCGCCGCCCCAGCCACCAGGTTATGCTCGGTCGCCCCGAGCCACCGCAGGACGCCGGCCGCCGCCGCGGCCAGCACCGCCGTCCCGATCACCGCGAACACGAAGCGCCGCACGGCCGACCAGCCCCCGGGGCCGCGGTCGATGAGCCGCGCGGGCACGAACAGGGCCGCCGAGCCGAGCGGCGCGGCGATGAGCGCAGCCAGCAGCAACGCTTGAAGCACGAGAGCCTCTCACCGGAGCGCCTGGGCGGACTATTTTCGGTTCCACACGCTACCCGAGCAAATGCGGATCAACGTGACGAAAGCCGGGAACTTCGGCGCGAGAGGCTGGTGCGGCGCCCGGGGGGGCAGGAGACAAGCACCACGGCCCGTTCGGCCTCAAGAGTAAGGGCCACCGGCGCGGCCGGTCAGGATGTGCCGTCCGGCTGCAGGACGATGTCGAAATTCGCCTTGTGGAACGGTCCGCCCAGGCCGTACCTGGCCGCCTGCCCTGGTCGATGGAGTCGCCCAGTTCCTTGCGGGGGGAGGCCACCACGTGGAACGGGCCGAGGACGGTGGACTCGGTGGCGCCGCCGAACTTCCTGTTGTTGATCGTCTCCACCAGCATGGAAATACCGAGCACGTCGGAGAGCAGGATGAATTCCTGCCGTTCGTCGTCGGATTTGTGGCCGGCGGCGGTGAGGAACCTGATGGCCTGTTCCCATTCGGCGATGGTGGGCTCGGTGTCCTTGACGAAGGCGTGCAGGTGCCTGACCAGGCTGGTCACCAGTTCGCGCAGCCGCGGGTCGGGCGTGTCGGCGTAGCTTTCCACAACGGCGTCGGTGGCGGTCTCTTCGGTGAAGTCGGTGGCCATGGCGGACAGGGTAAGTCGCGCTCCGGCCGGAGGGCCAGGTCCGAGACCGGTCCGAGATGCTGGAGCTTGTCCGGGTTGACCACGGACCGGATCGTCTGGACCTGGCCGTCGGCGATGTCGAGCGCGAAAACGCTCACCACCCGATCGTCCGCGTCGTAGGCCACCGCGCCGGGCTGGCCGTTGACCAGGACCAGCTCGGCCCGGGCCCCCAGCTTTCCGGCCCGGCGGAACAGCCCGAACAGGAACCGGGCCACCGCTTCGCGGCCGGCCAGCGGCTCGCGCCTGGCCTGCCCCTTGCCGCCGCCGTCGCCCACCATGACCACATCGGGCGCGAGCACTTCGAGCAGCCCGGTCAGGTCGCCGCCGCCGATGGCGGCGAAGAACCGGCGGGACACCTCGTCGCGCTGCTGGCGTGAGGCCTCGAAACGCGGCTTGCCCTCGTCCACGTGGCGGCGGGCGCGGGCGAAGATCTGCCGAGTGTTCGGCTCGGACTTGCCGATGATCTCGGCGATCTCCTGGTGGGAGTAGCCGAACACCTCGTGCAGCAGGAACACGGCACGTTCGGTAGGCGACAGGCTTTCCAGCAGGATGAGGAACGCCATCGACAGGGAATCGGACATCTCCGCGTGCTCCGCTGGATCCGGGCCGAAGGGCTCGCTGCCCCCGACGAGCGGCTCGGGCAGCCAGTCGCCCACGTAGGTCTCCCGGCGCACCCGAGCCGACCGCAGGTGGCTGATGGCCAGCCGGGTGGTCACCGTGGCCAGGTAGGCCTTGGGTGAGGCGATGCGCTCGCCGTCGCGCAGCACGTGAGTCAGCCGCAGGAAGGCTTCCTGGACGATGTCCTCGGCGTCGCCGACGCTGCCGGTCATCCGGTAGGCGATCGAGAACATCAGCGGCCGGTGCTCGGTGTAGTCGCTCGCGTCCATGCCTCTTCCCTTCGCCAGGTGTTCGGCGGCCTGGCGCTTAGTTAAGACGACGGACGGCCGCCCGCTGTGACACCTCCGGCCCGGACGTCGCCGGCCGGCTGCCGCATCCGGGCGGGCAGGCACTCCTGCAGCCCGTCCGCGAACAGGGGCACCCGCCACAGCGGCGGCGCGGATCCCGTGGCTCCGGTCAGCTGCATGAGGATCTCGACGTTGACCCGGACCAGCCGCCTGGCGCTGGAGAACATGATGAACGCGAGCGGGAACTCGGCCAGCACGGCGCTGATGATGCTGGTCGTGAAGCCGCTGGAACCGTAGTCCAGAGCCAGGTCGAACCACGCGTCGCACACCAGCAGCGTGCCCGTCATGATCATGAAGAAGATGACGACCTGGCGCTGCCGCCAGGCGGCCCAGCCGGTCGCGGCGAAGCCGATCAGCTCGGCGATGTCCAGCCCGACCCACACGACCCGCCAGTTGCTCGAGGTGTAGCGGCCGGGCAGGGTCAGGATCAGGATCGCGATCCAGGCGGCCAGCCCGATACAGCAGACCGTCATGAACAGCAGGCCGAACTGCCTGCGCCGCCGCAGCCGCGGGTCAACCAGCGGATGGGGCAGGTCGATCGCGGCGAGGGCCCGGGCCAGTTCGCGCCGCTCGTCTGGGGTCATCCGGCGGAGTTCAGCCTCATCGATCACGGCCTTATTGTGCGCGCTGTAGTTGGGAAAACGCTGAACCGACCCGGGCACGGCCGAGCGTAGGCTGGGAAAAGTGAGTGAGCTTGTCTACCTGGCCTTCGGCCCTTCCCCCGTCGATTATGTCGACGGCTGGGACCTGCAGCGACGCGTGCACGCCCGGCGGGCGGCGGACGAGGTTCCCGACAGCTGCCTGCTGCTCGAGCATGCCCCGGTCTACACGGCGGGCAAGCGGACGGCGGCGTCGGACCGGCCGTTCGGCGATCCGGGCGCGCCGGTCATCGACGTGGACCGCGGCGGCAAGATCACCTGGCACGGCCCCGGGCAGCTGACCGGCTATCCGATCATCAAGCTCCGGGATCCGGTCGACGTGGTGGCGTACGTGCGCGCGCTGGAAGAGGCCATGATCCGCACCTGCTCGGAGCTCGGGGTCACGACCGTGCGGGTGCCCGGGCGCAGCGGCGCCTGGGTTCCGGGCGACGAGACCGGACCCGACCGTAAGGTGGGCGCGATCGGCGCGCGCGTGGCCAGGGGTGTGACCATGCACGGGTTCGCGCTGAACGCCGACTGCGACCTGTCGTGGTACGACCGGATCGTCCCGTGCGGTATCCGTGACGCCGGGGTGACCACGCTGTCGGCCGAGACCGGACGGCACATCACCGTGGCCCAGGTGACGCCGCTGATAGAACGGCATCTGGCCGACGTTCTCGGGTACTCCGCCTGGCGCCGCGCCGATGACGCCGGAGTGCTGGGCGAGCCCGGCGAGGCCCTGCTGACCGCGCGCTAGATCACGCCATTCCCGGCCCGGCGCTCAGGCCATGCCGGGGCCGCCGCATCAGGCCATGCCGGGGCCGCCGCTCAGCGACCGCAGGATCATGGCGCGCTGCTGAGCCGCCGCCGGTGCGGCCGCCGGCTGGTTCGGGCGGGCCGGGGTGGGCTGGTAGGACTGCGGCTGGTAGCCCAGCCGCTCCTGGCGCTGCGAGTGCATCGGCTCGGGCAGCTGCGCGGCAGCGAAGCTGGGCGGCCAGCTGGCCGCGTCGTACCCGATCCCGAGGTCGCAGTGATGGAGCTCGACCTCGACCAGCCGCCGGGTCACCAGCCCGGCCGCTGGGAACGGCTCGGCCGGTTCGATCTTCAGCCGGAACGACCAGGCCTGGTCGGGCAGCTGCCTGATCACGGTGCGCAGGGCCATCGCCGAATCGGCCAGATCAGTCATGAGCTGTTTCGGCGCTTGCGCGGCGCCGGCCTCGATGGCGGCCTCGCGCGCCTCGAGGCTGGCGTAGGCGGGACGCTGCTGCCCGGCCCGGGCGCCGGCCAGCAGGTTGCGCATCGCGTCGGCCCCCCGGGCCAGGTGGGCCAGGACGTGAGCCCTGGTCCAGCCGGGCAGCAGCGAAGGTGCCCGGAGATCCGGCTCGGGTACGATCCGGGCGACGTCGAGCAGGCGTTGCGTGGCCAGGTCGAGCTGGTCGTTCAGCTGGCGTAGCGCGGCATCCATTAGCTCACTGTAAAGCGCCAGGCCGCGCTGGTCGGCGACAGCCTTGGCCGGGCGCCTGTCGTGAGCCGATTCTGGCGGTCCCAGCCCTCCCGTGGGCCTCTTAGGTCTCACCCACCCCGGGCTGCCCCCGGGAGTGGATGGGCGGCCTTCCAGTCGGCGACCACATCTCCGACTCGCTGGAAGGCCGCGTCGGCGGCCTTCATGTGCGCGATGAGGTTCTGCAGGATTGTCATGCGCCCGCCGCGCCCGATGACCTGCGGGTGGAACGTGATGCAGAAGACTCCGCCGGGTTCCTCTTCGAGCATGTAGTCGAAGTCAGTGCGCCACATTCCCAGGGTCTTGTTGTAGCCGGACAGTCCCGGAAGGCCGGCGTTGAGAAGAAACTCCATCTGCGGGAAGTCATCGAGCGTCCAGGAGACGGGGAACTCGACCAGTTCGACCTCCTCGCCCCACTCGTAGGCACGGTCACGATGCGGAATATCGTTCCTGCGGCACCAGTACGGCTGGTAGTCGGCGCCCATCATGCTCGAGTCGTATACGAAGCCGTACTCCAGGAGCAGGCCGACGGAGTTGGGAGACAGGTCCCAGCCAGGCGAGCGGTAGCCCTTCGGCGTGACCCCGATGCGCTGCAGCGATTCCAAGCCCTTCTCGATCACCTCGCGCTCGCGGGGCTCGTCGAGAGTGACCGGGCTCTCGTGCAGGTAACCATGATGCCCGATCTCGTGGCCGGAGTCTCGGATCTCGGTGCAGACCTCCGGGAACGAGTCGATCGTGTGGCCGGGGATGTAGAAGGTGGCCTTGATCTGCTCGCGTGCAAGCAAGCGAAGGATGCGGGGAACACCAACGCGTGCTCCGAACTCCCCGCGGGACAAGGGGGTTGGCGTGTCGGCACCGAAGCTGCCCAGCCACACGGAAATCGCGTCGAAGTCGAAGGTCAGGCAGACGGTCCGGCTGGAGCTCTGACTCATGGTTTAAGTCCTCGGCTTGCTGGTGTCTCGAGGCGGGCTGGTCCTAGCGGACGATCTTGATGCCGAATTCGTAGGTGCCAAGCGCGTCCCACAGCTCCAGCCAGATCTTCACCAGCATCTCGGGGCCGCGGGCGGTGGAGATGCCGCCCAGGTCGATGATGTCGGTGTGGCCGAGTTGTGTCAGCAGGGCGGTGACGGTGTCCTTGGCATCGGCATCGTCGCCGGAGATGAACGTGGTGTGCGCCCCGCCGGCGAGCTGGCGCGGGTTGACCATCAGGCTCGCGGTCATCGTGTTGAGCGTCTTGACGACCTTGGCGTCGGGGAACTCGCGCTGGATCTGCTCGGCCAGGGAGTCGGTGTCCTTGACGAACAAGGTGGGCGGCATGCCGTGGGAGAAGTCCAGCACGTTGGCCACGTCGATGAGGGTCTTGCCGGCCAGGTGCCTGCCTCCGGCCAGCCGCAGCACCTCCAGTGAGGCGCTGCCGGCCGTAGCGTTGACGATCACCTCCCCGCCCGCTGCCGCGTCGGGGAACGTGGCCAGGGCGACGTCGGGGTGCACGGGCGACCAGGCGGAAAACGGTGGGATGCCCACCGGGTTCGGCTCGGTGCGGGCCATCGTCGCGGCGATGTCACGGGTGCCGACGGTGACGTCGTGGCCCAGGACCGCGAGCCTGCCGGCCAGTTCCTGGCCGACCATTCCGGTGCCCATGATCGCGATCTTCATCGTGAAGCCTCCTGGATGCGCTTCCTTGCGGGGAAGCGGGCGGAAAGTGTTCCCCGGTTTCTGCGGGGTCGCCGGCCGCGACCCGCCGTCCGACAGTAAGGGACCACGGTGCCGCTGGGAAGATGGCACCTTTTCGTGGTATAGGTACCTGGTGGAAACCGCCCCGTTCACGGCGTGCCGCTGGGACATGTTCGCCAGCGGGTGCCCTTCCCGGCAGGTACTCGGCCGGGTGGCCGACAAGTGGACCATGCTCGTCATCGCCGCCCTGGCCGACAGCGAGGTCCTGCGTTTCTCCCAGCTGCGCCGCCGCGTCCAGGGCGTGACGCAGAAGATGCTGACCCAGACGCTGCGGGGCCTGGAGCGGGACGGGCTCGTGTCGCGGACCGTGTACCCGACCGTGCCCGCCACCGTCGAGTACCGCCTGACCCCCCTGGGCGCCAGCCTCGCCGGCGCAGTCAGCGTGATCAAGGACTGGGCCTACGCCAACATCGAGCAGATCGAGCGCGCCCGCGAGCAGTACGACGCAACGGCCCGCCAAGCCCAGCCACGGCCAGGCCACCCGGACGGTGCGGGCCTTCCGGCGCCTCACACCGTTTAAGCCGCTACGGCCCGGTTTCCGGGGGAGGATGGGCAAGCGGCGGTTACTGTCAGCGGGATGTCAGAGTGGGTACGCTTCCTCGATTGCGAGACGACGGACTGGGCTGGCCAGGCGGCTGGGGGATTTAGCCAAGATGGCTCTATTGCGTGCTGTGACCCGATGTTCCTGGACCGGACGGTGATGCCGAACACCTCGCCCATGACTTCCGTGACCTCGTACCCCGGGAGGTCGTTCATCGTGCTCAAGATCATGTGACGTCCCCTTATCGACATTGACCGGCAGCAACATACCCTGAAGGGGTGGTACTCGCACCGGAGGGCCGGCGGATGCTCCGCCTCGAGGCCCGCAACAGCCAGGTCCCGATCGAGCGCAAGCCGCCGTGGATCAAGACCAGGCTGCGCACCGGCCCGTCCTACACGGAGCTGAAGACCCTGGTGCGCAGCGAGGGCCTGCACACGGTCTGCGAGGAAGCCGGCTGCCCCAACATCTACGAATGCTGGGAGGACCGGGAGGCCACCTTCCTGATCGGCGGCGATCAGTGCACCCGGCGCTGCGACTTCTGCCAGATTGATACCGGCAAGCCCCTGCCACTGGACCGAGAGGAGCCTCGGCGGGTCGCCGAGTCGGTGGCCGCCATGGGCCTGAAGTACGCGACCGTCACCGGCGTGGCGCGCGACGACCTGCCCGACGGCGGGGCGTGGCTGTACGCCCAGGTCTGCCGTGAGATCCACGCCGCCATTCCCGGCTGCGGCGTGGAACTGCTGATCCCGGACTTCAACGCGGACCCGGAGCGGCTGGCCGAGGTCTTCAGCGCCCGGCCGGAGGTCCTGGCCCACAACATCGAGACCGTGCCGCGGATCTTCCGCAGCATCAGGCCTGGCTTCCGGTATGCCCGGTCTCTCGACGTGCTGCGCGCGGCCCGTGACGCTGGGCTGGTCACCAAGTCGAACCTGATCCTCGGGCTCGGCGAGGAACGGCACGAGATCACCGAGGCCATGCGGGACCTGCGGTCGGCCGGGTGCGACCTGCTGACCATCACCCAGTACCTACGGCCAACGCCGCGGCATCACCCGGTGGAGCGCTGGGTCAAGCCCGAGGAGTTCGTCGAACTCCGCGAGGAAGCAACCGAACTCGGCTTCGCCGGGGTGATGTCCGGCCCGCTGGTGCGGTCCTCCTACCGGGCCGGGCGGCTGTACGCGCAGGCCATCGAGCAGCGCAACGGCTCGGTGCTGGCTCGCTGAGGCCGCCGGACTCCATCAGCTTTCCTATGCCAGAGCCAGCTGAGGCACCGGGTTGGACGGCCGGCTGACCCGCCTCAGGCATGACGGTGGTTTCAGTCCGGGCGCTGGAACCGTATGCTGCGGAGCATGGCACGCATGTCGAGAAAGTCCGGGTCGGCTGACCCGGCCATCGCCAGGGAGACGGCCGCGGACCTGGCTAACGCGGGGCGGTTGAAGCAGATACGCATGATCGCCGGCTTGGTGAATCGCTCGAACCCGAGGGCGCTGCCCCTCGTGTTCGGAGCCGGGCTGGGCACGCTAGCGGTGCTGGTCGTCGTCGGGCTGCTCACTGGCCTGGCCGTGCTGCTGATCCCGCTCGGCGTGCTGCTCGGCGTGCTGGTGGCGACGATCCTGTTCGGCCGGTTCGCCCAGGCGGCCCAGTACTCGGCGATCGAGGGACAGCCCGGCGCGGCCGCCGCCGTGCTGGAAAACATGCGCGGCAACTGGACGGTGACGCCCGCCATCGCCGCCAACAGGAACATGGATGTTGTGCACCGGACCGTCGGCAGGCCAGGCGTCGTCCTGGTCGGCGAGGGCTCGCCCGCCCGGCTGGCCAGCTTGCTGGCCGCGGAAAAGAAGCGGGTGGCCCGGGTGGCCTACGAGGTGCCCATCTTCGAGTTCCAGGTGGGCGACGAGGAAGGCCAGATCCCGCTCAGCAAGCTGCAGCGCAAGATCATGCGGCTGCCGCGCAACCTCAAGCCCGCCGCGGTCAGCGACATCAACCACCGGCTGAAGGCCCTGCAGCCGTCGCTGCAGGCCCCCAAGGGACCCATCCCGAGGAACATCAGGCAGCCCAAGATGCCCCGGCCGAAGACCCGCTGACCCGGCTCGCCAGCGCGCGGGAAGCCCGCTGACCGCTAGAGGCGGACCACCATCGTGTCCGAGGCGCGGTCATGCAGGCCGCGCAGGTCGCGGTCGGTCAGCAGCGGCGGGACCACGGTCAGCAGGATCGCCGTCCGGACCAGGGCCCAGCGCAAGCCGACCACACCGCCGTCGGTTCGGACCACGCGGATGCCGAGCAGCCGCTTGCCCACAGTGCACCCGGTCAGCGCGGTCAGGACATAGTCCTCGACGGCGAAGACCGCGATCGTCCAGAACTGCGAATGGGTCAGCCAGTAGGCGATGATCATACAGAGCAGCCAGTCGATCACGAGGGCCGCCAAGCGCCGGCCCATGCTGGCTATCGAACCCGGGCCGCGCTCAGGCAGGCCGAGGTCCTCACCGGGATACGCGGAGGTCTTCTTGGTCTCCGGGCTTTCGTCGGTAACGGCTGGCGCCGTCAGCTGAGCCGTGCCCGCTCGGGTACCGCCGGCCGGCCGGGCGGCAGCGGTCCGGGCGCGCGGGGCGCCACCGCGGTTGCGGGACTTTCTGGCCACCCCACCACGGTATCCGTTCGGCGTCATGAAGCGGGCAGCGGACCGCTTGGGTAGTGAGCAGGCGCCCGGATGAGCGGGCGGCCGAAGTCGGTTGACCAGGGGCGGCGACGCGCGCGGCGGGCCATAATAGATCCCCTGATCTCGGCCGGCGAGCCGTAACATCGGTGAAACACACCAGACACGGCTCGGAAATTGCCGATGGCTACCGTCCGAATCGCGTGCCTTTGAGAACCGAAAATGCGTGCCCTGGAACCAGGAGGGTTGATGTTCAGCAGTGCCGAGGAAGTCCTTCGCTTCATCGCGGAGGAGAACGTGGAGTTCGTCGACGTCAGATTCTGTGACCTGCCGGGAACGATGCAGCACTTCACCGTGCCTACTGCCTCGTTCGGCGAGGGCGTGTTCAGCGACGGCCTGATGTTCGACGGCTCGTCGATCCGCGGCTTCCAGCAGATCCACGAGTCCGACATGCAGCTCATGCCCGACCCGACCACCGCGATGCTCGACCCGTTCCGCACGCACAAGACGCTGAACCTCACCTTCTTCGTGCACGACCCGCTGACCGGCGCGCCCTATACCAGGGACCCGCGCAACATCGCCCGCAAGGCGGAGGACTACCTGCGCGGCACGGGCATCGGCGACACGGCGTTCTTCGGCCCTGAGGCGGAGTTCTACATCTTCGACTCGGCTCGCTTCGCGACCTCGGCGAACGAGGGCTTCTACCACATCGATTCCGTGGAAGGCGCCTGGAACACCGGCAAGGACGAGGACGGCCACAACCTCGCCTACAAGCCCAGGTACAAGGGCGGCTACTTCCCGGTGCCGCCGACGGACCACTACACCGACCTGCGCTCGGAGATGGCCGCCAACCTGATCAAGTGCGGCATCGAGGTCGAGATGCAGCACCACGAGGTCGGCACCGCCGGCCAGGCGGAGATCGACATCAGGTTCAGCCCGCTGCTGCAGATGGCCGACAAGCTGATGACGTACAAGTACGTGATCAAGTCGACCGCCCGGGCGGCAGGCAAGACCGTGACATTCATGCCGAAGCCGCTGTTCGGCGACAACGGCAACGGCATGCACTGCCACCAGTCCATCTGGAAGGACGGCTCGCCGCTGTTCTACGACGAGGTCGGCTACGCGGGCCTGTCAGACACCGGCCGCTACTACATCGGCGGCCTGCTCAAGCACGCACCCTCCCTGCTGGCCTTCACCAACCCGACCGCGAACTCCTACCACCGGCTGGTGCCCGGCTTCGAGGCCCCGGTCAACCTGGTTTACTCGCAGCGCAACCGGTCGGCCTGCGCCCGGATCCCAATCACCGGCACTAACCCGAAGGCCAAGCGCGTCGAGTTCCGCGTCCCCGACCCGTCCTGCAACCCCTACCTCGCGTTCGCCGCGATGCTGATGGCGGGCCTGGACGGGATCAAGAACAAGATCGAGCCGCCGGAGCCGGTGGACAAGGACCTGTACGAGCTGCCGCCGGACGAGGCGGCCGCCATCCCACAGGTCCCCGGCTCGCTCGACGCGGTACTCGACAACCTCGAGGCCGACCACGCCTACCTCACCGAGGGCGGCGTGTTCACCGAGGACCTGGTCGAGATCTGGCTGGAGTACAAGCGGACCGCCGAGCTCGACGAGCTCCGGCTGCGCCCGCACCCGCACGAGTTCGAGCTCTACTACGACTGCTGACCTGCAGTAGGCCGCTGAGGGGGGCGCGTCACGGCGCGCCCCCCTCAGTCTAGCCCGGCTGCCCTCCGGAGAGCGGATCAGGCTGACGCTGATCGAACACGACGTTCCTGACGTCCCGGATCGCCAGGTCCAGCTCGCCGACGGCTTCCTGGACCTTTCCGGCTCCCGGATGGCCGCCCATCAGCCCCAGGGCCGTTTCCAGAGCGAGCCCCGCCGAGAACAGCCGGTGCACCACGAGGTCGTTCATGCCCGCGGCGATCCGGTCGCGGTCCTGCACCAGGAGCAGAGCCGCCTCCGCCCAGTCGCTTGCCCTCCCGGGCGGCGGATCGCGCGTCGGCCGGATGCTCGCCTCGTCTGGTTCTGGCATCGCCTCGTAGCAGAGCAGCACAGTTGATGATGTATGCATCGCTGGGTACCTCGGTCCTAACCGGCCGTGACTGGCCGTGCCGCCATGGTCTGGAGCGACGCGGTTACCTGCGCCTTTGCTCTGGCTTGGCGCAGGGTTCTGATGGATGCTTCTCTACTAGCGACACTACGCCTTGGTGTGAGCGCCTGGGTAGGCGTGCACGGCTCAACACCAGCCTGCGGTGCCGCCAGAGTCCTAGTCCGGTCCATCTCCCAGGCTGTGATCACGGTATGCCCAGCCGCACGCGCCGCTGGCTGCCCGTGCGCTGCCGCGTGCTCACAGCAGCCGGCGCAGGAAGGGATCCCTGGGCTCTGCCGGGCTGATCCGCACCCGCACGTCCACGCACCAGACGCCGTCCGGCCGGGCGATGACGGGATTGAGATCCAGTTCGCTGACCTCAGGGAGATCATCGGCGAGCCGGGAGACCCGCAGCAGCGCCTCGGCGAGCGCGGCGGTGTCCGCCGGCGGCGTGCCCCGGCGGCCGGCCAGCAACGGCGCGGCGCGAACCGAATTGATCATCTCGCCGGCATCGACATCGGTCAGCGGGGTCAGCCGGGCCACCTGATTACCGGGCACCTCAGTGGCCGCATCGCCGGACCCGAACACCACCAGCGGCCCGAATACGGGCTCCTGCACCACGCCGATGGCCACCTCGATGCCGCCAGCCAGCATCGGCTGGACGAGCACCCGCTGCAGCCGCGGCCCGAAGTCGGCCGCCAGCGTCCGGTAGCCCTCGGCCACTTCCAGCGGAGTCCGCAGATCGACCCTGACACCCCCGGCGTCGGTCCGGTGCACCAGCCCCTCAGCCTCGGCCTTGAGCACGACGCGGCCGCCGAGCTGCGCGGCGGCCGCAGCCGCTTCGTCCTCCGTGGCCGCCGCGATGGTGGCCACCAGCGGGACGCCATAGCAGGACACCAGCTCCGCCGCGCTGGCTTCGGGCAGCCAGCCGCCGGCCGGCGAGCCGACCAGGAAACCGGCGACCAGGGCGCGCGCGTCATCCGCGCGCAGCCCTTCCAGCTCGGGAAGCGTACCGCGCGGCCGCCCGCGCCAGGCCCGGTACCGGACCGCGTGGGCCAGCGCACGGGCCGCATTACCGGGATCGTCGTAACAGGGCACCCCGGTGACCGCCGCCGCCGCCACGTCGATGACTGCCGCCGCATGGCCGGCGTCTGCCGGGTCGGCGGCTGGAGGGTCGCCCGCCGGGCCGGTGTCCGCGTGTGAGCCTGGCGGCGGCAGTGCGACGGGCCGGCGCTTGAGCCGTGTCACCGATTCGGCCCGGTCGAGCAGGGCGACCGCGAGCGGCTTGCTGACCACCGCCTCGGCCACCGCGGCGCTCAAGTCGGAGAATGCCGTGGGTACCGCCACCGCGAGCACCGCGTCGCCCCCGTCGTCGGCGGCCACCTCCTCCACGCAGGCACGGAAGGTCTCCGTCGTCACCACCGGGCTGGTGTCCACCGGCCCGGTCACCACCGCGGCGGCCGGCAGCAGCCGGCGCAGCGCGCGCTGGGTTGCCGCGCCGAGCTCCACGACCTGCAAGCCGTGGTCGGCGCAGGCGTCGGCGGCCAGCGCGGCCGCGCCGCCTGCGTTGGCGATGATCGCGACCCGGTGCCCGGCCGGCAGCGGCTGGCAGGCCAGCAGCGCGGCGGTATCGACCAGCTCACCCAGACTCGTGGTGGCGATGACGCCCGCCTGCTCGAACATGGCCTTCTGGCTGGCCAGCGGCGTCGCGGCCGCCGCGGTGTGCGAGGAGGCCCGGTGGCCCGCTGGGGACCGGGCGCCGATGACGGTCAGTACCGGCATCCGCTGCGCGACCCGGCGGGCCGTGCTGGCGAACTTGCGCGGGTTGCCGAAGGACTCCACGTACAGGACCGCTAGCTGGGTCACCTCATCCTGCGCCCACCAGGTCAGCAGGTCTGTAGGGGACACGTCGTACTTGTCGCCGGCCGACGCGAAAGAGGACACGCCGATACCCAGCCGGGACATCTGCTCCAGCAGGGCCATTCCCACCCCGCCGGACTGCACCATCAGCCCGGCCACCCCGCGGACCGGGTGGTCAGCGGCGAAGGTCGCGTCCAGGCCGATCCAGGGCACGATCACGCCGAAACAGCTCGGCCCGAGCAGCCGCATGCCATGCTGGCGGCAGATGGCCAGCAGTTCCGCGCCCGCGGCGCCCCGGCTGGCACTGATGACGATCAGGGCCCGGACCCCGTGGCGGCCGCACTGCGCCGCCACCTCGGGCACCGCGGACGGCGGCACCGCGATCACCGCCAGGTCCACCGGCCCGGGCAGGTCGTCGACCGATGCCACACAGGGTACTCCCTCTATGGCCTGGACATGCGGACTTACCGCGTAGACCGGCCCGGTGAAGCCGCCGGTCACGATGTTGCGCAGGATGGCCCGGCCCACGGTGCCGCGGCGGCGGCTCGGGCCCACCACGGCGACCGATAGCGGCCGCAGCAGCGGGCGCAGGCTCGCCACATCCGCCCGGCTTTCCCTGTTCGCCACGGCCTCCAGGTAATGGCCCAGCCGGTAGTTGTCGTCATCGCCGGGCAGCGGGAAGGTCAGCTCGACGGTCTCCCCGGCGATCCGCCGCTTGGCAGGCAGGCCGACGTCTGCGAATACCCGCAGCATCGCCGAGTTCTCCGCCAGCGTCTCCGCGGTGAACGCCGCCAGGCCGCGCTGCCGCGCCTGCCAGACCAGGTGCTCCAGCAGCACACTGGCGATACCGCGGCCGTGCATGTCATCCGGGACGGCGAACGCGACTTCCGCCACGCCGGGCTTCCCGGCGGGCTCGTAGGCGCCGACGCCGGCCAGCCGGCCGTCCTGCCAGGCCAGCAGCGCCTCATGATCCGAATCCGGCTCGCGGCAGACCCGCCTGGCTTCCTGCTCGGCCGCGGCCGGGCTCATGCTGAAAAACCGCAGGTACATGTTGTCCGGTGACAGGGCCGCGTGCATCGCGCGCACCGCCTCAAAATCCTGCGCCTGGGCCGGCCTGACCTCCACCGTGCTGCCGTCGGTCAGCAGCGCATACGTGCCCGCCACTGGCATGCTCACCGGTCGGCCCCGTCGGCGGGCGGTACGACAACGACCGGGCGCCGCGCATACTCGCAGCAGTAGCTGCTCACCGATCGGTGCACCAGGTGCTTCATGGGCTGGCCGCGCTCCTTTCCCAGGCGACAATGCCGCCTGGTTAGGGCTGCGGGGTCATTCCGTGCTCGGGGAAGACGGCCGCCCGGGTGGCCAGGATGGCCTGGTCGAGGGGATCTGCCGGGTCGTATCCGGACTCGAAGCTGGCGTATACTGCCGGGGCTCCGTCGGTCATGAACTCGGGGGCAAGGCGGCCGGTGCCGCGGGAGGCGTGTTCGCGCCAGGCGGCCGGGATGCGCGCCCCGGGATCGATCGGATGCCCGGCGGCCTCGGCCAGCAGGTGCGCCCACGTCCTGGGGACGACCTGGAGCAGCTCGTAACCGCCTCCCCCGGTCAGCAGCCAGCGGCCGCCCGCCGCCTCGTGGGCCAGGGCGTGGATCGCGGCGCCCGCGGCGCGCTGCGCGTCAATGGACAGCCGCAGGCCGGCCAGCGGGTCGAGCCAGTGCGTATCGCAGCCGTGCTGGCTGACCAGGATCGCCGGCCGGAACGCGCGCAGCAGCGGCGGTACCACCGCGTGGAAGGCGCGCAGCCACCCGGCATCCCTGGTCCCGGTCGGCAGCGCCAGGTTCACCGCCGATCCCGGCGCCCCCGGCCCGCCCGTCTCGGAGGGCAGGCCGGTGCCGGGCCACAGCGCCGCCGGATCCTCGTGCAGGCTGATCGTCAGTACCCGCGGATCGTCGTAGAAGGCGGCCTGCACCCCGTCGCCGTGATGCACGTCAACGTCGACGTAGGCGACCCGCTCCGCGCCCTGCCCGAGCAGCCAGGCGATCGCGATCGCCGGGTCGTTGTACACGCAGAATCCGCTCGCGCTGCCGCGCATCGCGTGGTGCAGCCCGCCGGCGATGCTCACGCCATGCTGCGCCGCGCCGGCCCAGACCGCCCGGGCCGCCGCCAGCGTCGCGCCCGCCACCAGCGCCGACGCGTCGTGCATGCCCGGGAACACCGGGTCATCCTCGGTGCCCAGGCCGAAATCCAGCACCGAAGGGTCCGGCTCCGGTCCGCCCGCGAGCCGCACTCCCGCGATGTAGCGCGGGTCGTGCACCAGCTCAAGCTCCGCGTCAGTGGCGGGCACCGGCCCCTGGACCGACACCCCGGCCTCAGCGAACAGGCCGAAGGCCCGCGCCAGCTCGATCGTCAGCTCAACCCGGGCCGGCGCCATCGGATGGCCGGCCCCGAAGTCATAGCCGCCCAGCCGCCCATCCCAGGCCACATGCAGCGTGCAGGCCATCCGCTCACCCTCCAAGCCATGCGAACCCGGACAGCTTGATCGCGGAGAGTTCTGTGAGACCGTCCGCTAGCTGTCCGCAGGACGTCCGGGCGGATCGCGGGCGGCATGCCTGCGATCCGCGGGGCGGCGCTGAGGCCGGTGATGTTATGACTGTCCCTCTCGCTGGTCATCTGGCCCAAGACTGCCGACGAGATCCTCGAAGCCCTCGCCGCTTATTGCCAGCGGACTAACGACTCAGGACACTAGCCGTCACTCCCCTGTTCCCCCGGTGGCCGCCGGGAAACGGGCTCTCGCGATCTTTACGCGGGTGGAGTGAAACGGACCGTGACCGCGGCAGCGCGGTCGGCGTCCTGTATCGCGGTGAGGTTGGTGCTGGCCGGGTTAGGTGCCGAGAACACGACGATCCGGTTGGCAGCGCGGTCGGCGTCCTGTATCGCGGTCAGGTTGGTGCTGGCCGGGTTGGGTGCCGAGAACACGATAAGCCGGTTGGCGGCATGGTCGGCGGTACTGGTTACGAGCGCGGCACGCTCGGTGTGCGGGGTGACGTATTGCTTTGGGTTGCGCTCGAGGCATCGCTCATGGCTGAGTGCTTCGCAGACGGGGCAAGCGACTCGGAGGGCGGGATCGGCGTGAGCGAGCTGGTCAGCGCTTCCCATGTCAGCGAGCACGCGGCCGATGGCGATTTCGGATTGTGTCGCGTTGGACGCTCTTCGTGTCGGCGCTGGCCTGAAGGGCATCGCGTCATCTCATCTCAAGTTGTAGTTACTTACAGAGTATCACCCTCTGACGAACTAGCGACGATTGGGGAATAATTCGAATCCATGATCGAGTCACTGTGTTGGTGCTCGCCGCAGGCGGCAAGAGCGGGCTGCCGGGCTTGATGAGCTGCATGAACGTGCCGGCAGGCGGTTCGGGGCGGGCTGAGCCGCCGCAGCGTACCGCCCCGCACGCGTCAGCATGTGTTGACGAACATTCCCCTGTCAGCATATGCTGACGCCCATGGAACCGACTCTCCAGATCGCAGAAGGCGCCGCCAGCAACGACCCCGACGTCGGCCTGCGTGCGGTCGCCGCCCTTCGCGCGCTGGCTGAACGGCTGGAACTGCTCCAGGTCCAGCAGGCACGCGAGCTCGGCTGGTCCTGGCAGGACATCGCCAGCCGCCTCGGCGTCACCAAGCAGACCGTGCACCGCAAGTACGGCCGCCGGACCGGGAGGCGATGATGTTCGAGCGCTTCACCGACACCGCTCGCCATGTCGTCGTCCAGGCCCAGGCCGACGCCCGCCGGCTCGGGCACAACTACATCGGCTGCGAGCATCTGCTGCTGGCCGCGGCCACGACCGGCGAGCCGGCCAGCGCAGTCCTGCGCGACCAGGGCGTCACGCCGGAACGCGTCGAGGCGGAAATACTGCGCACCGTCGGGCGGGGCCAGACAGCCGACCCGCTGGGCGGCCTCGACCGCCAGGCGCTGGCTTCCCTCGGCATCGACCTCGACGTCGTCCGCGCCCGGATCGAGGCGGCGTTCGGCCCGGACGCCCTCACCCGGGCCCTCCCGGCCGCCCGCCGGAGCAGACGGCCAGCCTGGGGGAAGGGCCCGCTGGCGGAGCTGACGCGCCGTCGGCGCCGCCGCGGCGCCCGTCGCAACGCCCCCCTGCCCGCGGGCCCGTTCCGGCAACGTCCCGCTTCGCCCGGGCCCGCTCCCGGCGGCCATATCCCGTTCACGCCGCGCGCGAAGAAGAGCCTGCAGATCTCGCTGCGCGAGGCAGAGGCGCTGCACGACACCTACATCGGCGTCCAGCACATCGTCCTGGCCCTGCTCGCCATGAAGGACGGCACGGTACCGATGATCCTCTCGGCCCTCGGCACACCGCCCACCTCACTGCGCGCCGCCATCCTGGCCCGCTACCGCAAGGCGAGCTGATCCGCGCGCGTACCTGACCGCCATCGACCGCTGAACCCTAACGGCTCATAGGAACTGGCCCGGCGAGCTCTCAGTGTCGCCGTTCCACACCACGCCCACGACCTCGGCTGGATCGATCACGGCCCACCCGGTCTCGCGCTCCAGGCGGACCAGGCCGTCCGGCCGGATCGCCACGCCGGTCAGCTTCTTGTTCTCGGCCGTGGCGAACCCGATCGGGCCGATCCTGGAAACGACTATGAATATCGAGCCAGACCTCCCGATAACTGGCTCGAGCAGGTCGCGGATCGTCTCGGCGGTCATGAACCATCATCTCCACATCTCGCTATGATCTGGATTCCCCGCGCCGGGCAATTAGAAGCGCGGCCAGCCTACGAGTGCGAGTATGCAGATGGCCACCCTGATCTCTCAGGTCCAGGGCCGGGCGGACCGGGGCTTACAGGCCGGGCGCGATCTCGCCGAGCAGATCGTCCAGCGACCGCGCCGGCCGTCCGGGCTGCTGGCGCGGGGCTGCTGGCGCGGGGCTGCTGGCGCGGGCCGGAGCACGCCATTCTGGCTACCTGGATACCCCAGAACTGCATGACCCGGAGTGGGGTAATGGCTCGGGTGCGTTGTCGGTCTCGCAAGGTCAGGCCGGACCGTATGGTCATGTCATGCTGCAACCTGACCGGAGCAATGCCCTCGACCACGTGGTCGTGATCATGTTCGAGAACCGTTCCTTCGACCACCTGCTCGGCCGCCTCTACGAGCCGGGTGAGGTGGCATCGTTCGCGGGCGTGGCGGGCCTGGAGCTGTCCAACCCGGTACCCGAATGGGCCGCCGGAGCCGATCCGGGCACGGCTGCCAAGCTCGTGCCGTACGGGACCGCGATCGACATGAACTCCCCGTCGCCCGACCCGGGCGAGGAGTACCAGCACGTCAACACCCAGCTGTTCGGGATCATCGACCCGCCGTCCAACCGCGGGATGGTGGCCGAGCGCATCGTCTTCCCGTACAACGCCCCGGCCGATCCCGGCCAGGTGCCGACCATGGACGGGTTCGTCACCGATTACATCAGCGCGCTGGAGGCCGAGATGGGCAGGCCGCCCGTCTTCGAGGAGTACGCGCAGATCATGACGGGCTACGCGCCCCTGCAGGTCCCGGTCACCTCGGCGCTGGCCCGCGGCTTCGCCACCTTCGACCACTGGTTCTGCGAGGTCCCCTCGCAGACGTTCCCGAACCGGTCGTTCTTCCACGCGGCCAGTTCATCCGGCCTCGTGGTCAACATGTCGCCCGCCGACTCCTTCCCGCTGCACAACACGGCCGAGACGATCTTCGAGCGGCTGGAAGCACAGGGCCTGACCTGGCGCGTCTACTGCGACCCGCCGAGCCGCATTTCCCTGACCGGCATCATCCACGCGCCGCGGCTGCGTGACCGGTGGGCGACGAACTTCTTCACCACGGACCGGTTCCTGGCCGACGCGGCCAGCGGGCAGCTGCCTGCCTACTCCTTCATCGAGCCCAACCTGCTGTACGGCCACAATGACATGCACCCGGCCTTCGACGCGCTGTTCCCCGGCGCCGACCTGGACCCGCCGTCCTCGCTGCTGGGCGGCGAGGCACTGCTGGCCAAGATCTACGACGCGGTCCGCTCCTCGTCCTCGCCTGCCGGGTCCAACGCCTACAACACGCTGCTGATGGTCACTTTCGACGAGCACGGCGGCACCTACGACCACATCCCGCCGCCTCCGGTCGTCGCGCCGGGCCCGGCGGCTCCGGCCGGGCAGCTCGGGTTCCGGTTCGACCGCTCCGGGGTGCGGGTGCCGGCCATCGCCGTCTCGGCCTGGATCCCGGAGCAGACCGTGATCAACGACGAGTACCGGCACACCTCGGTCATCCGGACACTGCGGGAACGCTGGCAGCTCGGCACACCGCTGACCGCCCGCGACGCATCCGCCCGTGACCTGGCGCCCGTGCTGTCCCTGGACCACCCGCGGGACCCGACGAACTGGCCCGAGGTCACCCCGCGTCCGGTGCCGCCGTTCAGCCCGGCCCACGTGTCGCTCGAGGCCCGCCTGAAGGGCCTGTCCAAGGCAGCCTTCTTCCCGGTGCTGGCCCTGGCCAAAGACATGGGCCTGCCGGCCCCGGACATCGACCAGGACGAGGCCATGGTCCACGCCGACGCCATCGCGCTCATCGACGACCTCTTCGGGCACATGTTCCCCGGCCTGCACGCCTCCTAGCCCAGGACGTCACGCAGCAGATCCGTCACCCCCGGGCTGGGCGGATAGGGGTCGTCGGGCGAGAGCGTGATGCCCGCGGTGGAGGCCCCGGCCTCGAGCAGGGCCTGGACGACGGCGATCCAGTCGGGCCGGGGGTTGTCGACGGTGTGGCCGCCGCTGCCTACGGCGGCCCAGTTCAGCGGCGAGCTGTCCCACGTCGCATCACGGGCCTCGAGGTCGGCCCCGCGGGCCAGCAGCAGCCCGACGATGCCGGCGCTGCCGGTGAAGGCGGCGGCGTGCAGGGCGGTGCTCCCGTGATCGCCGCCGCGCGCGTCCACCTGGAACCCGATGTCGAGCATCAGGCTGACGGCCGGGGCACTGCCGGTCTCGGCGGCCCGGATCAGCGCCGCGGCCTGCTGGGCGCCGGTAAGACGCTCCGGCAGCCCGGGATCGTCAGCTAGCTGCCGCCGCACGGCGTCCCGGTCGGCGTGCTGGAGGGCAGCCAGGAACCGGTCGGCTGGGGTGGTGTCGTCGGCGGCACCGTGACGGCGCAACTGCTCGGCCAGGTCGGCGCGGCCTGCCGCCGAACCCGGCCAGGTACAGGTCGTGGTCGTGGGGCACGGCACCGCGCTCCAGCAGCAGCGCGACGACCGGCGGATTGGCCGCGCCGGCCACCGCGCAGCGCAGCGGGGTCCAGCCGTCGCCGCGGCCGCGCTGGCCGGGGGTGCGCCCGCCGGGATCGGCCCCGGCGTCCAGCAGCATCCGGGCCACGGCCAGCAGGCCCCCGGCCCGGGCCGGGTCGAGCCGGTGCCAGTTCGAGGCGCAGGCCGCGTGCAGCGCCGTCCAGCCGGTCCGCGGGTCGACCCTGGTGGCCAGGCCCGGGTCCCGGGTGATCTCGGCGCGCACGCGGTCGGCGTCGCCGAGGATGACCGCGGTGGCGAAGTTGTAGCCGGCCAGTTCCGGGGTCGCGGCCAGCATCCGGACGGCACGGCCGGTGGTGTCGCGGATGCTGGCTACGCAGAAGGCGTCGGCCTGGCGGGCCAGGTCGGCGGTGCCGGGAAGATCGGCCATCACCCGATACGGTAATCACCGTGGCCGGCCGTGTCCAGGCCGGTCAACCACCGGGACAGGAGGTGGCGTTGACAACCGGACAGCCCGTCATCCGCGCGGCGGCGGCAGCGGACATGGAGCAGGTGGCCGCGATCTTCGCGCACTACGTGACGACCAGCATAGCGACGTTCGAGCAGGTCCCGCCGACGGCGGCGGACTGGCGGCAGCGGCGTGATGACCTGGCCGGGCGGAACCTGCCGTTCCTGGTCGCCGAGGCGGCGCCGGTGCTGTGCGGGTTCGCCTACGCCAGCCCGTGGCGGCCCAAGCCGGCCTACCGTCATACTGTGGAGGACACCGTGTACATCTCCCCCGGCTGCACCGGCCGCGGGCTGGGCGGCGCCTTGCTCGGCGCGCTGCTGGCCGGGTGCGAGCAGGCCGGCGCGCGGCAGGTCATCGCGGTCATCGCCGACACCGGCAGCGACGCCTCGGCCGCGCTGCACCGCCGGTTCGGCTTCACGGACGCGGGCCGCCTGGCCGGTGTCGGCCGCAAGCAGGGCCGCTGGATCGACACCGTCCTGATGCAGCGCGAGCTCGGGACAGGGGTACCGGCCCGGTGAGCACCCCGTTCACCGGCCACGAGGGGCGCTGGCAGGAACGGCTGGGGAAACTGAGGGACGTGGTGCGCCAGGAACTGGTCACGCGGCAGCTGGCCGCGGAGCTGGCACCACGGCCCGTTCGGATACTCGATCTTGGCTGCGGTCAGGGGACGCAGGCCTTGCGCCTGGCACGGCGCGGGCACGAGGTGACCGCCGTGGATGCCTCGGCGGACCTGCTGGCCCGGTTGGAGCAGGACCTGGCCGCCGAGCCGGCTGAGGTCCGCGCCCGGGTGCGGGTCGAGCGGAGCCTGATCGAGGATTTTGCCGAACGGCCCGTGGCTTCGCGCTTCCCGGTCGTGCTGTGTCATGGCGTGCTGATGTACGCCGCCGATCCTGATCCGCTGCTGCGGGCCGTGGCCGGGCTGACGGCGCCGGGCGGGATGTCGTCGCTGCTGGTCCGCAACGGCGATGCGCTGGCCATGCGGCCCGGATTGCAGGGCGACTGGGCGGCCTGCGCGGCGGCCTTCGGATCGGGCACCTACCCGAACCGCGTCGGGGTCACGGCCCGGGCCGACCGGCTGGCCGACCTGGCCGCCCGGCTGGCCGGGTGCGGGCTCGAGGTCACGGCCTGGTACGGGGTGCGGGTCTTCACCGACACCGCGGCCGATGACGCCCAGCCGCCGCCGGAGCTCGAGCCGCTGCTGGCCTGCGAGGAGCAGGCCGGGCGGACCGACCCGTACCGCCAGGTGGCCGCGCTGCTGCACGTGATCGCGCGGCGCCCGGCCTAGTCCCGGCCGGTGCGAGAATGACCACCGTGGCGGAACAGCTCTGGACCCGGCTGCTGGCCGAGGCGTGGGCGGCCCTGGACGCCGTGGACCCCCTGGACCCGGATCATCCGGACGCAGACCCGGGCCCGCTGGAGGTCGCCGGCCTGCCGGGACACCTGCCCTCGCACCTGGCGGTGGAGGATACCGCGATCGCCTGCGCCGCAGCGGCGCTGCTGGCCGCCGCGGACTGGCAGGCCCGGCGCGGCGGGTCCCGGCCGCGGACCGCCCTCGGACTCGACCGGGGGCATGTCGCGGCGGTGTTCAGGAGCGAGGCGCACCTGCGGATCAACGGCGAGGCGGCCGGGACGGGCTTCGCGCCGCTGTCGCGTTTCTGGCGGACCTCCGACGGATGGGTGCGCACGCACGCGAACTATCCCTGGCACCGTGCGGCCCTGCTGCGGGCCCTGGGCACGGACGGCGATCGGGAGTCGGTCGCGGCGGCCCTGGCCGCCCTGCCCGCCCGCCAGGCCGAGGACCTGGTGGTAGGCGCGGGCGGCATTGCGGCCGCGGTGCGGACCGAGACGGGCTGGCGGGCCGAGCCGGCCGGGCAGGCGGTCGCCGCCACCCGCCTGGTCGAGGGCCGGGCCGTCGGCACCGCGCCGCCCCGCCCACGGGAGTCCCGCGGCCCCGGGGAACTGCCTGCCTCGGGGATCCGGGTGCTCGACCTGACCCGCGTCATCGCCGGGCCGGTGGCCACCCGCTACCTGGCCGCGCTCGGCGCCGACGTGCTGCGGCTGGATCCGCCGCACCGGCCGGAACTGCCGCTGCACGCCCGGGACGGGCTGCTCGGCAAGCGCAGCGCCCTGCTCGATTTCGGCCCCCGCGACGGGGGCGATGCCCTGCCAGCTGCTCGACCACGGCACCGGTTACCTGTGCGCCGCCGCCGCGCTGCGCGCGCTGGCCGCCCAAGCGGTGCGGGGCGGCACCCAGGTCCGCGAGCTGTGCCTGGCCCGGACCGGGCAGTGGCTGCTGGATCAGGGCCGGCTGCTCGATCAGGGCCGGCTGCTCGGCCAGGGCCGGCTGGCCGGCCCGGCGGGCGCTCCGGACGGAACCGATCCGGCCTGGCTGGGCCAGATCGACAGCACCGAGGGGCAAGTGACCGCGGTGCGGCCGCCCGGCCGGCTCGGCGGCTGGGGCCTGGACTGGCCCGGTCCGCTGACCAGGTACGGCAGCGACCCGGCCGCCTGGCGGTGACCCGGGACGGTCAGGGTGGCGGTGCGTGCCGGCAGGCAAACCTAGTTGACTCCGCCGTCCGGCCCCATAGGGTAAGTACTGCTGTGACAGATAACGAGGTCATTGAGCGGATTGACGCGTTCTGCGACGCCGTTCCGCGCCGCCGGTCCCGCGCCGACGAGCACGGCCCGCTCGTGATCTTCGTTCCCACCGGTCCGGGCTGGCCCTACTACGCCCGTCCGAAGCGGGGCGCCCGGGCGCCCATCACCGCCACCAGCATCCGCGCGGTCCGCGCCCGGCAGCGAGAACTGATCATCCCGGAGTCGTTCGAGTGGATCGAGCAGACTGCGCCCGAGATGGCGGCCGCCGCGGCCGAAGCGGGCCTGGAGGTCCAGACGCACCCGCTCATGGTGCTGGCCGGGCCGGTCCAGGCGCCGCCGCTGCCGCCGGACGTCACCGTCCGCGTCGTCGCGCCGGAAGACGCCGAACTCGACCGGATCTGGGCGGTGCCCTCCGTGGCGTTCGGCCATCCGGGCACGGCGACGGGCGAGCCGGGCGTGGCCGAGCGGGACAAGATCGCCGCGGACCACGACGGCGGCACGATCGCGATGCTGCGCGAACGCCTCCGGTCGGGGCAGTCGGTGCTGGCCGCGGCGTTCGGCCCGGACGGCCCGGTCGCGGCCGGAAGCTGGCAGGCGGTGGGCGGCGTGGCCGAGATCACCGGCGTGGGTGTGCTGCCCGCCGAACGCCGCCGGGGCCTGGGGGCGGCGGTGACCGCCGCCCTGGCCGTCGACGCCCTGGACCGCGGGGTGCAGACCGTCTTCCTGTCGGCCAGCGACGAGGCAGTCGCCCGCATCTACGCCAGGATCGGCTTCCGCGAGATCGGCACCGCCATGATCGCCGAACCCGCCCCCTGACCCTTACCTGGCCCAGGGTCGCGGCCCGAAGACGGTGAAACCTCAGTCCGGGGTGCGCAGCAGAGCAGAGTGGAAGTGAAGCGGCCAGCCTTCGGCACCGTACGCCACACCAGCCACGTCAGCCTCATTTCTTTGGGCGGGGCCGGGCTCGTAACAGCAGCGACGGTCCATCGGTGCCGTTGGGGCGACAGCAACGGTCTATCGGTGTTGCCGACCAAGGCACCTGCTGCAGGCACTGACCTATTCACCGCAGCCTGGGGTGGCCGCTAAGGTCGTCTGGTGCTGTCACGATGGCCAGGCCTGCTCGCCGCGACCGTCGTCACGCTGGTGACCGGCACGCTGGTGATCCTCGATCTCAGCGACGCACAGGAACGCCGGTGGTGGGACGGCCACGCGATCACCACCGACACGATGTCGGGGCTGCTCGTGCTGCTGATCACGGTGCTGGTGGTCGATCAGGTGGTCAGCCGCAGGCAGTTCAACGACCGGGCCCGCGCGATCGCGGCCCAGGCGGCCATCGTGGCGACTCAGGCCAGGCGCACGGCGCAGGCGGTGTCTGCGGCGGTCTTCCCGGGCGACGACCAGGGCGACCGGGACGCGGCGGTGGACGAGTTCCGGACCTACATGATGATGCTGCTGGTCGCGGCGCCGGTCCTGATCGACGCGAAGGTGTCGCGGGATTTCCTCGAGCAGGCCCAGGCGCTGGGCGGCGAGCTGGCCCGGGCGCTGGCCGCTCAGCCGCCCGGTGCCACTCCGGCGTCTCCCGGCAGGCTCAACGATGCGGCCCAGCGGCTGCGGGAGGCCTCGGCCCCGCTGCTGCAGGTGCTCGACCCGGAGACGCGGGCCGCCGTCCGCGGAGACCCGACCGCCTTATCGGCGCGAACCGCCGATCCGGTGATGACCGGGCGGTATACGAAAGACTTCGGTGAAACGGCGCGCAACTGGTCACACTAGGCTTAACACGCCGCTTGCGTGCCATAAGGCCGGCTAGGCTGCCGCCGTCTTGGGGTGTTGTGCGGGCGTGGGGATGGGGCGGGATGGGCGATTTCGAGGAGGTTGAGCGGCTCCAGGCCGGCATCCGCGAGTGGCTGCTGCGGGCGGCCCGGAACGGGCGTCATGAGCTGCGGAGCATGCCGGCCCTGGCCGTGCTGCCGTTGCTGTGCGCGGCCGCGTTCGGGCCTGAACTGGCCGATGCCGCCGACCTGGCCAGCGCCGTGGCCGTGGCCAGGACCGGGGTGCTGTCGTCGGTATGGGCCGGCGTGCTCAGCGACGTCCTGGCCGCCGCCCTGGACCGCGCGCGGTCGGCGCACCCCGCCGGTGACCCCCCGCGAAATGACGTGCAGCGGGAGATCAGCCGGAGCCTCAAGGAGATCCTGGCCGCGCCCGGCGAACGGGCTGACGCAGTGCGATCTGATATCGCCATGGTGCTGCGCGAGATCGACGCGGGCGGCACGGTCTTCCGGGCCGCCATCGAGGCGGGGGACGAGGAACTGCAGCGCGAGGTGCTGACCGCGGCCGAGGCCGTGAGCGCCGAATTCGGCGAGATGGAATTCCTGCTTGCCGACCTGGCCCGCGCGGCCGGCGAGATCCAGGACAGCCTGGCCGGCCAGGGCGCCGAGCTGCGGGCGATCAGCGATCAGGTCGGCCGGCGGTCGGCCGACGTGCGCATGATCCGTGAGCAGCTGGCGGTCATCGAGCAGCGCACGCGAGCCTGGATACCCGGATCCGCCGACGGGGAACGGGGCCGCCCGCGCTGGACCGGCGGCTGCCCCTATCGCGGGCTGCTGCCGTACGACCAGGCTCACGCGGCGGTGTTCTACGGCCGAGACCGGCTCACCGCGGAACTGGCCGGCCTGCTGGCCGACGGCGGCCTGGTCATGGTGACCGGCGCCTCGGGCGCCGGCAAGACCTCGCTGCTGCAAGCTGGGCTGGTGCCGGCGCTGGCCCGCGGCGTGCAGGTGCCGGGATCGCAGTCCTGGCTCCGGGTCAGCATGACCCCGGCATCCCGTCCGCTGACCGAGCTGGCGGCCCGGCTGGCTCAGCTCAGCGGCGGGGATCCCGCGGTGACGCGCAAGATCCTGGCCGAGGCACCTGGTGACGCGCACCTGCTGATCAGCGAGATCGTGCGCGCCCCGGCCGATGGCGAGCGGGGCCGGAACGACCCCCCGGCCGAGGTATCCCGGCTGGTCCTGATCATCGACCAGTTCGAGCAGGTCTTCGCCGCCGCGGGCGAGGAAGGGGAGCAGGAGCGGGCCGCGTTCATCGACGCGGTGTGCGCCGCCGCGACCAGGCCGGCCGGGCCGCGGAATGAGCCTCAGGCGCTGGTGGTGATCGCGGTCCGCGGGGACTACTGGGACCGGTGCGCCGACTGCCCCCAGCTGGTGCCGGCCATGCAGCGGCACCAGCTGGTGGTCGGCCCGATGACCGATGCCGACCTGCGCCGGGTGATCACCGGCCCCGCCGAGGCCAGCGGGCTGGGCATGGAGGACGGGCTGGTCGACACCATCCTGGCGGACCTGCGCTCAGCCCGGAAAGACGGCCAGAGCGGCCCGGGCGGGGACACCGGGGTGCTGCCGCTGCTGTCCCAGGCCATGCTGCTGACCTGGGAACAGCGCCAAGGCGACCAGCTGACCAGGCGTGGCTACCAGGGCCCGGGCGGGCAAGCCGGGGTGGCCCGGGCCGTCGAGGTCAGTGCCGAGGCCGCTTACCAGGGGCTGACCCCGGACCAGCAGGCAGTCGCACGGGACGTGCTGCGCCGGATGACGGCGCTGGGTCCCGACCGCAGGCGGCCCGCCGGGCCGTCACCCGCGCCGACCTGCACGCCGGCCTGCCCAAGAGCCAGTGGCCGCAGGTCGCCGCGGTGCTCGAGGCCTTTGCCCGCGGCCGCCTGCTGGTCCTGGACGCGGACCGGGCCGAGATCGCGCACGAGGTCCTGCTCCAGGCCTGGCCGCGACTGCGAGCCTGGCTGGAGGAAGACCAGACCAGCATGATCCTGCAGGGCCGGCTGGCGGAGGATACGGCGCGGTGGCAGGCCGACGGCAAGCACTCCGCGGCGTTGTACCGGGACGTACAGCTGGCCGCCGCCCGGCAGGCCAGCCTGCTGCGGGCCGCCTGCGGCATCGCGGAGGTATCGCTTACCCGGCAGCAGTGGGCTGACTACGCTGGAACCCAGCCGTTCCGGCAGGTCTGCCCGGCGGGGTAGCCCGTGGCCGGCCAGGCCGGCGACCGGACGAAGAACAGGACGTGGCCATCGGAAGCAGGGGCAGGCACTCGCCGGAAGTGCCCGCATGGAGCAGGGTCGTGCTCGCGGCCGTCGGCGTCGGCCTGCTCATAGCCGCGGGCATCATCGCGTTCGTCAAGCTCGGCGGGACGGGAACCCAGCCGTCCGCGCAGGCTACCCCCCTGCCTGCCGAACCCGGCTCATCGGCCGGACCGCTGGCGGCGGCCTCGTCTGCTTCCTCGGCCGCCTCGGCTTCCTCAGCTTCGGCGCGGCCCAGCGCTCCGCAGCCGACCGGATCCACCGGGACGGGCACGCACGCCGATCCGCTGGGGACGGCGGCGGCTTCCTACGTCTCGGCCAGGTCGGGTGTCGTCCTGGCCGCGGTCTACGACCTGCGCACCGGCCGGACCTGGCGCCTCGGGCAGGGGCAGCCACAGGACGAGGCGAGCATAGTCAAACTGGACGTGCTCGAGACGCTGCTGGCCGAGCGGGGCCACAGCGGCACCGCGCTGTCGGCCAGTGACCAGGCGCTGGCCGAGCAGATGATCGAGGACAGCGACAACGACGCCGCGACCAGCCTGTGGGACGAGGTCGGCGGCGCATCCAGCATCCGGTCGTTCAATACCGAGGCCGGCCTGGCCGACACCTCGCCGTCGACATGCGTGGACTGCCCGGGATTCCCGTGGCCCGGGTGGGGGCTGACCACGACCGTGCCCGGCGACCAGCTGACCCTGCTGCGGGAGCTCGTCGAGCCCAATTCACTGCTCACCACCGCCGAGCGCGACTACGCCCTGTCGCTGATGGAGAGCGTGGCACCTGATCAGCGGTGGGGCGTCTCCGGCGGGGTCCCGGCCCAGGTCACCGTGGCCCTGAAGAACGGCTGGCTGCCCCTGACCAGCGCGGACAACGACTGGCAGATCAACAGCGTGGGGTGGATCTCGGGCAGCGGACGGGACTACCTGATGGCCGTGCTGACCACGGGAAACCCGACCGAGCAGTACGGCATCGACACCATCGACCAGCTGGCCAGCATGGTCTGGAACGCCATGGGCTGAGCGGCCGGCCTGGGCGTTCCGGTCAGTGCTGGTTCCGCTTCAGTGCTGGTTCCGCTTCAGTGCTGGTTCACTTCAGAGCTGGTTCCACTGGTAGGTGGTCAGGTGGTATTCAGTGGCGATCGGGTTCCAGATGCCGACGAAGGTCTTCTTGTCGGTGGTTGCCTGGTTGTCTGGCCCGGTCGCGGCCAGGGCGTTGGCGTCGGTCGCCTCGCTGCCCGGGGCACAGCTCGAGCTCTCGTCCTGCGCCCACTTGCCGAAGTCCTGGTCGGCCTGCATCGAGTTCTGCCAGGCGCTGGTCAGCGCGGCCAGCATGTTAGACGGCAGCGCCGCGCCGCCGGGCAGGCTGGCCAGCTGGTTGAGCAGGTTCTGGCGTGAGGTGGCCGCGTTCTGGAAGGTCTGCGGGTCCTGGCTCAGGTTCGAGCCGCAGGTGTTGACGTCATTCACCGCCGCCACGATGGCACTGCGGTCGCTGACGCTCTGCGAGAGCAGCCCGGCCAGGTTCCGGGCCGCCTGTTCCTGGGTGGGTTCAGCCGGCGACGAGGCGGATGCCGTAGCCGAAACCGGAGCCGACGCGGTGGGCGAGACAGGGACGCCTGTCGTCGCCGTACTGCTGGCGGCCGCCGGGGTGGTCCCGCTGTTGAAGGGGTGCGCGATCAGGACCACCGCCGCCGCGACGGCCGCGGCGGCCAGGAACGTGATGAGGCCGACGAGCAGGCCCCGGCTCCGCCGCGGCCCGCCGTGGCGCGGGGGCTGCTGGCCGGGAGGGACCGGGGGCAGCAGCGGCGGCGTGATGGGCGGCGAGTAGGGCGACGGCGGAGCAGGTGCCTCGTAGACCACCGGTTCGACCGGGGCAGGCTGGTAGTACGACGCTGGTTCGGCCGCGGGAGGCCGGAGTCCTCTGGCATCCATGGTCTGGGCATAGAACTCGGGCGATCCCCACCGCGGCGGCCCGGCCGGATCGCCGGACGGCTCGCTGGTCACCGTGGGCTCGGGATCGGCGTAGGACGGCTCCGGCCGGACAGTTACCTGCGGATCACCTTCAGTAGCAGGGGCGCCGCATACGGTACAGAACCGGACTCCCGGCCGCAATTCGTGACCGCATCCGTTCAGGGCCATTGTCTTCCCCCCAACGCCCTATTCGGGTACAACTGTCGACAGCCGCCCATTGGACGCCTGGCGGCACGCCCTGGTGGCCAGGACCCGGTTTCAATTGTGTCATTCGAGCTTATTCCCGCGCGATAGCCGGCTGAGCCAGCATTTATTTGACCGGATACCGGATTTCGCGTGCTGATTTCCGGAACTCAGTGCGGAAATACCGGCATATCTTGGCCCGATCGCTGCCTGGCCAGCGCGGCCGGGGTCAGGCCCGCCAGGGCCCGGCATTCCCGGGTCAGGTGAGCCTGATCGGCGTAGCCGGCCTGCGCGGCGAGGGCGGCCAGATCGTGCGCATCCCGGCCGTCCGGCTGGCCGGCGTCGAGCCGGGTGACGAACCGGCGGAACCTGAGCACCCGCTGCAGGGTCTTGGGGCCGTACCCGACGACCGCCTGGCAGCGCCGCCGCAGCTGCCGCATGCTCAGCCCGACGTCCGCCGCGACGTCTTCGGCCAGCGCCCGCGGCTCGGCCAGCAAGGCCGCGGCCCGGGCCGCGGCCGGGTCGGGGCCGCCCTCGGCAACCAGATCTCCCGCCAGCTCCAGCATGCGGATCGCGGCGGTGCCGGGGTCCAGCGTTCCGGGCAGCCGCCTCGCGTCAGGCCGGCGCAGCTCGGCCAGATCGACCCGCAGGTCGCGCAGCTCGCTCAGCGGCAGGCCGAGCGCCGGGCCGCCGGCCGAGGGCCGGAAACGGACGCCGAACACGACCGTGCCCGCGCCCATCAGGTGCCGGACGGGGCCGGTATCCGGGCCGGCCACGAACGCGCCGCGCCCCTGCTCCCAGATCAGGTCACTGCAGGCATCGGGCAGCACCAGGCCGGCCCGGTCACCGCCCTCACCCGGGGTGACCTGCGCCCACAGGCAGGCGATGGCATGCCGGAGAGCGGCCGGGGCCGCCCATTCCGTGTACCCGGATGGCCAGGCCCGCACCGGGCCGGGCCGCCGGTCGCGCGGGACGGCCGCCTGGCGGGCCAGCATCTCCACGCTGCCAGCATGCCATGATGATGGCCGTTTCGTTCAATACGGGCCGGGGCTCCCGTGCTGTGATGGGCCGATGAACATTCCTGACTTCGACGCCGCGGCCGGGTTCATCGCCGCGAACGCAAGGGTGATCGACCGGCGCAGGTTCCAGCGGCTGTTCGGCGGCGGGCCGGCCGGGCCGGTGCGCGACGCGGTGGCCGCGTACCGCAACGACGACGGAGGGTTCGGGCACGCGCTCGAGCCGGACTGCCGGGCCCCGGGCAGCCAGCCCGTCGCCGTCGAGATGGCGCTGCGGGTCCTGCACGAGGCCGACGCGTGGGACGCGGCGCTGGTCCGCGGGGCCTGCGACTGGCTGGTAACGGTCGAGCCCGCCGAGGGCGGCGCGGCCTTCGTCGAGGCGGATCCCGAGGCGCTCGGGAACTGGCCGCACGCGCCGTGGTGGGTGCCGGAAGAGGGCCATCCGGCTTCGCTCATCGCCACCGGCCTGATCAGCGGCACCCTGCACGCCCGGCGCTTCAGCCATCCGTGGCTGGAGCGGGCCACCGAGGCGATGTGGCACCGGATCGGCTCCCTCACCGAACCCGGCGGCTATGAGATGTTCGGTGTGCTCAAGTTCCTGCAGTACGTGCCGGACCGGGACCGGGCCGGGAAGATGTTCGACCGGGTCGGGCCGCTGATCATCGACCGGGATCTAGTGGCCATGGACCCGGAGGCGCCCGGCGAGGTGCACTACCCGCTGGACTTCGCCCCCGAGCCGGATTCGCTGGCCCGCAGCCTGTTCGACGACGTGACGATCAAGGCGCACCTGGATCATCTCGCGCAGGCGCAGCGCGGCGACGGCGGCTGGACGTTCAACTGGCTGGCCTGGTCGCCGGCCGCGGAGCGCGAGTGGCGCGGCTACCTTACCGTGGACGCCCTGCGCATCCTGCGGGCCAACGGCTACCTGCCTCAACCGTAAAACAGGGGCTCCATGACCGAGCGCGCCCGGCGGGCGGCGCGGCGGTAGGCCTGCTCGAGGGCCTGGGCCGCGTCGCCGGGCGGGTAGCCGAGCAGGCGGGCCACCGCGGTCAGCTCGCCGTGCTTGGCCGGCAGGGTGTCACTTGGCCGGCCGCGGACCAGCACCACCGCGTTCCGGATCCGCGCGGCGAGCTGCCAGGCGGCCATCAGCGCGGCCGCGTCGTCGGCGGACAGCAGGCCGTCCTGGACCGCCGCCGCCATCGCCTCGCTGGTCCGGGTGGTCCGCAGCCCCGGCACCGCGTGAGCGTGCTGCAGCTGGAGCAGCTGGATCGTCCACTCGACGTCGGACAGGCCGCCCGGGCCGAGTTTGAGGTGCAGCGCCCGGTCCGCGCCGCGCGGGATCCGCTCGGCTTCGACCCGGGCCTTGATCCGGCGGATCTCGCGCACGGCGGTCAGGTCGATTCCGTCCAGGGGGTACCGGAACTCGGCGATCATCCGGGTGAAGCTGGTCCCGAGTTCCGCGTTCCCGGCCACGGCCTCGGCGCGCAGCAGGGCCTGCGCCTCCCACGGCGCGGACCGCCGCCGGTAGTAGGTCCGGTAGGCCGCCAGCGTGCGGACCAGCGGGCCCTGCCTGCCGTCGGGCCGCAGGTCGGCGTCCACGGCCAGGGCCGGATCGGGCACCGGCAGCGCGAGCAGCCGACGCAGCTCGGCGGCCACTGCGTGGGCGGCATCCGAGGCGTCCCGTTCCGGCTGGCCGGGCACCGGATCGTGCACGAACAGCACGTCCGCGTCGCTGCCGTAGCCGCACTCGTGGCCGCCGAACCGGCCCATGGCGATCACGGCGAACCTGGTCGGCAGCGGCCGCCGCAGTTCGGCGGCGACCTTCCGCAGCGACACCGCCAGCGCCGCCTCGACCGTGGCCCGGGTGACGCTGGTCAGCGCCTCGCCCGTCACGGCCAGGTCTGTGGTGGCCCCGAGCGCGTCGGCGGCAGCGATGCGGAGCAGCTCACGGCGGCGGACCGAACGCACCGTGGCCACCGCCGCCTCCGCGTCGTCGCCGTGGCGCTGCGCGGCCGCCATCATCTCCGAGCGCAGCACCTCCAGGCCGCTCGGGACCAGCTCGGCGTCGTCGCCGAACATCACGACCGCTTCGGGCGCGCGCAGCAGCAGGCCCGTCGCGTACCGGCTGGAGGCGAGCAGGTGCGCCATCCGCTCGGCCGCCTTGGTCTCGTCCCGCAGCAGCTTCAGGTACCACGGGGTCTCCCCCAGCGCCTCGCTGACCTGCCGGAACGCAAGCAGGCCCGCGTCGGGCTCGGCGGCGTCGGCGAACCAGCCGAGCAGCACGGGCAGCAGCGTGCGCTGGATGGCCGCCCGCCGGGACACACCTGAGGTCAGCGCGTCGATGTGCCGCAGCGCGCCCGCCGGATCGGCGTAGCCGAGCGCCTCCAGCCGGGCCCGGGCCTCGGCCGGCGTCAGCCGGGCCGCCTCCGACGGCAGCCGGGCCACGGCGTCGAGCAGCGGCCGGTAGAACAGCTTCTCGTGCAGCCGCCGCGCCTGGCGCGCGTGACGGCGCCACAGTACGTCGAACTCGACGGCCGGGTCGGAGCGGCCGGCGGGGGCGGCAGGCTGAGACCACGGCCCGTTCGGCAGATCAAAAGACCGCATCGCCCGGCCCAGCCGGCGAAGTACGGCGGGATCCTCGGGCAGGGTGTGGGTGCGGCTCAGCCGGTGCAGCTGCAGCAGGTGCTCGGTGCGGCGCAGGAACCGGTAGGCGGCGGCCAGGTCGTCGGCGTCGTCGCGGCCGACGTAGCCGCCGGCGGCCAGCGCGGCCAGCGCGGGCAGGGTCGCGGGGGCGCGGAGCGTCTCGTCGGTGCGGCCGTGCACCAGCTGCAGGAGCTGGACGGCGAACTCGATGTCGCGCAGGCCGCCGGGGCCGAGCTTCAGCTCGCGCCCGGCCTGCCGGGCCGGCAGCGACTGCTCCACCCGGCGGCGCATGGCCTGGGTGTCCTCGACGAAGTGCTCGCGGCGGGCCGCCTGCCAGACCAGCGGGGCGAAGGTGTCGGCGTAGGCCTGGCCGAGGGCCATGTCGCCGGCCACCGGCCGCGCCTTCAGCAGGGCCTGGAACTCCCAGGTCTTGGCCCAGCGCTCGTAGTAGGCCCGGTGGCTGGCCAGGGTACGCACCAGCGGGCCGTGACGGCCTTCCGGGCGGAGGTTCGGGTCGACGGGGAAGATGCTTCCCTCGGGGGTGGACCGGGCGCAGACGCCGATCACCCCGGCGGCCAGGCGGCTGGCGGTGGCCAGCGCCACGGTCTCGTCCCCGTCCCGGACCGGTTCCGCGACGAAGATCACGTCCACGTCGCTGGCGTAATTCAGCTCGCGGGCTCCGCACTTGCCCATGGCCACCACGGCCAGCCGGCACGGCGCCGACCCGGCGGGCAGCTCGGACCGGGCCACGGCCAGCGCCGCCTCGAGGACCGCGGCCGCGATGTCGGCCAGTTCCTCGACCACCTCATCCACGGTCGCGACCGCGGTCATGTCGCGGGCCGCCAGGTGCAGCAGCCGGCGCCGGTACGCCGCGGCCAGCGAGGCCACAGGCTCAGCCGGCGCCGGTTCCTGGGCCGGTTCCTGGGCCGGTTCCTGGGCCGCGACGGGCTCGGACAGGCGGGGATTGGCGCCGACCGCCTGCAGCATCTGCTCGCGCAGCTCGGCCGGGCCAGGACGGCTGACCGGCCCGCGCAGCAACTGGGCGTCCTCGGGATGCCGGGCCAGGTGGTCGGCCAGGCCCGCGCTCACCCCGAGCACCGCGGTCAGCCGGTCACGGAAGTCCGGCTCGTCACGCAGCGCCTGGCGCAGGGCGGCCGTGTCCGGCGCGGCGCCGTACAGCCTGGCCAGCCCGGTCAGGGCCAGGTCGGGATCGGCCGCGGCGGCCAGTGCGGCCACCACCGGGTCGGCCTTCAGCCCGTCCGCGGTGCCGTCGTCCGCCCCGTCCAGTTCGGTGCCGCCGAGATCAGTGAGCAGCAGCCGCTCGGCCCGGGCGGCGTCCGCGAAACCCATCCGGGCCAGCCTCCCGGCCAGCGTGGTCCGCGAACCGCTCACCCCAGCAAGGTAACCGGCCAGCTGATCCCCGCGGAACCCAGGGGCGTTGCCGGACACTCGAAATGCTCCGCAGCTAACGAACAGGAAAGTCACGTATTGGCCTCATACTGGCTCCCTTACATTCAGAGTCCGGATCGCGACATGGGCATCGGACCTTGCACCAGTGCCCCTACCACTAGGTGATGAGGAAACCGTTGCCCAGCATTCACTGTTACCTGAACGGCCTGCTGAAGAGCCGCCGTGCACGGACCCTGGCGGCGGGAGCACCACTACCTGACGGGCAGGACCGGTCCTGTCTATAGTGGCGGCGTCGGCGACAACGCACCCACGGGAGCAGGGCGTGAAGAACCTCTACATAGCCGGAAAGTGGGTTTCTGCCGAGGACGGCGGCACATCACAGACCATCAACCCGTTCGACGCGACCCCGCTGGAGACCCTCGCCGAGGCGTCTGGTGCGGACGTCGACGCGGCTGTGGGCGCCGCACGTCAGGCCTTCGATGACGGTCCCTGGCGCCGGGCCACCGTGACGGAACGCGCTGCCTTGCTCAGCAAGGTCGCCGAGCTGCTGCAGCGGGACCGCGAGCAGCTGGCCCACACCGAGAGCCTCGACACCGGCAAGACGCTGAACGAGGCCCGGGCCGACGTGGACGACACGACCGCGGTGTTCCGGTACTACGCGGGCATGGCCGGCACGGACGCCGGGCGAGTGGTCGACCCGGGCCGCCCGGGCGTGGTCAGCCGGATCACGCACGAGCCGGTCGGCGTGTGCGCGCTCATCGCGCCCTGGAACTACCCGTTGCTGCAGATCTCGTGGAAGCTCGCGCCCGCGCTGGCCGCGGGCAACACGGCCGTGATCAAGCCGAGCGAGCTGACCCCGCTGTCCACGGTGGCGCTGGTCGGGCTGTTCGAACAGGCCGGCATCCCGCCGGGGGTGGTGAACCTGCTGCTCGGGGCGGGCGGGACGGCAGGCCAGGCGCTGGTCGCCCACCCGGAGGTGGACCTGATCTCGTTCACCGGCGGGCTGGCCACCGGCGAGAAGATCATGGCCGCGGCGGCGCACGGCGTGCGGCGGGTCGCGCTCGAGCTGGGCGGGAAGAACCCGAACATCGTCTTCGCCGACACCGACTTCGACACCGTGGTCGACAACGCCCTGACCGCCGCGTTCCTGCACTCCGGGCAGGTGTGCTCGGCCGGCGCCCGGCTGATCGTGCAGGACAGCCTGCACGACAGCTTCGTGGCCGAGCTGGCCGCGCGGGCCGGCCGGATCCGGCTGGGCAGCGGCCTGGACCCAGACACCGAATGCGGGCCGCTGATCTCCGCAGCGCACCGGGCCAAGGTGGAGCGGTACATCGCCCTGGGGCTTTCCGAGGGCGCGTCGCTGCTGGCCGGCGGCGAGCGCCCGTCCTCGCCCGAGCTGGCCCGCGGCTTCTTCCTGCGGCCCACCGTCTTCGCCGGATGCCACCGGGAGATGACGGTGGTGCAGGACGAGGTGTTCGGGCCGGTGGTGACGGTCGAGCGGTTCAGCACCGAGGAGGAGGCCGTCCGGCTGGGCAACGACACCGCCTACGGGCTGGCGGGCGCGGTCTGGACATCGGATGCGGGCCGGGCCGAGCGGGTAGCCGGTGCGCTGCGCCACGGCACGGTGTGGATCAACGACTACCACCCGTACCTGCCGCAGGCGGAGTGGGGCGGGTTCGGCAAGTCGGGCATCGGCCGTGAGCTGGGGCCCTCGGGCCTGGACGAATACACCGAGAAGAAGCACATCTACCACAACACGACCCCGGCGCCCGCGCGCTGGTTCTCCGGGTAGGGGCGACGGCTCGGTACGCCTGCGGCGAACCGGTACGCGCGGCGGACTGGCTGCTGCGGCGCGTGTGGTAGGCATTGGCATGACCGTTCTCATCCCGCGCGAGGTGCTGTTCGGCAACCCGGAGCGCGTCAGTCCGCAGATTTCGCCCGACGCCACCCGGCTGGCCTGGATAGCGCCGCAGGACGGGGTGCTGAACGTCTGGGTGGCGCCGATCTCGGCGGGCGGCGCGGAGGGTTCCGGCGTCGACTGGGACGCCGCGCAGGTGGTGACCGACGATACCGACCGCGGCATCCGGGCCTTCGCCTGGGCCAGGGACGCGCGGCACCTGCTGTACATCCAGGACACCGGCGGCGACGAGAACTGGCGGCTGTACGACATCGACATGGACACCGGGGCGAAGCGTGACCTAACGCCGTACGACGGCATCCAGGCGCGGATCATCGCCACCCGCAAGAGCCACCGCGACGAGATCCTGGTCGGGATGAACCGGGACAACCCGCAGCTGCACGACGTCTACCGGCTGGACCTGAAGACCGGCGAGCTGACCAGGCTGATCGAGAACCCCGGGTACGCGGGCTGGCTCGCCGACGAGGACATGGTGGTCCGCGGGGCGATCGCCCCGCTGCCCGACGGCGGCTACGACCTGCTGGTCCGCGACGACGCCGACAGCGACTGGCGGACGCTGCTGAGCATCCCGGCCGATGACGCCCCGGCCAGCGACGTGCTGGCCTTCTCCGGCGACGGGAAGTCGCTGCTGGCCGTCAGCTCGGTCGGGGTGAACACCGGCCGGCTGGTCCGGGTCGACCTGGAATCCGGTGACGCCCAGGTGCTGTTCGAAGACCCCGAAGTCGATGTCGCGGGCGCGATGCTGCATCCGGACACCCGGGAACCGCAGATCGTGGAGCTGGTCAAGGACCGCGCCGAGTACCACGTGCTCGACCCGTCGGTGGCCGCCGACTACGAGGCGGTCCGGGCGCTGCACTCCGGCGACCCGGGGCTGACCGGGCGGGACGAGGCCGACGCCACCTGGCTGGTCGCGTTCACCGAGGACGCGGGCCCGGTCCGGTACTTCGCCTACGACCGGGCCAGCCGGGCCGGGCGGTTCCTGTTCGACAGCCGTCCCGAGCTGTCACGGTACGAGCTGGCCCGGATGGAACCGTTCTCCTACACCACCCGGGACGGGCTGACCGTGCACGGGTACGTCACCTTCCCGCCCGGCGGCGAGCGGTCCGGCCTGCCCGCAGTGCTCAACGTGCACGGCGGGCCGCAGGTGCGGGACGTGTGGGGCTGGGATCCCGAGGCCCAGTGGCTGGCCAACCGGGGCTATCTGTGCATCCAGGTGAACTACCGCGGCTCGACCGGGTACGGGAAGGCGTTCGTCAACGCCGGCGACCGCGAGTGGGGCGCCAAGATGCACGACGACCTGATCGACGCGGTGCGGTACGTGACCGGGCAGGGCTGGGCTGACCCGGACCGGGTGGCGATCTACGGCGGCTCCTACGGCGGTTACGCCGCTCTGGTGGGCGCGGCGTTCACGCCGGACGTGTTCCGCTGCGCAGTGGATATCGTCGGCCCGTCGAATCTGCAGACACTGCTGGAGTCGATCCCGCCCTACTGGGCGCCGATGAAGGCGCAGCTGTACAAGCGGGTGGGGGACCCCGAGACGGACCAGGAGTTCCTGTGGTCCCGCTCGCCGCTGTCCCGGGCCCGTGACATCCGCATCCCGCTGCTGATCGCCCAGGGCGCCAACGACCCGCGGGTCAAGCAGGCCGAGTCGGAGCAGATCGTCGCGGCGCTGGCCGAGGCCGGGATCGACTACGAGTACATGCTGTTCCCCGACGAGGGCCACGGGTTCGCCAAGCCGGAGAACCGGCTGAAGTTCTACGCCGCGGCCGAGCGCTTCCTGGCCAAGCACCTGGGCGGCCGTTTCGAGAACTGACGCGCCGGTGTCGCGGCAAGCCCGGCGGGCCTGGATAGCCGGCATCGCGCCGATTACCGGTACTGGGATCCCTCCAATCAACCGCAAGGCACGAATCAACCGCGATTTTGGGAGACCTGAAACTGGTGTGACACCGGGGATGCACACCGGCGCCGGACGCCGGGGGCGTGGGGCCGGGGCAGGGCGGGGAGCGGGGCCGGAGCCGGGCGGTTCAGAGCATGGGGAGGTAGCGGCCGAGCTCGTATTCGGTGACCTGGCGGCGGTACTCCTGCCACTCCTCGCGCTTGTTGCGCAGGAAGAAGTCGAAGACGTGCTCGCCGAGGGTCTCGGCGACCAGTTCGCTGTCCTGCATGACCCGGATGGCCTGGTCCAGGTCCTGCGGCAGCGGGCGGATACCGAGGGCGCGGCGCTCGGCGGAGGTCAGCGCCCACACGTCGTCTTCGGCGCCCGGCGGCAGTTCGTAATCCTGCTCGATGCCCTTCAGGCCGGCGGCCAGGATCACGGCGAAGGCCAAGTACGGGTTGCAGGCAGCGTCCACCGAGCGGAACTCCACCCGGGTCGAGTTCCCCTTGTGCGGCTTGTACATCGGCACCCGGACCAGGGCGGACCGGTTGTTGTGGCCCCAGCACACGTAGGCCGGGGCCTCCCCGCCCGCGCCCGCGGTGCGTGCTTCGGCGCCCCACAGCCGCTTGTAGGAGTTCACCCACTGATTGCAGACCGCGGTGATCTCCGGGGCGTGCCCCAGCAGGCCGGCGATGAAGGCCCGGCCCGTCTTGGACAGCTGGAACTCCGCGCCCGCCTCGTAGAACGCGTTCTTGTCACCCTCGAACAGCGACACGTGGGTGTGCATGCCGGAGCCGGGATGGTCGGTGAACGGCTTGGGCATGAACGTGGCGTACACGCCCTGCTCGATCGCGACCTCCTTCATGACCAGCCGGAACGACATGATGTTGTCCGCGGTGGTCAGCGCGTCGGCGTAGCGCAGGTCGATCTCCTGCTGGCCGGGCGCGCCCTCGTGGTGGCTGTACTCCACCGAGATGCCCATGGACTCCAGCATCGTGATCGCGGTCCGGCGGAAGTCGTGCGCGATGCTGTGCGGGGTGTGGTCGTAGTAGCCGCCGGAGTCGATCGGCCGCGGCCGGGCGCCGGGCTCGGGCCGCTCCCGGAGCAGGAAGAACTCGATCTCCGGGTGGGCGTAGAAGGTGAAGCCGAGCTCGGAGGCCTTGCCCAGGTTCCGCTTGAGCACCCAGCGCGGGTCCGCGTAGGACGGCGACCCGTCGGGCAGCAGGATGTCGCAGAACATCCGGGCCACGCCGGGGTACTCGCCGCGCCAGGGCAGCAGCTGGAACGTGGCCGGGTCCGGGCGCAGGATCATGTCCGCCTCGTAGACCCGGGCGAAGCCCTCGATGGCCGAGCCGTCGAAGCCGATCCCGTCCGCGAACGCGCCCTCGAGTTCGGCGGGGGCGACCGCGACGGACTTCAGGGTCCCGAGCACGTCAGTGAACCAGAGCCGGACAAACCTGATGTCCCGCTCCTCCAGCGTGCGCAGCACGAACTCTTCCTGCCTGTCCACGGCTATCACCTTAGACGTTCGGAGTCAGTTGACCGTCCTGGGTGTGAGTCTGCCCGGCCCGTGTTTCCGCGCCGTTACGGCTGATAGCCGGTAGCGGAGCGGGGAACCACAGCCCGTTCGGCAGAAAAATGAGACAGAGCACCGGGCGCGGGGGGCAGCTGAGTACGGCCTAATCTGGAAGCGTGACGAAGCTGAGGATCGCGCTGGCGCAGGTCAATGCCACGGTGGGCGACCTGGACGGTAACGCTGAACTGATCGTGGAGTGGACCAGGCGGGCGGCCGCGGCCGGGGCGCGGGTCGTGGCGTTCCCCGAGATGATGCTGACCGGGTACCCGGTCGAGGACCTCGCGCTGCGGGCGTCGTTCGTGGAGGCGTCCATCGCGACGCTGCACCACGTGGCGGCCCGGCTCGGGGCCAAGGGGCTCGGCGGGATCGCCGTGGTCGCGGGCTACCTGGACCGGCGCGCGGACCTGGCCGCGCGGACCGGGCTGCCGGCCGGGGCGCCGCAGGACGCGGCGGCGCTGCTGCACGGCGGGCGGGTCGTCATCACCTCGGCCAAGCACCACCTGCCGAACTACGGGGTGTTCGACGAGTTCCGCTACTTCGTGCCCGGCAACACGCTGCCGGTGTTCCGGCTGCCGGCCGGCTCCGGCCAGGCCGTGGACGTGGCCATCGCGATCTGCGAGGACCTGTGGCAGGAGGGCGGGCCGGTGGCGGTGTGCCGCCGCGCCGGGGCGGGCCTGCTGGTGGTGCCGAACGCCTCGCCCTACGAGCGGGGCAAGGACGATGTGCGGCTGGACCTGGTGGTCCGGCGGGCCCGGGAGGCGGGCGCCGCCCTGGCCTACGCCAACCTGGTCGGCGGGCAGGACGAGCTGGTCTTCGACGGCGACTCGATCTTGGTTGCCGCGGACGGGTCCCTGCTGGCCCGCGGGCCGCAGTTCGAGGAGGCCCTGGTGGTGGCCGACCTGGACCTGCCGGCCGCGCCGGGCGGGGGCGTGCCCGGCGACGAGCCGGTGGACGCGGAAGACGGCACGGTGATCACGGTCAAGCGGGTCGCGCTGGCGGCGGGCCCCGGCCGGGCGCCGCGGCCCGGCCCGGAGCCGCGGCTCAGCCCGGAGCCGCGGCTCAGCCCGGAGCCGGGGCTCGGCCCGGAGCCGGTGCGGCAGATCACCGAGGGGCCGTTCTGGCCGCGGCTGAGCGATCCGGCCGAGGTGTATTCGGCGCTGGTGCTCGGGGTCAGGGACTACGTGCGCAAGAACAGGTTCCGTTCGGCGATCCTGGCCCTGTCCGGCGGGATCGACTCGGCGCTGACCGCGACGATCGCGGTGGACGCGATCGGCGCGGACAACGTGCACGTGGTGCTGATGCCCAGCCGCTACTCCTCGGAGCACTCGGTCAGCGACGCCGAGGACCTGGTCAAGCGGCAGGGCGTGCACGCGATGACGATCCCGATCGCCTCGATCGTCGACGCGTTCACCAAGGAGCTGGCCCCGGCCGGGTTCCCGGAGACCGGGCTGCCGCCGGAGAACCTGCAGGCCCGGGTGCGCGGCGTGGTGCTGATGGGGCTGTCCAACGCGGGTGGGCACCTGGTGCTGACCACCGGCAACAAGAGCGAGCTGGCTACCGGGTACTCGACGCTGTACGGGGATTCGGCGGGCGGGTTCGGCCCGATCAAGGACGTGCTCAAGACCCTGGTCTGGGAGCTGTCCCGGTGGCGCAACGCCGAGGCGGCCCGCCAGGGGGCCCTTCCCCCGATCCCGGAGAACTCCATCACCAAGCCGCCGAGCGCCGAGCTGGCGCCGGGACAGCTCGACACCGACTCGCTCCCGCCGTACGAGGTGCTCGACGCGCTGCTGGACGACTACGTGGAGCAGGACATGGGCACGGCGGAGCTGATCGCGGCCGGTCATGACCCGCAGCTGGTCGAGCGGGTGGTGCGGCTGGTCGACGCGGCCGAGTACAAGCGGCGGCAGTACCCGCCGGGGCCGAAAATCAGCCAGAAGAACTTCGGCCGGGACCGGCGGCTGCCGATCACCAACCGCTGGCGGGAGGCGCTGCCTTAGCCGCGCGGCCTCCGCCATGGTCGCAGGTCACCCGCTGGTGCTAGTGAGATATCCCTGTAGCTGAGCCGCCGTGAGCTCGCGGGGAAGGCGCTGTTCGGCGATCCGTTCCAGTACCTGGACCAACGTGGTCGCCAACCCGGAACTCCAGATCTGCACGCATCCGGTGTTCCCGGCGTAGACGGCCGTGACGATGTTCCTGCCGTCCGGGCTGAACGCGGCGTAGCTGACGTTTCCTGCTCTGGTGGCCTGCAGTGAGACCAGCATCTGGAGGGTGATCGCGTCGAACACACGCACGGTGCCGTCTCCACAGGCAACTACGATCTTGGTGCCATCGGGGCTGAACGAGGCCGTGCTGGGTGACTGGCATGCGTCGATCGAGCGTAGCGGCCGGTCGTCGCCAGTGGCCCAGACGATCAGGATTCCGCTAGCTGAGGCAGTCACGAACTCGCTGCCGCTCCGGTTGGATTCAATGTCGCTGATGGATGGACCGGGGATGCCGAGCACCTGGTGTCGGCCGGCAGCGTTCCACACCTCGATCTGGCCGTTATCATCACCGGCGAGGATCTGGCCGCTCGGACTGAACGCGCCGATATATACGGCGTTGGTTGCGCTGAGCGGCGCCTCCAGCGGCCGACCGGTGCGTGCGCTCAGCACCTGGATCGTGTAGTCATCGCTGTTCACGATCAAGATGCGGGACCCGTCTGGGGTCATCTCAACGTCCTGCGCCGGCCCGCCGCTGAGGACAATGCGCGACGGGAGGACGATCTGGGTATACGTCGTCCCGGTGGCACGCCAAAGGTCCACCGTTTTGTTCTCTTGAGCTGTGACCAGTTCCGTACCGCCGTGGTTCCAGGCCAGCGCGTTCACTGCGCTGCTGGTGGGGATGACCGCCTGCTGCGTGCCGCTGGTCGTGGACACATAGAAGTGCCCGGCCCCGTCGAGGCTCGCTATGCGGCCGTCAGAGAGGTACGCGACCAGACCTACTGGATTCGGGCCTTCGCCGGCCAGCGAGTCGATGAACTCATGCTGGAGCTCGGGAGGCTGGGAATCCCAGACACGGATTGTGCCGTCGTCGCTCGCCGTTACGACTTCGCTGCCGTCGGCGTTGAACCGCGCCTCATCAATGTAACCAGCGTTGCCTTGGAGCAACGTCAGCTGAAGCCGACTGGCGACGTCCCATACACGCGCCGTGCTTGCGTACCCGGCTACGATCTGCGATCCGTCTGGGCTGAACGCGGCGCTCAACGCGTCTGCTTCGCCCGCGTCGAGGGTCGTCACGGTCGTGAAGGTGGTGGAGTCGTAGACATTGACGTTTCCTTCGGCGTCAGCGGTCACGACCTGGGTGCCGTAACGGTTGAACTCGGCGTCGTTGACGTTCAGGCCCTGCGGGCCCAGTGGTCGGTGCTGCTGCGGTTTGCCCAAGCGGCTTACAGTCCAGATGACCGCGCCGTCGGTCGTGGCCACAGCGAATTCCCGCGAGTTGACCGGGTCGGCAGCGATGGCTTGTGCTGGTTGTGCGGACAGCATCGGGATACTCTTCGACCCATTCTGGGGCTGCCATAGGAAGATACCCTGCTGGGTCGCGATCGCCAGCTCGCCTGTGTCGCCGACGAACGCAACGCTGTTGACCACTGGCGAATCGGGAATGTCTGCCGACTGCAGCTTTCTTCCGCCGCGGGCGTCGAAGACGGCTACTGAGCCATCCGCGTAGCCGACCGCGACCTCGGTCCCGGTGGGGTTGAAGGCGACAGTGTCGGCACTCCCGGTGACGTCGTAACCGCCCAGCGACATGCGTACCGGGTGCTGTCCGGTTTGGACGTCCCAGATCCACGCGACACCGTTGTTATCTGCGCTGGCGACCTTGTTCGAGTCGGCAGGGTCGAACACCGCCGAGAAAACCGTCGCCCCGTCCGGAAGCGTCGTCACCGCCTGGAGCTGGGGGAGCGCGGCCCGCAGCACGCCTTCCGCTCGACCCGTATCGCGCTCATGCAGCAGCGCCTGCAACGCCAGCTGGGCGCTGGTCTCTGGGTCCTGCGGCAGGGTGAGCTGCGCGGTCTCCACCAACTGGCCCCATTCTGCGGTCGTCTTCGCGGCGTTCGCGCTGTTCAATTCCCAGGCGAACCCCACCACGACCGCTAGCACCACAATCGCGAGGCTCCCAGCCAAGGTGCCGTAGCGTCGAAGTCGGCGCCTGCGGCGCTGCAGCTCGCGGGCCACCGCGATCGCGCGGTTAATGCTCGGGGCCAGCACGTCGTGGAAGATCTCGTAGCGGCGGAACCGTATGGGGTCCTTCCCGGGAGCGGCCGGGACGGGCCGGACGATGCGCTCGTCATCGAGCTTCTCCAGGACGCTGCCGACCTGATCCTCGCTGTGGCCGGTCCTGCTCGCCAGATCAGGGACCGATTGCGCGATTTTCCCGTCCGAAGGCGTCACCAGATGATCGAACGTGTCGATAGCGGTCCGCCGCTCGGCCCTACTCAGGTCATCGAGCGCTTGGCTCAGGTGCGTATCGACGATCATCTCGACCCCGTGCAGATTCTGCAGCGTCGAATAGCACAGCTCGTGGGTAGTCTCGACGTCCCCTTGCTCCCAGACCGAGCCCATCACCAGCTGCAACAGCGGCGTCGAGACGCGACCGCTACCACCGCCATTGGCGGCTGCTCGGCCCTGCGCCGCGTCGCCGGCGCCGCCGAAGGCCCGGACCTGGTCGAGCACCGCTTCGACGAGCTGTTCCTCGATCGTGACGGGCTCAAGAACCGAAGACTGGCTGTTATAGATATCGAGCGGCTTCCGGATCGCCTGTTCCGCTGCCGCGCGATCGAGGTAATCGATGTGCAGGAAGTTGCCGTAGACGTTGGCGATCCGCCCCTTGAACAGGTCGCCGAGGCCCGCGTACGCGTCCTCGCGGATCGCGATCAGGAAGTTGGCCCGGAGGTCAGTCCGGTTTATACAGCGGGCGAGTTCGTCGGCGAATTGATCGCGAACGGGCTCGCGGGAGCGGTAGAGGAAGTACTCCTCGAACTGGTCGAGCATGATGAGCAGGCTCGCGTTCACCGCGCCGGAAGCGGCCTCGATCGCCGCGTCGAGCCGGTCGGTCGGGAGCTCAGGCTCCGGCCGACCCGCCAGGTACGGCCTAACCGCCGCGCTGATCGCGCCCACTAGCTCCTGGATGGGGTTATCCTTCCAGGCGATGAAGACGATGGGTATGGAGCGGACAGTACCGCGGCGCGCGAAGCTATGGTCAGCGAGTGTGCGCATCGGCCCGGCCACGCCGGCGCGCAGCAGCGAACTCTTGCCGACGCCGCTCTCCGCGTGCAGCAGCGTCAGCCGGGCGGCACGCAGGTTGTTGGTGATCCTGCTGGCTTCGGTCTCGCGCCCGAAGAACCACGCGCCGAACTTCTCCTCGTAATAGTCGAGCCCGAAGTAGGGAGTGTCGCGGGGCTCAACCGATTGCGTGGTCTCGCTCATCTCAGCTCGTCGAGGTGCTCTTTGAGATCGCCGATGTTCTTCTGCAGAAACGTATAGAATCCTTTCACGTAATCGGCCAAGCGGCCTTCGTAGAGGCTTACCCCGGAGCGTTTCCAGAATTCTCGCTCAAAATCGTCGGGATCGCGCTCGACCGCCCAGTGCGTGGCCCCGCCGAGCATCTCACCTGGCCAGATCCAGTGAAGGAATACTCTGAGCCGCCAATCGGCTACGGGGTAGCCAAGGAATAGACAGCTCGCCTGACGCAGCTTCCCGAGGATCTGCACAGGCACGACTTGCTCGGCGGAACGCCCGTGGAGATAGTCGATATAGTGGTCTTCCGTGATTACGAGGTTTTCTCCCCAGCGATAGCCTTCCTTGATGTCTTCGACCGCGCCGTTGATCCTGACGATCACCGTACGCAGCAACTCCCCCTCCCTGGTGAAAGGAAATTCGTCATATTCGTTTGTCAGGACCGGTTGCGGATCGACAGACAACCACGGTAGGTGAACGAACTTGCCCGCATATTCCGTTCCTGGAGCCATATAAACTGCGACGTCGAATGGCTCTCTTTCCTTCCGGAAGGCCCGCTCCAGCGCCACGTCGAACTTTGGCGTGACGATCATCTGGTAGCGCTTCTCCAGTCCTAGTTCCTCGAGCAGCCTCGGCAAATGCGCCAGATCCTGGTGAACCTTGCCGACATAAGAGCCGCCTTGGAGGGTTTGCTTCACCCACTTGAATACATTCGGCTCACCGCTTACTATGCGGGCGTATTGCGCTATTTCGGCCAATCTTCGATCCTGTGATTCTCTTCTGGCCATACGGGCAAGGTAAGCCGCGACATCTGAATCATCCGGAAGCATGGAGGCACCTAGCCGGAAAGGCCTTCCGTAATCCTCCGCATTGACCCCCGCGCCGAGGAAGATGACCAGATTATTGTTGTAAATCTCATCGAACAGCCTCTGGTAGTGCTCATCATCAGCTGGGAATACGTCCGGGTCCGGACCTTTCCCGGGCTCGCTGCGGCCAGGAGGCTCGGTCATGACCTCCGCTGGGACACTGGCCTGTTTCTGAGCACCGGTTTCCGCCGGGTCCTCGTTGTTCAGGTCTATACGGATCTCGTCGAGGCGATCACTCAGGTTACTGACATCGTCGTCCAGGTTCGTCTGGCGCAAGTGCGCCACCTGACAATCTGGAAGGTCCCTGAGCGCCGGCGGAGCTCGTTCGGATGTGGCAGCCTAGCGTCGTCTATCAGCACGGGTATGACCGTCCATGTGTTCTGAAAGGCGAGGTCGATCTCCTTGACGACCCAGTCGTCGTCACGTCGCGCCCGGCGAGCGGTCATAACCTCCAGCCATCTAGGCCCGACCAGCGCGAGGAACACACCGCGGATTATGCTCAGATACGACGTAATCTCCTTGGGGAATTGCATCCCCGGCCGAAGCGCGGGGCCCTGGTCGAAGAAGATGTTCTCCCTGCCAAATCGCCCCTTGAGCTCCCCGTACAGGGTTGACGCCGCGAACGGCATGTCCTCGCGGCGGTAATTGATGAATACTTTCAGCGGCCGTGCCGCCGGTCCTTCAGCGGGCAGTCCTTCCGCAGGCTGCGCGGAGCCGATCGCGTCCATGGCCGACCCCTATACGCTCCGAGCCCTACCCAGATCGACGGCTCGCTCGCCATCGTTCGGCATTTGGCCGATGGAGTGAGCCAAGCTCCCTACCCCCTTGTGACTTGTTTAAAAAAAGCTAACCGTTTTACGCATTGCGGTCAATAGCTTTGGCTGGGTGAGCATTAAGGCGCGGCCGGGGCCATAGGTCTATGTCGCCGTGGCCGGTTATGATCACCATCGTTTGCCCCGGCAGCTTAGCGCGCGGCCCGGGCCGACAGGCCGCGCAGCAGCCCGTCCACCAGGCGGGTGGCGAACTCGCTGTCCAGCGTGCCGCTCACGGACTGGTCCTGGGCCATGATCGCCCCGGTCAGGGTGAGCATGGCGATCTCGACGTCGGTGTCGGGGCGCAGCTCGCCGGTCCCGATGCCACGGCGGATGACCGCCCGCATGGCATCACGCCGCGGCTGGACGACCGTCTCCTTGTACCGGGCCATCAGCCGCGGGTACTTCTCCCCCTCGCCGAGCAGCAGCGCGTACCGGCGCGACCTGCGCGGGTCGGCCTTGTCGGCGCACATCACCTGGACCATGGCCAGCAGGTCGTCGCGGACCGAGACGCCCTTAGGCTCGGGGAACGGCGACTTCAGCGAGCCGAACGCGGCGAGCAGCAGCTCCTCCTTGTTCGGCCAGCGCCGGTAGATGGTGGCCTTGCCGACCCCGGCCCGGGCGGCGACCAGCTCGACGCAGACGCCCTCGAACCCCTGCTCGGCGAACAGGTCCAGCGTCGCCTCGATGATGGCCTGCTCGGCCTGCTCGCTGCGCGGGCGGCCGGGCCGGCGGGCGGATGCCGCAGCCGGCCCGGACTGGGTGTCCGGACCAGCTGCGATCGCGGGCTGCATGATGTGCTCACACCTCCCGGTCAGCACTGGAGAGCATGTCTGCTTCCATTATGGCCAGTTCGGCCTCATAGGCGGGCTCGCCGGCGGGCGCGATTTCCGCGGCCGCCTTCGGGCGGCCCGGCATCCAGCGCACGACCACGAAGCCGCCGGCCAGCGCCAGCGCCGCGGCGACCAGCGTGGTGATGCGCATGGCGTGCACGAACGCGTCGTTGGCCGGGCTCAGCAGGGCCCGTCCGGCCGGGCCGAGCTGCTGCGCGACCGCCTGGGTGGCGGTGATCGAGGAGGACGCCGCTGACTTTGCCGCGGCTGGCAGGCCGGCCAGCGACGGGTCGAGGGAGTTCCGGTAGAACACGGCCAGGATCGAGCCGAGGATGGCGACGCTGAGCGCGACCGCCACCTGCCGGGCGGTGTTGGTCAGCGCGGAACCCGCGCCGGCCCGCTCGCGCGGCAGCACGTCCATGACGGCGGCGGTGGCGGCCGGCATGCTGACCCCGATGGCCGCGCCCTGGACCAGGTACAGAGCTCCGAGCACCCAGATCGGGGTGGCCGTACCGAGCGTGGCGTAGCCGGTGATGGCGGCGGCCATGAGGAACATGCCGGTGGCGCCGACGGCCTTGGCGCCGTAGCGCTGGACCAGGCGGGCGCTGCGCGGCGCGGCGGCCAGCTGGCCCACGGCGAACGGCACGGTCAGCAGGCCGGCTGCCAGGGCGCTGTAACCCCGGACGTTCTGCAGGTAGAAGCTGGTGAAGAAGAAGACGCCGCCCATGCCGAAGAACACCAGCCCGAGCGCCCCGACCGAGGCAGAAAGCCGCCGGTCGCGGAACAGCCGCACGTCAAGCGACGGGTGCGAGATCCGCGCCTCGTAGGCGGCGAAGCCGGCCAGGATGGCCAGGCCGCCCACGATCGGGCCGAGCACGTCCGGCCGCAGCCACGAGCCGCTGTCGCCGCCCTGGACGATGCCGTACACCAGGGTGACCAGGCCCGCGATGGACAGCAGCACGCCCAGGTAGTCGATCTTGCCTGCCTCCCGGTTACGGGACTCCGGCACCAGGATCGCGGCGGCGATGACGCCGGCGGCCGTGACCGGCACGTTGATCAGGAAGACCGAACCCCACCAGAAGTGGCTGAGCAGCACGCCGGCCAGTACCGGGCCGGTGGCGATGCCGATGCCGACCGCCATGGCCCACAGGCCGATGGCCCGCGGCCGCTCGGCCGGATCGAAGACGTTGGAGATGATGGAGAGCGTCTGCGGCATGACCGCGGCGCCGCCCAGGCCCATCGCGGCCCGCGCGAAGATCAGCTGCTCGGGCGACCGCGAGTAGGCCGACAGCAGCGAGGCCAGGCCGAACAGCACGAGCCCGATCATGAGCATGCGCTTGCGGCCGATCTTGTCGCCGATCACGCCGAACGTGAACAGCAGGCCGGCGAATACGAGAGTGTAGGAGTTGATCGCCCATTCGAGCTGGCTCTGGCTAGCGCCGAGGCCCCCGCGTGGCTCGGCGATAGTCTTCAGCGCCACGTTGAGCACCGTGTTGTCGATGACGATGGCGAGCAGCCCGACGATCAGCACGCTGAGGATGACCCAGCGGCGACGTTGAATCGTCTGCGTGTCCATGTGTCCCTTCCGGATCACTTGAAGCTCTTGAAGCTCTTGAAGCTCTTGCGCGGAACGGGGAAGGCTCACGGCCATCAGTGTGTTGCCATGAGCAGGACTTCCCAGGTCCCGCAACTATCGATACGAAACGGTCTCGTATCGGAATCTATTTCCCGGCTTTGCGATCCGGGTCTGTGATCCAGGTCACATTTTGGCTCAGGCCATAGCAGGCTGCGGGTCCCGCTCCGGTGCCCAGTTCACGATGGGCCGAACGGGCCGTGGTGCTTGCTCGCGCCCTGCTCCGCGCTCGGGGTGGCCGGGCGCGTACACCGATCAGGTCGCGGTCCCGCCAAGCAGAAGTGATCCCGTAGCGGCGTTCGAATTAGCGTGGACAGTTACCTCCGTTATTTGACCCTGTCCACAATCACGGGAGGGCGGGGTCAGGACGGGAGGATGTCAGCCTGGCGGAGCAGGCCTGAAGCCGGATCGATGACCAGGCTCAGCGTGAGCGTGGCGTGCTCGCCCTCCAGTTCCGCCGCGGCCGCGGCGGCACCGTCGCCCGCCCGCCAGACGCCGAGGCGGCACTGGCCGGCCCAGGCGGAGCCCATGCGCAAGCGGCGGGCCAGCAGGCTGGCATCCACTGTGCCGGCGGCCGGGATCCTGGCGGGCCAGCCCTGTTCGCTGCCGTTCATCCAGGCCAGCAGCGCGTCCAGCACGTCGCCCAGCGGCGTGCCCGCGGCCGGCGGCACGGCCAGCGTCAGGGACTGCACCCGGGGCGGGCGCTCGGGGTTGAGCTGGATCTGGGCCTGGATCACGCCGCGCTCTCCGGCCAGCCACCACCGGCAGTGCGCCGGGGTGTCGAACTCGGGCTCACGGGAGGTGTCGTCGCGGAATTCCCCGATGCGCTCGCGGATCAGGGAAATGACCCGCCGCCGTTCGGCGAACGGCGCGTCCTGGGCGACGTTGGGCGAGAACAGGCGGTCTGCCTGGGCGTCGTCCCAGGACCGCAGCAGGGCGCTGACCGCGTCCCGCGCGGCCAGCGTCTCCGGCCAGGGCCCGGGGCCGCCGGCCGGGCTGCCCTGGGCTGGGCTGCCCTGGGCTGGGCTGCCCTGGGCCGGGCTGCCCCGGGCCGGGCTGCCCCGGGCCGGGCTGCCCCGGGCCGGGCGGGGGCGAGGGCGACGCCGTAGCCCCAGGCCGGCGGCTGGCGGTGCGGTATGACGGTGGCCAGGAGCCTGGCGGCCAGCGCCATCATGGCGGAATAGGTGCTGTTGCCGAGCGCGATCACGCCGGTGCCGGTGGCCGGGTGCCAGCGCATGTTGCTGCCGAACCCCGGGTACCCGCCGCTGTGGCTGACCACCCGGCCCAGGTCGGGGTACTCCTCGACGAACAGCCCGAAGCCGTACGCCGACAGCGCGGGCAGCGTGTCCCCGGGAAAGGCCGCCGGCTTGTCCCAGCCGGTCAGCACCTGCGGCAGCTGCATCTCCCGGCGGGTGGCCCGCTGCACCGGATGCCATCCGCCGGCCTGCGGATCCCCGGGCGGGAACGCGGCGGCGAAGCCGGATACCCAGCGGGTGAGGTCCCGCACGCAGCTGAACACCCCGCCCATCGGGGCGAACGCGCCGCACGGTTCCAGCGGCACCTCCGACCAGTGTTGATCCGGGGGGACGACCCTGCTGGTCTTCCCGGGGGGGATTCCATCCCCCCGGACCCCCCTGGCGGACCCCCCGATCACGGGGGGGCTGTCCGCCCCCCCGTATCCCCCCGACGGTAGCCGCGGGCCAGCGCGTACCCGTCGAACTCCGCCGCCTCGAACCCGGTGCTGGTCATGCCCAGGGGCCGCAGCAGCCGGTCGCCGATGTAGTCCTGGTAGGCGGCGCCGGTAACGGCGGTGATGACCCGGCCGAGGATCGCGTAGCCCAGGTTGGAGTACTCGAAGCGGGTGCCGGGGGCCCAGTTGAAACCCACGCCGCCGGCCAGGAACTTGGCGAATTCCTCGAGCGGCAGCCCCTGCTGCCGGTCGCCCCACGGGTCGTCGGTGGGGAAGCCGGCGGTCATGGTCAGCAGGTGCCGCAGCGACACCCGGGCCGAGTCCGGGCTGGCCAGCGGCCAGCCGCGCAGCTCGGGGACATACTCCTCGGCCGGGTCGTCGAGGTTCAGCGCCCCGTCGTCGCGCAGCGCCAGTATCGCGGAGGCGGTGAAGCTCTTGGTCATCGAGGCGATGCGGAATACCGTGCCGGCATCCGGCGGCGGCCCGTCCAGGTACCGCTGGCCCAGCCCAGCGGCGTGCACGAGCTCGCCGTCCATCACGATCCCGTAGGCCAGACCGGGCTGGCCGCCTCGCTGCTGGTAGCCGGCCGCCAGCGCGTCCACGTCCGCGAAATCAACCATCGCCCCAGTCTTCCAGAACGGTTCGGTTACCACTTGGCGACCTGGCGTGCGATTATTTAACCGTCCGGGTACGCCGCGAGGGCGACACGAGACGCGGAGGTTACGACGATGTCACACGATGCTGCTTCACGCGTGGCCGCGACAGGACAGCGGACCACTCCCGAGCCCCAGCACGCAGGGATACTGTACGGCGGGTCCGGCACCGGGCGCCGGGTCACCGTCCGCGATATTGCCGCCGCGAAGGCCCGTGGCGAGAAGTGGCCGATGCTCACCGCCTACGACGCGCTCACCGCCGGGATCTTCGACCGGGCCGGGATTCCCGTGCTGCTGGTGGGCGATTCGGCCGCGATGGTGGTCTACGGGCACGACACCACGATCCCGGTCACCGTTGATGACCTGATCCCGCTGGCCGCCGCCGTGGTACGTGGCACCAGCCGGGCCCTGGTCGTGGCCGACCTGCCGTTCGGGTCCTATCAGGTCTCCGCGTCCGCGGCGCTGGACACCGCGACCCGCTTCCTGAAGGAGACCGGCGCGCACGCGGTCAAGCTCGAGGGCGGCCAGCGGGTGGCGCACCAGGTCGAGGAGCTGGTCTCGGCCGGGATCCCGGTGATGGCCCACATCGGCCTGACGCCCCAGTCGGTCAACGCGTTCGGCGGCTACCGGGTCCAGGGCCGCGGCGAGGACGGCGAACGCCTGCTGCATGACGCCAAGGTCCTGCAGGCGGCCGGCGCGTTTTCTGTCGTGCTCGAGTGTGTGCCCACCTCCCTGGCCGCCCAGGTGACCGACGCCCTGACCATCCCCACCATCGGCATCGGGGCCGGCCCGGCCTGCGACGCTCAGGTCCTGGTCTGGCAGGACATGGCAGGCCTGTCTCCGCGCACGGCCAAGTTCGTCAAGAAGTACGCCGACCTGGCCACCATCCTCGGCGAGGCGGCGGCCGCCTTCGCCGAAGACGTCGCCAGCGGCGCCTTCCCCGACCAGGAGCATTCCTACCGCTGAGCCGGCCGGCGCCCGCGGCTGGTCACGCCTGGCCAGCCACGAGCTCGACCTCGAAGCCATCGGTGTTGGCCAGGTAGGCGGCGTAATGATCCGGTCCGCCCGCGTGCGGGTGGGTCTCGGGGAACAGCAGCGTCCAGCCGGTTCACGGGTCAGGGCCGCATGGCTCGGCTCGCCGAACCGGACCCGGCTGCCCGGCTGGAACCAGTAGTCGAGGGTGTCGACCGTGACCACCAGCACCTGCTCGGCGCGGCTGATGACGGCGGCCACCCGCAGGTTGAAGGTCCCGGCCGGCCCGTGCCAGGAGATATCGGACGCGGTGCTCACCGTGGTTCATCCTTTCCGGCGGGCGGGATGGCCTCGATCCCTCACACTCTCACGGCCGGGACCGGTGTGGCAGAGTGGCGCCAGTACACGCGATGTCATTCCTGGCAAGCAGAATGGTGGAGGGCGAGGCGGATGGAACCGATGCCGGAGGACTGGGACAGGGCCGTTGCAGTGGTCGCTCATCCCGATGATCTGGAGTACGGGGTGGCCGCAGCGGTGGCCCGCTGGACCGGGCAGGGCAAAGAGGTGACCTACCTGCTCGCCACCAGGGGCGAGGCCGGGATCGCGGGCATGCCGCCCGATCTGGTCGGGCCGCTGCGCATGGACGAAGAACGGCGCAGCGCCGAGGTGGTGGGCGCGAGCCAGGTGCTGTTCCTGGACCATCAGGACGGGCTGGTAGAATACGGCGTGCCGCTGCGCCGCGACCTGGCCACCCAGTTCCGCAGGCTGCAGCCCGAGGTGGTCATCACGATGAGTTTCGATCTCACCTGGGGCGAAGTGGGCCCGGTCAATCACGCCGACCACCGGGCCGTAGGACTGGCCGTGCTCGACGCATGCCGGGACGCCGCCAACGGGTGGGTGTTCCCCGAGGCGGGCACGCCGTGCACCGGCATCCGCGACGCGTACGTGGCCTCGACCGGAAATCCGACGCATTTCGTGGACGTCACCGCCACCATTGACGCAGGCATCGCGTCGCTGCGCGAGCACCGGGCCTATATCGACGGCCTGGGCCGCGACTTCGATCCGGATGAGTTCCTGCGGAATATGGCGGGTTACGTCGGCCTCGGCGCCGGATGCGAGTACGCCATCGGCTTCCGCCGCTATCCCATGGGGTAGTGCTTTCCTGGAGCTGCGCGAAGGAGGTGCGGAACATTCGGTGAGTTCCCGACCTCAGAAGGCGCCAGGTGGCGCATAGGTCATCAGGCAGGTGCCTTTCGCCGCTGACCTGCTACGCATACAGCGAGGCCCCTCCATGTATGAGATGGAGGGGCCTCGCCTGGCCTGCCGCACCAGGCTGCCGGCTGCCCGGCGGTCCAGCGCTTCGGCCGCCCGCCAGGGCCAGGCACCCGCATGAGAATCCGGTTTCCCGGCCTCTCCCGCGTTCCGGGGCTTCCCCCGGGCGGTGCCCGTTTCCGACGGTGAACTATTTTTACTGCCTCGGGTGAGCACGGCGCAAGAGCCCGGCGGCAATTATTTCTAAATTCTCCGGCATCCACAGCATATCCACAGAATAGCCGCGGTTTTCCGCACGTCGCGGTCATTATCCACGGCATAATTCACAGGTCATCCACAGGTCACGATCGGTAGCCCGGGAAATACCTGGATATCTCGCGGCGGGCAGGCTAGGCCTTTCCTCGCCGGTTTATCCAGCCTCATCGGCTCCATTCAGGCCGGAGGTGATCCGCCGGCCTGAGGCTTGCGGCCCAGGTTCAGCAGCCGCTGCTCGAAGTCGGCCCAGCTCTTGCTCCACTCGGTGAACGGGCCGAGCATCTGCTCCATCACCGCGAGCTGCTGGTCGAAGGCAGACAGCTGGGCTTGCAGCGCCTCGATGCTGCGCCGCTGCGCGGCGATGGTGTCGTGGAGGGAGGTCAGCTGGGCCGCGGACATGGCGCCGGGCAGCGGCAGCCCGCCGGGAGTCGCCGGGAGACGGTCACGCAGTCCGGCCATGCTCTCCAGCCTCTCGGTGTTGGCCCTCAGCTGGGCGATGAGGTCACTGACCAAGCCGGGAATCAGGCCCGATGAGCTGGATTCTTCATCGGCCATGGGTATCGCTCCTTCAGTTAGTCAGTCAGTCCGGTCGCGGCGCCAGCGCGGCTTGCGCTTGTCCAGGAAGGCCCGCATCCCTTCCCGCGCGTCGGGAAGCTGGCTGGTGGCCGCCATGACCTCGATCGCGTAGGCGTAGGCCTTGGGCTGGTCCAGGTCAATCTGTGCATACAGGGCCTGCTTGCCGATGCCCTTGCTGTCCGCTGACCCGCGGGTCACCCGTTCCAGCAGGTCGGCGACCGCGTTATCGAGCTGGGCCGCGGGCACCACCCGGTTGACCAGCCCCCAGTCCAGCGCGGTCCGCGCGTCGATGACGTCCCCCGACATGGCCATCTCGGCGGCGCGTTTCCTGCCGATGTTCCTGGCGACGGCCACCATAGGGGTGTGGCAGAACCAGCCGCCCTTGCCGCCGGGCGCGGCGAAGCCCGCGTCTTCGCTGGCCACGGCCAGATCCGTGCTCGCCACCAGCTGGCAGCCGGCCGCCGTGGCCAGGCCGTGCACCCGGGCCACCACCGGCTGGGGCACCTGCTGGATCAACGTCATCAGCTCGGTGCAGGTGGTCAGCAGCGCGCGGACCTGCAGCAGGTCAGCCTCGACCACATCGGCGAAGTCGTGCCCGGCGCTGAACACCGGGCCGTTCCCGGCCAGCACGATGCCCAGGGCGTCGCTGCTGGCGGCCTCGCCGAACGCGGCGATCAGCTCGCGCATATGCGCCAGCGACAAGGCGTTGCGGCGCTGCGGACGGTTCATCGTGATGGTGGTGAACTCGCCCGAACGCTCGACCAGGATGTGCTCGAAGCCCATGATCTCTCCCTGCCTGCAGCCTACGCCTGGCAGGGGCGGTTCAGCACGTGGCGGTCAGGCGACCGCCTCGTGGAGCAGGGCAATCTGGTCGAGGCTGGAGGCGGTGGGCACGAAGATGATCTCGTCGCAGCCGCTGGCTTCGAACGCGGCGGCGTAGCCCTTGACCATCTCGGCGGTGACCGCGGTACCGGCCGCGATCATGCTGGCGACGTCGCCGAGCCAGCCGTAGTAGTCCAGGATGTAGTTGTCCGCCTGGGCACGGGCATCGCTGCCCAGAGCGAAGTACGCGAGCGTGAGCTTGCGCGGCCGGCCCGGGCGGCCCGCTTCCTGCCAGGCCTGGTCCACGGCTGCCGCGCCCTGGGCGAACATGTCCGGCGTGCCGCCGCCCATGATCCAGCCGTCCGCGAGGCGGGCGACCCGGCGGAAGCTGGCCTCGGTGGCACCGCCGAGGATGATCTCGGGTCCGCCGGGCCGGACCGGCGCGGGCCCGATCCCGCCCGCGGTACCGAACTCCTCCCCGGACCAGACCTGCTTCATCAGGGCCAGCTGCTCCTCCAGCCGGTGTCCCCGGCCCTGCGTGCTCAGCCCGCTGGCGGTGAAGTCGTCCTCGCGGCCGCCCAGGCCGAGGCCGAGGACCAGGCGCCCGCCGGACAGCCGGTCGAGCGAGGCGGCCTGCTTGGCGAACAGTGCGTAGTTCGAGTACAGCGGGGCCAGCAGCACGCCCGTGGTCAGCCTGATCCGGCTGGTGACCGCGGCGGCGGCGCTGAGGGCGACCAGTTCCTCGTAGTTCGGGTAAACGAGCCGCCCGATCGTGCCCAGGGTGCTGAACCCGGCCTCCTCGGCGTTCCTGGCCCAGTCGATCAGGGTCCGGCCTTCAGTGCCGGGGACCGTGTTGGGCAGGCCGATTCCGATCTCCACGCCATACCTCCGCAAGCTTTCCTGGCTTAGCCGAGCCTGACAGTTGAGCTTTCACCCAATCCAAGCACTACGGTCAAGTCCCGCCGCAGCCAGGTCGATCATGAGCCGGCCTGCGCGAGCTGCTGGAGGTAGGAGTCGACCGCGGCGAAGGTGGCGGCGGGCTGCTCGAGATGGGGCAGGTGGCCGGCCTCGGCGATGAGGGTGAACTGCGCCTGAGGGAACGCCCGGGCGAAGGCCCGGCCGTACTCGGGCGTGAAGAGGCGGTCGCTGTCGCCCCACACCACCAGGACCGGGATCTTGACCTGGCCGGCCTGCCCGAGCAGCTCCGGGTCGTACATGTCGCCGGCCAGCACGCGCAGGGTGGCCAGGTTGGCCGCGCGGCGGGCCATCTGATCGGCCGGAATGGTGGCCGGGTCGACGTAGAAGCGCCGAGGCCCTGTTCGTGCTCACCGATCTATGCGGGCTCAGCCCGGACGGGGCCATAGCCAGTGCCGCGGGCACCGCGGCTGCCCTGGTGGCCTCGGCCTTCCGTGACACCCTGCCGACCGGGGCTGGCCGACTCGTACCGGCCGATTGAACGTAGTGACTGCCCAGTTTCACCACCCTCTTACGCGGTGAAACCCGGGTCTCACCGCGTAAGGGTGGCGGCAGGACCGATCAGCTTCGCACGAGCAGGACTATGCCGGCGATCAGGGCCAGGACGGCGATCGCGCCGGTCACCCGGCGCCCGTAGGCCCAGACTCGCGGCTCGGCCCGCAGGCCGAGGATGAACTGCCGGCACAGGGTGTAGAAGGCCAGCCCGACCACGGCGGCCGGACCCGACCGGGCCAGCCCGGCAGTCAGCACCACGGCCAGCACGGCCACCCCGCTGACCAGAGCGGCCAGCGCTTCCAGCAGCTGCGCCGGCGCCCGGCGGCAGCCGAGCCTGCGATCCGAGGACCAGATGCCCCAGCGGGCGGCGGTGGCCCGCCCGGTGCAGCAGCCCGCCCAGAAGCAGCCCGGGCGGCCGATGGACATGCCGATGAGCAAGGCGGGCGCCGCCGCGGCCAGGAAGGCGCCGGCCGGGATGCCCGGGCCGGCGAGGGCGGCCGCGGCGACGACGACGGCCGCGCCGGCCACGAAGCCCTGGATGCACCAGCCGTCGAACTTCCGGCCGCGGTGCACGGCCACGTACCAGCCTTTGCCGCCGATCACGCCCGCCACGATCGCGATGGCCGAGAACACCATGGGGCGAAGCAGGGAGTAGTGGCCGCCGGACAGGAGCAGGGCCTCCAGGCCCAACCCTACGAGCACGCCGAGGGACACCAGGGTGGCGTAGGCGAACCTGATGACCCCGGGCACCTTGGCGCGCAGCAGCACGGCCGTGTGCACCGAGGCGGTGGGCTGCGCCGGGATGGTCACCCGCCGGGGCCAGGGCACCCGCGAGGCCGGCGCTGGGTCTTCCCCGGGCGGCGGGTAGGCCCGGTACCGGCCGGTATCGGTGCGCGGGGCCGGCCGCGCGGTGACGGACCACTGGCCCGCGCTGATGCCGCGGATCTCGGCGGTGACGGCCACCGGCCCGCTGCCGGGGACGATCCCGTTGACGGTCTCCTCCACCGAGAAGCTGTCGCGAGGCTGGGGCTTGCCGGTCAGGTCGGACCGGCGGCCGGTGAAGCGGATGGTGGCGCTGAACGGATCGCCGGTCTCGCCCGGATCGAGCCAGTAGCTGGCGGTCAGCAGTTCCTCGGCGGCCTTGGCGGCCCATCGAGGCAGGTCATCTGGCTCGGCGGCGGCCGGGGTCTCCGGTTCGGTCACGTCCGGAGCCTTCTGTTCCCGCGGTCCGGCCGGGGCAGCCGGAGCGGCGGGGGCCGGCCCGGGCGCGCCGCCGATCGGCGGGACCAGCGTCGCGTACTCACCGCTGCCCAGCACGAGCCCGGACGGCCCGCTGCCGCCGGGCAGCAGGCCGGGAAATGCCGTCCCGGCCGGCGCCAGGCCGGGCGGGAGGTTCGGGACGGTTCCCTTTGCCGCGGCCAGGCCGGGCGGGATGGTCTTGGCCGACGTGCCGGCTGGGCCGGGTGTATTGGCTGGGCCGGGTGGCGTGCTGGCCGGGGCGGGCGAGGCGCCGTCGCGCCGGGCCGGCTGCCGGGGCGTCCTGGCCGGGGTCGAACCCGTGGACCGGTTGGACCCGCGCCGGCTGTTCTTGTTCTTGTTCTTCTTGGCCTGCGGCATTATCGTCCTTCCCGGCTGGTACATCATGGCCGCCGGGACCGGCTCCATGCTTGAACAGTTTGTGGCGCGCAGATGATGCCTCGATGAAGATCACGGGAAGCGAGCCGCATTTTATCGGGTTCGACCCGACCCAGGCGCTGCTGGAAGCCGGCCTTTCGCGGACGGCCCGTCCTGCTACTGGGCCGAGACGGCCGGGGCCGCCGGCGGCGGGCCGGTGCCCGGGAGCGGGCACCACGGCCCGTTCGGCAGAAATGATCTTTAAATATCGGTGATGCGGAGTCCGGCGTGCGCCTTGTAGCGGCGGTTGATGGAGACCAGGTTGGCGGTGAGCGCTTCGATCTGCCCGCAGTTGCGCAGGCGGCCCGCGTACACGCCGCGCATGCCGGGAATCTGGCTGGCCAGGGCCTGCACCGTGTCGGTGGCGTGCCGGTTCTCGCCCAGGACCAGCACGTCCAGGTCGATGGTCTCCACCTCGGGATCGCACAGCAGGACCGCCGAGACGTGGTGAAACGCCGCGACCACCCGGCTGTCCGGGAGCAGGGCGGCGGCCTGCTGCGCGGCGCTGCCTTCGGGGACGGGCAGCGAGTAGGCGCCGTGGTGGTCGAAGCCGAGCGGGTTCACACAGTCCACCACGATCTTGCCGGCCAGTTCGGCGGCCAGGGAGGCCAGCAGCTCGCCGTGGCCCTCGTAGGGCACCGCGGCGATCACCAGGCTGGCCTCGCGGGCCGCCTCCCGGTTGGCCATGCCCTGGACACCGTGCCCGATCTGGCTGGCCGCGTGCGCGGCCCGTTCGGCGCTGCGGGAGCCGACGATCACCGGGTGGCCGGCCCGGGCGAACCGGAAGGCCAGGCCCCGGCCCTGATCCCCGGTGCCGCCGAGGATGCCGATGACCAGGCCGTGCACGTGCACGGACGGCGCTTGGTGCTCAGTCATGGACACTGATCCTGCCAGACCCGCTGTCCAGACCGGCGCGCGGGGACACGGCCGGCCTGGGATGCTACCTGCGCGTTCGTTCGGATACCGACCATCGGTGCGGATATAGCTGCGCGCGCGCGGGTTTCGGGGCACCATAGGTACGTGGACGCGAACCAAGTGGCCACTCTGCGTGCGCTACTAGCCCCCACCGGATGGCTCGAGCGGACCCGCGCCTTCGCGCGAGGGCTGCGGAAGGCAACCCGGACGCCGGGCGGGCTGCTCCTGATCGGAACCCCCGCCGAGGAGCCCTGGCACCTGACCGCTCACCTGGACGAGGAAAGCCGCTTGTCCGGGATCGCCGAGCTGGCCCCGACGCTGGTCCGCTGGGAGGTCCCGGCGGGTGCGCCGCCGCACCTGCGGTTCGGCCTGGAGCGGCTGGAGGCCGCGCGCCGCGGCGAGACGGTCTTCGTGGTGACACCGGAGAGCGCGCCGGTGCCGCTGCTCGAGCGGGTCAGCGACGCGCGCAAGGTGGGCGCCACAATCTTCGCGCTCGACCAGGGCGATCCTGAGCTCGACCGGCTGGCGCATGAGTCGCTGGCCATCGCGCCCGGGCCCGGGGTGCCCGGGATGATGTCGTTCGGCGTGGCTCAGCACCTGGTCAGCGCGGCCTGCGGCGAGCTGGGCGACGGGGTGGCCAGGGCCGGCCAGGAGTTCGGCGTAGCCAGCCCGGACGGCCGGGTCGGCGCGCCGGGCGTGCCCGGCTACCAGCGGTACCGGCCCGGCATGCGGGGCCTGCGGGACCGGGTCGCGCACCTGCTGGACGTGGTCAGCGGGCCGAGTTCCTAGGACCCGAGGGCCGTTCCGGCCCGCGGTTTCAGGAGTCGAGGCTCTAGGAGTCCAGGCTGAGCACCATGGTCGGGCGCTCGATGATGTGGTCGGGGCGCAGCGGGCGCACGGCCGTGCCGATGGCGAAGAACTCCGTGGTGTGCGAGCCCCAGGTGTGGCTGTGCTGGCGCAACTGGACGCCGACGATGCCCTCCGCGTGCAGTTCCTCGGCCTCGGCCTGCATCCGGGTCATCGCGAGCTCGCGAGCGTCATAAAGCGCCTGGGTGAACTGCTCGATCTCCACGTTGCGGCCGATGTTCCCCATCTTGGTGCCGAGCTTCTGGTGCGCGATGTGATACACGCACGAGCCCATGACCATGCCCAGCGGCGCGTAGCCGGCCCGGATCAGGGTCCAGAAGTCCTGCCCGGACAGGTCCGAGGTGAACGGCTGGTTCTTGTTGTTGCGCCAGTTGTCCACTCCCCCGCCGCCGGCGCCCGGCTCGGCCTTGACCGCCGTGCCCACCGCGATGAACTCGGCGATGTCCGCGCCGAACTCCTTCAATTCCACGTCCAGCCGGACGCCGACGATCCCGTCGGCGCGCAGCGCATCGGCCTCGGCCTCCATCCGGGTCATGGCCAGCTCGCGCGCGTGGTACATGGCCTGGGACAGCACGTCGAGCTCCTGGTTGCGGCCCCACCGGCCGACCTGCAGGCCGACGTGGTAGATGGAGCTGCCCAGCACCAGGCCGAGCGGCCGGAACCCGGCCTCGCGGACCAGCAGGAACTCGTTGACCGACAGGTCGGAGGTGAATATCGAGCCGGCCTTGCCTGGCTGAAGTTCGGCCAGGCGGCGCATGGCATCCTGCGGGACACCGGCGGCATCAAGCTCGGTCGCTACGTTCCCCTGATCGGTCATGCTGTCTCCTACGAGGCCTGCTGTGATAGTTATATCCGGATCCTGGCGGCCTGGCGCCGCTGCGGGTCGAGCGACATGACGGCCAGCGTCTTCGGGCCGTGCTCGTGGCGGGTGAACCGGACGATGGCGGTGCCGATGGTGGTGGCCTCCACGATGTGGTCGCGCCGGCCCTCCTGCACCGGGCACTCCCGTTCCCGCACCCGCATGTCCATGGAGGCGATCACCACGCCCTCGCCGCCGAGCCGCTTGACGTCGCGTTCGAGCTGCTCACGGGAATCGTGGCGGGCGTCGTTGACCAGCTCGGTGTAGCCGCTGACCTCGGCGTTGCCCGACCCCCACCGGGTCTGCCCCACGGTCAGCCAGTCGTCGTGCCTGGACCCGATCGAGATGCCGAGCGCCAGGCCGCTGGGCACCCAGCCGGCCATGATCAGCTTGGCGAAGTCCTGCCCGGACAGGTCGGAGGTGAACGGGGCCTTGTGGTGGTGCCAGTTCTGGGTGGGCGGCACGCCAGGTGCGCGGACGGCGGTGCCGATGGCCTTGAACTCCAGGCCGCCGGCCGGGAACGGACCGATGGTGAGCCGGACGCCGACCACCCCGTGGCCGCCGAGTTCGCGGCACTCGGCGGTCATCCGGTCGATGGCCTTGTGCCGCGCATCATACATGGCCTGGACGAGCGGGGCGAACGACCCGAAACCGCCGCGCGAGGAGACCTGGGTCTGGGTGCGGGCCGGGATCCCGTATCCCCACGAGCCCCAGGCGCCCGGGCAGTTGTAGCCGCCGGTGTAGCCGATGTTGTACACCGCGGCGCCCAGTACCTGGCCGGCCGCCTCGAAGCCGACGCTGCGGATCGCGGCGAACTCATCTGAGGTCAGCGCGGAACCCCAGGTGCCGCTGCGCCGGATTTCCGCCATCCGGGCCTCGGCCGCGGCAGGCAGCTTCTCGCTCACGCCCCTAGCCTATAGCGCACGCGGAAACGGAACCGGACGCTAGTCCTGGGCGTCCCATTCCTCGTTCCGCTTCTGCACCGTTTCCAGCGCCCGTGCGGCCTCCTCCCGGGTGGCATAAGGGCCGAGCCGGTCCTTGCCCGGGGTGGGTCCGTCGTCGTCTTCCACGGTCTGGCGGGTCAGGCTGTACCACCATCGCTTCTCGCTGTCCATGCACATTAGACTCGCAAAGCATGGCGACAGTGCTTCATCCGGGCCGGCTTTCACCCACCCGCCAGGTCCCCGCGGACATCCCGCGGCCGGAGTACGTGGGCCGGAAGCACCCCAGGACCGGGGAGTCGGACGTCAAGACGCCCGAGATCATCGAGCGGATGCGGGTGGCGGGCAAGCTGGCCGCCCAGGCGCTGCAGGCGGTCGGCGCTGCTGTGGCCCCGGGCGTCACAACCGACTACCTGGACCAGGTGGGCCACGACTACCTGGTCAGCCACGGCGCCTACCCCAGCACGCTGGGGTACCGCGGCTACCCGAAGTCGCTGTGCACCTCGCTGAACGAGGTCATCTGCCACGGGATACCCGATGACACGTTGATCAACAACGGCAACATCGTCAACATTGACATCACCGCTTTCATCGGCGGCGTGCACGGCGACACCAACGCGACCTTCCTGGCCGGCGACGTGGACGAGGAGTCGCGGCTGCTGGTCGAGCGGACCCACGAGGCGATGATGCGCGGCATCCGGGCCGTCGCGCCCGGCCGCCCGCTGAACGCCATCGGCCGGGTGATCGAGTCCTACGCCCGCCGGTTCGGGTACGGGGTGGTGCGGGACTTCACCGGGCACGGCATCGGCCGGACGTTCCACTCGGGGCTGATCGTTCCGCACTACGACGACCCGCACAACGACGTGATCATGGAACCGGGGATGACGTTCACCATCGAGCCCATGCTGACCCTGGGCACGATCGAGTACGACATCTGGCCGGACGGCTGGACGGCGGTGACCAAGGACCGCCTGCGTACGGCCCAGTTCGAGCACACCCTCCTGGTCACCGAGGACGGCTACCAGATCCTGACCCTGCCATGACATGCCAGCCGTGACATGCCAGCCGTGACATGCCAGCCGTGACATGCTTGTCGTGACATGCTTGTCGTGACATGGGCGAGTACGCGTTCGACGCGGATACCCGGGTTACTGCTTCCGGGCTTTCCGGTGCGTTCGCAGCCGAGCTGACCGGCCGGTGGGACGGCACGGCCGGGGCGGTGAACGGCGGCTACATGCTGGCGGTCTGCGTACGGGCGCTCGGCCTGGTGCTGCCGTTCCCCGACCCGATCGTGATCTCCGGCTTCTTCCTGCGGCCCGGCATGGCCGGGCCGGCCACCGTCGGCACGTCGCTGGTGCGCAGCGGGCGGACAACGGCGTTCGGCGAGGCGGTGCTCGAGCAGGGCGGGAAGGAGGTGGTCCGGGCCACGGCGGCGTTCGCGGCGCTGAGCTCGGACGGGCCGGTCTTCATCGAGGGCGCGCCGCCCGATCTGCCGGCGCCGCAGGACTGCATGGGCGTGCCGGTCGGATCGTTCGGCCGGGCCACCATCGCCGAACGCATCGAGTTCCGGGCTCCGGAGCTGCCTGGATGGTTCCGTGGCGAGCCGACGGGCCGTCCCTCCAGCGAGTTCTGGATGCGGTTCGCCGACGGCCGGGACGCCGACCTTTACTCGCTGCCGCTGCTGGTCGACTCGACCGCCCCATCGGTGCTCGAGCTCGGCGCCGGGTCCACCACCATCCAGCTCACCGTCCACCTGCGGGCCAGCCCGGCCCCCGGCTGGCTGGCCTGCCGGGCGCTGACCAGGTTCGTGAGCGGCGGCTACCACGAGGAAGACTTCGAGGTCTGGGACTCGGCGGGCACGCTGGTGGCCCAGTCCCGGCAGCTGGCCATGATCCAGCCGCGGTGAGCGCTAGCTGGCACGGTGAGCGCTAGCTGGCACGGTGAGCGCTAGCTGGCACGGTGAGCGCTAGCTGGCACGGTGAGCGCTAGCTGGCACGGTGAGCGCTAGCTGGCACGGTGAGCGCTAGCTGGCACGGTGAGCGCTAGCTGGCCGGCCGCAGCGCGCGGGCGTGCAGGCTGATCGAGTAGCCGGCGCCCCGGCCCCGCAGCCCGTGCGGCTGGCCGTGCACCCGCAGCGGCCCCGGACGCAGCACCGCGCTGCCCGGCCCGCCCTCGGTGGCCTCGCCGGCGATCATCGTGGCCACGTCACAGTCACAGCTGTGCCCGGCGTCCCCTGGCGGCATGATGACCAGCCAGGCCTGGTGGGCCGCAGACTCTTCCACCATGATTTTTCCCGAACGGTCCAGATCGAAGCGGACCAGGTTCCACCAGCGCTCCGGGGCGGCGGCCAGGGACCGTAGCTGACGGGCCAGCGTACCGAGCGTGAGCTGGGTGGCCGCCCCGGCCGGGTCCCAGGGTGCGGCGGACGGCTGGGCGGGGACGAGCCTGGCCGCCTCCGCGAGCCTGGCGATCTCGGGGGCAGCGGACATGTCTGTGGTCAGCTGTGCGGTCAACTGTGAGGTCAAGGGAAATCCTTCGTGAGCGGGGCTAAGCGGCCCCGGCGGCGACAACGGTCAGCTGAGAGTCGTTGTCAGCGACAACACGAAGGACAGAGTGCGCACAGCATCATCGCGACGGCACCCGGGTGGTTACCGTGTTCGCGGTCTGCGCGGCCTGGCATGCGGGTAAGCATACACGGCGCGTGAGCGCCAGTGGCGTTCTTCAGCGAGCGTCGCCCAGGCGCCGCATCGCGGCCTGCACCGAGTCCGCGCTGACCTGGACCCCGTCGCCCTCGTGGCCGTCGTGGCCGTCGTGGCCATCGTGGGCGTCGTGGCCATCGTGGCCATCGTGGCGCGTCGTGGGCGTCGTGGGCGTCGTGGGCGTCGTGGGCGTCGTGGGACCAGGCCGCGGCGCAGGCCGCGCGCAGACCGTCGATGCGCTGGCCGTGGCCGGTCATCTCCAGCCGGTCCCCGTCCAGCCGCGCTGTCCAGCCTCCGCAGCTGTAGGTCCCGTCCTGGCTGGTCACCTCGGGGTGCGGTTCGAGCAGCCCGGTCAGGTCCTCGGCCAGGTAGGTGGCCCGCTGCGAGGGGGGCGCGAGGATCGCCTCGGCCGGGCTGGTCACTCCGGTCAGCACGAGCATGCTGTCCACGTCCACCCGGGACGCGGCCTCGATGTCGGTGTCCAGCCGGTCGCCCACGATGAGCGGGTGCCTGGCGCCCGTCCGCAGCACCGACTCCTGGTGCAGCGGCGGTTCCGGCTTGCCCGCGACCAGCGGCCGGACCCCGGTGGCGGTTGTGATCACCTGGGTGAGCGACCCGTTCCCCGGCAGGCGGCCGCGCGGGCCCGGCAGCGTGGTATCCCCGTTGGACGCGACGAACAGCGCGCCCGCGGCTACCGCAAGGCCTCCCTCGGCCAGCACGGAGTAGCTGATGTCGGCTGCGTAGCCCTGGACCACGGCCTGCGGCTGGGCGACGGCGGTGGTCACCGGGCGGAGCCCATGTTCCCGCAGCGCCATCCGCAGGCCGTTACCGCCGATGACCAGGACCGGGGCGCCCGCCGGGAGGCGTTCGGCCAGCACGCGGGCCGCGGCCTGCGCGGAGGTCACCACGTCCTGCGGCGTGCCGGAGACACCGAAGCTGGTCAGCAGCGCGGCGATGGCCGCCGGGGTCCGGGACGCGTTGTTCGTCACGTAGGCCAGCCGCATCCCGGCCGCGTCGGCCTTGCGCAGCGCCTCCGCCGCCCCGGGAATCGCCGATCCGCCCAGGTAGACGACGCCATCCAGGTCGAGCAGGGCGACGTCGTAAACGGAGTCGAGGGGTTCGGCGCTGCCGCGTAGTATCCGCGCGGTGCTCGTCATAGGTTGTCGTCCTTACCGTCGCCTGAGCTGCCTGGTGGGTTGGCCTGGCGGACGTCTTGCCTGGCCCGCAGCGTGGCGCGCACCGACCGCAGGGCTTCGGTGTAGTGGGCCGCGTCGGGTCGCATCGCCGCGGCCAGGGCCAGGTGCTCGGCCGCGGCGGCATGATCTCCGGTCCTGGCCAGGGCGAGCCCCAGGCCGAAGTGCGCGTAGTCGTCGGACGGGCTCGCTTCCACGATCATCCGGAAGTTGTCCGCGGCGTCCGTGTAGCGGCCGGCGTCGAACTGGGCCCGGGCCAGGGCCTCCCGCACGCTGCGCGAGGCGGGCTCGGCGGCCGAGGCGCGCTGCAGGACCTGGGCCGCGGCGGCGGGACTGCCCCGGCCGAGAAGTTCCATGCCGCGCTGGTACCAGGCGTGCACATCTCCTTCGGGAAGGGCCTGGCCAGGGAAGTTTTCCTGCCCACGGGAATCACGGCTGGCGCTTGATCCTTCTGACATGTGTGCAGACCCTTCCGTCCGGCTCTGGTTCCGGTCTGGTGCTGGCGCCCTTCCGCGGCATCCGTTACGCCCGTGACCGGGTGAGCGGAATCGCCAACGTCACCTCACCACCGTACGACGTGATCAGCGGCAGCATCCTGGAGCACCTGCGGGAGGCCGACCCGCATAACGTCGTCCGTCTCATCCTGCCAGGCGAAGACGCCGCCGCGGCCCAGTACGCCGCGGGCCTGCTGCGGGAGTGGCTGTCGGCCGGCGTGCTGATCAGGGACCGGATGCCCGCCCTGTACCTGTACGAGCAGGCAGCCGCGGACGGCTCGTGGCGGCAGCGCGGCATCATCGGCCTGGTCCGGCTGGGCTCGCCGCAGGCGGCGGGCATTTTGCCGCACGAGAACGTGATGCCGGGCCTGGTGGCCGGACGGCGGGAGCTGATGGCCGCCACGCAGGCCAACCTGGAGCCGATCTTCCTGATCTACGACGGTGAGCGGGCCGCGGACGCGGCCCACCCGGCGTCCGCGGCCCCGGCGTCCGCGGCGGGCCTGGCCGGGCAGGTGGCCGACGGCACGGCGGCGGGAGTCATCGACCTGGTGGCGGCGGAACGGGCCCCGCTGGTGTCGGTGAGCACCGAGGACGGCGTGACGCACCGGCTGTGGCGGCTCGGGAACCCCGGCGAGCAGGCCACGATCGCCGCCGACCTGGCCGGGCGCCGGGCCCTGATCGCGGACGGCCACCACCGGTACGCCGCCTACCTGGACCTGCAGGCCGAGATGCGGGCCTCCGGCCGCGGCGCCGGGCCCTGGGACTACGGGCTGGCCTTCCTGGTCGACTCCGGCACCTACCCGCCCCGGCTCGGCGCGATCCACCGGGTGCTGCCCGGCCTGCCGCCCGGCCAGGCCGCCGAACTGGCCAAGGCGGCCTTCACCGTGCAGGACCTGCCCGCCCGCGCCGACCTGGCCGAGGCACTCGGGTACCTGGCCGAGGCCGGACGCGACGGGACCGCGTTCCTGCTGGCCGGCGGGACCGGCTTCCGGCTGCTCAGCCACCCCGACCCGGTACAGGCTGCGGCAGCCATGCCGTCCGGGGTCTCCGGGCCATGGCGCGACCTGGACGCGGCCATCCAGCAGTACCTGCTGATCGGCCGGCTATGGGGCATCACCGACAGCGAACGCGACGTGCTGATCGACCACGACGCCGCCGACGCGGTACTCACCGCATCCCGCCTGGGCGCCACCGCCGTCATCTCCAACCCGCCCTCCTTCAACAAAGTCATCGACATCGCCGCGCACGGCGAGCGGGTCCCGCGCAAGTCCACGTCGTTCGGCCCCAAGCCGCGTACCGGCCTGGTGCTGCGTACGTTCGGCCCGGCTGAGTGACCCCGGCCGGTCTGGGACAATGACCCCGTGGGCGAACAAGCAGCGAACCCGCCGGTCACGGCGGTCACCGCGCTGGGGCACGAGGTGTTCCAGATCGACACCAGGATGGCCGGGTACGACGGGATCACCGCCGGCTACCTGATCAGGTCCGACAAGCCGTGCCTGGTGGAAACCGGGACCGCCCCGTCCGCACCGGTGGTCAGGCAGGCCCTGGCCGGGCTCGGGATTGGCGCGGACGATCTCGCGACCGTCGTGGTGACCCACATCCACCTGGATCACGCGGGCGGCGCCGGCGACATCGCCGCCATGTACCCGGCCGCTCAGATCGTGGTGCACCAGCGGGGTGCCCGGCATCTCGCCGACCCGAGCCGGCTCATGGCCAGCGCCCGGCTGGTCTACGGCAAGGCCCTCGACCGGCTGTTCGGCGTCCTGGCTCCGGTCCCGGCCGAGCGCATCGTGGCCCTCGATGACACCGGAACCATGGATCTCGGCCGCGGCCGCCGCCTGGACAGCCACTACTCCCCCGGCCACGCCAAGCATCACGTGGGCCTCGTCGACTCCGACAGCGGTGACCTGTACGTCGGGGACGCGGCCGGCGTCTACATCCCGGAGACCGGAGACCTCAGGCCCGCGACGCCGCCGCCCGACTTCGATCTGGAGGTGGCCCTGGCGTCGTTGCGGATGTTCGGTGACCTGCAGGCGGCGCGCCTGCTGTTCAGTCACTTCGGTCCGGTTTCCGACGTCCCCGCCACTCTGGACCGTTCGGCAGAAGAAATCAGGCTCTGGGTGGAGCACACCCGCCAGGTCCGCGCAGCGGGCCTGGATCTGGATCACGCGGTGGCCATGGTGCGGGACCGCACCAGAGCCAGGTACGTGGCGCTCGGCCCGGAGGCCGATCCCGCGCTGGCCGCCAGGTTCGAGCGGATGAGCGGGGCAGCCACGAACGTGTCGGGGATCATGCACTGGCTCGACAAGACCGAGTTATCGGCCCGGCCGAGCCAGACGCGGGGCGGGCGCCATGTCGGCCCGGTCAGGTTATGAGCCCACAGTGTCGGGGAGCTTGCCTGTGCCCCCGAGCTTGTAGGCGATGATCATGTTCCGCTGCGTACTGGACAGCGCGGCGCCGGCGCCGGCGATGACATAGTCGCCGTCGACGGCGACTGGCGCGTTGCTCCCGGCGGACATCGGCGTCTTGAACAAGATGGCGCCGGTGGTCGCGTCGAGCGCGTACAGGTAGCCCTTGAAGGTGGTGGTGAACACGACGTCGTTGGTCACCGTCGCGGCGCCATACGCCGAGGACGGCAGCAGGGTGTCCCACTCGACGGTGCCGGTGTCCTGGCTGACCGCGACCATCTCGCCGGTGGCGTTCTCGACGGCCTCGAGGACGGTGGTCACCGACCCGGTGTAGTCGGCCGGGGTCGCCGGCAGCGCGAGGTCGTTGACGGCGGCGAAGGTGGTGGAACCGTTGCTGGCCAGCTGGGTCAGGATGCCGCCGTAAAGGCTCGGCTCGAGGCAGTACTTCGCGGGCAGGATGCCGCGGGAGGTGGGCGTGGCGTGCTCGGTGAGCAGCCCGTCGTTCTCGTGCCCGTCGTGCCCGCCCACCGGGAGCTGCCACAGCAGCTTGCCGGTCTGCGCGTCCAGTTCGATGAGGATGCCGACCTTGCCGCCGTCGATTACCACCGGCCGCCCGTTCGCGGTGCTGAGCACCGGCGGGTTCTGCAGGTCCCAGTCGTACAGGTCGTGCGGGGTGAGCTGGTAGTACCACAGCAGCTTCCCGGCCGGGCTGAGCTTCACCACCGAGTCGGTGTACAGGTCTGGGCCGGGCCGGCTACTGCCCAGCGGGTAGCTCTTGGTGCCGAAAATCGGGGCGGGGTTGGCGATGCCCATGTAGATGTTGCCCTGGGCGTCGAACGACGGCGTGTACCACAGCCCGCCGCCGGAGTTGACGCCCGGGTTGCCCCACAGGTCCTGCACCTGGTTCCAGGACCACTTCGGCGCGCCGGTCTGCGCGTTCAGCGCCCACAAGATCCCCTCGCCGCCGGGGAGGTACTGACCCGCCACGTTGGCCGGCACGGTGGACACGTACACGGTGCCGTGGTTGTAGCCGGGCGCCATGGCGATGCCCTCGTGGTCGTTGCCGATCAGCGTCCGGCTCCACAACTGCGCCCCGGTCGCGGCGTCCAGGGCGACCGCGGACTCGGCGGTGGCCGCGTATACGACCCCGCCGGCCACGTTGACGCCGTCCGGCCCGCCGTTGGGCGAGCCGTAGTCGTGCGTCCACAAGACCTTGCCGGTGGCCAGGCTGATCGCGTACACGTTGGAGTCCAGGTCCTGGGCGTACACCACCCCGTTCACGATCACCGGCGTGGTCGCGTAGGCCCCGTCGGTACGGGCCGTGGACATCGTCAGCGGAACCGTCCACGCCACCCCGAGCTTCGAGACGTCCGCGCTGGTGATCGCGCTGGCCACGTAGCGGGTGCTCGACAGGTCGGCGTCCGGCTGCGTCCAGCCCGCCGCAGGCCGGCCCGTTCCGGCCGGGGCGTTCCCGGTGACCGCCGTGCCGTGCTTGGACGGGCACGCCAGCGTGCTCGAGCTGCTGCTACTGCTGCTCGAGCAGCCGCCGGCGATCAGGGCCGCCGTAACCACCACCGCTGCGCCCGCCACCGCGGGCCGTCGGGGGCCGACCCTACTGACTTCATTGCTCATGGCTCACCGCTCCCGGTGTTCACGTCCTTTAAACGCTCAGCCATCACAGTGGCACAGCCAGCCTGGCCCGCGGCAGGGGTGGAACCACCCACACCCCTGTCCGAGTTCCTACGCCTACAGAAGCGGATCGTCCTCGTGGTCGTCCTCGTCGTCGGCCTCGTTCTCGTGGTCGGCCTCGTCCTCGTCGTCGGCCTCATCGAGGGCATCGAGGTCTCCTAGGTCGTCAACGTCGTCCGTTTCGGCCAGGTCCTCGAACTCGATGCCGTCCAGCTCGTCCAGGCGGTCAGCGGCGTCGGTCTCGCCGTCGGCGTCGGCCGCCGCGGCGCGGGCGAACGCCTCCCTGGCCTCCTGCTCGCGGCCCGCCGCGAGCAGCGCGTCCGCATACGCGTAGAACAGCCGGGCCGACCACGGCCGCAGCCGACCCCTGGTCAGCTCGGGTACCTGCAAGACGAGCACGGCAGCGTCCGCCAGGCCCTGGTCCCTGCGGATCCCCGACTCGACGATGCGGAGCTCGATCTGGGTAGCCCGATCGAGCTGGCTGACGTCTACCTCGCGCACCAGGGCGAGCGCCCGGTCCACCCGGCCGAGGGCGCGCTCGCAGTCGACCATGGCCGGGAGGTAGTCCTCCCGGCCGGTCATGCGGCGGGCAGCGCGCAGCTCGGACAGTGCTTCGGCCCACCGGCTGGTCTGGTAGGCGGCGATGCCAACCGCTTCCCTGACCACGCCGACGCGAGCCGCCAGGCGCTTGGCGACCTGGGCGTACGCGTACCCCTGCTCGGGGTCGGTAGCCAGGCCCGCGGCGACCAGGTAACGGGCCACGCTGTCGGCTAGGTCGTTCGGCAGGCTGTGCAGCTGGGCCCGGGCCTCGGAGTCGAGCTGCTGCGGGGTGATCGCGTCGGGAACGCGCGGACCGTAATCCCGTGCCGGGCGCTCGGGACTGCGCCCGCCGTCCGACGGGAACCGCGGGCCTCGCGCCTGGCCCTGGTCCGGGCCGGCCCATGGTCGCCTGGCGCCTGGGCGCTGGGGTGCACGGTCACCGGCTCGCCCGTGGGCTGGACGCCCCGGAGCGCCCTCCCGGAACGGCCGACCGGAGCCAGCGGAACTGCCCCGCGCCCGGCTGTCCCCGCCGGGCCGTGTCTCGCGTCTGGACCCAGAGCCCCGCTCGGAGCCAGAGCCCCGCTCGGAGCCAGAGCCCCGCTCGGAGCCAGAGCCCCGCTCGGAGCCAGAGCCCCGCTCGGAACCAGAGCCCCGCTCGGAACCAGAGCCCCGCTCGGAACCGGAGCCCCGCTCGAAGCGAGAGCCCCGCTCCGAGCCAGAGTCCCGCCTGGAGCTGTAGTCTCGCCCGGAGCCAGAACCTCGTCCGGAGCTGGTGCCTCGTTCGGCCTGGCCCGTCTCCCGTCGGCGTGGCCGGTCTCCCGTCGGCGTTCTGGCAGAACCGCGGTCCGTCTCGCTGTCGCGCGTCCTGCGCTCACCGGGGCCTGCCGCGGAAGGTCGGTCGCTCCTGTATGACCCATCGGCCGGTGCCGGGCGTCCCGGCCTGCGCGGCCCTTCACCGCGGGCCGGACCGCGGCCGCGCGCCTGGCTGGGTGCGGACGTCCGGGCCGTGCCGCGTGCTCCGCCGGTCAGCGGCGTCCGCGGGCCCCGCCACGGGGGCTGACCATCCGAGGTTCCCGAGCCGTCCGGTGTCCTTGATCGGGCTGGCCCACGTGAGCTGCCTGACGTCCATGATCCGCTTGACGTACGCGGACTGCCTGACGTCCCAGCGCTCGCTGATGCCCTAGCGCCGCCTGATGAGCGGGCCCCGCCTGATGAGCGGGCCCCGCCTGATGAGCGCGGGCCTGCCGGCGACCCCGGCCTCCTCGGCGTGCGGCGTGCGCCTTCGCCAGCGGCCGCGCCGTGGCCAGTTGCCCCGGCGTGACCAGCACGCGGCTCCTGACCGTCGCGGCCGGGCGCAGGCCTGCCCCGCCCGGAACCTGCCGAGCCGGCGCTGCCGCCCGTGCCCGAGCTCCGGCCCGAGCCGGTACCTGAACTGCGGCCTGAGCCGGTACCCGAACTCCGGCCCGGAATCCGGGCACCCGTCCGGCCGCTGGAGGCCGTCCGGGACGTCCTCGCAGCACCGCCACCCGCGCTGCCGGCGCGCGGACGGCCGCTGCCCGTACGCGGCCCGCCCGCGCCGCGTCCTTTCGGCGTTCCGCGTCCCTCAGCCACGCCCACCAACCTCCAGCATCTGCACCACAGTATCCCGGACAAACGAAGAGGGCCGCTCGACCTCATCGGGAGCGACCCTCTTCAAACATGTCCGGCGGCGTCCTACTCTCCCACGAGGTCCCCCTCGCAGTACCATCGGCGCTGAAGGGCTTAACTTCCGGGTTCGGAATGGGACCGGGTGTTTCCCCTTCGCTATAACCGCCGAAACTCTATTGAGATGTCACCGGCTCACTTAGTGAAGCGGGCCTGAATGGCGACCGTATCTCGGGAACCGCACAGTGGACGCAAACAGCAAATGGAGTAGAAGCCAAGCCACTCGGCCTATTAGTACCGGTCAGCTGCACACGTTGCCGTGCTTCCACCTCCGGCCTATCAACCCAGTAGTCTACTGGGGGCCTTACCTGGTTAACCCAGAGGGAGACCTCATCTTGAGGCGAGCTTCCCGCTTAGATGCTTTCAGCGGTTATCCCTTCCGAACGTAGCAAACCAGCCGTGCTCTTGGCAGAACAACTGGCACACCAGAGGTTCGTCCGTCCCGGTCCTCTCGTACTAGGGACAGCCCCTCTCAAGTCTCCTGCGCGCGCAGCGGATAGGGACCGAACTGTCTCACGACGTTCTAAACCCAGCTCGCGTACCGCTTTAATGGGCGAACAGCCCAACCCTTGGGACCTGCTCCAGCCCCAGGATGCGACGAGCCGACATCGAGGTGCCAAACCATCCCGTCGATATGGACTCTTGGGGAAGATCAGCCTGTTATCCCCGGGGTACCTTTTAGCCGTTAAGCGACGGCGCTTCCACATGCCACCGCCGGATCACTAGTCCCAGCTTTCGCTCCTGCTCGACATGTCTGTCTCACAGTCAAGCACCCTTGTGCACTTGCACTCGACACCTGGTTGCCGACCAGGCTGAGGGTACCTTTGGGCGCCTCCGTTACCTTTTGGGAGGCAACCGCCCCAGTTAAACTACCCACCAGACACTGTCCCTGATCCGGATTACGGACCTAGGTTAGACATCCAGAACGACCAGAGTGGTATTTCACCGATGACTCCACCGGCACTAGCGTGCCCGCTTCAAAGTCTCCCACCTATCCTACACAAGACGTCCCAAACACCAATGTCAAGCTGCAGTGAAGGTCCCGGGGTCTTTCCGTCCTGCTGCGCGTAACGAGCATCTTTACTCGTAGTGCAATTTCGCCGGGTCCGTGGTTGAGACAGTGGAGAAGTCGTTACGCCATTCGTGCAGGTCGGAACTTACCCGACAAGGAATTTCGCTACCTTAGGATGGTTATAGTTACCACCGCCGTTTACCGGCGCTTAAGTTCTGAGCTTCGCGACCCGAAGGTCACTAACCCGTCCCCTTAACGTTCCGGCACCGGGCAGGCGTCAGACCGTATACGTCGTCTTGCGACTTTGCACGGTCCTGTGTTTTTAGTAAACAGTCGCTTCTCCCTGGTATCTGCGGCCGCGCCCAGCTCAGGGAGTAAATCCCATCACCGGACACGGCTCCCCTTCTCCCAAAGTTACGGGGATAATTTGCCTAGTTCCTTAACCACGGTTCACCCGATCGCCTAGGTATTCTCTACCTGACCACCTGCGTCGGTTTGGGGTACGGGCCGCTTAAGTGCTCGCTGCGAGGTTTTTCTTGGCAGCATGGGATTACTCACTTCACCAAAATCGGCTCGGCGTCAGGTCTTAGGCTATGTGGTGTGCGGATTTGCCTACACACCGCCCTACACCCTTACTCCGGGACAACCATCGCCCGGTAGAGCTACCCTCCTGCGTCACCCCTTCAGCTTGCCTACTACCAGTCTGGATCGCACGATCAACCGGATCAGCCCCGAAGGGCTCCCCGATGTCAGGTGCTTAGCATCGCCGGCCTCGGCATTGGCGCACTTACGCGGGTACGGGAATATCAACCCGTTGTCCATCGACTACGCCTGTCGGCCTCGCCTTAGGTCCCGACTTACCCTGGGCGGATTAGCCTGCCCCAGGAACCCTTGGTCATTCGGCGGAGGGGTTTCTCACCCCTCTTTCGCTACTCATGCCTGCATTCTCACTCGTGTAGCATCCACAGCTGGATCACTCCGCTGCTTCCCTTGCCACACGACGCTCCCCTACCCACCCGCGCACCTGGACCCTGAAGGAGCCAGAGGCCGCGGTTTAGGCATCCGTAACCGAAGTTACGGGGACCAGAACCGCCATCCTCCTTAACCATAGAGGGCCGGGATATCGCGCGAGTGTCACAGCTTCGGCGGTGTGCTTGAGCCCCGCTAAATTGTCGGCGCAGAATCACTTGACCAGTGAGCTATTACGCACTCTTTCAAGGGTGGCTGCTTCTAAGCCAACCTCCTGGTTGTCTCTGCAACTCCACATCCTTTCCCACTTAGCACACGCTTAGGGGCCTTAGCTGGTGATCTGGGCTGTTTCCCTCTCGACTACGAACCTTATCGCCCGCAGTCTCACTGCCGCGCTCTAACTTACCGGCATTCGGAGTTTGGCTGATTTCAGTAAGCTTGTCGGCCCCCTAGACCAACCAGTAGCTCTACCTCCGGTAAGAAACACGCAACGCTGCACCTAAATGCATTTCGGGGAGAACCAGCTATCACGGAGTTTGATTGGCCTTTCACCCCTACCCACAGGTCATCCCCCAGGTTTTCAACCCTGGTGGGTTCGGTCCTCCACGCGGTCTTACCCGCGCTTCAACCTGCCCATGGGTAGATCACTCCGCTTCGGGTCTACAACATGCGACTCAACGCCCTATTCAGACTCGCTTTCGCTACGGCTGCCCCTCACGGGTTAACCTTGCCACACATCGTAACTCGCAGGCTCATTCTTCAAAAGGCACGCGGTCACTTCACGTCAGCCGAAGCTGACACGCTCCCACGGCTTGTAGGCACACGGTTTCAGGTACTATTTCACGACCCCTCACCGGGGTGCTTTTCACCTTTCCCTCACGGTACTGGTTCACTATCGGTCACCAGGGAGTATTTAGGCTTAGGAGGTGGTCCTCCCGGATTCACACGGAATTTCACGGGCTCCGTGCTACTTGGGATACCGCTCGAGAGTCGTCTAGGTTTCGCGTACGGGGGTATCACCCTCTATGCCGACGCTTTCCAACGTCTTCTACTACCCAAACGATTTGTAACTCTCTGCCAGATCAGCAGCTCCGAC
>CAVTZG010000021.1:685000-850948 GCA_963739135.1 uncultured Actinomycetes bacterium
TAGACCTTCGCGCACAGCACGAGGCCTCAGCTAGAAGACTTCCTGGTGGCTCCCCGGGACCTGCCGCTTTCGCGTCCATCCCCTCGGGGCAAGAAGAACTCTAGGGGTGCTCGAGCCCTTCGTCAAATCGAATCGAGCAACTCGTTGTTAACCCAGCTCAGACAGGGTGTGACGAGTCGTGCGCGCACCGTAGCCGACCGGCAGGCAGCCGCGGACGCGCTCGGAGATCTGGTAAAGACGCGATCGGCAAAGCGGAACTCCGGCCCAGATAATGGCGAGATCCGCCTTCCACGCGAACGCGGGCATGGTACTGAAACTGGACTTTCACGACCCTGGAAGGTGCTGAAAGACCGGTTTCATGCGGATGTCGGCGCGGTCGCCGGTAACGACGTCCGCCCGAAGTTCGGCTGCCATACCGGCCACCACCGCATCCACCACGTCGCGCGAGCCGGTCAAACCGAGCAATCGCCCAGCGGCGTGAGCCCTCTGCTCGGTCAGGCTCACCACCTCACAACCTTTGGCACATCACACTGCGGACTGATCCTCGGCAGGTATGACTTCAACGGCACCGACGGTGCGCTTACCGCGACGCAGAATCAGGTAACGGCCGCCAAGCAGGTTGTCGTATGTAGCGACGGTGCCTGGATCTGTAACTCTCTCGTTATTCAGGTACGCGCCACCCTCAGCTATCGTGCGCCGCGCCGCCGAAACGGTGGGGACGGTGCCAGCGGCCACCATTAGATTGGCGATCGGGGGAAGGCCGTTCACCGGAGCGCCAGCGGTCCCCGGGCCAGGCCAGGGTGGAACCGTGATCGGTGCTGGCCGCAGCTCCGCAACGGCAGCGGTAAGGGTGTGCCCGAAGAGATCAGCCAACGAGCCTTGGCCGAACAGGGCCTGGCTCGCCGCGATCGCGCGGCGGCATTCCTCCGTGCCGTGGACCAGCGTGGTGATCTCCTCGGCCAGCGCGCGCTGGCCGACCCGGGCTGCGGGCCGCTCTACGCTTTCCGCGGACAAGGCCTCGATTTCCTCCCGGGACTTGAAGCTGTACACCCGGAGCAGGCCCGGCACCTCGGCGTCGGCCACGTTGAGCCAGAACTGGTAGAACGAGTACGGCGGCAGCAGGTCGGCGCTGACCCAGATCGCGCCGCCCTCGGTCTTGCCGTACTTGGTCCCGTCTGCCTTGGTGACCAGCGGTATGGCCAGGGCATGCACGGATCCGCCTTCGACGCGCCTGATCAGGTCCACCCCGGCGACCAGGTTGCCCCACTGGTCGCTGCCGCCGAGCTGCAAGGTGCAGCCGTGGCGCCGGTGCAGCTCGAGGTAGTCCATGGCCTGCAGCAGCTGGTAGCTGAACTCGGTGTAGCTGATCCCGCCAGCTTCGAGCCTGGCCTTCACCGACTCCCGGTCCAGCATCCGGTTGACCGAGAAGTGCTTGCCGATGTCCCGCAGGAAGTCGAGCACGTGCATCTCCCCGGTCCAGTCCAGGTTGCTCACGACCTGCGCGCTCGACTCGCCTGCGTCGAAGTCGAGAAACCTGGACACCTCACCGCGGATCCGCTCCACCCACTGCGCCACGACCTCCCGCGGGTTCAGCACCCGCTCGGCCGACTTGCCGCTCGGGTCGCCGATCAACCCGGTAGCCCCGCCGACCAGCCCGATCGGCCGGTGCCCGGCGAGCTGCAGCCGGCGCATGGTCAGCAGCAGCGCCAGGTTGCCGATATGCAGGCCGGGCGCGGTCGGGTCGAAGCCGGCGTAGAAGGTGACCCGGCCCGATTTCAGCGCAGAGCGTAGCTCTCCGAGATCGGTCGTGTCGGCGAGCAGGCCCCGCCAGGAGAGTTCGTCGATGATGTCGTCCACGCCTGCATGGTGCCATCTACCGGTCGCTAGGGGGTAACCGGTTTGCGTCGCGGCACGTGGGGCCGGTACACCGACACGGTCGGGTCGCCCTCGACCCAGAACCGCCACGGCACGTCGGCCGCGCTGCTCACACCGACCCGCGGACCGGTGGCTATTTTCTTATCTGCCGAACGGGCCGTGGTGCCCGCGTCCGGCCACCTGACCCGCAGCGGCGAGCCGGCGACGCACACGTCCGTGCCATCCTGCGAACGGTCGATGTCCAGGGCCTGGCACAGCCGGGCCGGCCCGCGGGCCAGGTCCCGGCGGCCGACCGAGGCCGCTCCGCGGGTGCGCCGGGCGCCGGCCAGCTCCTCCCCCTCGATGACCTCGCCGGCCCGCAGCAGCACCGCCGACGCGCTGCCGTTGCCGGCGCAGACCAGGTTCACGCAGAAGTGCATGCCGTAAGTGAAATAGACGTAGGCGTGGCCGGGCGGGCCGAACATCACCGCGTTCCGCTTGGTCTTCCCCCGGTACGCATGCGAGGCGGGATCGGCCGCGCCCGCGTAGGCCTCGACCTCGGTGAGCCGGACCGCGACCAGGCCGGCCGCGGTCAGGTGCTCGAGGACGCAGCCGAGCAGATCCGGCGCGACCTGGAGGGAATGCCGGGCAAAGAAGTCCCGCGGGATCAGCGTCACGAGCCGGCCTCTAGCTGGCGGCCCAGTCGGCGTGCTCGTGGACCGCGGTGCGCAGCGCCTCGATCTGCTCGGCGACCCGCTCCGGCGCCGTCCCGCCGTAGCCCTTGCGGGCGGCCAGGGCTCCGTCCACGGTCAGCACCGAGCGGACATCGGGTGTCAGGTGCTCGGACACCTTGGCCAGGTCGGCGTCGCTGACCTCGTCCAGGTCGCAGTCATGAACCTGGCACCACACCACCAGGTGCCCCACCACCTCGTGCGCCTCGCGGAACGGGACACCGCGGCGGACCAGGTACTCGGCCAGGTCGGTGGCCAGGGTGAACCCGACCGAAGCACCACGGCGCAGCCGGTCCGGGTTGACCCGCAAGGTGGCGATCAGGCCGGCCATGGCGGGCAGCACCAGCAGCAGGGTGTCGACCGCGTCGAACACCGGCTCCTTATCCTCCTGCAGGTCCCGGTTGTAGGTCAGCGGCAGGCCCTTCAGCGTGGTCAGCAGCCCGGTCAGCCCGCCGATCAGGCGGCCCGCCTTGCCCCGCGCCAGCTCAGCCACGTCCGGGTTCTTCTTCTGCGGCATGATCGAGGACCCGGTGGCATAGGCGTCGTCGATCTCGATCCAGCCGAACTCCTGCGAGGACCACAGCACGATCTCCTCGCCCAGCCGGGACAGGTGCACGCCGATCAGCGCCGCGGCGAAGCAGAACTCGGCGGCGAAATCCCGGTCGCTCACCGCGTCCATCGAGTTCGGTGCGGCCGCGTCGAAGCCCAGCTCCGACGCCAGCAGCTGCGGGTCCACCGGCAGCGACGAGCCGGCCAGCGCCCCTGACCCGAGCGGGCTGATCGCGGCGCGCTTGTCCCAGTCCCGCAGCCGGCTCACGTCGCGCGCGAACGCCTGGACGTGCGCCAGCAGCTGGTGGCCGAACAGCACCGGCTGCGCGTGCTGCAGGTGAGTCAGGCCGGGCGCGGGCACGTCTCCGCTGGCGGCGGCCTGGTCGATTAGCGCGCTCTCCAGCTCGGCGACCCGGCTGGCGATCAGCCGGGCGTTGTCCCGCAGGTACATCCGCAAGTCGGTCGCGATCTGGTCGTTGCGGCTGCGGCCGGCCCGCAGCTTGCCGCCGAGGGCCCCGAGCCGCTCGAGCAGGCCGCGCTCGAGGGCGGTGTGCACGTCTTCGTCGGCCACGGTCGGCCGGAACGTCCCGGTGGCGCAGGCTCGGTCCAGGTCATCCAGGGCCTTGAGCATCGCGGTGAGCTCGTCGTCGGTGAGCAGCCCGGCCAGGTGCAGGACGCGAGCATGCGCGCGGGAGGCGCGCAGGTCATAGCGGGCCAGCCGCCAGTCGAACTGCACGCTGACCGACAGCCTGGCCAGCGCCTCGGCGGGGCCGCCGGCGAACCGACCGCCCCACAGCCGTGTTCCCGCCGTCTGCCCGGGATCCTCAGCCGCCATTTCTCCCATTTGTCCGATTCCCTCGCGCCTTTGCATGTCCCGATTCCCTCACCCTACGGGCGGCCCAACGACGTCGTTGTCACAACGATGCGCACCAGACGACATGGTTGTCACAACGACGCTGTTCGCCGCCGGGCGATCAGCGGCCCGCGGGTCATCGTCGGCGCGCGCCGAGACGGAGGAATTCGGCGGCCAGGGCGTCGCCGCCGGCCGGGTCGCGGGCGATGACCAGGACGGTGTCGTCGCCGGCCACGGTGCCGAGGATGTCCGGGAGGGCCGCGTGGTCGATGACCGAGGCCAGGAACTGCGCCGCCCCGGCTGGCGTGCGCAGCACGACGAGGTTGGCGCTGGCCTCCGCCGAGGCCAGCAGCTCGCCCAGGTAGCGGGCCAGCCGGACGGACTGCGCGGATTCGCCGGCATGCGCGGGACGCGACGGCGGTATGGGTGCGCCGGACAGCTCGTCGGCGCCGGAGTCGGCGCTGGGGCCGGCCTCGTAGCCTGGTCCGCCCGCGACCAGGGGTGCGTCCCGCCCGCTCGGTCCTCCCGGGAGGCCGCCGCCGGGGGGTGAACCGGGGCCGCCGGGCTCTTCCGGCAGCGCGTAGACCAGCCCGCCGCCGGCCGCGCGGAGCCGGACCACGCCGAGCTCGTCCAGGTCCCGGGACAAGGTGGCCTGAGTCACGTGCACGCTGGCGTACCGCTCCAGCAGGTCGGCCAGTTCCTCCTGGGAGCGGACCTGCTGGCGGGCCAGGATGGCGGCGATCCGCGCGTGCCGCGCGGTCTTGGTCACCGCGGTCATGCCCGCTCGACCAGCCAGGCCAGCAGGGCCTTCTGCGCGTGCCGCCGGTTCTCCGCCTGCTCCCAGACCACGCTGTTCGGCCCGTCGAGGACCTCGGCGGTGACCTCCTCGCCGCGGTGCGCGGGCAGGCAGTGCAGCACCAGGCAGCCCGGCTTGGCCAGCGCCAGCAGCGCGGCGTTGAGCTGGTAGCCCGCCAGGACCACGCGCCGTTCGGCCTGTATGGCTTCCTGGCCCATGGAGGCCCACACGTCCGTGGCGATCACGTCGGCGCCCGCGCAGGCCGCCGCGGGGTCGGTCAGGACCTCGACCCCGCCGCCGGTCTGGGTGGCGATCCGGGCCGCCGCGGCCCGGACCTCCCTGCTGGGGTGCAGGCTCTCGGGCGCCGCGATACGCACATTCATCCCGGCAGTCGCCCCGCCCAGCAGGTACGACTGCGACATGTTGCTCGAGCCGTCGCCCAGGAAGGTCAGCGTCAGGCCGGCCAGCGAGCCGTAGTGGGCGCGGACGGTCTGCAGGTCGGCCAGGACCTGGCAGGGGTGGAAGTGGTCAGTGAGCGCGTTGATCACCGGCACGGCGGAGGCGGCGGCCAGCGCCTCGACGCGCTGCTGCTCGAACGTCCGCCAGGCGACCGCCGCCACCTGCCCGGACATCACCCGGGCCACGTCCTCGATGGTCTCACCCCGGCCGAAGTGGGTGGTCTGGGTGTCGATGAGCAGCGGGTAGCCGCCGAGCTCGGCGATGCCGACCGCGAACGACACCCGGGTCCGCAGCGACGGCTTGTCGAACAGCACGGCCACGGACAGCGGCCCGGCCAGCGTCCGGTACCCGAACCTGTCCTTCTTCATCTCCTCGGCCAGCTCGAGGACCGCGGCCTGCTCGGCCGGGGAAAGGTCGTCGTCACGCAGGAAGTGCCTGGGCATCACGCGGCCTCCGGTCCGAGGATGGCGGGCCAGGCGGCGAGGAACTCATCCGCCTCGGCCGGGCTGAGGATCAGCGGCGGCGCGAGCCGGATCGCGTGCGGCTGGACCGCGTTGACCAGGAACCCGGCTTGCCGGGCGGCGGCCTCCAGGTCGGCGGCCCGGTCTTGCCTCAGCACGATGGCCAGCCACAGGCCGCGGCCGCGCACTCCGGCGACCAGCGGGTGCCGCACGGCCTCGAGCCCGGCCACCAGGTGCTCCCCCACCGCCGTGACGCGGGCCAGCAGGCCGTCGTGTTCGATCGTGGCCAGCACGGCCAGGGCCGCGGCGCAGGCGACCGGGTTGCCGCCGAACGTGGAGCCGTGATCACCCTTGGCGAAGCCGCCGCCGTAAGGGCCGAAGCCGATGCACGCGCCGATCGGCAGCCCGCCGCCCAGTCCCTTGGCCAGGGTCAGCACATCGGGCCTGATTCCTTCGGCCTGGTGCGCGAACCAGGCCCCGGTCCGCCCGATGGCACTTTGGATCTCGTCGACGACGAGCATCGCACCGGCCCGGTCGCAGGCCGCGCGGGCCGCGCGGAGGTAGCCCTCGGGCGCGGGAACGACGCCGCCCTCCCCCAGGGCCGGTTCGAGGAAGACAGCCGCGCAGTCCGGGCCGACCGCCGCGTTCAGCGCGGCGGCGTCGCCGAACGGGACGAACCGCACAGTCAGGCCGAACGGCCCGAACGGCTCCCGGATGGACTGCTTGCCGGTCAGCGCCAGCGCCCCCATGGTCCGCCCGTGGAAGCCGTGCTCAGCGGCCACGATCACCGGCCGCTCCGGGCCCTGGCACCGCCGGACCAGCTTGATGGCCGCCTCGTTGGCCTCCGTTCCCGAGTTCGCGAAAAAAACCTGCCCCAAGGCGGGACCGGCAGTCCCCCCGAAGGGGGGCTCCGGGGGTACGGGGGGCGGGTAGCCCCCCGTGGCGGGGGGGTCTGGGGGGGTCGTCCCCCCGAGAAGACAGAGCAGACGCTCGGCGAGCTCGACCTCGCGCTCGTGCAGGAACAGGTTGGACGTGTGGGCCACCTCGGCGACCTGGCGGGAGACCGCCTCCACGACGGCCGGGTGGGCGTGCCCGAGCGAGCTCACCGCGATCCCGGCGATCAGGTCCAGGTACTCGCGCCCGTCGGGGTCCCACACCCGACATCCCTGGCCGCGGCTGATCGCGACCGGCGGGATGCCGTAGTTCGGCATCAGCGCCGCCGCGAACCGTTTCTGCAGGGCTTCTGTCTCGCTCATGGTTGCTCTCCTCCCGGCAGGACCATGGTCCCGATGCCGGAGTCGGTGAAGATCTCGAGCAGGACGGCGTGGCTGAGGCGGCCGTCGAGGACGTGGGCCTGCGGTACGCCGCCGCGCACCGCGGTCAGGCAGGCCTCCATCTTGGGGATCATCCCGGCCGAGAGCGCCGGCAGCAACCGGGTCAGCTCGGCCGCGGTGAGCTCGCTGATGACCTCCGTCGAGGACGGCCAGTCGCGGTACAGGCCGGCCACGTCGGTGAGCACCACCAGCTTGGCCGCACCGAGCGCCACCGCGAGCGCGGCCGCCGCGGTGTCCGCGTTGACGTTGTACACCTCGCCGTCCCGGCCGGCCGCCACGCTGGAGATGACCGGAATACGCCCGTCGGCCAGCAACGCCTCGATCGCCCCGGGATCGGTGGCCACGATCTCGCCGACCAGGCCGATGTCCACCGGCTCGCCGTCCACGATGGCCGTCTTGCGGATCGCGGTGAGGGTGCCCGCGTCTTCTCCTGACATGCCCACCGCGAACGGGCCGTGCCGGTTGATCCGGCCCACGATGTCCTTGTTGACCCGGCCGGACAGGACCATCCGCACGACCTCCATGGCCTCCGGCGTGGTGACCCGGAGCCCGGCGGTGAAGGTGGTCTGCACTCCGAGCCGGTCGAGCTGCTCGGTGATCTGCGGGCCGCCGCCGTGCACCACCACCGGGCGCAGCCCGGCATAGCGCAGGAACACCAGGTCCTGGGCGAAGGCCAGGCGCAGCGCCTCGTCGGCCATCGCGTGCCCGCCATACTTGATCACCACGGTCTGGCCGTGGAACCTGTTCAGCCAGGGCAGCGCCTCGATCAGCGTCGCCGCCTTGGCCGAAGCCGAACCCTGATCCTCCACGCGTCCTTCGGTCACCGTCATGTGGAGTAAGCCGAGTTCTCGTGCACGTACGCGGCGGTCAGGTCGGTGGTCAGGATGATCGCGGAGTGCGGCCCGGCCGAGAGGTCCACAGTGATCGTGACGTCCTTCGGGGCCAGGTCGACCTTCGAGCGCTCGTCGCCGGCGGCGCCGTGGCGGCAGACCCACACGCCGTTGATGGCGACATTCAGCCGGTCAGGCTCGAAGACGGCATCGGTGGTCCCCACCGCGGCCAGCACCCGGCCCCAGTTGGGGTCCTCGCCGCCGATGGCGCACTTCAGCAGGTTGTTCCGGGCCACGGCCCGGCCGGCCTTGACCGCGTCCGCCTCGGAGGCGGCGCCGACCACCTCGATGGCGATCATCTTCTCGGCGCCCTCGGCGTCCAGCTGCAGCTGGCGGGCCAGGTCCGCGCAGACCTCGGTCAGCGTCACGGCGAACTCGGCGGCCTCGGGCCGCACGCCGGACGCCCCGCTGGCCAGCAGGAGCACGGTGTCATTGGTCGACATGCAACCGTCGGTGTCCAGGCGGTCGAAGGTCACCGCCACCGCCGACCGCAACGCGGCATCAAGCTCGTCCGGCCCGAGATCGGCGTCGGTGGTGAGGACGCAGAGCATGGTGGCCAGGGCCGGGGCGAGCATGCCCGCTCCCTTGGCCATGCCGCCGATCGTGTAGCCCCCGGGGGCCGAGGGGGTCTGGGGGGCCGAGGGGGTCTGGGGGGAAAGGCTTCCCCACAGAATCGGGGGGGGTATGGAGGGGGTCGTCCCCCCCGGGACAACGCGCCGGAAGGCGATCTTGACCACGGTGTCGGTGGTCCTGATCGCGTCGGCGGCGGCCAGGCCGCCTGCCCGGGACGCGTCGGCCACCGCGGCGGCCACGCCGGGCAGGAGCTTATCCATCGGCAGCCGCTCGCCGATCAGGCCGGTCGAGCAGACCGCGATCTCGCCCGCGCCGACCTCCTCGCCCGCGGCGCTGATCGTCGCGGCCAGGTGCTCGGCGGTGGCGTGCGTGTCCTGGAAGCCGAGCGAGCCGGTGCAGGCGTTGGCGCCGCCGGAGTTGAGGGCCACGGCGCGCACCCGGCCCCCGCTCACCACCTGGCGGGACCACAGCACCGGCGCGGCCTGGACCCGGTTGGAGGTGAACACGGCGGCGGCGGCGCGAGATGGCCCGTCGTTCAGGACCACGGCCACATCGGGCTGGCCGGACTCCTTGAGGCCGGCCGTCACTCCAGCGGCGCGGAATCCGAGCGGGGCGGTGATGCTCATGGCGCGACTCCGTATGCGGTCAGGCCGGCGGTCTCCGGCAGGCCGAGCATGAGGTTGGCAATCTGGACCGCCTGGCCGGCCGCGCCCTTGACCAGGTTGTCGAGGGCGCAGATGACGACCGCGCGGCCCGCGTGGGCGTCGGCTGCGGCCTGCAGGTGGGCGGCGTTGGAGCTCAGGGTCGCGCCGGTACCTGGCCACTGTCCCTCGGCCAGGAGATGCACGAACGCCTCGCCCGCGTAGGCCTCGGCCAGCGCGCCCCGGAGCCGGGCCGTAGACACCCCGGCAGGGGACAGCCGCGCGGTGCAGGTGGCCAGGATGCCACGTGGCATCGGGGCCAGCGTCGGGGTGAACGACACAGTCACGTTCCTGATCCGCTGCTGGCTGGCCCGTTCGGCAGAAAGGGCTTGCTCTATCTCCGGCGTATGCCGGTGCGCGCCGCCGGCCTGATAGGCGGACATCGAGCCCATCACCTCGGAGCCGAGCAGGTCCGGGCGGGGCGAGCGGCCGGCGCCCGAGGTGCCCGAGGCGGCGACGATCACGATGTCGGACTCCTCGACGAGGCCGGCGGCGAGCAGCGGCGCCAGGGCCAGGATCGAGGCCGTGGCGTAGCAGCCGGGCGCGGCCACCGTGGCCGAGGCCTTGATCGCGTCCCGGGCGCCGGGCAGTTCGGGCAGGCCGTAGGTCCAGCGGCCGGCGTACGGCGTGGGGTAGTACCGCGTCCAGGCCTGCTCATCATCGAGCCGGAAGTCGGCGCTCAGGTCGATGATCTTCAGCTCGGCCGGCAGCGCGGCGGCCAGCCGCGCGGACTCCCCGTGCGGAAGGGCGGTGAACAGCAGGTCGGCACCGCCCAGAAGCTCGGGATCGGCCGGGACGAAGACGCCGTCGCCCAGGCCGGGATGACCGGTCAGCTGCGGGTGCAGCGCGGTGACGCTGGTCCCGGCGTTCCCGCCCGCGGCCACCGGGCCGATCTCCAGATCCGGGTGGCCGGCTAGCAGGCGGAGCAGTTCACCGCCTGCATAGCCGCTGGCTCCCGCGACCGCTACCCGCGCGCCCATGTGACTGTCTGACCCCCTTCGGTCCTGATTCTCTTGAAATATTATTCAGTACCACGCATTATTATGCAACAGCGCTGACGGGCAGGCCCGGCGCGTCCCGGCGACTAGGGTTAGAAGGTGCGACGGAGGGGGGCAGGCCGACTTCCGGTAGCGGGCCGGGTCAGGGCGGCGCGGGCGCTCGGCGTGCTGGCGGGCGGGGCGTTGCTGGCGGCGGGGGCCGCTGGAGTGCTGGCGGGCTGCTCCTTCGGGGCAGCCGCGGGCGTGCAGGCCGGTGCGACCTGCGGCACCGCCCGTACGGCGGCGGACGTACCGGTCGTCATCAAGGTCACCAAGGGCACCGTGAACTGCAGCAAGGCGCTGCAGGTCGAGAGCGAGTACGCCGCCAAGATCAAATCCGGGCAGGTACCGGGCAACGGCGGCGGCGCGCCGGTCGGGGTGAACGGGTGGACCTGCCAGGGCTTCCCCACGCCGGAGGTGCTGAGCACGGGCAACGCCTCGCAGTGCCACACCGGTAGTGCCGCGATCGTGGCGGTGCTCCCGGTTCCCACCCCGTCCGCGACGAACGCCGCCGGCTAGCCCGGTCAGGACGTGGCCGCCGGCTAGCCCGGTCAGGACGTGGCCGCCGGCTAGCCCGGTCAGGACGTGGCCGCCGGCTAGCCCGGTCAGGACGTGGCCGCCGGCTAGCCCGGTCAGGACGTGGCCGCCGGCTAGCGCGGTCAGGACGTGAGGGCCCGGCGGAAGACGTCGGGCGCGGCCGGGACCTGGCCGTCTCGCGGCAGGCCGTCCCGGGCCTGGCTGTCGACGGTGCCGTTGATGCCGCCCGAGGCGCTGCTGACGGCGCTCAGCCCCCTGGTCGTGCTGATCATCTGCACCTGATCGCGGCCGCAGCTCTTGGCCCGGTAGAGGGCGGCGTCGGCCGCCGCCATCAGCTCTGTCAGCTTGCGCTCGGTGCCGCTGTCCAGCGCCGCGACCCCGACCGACACGGTGACCTGCATCAGTTCCCCGCCCGCGGCACCGGGAGCGATGATGCGCAGCCCGGCGATGCGGGACCGGATCCGCTCCGCGATGCGGATGGCGTCGACGGCCCGAGTGTGCGGCAGCAGCAGGGAGAACTCCTCACCGCCCCACCGCCCGGCCACGTCGTACGGGCGGAGCAGGCTGGTCACCAGGTGGGCGATCTCCCTGAGCACCTGGTCACCCACCAGGTGGCCGTGGGTGTCGTTGATCACCTTGAACCTGTCTATGTCCAGCAAGGCGATGGCCAGCGGGGTCCGGGTCCGCACCGCGCGGGCTACCTCGGTGCTGGCGTGATACTCCCAGGTCGCGGCGTTGAACAGACCGGTTTTCGCATCTATTCGCGAGTCGTTGAGCAGGCGGTTGTGGCGCAGGGAGCGCTGCAGCAGGTTGATGCAGGGAGCGGCGAAGACCAGGGCGATCCAGCTGAAGGCCGCGCAGAAGGTAACCAGGACCGCCACGCACCGCTCGTTCAGGTCGCTGTAGAGCGCATCCTTGGCGAAGTGCTCGTCACCGAGCCTGACGGATGGATCCGAGCCCTTGAGCAGGGTCACGATCAGAGCCTGGTAGACGACCCACTGCACGGCCGCGCAGACAGCCACCATGCTGATCCAGTCCAGGGCACGGCTGCCTGGCTCCGACACCGTGCCGTGGACCACGCGGAGCAGGGCATGGAAGACGAGGGCGGCGGCGATGTAGCTGAGTCCGGTGGCGCATGCGCTGAATACCCTCTGATAGAGGGCGACCCGGCGGATCCGCCACTGAGTCAGGGCGAGGCGGATCACGGGCAGGACCGGGGCATAGGCCAGCGGCAGCAGCAGAGCGGCCGGGAGTTCCCAGGTCGCGTGCATGTCCTTGGCGGACCCGCCGTTGGCGCCCACGCGCCTGGTGAGTTCCACAGTGGCCGCGCTGCAGACCAGGAGGCAGCCGAACAGCCAGAGATCATGGAAAACAATGGTGAGCCGGCTCGCCCCGACCCCCAGCAGCGCCGCGTCGGCCAGCACCACGATGCCGATGAAGGCGATCAGCCAGCGGGGAAGCTGCCACACCAGCCAAGCCCTCACCCCCGCGCCTCGCCCGTGTACAGAGCGAAGGGCATTCACCTGGGTGTGTTCGGCTATCACGTGCACCTTGAACCTGGGTCGGGAGGTTACGTACCACCTAGTGTCGCGTATTGAGACGACAATGACTGCCGAACGTCAAAAGTCGACTACTCAGCGAGGTTGATTTGTCCCCTAGATGACTGAGATATCGGACATTCCGGGATTGCGTACCGATGGTCACTCCCGAGTTGGCTCAGGTTAGTACGCAACTGGTTGGGACGTTTGATGGCGTCGAGGGCTTGGCGGAGGTCGTCGGGAGAGAGTTGGCGGCGGTGATGGTGTGCTGGCCGGCCTGGATCCCGGTGGTGCGGCAGCGGCGTGGGGTCCGGACGAATTTGTTGATTGCCCAGCCGGTCTGAGCCTCGATCCGGCGGCGCATGCTGGGTGCTATGCGTTAGCTCGGCGGAGGCGCTCGGCTGCTTGTGCCTGGAGCGCATCACAGCACACCCCGGTGTCGCCGTGCAGTGCTTGCTCCCGGGCGTTGTACGCAGCCATCCACAAGCTGGCCGCCCACGCGATCTCCTGCTCCACGGCCGTGAACAAGCGCCCCCGGATGTCCTGATAAGCCACCAGGAACGCCTCAGAGCTTTCGATCGGCGCCAGCGTGGGCGGCCCGGCACTGGCGAACGCCCCACTCGCCGCTCCCGCCAGCGCCGCCTCCGGTTGCCAGGCCAGGCTGTCCCAGTCATGCACCGCCCACACCTCCCGGCCGTGCCACCGCAGGTTCTGCGCCTCGAAGTCGGCCCAGCCGAGCACGCACGGCAGCCCGGCGGCCAAGATCCGGAAGTGAGATTCGTGGGGGTATCGCGTCGGGGTAGCGGGCACGGGTGCGGGTTCCGCCCACCCGACGATGAGTTCCGCCTCGCCGCGTCGTCTGCAGGTTGGGAATGTCCCCCTTCCGCGCCTGCGGGAGGCCCGAGATGAGATGACAGGGAGCGTGCATACCGTGGACCAGGAGAACGTGAGCGCCACCCTGACTGTCGCCGTGCCCGCCGCGAGGGTGTTCGCGGTGCTGGCGGACCCGACGACCCATTGTGCGATCGATGGCACCGGCTGGGTTCAGGAATCTGTCGACCCGGCGCCGCTGACCGAGGTGGGGCAGATTTTCCGGATGGACATGTATCACGCCGGGCATCCAAACGGTGACTACCAGGTGGTCAACAAGGTCCAGGTGCTCGACCCGCCGCGCACCATTGGCTGGCTGACGGGGCAGGAGAAGGGCGACGGTCAGCTGGAGTTCGGCGGCTGGATGTGGCGTTACGACCTTGCGCCGCTCGGTCCCTCCGAGACTGAGGTCACGCTCACCTACGACTGGTCGGCGGTGCCGCAGTTCATCCGCGAGCGCGGCATCCAGTTCCCGCCGTTCGGCCCCGAGCATCTCACCAACTCGCTGCACCACCTGGCCGAGCTTGCCGCACCGACGTCCCGGGCCTGGACGCCCGGCGGCTAGACACCTGGCGGGCGGCCGTAGCGGTCCAAGTCAGGTTAGTGCGCAGCGGCAGCCTGACGTGAGCAGGCCGGGATGGCGCGGATCCGCGGTGGTAAGGAGCTCTGGGCGCGGCGGAACACGCTCGGACCGTCCGAGCGGCCGCCGCGGGCGGCGCCGGTGCCGGGGCCGCTCACCGCACTCAGGCCTCTGGTCGTGCTGATCATCTGCACCTGGTCGCGGCCGCCCGCCTTGGCCCGGTACAGCGCCGCGTCCGCGGCGGCCAGCAGTTCGGAGAGCTCCCGGCGGCTGCCGCTGTCGAGCGCGGCGACCCCGATCGAGACGGTCACGTGCACTCGCTCCGCGCCCATCGAACCAGGCGCGATGATGCTCAGGCCCGCAATGTTAGCGCGCACACGCTCAGCGATCCGGAAGGCGTCCACGGCCCTGGTCTGGGGCAGCAGCAGCGAGAACTCCTCGCCCCCGAACCGCCCGGCCAGGTCGTAGTCGCGCAGCATGCCGTTCAGCGTGTTCGCGATCTCCTTGAGCACCTGGTCCCCGACCAGGTGCCCGTAGGTGTCGTTGATCACCTTGAACTTGTCGATGTCCAGCAGCGCGATGGCCAGCGGCAACCTCGTCCGCACCGCACGAATGACCTCCGCCTTCGACTCACGTTCCCACGTCGCGGCGTTCAGCAGGCCGGTCTTGGAGTCGGCGCGCGAGTCGGTGACGAGCTGGACATGCCACAACGACCGCTGCAGGAGGGTGACAACGGGCAGCGCGGCCAACGCGAGCAACGGGTTGCCGGCCACGCCGTAGGTGACCAGGACACCGATGCAAGTCTCAGCCAGATCGTTGTAAAGGGGCTCGCGGCCGAGGACCAGGGTACGGATGCTCGCGGTCGGATCGCTGCCCCTGACCGCGGTCATGACTAGGACCTTGTTCAGTACCCATTCGACCAGGGCGCTGATGCACACCAGCACGGTCCACACCACCGCATGCCACGGCGCCTTCAGCGGCACCAGACCGGACATGCCGTGGAAGGTAACCGAGGCGGCACCGTAACACAGGCTGACCGCAGCGCCGCTGAATACCCGGCGGTAGACAGGGGCACGCCGGACCCGGAGCTGCACCAGCGTCAGCCTGACCATCGGGAGGAGGAGCGCATAGAGCGGCGGCAGCAAGATGGCGACGGGCAGTTCCCAAACGCCCTGAACGTCCCGGATCATGCCGCCCGGCTCCGCCTTTTTCCTGATCAGCTCGACGGCCAGAGCCGTGCAGACTAGCAGGAGGCCGAACAAGACCAGGTCGTGTTCGGTGATGGTGGTGGACGCCGCCGCGACGCCGATGGCAGTCAGGGACAGAGCGATGATCGTGAGGACAAAGGCGAGAAGCCAGCGCTGCAGCGACCAGAGGGGCCAAGCGCTGACGCCCGCCATCCGCTTCCACGGACGACGAGCCATGCGCATTAGTGCCTCCTCGTGCCGCCCCACGCGCTGCCTGCCGCGTTGAAGCTCGCATTACCATTGTCCCGCTTTGCCAGTGCTAGGGAGCGCAAAACGTGAAATCCCGGCTACTCACTGGTAGAACAATACCCTCCCGACTGACTTTGTTCCTATAGCGCCTCAGGACAGCGTCGGAGTTGCGCCAAGTCACGTCAGATACACAATTATTTCCGACATTAGGTACAAAGTACCTCTCGTGCGCAATTGCGGGCACAATGGGTAGTCGCGACGCTTGACCACGACGCAATCCATCGGAAGGGAGCGCGCCATACCCGGCGAAAGCTGAACTTCCGGTCTCCAACGGACGTTACGTTAGTTACTCAGAGAGTTCGGATGAGTACAAAGAGAAAGGATTTCACGATGCGCGACATCACCTGGGGCTGACCCCCGCACCGCACCACCCGCCCGCAAGCAGAACAAAGGAGCCCGCGTCATGCGCGACATCACCTGGGGCTGACCCCCGCACCGCACCACCCGCCCGCAAGCAGAACAAAGGAGCCCGCGCCATGCGCGACATCACCTGGGGCTGACCTGACCTACGCATCCACGCTGCGACCCACTAGCAGAAGAAATGAGCCACGCTGTGCGCGACATCACCTGGGGCTGACCCCCGCACCGCACCACCCGCCCGCAAGCAGAACAAAGGAGCCCGCGTCATGCGCGACATCACCTGGGGCTGACCTCTCAGAGCCGATGGCGCCTGCTGGTCGGCCGGCCATGATCACGGGCCGCGCTGACCACGACCGCCAGTGCCACCACGGCGCCGACGGCGCCGCATACCGCGATGACCCGCGCCGGAGCGTAGTGCTCCGCTGCGGCGCCCGCCAGGATCATGACTGTTCCTTGGCCCAGGCTTATGCCTCCCTGCGCCAGGCCGAAGGCTTGGCTGCGTCGTTCCTGCGGTGCAGCGGTCACGAAGGCGGCGTTGGCGGCCAGCTGATAACAAGCACATAGGCCGGATATGCACAGGATCAGCAAACAGACGGCCAGGCCCGGCTGCCAGAAGAACAGGCCGAGTACCCCGCAGGCGGCGACGGCGAGCGGGCCCATGAAGCGTTGCCGCGTCGGCGGAGCCACCAGACGGCTGAACGCGATGGCTCCGGCGGTTTGCCCCAGCGCGTCCGCGGCCAGGATGATGCCGACAGCGGCCGCTCCGCCACCTAGATCATGAGCGAGCGGGGCGGCGACCCCCTCCGGGGCGACATAGAAGGCCGCCAGCCAGCCGAACAGCATGGGGGTGCGCAGCGCCGGGCGCCGGAAGACCAGCCGGGCGCCGGAAACCAGATCGGCCAGCCGCGAGGTCTCGCGGCGGACGCCAGCCGCCGCAGGCGCGGGCCGTATTCGCACCCAGGCTCGGACTATGAGCGCCGAGCCGACGAAGGTCGCGGCGTCCAGCATCAGGGACGTCTGAGTACCGAAGAAGCTGACCAGAGTACCGCCCGCGGCGAACCCGAGGACCTGCGCGAACTGGTAGGTGGTCAGGGTCACTGCGGTGCCCATCACGTAGCTGTCGCCAGACAGCACATCCGGGTAGATCGCCGCCCGGGCTGAGGTAAACGGCGCGCCGACCAGGGTGACCACGAACAGCAGAGCCACCAGGGCGGCCAAGGGCATGCCGGGCACGGCCATGACCAGCACAAGCGCGGCCCGGACCAGGTCGCAGGCGATCATGACGCGGCGGCGCGCGTACTGGTCGGCCAGCCAGGCCAGCGTCAAGCCGCCGATGAAAATCGGCACGATGCTAGCCACGAAGGTCACCGCGGCGAGCAGGGCCGAACGGGTGCGGTCGTAGACCAGGACGGTCAGCGCCACGCGGGCCAGTTGGTCGCCCACCACCGACAGCAGCTGAGCGAGCCACAAAGCACGGAATTCCGCCACCGCGAATACGTCACGGAACGGGATCCTCGCGGCCTGCTCCTGCGCACCCACCCGGGCCACCGCGTGCCTTGTTATCTTTCCCTCCGGCTCAGCGTTGCGCTGCGGTCTTCGGTGATCACATCCTGACCGACAGTTGCCTGGTTTCGCAACAAAGCGGGCGAGCGTGACCATCGGCGGCTACCCCCGCCTCATGACATGAAACCCCGGATCCATCACCCGGGGGTGTGCTGGAACCCGGGTTTCATGTCATGGTCACCCGCGCCAGGGCTCAGCGGGGGCACGCGGACGCACGTAGGAAGCGGACGCACGTAGCAATAGGAACGCGGACTTGAGCTATCCGCTGCGCAGGACGGCGCCGACCCGGCGGGCGGCCTCGGCGACGGCCGCGTCGCGGGCAGCGGTGGTCTCCGCCACGGTGAGCGTGCGGTCCGGGGCGCGGAACCTGAGCGTGTAGGCCAGCGACTTGCGATCCTCGCCGACCTGCGCCCCGGTGTACACGTCGAACAGCCGCACGTCCTCGAGCAGGTCCGCCGGAGCGCCCGCGGTCAGCGCCGCGGCCACGTCCGCGGCGGGCACCGCCGCGTCCACGATCAGCGCCACGTCCTGCGTGGCCAGCGGGTACGTCGACAGCAACGGCGCCTGCACCGCGCCGACGCTCTCGGCCGCGGCGAACATCACCGACAGGTCGAGCTCCATGGCGCAGGTGCGGTCCGGCAGCCCGAAATCCTTGATCACCCGCGGATGCAGCTCGCCCGCGTGCCCGGCCAGCCACTCGCGCCGGGCACCGTCCGCCCCGCCAGCGTCCGGCGAGGACGGCGTGGACGGCGTGGACGGGGTGGACGGGCCCACCAGGGCGTAAATGGCTGCGCACCGCCCGGGATGCCAGGGCGCGTACCTGTCGGCCCTGACGTCCAGCGTCACCCGGCAGATCCGGCCTACCGCGCGCGCCGCCTCGATCGCGTCCGCCCAGGTCGAGACGCGCCCGGGGCCCCACCAGCCGTCGAGGACGCGCTCACCGGCCAGCACCGCGGCCACCCGCAGCGGCTGGTCGGGCAGCGCCGCCTCCAGCGACGCGAGCTCGGCCACCGAGGGCCCCCGGTCCACGGCGAGGATGGGAGCCGAGTCCGTGGCCCCAGGCCGGGGCCGGAAGACCAGGCCGATCTCGAACAGCGCGGTATCGGCGAAACCCCGGCCGATGTTCCTGGCCAGGACCCGGAACAGGCCGGGCAGCAGCGTGGTCCGCAGCAGCGGCTCGTCCTCGCTGAGCGGGTTGGCGACCGCCACCGCCGGACGGCGCATGTCCTCCGGCGGCAGCCCGAGCAGGTCGGCGTCGGAGCGGGAGGCGAACGGCGAGGCCAGTACCTCCACGTAACCGGACTCGGCCAGCGTCCGGCCCACGCTGCGGCGCAGCCGCTGCCGCGGCGTGAGCCCGCGCCCGGCCAGCGCACGGGGCATGCGGGCCGGGACGTTCTCGTATCCCTCCAGCCGGATCACCTCCTCGGCCAGGTCGGCCGGGTCGGTCAGATCGGGCCGCCAGGACGGCGGGGTGACGTCGACCGTCGCCACCAGCTCGGGGAACATGGTCGGCTCCGGTTCGGTCTCGGCCCCGGCCCGCCACGGCGCGATGGTGGGCATGGGTGCCCGGGTCTGGTGCACCAGGCAGCCCACCTCGCGCAGCCGCCGCACCACGGTGTCCCGGCCGTAGATCACCCCGGCCACCCGGTCCGGGTAGTCGACGGCCATGGTGATCAGCACCGGCGGCACCTCGGCCGACGCGTGCGTGCAGCCGGGCACGACCTGGCCGCCGCCCAGCCCGGACAGCAGCGCGACCGCCTTGGCGGTGGCGCGCAGCGGCAGCTCGCGGTCCACGCCGCGCTCGAACCGGTAGGAGGCCTCGCTGTGCAGCTTGTGCCGCCGGCTCATCTTGGCCGTGCCCTCGGCCGAGAAGTGCGCCGCCTCGATGACCAGATCGGCCGAGGCTTCGTCGATCTCGGTGGACAGGCCGCCCATGGTGCCGGCCATGGAGATCGGCCCGGAGGAATCGGTGATGAGGATGTCGGCCGGGTCGAGGGTCCTGACCACGTGGTCCAGGGTCTCGAGACGCTCGCCGGGCCGTGCCCGGCGGACTACGATCTCGCCGGTCAGCTTGGACCGGTCGAAGGCGTGCAGCGGCTGGCCGAGCTCCAGCATCAGGTAGTTGGTCACGTCCACCGCGAGCGACACCGACCGCACGCCGCACCGGGCCAGCCGGATCCGCATCCACAGCGGGGTGCGGGCCGACGCGGAGAAGCCGCGCACCTCGCGCAGCACGAACCGGTCACACGCGGTCGGGTCGTCGATGCGGGCCTTATAGACGTCCGGCCCCACGTAATCCAGGTCGCCGCCGAGCACGCTGGCATCCGGCAGCCCGGACGATGCGGGATCGGTGAACGGCACGAGGAAGGCGCTGGCCAGCTCGCGGGCCATGCCGCGCACCGACACGGCGTAGCCGCGGTCCGGGTTGACCGCGATGTCGAGCACCTCATCGCGCAGTCCGGCGTAGGACACGAAGTCCTCGCCGAGCGGGGCGTCGGCGGGTAGCACCAGGATGCCGGTGTGATCGTCGCCGGTGGCCAGCTCGCTGGCCGAGCAGATCATCCCCTCGGAGATGCGGCCGTAGGTCTTGCGCGCGCCGATCTCGAACCCGCCGGGCAGCACCGCCCCGGGCAGTGCCAGCGCCACCCGGTCCCCGGCCTCGAAGTTGGTCGCGCCGCAGATCACCCCGGACGCTTCTTCGGGGGGCTCGCCGAGCTGCCCTTCGGAGACGGCGACCCGGCAGTACCTGATCGGCTTCTTCAACCCGGTCAGTTCCTCGATCGACAGCACCTGGGCCACGACGACGCCGCGGATGTCGTGCCCGACCGAGTCCAGCGACTCGACCTCAAGCCCGGCTGCCGTCAGCCGCCGCGCCACCTCGGTGGCGTCGACCGGCTCGGGCAGCGGCGCGTACTCGCGCAGCCAGGAAAGGGGCACTCGCATGTCAGATCTCCATCCCGAACGCCCGGCTGAACCGCACGTCGCCCTCGGTGGTCTCCCTGATGTCGGCCAGACCGTGGCCGATCATCAGGCTGCGCTCGATGCCGAGGCCGAACGCGAACCCGCTGTAGCGGTCGGGGTCGATGCCGCACGCCACCAGGACCCGCGGGTTGACCATGCCGCAGCCGGCGATCTCGATCCAGCCCTGCGACCGGCATACCCGGCACGGATCGCCGCCCGGCTTGGCCGAGGCACCGCGGCACAGGTGGCACTCCATCGACACGTCGCCCGACGGCTCGGTGAACGGGAAGTAGTCCGGCCGCAGCCGGGTCCGCAGGCCGGACCCGAACATCGCGTCCACGAACGACTGGATCGCGCCGCGCAGGTCGGCCATGGTCAGGCCCTCGTCGACGGCGAGCCCCTCGATCTGGTGGAACACCGGGCTGTGGGTCGCGTCGAGCGCCTCGTTGCGGTAGCAGCGGCCGGGGCTGACCACGTACAGCGGCAGCGGCCTGGTGAGCATCGACCTGATCTGCACCGGCGAGGTGTGCGTGCGCAGCACCATGCCCGACTTGCCCTTGGGCCCCTCGATGAACAGGGTGTCCTGCATCTCGCGGGCCGGGTGGTCAGGTGGGATGTTCAGCGCGTCGAAGTTGTACCACTCGGCCTCGACCTCGGGACCCTCCGCGACCTCGTAGCCCATGGCCACGAACACGTCAGACAGGCGGTCGGCGAGGGTGGTGACCGGATGCCGCGCGCCGGGCGGGGTCCGGCCGCCGGGCAGGGTGACGTCGACCGCCTCGGTGATCAGCACCTGACGGTCGCGCTCGGCCTCCAGCCTGACCTGGCGCTCGCGCAGCGCCTCGCGGAGCCGGCCGCGGGCCGCGCCTACCCGCCGTCCCGCCTCGGCACGGTCCTGCGCCGGCAGCGCACCGATCTCGGCGCTGGCCAGCGCCAATGGTGCCCGGTCACCGTCGTGGGCGATCCGGGCCGTCTTCAGTTCGTCAAGGGTCCCCGCGGCGGCGACGGCGGCCAGCGCCGCCGCGAGCGCTCGGCTCACCTCTTCTTCAGACAGCAGGGCCGCTCCCCCGGATCCTGCTGGCTGGTCTTTCTCATTCAGTGCGGACATGAAAGGTCCTGCTTCCTGCGGGCCGTACGTAGCTTTTGGGGTCTGCTGGGATTCCGGCGGATCTTTCTCCCGAACGGGCCGTGGCGACAGCCCACCATCAACCGGCCAGTGCCGACGGGCCAGCGTCGCGCGGAGTTCCCTGGATAGCCCGAAGGGACATTACCGTACCGTGCCTTCTCGCGTGGCTGTCAGGCCGGGCCGTTAGGCGGTAGCGGTCCCCGCGGGCACGATAAATCGGAATTCGGCCCCGCCGCCGGGGGCACGCCGCACGCCGATGGTGCCGCCGTGCGCTTCGACCAGGCCCTTGACGATGTACAGGCCCAGGCCGGTACCGCTGCCGTGCTGGCCTCTGCGGCTGCCACTGCGGGGCTTGCCGCGCCAGAACTGGCGGAACACCCGGGGGGCCACATCGGGCGAGATGCCCTCGCCCTGGTCGCGCACGGATACGGCGGCCGCGTCGGGCTCGCCGACGGGCGGGCCCGCTTCCTCGCCGGCATCCATGCGCGCTGGCTCTACCACGATTGTCACGATACCAGCGCCGTGCCGGACTGCGTTTTCGACCAGGTTGCCGAGGATCTGGTCGATCTTGTCGGCGTCCAGCCAGGTCTCGGGCAGGCCGCTGCGCACCTCGAGCCGGAAGCGGTCTTCGGCCTCGCCGGCCGCGACGCGGCCGGCGATGATCCTCTTGGCCCGGTCAGGCAGGTCGACCAGCTGCCGGTGCACCTCCATCCGGCCCGACTCGATCCGGGACACGTCCAGCAGCTCGGTGATGAGCCTGGTCACCCGGTCCGCGTCGGCGTTGACCGTTTCCAGCATCACGCGCTTCTGGTCATCGGTGAACCGGCCCCACTTGGACAGCAGTGTGGCGGTGAAGCCCTTGACGCTGGTCAGGGGCGAGCGCAGCTCGTGCGCCACGGTGGAGACCAGCTCGGCGCGGCTGCGCTCCAGCCGCTCCCGCTGATGCGCGTCCCGCAGTGTAATGACCAGCCGCCGCACGGCGTGCCCTCGGGGGGGACGACCCCCCCCAGACCCCCGCTGTGTCTCCTCGGGGGGACGACCCCCCCAGACCCCCCCGCCACGGGGGGCTACCCGCCCCCCGTGGCCCCCGGCCCCCCTGACATACCCAACTGAAACCAGGACCTCGGTGCCGTCGGTTAGGTAGAGGGAGCGCTCCGGGTGGCGGGTGCGGGTCGGCAGCCCGTGGTACGGATCGGCGTACACCCACCAGTCCCGGCCGTCGGCGTCGCGTAGCGGCAGCACGTCGAAGACGAACTTGCCGATCATCTCGGCCGGATCCAGTCCGGTCAGACGGGCCGCGACCCGGTTGAACACAACGATGCGGCCCACCTCGTCGGCGACCACCACCCCGTCCGGCAGCTCGTCCGCGAAGACCAGGCTCCCGATCGGGACCGGGCCTTCGGGCGCGGGCTTTCGGGCAGCGGGCTTTCGGGCAGCGGGCTTTCGGGCAGCGGGCTAGTGCCAGAGTCACGACCGTCAGCGGTCTCGCGGTCGGGAGTGAGCGGCGAAGCCGCCCCGCTCGGTATGAGCTCGTCCACTTCAGCGAAGCCTCCGTCCGGCGAGGCCGCACGTGGGAACGTCCGGCGGCCGGATGCGGTCACGGTTTGGGTGACGGATTGTGATCAGACTCTAGCGCGTATATGGTCATTGTGACAGTCCTGAGACGTTGAATTCTCTATGTTGTAGACCAAATACTCTATGCCGCCAGGTGCCACTTACGTCCCAGGGCGTCCGGTCACCGCGTGTACTCGCTGCGCACGCGCGGACGCATAGAGGCACACCGCGGCGGCGGTGGCCAGATTGAGGCTTTCGGCCCGACCGTAGATCGGCACCGCGACGGGCTCATCGGCCAGCGCGACCAGCTCTGGCGGCAGGCCCCACGCCTCGTTGCCGAACATCCAGGCGGTCGGCTCGGCCAACCGGGCTTGCACGTCCGGGTCGTCGATCGAGTTCGCCGCATCGCCGTCTGCCGCCACGACGCGCAGGCCCGCCTCGCGCATGGCCGCCACCGCGGCCTCGATCCGGCAGCCTGCTACCACCGGCAGGTGGAACAGGCTGCCCGCCGAGGCGCGCACGCACTTGCCGTTGTACGGGTCGACCGATGCGTCGGCGAACACCACAGCCTGCGCGCCCGCCGCGTCGGCGGTGCGCAGCACCGTACCTGCGTTCCCCGGATCTCGCACGTTAGCCAGCAGCGCGACCAGCCGGGGCGCCTGCGCGGCCACTGCGGCGAGCGGCACGTCGACGAATCCGCACACGGCCAGCAGGCCCTGTGGGGTCACCGTCTGGGCGAGTTCGTCCATGACCTCGCCGCTGACCACGTGCACGGGCACGCCCGCGTTCGCTACCGCGGTCACCAGATCGGCATGCCTGCCGCGGGCGGGCACGGTCACGAACAGGGCGGTGACACGCGCCCCGGAGCCGATCGCCTCCGCCACCGCCTGCGGGCCCTCGGCCAGGAAGGCCCGCTCACGCTGGCGGAAGGTGCGCTTGGTCAGCCGCCGTGCGGCCTTCAGCCGGGGCGAATGGGCACCCAGGTAGGCCGGGTCAGCCGACACGGCTAGCGGCCCTAGGCGGCCGCGGATCCTGACGCGTCGGGCAGCGCCTTCTTGGCCACCTCGACCAGGGCCGAGAACGCGGACTCGTCCGCCACCGCCATCTCGGCCAGCATCCGCCGGTCGACCTCGACTCCGGCCACCCGCAGGCCCTGGATGAACCGGTTGTAGGTCATGCCATTGGCCCGGGCTGCGGCGTTGATCCGCTGGATCCACAGCCGCCGGAACGCGCCCTTGCGGTCCTTGCGGTCGCGGTAGGCGTAGGTCATCGAATGGAGGACCTGCTCCTTGGCCTTGCGGTACAGGCGCGACCGCTGTCCCCGGTAGCCGCTGGCCCGTTCGAGGACAACCTTGCGCTTCTTGTGGGCGTTGGTCGCCCGCTTCACGCGTGCCATTGCTTCGTCTCCCTCGCGCGGGCCGGGCTACTTGCCCAGCAGCTTCTTGATCTGCTTGACGTCGCTGGGTGCGAGCGTCACTTCCCCATACAGCCGCCGCGTGAGGCGGGACGACTTGTGCTCGAACATGTGGCTGCGGTTGGCGCGGCGGCGCATCACCTTGCCGGTGCCAGTGAGCCGGAACCGCTTCCCGGCCCCGCTGTGGGTCTTCATCTTCGGCATGGTCGCCGTCGTCTCCATTCCTGGTTCCATGTGATGCTGCGCAAGGCACACAGCAGTCACCGTCCCCGGCGCGTGGGCACCGGGGATTTCTCCAGCCCGGGTACCGCTACCGGTTAGGCGGCCGGACCCGGGACCGCGGCGCCGTCGGCGGCGGGCTCGCCCGCCTCGGGCTCAGGCGCCGCTGCGGCGGCGCTACGCGGGCTGGGCACCGACCGGTTCTGTGACTGCCCGGCGTGCGCCTTGGTCTCGCTCTTCTTCCTGTGAGGGCCGATCACCATGATCATGTTCCGCCCGTCTTGCTTGGGCTGCGACTCCACGAAGCCGAGCTCTTCAACGTCTCCGGCGAGGCGCTGCAGCAGGCGGAAGCCTAGTTCGGGTCGTGACTGCTCACGTCCCCTGAACATGATCGTCACCTTGACCTTGTCGCCCGCCTTGAGGAACCGCTCGACGTGGCCCTTCTTGGTGCCGTAGTCATGCGGGTCGATCTTCGGGCGGAGCTTGATCTCCTTGACGACCGTCTGAGTCTGGTTCTTGCGTGACTCCCTGGCCTTCACCGCGGACTCGTACTTGAACTTTCCGTAGTCCATGAGCTTGCAGACAGGCGGCCGCGCAGTAGGTGCGACCTCGACCAGGTCGAGATCGGCCTCCTGAGCCAGCTTGAGTGCCTCGCTGACCGAGACGATCCCGATCTGCTCCCCCTTCGGCCCTACCAGTCGGACTTCGGGGGCACGGATGCGCTCGTTGATACGCGCTTCGACGCTGATGTGACCTCCTTGAGCGTCATCTCCGCCACCGGAGCTTCCGGCGGCGGCAGGTGCCGACCAGGCCCTGAGAGCCGTCCGGACGGCGGATGCCGCACAAGAAAGCCCCGCGAGCCATGCGCTCTGCGGGGCAACCACGACAACGGCACCACCCCGTGCGCCCGGACCGGGCCACGGGAGTGCGCCGTGCCAGCTCAGACCGGCATCCGCACGCGCTTGCGCGTACGCCGCCGGGACGTCTGGCCGTACCCGCCAGCCTCGGTGTGCACCGGGCCGACCGGGTGGGAGGTGGTCCTCCGCTTTGCGCGCCCGACGCCGAAGCGCCGGACTGGTCAGCGACTAAGCCTAACAGCACTCGGCCGCCAAGCGGTATTCCCGCCGGGTCACGGTGAGCTTCCGGTCCGGGAATTGGATCAGTTGAGCACCCGCTTGGTGAAGGTGCGGGTGCCCAGGTAGGTGAAGACCACCGTGCCGCCGACCAGCGCGAGCAGCACGGCCCACATCGGCATGTGCGGGAGGACGGGGGTCAGCACGGCCCGCAGGCCCTCGGACATGTACACCATGGGGTTGATCAGCACCGCGATCTGCAGCCAGCGGATGTGGTGCAGGGCCGCCCAGGGGTAGTAGACGCAGCCGAGCATGGTGGCCGGCAGCAGGATCACGGCGAACAGCATCTGCATCTTGCGCGGGTCCATGATCGTGCCGAGCAGCAGCCCGAGCGACGCGGTGAGCAGCGACGCGGCGGCCAGGATGAAGATGAACAGGGCCCAGTTGGTCACGTGCACATGCGGAGCCTGGCCGGCCGCGTGCACGAACAGCACAATCGGGAACACGATGCACGCGCCGAGGAACGACTGGATCGCGCCGGCCACGATCTTCTGGATGGCGAGGACCCGGATCGGCACCGGGGCGAGCGCCCGGTCCTCGATCGTGCGCTGCCAGGAGAACTCCATCACCAGCGGGAAGGTGACGGCCATGATGCCCTGCATGAGCAGCATGGAGGCCATCAGGCCGGGCACCAGGATGGTGGCGAAGTTGATGCTTCCCGCGGTCCTGGCCGTCGCCGCTCCCCCGGCCAGGGCGAAGCCGCCGCCAATCTTCGGGAACACGTAAGCGAAGACGAAGACGAACAGCAGCGGCTGCATGACCGCCCGGGTGAAGGTGGCGATCGCGTTGCGCCGCAGGACCCTGAACTCCCGGGCCATCATGGCGTTGAACGTCTTGATCAGCGTCGGCCGCGGCACCGGCGCCGCGCTGATCAGGTCAGCGATGGCTGCCGACGAGGGCGCCCCGCCGGGCTCGGCGACCTCGATGGGGGCTCTGCGCGTGGTTGTGGTCACTCCCGATATTCCCTTCCGGTCAGGGTGAGGAAGACGGTCTCCAGGCTGGGCTTGAGCTGGGTGGCGTCGCGTACGGTCAGTCCGGCGGCGGACCCGGCGGTGACGAGCTCACCGAGCACGCCCTCGGGCTCGCGGGTGAATACCCGCACGTAGTCGCCAGCGGATTCGACCTTGCTGACGCCGGGCCGGTCGGCCAGCCCGGTCCGGACGGTGATGTCGGCCGGGACCGTGTCCTCATACCTGACCGTGATCACCGTCTCCGCGCCGGTGCCTTCCTTCAGCTCGTTCACGGTGCCGGAGGCGAGCAGCTCGCCGTGGTCGACCACGGCGAGCTGCTCGCACAGCGCTTCTGCTTCTTCCATGTAGTGCGTGGTCAGCAGGATGGTCTGGCCCTCGGCGTGCAGAACCTTGAGGATGTCCCAGAGGTTCACGCGGGTCTGCGGGTCCAGGCCGGCCGTCGGCTCGTCGAGGAACAGCACGTCCGGCCGGTGCACCAGGGCGCGCGCGATCAGCAGCCGCTTGGCCTGCCCGCCGGACAGGTCGGTGGACATCGCCTTGCGCCGGTCAGCCAGCCCGAACACCTCGAGCAGCTGCGTGGCGCGGCGGGATGCCTCGCGCAGCCCGAGGCCGAAGAACCGGCTGCGGAACTCCAGGTTCTCGGCCACGGTCAGCTGCATGTCGAGCGTGTTGTTCTGGGTTACCACGCCGATCTTGCGCTTGACTCCGACCGGGTCGGCCACCACGTCCAGGCCGGATACCCAGGCCCGGCCGCCGGTGGGCACGACCAGCGTGGTCAGCATGCCGATGGTGGTGGACTTGCCGGCCCCGTTCGGCCCCAGCAGCCCGAAGAACTGGCCCGAGCTGACGGACAGGTCGATCCCCCGCACGGCCGACACGTCGCCCCGCGAGGTCTTATAGGTCTTGCGCAGGTCCTGCGTGCGGATCGCGAGCGCGGATTCGGCGGTCATGATGTCAACCTATGTTGACAAAAGCCTCGTGTCAACCTAGGTTGACGACGGCGGCTGTGACACCGGGACGACACCTTATCCAGCCTCACCGGCCGCGCTCCTTCCTGGCCAGCTCGCCGAAGTGGCCGATCATATCGACGAAGAACTTGCGGATGACCGGCTCGTCGGCCGGGCTCACGAAGCTGAACGCGGCCTGCCACTGCGGTCCGGCCAAGGTGTAGTAGTCCTCGCAGATGCGCCTGCCCTCGTCAGTCACGTACAGCCGCACCACACGCCGGTCGCCGGGGTCGCCGCGCCGCTGCACATAGCCCTCGCGGACCAGCGTGTCGACCACCGCGGTCAGCGTGCCGGGCGAGGACCAGCCGCGCGCCGCCACGTCGCTCGACTTGAGTCCGTCCCCGGCCAGCAGGACCCGCAGCACGCCGAGCCCGGCCGGGCTGATCCGCAGGCCAGCCTGGCCGACCGTGTTCGCGTAGAAGGCGCCCATGATCCTGGAAGCGGCCAGCAGCAGCGCGTGCAGCGGCGCGTCGGCGGGGATCCCTTCCTCCGGGTCGCCCCAGGTCCAGGCCGTACCCGGCGCGCACCGCTGGTCGGCGGCGCCCGGCGCCGTCCCGGCTACATCCGCATCGGTCACGAGGACCAGTCTTCACCGTAGTTATTTTCTATGTCAAATCATTTGAGATCAAAACACTACAGCCCGGTATCGGCTGCCGCATCGGCTCGGCCGGGGCTCTACTCTTATGCGGAGTGAGCAGCGTAACGAGCCAGCACGATCACTCCCGGCCGGGCCAGTCAGCCCGGCCTGAGGCCGCGCCCCGGACTCGCGCCGCGAGCTGGGGGCCCTGGCTCGTCGTGGGCTGTTACGTGCTGGCTTCCCTCGCGCTGACCTGGCGGCTGTGGGCCGATCCCGCGGGGCGGATGGTGTCCGGCAACCCCGGAGACATGAACCTGCTGGCCTGGTTCATGCGGTACAGCGCGACGGCGGTCTCGCACGGACGGCTCCCGGCGCTGGTCACGACCGGGATGAACGCGCCCCAGGGCATCAGCGTGATGTGGAACGTGTCGCTGCTGCTGCCCGGAGTGCTGCTGGCGCCTGTGACGCTGCTGGCCGGCCCGCAGGTCAGCCTGAACATCATGCTGGCCATCGGCTTTGCCGGTTCGGCGGCCAGCATGTTCTTCGTGCTGCGGCGGTGGGAAGCCAGCCTGACCGCGGCGGCCCTGGGCGGTGCGGTGTACGGGTTCTCGCCCGCCCTGGTCACTTCGGGCATGGGTCACCTCCAGCTGCAGTTCGCCGTGCTGCCGCCGCTGATCATCGATGCGGTCCTGCGGCTCGTCAACAGGCGAGACCATGCCGTGCGCACCGGTCTGTGGCTGGGCCTGCTCATCGCCGCGCAGGTCTTCATCGGGGAAGAGCTGGTGGTCAGCGCGGTACTAACGGCTGCGGTCATGGTGGCGGTGCTGGCTGTCTGCTATCCGCGCGCGGCCGTGACGGCGGTCAGGGAGCGAGCGCGGGCGATCGCCTCGGGCCTGGGCGCCGCAGCCGCGGTGGCGCTGGTGATCTGCGGGTATCCGCTGTGGGAGCAGTTCAAGGGTCCGCTGCACGAGCACGGCAGCCCGTGGGCGGTGTGGACGTTCCACAGCTACCTGTATGCCTTCGTGACCCCGTCCAGCTCACTGTTCTTTCACACCACGTCAAGTGCCGCCGCCGCGGCGGCCTACCCGGAGCCGCTGCCCGAATACCTCGCCTACCTGGGCTGGCCGCTGCTCGCCGTGACGCTCGTAGCCGCGGTGTGGTTCTGGCGGGATCCGCGGGTCCGGCTGGCCGCGGTGACGTTCGCGCTGCTTGAGTGGTTCTCCCTAGGCGCGGTGAGCGGGAAGGTCCACGGCATCCGCTATCCGGCCGCCGTCCTGCCGTGGCACTGGCTGCAGCACCTGCCTGTGCTCGCCGACATGCTGCCTGACCGGTTCTCTATCCTGGCGGACGGGGCGGCGGCGGCCGTGCTCGCGTTCGCGCTGGACCGGGCGCGAAGCGTGGCACCGGGAACCGAGCGCGGCCGGCTGACCGCGATCCTGGCCACCATGGTGGCCGTGCTGGCCGTGATCCCCCTGGTCCCCCGGCCCTACCAGGCCGCCGCCGTCGGCACGGCTCCGACGGGCTGGCAGGCGGCGTTCGCTCAACTCCGGCTCTCCGCCGACGCGCACGTGCTGGTGGTCCCCGACCTTGGGTACGCGCTGCGCTGGCAGGCCGAGACCGGTGAGCCCGGCCTCCATGGTCGGCGGAGGCGACTTCATCGAGTCCGGCCCGACCGGGCAGGCCACCGCTTACATCTACAACCGGCTCGGGACCGCCATATATCTCGCTACACTCTGGCAGGGGTCTCCCGGAGGGCGGCCACCTTCGCAGGCGGAGTTCCGCAAGGACTTCGCGTATTGGCAGGTTGCCGCGATCGTCACCGCTACCAGCCGGGACTCGCGGCTGGCGCGCTACCTGACCGGGGAGTTCGGTCCGCCCGCGGTTCAGGTGGGCGATGTGATTGCGTGGCGGGTACCGAAACCTCAACCTCAAGCCGGTAACTTATCTGCTTTACACGAGTGAGGGACGTGTATGTCTGGGCCTGAGACGATCGTCATAACCGGGGGAGCCGGATTCCTCGGCTCGCATCTGTCCGAACGGCTGGTGGCGGACGGCTTTTCCGTCGTGTGCCTGGACAACTTCTGCACCGGGACCCCGGTCAACGTGGCCCACCTGATCGAGAATCCCGCCTTCCGGCTGATCCGCTACGACGTGACCGAGTATCTGCACGTCGGCGGCCCGGTGGACACCGTGCTCCACTTCGCCTCCCCGGCCAGTCCGGTGGACTATCTCGACCTGCCCATCGAGACGCTCAAGGTCGGATCGATCGGCACGATGCACGCGCTGGGCCTGGCCCGGGAGAAGGACGCGCGTTTCCTGCTCGCCTCCACCTCGGAGGTCTACGGCGACCCCCTGGTCCATCCGCAGGGCGAGGATTACTGGGGCAACGTGAACCCGATCGGTCCCCGGGGTGTCTACGACGAGGCGAAGCGCTTCTCCGAGGCGCTCACGGTGGCCTACCGGAAGAACTACGGGGTAGACACGAAGATCGTCCGCATCTTCAACACCTACGGGCCGCGGATGCGCCCCAACGACGGCCGGGCCATCCCGACCTTCATCAGCCAGGCTCTGCGGGGCGAACCGATAACGGTGGCCGGCGACGGCGCGCAGACCCGGTCGGTCTGCTACGTCAGCGACCTCATCGAGGGCATCCTGCGGCTGCTGCGCTCATCCCACTCCGGTCCGATGAACATCGGGAACCCGAGCGAGCTTTCTGTCCTGGAACTGGCCGAGACGATCAAGCGGATGACCGGGTCGCAGTCGCCGATCACGTTCGTCCCGCGGCCCCAGGACGACCCCATGGTCCGGCAGCCGCGGATCGACATGGCCCGCGACGCCCTCGGCTGGAAGCCCGAGGTCGGCCTGGAAGAAGGCCTCGGGCGCACCATCGAGTGGTTCCGCGAGCACGAAGGATGACGCCCGCCGTGAAGCTCTCCATCCTGATGCCTGTATACAACGAAGCCAAGACACTGGAGCGCGTAGTCAAGCGGGTGCTCGACGTCAGCTTTCCCTGCAAGGTGGAGGTGGTGATCGTTGATGACGCGAGTTCCGACGGGACGGCGGAGATCCTCGACGGACTGCACGACGAGCGGCTGACCAAGCTCCGGCATCAGGTCAACCGAGGCAAGGGGGCCGCCATCCGCACGGCGGTGGCGGCGGCGACCGGCGACTTCATGGTGCCGCTTGACGCGGACCTTGAATACCAGCCGGAAGAGATCCCCCGGCTGCTCGAACCGGTGCTGAGCGGCGAGGCCGACGTAGTTTACGGCAGCCGGACCTTCGGCAGCCACTCCGCCTATTCGTTCTGGTACGTGATGGGCAACAAGGTCCTGACAACGTTCGCAAACGTCCTGTTCAATGCCTACATCGCCGACCTGGAGACGTGCTTCAAGCTGCTGCCGCTCGACCTGCTGCGCAGCCTGAACATCACCTCCGACGGATTCGGGATGGAGGCCGAGATCACCGGCAAGCTGCTGGCCCGCCGGATCCGGCCGTTCGAGGTGCCGATCACCTACCGGGCCCGCAGCCGCGAGGAAGGCAAGAAGATCACCTGGCGAGACGGGGTACAGGCGATGTGGATCCTGGCGCGGATCCGGCTGGCGAGACGGGCCGCATGAAGGCCATCAGGGGCGACCGGCAGGTCCAGTGCGACGTCCTGGTCGCGCTCTCGGAGTGCCGCAACCACCGGAAGTGGTTCGGGGAATTCGCCAAGCCCTACCTGGGCGATCACCCGGTGGAGATCGGCAGCGGGCTGGGCGATTACGCCCGTGAGTGGATCCCGCTAGTCAGCCAGTTCACGGTCACCGACGCCGACGAGACCTTCATCATCGGCCTGAAGAAGGAGATGGCCGAGTTCTCCCACGTGGACGTGCGGCAGATCCTGCTGCCCAGCACGGCCCGGGCCGAGCACTCCTGCCTGATCTGCTACAACGTGCTCGAGCACATCGAGGACCACATCGAGGCGCTGCAAAGCATGGCCAGGCTGGTCCGCCGCGACGGCTACATCGTCCTGGTCTGCCCGGCGTTCCCGTTCGCGATGAGCCCGGTGGACATCGCGACCGGCCATGTCCGGCGCTATACCAAGCGCTCCATGACCAAGGCGCTGACCGACGCGGGGCTCGAGGCGGTGGACGTGCGGTACGCCAACTCCCTGGGCCTGATCTGCTACTACGCGTTCACCAGCCTGCTGCGGCGGCAGCCGTCGACCGGCGGCACGATGGTGATCTACGACCGGCTGGTGGTCCCGGTGGTCCGCTCCGCGGAGCGGCTGATCAGGCGCCCGCCGTTCGGCCAGTCCGTGATCGCCGTCGCGCGGGTGCCCGCAGGCGCTGCTCCGGTAGAGTCGTCCGGGTGAGGCGGCCTGGGGCGGGCAAGCGCGCGAGCGGCCCCGCGGAGTTCTCCGCGGCGGATGCGGAGTTGGGGGCCACGCTCGACAACCTCGACAACGCCGGCAACTACGCGGGATGGATCCTCGAGCTCGTAGAACCGCACCTTGGCCACGAGATGCTCGAGGTGGGCGCGGGCCACGGAACCTTCACTGAGCTGCTGGCCCGCAAGATCAAGCGGATCGTCGCCTCCGACCTTTCCGAGCGGTGCGCGGCCCGGCTGCGGGACAGGTTCTCCGGCGATCCGTCGGTCCAGGTGCTGTGCGGATCCATCGACTCGGCCGCCCCGCACGGCCCCTTCGACAGCGTGGTGCTGATCAACGTCCTGGAGCACATCGAAGACGACGACGGTGCCCTGCGGGACATCGCCGGCTCACTCCTCAAGCCCGGCGGACGGGTCGTCCTGTGGGTGCCCGCGTTCTCGTTTCTCTACAGCGACTTCGACCGCAGGATCGGCCATTATCGTCGCTACACCGTGCCCGGGCTGCGCGCGCAACTGTCGGCCGCGGGATACGACGTCAGGGACATCAGGTACGTCAACGCCGTGGGCGCCATCGCGTGGCTGATGCTGGCCCGCTTCCTGCGCCGCACGCCGACCAACGGCACGGCGGTCAACATCTTCGACAGGTACTTCGTTCCGGTCCTCAAGCGGATCGAACGGCGATGGCACCCGCCCTTCGGTCAGTCGGTGCTCGCGGTAGCAACCCGCCCGGAGGGTCCGGCGGCGTAGCGCCGGTCAGGTGCCGGCCTGGTGTGCGGGCCGGTAGAGCCAGGCTCCGTCGGCGCGGTAGGCGAAGGTGAAGCCGGTGGCGGACAGGTAGTGCGTCACGGCCGCGCCTGGCTTGGGCAGCCACACCACGACCCAGCCGACGTCCAGCGTGCGCAGGTCCTTCCTGGCCGCGGTGATCTGCTTCGGGCCGACCACCAGGCCCTGCTGGGCCTGGTTGAGCTGGACATAGAACGGGTGCCGCAGGAACGCGGCGATGGTCGGCCTCGGTATCCAGGAGGCGTAGGCGACCGCCCGGGGATGGCCATCGGCGGTGGCCATGAGCATGGCCTGGGCGGCCGGCTCGTCGCCGTAGGACGGGATGTTAGCCAGGCCGAACGGCACGTCTACCACGATGGAGCCGGAATGGTCGGCGGCGATCGGGCGGTCCAGTGCGGCCATCACGGTGGGCATGGTGGGCGGGCCGCCCGGGCTTCCCGACCAGCCGGCCTCCAGGGCGCCCAGCAGAGCCACCACCACGATCAGCGGCCGGGCTAGTCCGGGGGGACAACCCCCCTGGCCCCCCCGCTTCTCTTTCTGTTTATCTTTCTCTTTCTGGGGGGACCCATCCCCCCAGGCCCCCCTTGGGAGGGACCCATCCCCCCAGGCCCCCCTTGGGAGGGACCCATCCCCCCAGGCCCCCCTTGGGAGGGACCCATCCCCCCAGGCCCCCCTTGGGAGGGACCCATCCCCCCGGATCCCCCTTGCCAGCCAGTCCACGCCGGCCCCGGCCAGCAGGGCCGCGCCGACCAGCCCGAGCAGAGCCAGCCGGTCGGCCTCCCGGAACACAGACAGCCCCGGCACCCGGATGAACCAGGTGTAGGGCATGACCGCCGACACCTGCACGCCCTTCCAGGTCTGAGCCAGCGGCACGTACATATGCCTGCCGATATACAGCACCGGCCCGAGCGCCAGCGCGGCGCCGCCGAGCCATAGCCAGGCGAGCGACCGGGCCTGGCGCCGCCGCCAGCTCACGATCAGGCCGAGCACGGCGAGCGCGCTCAGCACCACGCCGAACGTGTTCATCGTCTCGATGTGAGTACCGGAGGTGTAGATATGCGCCAGGCCGGTCAGCCCGAAGTTAGCCAGCCGGGGCGAGGGCGCGAACTGGCTGGGCACGCTGGCCACCCAGGCCTGGTAATAGAACGAGGCCGCCGCCGCGGAGGCGCCGCCCGCGCGGGCCTGCTGGAACATGGCGATCAGCTGCGGGCTGGCCACGACGAGGCCGGTCACGCCCGCGGCGGCCAGGATCCCGGTCCGGTCAAGCACCGTGTGCAGGCTGCGCGAGCCGATCAGCCAGCCGATCAGCACCAGGGCGGCGAGGATCAGGGCCATCACCGCTGATTCCTGGTTGACCAGGACCGAGGCGCCGAGCACGACGCCGAGGATCACGGCCCGGCCGACGGCGGGGTCGCGGCGCAGCCGGACGGCGGCCTCCAGGGTCACGGGCAGCAGCACGGTGCCGTACACGATGTTCAGGTGGTACCAGGCCTGGTAGGTCAGCATGGACGACAGCCCGAAGAACGCTCCGGCCGCGATCGCGCCGGCCAGCGTGGGCAGCCACAGCCGGGCCGCCCGGTACATGGCGTAGCAGGCCAGGCCGGGGGCGATTATGGTCAGCAGGTTGTAGGCGGCCGACGGGCCGAAGGCCAGCGTGACCGGCGTCATCACCACGCCGACCAGCGGCACCAGCGTGTGGTAGCCCAGCTGGAGCCCGGCGGGCGCGGCCATGTAGGTCGTGGTGTACGGGTTGTGCAGGTGGATGATCTGGTGCGCCACCCACCACAGGTTCCAGACGTAGATGGTCACATCCCGGCTGAAGGGCAGGCGGCCGGTGATGTAGGTGGCCAGCGGCCAGGTCACGGCGACCCCCGCCGCCAGGAAGCCGGCCAGCACGGTCAGCTCCCTGGCCCACGGCCGGGCCGCAGCGTCCCGCAGGCGAGCCGGCCTGCTGGCGACCGGACCCCGCCTGCCGGCCAGCCGCCTCTGGCTGCCCGTAACCTGCCCTTGGGTCATGACGGAAGCCTAGTGGGCGGCGCGATGCGACGGGGATCACACCTAATGACGGCCGTCCGGGGATGCGTGGCCGCTCGGTGCTGCGCCATCCTGGCTGGGGATGAAACTCCCTGAGGTGCTCGTGCTGCTCGCCGCCGGTACGGCCGGCGGCATCCTCAGCACGGTGGTGTCCATCGCCTCCCTGGTCACCTACCCGGCGCTGCTCGCGCTCGGCGTGCCGCCGCTGGCCGCCAACATGACCAACACCGTGTCCCTGGTCCTCACCGGGGCGGGGTCTGTGGCCGGGTCGCGGCCGGAACTGGCCGGGCAGGGCCGGCGGGTGCTCCGGCTCGGCGTCATCACGGCCCTCGGCGGGGCGGCCGGGGCGGCGGTCCTGCTGGCTACCCCGGCGAGCACCTTTGCCGTCGTGGTCCCGGTGCTGATTGCGGGGGCCTCGCTGGTGCTCCTGGTCCAGCCCAGGATCAAGAAGCTGGCCCCGGCACCCGATGCGGGCCGCCGGCGGCGCCTGGCGTCGGTCGCCGCGCTGTTCGTGGTGGCCATGTACGTCGGGTACTTCGGCGCGGCCGCGGGCGTCATGCTGCTCGTGGTGCTCATGACCATGATCGGTGAGCCGATGATCAGGGTCAATGCGATCAAGAACGCCGTTTCCGGCCTGGCCAACGCCATGGCCGCGCTGTGCTTCGCGCTGTTCGGTGACGTCCGGTGGAAACTCGTGGTCCCGTTGGCGGCCGGCTTCCTCATCGGCGGCTGGATCGGGCCGAAGATTGCTCGCCGGGTCCCGGCCGAGGCGTTCCGGGTCTTCGTCAGCCTGTGCGGGTTTGGGCTGGCGGTGAAGCTTGGCATCAGCGCGTACCGCTGACTTTGCTGATGCGCTAGTCAAAATAAGGTAAGTGCGCTCATCAGGAAGGCACCTACCGGCGCTGCCGCAAGTGCGATGGCCGCGGCCAGCTCGACCGGGTCGGCACGCAGGTCTTCTACGGCGGGACCAGGCACACCGGGAGCTTCCCGAAGAAGTAGCGCCGGCGCCGCGACCCGCCCGCGGCCCGCTGCTGCGACCACCAGCCGCTAGGGCGTCACGATGATCTTGCCGACGACGCCGCCCTCGGCCGCCTCGTGTGCCGCGACGATATGGTCCAGCGGGTACTTGTGCACGGGCAGGCTGGTTAGGTCGCCCGCCGCCAGCGCGGCGGTGATATCCGCCGCGGCCCGGTCGTGCGCCGCGGCCGGAATGGTGTACAGCAGCATGAACTTGAGCGTGACGTTGGCAGTCATGCAGGCCCGGACGGGCAGGGCGGGATCGGCGGCCTCGCCCGCGTAGATCATGATCGTGGTCCCCGGATGCGCCACCGCCAGGTCGAGAGCCAGGTTGGCGCCCAGCGCCAGCTCGATCACCCGGTCGACGGCGGGCGCGAACGCGTGAATCCGCTGGATCGCGTCGGCCGACCGGTAGTTCACCACCAGGTCGGCACCCGCCTTCTCGGCCAGCGCCGCCTTCTCGGAGCTGCTCACGGTGGTGATCACTCGAGCCCCGGCCCGCTTGGCCAATTCAATAGCGAAGTGACCGACAGCCCCGGCACCTCCGGCCACCAGTACGGTCTGGCCGGCCACCGGGCCGTCGGAGAACAGGCAGTAGTGGGCGGTCATGGCCGGGACGCCGACCGAGGCGCCCAGCTCGAACGAGGCACCGTCGGGCAGCGGCGAGGCATGCCGTTCCGGTACGACGGTCCACTCGGCCGCCGTTCCCCAGCGCCGCCCGGTCGCCGCCAGCCACAGCCATACCCGCTCCCCCACGCGGCCCGGGTCGACCCCGGGACCGACCGCCTCGATAGTGCCCGCGCCGTCCTGGTGCGGGATCTGGAAGCCGTCGATGGGCCGCGGCGTCATGCCCGCGCGGGACTTGTAGTCGGTGGGATTGAGGCCGGAGGCGCGCACCCGGACCAGGACCTCGCCCGGACCCGGCTGCGGCCGGTCGATCTCCTCGACGCGCAGTACGTCGGCGGCCGGGCCGGTCGTGGAGTACAGGGCTGCCTTCATGCATGCAGCGTAACGCCTTTGAACACCTTGTCCACGGCGTTGCGCGGGCCGTGCAGCGCGAGTCCGGCGAACTGCAGGTCGGCCGCGGCGACGGCTCGGACCACGGCCCGGTTATCGTCGTCGTGGCCGGTCGCAAACATGTCCATGGTGTAGACCGCCATCGGCATCCCCCGGGCCAGCGCTCGCTGGTGGGCCTGGCTGAGCGTCTGGCCTTCGGCCGAATAAACCACTGCCGGCTGCCGGAACAGCTCCAGGTAGGTGTTCCCCGACCCATCCTCGTAGGGCTTGCCCATGACCTCGGGCGCGCTGGCGGCGATGCCGCTGGCCAGGAAGGCGGTCACGTTCAGCTGCTGCCAGGCCTCGAGGTCGGCGCGCACGGCGATGGCGATCTTGGTTTCGAAACGTGTGGTCACCGGTCTCAGCCTGCCCCGCCGGCCGCACCGGGTCTTGAACGCTGGAGCGCCGCCGGACAGCCCGCTTGCGATAATGGCCGGCCCGCGATAATGGCGGCCTGCGATACTGGAGTGATGGCCGCCGTCGATTCAGCCAGGGACTGGGCCCGGTACTGGCGCGCGGACGGGGTGCCCGTGGAGGCCATGCACGCGCACTTCACCTCGCACGTGTACCACCGGCACAGCCACGAGAGCTACTCCTTCGGCGTGACGGAGACGGGCGCGCAGGCGTTCACCTGCCGTAACGGGCGGCACGTGAGCGGCACCGGCATGGTGATGGCCTTCAATCCCGACGATCCGCACGACGGCCACGCGGCCGGCGACGGCGGGTTCACCTACCGGATGGTGCACATCTGGCCGGAATTCTTCGCCAGCCTGGTCGGCGCGGCCCGGCCGCTGCCGCTGTTCCGCTCGCCGGTCCTCGACGACCCGGTGATCGCCCGTTCATTGCGCCGCCTGCACCTGGCGCTCACCGGCCCCGGGACCGAGCTGGAACGGTACGAGTGGCTCACCGCCACGGCCCGGCTCCTGGTCCGGCACTCCTCCGCACAGGGCCAGGTTCCGGACCCGGCGGAGGCGGCCGGATCAGACACCCGCGTCGCCGCGCGTATCCGCGAGCTCCTGCACGACCGGTACGCGGCCGCGGACCTGACCGCCCCTGACCTGACCAGCGCTGACCTGGCCGCGGCCGCCGGCTGCAGCAGGTACGCGGCCTACCGGGCCTTTCATCAGGTGTACGGGCTCGCGCCCAGCGACTACGCACGGCAGCTCCGGGTGCGCGCGGCCCGCAGGCTGCTGGCCCGTGACCTCCCGCCCGCGGTGGCCGCGGCCGAGGCCGGCTTCGCTGATCAGGCCCACCTGACCCGCTGGTTCCGGCGGTACTACGGGGTCACGCCCGGCGCCTACCGCAGCGCGATGCACCCGCGGGCCGGGGCGTCCCGATGAGTGCCATGACCTGGAGCACCATCGCCAGCCTGGCGACCACGAAGGCGGACAGCGGGCCATCTCCCGGTTCACCGCGCTGCCGCGCACCGACGCCTGGCTCGCCACGGCCAGCAGGCACTGGAACATCGACCGGCCCGACCCCAGATGATGACGGCCGAGGCGGCCTACAGCCATCTCACAGGGAATCCCCAGTTCAGCAGAAGAGTTCTGACCGACTTTGCAGCGTTTACCTCTGGTACTGTCGCATCTTGTACATCACAATTGAGTATCGGTCTGAGTCTCAAAACCTCAGAATTCGTGACATAACAGGCGGGTGACTGGAGCAGGTGCGATTGCGAGCGGGGTCGCTGGGCGGGTCGGGCTCTGGCGTCCACGCTGGCGAGGAGCAGCAGCCTGCGGCTGATAGCCGCCCGCGCAAGCGGGCCCGCTGGGTTTTCCGGCCCCCGGCCAGGGCCGCCCTGATCACCGCGCTGACCGTGGGCATCATCGTTACCGTGACGCCGGCCGAGGGCGCGGCGGGCGACTTCGCGTCCAGCGTCGTGCGGGTGGTGCGGCACATGATCTCACCCTCGCAGAACGGGCAGGCTTTCTCGGGCACCCCCGCCGTCGGCGCGCTGTTCACCATCTCCCACGGCCGGCTCGGCCACCATTTCTGCACCGCCAGCGTGGTCAACAGCCCATACGGTGACCTGCTCGTCACCGCCGCGCACTGCGTGGGCGGCGGTGCGCCCGGGGTCGTGTTCGTGCCCGGCTATCACAATGGGGTGATCCCCTACGGGGTGTGGACCATGACCAAGGTCTACACGGATCAAGCCTGGGCCTCCTCGTCCGACCCGGATGACGACATCGCCTTCCTGCGCGTCAGCCAGCCCGGCTCGGCCACGCCGATCGAGGACGTGACCGGAGCGGAGCAGCTCCCCACCGGCACGTCATCCCGCCAGCTGGTCGAGGTGATCGGTTACCCGGATGCCACCAACGAGCCGATCGCCTGCCGGAACTGGACCAGGGAGCCCATGTCGGATCAGCTCGAGTTCGACTGCGGTGGCTACACCGACGGCACCAGCGGAGGCCCCTTCCTGGCCGGCGTCAACCCGCTGACCGGGCAGGGCACGGTGGTCGGCGTTATCGGCGGATACGAGCAGGGCGGCCTGACCCCGCAGGTGTCCTACTCCGCCATGTTCGAAGCGAACGTGGCGGCGCTGTACCACATAGCCATGGCCGGAGGCTGAGCAGCGGGACCCGCGGGATCCGCGCTAGCCGACACTCGCTAGCCAACACTCGCTAGCCAACACTCGCTAGCCAACACGGGCCGGGGGCGGGACGATCTTGTCGATCTCGGCCAGTTCGGCGGCGGAGGGGGTCCATTCCGAGGCCGCCGCGTTCGCCTTGACCTGCTCGGCGTTCATCGCCCCGGCGATCACGGACGAGCAGCCCGGCTGGGCCGCCAGAGCGCCGATGGCCGTCTGCAGGATCGACACGCCGTGCGCCTGGGACCAGTCGATCAGCGCCTCGACCCTGGCCAGCTTCTCGTCGGTGATGTAACCGGCCCGGGCGGCCAGCCGAGTCCCGGCCGGGATCTGAAGGCCCCGCCGGAACTTGCCGGTCAACAGCCCGTTGGCCAGCGGGAAGAACGGCAGCACGCCCAGCCCGAAGTGCCTGGCCGCGGGGACCACTTCGGCTTCGGCGGCCCGCTCGAGCAGGGACCAGTGATTCTGGGCCGAGATGAACGGCGTCTGGCCGCCGATCGCGGCCAGATGCGCGGCGTCGGCGATCTGCCAGCCGGAGAAGTTGGAATGGCCCAGGTACCGGACCTTGCCCTCGGTGACCAGTTCATGCAGCGCCGCGATGGTCTCCTCGACCGGGGTCACCGGATCCGGCGTGTGCAGCTGGTACAAGTCGATGTAGTCGGTCTGCAGCCGCCGCAGCGATTCGGTGACCGCCCGCCTGATGTAAGCCCGGCCGCCCTTGGCTCCCGCGGCAGGCCCGTATCCCATGTCGGTGCTCTGGTTGCCGAACTTGGTAGCCAGCACGACCTGATCCCGCCGCCGACCGAGGATCTCACCGAGCGCGCTCTCCGATCCGCCTCCTCCACCGTAGGTGTCAGAGGTGTCGAACAGGGTGATGCCGGCGTCGATGGCCGCGTCCACCACCGAGCGTGTCCCCTCGGTGTCCAGGCGGCTGCCGAAGTTGTTGCAGCCGAGCCCGACAACCGATACCAGCAGTCCCGAATCACCCAGTGGCTTATAGCGCATGAGCCCATTTTAGCTGCCTGATGCCCGCCTCATTCACCAGGTAACGGACCGCCCGCCGCACGAAGGCGCGGTTAATTCTTGCCGCCTCACGTATATTCGGCAAATGTGTCGTGATCGTTCTCGCGGCTTCCCTGTCGGCCGGGTAATTGTCTTTGCCGCCGAGGAAGTAGTCGTATATGCGCGCCGAACTCGGAATGTCCGGACGGAATGTCGTCCGCCAGTCATCGCGGTCCCCGCGCTCGCCCGGGGCCGCCGGGCCTTTCGGGGTTTCGTCGCTCATTTACGTTGAGCTTCCTCTCGTCCGTTATGCGCCTTTCTCGCGCTTAGCGCCGACGTCAGGCCGCGGATCCGCGCGGGCCCGGGGGTCCGGGGCTGCCGCGACGCACGGCTCGAGAGCCATCACGACTGCACAAGCTTAAGGTCGGGAACGATCTTTTGCCAGACAGAAGTGTCCTGCGCAGACGGGTCTCGGAGGCCTGTTTTGGGAGGTGAGATGAAATCCCAGCTGGGATATCATCGCTGCTATCCAGCGTGGTTGGCAACGCATTGCCAACCATCACGGAGGGCCCCCGCTTTGCCACGCAATTGCGCGATAGAATTCCGCGCCGGGGCGGAAACCAGGGAGGCGTCGTGCCAGAGGCAACGGAAGGGCCGACTGTGCTGCGCATCCTGCTCGGCACCCAGCTGCGGAGGCTCCGAGAGAGCCGGGGGATTACCGCGCAAGCCGCAGCCAAGGCCATCCGCGGCTCGGAGTCCAAGATCAGCCGGATCGAGCTCGGCCGGAACGCGATCCGCGAGATCGACGTGCTCGACCTGCTCACCTTCTACGGCGTCGGTCCGGTGGAACGGGAGCAGCTGCTGAACCTGGCCGAGCAGGCGAACCGGCCGGGCTGGTGGCACCGGTTCAACGACATCCTGCCGGACTGGTTCCAGTCCTATGTCGGCATGGAAGAGGCGGCGACCTCCATCCGGGTCTACGAGCCGCAGTTCGTGCCCGGCCTGCTGCAGACCCCGCCCTACACCGCCGCGGTGCTGGCCGTGTGCGACATTCCCATCGCCGAGGCCGAGCGGCACGTCATCTTGCGCAAGGAGCGGCAGCGCCGGTTCACCGAGGGCCGGGTCAAGCTGTGGGCGATCGTCGAGGAGACCGCGTTGCGGCGGCCGGTAGGCAGCACCCAGATCCTCGTCGATCAGCTCCGCTACCTGCTCAGCCTGAGTGACCGGCCGAATTTCACCCTGCAGATCATCCCGGCCGGCATGGGCGGTCACGCGGTGCCGAGCGGGTTCACCATCCTGCGGTTCGGCGAAACGGACCTGCCGGACGTGGCGTACCTGGAGCATCTCACCAGCGCTCTCTACTTCGACAAGAAATCCGAGGTCGACCGGTACCTGCTGGCCATGGAGCGGCTCAGCATCATCAGCGCCAGGCCGAGCCAGACGACCGAGATCCTGACCACGATCATCAGCCAGCTCGAAGACGGCCTGCAGTGACCGGTGACGCCGACAGCGCCGTCGGCCCGGCACTTGGGCATGCGGAGGGCGGTGGTCCGCAGCGGACCACCGCCCTCTCTCCCCCCAAACTCATGTCCGTGCCCCGCCCGGGATGCCGTACCGAGGTTCAGGCGACGGGAAGGTCGAACTCTCCGTTCTTGGCACCAATGAGGAAGCACTCCCACTCGTGCCGGTTGAACATGTGCGGGGTCTTGCTGCGGTCCTTTGAGTCGCGAACCGCGACACCTCCGTCGCGGAGGTGCGCTATCTCCACGCAGCCAGCAGCGCTGCTTGCGCTGCTCTTGAACCAGTAAAGGCCGTCGAGGTCGGTGTCCATCCGCCTCTCCTTTCGTTTGATGTGCGGCTTCATTCGATTGACGTGCTGGTCAGGAGAGCTCTCTCGACACCTGCTGGATGAGCTCAACCGAAGCAGCCGGGGAGAGCGCGGTCGCGCGCATCCGGTCAAAGGCCTCGGCGCATAGCCGGACTTCCCTATCTTTTTCCAGGTAGATCATGCCGCCGACGGATTCGGTGTACGCCACGTCCTCATCAGACCGCTCCGGAAACTCCAGGATCGAGAACGGCCCGGTCAGTCCCGCGTGGGCACCGGATTCGAAGGCGAGGACCTGCAGGGTCACATTGGACCACCGGCTGGCCTGGACCAGGTGCTCGAGCTGAGGTCGCATGACCGCCGTGCCGCCGATGTTCCGCCTGATGGCGCCCTCATCGAGGATGAGCCACAGGTCGAGCGGCGGATCCTGGTCAAGCAGCCGTTGCCGCTGCATGCGCAGGTCCACCACCCGCCGCAGCTGTTCGTCACTGTCCCTGGGTCGCAGCTCGCGCAGCACCGCCAGGGCGTAGTCGGTGGTCTGCAGCAGCCCGTGGACCACCTCCGTCTCGTAGCTGCGCAGCCCGCAGGCCTCCGCCTCCAGGCCGACATAGATGTCGAAGCCGCTGGGCAGGACATCGTCGTAGATGGACCACCAGCCCTTGCGGTGGCCCTCCCGGGCCATGTCGACCAGGACCTTCCGCGCGCCGGGATCATCGACCCCGTACATGCCGAGCATCGCGGTCAGGTAAGCCGACTTGGTGGGTGCCTTGCCGGTCTCGATACGGGACAGCGTCGACGGCGCCAGGCCTAGTTGCTCGGCCACTTCCTCCAGCTTCAGCGAGTGCGCCTCACGCAGACGCCGGAGCTCGGCGCCAAGCCTGCGCCTACGAACAGTAGGCCCCAGGGGCACGAGAGCTCACCTCCTCGCACAGAGGAACAGGCACCGAAACGATGCAGGGAACCCGGGCGCCACACATGTGCGTCGGAGCGTAGCCAGAACAGTCCACATCGCCTGTGACAACTAGTACGATACAGCACCATCAGGAAGTTTGAAATCCCATCTAGGATTTCACGGTGGAAATTTGTCCCACGCACTTGCGTCGAAGGCACTCCCGGCACCATCATCAGTTTGATGCCAGGGCTCGCACGGGGCCGTACCGGGCTAGCGGAAAGGTGCAAAATGGAAACGCCCGCAGGCAGTTCCCGACAACCAGGTCCCGGCCGGAGGCCAGCCGGCCTGACGTCGGGAGTCAGGGGGCCAGCAGGCAACTCGCGCGCCACCGTACTCGGCTCGCTGACCATTCCGGGGCGGCCGGAACAGGTTGGCCTGGTCCGTTCCTTTGTAGCGCGGACGCTCGGCTCGAACCGGATACCGGCGGACGCCGACGCGGCGACATTACTGACGTCGGAAATCGTCACCAACGCCATTCAGCACACCAAGTCGGGGGTCGACGGCGGAACCGTCACGATCGTCGTGATCGGTGTGCCGCGCGGTGTCCTGGTGGAGATCATCGATGACGGATCGGCGGGTACCCCGGTGGTGAAGGGCGATCTGTACGCGGCCGAGGGTCACGGCTTGTTCCTGGTCCAGCACCTCGCCGCCCAGTGGGGTTACCTGCGGGACTCGGCCGGCACCACGGTCTGGTTTCACCTGCCCGCGGCCTAGCAGTCGCAGTCCGGCGAGCCGCCGGGCTCTGCGGTCGACCGCAGCCGCGAAGCACCGCAGCGCCCCGATGACCACGTCCCGGACCGGACACTGTACCGGACTCAGCCCACGCAGCTCTGGGCGGCGGCGATGCCGCCCGCGACCGCTCCGGCCTGACCGGCCGGGCCATACGTAGGTCAACGGCCGACCCGGCAGAATGGGTCCATGACGCCACGACGCTCCCACGGCACCGGACCTGGGGTGATCACCCCGGATGGCTGCGCCGTTGACTTCTACGCGCTCATGCCCGCCTTCGGCGAGCCCGCCATCGTGCATGACGCCGCGGGACCGGGAGCGTCCATCCTCGAACTCGGCTCCGGCGCGGGGCGGGTGACCCATCCGCTGGTCGCGCTCGGTCACCCGGTCGTGGCGGTCGACGAATCGCCGGAGATGCTGGCGCATGTGCGAGACGCCGAGACCATGCAGGCCCGGATCGAGGACGTGGCCCTGGACCGGCGTTTCGACGCGGTCCTGCTCGCCTCGCACCTGATCAACGCGGATGAGCCGACCAGGAGCAGCTTCCTGGCCGTGTGCCGGCGCCACGTCGCCGACGACGGCTGCGTGATCGTGCAGCAGCACGCGCCGGCCTGGTTCGCTGCGGCCAGGGAGACCGAGAACACCCGGGACGGCGTTACCTACCGGCTGCGCGACGTCTCACGCCCGGCCCCCGACCAGGTTTCCGCCACCGTCGAGTACGCGGTCGGCGACCGGTGCTGGACGCAGACGTTCACCACGAACCGCCTGGATGAGGACGTGCTGGTTGCCGCGCTGGCCACTGCGGGCCTGCGCCTGGACCGCTACCTGACCGACGACCATAGCTGGTTCCGCGCCGTTCCCATAGCCGCTGGCGGCTGAAGTACGGGGAGCTAGCTGCTGCCGGACTTGCGGCGGAAGTACGGGGAGCTAGCTGCTGCCGGACTTGCGGCGGAAGGAGCGGCGGCTGGCGGCGGGGCCCTTCGAGCCGTGCACCTTGCCGGTGTCGTGCGCGCCCTCGGCGTTGGCGGTGGCGTGCGCGCCGCGCTTGCGGTCCAGGGCCTCGCGGAACTTGCGCTTGACCTCATCGAGGTCGGGCTTGGCGTCGTGCTGGCCTGAGACGGCGGGATCGTGCTGGCCCGAGACGGCGGGATCGGGCTGGCCCGCGGCGCCTGGCGGCGCGGCATCCGGCTGGCTCGCGGCCGCGGCGGGCTTGGCCTGACCCGGCGAAGCCTCGGATCCTGATTGCTCGACAGCCATGCGGACCTCCTGCGGCTCGGGACGTTCGGCATCCAGCGTCGCACATCCGGGCCGGGTAATTCGAGCCGATATCCCCACAGGGAGCCCTGACCAAGATCGCCAGCCGTCCGGGAACCGCCGATACTTACTGCTATGGCCAGAAAGGCAGCCGACGGCACCGTTACCGCCCACGGCCACGTCGAGCTGCTGCGGGACGGGGACCGGCCGGGGGCGTGGATGCTGCTGATCGACGGGATCCCGCAGTCGCACGTCGACCTGGATGACCCCGGTTACCTGGACTTCGAGTACGTCAGGCGGCTCGGGCACGTGATCGACACGGCCGCGCCCACGGCGCAGCCCCTGCGGGTGCTGCACCTGGGGGCCGGGGCGCTCACGCTGGCCCGGTACGTGGCGGCCACCAGGCCGGGTTCGGCGCAACTGGCGGTCGAGATCGACGCCGAACTGGTCGACCTGATCAGGCTGAGGCTGCCGCTCGGGCGGCCCCGGCCGGTCCGGATCCGGGTCGGCGACGCCCGGGCGGTGCTCGAGCAGCAGCAGGCCGGGTCCTGCGACGTGGTGATCGTGGACGTCTTCGCCGGAGGGCGCACGCCGGCCCACCTGACGTCGGTGGAGTTCGCGGCGGCGGCCCGGCGGGCGCTGCGGGACGGCGGGATCTTCGCGGCCAACGTGGCCGACGGCGCGCCGCTTACTCACGCCCGCGCGCAGGTCGCGACGGCGCTGGCGGTCTTCCCGCACGCCTGCCTGATCGCCGACGCGGCGGTGCTGCGGGGCCGCAGGTTCGGCAACCTGGTACTGGCGGCGAGCACCGGCCCGCTCCCGACCGACCAGCTGACCCGGCTGGCGGCCGGGGATCCGATGCCGGGCCGCGTCCTGCACGGGGCCGAGCTCACCCGGTTCGCGGCGGGCGCCAAGCCGGTTACCGACGAGAACGCGCTGCCCTCCCCCGCTCCGCCCGTGGACGCGTTCGTGTCGTTAGCGGCGGCGGGGGGTGCGGCCTGCGGGACGGGCGCCGCGGCCTTCGCGCTTGGCGCGGACGCGGACCGACACCTGCACCGGGCTGCCTTCGAAGCCGAACTCCTCGCGCAGCCGCCGCTCCACGAACCGCCGGTAGGCCGCCTCGAGGAAACCGGTCGAGAACAGCACGAAGTGCGGCGGCCGGATGCCGGCCTGGGTGGCGAACAGGATCTTCGGCTGCTTGCCGCCCCGCACCGGCGGCGGCGTCGCGGCCACCAGGCCGGTCAGCCAGGCGTTGAGCCTGCCGGTGGGGACCCGGGTCTCCCAGCCGGCCAGGGCCGTCTCCAGCGCGGGCACCAGCCGGTCGGTGTGCCGCCCGGTGGTCGCGGAGATGTTCACCCGGGGCGCCCAGCGAGCGGTGTGCAGCTGCCGGTCGATCTCCTTTTCCAGGTACCGCTGGCGCTCGGAGTCGACCAGGTCCCACTTGTTGTAGGCGATGACCAGGGCCCGGCCGGCCTCGATGACCATGGAGACGATCCGCAGGTCCTGCTCGGTGAGCGGCTCGCTGGCGTCGACCAGAACCACGGCCACCTCGGCCCGGTCCAGCGCGCCCGCGGTGCGCAGGGCCGCGTAGTAGTCCGCGCCCTGGTTCTCGCGGAACCGCCGCCTGATGCCGGCCGTGTCGACGAATCGCCACGTGATGCCGCCCAGCTCGATGAGCTCGTCTACCGGATCCCTGGTCGTGCCGGCCACCGGGTCGACCAGGGACCGCTGGTGCCCGGCCAGCTTGTTCAGCAGGCTGGACTTGCCGACGTTCGGGCGGCCGAGCAGCGCCACCCGGCGCGGACCGTCCTCGGCCTCGTCGGCCTCCTTCGGTGCGTCGGGCAGCGCGTCGAGCAGCACATCGAGCAGGTCGCCGCTGCCCCGGCCGTGCAGCGCGCTGACCGGGGCGGGCTCGCCGAGCCCGAGCGACCACAGCGCCGCGACCTCGGGTTCGGCCTTGGTGTCATCGATCTTGTTGGCCGCGACCACCACCGGCTTGCCCGACCGGCGCAGCACGTTGGCCACGGCCGCGTCCGCGTCGGTGACCCCGACCGTGGCGTCTACCACGAACAACACGGCGTCCGCGGCGTCCACCGCCACCCGGGCCTGGGCGGCCACCCGCGCGGCCAGGGTCTGGCTGCGTTCCACCGCGGGCTCCCAGCCGCCCGTGTCGACCAGGGTGAAGGCCCGCCCGCGCCAGGTGGCGTCGTAGGCGACCCGGTCCCTGGTCACCCCTGGGGTGTCCTCGACCACCGCCTGTCTGCTGCCCAGGATCCGGTTCACCAGCGTGGACTTGCCCACGTTGGGCCGGCCCACGACGGCGACCACGGGCACGGGAGATGAGGATGGCTCGATCGGTATCACGGTCTGCTCTTCGGCTAGCTAACGGCTAAAAGGTGGCTACAGGTTCTGCTGGCGCGGGTGTGGCACGCCGGTGTACTCGCGGGCCAGGCCTACGATCATGTCGACCACCTGGTCCAGGTCGAGCCAGGTGGAGTCGATCTCAACCGCGTCGGCGGCCTTGCCGCTCTGCGCCGCGTCCAGCCGGTCGCGGCGGTCCTGCTCGACCCGGGTCGAGGCCGCTGACCAGCTGGCCTCGGCGGCCCTTCGGTCCGCGCGGGCACCGCGGTCGGCGGTCAGGAACACCTTGACCGGGGCGTCGGGGGCCACCACCGTGCCGATATCGCGGCCCTCGGCGACGATCCCCCCGGCGCGGGCGATGATGTCCCGCTGCTGCGCGATCAGGTGCGCGCGGACCCGCGGCACGGCGGCGACGGCGCTGACCGCGCCGGTGACCTCACGGGTCCTGATCGCCGCGGACACGTCGGTGCCGTTGACCCGGACCCACGGCGCCCGCGGGTCGGTGCCGACCTCGATGACCGGCTGGCCGGCCAGAACACCCACGGTGCCGGCGTCGGTGGTGTCCACGCCCTGGTCGAGCAGCCACCAGGTCAGGGCCCGGTACATCGACCCGGTATCCAGGTAGGGCAGGCCCAGCGCGATGGCCGCACCGCGGGACGCGCTGGACTTGCCTGCCCCTGATGGCCCGTCGACCGCGACGACGAGCCTGGAATCGCTCCCGGTTCCGCTCTCTTCGCCGATATCGCTCTCCAGGCCCGCTGAGATCTTCACCCGTGCGATGCTACCGGCGCGCGGGGGCTAGAGCTGCCTCAAGACGGGACGAGTCCGTGCCGGTAGGCGTAGCCGACGGCCTGGGCCCGGTCCCGGGCGCCGATCTTGGGCAGCATGTGGTTGACGTGACTCTTCACGGTGGCTTCGCTGACGAACAGGCGGGCCGCGATCTCGGTGTTGGACAGGCCCGCCGCGATCAGGGCGAGCACCTCGGCCTCCCGCGGAGTCAGCCCGTCGGGCAGCTCCGGGGTGGGGGCAGCGCCGGACAGCTCGGCGGCCGACGCGGGCGGCCCGGGGTCCTGGGGACCGCCCGTGATGGCCTCGATGAGGTGCAGTTGCACCGCCGGGTCGAGGGAGGCCTGGCCGGCGGCCACCCGGCGCAGCGCCTGCTGAATCTCTTCGGCGCCGGCGTCCTTGGTCAGGTAACCGAGCGCCCCGGCCCGCAGCGCGTCGATGACCGAACGATCGTCGGCGTACGTGGTCAGTACCACAACCTTGATCTCGGGGTGGCTGGCGCGCAGCCTGCGGGTCGCCTCCACCCCGTCCACCTTGGGCATGCGCAGGTCCATGAGGATCACGTCCGGGCGCAGCTCGCCGGCCAGGGCCAGCGCCTCCTCGCCGTTGGCGGCGGTGCCCACGACCTCCACGTCGGGCAGCAGCCCGAGCAGCATGGCCAGGCCCTCCCGGACCACGCGCTGGTCGTCGGCCGCCAGCACGCGGACCTTTGGCTCGCTCATGCCGGAATCCGGAGCAGGACGCGGAAACCCTGTCCAGTGGGCCCGGCGGTCAAGGTGCCGCCCAGCAGCTCGGCGCGCTCCCGCATGCCGGTGAGCCCGTATCCCCCGCCCGAGTCTGCTATAGCCAGAGCCGGGCTGTCGCCGGCGGCGGCGAAGTCCTCGACCGCCAGGCTTAGCGCGTCCTGCAGGTATTCCAGCCGGATCTCGACCCGGTCGGGATGGGCGTGCTTGCGGACGTTGGTCAGCGCCTCCTGGGTGACCCGGTAGAGCGCGAGCCTGACCGCGGGACGGAGGTCGATGGGCTCTCCTGCCTCGGCGTACTGGCAGGCAACGCCGGTGTCGGCCTGGAACGAGCGGGCCAGCGCGGCCAGCTTGTCCGGGCCGGGGAGCTCGTCGTCGCGGAGCATGCCGATGGCGCGGCGGGCCTCGTCCAGGCCGCTCTTGGCCAGCTGGTGCGCGCGGTCGATGGTGGTGGCCAGCCGCCCGTTGATGATGTTCAGGGCGCTGTACCCGAACCCGCGCCGGGTCACCGAGGTCCTCGACCTCATCGACCTGGCCTCGGACGCCGGAACCAGGATCGGGGCGCTGAGCGGGGGCCAGCGTCGCCGGGTCGACCTGGGCCTGGCCATCATCGGCCAGCCGGAGATGCTGTTCCTGGACGAGCCGACCACCGGCCTGGACCCGGAAGCCCGCCGCCGGCTGTGGTCGGTCATCGAGCACCTCACCGCGGCCGGGACCGCGATCACCGCCATCATCCCGAGCGCCCAGTCCGCCCAGCCCGTGCTCATGCTCACCTACATCCCGCTAATCGTGCTGGGCGGGGCGTTCGGCGCCATCACGAGCCTGCCGCACTGGGTGAATACCGCGATGACCTACCTGCCGGTCCAGCCGGCGATCGACGCCGCGTCGCGAGCGCTGCAGCATAACGGGGCCATCATGTCCGTCCATGATCTGGCGGTCCTGGCCGGATGGGTGGCTGGCGGCCTGCTGCTCTCGTTCTGGTTCTTCCAGTGGGATCCGCACCGCCCGGCGCACGCACGGCTCGCGGAGGCAAGCACCACGGCCCGTTCGGCATAACAAAAAACAGAACTGGCGCTGGCCGGACTGCTATCGGCGGACCGGCCAGCCGCCCGCGTCCAGGGCCTCGAGCAGCGCGGCCACCTGGCCGGGGCGGACGGACAGCTCCGCGACGCCGACCGGCAGGCCCGGTGAGTGCTCGATCCTGACGTCCTCGATGTTGACGCTGGCGGCGCCGGTGGCCGCGAAGAGCCGGGCCAGCTCGCCGGGCTGGTCGGGGATGACCACCTGGACCACGGTGAACTCCCCCGGCGCTCCGCCGTGCTTGCCGGGGATCCGGGCCGCGCCCGCCTGGCCCCGGTCGAGCAGGCCCGCGACCGATTTGGCGCCCTCGCCGTCGGCCAGCATCCGGGCCGCCTCGGCCAGGTCCGCGGCCACCGCGGCCAGCACCTCGGCGACCGGGGCGGCGTTGGCGGACAGAATCTGCGTCCACAGGGCGGTATCGCCGGCCGCGATCCTGGTCACGTCGCGCAGGCCCTGCCCGGCCAGGTCCAGGGCCTGCGGCGGGGCCATCTCCAGCCGGGCCGCCATGGCCGCGGAGACCAGGTGCGGGGCGTGCGAGATGAGCGCGACCCAGCGGTCGTGCGCGGCCGGGTCGGTGCGGATCGGGATCGCACCGCACGCGCGGACCAGGGCGGTGACCATCTCGGCGGCTTCCGGCGAGGTCTCGGGCAGCGGGCACAGGGCCCAGGTGCGGCCGAGGAACAGGTCGGCGCGGGCCGCGGCCGGGCCGTGCTTCTCCCGCCCGGCCAGGGGGTGCCCCGGCACGTAGCTGGCCAGGTCGCAGCCGTGCTCGGCGGCCTGGGCCACCGGCAGCTGCTTCACGCTGGCCACGTCGGTATAGCAGTGAGCCAGGCCCGCGGTTTGGGCTTCCATGAGGGTAGGCGCGACGGCGGCCGGGGGCACGGCGATCACCGCGACGTCGGCCGGTTCGGCCAGCTCGGCGGGCAGCAGCTCACCGGGCAGCAGCTCACCGGGCAGCAGCTCACCGGGCAGCGGCTGGCCGGGCAGCGGCTGGCCGGCGCCCAGGTCGGCGGCCAGCCGGGCCGCGGCCGGGTCAGCGTCGGCCAGCCAGACCGTGGCGTCGCGCTCGCGCAGCGCCAGCGCGATCGAGGTGCCGATCAGGCCGGTGCCGATGATGACGACCCGCATGGGGCACCCCTCACTGTGTGCCCTTCACTGTGTGCCCTTCACTGTGTGCCCTTCACTGGGCGCCCTTCACTGTGTGCCCTTCACTGTGTGCCCTTCACTGGGCGCCCTTCACTGTGCGCCGTTCATTGGGCAATGTCGAGGCGGAGAGCGGCGGCCCCGCGCAGGTACACGTGCTGGATCGCCGAACGCGGGCGGTCACTCTCCACGTGCGCCATCAGCCGCACCACGCGGGGCATGGCCCCGGGCACGGCGATCTCCGAGGCGCAGATCAGCGGCACGTCGTGGAAGCCGATCTTGCGGGCGGCCAGCGCGGGGAACTCCGCGACCAGATCCGGGGTCGCCGTGAACAGCACGCTGATCACGGCGTCGGTGGTGAGCTCGTTACGAGCCATCACCTCGGTGACCAGCTCGGCCGTGCCTTCGAGTATCGCGTCGCGATCGTCGCTGTCGACCTGCACCGCACCGCGCACCGCCCTGACCGTCATCCTGGCTTCTCCCTCCTCGGCCACACGTTACAGCCCCACGGCGGAGTACAGCTCGCCGATTTCCCTTGTGGTCAGCGCACGGGAGGTGCCGGGCTTGAGGTTGCCGAGCCTGATCGGGCCCACGTCGGTGCGGACCAGGCGGCTGACCGGGTGCCCGGTCTCGGCCAGCATCCGGCGCACGATGTGCTTGCGCCCCTCGTGCAGGGTGATCTCGACCAGCGTCCGCTGCCCCGACCGGTCGATCACGCGGAACCGGTCCGCGGTGGCCACGCCGTCGTCCAGTTCGACGCCCGTGGCCAGGCGCCGGCCAAGGTCCTTCGGCACCGGGCCGGTCACCTCGGCCAGGTAGGTCTTGGCCACCTCGAAGCTGGGATGGGCCAGCCGGTGCGCGAGCTCGCCGTCGTTGGTGAGCAGCATCAGGCCCTCGGTGTCGTAGTCGAGCCGGCCGATGTGGAACAGGCGCTCCGACCGGTCGCCCAGGTAGTCGGCCACGGTCTTGCGGCCGCGGTCGTCCGACATGGCGGTCAGGACCTTGGGGGGCTTGTTGAAGGCCAGGTAGACCAGCCCGGGCTTGGCCGGGATACGCTTCCCGTCCACCTTGATTACCTGATGTTCGGGGTCCACCCGGGCACCGAACCGGCGGACGGTCTGGCCGTCGACCTCGACCCGCCCGGCACCGATGAGTTCCTCGGCGTGCCTGCGGCTGCCGATCCCCGCCTCGGCCAGGACTTTCTGCAGCCGGATGCCGTCAGGGACGTCGGTCAGGCTGTCCCTGTCGTCCTCGTAGTCGTCTTCGATGTCAGGATCGGGCGTTCTCATCCTCGATGTCCTCGATGTCCTCCGGCAGGAACGGCGCGAGTTCCGGCAGGTCCTCTAGGCCGGCCAGGCCGAGCCGCTCCAGGAAGTAGCCGGTGGTGCGGTACAGGATGGCCCCGGTCTCGCCGTCCGTGCCGGCCTCCTCGACCAGGCCGCGCAGCACCAGGGTGCGGATCACGCTGTCGCAGTTGACCCCGCGGACGGCCGACACCCGGGCCCGGCTGACCGGCTGGCGGTAGGCCACGACGGCCAGGGTCTCCAGCGCCGCCTGGGTCAGGCGGACCTCCTGCCCGTCACTGACGAAACGCTCGACCAGCGGCGCGCAATCCTCGCGGGTATAGAACCGCCAGCCGCCCGCGATTTCGCGCAGGTCGAAGCCGCGGCCCTCGGCCACGTAGGAGGCGGCCAGGTCAATCAGCTCGGCCAGCACCTCGTTCCTGGGCCGCTCGAGGACCTGGGCGAGCACCACCACCGGCACCGGCTCGTCGGCGACCAGCAGGATCGCCTCCAGGGACGCGCGCAGGCCCGGGTCCCGCGGTTCTTGGGCTTCTTCGGTTTGGTGCGGACCTGTCGGGTCGCTGTTCATCGTGTCAGTCGTCGCTTTCCGTCAGTTCATCGACGCTATCAGCGTCCATCCGGCCCGTCCAAGTCACGTACAGCTCGCCGAGCGGGGTGACCTGCTCGAAGGACACGGCATCCTCCCGGTACAGATCGAGCAGGACGAGGAAGGAGGCCACGATTTCATAGTTGCCCGCCGCGTTCGCGGTCAGCTGGCGGAAGCTGGCCCGGCCCAGCTTGGCCAGCAGCGCCGAGATGATGCGGGCCTGGTCCCTGAGGCTGATCACCGGGGAGTGGATGTGCTCGGTCGACACCGTGGGCGGCGGCTTGGGCGTCAGGGTCAGCGCGGCCAGCCGGGCGAACTCGGCCGGGCCGAGGCCCAGCAGCACCTCGGGAAGGAGTTCGGCGAACCGCGGCTCCAGCGGGACCCGGCGCGGGAACCGGCGGGCCGCGGCGGTCATCCGGGCGGCCAAGGTGGCCGCCACCTCCTTGTAGGCCCGGTACTGCAGCAGCCGGGCGAACAGCAGGTCCCTGGCCTCCAGCAGAGCCAGGTCCTCCTCGTCTTCTACTTCGCCGCTCGGGAGCAAGCGGGCGGCCTTCAGGTCGAGCAGGGTGGCCGCGACGACCAGGAAGTAGCTGACCTGGTCCAGGTCCCAGCCGTCGGAACGTTCCGAGATGAAGGCGATGAACTCGTCGGTGACCTGGGACAGGGCGACTTCGGTGATGTCCAGCTTGTGCTTGGAGATCAGCGCCAGCAGCAGGTCGAACGGGCCCTCGAACACGTCGAGGTGAACCTCGAAGCCGGGCGCACCGGACGCCGACCGGGCTGCGCCATCGGTCTCGTCCTGGGTGCCGTCCACATCCACAGTCATGACGGTAGCGGAGTGCGGGCGCGCCGCGGGCGTGCGGCGATCCGCGGGTATGCGGCGGCCGACGGGCGTGCGGCGGCCGACGGGCGTGCGGCGGCCGACAGGGCGGGCCGGAGCCGGCTAGCTGGCGGACTCGGCGTTCTGGCTGAGGAGATTGCCGCTCGGGCCGTAGTCGGCGGACATGTCCGCGCTGGCGGTGTTGGACCTGGCGATACGGCGGGCCAGCAGGCTGTCCTTGCCGCGGGCGTCGAGGTCGGCGAGCAGGACCGCGATGGCCTCACGGACGATGCGGCCGCGGTCGGCCGCGGCCCCGTAGCGCAGCAGGGCCAGCCGCGCGCGTTCCAGGTCAAGTAGTTCCTCAGCGGACAGGTAGACCGTGATCTTCTGGGTGTGCCTCTCCCGGCCGCTGGCGTGGCGCTGGTCGCCGTTGTCCGGGCCAGGGGCGGCTGGGCGCAAGAGTTCCGCGACCCCGGGCAGGCTTACCCTCCGTGATCGACTCCTGCCTGCCGCCACCGCTCCAGTACCTCCTTGGCCAGTTCCCGGTAGGCGTTTGCCCCCATTGAACCGGAATCAAAGCTGGTAATAGGCTCTCCAGCCACCGTAGCGTCCGGGAACCTCACCGTGCGGTTGATTACAGTATGAAAAACCTGGTCGCCGAAGCCGTTGACCATGCTGGCCAGTACCTCGCGGGTGTGCAGCGTCCGGGAGTCGTACATTGTCGCCAGAAGGCCATCGATGGTCAGCCTGGTGTTCAGGCGGCGCGAGACCTTGTCGATGGTCTCCATCAGCAGGGCCACGCCGCGCATGGCGAAGTATTCGCACTCCAGCGGGATCAGCACCCCGTTCGCACAGGCGAGCGCGTTGATGGTCAGCAGGCCCAGCGACGGCTGACAGTCGATCATGATCACGTCGTAGTCAGGCACCAGCGGCTCGAGTACCCCGCCGAGCACGTACTCCCGGCCGACCTCGTGCACCAGCTGGACCTCGGCGCCGGACAGGTCGATGTTGCTGGGCAGCAGGTCCATCCCGTTGACGCCGGTCTTGTACAGCACGTCGTGCGCGGTGACGTCCCGCTCCATGAGCAGGTTGTAGACGGTGTTGTCGATGTCGTGCGGCTGGATGCCCAGCCCGACCGAGAGCGCGCCCTGTGGGTCGAAGTCGACCAGCAGCACCCGGCGGCCCTGCTCGGCCAGGGCGGCACCCAAGTTGATGGTGGTGGTGGTCTTTCCGACGCCACCCTTCTGATTGCAGACGGCCACCAGGCGGGCGGGGCCATGCTCCATCAGCGGCTCGGGATCGGGGAAGCCCGACAACGGCCTCCCGGTCGGACCCAGTTCGCCTGCCTGGGGCTCTGTCATTCGCGATGCTGCCACTAGCGCTGAACCTCCCGGGCTATGGCCGCGACTATGCCCACGGAACCTTCGCTGGACTCTATGGCCTTGGCCTGCGGCCGGCAAGCAGGCGCGCCGTTTGGGGCCGATATCGACCCGCTAACTTGCGTTATCGGCCTTCTTGCCTTATCGGCCTTGCGTTATCGGCCTTGGTCAGGCCGGCACCGGAACCGCCGGGAGCGGGCGGTGCGGCACAATCGCCTCGCTGGGACCGGGCAGGTCGAGGAGAAGGTTACCGCGTCGCAAGCGCAGGTGAGAGTGGCCGCGCCGGACCCGGGGGTTGGGCGGGAAACGACGTGGCTCCAGGTTGTAGAAATGTCCGCCGCCGTATCTGATGCTTGCTTGCCGGACACCGGGACGGCGGGCGGCCAGGCGGGCGCCGAGCGGGACGCCGTTGGGTGTGGGGCCGGTCGGCGTGTGGGCGTTGCCCGCGACGACGAGCATAGCTCCGTTAGCTCCGTTAGCTCCGTTAGCTTCGGAGCTGGCCAGGATCAGGCCGGCCATCATCTCGTCCCGCTCGGACCAGGTTGAGGTCGGCCTCATGAGCTGGTCAAACAAGATGAGGCCGAACGGTCCTGCCTTTGCGCGGTCCCGCAGCACGGCCAGGTGGCCGGCGGTGATCCGGCCGTCGCCGAGCCACAGGGCGGGATGATCTTTGAGCGCTGCTCCTTGTATGTAGGCGTCGATCAGCGAGGTGAGCTCGGCGGGCCATTCGAGAGCCAGCTGGTTTACGCCGAAGGCTTGCAGGAGCGCGCGTATGACCAGCGGGTTTTCTCTGACACCGTGCACCTCGCCGAGGAGCAGCAGACCGGAGTCCTCGAGCGATTGCTGCGCCGCCTCGCGGGCCGACGGCTCGAGGTCCAGCCTTATGTCGGTGACCTCGAAGCTATCCGTGGCGTGATTGAGAGCCTCGAGGGAGGTCACGGCCGACACGGGCGCTACTGCTTGAGGCCGAGCTGGCGCATGCGGGTCAGGTTGTCCTCGACTCCGGTGGCCGCGGTCAGCTTTCCGTTGCTCACCCGGAAGATGTAGATCTCGTCGACATCCTGGAAGCGCTGACCCGACGGCGGGCGGCCCATCCACTCCCCCAGCTGGGTGCCCGAGCAGCGGAAATGCGCGGCCACCTTGTCGTCCTCGGCGATCAGGTCGACGATCTCCATCCGGAAGTCGGGGAACGAGGCGCGGAACGGCCCGATCCACTGCCGTGCCGTTTGCGCGAACTCGCCATCGGCTACTTCGGCCAGGACATCGAGGTTGCTCTGGTTCACCGCCTCGTCGACCAGGCGGCGGACCAGAAGCTTGTTCTGTGTGTTCTGTGTGTTCTGTGTGTTCTGTGTGTTCTGTGTGTTCTGTGTGTTCTGTGTGTTCTGTGTGTTCTGTGTGTTCTGTCCGGCGGTCATGGCATCCCTCGTTGCTGCCTGCGCGGTTGTCGGCCTCCTATGAGCTGACGCTATCGCGGTGCCGCCAGACGGCGGCCTCCCTAGCGGCGTCTTGCCTTCGGGGCGCTGCCGCCTGACCTCACCGACCTCGGCCCGGCTATGTCCGCTTGCTGCCGCATGGCCGTCGGCCGATTTTCGATTCAGCCGGTCAGGATGGCGGTGTCCCGAACAGATCCGACGTCCGGTTCGCTCGCGAATTAGCGAATAATTTCGGTGTATCATTACATAGCCAGGCAGACTTACGCTATCATGTTCTATAAGAATCATTCTGCCGAACGGGCGGTGGTGGATGCGGAACGGGCCAGCTCACGGGGCTGCCGGGCGGGACGAGGATCCCGGCCGGGAGCCTGCCGGGCTGGGCAGCGGCCCCCGGTCCGGCCGGGACCTGCGGATTGACCCGAACCCGCGGTTTGACGGGGACCGGGGGTGGCGGCTGGTGCCGTCCGGCCCGGGCTGGCCTGACGGTGAGCACCCGGCCGGACTGCCTGAGGATGAGCTCCCGGCGGAGGATGAGGACCCGTGGGCGGGGGGCGTGGATCCGGAGGACCTGGCGGTCTGGCTGGATGACGGGCGGCTGGCCGTGGTGTATGCCGAGGCGGCGCAGGTGGCCGCGGATGCGGTCCGGGCGCGGGCGGTGACGGACCGGCTGGGGCTGAATGCCGCGATGGGCGCGGTCGCGGCGGCCGACGGGCGCCGGGGTCCGGGGATGCCCGGGTCGGCCAGGAGCTTCCCGGGTGAGTATGTCAGCCGGGCGTCGGGGTTCGCGGCCGTGATGCCGCTGGATACCGCGCCGGGCTGCCTGACGCTGAGCCAGTTCGCCGAGGAAGCCGCCGGGGAGGATGATTCCTGCGCCGGGGCGTCCGATGATGAGCTGCTGGGCGTGATCTGCGGGTGGGACCGGGTGCAGGCCCATGCGGCGGCGCGCAAGCATGCGGCGGTGGCGGAGTTCGTCCGCCGCCGGGCGGCGGCGGGCTGCGGGCTGGAGGGGCCGGGGCGGATGCCGGCGGTGTGGGATGAGTTCGCCCCGGTGGAGCTGGCGGCGGTGCTCGTTACCAAACCGGGACATCAGCCGAGCCGATCCGCGCCACGTTCACGGGCCGGGCGGCGGGGTGAAGATGGCGTGGGTTCCGATGCGCCGCCAGATGATGTGCGGCTGGCCGGGCACACGCTCGGCTCCGTAACTGAAGGTGGCGCGGCCGTCGTTGTCCCACGTCATCTCGAATACGCCAGGGTGGGCCTTCACCCCTTTGACGCGCAAGCCTGGCCGGAACGGCCGGTCCGGAGCTGTCAGGTCGGGCACGAAAGCCTCCAGGACGACCTTGCGGAACATGGCCTGCTGCCCTGGCGTGAGATCCTTCCAGTCTCTCTCGAAACGCGGGAGCGTCTCGAACGTCGGCATCAGGGGTCCGCGGCGAGCGCGTCGAGGTGGGCGAACATGTCGTCGGCAGACTCGTGCACCGTTCCCCGCCCGGCCGCGATCTCCTCCTCCGCCTCGCGTTCCCCGGCCAGCCACTGCGGGGTGAAGAACCAGGCCTGGTCGGTCGGGATGGATACGTAGCCGCGCACAGTGATCGTCCCGTCGTCATGGACAGAGAACTCAACCTCGTCGCCCTCACTGATGTGCAGCGCCCGCCTGATCTCCTCGGGCAATGTCAGCTGCGCTTTGGGCCGCACCTTCACCCTGGCGCTGATGCGAGGCGGCGGTTCGATCTTGGCGGCAGGCACCCCCACGGCGCCTCTCCCTTCCAGTCGGATTTTCCGATAATCCAACTCTATCAGCCAGGCAGGGCTCCGTCACGAACCGCTCAAGGCCCTCTCCGGCCGCAGCCACGGCCAACGCGTCGGCCCACGCCCCAGAGCAACCCGATATTCCCGTCTTCGCAATCCTGCCAGCACAGGAGCAGAACTATACATATCGAATCTCGCGTGTTGGCTGTGGCCAGCGACCGTCACGCGGCGCGATTGGAGTTCCAAGCGCGGGTGTCCCGATCGATGCCGAATCTGGACAGCCGAGGGCTGGGTTGGATGCGCTTGTGGGGTCATGCAGATCGTCCTGTTCTGCCGTCCGGTGCGGTGCCGGCCTTCGATCGTGAGCCGGGTGGCTCCTGGCCGGTGACCGGGCCGCTCCTGGCCGACCCTGCGTGCCCTCGCCGGGGCAGCGGGAGGCAGGCGTCCGGCTGGGGCGGGTCAGGGCAGCGGCCAGGCGTGCCAGGCGTGGCTGCCGGGCGGGCTGCCCAGCACGGTGCGGTCACCGGGGGCGATGACGGGCTGGAAGTCCGCGACGTCGCGCGCGGCGACCGTGACGGCGCCGAGGGCTCCGGAGCCGGTCACGGGCCAGTCGAAGATGGTGTCGCGCCCGGAGTTGGCGCTCATCTCCTTGCGGTCGACGACGACGGTCAGGGTGCGCCCGTCCGGGGTGAACGCCACCGCGTAGTCGGCCGGCTGGCAGGTGGCACAGAGCGGCGTCTCCTCTGGCTGTGGGGACCCGCTTGGGTAGAGTGCGCGGGTCATCAGGCCGCGGACCGTGGCGGTGCGTGCGGGGCGGGCAGGGTCGGCCAGGCTGTAGACCAGCACGGTGCCGTGGAAGGTCACGGCGGCCAGCAGGTTCCCGCGGGAGGAGAACGTGAAGGCCTGGATGAAGTCGCCCGCGCCGTCGAGGGTGGCCATGCGGTAGGCGCGCGCCGGGTCGGTCACGTTCCACAAGGTGACCTGGTCGGTGCCGGTGGCGCTGGCCAGGATGCTCCCGCTGGGGGAGAACGCGAGGTCCTGCGGGCTGAACGGTATGGGGCCGCCGCCCGCCGGGGACGTTACCGGGGCGTCCAGGGCGCGCAGCAGCCGGGGCCGGGCCGGGCTGGCCATGTCCCACAGGAAGATCTTGTCGTAGTGGGCGGTGGCCAGGATCTGGCCGTCCGGGGAGAACGCAAGTGCCTCCAGCTGGCTGCCGTCGCCGTCGGACAGCGTCGTCATCTTGACCGGGTGCCTGGGGTCGGCCACGTTCCACAGCGCCGTCTGCCCGCTGTAGGCGATAGTGGCTACGGTGCGGCCGTCCGGCGACAGCGCTAGAGGCTGGCCGCCCTCGAACTGCGACAGGCGCCGTGGCCGGCTCAGGTCCGTGGCGTCCCACACCATGTCCACCCCGTCGATGGCTTCCCCGAAAGCGGTGACCATGATGCCCCTGTGCGGCGAGAACGCCGCTGTTTCGAGGGGCTCATCGGCGGCCGGGTGCCAGTAGCTGTCCTGCCACATCCCGTAGCCGACCGGGCCCAGGATCAGCGCGAGCGGGGCCGCTACCAGGGCTGATATCAGGGCGGCCCGGCGCAGCCGGGACAGCGACAGCCGGTCCGTGCGCCAGGCAGGATCCAGCTGCGCGCTGACCGCGCTGGCCCCCAGGCTGGCCACCGTCCGCGCGGTCAGATGGTGCTGGTCCAGGACCTCGAGCATCTCCTCGCGGTAGCGTTCCCGCCAGCGCCGCGGGTGGCAGCCGACCAGGAAGCGGGACAGCCGCCGGCCAGGCCCGGCCTCATCACGCGCCCCACGCCATGGCGGTGCGCAGCCGGGCGACCTGCACGATCTGCTGCATGGCCTTGACCTGCCCGGCCAGGATCTCCTGCCCGGCCGCGGTGATCTCATACGGGCGGCGGCGTTCGGCGCTGTCCAGCGGCCGGACCCAGCCGCGGCGCTCCAGCCGGGACAGCGCCCCGTACAAGGTGCCCGGCTCCATCCTGACGCCGCTGAACGCGGCGACGTCGGTCATGATCGCGTAGCCGTGCTTGGGCCCGTCGGCCAGGCTGGTCAGGACCAGCAGCCACGGCTCGGCGAACCGGCCGGGCCCATCGAACGCGCCATGCACCCCAGGCCACCCCGTTTACTAAGCACTGCTTACTGAGGCGTAGTGAATAACTCGCGGGCAGGCTGTCAACCTCGGGCCCGGCGGCGCCCGCGCCAGCTGCGAACCCGCGCACAGATCAACCTCATTTACCTAGCGGCAGCCCCTCGGCCAAAACGCAGGCCCGGCGTGCAGATCGGCGGCTACTTGCGCGGGCGCGTGGTGGCTTAGGTTACTCTCCGTGATAGGCGACCCCGCTGACACGACCCGAGCATCAACTCCTTCGGATCAGAGTTCATAGTTGCAGAGTGTGCACGCGACCCGCCTGGCGTCTCGCGCCATGCTCCAGCGGCGGCGCTGCTCGCGACCCTGTCGGCGGCAGAACCGGGCGTTCTTGTTTGATGGCCAGTACATAAACATGCAGCCAGGCCGTCATTCTCCGTTGACCGCAGTGTGAGAGCCCTCTTGACATGGCGAACGTAGCCGTTATCTGCGCGGACGTCGGCTTCCATGCCGATCAAGATCTTGGCCGTCCAGATCTGGGTACTCTGTGCGCCAGCGAGTCGTTGTGAGACGGCCGGTTGCCTTGCATCACCGGCAGGTCTGTAGCCGGCGTCCCCGATTAGGCTGAGCGGACGTCATGAGCGACGGTCACGATAGGCGGCGAGGGTGCTGCCGGGCCGACCCGGGAGGCCACCGCGGGCCGGGTAACGATCGGCAGGACCGGACAAACATTGCGGACCGTCTCACTGGCCGCCATTCACCAGACTTAATGTTGGCCCGCTCGTGCTTCAGGCTACGGCAGGCGGCGTCCCGCCTCACCTCAGACCGACAGCGTCGTCTTCGACCTCTGTCGGCCCGGCGTCCAAGGACATCTCGAGCGGTACGTACTGCGGATGCTTGGCGAGGCGCTTGCGCTGGTTGTCCTGGGCGACGAGCGCGCCCACCTCGCGCAGCAGGGCTCGCCGGTCGCAACCGCGACGCGCCAGCAAGCGTGCTGTTGCGCCCAGTATCCGCGGCGGCGTCACCACCTTCGATGGGGTAGAGCGGTGGTTGAACAGGTCTGCGAACGAGTCTTGCTTGCCCCGCTCGAGCAGGCGCTGTGCGATCTCCGGTAGCACCGCGGGTGACAGGCCTGCCTTGCCTTGGTCGACGGCGAGCCGCGCGGAACGACGCGTTCTGCGCACTCCCCCCACCGAACGCCAGAGAACCACGCTCGTGCAGATCGGATATCGCACGCCGGTAATATCCCGTCCGTCACAACGCGTGACCGTCATAGCCGTCACCGGGCAGTCCGTGATGCCGAGACTGCGCAGGTCGCGGTGACCGCCGACCAGGACGCAGCCAGGGCGGAGAAATTAACAGCAGTGCTCATCAAGCGTTGCCGAACCGTGCTCACGGAGCGCTGCTGCTACATCACCAAGTAACGAATCGCTAACAACAGTGGACGACGCGTAACACAAGTATCAAGTCACGTGACGCTCAGGATCCTGTACCGATCCTCGTCACGGGTCGATGTAGCCACAACTCAGCAGGGCGAACAACAGATGTCCGCCAGTCATGGTGGGCGTCGCGAGGAACGCCGGGAAGAAGCCGGCCATCATCGGGTGCCGGACCAAGCGGCAGGGCAGCGGATGACGGAACGCCGGCGGTGTCTGAGCGAGCCCGCGCAGGTAGTGGCCGACCTGGCGCAGCCCGAAGAAGTCGAGAAATCCGTGGTAGGCAACCCCCGCATAGAAGGCGGACAGCAGCGCGAACCTTGCACCCGTACTGGCGTCGCTTTGTCTGGAGATCGTCATGTCCTGTCCCCGGGCCGGCGCGCCAGGGCGCCGCGCTGGCGTAGCCATCCGTCACGTCTCCCGCCGGATCCACGTCTGCTTGCTGTACGCGCACAGCTCCCCATCGGCGGTGAACAGCGCACTGCCCGCGGTGGCCTTGCGGGCGGCGCGGCCGATCAACCACGCGAGCGAGATCACGGGGGCGGCGTCCAGCGGGCGGATCCGCTGTCCGGCCATCCGGCCGAGCACGTAGGTCGCGGCCGGGTCGGTTGCGCTGACCGGCCAGCCTCCCGGACAGTCCATCGCAGCCCAGACGAGCACGTCGGCAGGACCCGCGTCGGCGGTCTCCGCCGCGGACCAGACAGCAGCCCATGCACGCCCATCGGTCAGCGGCCCGGGGAAGACCGCCATCCCGTCCGCTGCCCGCTGCGGACCGCACACGAAGCAGCCTGGAAACGGGTGCCGGTCCAAGCCGGGATAGCCCGTACTGGCACTGCGCGCCTCATGGAGGCTGGGACACTCCGGAATCGCCAGCTCGACAACCGTCTTCTGCGCCTCGGCGATCAGGTCGTCACCGTGCATGAGCAGCAGCCGCGGGCCTGCTCGCTCGACCCTCATCTCGGTTTCCAGGGGAGGCGGCCGTCTCAGCGTGATCTCTGCAGGGTCGCCGATCAGCGCGGCGAGGCGCCCGGCCGTATAGCCACCGTTGCCCGAGCCCGCAGGCCCGCAGAACCGCCGGTCGATGGACAGCGTCGCCCAAGTCATTGTGCCGTCAGCCTCCCCGACCGCCAGAGGTGAATCGCGCCGGCGCCTGCTCAGCGTCGCCAGCCACCTGTTTCAGCGTGCGCACGTCGCGCTGCACGGTGAACTCCATCCGCTGGTCGAGCCCTTCGAGCAGTCCCCATCGGTCGGCCAGCAGCGTGGCCTGCGGGAAGCTCGCGATGCGTTCGGCGATTTCCAGCGCGCGCGTCACGTGTTCGCCAGGTGCCACCACCTCGGTGACAAGTCCCATGGCAAGCGCCGTCGCGGCAGAGATCTCGCGCCCGGTGAGTACAAGGTCCAGCGCACGGCCGAGCCCGATGATCGCGGCGAGCCGGTCGGCACCCCCGTCCAGGATCGGCACTCCCCATTGCCGGTCCGGGAACCCGAACCGTGCCGTGTCCGCGGCTATCCTCAGATCGCACCAGGTGGCCAGCGTGAGGCCGCCTCCGAGGCACCAGCCCGAGATCGCCGCGATCGCAGGCTTCGGCGGGAACCGCCGCACGCCGAACACTCCTTCCGGCTTGCCGACTCTTCGCCGCAGCGACTCCAGGGACGTCAGGTCGGCTCCCGCACAGAATGCCTCCTCGTCCCCGGTCACCACCAGCACCCGCGCGTCCGGGTCGTCGTTGAACGCGCGGACGGCTTGCACCATCGCCTCGGCCGTGGGCCCGTCGATGGCGTTGCGGCGCTGCGGACGCCCAATCGCGATCACGGCGGCCGCCCCCACCCGCTCGTATCTGACTGCACCGGGCCCGGCAGGGCTCGACCCAGTCATCTGCGCTCCCCTGGGTTAGTCCGGAGCGCGGTCCCAGCGATCTGGGTGTTGATCGGAAGGAACAGGGTCGGCACGTGGTATCTCTGCACCTCCAGGTGTGCCCAGCCGGTCCGGGCCAGGGTCGCCTCAGTGTCGCGCAGCACATCGCAACCCTCGAAGAACCAGCGCCACGGCCGGGCCACGGATCGCTGAACCATCCGCAGCACACGGTTGCTCTGGCCTGCCCGGACGTGCTCCAGGAAGAGAAACCGGCCACCTGGCCGGAGAATCCGGCGGACTTCGCGGAGCGTCGCAGCCGGGTCGGGCACGGTACACAGAACAAGCGTGCTCACCACGGCATCGACGCTCGCGCCGGGCAGACCGATGGCGTCCGCCCCTTCTTCACGCAGCTCCAATTCGATGCCGTAGCGCTGCGCCGCCTTCCGGAGCGGTGAGTGCATGTGCCGGTTCGGCTCGATCGCGATCAGCCGGGTGCCGGGTCGGTAATAGCGCAGGTTGGCGCCGGTTCCGGGCCCGATCTCAACCACGGTCGGCGGAAGGTTAGCGAAGAGCCGTCGTTTGCGCCGTCCCAGCAGTAGGTGGCCGTAGGCGTTGGACGTGCGCAGGACGGCCGCATTGAGTCGGCCCCGCACGGCGTTGTCGACCGTCGCGGCGCCGTGGCAGGCCTGTGGAGTGGTGGCGCTGTTGTCATGACGGAAACTGTCTGTCGCTGTCGTGTCCATACGGCGAGTGTGGGTGGCGCGCCTGTCAACTCGCTGTCACGTATCTACGCCGCCGTGCAGGAGGCTGGCATAATGCCAACTGATGTTCTTGGTACTCGGCGCCGTTACCGTGGTCGGCCCGGACGGGCAGGTCGTCGCGCTCAGTGACCGCCAGCGGTCGCTGTTGGCCAGCCTGCTGGCCCGGGCCGGCGCTGTCGTGAGCGTTGACAACCTCGTGGACCTGGTCTGGCCGGAGGATCCCCCTCAGGATCCCGTGGCGGCGCTGCACAACCAGGTGTCTCGACTGCGCCGGACCATTCCGTTCACGCGGATCCAGACCGTGGCTCCCGGCTACCGGTTGGCCGTTGATCCGGACGATGTGGACAGTCAGCGGTTCGACCGGCTGGTGCGGGCAGGCACTGCCGGGTCATTGAGCGAGGCTCTGAGCCTATGGCACGGTGCGGCCTACGCCGAGTTCGCCGAGTCGCCAGTGGCCCGGTTTGAGGCGATCCGGCTCGAGGAGGCGCGCCGGCAGGCGATCGAGGGTTGGCATGAGCTTCGCCTGGACGAGGGCTTTCCCGACCTTCCGGCTCTGGAGGCGTTCGCCACCGAACATCCGCTCCGAGAACGTGCCCACCTCGCCCGCATGAGGGCCTTGTACGCGTGTGGACGCCAAGCCGACGCGCTTGCGGCGTACCAACGCTACGCCGACCGGCTCGCCGACGAGCTCGGGCTCGAGCCTTCGGCTGCCATGCAGGAACTGCGGCTGCGCATACTCCGCCATAACGTTGCGCCGCCGACCCCGCTGCGAGCGATGCGCGTAAATCACGTTTCCGTCGGCGACCGTCGAATCTCCGTTGCTACCGTTGGGAGTGGACAGCCGCTGATCGCGCTGCCCGGCTGGGTATCGAACATCGACGTCATCGCCGCTGGCCGCGATCCGCGCTCCTCGATATTTCAACGACTGGTCGGAACCCACGCGCTGGTCATGTACGACCGCTACGGGACCGGACGCTCCCCCGGTCCGGTCGATGACTTCGGCCTGGACGCGAGCGTGGCCGAGCTGGCCGCCGTCGCGACCCACGCTGGAGCGCCGGTCGACCTGCTCGCCATGTCCCAGGCCGGACCGGCTGCCGTCGCGCTCGCCGCGACGCGGCCGGATCTGGTGCGGCGACTGGTGTTCTTCGGGACCTACGCCAGCGCCGCCGAAGTATTCATACGCCTAGACCTCAGCGCCACCCTCATCGCGTTGGTGCGCAGTCACTGGGGGCTCGGCTCCAAGCTGCTCGCCGACCTCTACCGGCCCGATCTGACCGACGCAGCGGCCGACCACCTGGCCGCGGTGCTGCGAGACTCGGCCGACCGCGACGTGGCCGCCGGATATCTCGCGGCCATCTACGCTGCCGACGTCACCGCCCTCCTGCCGGCGGTGAGCGCACCCGCACTCGTGCTGCACTACCGAGGTGACCGCGTAATACCTCACCGCGGCGGGCTGCAACTGGCCGAAGGCCTGCCCGACGCCCGGTTGGTCACCCTCGAAGGGCGCTACCACCTGCCCGACATCCGCGACCTCGACCACATTGCCGGCACCATCACCGCGTTCCTGTCCGGACCGTCCTAGTGGCCACAGTCCTGCCGATCGCCCAAGCGGTTACGCCAGAATGCGAGCACAGCCACCGGTCTCGGCTGACCACCCTGTCCAGCCGCTCGTAGAAGTCGGCGGCGCGCCGATGCTCGAGCCGGCGGATCTCCCGGTCCTTCGCGAACGGCGCCCGCCGGTCAGGCTCGGCGTGCTCGGGGTATTTCCGAAACTCCTCATAGTGGCGGGGCCGGCACTCGTTGTCACTCCCCGTAACTGGATGGTCTTCATCCGCGCGGTGCAGGCGGGCAGCTTCGCCAGGCTGGTATTAGGCAGGGGTCCGCGCGGGGGCCATGCAGCGAGGACGCCGAATGCACGGCCAAGGTCAGCGGGCCGGACCGCGCGGCCGGGGCGGAGATGGCCCGCGTGCTGGCCGCGGGCCGCGATGATCAGGGCCGGGCTGTCCGGGTGAGGGTGGCTGGCGGCCGGGATCGGCCGGGGGGAAGGACAGTGCGGCAAGCTGGGCGGCGGGATACGGCCGTGAGGGGTGCGGGCGGCGCGGTCGTACGCGTCGGCGGCCTGGCGCAGGATGCGGCTGCCGAGCATGGCGGCGGCCACGTGCAGCGTGTCGGAGGTGGCCCAGGCGGCGTCGGCTTCGGCAGCCGGGTTCGTCCAGGCCAGGTGACGGATCTGCGCGGCGGCGCCGGCCGCCGCCCGGCTGGCGTGGTCCCAGACCGCGTTCCGCTCCGCGGCGGTCAGCCGGCCGGGGCTGGGCGCGGCCCGGTGCGCAGTCCACCGCTGCCGCAGCTTGGGCCAGGTCAGGTCCGTGGCGAGTTTCCCGCCGCCGTACCACACCGGCCCGCCGTCCTTGGCGGTGTCGCCGGGCAACGCGACCGCGTACCCGGTGACCTGGCCGGGATTGGTAACGCTGAACCGCTTGCGCACCAGCACCCCGGCCGCATCGAGGCGGGCGAAGAACTCGTCCCGGCTGCCCGCCGATGCGGCGGCGGTGGTGACCTGCCGCCGCAGCGTGACCCTGGGGGCCTCCTCCAGGCCGCGGCGGGCCGCCTTTCCCGATTCGGCGCGGGACGGCCGGCGTGCCGCAGTGCGGTCGGCCGGGGCGGTGGAGCGCAGCCCGTAGCGCTGCTCGGCGGCCAGGCACGCGGCGCGGACCTTGTACCGTTCCCCGGACAAGCCCGGTTTGCCGCCGTCCTGCCGGGCCAGCATGGCAACGATGTGGATGTGGTCCTCGCCGTGCCGGACCGCGATCCAGCGCACGGCCTCATCGTCCTGCCCGGACGGGGACAGCCCGGTACGGTGCAGCACCTCGTGCACGATGCCGGCCCACTCATCGTCGGACAGCATCCGGTCCTCAGGAGCGGCCCGCATCGAGCAGTGCCACACCGGCCGCTGGTAGCCCCGGCCTCCCAGGGCGGCCTGAGGCTGCAAGAACAGCCTGGCCAGCGTAGTGAAGTCGCCCCGGCGGCCGCCAGCAGCCGCCGACGGGCCTGGACGCGCTTTCTCGCCGCCCGTTCAGCGGTCCTCCTGTAGTCGTCCGTGACCGCGGCAGCGGTCACAACTACTAAGACGGATAGTAAATGACGTAAGTTCGACGGAATCGGGTCGGCCGGGTGCGACGTACGTCACATCGCTGACGAGGACAGACCGCCGCCATCGAGTGGGTGGGCCCGACCACGACGGGTACTGGTGGGTGGGCCTGGCCACGACGGGTACTGGTGGGTGGGCCTGGCCACGACGGGTACTGGTGGGTGGTTCCGGCCACGACGGGTAGAAGGACCACCGGGAGGGGATAAATGCCACCGCACAGCGAACCGCCCGTGGTCATCGTAGGTGCCGGGGTCGCGGGCCTGGCCTGCGCTCGGGACCTCATAGGCGCCGGGCTGCCGGTCCAGGTCCTGGAGGCCGCGGACGGCGTCGGCGGCCGGATGCGGACCGACCGGCGGGACGGCTTCCTGCTGGACCGCGGCTTCCAGGTGTTCAATACGTCCTATCCGCAGGTCAAGCGCCGGATCGATCTGTACGCCCTGCAACTGCGCCCGTTCACTCCCGGAGTACTGCTGCAGGCCGAGGACCGGCGGCTGCGGTTCGCGGACCCGACCCGGCGGCTGAACGGGGCCACCGACCTGCTGCGCGGGCGGCTGGCCAGCCCGGCCGACGCGCTGGCGCTGGCCCGGCTGAGCGCCACCGACATGCTGCTGCCGGTCGCGCTGATCAAGCGGCAGCCGGACCGGACCACGTTCGCGGCGCTGTGCGAGGCCGGTATCTCGCCCGCGCTGTGCGAGTTGCTGTTCCGGCCGTTCCTGTCCGGGGTCTTCCTGGAGGACGAGCTGGAGACCTCCGGCCGGTTCTTCCACCTGGTCTGGCGGAGCATGCTGCGGGGCACGCTGTGCCTGCCGCGGCACGGCATCCAGGCTGTTCCCGAGCAGCTCGCGGCCAGGCTGCCTACCGGGACCGTGCGGCTGGAGACCCTGGTGAGCACGTTGACCAGCGACGGCGTGGCGTTGGCCGACGGCGCCGAGATAGCGGCCCGGGCGGTGGTCGTGGCCACCGGCCCGGCGGCAGCAGCCCGGCTACTGCCCGGCCTCAGCGTCCCGGCCACCCGGACGGTCACCACCTTCTACCACGCGGCGGCGACGTCGCCGCTGGACGAGCCGACTCTGCTGGTGGACACCGAGCGGAAGATCCTCAACACCGTGGTGCTGTCCGAGGTCGCCCGGGCCTACGCGCCGGACGGGCGGGCGCTGATCTCCAGCTCGGTGCTGGGTGACGCCAGCGGCCGGGAACCCGAGGTGCGGGTCCGGCTCGGCGAGCTGTACGGCACCGATCCGTCCGGCTGGGAGCACCTGGCCAGCTACCCGGTGCCAGGCGCGCTGCCCGCCATGCCGGCGCCGCACCTGCTCAGCCAAGGCACCTGGATCGGCTCGGACCGTTACGTCTGTGGCGATCACCGGGCCACCGGGTCGGTGCAGGGCGCGATGGCGTCCGGCGCCCGGGCCGCCCGCGAGCTGCTGGCCGCGGCGGGCCGCGATTCCTAGCTAGGCGTGCGGAACGCGGCCGAGGGCGAGAGCTAGCAGGGCAGGGGCCAGGGCCAGCAGCGCTGGGAGCCGGTCGGCTCGTAACGCCAGGCTCGGCCGTCCCGCTCCCACCGTAGCCAGCCCTTGCGGTGCAGGTTCTCCATCACGGTCATCACCGTGGTGTAGGCCAGCGGGCGGTCCCGGTTGAGGTCATCCACCACCTCGCGGACCAGGGCGGGGCGGCTCCACGCCCACAGCCGGTCCATGATCTCGGCTTCCAGCTCGCCGAACTGCCGCATCATCGCTCCCGGGCCCACGCCTACTATCACGCTTAGGATAGCCCCGCGGTTCAGGCGCCGTGGGCGGCCAGGGTAAAACGCCGGTCCGGGGCGGCGGCACCGCAGGCCAGGTCGGCGGCGAACTCGCCGGTCAGCGGGGCGAACTTGGCGCCGTGGCCCGAGCACGCCGAGCAGATGACGAACGGCCCCCGCCGGTCCAGGATGAAGTCCTCGTTGGCGGTCGAGGTGTACAGGCAGGTCACCTCGCCGACCGGATCCGGGTCGAGGCCGCCAAGCCGACGGCGGGCGAAGGCGCGGATCCGTTCCCGGGCGGCCGGATTGACGATCCCGTCGCGGCCGTCCGCCGTGGTGACGGTGCCCCGCCCGTGCTCAGCCACCTTGATCGCGCCGGGTACCTGGCCGTCGCGCCCAGCCGGCAGCCCGTACGCGGCCACCTGGTCGTGGTAGATGAAGACCGGCCAGGCCCGCGCGGGATCCAGGGGCGCGAACTGGAAGGCCTGCAGCTGGGTCACGACCAACGGAGGCAGGCGGACCTGCCCGCCGAGCAGCGGTGGCAGCCAGGGGCCGGCGGCCACGATGACCGCGGGCGCCTGCCACGACCGGTCCGCCGTGTGCACCACGGCTCCCCCGTCCGAGGCCGTCACGCGCAGCACCGGCGAGTCGTAGCAGATCTCGGCACCTCGCGCAGCGGCGATCCCCCGCATCGCCGCCATCGCACGTTCCGCGTCGATCACCCCGGCGTCTGGGTGGAACAGGACCGGGTCGCTCCCGAACGCCAGCTGCGGCCAACGCTCGGCAGCCGCCCCGGCCGCCATCAGCTCTGCGGGCACCCCAGAGGCGGTCAGGATCTCGTGCATCGCCACCGGCTCGCAGGCCGGGCCGAAGTCCAGCCCGCCGGTGGTCAGCACCACCTCCTCCCCCGCCTCGTCGGCGAACTGCCGCCACAGCCGCTCCGCCTGGCCGGTCAGCCGGACGTAGAGCGGGTCGGGGTAGGCCCGCCGGAAGATCCGGGCGCTGCCGTGCGAGCTGCCGCGCCGGTGCCCAGGCTGGAAGGCTTCCAGGACCGCCACCGAACGGCCGCGGCGGGCCAGCGCCCACGCCGCCGCCGACCCGGCCAGCCCGGCTCCGATGACGACCACATCCACCCGGGCAGCGCTCATGGCTCCACGGTAGTCAGTCCGGCCCCAGGCCCTGCGTGATCAGTCCGGCCCCAGGCCCTGCGTGATCAGTCCGGCCCCAGGGCCCTGCGTGATCAGTCCGGCCCATGGTCCGTGCGGCAGTCAGTCCGGCCAGCCGGGGTTCCGGCCCAGCAAGCAAAGAATCCGGTTCAGAGCCCCGGCGTCGCCCGCTGCCGGGATCGCGGGGGCGAACGGGACCAGGCCCCGGGTCCGCAGTTCCCCGTCCGGCACGGCCTGGGCCACCGGGAGCGCCGCGGCCAGCAGGCCGGGCTCGGGCTGGTAGAGCAGGCCGAGTGAGCGCGCGACGTCCCACCCGTGCACCACGTAGTCGACGAGGTGGAAGCTGATCGCCTGGGCCGCCGGGAACTGCGGGATCACGCTGAACTCGGCCAGCTCGAACTCCCGGTCCAGCACGCCGTCGGCCCCGAACGCCTCGATGACCCGCTCGGCGGCCGCCATGTACTCCTGGACCGGGTCCCCCGTCCTGACCTGCGGCTGCCAGCGGGCCGGGTCGGCACCGTCCCCGGCGGCCGCAGCCGCGAAGCCGTCATGCTGCGCGGTCATATGCACCAGCAGTTCGCCCAGCGTCCACTGGTCGCACGGCGTGGGCCGAGCCAGGTCCGCCGGACCGACCCGGGCCACCAGGCTGACCGTGCCCCGGACCGCCTGAGCGTCCAGGTCCAGGATGTCGTTGCCGGCCACGTTCATGCGCCTCCTCATATGATAGGTATATTCATATCATATGTCAGAGCATATTATTGCGCAATCCTGTTATCCTGCCGGGCACGATGACTACCACTCCGGACGACCGCCGCGACCTGGCGGCCATGGCGGTGCCGCTGGCCAGGGCGCTGGTGGCGGCCGAGGAGCCGATCTTGCGCGCGCACGAGATCAGCATGTGGGGGTACGTCGTGCTCACCACGCTGGCCGAACAGCCGGTGCGGACCCAGGCAGCACTGGCGCAGGCCATCGGGGCGGACAAGAGCCGCATCATCAGCGACCTGGACGAGTTGCAGCAGCGCGGGCTGATCGAGCGCCAGCCGGATGCCGACGACCGGCGCGTGCACCTGCTCTCGCTGACCCCGGAGGGCAGCCGGGTCAGGCAATCCATTCAGGCCGCCATCCGCCGCCGCGAGGAGCATGTCCTGGCCGTGCTGCCGCCCGACGACCGGGAGGCATTCCTGCGCTCGCTCCAGGCCCTGTCCGAGCTCTCGCCGGAAGCCATGAGAGGCTAAGCACGCCCCTCAGCCCCGGCCCGAAGGTAGCCCCTGTGAAGCTCGGCCTGCAGATCCCCGATTTCACCACCCCCGACGGCCCGGCCCGGCTGGGCGCCGACCTGGGTACCGTGGCCCGCACCGCAGACGAGGCGGGCTTCGAGTTCATCGCGGTCATGGACCACTTCTTCCAGATCCGCGCGGTCGGCCCGGCCGAGCACGAGATGCTCGAGGCCTACACCACGCTGGGCTACCTGGCCGCGTGCACGTCCCGGACCAAGCTCCTCACCCTGGTCACCGGGGCCGTCTACCGGTACCCGGGCATCCTGGCCAAGATCATCACCACGCTGGACGTGCTGTCCGGCGGGCGGGCCTGGCTGGGCATCGGGGCGGCGTGGAACGAGGAGGAGTCGCGGGGGCTCGGCATCCCGTTCCCGCCGGTCGCCGAGCGGTTCGAGCGGCTCGAGGAGACCCTGCAGATCTGCCTGCAGATGTGGCGCGGCGATGAGAGCCCCTACCACGGCACGCACTACCAGCTGGAGCGGCCGCTGAACTCGCCGCAGTCGCTGACCAGGCCGCACCCGCCGATCATGATCGGCGGCGGCGGGGAGAAGAAGACACTGCGGCTGGTAGCCAGGTACGCCGACGCGTGCAACCTGTTCCAGACCCCGGACCTGGCCCGCAAGCTGGACGTGCTGCGCGGGCACTGCGACGCCGAGGGCCGCGACTACGACGAGATCACCAAGACCTGCTACTTCCTGTTCGACGTGGGCGAGAGAGGCGAGAAGGCGGCCGAGGTGGTCGACCGGCTGGGCACCCTGGCCGAGCTGGGCTTCCAGGCCGCGATCGGCGGGGTGGCCAACGTCTGGCAGGTGACCCCGCTCGAGGTGATCGCGTCGGACGTCATCCCCGCCGTAGCAGGTCTTTAGTTAGCCGAACGAAACGTGGTGCTGGGGGGCGGCAAGCTGGGGTCACGCACCGGGGGTGCGCGCGGGGTGCGGCAGCTGAGGTCACGCACCGGGGGTGCGCTCGGGGTGCGGCGGCTGGGGTCACGCACGGGGGGTGCGCTCGGGGGCGGAAGCGCCGTTGACGCGGTCCGCATTGGCGTGCTCGACGGCGATGGCCATGGGGTCGTCGCCGCGGGCGGCCAGGCCGTCGACGATGCCGGGGATGTCGGTGGCGGGACGGTTCTGGCTCAGCTTGGCCTTGGCCTCGATCCGGGTGATCTGCAGCTCGAGGCCGACGATGGCGCGAAGCTGGCCCTCGATGAACTTGCGGGGCGCGTCATCCGGGGACCAGGGCATCCGCTGGCCGGGTGAGGCCAGCCGGGCCGCCTCGTGCTTGGCCGTCAGGCGCCGCACCACGTCCTCGACCCGAGACCGGGTCGTCGTGCACGATCAGCTGCCCGTATACGTGCGCGGTCAGGTAGTTCCAGGTGGGGACGACGCGGCCGTGTTCGGCCTTGGCCGCGTACCAGGATGGGGACACGTAGGAGTCCGGGCCGCGGATGATGGCCAGCGACTCGCCTTGGGCGGGCTTGCGCCACTGGTCGTTGTTCCTGGCCACGTGACCGTACAGTGCTCCCCACTGGGCCCCCCATTGGGCGCCGTGCTCGCCCGCCGACGGCACGTAGGCGAACGGCAGCATGGTGGCCAGCAGGCCATCCTCGGTCAGCGTGATCAGGTCGGCGGCGCCATGCCTGGCCAGCAGGTCGTGGACGGCCGCGCCGTCTACGGCGAAGTGGGTGGGTATGTACATGGCTCCTCCTTCTCCAGATTATGCGGAGAAGCCGGGGGTCAGGCTGGCCCAGACCGCGTCGTAGTCCTGCTGGCGGTGCTCGGCATGCATCGCCTGCCGGGTCGGGATGATCATCCAGCGGCTCTCGAACATGAAGGCCAGCGTGCCGTCCAGCTTCTGCGGGCGCAGCTCGGCCGTGCTGGCCCGGGCGAACGTGTCGGCGTCCGGGCCGTGCGAGGTGAAGGTGTTGTGCAGGCTGGCCCCGCCGGGCTCGAAGCCTTCGGCCTTGGCGTCGTAGACGCCGCGGACCAGGCCCATGAACTCGGACATGATGTTGCGGTGGTACCAGGGCGGGCGGAAGGTGTCCTCGCCCACCAGCCAGCGCGGCGGGAAGATCACGAAGTCGACGTTGGCCAGGCCGGGCAGCTCGCTGGGCGAGGTGAGCACGGTGAAGATGGACGGGTCGGGATGGTCGAAGCTGATCGTGCCGATCACCATGAAGTTCGCGGTGTCGTACTTGTACGGGACGTAGTTCCCGTGCCAGCCGACCACGTCCAGCGGCGAGTGGTCGTAGTCGGCGGCCCACAGGTTCCCGCCGAACTTCTGCACCACCTGCACGGTGGCCGCCAAGGCGTCCCGGTCCTCGTAGCGGGCAGTGGGGACCAGGAAGTCACGCTCGTTAGCCAGCCCGTTGGCGCCGATCGCGCCGCGTTCGGGCAGCGCGAACGCGGCGCCGAAGTTCTCGCACAGGTAGCCGCGGACCGGCCCTTCCGGGAGCTCGACACGGAACCTGATACCGCGCGGGACCACCGCGATCTCGCCGGGCGTCACGGCCAGCGCCCCGAGTTCGGTGTGCAGGGCGACCGGGCCGTGCTCGGGCACGAACAGCAGCTCGCCGTCGGAGTCGACGAAGTACCGGTCGGTCATGGACCGGTTCGCCGCGTACATGTGGACGGCCATCCCGTTGCGGGTCCGCAGGTCGCCGTTGCCCGCCACGGTGTAGAGCCCGTCGATGAAGTCGGTGTCCGCGGCCGGAATGGGGAGCGGATTCCAGCGCAGCCGGTTCGGGTCCGGCTCGATCTCGTCGAACGGGGTACCCCGCAGCATCCCGTTGGCGATGCGGGAGAAACCGGGGTGCGCGGCCGAGGGCATGATCCGGTAGACCCAGGTGCGCCGGTTCACCGCGCGCGGCTGGGTGAACGCGGTCCCGCTGAGCTGTTCGGCGTACAGGCCGAGCGGCGCGCGCTGCGGCGAGTTGCGCCCGGCGGGCACCGCCCCGGGCACTGCTTCGCTGACGAACTCGTTCCCGAACCCCCGCTGGTAGGTGTAGTCGCTCACGCCTCCATCAAATCACTGGGCCAGGGGCGCGCGAGGCGCGAGGGGCGACGGCGATGGGAAGCTGGGGATGGCTTCGGCTATCAGGGCGGGGCTGTGCCGGTGCGCGGCATGACCGCACTGACCACGTTGATGAACGTGGACAGGTCAGCCACGGACCGTTCGGCAGAAGGGATTTACTCGGCCTGGTACATCCTGATCACGGAGTCGTAGTCGGGGTCGGGGGTCAGGCCCAGCCGGGCCGCACGGTCGGCGCGGATCCGGGCGGGCCAGGAGGCGAACATCCGGGCCACCGCCGGATCGGGCACCCAGTCGATCAGCGCGGTGGCCTGCGGGCCCGCCACCCGGGCCAGGGCGGCGGCCATGTCGGCGACGGTCAGGGTCAGGGCGGGCATGGTGAGCGCGGTGCGGCCGCCCCAGGCCGCCTCGGAGGAGGTGGCGGCGCACAGCAGCGCGCCGACGGCCTTGGCCGGGGAGGCCAGGGCGACCTCGGTGCCCGGGTCGACCGGGCAGACGGCCCGCTGGCCGGCCAGCGGCTCCCTGATGATGCCGGACAGGAAGCCGGAGGCCGCGGCGTTGGGCAGGCCCGGGCGCACGCTGACCGTCATCAGGCGCACGGCCCGGCCGTTCAGGTAACCCTTGCGGGTGTAATCGGCCAGCAGGTACTCGCACATCACCTTCTGGGTGCCGTAGCTGGTCTGCGGCGTGGGCCAGGTGTCATCGGTGATGACCTGCTCGGGTGGTCCGCCGAACACGGCGACCGAGCTGGAGAACACCACCACCGGGCTGCTGCCCAGCGCGCGACAGGACGCCAGCAGCGCCGCGGTGGCCTGCAGGTTGGCCCGCAGGCCCAGGTCGAAGTCCGCCTCGCACTCGGCGCTGACCGCGGCCGCGAGGTGGAAGATCACCTCGGCGCCGGCCAGCGTGTCCCGGGCGGCGGCCTCGTGATCCATCAGCTCGCCGAGGTCGCCGCGGACGGGCGTCACCCGCTCGTCGGCGGCCAGGTCGGGCGGAACCGGCACCCGGTCGATGAGCGTCAGCCGGTCCAGCGGCCGCGCCTGGCTGCCCGCCGCCCGCAGGGATCCGGCGGCCAGGAGTTCCCTGGCCAGGCGCGAACCCAGGAATCCGGCACTGCCGGTCACCACCACGTGCACCCCGGCATCTTACGTGCCGCAGGCGGCCGGGTAAGGGCCGGGGCTACTGCCCTGAGATCTTGGCCGACCTCAGCCGGCGCAGCCGCAAGATCTCGGTGTCACGAGCCTGCAGCACCGGCTCGACCACGTTCATGGCGGCGTGCACGGCAAGCTCGGGATCCCCAGGGACCCCGTAACGCAGGAAGCTGCGGGCCAGGGCCCGGCGCAGCCGCTGCGCGGTGACGCCCAGCAGGTCCGGCGGGTCCGGCAGCGGGCCGGCTTCGCTGGCTGCGCCGTCGCGCCTGGCCCGGCCCGCGGGACGGCGCGGGCTGGCCCGCCGGCCCCGGCCGGACGTCCGCGCCGCCCATCGTTCCGGCACCGGGGGCGCATCAGGCTCATCGCCACCAGGCACGCGGAACAGCGGGGTCATCACCCACGGCTGCGGCGATGCCGATGCGGGGGCACGCCGCTTTGGTAGGGTCGGCTCCGGGAGCATTGGCGTGGCCTTCCTATCTGGATTGTCTTCACAGCGCCGATGCTCCCCCTTTGATGCCCTCATGTCACACATGTCCAGGTCACACGGCGTGTCACCAAAGTTCCGCAGCGTCCTCTAGCCTGGTCTGATGAGGTATCTGAGCGCGGGCGCAGGCCCTGACACCGTGCGGATCTCCAGGATCGGGCTGGGTACCTGGCAGTTCGGCTCGCGGGAATGGGGATACGGTCCGGCCTACGCCGGGCAGGAGGCGCGGGCCATCGTGCGCCGCGCGCTGGAGCTGGGCGTGACGTTGTTCGACACGGCCGAAATCTACGGTCTGGGCCGCAGCGAGCGGATCCTCGGCGAGGCCCTCGGGCCGGCCAGAGAGTCGGCCTTCTTGGCTACGAAGCTCTTCCCGCTGCTGCCGGTGGCCCCAGTGGTGGAGCAGCGCGCCGTGGCCAGCGCGAACCGGCTGGGGACCAGCAGGCTCGACCTGTACCAGGTGCACCAGCCCAACCCGCTGGTCCGCGACGGCACGATCATGCGCGGCATGCGCGCGCTGCAGCGGGTCGGGCTGGTCGGCGAGGTCGGAGTGAGCAACTACTCGCTGGCCCGCTGGCGCGCCGCGGAGGACGCGCTGGGCGCCCCGGTGCTGAGCAACCAGGTCAGGTACAGCCTGGTGAACCGGGCGCCGGAACGCGACCTGCTGCCGTTCGCCGCCTCGACCGGTCACCTGGTGATCGCCTACAGCCCGCTGGCCCAGGGGCTGCTGTCGGGTAAGTACCAGCAGGACCACCGGCCGGCCAACCGGGTCCGGGCCGCCAACCCGCTGTTCCTTCCGGAGAACCTCAAGCTGGCCGCCGACCTGATCGCGGCCCTGCGCGAGGTGGCGGACGCGCATTCCGCCACGCCTGCGCAGATCGCCCTGGCCTGGGCCATCCACCGGCCCGCGGTGGTGGCGATTCCGGGCGCGTCCAGCCTCGGGCAGCTGGAGAGCAACGTGGCTGCCGCCGATATCGAGCTCACTGACGCCGAGTACCAGACGCTGAACGCGGCCTCGGACCGGTTCCGGCCCGTCACCGGGCTTGCCGCTCTCCCCCGCCAGCTCCGGGCCCGGTTCGGCTAGGCGCCCGTCCGGTGCTTGCCCAGGGTGGTGAAACCGGGCTGTCACCACCATAGAACGTAGTCAAACCCGGGTTTCACCACACGGTCACCGCGCTTAGCCGACCTTGCGGGCCTTCCAGACTTCTTCGGTGGGCCAGCGCCGGGCCCATTCGAGGGTGGCCAGCGGGTTGCGGGTGTGGGCGTCCGCCTCGGGCTGCAGCTCGGGGCCGTCAATCCCATTTCCCGCTCGCATCCGCGCGGCTCCGGTGGTTACTGTCGGCGGGGAATAGCCTGTGCTGCGAAGGGTGGTGGGCATGCAATCAGGGCAAGGGCCCCAGTGGCGGCCGCTGAAGCGCCATGACAGCCACATAGCGGAGCAGATGGTGGAGCGGGCGGCGGAACTGGCCCGGGATTCGCACGCCAGGACCCGGCACGCCGCGGTGCTGATGCGGGACGGCAGCATGCTGGCCTGGGGCACCAACGGGGTGCCGTTCCCCGGGGAAGACCACTGCTACTGCAAGTTCGGCGACTTCGGCCACCATGACCAGTGCCGGACCCACGCCGAGCAGCGGGCGATCACGCTGGCCCGCGAGGGTGACGGCTGGCGGATGCTGCAGGGCGCGAAGCTGATCTACGTGCGGCTGGAGGCGGACGACTCGGTCCGGCTGGAAGAGCCGCATTTCTGCGCCCGCTGCAGCCGGCTGGCGCTGTCGCTGGGCGTGGCGGAGTGGATCTTCGCCCTGTCCGAGGGGCTGGTCGGGTACACCTCGGCCGACTACGACCAAGTGGCCCAGCTCAGGTGGTAACGCTTTATAGGGTTCCTCAGCGCCAGCGGCCCGCGCCGGCGGCCGGCGTCAGCGGCGTCAGTGCAGCTCGCCGGACGCATTGAGGTCGTCGAAGAGCAGTTGGTCGACCGGGGGGACCCGGTGGCGGTCGGCGTAGCAGAACCAGGCCAGCTCGTCGATCTCGCTGCTGGCGGTGAGGGTCCCGGAGTAGTCGCCGGTGTAGCAGCTCATCCGGACCACGGCGGCGCCGGGCTGGCCGGGCGGCTGGTCGGCCTGATAGGTGCCCACGTGCTGGACAGTCTCCGGGAGCAGCACAACCGTGAGTTCCTCGGCGATCTCACGCAGCAGGGTCTGCAGGTCGGTTTCCCGGCCCTCGCGCTTGCCGCCGGGAACATAGAAGACGTCCCGGCCACGAGGCCGGGCGCACAGGATCCTGCCGCCCTCCAGGTTCACCCAGGCCACCGTGTCGATCACGACCAGCAGGTTACGGCTCAGGCCGGGACCAGGACGACACGGGGGACGGATGCGTCCGCCGGGTAACGGGTAAGCACGCAGACAGGAGAACGGAGGTTGCCGGCATGAGCTACGAGGGGCCGGGCGCTGACCGGTGAGCGGTGGGAGGTATACGGCGATTGGGAAGAGGATCCCGCGCGGCTGGAGGCCAAGATCTTCTACCGCCTCGCGGATGCGGCTGGGGTGAGGTAAACCCTGGGGAATGCGATGCTGGACCGGACGGGAGGTTACCGGTGGCGGATAAGTGGCTGACGTTCGACTGCTACGGGACGATCGCGGACTGGAACGCGGGAATGGCCGGGGCGCTCGAGGCGATGGCGGGAGCGGACGCCGGGCGGCTGCTGGCCGCCTATCACCGCGAGGAGCTCGAGCTCAAGGCCGGCCCGGGCTGGATGCCCTACCGTGAAGTGCTGACCGCCGGGCTGGCGTCGGCCGCCAGGCACGAGGGCCTCACCCTGGCCCAGGGCGACGAGCAGGCGTTCGTCCGGGCCTGGCCGGACATGCCGGTCTTCGAGGACGCGGGACCGGCGTTGAGCGCGCTGCGGGAGCAGGGCTGGCGGCTGGCCATCTTGACCAACTGCGACGATGACCTGTTCGCCACGACCAGGTCACGGCTGCCGGTGCCGTTCGATGCGGTGATCACGGCCCAGGAGGTCGGCAGCTACAAGCCGGACCTGGCGCATTTCCGCGCCTTCGCCGACCAGACGATGGTCAGCAAGGCCAGCTGGATTCACGTGGCCAACAGCTGGGTGCATGACATCCTGCCCGCGGCCCGGATGGGACTGCGCTCGGTCTGGGTCGACCGCGACGGCACCGGGCATCCCGCCAAGCTGGCCGAGCGGCGCATCACCGCGATGCGCAGGCTGCCGGAGGCGGTCGCGGACGTCAGCGCCGTCCTGCCCCGGTAGGCCGGGTTCAGGAGCTTAACGACCCGGCGAAGGCGGCGGCGTCGCTCGAGCAGCTGGCCGCCGCGGTGATGCCGCCGTTGGCCTGGGCCAGGCTGCTGATGCCCGAGGCCGACGCGCTCGGGGTGGGCGAGGCGGTCAAGGTCCCCGTCGGCTGGACCGTGGGCGTCGCCGCGGGGGTCGCGGTCGGCGTGGCGGCGGGCGTCAGGCCGGTGAAGTCCGAGCCGAGGACCAGCTGCACCGTGCCCGGTGTCAGGGTGGAGTCCTGCAGTTCGGTGACGTTGGTGAGTTCCTGCTTGAGGGTGTTGACCGCGGCCATGTCCGCGGCGGAGGCGTACTCGATCACCGAGTTGGTGTAGGCGAAGCTGGCGGCGTTACCGGTGCCGGTCACGTCGAAGCCGCGGCTGGTCAGGCCGATGGCCGCCTGGTCGGCGAGGCCCTTGGCGCCGGAGCCGTTCAGCACCTCGACCTTGACGTTGGACGGGCTGGTGGTGAGGACCTGGGCGCCGGTGCCGGTCGTGGTGGTGGGGACGGGCTTGATCTTCGGCACGGTCACGTCGTGGGCGATGGCGGAGAACACCTCGCTGGCCTGCGGCTCCGCGAACTGCACCCGGTCCGGCTCGGGTGTCCACGGCTCGTTAGGCGCGGTGATGAACTGGACGTCCTTGCTGGACAGGTGGTGCAGGCTCTCGCCGATGCTGACCAGGTCCGAGACCGACATGCCGCTGTCGGTGGTCATCGAGGCGGCGGCGTCGGTGACCACGCTGAGCAGCCTGAGCGGGTCAGACAGCAGGCCGCTGCCCAGCACGCCCTTCACCACCTGCGCGGACATGAACTGGTCGCGCTGGATCCGCTCCAGGTCCGATCCGGTTCCGATGTCCTCGCGGGTGCGCCAGAAGGCCAGGGCCTGGATTCCGTTGATGTGATGCTCGCCGGCGGCCAGGTCAAGGCCGGAGACGGGATCGTTCACGTTGTACGGGACGCAGACGTTGACCCCGCCGAGGTCGTTGACGACATTGACGAAGCCGAGCATCCCGATCCCGATGAAATGGTTGATGTAAATGCCGGTCTGCTGCTCGACCGTCTTCCACAGGCACACCGGGCCGCCGATCTGCAGCAGGGCGTTGATCTGCACGTAGGACTCGGGATTGGCCTGCTGGCCGGTGTATCCGGGGCCGGCGGCGCAGGCGTACATCGGCACCATGGTGTCGCGGGGGATGCTCAGCACGGTGACCAGGTGCCGTCCCGGGGATATGTGCACGATCATGATCGTGTCGGTGTTGTCGGTCTGGTCGCTGCCGGTGCGCAGGATGTACTGCTCGTGCGCGTCCAGGCCCTTCCGGCTGTCATTGCCGTAGACCAGGATGTTCTCCGAGGTGGTGCTGTACTGCGGCGGGCGCACGCCGAGCTCGCCGCCCGGGTTGACCCGGGTGATGCTGTCGTAAACCTCCCGGTATTTCAGGTACGCGGCGAGGGTTCCGGCACCGAGAATGACCACCGCCGCCACGGCGACCCAGCGGAGAATATGCCGCTTGCCGTCGCGCGGCCCGCTCCGCATGGCTGACCTCCGTAGCGACTGGGTAGCCAGTCGCCTGCCTAACGGGTAAACACTGCCCGTAGTTCCCCAAATGCTACCCAGCATCTGCAGATTCATCCGCAACAGGAGGCCTGACTTAATGCGCCGGTAAGGGAATTCCCGGTTATGACTCAGGCAGGGACGGAAGCGGAAAGGCGGCGCAGGGCGGCCCGGACCAGGGCCGGGTCAGTGGTGGTCCAGAACGGGGGCAGCGACGCGCGCAGGAAGCCGCCGTAACGCGCCGTCACCAGCCGGGGATCAAGCACGGCCACCACGCCGCGGTCGGTCATCGTGCGCAGCAGCCGCCCCGCGCCCTGGGCCAGCAGCAGGGCGGCGTGCGCGGCCGCGACCGTCATGAACCCGTTGCCGCCGCGGGCAGCCACCGCGCGCTGCCGGGCCGAGGCCAGCGGGTCATCGGGCCGCGGGAACGGGATGCGGTCGATGACCACGAGCTGCAGCGAGGGGCCGGGCACGTCCACGCCCTGCCACAGCGACAGGGTGCCGAACAGGCAGGTCGGCTCGTCCTCGGTGAACTGCCTGACCAGCTGGGCGGTGACGTCATCCCCCTGGCAGAGCAGGGGCGCCTCGAGGCGGTCGCGCAGCGCCTCGGCCGCCTGCCGGGCCGCCCGCATGGAGGAGAACAGGCCCAGCGTGCGCCCGCCCGCCGCGGCGATCAGCTCCTCGAGCTCGGTCAGGTAGGCCTCGGGCAGCTGGTCCCGGCCGGGCGGCGGGAGGTGCCTGGCCACGTACAGGATGCCGCTGCGCGGATGGTCGAACGGAGACCCGACGTCAAGAGCCCGCCATCCCGGGCCCCCTGCTGGGGCCCCCGGGGGGTACGGGGGGGCCGAGGGGGGTTTGGGGGGATGGGTCCCCCCAAGAGCAGGGGGGGTCTGGGGGGGATCGTCCCCCCGAGGCAATACTGCCAACCCCAAACCCCACTGGATGGCCAGCGGGGTGAACGAGCCGCCGAGGGCGAGCGTGGCCGAGGTGAGCGCGACCGTTCGCTCGGCGAACAGGCGGTTCCGCAGTACCTGGCCGACCTCGAGCGGGGCCACCCGCAGCGTGGGCGGCCGCCGGGTGTCCTCGGCGAACGGCCGGTCCAGCCAGACCACCTCCTGCCGGGCGGAGATCGGCTCGCCGAACACGTCCAGGACCCGGTGAGCGGCGCGCTGCAGCTCATCCAGCGAAGCGAGGGTCATCCGGGCCGTGGCCAGCCGCTGCGGATCCTCCTCCAGGCCCGCCGCGCTGGCCATGATGGCGTCCGCGCACCCGCCGGCCGCATCCCGCACGGCCGCCAGCGTGGCGGCCAGCGTGTCGGGCAGCACGTCCATCCGGCCCGCGGACCCGTCGCCGAGGTCGATGGTGAGCGCGGCGGCCGCCTGGCGCAGCTGGTCGGCCACGGCCGGGCCGCCGCCTTCCGCGGCGGCCGACTCGGTCAGGCGCCCGGCACGGCGGGCGGCCGCGTCCACCGCGGGGCCGGACAGCTCGCCCGTGGTGGCCGAGGTGACCCGGTCCACCAGGTCGTGCGCCTCGTCAACGATCACCACGTCGTGCCCGGGCAGCACGTCGATGTCCGAGGTGGCATCGATGGCGAGCAGCGCGTGGTTGGTGACCACGATGTGCGCTTTGGCCGCCGCCTCCCTGGCTTTCTCGGCGAAGCACCGGTAGCCGAACGGGCAGCGCTGCGCGCCGATGCATTCCTGGGCGCTGACCGAGACCTGGCGCCAGGCCGCCTCGGGCACGCCGGGGACCAGCTCGTCCCGGTCGCCGGTGGTGGTCTGCTCGGCCCACTCGTGCAGCCGCTTGACCTGGCGCCCGAGCGGGGATGCGGGCCCTGTGTCGGCCTGCTCGAACAGCGCGTCCTGCGGGTCGTCGGCCGGCCCGCCTTTCTGGCGGTGCAGGCACAGGTAGTTGCGACGGCCTTTCAGGATCGCGTACGCGGGTTCCCGGCCCAGCAGCGGCTTGAGCGCGGTGACCAGGCGCGGCAGGTCACGGTCGATGAGCTGGCGCTGCAGCGCGATGGTGGCCGTGGCCACCACCACGGTGCTCTTGGCGGCCATCGCGTACCGCAGGGCCGGGACCAGGTAGGCCAGCGACTTCCCGGTGCCGGTGCCGGCCTGGACGGCCAGATGCTCGCCGGTCTCGATGGCGTGCTGCACGGCCCGGGCCATGGCCACCTGGCCGGGCCGCTCCTCTCCCCCGATGGCGGCCACGGCGGCGGCGAGCAGTTCGGGCACGAACGGGAGATCCCCGGCGGCTTCGGCGTCCTTGATGTCCGTGGTGACCAGGGGGCCGGTGGGGTCGGCGGGGTCCGTGGGTTCCGGGGATGACTTACGGGGGCGACCTGCGGACACGGTCGGAACGGTACCTCGCTGCGGCCGGTGCGGCGACACGCCGGAACCGAGGCCAGGTAGGCGCGGCGTGTCACGTCCCGGCGGCGCCGGGAGCCGCTGGGAGGCAGGGCGGGCAGAGCCGGGTTCCGGACGGCACGTACCCGCGGGCGCGTCTGGTTCCGGACGGCACGTACCCAGGCCCGTTCGGTAGATTGCCCTAATGATTCGGTAGATTGCCCTAATGACCAGTGCGGAACTGCTGACCGATGCGTTTGACCGGGTGCGGGAGACCGTGCATGAGGTAGTCGACGGGCTATCCGCCGGGCAGCTGGCGGCGCGGCTGGACGCCGACGCGAACTCGATCGCCTGGCTGTGCTGGCATCTGGCCCGGGTGCAGGACGATCACATGGCGGGCGCCTTCGGGGTGGCTCAGGTATGGCCGGAGTTCATGGACCGGTTCGGGCTGCCGTTCGGGCCGGCCGAGATCGGCTACGGGCAGGACTCGCACGAGGTGGCCGAGGTCCGGGTCACGTCGGGCGAGCTGCTCACCGAGTACTACGACGCGGTGCAGGCCCAGACGGTCCGGCTGGTGTCCGCGGTCACCGACGCGGACCTGCCGCGGGTGGTGGACAAGCGCTGGGACCCGCCGGTGACACTGGGCGTACGCCTGGTCAGCGTGATCTCCGACTGCCTGCAGCACGCCGGCCAGGCCGCCTTCATCCGCGGCATCTTGCTGCGGCAGGGCTAGACCCGGCGGAAGAACGGAGTTCGGATTGCTGGGTGAACCGCAGCCGCTCAACGCGCGGACCCTGGAATGCTGGCGCAGCCGGCTGCCGGTGCCGGCCTACGACCGCAGCCTGGTCACGCCCGGTGTGGTCCATCTCGGCGTGGGCGGCTTTCACCGCGCGCACCTGGCCATGTACCACGACCGGCTGCTCAGTGAGGGCCACGGGCTCAACTGGGGCATCTGCGGCGTCGGGGTCCTGGCCGCCGACCGGCGGATGAAGCAGGTCCTCCAGGCGCAGGACGGCCTCTACACACTGGTGATCAAGCACAGCGACGGGACCTACGAGCCGCGGGTCATCGGGTCCATCGTGACGTACCTGTTCGCGCCCGACGACCCGGAGGCGGTCATCGAGCGGATGGCCGCGGAGTCGATCCGGATCGTGTCGCTGACGATCACCGAGGGCGGCTACAACCTCAGCGACGTCACCGGCGAGTTCGACGTGACCAACCCGGACGTGCTGGCTGATCTCGAGCCCGGCGCGGTGCCGCGGACCGCGTTCGGCCTGATCACCGAGGCGCTGCGGCGCCGCTGGAAGCGCGGCCAGGCTCCGTTCACGGTCATGTCGTGTGACAACCTGCAGGGCAACGGTTACCTGAGCAAGCGGGTGTTCACCGCGTTCGCCCGCCTGCGGGACCCGGACCTCGGCGAGTGGGTGGAGCAGGAGACCCGCTTTCCCAACTCCATGGTCGACCGCATCACCCCGGTGACCACCGACGCCGACCGGGCCGAGGTCCGGGAGCGGTTCGGCATCGAGGACCGATGGCCGGTGGTCTGCGAACCCTACACGCAGTGGGTGCTCGAGGACTCCTTCACGGCCGGGCGTCCGCCGTATGACCAGGTCGGCGTGCAGGTCGTCGACCAGGTCGAGCCGTTTGAGCTGATGAAGCTGCGGCTGCTCAACGCGAGCCACCAGGCCATAGGCTACTTCGGCTACCTGTGCGGCTACCGGCTGGTGCACGAGGCCGCTCAGGACCCCCTGTTCCAGGCCTTCCTCCTCGGTTACATGGACTTCGAGGCCACGCCGACGCTCGCTCCGGTGCCCGGGGTGGACCTCGAGAGATACAAGCACACGCTGATCGAGCGCTTCTCCAACCCGCAGGTGCGCGACACCATCGCCCGGCTGTGCGCGGAAAGCTCGGACCGGATCCCGAAGTGGCTGCTGCCGGTGATCCGCGCGCAGCTCGCGACCGGCGGCGAGATCCGGCGTTCGGCGGCCGTGGTGGCGAGCTGGGCCCGCTACGCGGAGGGCGTCGACGAGGCGGGGAACCCGATCGAGGTGGTGGACCGGCTGCGGGACAGCCTCATGCGGCTCGCCCGGCGGCAGCGGGCGGACCCCGACGCGTTCATCGCCAACCAGCAGGTGTTCGGGGACCTGGTGGATAAGAAGCCCTTCGTCACCGCCTACCGGTCGGCGCTGGCCTCGTTGCACGAACGTGGCGCCCGGGCCACACTGGAGTGGCTGGCGTAACGCATCAGGACAGCTCGGCCGGGCACGCAGGTCAGTCAGTCCGCTGTCGCGGGCGGGGCGAGGCTTGTTGCGAGGCTTGTTGCGCGGCCCCACCGTGCCGTGAATAATATTCGATGCGCGGCATCCGGCCAGCGGAGAGCCGCCTTACGGGGTCCAGAGACGCGGCCCGCCTCCTGCTATGAGCGGATGGTGGTGACGGTGTCTCAAAGCGCTTGTCCGGTACTGTGGGTCGGCCAGGCCGCCGTGGTCACGCTGCCGGTCGAGATCGATATCACCAATGCCGACCGGATGCGCGAGGACCTGCTCTCGGTAATCAATCAAGGGCCCGTCCTGCTGGTCGCGGAGATGAGCAAGACGATCTTCTGTGACTCGGCCGGACTGCGCGCCCTGGTGCGTGCGTTCCGGCGGGCGCAGGCAAGCAGTTGCTCAATGCGGCTGGTCGTCGGCACCGTGGCCGTACAGCGGGTGCTCGCCATTACCGGAGTCGACCGCTTGCTGGATATATACCCGAGCGTGGCCGCCTCGCTGGCGGGGCCTCGCGGCCACTCGGCCCGCAGCGAGGAACCGAGGCCAGAGAACTCCCCGGCCCAAGCCGGTACCGATGACGGGGCCGCTTAGCGTGATTAAACGCCTCAGCTCAGCAGAGCAATGAAGTTGGCTAATCGCGACGGCCTGGCCCAATCAATTGTCCTGGAACGCCGGCGGCGGCTGCGGGGGCTCGCCGCTGACGCTGGTCACGATCGCGGAGGCGATATCGCGGAGCTTAACGTTGCTGTTCTGCGACGCAGAACGCAGAATGGCGAAGGCCCGGGACTGGGTGCAGTGCTCCCGGGCCATGATGACCCCGAGAGCCTGGTCGATCACGGTCCGCGAGGCCAGCGTGGAACGTAGCTGCTCGATGAGAGCCGCGCGGGACGCAAGCCGCATGGCCAGCGTCAGGGCTCCGGAGGCATTCTCGGCGAAGTCCTCGGCGCGCTGCGCCTGGGGGGCTCCGAACGCCGATGCATCGCGCGCGTACAGGTTAAGGGCACCGACGGACCGGCCGTCAGCATACAACGGCAGCGCCAGGCAGGACCGGATGCCGTGGGACGCGGCCCGCCGCTCGAACTCCGGCCATAGGGCCTTGTCCCAGGTGTCCTCGATGCGGACCAGGTGACCGGCCCGCATCGCGTGCAGGCAGGGTCCGTGGTCGAGTTGGTACTGCACCTGGTCTACTCGCGCTGCCACCGGATCACTGCAGGCCACAGTCTCCGGCCGCCCGTTGGACTGCATCGTCATCCCGCAGGACAGCCCGCAGCCCACCAGACGCGCGGCCAGTACCGCCATCTCATGCAGGAACTGCTCGACACTCTCGGTATTCAGCAGCGCGTCTTGCAGCTCCTTGAAATCGCCGTCAATTTCTTCTCCGGCTCCTCCGACCATCAGAACACCAATCTGATGCGTTCCCTGCGCATCCTCGCATCGTCTTATGTCTGGCTCATCACCTACCCGCGGCCAGCAAAATAAACGGCAGCCGCATCCTGCCCGCGGCCAGCAAAATAAACGGCAGCCGCATCCTGGCTGCTCGCCGTCGGCGAATGCCCGGCCCTACGCCAAATCCCTCAGGCTAAACGCAGAAGCAGTCAATTGTCGACGTATTTCGCTGCTATCTCGAGCCGACCAAGACCACGCAGGCCCAACTGCTTCGCGATCATGAGTTGTCCACCACACAAGCCGGATCACCAACCCCAGCAGTCACATTTGCGCGGTGGATCCGGGTTTCGCGGTTGATTGCCGGTACTCCGTAAACATTCCGAAATTAACTGAGTTTCCGGCGTGTCGCGTGCCAGGATGCTGGTATGGGCGCGAACGCGGAGCTTTTGAAGCTTATCGGGCCGGAGCTGGGGCTGCTGCTGCCGGTGCTGGATGAGAAGGCGCGGCGGCTGGCGCTGGGCGCGGTGGCGCGGGCGGCCGGGGACGGCGGGATCACGGCGGTGGCCAAGATGACCGGGGCGTCCTGGCAGACGGTCGCCGATGGGGCGGCGGAGCTGGAATCCGGGTCGTTCGCGCCGGAAGGCCGGGTCCGGCGTCCGGGCGCGGGGCGCAAGAAGCTCGCCGAGGCCGATCCGGGGCTGGTGCCGGCGCTGCTGGCCCTGGTGGCGGACTCTACCCGGGGTGATCCGGAGTCGCCGCTGATGTGGACGACCAAGAGCGCGAAGAAGCTGTCAGATGAGCTGAGCAGGCAGGGGCACGCGTGCAGCCCGCAGACGGCCTGGCGGCTGCTGCATGAGCAGGGGTTCTCCACCCAGGCCAACGCGAAGGTGACCGAGGGGCGGCGGCATCCGGACCGCGATGCCCAGTTCCGGTATATCGCCGGGCAGGCTAAGGAGCACCTGGCGGCCGGGCAGCCGGTGATCAGCGTGGACGCGAAGAAGAAGGAGGAAGTCGGGGAGTTCGCGCAGGCCGGGGCCGAGTGGCGGCCGGAGGGCGACCCGGTCAAGGTCCGCGACCACAGCTTTGAAGATGAGCAGGGCGGGCACGCGATCCCGTACGGGGTCTACGACGTGGCCGCGAACGCCGGGTTCGTGAACGTGGGCACCGACCACAACACCGCCGCGCTGGCGGTGGAGTCGATCCGCCGCTGGTGGGACCTGATCGGCCGGGATGCCTATCCCGGCGCGGGGCGGCTGCTGATCTGCTGCGATGCCGGCGGGTCCAACGGGTGGCGGAACCGGGCCTGGAAGGCCGGGCTGGCGGACCTGGCCCGGCAGACGGGGCTGGAGATCACCTGCTGCCATTTCCCGCCCGGCACCTCCAAGTGGAACAAGATTGAGCACCGGCTGTTCTCCCAGATCACCCTGAACTGGCGTGGCCGCCCGCTGACCAGCCACGACGTCATCATCAACACCATCGCCGCGACTACCACGGCCACCGGGCTGGCCGTCACCGCCGCGCTGGACACCGGCTCCTACCCCACCGGGACCCAGATCAGCGACGAGCAGATGACCGACCTGGAGACCAGGGCCTTAACCCGGCACCGCTTCCACGGCGACTGGAACTACACCCTGCTGCCCGCCTGGCGGGCCGCCCCGCCACCCCCGCCGGACCCCGCGCCCGCCCCGGCCGCCGCCGCCCTGGCCCCCGTCGTGGCCGCGCTGGCCAGCCCGGAACTGACCGGCCTGTCCCGCCAGGACCTCGCCGCCCTGACCGCCAGCCTGCAACTGCCCTGGGCCGCCGCCCGCGAGCAGCGCCTGCACCTGGACCGCGGCCACTCCCGCCGCGCCCGCACCGGCCCCGCCGCCCCGTTCAGGTTCACCCTGGACACGCTGCTGCTGGCCGCCCTCTGCCACCACCGCCTCGGCATGCCCTGCACCAGCATCGCCGCCCTGCTCGGCGCCCACCACAGCACCATCACCCCCGCCGTCCAGGCCATCACCAGCCTGCTCGGCCCCGGCCACCCCGCCCTAGCCCCCGGCCCCGTCCGCGTCCGCACCCCGGACGACCTGCGCCGCCACGCCGCCGCCGCCGGGATCACCATCCCCGGCCCCCCGCCCCGCGGGCGCCTCCGCACATAGCACAATAAGCACCCGCAACACACCGCAAACACAACTTATTTTGGAATGCTTACCCAGTACACCAAATCAACCGCAGAACCCTAATCAACCGCGATCTTGGGAGACATGGAACTGGTGTGACACCGGGGTTGCCTACCGGCGCAGGCGCTGGCCTGTCCCCGGATCGGGACCATGACCGGCAGCTGAACCAGCCGCCTCTATAGTCGACAGGGTGGAAGGCGACGGCGCTCGGGCGGGTGCTGGCCGACACCGACCAGTACATCAGGCCGGTCCGCGCGGACCCGGAATCCTTCTAGCGGGGGTGAGCAGGCATCATACGGCGGTGATTCGCGACCGGAGGCAGGCGTAGGGTAAGGGCGGGGCCGGTCGAGGAGGGCGCGGTGGGGCCTGCCACCTGGTCCGGGGCTGCCGATGCCCCGGCTGCTCCCGCGGTGCGGGACGGGGTCGTCTCCCGGCCCGGGCTGTTCGGGCTGCTCGGCGCGGCCGGGCGCGTGACCGAGGTATCAGCGCCGCCGGGAAGCGGGAAGACGCTCCTGGTGCGTTCCTGGATCAGCGAGAGCGGCCTGGCGGAGCGGACCGCGTGGGTGCCGGTGCAGGGCGAAGAGCGCGACCCGCAGCGGTTCTGGCTGTCCGTGCTCGGCGCACTGCGGGACACCACGGCCGGGTCGACGCTGGTCCGGCCCTTGACGGCGGCTCCCGGTCTGGACGGCTGGGCGGTGGTCGAGCGGCTGCTGGCCGATTTGGGCGGGCTGGAGGACCGGGTCTGGCTGGTGATCGACGACGTACACGAGCTTGGTTCGGCCGAGGTGCTGCGCCAGCTGGAGCTGCTGCTCATGCGCGCGCCCGCGGGGCTGCGGTTCGTGCTGGCGACCCGTCACGATCTGCGGCTGGGCCTGCACCGGTTGCGGCTGGAAGGAGAACTGACCGAGATCCGGGCGGCTGATCTGCGGTTCAGCCTGGCTGAGGCGGGGGCTTTGTTCGAGGCGGCGGGGATAGCGCTGTCGGGTCCGGCGCTCGGGTTGCTGTATGAGCGGACGGAGGGCTGGGCGGCGGGGTTGCGGCTGGCGGCGCTGTCGCTGGCCGGGCACCCGGATCCGGACCGGTTCGCGGCGGAGTTCTCCGGCAGCGAGCGGACGGTGGCGGAGTACCTGCTGGCCGAGGTGCTGGACCGGCAGAGTGAGGCGGTCCGGCGGCTGCTGCTGCGGACCTCGGTGCTGGAACGGGTGAACGGCGAGCTAGCCGACCTGCTGACCGGCGGCTCGGACGGAGAGCGCCTGTTGCAGCAGCTCGAGCAGGCCGGCACGTTCGTGGCCGCGCTGGATGCGCGGCGGTCCTGGTTCCGTTACCACCAGCTGTTCGCCGACCTGCTGCAGCTGGAGCTGCGGGGCAGCGCCCCCGCCGACGTGCCCGCGCTGCACGCCGCCGCCGCCGGGTGGTACGCGGACCACGGGTACCTGGTCGAGGCGGTCCGCCACGCCCAGGCGGCGGCGGACTGGGGCCTGGCCGCCCGGCTGCTGTCGGACCACTGGGTCGGCTTCGGGCTCAACGGGCTGGGCGCCACCGCGCACGAGCTGCTGGCCCGGTTCCCGGCCGGCGTGATCGCCGGGGATGCGGAGCTGGCCGCGCGGATGGCCGGGGACGAGCTGGCCCGGGGGTCGATGGAGGAGGCCGAACGGTACCTGGCTCTGGCCGCCCGGGGACTGGAATCGGCGCCCGCGGACCGGCGCGGGCGCTCGCAGGTGGTACTCGCCGTCGTGCGCATGCGGCTGGCCCGCCAGCGCGGGGACGTCCCGGCCGTGGCCGAGCAGGCGCAACGGCTGCTGGCCCCCGCCGGGGCCGCCGACCCAGCGGAGCTCGGGCTGGGCGGGGACCTGCGGATGCTGGCGTTGATCGACCTCGGCATCGCCGAGCTGTGGACGGCTCGCTTCGAGGAGGCCAACCGGCACCTCGAGGACGGCATCGCCCTGGCGCGCCAGCTCGGCCGGCCCTATCTGGAGGTCACTGGCCTGGCGTACTGGGCGCAGCTGGTGAGCTGGCGGTCGTTCCCGCTGGGAGCGCAGCGGAGCATGCAGGCGATCGAGCTGGCCGGGCGGCACGGCTGGACCGAGGAGCCGGTCGCTGGCGTCGCCTACCTGGCCCTGGGTGTGGCCATGGTCGCCCAGGGGCGACTCGATGAGGCGGAGCGGTCACTCGAACGTGCCGAGCGCACCGTCCGGGCCGAGGTCGAGCCGGCGGCCGGGATGAGGCTGCACTACGGCCGCGGGATGATCGAGCTCGCGCGTGGCCGGTACCCCGAGGCGCTGGCCGCCATCCGGACGGCCGAGCGGCTGGGCACGTTGCTCGTCACGGAGCACACGCTGGCCAGGCGGGGGAAATCACACCAGCTGCAGGCACTGGTGCGGATGGGCGAGACGCAGCGCGTCGAGCAGATCCTGGCCGAGATGGACGGAGCGGAGCGCGACAGCGGCGAGGTGCGCATCGCCGTGGCGGCGCTGCGGCTCGCCCAGGACGATCCGGAAGCGGCGACCGTCGCGCTGGCGCCCGTCATCGAGGGCTCCGTTCCGCTGACGAACGCCCACCTCTGGGAGGTTCAGGCGTTCCTGCTCGACGCGATCGCCCGCGACGCGCTCGGCGACGCGGTGGCCGAGAGGCGGGCCCTCGAGCGGGCCCTCGACGCAGCCGAGCCGGAAGGCCTGCTATACCCGTTCCTGGCTGATCCCGCGGCGGACCTGCTCGAGCGCCACCGCCGGCGCGGCACCGCGCACGCCGCCCTGATCGCTGAGATCCTGAACGTGCTGGCTGGGCAGAAGCCCGTCCAGCGGCCGGACAATGAAGGTGGGCGGGGCCTGCGCGAACCGCTCAGCCAGGCCGAGACCAGAGTGCTGCGCTATCTGCCGACCAAGCTGTCCGCGCCGGAGATCGCCGACCAGCTCTACCTGTCGGTGAACACGGTCAAGACCCACATGCGGCACCTGTACGACAAGCTCGGCGTGCACCGGCGCCACGAGGCCGTCGAGCAGGCCCGCGCCCTCGGCCTGCTCGCACCCTCCCCGCGCAGGCCCTGACCGCGCGGGCCCTGACCGCGCAGGCCCGCGCCCTCGGCCTGCTCGCACCCTCCCCGCGCAGGCCCTGACCGCGCAGGCCCTGACCGCGCAGGCCCTGACCGCGCAGGCCCTGACCGCGCAGGCCCTGACGCGCAGGCCCTGACCGCGCAGGCCCTGACCGCGCGAGCGAATCACCCGGCCGTGTGACGCCGGCTCACCCTGCCCGATGTGAGGCTTGGTGCTGTCAGGACATCGCGCCATCACCGAATCCACCTGACCCTGGGCCAGGCTGACCTGGCCGAAATCGACCACATCATGGCCGCCGCCGTGCCCGTCGGCGGCCCCACCCCGGAAGGCATGTCATGAGTACGCAGCTTGCACCACGTCCGTTCGGACAAATTGCACCACGTCCGTTCGGACAAATTAAGAACCCCGACCACAGCCGGTCGGCCACACACGTGATCGCGTTTCTCGGCACCGGGCGGATGGGCGGCCCGATGGCCGCCAACCTGGCCCGGGCCGGCTTCGAGGTGCGGGCGTGGGACCGCACCGCCAGCCATGCCGACGCCCTGGTCAAGGACGGCGCGACCGTGGCGGCCAGCCCGGCCGAAGCGGTCAGGGGCGCCGGGATCCTCATCACCATGCTGGCCGACGGACCCGCCACCGAGCAGGTGTGGAACGGGCCCGACGGGCTGACGGCCGCGGGTCCCGGCCTGATCTGGGTGCAGATGGCCACCGTCGGACTGGAGTGGACGCAGCGGTTCGCCAACACCGCCGCCCGGTACGGGGTGCATTTCTTCGACGCCCCGGTCTCCGGCAGCCAGGGACCGGCCCAGGCCGGGGAGCTGACCATCCTGGCCAGCGGCCCGCACTGGATGGCCCAAGACGTCGCCCCGGTGTTCGCCGCACTCGGCCGGGCCACCCCCTGGCTCGGCTCGGCCGGCAACGGCACCAGAGCCAAGCTGGTCCTCAACAACTGGCTCACCGACCTGACCGAGATGACGGCGGAAACCCTCTCCTTCTCCCGCCAGCTCGGCCTGGATCCCGCCGCGATCGTGGACCTGCTGGAGTCGACGCCGCTCGGATCGCCCTACGCGGTGCAGAAGGCCCGGACCATGCTGGCCGGCGACTTCACCCCCGCGTTCGCGCTCAAGCACGCGCTCAAGGACGCCGATCTCGCCGCGCAGGCCGCGCAGGCCAGCGGCACCGAGCTCGCCCTGACCAGCGCGCTGCTGCCGCGGTGGCGCCGGGCCGCCGCCAGCGGGCACGCCGACGACGACTTGGCCGTCATCTACACCACACCCTGAGCCTCCCCGGGGGCAACATAGGGAGACGAACTGGCGATGACTGAGGAGCTAGGCATGAGCCACGGGCAGGACAGCGAGTCGGCCGGCGATCCGCGACCGGTGGTGTTCGTGCTTTTCGGGGCGACCGGAGACCTGTCCAGGCGAATGGTGCTGCCCGCGTTCTACCGGCTCGCGGCCGAAGGGCTGCTGCCCGGGCAGTGGGCGCTGGTGGGCAACGGCCGCGGCGACATCTCGCATGCGGATTTCCGGGCCCGAGTCCACGATGCGCTCACCGAATTCGGCCCCCAGCCTGAGCCGGCCCAGTGGGATGCCTTCGCGGAGCGGGTGTTCTTCGCCGGCGGCGGGTTCAGCCCGGACAATCCCGGCAGATTGCCCGACGTACTGGGCGAGGCCCGCAGGCCGCTGGGCAGCGACCCGCAGCTTATCCATTACCTGGCCGTCCCGCCCGTCGCCTTCACCGGGCTGACCAAGGCCCTGGGCCAGTACGGTCTCGTCCAGGGTTCCCGCGTCGTGTACGAGAAGCCGTTCGGCACGTCGAGAGAGAATTTCCGCGAGCTGGACCGGGTCGTCCATTCGGTCCTGGACGAACAGCAGGTGTACCGGATCGACCACTTCCTCGGGAAGGAAGCCACCCAGGATCTGCACTTGCTGCGCTTCGCCAACGGGTCCTCCGCCGCGTACTGGAACCGCGAGCACGTCGAGTCGGTACAGGTCGACGTGCCAGAGACGCTCGGCATCAGCGACCGGGCACGGTTTTACGACGCCACCGGCGCGGTGCTGGACATGCTCGTCACGCACCTGTTCCAGGTGGCCGCCGAGGTGGCCATGGAACCCCCGGCTTCCCTGGACCCGGTCGACCTGCAGGCCGCCCGGGAGACGGTCATCAGCTGCTTCCGCCCGCTGGACCCAGGCGAGGTAGTGCTGGGCCAGTTCGACGGCTACCGGGACGTACCCGGCGTCGATCCCGCCTCCAGCCAGGACACCTTCGTCGCCGCCCGGCTGTGGATCGACAACCCGCGCTGGCGCGGCGTGCCGTTCTACCTGCGCACCGGCAAGCAGATGGCGGCCTCCGGCCAGCGGGTCAACCTGATTCTCCGCGAACCACCCGGGCCGCTTAGCGGCCGGCTGCCGCGTGAGGCAAACGTGCTGTCATTCTCCCTGGCCGGCGACGGCGAGATCGACCTGTCCCTGGTGGCCAAGAAACCCGGCCCGGCGCTCGACCTCGACGTAGCGCACGCGTCGATCCCGCTGGCCACCTTGCGGGACGCCGATCCGCTGCCGCCGTACGTCCGGCTGATCCACGACGTACTCCTCGGCGACCGCTCGCTGTTTACCCGCCCGGACGGGCTCGCCGCGGTCTGGGACGTCGCAGAACCGCTGCTGTCCAGACCGCCCAAGATCAACTCCTATGTGCCGGGATCGTGGGGGCCGAGTCAGGCGCGTGAGCTCGTCGCGCCCGGACGTTGGCTCCTCGGCCAGTAGGGCCGGTTGAAGACTCTGGTCGCTACAGGACCTTCGCGAGTAGCCAGAACGTGACCCCGGTGCCCGCGCCGTAGGCGAGGTGGCCGCTCAGGTCGCTGGCCAGGGTCTTAGCGTCATACTCCCAGATCGGCTTGTAGATCCCGGCTTCCGGCAGGACGACGTAGCCGGTGGCCCAGACCGCGGTGCCGAAGGGCAGGCCGTACAGGGCATGCGGCCTGCGCAGCGATCCGGCCAGGATGCCGTAGGCGGCCGCCGCGGATGATCCGTAGGCCCAGTGCGCGACGGTGCTGGTGAGCCAGGCCCAGCGGTCGGGGAGTTCCTTGCGGGTGAAGCCCTCGATCAGGCGCTTGGCGACCTGCCCGGGATCGGGGGCCTTGTCCCAGCTTTCCACCGGCGCGAACTCCCACCTGAACGGGCTGTCCTTACCGCCTTTGCGGCGGTACTTCACGTACTGGACCGTGTCCAGGCAGACCGTGCCTACCACGCCGGCCAGCAGACCTCCGGCGACGGCGGCGAGCGGTGTCATCGGGTGCGTTCGGGTGCGCATTGCGGGTTCCAATCGTGGTGCGGCCCGGGTCAGGAGAAAATGCCGCGCGGCAGGGTCATCGATACGAGCCAGTTCGGGATGTCGACGGTTTCGTTTATCTTCAGGTCGCCGGCCACGCTGCACAAGGTATTGCCTGCGTCCACCGTCGCTCTTCCGGACCCGTAATCGCGCCCGTGCCGGACCCTGGCCCCACCCTGGTCTGGGCCGGGGTGTCGGCCAGGGTCTTCCACCGGCGCGACAAGCCGCTCGAGCCGCGACTCTGGGAGGAAGGGACGCCGACCTACGAATTGGCGGAAAAGGAGCAGGCTATGGCTACCACTGTGGCTGACGTGATGATCGAGGCCCTGAAGGCGTCTGGGGTGCGGAGGGTGTACGGGCTCCCGGGCGATTCGCTGAACGGGTTCACCGACGCGCTGCGCCGGGACGGCGCGATCGCCTGGCAGCACGTGCGGCACGAGGAGGCGGCGGCATTCGCGGCGGCCGCGGAGGCGGCGCTGACCGGGGAGCTGGCGGTCTGCGCGGGCAGCTGCGGGCCGGGGAACCTGCACCTGATCAACGGGCTGTTCGATGCCAACCGCAGCGGGGTGCCGGTGCTGGCGATCGCGGCGCAGATCCCGGCGGTGGAGATCGGCGGCGAGTACTTCCAGGAGACCCACCCGGCCGAGCTGTTCCGTGAGTGCAGCGTGTACTGCGAACTGGTCAGCGTGACCGAGCAGCTGCCGCGCATCCTGCAGATCGCCATGCGCACGGCGCTAGCCGGGGGCGGGGTGGCGGTGGTCGTGGTGCCCGGCGAGATATTCCTGACCGAGGCCCGCGGCGCCGGGGAGCCCGTGCCGATCCGGGCCGTCTCGCCGGTAGTCCGGCCGGACGAGGCGGCGCTGGCGGCTGCCGCGCAGGTGCTGAACGCCGCCAGCCGGGTGACCATCCTGGCCGGCGCGGGCTGCGCCGGGGCGCACGACCAGCTCCTGGCCCTGGCCGGCGCGCTGCAGGCGCCGGTCGTGCACGCGTTCCGCGGCAAGGAGTTCATCGAATACGACAACCCGTACGACGTCGGGATGACCGGGCTGATCGGATTCAGCTCCGGCTACCGGGCCATGGAGCACTGCGACACCCTGCTCATGCTCGGCACCGACTTCCCCTACCGCTCGTTCTATCCCGAGGGTGTTCCCGTTATCCAGGTCGACGTACGCGGGGAGCGGATCGGCCGCCGGGTGCCGGTGCGGGTCCCGCTGGTGGGCACGGTCAGGGACACGGTCGACGCGCTGCTGCCGCTCATCACGGCCAAGACCGGCTCATCGCACCTGGACCGGATGACCGCGCACTACCGGCGGGCCCGCGCCCGGCTGGACAAGCTCGCCAAGGACCGGCAGCACGCTTCGCCGCTGCACCCGCAGTACGTCGCGGCCACCATCGACCGGCTCGCCGCCGCGGACGCGATGTTCACCGCCGATGTCGGCACGCCGTGCATCTGGGCCGCCCGGTACCTGAAGATGAACGGCACCCGCCGACTGATCGGCTCGTTCAACCACGGGTCCATGGCCAACGCGCTGCCGCACGCCATCGGTGCCCAGGCCAGCCATCCGGGCCGGCAGGTCATCGCCCTGTCCGGCGACGGCGGGCTGGCCATGCTGCTCGGCGAGCTGATCACGCTGCGCCAGCTGCACCTCCCGGTGAAGGTCGTGGTGTTCAACAACGGCGCGCTGTCGTTCGTGGAACTGGAGATGAAGGCGGCCGGGATCGTCACCTACGGCACCGACCTGGACAACCCCGACTTCGCCGGGATCGCCCAGGCCGCCGGGTTGTTCGGGGTGCGGGTGGACAAGGCCGATCAGCTCGAAGACGCGCTGCAGGAGGCGTTCGGGCACGACGGCCCGGCGCTGGTCGAGGTGGCCACTGCCCGGCACGAGCTGTCGCTGCCGCCCAAGCTCACCTACGGCGAGATCAAGGGCTTCTCCCTGTACGCGACCAGGACCATCCTGTCCGGAGGAGGCGAAGAGCTGTTCGAGCTCGCCCGAACCAACCTGCGAGAACTCGACGTCGAGTAAGAGGAGCAGCGCAGCAGCAGGTACGCGTCTCCAGCCGCTGAAAACCAGGCGTTCAGGTGGCAAGCACCTCGCGGAGGGTGGCGGCAAAGGCGTCGGGCTCGCCGGCCGCGCTGTACTCGCGGGCGAGGAACCCGCCGTCGTCGCCCGGGAAGGTGATGGGGGTAGTGCCGACGGGGCCGGGAGCATTACATGTGAGGCGAGCCGAGCGTCTGCCAAGAGTGCTTTATGCCTGTGCAGCATCCGCCTGAGTGCCGCTGTCGGTCCGCTCGCTTCCTTGCCGACGCGCGGTCAGGCGCGGCCCGACGTGGGCGACCGCGACGTAGGCGACGACGACTGCCACGATCACCAGCGGCATGACCGTCACGGCGTCCGAGAGCAGGAGCAGGCTGACGAGCAGGACCGAGGTCAGGGGCAGCTTCATCACGGCCGCGGTCACCGCGCCGATGCCCATGGCAACCCCGGCCACCAGCGGCAGCCCGGGCAGGTGAGACATCGCGACTCCCCCGACCGCGCCGATGAACAGGGCCGGGAAGATAGGCCCGCCCCGGAAGCTGCCCCGCGACACGGCGTAGCCGAGAGTCTTGCAGACGAGCAGCAGCAGCAGCGCCCCCACCGAATAGCTGGAGGCGTGCTGGATAAGCGGCCCGATATCGGACTGCCCTGAGAACAGCACGTCCGATGACGGCTTGCCGGTCGCCTGCGTGTAGATGATCGTGAGCACCGCGACGGCCACGCCGGCCAGCGGGAGCACGATCATGACCCACTTCTCGGCGTAGCGCTGCACGAACAGCGACAGCCACTCGATGACCGGGCCGAGCAGCGCGGCGGCCAGCCCGATCACGATGGCCCAGCCGAACTCAGCCAGGTCGGGCCGGCTGAAGGGCGGCAAGCTGGGGATGGCCAGCGAGAACGTGCCCAGCCCGGTCAGGCTGTCCAGGCCGACGAAGATGAGCGCGCCCACGCCGGACGCCAGCAGCCCGGGCACCAGCACCAGGCCCATCGTGGGGCCCCCCAGCCCGGACGCCTCCATCAGCAGGAACGCGCCGCTGATGGGCGATCCCAGCAGGGTGCTGATGGCCGCGAAGGCGCCGGCGCTGCCCAGCACCTTCACCCCTTGCTCGGGCACCGGGCGCCGTCGGGCCGCCTTGGTGGCCAGCACCGCCAGGCCGCTGCCGAGGGCGATGAGCGGCATCTCGGGGCCAATCACGGTGCCGAATGCCAGCGACGCCAGCGCCGCCAGGATGACGCCGGGGAGCTGGACCGCGGTCGGCGGAGGATGCACGCCGAAGCCCGGCGCCGGCGACGCCCCGCCGTTACCCGGCAGGTACCGGATCGCCAGGGCGGCCAGCACAGCACCGATCACCAGCATCGGGAGCGGCCACCAGGCCAGCGCGGTACTGTAGCCGAGCCCATGCGGCAGGTGGGTGAACAACTCCTTCTGCAGGTAGCTGACCAGCGCCAGGAAGAAATAAGCGGCCGCGGAGATCGGCACGCCGAGAATCGCCGCCACCACCAGCAACCCGACGTAGGCGCGGCTGCGCAGCGTCGCCATAGGATCCGGGGGGCCCGGCGGACCGGCCGCGCTCTGCGAGGCCGACGTGCCCCCCGGGGCTGGCGTGCCCCCCGGGGCTGGCGTGCCCCCCGGGGCTGGCGTGCCCCCCGGGGCTGGCGTGCCCCCCGGGGCTGGCGTGCCCCCCGGGGCTGGCGTGCCCCCCGGGGCTGGCGTGCCCCCCGGGGCTGGCGCACCGGCCGGCGTCGTGGCATCCGGCGGGTCATGTCCCATGGCCATCAGCCCATCCTCGCGCTCTCGGGACGGGAGCGTCTCACCTCTACAGGGTGACTCCTGTCTTGCATTTCGGCATCTGCGGCACTCCCCCGATACCGGTTGACGGTCCCCGGTGACCTCGTGGCACGACCTGAAGCGACGATGGCGGCCTATTGCGCGGCCGTTGGGCTGCCCTTCAATCCACGGGCACTCACCTGGGGGCCTGGCGAGCGGTCCGAGTGGCGCCGGTCCGCACGCTGGCACGTGGACGTCAGTGTCAGCTCCGGCTTCGAGCGACGCGAGCGCGTGTACCCGGACACCGTCGAGAACTCCGGCGAGCTGGCCCGGTTCGCCGCCCACCACCGGCCGTTCTGCGAGCAGCTTTACGCACAGCGGTTGGACGTTACGCCGTGGGAGCAGGACGAGAGTTCCTAGCCTGTCAGCGTTAGCGCAGAAACCCCTCGGCCTGCCGTTCCAGGCAGTCCCGGCAGCTCCCATCCGAAGAGTAGGATGAGAGCTGTTCGTGGAGCCTCTGACCTGGCCTTACACCTGTGGGCGATACTGGGATCGAACCAGTGACCTCCTCGGTGTGAAGTAGGCCTCGAGCCGGTCTGGACGAGTCTAGAAGGTTCGCGAAGTGCTCTCTCCCGTCCGCCGCGAGCGGCACGGGTCACAGGCCAGCCATCACCCGTGGTGGATGAGGCAGGCTCATGGGCGGTGGGGCGACACTGATCGTGGCGACCAGGTAGTGGTTCATCCCGGCAGGCGATGGCATGGAGTATCAGGGACAGCTGGTGATCCCTGACGTCCGCTGGATCGCCGGAGCCGCCGGCCTGGTGAACCTGCTGCTGGTCAGCTGGATCCGCGCTGCCCGGCGAAGCAAGACGCGCTAGACGCCGCACGCGGCGGCCGCTGTCGGGAGATCGGGACGCACATGATTGTTCTGAACCTCGTTCTCATCGGTTTGGTGATCACGCTCGAACCGCTCCCGCTCACCGCGTTCATCCTTGTTCTCGCCTCCAAGGGCGGCGTGCGGAAGGGCGCCGCGTTCATCTTCGGCTGGCTGCTGTCGCTCGCCATCGTGATCGCGTTCACGGTGCTGGTCACCGGCAACAATCCTCCCAAGCCCAGCACGGCTCCCTCGCTGGCCGCCCTGGCCGCCAAGCTCGCTCTAGGCGTCGGCCTGACGCTGATCGCGATCCGGCAGTACATGAAGATGGGCAAGCCGAAACCGCCGAAAAAGACCCCCAAATGGCAGACCGGCATCGACAACATGACGCCCTGGTACGCCATCGGGCTCGGCCCGCTCGTCCAGCCGTGGGCACTCGTCGCCGCCGGTGTCACCGTCATCGTCGAGGCCAAGCTCGCATCCTGGCAGGATTACCTGACGCTCGCGCTGTTCTGCATTATCGCCACATCCTCGTTCCTGGCCATGGAGATCTACGCCGGGTTCCGCCCCCAGCCAGCGCAGCAGTTCCTGACCAAGCTGCGGCACTGGATCGATACCCACACCAACCAGGTCATCATCATCGTGTCCCTGGTCCTGGGCTTCTGGCTGATTGGGAACAGCATCTACTACATCGTCACCTAGCGGTGCGTTTACGGAGAGTACACCTGCCTTCTCCGTGCTCGAATTACCGGGGATCAGGCGAGTCTCCCTCTGCATCGAGTGAACGACCGGCGCCGCGCGTGCTGGTGGGTCCCCTGGGGGTGATGCCGTGCGGCCGGCGGGCGCGCAAGGGTGGAATCCGGCGGGTTGTCTGCTGCCCGAGTGCCCGGCGGGGTGACTCGGGATGGACATCGGCCGCGATAACGGCCTGGTCGTCGACCGCGCATACGAAGACCAGGCCCCCTATGCCTTCACCGGAACCGTGAAAAGGTCGTGTTCGACCTCAAGCCAGCCACCCACCAAGACGAACAGGCCCTGCACGAACACGCTGAGGTGCAAGCCGTCGGCCACGGAGCCGCCGGCTGACAGTCACAGAGTTCGGGAGGCGTGAACGCTTCGTCGCACTCGTTCGCTGTCGTGCAGCTCCGCGGGGTTGGCCCGGACCTCGGTCTTGTTCTTGCCATAGACCTTCTTGCGCCGTCGCTGCCCGTCAGGGCCGGCCTTGAGGCTGACCATCCCACGCCAGCGGCCCGGACAGTGCGGATGCGTCTCAGGGTCGCGGCGCTCCCCATGGACCCAACGATGCGCGGGGCAGCCGAGTCCGTGGTAGGGGTTCCGGTGGCCAGGACCTGCCGGATAATGACCAAGATGGCACGGAGCGCGACGATGATCTCTTGGTTCTTGGCCGCAGTGCTGCGGGAGCCGCCGGATGTCATCAATTGTCGGTGGTCTCGCGATTTGAGGTACCCCTCGTGCCGGGCCGCCCAGGCAGCCTCTGTCAGGACGGGTTCGAGGTCCGGCCATCGAATCATCGCACCCCCCCATCTGCTGGCTTGCGGCCGCGCTCTTGATGGCGCTGCGGCCGCGGGTTCGCAGTCCCTCGCCGCTGATACCGCGGAAGAGCAGCGGAAGCAGTCCCGCAGTGCCGGTCCAGCCGGTCTGGTGACTCGCCCCGATGTCGGCTCCGTTGTCGCTGTGGAAGTACTCATAGAACAGCAACAGGGCATCCTTGGCATCGTCGGTGCACGGCGAGCAGCGCCCGGCAGGCCGTCGGTCTCATCCGTGGCAGGCATGCTGCCGGCCTGAAGCTGCTGACTGCCGAGCAGGTCAAGATAATCGCCGATACACTACAGGTCCCGGTCGGCGTCGACGGCGAGTTGGTTCTGCTGCCGACTCCGGTGACCTGCACGATCTCCCGGGCGCGCTCCGCGTCTGGGTGCCACGAGACCGGCCAGGCGTCCCCCGGCCGAAATTCCCGGTGAACTGGGCCAGGCTACGGCACCTCGTAGGCGTCTCGGAACAGCCCCCACTACACCGGCCTGACGACGTAAATCGGTGTCCAACCGGGACCGCCCTGCCTGAGCGCAGGGACACCGCGTCCGGGTCATCGCATTGACAGGAGGAGTGACATGGCCGCGAAGAAAAGGGACAAGCACGAGAAGCAGGACGCGGAGGCCCAGGCGCTGTCGCCCACAGCGGGTTCGGAGGCCGAGGCAGGGCCGCCCCCGAAGATGAAGCGCAAGGAGTACGAGCGCCAGATGAGGGTCCTGCACGGTGAGCTGGTGGCAATGCAGGAGTGGGTGAAGGAGTCCGGGGCCAAGATCTGCATCGTGTTCGAGGGCCGGGACACCGCCGGGAAGGGAGGTACGATCAAGCGGATCACCGAACGGGTCAGCCCGCGGGTGTTCCGGGTGGTGGCCCTGCCGACCCCGACCGAGCGGGAGAAGTCCCAGATGTACGTGCAGCGGTACGTCGCGCACTTCCCGGCGGCCGGGGAGGTGGTGATCTTCGACCGCAGCTGGTACAACCGGGCCGGTGTCGAGCGGGTGATGGGCTTTTGCACGCCGGAGGAGACCGAGCGGTTCCTGCGGCTGGCGCCGGCCTGGGAGAAGGCCATGACCGACTCGGGGATCCTGCTGCTGAAGTACTGGCTGGAGGTCAGCCCCGGTGAGCAGACCCGCCGGCTGGAGAGCCGCATCGACGACCCGCGGAAGATCTGGAAGCTGTCGGCCATGGACCTGAAGTCCTACAGCCGCTGGTATGACTACTCCCGGGCCAGGGACGCGATGTTCGCCGCGACCGACACCGCGTGGGCGCCCTGGTACATCGCCGGCGCCGACGATAAAAAGCGCGCCCGGCTCAACATCATCAGCCACCTGCTGAGCCAGGTCCCCTACAAGCCGCTGGCCCACCGCGACATCACGCTGCCCAAGCGGCAGATAGCCGGCAGCTACGTGGAACCGGACCTGCCCTTGCGATACATCCCAACACCATTCTAGACGACCGACGGGAAAGAATTTTGAGCGTCACACCTGAAGCCGGGAATGGCAGTAACCGCGGACGACGTATGGGCCGAAGATGTGCTCCGGCTATATGCTACGAGCCTGTATCCGGCGGCCCTCCGGATAACCGGTAATGCTCCAGACGCCGAGGACCTCGTCCAGGAGACATTTGCGAAGGCGCTTGCAGCTTCGGGACGGTTCCAGCCAGGCACGAACCTGAACGCGTGGCTGCGCCGCATTATGACTAACACGTTCATTAGCGGCTATCGGAAGAGGCGAACCGAACTGCATTTCTTGAAGTCGTGCCCGCACCGGCCACGGTACCGGCTTCGCGCCGAACTCGGCAGCTACGCATCTCGAGGCTAAGTAAACCTTTGACAGTGAAACGAAAAGGGGAAGCCCGTGGGGACCTGGTGGGTAAGCATGCGATCGCCGGGTGAGCTCCGGTCCTTCGATCCTTTCCGCATCGCCGACCTGGAATACCGGATGTGGGTGGCCTACTACCTGCGCCGCTGGACCCACATGCTGGCGGCTTCGGTCAGGTTGCTCCGGCTTGGCTTCGGCACTGACTTGCCACGGCTCCTGCAGGGCGCCTGGCTGACGCTGCGCGCCGTCCGGTTGTGGGCGCCGTTTCCCGATAATGACCCTGACGGTGCCCAGGCCTGCATGCGCGAGCTTTACGCTCTGGTCAGGCACCGCTTCGGCGAGCCCGCGGACCCGGCGCGAGCAGCCAGCCTCGAGATCGACTGGTGGCGGGCGCACCGGCAGCGCCAGTATGCGCCTGATCCCGCGGAAACAGGCGACGAACTGGTCGACTCGGTGACCCGCTTGTACTGCTACCTCTTCGGCGAGCCTGAGGTCGTAGTCAGGCCAGCCGCCGTGCACCGGGTGCGGGCGATGGATCTGTCCGATCAGTGGGTCCGGGAGGGTTGCCTGCCCGACAGCCCGCTGCTCCCGCTGGAGCACGCCGCGCTGGTCCGCGCTTATGCCGCGCTGCTCGCCGCCGTCCACCGTGAGGAACCGCGATGAGCAGCCAGCGGACCCTCGCCTATGCGCTGCGGCGCACCAGGCAGCGGGCCGGTGTAACGGGCGATCACAGCGATGCATTCGATCACTGCGATGCATTATGGTCGGCGTAGACGAGAGGGGCTCATGAGTGATCTGCCCCGTCATGCTGTTGCCCACCGCGGGCAGTCCCGCACTGGATTTCTCCCGGTCCCCTACAGGCTTCAAGCTCGGCGATCAGACGGCGGGTTTCTCGTTCGAGGTCCAGCGGCGGTCGAAGTAGCCGATGCAAGACGAGGCCGCCGAGCCGATGGCGGTGAACACTGCGTCGAACGCCGCGGTGAACTTCGTATCCCGGTCCCAGATCAGGAACTTCAGGCTGTCTGCGCTGCCCTCGAGGTCCAACAACAGGTTACGGGCCCGCTGGGTCACCCACGCGCCGGTGGGGTGGGCGGTGATCCCGACCAGGTGCACGCGCCGGGTGCCGTGTTCGACGAAGGACGCCGCTGAGCCGGACGCGCTGAGGTATTCGACACGGCTGGACATTGCTCTCTACCCGAAGCGAATCAGGCCCGTGAATGGACACCCCACGCGGGCCTCTCCGAGGCAGCAACGGCGCTCGCCGCCCTGACGGGTGAACTCAATCCGCCGGCAATCCGGGGCGGTCCGGGCCAGCTTGCCATTGCCGGTGAGCGTCGCGGGCGTCTATCAAGGTCTTTGTCGACGCGACGGCCATCGCGGCAGGACCGGTGTCCCGGGTTGCTCTCACGCCCCGGTCTCGGCCCTGGCCGTCCTGCCGTGCAGAACCTGGTCGATGGCCGCGATGATGACCTGGGCTGACCCGTCGATGGCCTGTGCCACCGGGCTGGATGGGTTGCTGAGCTGGCTGGCGATCTGGGACGCCGACAAGCCGGCGAGTACCTGCGGGTTGTATTGCGCGCCCGCCAGGATGTACCGGTTGGCGATGTCGAGGAACGGGACCGCCCCGGACTGGTCGGCGCTGTTCACGTAGGGGGGCACGTCGAAGTTGTCGATGAGCTTAGTGTCCAGCGCGGTCTGGGCCTGCAGCGGGCGGCCGGCGTTGTCCGCCAGTTCGGTCGTCCGCAGCGTGAGGTCGGTACTCTGGTAGACGGCCGTCCGGAACGAGAGCGTGGCGGTGTTCGGGTACACGTCGGTGGCCGATGATGTCGTGGAGCCGAGGTGGCTCCAGGTGCCGAAATGGGACAGCGCGACGGTCAGCGACCAGCGTTCGGCCGCGCAGAACGGGCAGGATTCCTCGCCGACGAAGACGATCGCTGGCTTGCCGCCGATGGTCAGCGGCGGGCCGGACGTCTTGACCGTCTGCAGCGGGGTGATCTCCTGGCCGGGACTCATCCCGGTCAGGACGGCGGCCGGAACGGTGGTGACCTGCCGGACCACGACCGGGGACGCCGGCGATTCGCTGGCGACCGGGCGGGGCGGGGTAGCGGTCAGCTTGATCGTAACCAGTGTCACCACGACCGCCAGCACCGCACCGACCGCCGCGATCGCCGCTAGCAAACGCCGACGTGCTTCGGCGCGCTTGCGGGCGGCCTGTTCGGCAGCAATCCGCTCGCGGGCGCGCAGCTTGCCCTGCGGGCCTCGCCCCGGCTGGGCCGACCTGCCGCCCGCGCGGTCGTGACGGGTGTTTGCCACCTGATCTGTCCTTCTTCCGGTTACATCGCCGGGGCCCGCCGCACGTTGGCCCCGTCGTACTAACACGGATAGGACTGACGAGCTGTTCACGTCGCGGCCGGCTGAGTGATCGGTGATCCGGTCTTCGGCCAGGAACGCCACGATCGCGTCGGCGACGGCCGCGGGGGCTCGCCTGGGCAGGTGATGACCCGCGCCCTCGACGAGCTGGAGGCGAGCATCCGGCAGGGCCCGGGTCAGCCGTCGGGCGGTTTCGAAGGGAACCACGGTGTCCTTGGGGTCGGCGAGCACGAGCACCGGTACCCGGACCGACGCGATGGCGCGCTCCAGCTCGCCGAGCTCGCGCAGCAGGGCACGTTGCTCGGCGAGGAAGGTGCGCCACAGCGGCCGGCGTCCGTAGCCCGCATGGCCCCAGACCTGCCAGTTGACGTGTTCGTCCGGGCGCAGCGGGCGGCCCCGCCGCCGGGCGATCCCAGCCAGCCGGGCCCGGGCCATCCACGGCGTCAGCTGCCACGCCACCTGCGCGCACAGCCGGCCTGTGCCGGGTGCGGCGAGCAGCCGGTCCCAGCCGGTCACGCATCCCGGGCCGACGCTCGCGAGCAGGACCACCGCCGCTACCCGGCCAGGTGCCCGGCTCGCTGCCGATAGCGCCACCCCGCCGCCGTAGGAGTGCCCCACGAGCACCGCGCGCGTCACGCAACGTGAGTCCAGGTCGTCGAGGACGGCGCGGGCATTCGCGGCGAAGCCGCCGGGCGGAAGCCGACTGGAGCCGTAGCCCGGCCGGTCGGCTGCGACGGCGTGGAGCGGGGCGGGCAGCCGCCCGGCGACCAGCTGCCAGTCGGCGGGCGAGCCCGGCTGCCCGTGCAGCAGCACCAGCTCGTGCGGGCTCAGCCCGGCTGGCCGGTAAGTGGCTGGCGTGTCAGCGGCCATGGCGGTGTCCTGTTCCTGGGTGGTACGTCCGGGACCGCGCCTGGCCCGCGGATGCCGCAGCCAGAACACGACCAGCCATCCGGCCAGGGCGACCAGCCAGGAACTGGCGAGGCGGTAGAGCAGCGCCGCGGCCAGGGCCTGGCGGGCACCCAGCCCGGCCGCTATCAGGGCCAGGCTGAGCGATCCCTCAGCGACTCCCAGCCCGCCGGGCGTGATGTTGAGGCTCTGCGCGGCGATGCCCGAACCGTAGACCAGCAGAAGATCGTGCCATGGGACGGCGGCGCCCGTGGCGCGGATGCTCACCGCCAGGACCGCCGCGTCGGCCAGCCGTTGGCTAGGGCCAGGCCGGTCGCCGTCATCCATCCGGACGGGGGAAGCTGGAGCGAACCCAGTCGCTGCGCCCAGGCCCGGATGGTCTGGCCGGGATCGGCGGCAGGCCGCAGTAGCATCAGGGATCCCTGCCGGAGCATCCATCCGGCCGGCCGCTCGAGCGCGGCGCGCAGCCGCGGGCGGCGCATGGCCACGACCGCCCCGACGAAGATTGCTGCGGCGAGCGCACCGACGGGCACCGTGACCGCTGTGACCAGGATGTTCCCTGACGCCAGCCCGCCGCCAACCACGATGAGGGCCGCCGCGGCCGAGGAGATCACCCCGCCGGCCAGCAGCGACCAGCCGGCCAGCGGGGCATCCGCGCCCTGCCGGGTGAAGCGACGGAATGTGAAGGCCGTGGCCAGGGCGGGTCTGGCGAGCGGAACCGAGACCGACACTGCGTTGGCCGCGTAGGCGGTGGCCAGCATCGGCCGGATGCCTATGCTGGCGCCGCCGGCCGCGAGCAGCCTGCGCAGCATGATCGCGAAGGCGGCCATGGACGCGGTTTCAAGCAGCAGAGCGGCGGGGATCCAGAGCCAGTCCAGATGAGCAAGCACCGTAAACGACGCCGCTAGCACAGTCCGTTCGGTCACCCCGGCCGCGGCCACCGCCGCCAGTGCGGTGCCGGCGGCCGCCAGCCCGGCTAGGTGCTTGCTCCTGCGTCTCATGTCTACCTGTCCTAGGCCTTTGCGGTTCCGGAGTCCCGGCCGCTGGCACCGTCCCCATGGAAGGGAGCCAGCAGACCGGGACGCGTGGCCGCCTCAGTAGCCGTAACCGTTTCCGGACGAAGCGGCTGGGGCCGTGCCCGCCGCTGTCGAGGACCCGGTGATCGGCGTGAGGCCCGTGGTGGCCACGAAGAAACCCTGCACTCCTTGGCCGGTCACCTGGCCGGCCTGGTCGTCGGCGAAGGTGTACAGCAGGTGCCCGTTGTAGGCGACCTGGTCGCCGTGGGCATCCATGACCGCGGCGAGCTTGCCGGTCAGCCCGGTGGCATCGGGTGTGGTGGATGTCAGCGGCGGCCACAGCGTCGCCAGCCCGCCGGTGACGGCCGAGCTCGCCGCCGTGTCGTTGAGGTAGTAGTACAGCGGCAGGCCCTGGCTGTTGACCAGGATGGTTTCGGTCTTGCCCGCGATGGTCGCCTGCGCGGTGCGCACGGTCGCCGCGGCGGGCTGGCTAGCAGCGGGTTGGCTGCTGGCATGCGAGGTAGTCGCCGCGGCGGCAGTGATACCGCCGCCGATGGCGGCCGCTGCGGCCAGGCTGACGCTGGCGATGATGATTCTTGGGTGTCGCATGGTTTAGCTCCCTAGGTGGTGATGATGCACTATCTACTAATACGATTAGTAGAAGGAGATGGTTCACTCGCCGTAGTCATGGACGCCCCGGCGATGGCCCGGACCTGTTCCCCGGTGACGGTTTCCTGCTCCAGCAGGGCCGCGGTGAGCTGGGCGAGGGCTTCCTGGTGGCTGGCGAGAAGGTCGCGCGCCCGGGTTTCTGCCTGGGTCAGCAGGGCGGCGACTTCCTGGTCGACCAGCCATTGGGTGTGCTCGGAGTAGCCGCGTGAGGCGCCGAACCCGGGATGGCCGGCCGGCGGGCTGCTGTAGCTGACCGGGCCGATCGCCTGGCTGAGGCCGAACTCGCGGACCATCTGGGTCGCCAGCGCGGTCGCGGAGGCCAGGTCGTCGGCGGCGCCGGTGGAGGCCTCACCGCGGACCAGGCGCTCGGCGGCCCGGCCGCCGAGGCGGACGGCGAGGGTGTCGGCCAGGTACCGTTCCCCGTACAGCCGGCGGTCATCGGCGGGCAGCGTCTCGGTCAGCCCGAGGGCCTGCCCGGCGCCCAGCACGGTGACCCGGCTGACCGGGTCGGCGTGCGGGGACAGGGCGGCGACCAGGGCGTGGCCGGCCTCGTGGACGGCGACGGTGGCGAGCTCGGCGGGGGCCAGCGGGCTGGGGCGCCGGGTGCCGAGCAGCACCCGGTCGCGGGCGGCGGCGAAGTCGGCGGCGGCCAGGGTGGTGCGGCCGTCCCGGACCGCGGTGACGGCGGCCTCGTTGACCAGGCCGGCCAGGTCCGCGCCGGAGAATCCGGGGGTGGCGGCGGCGACCTGGTCCAGGTCGGCGTCCGGGCCGAGGTTCTTGCCGCGGGCGTGGGCGGCCAGGATGGCGCCGCCTTCGGCCCGGTCGGGCAGCGGGACGGTGACCTCGCGGTCGAACCGGCCGGGCCGGCGCAGCGCGGGATCCAGGGCGTCCGGCCGGTTGGTGGCGGCCAGCACCACCACCCCGCCGGACTCCTCGAACCCGTCCATCTCGGCGAGCAGCTGGTTGAGGGTCTGCTCCCGCTCGTCGCTGCCGGCCATGCCGCCGGCGTCGCGGCGGGCGCCGAGGGCATCGATCTCGTCGATGAACACGATCGCCGGGCCGCGGGTGCGGGCCTGCTCGAACAGGTCCCGGACCCGGGCCGCCCCCACGCCGACGAACATCTCCACGAAACCCGACCCCGATACCGAGAAGAACGGGACGTGGGCCTCGCCGGCCACCGCGCGGGCCAGCAGCGTCTTGCCGGTGCCAGGTGGCCCGGCCATCAGCACGCCGCGCGGCCCGCGGGCCCCGGCCCGGTGATAGCGGCCGGGATCGCGCAGATAGTCCACGACCTCGCCGATCTCCGTCTTCACCGCGGGGTAGCCGGCCACGTCGGTGAACCGGGTTGCCGGCCGTTCGGCGTCGATGACCCGCGCCTTCGCCTTGGCCAGGCCGCCCAGCCCGCCGAGGCCGCCGCCGGAGGACAGGGGCACCTCGCGGATGCCGAGATAGAGCAGGCCGCCGATCAGCAGCAGCGGCAGCAGCCCGATCAGCACCGACAGCAGCGAGGAGGACGTGGCGGCGGTGGCTCGGCGGCCGTGCCCTAGTCGGCGAACGGCGTCCCCCGCTGGCGCTCCGCCAGGATCGCCAGCCTTTGCAAGATAGCGGCCGATGGCTCGCCCGTCGCCTCATGCAGCTCGTGCAGCAGCAGCACGGAGATCACGTGCAGGCCGGCCATGAGGTCTGCCAGGCCGTCCGTGTCGACCGGAGTGAGCGCGTCGGCCGCCCACGCTTCCAGCTCGGGCGAGTCCAGGCCCGCGGTGAGCAGCGCTATGGCCAGCTGCATGGCCGCGCCCATGGTCTCGGCGGACGCGGCCCCAGGGGGCGCGACCTCAGCGGCCTTGGCGGCCTTGGCGGTCACTGTCTCGCCGGGCGCGGCCTGCACCGGCACCGTCTGGTTACCGCCGGGGGCTGATCCTGGCGCCGGCCGGGCCTTCCCGCGATCCCGGCGGCGGCGTGCCCGCCAGCGGAGACGCCGGGCCGGAGCGTCTGTCGTGTGGTCTGCGCACCCGGCGGGCGGCTCGGGCAGGCCATTCCGGCGATGGATCCTCATACCCGCCAACACGGCGCCAGCCGCGAGATTGTTCATGCCGGCGGCCGGAGAACGCTAGGCGCCCGGAAGCTTTCCCAGGGCGAGTGCGAGCACGGCCGGGGTCAAGGCCAGCAGCACCGGGGTCAGGGCGAGTGCCGCGGCGGCGGCGCGGAGCAGGTGCCGCCGCACCGGGCCGAGTGGCTCGCAGGGTCCCAGGAGCCGGTGGATCCGCTGGACGGAGTCAGTGGCACCTGCGGCGAGGGCCGGCGCGGGACTGGCGGGTGTGGCGAGGACCACCAGGGCGGTGGCGAGCAGCCGAGGATCGCGGGCTCGGGTGGCCGCGTCGTCGGCATCGAGTTCCACCAGCCGCGCTACCTGCTTTTCGGCGTCCCGCATCAGCGGCAAGAACGGCAGGACCTCGCGGCCGATCCTCGCCAGGGCGACCAGCCAGTGATGGCGGCCGGCCAGGTGAGCTCGCTCGTGCGCCAGGACTGCGGCCAGCTGGCCGGGATCGAGCGCCTGCACCGCGCCGGTGGTCAGGATCACCGTGGGCTGCCGGCCGGCGACACAGTAGGCAGCGGGCTGGGCATGCTCCACCAGCACTGCCCCCAGGGCAGGCTCGGGCCGTCCGACCAGCCGCGCGGTCTGCGCGTGCCGCAGCGCCTGCCGCCCGGCGGCGCGGACATGGGTCAGCGCGGTGAGCGCGGTCCGGGCGGCGACAGCGCCCGCCAGGGTGAGGCCGAACCCGGCGACCGTGGCGCCGCCCGGGGTGCCGTAGGTGGCTTGGAGCCGGTGCATGCAGGCTCCGATCAGGTGGCTCAGCCCTCCGCTGATGGCGGCGGCGTGAACGGCCAGCGTCAGGCCGGCCAGCCCGAGCGCGGCGATGGCCGACCACTCGGCGGCCAGGTAGGTGACGATGGCCAGAAGCGGCGCCCGGGCCGTCCACCTGGCGCGGCCGAGCATCCTGGATCCCAGGATGCCGAGGCAGGCCGCGTACGCCAGCAGCACCACGGCGACCGTCACCGGGACTCGCCAGCCTTGGGCTCGCCGGGCTTGGAGCCACTGGCCTGGGGCTCGCCGAGCGCCTGGTCGAGCGCCTCGCGCAGCAGCGCCGCGTCACGCGGGCTCATCTGGAGCGCGAAATGCGCCAGCGCCGTGCGCCGGTCCGGGCTGGTGGCCAGCGCGTCGCTCATCAGCGCCGCGGTGTAACTGGACCGGGACCCGGTGGGCTCGTAGCGCCAGGCCCGGCCGTCCCGCTCCCGCCGCAGCCACCCCTTGCGGTACAGGTTCTCCATGACCGTCATCACGGTGGTGTACGCCAGCGCCCGGTCATCATGGAGAGCGTCCACCATCTCGCGGACCAGCGCCGGCCGGCCCCACTCCCACAGCCGGTCCATGATCACGGCTTCCAGCTCACCGAAACGTCGCATCCTCACTCCCGAACATGGCCCTGCCAGCGGCGCCCGCCGCTAACTACTATCACGCATAGGTCAACTCTACGGTTCAGGCGCCGCCGCCTTTTTCTTCCGGTTTCTTCGGGTCAGGGGACCCCGCGCGGCCAGCGGCGAGGGGAGCTCGCCGGCCGAGGTTGGCTAGTGCTGAACACAGTCTACTTACTATACGTATTAGTAGATATGGTTGCTACGACAGATGCCTCCCCAGACGAGCTGGGCGGCGACCCCGATGCCGTCATCCGCCAGCTGTACTCGCACTACGCTAAGGCCCTGCATGGTTACGTCGAGCAGTTCTGCCCAGACCGGGCGAGCGCGGATGACATCGTGCAGGAAACCTTCATCCGTGCATGGCGTCACCTGCCCCAGCTGAGCGCCGATGACCGGCCGGTCCGGCCGTGGCTGTTCCGGGTCGCGCGCAACTTGCTGATCGACGCGAACCGGGCCGCACGGGCCCGCCCCACGATGGTGCAGGGGCGGGCCGGGGACGTCGGGACCGATTCCGGATTGGAGGAGATCCTGGACCGGGAGCTCGTCTCCGCTGCGCTCCAGCACCTGTCGGCCGCGCACCAGACCGTACTCGTGGAGACCTTCTACCGCGGCGGGACCATGGCCACGGTCGCCCGCGAGCTCGGCATACCGCACGGCACAGCCAGGTCACGGCTGCACTACGCGCTCGATGCCATGCGCAAGCAACTCGATGAGAACGACGCGATCGCGGCGTCCTGATGAACAACTGCCTGTCCCGGGATTTCCCGGACACCGGTGCTGAAGGCGGGGAGACCGGGCCTGCCGCTGGGGCCCGGGTCGTTCGGCGCCTGATCGTGGTGATGCTGCTCACCGCGGCAGCCCTGGACCTGACCCGGTGCGGCCTCGTCATGGCGGCGGCCCGGCACCCGGCAGAGACCGCCGGGCTGGTCACCGCCGGGCTGGTCACCGCCGGGCTGGCCGCGGCCGCGCTGACCGCGCGGACCGCGCGCGGATGCCAGGCGGGCCGGCGCTGGGCGGGCTGGGCAGCGTTGCTGATCGGCGTCGCGTCGGCCCCGCAAGCGGCCATGTCCGGCTTCCGCAGCCCCTACTTGATTCCCGACACGGCCACCGCTGCCCTGGGGATGCTGGCTGGCTATCACCATCCTGGCGACCGCTGGCCCGTATGGACCACCGAGACAGGACACAGAAAGTCCTCCTGTCGTGGCCAGCGGCGCCACTTGGCTCCCGGGGGCGATGGCAAGATCGTGAAGAGACCGACAGGCTGCTTCAGGCCGCGGGTTTCTCGGCCGTTGCCGCTTACTTCACCGAACGCGCTGGCGGTCGACCGCACGAGGATGTGCGACTCGTCAGCCTCTTCGACCCACGCCTCGTGAATCTCCGGCTTATGGGTCCCGTCGACCATGACGTAGAAAACCCTTCCGGAGGACCCTCACACCGGGCCGGGACCTCGCGGCCCGGGCGCCGCTCATCCAGTCCCTGCCCGGCGCCACCAGCGAAACCCAGCTGTACGCCGAAGACATCAACGACGAGTTGCAGCAAGTCGTGGCCGACTTCACCGCGATCGAGGAGCGATGTGCCGCCTGGCTGGTTCTGCACGCCTCGCTCGCAAGCAAGCACCTGGCGGTCGTGAGCCGCCGGCTCGCGGATGTGGCCACCATTTTCCTGCCCATCTCCTTCCTCGCCGGCTTCTGGGGACAGAACTTCGACGTGCTCACCGGCAGCATCGAAAAGGGATGGCCGGCGTTCCTGGTCCTCGGCGTGGGACTGAGCGTGGCTTGCGTTGCGGTGATCGTCTTCATGCTCAGCCGTCGCAGCTGGAAGTGATGCGTATGAGCGACGAACTGACCGATTCCCGCTGGGGCCGTTCGTGGCCAGCGCACTAGCTAGGGGCGCCAGCTAGCCATGCGGTCTGCATGGCCGGCGTCATTACGTAGGAGCCCGCGTCGAAGTAGAACACGACCTGGGCCCCGGCGCGTTCGGCGCCGGAGAGGAGATTCTCCTCCTGGCTGGTGGCATTCCAGTCGCCCGGAGGTATCCCGGTCTCAGACACCATGAACGGCAGGTCGCCGCTGGCGTTCTCGACGTCCGTGTAGCTGGACGCGAACCGGTTCGACCATGTCGTGCCGGTGTTGGCGTAGTAGCCGTCAAGCCCCACCATGCCCACGTTTGCGACGGTGTAGCCGCCGCTCGACCAGTAATTGGCGACGGCCGAGCCGCCCTGCTCGATGTTCGGTGCCCAGACCCAGGTAATGAGGCTCTGGGCGGCGGCGTTCTGGTCGATTACGCCGGTGACGTGGTTCCACGCCTGGATCCATTCGGATTCTTGCTGGGCCTGACTCGTGAACTGGGAGTTACCCGACCAGTCCCACGGGTACCACGACCCGTTCTGCTCGTGGTCGAACGTCAGGTAAACCTCGCGGTCCAGCGACGCGATGGAGCTGGCGAAATTGATCAGATACGTGTCCGAGTCGCCGGCGATGACCGACGGCAAGCTCACGGAGGTGCTCGAGTTGCAGGGGTTACCGCAGGTCTGCAGCTCAAGGAACGGCGTGACCGAACTCGGCAGCGCGCTGACCTCGGACGACTGGACCCCTTCATTCCAGCCGTAGTACTGGATCGCACCCGCATATTCCGAAGACGTGCCGATCGTGTAGTTCAGGTTGTTAGCGCTCTGGTACAGCCCATACGGCTGCGTTGAAGCGGCCATCGCGCCCGGGATACTCAGCCCGAAGCAAGCCACCGCAGCGGCCAGCGCCACCAGGACGCTCGTGCGTCGTAGCACCACGATTACGTTCCCCCCTCCCTGCCGCAGGGTACCGATATATTGAGCGTTTTTCATCCTCTGATTTCGTGGGTCTGGAGAACGTGGATGGCCTTGGCCAGCTGCCCGTCGCGGCAGGGGCAGCAGCGCGGACGACGTGATCAGTGCGACCCGGTCAGACGAACAGCGGCTCGGCCGCCGTCCGGGCGGCCAGCGCGCTCATCGCCGCGTCGTTTGGCGCCCCGGTGAACCGGCTGGCTGCGTCAAGCACTTTCGGGAGCAAGTCCACGTCCCCCACACTGCAGAGGAACACCCCGGGGCGGCTCAGTGCCCACCACACGGACAGATCGATGTCGTCCTGCTGCTCGAGCGGCTCGTACCAGGTCGCCCGGGTGTGCGGTCGGCCCGCCCAGGGGCGCAGCGCGATCGACTTGATCGTCTGCACCGCGACGTGCCGCTCGCGGCAGGTCTCGTACAGGGCGTTGAAGTTGTCGGCGTAGTACGGGTTCTGCATGGTGACGAAGTTGTACGGGAGCAGCACCGAGTCGAAGCCGAACCGCTCGAGGCTGCGGCGGTGCGTCGCGGCGATCTGGCTGCCGTGGCCGGTCACCCCGATCCAGCGGACGAGACCCTGCTCCCGGGCTTCAATGGCGGCCTCGAGCGCCCCGCCAGGACTCAGGGCGATGTCCCACTCGATCGGATCGGCCAGGGAGTGCAGCTGCCAGAGGTCGACGTGGTCGACGCCCATCCGGTCCAGGGACCGGTGCAGTTCCTCGCGGGCCCCGGCCGCGGTGCGCTCGTCGCCCTTGGTGGCCAGGAAGAACCGGCCCGGTTCGCCCTGCAGCCACGGCCGGATGCGCACCTCCGCCTCGCCGTAGTCAGAGGCCATGTCCAGATGGTTCACCCCGTGGGCGAGCAGGAGATCCAGGGTCTCGTCCGCGACCCGCTGGGAGACCTGCCCGAGAGCCGCCCCGCCGAAGATCACCCGGCTGCTCTGGTGGCCGGTGCGGCCGAACTCTGCCTGTTCGATGGGCACGAGACCTCCCGCAGTGCCGAAAGCTGAATCTGAGAGTACAGCGGATCGCGGCGGCAGGTCAGCGCAACCGCGCCGAGCGTATAGTCCGAATCCTAGTGACATGAGAAGGGAACGTCGTGCCTGACGAGCTTGACGCGCTGGCCGGCCAGCTGACCGAGCGTGTGGCCGGATTGGGCAGCGCGCTGATCGCGTTCTCCGGCGGGGTGGACTCCTCTCTGGTCGCGGCGCTGGCCGCCCGGGCGCTCGGGGAACAAGCCCTCGCCGTCACCGCCGTCTCGCCGGCCCTCGCGTCCGGGGAGCTGGACGGCGCCCGGTCGGTGGCCCGGGCCGTGGGCGTCCGGCATGAGCTGATCAGCACGGCCGAGCTGGAGCGCGACGACTACCGGCGCAACGACCGTTTCCGCTGCTACTACTGCAAATCCGAGTTGTACGAACGGCTGGGCGCGCTGGCCCGGCGCCGCGGATTCGCCGCCGTGCTGTCCGGCGCCAACGCCGACGACACGGGTGACTGGCGGCCCGGGCTGCGCGCGGCGGCCGAGCACGGCGTCCGGCATCCCCTGCTGGAGGCGACCGTGGGGAAGGACCAGGTTCGGGCGCTGGCGCAGCACCTGGGGGTTCCGAGCGCGGACAAGCCGGCGTCGCCCTGCCTGGCCTCGCGGCTGCCTTACGGCACCCCGGTCAGCGCCGATGTGCTGTCGCAGGTCGACCGGGCCGAGCAGAGCCTGAAGCAGCGCGGCTACCGCGAACTGCGGGTGCGGCATTTCGGTGATCTGGGCCGGGTGCAGCTCGGCGCGGCGGACCTGCCGCGGGCGGCGGATCCGGTCGAGCATGCGGCGGTGCTGGCCTGCGTCCGGGCGGCTGGATATCGGCGCGCGGAGATCGACGAGCGGCCGTTGCGGTCCGGTTCGCTGAACCTCGACATCACGCCGGTCAGCCGTGCCGGCTGAGGGTCCCGGTATGCCTGGGGCACCCGGCGTGCCGACCAAAGCAGCCGGCATGCCGAACGGGGGGACGCCCGGTGCGCCGCCCGGAACGGAGGCCGGGGCGGCGGGCGTCCCGCTGGGCGGGTTCGCCCTGCTGGACGTAGATCGCCGGCGGCGGACCGGCGTCCCGGAAGTGGTTTTCGGCGAAGGCAAGACGTCCGAGCAGGTCTTCGCGCTTCTGGCCGAGTTGCGGGCCCGCGACCCGGAGGCACCGGCCCTGGCCACGCGCTGCCCCGCCGGCGTCCTGGACGGGGCGGCCATCCGTTTCCCTGACGATGCCGTACACGCCGATCACGTGGCCGGGACGGTCGCCGTCGGGGCCCTGCCGCCCGCGCGCGGCAACGTGCTGGTCGTGACGGCCGGCACCACGGACCTGAAAGTGGCCCGGGAATGTGCCGCGACGCTGGCCGTGCTGGGCGTCCGCGCGGATGTCCTCGCCGACGTGGGCGTGGCCGGGCTCGGGCGGCTGCTGTCCCGGCTAGACGGCCTGCGCGCCGCCGAGTGCGTGGTGGTCGTGGCCGGGATGGACGGTGCCCTGCCGAGTGTGGTCGCCGGACTGGTCAGCGCGCCGGTGATCGGCGTGCCAACCAGTGTCGGCTACGGCGTCGCAGCGGGCGGCCTGGCCGCAGCGGCCAGCATGCTCGCCTCTTGCAGCCCGGGCCTGGTCGTCGTCAACATCGACAACGGGTTCGGGGCGGCCGCGCACGCCGCCAAGATCATCCGTGCGGTCCACCGGTGACGGACCGGCCGGGTGCCGCCTACATCGACGCGACCGCGGGCGTGGCCGGCGACATGCTGCTTGCCGCCCTGCTCGATGCGGGCGCCGATGTGGAGCGGGTGCGCGGAGCCATTGCCTCACTCGGCGTGCCCGGTCTCGGGCTGCGGACCGAGGCCGCCCGCCGGGGCGGCCTCGCGTGCCTGCGGGCCGTGATCACCACGCCGGCGGCGACCGACCGCCAACGCCACCTCGCCGACGTGCTCGCGCACGTCGGCGCCAGCGACCTCCGCCCGGCCGGGAAGGATCTCGCCACCCGGGTCTTCCGGCTGCTGGCCGAGGCGGAGGGGGCGGTGCACGGCGAGCCACCCGAAGACGTGCACTTCCACGAGGTGGGCGCGTTCGACTCACTGGCCGACGTGGTGGGATCGGCGGCCGCACTGGAGGATCTCGGGCTGCTGCGGCCCGGCGCGGTGGTTTGCTGCTCGGCCCTGGCCGCCGGAAGCGGATTCGTCACCAGCCGGCACGGCCGCCTTCCGGTGCCGGCTCCGCCGTCCTCCGTATCGCCGCCGCGGCCGGCCTGGACCTGGCCAGCGGCGACCTGACCGGTGAGCGCACCACCCCGACCGGTGCGTCCCTGCTCGCGGCGGCGGCCACACCGGGCGGCTTTCCCGCCATGACGGTACGCGCGGTGGGCACCGGCGCCGGTGGCCGCGACACCCCGGACCGGCCCAACATCACCCGGGTGGTCATTGGGACGTCCGCCGCGGAGCGGGACCTGCGCGAGGGCGACGTGACCGTCGTCGAGAGCACAGTCGATGACCTCGACCCCCGGCTGTGGCCTTCGGTCCTTCAGGCGGTGCGGGCGGCCGGCGCCTGGGACTGCTGGTGTACCCCGATCGTCGGCCGGCACGGCCGCCCGGGGCAGGTCCTCACCGCCCTGTGCGCTGAACCGGTCCATCGCGCCGTGGCCGCCGCGATTTTCGCCCACACCGGGACGCTCGGCGTCCGCTGGTCCCGGGTGAACCGGCTGACCGCCTCCCGGATGTCGGTGAAGGTGGAAGTGGGACCGCCGGGCAGCAGCCAGGTCGTTACGGTCAAGGTGGCCGCCACCACAGATGGCCTCGCGGGCTTCGGAACGGCCACGGCAGAGTTGGCCGAGGCGGAAGCCGCCGCCCGGGCCCTGGGCTGGCCGGTGCGAGCCGTCTGCGAGGCCGCCATCGCGCAGTACCGCGCCCAGGCAGCAGTCCCACGGTTACACCGCTAAGAGCACGATCTCCCGAATTGCTCCCAATACGGCGACAGCTCCCATCCGCAGCGTGGGATGAGTGCTGTCCGTTGAGCCTCTGACCTGGACTTATATCTGTGGGCGATACTGGGATCGAACCAGTGACCTCTCGCTTGTAATCGTAGTTCTGTCAGTTGGTAACCAGGGCGTATCCGGTGGGAGACCTGCGGAAACATGTGCCTCAAGGTACGCGCAAGTCCGCTAGTATTCGCGGTGATTGTCACTCAGTTAGCTGCTGAAAAAGAACAGCCCCGGTGACGGCTGTGAGCATCTCGCCGCATTTGCTGATCGGGGCGCGGTAGCGGCCTCCTTCTTCAGAGAGCATCCGCCAGGTCTTGGCGCTGGCCACGGCGCGTTCGGCAGCGGCGCGGATGCTGCTGAGCCCGTTGTTGAAAGCCGCCTGGTCCGCGTGCAAGTGCCCGCCGGGCGGGGTTCGGTACGGGACGATGGTGATTCCATCCACGCCCAGGTAGCCCAGGTCGGCAGCGGCGGGGATGCCGGCCAGCAGGTCTTTGAGTCTGGAGGCGGCGAAGACGCGGGCGTCGTGCCGGGCGCCGTGCACCGGGTCCGGGCCGATGGCCGCGACGCGGCCGCTGAGCGTGGCGGCGATCTGCAGGTTCATGCCGGGGTAGCCGGCCTTGCCGGAGAACAGGCCCGGGGATCGCCGCCCGGTCCCAGGTGGGCGCGATGGTCCCGTCCACCAGGGTGGTGCCGCCGCCCAGGATCTGGCGCGGGTCCGGCACGCAGCCGGCGAGCACGTGGCCGATGACGGGGCGGAGCAGATCCCACCGCCGGGACACCATGGCCTGCGAGCAGCCGAAGATGTCCCCGGCCACTTCCTGGGTGATGTTCGCGCGCATCAAGGTCACCACCATCGCCACCGACTTGTACAGGCCGATCACCGCGGGGCCGCCGCCCGGCCTGACCACGTCCCCGATGGCGGCCGCGGCACGCGCGGCCAACTCGGTCAGTTGCCCTTGGCGCAGCCCCGTCATAGCCTCACGCCGCAACGGCTTCTCCCTGGGGTATCCCGCATGTGACAGCACGGGATTCAAGAGAGAAGCCGTTCTGATCTCGAGCCTGACACGCCGGCAGATGCTAAAGGAAAATCTGTTGTCAGCAGCAGCCAGTGGTTACGGCTTCCGGGCCCCCCAGCCAGGGCGTTCGCGATGCCGGGCCTGCCGGTGAAACCGGGCACGGTCACGCCGTCCGGGCCGGCGCTGTCCAAGGCCCGGGTCCTGCTCGGGGAGCAGGCGATGCGGCGCATCTTCGAGATCGACGCCGCTCGCAGCGACGCGGACCTGGGCGCCGGCGCGGCCTGGCACGAGATGGAAACCACCGCGATCGACGGCACCACCATCGAGCTGTTCAGCAACGATGAGCTGGCCGGGGCGTTCGGGGTGCCGTCCGGGGGGACCAAGCCGAAGCTGCGGATAGCGGCGCACGTGCGCACCGCGTCCCGCCGCTGGATCGCCGCCGCGATCGGCGGCTACCACGACGGGGAGAACCCGCTGGCTGATGAGCTGGAGGACTCGTTCACCGCCGGGATCCTCAACCTGGCCGACCGCGGGTTCTTCTCCATGGACCGGTGGCTGCGCTTCTCCGCGCGCGGCGCTCATCTCGTGTGGCGGGTCAAGAACGGCGCGAAGTCCGTCCCGTTCAAGACCATCAAGCCCCTGCCTGACGGGTCGGAGCTGGTGCTGCTGCGCGAATCGGGCTCCATGCTCGGCAAGCGGCGCCGCGACGCCGGGGACAAGACCCTGACCCGGCTCCCGGACACCGCCGCCCGGCTGGTCAGCTTCACCGTCACCGCCCGCACCGCCCGCCGCGTCAAGACCAGCGTGATCAAGGTGCTCACCACCCTGCTGGACCCGGAGCAGTTCCCGGCCCGCCAGATCGCCGCCTTGTATGCCGAGCGGTGGCAGATCGAGATCGCGTACCTGCACCTGAAGAAGACCGTCAAGGGCACCGGCCGGGTGCTGCGCGGCCGGTCAGTCACCCTGGCGCGGCAGGAAGCCTGGGCGCTGCTGCTCGTGCACAACATGACCGCCACGCTCGCCGCCCGCGCCGCCGGGCAGGCCAGCCTCGACCCGGACCTGCTCCCGTTCACCGCAGTCTTGTCACTGATCCGCGCCAATATCACGGCGGATACCTGCTGCCCGGCTTCCGGGCACTTGATGGGATGACGACCAGGGAACCGCTGCAGCGCCTTGTGGCCGGCCTTGGGCGCAGCGCGGCGGAGCTGCTGGCACTTATCATCTTGTCGTGAGCACCCGGCTTGAGACAGCACGCCTGGTCATCCGCACCTTCGAGGCCCGCGACGCCGGCCCATGGCTCGCGATGATCAGTGACCCCGAGGTCCGCCGGTTCCTCCCCGCGGGACCACCCCCGACGATGGAGCTGATCCAGCGCGTCATCGGCGAGCGTCAGGCGATGGAACGCCAGCTTGGCCATACGATGTGGGCCGTCGAGGACAAGATGACGGGCATGTTCATCGGGCAATGCGGCCTCCGTCCGGTCGACGAGGGAGCAGGGCCAGAAATCGACCTGGCCTACCACTACACCAGTGCCTCCTGGAACAAGGGATACGCCGCCGAGGCGGCGATCGCCGTGCTGGCCCACGGCCTCGGCCCGGTCGGCCTTGACCGCATCATGGCCGTCACCTTGCCCGAGAACATCGGCTCGTGGCGGGTCATGGAGAAGGCAGGAATGCGCTACGAGGGGCTCGTCAACTACTACGGCATGGAAGGCCTGAAGAAGTACGTCGCCATGCGGCAATGGTGGAGACCACCCACCGCCTAGCGAGAGCCGAGGAGGCGAAGCGACGAAGACCCGGACGGCATTTACCGACCTGGCCGGTTGCGCGCTCCCCATTCAGCTCGCCGCGATGGGCGGGGTGGGGACGCCGGAGCTGGCGGCGGCTGTCGCCGGAGCCGGTGGCCTCGGTATGGTGCCGATGGGCGTGGAGCCGCCCGGCACCGGTGTAGTGGGCCAGAACTTTGTCGTGGCGTTGAACTCGGGCCTCGGCATGTTCTCCGAAGCTGCCGGTAAGGCGAGCCGGTCATGGGACCGTCAGCCTGACCAGGCGTCCTGCTTCTTGCTGACGATGTTCTCGGCGATCGAGCTCTTCTGGCCTTCATCGGGGATGATGGCCCACGCGGCCAGGTAGGCCAGCACGCCCGCGCCTCTGGTGAGGACGGAGACGAGATCCAGGGCGTCGTCGAGCTCCGCCCGGCGCTGCACACCAAGGAGTGGCACGAGGCCCCTCAACTGATCGGCGGCCGGCCAACTGGGCGGGCACGTATAGCGGTTATCCATGCGTGCCCCCCGCAGGAGGCTCGAGCACGCTCGGTGATCAGCCGTTGTACGACCATGAGGGCGGCAGAATTGCGGCTTGATCGGGGGCCGGCCTGCGTGCGAGCCTTGCCGGATGGCCCGGTGGCTGCTTCGTCCGCGGGGCGCGCTGGCGGGATGTTAGCTCGTGAGCATGATGGGGGTTGGCGTGCTTGACCTCGGCTATCGGCATGTTGACGTGTTCAGCCGGCGGGCGTTTCAGGGCAACGGCCTGGTGGTGGTCCTGGATGCGGAGAACCTGTCCACGGCAGTGATGCAGGAGCTTACCCGGGAGGTCCGCCAGTTCGAGACGGCGTTCCTGGCCGGTGTGGACCTGCCGGGCCGGTCGGCCCGGCTGCGGATCTTCACCGCGGACGAGGAACTGGACTTCGCCGGTCATCCGGTGCTGGGCGCTGCGGCCGTGCTGCACACCCTGTTGCCGGCCGCGGAAGCGGAACAGAGCTGGGCCCTGGCGGTGGCGCAGCGGACGGTCCAGGTCCGGACCCGCGGTGCGGACCGATGGGTGGACGCAACCATGGATCAGGGCGTCCCGGCGCTCGGCCCGGCGATAACCGGTGAGCTGGCGGAGGCCTACCGCGATGCTCTGAACCTGCCCCGTGGCCACCTGCATCCGGCGCTGCCGATTCAGGTGGTCAGCACTGGTCTGCCCTACCTGATCGTGCCGGTCCGGAGCGGGCTGGACGGCGCCCGGATAAGCCACCCGGGCTTCGAGGGGCTTCTTGAGGCCAGCGGAGCGAAGTTCGTCTATGTGCTTGACCCGGACCGGCCGGAGGGCCGCACATGGGATAACGCCGGCCGGGTGGAGGATGCCGCGACCGGCAGCGCGGCCGGCCCAGCTGCTGGCTACCTGCTGCACCACGGCGTCCGTCCCGCCGCCGAACCCATCCTGGTCCACCAGGGCCGGTTCACCGGGCGGCCCAGCACGATCGAAGTTCGTCCGGGCCCGGACGGCCGGCTATGGGTCGGCGGGCCGGTCGCCCCGGTCGCGGCCGGACGCTTCCACGCCGACCTGACCTGACCGCAGCAGCGTCCCCCACAGGCAACACCGGCGCGCGCCGCCATCCAGCCAATGGCACCAACCCGCAGCGCTTCGTTGCCAGTTGCATCCACATAGCCCCAGATATGGGGCGTCACCGCGACCGAGCCGCATGCCTGCCGGCGGCGTACCTAACGCATACTTGCGCAGCTTCATGACGATCGCATCCAGGAGCTGCCGAACCGGTGAGCTGATCGTTGAGGATGCCCGACAACGGGTATGCATCCGGAACTGGCCACAAGGAGGCGTTATGACCACGGATCAGGGTCCGTATCCAGCTCAGTATCCTGTTCAGTTTGCCGTCGAGTATCCGGACCGGCCGCTCAACCGGCTGACCTCGTTTTTCCGGATTTTCGTGATCATCCCGATCGCGATCGTGCTCGGCACCGTTTCCGGCGCGACCTGGGAATCCGCGGGAAGCACCTCCGCACTCCACCACTCCACCACGTACTACGGCCCTGCGGGCGCGGGCGGCCTGCTGTTCTTCGGCCCGCTGCTGATGATCTTGTTCAGGCAGAAGTACCCGCGGTGGTGGTTCGACTGGAACCTGGAACTGCAGCGCTTCATCAACCGGGTGTGGACCTATCTGGCCCTGATGAACGACAGTTATCCGTCCACCGACGTCCACCAGTGGGTCGAGCTTGATTACGCCTATCCGGACGCGGCCACGGACCTCAACCGGTGGCTGCCGCTGGTCAAATGGCTGCTGGCCATCCCGCACTACATCGTGCTGTTCTTCCTGGAAATCGCTGCGTTCTTCGCGGTAATCGTGACCTGGTTCGCGATCTTGTTCACCGGCCGTTATCCCCGTGGCATATTCAGCTTCGTCGAAGGCGTATTCCGCTGGCACAACCGGGTCGCCGCCTACGCGTTCGTCCTGGTCACCGATCGGTACCCGCCGTTCAGGCTGGCGCCGTGACCCGGCACCGCGGGCAGCCAGGCTAGGCTGTACCGCGAACTGGACAATCGGTGCCGAGGAAGACGGGCGGGCCGGGCCTCCTGCGCGGCCGCTAGCTGGCGGGGGCGGGCCGGGCCGCCGCCAGGGACTCAAGTGCCCCGTCCAGGGTGCGGGCCAGCGGTACCTGGCTGTCCAGTCCGGTCAGGCGGAACAGCTGCCGGGTCCGGGGCCGGGCGCAGACTGCCTGCAGGCTGGCCCCGTGCGCGGCGGCACGCCTGGCCGCGCCGACCAGCGCCGCGAGCCCGGCAGAATCAATGAAGCGGACCTGGTCAAGGTCGACTACCAGCGGGCGGCCGCTGGCTGCCAGCTCGAAAAGGCGCTCGCGCAGCCGGGTTACGGTGGCAATGTCAACTTCCCCGGCGACAGCCACGATCGCATAGCCCTGTTCGCGCCGAACCCCGATGGTCAGTGCCTCGCCCATAGCCAGCCTCCTGCCCCCCTGAGCCGTTGTCTGCCTGTCCCGGGCGCCCGTACCACCCCATCCTCTCCTGGCGCGGTCCCGGCTGCCGGGGTTCGGGGTAATCGCCGTGCTCGGCTATGGAGCAGTCCCCTTGGGGTGCCGTAACGGTGCCGTCACCAGACCTAAACGGCTTCGACGTCCATGACAGCGCAACCGATGCCCGCGGGGCGCGGAGCGAGCGGACCGTGGCTGCGGTGTGGTGACGGGCAGGCTCAGCCCGATGGCGGCGTGAACTGGCCGGCGGTGAACTCCGCTCCCTGGGGGTCACGGATCAGTGCGGTGCGTGTCCACTCCGTGTCGTCCCGCCCAAGGACTTGCGCGCCGAGTCGCTCCGCGTCAGCCACCGTCTGGTCCCGGTCGGCCACGGTGAACGAGACGTGCCAGCGCGGCGGCTCGCCCGGGCGGTGGTCGCGACCCAGGCGATCGCATCCTCGAAGCAGATCGGGGCGGTCACCCCCGACTGGCGCGCCCTGATGCCCGGATCGACTGTCGCCTCAAGATGGTCACCATAACCGGGCCGGCGGATCATCGTCGCGAAGCCGAGGTCGTCGACCTGCCAGCCGAAGGCCTCCTCGTAGAACGCCATGGCCGCCTGGGGCTCAGTCGTGTGGAGATCGCTGAAATTCCATGCACCCGGCTGGTTGACCACCTGCGCCCTAGGCGTCGCCTGGCCTGCCAGATGCGGAGTCGACCCAGCACGGGACACCCGGCGGATAGGTCCGGTTGGTCATGTCTCGCTCCTGCCCATAGACAAGCCCAGCCAACCGGGCTCGCCTCACCCCTTGCTCTGCACGCGGCGACCGGGATGAGCAAGAGCGGCCTGTACGCGCACTTCGGCTCCAAGCAGGAACTCCAGCTGGCCACCGTAGAGGAGGCCGACCGGATCTGACTTGCGCGCCCCATCTGACCACAGAAAGTGACCGAACGGGCAGCGATCGGGTTTGTGATCGAACCTAGATAGGGGCATAAGATGATCACGGCCTACTTCATCCGGGCAGCTAAAGTCCCATAAGGATGAGGACTGGCATGGATGCCCGGCAGGATGCGACCCGTTACTCAGTGCGATAAAGCGTGCCTCGGCGCGAGGACGCGCGGGAGTGGCGAGCCGTCAGCGATGACTTCGAGCAGGACCTGGCCGGGCAAGAAAACGCGACCGTGGTGGCGCCGCACGTCGAGTCGGAGAGCAGAAGGGGCCGTGATTACGTCCGGGTAGTCGCCGTGGCCACGGTAAGCGCGACCGACGTGGCTGAAGCGCTCGGTATCGGATAGCAGGTCTTCCGCTGGGCCACGGGCGACGATACTGAAGGCTGAGACATGGCCGCTGCCATCGCCGAGGTCCGGCCCGCTATCCGACTGACACGTAAGTGTCAGCAAGCCTGGCAGCCAAGGGCGGACCCGGGCGCCTGGGATAATCGGACTATTCCTCTTCCTGGGAGTGCGGCATGACGATCGTGTGCAGCGATCCGGCGGGGTTCACCGTGGACTGGAACTGGCAGGGCCGCCTAACCGTGTGGGCTCTTGCCGGGCGGCGTTTCGAGCCTCAGTTTGACAGCAAGGTGCTTGAGCATGAGTTGCCGGTCCGACCGTCCAGCAAGCGGCAGGCGCAGGTCGCCGCAGGCCGGTGGTGGCGGACTCAGGGCCGCGCCGAGGCGCTCGGCGCAGTCAGGGGGAGCGCCAGCCAGCTGCGGTGATGACCTCCCCGGTCCTTATTTATAGGCGAGCTCGGCTGGGTGCTGCCGGTAGCTCTTAGTACGCTTCGCGCCATGACCCGGGTCCGACGACTGCTCGCTTTGGCGGCCTGGCAGTCAAGTCATGGCGCCATGCAAGCTCGGCCGACCCGCAATGGGGAGTGACAGCGCTTCCTATGTACTTGTGCCGCGCGGAAGATCACTGCTCGTTGGCGAAAATCTTGTCCATCGCCTCGGTCCAACAGTGATAACCGGCCGGATCTGGTGGCGATAGACCGTCTCAGTAACGTTCGATGAACTGTGGCCCATGAGACGGCTGATCTCCTCGATCGCCATGCCGTTGTCCGATAGTAGAGACACAAACGTGTGTCGCAGTTCCCGCGGCGTCCATCCCTTGCCGATGCCCGCTTTCATGCAGATCGTCCGGAGCGACCGGCGCACATCGGCCGCATCTCTCGAGGACCAGGACAACGCAGGCCCGGCGCGACAGCCGGGCCTTCAGGCATGCACCCGGAGAAACCGGCAACGCGGCCACTTCGGGAGGACGAATGTCCATACCGGTCCTCAGGTGGCGGCGGATGAGCAGGTGGTGGCGCGGCGATGCGGTGGCCAGCCAGGCCCAGGCGTACCAGCGCTCGCCCTTGGAGCCGCTCCCGGCAGAGCGTACCTCCCAGCGCCGCTTGTGCTTCAGCAGGGCCTGGACCGCGTCCGCGCAGGTCAGCCTGATGCCGGCCGTGAGCGTGAGCATGAAGTTCGACGGGACCCGCAGCACGTACGCCTGGCCGCTGGCTTCGAAGTGCCCGCGCAGCTCGGTGCAGTTGCCGTACACCTCGTCCCCGCAGTAGAAGTCCGGCCGGATCCTGTCGCCGGCGGCGTCTTTGCTGATGTCGATGGCCAGCTGTCCCTTGGTGCGGAACCCCAGCTCGAGCGGCAGGCCCATGAGCAGGGACTTCACCGGGTCCTCGATGTGCTCACGGGGGATCCACTGACGGGCGCCGATCAGCGCGTGCCCGATGCCTTCCCGCACGTAGGCCACGTGCACGGTGTTGATTCCGTTCGCGACCTGGCCCGCGCACCCCAGGTACTGCCGCTTGACCCCGCAGGTGGCCTCACCGGCCTTTTCCTGCCCGGTCTCGTCGATCGCCCCGATGATCAGGCCGCGGCGCCTCCCGCGGCGCCGGGCCGCCTGCTCCAGCTCCGCGACCGCGAACCGGCGCACCACGCCCATCGCAGCGAAGGTATCCCAGCTGGCGTGGTTGAGCAGCCGCTGGGTCTTATCCGGCGTCTTGTCTCCGGCGTGCCGGGCGATGCTCCACCCGTTGCGCTCCGGCAGTTCGCTCATCACCGCGGCGGTGTACTTGCCCGCCTGCAGCCACGGCTCGGTCCGGGCAAAGCACGGCCGCAACCGCTGCAGCAGCTCAGCCCGTTTCCGCAGCGCCAGCCTGGCGCCTATTCTGGCGGCAGCAGCCGCCTCCGTTCTTGTACTCTTCACACAGACATGATCATGAGGCGGCTGCGCTCACATCTGCCTATCCAGTAACAAGATCACATCAGCCACGCCAGGCACCTTTGCGCAGCTCACAGCACCAAGTGGGTGGTACTAGATCGTGGAGAAAGACCAGAGCCCAAGGCGGCGAAGGTTCGCGGGCCCTCGGGTTCCGCCGAATCTGTTCGCCATCGTCTTGGGCATCGCCGGGCTCTCCCAGGTGTGGCACGTGGCCGTGCCGGTGCTCGGGACTCCGCAGGCGGTTCCCGACGCGCTCAACGTGCTGGACGCCGCCCTATGGCTGGTCCTGGTCGGCGCGTACCTGGCCCAGGGCCGTCGGATCATCCTGGCCGACCTCCGCGACCCTGTTCTGTCGCCGTTCGTTTCGGCTTCCGCCCTCACGGCGATGCTCTTGGCCGCCGCGTTGGCCACAGAGGCCTCGGCCGCCGGACGCGTGCTGGTGGTCGTGTTCCTGGCCGTCACGATAGGCATCGGGAGCTGGCTGACAGGCCAGTGGATGACCGGTGGCATCGAGCCGGATTCCGTGCATCCGGGCTACTTGCTGCCGACCGCCGCAGGCGGGCTGATCGGCGCGAACGCCGCCGCCCAGGTTCACCTGCACGCGCTGGGCGAGGCCTCGTTCGGGACCGGCGTCATCTGCTGGGTCCTGCTTGGCTCGATGACGTTCAACCGGCTGTTCACCCGTCCTGCGCTGCCTTCCGCGCTCGTCCCGACGATGGCGATCGAACTCGGTATACCCGCGGTCGCGGGGTCGGCGTATTTCGCCCTGGCGGGCCGGACCGTGAGCTTCGTGGCCTGCGCGCTCGGCGGGTACGCGGTCCTTATGGCCTTGGTCCAGGTCCGGCTGATCCCGGTCTACTGCAGGCTTTCCTTCACGCCTGGATTCTGGTCCTTCGCCTTCGCCTACGCCGCGGCCGGCGCTGACGCGCTCGTATGGCTCGCGATCAAGAAGCCGCCCGCCGCCACCGGCTATGCGATCGCGGTCATCGCGCTGCTCACCGCCTTTGTCGCGTGGATCGCCTTCCGCACGGTGGTCCTCGCCGTCCGCGGGCAGCTCTTTCCCGCCTGGCCACCGATTCACTAGGCCCCGGTTCACCACGCGGTGGATGCAGCGCCTGCGCGACCGTCTCCACCCAGGTGCCGATCAGGCTCAGCGACTGCCCGGACACGTAACGGCGGAAGTTCGCCACCGCCAGGGCGGCGAACATGGCCGGGTGCGCCGGGACCACCGGGGACTGGGGGGTGGTCATTTCTGCTTTGCGTCTTCCGTGCGGATTGGCTGGCCAATGCCCGGGCAACAGGGACGGCCCGCGGGCTGGGTGACTCAGTTGGGGAAACCACGGTCCGTTCGGTAAGAGACCTGCCGGGCTCCATCCAGCCTCACGCTCGGCTTGGTGGGCCGGCATCACACACTCTGGTGACTTGACGAGGATTCAGGTCAGCGGGAAGCGTTCGCCGCGGACGCGGCGCTCTGCCCGCGGATGAGCGCTATGGCGTTCCTGAGCGCATCCTGAAGTACATGCTTCTGGACTGCCTGGCTCCAGTCCTTCACCGGCGCCTTAGGTAGTTCGACGGTTTCGTCTGTCGGCATCCACGGCAGACTCTGCTGGACCGGCCGACGGCGACCACAGCGACGTCGCACCGGCCTCCGCGATTCGCTCGTCCAGTGCGTAGGGCGACTGCCCCGATTGGGTGACGCCGATCAGGCACTCTGCGGCCTTGAGGCCGAGCCACCAGCCCGGGTACCCAAGGGTCTCGGCCACGCTCGCCGCAGTGCCCAGGATCACTTCCCCACCCACCCGGCCGACTGCCCGCCACGCGTCCTCGGCCTCACCGGGCAGAATCACGCGCGTGCCGACACCGAGCGCTGCCAAGTAGCCGAGGCCGCGGACAATATAAATCGTACCGTGAACGCCGGGAACCGCCTCGTTGACGATGGGCTCGATCAGCTCCAAGAGCTGGGACTGGTCGATCTCCTTGGACACACTGCCAACGGTCTCTGCCCAGGCCTCGGACGCACCCTACCCGTCTCTGCCAAGCCTTGCTGCACCGCGTAGGCGTGGGCCGCGCGGGCGCCGGCCAGGTACTGACCGCGCGCGACGGACTGCTTAACCTGCATAGCTCATCCTATGCCGTGAACTCCCCGAAAGCCCGGTTCCTCGTGCTGCGCCGGGAGCATGAGTAAGTACCCGGGCCGTGCTAGGGCGGAACTCGGATGGTGGTCCTCGTCGGTAAGGCCAAGACCGCGGATTAAAAGTCCGCTCCGGCCGTTCCATGCGCATCTATGAATGTTAGCAATGTCCATACGTGCAGGCTGCAGGCAGCGTAGACGGGTGAAGACACCGTCATACGCTCAGATACTGCAACCCGAACTGCAACCGGCACGCGAATTTGGTGGCGGTCTCCGCTGCGTCGCCCTGACGCTGTGTCAGGCACGTAAGAGGCGAACAAGGCGCACGCGAAACTCCGCGCCTCCGGCGAGCGGGCGAACGCCCAGCTCAAGGCCTGACCGATCCTCCGCAAGCTCCGCTGCTGCCCCTGGCGCGCGGGCCAGGTCGCCAAAGCCATCCACGCCCTGGAGATTCACGCCGCATAAGGTGCATGAAAACGCTCAATATATACTTCTCCTGCGGCCTGAACCGGGCGAGAATCGGCAACGTTGCCATAGCAGGAAGCCCTGAAAACCGGGGCATAAAACGGAGGATATTCATGAGCAGCCCCTACCAGCCGTACCCGCAGGACCCGTCAGGCGGTTACGGGCAGCCGCCGCAAGGCGGCTGGGACCCCAGCCAGCGGGGCTACCTGCAGGGCGGGCCCGTCGGCTTCGGGGAGGCGATCTCCGAAGGTTTCAAGAACATTGTCACCTTCAACGGCCGCGCCTCACGATCCGCGTTCTGGTGGTTCTTCCTCGGCGCCATCATCATCGACCTGATAGGCGGCATCATCGGGAACGCGACCCATGCCGTCGCCATCCAGTACATCATCTATGTGCTCGTCGCCATCGGGACCGTCAGCCTGGCGGTCCGGCGGCTGCACGACTCCGGCAAGAGCGGGTTCTGGTGGCTCATCGGCTTCATCCCGATCATCGGCACCATCACGCTCATCGTGTTCTACTGCCTTTCCGGGACGCCTGGGCCGAACAAGTACGACGCATAGCGGGACAGTGACCGGGTGCCGTAACCGGTGCCCGGGCCATCGGCTCGCCTGACTGCGGAGTAACTGACTGCTCGTATCTGGTTTGGGCTGGAAATGGGAGGATCTTGGCCCGTTGCCGTTTAGTGTGACGCTATGAGTAACCAGAAAGCCCCAGCTTGGAAGGTCGTTTCACGCAGGGGGTTAACCTGTGCGTTCCCAGCTAGCGGCTGTTGCGGTGTGCCCGTGAGCAACCGTGGATCACTCCCATTTACCGCCCGATCGGGCACGCAACGGGCACGCCTGGCTGTCCTCTCTGTTGACGCTTTAAGAGTCAGGAACATGGCGCACTCCGCTGGTGTCGAGCCGTCATGTCGAAGTACAGCTCGAACTTCTGGTGCTGGTCGCGGTACCTGGGATTATGCCGTTGAGCTGGGATTTCAGTCCGCATCGGCTCGCATCGTTTGGTGGTACTGATCAGCATCAGCCGGAACAGGGACGGAACAGGAGCGGTGTCGCACGTGTTCTGCGGCCTGGTCGACCAGCTCGGTGTGAACGAGTGGCATAGAGGTCGATTTAGGTCGTTGGTGCAAGTCATAGGTCTGTATCAGTCGTATCAGGTCGGCGCCGGGCTGCAAGGTTCCTGTACTTACTTGCTGTACCGTGTCGCACTGCGCGGGGCGCATGCTGGCGCTGAGCTCAAGTTGCGCCCCCTGTCCGCGTCGTCGGCTTACATGACAGGTAAGTGATAGCGGAAGCCCACAGGCGTCAGTGTTCCGTCGTCTAGCGCCACGGGCCTATATTGCTCTGGTACGCCGGTCAACCGTGCTGGCGATGGCCAGCGGCTCGCAGCGTGGATTCCACCGCCTCCGTTCTGTCGTTCCTCGGTACGACAGGGAACACGACAGGCATGTCCACCCCGGCCTGACGGTAGGCGGCTACTGCGCTAGCCACTAGCTTCTCGTCTCCGACGATGCTGATCGCGTCCAGCATCCGGTCTGAGACGCCCGCGACGGCCGCTGCACGATCACCGCTGGCGTAAGCCGTTCGGACCGCCTCCACTTCGTCGCTGAAGCCGGCCCGGGCGAAGCCCTGCGCGTACGCGTCAACCACCACGTAGGAGAACAAGTCGAACCGTGCGTAGTCCACGGTCGCGTCACGATCGCCTACGCCCACGTGGACGTTGGCGTAGACAGTCGCGTTGCCGCCAGCACGTACCCGTTCGACATACCACGGCACCTGGCTCGCAGGCAGATAGTTCAACAGAACGCCGTCCGCCTCTGCCCCGCCGAGCTGGAGCATCCGCTCGTTGAGCGCACCGAGGACGATCTTGGGCCGCCGCGCCCCAAGCTCGACGCCGAGCCGGAACTTCCGAATCGTGAAGTGGTCGCCAGCGAAGCTGACCGGCTCACCCGATAGGCAAAGGCGTAGCACGGTGAGGAACTCCCGCACATAAGACAGCGGGCGAGCGGGGTAAACGGCTCCGTGCCAGTCGGAAACGACGACCGGCGACGAAACGCCCAAGCCGATCAAGATCTCGCGGTCAGGCGCCATGGCCTGCAGCGACGCTGCAGCCATCGCCAGCAGCGTCGGGGTCCGAACCTGCATGGGCAGAACGCCCGTCCCAAGACCGATCGACGGGGCGACCTGCGCCGTTGCACCGAGGACAGAGAACGCCTCGGCCCCAACCACCTCGGCCACCCAGAAGCTGTCATAACCCAACCGGTCAGCGCATCTCGCCAACTCTAGCGCCACAGCAGGACCAGACCAAATAAACGGTGCCGCGGTGACGCCTATTACTACAGTCCGAGTTTGTGACAAAGGAGTAGGTTGATCCTGTTGTGCCCGGCGTCGATGCATCACACCCCCGGGCTGTCCTCCAGGTACTCAAGGAACACTGCCGGGATGCCTAGGACGAAAGTATGCGCATCGTGAGTTAGGCGGAGACCGCGTGGGTCCCAGCTGAATTCCCAGCCGTGGCAGTCAATCAGGTGCGTGACCGTCCTGATCAGCCCATCTTCCCTGATGCGACGGGTGAAGTCCGGTGAGTCGCTGTCGAGCGCGACTTCATAGGCCAGCCCATCTTTACCCAGCTGGCCGAGCTCCTCGATCCGTGCATCCACCGCCAGCACTACGGGCGCGAGATACAGATCAGTCACGTCATGAGGTCTGATGGCCATGGGCACCTCCATGTACAGAAGACAACACGCCATGTTGCCAAGATGGGCTCTCCCGTCGTAGTGCCAAAGGTCCTGTGGTCGGTGCGGCAGGATACGCGACGGCCACCGTGGCGGATGACCGATCTTGGTAGCGCGAGTCCGTGGAGTTGGTAGCACGGTTCTGGATTGCTGGTAGCGCTGTCGATTCGGTGTGGTCGGGTTGCTCGTGGCGGCGCACTGGGCGCCGCCTTCGAGCACGGAGGCACATACGTCGATGGCGGATTACAGGTTGATCATGTCCTTGCTGCTGAAGGGCCGTAGTTACCGGGAGGTTGTGGCGGCAGCGGGCTGCTCGCATCGTGACGTGTCGGCGGCGAAGGCCGCGATAAGGGTGCACGAGATCACGGCCGGGCGGCTGGGCGTGATGAGCGAGGATGATCTGGCGGGTTTGTTCCCCGATGGCAGGTCGCGGGTGTCGGCGGAGTACGAGCAGCCGGACTTCGCGCGGGTGGCGAGGTCGATGAAAGCGAACCGGCATTTCACGCTGCTGCAGGCCTGGCGTGCCTACGCGGCGGCGAGCACGCCGCTGCGCCGGTACGGGTATGCGCAGTACTGCCACCTGTTCGGCGAGTTCGCGGTCCGCAACAACCTGGTCGCGGTGCTGCATCACGAGCCCGGCAGGGCGATGCTGGTCGACTGGGCCGGCGACACGATCGCGCTGGTCGATGCCGTGACCGGTGAGGTGTCCAGGGCGTACCTGTTCCTGGCAGTGCTGCCGTTCTCGGGCTACGTGTTCTGCCGTGCGTTCACTGACATGCGGATGGAAGCGTGGATCGCCGCGCACGTTGCCGCGTTCGAGTTCATCGGCGGGACCGTGCAGATCCTGGTCCCCGACAATGCGACCACCGCGACGCACCGCAAGGCCAGGGGCGACGCTGCCCGGTTCGTCACCGACCGTTACCGGCAGATGGCCGACCACTACGGGGTCGCGGTCGTGCCAGCCCGGGTGCGCAAGCCACGCGACAAGGCGGCGGTCGAGTCGGGTGTCAACGTCGTCAACAAGCGGGTGATCGGCTATCTGGCCGAGGAGACGTGGACGACGCTGGCCGAGCTGAACGACGCCATCGACGAGCGGGTCTTCGAGATCAACCATGAGATCCGCCGGGCCGACGGCACGACCCGGTTCGAGCTGTTCAGCCAGGAAGAAGCCCCGGCGCTGGCCCCGCTGCCCGGCGAGGTCTTCGAGCAGGTCGAATGGAAGGAGGTGAAAGCGCAGCGCAATTATCACGTTACGACCGGCTATCAGCATTACTCGATTCCCTACCGGCTGGCCGGACGGCTGCTGCGGCTGCGGCTGACCAGCAGTCGGGTGACGGTCTTCGACGGGCAGCAGATCGTCGCCGAGCATGTCCGCAAGACCGGCAGGAAGGGCCAGTACTCCACCGACCCCGCGCACGTGCCCCCGCAGCACCGCAATATCGCCGGGCTGTGGTCGCGGACCTGGTTCCTGGACCGGGCCCGCACGTGCGGGCCCGCGACTGTCAAGGTGATCGAGCAGCTCCTGGACCGGTACCAGATCGAAGCGCAGGGCTACCTGGACTGCCAGAACATCCTCGAATCGCTCGGCCGCCGGAGCACCCAGCGGCTCGAGGCCGCCTGCCAGGCACTGCTGAACATGGGCGGGCACCCGTCGTACTCGACGCTCAAACGGCTGATTACAGCCATCGACAGCGACCAGAAGAAACCAGCCCCGTTCAAGCCCGCGGCCTCCACGTGCAAGCCCGCCCCGCTGGATGGCAGCGGCCAGCAGACCCCCGAAGACGTGCTCGTGCGCGGCGCCGGCTACTACCGCGACGGGCGGTGAGCAGGTGTTCACCAGCATCGACTACGAGAAGTTCCGCACCCTGCGGATCACCCACGTCGCCACCCGGTTCGAGGAACTGATCGCTGATGAGGCCAACGACGAGCTCACGCCCGAGCAGCTGTTCCTCACCGCGATCGACGACGCGCTCGAACAGCGCCGGGCGAACCGGATCGCCGCCCTCATCCGCAAGGCCGGCTTCCCGATCCCGACCGCCACGATCGCCGAGCTCGACTACCGGGAGGGCCGCGGCATCAACCCCACCAGGATGCGCCGCTACGCCGCCCACGACTGGTCCGCCGAGCCGGTTAACCTGCTGATCAACTCACCGACCGGCGGCGGCAAGACCTACCTCGCCTGCGCGATCGGGATCGCCGCGTGCCAGAACCAGCACGACGTCGCCTACACCCGCATGGACGAGCTGGCCCGCAAGCTCGTCATCGCCCGCGGCGACGCCATCGCCCATCAGCGGCTGCTCAACGAGCTGTCCGACACCGACCTGCTGATCATCGACGATTTCCTCACCGTCGGCATCGATCCCGACGCGGCCAGCGACCTGTTCGCCATCCTCGCCAACCGTGAGCACCGCAGGCCTACTGTCATCGCTTCCCAGTCCGGACCCGATTACTGGGTCACGGCCCTGCCCGACCGGGTCGCTGCCGACTCGATCGTCAACCGGCTCGCGAACAACGCCCGCACCATCAACCTCGGCGAGGTCGACATGCGCCGGCAGCGTGCACACCAGGCCCGCCAGGCCGACACCTACTGGGAATAGCCGCAAACCGCGACCGGGTGGCAGCCGCCATCAACCGGCTGCTACCCGGTCGCCCGACACCCGCTACCAGGTCCCCAGACCAGAGCTACCGACAGGCCCTATCTGCCAATCATGGACTTGAAGCTGGAAAACGTGTCGGTGCTGGATCTCGTAACGATACGGGCTGATGTCGTAGATGATCTCCCCGAGCTTGCGCACAACGCTGAACTGGCTGAGGCCGGTTTCCTCGCGCGCTTCGCGCAGGGCGGCGTCTTCGGGGGATTCTCCAGGCCGGATACTTCCGGCCGGGACCTGGAGACCGACGTGCTCCAGGTCATAGTCAGCATGGCGGAAGACCAGCAGCTGGCTATCCCGGACGACGTAGCACACCACTTTGCTGGCGTTGACCTTGTCCGGCATAGCTTCCAATCTTGGCTCGACGGACTAGCTTGGAAGGCTGCGAGTGCCCTGTTGCCATGCAGTCAAAACCCGCCCCAGCGGGGGAGGTCGGCTGACCGTGAGCGCCGGTCAGGACGCCTGGGTTATCGCCGGATCGGGCACCGTAGCGGGCACGGTCGGCCTGCGCATTACGAACCTGTTTCCGACGTTGTCCGCAGTATCCGGAGCGCGGCTTATGGCTGCCGGCCGCTGCCCTCACGGGCGAGGGACCGAAGCCGCGCCTCCCGCGCATCCCAGCAGTACACGACTGCAGTGCCGGCGATGACATCGTGCAGCGCGCGGCGATCACGCTCCAGCAGGATGCCGAGGAAGCCCAGCCCCAGCAGGAGGAAGCTCAGCGGAAACGCAAGCGTTCGCACGAGCCCGCGCCGGGTGCCCGCCCTGCTGCCGTCCTGGCCGACAACCTGAACCCCGAGCAGCACCATCCCGGGCGTCTTGCCACTCGCGGTCCAGAAGTAGGCGTAATAGAAGAACTCCCAGGCGAAGAACGCGACCACCACCCACGTGTTGCCCCTGCTCCAGTGGATGGAACTCCCGGTCAGCACGCTGGCGGCGAACGAGGCGGCGCTCAGGACCAGCATGAACACCCCGATGCTTACGGCGCAGTCGACTATGAACGCGATGAAACGCGATGCGAACCCGGCGTGCTGGCCACGCAGGTTCTCCGTTTCCCCGGTGCTGAGCGAAACGTGTGGCTGGGGGCTGCCGGCGAGAGGCAGGGGTTGCGATACGCCGACGTTGCGGGGCACTGGTTCCAGCAGGCGGGCATCGGCAGGCGCGGTCATGGCTCCTCCGGGGCGTTCGGCAACTCAGCAGGCTCAGCTCGTCCCGTATGGTTGCGCCGGATCCTGCTCACCCAGCGTGCGAGGGTGTCGTCCATGCTGACCGCGTGGCTTCGTCCCAGATCGACCGCCTCGGTGGCGAGAGTGCTGGAGGAACTGACCATGAGGGCACCCAGATCGGTGTTCTTCACTAGCGCCTCGATATCGATCTGGCTGACGATCTGGTTGATGTCGACCCGGGCCATGAGCTTATTCACATCCAGCCGGTCGACTATCTGGTTTAGGTCTGTCCGGTCGAGTACCTCGTTCAGGTCAACCTGCTTGACTACCTCGTTCAGGTTCACCCGTTGGAGCAGGCTGTTCAGCTCCACTCGCGCGAGCACGACATTCAGGTCAATCCGGGCGATCAGCGTGTTCACGTCCAGTGCATCGACCACGAGATCGATCACGCGCTGCGCGACTCCTTGCGCGATTGACTCCATTTGCTCGGCGAACCGCCTAGCCGCCGAGTGCCTGAACCGTTCACCTGGATCCACACCCTCAGTATGGCGAACGCCGAATTATCCTGTATCCCCCGCCAGGAGTGAGGCGCGGAACCCCGGCTTAGTGGCGTGATGTCCGGCTGATGCCGAGTCTCACCCACCTTGCTCTGTCGGAACCGGCTTAGCGCCTGACTCAACCTCACGGCACGATGCGCCAGAGTCGTGCGCGGACTCGGGTCCGCGAGTGGGCAGCATTCCTGCGCTTTGTATCGCGTTTTATCGGGCACCCGGCGCGGCCAGGGCATCACTTATCAGGGGTGAACACGTTACTCGCCGAGGTGGCCTTCAGCGAATGGACGACCGACGGGGAACTGCGCCACCCACGGTTCCAGGGCCTGCGCGACGACAAAGATCCCGCCGATGTCGTCCGCGAGATACCGTAGGACAACAGCCGATAAGCATGCCACCGTGCACGCTGCCCCAGACGACCGCTGTGCGCGTGCCTGCAGGCGGTCTTGGTGCATGGCCATCCTCGCCCTCATCGCCCGGCCGACGTGGTGCGCAGCCTGCTCTTCTGGGGCAGCCGCCATCCGCACGTCTGGTGCGCTCCGGGGCGGTTCGGGTCAGCGGGATGGCGGGGGTGCTCGCCGAAGAAGCGGATGAACTCCGCGCTGGCGTCCGGTCCGTGTGTGTCGGTGTAGGAGCCAGTCCTAACCGGTGCGGCGGAATCACCCGGCCATGACCACCGCCCGACCCGGAGTGCCCGCAGGACCGCCGGCCCCCGCAGCCAGCCGGGGAAGATGATTTGATCCCCAACGGGTCCGGTTCGTGCCCCTCCGCCCGCACTACCGCTTACCCGCCTGGCGCACACCATAAATCCCGCCGCCCGGACGTTCGCCGGACACCTGCAGGCCGGGGAGAGACCTGAGAGTACTCCAGACCGTGATTGTCGCCGCAGTCGAAGCACAGGAGCTCGAAACTCGGCGGCATGGTCCCCGGCGTAAGTGTGGCGTTCATGGCGCAGGCCAGCGTGGTGATGGAGCCCTGGGCAGGCTTGCGGGGGTGCCCGCGGGTCCGCCGGGCTGGCGCCCTGCCGATCGGCTCTCCGAGGTCAGGACCTATGGCCCTAAAGACGCGCTTGGCCGAGGAGTGAAGGTGAAGGCAGGTCATGGGCCTACGTCGGTGTTTGCGCCGCGGCCGCCCGACCGGGGCGGAGCGGAGCGGGGGAAGCGTTAAGCGCAGGCGGCAGGGTCCTGGCGGTTCTGATCTAGGAGGTCACAAATGTCATCGGCAACCATGAGGCCTGTCGGCAGCACGGGCGGGCGGCACGCGGAAGGCCGCGGCTACGGCCTGATCTTCTTCGCGGCCATCCTGCTGCTCATCGCCGGCTTCTTCAACATGATCTACGGCATCGCCGCGATCGCCAACTCGCACGTCTTTGTCGCCAACGCGCACTACGTGATCGGCGACCTGCGCGCCTGGGGCTGGGTCACGCTCATCATCTCGGTCCTGCAGCTGGTCGCGGCGGGCGGCATCCTGGCGGGCAACCAGCTAGCCCGCTGGTTCGCGGTGGCCGTGGTCGGGCTCAACGCCATCGACATGATGTTCTTCATCCCGGCCTACCCCTTCTGGGCGCTGGTCATCATCGCCCTGGACGTGGTCGCGCTGTACGGACTGTGCGTCTACGGCAGCCGCCAGAACCTGGAAGCCGTCTAGCACCGCAGCGCCGGGCCGGCCGTGACCGGACAGGCCCGGCTCTGCCGCTACGAAGCAGGATCTTGCGAGCCGGGTGGTTGGCTCATCGCCGCCGCGTGGTACCGGCGGGCGCGGGATCCCTTGTTTCCTGCGCGCCGACGCTGGTTTCCGCACTGCGCCGGTCGTCAACGATCATGGCGTCGGCGGCTGCCAGGGCGGCGCAGGAGGTCCGGTAGCGGTGGCCGCACAGCAGGAGATCAACCGAACGCGGGCTCGGCGCCTTCGTCCGGATCGCCAACTTCGCTGATGCGGCGGGGTGCCGTTTCGGCCTCATCGCGCCGCGGCCGCTGGTCGCGACGATACTGAAGATCAGCGGCCTGAACGGCCGGATGCCGGTGTTCGCGAACATCGTCGACGCACAGGCACTCCTGACGGCTATAGCGTGACCTGCACCGGCAACACGGCGGCTCGCAGCTATAGCACTGATCGCACCGGAAACTCGCGCCTGCCGTTCCATGCCGGTGTCAACAAAATGGTCCGGGCAGCGACAGCCGCATCATCGACGTGCGTCCGGGCGCAGAACCCGGTCATGGTGTTGAGCATCGCCCACGACATGCTCAAGAGCAGGTGCGGGCCGCCGGCGCCGCTCACGACCTGGCCGGCCTGGATGGGGTGAGGTCCTTCGGCGCCGTTCGCGACAGCACGATCACCCCGGCGGCCATGACAGCGAAAGCCACCCCGGCGATGGCGATCTTCGCCGGGCTGTCCGTGAACCGCTCGTCGAACAGCCAGATGCCCAAGATGATGCTGGCCAGCGGGTCGATCATGACCAGCAGCGGCTGGGACACGCTCAACGGCCCGACATGAAGAGCGGACTGCTCGAGCAGCGTGCCGGTGACCGCGGCGGCAGCAAGCGCGTACACGGGCCAGCGCGTGAGCATCCCGCCGATACCGAACGTGGTGGCCCTGATGGCAACCTTCATCAAGACGGCGACCCAGACGCTCACCAGACGCCAGCCCTTCTCCCGCTTCGGGGCGCCGGCACTCGCCGCGTGCTGCGTCATCACGTTGACCGCATTGGAAAAGGCGGCGGCCACGGCAAACGCGACGATGAGGACCACTCCCTGCCCGCTCCCTCCGCCATGACAGCACCCGCCCGGGTGCTGCCCGAGTCCGACGACAGGGCCCGGACAGACACCCGCTACTGCAAGCGAGTGCTGGCCGTGCTGGCCACGGCCGGGCTGTATGAGCATTCTGGGGAGTGGCTCTACGACGTGGGCCGACAACGCGCTGACCGTCGCGCGGGCGGATCCCGCGCCCGGCCGCCAGTCCGTGTTGGCCCGGGTTTCTGCCAGCGGCGTGTCGACGACCTTGTCGAGGCCGCCGCGGACGGAAGCAGCGCGCTGCCGTGCCGCCGCGGATCCGGGGTGATCGTGAGCGTGTCCGGGTCGGCGATGGGGACGGTGCCGGCGGCCACGATGCCCAGGCCCAGGGGCGGCGCCGCGGCGATGGCGGCCCGCCGCAGGGCCGCGATGTCGCCGACGAGATCGGCCAGGCGGACATGGGGGCGGCTGTTGGCCTCCACTACCGACTGCTGCAGCTCTCAGGTGAACCGGCCGACGGGGAGCTGCTCCAGGGTGCTGCTGGCCTGCGCGGCCAGCCGCCGTGTTGCCAGGCCGACGATGTGGAACTCCTCCACCCCGACGGCCACCGGCGCCGCAGGCTCCCGCCTGGGCCCGGAGCCTATAGGCGGTAGCATCACGTCACACCCCTGTTCGGCGGTTACCCGGTGCGCCACGCTCACGCTCGCAGGTCCTCACCGGGCTCGCGGCGGGGGCTTGGGGGTGAACGGCAGGAGCTGGTCGCCTCCCTTGCTGATCACTCCGTAGCTGGCCTCGGGCATCTCGATCCAGGCACCGGGGAGGTCACCCACTGGCTCGGAGACCACGAGCCGCGTGTCATCGGACACCTCGCGCAAGATCTCCCGGTCCGGAGCCAGCTGCCGGACCGCGCGGATGTCGCGGCTGAAGAACAGCGATCGCGACTTGCCCTCGCTGGAGTAGCGGAACGCCCACAGGTTCTCCCCGTCGGTGGTGGCGATGGTGCCCTGGAACGGGTACTTGACGCCCCGCGCCCGCCCGCAGGCCTCCACCAGCCCGACGGCCCGTGCGACCGCCTCCGGCGGATCGTCCTCCAGGCCGAAGCTGAGCGCCAGGTAGAACAGGACCTCGCTGTCGGCTTGGCCCTTGATCTCGGGAAACAGCGATTCGTCGACCGCGAGCACGAGGTCCCGCTTGACCATCGCGAAGCCGTCGATGAATCCGTTGTGCATCCACAGCCAGCGGCCATGCCGGAAGGGATGGCAGTTGGTCTGCTGAACGGCTGACCCGATCGCGGCGCGGATGTGCGCGAAGAACAGCGGGGAGCTCACATGGCCCGCGAGCTCGCGCAGGTTCTGGTCATTCCAGGCCGGCTCGATGCTGTGGAAGACGCCGGGGACGGGCGCGGCGTCATACCAGCCGATGCCGAAGCCGTCGCCGTTGGTCGTCTCCGCCCCGAGCTTGGAATGCAGGCTCTGGTCGATCAGCGAATGGGCCGGGGTGTAGAGCACATCGGTGAGCAGGATGGGTGAGCCCGTGTAGGCGAGCCAGCGGCACATAGGGCCGCTCCTTTCGGTCGTGACTGGGGTGCGCAGCCAGATAGGCCACTGCGTCGATCAGCTTGTCTGGGGTTACGCCAAGGGCGGTATCCGCCTGGGTGAGGCCGCTGTGCGCCTCACCCAGCTCACTGTGTTCCAGGTGCACCCAGGAGAGTGCGATAAAGGCCGCCGGGTTCGGGCGCCAGACGGGCGCCCGTTGCTCGTCGGTCATAGAGGCCGTGGTCGCTCCAGCTGCCAACTGTGCAGCGCGGCATAGCTGACCGCGCAAGGCCTCCAAAAGCGCGAGGTGCCCAAGGCAGTCGGCCGGTTCGTCCTCGCCGCCCGAAGCGGTCGCTGCGGCCGCGCCCGACTCGAGGGTATGGGCCGCGTCGTCGAGATGACCTGACCACAGCTCGGCGGCTCCGCGCCTAGATTGCACCCACGCTCGGATTTGCCGGTGCCGGACGAGCTTGCCACCGCCTGGGACCCTACTGACCAGCATCTCAGCAGAGGCAGCGACCGCAGCGACCACAGCTAGATCTCCGGTGCGACGCGAAGCGGCGAGCCGGATCACCGCGACGGCCAGTCGGCACGCGGCGTCCTGTAATACGCAGTCAGGGCCTCCTCAAGCGGGCGCGGCCCGCGAAGCCACTTAAGCCGCAGCGGGGCCTCGGAGTAATCCAGGTCCGGGTGATCGCCGCAGCCAGGGCACATGAGCTCAAACACGCCTGTGTAGCCGCCCTCGAAGCGGCCTGCCGTGGCCGAGCCGACCCGCGGGCGGGACCGTGCTGACGCCGTTGGGCTCGGTACGCAGCGACGGGACACGGCAGTCGTCCGGACGCGGCGCGGAGACGGCGGCCGGATGGTCAGCCGGTCGATACCGGTCACGGTGCCAGGACGACTAGGACTGCCCACTGAGCTCACCCGAGGCGGTAGTTCTTGCCGCTGCCGGGGCTGGAGCAGCGATGCCAGTTCTCGCGGATAATAACGAGCAGGCGCCGCATTCTCGCTAGGGACCAAGGTCCTAAAATTGGCCGAGCCACCGCTTTGCAAGCGGGGATCAGTTGTCGCCAGCATTATGCGGAACATACGTGCAAATGGCCAGACGGACCGCCATAGCGCGACTCCATCCCGCAGGCCGGAAGCGGATCATCCCAGATGGGAGGGCAGCCCGCGGAGCCGTGAACGTGCCAGCCGGGACAAAGCTGAACCGCGGAAGGATCATGACGGAGCGTGCCGGACAGCTGGTGAGATCGGGCGCCTGCGAAGGGGAGCCCGACGAGCCGCTCAAGCAGCAAGCTGCGCAGCTGTGTCCGCAAGGCTGGAGCCGAACCAGGGGCAATCCCGGCGTAATTCCAGATCGGCCGCGCCCGCAGGGCCGCCGCGAGGAACCCGCCGTTCTCCGGCGGCCTGCACTCCTTGGGCGTCCCGCCCGGAGAGGTTGTATTGCCAGCGGGGGGCGGCCTGGGCGCGGCCTGTCGCCAGGTGCTGGGTCGAGCTGGCATAGGCGCTGCCGCTGGCGCGGAGTCCAGGCGCCGACGCGGAGGCCGCGGGGGAGGGCCGTTGAGCGTCGTTATGCGGGCCAAAATGCGGCCAGCATGATCCGGTGGCCACTTCGGCTCGATCGTCGGCCGACTGAAGTCGCAGCGCTACCGGACTTGTTGTGCTATTTTCCCGCGGCGATAGGACTTGCTCTGCTAGTCTTTGCACGCCGCCATTAGTGCCGGTCAGACGCCTTCGCTACCACCTGTTACGAGCCCGGACCCCGCCGCCGCAGGTTACGTCGCTGCGGCATGTTCCGAACCGGGCGGAGAACTCGGTGAGGCGAGGGGGAAGCGCGATGAAGCAGCTCGCGCCAGCAGGAGAGCCGGGAGAGACGGCGAAGTCACTTCCGTCGGCCGAGCATTTCGCATTGGCCGCGGCGGCCGGGTGGCTGATCCTGTTCGGCGTGCTCGACGTGACGACCAGCGTGATGACGCTCTCGCTGTTCAGCGTTGCGCCGCTGATCGTGGCTACCGTCGCTGACGAATACCGTACGGCCATCTTCGCCAGCGCCGCGGTGGCGCTCGCCATCGCAACCGGGTGGTGGCAGAGCATCACCGGAGATGCCACCTACTGGACCCGGGTTGCGGCGGTCTGCGTCATCAGCGGGATGGCGGTCCTGGTGGCGGGTATACGCCGCCGGCGCGAAGAGCGCCTAGCGCGGATGACCGCGATCGCGGAGGCCTCACAGCTCGCGCTGCTCCCGCCGCTGCCCCCAGAGATGACCGGGATCAACATCGCCGCCCGCTACCGCTCGGCGACACGCGAGGCCTCGGTGGGCGGGGATCTGTATGAGATCATCCCCACCGGGCACGGGATCCGGGTGATTATCGGTGACGTCCGCGGCAAGGGCCTGGATGCCATCATGCTTGCCCGGCACGTCCTGAGCGCATTCCGGCGCAGCGCGGTCGCCATGCCCGCGATGGAACAGGTGGCAGGCGGAGTAAGCCGGGCCATCAGGCCGCACCTGGGCGAGGAGGACTTCGTTACCGCGGCACTGGCACAGATCGCCACCGGCGGGGAGCTCACCATTGTCAACTGCGGCCATCACCCGCCGCTGCTGCGCCACGGCGGCGACCTGCAGCCGCTGACCGACGCGGAGGCCGCGCTGCCGCTCGGCCTTCAGGATGACTTCACCGCGTACACCGCAACCTGGTCGCCCGGCGACCGGCTCCTGCTGTACACCGACGGGCTTGTCGAAAGCCGCGACGCCCACGGACGCTTCCTCCCGCAAGAGGCGATCGAAGCGGCGCTTCGCGCATCCGACTGCGACCAGGCACTGGACACCCTGATGAGAGCCGTGGACAAGCACGCCGACGGTCACGCCCACGATGACATGGCGCTCCTGCTGCTGGAACACGGAGGACCACCGCGCAGCAGCGCCAATGGACACCCCGCAGCCGTCCCTGCTGCCGCCGCGGTGCCCTGAACCAGCCGGATCAAAGGAGCGGTCACTGGTGACCATGGGCCCCTGCAGCACAGCCGACAGTCCCTGTAGCGCAACGGGCCCTACATTGCGCAGTGCGATGGCGGCAAGCGCCGGAGGCATTCATGATGAATGACATGAAAAGCCGGGCAAGTCGCAAGGTTGCCGTGCTGGGCCCGATCCCTCGCGACCAGATCGTGACACATGCCGGTGAACGGTTCGAGAAGTACGGATGCGTGTTGTATACGGCGGTTGCCCTGTCGGCTCTGCTGGATGCTGGCGACACGATCGTTCCGGTATCACATGTCCGCCGGCAGGACGAGGGTCCGATCAAGGAGATCCTTGGATCCTTCCCGAATATCGACACCTCCGGTATAACCTCGCCGGCCGACCGGGGAGACGTCATCGAGCTGCGTTATATCGAGCACAACCGTCGCGTCGAGCGGCAGACGAGCTTCATGAACCCGATCCTGCCGGCCGACGTGGACAAGGTGCTCGATGCCGATGTGTTTGTCTGTGTCCCGATCACGGACTATGAGGTGGGGCAGCCGACGCTGCGGCACATCAAGGAGAACAGCGGCGCGGCCGTGGTGCTGGATGCCCACGGCCCTACGATGACGCTGACCCGCAGCGGCGAGCGCCATCCACGGGTGTGGGCTGACCGGGACGTATGGCTTCCGTACATCGACATCTTGAAGATGAACCTTGAGGAAGCGAGCTCGACGCGGCTCGGTGAGTCAGCGGAGGTGACGGCTGACCCGCCGCGGCTGCGCAGTGAAGAACTGCGCGACGGATATCTTGGCACGAGGGGCTCCAAATGATGGTCTGCGGATTCGGCGGATTCCGTGTGCGGAACGGCCAGATGACCTTCAAGCCATGGCTCCCGCCTGACTGGAACGCCGTGGACCTCCGGCTCAAGTGGCACGGCAACACGGTGTCGGTGTCTGCGAATCACACCTCCGCGAGATTCGTGCTGTCGGGTCCGGAAAGCTGTCGCGAGATGATCATTGTTAACGGCCACGAGATAACACTTCAGGCCAACTCGAAGGTAACGGTCGACCTGCTGCGGGCACGACCTTGATCGCCCGGCACCCATCGTCCACCCGGACAGCACGACCCTGATACGGGAGGGCAGCTGCCGACGGGTCATATCCAGTCCACGGCACGCGGTCCGCCGCGCCGGTCCTGATGGATGTGGCTGCCGCCTTCCCTGGGCGGCCGGTGCCGCCATGGCCGCTGGCCGTGCCCGGCGAGGCCTTCCAGCTACCGGCCGGACGGGGTGTCGCCCGGCTGGTCAGCGACGCGGCCACTGGCCGGTGCGCCGTCTGCGGCCGCGCGGTGCCTGGATCGGAGTGTCATCGAACGGCCGTGCGTGCCACGGCCATGAGGACCGCATCCCAGATGTCCTCAAGTCTGAGCGGATGGGGCACGAGGTGCCCGTCTGCCAGGGCAAATGACCGCCCAGACTCCCCCAGACTCCTGGCGGCTCTTTGCCGAATGGCTCCCCATCTTGGCTCCCGGGCGATAGCAAGATCGTGACGTGTTCGATCACTCGAACAAACGATTGAGCAGAGCGTCCGGGAACCTGATAAGTCCCGCTCCGGGCCCGGCAACGGCGCAGCGCGGCTGGCTGACGAAAGGCCCGGGCCGCCGTCCTGCACCCGGACGCTGACTAGATCCCCGTCGTGCGGGCGCTGGCCGCCGGGGATGTCCGCGACGGCTGTGTGGTCACGGCCGGCCTGGTCGATGATGTACTGTCCCTCAGCTGCCAGAACCGGCCTGGGATCCTGGCGCGAGGATAATGAAGCCATGGCGAGCGGGCTGATCCGGTGCGGGCACTGCGGCCAGACCAACCGGGTTCCGGCGGCGGCGGCCGGGACGCCCCGTTGCGGCAAGTGCCATCAGCCGTTGCCGTGGATCGCTGATGCTGACGACACCACCTTCAGTGAGGTCGCCGAGGCCGCCAGGATTCCTGTCCTCGTCGACTTGTGGGCGCCCTGGTGCGGGCCCTGCCGCATGGTCAGCCCCGCGCTCGAGCAACTCGCCCGCGACCTGGCCGGCCAGGTCAAGCTGGTCAAAGTGAACGTGGACACCTCGCCGCGGATCTCGCAGCGGTTCGGGGCCCAGGCCATCCCGACGCTGCTGGTGTTGCGCCGCGGACAGGTGACCGCCCGGCAGACAGGCGCCGCCCCCCTGGCCGCCCTGCGGACCTGGGTCGACAACGCGCTCGCTGGCACCGCTGACTGAACCTTTATTTCGTCCGTCAATACCCGGCGCTGCAGAGCTCGGCCAGTACCAGGTTGTGGGTGCCGAAAACCTATGCCACCAGGCGATACTCATGGATCACGCCTCCGACGCGGTCGCGCCGCCGGACGCGGATGTGGTCCAGGTCGGTGACATCATCTGGCAGCGGGCGCAGCGGCGCGGCCTGGTTCAGGGTGCGGTGCGGACGGTGCGTGTTGTAGAAGTCCTCGTACTCGCGCAGGACGGTCATCAGGTGGCGCTGGTTCCAGGCCAGGGTCCGGTCCAGCAGCTCACGGCGGCAGCTGCCGATCCAGCGTTCCATGATCGAGTTCATTCGGGGCGCCTGAATAGCGGAGCGGACGACCCTGGCGCCAGCGGCCTGGAAGACGGCGTCGAACGCCGTGGTGAAGCTGGCGTCCCGGTCATGCAGGACGAACTTCACGGTCGTCTTTGCATCTTCCAGGTCCATAAGGAGGTTCCTGGCCTGCTGCACTACCCACGACTGGATCGGATGCTCGGTGGCTCCGAGGATCCGGATGCGGCGGGTGCCGTGCTCGATGGCGGCCAGGACGTAGACCTTCGTGCCGTTGATCAGGTCGGCGGTGAAGAAGTCCAGCGCCAGCATCGCCTGGGCCTGGGACCGCAGGAATTCGGCCCAGCCCGGGCCGTCCCGGCGCGGTGCCGGGCTGATGCCAGCGTCCTTGAGGATCTGCCAGACCGTGGACGGCGCCACGGCGATGCCGAGTCCGGCGAGCTCGCCGTGGATCCGGCGGTATCCCCATGATTCGTTTTCCCGGGCCAGCCGCAGCACCACCGACCGGACGTCACGGCGCACCGGCGGCCTCCCTGAACGGCCGCGCCGCGACCGGCGCGCCCAGCGGCGGCGGACGATGTCACGATGCCAGCGCAAGATCGTTGCCGGGGTGACGATCAGCCGTATCCGACCGAGCCGGTCGATGGGCAGCGTCCCGGCAAGCAGAGCCAGCCACGCCCGGTCCGGCCATGTCAGCCCTGCAGCAGCCCGGGGCCGCTCTCGCAGGGCGACAGCGAGCTGATGACGCAGCATCAGGATCTCGGCGTCCTTCCACCAATCCTCCCGGCGCGACAACCTGAGTAGCGACATGGCACTCGATATGGCAAGGAAGATCAGCTTCAAGCCCACAAGCCGAAGATCATCGCACGTCCGGACGGCCCGAGACCGGCTCGCCCGGCACTGGACACGGGACTGCGCTCTCCAGAGCATCTGCCCAGGTGACACAGGTTTTCGGCACCCACAGGATCACGAGCTTGCGGATCGCGGCTGCCGTGGACGGCCGTCCGGGACGCCGCCGGCTCGCATAATCCCATTTGCCTGCGACCAGCCGCCGGTGCCAGGCGAGCAGCGTCGCCGGGGTAACGGCGAACACCTCTCCCCAGCAATGCCGGGGATCAGCCGGACAGCGCCGCGAGCCACATCCGGTCGCCCGCCTGGTAGCGGACCCGGCCGATCTGACGGCGCAGCACCGCGTTCTCCGGCTCGCCACAGTGGCTGAACTGAGACGGCCCAGCCATCGTGACCCCGGTCAGCCCTTGCGGCTCCAGATCATGCGCTGTCATGGTGCGTACCGGCCGCGGGGCCGACCAGGACATCCGCCACGTGGGTGACCGCCGCCCCGCGGCCGATCAGACCGGGCGGATGCGCTCGAGCCGGCCGGGGATGCCGCGCTGAACCCGCTCCCACCGCCCGCCGCGCTGGATGAGGTACTCCGCGAAGGCGCTCGGGACGCCTGTCGCCGTCAGCAGGTGCGCCGAATCCATCAGCTGGAAGTGCAGATGCGGGCCGGTCGAGTTCCCGGTATGGCCGACCCGTCCAGCCCCGGCGGGGATCCTCATCCGGCGGGGCTTTTGCATAAGCTTCCCTGCATTAATCTGGGGCCGTTGCGCCTGCTACATGGTTACGTCGTACTTCAGAAAAAAGACTTGAGAGGCTTCGACGCCGGCACCCTGGAGCGCGGCGTAGGTCGCTGTCCGGTCGACCGCCGCTTGCACGGGCAGCCGCAGCCCTGCTGATTTGGTCTGGTTCATGTCGTTCTCCCTTCCATTAATCCTGGGGCCGTTGCGCCCGCTACTTTACGCCGTGCTCCAGGGCGGAGCACATTTGCTGCGCTAGCCCAGTAGCGTTATCGCAGATTTGCTGCGCTAGCCCAGTAAGGTTATCGCAGACAGTTTGTGCTTCGACACCGGCCGCGTTCTCAGGGCCTCGGCACGTTATAAGTTCTCGAGATACCGACGCCTGGACTGGGAGCCTGAGGCCCACATCAGGTTTCATAGTCCTTCACCTCCAGGTATCAAGCTGGTTCGTGGAGCCCAGCGGGTGGGATCCCGTCCTATGAGGCCTGTGAATCATCGGGAAGCGACAAGGAACTGGTGCGCCGGTGCAAGGCTGACTGGCATCTCGTCGCTTACGTCGATTGTGTACAAGAAGACGTTGCTGGCCCTTGTGTCGTTCTCGGGATCGAAGAATTTCATCTGCACGTCCCAGCAGTCTGAGTCCATGCGGCAATAGGGGCTCTTTGAGACGGTGATAGTGTCCAGCGTGTAGAGATGACCTTGAGGCTGCCGTCCACCCACTGGTGGCGGACCTGGCACGTGCTGCCCCGAGAGGAGCCCTTGCGATATCGAACTTGCGAATTGGAACGCGTTCGACGCGGCGTAGTTCAGGGCCCGGTCGGGCGAGCTCTGCCCGAGGTTTCGGAGCTGGTAGTAAACCTTGTCCAGGAAGGCGCGCAAGGTTTGGCGAGCCCACTGTTCGGTGGCACCGGGTTGCATCTCAGTTACTTCCGGAATCAGGGCATCCACGAGCGCGGTCTCGCGCCAGTAGGCGAGGCCACGGGGCTGAGCGATCACTACTGGCACGACCTGCCCCGAGAACAGCCGTCTGGTCCTATTTGTCAGTACCCCAGGGATGGCGACCCGCGACACGTAGTTCTCGTTGTCGATAGGCAGAGCCTGATTTCTCAGCACAGCTCGGAGCACCTCATACACGTCTTCCGCGTAGGCCGGCTCCGCTTCGATGGCATAGATCGGGGTGGTGTCGAGGTTCAGAGTCCAGATCAGCTTCGTGGATTCCGACTTGTTGTCATCCAGGTAATCGGCCAGCTGGTAGACGTCGTAGGGATTCGGGGGCACCGATACTGGTGGGTCGCCGCCCGTCTGGGGGCGCTTCATTAGTTGCCGGAAGCTGTCCCTGCGGGCCTCCGTCCCGAAGTCGAACCCGATCACGCCGATGGCGAAGATGTATGACGGCTTCGCGCCTCCGCCTCCGCAGCTGCAGTCTCCCGCCGGGACAACATCGCCTGACGGAGCACGAGCGGGCACGGCTTGATGGGTGGACGCGGGGGGCGCAGCTGGCGGAACCGCGCTGCTGGACGCGGAAGACCGGCTCTTCTCCGGGGTTGCGGGGTTCGCTGGAAGACCGCCGGAAGCGGCCGCGATGCCCGTCTCGGGCGGACCGGGCGCGGCGGCAGGGGCTGCGGCTTCGCGAACGCCGGCGGGGCAGTCGCAGCCGGCGGCCGCGATGCCCGCCCCGGAGGTTTCCGGGGCTCCCGTGTCAGCTTCGGTAGTCAAGGAGCTGGCAGCCGGGTACGCGGCCTCGGCGGTGTTGTTACTTGCCATTACGGTCCTTCCTCCCTTCGTTACAGAGGCGTATGCCCCAGGAATATTAAGGGTCCGGCAAGATATCGGCGACACTCCGGGCTGCCCCGCGGCTGGCAGGGAAGAGCGGTCTCGAGAAGGGCTTTGCCCACTGCCCGGGGATCAGGTGGCCTCCCCTGCTGAACCTGGGCGCTCACCAGGAGCGCGGCGACCCCGGAGACAATCGGGGTGGCAAAGCTGCTGCCAGTCAAGAACGCCGTGCCGCCGCCAGGGGCTGCGCCCCTGATATTCTCGCCAGGCGCGAGAATCCCGTTCGACCTATAGGCCTCCCCCCAGTTACTTGTCCTGAGGGGTTTCCCGTCTGTGCTCAGCGCGCCGACGCCAAGCACCGATGGGATGGCAGCGGGAACGTGTACGCAGGAGCAGCCGTCATTCCCGACAGCTGCAACAATAAGCACATTGTTGTCCTCGCACAGCCGCAGCGCCCGCCCCAGCATGCCCTCCGCTTGCCCTTCTGGCGCTTGCTGCCCCCCGCTGATGTTGATGACGTGGGCTCCCTCTTGCACGGCCTGCTCGATGGCCCTAGCGAGATCGAGCTGGGAGAGGTGGCGTTCGTCAAAGTCCTGGAAGACGGGCGCGATTAGACCCCGGCACCGTGGCGCGATACCCGCGACGCGGCTGTCCGGCTGACCGAAAATCAAGCTTGCGACGTGGGTACCGTGAACCGACATCGGACCCTGGCCAGCGAGATCCCGCACCAACGTGTCGAGCCGCCTGATATTGGCGCCAGCAAAGCATGGATGAGCTAGATCCACGGGCCCATCGAGCACGGCCACGCAGACCTCGGGATCGCCGAGCGTGGCCTTCTGTATGGACCGGATGCCGGCCACTGCCTGCACATCCAAATTCAAGCCCCCCACATAGTCGCCGTTCCCTCTAGGATCTATGCGCAGCCTCATCCAGGACATCTGCAATTATCTGCCGTGCCATCGAGGATGTCCCGGCCTTCGTAGAACTTTGAGGGCACCCTAACCCGGCACACCAGGCAGGGCCAGCCCGGGGCCACCGGCGAACCGGAACCGCCTCCCCAGCTTGTCCCGCCCTCCCTCCATGACCTCACCGTGCGACTGGCCGGAAAACGGCGCCGCCAGCAGCAGCAGCATCCCGGCCCTGAACCCGTCGGTCTCCGGCACGCCTTCCAGATACACGGTGCGGTGAGGTCCTCGGCCCGAAGCCCGGCCGCGGCGGCGATGACCCGGGCCACGGTACCCGGCCGGGAGATGAAAGACAGGTGCCCAGCATCGACATCGGTGATGCGGGCGTGCGCGCGCACCACGATGGCGGTCAGCTCGGCGAGAACTGCACGGTATTCCTTACCGACGTGGCGGAGTTCGGCGCCCGCACGCTGTCGCCTACCGCTTCCGCCATTCAGGCGTTACGCCCACTGGTACCCCGGCCTCAACCGGACACCGGACCCGTGGCACCGCCGGAGGTCGCGGCTGTACATGCCGCTCAGCGTGGGGTTATTCCTCGCCCTGGTGGTGGCCGGCCTGCTGATGGTCGGCCTGGTCGCGTTCGATGCGCTATCTAGGTCTGCCGGCGGATCGGCATCAGCGCCGGGTGGATGGCCATCATCCTCGCCGCCGCGCTGCTGGGCAGCCTGATCAACATCCCGGCCGCCAGGCTCCGGGTCGAGGTCCGCGAGATCAGCGCCCCGGTCCCGGTGTCCGGGGTCACGATCACCAGGGCCGGATCATCCGGTGAGGACTCCCATGAGCATTTGCCGGGGCGACCGAGGTGCACGTTTCTGCCGTGCTGGTGCAGGCAAGATTCTGCCGCTTCCGCGCCGGACGCAGGGTAGTCGAGACACTCCGGCCCACCCGCCGGACAAGCCAGCCCTGCACCGGCCCACGCCACCGCACAGGCCAGGGTTCCGTTCCGGGCGCCCGCCGGAGAGCCAGTTATCGTGCCAGCAGCAGGGCGGGCCAACACGGTCGTCAGTTCAGGTCGCTGGCCTGGGCGGTCGGATGGGGTCGGTGCCGGGCGACTGGTTACCGGACTCGTCCGCTGGCTCAGCCGCAGGCGCGGAGGATTCCCGGGGCTCGTCCGGGGCTGTGGCTTGCCAGACCTCCTTGACCAGGACCTGCAGCGCGCCGGCTGTCGGGATGGCCAGCAGCGCCGCGACGAAACCGCCGAATATGCCGCCGATCAGGCTGCCGATCGAGGCGCCGGTCAGCACCGCGATGAATATGAGCAGCGGGTTGATCCGCACCGTTTTGCTCATGACCACCGGGTTCAGGACGTGGTTCTCGATCTGGGTGTAGACGGCGAAGACGATCGCGGTGACGATGCCCGCGGTGAAGCTATGGAGGAACGCGAACAGGACGGTGGGGATACCGGCCAGGGCCCCGCCGATCATCGGCAGGAAGTCCACCAGGGCCACCCACAGGCCCCACAGCAACGGGAACGGCACGCCGAGGATCAGCAGCGTCACGAACACCACGATCCCGGCGATGAGCGAGGTCAGCAGGTCGCCGAACATGTACCCGGTGGTCTTCTGGCTGACGTCGGCCGCTATCCGGGTGACCGTGGCCTGGCGGCCGGGGGCCAGCTGGCCGAGCGTCCAGTTCCACATCTTCGGGCCTTCGAGGAGCAGGAGCAGGACCAGGACGAAGAGCGTGAACAGCTTGATGATCAGGGAGACCGCGCCCTTGCCGACGGTCAGGGCCGGCTTGGCCAGCGACTGGGCGTAGCCGACCAGCTTGGGCGTGTTCCGCTGCACCCAGCTCTGGACGTGGTACCTGGCCACGAGGTGGCCGATCCAGCCCGTGCCGTGCTGCGCACTGGCGACGTAGCCGGGCATCCGGCAGGCCAGGTGGGTGACCCCGTTGACCAGCGGGACGCCGAACGCCAGGGCCAGGCCAATGAAGACCAGCGCGGCCCAGAGCGTGACGATCGTCACGGCCAGGCCGCGGCGCGGGACCCGCCGCTGCACTGTAGTCACGGCCGGGTTGAGCAGCATCGCGGTGAACCCGGCCACGAGCATCAGCAGCACGATGTCCCGCAGCAGGTACAACAGCTTGCCGGCCAGGTAGGTGGCGACGATCACCCCGACCGTGACCAGGATGGTCCGCAGCGGGACGTGGCGCCGGTCAGCCGCGTCGGACAGGCGCGCTAGCCTGCCTCGCGGCGCCTGCTCATAGCTCACCTGACCAGCATTGTTGACGGGATATGTCGTCATGTTGACCCCTAACTCCCGAGTACTAAATTTGTCATCATTCTTGTAATTTATCATCAGTTATGATTATCATCGTGTCAAGAGCTGGCCCGGCATGGTGAGGCACCCCGGGCGCACCGGGCAGCGAAGCCAGAGAAAGGAAGGCTGTCCTGGTCAAGTCACTGAGCGGTCACCCTCGCGCTGCTGTTCGGCCTGTTCAACCTGATCGCCGGGACCTGGATGCTGGTGCAGGTCATCGAGCTGCGCCGCACCGGCAAGACCCTGCACCCGGCACACTCCCCCACAAGGAAAAGAACCCGGCCTGAGCCATGTCCCTGCCACAAGTGGTCATCACCAGCGTGCCCTTCCACCTCGCGGACTGGCCCGCCCCGGAGCACGAGCGCCCCCGCTGCCGGCATTACCGCGACGCGGGTGCCACACTGCGATGCTGTGCAGCCGCTGTCTTGAGGGTGTGCATAAGTGAGGTTGCCACCGCGCCCGAGGCGCTGATGCAGCGTCCGCGGCCCTACGATCCGCCGCTGCAAGTCGTTCATCTTGCCATCCCGGTCGTGCAGCTGGCCTGGCGCGGAGCATAGGCGATCGGCGAAGAACGCAGCGAATACCGGCTTGACAATGCAGAGCGTGACTCGTTGCGGGCGTCGGCGCGCACCCAGGTCGATCAAAGCACGATGGCAAAACGACGTCGCCGACGCCGCTTTGTCCCTGGCCTCAGTTCGGTCGACGTGATCAGCGGTGTAGTCCTCGACATCGCCGGCGGCTCTGTCCTTGCCTGCGCCGGCCGTCAGCTGCCGTACCTCGGCTGAACGTGCATCCCGTTGACCGCCACGCCAGCTGACCTGCCGATACGACTGGTCAGCGCACAGTGGAGTCCACCAGGCCGCGGCTCTCGTCCTGGCGGATGCTCGTGACGGCAGACAACCGTTGAACCTGTCCATCGGATAACCCGCCTGGGGAGATGCCATGGCTGAGAAGAAGCCGCTGCTCGTCTACGCGGCAGCGTACGAGACCGTCGAAGCCGCGCTGGCGGACCTGGACGCCATCGAGCTGGAGCACATGGAGGAGATGATCGGCCAGTACGACGCGGCGGTGGTCGATAAGAAGGACGGCAAGCCCCACGTGGTCAAGCGGATGGACCGCCCGCACATCCGTGTCATCCCGGAGTGGTTCGGGGGCGGGACGCTGCCGCGCAAGGAGCTCCACGAGGCCGCTGAGCAGCTCACCGCCAGCCAGGCGGGGCTCATCGCGGTCGGCGAGCCGACCATGGAAAAAGGGCTGGACGAGGCGCTGACCAGGGCCGCCAAGGTGGTGAGGCGGACCGTGGATGCCACGACCGACGAAATCACCAGCGAGCTGCAGGAAGCGCTCAACAGCTGACGCTGCCCCAGCAGCCGGAGGCGGCCTTATCCGGGGCCGGCCTCCTGGTCGGGCTGGCTCGGCAGCGTGGCCTCAAGACGGTAGGTACCCGCGGGTTTTCCGGATGAAGGCCGATTCCGGTCGGGGCGGGTCGCTGCTGGTGGCGTGCACCTATCCCGTCCTGTCCTGAGACCGGGGTGGGCGGCCCGGGAGGTTGAGAAGCGCTGACGGCGAGGCGCCCGGGTGGCGCGGGGAGATCCGGACCCGCAGCGCCGCCGGCCGGATGGCGAACCGCAGCGGCGGGTCCAGGTCCGCCGCCTCGCCGTCAACCCCGGCGTGGACCGGTTCCGGCGCACTGACCTCCAGGCGCGGCGCGCTCCAGGCCCGCCCTGGAGGGCGCGGGCTGCCGCCGGGCGCGTCGACGACGACGATCCCGAGCTGCCCGCCGTCCAGCGCCGGGCGGGTGCCTTGGGCAGCCGGGCGATCCAGCGCATAGGGGTTGTTCGACACCAGCACCACGGCGAGATCACGATGCTCGCGCCCCAGGTCGTCGACCAGGTACAGCGCCGGCGCCTCCGCGCTCGGGCCCATCACCTTAGCCGCGGTCTGCAGCAGCGTGCGCACCTTGGCATCACGATAGGCCGGGCTGCGGACCGCATCACCGTAGACGCCGAGCGAGACGTTGTTGAGGAATGCGCGGCCGTTCACCTCGGCCATGTCGATCCGGCGCTCGACCCCGCCGGTGAACGCGTCCAGGGCGCCGGCCAGGTCGTGCCGGTCCACGCCCACGTCGAGCGCGAAGTGGTTGCGCGTCCCGGCCGGGACGCACACAAACGGGATCCGGTGCGCGGCCGCCACCGCGGCCACCACCGCCAGCGACCCGTCACCGCCGGCCATCCCGAGCGCGTCCGCGCCGGCCGCCGCGGCTTCACCGGCCAGCGCGGCCAGGTCCTGGCCCGGGGCGAGGATGACAACCTCGATCCCCTGCTCGCGCGCCCGCTCGGCCAGCCTGGCGCGCGCCGCCTTGCCGCCACCCGACCTGGGGTTGACGAACAGCACCGGCCGGCGCGGCGGATCGGCAGGCCGCCAGCCATAACCTGCCAGCTGCCGCCCTGACGGGCTCATCACAGCGCCGGGGCTGGCGGACACGCGGCCGGCGGCGTCGCGGGTGTTACCACGTGCCGGTGTCCGGGAGGGGGAGGGCGACGAGGCGGGCGGCTTCGTCGGCGGGGACGCCGAGCATGCGCAGATCGGCCTCGGCGAGCTGGTCGACGGTGGCCTCGGTGACGCGTTCCGGGTGCCGCTGGCGCATCCGGAAGAGCCCGAGCATGCCGCCGGCCGCGGCGCTGAGCGTGATCTCGGCATCGGCAACGGTGAAGCGGCCCGTGGCCTGCCCGGCCTCGATGTCGCGCAGGGCGCGCGGGGCCAGGCCGATGGGGATGTCCAGGACGGCCAGGCCAGCGCCGGCGAGGAACCCGGCGATCTCCGGGTGGGTCCAGCCGAGCCGCCCGGTGATCCGCGTGCCCACGGCGAACAGCTCCGCCGGGTCGGTGAGGCCGGCGCTGGCGCGGTCGATCAGCTGCCCCCAGCGTTCCAGCACCTCCTGTGAGGCGGTCGCGAACAGCTGCTCCTTGTTGTCGAAGTGGTTGTAGAACGACCCGAAGCCGATGTCGGCTTCCTCGGTGATCTCGGCGATGCTGGCCCGGTCCCCGCGGCCTTCGGCGATCAGCCGCACCGCGGCGTCGATCAGGGCCTGCCGCGTGCGGGCCTTGCGCCGGTCCAGCCGCGACACCCTCGGCGCGCCGGCTGCCGGTACTGCCTCTGCCATCACTCCTCCTCCTCCTGCTGTCCACCTAGCGCCTTGCGGCCGCGCTGGCTGGTCATAGCTCGGCCGCGGCCGCTGCCTGCCGGTCGTTGCTCAGCATCCATTCTAGTGAACTCATCATCACTGTTGATAATTTATGCCAAGACTGACTATACCCGATCCCGCGTCTGTGCGCATCTCCGCGACGGGCGCCTGGCTTCGCCCGGTTGCGGCGAGGAGAGGATCCCGCGGGGCTATGCCGTGGAGCGCCATTGCTCCCCGGGTGCTGCCTGTCCCGTCCGGGCGAGGAGCCGTGCTACCAGCAGGCCGAAGATGAATCCGCCGACGTGGGCGAAGAATGCCACGCCGCCGCCGTTCGCCGAGGCGCTGAACAGCCCGAAGCTCGCCTCGATGAGCTGGTACAAGAACCACAGCCCGAGGAAGATCCAGGCCGGGATCCGGACCAGGAAGATCGGGAAGATCCATGTCCGGATCCGCGACCCTGGGTAGAGGACGAAGTAGGCGCCGAGCACGGCGGCGATGGCGCCGCTGGCGCCCAGCTCCGGTACCCGTGCCTCAGCGGCCGTGCCGAACAGCAGGGTCATCGCGGTCTGCGTCATCATCGCGGCGAAGCCGCCGGCGAAGTAGAAGCCGAGGTACAGCAGCGGCCCGAAGGCGTCCTCGACGTTCTTGCCGAAGATCGCCAGGAACAGCATGTTGCCGAGGATGTGGTCCCAGCCGCCATGCAGGAACATGGCGGTGATCCAGCTGAGGCCCCACGGCTCCGGCCCGTGGCAAACGTTGTCGACCGTGCACGGGTAGAACGAGCGTGGTACACCGCCGTGTTGAGCTGCGGGAGCTCGTAGAAGATGAACACGGCGAAGTTGGCCACGATCAGCAGCACATTGACGATCGGGAACCGCCGTGCGGGGATGCCGTCTGAGAACGGAAGCATGTCAAGACCTCCCTCGGCAAGGCCTGCCGCCGGACCGCCCGCCGGCACCGGCTCAGTGGCACTGAACCAGGCCGGCGATCGGCTTGGCCCGGCTCAGGCCGTTTTCCTTTCCTTGCGGGGAGAGTGTCCGGCCTGGCGGGGTGCGGGGTGTTGCCGGTGCGGCGCAGCTCGATGCCCTGGACGAGCATCCAGGTCCCGGCGATCAGGTTGAACAGGCCGAACAGCAGGGCGAGGGTGACCGCGCCGATGCCCGGGCGGGCGCACAGCACCACGCCGAACGCGATGGTGACCAGCCCGCCCAGGATGAGCATGGCCCGGGTCCCGGCAGGCTCGCCGGAGGCGAAGGCGGCGAGGAACTCGGTGAGGCCGGCGATGATCGCCCATACGCCGACGATCAGGACCAGGACCAGCGCGGTGGGCCCCGGCCGGGCCAGCGCGACCACTCCGGCGGCCAGGTCGGCCAGGCCGAGCAGCAGGTGCCCGATGACCGGGCCGGCCTTGGCGCTGTTGAAGGCGCGGGCGGCCTGCATGCCGGCGGCGATGAACGCGTAGATGGCGAACAAGATGACCAGCGCCAGCACGGTGACCGAGGGCCAGGCCAGCGCGATGATCCCGACGGCCAGGGCCAGGATGCCCCGGGCGATCAGGGACGTGCTCAGTGACTTGACCAGGACAGCCTTCCTTTCTCTGGGTTCGCTGCCCGGTGCGCCGGCGGTGCTCCGGCTCGCCCGGGGCGAGCTCTTGACAAGTAATCAATCATAACTGATGATTGATTACAAGAATGATCCTTAAATTCATTACTTGAGGGTGAGGAGCCGATCATGACGACACCAGCGGACCGCCAGGCCGGCGGCGAGGAGCTGCTCGTGCACGACTGGCGGGTGGACTGGCTCACCCGGCTCGGCGTCCCCGGGTCGCTGGCGGAGGTCTACGCCGACCGCCTCGACTGGCACCAGGTCGCCCGGCTGGTGCAGCGCGGCTGCCCCGCGCGGCTGGCCCTGCGCATCGTCCTGTGATGAGCGGGTCACGCCGACGGCGAGCGTGGCCCGTGCCCCGGGCTATGCCGCAGTCGCATGGATGCGGCTGCCAGGCGGGGAAAGATATCGACATGACTTCGGGAGTGACGGATACGCCGAGATCGGGACGGCCGCCGGGCGGCGGCGGGCTCGCGTGGCACACGCTCAGCGCCGACCAGGCCCTCGAAACCGAAGGAGTAGACGGGCGGCGCGGCCTGAGCTCGGCCGAGGCGGCCGCGCGGGCCCGGGGGTCCGGCCCGAACAAGCTCGCCGCGGGTAAGGCCGAGCCGCGCTGGCACGCGTTCCTCCGCCAGTACCGCGACCCGATGCAGATCGGGCTGCTCGCGGCCGGCGTCGTCAGCATCTACCCGCTCAGGCAGCTCGGCACGGGCCTCCTGCTGATCTTCCTGACGTTGTTCAACGCAGCCATGAACCTGCAGCAGGAGGGGAAGGCCGCCGCGTCGGTCGCCGCCTTGCAGAAGATGACGGTGATCAAGGCCAGGGTGCGGCGGGACGGCCGGCCGACGGAGATCCCCGCCGGGCAGCTGGTGCCCGGCGACATCGTCGCGGTCAAGGCCGGCGATGTCGTGCCCGCGGACGGGCGGCTGCTGCAGGCGGCCACGCTGGAGGCCGATGAGTCCGCGCTGACCGGGGAGAGCCTGCCCGCCGCCAAGGGGACCGAGCCCGTGGCGGGCGCCGGCGCGCCGCTGGGCGACCGGACCGACATGGTGTACATGAACACCAACGTCACCCGCGGCGCGGGCGAGTTCGTCATCACCGCCACCGGGATGGCCACCGAGGTCGGCCACATCTCCGGGATGCTGGCCGAAGAGCAGGACGTCAAGACCCCGCTCACCCGCCAGATGGACCAGCTCGAGGGGCAGATCCTGCTGATCGCGGCCATTGCGATTGTCGCCTCGATTGCGCTGAACCTGGCCCGCGGCCAGACGTTTCTCGCGGTCTTCAACGCCGCCGTCGCGTTCGCCATCGCCGCGATCCCGGTCGGGCTGCCCACGGTGGTCACCACCATCCTCGCCTGGGGGACAGAGCAGCTGGCCAAGGCGGGCGCGATCATGAAACGGCTGGCATCGACCGAGACGCTCGGCTCCACCTCCGCGATCAACTCCGACAAGACCGGCACGCTCACGCTGGACCAGATGACCGTGGTCCAGATGGTCGCCGCGGGCCGCCGCTATGCGATCGACGGGCAGGGCTACTCGACCGCCGGCCGGATCACCCGGGTCGCCGGGGAGGCGGACATTGGGCTGGATGAGTTCCTGGTGCCGATGGTGCTGGCCTCCGACGCGGTGGTCAGGGACGGGGAGCTGATCGGGGACCCGACCGAGGGCGCGCTGGTGGTGCTGGCCGCCAAGGGCGGCATCGACGCGGTCTCCACCCGCGAGCGCTACCCGCGGATCGCCGAGCTGCCGTTCGACGCGGCCTACAAGCTGATGGCCACCTTCCACAAGATGACCGGCGCGTCCGGGAAGGAGGTGATCCGCTGCTACGTCAAGGGCGCCCCGGACCAGCTGCTCGCGCGCGCCGCCACGATCGCCGACGTGGACGCCGGGCCGGTGCCGGCCGACGGCGACGCCCGGCAGCGGTGCCAGGCGGAGAACCAGCGGCTGGCCGGGCAAGGGCTGCGGGTGATCGCCACCGCACGCAAGGACCTCGACCCGGCCACCTTCGACCCGAAGGCCGACCTGCTCCCGCTGATCGCCGGGCTGGAGCTGCTCGCCCTGGTCGGGATCGTCGACCCACCCCGCCCCACCGCCAGGGCCTCGATCGCGACGGCCAAGAAGGCCGGCATCCGGGTCCGGATGATCACCGGCGACTACGCGCCCACCGCCGCCTCGGTCGCCGGCCAGCTCGGCATCGACGGCCAGGTGCTCACCGGCGCCGAGTTCGGCGCGATGACCGACCAGGAGGCAATGGGCAGGATCGACGGCATCGGCGTGATCGCCCGGGTCAGCCCCGAGCACAAGGCCCGCCTGATCGACCTGCTCCACAAGCAGGGCCAGATCGTGGCCATGACCGGGGACGGGGTCAACGACGCGCCGGCGGTGAAGAAGGCCGACATCGGGATCGCGATGGGCACCGGCACCGAGGTGACCCAGGAAGCCGCGGCGATGATCCTGACCGATGACAACTTCTCCACCATCGTCAAGGCCATCGAACTGGGCCGCGGCCTGTACGACAACCTCACCCGGTACATCCGGTACCAGATGGCCGGCCTGTTCGGCTACATCTTCGCCTTCCTCGGCGCCAGCATCTTCAACATCGCAGGCGGCATCCCGCTGCTGCCGCTGCAGACGTTGTGGGTGAGCTTCGCCATGCTGTCCCTCCAGTCGGTCGGGCTCGGGTACAGCAAGCCCGCCGCCGGGCTGATGGACCACCCGCCCCTGCCGCCCAGCCGGCCGATCCTGACCCGCGGGCTGACCGCCTGGCTCTCCTTCGCCGCATTGCTGATGGCGGCCGGCACCCTCGGCGTGGTCAGCTGGGCGGAGCAGGCGCACGGGCTCGCCGTCGCCCGGACCATGGGCATGGTCACGTTCGCGCTGTTCCTCCTGTTCTTCTCCATTGAGTCGAAAGACGATCAGGAGTCGGCGTTCTCCCTCGGCACCTTCTCCGACAAGACGTTCGCCCGCACGACCGCCGTGTCCATCGTCCTGCTGGTCCTGTCAACCGCCCTGGGCATATTCCACCGCGTGATGAACACCGTCACGCTCGGCGTCCCGCAGTGGCTGATCTGCACCGCCGTCGCCCTGTCGGTCGTCGTGGCCGCCGAGATCCGCAAAACGGCGCGGCGGCGGACCGCCGCGAAGATCGTCGAGCCCGCTGGCGTCCGGCCGGCCGGAGCCACCGCCTCCTGAACCTCCGCCGGGTACGCGACATGGCGGGCTAAGCGCCGGTGTGGCAGATAGTGGCGGCGATCAGGCCATGGCTGGCTTCAGATGCCCTCCTGGGCCTGGGTTCAGATGCCCTCCTGGGCTTGCACGCGCCCGGAGGCAACCGCGTCGGCCAGGGCCGCGTGGTCGCGTTCAGTCTGGTCGGCATAGGTCTCGGCGAAGTCGGCCACCGCCCGGTCGAACGTCTCTGACGCGCCCAGGTAGGCAGCGATCGCGATCCGGTCCCCGGTGCGGGCGTGAGCACGGGCGAGAGTCCAGCCGCACAGGCGGCCGTAGTCGGTCATCGCGGCGGCGCTCATGGCTTCGATCTCGACGGAGTATTTCCAGTCGCGCAGCTGGCGGACGTAGTAGAAGTTGGCAGCACGGCGGCCGGGAAGGGGGGCCGGTTGCCAGCCGAGGAAGATGTCGCTGGCGGCTTGCATCAGCTGCTGGCCGGCGACGACCCGCTCGCCCTGGTTGAGGTATTCGCTTTCACCGGCGTAATCGGCCAGCACCGAGCGCTGGGCCTGCTTGGCCTGCAGCAGCAGCGGCTCGAGGCCGTCGTCGGGTTCCATCAGCAGGATCCAGGTCTCGGTGCCGACGCTGCCGACGCCGACGACCTTGCGGGCCGCGGCGGTCAAGGTGAATCGCTCGGCCAGCCGATGCCGGTAAGCCGGCAGAGTCTGTGTGTACCCGGTGCTGAGGGCGCGGAGGAACTTATAGACAGCATCGACGTCAAGGTCGCTGGCCAGCTCTTCGATCGGGACGATCAGCGGCGGGTCGCTGATGATCCGGCGCCGCCCGTCCTCGACGGTCGTCAGCTTCGCCAGCGCCTGCGTGCTGTCCCGGGTACGGGCCTTGGCGATCTGAACCTTGGTCTGACGCACCGCCTTCTTAGGCAGATCGGATTGGAGCCGGGCAATGGCGTCTTCGACGTCGAAGTGGGCGTACCAGACGTTCAGGATCGACATGGCCGCGAATTCCCGCATCGCGGTGCGGTAGGCCGCCGCGGCCGCCAGAGCAACCCCGCGCCGTTTCTTCGCGGTCAGGCCGGTCTCGCGGCCTGCCACGGCCAGGCTCGCGACCAGCCGCTTGACGTCCCACTCGAACGGGCCGGGCAGCGTCTCGTCGAAGTCGTTCAGGTCGAAGACCAGCCGCCGTTCCGGTGAGGCGAAGGCGCCGAAGTTCGACAGGTGAGCATCACCGCACAGCTGCGCCCGTAGCCCGGAGGACCTCGTACCGGCCAGGTCGGCGGCCATCGGCAGCGCAGCACCCCGGTAGTACGCGAACGCCGACGCCAGCATCCGCCCGTGCCGCACCGGAACCAGCTCCGGCACCCGGGACTCGGCCTGGTGCAGGAGCAGCCCTACCGGGTCCCTGGAGGCCGGAGCAGAGAAGTCCCGGTGCGACTCCAGCGGAGCTAGCTGGCGGGCCGCCTTGCCCGCCGTGACGCGTTGCTCGCGAGCCGGATGCGCGCCGGGGCCGGGCGCGTTGTGCCTGCTCGTCTCGGTTGCAGCCAACCTTGTCCGTGCCGCCACGGTCCGGATATTAGCACCGGGTTCCTTGCGTGCGACAGAGCGTCATCAGCGCTACGCGGGAATGCGGGTACCGGACCGTGACGTCGTGTGGCGGTGCGGCAAACCGGATTTCATCCTCACCGCCTTGCGACGGCCTGCGCGCACGCGCCCAACGCGCGCAGGCGCCCGCGAGACCGTGGACGGGCAGGTGATCACTGACCGAGGCACCCCGGCCCACCCTCCGGGCAACCCAGCCCTGTCACGGCCACGCCACCGCACAGGCCAGGGTTGCGTACCGGGCGCCGGCCGGGGACCCGGTTATCGTGTCAGCAGCAGGGCGACAGCCTCGATGACCTGTTCCCGGGGTCAGTGCCTCACTCAACCGAGGGTGATGACGCGAGATATACCACAGCATTAGCCTTCTCCTACGGTCAGCATCGGTGTTCACCGGACGTGAGCACGCTCGTGCTCAGTGCGGTTGCCTGCAGCTTGAGCTCCCGCGAGTCCAGGAAGGCCCGATTTCCGGCTAGTTCGATGACGAGGCACCGGAAGAGAGCAGCGTGATGGTGCAGCCCGACCGTCACGATCGTCAACCTGCCGCTCGGCGGGAAAGACCGCCATCGCGTCCTGCGGGCCGCAAGGCTCTGTCGCCGGCGCGAAACTGGTTCGAGGGATCTCTTGCGCAAAGCTTCGTCAGGCAGCTGCGGGCTCTTGACTTCGCGAACCAGGCTATGTTGTTCGGCGCGGGCTTGCTGGTTTCGCTGCTCCCGTTTGTCATCTTGCTGAGCGCGTTCACCAGCCAGCGTGTCGATGATGACATTTCCCGGCGCATGGGCCTGGACCGCCGGGCCGCGGGAATCGTGGACCACCTGTTTACCTCCTCGTCGGCCTCGTTGAACGTCGCGACCGCCACCAGCCTGGTCTTCATCACCGTCGGGATGCTGGCCGTCACGAGTTCCCTCCAGCAGATCTACGAGAAGGTCTTCCACCAGCCTCATCGGGGCCCGCGGAACCTGTTCCGCTTGCTGGCCTGGATCGTCGTGTTGTGTGTTGCGGTGGCCGTCGAAAGCGTGGCGGAGAGGCCAGTTAGCACCGCCGCGGCCGGCGGCTGGCTGGCCCCGCTCGTCACCGTCGCCATCCTGACACCGTTCGCCTGGTGGACGATGCACTTCCTGCTCGCGGGCCGGGTGCCGTGGCTCAGGCTGCTGCCTTCGGCGATCTTTACCGGGGTCTTCTTCGGGGGTCTCGGCGTCTTCTCGAAGTTCTACTTCTCGGAAACGATCATCTCGGACAGTAAGACGTACGGAACGGTCGGCGCGATCTTCGGCATCATGACCTGGTTTATAGCTATCGGCGCGGTGATTATCCTCGGAGCTGTGGCCGGTGTCGCTTGGGAAGACTGGAGGAACTGCAGTAACAGATCCCGGGAACAGTGACTCGACC
>CAVTZG010000022.1:0-174341 GCA_963739135.1 uncultured Actinomycetes bacterium
CTTGGAAAAGAAGTCGCTGATATCAGCGTCGAGCACCTAGTTCACCTTCTTCCTTGAGATCCCGACCGCTCAGCGCATCCAGCGCATCGTGCGGGCTGCGCCCTGGCCGGAACCCGTAGGAGAAGCCGAGGAAGTCCTCCTCATACATGGCATTCAAGACCTCGACCACCGCCCGCTGGACGATCTTGTCCTCCAAGGTGGCGACGGACGATTCATACTGCCCTCCTGCAACCACGTGTCGGGATGTTTCTGGATCGGTGCGGAGCTGTGCTGGTCAGGCCCGCGTCCGCGGAGCTGGTGATGCGAGCATGGCAGGCGGCACCGACATTCCCCGCTGCCTCAGCGTCGCTGGCGGGGCCTGGTGCGCCGGGCGGCGGGGTTGAGGTGCCCGGATTGCTCGATCCGGCGCTGGCAGTCGGCTTGCACCGGCTGGTTCCAGGGGATGCAGAACCGGCTGGCGGAGCCGCGGCGAGCGGTGAGCTGCCCGGTGTGGATCCAGTGGTAGATGACGCTGGTGCCGCAGCCCAGTCGCCGGGCGGCCTCGGCCACGGAGATCTCGCCGGGGCCGTAGGGATCCGGGACCGGGATCTTGTAGGCGTGGCGGATCCACTGGACCGCATCGATGTCGAATGGCCGGCCGTGGCCGGTGCGGTGCCCGGCGGCATTGAGCCGGGTGACCAGCTCGTCGTTGCTGGTGGCCGGCCCGAGCCGTTTGACGAGCTCGATGGCGGCGGCCGGGGTTCGCCTGGCGGTGCCGGAGTGGGCGGGCCTGTCGATGGTGAGCTCGTCGGTGGCGCCGGTGTGCCAGCGGATCCCGATCCGTGCCTTGCCGCGGTCGGGGCCGGGCAGCACGGTGACGTCGGCGATCAGGGTGCGCAGCAGGCGTTTGCGGTCCCTGGCGCTGGTGGTGGGCGCGTTCCACAGGGCGGGCAGATCCGCGGCGAGTTTCTCCAGGTCGTCCCGGCTGGGCAGCGGCGGCAGCGTGTCCCGGGCGGCCTGCAGTGCCTGCTCGGCTTCGGCCAGGGCGGCGAGCCTGGCCTCCCAGCGGGCCTCCAGGGATCGGGCGACCAGCCGGTTTTCCGGCTCGACGGCGCAGAATGCCCGCTCGGCCCGGTCGGCGTCGTAGCGGGCGCGCTCGACGGCGAGCTCGGCGGCCCGGCTGGCCCGCTGGTGCCGGCCCGCGACCTCGCCGGCGGCCGACAGCGCCAGGGCGACCTGGCCGGGGGTGAGCGCGTTCAGCAGCGCGCCCGCGACGGCGGCGTCCACGCACGCCGCGGCGACCGACCGGCACGATGGTGTGGTCAGCTGGTCCCGGCGCGAGCTGCAGTCATAGGAGGGCCGCTGATCGGTGTGGTAGTTGGTCATCATCGGCTTGCCGCAGCTGCCGCAGCTGATGATTCCCTGGCACAGCGCGGTGCCCTCCCGCGGCGGCCGGGCACCGGCGGCGGTGTGGTTGGCCGCCAGCCTGGCCTCGCTGGCCAGGTACTCCGCCCAGGTGATGTAGCCCTCGTGGTGGTCTTTGATCAGCACCGGCCATTCGGCGCGGGGCCGTTCGGTAATCGAGGTGTGCACCGTGCCAGACGGGTCGACGGTGCGGCGGGAGGTGTAGCGGCCGAACACGTACGCCCCGGCGTAGCCCGGGTTCTTCAAGATCCCCAGTACCCGGGCGTGGGCGAGCCGCCCCCAGCGCAGCTGCCCGGCCCACGCGCCGCCGTAGGCGCGCAGCGGGAACCGGCGGCCCCCGAACGCGGCGACCACCCCGTAGGCCGACCCGCACGCGGCGAACGCGGCGAACACGTCACGGATCGCGGCCTGGACCTCGGCGTCGGGGTCGATCACGACATCGCCGGCGTCGTCGTGGACATAGCCGACCGGCAGCGGGGTCCGGAGCTCGCCGCGCTCGGCTGCGGCCCGCTTGTTGGCCTGCAGCCGCTGCGCCATCACGTGCAGTTCCATTTCTCCCATGGTGCCCTTGAAGCCCAAGAGCACGCGGTCGTTCACGTCGGCGGGGTCGTAGACCCCGTCCGGGTCGATCAGCAGCGTGCCGGTGATCCGGGCGAATTCCGCCAGCCGCGCCACGTCGGCGTTGGACCGGGCCAGCCGGGTGATCTCGATCCCGAAGATCGCCCCGACATCGCCCCGGCACATCCTGGTGACCAGCTCGGTGAATCCCTCCCGGGCCACCCCCCACTTGCCGGAGATCCCCAGGTCGGTATCGATCACCTCGATCAAGGTGCGCGCCCAGCCCAGCCCGGCCGCCGTCTCGGCCAGGCCGTACTGGCTCCTGGTCGACTCGGTGTGCTCCCGGACCTGGGCCATCGAGGATTGCCGCAGGTAGATCAGCGCCGTCCGATCCCGGTGACTGCTCGTGATCTTGTGCTCGCCGTTCACGCGTGCCTCCCAGCGCCGAGATGGTCATGTTGGCCAGTGCCGCCACTGCCTCGGCCCGCGCGGGCCCGGACAGGACGGCGGCACTCACCGGCTAGGACAGTTCTCGCCGGGCCAGCAGCTCGGCGTTGATCGCCGAGATCTCCGCGAGCAGCTGCTCGATCTCCTCGCCGTTGCGCAGGTACCGGCGCACCACCCCGGCCAGGGACGCCGGGACGTACCTGAGCCGCCCCCGGGCCGCGGTCTTCGGCGCGAAGAAGGCATACGGGCCGTGCGGCTCGCCGCCGGCGCACCGGCAGCCGGGCTTGCCGCACCGCCGCGTCTGCTCGGTCAGCGAGCCGGACAGCACCCGCTCGGCGCCCCCGAGCCGCGCGGCCAGGGCGCGCCGCCGCGACAGCAGCCGCCGTGTCGGCATTTCCGCCAGGCTGGTCCCGTCCGGATTCTTTTGCTCTTTCATCACAAAAGAGTATGCCGCTGCCAGGCATGACGATCAACGATCCTGCACTGCGCGTGTCGCGGCGCCGAGCGCGGCGAGCCCCTCGGCCGACAGCCGGCCAGTCCCGGGCGGCTCGCCCCGGTCGGTCCATGCCTGCGGCAGCGTGATCTGCCCGCTGAACCCGCCCGCGCAGACGAACACCGTATCCGCCCCGCGGCGCTTGGCATACAAGATCTCCAGCCGCTGCCCGTTCAGCGGGTGGAACGGATGGATGACAACCACGAAACCCAAGGGACCATTGGACAATGCCGCACTATGCCGTGACCGTCGCGATGCCGAGCGGCCGCAGCCGCCCGTCTGGTTTCGGTATGTACACCCTCCGAGATGGACTCGCCCGGTAGGCACCGCTGTGGACCCGGCGGATCAGGTTCTCGAGGTTTGCCCTCAAGTCCTGCCCGTAGGTCTCCCACGTCACCTGGTCCACCCCTGGGGTGGCCTTCGGGTTGATGGCCGCAAAGGCCGCCCATAGGCGGTCGAGGTCGACGTGGTGCAGCAGTGCCGTGAACCGTATGTCCTTGTCCCTTCTTGCTACTAGACGCACACGGTCCAGCCCGCTTGTCACGCCTTGCCCGGCACTGAGTCCGGGACGTGTCCGGCTGTCCGTGTTCCCCTCGGCCGGGCTGCTTCCCTCCACCACCTCCGCAGCCGGTACACCGGTCTTGTTCGGCAGCTTCGCAGGTACTACCAGCCCGTCTGACTTCTCGTGCTCGTTCATCTCAGGCGTGCGGCCTTGGCCTTCCCTGAGCGGCCCGCCCGGAGATCAGCCGGACGGGCGAGCACGAGACCTCCCGGTTCTCGCGCAGAGAGACTCCACGCATGCCCTGGTTCTCAGACCCCGCGGGGTCCGCCATCAGCTCGCGATAGCGCTGACGGCGATGTTGCCTTCCGCTTCTACGAAAGCGTCGGCACCCCGGATCGGCATTTCGGGGCTCAATAGCCCGGCCTGCGTGTACCCCTGTCAATGCTTCGCCTGCGCCCTCACGGACGCCGACGCATGACCCGGGGCCGTCGTGGGTCGCTGGCCCTTCGACGTAGAGCGTTCTCATCTCCTTCTCCCTGCCGGTTTATCCCGGCGCACCGTAGATAGCGTTCAGCACCCCGGCGACGGCCCGCTGGACGATCTTGTCTTCCAGCGCGGTGATGCCCAGCGGCCGCAGCCGCCCGTCCGCCTTCGGGATGTACGCCCTGCGCGATGGCCTTGCCCGGTAGCGCCCGCTGTGAACCCGGTCGTGCAGGTCCCGGAGGCTGGCCACCAGGTCCTGCCCGTAGTCCGCCCACGTCACCCCGTCCACACCCGGTGCGGCCTTCGGGCTCAGCGCCCAGTAGGCCATCACCAGCCGCTCCAGGCTGACATGGTGCAGCAGCGCCGTGAACCGCGCGTCCTTATCCCTTCGTGCCACTTCACGCACACGGTCCAGCCCGCTTGGCGCATCGTGCCCGGCACTGCGTCCGGGATGCGTTGTGCCGTCCGTGTTCCCCTCGGCCAGTCCCCTTCCCTCCGCCGCCTCCGCAGCCTCAGCCTTGTTCGGCGGCATCGCAGGTACTACGGGACTGTCTGACTTCCCATGCTCGTGCATCCCAGGCTTACCGCCTCGGCGTTCCCTGGACGGCCCGCCCCGCGATCACCGTGGACGGGCGAGCATGGGACCTCCCGGTTCTCGCGCAGGAGGACTCCGTACATGCGCAGGTTCTCAGACCGCGCGGGGTCCGCCAGCAGCTCGCGCTAACGCTGCTGACGATGTGGCCTTCCGCCTCGTGGGACAGCGTCGGCACCCCGAAGTGGTGATTTCGCGGCTCAATAGCCCGGCCTGCACGTACCCCTGTCAACGCTTCACCAGCACCCTCACGGGTACCAGCGCATGACTCGGGGCCATCGCGGGTCGCTACTCCTTCGATGTCGGGCGTTCTCATCCCTTTCCTCCTGCCGGTTTATCCCGGCGCACCCCACGTTCACTGTCATCCGATCAACGGGTTAGGCACCCGGCTCTGCCCCTGCGGCATCGCCACGGCTACGCCGCAGACCTTCACCGTGGCCTCCAGACCCAGGCGGAACAGACCCAGCCTGAAGTTCCCCGCCCGTCATGAGGGGCGGGTGCGCGCCGCTAACCAGCCCGAATCCACCGGGTTTAGAGCTGGCATACGCTCAAGAGGCGTAACGCAACCGATTTCTCACGTGTACCTTCCCGTCTCGCTCACCGCGCCCGCCCCATCCGGCAGTCCCGGGACGACGCGACTTTGTCGAGGCTGCTCCCGCCCTCCCCGCCGACCCGCGGATCAGGCTGCCTCCTGCTTCACCCCGCCGCTACGACGGCAGGGAGATCGAGGTCTTCCACCTCCATTCGGACCAAACAGCGCCTCGTGGCGCACGTTCCTCGCGTATACCTTCCCGTCTCGCTCACCGCGCCCGCCCCATCCGGCAGTACTGGCACGACGCGACTTTGTCGAGGCTGCTCCCATCCTCACCGGTGACCCCCGGCTCAGACTGCCTCCAGCTTTACCCCGCCGCTACGACGGCAGGGGAAATGGCGGTCTCGCACCTCCATCCGGCAACACCAGCGCCTCGTGGCGCACTCAGGATCCTTCCAGGCTCCCGGTTCGGGCCCGATGCCGCGCAGGTGTCTGGAATGAAAGCACGCCGCACCGAGGCAAAGACCTTCCGTGCCACGCCCTCGGAAAGACGGATGCTGGCGGCGGATGGCTGGGCGTCCAGCATCCCCGGCGGGCCGCCGGGGCACCGCTGGCTGCTGATCCACCGCAGCCGCCGCGCCCGGACCTGGCGTTCTGCCCGGCGCTACGAACCCGGCCCAGCCCGGCTGGCCGCCTCGACGATGTGGGAACGGCTAGGAACGGCGACCCTGACCGAGCGCAGCGGCCTGGCCCCCTGATGCGCGACGGGCTTTACGCCGCTGGATATCGCCACGCGGCCAAGCCCGCGCAGCGGCACGTCGCCGATTCCCAGACGGTTCCCGCCGGGGACCTGGCCAACCCCGATACCGATGAGGAGCCTGCCCATGTCCTTGCTGCAGCCCGGTGAGCAGCAGCCCGATCCTGGTCAGCGTGCCGAGCGCGCCGCCAAGTGGAGCAGGAGCACGCCGCAGCCCGCGCGCAGCCACCCCGGCAGCCCAGGTCAGCCGCACGGCTCGAAGCGCGTTGCGGCAGCGCCTCGGCTTCAGCCGGAGATCGGGCGTTCTGCGGCCGGCCGCAGGTGCCACGGTCCGTTCTGAAATTTCGACCGAACGGCCGTGGCTCGTCCATCACCGTAAGGTGGCTGGCCCCGGCGCCGCACTAAGGTGCCTCTACCTAGTCACCGGCTTCCCGGGCTCGGCAGGCACGGCCGGACCCGCTGCGTCGCAGATGCAGTGCGCGATGATCGGATCATACAGCCCCTCGCGCCAGCCACCTGAGGATTGCACCTCGGCCTGTGATGTGTCGTCCTTGTTTGCTGGCCGCGGGCTGGGCTCTCCTCGCGCAGTGAGAGCCCAGCCGATGGGTTTGAGAGCGGTCCGGGACGTGGCCCGGGCGCGCTTGCGGACCTGGGTCAGGGTGTCAAGGCCGCGGCGACCTGCGCGGTGTCCTCGGAACTGCGGACGTAGCACACCTTCCCGTCGCGGAACTTCCAGTAGTGGTGCATGTTCATCGCGACGTGCTTGCCGGTAGCGGTGACCGTGAACGCGTAGCGGATGAACACCATCACGTCCCCGTCGTCGTTGCTGGCGTAGGCCACCGGGGTGAACTCGGTGACCGGCCCGGTCTTGCCGATGGCCTCGAAGAAGCTGACGACCCCGTCCGTGCCGTGCCTGGGGCCGTACCACGGCGCGGACGGGATGGCCGCGTCGGTGGACCAGTCGACGTCGCCGGTGACCCGGTCCAGGATGGCCTGGACATCACCGCGGCCGAACGCCTCATACAACTGCCTGGCCGTCTCGATGTTCTGCTCGACGCTCATGATCTTGCTTCTTTCCTTCCGGTGGCTGAGTCAGGCCCAGAACGCGGCCACGGCCGCCGGGTCGCCGACGAACTGCTCGACAGCGCGCACCCGGCCGCTCTCCACGGTCACGAGCACGACCTGCGGGCCGTCCATCGTGCGCCCGTCGGGGCGGCTGGCGGCCAGCCGCACCAGCACGGCGACGCGGCCCTCGCCGTCGGCCATGACCGACTGCGGCTCGGCGTGCAGCGTGCCGGCGGTGAGCAGCGCCGACTCGGTCAGGTAGGCGATGATCGCATCGGCATCGCGGTAGATGCCGCCGAGGCGGTCGTCGTTGTGGTGGTGCCAGGTCGCGTCGGCGTGGAACAGGTCGCTGAGCGCGGCAAGGTCGCCGCTGGCGAACGCTCCGAAGACAGCGCGGACGACATCGACGTCGGTGATGGCGGCTGTGCTGGCGGTTCCCGTGCTGGCGGTCATGGACGGCTCCTATGCTGAATCGCTGGTGAACCCCTGCCAGGAACCGTAAGCAGCGAGCACCGCCTGCAGCTATCGACTGTTCAGTCGATCTTGGCGGCGGCGGCCGGGCCGGCCCTGGCCGCCAGGCCGTGCCGCATCGCGAACATGGCCAGGCCAGCCCTGGTCGACACACCGCACTTGGCGTAGATGTGCACCGTGTGGGTGTGAACTGTGGACGGCGAGATCACCAGGTCGGCGGCGATCTGGGGCTTGGTGCGGCCCGCCGCCAGCAGGCGCAGGACGTCCAGCTCACGCTCGGTCAGCCCGGCCGGCAGCGACGGCAGGACAGCCGATGACGTCCCCGCGGCCTCAAGCACGGCACGGACCGCGGCACGGTCCAGCGGAAGGCTGGCCAGAACCCGCGCCGCCTCGGCAGGCTCCAGGGCGGGCCGGTGCGGCCGCGCCTCGCCCAGCGCACAGAACACGTCGGCCGCGGCGAGCAGGCAAGCCGCCGCGTCCAGCTCGGCGCCGCCGACGCCAGCCGGGTACCCGGACCCGTTCACACGCTCGTGGTGGCGGCACGCTATCAACCCCAGCGGGCCGAGCACCGCAGACCGGGCCAGGATCCGGCCCGTATGGTACGGGTGCAGGCGCACCTGTTCCCATTCCTCAGCCCGCAGCGGACCCGGCCGCTCCCACACGCCAGCCGGCACCGCGACCCGGCCCAGGTCATGCACCAGCCCGGCCCGCCAGACGGCCGTCGCGTCGGCGGGCGAGACCAGCCCGGCCGCCGCACGCGCCAGCGCGGCGACCCCTCGCGAGTGGCCGGTGAACCACGGGCTCTTCAGGTCGGCGGCGTCCCCGAACCCGGCCAGGGCCTCATCCAAGGCCGCCTCGTCGCGGAACATGCGCCGGGGCCCGGGCTCGGCGTCGGCCACGGCCGCCCACACGTCGTCCGGGCTGCAGAGGGCCAGCAGCTCGCCCGGCGCGTCCGCGAAGACGGCGGCGATCTCCGGATCCAGCGCGCGTCCTGACCAGCGAGCCACCGTCCGGGCCGCGACATCGCCGCCGCCGACCGCGTCGAACATCACGGCCGCATAGCCGACAGCCGCGAACCGCGACGCCTCGGCGACCTCCGCGCCAGCCCGGCCCGCCGGGACGCCGTGGCCGTCGAAACGCTCGAAACTGTCCAAAACAGCCCGCCGGACCGGCTCCGGCAGCCCCAGGCGAGCCGTCAGATCCGCGCCGACCTCGCAATCCGCCCGCGTCCCCTCCGCTTTCAGCCTCCCGACCCCGGCCGGGCCGCCCAGCGCCCGCAACCGCGCGGCATCAACCCAGGCCTGCCAGGAACTCCAGCGCCTCACCCGGCTCAGCCGGATCAATCAGGTCACCACGGGCACGGACCACGATGTCATCACCGCCGAACACAGCGGCGATCTCATGCGACGTCGCAGCGCAGCCAGCGAACCGCATCAACGTGCCGTAGTAGACCTCACCCCGACGACGTTCATCAAGTCCCGCCCGCCTGGCCAGCTCCGTCGCCAGCAGGCACGCCCGCATCGCCTCGCCCGGCGGATGCCCGCGAGCCAGGTCACTCACCACCGACAGCGCCGCGACTACACCCGCCACGCCGACCCTCTCCCCCACACCGCAAGTCTAAAGACCAGCACACGACCAGCCCGCCAAACAGGCAAACCACACGCGAGAACCCCCGACCGACCACCAGCGGGCACAGTCTTGGGGTGTTGGCGGGCGGGGGCCTGAGGTTTATGCTCGTTGCTAGGTGAGCCGGGAAGCCTGGTCGGCACGTTCGTGACCGTTGAGCGTACCGCCAGGAGGCCCGATGACCACGCCAACCGCACCCGCCGACACCACTCCCGCTGCAAGCGCGCCCGCTTCGCCGGCCGTACCGCCGGCGCCTGCTCCGCCGAGCTGGCCGTGGCGCCGGGCCGCGCTGATCCTGGCCGGGCCCGCGCAGCTGATCACCATTTCGGCGCTGTTGAGCGCCGACCCCGCTGGCCGCCACGTGGTGGTCGCTGCTGCTGGCCATCGTCCCGGCGCCGGTCGCCGCGGTGGCCGCGTTCGCCCCGGCCCCGGTCAGCCGGCTGGCTGCGGTGACCGGCGTGCTGGTCCTGGTCGCCAGCATCGCGGGCGGGATCTTGCACACCGGCCTGTTCTTCGTCCCGGCGCTCGTAGCGCTGGCCGTCGGCACCGTCAAGTTGTGGCGTGAGCAGCCGTGACCCGGACGGGGGTGTCCGCGGTGCCCGGTTACCTGACCCGGGACCGGCTGGCGGTGCTGGCCGGGCTGGCGGCGCCGCTGGTGCTGGCCGCCGTGCTGGTGCCGTTCCGGGCCAGTTTCCCGGATACCGACGCGGCGCTGGCCATGCTGCTGGTGGTGGTGGCGGTCGCGGCGAATGGGGACCGGCTGGCCGGGGTGCTGGCCGCGGTGTCGACCGCGGTGTGGTTTGACTTCTTCCTCACCCAGCCCTACGAGCGGTTCACCATCACCCGCCGGACCGACATCGAGACCACCGTCCTGCTGGTCGTGATCGGCGTGGCGGTCACCGAGATCGCCGTGTGGGGCCGCCGTCATTACGTGATCGCGAGCCGGCGGGCCGGTTACCTCGACGGCATCAACAACGCAGCGCGGGCGGTCGCGGCCGGCGGCTCCGCACCCGCCCTGATCGGCCAGGTCGGCAGCCAGCTTACGCAGCTGCTTTCGCTGCGGACCTGCGTCTTCCAGTACGGCGTCGCCGGGCTGGGCCGGCCCGCCCGGCTGCATCGCGACGGTTCGGTCACCTTCGGGCAACGGCGCTGGGCGGGGGACGGCGAGGGCTTCCCGGCGGGCACCGAGGTGGAGTTGCTGGTGGAAGGCGGCGGCATCTTCCAGGGCCGGTTCCTGATGACCCCGGCGCCCGGCGCGCGGCCCGCCCTGGAGCGGCGGCTGCTGGCGGTCGCGTTCGCTGATCAGGCCGGCGCCGCGCTGGCCAGCAGCCATCCTGTCGACCAGCGCTGACCGGAGGCTCACCACCGCCTGGCGGGCAGATGCGGGCGGGCGGGGAATGACATAGGTCCCGTCCTGGCTGAGGAAAGACATGCCGGAGGTTGCCTGAGTGCCGGGAATCGAGTTGTTCTGCGTGGGGGTCGTGGTGAGCCTGGCCGCGAGCTGGCTGCTGGTCTCCCGGCTGGAGCGGCTCGGGGAGCGGGCCGGGTTCTCCGAGGCCTGGCTGGGGCTGGTCGCCGCGCTGGCTGCTGACGCCCCGGAGATCACCTCGGCGGTGACCGCGCTGTCCCGTGGCCAGGCCGCCGTCGGGGCGGGGGTGGTGATCGGGTCGAATGTGTTCAACCTGGCGGCGCTGCTCGGGCTGGCCGCGGTGGTGGCCGGGTGGATCGGCTTCCACCGCCGGGTGGTGGTCCTGGCCGGGGTGCCCGCGGTGTGGATCGCGGCGGTGTGCCTGCTCACGGTGGCTTCGGCGGTGGGCCCGGCGGCCGGGCTGGCCCTGACCGCAGTGGTGCTGGTGCCGTACGTGACGGTGCTGGGGATGCGCCGCGCGCGGATGGAGCGGCTGCGGTTGCCGGCCCGGTGGGTCCGGTGGCTGGTCGCGGCGGTGCACGAGGAGGAGGCCGAGCTCGCCGAGGCGATCCGGCCCCGCCGGGGCACCTGGCGTGACGCGATCGCCGCGGCCGCGGCGCTGATCGCGGTGGTCGGCGCGAGCACGGTGATGGAGGTGGCCGCCACGACCGTGGGCCGCCGGTACGCGGTCGCGGACATCGTGGTGGGCGGGCTGGTGCTGGCCGTGGTGACCAGCTTGCCGAACGCGGTGTCGGCGGTGTACCTGGCCCGGCGGGGCCGCGGCGCCGCGGTGCTGAGCATCGCCCTGAACAGCAACGCGATCAACGTGGTGGCCGGGCTGCTGATCCCCGCGTGCCTGGCCGGGCTGGGCCCGCGTTCGGGACAGGGCACCCTGGTGGCCGCGTGGTATGCGGGCCTGACTCTGTTCGCGCTCGCGCTGGCGTTCCGCGGCCGCGGCCTGGGCCGCCTGCCCGGCGCGGCGATCATCGCGGGTTACCTGGCGTTCGTGACCGCGCTGGTCATCACCGTGGAGCAGGGCAGCGTCGGCCCGGCTACGGCCGTGTTCCCGGCCGCCGTGATCACCGCGGCCGGCGCACTGCTGCTCACCTGGCCCCGGCGGGCCGGGCCGGCCGTCCCGGGCGGGCTGTGGCAGCGGGAGTCGGTGCTGCCCGGCTGGAGCGTCGGCCGCCTGTGGCGGCTCAGCCTCATCTTGTGCGGTGTGATAGCGGCCTGCGACGCGGCCAGCGGCCCGCACCTGATCCTGATCGGCCTGCTGATCACCGGGCCGATGGCCGCGCTGCTGACCGGCCGGTGGGCGCTGACCGCCGCGGCCAGCTGCCTGGCCATCGCGCTCGGGGTCGCGCTCGGCGTCCCGGACCAGATCTTCGCCACCGCCACCCAGTACCTGTTCCTGGCCGCCGTCACGGCCGCCGGGACGGCCGCCACCGCCGGCGCGGCGGTCCTGCAGCACCGCCGCCCCTGACCGCCGTCCGGATAAGCTGACGGTGGCGCGCCGGGAAGTCTGGTCGGCATCCATCATGAGGACTTTCTGATGGAGGTCAGCAGCGTGCGCGGGGTCGAGACCATCTTGTTCCTGGTCGTGCTGGGCACGGTGGTCGCCGCGTTCGCGGGCCGGCTTCGAGTCCCGGCGCCGTCCCTGCTGGTGATCGCCGGGGTGGCCGTCGCCCCGCTGCCGGGGTTCCCGCCGGTCCATGTGCCACCTGACGCCGTCAGCCTGGTGGTGCTGCCGCCGCTGCTGTACGCGGCCAGTGAGGAACTGCCATGGCGTGACCTGCGGGCGGTGTGGCGGCCGGTGGCCGTTCTCGCGGTCGGCCTGGTGCTGGCCTCAGCGGCGGCGGTCGCCGCCGTGGCGTGGGCGGTGGCGGCGGTCCCGGTGAGCCTGGCCTTCGTGCTCGGGGCGGTGCTGGCCAGCACGGACCCGGTGGCGGTCAGCGCGCTGGGGCGGCGGCTGTCGCTGCCGCCGAAGGTGCAGGCTCTGGTGCAGGCCGAAAGCCTGTTCAACGACGCGACCAGCCTGGTGCTGTTCCAGATCGCCGTGTCCTTCGCGGTGGCGGGCACAGCCAGCACCAGCGTGGCCGGAGGCGTGCTGCACGGCGCCGGGCAGTTCGCGGTCCTGGCGGCCGGCGGCGCGGCGGTGGGAGGCGTGATCGCGGCCGGGGTCATCCCGGTGCGCCGCCGCATCACCGATCCGGTGCTGGAAACCGTGCTCGCGCTGATCACCCCGTATGCGGCGTACGTGGCCGGCGAGGTGCTGCACGTGTCGCCGGTCATGGCGGTGATCGTCGCCGGGCTGGCCATCGGCGCCCGGCGGGAGCGGATCACCACCGCGCAGACCCGGCTGCAGCTGCACTCGGTCTACCAGACGGTCATCTTCCTGCTGGAAAGCGTCGTGTTCAGCCTCATCGGCCTGCAGCTGCCGACCCTGATCCGTGACCTGTCCCGGACCCAGGCGTGGCCGGCCGAGGCGCTCGCGCTGACCGGGACGCTGATCGTGATCCGGATCGTGTGGGTATTCCCGCTGTCCGCGATCATCCAGCGGCGCAGCGGCGCCCGGCGCCCGTCCTGGCCGGTGCCCGCCGTGGTGTCCTGGGCCGGGACGCGCGGGGTGGTGCCGCTGGCCGCGGCGCTGTCGATCCCGCTGACCACCGCCAGCGGAGCCCCGCTGCCGCAGCGTGACCTGATCCTGGTGCTCGCCACTACGGTGATCGTGGTCTCGCTCGTCGTACAAGGGCTCACCCTGGAACCGCTGGTCCGCCTCGCCGGGATTGCCCGGCCCGACGCTACGCGCCATGAGCAGACCGTGGCCCGGCTGCGGCTGGCCGAGGCCGCGCTGGCCCGGCTCGACGAGCTCGCCGCCGGCGACTGCGCCGCCGATGACGTCATTGACCGGGCCCGCACCAGCCTGCAGGCCAGGATCGGGCACACCCGGGCCCGCATCGACGGGACCCGGGCCCCGGAGCCGGACGGGCTGACCGACCGGGAACTGCGCCGCGACCTCAACGCCGCCGAGAACGCCGAACTCGCCCGCCTCTACGACAACGGCACCATCAGCCAGGCCACCCGCCAGCAACTGCAACGCGGCCTGGACCTGGAAACCACCCGTCTCAGCGGCGAGCAACACTGACACGACCCGGCCACAGCCAACCGGGCAGCGAGACGGCACCGACCCGGGCCAGAGACGGTGAACACCAGCCATACTGCTGTTTCGGGTGGTGATGTGGCCGTCGGCGAAAAGGCCGACGCCGGCCCAGCCGCCGCGTCGGTTGACAGGCCCCGGCGCCGTCCCGGTTCTCCTCGCACACCACGAGCACGGCCACCGCCCGTCCCCGCCCAGCCACATCCGGCACGTCGCCAACCACCGGCCCGCACCCCCGTCTGGCCTCCCCACGCCGGGCTCAGCACCAGGCAGCCCGCCCGCGCGGGGGCGCAGGACCGGAGCAGGGCAACTTCCGCAGACTAGCCAGGCTCATTGAGGGGCTGGCAGTACCGCACGCCACCTGTCCTGGAGCGCTGCCTGACCTTCGGCCGCCACACGGCCGCCCTGTAGGCCTCGCCAGTGATCTGCGGCGAGCCCCGACGCCAGCCGCCGCCGACCGTGCGTGCCCGTGAGCCCGCCGGCAGTCAGTAGTTCTTCGCCGTGGCCCGGCTCGCCTCAGCAGCCAGCCGGGACTCGAGCGCCTTGAGGCCCTTCAGCGGCGCCGCCGCCTTCAGCAGACCGCTAATCCCTACCGCCGAGCGCGCGTTATTGCCAGCGTCGTAGATCGCGATAACGTAATCGAGGTACAGGTCGGCCGGATCCGCGCAGACCGGTGGGCCGGCCAGGGCAGCGGCCAGCGCAGCAGGCATCAGCTTGTTCAGCGCTGACCTCATGGCCGCCGCGTTCCCAGATTCCTCAGCGGCCTGGGCGGCGCTCACCGCGGCCTGCAGCCTGTTCTGCTCGGCCAGTGCCGGGCCGTGCTGCCAGGCCTGGTATTGCTGGCGGCAGGAGACCGGCCGCGCCGCTGCCGGGGCAGGGCGGGTAGACGATGACGACGCCGCCGGGCTGCCGCAGGCCGTGGCCAGGGACGCAGTTACCATTAGCGACAGGCCGGTGCGGATGGTAACGACGAGTGCCAGGGTGCTGGTCACCGCCACCAGCACCGCCAGGCCGATAAGAAACGCCTCCAGCCGGGTGCCCCAGATCCCATCCGGGATCCCCAGCACCACGACAAGACAGAACGCCCAGGCTCCGGCCACCGCCGTCCGCAGCCAGCGGCCGGTGAACAGAACACAACATGGGCCGATCAGGGCGAAGCCGCTCAGGACAATCCGCCGGCCCGTCGATGCATCCACGACGGCGACCAGCGAGGACCACGCCAGGCCCAGCTGCCACAACAACACGGCCCGCGGCTCAGACAACGCCCAGGTGCCCCGGCAGCGTCGGCTAAACGCCGGCGAAGGACCCACGCGAGGGACAATACCGGGAATGCCACCCCCGATCGGCAGCTTTGCCGCAATGCCGTGTTAAACAGTGCTATCACTGCTGAGGACGCTGCTGCGGCTACGGGCTTGGATCCGCCAATTCCGGTTACGGGCTGTCCCGGCGCGCCACCAGAACTCGCCGCGGCGCTGGACACCCTCGACCAGCCCGCCGACAGCTATATCGCTCAGGCAGCGTCCCTACCGCAGCCTGAGGATTCCGTCACGGTCCGCGCACAACAGCGAGGCCAGGCCTCCGGCATGCCCGCTGGCTGGCGGCACGTCATCACCTGCCGTGACACTCAGGACAAGAGTGAGAACCCTACACCGACGGTGCCAAAGACGACCAGATGGGCACCGCGCTGCTGTCGGCAGTCAGCAACGATCTGCGCACCCCGCTCAGCTCGGCCATGGCCGCCATCGAGAGCCTGGCCAACCCTGATATCACCTCGCCCGGCTCGACCGCCTGGTCGCCAACCTGCTGCCTGCAAGCGGGTTTGCGGACGGCTGGCAGATCCCACCCTCCAAGTCAGCGGCATGGTGCTGATCGCCGCCACCGGCCTGGCCGCCGTGGTGTCCCTGGCGGTCCGGTACCGGCAGGGCCTGCACGGCCGAGCGTGCGCAGCTGAGGCGGCTGGTCTACGCGGGTCTCCCGGTCCTGGCGGCGGCCCTGATCGGCCTGGGGCCGGTCGTATGGATCATGGGGGCCGGGCACCGCGACCACCAACCTGCAGAACACGATGGCCAGCGGGACCGTCGCGCTCCTCCCGGTGGCCGTCGGCATCGCCGTCCTGCGGTACCGGCTGTACGACATCGACCGGGTCATCTCCCGGACCCTGGCCTACGCGATCGTCACCGGCCTGCTGGCCGGGATCTACGCCGGCCCGGTCCTGCTGGCCACCCAGGTGCTCCGGATCCACAACGCGGTCGCCGTGGCCGCCGCCACGCTGATCGCCGCGGCCCTGTTCAGCCCGGTGCGGCGGCAGGTGCAGCGCGGGGTGGACCGGCGGTTCAACCGGGCCAGGTATGACGCCGAACCACGGTGGCCGCGTTCGCGGCACGGCTCAAAGACACCGTCGGCCTGGACACGGTCCAGGCCGACCTGGCCCGTACTGTGCAGCAGACCTTCGAGCCCGCCCATATCTCGGTATGGATCAGCGAACGCAAGTGAGACCGGCTTCCATCGGCTCCGCCCTCCATCGTCACGCCCCGGCAGGACGCGGCATCACCAACCCAGCCTCTCCTAAACCGTACGGCCCCTGCCGGTATCGGCCACCTATCATCGGGCGGCCGGCGAGCGCGACGTCACCAGCTCGTACGGGCAGGCCGCCCTTTTTGGCCCTGCGTGGGGAATCTCGCCCGATTCAGCAAGTCAGGGACAGGCCACTGTAATGCGGTCTAGTCTCGTGGCCACGTGAGCCGGGAGCCTGGTTGGCGTTGGTTTTGGTGTGTCGGCACACAAGAAGCTGAGGGAATCCGGCCATGACTTTCAGCATGTCGTTCGGCTCATCCATTTCCTCCGCACGATCAGCGACCTGGCTGCGGCTTCTATTTGCGCGGCCCGGTCATGCCGGGCAGGCGGTCGCCGCCGCCTCGCGGCCTGGCCGGCCTGCGGAAGGGGCGGCCGGGCCGCGGCACGCCGAGAGGTCACTGGCATCCGCCGCCGCTTCGGTGAGTCTTTTGCCAGTGGCTCTTCCCGGCGAAGGCCGCGGTCTCCGACGACGTGTGTCCGGCGCATGGCCGCTGCTGGTTGTGCTCGCGGTCCAGGCGGCGTTGTCGCTGCGGCTGCTCGGGGCGGACACCGCGTCCCAGAGTGAGGCCCAGTACCTGTATGCCGGGCATCTGGAATGGGCGCACTGGCTGCACGGTATCCCGGTCCCGCCGTTCCCGTCGTACTTTTCTGGCGCGCCAGTGATCTACCCGCCGATCGGCGCGGCGGCGGACAGCATCGGCGGGCTGGCAGGTGCCCGGGTCCTGTCCTTGGTGTTCATGCTGGGCGCGACCATCTTGCTGTGGGGTGCTGCCGCCCGGCTGTTCGGGCGGCGCTCCGCGTTCTTCGCCGCCGCGCTGTTCGCGGTGCTCGGCACCACCTTGCACCTGGGGGTATTCGCCACCTACGACGCGATGTCGGTGGTCCTGGTCGCGCTGGCGGCCTGGTGCGTGATCCGCGCCGGGGCGCGGGAACCGGCGACCGGGTGGATGGTCGCGGCGGCGGCCGCGTTGGCGCTGGCCAACGGCGCGGCGTATACCTCCCTGCTGTTCGACCCGCTGATCGCCGCGCTCGCGCTGCTCACCGCGCCCCGGGCCGCCGGCGCCTGGCTCGCGGCTCGGCGTGCCGGGACTATCCTGGCCGTCACGGCCGTGGCGCTGGCCGCCGGACTGGGAGCCGGCGGGGGCAGCTACCTGGGCGGTTTCGAGCGGACGATGCTGACCCGGGTCCCTGGCTCGGCCTCTCCGCTGTCGGTGCTCGGCCAGTCCTGGTCCTGGGCCGGCCTGCTGCTGGTGCTGGCCCTGTCCGGCGTCGTTATCAGCTGGGCCAGCCGGCAAGGAGCCGCGCAGGTATGGCTGCTCGCGTTCTTGTCAGCCGCCCTGGTGATCGGGCCGCTGGAGCAGGCGCACCTGCACACCGTGGCCTCGCTGAATCATCACGTCGGCCTGGGCGCCTGGTTCGCCGCCATGGCCGCCGGCTACGCGGTCGACCGGTTTATCGCGGCCGCGCCGCCCGGCCGGGGTCGCGCCCTGACCTGCGGAGCGTGCGTGATCGCGCTGGTCTTCCCGGCCGCGCTCGGCATCACCCAGTCCCAGGACTTCTCCGCCAGCTGGGCGAACGCGAAGACTTTTGTCGCGATCTTCGGGCCGCTGGCCGATCACAGCACCGGGCCCATTCTGGTCGAAGATCCCTCCGTCGCCCAGTACTACCTGCCCGCCGGCGCCCAATGGCAGCGATGGTCCAGCACCCGCAACATCACCCTGCCCGCCGGCACCTCCACCGGCGGCCCGACCGCCGCCAGTGTCACCAGCGCCGGCAACGCGCCCGTCTACGCTAATTACATCGCCGAGGGGTATTTCTCCCTGGTCGCCCTGAACTTCACCGACACCACCGCCCTGGACCGCCAGATAGCTGCCGATCTGCGCCGCAATCACCACTACCACGTCATCCAGGTCGTCCCCTACGGCACAGACATCCCCCCGATCGGCATTGGCGACTACGTCATCTGGCAATACCAGGCCACCACCAGGCAAGCGGGCTAAACGCCCGACAAGTGAACCGGCCGCAGGCGCCCACCACGCAAGCCCGGCCGGGACTGTCAGGAATTTTCGCGGGTTTGTCAGAATCATGAAGGCACCGGCGGCCCCGGCACGTCCAGCGCGTCCTCTAGGAACACGCCCCAGGTACCACACGGTCGCAGCCTGAAGCACGAACCCGAGCCTGCTCTGATCGCCCCTCCGGTCACCGATCAAGGCCTTCGCGGCGCCACTGATGGCCGCGGACGGACGTGGCTGGAAGTACTGCGGCAGGGGTTGCCCTATCCGGGAATACCGCTCTTTACGTTCGAGTAGACGGATGGTTGTGTCCGGCGCGGCGAGCAGATACTACAGCTGCGGAGAGTAGGTCAGACCGGGTTCCCAGCACCCGACCCTATACCCGCACCCACACAAAGCCGCGGAAGCAGGGGCCGGAAACCCTACTCATCGGAGTTCGCCCCGCCGCAATATGAGCTACCAGGCTGAATGGTGGTGATCGTCACAACCGTTAGGGACATGCAGGGCAGCAAATAAGTATGCGAGGACGCAACGCCCGTTATTCATGCAGAGGAGCATGTTCAGACGGTGCGGCGTGGGAGCTCTGCAGAACGTTGGCCTTCTGGATGTCTGTGCCGTTGGCGCGCAACGTGCGCAGTGGGGTTTCTCTTTTCCCCTCACACAACAGGCGGGTTTCCCCTCACACGACAGGCGGGCCGAGCCCGGTCGTGCTGGCTGCCGCACGTCCATCAGCTCAAACGCGGGTTCGAGGCGGCCCTGGGACTGGCCCTACAGTGACCCTAGGGCGGCCGGGATAAGCGGGGTAAATGCAGGGGAATCGCTGGGGCCATGCCAGAGGTCTTGCAGAGTAAGACAGCAGGTCAGAGGCTCAGTAGTGCTTGCCCCGGAGTGCCGGAGCGGCACTCTGACACGGAAGAGGTCAGTGGTTCAAGTCCAAATAGCCCTCCAGCGCCGATGAGACAACCCGCCCAGGCCAGCCATAGATGATGTAGCGACAGGCACGACGGACTAGACGACACCTAGCGCGTCCAACTAGTGTGTGCTTAGCGGAAGTATCCGCCGGGATGCTGGCAGCCCTGGTCCCGCAGGGCCACCAGCCGCCGCAGGTGCACCGGGATGTCGTCGGTCTGCCCGACGTCCAGCGGCAGCGACGGCCCGCCCAGCGGCCTGCCGAGCAGGGTGCGGCGCATAAACGAGGCCAGCCCGCCCGGCCCGGAGATGATCTGGATGACCCGGGCCAGGATCTGCTGCTCTAGTTCGTCCAGCACCTCCGCCGAGGCGGTACCTCCGGGAGTGCCATCGCCGGTCCCGGTGCCGCCGGCGGGCGGCTGGCTGGCATCCGGCTGGCCTATGGCGTCCGGCTGGCCATCCTGCACGGCGGCCTGCGGGTGGCCGTCCTGCGGGGCGTGGCGGGCCTGGTCGTAGCGGACGCACAAGCCGATCAGGTCCTCGATCGCGTCCGGATCGAGGTCGCCGGTGACCACCGGGACGATCATCGCATCACACGCGACGGCGCGGGCCGCCTCGCCAGTCAGCCAGGCCCCGCCGTCACTGGGCCCGACGGAGGCGGCGGCCCGGTGCGCGGCCCACCGGGCCCGGTAGTCCGCGATCCACGTGTCCTGCAGCACCGAGTCCTTGTCCAGGGCCAGCAGCTCGGTGAAGTGGATATGCGCCAGGGCCTTGACCGGCTGCCCCGCCCGCTGCGGCAACAGGCCCGAAGCCAGCAGCCGCCGCATGCCGGAGAACATGGTGGCGTACCAACCGGGGAACGCGGCGAACATGGCGGCCGCGGCCACGATCAGCCAGACCTCGTTGCCGTCCCCACAGCGGCCCGATCGTGTTGATCGCGGCCCGGCGGCCGGCCTCGTCCCGGCCGACCGCGCTGGAACAGGTGATACTCAGCCCGGTCGAGCAGGGTCACCTGGACCGGCGCGTTCCGCAGTGCCCGGGCGGCAAACAGGCCGGCGAAGCCGCCGCCGACGATCACTACCCGACGGGAGCCGGATGCCTCGGCCATGGCTCACCCCGTCCTTTCGTTGCCTCGTCTGGTCTTCGCGCCTTGATTGCCATGGTGATCGCGCGACGGCCCCTCCAGCACCGACGCGCATAAGGAGTTACTAGCGCGCATTGTCCACGCAGGACTGTGATGCATAAATATTCAGGCCGGGCAGCCGTATGTTGACCTCACCGGGGGCCTGCTGGGGCGCCGACATCGCGAAGGTCTCTTTGATAACCGCGCGCCGACCCGCCTTACCTGCATCCGCCGTCGAGGGCAAACGGTGTTCTGGGCGACAGCGTTGAGAGTGCAGGAATTTTGCAAGGGGCGAGGACCCGTAGGCTTGCCGGCCGATCGGGCAGGCTTGTGAGCTGCCCGGTATGGCCCGATGAGGGTCCTCGCGAGGGTTCCCTTGTCAAATTCCGGGGCGGCCGGTCAGCCCGGTGCCGGTGCCTGCCGGTCAGGGTTGCCGTGGTCTGGAGGTGGCCGGATCGGGGGTGGCTGAATCTGGTCCCTGTCCCTGGATAGCTGCCGGGTTCTGCGAGCAGGCGGCGGGCCGGACGGCGCGCGGCGGGCGCCGCAGGAGCCTTGGATGCGACCGCCGGGGAGCGGAATCACGCCGGGCGGAGGCAGGGGGCAGGGAGCCCCTGGTGGTGCGGGATACGGTTCAGCGGTCCGGGGTGGTGGCCTTTCTGTGCGGGGTGACGTCGAGCCGTGACGGCCGTGGGGCCAGGCCAGGGGCAGCCAGCCTTACCTTGGCCCGCGGGGCTTGGGCTGCCCCGGTGACATGATGATTGATTGGGTGTCCCCGCCTGCGGGGATGCGGCCGCTCAGTCTGATCAGGCCGTCCGCCTGGCCCCTTGAGGCCGGCAGCGGCTGACAGCGGATTGGCGGGAGCTGGCCGCGGTGGTCCCCATCGGTGAGTTCGGCTGCGGCGGGCCTGGGGGCGGCGGTCACGTGCTGGTCACCAGTGGCCGGTGGGTCAGGCCGCGGGGGCGAGCGCGTCGTCGCCGAGCTCGGCCAGGATGTGATGGGCCTGGCGGAGGATCTTGCGGGCCTCGGACAGGCAGGCGCGCTTGCTGTTCTTGCGGTCCTTGACCGCGGCGTAGTAGTCGTGGTCCGGCGCGGAGGTGCGGGCGTGGGTCTTGGCGGCCTCATAGACGGCCCAGCGCAGCACCGGTGGTCCCTGCCGGGACAGCTTCCCGGGCGGGCCCTTGCGGTCGGAGGAGGACACGGTGATGTCCAGCCCGGCGAACCGGACCGCCTGGCGGGAGGAGGAGAACCGGCCCGCCCCGGCCAGCCAGCAGGTGATCGCCAGCGCGGTCACCGGCCCGGCCCCGTACAGCCGGGCGGCCAGCGCCTTGGCCCCGGCCAGGTGCCGGGCGGCGTCGGTCAGCTGGTGCCGCACCACGTGCAGCCGGGCCTCCAGCGCATCGATCACCTCCAACGCGGTGGCGACCTGCAGCTGCCCGGCCGGGGACAGGCAGCCGGCTGCTCCGGCCCGCAGTCCGGCCACGCCCTTGCCGGTGCGCAGCGCGCCCTCGGCCAGTACCGGGGCGCCCTGGTGGAACAGCACCGCGTGGATGCGCTGCGCCCAGGCGGTGCGCTCGCGGCGCAGGTCGTTGTACAGCTCCAGCAGCGCCCGGCACTCCAGGATGTGCCCGGGCGGGATCCAGCACTCCGGGAGCCGGCCCTCGGCCAGCAGCATCCGCAGGTGCCGCGCGTCGGTCTTGCCGGTCTTGGCGTGCCGTTTCCTCCCGCGCCGTGCCGCGGTGCCGGCCGGCTCAGCCAGATGCGCCGTGATCCCGGCTGCGGCCAGCTCCTCGGTGACATACCGCCACCCGGCGCACCCCTCCACCGCGAACGCAACGTCGTCCCGGTCGGCGAACCGGGCCAGCCACGCCCGCAAGTGCTCCCGGTCAGCCGGGCTGATCTGCCCGCGGCACACCTGCCCGGTCACGGTGCCGGGGTAGTCGAAAGTGATCTGTCTGCGGTGGATATCCAGCCCGCCTACGATGGGCATCGGGACCTCCTCAAGCTCCGGAGGGGCGCACACCCCTCCATGCGAATTGCCTACGCAATCAATCGTGACGCGTCTGAGCTGGGGAGGTCTCACAGCACCGGCCGCAACCTCAGCTCAGTCCGGCCCGATGCATGTCATCTAATTGCATGCGAGGCGTCGCGTGTGTGCTAGTCGGAGATGCCGCCCAGATCGAGCATTCTGCGGCTGGGCTGGAGGCAGCAAGGTCTTCCTGGAGCAGCGTCTGACCCCGGTGGTGCACTGGTCGGGCCACGCGGGTCACTGCTGTCTTGCTCCGGCCATGCGCAGGGCTAGTGAGGCGTATACGTCCGCCAGCTGGGACGGGTTGAGGCCGGCCTTGGGTGGCGGGTACCAGCTGGCGACCCGGATGCCCATGCTGCCGATCGCGGCGGCGGTCGCCTCGAGGTGGACGATGTCGAACACGTCTTGCTGGTGGCCCATGGCCAGGACCTCCGCGAGCAGCGCTTCGGACCGGCGGCGCACAGCGGCGGCGGGCGCGGCGGCTGCGGGTGACAGCGCGTGCATCTCGTTGTTGGCGACCACGGCGAGCATCGGGTAGTCGGTGTGGGCCTGGATGTGGGCGCGTACCAGCGCCGCGAGGCGGTCGCGGGGGTCAGTGCCGCTGTTGAGCAGCGCGGTCACCAGGCGGGTGTGGTGCTCCTCGTGGCCGGCCAGGACCAGTTCGGCGAGGATTGCTTCTTTCGACGGGAAATGGGCGTATAGCGAGGCGGACTGAACGGCTGCTTCGGCGGCGATGTCACGGATCGACGTCCCGTGGTATCCGTGCTCGGCGAACAGCCCCAGCCCGGCGAGCAGGATCCGGCCCCGCGTGCCATCTGTGGCAGGCCGCGGCGGCAGAGCCGGCACGCCCGGACGAACTCTGCGCACCCGGGGTGATTCGCCCACCAGGAGCTCCCGTCTCCAACCGCTTGATCGGCAGGCAGCCTCGCCGCTTACCACCCCACTACCCTAGTCCCTTGACTGGAAGAGACGGCATCTTTTACTGTCGTTGCCTACCGACCGATCGTTAACTTATAGTGGCTGGTACCGACGTGAAGGGGAGGCCGTGCCGTTCGCTCACCGTCCTGACGCCCGGATCTGGTGGGACCAGAGCGGGACGGGCGACCCGATCCTGCTCATCATGGGCCACGCCTACGGGGCTGACATGTGGCATCGCACCGCCCCCGAACTCGCCGCCTCCTACCGCGTTATCCGGTTCGACAACCGGGGGGCCGGCCGCAGCTCCGACCCGCCTGGGCCCTACCCCGTGCCGCTGATGGCAGAGGATGCGCTGGCCGTCCTCGACGCAGCCGGCGCCGCGTCCGCCCACGTTTATGGCGTGTCGATGGGCGGAGCCATCGCCCTTCAGCTGGCCCTCGATCACCCCGGCAGGGTCCGGTCGCTGATCCTGGGGTGCACCGCCGCCTCGGCCGAGGGTGCCTCGCGCGGCGCACTGCTGACACGAGTCCGGTCCCTGCTGCCTGCCGCCGCCCTCAACCGGATGGCCTGGAAGCTGCTGTACGGGCCGGGCACGCCGGCCGGCCGCCGGGCGGAAGACCAGCAGATCGTCCGGCGCACCCGGTGCAGCGGACGGGGACGCCGCGGCCAGCTCACCGGCCTTGCGGGCTTCGACGTCACCGGCCGGCTCGAGGAGATCCGCATCCCGGCGCTGGTCATGCACGGAGCCCAGGACCGCATCGTCCCCGCCGCCAACGCTCGGCGACTCGCCGACGGCATCGCCGGAGCCCGGCTCGTGGTCTTCCCGGACGCCGGTCACGTTTACATCACCGACGCCCCCGATGCCGCCAACCAGGAGGTCCTGCACTTCCTCGCCGGCATTTCCGGCCCAGCCGACGGCTCCAGCACCGGCCCGCGCCCGGCAACCAGTACCGCGGACACGTGAGCGGTGTGACGGGCCCACTGGTGCGGATCAGGGATGGGGCCGTCCGCGGCACGGCCGAATCCGGGATCCGGGCGCCTTGGGTGTTCCCTGCGCGGCTCTTCGTTCGGCGCGAACCGGATGCAACCGCCGCAGCCGGTCCAGGCATGGTACGGCGAACGTGATGCGACGGCGTACGGACCGACAGCGCCTGCGGGCAGCTACTGCGCCAGGGGAGGAGCATGATATGAGCAACGCCGGCGCGAATACCTTCTTGTCTGTTCTCCGGCAGCTGGCGGAAACCGGTCCGGACCGGCCCGCGCTGACCTGCGGAGACGTTACGCTATCCCGGGCCGGGTTCGTGGAGCGGGTGGAGCGTCTGGCTGCGCTGTTCGCGGCCCGCGGGGTGGCGGAAGGCTCGACGGTCACCATCGGCCTGCCCAACTCGATCGGGTTCGTGGAGAGCATGTTCGCGGCCTGGGCGGTGGGGGCCGTGCCGCAGCCGGTCTCCCACCGGCTCCCGCCACCCGAACGCACCGCCATCATGGACCTGGCCAGTCCGTCACTGGTCGTGGGAATGCCGCAGCCAGAGGCGGGAGCATGGCCGGCCCTGGAGTCGGTGCCCCAGCGGCTTCCCGCTGGCTCGTTCACGCCGGGCGTGTCGCCGGTGTGGAAGCTCGTGACCAGCGGCGGGAGCACGGGACGGCCGAAGCTGATCGGGGCCACCGCACCCGCCCTGCTCGAGAACGTGGCTGGCCTCGCCCCTCTGGTGGGCCTGCCGTCCGGCGAGTGCGCCCTGATGACCGGGCCGCTGTCCCACAACGCGCCGTTCGTGGCCACCGCGGCCGGGATGCTGCTCGGCAACCACCTGGTGCTCATGTCCCGGTTCGACCCGGCCCAGACGCTGCGCCTGATCGAGAAGCACCAGGCGAGCTGGCTGTACCTGGTACCGACCATGATGCTGCGCATCTGGCGGCTGCCCGAGGCGGTCCGGCTGGCCGCCGACCTCTCCTCGCTGAAGGTGGCCTTCCACGTGGCCGCGCCGTGCCCGCCGTGGCTCAAGCAGGCCTGGATCGACTGGCTCGGCCCGCAGAAGGTGCATGAACTGTATGCAGGCACCGAGCTGCAGGCAGCCACGGTGATCACCGGCACCGAATGGCTCGCTCACCGGGGGTCAGTCGGCCGCACGGTGCTCGGCGAAATAGAAGTACGCGACCCCGGCGGCTGGCCCGTACCTCCTGGCGGGGAAGGGGAGATCTGGATGCGCCGGGGCCCCGGCGCCCCGCCCCCGTACCGGTACATCGGCGCGACCGCACGCAGCGCCGCCGGCGGCTGGGAATCGCTCGGCGACGTCGGCCGGGTCGACGCCGACGGGTACGTCTACATCACCGACCGGCTCACGGACATGATCCTCATCGGAGGGGCGAACGTCTACCCGGCGGAGATCGAGGCCGCTCTCGATGAGCACCCCGCCGTCCAGTCCTCCTGCGTGATCGGCCTCCCCCACGAGGACCTCGGCAACATTCCCCACGCCATTGTCGAGCTATCCGAGCCGGCATCTGATGAGCATCTGATGGCCCATCTCCGCCAGCGGCTCGCCCCGCACAAACTGCCCCGCACGATCGAGCGCGCCACCACGCCGCTGCGTGATGACGCCGGGAAGGTCCGCCGCTCCGCGCTCCGCGCCGAACGAATCGCCCAGCACCCAGCCATCCAGCAGACCGGCTAAGCCTGCCCACAGGCAGGCGCACGCCGTGCTCATGCGGCCGATCTGGCCGGAACCCCCGTCCCGGGACATCCAGCGGTTCATGGCGGGGATGACCGCCGGGCAGGTCACCGGGACGGCGCCACCTGCCTGCCCCGCCGATGGGAAACCCCGGTGCAGGCAGGTGACGCCCGGGCCGGTGTTAGCCGCGCGCCCCGCAGACGGGCCAGGCGCCGATGCCCTGGCTTGCCAGGACGTTCTGGGCCACGGCGATCTGCTGGGCCGGGGTGGCCAGGTTGGCCGAGGAGGCGTACCGGCCGCCGCCGTTGGCGAGCCAGGTCTGCTCGGTGAACTGCAGGCCGCCGTAGAAGCCGTTGCCGGTGCTGGCGGCCCAGTTACCGCCGGACTCGCAGGCCGCGATCGCGGACCAGTTCACCCCGCCCGCCGGCGCCGGCGCCGGACTGGAGGCCTGCGCGGGCGCGGCCGGATCTGCCGGCGCTGCCCCGGCGGGCGCCGCCGGGGCAGGCCGTGCCGCCGTGGTGGCGGCCAGGGCGGCGCGGGCCAGCCACGGCGGCACCTGGTGCGAGCTCGGCAGGGCCAGCCGCTGGCCTGCGGTGATCATGTCCGGGTCGGGTACCTGGCGGCGGTTGGCCCACCAGATGGCGGGCCAGTCGGCCGCGCTGCCGTAGGCGCGGGCCGCGATCGCGGACATGGTGTCGCCCGGCCGGATGGTGTAGCTGCCGGGACCGTGGTGGGCTGGCGCGGGATTCAGCGTCACCGTGACCGCGATCAGCGACTTGACCAGCCCGGCAGCTGCCATACTGAACATGTCGGGGTTCCTCCTGAGGTTGGTCCGACACAAGGTCCCGGCCGCGTGCTGCGAACACCGGCCGGGACCGCCCTGGCTAGCAGGCAATGCGCATGAAGGTCACCTCCCGCCCAGCCCGGGAGGACGGATGACGCGATATCACTGGCTTCCTCCGTTGGCTCATGCTTGCCTGCTGCCCTTGACCAGCCAGGATAACGCCCTGTGCACAAGATTGTGGATAATTCGGGTAAATACGCTGGTCAGCGCCTGCCCGGCTGTGGACGACCGGGGGTGTGGAAATGTGGATAACCGCGGCGGCACGCAGTCCTGCCAGGTCGCGGGCCTACGCGGCCGGCTCTTGAAGGGTCCGGGCCTGCTCGCCGATCTCACGCTAAGTGACCAACGACGGACTGACCTATGACCTGGCCGGCACTACCGTCGAGCTGGGCATCAGCGACGGGCCGCGCAAGGGCCAGACCGTGACGCTGCGGCAGGTCACCCGCCGGGTCCCCGCCAAGGCCGGCGCCACCCGGCAGATCCACGCGCTGACCTCCCGCACCGGCCTGGCCGCCGGGGAAGTCTGCTGGCGGCTGACCTCGCGGTGGCGTGCGGAGATGGTCTTTCCGCAACTGGCAAAAAGGGCGGTGCGGCCCGCCGGGGGCGGTCGGGAGGACGTAGCGGATCTCGACTTCGCTGTCGGTGACAATCACCCGGTCGATGAGCAGCTCGGCCAGCTGGCGCCGTTGCTCGAAGGTGGCGGTGGCCAGCCCGGCGCGGACAGTCTGGCAGAAGGCCTTGATCCCGTCGGCGACGGCGCCGAGTTCCAGCTTCTGCCGGGCCGCGGCGTCCAGCTGGCGCTGCTGGGCGAGCAGCGTGGCGCGGCGGCGATCCAGGTCCTGGCGGTTGCGGTCTAGCTCGGGCAGTGTGACCACCTCGGCGAGGTAGGCGTCCAGCAGCCGCCGCTGCTGGCGCTCCAGCTGGCCCAGGGCCTGGCCGATGGTGGCCTGCCGGGCCTGGAGTTCCTGGGGCAGCCAGGCGCCGCCTTGTGCCCGGGCCAGCGCGCGGGTGACGTGGGCGGGGTCGGTCAGCAGCGTGCACAGGTCGGCCCAGACCAGCTCATCCAGCTGCCCGGCGGGGATGTAGCGGGCGGTGCAGCGCTGTCCCTGCGCGGCGCGCAGCGCATCGGTGCGGCCGCGGCACAGGTAGTAGCGGTAGCCCTTGGCGGTCTGGCGGCCGGTGCATCCCAGCCGGCAGGCGCCGCAGCTGACCAGCGCGCGCAGCAGGTACTCGTGGCGGGTGTTGCGGGCCGCGCCCTGCTGGTTGGCATCGAGCTTGGCCTGCACCTGGGCGAAGGTCTCCTCGGAGACGACCGGCGGGACCGGCACGGTGATCCAGTCCTGCTCGGGCCGCGGGGCATGGCTTTGGCCCGGCCCGGCCGGGCGCATCGCCGACTTGCGGCCGCGGGCCGGCACGACCCGGGTGCGGTTGGTCAGCGCCCGCCCCGTATAGGCCGGGTTGCGCAAGATGCCACGCACGCTGGCCACGTTCCACCGCGGCTTGCCGGCTTGCTGATGACCGCCTCGGCCACGTCGGGTCTGACGCGTGGCGCTCGCTCCCGCTAGGGCGATCGCCGTCAACGGCCGAAATCGGGAGGGGACGAATCGCGGTCCGGCATGCCGCGCGATTGCAGGGGTGTGGGGCCTGAATCGACCATGCATCTAGGGTGGCAAAACGGGCCATCAAGATCAGAAACGAGAAACGTATGTAGGTTCTCATCACCGATGTCGCTTTCTCATATCGCTTGTCGCCTAGATGTCGCTTGCGACAGATCGGTTGTGACTGAGCAGCGAGTTCGGCACTTGGGCATCGAGTTTGGCATTTCGCTTGCTGGCTAGACTCCTGCGACCCCCAGGTATAGGTGGCGGTTCCCAGGAATAGTTGGCGGATGATCTCGACCAGTGCCACTGACCTGCGTGTTTGTTCGGCGGGGCGTACGAATCCGCCAACTAACCCTGGGACTCTCCGCCATGTAAGGCGGCGATCTGGCGGGCCGGGAACTGCTCCGGGTCCAGCAGGGTGGTGAGCACCTTGATCACGCTGGTCTTGACGCGGCGGGCGGTGCGGGCGGTGACGGTGAAGCTGACCAGCCGGGCGGCGGTGTCCGGGAGCCGGGTCAGGGTCTTGTCCCCGGCGTCGCGGCGCCGCTTGCCGAGCATGGAGCCCGATTCGCGCAGCAGCACCAGCTCCGACCCGTCAGGCAGGGGCTTGATGGTCTTGAACGGGACGGACTTCGCGCCGTTCTTGACCCGCCACACGAGATGAGCGCCGCGCGCGGAGAAGCGCAGCCACCGGTCCATGGAGAAGAACCCGCGGTCGGCCAGGTTGAGGATCCCGGCGGTGAACGAGTCCTCCAGCTCATCAGCCAGCGGGTTCTCCCCGTCGTGGTAGCCGCCGATCGCGGCGGCGATCCAGCGGCGGGACGCGGTGCGCACGTGCGCCGCTATCCGCAGCTTCGGCTTGGTCCCCCCGGACGGCACCCCGAACGCCCCGGCCAGCTCATCGTTGCTGAACAGCTCGATGGTGGTGCCGTCGATCGCGGTGGTTTCCATCTCGTGCCAGGCCGCGCCGGCGCCCAGGTCCGCGTCGCTGCGAGCGGCGTCGATCTCGAAGATGCGCCGCATCGCCTGCTCCCCGAGCAGGACCCGGGCCTTGGACAGCGCCGGCCCGGACGGCGTGACCGTGCCCGGTTTCACCGGCAGGCCCGGCATCGCGAACGCCCTGGCCAGCACCAGGTCATAGCCCTGATCGGGGAACAGCGCGCCGACAATGACGCACATCGCGGTCACCTCGGCGGTCAGCGCACGGTCCAGCTTGTGCCCGTGCCCTGCCTGCGCCACCGCCGCCGCGACCGCCCCGTCCGCGAGCAGCTCCGCGATCAGGCCCGCCCGGCGCAGCTCCCCGAGCAGGTCCTCCCAGAACCCGGGCCCGGCCACAGCCTGCGCCAGCAGCTCTCCCGTCTCCGCGGCCTGCGGCTCACCTCCGCGGTGACCAGCGGAAACAGTGGACGCAGGCGAAATGACCATGGCAAACTGGGCGGACAACGAAGCTCCCCGGTACGACGCTGATGACTAGACACCACACGTCATACCAGGGGGGCTTCGTTGCACTCAGGGCGCGTGAGACTTACGGACAGCATCGTGACGGACCTGCAACACAAAGTCTCGAACCGGACATCCAGCCACAGAAGTCCCGGAAGTTAAGGGCAGTGGAGCTGGGGGTCTCTCGTTTCCTGCAGGTTGGATATGGTCGCTCCGCCACTTATGGCTGGGTGTCACAGCGTGTTGTGCCTGTGATCGGTAGCTGGTGTGACGCCCATCGATGAACGTCGCCTTCCCAGAACCATCTGTCACCAAGGTCCAGGACGGTGTGCCGAGGGCATGAACGGCCTAGTCAACGTTGGCTGCCCCAGTGGCAACAACGGGCGGAACTCGCTCAGGTGCCAGCAATCTCTGGGAACCGGTGACACCTACCGCCGAGAAACGCGGCAGATGCCCAGTTCGCCGCATATCCCCGGTGACATCTACCACTGGGGTCACAGCTGGCCCCTGTGATCGATGGGCGGCCCGTGGGTCTGCCGCCGTCCCTGGTCGTCGTTGATTGATCTCGGTTCGGGATCATCTGCAGCGAATCCGGGTGGCAAGGTGGTGTGCGCTGCCGGTGATGCTGGGTCGGTGCCGGGGACGGGTGTGCCCGCCGTAACGCGCTGGCCTGGGCTTGTCAGGGGAGTGCTTCCAGGCGTGCGGAGATTTCCCGGTAGCGGTTGACGGGCACCAGGTGGACGCCGTCGAAGGCGCCGCTGTCGCGGAGCCGGGCGATCTGCTGGCATGCGGCCTCGACGCCGGCCATCTTGTCGTGGGCGACCTTGTCGGCGAGCCAGCCGGGGATCTCGATGTCGGGGATGGTGGCGGCCAGGCGGCGGGCCATGGCGGCGCTGGCCAGGACCATGACGCCGGCGTAGACGGGAACGCCGGCAGGGTTGGCGTCGCGCCAGCGCAGCTGGGCGTCGGCCGAGTAGCTGACCTGGCTGAAGATGAAGTCGGCGGCGTGCTTCCACCGGGGCAGGGGCTGCAGGCTGGCGGCGACTCCGATCCGCCAGGCCGGGACCCCGGCGAAGGCCGGGTCTGAGGCCGTGCAGGAGCGTGCCTCCTCGATCATGGAGCGGACCGTCAGCTCGCTGGTCCGCCCGCCCGTGCCCGGCTTGTCGCCGTAGACGAACAGGAACTGGCTGACGCCGTAGGCGGCGGCGGTGAGCAGGTCACGGTGGAAGCCGAGCAGGTTGCGGTCGCGGGAGTTGATGCAGGCGATGCTGCGCCCGCCCATGGCCTGCACCTCGTGCGCGACCGCGATGCTGGAGACGGTGGCACGGCCGATGTGATTATCCGGGATCAGGAAGGTGCTGGATACCGCGGTCAGCACTCCGATCTGGTGACGGGCATGCGTGAGGTCAGGCCGGACAGGAGGCTCGATCTCGCAGACGATCTCGAACGGGCGCGCGCTCATGACGGCAACGCTAGAGCAGGAGGCGGCTCGCAGGTGCCGGATCCCCGCCCGTCGATCATAGGGGCCAGCTACCGATCACATGTGTGTATGTGCTTGTGGTCTGTCGGCGTCTGGCCCCTGCTGCCAGTGTCCCGCAGGCGCAACCGCGACGCGGGCCTCGTCATCTGGGCGGATGAGCGGGATGCCCTCTGTGCTGCTGTCGATCCTGCTGGCGAGGTGCCTGGCGTGCTCGATGAGGAGCTTGCGTAGCTCGGCATAATGGTTGAGCGGGTCGGGGCGGGTGAGCTGCCACCACGTGCTGCTGCCGCGGCGTGCGATCCAGGTTCTGCGGACTTGCTCCGGCTGCATTTCCTCGATGGGGGGGCGAACCGGTGCTCGCCCCCGGTAACGCAGGCCCAGGTGAAGGCGGAGGCTTCTTGCCGTTTTCGGTCGTCCAGGGTCGGCTGGACTGGTCCTGGGACCGGCGGCAGGCGGCCGGTGATCTGGGGCTGCCTGGCTTGCGGCACAGCGTCGAAAAGCGACCTCAATCGCACCAGACCGCCAGCGGTTCCCGTGCCAGCCTCCGTGCTTAAGTGGCCTCAGGTGCCAACCATCTTGCCCAGCACGTGCCAACCTTCGTGCCCAGGCTCGCTGGAATCGCCATGTCGCAGCGATTCGAGGTGCCAAACTCGGTGCTCAGTCACATCGGTGATGATGAGAAGGCTGCTGCAGCACGGTGGCGTTCGGGAGGACGGCCGTAGCAATGACAGAGCGTCACCGTCGACCTCGGAGCGGGAGCTCGGCAGGCTTTGCCGCGAGGTCCGCACGGCCGCGGTTGTCCGCGATCGGGCCGCAGCCCACGTGATCTAGCCGGGGACTGGGTCTGGACCTGCGGCACGGCTGCATGAACCGGAGACACGGGTGAGCGGCTGGCGCGGGTGATCACAGTGGTCTTCGCAAGGGCGCTCGGGCTTGACGTGAGCCCGGCAGGAGCTATACCTTATAGCTGTGGCTAGAGCCTATAGCCAGGTGCTGGGTACCGACCGGCGGGTCCTGCGGCGCCGGCAGACAATCGAGGAAGCGCTCGACGCGGCTGTGGCGATCATGGAGCAGGCCGGCGTCGGCGGCTTGTCGATGTCGGAGATCGCGCGCCGGCTCGGGATGCGCCAGCCGTCGCTGTATAAGTACTTCCCGTCGCTGCACGCGGTTTATGACGCGCTGTTCGCCCGCGGCCTGGAGCGCAGCGGCGCGGCCATCCAGGCCGCCGTCGGGGAGGGCCCTCGCGGGGTGGTGACCATCCGGGCGGCGGGCCGGGCCCTGGTGCGCTGGGCGGTGGAGAATCCCGCCCTGGCGCAGCTGCTGTACTGGCGCCCGGTGCCGGGGTTCGCTCCCACGGCGGCGACGTTCGTGGCCAGCGTGCGGCAGATGGACCAGCTGCGCGCAGCGTTCGCCGCAGCCGTGCGGGCGGGGGAGCTCCGCCCCGATGCCGCCTCCGCCGAGGCGCCGCGGCTGTTCACCATCATGCTGAGCGGCCTGATCTCCCAGCAGATGGCCAACGAACCGGCCGCGGACTACGGCACCGGGATGTTTACCAGCCTCACCGAGGCTGCGTTCGACATGTTCTTCGCCCGGTACGCGCCGCCACCAGGACCCGGTGCCAGCCCGCCGGCATGACCAGCTGATCCTCACCCGCACCGAGGGCACTCGATGACTCTCCACAGCCCGGTACCAAACAAGGTCCCGCCCGGCCGGCTGCTCCTGCGGACCGGGGGGCCGTGCGGCATCGCTCCCGAGCACCTGCTCCACGTGTTCGGCGCGCAACGGCAACGGTTCGCCGCGGTCCTGCGAGGGTTCGGCCCCGATGACTGGGCCGGCCCGACCCGGTGCGCCGATTGGTCGGCGCACGACGTGGTCCGCCATCTGTGCGACTACAACGCGATCGCAGCTGGCACCGATGACCGCGCGCTCGACCTCACCGCTGGCTTCGACCCGCGAATCACCCCTCGCGGCTGGCCGGCGGTATCGGCCAGCCAGTCGCCGGGCGCCAGCTTCAGCCGTTTCCTGGTAACCACAGAGGAGCTGCTCGCGCTCCTGCGCGACCGGCTGGCCCAGGGCCTCAGGTTCGACGTCCGCCTGCCGTACGGGCCGATGGACTGGACGATCCTGGTGCTGCACGCTTTTTGGGACTCCTGGCTTCACGAATGCGACATGCTGCTCGCCCGGGGTCGCGAACACCCCACTGACGGCGACGCAACCGTCTACGCGGCCGCGTACGGGCTGTTCATCGCCGGCGCCGTGGCAGCGATGTTCGGCGGGCAGGTGCAGGAGAAACTCACCCTGGGCGGCGACGGCGGCGGCGTCTTCGAACTGGACAGCCGGGACGGTGTCACGCTCACCGTCAGCCGGGTACCCACGGCGGGGCCGCCCGCAGCCGAGGTCACCGACGCGCTCGCCGGCCGCCTGCCGGCCACCGCCGTGCTCGGCGATCTGCCGACCAGCTCACGCGCCGCCCTGTTGCACATGGCGAACTTCTTCAACATGCCGGTCCAGCCCAGCCCCCGGTGAGAACCCCGGCCAAGCGCTGAAACAACGCCTAGCACGCCACTGTTAACTGGCGGATCTGTGCTGACAAGCATCAAGCCACTGCCAGCTACATCAGCCGACGTTAGGACTCTCGTTCGCATCGACTGCGGACGGGCCTCAGTCGCGATCTGACTGCTGCCTGTCTCGAGCATCGGCAAAGACGGGTGTTAGGAGGACCCTTCCGCCTGGCGCTGCGGAAGGAGCCCGCAGCGTCTGTCCGGTGTCCCGTATAGGGCACCCATGCGGGAATCTTCACCGGGCGGGTCTTACGGGACGGCCTCTCGCGGGCGTCGCCTCCGACCTGAGTGTTCCCGTATGAGGGTCGCCTATCGGTGAGCCGTTCCGGCCTCACCGTCTCGGTTCTGGCTCGGTCAGCTCGGTCGGTGGGCTCGAGCACACTCTGGTTCATGACGTCTGTTGCGCTGTTCACTCGGTTTTGGGTGTTGGCCAAGGGTCCTGGGCGCTGCAGTGGCCGCGTTCCTGACCCGGGGCATCGAAGGGACCGACGCCGCGGGAGTCAATCGAGCGACTCGCCTAACGAGCATGGGCGTCGTCGGTCCGTTGCCTCCGCTCCCGGCCGTCGCGGGCGCCGCGCAGCCACGAACAGAAGAAAGCCGATGCATTCGGCCATTGAGAATCTCCCCTCACGTCAGCTTTAGCGGTTCCCGGTTAGGAGCAGCCCCGCGAGACCGGAGCTCCTGGTTCAGGCGCTGCTGATACCTGTGGCTCGGGTTCGTGCCCGGGACCGTCGGCCGACGGCCGGGCTTGCGGCGCTTGCTCGTGTCGTACTTAGCCGCGGCCAGCTTGCGGTGCCAGGCCAGCAGCGTCGCGGGTGTCACGGGAAAGATCTCTGTCCAGCGCCTGCGGGGAAGGAGCCGAGCCAGCGCGGCGAACCACGCCCTGTCGGCCGGCTCGTACCGGACGCGGCCGATGTGGCGGCGCAGTACCGCGTTCTCGTGCCGGAGCACCAGCAGTTCAGCAGCCTCCACCTGGTCGCCGCGGAACACCAGGACAGCCACGCCGAGTACCCGGCACGTCAGCAGGTAGACGATCTTGAGCAGCACCCGCCCAGCCAACCATCACCGCATCAAGCCTGCTGGCGATAGCGCAGGTCAGCCACTCAATCGAGTATTCGGGCGGCACAGGGTCAGAGCCCAGCCGGGTGAACACGATCCGCCACAAGGCATGATTGGCCTGGCGGTGACCGCCGGGGTTGAGCCGGTGGCGAGTGCGTTTGCCCGATGATGCGGGGATCGGGGCGGCGCCGCACAGGTGCGCCCAGGCCGCCTCGGAGCGGAGCCGCCCGGGATGGTCCCCGGCGGCGATGAGCAGCAGCGCGGCGGTGCGGGGCCCGATCCCGTACAGGGCGAGCAGGCCCGGCGCGCGAGCGGTGACCAGCGGGACGATGAGATCGTCCAGGCGGCCGAGCTGGCCGTCCAGGAACTGTGCGCGCCGTCCCAGTTCCCGTAGCGCGACGCGGACGGCATAGCCCGCGACGTCGCCTGGGCGAGGCCGCAGCGACGCGAGTCCGGCGACCAGGGCGGCCGGGGTGTGCCGGGTGAACCGGGCTCGCAGGTCATCGGGCCCGGTCAAGATCAGGGCCCTGGCCTGGTTGATCGTCCGGGTGCGTTCGCCGGCGGCGCTGCGCCTGGCGACCATCAGCGCCCGGATCGCCTCCACCGCGCCGTCCCGGCCCTTCGGCGCGCCGCGGGCCCGGCCCGACTGCGCGGCCCGCGCGGCGCTGACCGCGTCCAGCGGGTCGGACTTGCCCTGCCGGTGCCGGTCCTGGCGGTCCGAGCGGTCCACCTCGACGACCCGGATGCCCGCTGCGGTGACGTGGCGGGCCAGCCCGGCGCCGTAACTGCCGGTCCCTTCGATCCCCACCAGGGCGACGGTCCCGAACCCGCCCAGCCAGCCCAGCAGGCGGGCATAGCCGGCCGCGGTGGCGGGGAACTCCCGGACGCCCAGCAGACCGCCGACCGAATCGAGCGCGGCGGCGACGTGCATATCGGCGTGGGTGTCCACGCCGCCGGTGATGGGGCGTGCTTCTTCTACGATGGTCAAGGCCATCCCTTTCTCAGGTTGAGGGATGGCACACACCCGCTGGCCCGTCGGACCTGTGAACCCCGGCCTCTAGTCCAGGCTGGGCAGATCAGACCGGCACCGCCGGCAGGTGCCATATAAAACCTGGGGCCCGGCCGACAGATCGTCTCGCAGGACAGCCCGGACGGCGTCAGCCGAATCGGAGGTCAGGCCGGGACCCAGGCTCCCGACCCTACGCCCCTGTTCAGTCAAGATCAGGGAAGCCGGGCCGGAAGCGTTATCCACACTCTCCCTGCCGACTATGTGCGGATCCCCTCGCGTTGGCCTCAACGCGCTGGCGGGTACAGATCAGCCATTTCGGAGCGGTCCAAGTCCGGCCGGGCGTATCGGTCTTCTGGTGGCGGTCCTGCCTGGCAGTCCCGGGGACGCGCTTGGCGGCGGGTTTGGGTGTCTAGCTGATGGCTCCGGTATCGCCGGCTCTTGGCGGGCCGGCTGGGCGGGTGGGGTCGGGTGGTGCTTCCGCTAGCGCGTACTCAACGGCGCGGCTGCCTCCAAGGGACTGGCCCCGTGTCCAGGCCTGCTCGAATGCCGCATCTCCCATGCGGGAGCGCAGCGCGGCCAGGAGACCATCGTCGTGGGCGGCGCGCGGCACGAGCGCGTGCAGCCAGCCGCTGCCCTTGGCTTGCAGGAGGGCGCCTGCGGCGGCGAGCAGATGCACGGCGCGCTCGAGGTTGTCCTGCCGGATGGCGACCGCGGCGAGCGCCTCGAGGTAGTAGGCGACGCTTGGTTCGTCTCTGGCCTCGGCCGACTGCGACACCCCTTCCTGCAGGCGTTCCGCCGCGCCGGTCAGATCACCCTGTGCCTGGCTGCTGAGCGCCAGGTCGTAAAGCGACACGAGGATGGTGAACCGGTCCTGCGCGCTGCGGGCCGCGTTCAGGGCCTCGGTGAACAGCTGCGCTGCGCGGTCGTGATCTGCCTGGCTGAGCCGGATCTGGCCGAGGAAATTGCACACGAGCGCCACGTCCAGCAGGTGCTGCAGACGCACGGGTCCGGCGAGCCGGCCGTTGCCGGCCTCCCGCAGCGGGGCGAGCGTCTGTTCGAGCAGCTCGCTGGCCCGCGCGTCCTGGTGCTGCAATGCCAGCAGGTGACCCAGGAACGCTGCCGCCGTGGCTGCGCCCAGCATGTCCCCGGCCTGGCGGTACAGCGGCAGGCTCTGCTCCAGGAGCGGCTGCGCGGTGGCCTGGTCCCCGGACGCGAACAGGCCGAAGCCGGTGCCGCTCAGCGCCAGGGCACGCTGCCGCGGCGGCAGGTGCTCGCTCTTGGCCAGGATGTCCCCGTAGGAGGCGAGTTCTTCGGCGTGGCCGCGCAGCCACCAGAACCTCCAGGTCGCCCAGGACAGCTGTATCGCCGGCTCGAGCTGGTCGTGTGCCACCAGCCAGGACATCGCGGCGCCCAGGTTGCCGTGCTCGGTCTCGAGCCGGTCCAGCCACGCCAGCTGTCCGGGACCTTGCAGCTCGGCTGGAGCCGGCTCGGCGAGCGCCCGGAAGTAGGCCGCGTGCCGGTCGTGCGCCTCCCGCCAGTCAGCGCCGTCGCGCAGGCGCTCCAGCGCGTACTCCCGGATGGTCTGCAGCAGCCCGAAGCGCGGCTCGCCGTCGCGCACCTGCGGCTGCACCAGGCTGCTGTCCACCAGCGAGCCCAGCGTGTCCATGACGTGCCCCCCCCGGCCCGGGTCCGCCGGCCCGGCGGCGCCGACGGCCTGTGCGGCGGGCAGGTCGAAGGTTCCCGCAAACACCCCCAGACGGGCGAACAGCGCCTGCTCGCGGGCGGACAGCAGGCCGAAGCTCCAGTCCAGGGTGTTCCGCAATGTCTGCTGCCGCTCGGGCAGGTCGCGCGCTCCGCCGGTCAGCAGCCCCATCCTGTCGTCGAGCCGGGCCAGCAGGGCCTGCGGTGGCAGCAGCCTGACCCTGGCCGCGGCCAGCTCGATGGCCAGCGGCAGCCCGTCCAGCCGCCGGCAGATCTCAGCGACCGCCCCGGCGTTCCCGCTGGTCAGCTCGAAACCCGCGGACGCGGCTTGCGCCCGCTCCACGAACAGACGCACCGACGCGCACCGCTGCACCTCCGCGGCATCCCCCCCGGCCCCAATCGGCGGCACCGGCAGCGGCGGCACCGGGAACTCGTGCTCACCGCTGAGCCGCAACACCATCCGGCTGGTCACCAGCGCCACCACGCCCGCAGCGGCGCCCAGCAGCTCGGCAACCACCGGAGCCGCCCCCATCACCTGCTCGAAGTTGTCCAGCACCAGCACCAGCCGCCGGGCGCGCAGGTACGACTTCAGGCCGGTGATCAGCGCGCCGCCCGAGGTGTCCAGCCCCAGCGCGGCGGCGATCGCGGCCGTCACCAGCTCGGCCGCCCGGACCGAGCCGAGCTCAACGAACCGCACCCCGTCCGCGAAGCCCGCACCCACCCGCTGCGCGACCTCCACCGCGAGCCTGCTCTTCCCGACTCCGCCCGGCCCGGTGAGGGTGACCAGGCGCACGCCCTCGGCACACACCAGGCCGCCCACCGCCGCAACGTCATCGTCGCGGCCCACAACCGGCGTCGCCGGCACCGGCACCGCCCCTGCCAGCGACGCCCCGCCCGCGGCGCCGTCCCCCGCCGGCGCCATCTCGAACCGCTCGCTCAGCAGCACGGCCAGGTCGTTCTCGACCAGGCGCTGCAGCTCGGCGGCAGCAGAGAAGCGCTGGTAGGACACGTCACCGGCATCCCTGATCCGGGTCAGCATCTCCGCCAGCCGCGACTCACGCTCCGGCGCCGGCGACTTCACATAGATCAGCCTGGGCAGCCCCGCCGACAGCAGGTACTCATCCTCCAGCCCGGAAACCTGCTCCCCCGGCGCGACCCAGCCGTAGCTCTGCCAGTACACACCCACGAACACCTGGCTCTGCGCCAGGTAGGAGCGGTATACCTGCCGCGGCGGATGCGGCCGGGCGCCCAGCTCGAACATCACCGGCACCAGCCGCAGACGGGTCACCGCGTCCCGCACTGCCTGCCGCTCAGCGGCCAGTTCCTGCAGCGCAGAACTCACAAAGACCCGCAACCGCTGGTCAGGCGTGCGGATCACATCCGTCTCGGCCATTACTCCACAGCCTAGCTAGTCAGGTGAACAGGAGCGCGGCAGTGGCCAGCAACACCACGGCCGTCGCGCCGTGCACGCCGCAGACGGTGGCCTTCGGGCCGTTGCCGCCATTTAACCGGAGGATTGCTGGTTGCGGGGTTCTCCAGGGACGCCCGGCTGGGGGACGCTGCGGGCTCGGGGGGGTGGCCCCGAGACTGTGGCGGCCCGGAAGGTGCCCTGAGCTTGGGCTGGCTGGCGACCAGGTCGCGGTAGCGCACCGGGTCGTGGGTGACGCCAGCTCGAGCACGCGGTAGAACACCAGCCCCCGGCTGTGGGAGCGGCGGCGGTTGAAGCGGAACACGAACTCATCCAGGCAGCTGGGCAGGTGCGCCTCATCGACCGATCCCTGGTGGGTACCCAGCAGCCACCGTCTGGCCAGCGGCGCGACCCGGTGCACGGCGGGCAGCACCTCAGCGGGATGCTCGCCGGCGCGGGCGGCGCGCTGGTTGCGCCGCTCATGGGTATAGCCCAGGTCCTGCAGCCCGTTGTAGCCTCGCCAGGCGCCGGTGATGACCCGGGCACCCGGCTCGATGTGGCTGGTTACGAAGGAATGCAGCCAGGCGGCCGACCCGTCGGCCACGATCGCCATCCGGCACCGGCCGTTATGGCCGGGCCAGCCGGCGTGCAGAAATGCCAGTTCGGGATCCCGTCGAGGCAGTCATGCGATGGCCAAGTTGCCGACCATGACGGCGGTTCGCGCGCAGCTTCTGACGTCGCAATCAGTGTTCTCGGTGATGGTCCGCCTGGCCGGAGTAGGGCCAGGCGGACCGTGCCATCCCGCCGGTGGCCTGCCGGGCAGCTCCGGCGACGTAGGCTGCGACGATATAAGTCGCATGCCGGTCCAGCGAGGTGCGGGCCCGGTCATAAGCCGCCTCTCATGCGGATCCGCGTACCACGATGCGCTAGGCGTGGTCAGCGGCGCCCTGGTGTGACTGATGCGAAGGTAAGCAGGAAGTCCTCCTGGGCGAAGGTCTCGAGCGCGCGGGGGCCGCGCGCCGTCCGGACCGCAGCGATGGCCGCGTCTGGAAGCATCCCGGCGGCGACCAGGAAGCATGCCGCAACCGTTCCGCTCCGGCCACGCCCGCCCATGCTGGTCGCGACCACTGCCCCGTACGGGCGGGCGGCTGCGCGGAACGTCAGGCACTGCTCACCGTCGCGTAACCCAGGCTGGCCACAGCGGCCACCGCGTCGTCAAAGTAGGCCAGGCTGACCTGCGGCCGGGCGGAGACAATCATCTGACGCACCGCGGGGCCATTGACACCGAGTGCCATAAGGATCGCGGCGGCCATGGACGGACCCCGGTTCACGCCGGCCGCGCAGTGCGCGTACACCTTGGTACGGGGCTGCGCCAGGGCAGGCAGCGCGAACCCGATGCCCGCGCCGAACCACGCGGGCGGCTTAGGATGCTGCCCGTCGTCCGCGGTCGGGTCGTACAGGTAGTGCGCGCCGGAGCTGGCCAGCAGCGGGCCGTCATCAAACTCGGCACGGCAGTCAATGATGTGCGTGATTCCGGCACCGAGCAGCTGCTGCACGTCCGCCGCGCTGCTCACCGCAGCGCCGGTCGCCAGCCGCGCCGTCACGAAACTGAAGTCAGCCACGCCTGTCCCTCCGCCCGGTGCCGTCGTACGGGCCGGTACTACGGTGGCGGAAGCCGAGCATCCGCCACCACCAGTGCCGCTCCCACCAGTGCCGCTCCCACCAGTGCCGCTCCCACCAGTGCCGCTCCCACCAGCGCTTCTCCCACTGCCACCACTTCGGCCACTCGTACCTGCGCTCGGCCGGTGATGCCTCTTGCGATGAGGAGAGACCACACCTGAGCTATCGGGACCCTACCTATCCGGCTCTCCTCAGCCTCCGAGATCACCTGATTCTCCAGCTGCCGCAGCCGCCACCGCACCGCCGCCAAGCCGGCCCGCCGTGTGCCCCAGCACTGCGCCTTTCCTGAGCTTGCGTCCATGTGACGCTGACGAGTGGGCGGGTCCGGCTGGCCGATGTTGGTCAGCGGCGCCCTTGCATGGCTGAGGCGAAGGTGACTACGAAGTTCTCCTGGGCAATGGTCTCGAGCGCGGGGGGGCCGCGCGCCGTCCGGACCGCAGCGATGGCCGCGTCTGGAGGCATCCCGGCGGCGACCAGGCAGCATGCCGCAACCGTTCCGCTCCGGCCAAGTCCGCCCATGCAGGTCACCACGACTGCCTTGCCTCGCTCGGTCGCCTCGCGGCACCACTGCACGAGCTCGATGGCGTCGGCGACCTCGGGCGTGTCCTGGTCGGGGATGGGGAGGCGGTGGTAGGCGAGCCCGGCGGTCTGGGCCCGGGGGCCGAGGTCGGGGACGCCTGCCCAGTTGAGTTCGGAGTCGGTTAGCAGGCACAGGAGCCGGGTGGCGCCCTGCGAGCGAAGCTGGGCCAGGTCCGTGCCCAGGTCGCGACCCTGATCCCGCCGCCCGGGGCAGAGAGTGATGCCGAGCCGGCCCGCCCCGGTGAGATCGGATTCAATCCAATCGACCCGCAGGGCCAGCTCGGCGTGGACGGTTTGGGTGATCTGGTCGGCGAGCGAGCACGCCGCCGCCAGCGCCGACTGCTTCTGGAGCGGGGAGGCTTCAGGGAAGCTGAGGGTGTGGACCGCGTAACGCAGGAGCGCCACCTGGAGCTGCAGGGGATGACGGTCCTCACGGCAAACCTGGCCGCCGATCTGGCGTAGCACCTGGAGTACGTCCCACGCCCGGACGAACTGGGGGGAGCGCGCCTGGTCGGGGCGGTCGGGGAGCTCGGCCTGGAGGTCGGTGACCGAGCGGAGGGCGCGGGTGATGGCCAGGGCCTCCTCGAGCTGGGAGGCGTCCTCGATGGGCGTGAGGAGGTAGAGCAGGTCGTTCTCGAACTTGGCCAGGTCTTTCAGCACGTGCCCGGGTCCGGCGTGGAAGAAGTCGATGACCCAGACGTTGTGGTGGGCGTCGACCAAGATGTTGGCAGCGTTGAGGTCGCCGTGCACGTAGGCCACGTAGTGGTAGTCGTGCGCTGGCAGCGCGTGGTGGGCCAGGAAGTCCTCGTAGAACTCACAGACGTTGGGCAGCGACATCCCTCCTGGGAAGTCGAGCATTTTCCGGCCGGAGTCAGCAGTGACGGCGGCGACACTGTTCCGGACCGCCGGTCCAAGCCTGGGAGAGAACTGATAGTGCTCGAACAAGGGCATGCGCTCGTAGCGGGCCGCTGCGTACAGCGGGCCGAGGACTTCTTCGAACGCGCTCCGCACGACCGAAACGACGCGACGCGTTGCCGCCTCGGCGGCAAACATGGCCTGCAGCGTGCGGACCCGGCCCTGGCCCATGGCCGCGTAGGCGTACTTGAGACCGGCCCGATCGCCCAGGTCGACGAAGCCGCGGACGCGGGGGGCGTTGTTGCCGAGCACGGCCTCGACTTGCTCGAAGGCGACCCGCTCTTTGGCGATAGTGCGGTTCGGGCCCAGCTTGACTACGGCCGGCGCCTGGCGATGGCCCAGCGCGTCCCGACTCGTTGCCCGCCACACCAGGGCCCCTGAGTAGCCTCCGGAAATCGGCTCCAGGTCCACCTGAGTGCTGTCCCGGAAAAGGTGAGCGACAATGGCACGGTCCGTGGGGCCGAGAGCCGCCTCGACGTTGGCGCTCTCGATCCGGGGCTCGAAGCCAAGCGGCTGATGAGGAATGGCCAGCTTTGCCCCGGGACGGAGCCAGTCGGCGAACTCAGCCGGGGAGTCGAAGCAGCGCACGCCGAGGATCTTCTCGAGTTGGGCCAGGGCGTTGAAGTGCTGGGCGCGCGAGGCGCTTGCGGTCAGGGCGCTGCAGGTTGCCAGCTCATCGATGCCGAGTCTGGTCTTCAGGTCGTAGAGCAGGAAGCTCACTTTGGCCTCGGTCCACACCCCGACGACGCCCACGCGCAGCGGCTCATCGCCGTGGGCGCGATGGATGCGTCCCAGTTGCCGGGTCAGATCCGTTCCCTCGACGTCGTTCAGCGTCAGCGCGTCGAGGATCCGCTCGTTGGGGGCGGCCATGGCCCGCTCATCCATGCCCAGGACGAGCCGCGCCCCGCTGGAGCCCTGGAGGCAATGTGCACCGAATCGCTCCAGGTGCTCGCGCTGAGCGGGGTCGCCGGGGTCGTGCCAGTCGCGGATGTGGATGAGGTCGATCACATCTGACGACAGGCTGCGGGCCCAGCCGATCAGCTGCGCCATCGGCCCCGCTGACGGCTCGGGTCCCAAGAGGCGGGCCGCTTCGCTGTAGCCGACATGCAGCAGGTTGGGCAGGGGATCGTGCGGCCCGATCGGATCGACGAAATCGCGCTGAAGGCACTGCGTAATCAGGATGGTGGTCATCGTCGGGATATCAAGGGAAGAACACGAGCCGCGTGAGCTCGCCTATCGCGGGCATCAGCCAGATATTATCACCTCGTTCCGCGGCCGAGCTCAACGCCAGGTAGGGCTAGTCCGCCCGTACTACCCGCCCGGCAGGCGACAGGCCGAAGGTCCCGCGCGCAGGGACGTTGGTCCCTGGCACGCGCTCCCGCGACGGGGTGGACTGACCGTGACAGAGGACCCCAGGCAGACGCGGGGGAACGGACCAGATCCGCGCACCGCGCAATCGAGATCCGCGAGAAGCGGAGGAGGGTCCTCTCGTCGCGTCCCGTCTGATTACCTTGCGCCGCACCCGACGTTCAGCGCGAGCCGCGCGCCGGCCGCCGTGCACCACATCGACCAGTGGACGCGCAGAACGCCCCGTCCGGCACGACATCGATAATCATAGGCCCGGCCGGCCACAACATACCGAACGGCGGATCACGCGCGGCTGCCACCAGCTGGTTGGCCACGCTGCGTCGTCGGCGATCGCCGGCCCCGGATTCAGCCGGGCCCGGCTTGAGCCGCCCTGGCCGCGGCTAGCTCGATGGGAGGACGGTAATCGCGGGCGCTGTTGATGTTGCGCCGCAGCGATCGATTGAGGTCAGCGAGGTCGGTGCGGGCTAGGCCTCCCAATCCGGCGATGGCGTGCTGGCACAAGAACGCCATGTCGTTCATGCATCCCAGGACGCTGCGGTCAGCCGTCTTGGCGAGGAGAAGCTCCTGCTCGTCCAGGATGCCGAACGTGGCAGGTGGCAGGTCCTCGCGGCGAAGTTCCCGGGAAATCAGGCCGGTGATCAGCTGGCGGGTGGCACGCAGAGCCGATGCGGTCACGTTGGCCTCGAAGATCGTGAACAGCGTGCCCGCGTGGGTCGCGAGCAGGCATTTGCGGCGATCGAACCACAACAGGTTCGCGTACCAGTCCTCGGCGTCCGGCGCAGGTGCCGGGTCGGCGAGCGCCGGGCCGATGACGGCAAGGAGCTTGTTCGTGCAGCGCAGGATCACTGAGCGATCCTATGTCTCCTGGTTACCGGCGACGGCGGGAGTTCTTGAGGGACCGCGGGCCCGCCCGCCGGCTGGCAGGTTCGCCTCGGCTTGCGACGTTGTGACCGCGCCTGGCAGCTGATCGCTGACGCACTGGACCGGCCGCCGGTACCGGCCATACGATCCCGGTGCGGGCAAGGAGCATCAGCATGCGATTCACCGGCTGCTCGCTGGCCGTATCCTCGGCCGAGAATGACCGTCGGTTCTCGGTTAAGCTGAGGCAAAGTCCCGGTCAGACTGCATTTTCCCGGAGGGCTTGAGCCTGTGAGCGCAACGCCGACATGACGGGTTCGAACCGGCGGTCGCGCTGCATCTCGGTCTCCGCTGCGGCCGCCGCGTCGGTGAGAAGCTCCGCACTAACGAGCCAGGCCGCTTTGCGGTGCGGGAGAAGGTAGTCGGGCTGGTAGAACAGCTCGAAGGTCACACCTGCAGTACGTCCTGGATGTTCAGGCCCGACGGGCATGGTGCTGAGGATGTCGGCCAGTGGCCCGATAACGTCGTTCATGATGCCTACGGCCACTGTCGCGAGAGTGCCGATCTGATCTGCCGACTCATCGATGTGACTCATGAGCCGGTAGAACGCGTGAAGGAGCATCTCGTAGGCGACGTTGCACAGATCGGCAACGCGTGCGGTGGCCGGGTCGGTTATCAGATTCACCTCCTCGCCGGTCTCGGGGGGCCGCACGAGCACGGGAAGGACCGGACGTGTCACCTCGAGGCCGGGTGCGTTCTGCCTCATCTGGAGATACTCGGTCAGCACCGACAGGAAGCGGCCAAAGTGCGCGTTGCGCCAGTCACCGCGAGACCCTTCACCCTGCTCGACGATCGCCTCGATGGCGCGTACCGCTTCATCGGTGCTCGAGATCGGCCCAAGCTCCTTCCAGCCGAACAGCTCGCCCCGGGTCTGCGATCCGGCCGGGCCGAGGAAGAGGTTCTTCTCGCCCATCTTCTCCGCCAGGTGGCGGAAGCCCGCTTCGATCGACCGGTACAGGTGGCCGACGGTCCGGAACTCCTGCAGGTGAGGTGCGATCCCCTCCTTCCCCGTGACCGGGACCGCGTTTTCCATCGCGGCCAGCCCTTCGGCATCGTTCAAATCCATGCCCTCGGGCCGCTCGAGGAACAGGAAGTGGCGAAGTGCCTGCTCACCGAACGGAAGCAGCTCAAAGCGCACCCCACTTGGATAGTGGCGGGCCGGCTGGGGCAGGTTGGGCCGCGACAGATGCGGACTTACCCCGATGGACGTCAGCAGGTTGCACGCGATGGCCAGATGGAGCATCTCCTGCTTGGCAACCCCCAGGATCGTGGATCGCCACCGCTCGACCGCCGCGAGCTGCTCGTGCGTGAGCCCTTCATCGACGGAGCGTTTAAGCGAGAACGCCGCAAACAGGTACTCACACATGACCGCATGCTCAAGCTCCGCGGCTTGGCAGAGCATGTAGATGAGCGGGCCGCGATGCTCGATGACGATGGCGCGTTCGCGCACATACTGTTCACTGCGCAGATCGAGGACCCTGCGCAGCCGGCCCTCGATCGCCTCGACGCCCGCCGCTGAGGCCCCGCTTGACTCTGCAGGTCCGGCCGCTTCGGGGACCAGGTCAGACGCTGTTTCCCGCATCCCCGTGTCCATCCACCGGCGGAAGAGCTCGACCCGTTCGGACGGCCAGGCGCCATCGCACGGCATGACGCCGGTGCTCACCTTCTCAAAGATCGCGGCCGCATTGGCCGACACGTCCTCGTACGACCACAGATCGAACGCGAAGCGCATCGACTGGTGGTCTTTCTCCCTGAACAGCGGCCTGATGTGCTCGTCATAGCTGACGGGTATACCCGGCTTGGGGATGCCGGCGCTCACCTGTCAGCTCACCTACCCAGACGCATGCGGGGCGGCCGGGGCCTGGACTCGCGTATTCGTGGACAGCCTAACGCTCACGCCAATCTTGCTCAAGGCGCGGACCTTTGCTCTTTGAACAGATCCGCCGCGACCGCCAGCCCGTAGGTGGACTCGAGGGCCACCTGGTGTCGCGCGCTTCGCCCATCACCTCGGCAAACCCGATGGCGGCCCTGGATGCGAACGCAGGCGAACGTCGTGCCCGAACCGCGAAGGCGTCAGCCAACATAGGCAGCCGGCGGCTCTGAAACTCGTTCACCCGGGTCAGATGTACTGGCGAGAGCCGCCAGCGCCGCAGCGTGCTCGACCTGTGGCAAGCCGTCCGTGAGTGTCCGCTGGTGTCCACTGCTGTCGGTGGCGATTGTTACTGACACGAAATTGGGTCCTTTGTGGGCGCACGGCAGTTGACCCTGGCCGGTGACGTGGCGGGCCTGCGTGGTGCCCGGCTGGTGTCCGGGGTAGTTCCCGGGAGTGGCCGGCATGGTTATGAGCTGTCCGGCGGGCAGCGTGCTGCGGACGGGGCTGGGCGGCTCCTGTGGCGGGGGGCGGGGTCTGGCGTTCGGGTGGTCTTCGCGGTCAGGCGGCCTCCGCGGGCGTGATGGTGATGACGGAGCCGGGGTTGAGTTTCTGGAGCTGCCGGATCAGGTAGTCCTGCCTGGCATCGGGGGATTCGCGGCGGGTGTAGAAGTCGGCGCCCAGGTCGGTGTAGGGCTTGCCGGTCTTCAGGACGCTGTAGGCGATCTTGAGCAGGGTGTGGGCGATCGCGGTGATCGCCCGCTTCTGCGCGCCCTTGTTCCTCGGGCCGCCGAACTTGCGGACCAGGCGGCGGAACCTGGCCTGCAGCCGGCCGGGCCACCGGACCGCGGCCCAGGCGGCCTGGATGAGAAGCGGCTTGATGTAGGCGCCGCCGTCGCCGGTCCGCCCGCCCTTGCTCTTTTTCGCGCTCATATAGTTCCCCGGGCACAGGGTCGCCCAGGAGGCGAGCCGGCTGGCGGTGGCGAAGTGCTGGTGCGGGGCCGGGCCGATCGCGCCCAGCCAGCCGGCCACGATCACGTCCCCGAACCCGGGCAGCGTCTTCAGCAGCCCCGCCTCCCGGGCGTAGCAGGCCACCTTGGGCGCGATGCGGGCGTCCAGGTCCTTGACCGCGTTGTCGAAGATCGTGATCCGGTCCAGGTGCAGCCGGCACATCAGCGCGTGATGGTCAGTGAACCGGCCGGCCAGGGCCATCGACAGGTCGGCCATCTTCCCGGCGGTCCGCATCCGGGTCTGCGCCAGGCCCGCCATCACGCTGCCGCGTCGTTCCCCGCTGATCAGCGCCTCGATCATCGCCGTCGCCGAGCCCCCGGTAACATCGGACACGACCGAGGACAACTTGATCCCGGCCGTCTCCAGCGTTTTCTGCAGCCGCTGGATCTCCGAGGTGCGGGCCTGGACCGTCTTCATCCGGTACCTTGCCAGGTCCCGCACCTCCCTCAGATCCGGATCGGGGATGTAGGAGCCGGACAGCAGCCCGCACTCATACAAATCCAGCAGCCGGACCGCGTCTTTGGCGTCGGTCTTGTGGCCCTTCAGCGCCTTGGCGTGCGCCGGGTTGATCACCATCACCTCGGTGAAATCCAGCTCGCGCAGCGCGTAATACACCGGATCGGTGTATACCCCGGACGCCTCCATCACCACGTGCGTGACGCCGCGGCGGCGCAGCTCACGGGCCATCTCCTGGAGTACCCCGTAAAACGTGCGGAACTCCAGCACATCGGTCTTGCGGGTCCCGCGCTTCGCGCCCGGCACCCGGATCGCGACCTTGAACACCGGTAGGCCGCCGGCGAGGTGCCCGTGGTGCGGGTCCTTTTCCGGCGACCTCCGGTCCGAACCGGACGGGCACCTTTCGGTGCATCCGGCTCTCCAGTGACTATGACGTGCAGATCGCGGCTGGCTTCCCGTCGTGGATCAGCTGATGACAGGCGGCGCAGACGATGAGCGTCTTGCGCCGCATGCGCGCCATCAGCGTGGCCCATCGGGGCTGCGCCGGTCCCGGCGTGCCGAGGTCGGCCAGCTTGCGGACCTGGTGCGCCTGCACCGGGCCGTATTGCTGGCACCACTCGCACCTGCCGCGCAGGAGCCGGGTGACCAGTTCCTTGCGGCGGGTGGCGGCCGGGGCTGGCAGGCGGTCATCGAGGACCGCCCGTTTTTGCCGTTTGAGCGGGATGCCGCCGAACCGTGCCACCAGTGGTTTCCTGCCCGGCCGCTCGGTGCGGGCCTCGAAGCAGGTCCGGGGCCCGTGCGGGGTGATGGTGACGGCCTTGTACTTGCGGGCCATCTTGGTCACCGTCGAGCGGTGCTTGGCGGCCAGCGTCTTGAGCATGGAGGTTTCCGCTGCCCACCGCAGCCGGTGCAGCCGGGAGACGTTCCCGGCGAGCAGGTAGTACTGGACCAGCCCCCGGTATTCGGCTCCGTAGGCGCTGATGATCTCGGGGTCGTCCAGGTTCATCAGCTCGGGCCTGTGCCCGGGTTTGCCGTGCGTGAGGTAGGGGGCTGTCTTGGCCGTGATCACCGCCCGGGGGACGCGCAGCCCGATCACGCCGTTGACGCTGGGACGGCACAGGCTGTGCTGGACTGTGATGTCGTAGCCGAGGAACCGCGCGGCCTGGGTGCGGCCGTGCGTGATCAGCGTCTTGCCCGCCGACAGTTCCAGCTTGAGGTCCTCGCGCAGGAAACCGGCCAGGCGCTGTTTGATCTGCTCGGCTTCGGCCTTCGGGCCGGTGAACCCGAACAGGTGATCGTCTGCGTAGCGGATATACCGGAGCCTGCGGTAGCCGGGATCACCGGGATCCCGGGCGGGCAGGCCCCGCCGCTGGCTGCGCAGTTCCCGTGCCGCGGCACGGTCGCTGCGCCGCCGGGCGGCCGCCAGCGCGTTGGCCACCTTGGTCCAGGCAGGATTGGCTTTCCTGCTTTTCCCTCGGGTATATTCCGGGATGAGGACTGACTCGGCGAACTTATCCAGCCGGTCCAGGTAAATGTTAGACAAGACGGGGGATGCTACGCCGCCTTGCGGCGCTCCCGATAGAGTGGCGTTCCATGTCCAGTCTTCCAGGTACCCGGCCCGGAGCATGTTCCTGATCAGCCGCAGGAACCGGTTATCATGGATGTGCTCCGACAATATCGACAGAATGACATTATGGTCCAAGCTGCCGAAGCAGTCGGAGATATCACCCTCAATAAACCAGGTTGTCCCGGTCCAGGTCTCGGCTATTTCCGCCAGTGCGGTATGACAGCCGCGGCCGGGACGGAAACCATGCGAACGGCCGGAGAACCGGGGCTCATAATACGCCTCCAGCAAGACGCGCACTACTTCGCCGACCAGTTTATCCGACCATGACGGCAGGCCGAGCGGCCGCATTTTGCTCCCGCTCTTTTTCGGGATGTAAACCCTTCTTACTGGCTGGAACCGGTAGCGCTCGTGGCGCAGCGCATCGATGATCCGCCCGATCTTGGCCAGTGACATGCCATCCGCGGTCTCCCCGCAGGGCCCGGGCGTCATCGCGCCGTCATTGGCGTAGATCCGCCCCCAGGCCATCAGGAACAGTGCCGGGTTGAACAGCTGCCGGTACAGCTCATCGCACGGCAGGCCCCGCCTGCCGCGCGCACGCAGGATGTCCACGACTGTTTCGGCGCTCTGCATTACGCATACCCCAAGTCCATTGAATATCCTCATCACCTGGCCCCCTTCGCCCTGCGGGCGGCTTTCCCGCCCTCCTTGGTGAGGCGTGACTCTCACGACTACTACGAGGCCTGTGTCACCATAGGGCTCGCGCCCCTTAGGTGATCCCGCGTTCGTCCCTGCCATACGTGCTAGCGCGACTTAGGTCCCCCATTCATCTCCTTCAATACCCTCACTGGGCATCGCACCAGGCCCCGGAGGTGTCCCCGGCACATGGTCATCCGGGAACAGGGCTGGCGCCGGTTCCATGCGCATTTCCGGCGGGCGACAAATTACACCTGCTGGAGATTAGAGTTCAGGCAGTACAGCTTTAACCATATCGCGCGGGTCCCGCAGCACCCCGCCCCAGCGCATGGGCACGGCCGCTGCTTTCCTGCCATGCTATTGTTCCCTTTGCTTTTCGGCTCCAGGTAAGGCATCAGACCCAGGAATACCCTCCGAATCCCTCCCGGCTGAACCGGGAATACGGCAGGGCGCCTCGCGGCGCAGCCATGTCCTTGTGCACATCGATCGCGGCCACCCGGTCATACAGCACTCGCATGCGCCACCTCCTGAAGCGGCTGTCGTAACTAACCGGGAACACAAGGCGCGCCGCCCGACGGGACCCCTCACATCAATCAGGAGACTGACACACGCGCTCGCAGCAGCAGCGGGCATGACCCGCAACGGAGATCCCAGCACCACACTCACTTACGGCCTCGGAAACGGTCCAGAGTAACCCGGTGACGACGGACGGCACGCCACCCCCAGCATGCCCCTTTCCCCGCCCAGGCACCGCCCCCGGAACCACCACGGCCACGCGCAAACCCCAGCCCGCCCCCAATTTCATCCCGGGCATCGCGCCACGCAGTGGCGCATCTCTTTCTCACTTGGTTACTCGGTCGCGCGCCAGCAGCGCGGTGCCATCGCCGACAGGGCGACTAGGGTCTGGAGTTATGTCAGACGATGAAGCCGACCTTAGTTCTTGCGGCGGCCCTGCCTCGCCGACCCCGGAGTGAGTGCCCGGCCTTGGGTGGATCGCCTGAGTGATGCCGAATGCATGGAACTGCTCGCCAACGGCGGGGTGGGGCGTATGGTCTTCACCAGCCGGTATGGGCCTACGGCGCTGCCGATCGTGTACAGGATCGACGGCGAGTCGATCGTCTTGGGCACGTGGGACACCGCCCTCTTTGATGAAGACCTGCGTACTGGTATCGCGGACGCCGACTACCAAGTCGGCTTGGAGGCCGACCAGGTCGATCCGGCAGCGCGTGCGGGGTGGGTCGTGCTGGTCCGGGGCGCGGCGCATCACCTGGATACCGAGGCCGAGCGCGCGCCGTTCATCGGTGCCGGGCTTGAGCCGTGGGTTGAGGGAGTGCCTGCGCACTTCATCCGAGTGACCCCCACCATTTTCTTTGGCCTACGCGGCCGCCGGGCATGATGCCAGCGGCAGGGCTCTGCTGAAAGCGAAGGTCGGCGGTTCGACCCGCCTCTGACCACCAGGTCTGCACAACCTGCAAACCCCTGACCAGGACAAAGGCAGGTCGGTGCTTTGCGCCGCCCATCTCGGCAAGTGGCTGTCAGTGCGCGTTGGTGACCGCAGAGGTCAGCGGCAAAGCCCGGCTTGGTGATCGAGATGCTCGGGGTCGTCGGCCCGCTCACCGACCCGACCGCGCACGGCGGGCGCGCCGAGGACGCGTTCGACCTGGTGCTGCCCTCCCTGCCCGGCTACAGCTTCTCCGGCCCCTGCCCGGCTACAGCTTCTCCGGCCAGCCCACCGCGGCCGGCTGGGACCCCGGCCGCGTGACGCTTCGCGGGGCCCAAAGCACTCCCGCCGCAGGTGGCCAATCCGGGGAATGAGATCCTGTGTCTGACGAAACCGAGATGGGAATTGGCCGATGGCAGTCAGCTTCGCGCAGGACATTAGGCCGCTGTTTACCGACATGGACGTCTCGCACATGAGGCATCTCCTCGTTAAGCTGGACGACTTCGATTACATGCGCAACCCTCGCCACGCTGAGCACGTCCTTAACACGGTCAGCACCGGGGCGATGCCGCCACGTAGAAGCGGTGAGCCTGCATGGTCGCCCGAAACAGTCCAGCTCTTCCGGGATTGGATCGCCGGCGGATACCAGCCCTAGCTGAAGCTCGCCAGAATTTACCAGGAGAGCTTCTGCCAAACCGGGCTGGGGACCATTTCTGAAAGAGTGAGCGGTGAGAGCGCCGGGAGTACGGCCGCCAGCGTGGGCCCAGCGCGCGTCTTCGCCGCCGAGGTCATCGTCACCTTCGTCCTGATCCTTGTCATCACTGGCCGTCGCCATCCTCATCAGCGGGTCCCGTCAGCGGGCAGGAATGAACCCAGCCAGCGCCATCGGACCGATGAGCTTCACCGGCGATTCACCGCCCTGGTGGGCCTACCTGATCGCGCTGGTGATCGAGCAGGCCAAGGGCATCCTGATGGCCCAGCAGCGGTGCGGGCCCGATGAGGCGTTCGACTTGCCGCGCCGGGCATCCCAGCGTGCCAACGTCAAAGTCAACGTGCTGGCGGCGCAGATAGTCAAGCAGGTCGCCTCGACCACAGCTGAGAACAATGGTGAACCCGCCAGCCGCTCGCCGGGGCCGACGATGCGGGCATGACCTGGCCCCATACCCGTTTCAGGCTCATCAGCCAGTCCTAGCCATCCGCCCGACTAGCGCCCACATGAGCCGAAGAAGATCACAGTCCAGGGTCTGCGCTTGCGCGGCAAGCGACGCGGAGGCCGCGGGCCGCAGCGCCCTAATGGGAGGAGTCCGGGCCGCCGTCGAGGAAGACTCGGTATCCCAGCCGCTAGCCGGTGAGCACTGTTTGGGAGCGCTCCGGCCGTGTGAGGCCTGAGTCAAGGCCGTGCCCCGGTTGGCAGGCCGGGGGGCGTGGACCGCTGATGGGATGTCGTGCCCGCTCCCGGGCTGTCCGGGGCGTGAGCGCTAATCCGTTAGGGCGCGGTTGTCCCCCTGCTGGCTGGGCGAGATATTGGCGCTCGGGAGGAGGGTGCGGCTGATGCTGTATACCGGGGATGACTGGGCCGAGGATCATCACGATGTCGTCCTGGTGGCTGAGACCGGGCGGCGGCTGGCCAGGGCGCGTCTGAGCGAGGGCGTGGCCAGGATCGCCCGGTTTCACGAGTTGATCGCCGAGCATCTGGCCGAAGGCGATGGCCCGGAGCAGGTGGCGATCGGGATCGAGACCGACCGCGGGCCGTGGGTGGCCGCGCTGGTCGCGTCGGGGTATCAGGTGTATGCGATCAACCCGCTGTCGATGTCGCGCCACCGGGAGCGGCGCTCAGTGTCGGGGGCGAAAAGCGATGCTGGGGATGCGTGGCTGCTGGCCGACCCGGTGCACACCGATGCCGCGCGGCACCGCAAGGTGGCTGGGGACAGCCCGGCGGCGGAGGGAATCAAGGTGCTGGCCCGGTCCCACCAGCGGCTGATCTGGGAACGTAACCGCAGCGTGCTGCGGCTGCGCAGTCTCGTCCTACTTGGCGCGGGCCTGGCTGGCGGGGCAAGCGTCACCTCTGGCGGCGATCTCGGCTTTCGAGTGTTGCGCAGCTCGGCCTGGTCCCGCGTGGCGTGTTGGCCGGCCTGGCGCTGCGCAGCCTCGCGGCCCGGCCCGGGTCCGCGCGAGCCGGCCCGGCCGCCTGTCGCCCCCTACCCGCGTCCTGCCCGGTGCCGGGCCCGCTGGCCGGGCCCGGCACAGCCTGCCGTGGATGGACGCGGCCGCGGCAGGGTCACGCTTGCTGGAGTGCGTCATCCACCGCACGTTTGCTCCCGGTGGACCGGCCCCACGCCTGGGCCTCCTGGAATGCCGCGTCGCCCATCTGGAAGCGCAACGCGGCCAGGACCGCATCGTCGTGCGGGACGCGCGGCACGAAGGCGCGCAGCCAGCCGCTGCCGCGGGCGTCCAGGATTGAGCGGGCGGCGGCGAACAGGCGCACGGCACGCTGCGGGTTGTCCTGCTGTCCGGCGATGCCCGCCAGGACCTCGAGATAGTAGGCGGCGCTGGTTTCGTCTCCGGCCTGGGCCGCCAGCGCCAGCCCCTCCTGCAGGTGTGCTGCCGCGCCGGCCAGGTCGCCCTGGGCCTGCGTGACCAGCGCCAGGTTGTACAGCAAAACGAGCAGGGGGCTCCAGTCCTCGGCGCGGCGGGCCACGGCCAGGCCGTCGGTGAACAGCCGCGCCGCGGCGTCGTTGTCGCCCTGGCTGAGCCGGACCCGGCCGAGGACGTTATCCACCATGGCGAGGGCCACCTCCTGCTGAAGCCGGCCGAAACCGGTGAGGTCGTCTTCGCGCAGCTCCCGCAGCAGGGCCTGGCCCTGGTCAAGGATTTTGCAGGCGCCGGCGTAATCGCGGCGGAGTGCCGCGAGGTAGCCCAGAACGATCAGGACCAGCGCGTTCATCGTCACCGACACCGGCGGCGTTTGGTTGTCCTGTCTGTACAGCGGCAGCGTCTGCTCGAGCAGCTGCTGCCCCCGGGCCGTATCTCCATTGCCGACGAGGATGAAGCCGGCTTGGGTCAGCGCCAGCGCGTGCTGGCAGGGCGGCATGTCCTTGCTGCCGGCCACGAAGTCGTCGACCAGGCGGCCATACTCCGCGGCGTGGCCGCGCAGCCACCAGAACCTCCAGGTCACTTGGCTCAGGTGCACGGCCTGTTCGAGCGGGCCGTGGCCGGCCAGCCAGTACATCGCGGCCCACAGGTTGTCGTGCTCGATTTCCAGCCGGTCCAGCCACGCCAGCTGCCCAGCACCGGTCAGGTCGGCGTCGGCCGGCTCGGCCAGGGCCAGAAAGTGCGCAGCGTGCCGATCGTGGGCCTCGGTCCACTCGCCGCCGTTACGCAGCCGGTCCAGCGCATACTCCCGGATGGTCTCCAGCAGCGCGAACCGCGGCTCGCCGCTGCGGGTTTGCGGCCGGATCAGGCTGCTGTCCACCAGCGCGCCCAGCATGTCCATCACCTGCCCCGCCCCCGGGGCGTGGCCCTCCTGCGGGGACTGTGCACCGATGGCTTCGGCCGCGGGCAGGCTGAACGAGCCGGCGAACACTCCCAGCCGGGTGAACAGTGCCTGCTCGGCGGCGGACAGCAGGCCGAAGCTCCAGTCCAGGGTGTTGCGCAGGGTCTGCTGCCGCTCGGGCAAATCCCGGGCCCCGCCGGTCAGCAGGCTGAACCTCTGGCCAAGCCGGGTGGCCAGGGCCTGCGGCGGCAGCAGCTGCGTTGTCGTCGACGTGCGTCCCGATGACCGGGTTGAGGATAAAGACGCGGAGGCGTTCGACGTGACGAAGGACGCGTGCGGGCTGGCCGGGTGGGGTTTCAGGCGGGTGGGCGTCCCGGATCCGGTGCTGGCGGCGAACGTCGCGTGGCTGGCACGGTACCGTCATCCGCGATGCGGCGGCTCACCGGGCCTGGCCCGCCTCCTGCAGGAGATCTTCGCCGAGCCGGCCCCGCTGATGGCCGGGGCTGCCGCCGCCGGCGATCCGATGGCGGTCCTGCCGGCCTTGTTCCACCTGATGTGGCGGCACGCCCTGGCCGCGGACCTGGCGGTCAGGCTCACCGCGGAGGCCCTTGTCGTCGCCGGCACGGCTCCGGGCGGCGCCCGGTGACCGGGCGGCCAGGTGAGCTCGGCATCGGGGACCGGGTCCGGTTCGGCGGCCGGGACCAGGTGGTGATCGGGGTATCCGGGCCGGTTGTCCGGCTGGCCGGCACCGGCGGCGAGGTCGTCACCGTCAGCGTGTCCGGGCTGCTGGCCGACGGGGACTTCGCCGTGCTGGATTCCCGGCCGCGGCCGGGGATGCCGCAGGTCTCGGTGCTTGACGGCCTGCCCGCAGAAGCCGTGGAAGAGGCACGGTGGTGGGAGCGGCACATCGTCGAGGTGCTGACCGGAGTGCCGCCGGACGCGGGCGAGGGCACGATCCCGCGGCCGGAGTATGACCCCGCGGTGGTCACGCTGACCCGCCGGGAGCAGGCCAAGGCCGCCGAGCTGACGGCCGCCGGGCACCCGGTCACGGCGAGCGCGGTCGCCAAGCGCCGCCGGCGTTATCAGGAGCAGGGCCTGTCCGGCATGGTCGATTACCGGGCACGGCGGCGGATGCCGCCGCACGGCCGGGCCGATGCCGCCGTGGTCGCGGCCATGCGGCAGGCGATCGGCGAGGCGGCCGAGGACTCGACGAGGACGGCGGCGTTCGTGTTCCGGCGGACCAGGGAGATCCTCGCCGGGGCCGGCGGCGGCGAGACGGGGAAGCTGCCGTCGGAACGGACCCCGCAGCCTACGGCCACAGCACTCAGACGGTCCGGGACTACGTGCTCGGGCGGCGCACCCCGGCGAGCCGGCGGCCAGGGACGACGACTTCGCACCGTTCGCCGCCTACTGCCGGCGACGGCTGGCCGACGACCCGCACCTGAGGGCCGCGGCACTGCTGGCCGAGATCACCGGACTCGGCTTTCCCGGCACTGCCAGGACGTTCTACCGGGCGATGGAACGACACCAGATCCAGCCGCACCCCTGCCCGCACTGCCACCCCGCGAGAATCAGCGGCTACGCCCTGCAGCCGCCGGCACGGCAGCCACAGCCGTTCCCGCTGCCAGTGCCGGACTCCCCGGTGAACGGGGAAACGCTGGCATCGTTCCTCGGCCGCCTCGCCGCCGCCAACCAGACCAGCCCTGATGCCCTGCTCGACATCCTCCCTTCCTGGTTCCGGATCAAGACCCGGTGGCACGACGACCGCTGGCAGCATGAGCAGCTCACCGCCTGGGCAGACGACGCCGCAGCATGCCTCGCCGTGGTCAGCGGCTCAACCATCGCAGGCATCAAGAACGCGCTTCCCGCCTTCGGCGCGAAGCGCGGACAGCCCGTCCGGGCCGTCACCGCATGCCGCCTCTGCACAGCAGCCCGCCGCATCCGGCAGCCGGTCCCGGTGCACCTTCCCGCCTGCCACCAGGTCTGCCTCAGGCACGGCATCTGGCTGTCCGGCCCGGGAACACCGCAGTTCAGCGTCCGCGGCTGCCCCGACATCCTCGATGCCGAACGCCGGGCACGCCGGCTCCTGCGCCGCTGCACCATCGAGCAGCTCATCTACGCCAGGATCCAGCCACCCGCAGACCAGGCCGAGCATGCGTGGAAACGCCGGACGGCAGCCCTCATCGAGTCGAACCCCCAGTCGGTCACCGAGACCAGCCCGCAGGCGCTGTTCCAGGCCGCCGCTTACCCGGATGCCGTCGCCGCCGCATGCGCCAGCCGCAAAAGCCCGCCGTGAGCAATCTTCATTGGCACAAGCCGCCCCCGCCAGCCGCAGGAAACGGGCAAATCAGGCATTCAGCCGGCTGCGAGTTGACAATACAGATTCCTCTTCGCAGGTCAGCGACCCATGCCGAGGAATCTTCGTTGTCACGGGACAGCGCTCTTGTCCCGTCGTGCTGCACCCTGTCCCTGCTGGCCCGTGATGCCCCTGGACGATTACATTGAAGCTTATCCAATATTTAGTTTAAAGAAGTACAGTCCTACAGCCGCCCGATAGGACGTGACGTATGTGCGGAGCGGCCACCGGTAATCGGTATGAAGAATACGCCAGGATTTGAGATGGGCGATTGCGCGCTCGACCGGGCCGCGCAGCTTGTTTACCTGGGCGTTGAATTCTTTCTGCCAGTCAAGCAACTCCCCGCCTTGCGGCTTCTTAAACGGGGTGATGAAGTCCGAGCCCTGATAGCCCTTGTCGCCGATCCCGCTGTAGGCAGCCGCAATGATATCTGCGGTCTCCGTCTCGGCGAGGGCTGTCATATCGTGATTATGCCCGGTAACGGGCTCGGACACGAAGAGGAGATCGCCCTGGAGGTTCGCGATGGCCTGGCCGTTGAAGCCGGTCGTCTTATGTTTTCCCGACCACAGTTCTGGTGTATCGCGCCAGGACCAGGTGGGTGCCAGGAAACCGTCTACCAGCACCGTCTGCTCGCGGGCCGCAGCTTCCTTCGCCTCGTCGGTGGTCGGCCTGTCCTCTTCGGTGGACGCCTCGATAAGCGGCGTGAACTTCGTAATAATTCCAGAGATTACCGGCTGCGACGTATCGAATATTTCCGCCCACACTTCCTGGGTATGTTCTGTCGCATATAGCCGCATGCTACGACGACGGCTTCTCGCAGGGAAAGGTCTTTCGGGCGCCCGATTCCTTTGTGCCACGGCTCTTCAAGCTGATCTTTGATGCGCCATACCAGTTCGTCGAGTTGCTCTGAGTCAAGGCTTGACATACGATCGTAGCGCACGGCTTCTCCGTCCGTGAAAGGTTTGGTAGCACATCCCTTCTATCGGATGGAGAAGCCGCTGCCCCGGCAGGCGCGCCGAAGCGATGAGAGTCTATTGGTGACGATTGGATATTACACGGGAGCCGCTATCAAACTGAAGACTTTTAAATAATCCTCAATTGATAATGATCTTAGTCGTCTGCGACAGAAAATTGAACCAGTAGAGGCGTCGACCCTCACACGCTTTCGAGAGTTGGGGGGAACACGGGTCACCGCGCGAGGACGCTGCGCGGGTGTGCGGGCGCCGGTCTAGTCTTGCGACGTGGCTGGCCTGGCGGACTACCTGGACATGACGGTGACGCAAATCACGATGCATTTTCACAGTCGCCGCATCTCCGCGCAGATCGCCGCCAGGGACCGCAGGTCGACCCCGGCCCGGGCCGCGGTGACCAGGATGTCTTCGGCCCCGCCGCGGAACTCCGCCGGAATGGCCTGGGTCCACCGGGCCAGCGGCAGCGCCACCGACGTGGTCAGGACCCGATCCCGCGGCCCGGCCAGCAGCGGCTCGTGCCTGGCGGCCAGAGCCTGGACGGCCTTGTACTGCCCGGCCTGGCCCTTGGTCACCCGCAGGCAGTTCACCAGCCACGTCCGGGTGGTCCGCTGCCCGTCGGCGACCGACCCGTCCTGGGCATCAAAAGCCTGCAGCAGCCGACCCCGCACCGCCGCCCCCACCGCGTCGATCCGCTCCAGCGCCCGCAGCTCCTCGGCCAGCCCGGCCACCGGCCGCCCGGCCGCGTCTTCCCCGGCCAGGTCGGCCAGCAGCGACTCCGCCAGCGCGAACTTATCGCTGGCGGTCAACAGGTGCGCGGCGGTGCACATGGCGGCTGGTTCACCTCCCCGGCCCGGGGGCAGGCGGCCCGAAAAGGACCGTTCCGGTACTGATTTTCTAATACATCATCCTAACAACCACCTCTGACATTTTTAGTGTTGAAATCGGGAGCTCAAGTGCGGCCGGGGAAGAAATGCTGCAGGTGAAGAAGAGCCGTTTGAGAAAGAAAGTTTCGTCGGTGGCGAACTCGTGCCGGCTGCCCTTGCCCGCTGCCGGCGGGTGAACCCCCCGCACATCTATTCTGCGAACATACTTACGGAACGAGATCTAGGACGGCGCGGATGATGCTGTCGGTGTCGATGCCGTTGTAGCGGTAGAGATCCTCGATCGACCCGGACTGGCCGAACTGGACCACGCCGAGGGCGGCGTGCGGGACACGGTGGATGGTAGCCAGGAAGGACAGCGTGTGCGGGTGCCCGTCAAGCACGGTGACCAGCGGCGTGGCGCGGGCCGCGGGGAACGCCTGGTCCAGGATCCAGGCCTCTCCCCCGGTCCCGGATCCAGGCGCCTGCAGGCCCTGCCGGACGCGGAGGGCCTCGAACAGCAGGCCCGGACTGGTCACGCAGACCACGTCGGCGGGGACGCCGGCCGCCTCCAGGCGCTCGGCGGCGGCCAGCGCCTCCGGTATGACCGCGCCCATCGCGGCGATGGTGACCACGGGCGCCGAAGCGCGCCGCAGCCCGTACGCGCCGGCCACGACCTGGCGCCGGCGCCGTTCCCTGGCGGCCGGATCGGCTGGCACGGCGGCCAGTTTCTGGCTGACCGGACGGGTGGACAGCCGCAGGTAGGCCGAACATCCGCTGAGTTTCCCTAGCCGGGCCAGGCTGGCCAGCAGGCACCATTCGGTGTCAATAGCGAAGGCCGGCTCGTAGGTGATGCAGCCGGGCTGCTCGATCCCGATGGACGGGGTGGTGATCGACTGGTGCGCGCCGCCCTCCGGGGCGAGCGAGACGCCGGACGGCGTGCCGACCAGGATCGACTGCCCGCCCGCGTAGATGCCGAACGACCATGGTTCCAGCGCCCGCTCCACGAACGGGTCGTAGAGCACGCCGATCGGAAGCAGCGGCTGACCCCAGCGGCTCCAGGTCGCGCCGAGCTCGCCGATCAGCCCGACCAGGTTGGTCTCGGCGATGCCGAGCTCGATGTGCTGCCCGGTCGGCTTCTCCCGCCAGTGCAGGATGGTCTCGGCGTCGTCGGCGAACCAGTCCGTCCGCTCACTGGCCGACCACACGCCGACCTTGTTCACCCAGCCGCCGAGGTTGGTGCTGGAGCTGACGTCCGGGCTCACGGTCACCACTCGCGCAGCCGCCTCCGGTGCCTCCCTGGTCAGATCGAGCAGCGCCCGGCCCAGCGCGGCCTGGGTGGTAGCCACCCCGGTGGGCGTGCGGCCGAGATCGGCGGGCACCTGGGGCGGGGCGTGCCCGGGTGCCTCGGGCCGCTTGAGCCGCTGGGCCGTCTCGGCGCACAGCCGGGCCGCGGCGCTGCCTTCGGCGGGGCGGCGCCATGGCTGGTCGGCGTCCGCGCCCAGGTGCGCGGCGAGTTCCTTGATCTGCTCGACGGTCAGCAGCGCGGAATGGTTCTGCGGGTGCCCCTCGATGGGCAGGCCGTACCCCTTGATCGTGTAGGCCAGGATCACCGTGGGCCGGTCATCGTCGATGGCCCCGAACGCCTCGTCCAGGGAGCTGAGATCATGCCCGCCCAGATTGCGGATGGCTGCGGCCAGCGTGGCGTCGTCAAGCCCCGCGATGAGGCCGGCCAGGCCCTGGTCGTCGCCCGGCAGCCTGCGACGCAGCTCGTCGGGGGAACAGCGCAGCAGCCGCTGATACTCGGGGTTCGGCATGGCGTCGATCCGGTGCCGCAGCGCCTCCCCGCCGGGCCGGGCGAACAGGGCCTCGAGCAGCCGGCCGTATTTCAGCGTGATCACCTGCCAGCCGGCCGCGGTGAACATGCCCCGCAGCCGGTCGGCGGCGATCAGCGGCACCACCCGGTCCAGCGACTGCCGGTTCACGTCCACGACCCAGACGATCTCGCCGAGTTCGGCTACGCCGGGATCGACGATGGCCTCCCAGACCGCGCCCTCGTCCAGCTCGGCGTCGCCCAGCAGCGAGTACTGGCGCCCGGCGGCCGGCACCCCGGTGAACCGGCCATTCAGGTACCTGCGGGCCACCGCGCCCCAGATCGGGGCGGTGGCGCCGATGCCGACCGAGCCGGTCGAGTAGTCCACCGGGTCGGGGTCCTTGACCCGGCTGGGGTAGCTCTGCAGGCCGGCGAACGCCCGCAGCGTCTGCAGGTAGGGCTCGTCCAGCTCGCCCAGCAGGTAGTTGATGGCGTGCAGCACGGGCGAGGCGTGCGGCTTGACCGACACCCGGTCCTCGGAGCGCAGGTGCCCGAACCACAGCGAGGTCATGATCGAGACCATCGACGCGGACGACGCCTGGTGGCCGCCGACCTTAATCCCCCCGGGATTGGGCCGGACGCGGTTCGCGTGATGGATGATTGCCGTGGACAGCCACAGCACCTCGCGCTCGATCTCGCCCAGCGCGCCGAGGCGGCCGGCTTCCGCCTGCGGCGGGGAGTCCGTGATGTCAGCCATGGGTGCATGACAGCATGACCGCGCCCCGGGCACAACCTCTCAGCTGACCGGCAGCCAGTAGCACCGCTCCTCGCCGTAGTCGGCGAACCCGGCTCGGAGCAGGATCGGCCCGGAGGTCAGCACGCGCCCCTTGACCAGGGCCAGGGTGGCACCGTGGTCGCGGGCCAGCCGTAGCCGCTCGGCCAGCACGGCCCGCAGCTCGATGGCGCCGACGGGCAGCCACTCCATCTCGGCCGCCGCGTCAAGCACGCGCTCCCGTGTCCAAGGGCTCAGCACCGGGCCTCCTCTGAGTCGCCTCTGTCCCGTCTTTTCTTTCTTGTACCCGAACGGAGCGTGGTGCTCGCACTGCTGAGGGCGGCCGCCGCGGCGGCCGCGGCGGCCAGTCCGAGGGCCAGCCCGGGCCGGCCGGCGGGCACCAGTATTCATCAGCCGCTGCCGTTGGCCCCACCGAGGAACCCGCTCATCATCTGGCGGAACGTGACGCCAACCGCGTCCCTGGTCGCCTTCGGGTCCGGTGAGCTCGCGATGAGCAGGCCGGCCCTGGTCATCGCGCCGAACAGCAGCCGGACCAGCGTCGGCGGATCCGCGACCCGGAGCAGGCCGGCCGCGTTGGCCGCCTCGATCGCCGCCACCGCGGCCTCGAGCGCGTAGCGCTCGTCCAGTTCGATGAACCGGGCCAGGCCGAGAACGGCCGGGCCATCGGTGACCAGGATCCGCTGGACCTCGGGCTCGAGCACCCGGTCGAGGAAGACGCCGAAGCCGGCCGCCATCTGCTCCAGGGCGCCGTCGGCCGCCGCGGAGGCCTCGGCCGAGGCGACCAGCATCTCGGCGTGCACCTGCTCGAAGACCGCCTCGAACACCGCGGCCTTGGTCGGGAAGTGGTGGTAAAGGGCGCCCGTCGTCACCCGGGCCGCCCGGGCGATGTCCTCCACGGACGTGGCGGCGAACCCCTTGGTCCCGAACAGCAGCCGACCCGCGGCGACCAGCGCGGCCCTGGTCTGCGCCACCTGCTCGGCACGCAGCGAGGCGGGCGTGTCATCCCTGGATCCCGGCATCGGACTGTCAGCCATTCCCACTGTGTAGCTCACCAAAGCCACTTGCGCACATCGGCACGCGGTGACATAGTGACACTATCTTCAAAATCAACGCTATCCAACGGAGGAAGAAAATGTCTGATGCGCTGGGTTCTGGCATCTTGGAATTCACTGCACGCCGGCAGACGCTGGCGGCCGCCAGCGGCGACATCGCCTACACAGAGTCCGGTGCCGGGCCGGCGGCCGTGTTCGTGCACGGACTGGCCACCAGCGGCGCGCTGTGGCGGCACGTGATCGAGCAGGTGGACGGCACGACCAGGTGCATCGCCGTCGACCTGCCGCTGCACGGGGGCACTGCGCCGCGGGAGGACCTGTCGGTGACCGCGATGGCCCAGATGATCGTCGAGCTGTGCCAGGGCCTCGGGGTGGACCGGATCGACCTGGTCGGCAACGACACCGGCGGCGCCGTCGCGCAGATTGTCGCGGCCAGCCACCCGGAACTGCTCCGCTCGCTGATCCTCACCAACTGCGACACCGAGGGAAACTTCCCGCCGCAAGCGTTCATGCCGGTGATCGAGGCCGCCGCGCGCGGCGAGATCGCCCCGCTGCTGACCGTTGCCGCCGCGAATCCGGCCGCAGCCCGGATGAGCCCGCTCGCGGACGGCTACGAGCAGCCTGACAAGGTACCGGACGAGGTGTGGCGGGAATACCTCACGCCGATCGGCAAGACCATCGAGCGGGCCAGGCTCTTCGAGCGGATGCTCACCGCCCTGGACCCCGCCGAGCTCGAGGCGGTGGCCGGCCGGCTGCGTGATCTCGATGTGCCGGTGCTGCTGGTCTGGGGCACCGCCGAGGAAGCCCTCGGGGTGGAGTGGGCGTACCGCTTGCGCGACCTGATCCCCGGGGCACGGGAGGTCGTCGAGATCGACGGAGGCAAACTCTTCTTCCCGGAGGAGCGGCCCGAGGAACTGGCCGTCCAGCTACGCCGCCACTGGGGACGCTGATATCTGGGTGGCGCTCAGGCCGCGGCGAGTTCGACGGTCAATCGCCTCACAAGGGTTACACGGGCGGGTTAGTGGAGTCGGGGGCGGGGCGCGGGGTGGCCCGCTCGGGGGCGGGGCGCGGGGTGGCCCGCTCGATGGCGGGCCAGCCGACGTCGGCGTCGTGCTCGGCTCGTTCGGCCTTGCCTCCGCCGCGCAGGCCGAACAGGCGCTTGGCCAGCAGCAGGTACAGGGCGACGGCCAGGTTGAGCACCAGGGCCACGATCTTCAGCGCTGAGACGCTCTTGGCCAGCTCATAGATCTCATAGGGCACGAAGACGATGGTGGCCACGAAGGTCAGGTACTCCGCCCAGCGGCGGCCCAGCCAGAGGCCGACGGCCTCCACGCCCTCAAGCACCGCGTAGGCGGCGATGGCCACGCCGACCAGGTACAAGCTGGTGATGCTGATCGCGAACAGCGACCGCAGGTCGTGCACGATGCCGTGGTTGCTGGTGGCCACCGGGCCGCCCAGGCCGCCCTGCAGGTTCTTGAGGATGGCAGTGAAATCCTGGTTCAGCACGGCCCGGTTGTTGGCGAACAGCAGCACGGCGGCGGCGAAGGCGCCCAGGGCCAGGAAGTGGAACACGCGCTCGATGGCGATCAGCCGCAACACGTACCGGTCGCGCAGCGCCTTGCCCCGCAGCGGCGGCTCCACCTCCTCCCGCGGCGGCGGGTACTTGCGCGTCGGGTGCTCCGGCGGGATCAGGGCCAGCCAGGAGTCGCAGCGCAGGCAGCGGTACCAGCGCAGGCCGTCCGACTCGCGGGCGAACAGCTCGTCCTCGGCACGCAGCTCAGCCGCGTCGGTGCCGAGCAGCACATGGCCGTTCAGGGCACAGCCGAGCAGTTCGTAGCGCAGCTTCGGGAGGTAGCGGCGCGTCTGCTCGGTTCCCGGCGGCGGCACGTGGTCCGTCATCCCAAAAACTTAACAGCTCCCGGGCTCCGCCCCCCGCAGCCGGGTGGCGAAACCCGGGTTTCCAGTCCGGTCAGGCTGGGGGAAGGGGCGGGACGTTGTAGTTCATGCGGAACAGGTTCTCCGGGTCGTACTGGGCCTTGAGGCGGCCGAGCCGGGCGTACTTCTCCGGGCCGCCGAAGGCCTTGATGCAGGGCTGGCCGGTGTCGCACAGACGCCCGATCTGCTCCTCGCCGGCCGGGTCCTCGGCGTCGTCCAGCCACATCGACACCAGCATCAGCAGCCGCTGGCCCACGTACTGCGGCGGCACGAAGGGCAGGGCGGGCATGTCGTGCTTGAGCGCGGCGTGCCAGCCGATATTACGACCTAGGGTCGGCACCGCAGCCGCGTAGCCGCGCAGCGCGTCTGCGGCGTGTTCCGGCTCGTAGACCGACACCCCGATGCGCATCATCGGGCCGAAGTCGTAGGCCTGGAAGGTGAAGCGGGTGACGATGCCGAAGTTGCCGCCGCCGCCGCGCAGCGCCCAGAACAGCTCCGGGTGGCTGGTCTGGCTGACCTCGATGACCTCGCCGCTGGCCAGGACGGCCTCCAGGGACACGAAGTTGTCGCAGGTCAATCCGTGCTTACGGGAGAACCAGCCGATGCCGCCGCCCAGGGCCAGGCCGGCCACCCCGGTCTCGGACATGATGCCGGCCTGGCACGATCAGGCCGTGCGGGGCGGTGGCCGCGTCGACGTTGCCGAGCAGGCAGCCTCCGCCCGCATGGACCAGCTTGCGCTCGGCATCGACCGTCACCTCGCGCAGCCCGCTCAGGTCAATGGTCAGGCCGCCGTCGGACATGGCCTTGCCCGCCACGTTGTGACCGCCGCAGCGTACCGCGGGCGCCAGGCCGTGTTCCCGGGCCACGTTGACCGCCGCCACCACGTCGGCGGTGCTGGTGCAGCGCAGGATGAGACCGGGCCGACGGTCGACCATGGCGTTCCACACCAGGCGGCCCTGTTCGTACCCGGCGTGATCAGGGCCGATGATGTCGCCCTTGAACTGCCCGGCCAGCTGCTCGCTGATACGCAGTCGCAGCTGCTCGTCAATTCTCGACGAGTCCGTCGCGCCAGACGTGATCATAGACGTGGTCATAGACATGTGCAGGTGTTCCTTCCTAGGCGGAAACGGGGGCGTCGGCGCCTTCGGCGATCCGGCGCATGGCGTTCAGGGTGGCGGCCACGGCCTTGAGGTAGTCACCGGTCATGGAGTCGGCGTAGGCCCGCTCCTCGGCGGATCCGCCTGCCACGCCGTGGATGACCAGGGCAAAGCTGAAGCGGAGCCTGAGGTCGTCGGCCGGGCCCTCGATCTCGTTGGCGATGGTGCCGAGCACGGGGCCGGCAATGCGGGTGAAGGTGACCCGGTGCGGGGCCTCCAGGGTGATCCGCTCGGTGAAGCGCTCGCCGCGGCCCTGTCCGATTGATAGGGCGATATCGCGGTCGAAGACGGTGTTGCTGTACCGCTGCGTCACCTCGCAGTAGGTCATGCTGGGCACGAACGGCAGCGCGTTGTTGGCCTTGAGCACCAGGCCGTCCCAGACGCTGGCCCGCGTCAGCTGCGGCTCCCCCGGCACGTTGACCGGCAGCTGGTGGCTGACGAAGATCATGACGCTTCCTCCGTTACATCGTTGCATAGGGTGCCGAGGCCGTCGATGGTGGCGCGGACCACGTTGCCGCCGCGCAGGTACAGGCCTCGGCCGGCACCGACCCCGGACGGGGTGCCGGTGGCGATGACGTCGCCAGGTTCGAGGGTGACCACCTCGCTGGCCGCCGCGATCAGCTCGGCGACCGGGCAGACCATATCGGCGGTGGACTCGTCCTGCTGCAGTTCGCCGTTCACCCACAGCCGCAGCCGCAGGTCCTGCGGATCGGGAACCAGGAACGCGGGCGTCAGGCCCGGGCCGAGGGGCAGCGAGCCCTCGATGGACTTGGCCGCGAACCAGTCGTAGCTGAAGGCGTCGGCGGGCGCGACATCCCGTTTGTGGAAGCCGCGCGCGGTCACGTCGTTGGTCACGCAGTAGCCGGCCACGTAAGCCAGGGCCCGTTCGGCGTCGATGTTCTTGCCCGCGGTACCGATGATGACGGCCAGCTCGATCTCCCAGTCGTACCTGGCGCGGTCGGCCGAGCCGATCACGATCGGGTCGTACGGGCCGATCACCGAAGTGGTGGGGGCCTTGAGGAAGAAGAACGGCCGCCAGCCCTCGGCCGGGATCTCGCCGCCCATCTCGGCCATGTGCCGGCGGTAGTTGACGCCCGCGCAGATGACCTTGCGCGGCCAGCGCAGCGGCGCGAGCAGCGTGTCGTAGGCGGCCGGGGGCGCGCCGGCCAGGTCGAGGTCGCGCAGGGCGGGCTCGGCGGCGGGCCAGTCGCCGACCAGATCCATGGCGCTTGACCAGTGCTTGAGATCGGCCGGGGTGAGCAGGGTGCCGTCCTCGTACAGGATCCCGAGGCCCTCGGTGCCTTCGGCGGTGTAGCTGGCCAGCGACCAGTTCATTCTGCTTCTCCCAGGGCTGACCTACCGGACACCTGATCGTGCACGGAGGCGATGTCGAGGTGGCCCCAGCCGTCGGCGTGGGCCTTGTCGAAGACCTCCTTGGCCGCGGCGAACACCGCCGGGGCCAGGCCGACGTCGGCGGCGTGGGCCTCGATCTGCTCCAGGATCGGCTGCAGGGTGGCGACGGGGCCGGGGGCGGGAGACCAGCGGCGTTCGGCCATGAGGGGGCCGCGCTGTTTCCAGATCGTGGACCCGGCGATGGAATTGTCCAGGGTCTGCTGGACCAGCCCGAGGTCCAGGCCGCTGCGCCGGGCCAGCTCCATGGCTTCGGCGGCAGCCACGGTGTGCACCGCGAGCAGCAGGTTGGCGATGTACTTCAGGTGCGCGCCGGTGCCGAACGTGCCGGTGTAGACCCAGGGCCCGGAGATGGCGTCCAGCACCGGCCGGACCATTTCCACGCTGGCCGGGTCGCCGGAGGCGAAGGTGGTGGCCTGGCGGGGCGCGATCATGCCCGGGGTGCCGCTGATCGGGCAGTCGAGCAGGTCACCGCCCCGGGCCGCGACCTCGTCCCGCAGCCGGGCCTTGCGCGGGACGTCGATGGTGCTCATCTCGAGGTGGATCGTGCCTGGCCTGATGGCATCGAGGGTCCCGGCCGGGCCGGCGATGACCTCCTCGACGGCGTGGGCGTCCGGGACGATGGACAGCAGCACGTCGGCTCCCGCGGCCACCTCGGCCGCCGAGCCGGCCACGATGCCGCCCGCCTCGGCGAGCTCGGGCGAGCCTTGCCGCCGGTAGCCGATGACGCTGAAGCCGCGTTCCATCAGGTTCCGGGCGATTGGCAGGCCCATCCTGCCCAGTCCGATCACGCCGACTCGGTCCATCGCGGTACTCCCCTCGCCGGGTCGCTGCTCTAAACTGTATGCAGTTTTGAGTGGCGGGGCAAGGGGGGGCGCGAAAACTGCATGCACTTTACGGGGTGGCGAAGTCCAGGGCCGGGGGCTCGTCGGGCAGCGGCGCGACCGTGGCCGGGACGTCGTCGCCGACCTCCTCGAAGCGCAGCCTGGCCAGGTCCGCGGCGCCGGCCCCGCTCAGCAGCGCGCCGAAGTACAGCGCCCTGGCTTCCTTGGATACGTCGAGCACGATGCTGGCCGGGGTCCACGATTCCTTATCCTCGTCGGTCGAGGTAAACTGTATGCAGTTATGCCGGGTCGTTTGCCGCGCGGCACCCGCCGGATCAAGGAGGAGAATGCAGTCGATGCCTCGTGTGGTGCAGGTGCCGGACATCCGCAAGGTCGACCTGCCCGAAGCCCGGCAGGCCATCCCGCACGTGCACGCCTACCTGCGGGAGTGCATCCTGGACGGCACGCTGCCGCCGGGCACCAAGCTGTCGCAGGTGAGCCTGGCCGCCCAGCTCGGGATCAGCCGCACGCCGCTGCGGGAAGTGCTGCGGATGCTGCAGGAAGAGGGCCTGGTCGAGATCGAGCCGAACCAGCGGACCAGGGTCGCGGGGCTGGATCCGCAGGAGCTCGACGACGTCTACGCGAGCCGGATCCTGCTGGAAACGCTGGCCCTGTCGATGACTATCGGCCACTTCGGCGCCAAGGCCCGCGCCGAAGCCAGGCAGTTGCTGACCGCGATGCGGCGGGCGGCCAAGAACGGTGACTTCGGTGCCTGGTTCGCCGCGCATACCGAGTACCACCGGGTCTGCACCGCGGCGGCCGGGGAAGCGCTGCAGCGGCAGCTGCGGGCCTTCGCCGACCGGACCACTCGCTACATCCGCATCTACCAGCTGTCCGAGCCGAACAGCTGGCAGGCGGCCGGCGACGTGGAGCACGCCGCGATCCTGCAGGCGCTGATCGCGGGCGACGAGCACGGGGCGCTCAGCGAGATGGCCCATCACCTGGAGCGGACCGCGCTGCGGGTGCTGGCCGACTGCGCGCCGGATTTCGTGCCGGTAGCGGTGCCGCACGCGGTGGCGCTGATCGACCGTGATCTGCCCGCGGCGCTCCGGCTGACCGGAGCCAGCTAGAGCGTGTCTCCTATATGCGGGTCCAACCGCAGCACCCTTTGTCGACATCGGAGCGAATGGTGAAGGCAGTCCGTTTCAGCCAGTTCGGGGGGTCCGGCCTATAGTCGATCCCGGGAAGTGTGAGACATGGGCCGGGTCCGCATCGTGCTCGCCGCGGTCGCCGCCGCCGCCGCGGCGGTCACCGCGTGCTCGGGCCCGTCTCATCCGCAGGCGGTCCCGGCCAGCTACTACCTGGCCCTGGGCGATTCGCTGGCCCAGGGGGTCCAGCCGGACGCGGCCGGGGTCAACGTGGAAACCGGGCAGGGCTACGCCAACCAGGTCTATGCCGCGCTGCGGCCCAGCCATCCTGGGCTCGATCTGGTCAAGCTGGGTTGCCCGGGCGAGACGACCGCCACCATGATCAGCGGCGGGATCTGCCGCTACCCGGGCGGCTCGCAGCTGGCCGCTGCCGTCGCCTTCCTGCGCGCCCACCGCGGGCACGTATCCCTGGTCACCATCGACATCGGGGCCAACGACCCCGAAGACTGCGGCAGCCAGCGGAACCTGATCAGGATCGCCACCTGTTTCGGCGCCGACGTCCCGGGCGCCGTCACCAACCTGGGCACGATCATGACGCGGCTGCGGTCCGCTGCCGGTGCCGGTGTTCGCATCGTCGGGATGAGCTACTACCTGCCCGCGCTGGCCGAATGGCGTGACGGCACGCCCGGCGAGGCCATCGCCTGGCTGACCGAGCGGCTGACCGCCAGCTACAACAACCAGCTGGACGGGGTGTACGCCAGGTACGGGGCGGGGGTGGCGAACGTGTTCGGCGCCTTCGACACCTCGGACTTCGGCAACGCGGAAACGATCCCCGGGATCGGCACGGTCCCCCGCAACGTGGCCCTGATCTGCCAGTGGACCTGGGAGTGCGCCCCGCCGCCGCGCGGGCCGAACCAGCACGCCGACCAGGCCGGCTACGCGGTCATCGCCCGCGCGTTCCTGAGCGCGGCCGGCCTCAGCTAAGGCCGGTGCCGGCCGGCCCGATCAGCTGAAGCCACCGTCGGCCGGCCCGATCAGCTGAAGCCACCGTCGGCCGGCCCGATCAGCTGAAGCTGGCGCCGGCGGCTGGCCCGTGCGGACCTGGGGTTGCGTGATGGGGCGGGTGGTCGGGCCGAGCCACATGTCGATGGAACCGGGCTCGGCCGGGTCGAAGGTCCTGGGCACCCAGGCGGCCTCGTCCTCGATCCGCCGCACGCCGAAGGAGTACTCGTAGGTGAACCCCTCGGGGCCGAGGAAGTACAGGAAGACCGCGGTGGACTGCGGGTGGCGCCCCGGGCCCATCTCGATCTCGACGTTGTGCTCCTGCAGGAAATGCCAGTTCCTGAACACGTCGTCGATGGTGTCCACCTGGAAGTTCATGTGGCACAGGCCCGGCCCGTCGCCACGGAAGACGGCCAGCTTGTGGTGCACCGGGTCGATGCGCATGAGGCACGCGGCATCGCCGATCCAGTCCGAGACCCGGGCGCTGAAGCGCGTGCTCCAGAACCGGTAGGCCTCGTGCACGTCGGGCGCGTCCAGGCTCAGGTGGCCGAACTCGGTGATCCCGGCCGGCCGGCTGAATGCCACCGGCCTGGCCACGCTCTCCTGCTGGATGACCAGCTCGACCCGGTTGCTCATGCAGGGCTCCCTGGTTCTTGGTTGGCGAGGAAGGTCTCGGGTGGCGGCACGCCCCACAGGTGCGGCGGCACCTCCCAGTCGTTGGCCACCCAGCAGTCGTCGATCTGGTCGATGTCGGAGAACCACTCGATCCACGAGCCCCACGGATCCGGGCTGTAGTGGAAGAAGTTCGATCCGATGGTGTGCCGGCCCAGGCCCCAGCCCTCGGGGCGGCCCCGGGAGCGCATCCGGTCCGCGCCGACCGCGATCGCGTCGATGGACGGCACCTCGAAGCTGGCGTGGTGGAAGCCGCGGTGGCTGCTGGCGATGAAGCCGAACACGTGGTGGTCACCGGCTCCGGCGTTGAGGAACGTGACCCGGTCGTGGTGGATGGTGTCGCTGACCCGCAGGCCGAGCACCCGGGTGTAGAACTCGGTCATCGGGCCGGGCTGCGCGGTGAACAGCAGCGAGTGGCCCAGCCGGCGCGGCAGCACGTCCTGGGTGGCCACGGTCCACTGGGCGACGTTGACGCTCTGCTGGGTGGCGCCCATGTTGACCAGCACCTCGGCGACCGGCCGGGCCGGGGCCTGGGGCTGACCAAGCAACTGCACGGGCGTGCCGTCGGGATCGCGGATCCACAGCCCGTCTTGGTTGGCACCGGGCGGGGGCTCGATGACGGGCGTTCCGGCCCGATCCAGCGCCTCGCGGACCGAGTCCACGGTGCCGGGGCGCAGGGTGAAGGCCACATGGTGCAGCCGCTTGGCCGGCGCCTCGACCAGGCGCACCTGCTCCTGGTCACGGCCGGCGCAGTGGGCGACCAGCGAGCCGTCCTTCTCCCCCGTCTCCAGGCCGAAATCCTGCAGGAAGCCCTCGGCCACGGCCAGGTCAGGCACTTCAAGCGCGTAGTGGTGCAGCCCTGAGATCACGGCTTCTTCCCTTCGCCTCTCCCCATAAACTGCATACAGTTTAGCTGGCTGCATACAGTTTAGACAGCCGTTCGGCCGTCTGGGAAGAGGAGAACCCGGGTGATACGTACAGAGGTCGCGGAGGCGGGCCGGGTGCTGTCCCGGCTGGGGCTCGTCACCGCTTACGGGCACGTGTCGGCCCGGGCCGGGGACACGATGCTGATCACGCTCGCCGCCGACCTGGCCGACGTCACCGAGGCCGCCGTGCTCGAGGTGCCGCTGCCAGCGGGCGCGCCGGGATCCGCGGGTGCACCGGGATCCGCGGGTGCGCTGCCGGCAGGGGCTCCGGCGGAGGCCTGGATTCACCTGGCGCTGTACCGCGCGCGGCCGGACGTGGCGGCCATCGCGCGGGCCCAGCCGCCCAGCGCCTTCGCCGCGGCGGCCACGACCACCTCGCTGGTGCCGTGGCACGGCCAGGCCGCGTGGCTGGGCGAGTCGGTGCCGGTGCACGACAGCGCCACGCTGCTGCGCACCCCGGAACTGGCCGAACGTGCCGCCCGCAGCCTGGGCCCGGGCGAGGCGCTGCTGCTGCGCGGCAACGGCGCCGTCACCCTGGGCGCCACGCCGGGCCTGGCCGTGGCCCGGATGTGGCTGCTGTCCGCGGCCTGCGAGGTCTACCTGGCGGCCCGCGGGGGGCCGGTCACGCCGCTGTCGGCCGAGGAGATCGCCTCATGGCGCGCTGTCGGCGACGAACTGCTCCCCCGGCTCTGGCAGCACCTGCGCCGCCGCTGACCGGGGTGCCCGGGGCCAGGCGAACAGCAGCGTGAGGCCGAGGACGGCGACCATCGGCGTCCACCAGACCCACGGGTTCCGCCACGAGGACTGGGACAGGAAGGTGAGCACGCCCGCCGCGACCCCGGCCGGGAGCAGGCGCGGATAGTTCCGCGCCGCCGCCACCAGCGCCACAGCCAGCGGCGGCCATACGTAATAGGAGACCATCACCGGTTCGAACACCGAACGCAGCGCCAGCGCGAAGGCAACCCACCACAGCAGTTGCTGCAGGATCTCGGGACTCCAGTCGCCCAGCCGCGCGGGCCGCCACCGGCGCCAGGTGGCCAGCGCGCAGCCGCAAGCCACCACGATGGACAGCGCCCGGGCGGGGCCGGCGGCCACCGACCCGTTGCTCAGGTGCGGGGCCAGGACGGTCAGGTAGATCCACGGGGTGGGATGGTCGATGCTGGGCGCGTTGGGCTGGCTGGTGACCGCGTGGACGGCGGCCGTCCAGTTCGCCGCGGCGGCCGCGCCCAGCAGCACCAGGGTGGGAATGATGACCCGGGCCACGAAGCCGGGCAGCCGCCGCGGCTCCACCGCCACCAGCAGGAACGGGAAGGCCAGCAGTACCAGCGGCTGGACCGACACTGCCGCCCCGGCCAGCCAGGCGGCCCGGCCCGGTTTCCCGTCCGAGGCGGCCAGCACTGCGTACAGCAGCAGGCCGACGGCCACCGCGTCCTCCGGGTGGCCCCAGCGCACCGTGACGTTCCATAGCGCCGTGGCGCTCGCCGCGGCCAGCAGGAAGCGCTTGAACTGACTGACCGCCAGCCGCTCGGCCAGCGCGTCGGCGGCGAACAGCACCACGGCCGAGAGGATGACCACGCAGGGACCGAGGATCAGCCATTCGGCGTGATTGCCGATCTGGCTGCCGGCCCGGAGCTGGATCCCGGCTCCGGTCTGCAGCGGCAGCCCGGTCGCGTCGATGAGCGCGGCCACCGGGACCAGGATCAGGGCGGTGCCGGGGAAGCTGACCAGGTTGGTGGGCGGGGTGTACAGGCCGGCCAGGTCCAGGTGCAGGAGCCGTTGGGCCGCGACCAGCGTGGCCCACAGGTCATCGGGGACGGCCCAGCCCGTGTTGCCGTAGTAGAGCGGTCCCCAGATCGTGCCGGCCATGCCGATTCCGATGAGCCCGATGGCGGCCAGGATCGGGAACTTCCGGCGGCCCAGCCGCCGCGCGGCCGTGCGTACGCCGGCGGCTGTCATGAGCACCGCTCGCCGGCGCCGGGCACGACCAGGCCTGACTCGTACGCGGCCACCACGGCCTGCGTGCGGTCGCGCAAGCCCAGCTTGCTCAGGACCCGGCTGACGTGCGTTTTCACCGTCTCCTCGGTGACCACCAGGCGCCGGGCGATCTCGGGGTTGGACAGCCCTCCGGCGATCAGCCGCAGCACCTCGGTCTCCCGCGGGGTGAGCGCGCGGAACGGTCCGGGTTGCTGGGCGGGAACTGCGGGCCGGGGCCGCTGGCGGGTGAACTCGCCGATGAGCCTCTTCGTTATCGCCGGCGCGAGCAGCGCCTCCCCGGCCGCGATCACCCGCACCGCGTCGAACAGCCGTTCCGCGGTGACGTCCTTGAGCAGGAAACCGCTGGCGCCGGCCCGCAGCGCGTCGTAGACGTACTCGTCGAGGTCGAACGTGGTCAGGACCAGGACGCGCGGCCCGGAGCCCGCCGACGTCAGCTGCCTGGTGGCCTCGATGCCGTCCATGCCCGGCATCCGGATGTCCATCAGGACGACGTCGGGGCGCCGTTCCCGGCAGGTCTGTACCGCCTCGGTACCGTCGGCGGCGGTGCCGAGCACGGTGAAGTCAGGCTGCGTGTCAAGTATCGCGGCGAACCCGGCCCGCACCACCTCATGGTCGTCGGCGACGACGATGCCGATGGTCATGACGTGTTTCCGGCTGCCGTCATGACATCGGAGGCCTTGACCGGGAGTTCGGCCTCGACGCAGAACCCGCCGCCGGGCCCGGCTCCGGTGCGCAGCGACCCGCCGGCCGCCGCCGCGCGCTCGCGCATGCCGAGCAGGCCATGCCCGGTTCCGGGGCCGGCGGCCGCCTGCCCCGGGCGTCCCGGGGGGCCCGGGGGGCCTGGCCCGTTGTCGCGGACGCGCAGCCGCAGCACGTCATCGGCGTAGTACAGCTCCACGTCGACGGCCGCTCCGGGCGCGTGCCGGCGGGCGTTGGTCAGGGCCTCCTGCACGATCCGGTAGGCAGCCAGTTCGACGCCAGGATCCAGGCGGGTCACCGGGCCGGCGACGATGAGCCTGGCCGCGCTGCCGGACGCGTCCCGCGCCTCGTCCACCAGGTCGCCCAGCTGCGGCAGTCCCGGCTGGGGACGGCGGTCCGCCTGCCGCGGGGCGGTCTCGGCATCGGCGAGGTCCTGACCCTCGGCGGCCGCCTGCGCGTCCTCGCGGAGCACGCCGAGCAGCCGCCGCATCTCGGTCAGCCCGGCCCGCGCGGTATCGCCGATCGCGGCGAACCGCTGCGCGCCCGCGGCGGTCAGCCCGGGCGTGGTCAGCCGGGCGGTCTCCGCCTGCACCGCGATCACCGAGATGTGGTGCGCGACCACGTCGTGCAGCTCGCGTGCGATCCGCGCCCGCTCGCCGCGGGCCAGGTGCTCGGCCAGCACGCCCTCGGTCAGCTCGCGTGCGGCGACGACCGTCCTGCTCTCCTGGCGCGCCCGCCGCGCGGTCGCGGCCAGCGCCGCGACCGGGATCCCCGCCACGAGCAGCACCGCCAGCGCCCGGGTCTCCCCGGCCGCGCCCGCCAGCCCGGATGTGCCGGCCCCTAGTCCCGCCAGCGCGACCACGAGGAACGGCACCGCCAGCGCGAGCGCGAGGACCCAGGACCCCGAACGTGCCAGCCGGTACCCGGCCAGCACCAGCGCCGCAGCCCCGCCGACCGTCAGCAGCCCGAACAACATCAGCAACAGCACGCTTGCGACAAGGGTCGTCACCGCCGCCGGGACCGGCCGCAGCACGCCCGCGGGCACGGTGGCCAGCAGGCAGAACGCCGCGATCAGCAGCGCGGTCGCCGGGCTCACCCCGGTGTGGGTGGCCGGACCCGCCGCCAGCCCGGCCCGCACGGTCGACCCGGCGCTGACCCGGCCGCCCATCTCGGCCAGCGAGACCAGCCCGAGCACCGCACCGAGCGCCATCTGGCCGCTGCGCCGCCCAGCCAACTCCATGCCCCCATTGTCGCCGCTGCTCAGCAACGGCGCATCGCTCCGGCCGGTGGTCTGGCCGTCCCTCGCGAGAGGGACCCCAAGACCGCACCGCGGCGTGACGACCGCGGCGGGCCATTTCCCTAGCGTGGCAAGCATGGAAGCAACCATTGAAGTCACCGGCCTGCGCAAGCGGTTCGGGTCGGTGCTGGCGCTGGACGGGATGACGTTCATGGTCGTCCCCGGCCAGGTGACCGGTTTCGTCGGCCCGAACGGCGCGGGCAAATCTACCACGATGCGGGTGATCCTGGGCTTGGATGCGCCCGACGGCGGCAGCGCGCTCATCGGCGGCAAGCCTTATGCCGGCCTGCGTCACCCGCTCAGCTGCCTTGGGTCGCTGCTGGACGCGGGGGCGCTGCAGCCCAGCCGGTCCGGCCGCAACCACCTGCTGTGGCTGGCTCACTCGCAGGGCCTCGACGCCAAGCGCGTGGACCAGGTGCTGGAATTGGTCGGCTTGGGCACCGCGGCGCGGCGCAAGGCCGGCGGGTACTCCCTCGGCATGCGGCAGCGGCTCGGCATCGCCGCCGCGCTGCTCGGCGACCCGCCGGTGCTGATGTTCGACGAGCCGTTCAACGGCATGGACCCCGAGGGCATCGTGTGGATGCGCGGCTTCCTGCGTTCGCTGGCCGCCGAGGGCCGGGCGGTGCTGGTGTCCAGCCACCTGATGAGCGAGCTGGAGGACACGGCCGACCACCTGATCGTGATCGGCTGCGGCCTGGTGATCGCGGACGCCAGCGTCGCGGAGCTGATCACCGCCGCCTCCGCCGGCCGGGTGACCGTCCGCACCGCTGCACGCGATCAGGCGATGACCGTGCTGGCCCGGGCCGGGGCCGAGGTCGCGGCCACCGGTCCCGATGTGGTCAGCGTCCACGGTCTTCCATCCGAACGGATCGTGGAGCTTCTGGCCGGGAACGCCGTTGCGTTCGCCGAGGTATCGGCGCACCGGGCGAGCCTGGAGGAGGCATACATGGAACTGACCAGGGATTCGGTGGAATTCAGGGCGGAGGCGGCATCATGACCGCCCTGGCGCCCTACCGCTCCAGGCGGGCAACGGGTAGCGACGGGTTCGGTTCGCTGCTTCGAGCGGAGTGGACGAAGTTCCGGACGATACGCGGCTGGGTCATCGGCCTGCTCGTCGGAGTGCTGCTCATCGTGGGGCTCGGCGCGCTCACCGGCGCGAACAGCCAGTGCAGCTTCCAGCCGAACGGCAGCGCCACCGCCCAGGCCTGCCCGGCGCCGCCGACCGGGCCGGGCGGGGAGTGGGTGAGCGACAGCTTCTACCTCGTGCGCCAGCCGCTGGGCTCCGTGGGCAGCATCACCGTCCGGGTCACCTCGCTGACCGGCCTGTACTCCACGCACGGCGGGGTGGCGGCGGGGCAGAGCCCGACGGCGGGCATGACCCCCGGCCTGCAGCCGTGGGCCAAGGCCGGGCTCATCATCAAGGCTTCTTCGACCGTGGGATCGGCGTACGCGGCGATCATGATCACCGGAAGCCACGGCGTGCGGATGCAGTGGGACTTCACCAACGACGTGGCCGGAATGGCCGGGAAGGTGTCCGCGGCGTCGCCACGCTGGCTGCGGCTGACCCGGTCCGGGGACGTGATCCGCAGCTACGACTCCGCCGACGGCACGCACTGGAGCCTGGTCGGAACCGCGACGCTGGCCGGGCTGCCCGCGACGACCGCGGCCGGGCTGTTCGCCGCCACGCCCGGATACACGAAGAACTCGACCGGGTTCGCCACGGCCTCGTCGACGGGCGGCGGCGCCCTGGCCACCGGTGCCTTCGACCACGTGAGCCTGCAGGGCGCCTGGCCCGCGGGGGATCGGTGGACGGGCGACGCGATCGGAGCCAACAACAGCGTGTCTGGCTCGCTTCCGGCATCTGCGCAAGGGTTCACGCAGGCCGGCGGCCGGTTCACCGTGACCGGGTCCGGTGACATCGCCCCGGCGCTCAATGCTGGGGAAACCGTGCAGAACACCCTGGCGGGCACGTTCGCCGGGCTGATCACCGTAGTGGTGATCGGCGTGATGTTCATCACCACCGAATACCGCCGCGGGCTGATCCGCATCACGCTCGCCGCCAGCCCGCGGCGTGGCCGGGTGCTGGCGGCCAAGGCAATCGTGCTCGCCGCGGTCACGTTCGTGGCCGGGCTGGTCGCGGTCGTCATCACGGTCCCGCTCGGCGAGCATCTGCTGCGGGAGAACGGCAACCCGATCTATCCGGTGAGCCTGTTCACCGAAGCGCGGATCATCGTCGGCACCGCGGGGCTGCTCGCCGTCGCCGCGATGCTCGCGCTGGCCGTGGGCACGCTGCTGCGGCGCAGCGCCGGGGCGGTCACCGCGGTGATCGCGGGCATCGTGCTGCCATACCTGCTGGCTACGATCCCCGGTGTGCTGCCGGCCGGTGCCGAGGAGTGGCTGGTCCGGATCACACCGGCGGCCGCATTTTCCGTCCAGCAGAGCGTCCCGGCGTACCCGCAGGTCACGGCCCAGTACACGCCTGGTGCCGGCTACTTCCCGCTGGCTTCGTGGGCCGGGTTCGCGGTGCTGTGCGCCTGGACCGCGGCCGCCCTGGCCCTGGCGGCGTTCGCGCTGCGCCGGAGGGACGCGTGAGGCGTCGTGCCGGAGGCGCGCAGATGAGTACAGTCCTGCACGCGGAGTGGACCAAGCTGCGTACGGTGGGCGGGCCCGGCTGGCTGCTGCTCGCGGCGATCGCGCTCACCGCGGCGGTCGGCGCGATCGCGGCCAACGCGACCAGCTGCCCGGGCGGGGGGTGCCAGGTGGACCCGGCCAAGGTCAGCCTGACCGGGATCTACCTCGGCCAGGTCATCGTGGCGGTCGTGGCGGTGACGGCGGTCAGCGGCGAGTACAGCACCGGGATGATCCGGCTCACGCTGACCGCGACACCGCGCCGGTGGCTGGTGCTGGCGGCCAAGGCGGCCGTGGTCGGCGCCGCGGCCCTGGTCACGGGGGCGGTCGCGGTGCTGGCCTCGGTACTGGCCGGGCGGCTGCTGCTGGACGGGCACGGCATCGATCCGGCGCACGGATATGCGTCCCTGTCGCTGGCGAGCGGGCCGGTGCTGCGCGCCGCGGCCGGGTCGGTGCTGTACCTGGCGCTGATCGCGCTGCTCGGCCTCGGCATCGCCGCGGCGGTACGGGACTCGGCGGTGGCGATCGGGGTCGTGCTGGGCTTGCTGTTCCTGTTCCCGATCATCGCGAGCGTGATCGGCGACGCCGGCTGGCAGCGGCACCTGGATCAGATCAGCCCGATGACAGCCGGGATGTACATCCAGGCCACCACGGACCTGCGGTCGCTGCCGCTCACCCCCTGGCAGGGCCTCGGCGTGCTCGCCGCCTGGGCGGCGGGCGCCCTGCTGGCCGGCGGCCTGCTGCTCTGCCTGCGCGACGCCTGACCCCGCTGGGTCACACTACGGGTTCGCTGAGGATCAGCAGCACGTCGTCGGCGAGCTTGTTCCCTGCGTGCTGGAGCAGGAGCGCGACCACCCGCCGGACCGCGGCGCCGAGGTCCGGTTCGGCCAGCGCCGCGGCTTCGAGGGCGAAGAACCGCCCCGCGCGGTCCCGGGCCTCGACCAGGCCGTCGGTATAGAACAGCAGCCGGTCCCCCGGCTTCAGGGTGATGTCCTGCCGGGCCGGGCGGGGCTGCAGGCCCAGCGGCGGCTCCGGCCGCTCGGGCGCCATGAACTGCAGTCCGGCCGCGCCGGCGGCCAGCAGCGCGGGAGGGTGGTGGCCGCAGTTGACCAGGCGGACTTCCCCGGGCGCGAACTCGGCCACGATGACCGTGACGAAGTCCTCGCTTTCCAGGTCCGGCGCGAGCCTGGCGTCCATGGCCTCGGCCAGCTGGACCAGGTCCAGCTCGGCGAAGGCCAGCTCGCGGAAGATGGCCAGCACCGCGGCGCACCGGCCCACCGCCTCCAGACCTTTTCCCTTGACGTCACCGATGATCAGGCGCGGCCCGCGGGCGGTCAGCGCGAGATCATAAAGGTCGCCGCCGATCAGCGCCTGTTTTGTCGCTGACTGATAATGACAGGCAAAGGCGATTCCGCCGCATTCCGCGGGCAGCGGTCGCAGGATCGCGCGCTGCACTTTGTCGTTGATGCGGATAAGCGTGCTTTCCCGGCGGCCGCGGATCACGGCGACGACCACCGCGACGACGCCGGTGGCCACGACCATGAAGAACCGGTAACCATCCAGGGGCGCCCCGGTAATGCCGACTGCGATCGCGCACAGCGCACTCGCATACGCCGCAACCAGCGCGGTCACCCGGCCATTGCAGCGCGCGCAGGCCAGCAGCGGACCCACGGCCAGCAGGCCGAGCAGCCCAGGGACGAGGCCGACGAAAATCCCCGTAACGGCGATCGCGGCATCCAGGACGGCAATCATGCCGAGCCAAACTGCTGGCAGTCCGGTTGCCGCGATGGCACGCCGCAACAGCACGCTCATGCGTCCCATCCCGAACTACCCGCGCGAGTCCCGAGGCCCCTGACTCAGCACATGAAACTGGGCTTTCAGCACACCAGAACGTCATGAAAGCCGGGTTTCAGCACGTTCCGTGGATCTAACCTACTGGACCCCGGATCGGTTTGCGGCATTTATCCCATCATCGGGCCCGGCGGAAGGCGAGCGGGGAAACCACGGCCCGTTCGGCATAAAGATCATTTGACCTAACGGGGCGTGGTGTAAGCGTCGCGGAACATTTCCCGCCAGGCAGGAATCTACCCCGGGCGCCGGACGAATTCGACGGTGCCGCCCAGCCGCCGGGCGCCCAGGGACAGCAGCAGCGACACCGACGGCGTGTTGGCGTCATCGGCCTCGGCGGTGACTTCGGCCCGGCCCTGCTGGTGCAGGGCCAGGAACGCGCGGGCCAGCAGGGCCCGGGCCAGCCCGCGGCGGCGGCAGGGGCGGGTGACGCCGATCAGGCCCAGCCGTGGCCGACCCGGGCCGTTCCGGACCCGGACCAGCCCGATGTACCGGCCGCTGTCGGCGTCGACCGCCACCAGGTAGGTGGCCGGGTTGAAGTGGGCCGAGTCGAAGGCCTCCTCCTGGAAGTCACCAGGATCCCAGCGCCACCCGTCGGTGCCCGGCACGTCCTGGCGCAGCGCGTCGTCCAGCAGCCTCAGTTCGTCCTCGTAGGCGTCGGCGGCGGAGATGACGACCACGTCGTCCGGCTCGGTGACGCCGTCCAGTCCGGTCATCGCGGGGTCGGTGGGGATCAGGTAGCTGCTATCCCGCCGGCGCTCGGTGAAGCCGAGCCCGGCCAGCCGGGCCAGGTGCGCCTGCTCGGTGTCGTAGGCGGTGGCGTACAGGTCCGCGCCGGTATTGGCGGCCACGGCGGCCAGCAGCGGCGCGTAGCTGTCGTGCCGGCCCGCCTCGAAGGCCACGAACCACCGGTTGTCCGGGCGCAGGAAGGCCCGGATCGCGCCCACGGCCTGGTCCGCGTCGTAGGCGCGCCAGACCAGGCCGGGCGAGACCCGCACCACACGCACGCTGTCCGCAGGCATAACGCCACACATTACTGGGGGCGGGCATTACTGGGGGCGGGCATTACTGGGGGCGGGCATTACTGGGGGCGGGCATTACTGGGGGCGGGCATTACTGGGGGCGAGCTCCGAAGCGGGTGACGACCGTGGCGGCGATCAGGGTAGCGAAGCCGGCCGCCTCGGCCAGGCCGGCGGCGGTGCGGCCGGGCGGGTCGGCCGCCAGCCAGCGGCTCATGAAGGCGCCGCAGAACGCGTCGCCCGCGCCGGTGCTGTCCCGGGCGTCGGCCGGGTGGGCCGCGATGCGGACCGGCGGCTCGCCCGGGACGGCCAGTAGGCAGCCCGCGGCGCCGAGTTTCAGCACCACGGCGCCGTAGTGGCGGGTGAGCCGGGCGGCCATCGTGGCCGGGTCGGCCGCGCCGACCAGGACGGCGGCCTCGTCGCGGTTGGGGAAGCAGACCGCGGTACCCTCGGTCCAGCCCAGGAACGCGGCGGGATCCATCCGGGCCAGGAAGGCGGCCGAGCCGGGATCGATGGTGACGGCCAGGCCGCGGGCCCGGGCGCCGGCCAGCAGCGCGAGGGCCACCTCGAGCAGCGCCGGCTCGCAGAACGTGTAGCCGGTCAGGTGCAGCACCGCCGCCTCATCCAGCAGGCGGTCCGGGATGTCGGACCGCCGCAGGTTCAGGTTCGCGGCCCGGTCGGTGAACATGGTCCGCTCCCCGTCCGGTGCCACCATGATCACGATCGAGCCGGTGCCGGCCTGTTGGTCGGCCGCCAGGTAGGCCCGGACGCCGGCCCGGGCGAGTTCCTGCTCGTGGTAGCCGGCGTCGCGGGCGCCGACCCGGCCGGCGAAGCTGACCCGGGCCCCGAGGTGGGCCATCCAGGCCGCCTGGTTGGCCGCCGAGCCGCCCGGGCAGGCCCGGACCACCGCCGGGGTGTCGCTGCCGGGCGTGATGCCGTCCAGCGGCTTGACCAGGACGTCGTTGATCACGTCCCCGCAGACCAGGACGGCCCGGGAGGTCAACGCGGCTCGGCCGTGCGCGCCGCCCAGGCTCTCGCGATCCGCCCGGCCAGCCCGATGTTGCCTCGGGCGATGGTCAGGTTCACCTCGACGCTGGCCCCGTCGGTCACCTGCTGGATGCGGTCGAGCAGGAAGGGGGTGACCGCCTTGCCACGGATGCCGGCCTCGGTCGCGGCCGCCAGGGCGGCCTGCAGCGCGCCGCTGAGCACCTCCGGGTCGAGCTGGTCCCTGTGGCTCAGCGGGTTCGCGACCAGCAGGGCGGACGGCTCGCCGAACGCCTCCCGGGCCGCCATGATGTCGGCGATCTCCTCCGGGGTGTCGGCCCGCCAGTCCAGCTCGCAGCCGGAGTCGGCCAGCCAGAAGGCCGGGAACCGGGAGGTCCGGTAGCCGACCACCGCGACGGCCAGCGTCTCCAGCCGCTCCAGGGTGGCCGGGATGTCCAGGATGGACTTGACCCCGGCCGAGACCACCGTGATCGGCGTCCGGGACAGCACGGTCAGGTCGGCCGACTCGTCAAAGGTCTCCGCCGCGCCACGGTGGACGCCGCCCAGGCCGCCAGTGGCGAACACCCGGATGCCCGCCCGCGCGGCGAGCACCGAGGTGGCCGCCACGGTGGTGCCGCCGGTGACCTTCCTGGCCATGGCGATGCCGATGTCCCGGCTGCTGACCTTGACCGCCGATTCGTCGGCCGCGATCCGCTCCAGGTCCTCGGCGAGCAGGCCGACCTTGGGCACGCCGTCGATGAGCGCGATCGAGGCCGGGGTCACGCCCTGGCCGGCCAGGATGGCCTCGAACTCCTGAGCGGCGGAGTGGTTGGCCGGGCGGGGCAGGCCGTGCGAGATGATCGTTGACTCGAGCGCGACCACCGGTCCGCCGGCCGCGAGCGCCGCGCTCACCTGCGCGGATATCTGTAGCTGGGAAGACACGGGGACGATGGCCTCATTCCTAGTAGCCCTGGGTGCCGACCACATTGGCCAGGGGCTCGCCCGCGGCGTAGTGGGCCAGCTGATCCGCCACGATGGCCCGGGCCCGCGGGATGGCCTGGGAGCTGGCCCCGGCCACGTGCGGCGTCAGCAGCAGGTTCGGCGCGGACCACAGCGGGTGCCCGGCGGGCAGCGGCTCGGGGTCGGTGACGTCAAGTGCCGCCCGCAGCCGCCCGGAGTTCAGCTCGGCCAGCAGCGCCGCGGTGTCGACGATGGAGCCGCGGGCCGCGTTGACCAGCAGCGCGTGATCGTGCATGAGGCCGAGGAACCGCGCGTCGGCCAGCCGGGTGGTGGCCGGGGTGACCGGTACCAGGAGGATCACGATGTCCGCCCGCGGCAGCAGGGCGGGCAGGTCATCGAGGCTGGACACGCCGGGCCTGGCGTGCCGGGCGACGCGTTCGATGCGCACGCCGAACGGCGCCAGCAGCCGCTCGGTGGCCTCACCGATCGAGCCGTAGCCGACGATCAGCACGGTCTGCCCGGCCAGCGGCTCGCTGCGGGCGGGCCGCCAGGTGCCCGCCTGCTGGGCGACCGCGAACCCGGGCAGGTGCCGTATCTCGGCCAGGATCACGGCCATGATCCACTCGGCGACCGCCGGGTCATGCGCGCCGCGGGCGTTGCACAGGGTGACCCCGGCCGGAACGTACGGGATCACGTGCTCGGCGCCGGCCGACATCAGCTGGATTACCCGCAGCCTGGGCAGCTTGGCCAGGACCGGCAGCCGGGACTCGGGCACCCCGAACGGGAGCACCACGAACTCGACCTCGTCGGCCGAATCCGGCAGCCGCTCGCCGCCGGTCCAGACGTCGGCGGCCATGCCCTCGGGCAGGCCACCCATCGCTTCCACCCAGCCCGGCTCGGGCAGCCAGATCCTGATCATCCTCGGCGACGCCATGCTCGCGAGGCTACCGGCCGGGGCCCAGGGGCGAGCTAGCGGACCCCGGCTCCGGCCGGGGTGCGCTGCCACGACTCGGGCACGCGATCGCCCGCAGCGGCCCGGGCGGTCTCGGCCACGCCGATGATGACCACCGGGCACGGCGCGGCACGCAGGCAGGCGCGGATCACGGGCCCCGTACCGCGGTGGGGGTCCGGGCCGTGGGCCGTGCGGCCCAGCACGAGCATGTCGGCGTCCTGGGCGTGGTCGAGCAGCACGCGGGCCGCCAGCCCTTCGGTGATCTCGGTCCGGACGCTGACGCCGGGATGGCGGCTGGCCGCGTCGTTCACCGATCCGCGCAGGACCTCACGGGCGGCTCCCCAGCTCCCGCCGGACTGTCTGGGCGCGGGTACCGCGTAGCTGGCGACCTGATGGCACGCGGCCTCAAGGGCGAGCACCGCGTAGACCTCGGCGGTGCGCAGGCTGGCTTCCCTGCACGCCCATCTCAGCGCGGCGACGGATTCCGCCGAGCCGTCGACGCCGACCACGATGCGACGAACACCGGGATCTACTGTCATGACGGATTCCTATTCTTACTTCTTCGTCACCTCTGACACACTCGTCCGTCCCGCCCCACAGCCGTACCGTCAGAGTTTTCCAAATCTTGACTGACAGTTTCCGATGGTAAACCGAGGGCGGGCCGCTGACGAGAGGTGGGGGCCGCATTTAACAGGGATCTGACGCCTGCCTGGGACCCAAGGGTCATCGTATCGTTATTAGATGTGTTGCGGGCGAAATAGACCTAGTGTCCGGCTTGTCCGACATATACCGCTCGCAGCATCCCTGCGAGGATTTTGGTGAGAGCAGAGGTTATCCGCAGGTGGGCGGTGGTGGCCGCCGGCTTGACGGTGCTCTGCGCGATGGCGTCATCGCCAGCGCGCTGCCCGCGAGCGTGCCCGCGCAGACCGCCGGCCAGCTGCGCGCCCGCATCCTGGCCTCGGCCGGGGAGTCCTACGCGGCTACGCGGAGAGCAACGCCACCTTCGGGCTGCCGGCGCTGCCCGGCCTGAACGGGGTGGCGTCGCTGCTTGACGGGGTGACCAGGATGCGGGTGTGGGTGGCCTCGCCTGACCGCTGGCGGCTCGACGCGCTGTCCGATGCCGGCGAACGTGACACCTACCAGCTCGGCACGGTGTCCTACATCTGGGATTCCGGCCAGGAGCTGCTCACCGAGGTCGGCTGGCCTGCACCTGCAGGTCACCGGTGCCGTCGCCGGCCAGCCGGACCACGGTCGCGGTCCGGCCCGCCGACCTGATCCTTGGCGGCCAGGACGTCCAGCGCGGTGGTGCTGCCGCCGTAGCCGGGCACGAGCAGGACCGTGCCCGGACGGTTCCGGTCGGCGGCGGTCACGGCCGGGCCGCCGGCCAGCCCGCGGACCGTCCCCGCCGCCGCGGCGGCCACGATGACCAGCGCGAGGACGACCATCAGCAGCCGGCGGCGCGGACTCAGGCCGCCCCACCGGGGAATCCCGGGCACCTGTCCATGGTGCGCCGGGCCCGCAGCCGCGTCCAACCCGCGCAGGCGGGACGGTGCGGGGGGCGGTCAGGCTGGACCGTTCGGCCTCGTGGTCGGTCTAGTCGGCTGGGGCGCGGACCTGCAGGTGACTGCCGGCCTGGCCCTTATGCACGCGGACCTGGGCCGGGATGCGCTGCCTCAGTTCGGCCACGTGGCTGACGATGCCGACCATCCGGCCGCCCTCGCGCAGGCCGTCGAGGACGGTCATCACCTCCTCCAGCGTGTCCTCATCCAGGCTGCCGAACCCCTCGTCGACGAACAGCGCCTCGATCCTGGTCCCGCCCGCCTCGGCGGTCACCACGTCGGCCAGGCCGAGAGCCAGGGCCAGGCTGGCCAGGAAGGTCTCGCCGCCGGACAGCGTGCTGGTGTCGCGGTCGACCCCGGTCCAGGTGTCGCAGGCGAGCAGGCCGAGGCCGGACTTGGCCGAGCCGCCGCGGCGCGCGTCGGTGTGCACGAGCGAGTACCGGCCCGAGGTCATCTTCAGCAGCCGCTCGCTGGCCGCCGCCGCGACCTCCTCCAGGCGCGCGGCGAGCACGAACGAGGACAGCGTCATGCGCAGGGCGTTGGCCCCCAGGCCCGCAGCCAGGTCGGCCAGGCGGCGGGCCTCGGCGGCCCGTCCGGCCAGCGGCTCGAGCTGGGCCAGGCGGGCGCTCAGCTGAGGCGCGAGGCCGGCGAGCTGCTCGGCCTTGTGCCGCGCGCGGTCGTGGGCGGCTACAGCCTCATCGAGCTCCCCGCGGGCGGCTTCGACCGCGTCCGCCGCGACGCGGGTGTCGGCGGGCGGTTCGAGGGCTACGTCGAGGTCGGGGTCGGCCAGCAGGCCAGCGGCGGCCTGCGCCCTGGCCTGGTGGTCGCGGATGGCCTGGTCGGCCGTGGCGCGCCAGTCGGCGGTGCGCTGGGCGTCGCGAACCGCCTCCAGGCCCGCGAACCCGGCGGCGGCCGCGGCCTGCTCGGCCCGGTCCCGGGCATCGCGGGCCGTCTGCTCGGCGCGGGCGGCGGCGTCGGCCGCGTCGGCGGCGGCGTTGAGCGCCTCGGCCGCCTCGCCCGCGGCGGCCAAGGCGGTGGCCAGGTCAGGCTGGCCGTCCAGCTGGGCCAGCAGGGCCTGGCGGTGCCGGGCGCCCCGCTGGTCCGCCTCGGCGGCCTGCCGCAGCTCGGCGTCCCGCTGCTCGGTGAGCTCGATGAGGAGCTTGTCGGTGGTCGCGATGTCCTGGTCGAGGGCGTCGAGCGCGGCCTGGAGCTCGGCCAGCCGGGCCGCGGCGGCGGTCAGCTGGGCCGTTTCCGCAGCCAGCCCGTGCGCGCGGGTGGCCAGCCGGGCCGCCTCGGCCGCCAGGGTGGGCAGGTCCGCCGGGGCGGTGAACCCTTCGTTCTCGAGGCGGGCGGTCCGCTCGGTGACCTGGACGTCGGCGGCGGCCAGCTGCGCCCCGATGACCTCGGCCCGGTCGGCCGCCTCGGCCGAGGCGGCGCCCGCGGCCTCTTCCTGCTCGCGGGTGACCCGCTCGCCGCGCAGCTCGCACAGCTCGGGGTGGTCCAGCGAGCCGCACACCGGGCACGGCGCGCCGTCGGCCAGGGTGGCCGCGAGCTCGGCGCGCATGCCGTCGATGCGGGCCTCGCGCAGCCGCGAGGCCCGGTCGCGCAGCTCGGAGGTCTCCAGCCGGGCGGTGAAGTAGGCCTGCTCCTGGCGGCGGGCCTCGGTCCGCGCGGTGACGAGGGCACTGGCGTCGTCGGCGGCCCGGCGGTAGGTGTCAGCCCCGGCTGCGACGGCGGGCAGGTCGTGGCCGGCCTGACGGGCCTGGTCGCGTTCGGTGACGAGCAGCGGGCGCCGCTCCTGCCGGGTGGCCAGGGCCGCTTCGGCCTCGGCCAGCTGGGCGGCCAGTAGGCCGGCTGCCGCGCGGGCGGCGGCGGCGTTATCGTCCTCCTCGGCCGCCTGCTGGTCCAGGGCCTTCAGGGCGTCCAGGCGGCCGAGCCGGGCGACGTGCTCCTGCCCGGCGGCCCGCAGGCCGGCTGCTGTTGCGTCGGGGGCGGCGCCGGCCCGGGCGGCGGCCTGGTCCTGCTCGTCACGGGCCCGGGCCAGGGCCTGGCTGGTGCGTTCGGCCTCGGTAAGCGCGCCTGCGGCCTCGGCGGCGCGGGCGGCGGCGGCCAGTTCCCGGCGCAGGTCGTCCAGGGCGGGTGCGGCCGCGGCCAGTTCGTCCCGGATACGCAGCGCGTCGGCCCGGCGGCGCTGGCGCTCGGCCAGGCGCTCGGCGTCCCGCTGCCGGTTCTGCGCCTGGTCCAGGGCGATGCGGCAGGCGGTTTCCGTGGCCTCTTGGACGACGGCTTCGGCCTGGGCTGCCTCGGCCAGCCCGGCGGCCCAGCCGGAGTCCGGCAGCGCCTGGGGCTCGTCGCCTGGTGCCTGGGAGCCGTCGCCTAGCTCCTTCGGGCCGTCGCCCAGCTCCTTCGGGCCGTCGCCCAGCTCCTTGGAGTCGTCGCCGGGCTCCGGGACGACGCCGACGACCTGCGCGATCCGGGCGGCGAACTCCCTGATGCCGCCTTCGGCCTCCCTGACCTCCTGCGCGGTCGCCTTGCGCCGGCCGGCGAGCCAGTCCTCCACCGCCCGGAACCGGTCGGTGCCGAACAGGCGCTGCAGCAGCCTCTCCCGGTCCTTGGCGTCGGCGTGCAGGAACTGGGCGAACTGGCCCTGGGGCAGCAGCACGACCTGGAAGAACTGCTCGGCGGACATGCCCATGAGGTCTTTGATCTCGTCATCCGCCTCGCCCGCCCGGGTGGAGACGGCCCGCCAGGCGGTGCCGTCGGACTCTTCCAGCAGGATCTTGGCGTGCTCGGTAGTGGTCCCGCCGCCCCGGCGCTTGGGGCGTTCCTGCTCGGGCCGGCGGGTGATCCGCATCCGGCGGCCGCCGAGCGTCGCCTCCAGCTGGATCTCGGTCGGCACGTCGGCCGCGGCGTGGTCCGAGCGCAGCCGCCTGGCCTTGCCGCGTTCGCCGGGGACCCGGCCGTAGAGAGCGAACCCGAGGGCGTCGAGCAGGGTGGTCTTGCCCGCGCCGGTCTCGCCGTGCAGCAGGAACAGGCCGGCCCGGGCCAGGTCATCGAAGCAGACCTCGACGGTGCCGCCGAACGCACCGAAGGCGGTCACGTGCAGCCGGTGCGGGCGCATCAGCCGGCCTCGGCCGTCCGGACGGCCTGGAACGCCTCGGCCAGCAGGTGCTGCTCACCCGGCGTGGCCGGCGCGCCGCGGACATGCTGGACGAACTCGGCCGCCACGGCCAGGTCGTCGCGGCCCGCCACCCGGTCCCGGTAGCCGCGGCCGTCGGTAGTGACGCCCTCCGGCTCGAACATGAGCACCAGGACGTGCGGGAACCGGGCCCGCAGGGCGTCCATGGCACCTTCCGGCCTGCTCTGGTCGGTCAGCGTGACGGACAGGAAGTCGTCCTGGTACTCGACGTAGGTCCCGGACTCCAGCAGTTCGGTCAGCCGGCCGCGGAGCACGCCCAGCCGCCGGTAGCCGGGCGCCGGGATACGCTCGGCCCGGGCCGTACCCGCACCGTCCAGCTCGACCAGCCAGCTGCCCTTGTGGTGGGTGGCCTCGGAGAACGAGTAGGGCAGCGGCGAGCCGCTGTAGCGCAGGTGGGGGGCCAGGGTCTGCTGGCCGTGCAGGTGGCCGAGGGCGGCGTAGCTGAAGCCGCCGAATACCTCGGCGGGCACCTGGCCGACCCCGCCGACGGTGATGTCGCGCTCGGATTCGCAGGCCGCTCCCCCGGTGACCCAGCCGTGGGCCAGGACCACCCGCCGGCGCAGGCCGCGGGCGTCGGCGTCGGCCCGGATGCAGCGGATCGCGTGGCCGAGCACGCCGCGGTGCCCGCGCGGCGGACTCGCTTCGGGGCTTTTTCCTTCTCCGGGGCTTTCTTGATTTCCCGGGTCTGTGTTATCCGGGTCTCGGTTTGCCTGGTCTGGCGGCAGCTCGTCGCGGACCGCGTCGGGCTCGAGGTAGGGGATGCCGTACACGGCGACCGGCCCGTGGGCGTCCTCCAGCAGGACGGGCCGGGCCAGGGCGCCGACGCGGGTGCGCAGGTGCACGCCGGTCGCCTCCAGCAGCCCGCCACCGAAGCCGAGCCTGCGCGCGGAGTCGTGGTTGCCGCTGATCAGCACGATCCTGGCCCCGGTGGCGTGCAGCCGGAGCAGGGCGTCCTCGCACAGCTCGACCGCGTTGACCGGCGGCACGGCACGGTCGTAGACGTCCCCGGCGACCAGCACCACGTCTACCTGCTCGGCGCGGACCACCTCGACCAGGTGGTCAAGGAACGCGGCCTGCGCGGCCCGCAGATCAGCTCGGTGCAGCGATCGGCCCAGGTGCCAGTCGGAGGTGTGCAACATGAGCATGGGCCGGACCTTAGCGGAGGGCACCGACATTACGCCGCGAGTTGCGTACCCTTGCTGCAATGAGCCTGGGCAACAGAGCATCGCGGCGATGCGCGCCTAGGGCCGCTGCTGCGCTGACCGCGGTCGCGGTGCTGGTCACGGGGTTGCTGAGCGCGTGCAGCAGTTCGGCGCCCCAGCCGGGGACGACCGCCAGCGCCTACCTGGCCGCCTGGTCGAGGCAGGACTGGGCCGCCATGCGGCAGCTGACCTCCGATCCCCCGGCCGACTTCACCGCGGTGAACCAGGCCGCGTTCACCGACCTGTCCGTGCGCACGGCCAGCTTCACCGCGGGCACGTTCAAGACGACGGGCAAGACGGCCGCCGGGCCGATCACCGAGCGGCTCACCCTGGCCGGCCTGGGCACCGTCACCATCAGGTCCCAGCTGCACCTGGTACAGGTCCAGGGACACTGGCTGGTCAGCTGGTCACCCGCCACGATCGCGCCGCCGCTCAAGCCGGGCGACCAGCTGTCGGTGCAGAAGACCTGGCCGGCCCGGGCGAGCATCCTGGGCTCGGACGGCACGCCGCTGACCACCCAGGGGCAGGTGGTGACGATCGGCGTCGAGGGCGCGCGGGTCAAGAACGCCGCCGCGGTCCAGGCGGCGCTCGTCTCGGTCGGCGCCACGGCCAGCCAGGCGAGCCAGGCGCTCGCGGCGGCGAAGATCCACCCGACGTTCTTCGAGCCGGTGTTCACCGTCTCCCAGGCGCGTTACAACCAGATCCAGCCGACCATCTACCCGATCCCCGGCACGGTGTTCCAGACCAGCAGCGCGCGCAGCGCCATCACGCCCGGCCTGGCCGCGGGCCTGGTCGGCACGGTCGGCCCGATCACCGCCCAGGAGCTTTCCGAGCTCGGGGCTCCGTACGACGCGGAGAGCATCGTCGGCCAGACCGGCCTGGAGCAGGCCGACGAGCGCCAGCTGGCGGGCCAGCCCGGCGCCACGGTCGCGGTGGTCACCGCCAGCGGCACTCGGGTGGCGACGCTGGCTACCCTGCAGGCCCGCCCGGGGACTTCGGTCCGGACCACGATCCAGCCTTCGGTGCAGCAGGCGGCCGAGTCGGCGCTGGCCGGGGAGAACAAGAGCGCCGCGCTGGTCGCGGTGAACGCCACCACCGGGGCGCTGCTGGCCGCCGTGTCGGTCAACTCCGGCGGCTTCGACCAGGCCATCGACGGCGGCTTCCCGCCCGGCTCGACCTTCAAGGTGATCACCTCGGGCGCGCTGATCACCCACGGGCTCACCCCGCAGGCCAAGGCGAGCTGCCCAGGGACCGCCACGGTGGACGGCGAGGTGTTCCATAACGCCGAGAGCGAGGCGCCGGTCAGCACCATGCTGCAGGCCTTCACCGAGTCGTGTAACACCGCGTTCATCCAGCTGGCCGCCGACGATCTCAAGCCGCCGGACCTGCCCGCGGCCGCGTCGATGTTCGGGCTGGACCGCAGCCTGCATATCGGGCTGACGGCGTTCGGCGGCTCGGTACCGCAGCCGTCCGACGAGGCCGACCTGGCCGCCACGGCGATCGGGCAGGGCCAGGTGCTGGTCTCGCCGCTGGACCTGGCCATGGTGGCCGCGGCGGCGGACACCGGGACGGTCCGCCTGCCGAGCCTGGTGCTCGGCAACTCCGGCGGTGCTACCCCGAGCGCCAGCGCGAGTGCCAGCGTGAGTGCCAGCGCGGCTACCAGCCAGCTGCCTTCGGCGGTGGTCAGCGACCTGCATGAGATGATGGCGTCGGTGGTGGCCAACGGCACCGCGGCGGGCCAGGGCCTGCCGTCCGGCACCTTCGCCAAGACCGGGACGGCCCAGTACGGGACGACCAACCCGCTCAAGATCGACGCTTGGCTGATGGGCTTCAAGGGCGACATCGCGTTCGCCACGCTGGTGGTCAACTCGAACGGGAACGGCGGCCCGACCTGCGGCCCCATCGTGGCCAAGTTCCTCAACGGGCTGCCGACGGGCTAGCTTTACGGCCGTTGGCCGACGCTGGGCCCTTAGGGTCCCGCCAGCCAGGTGTCGACCTCGGCGTGCCAGCGGCGCTTGTCCTCGTCGGGGGCGAAGCAGGCGTCGAAGGAGTTCCTGGCCAGCACCGCGAGCGCTGCCGCGTCCAGCTTGAACTCCTGGCGGACCGCTTCCAGGTTGGCGTCCACGTAGCCGCCGAAGTAGGCCGGGTCGTCGCTGTTCACGCAGGCCAGCAGGCCGGCCTCCAGCATGCCGGGCAGCACGTGGTCGCCCAGCGCGCCGACCACGCGCAGCGCCACGTTGGACAGCGGGCACACGGTCAGCCCGATCCGCCGGTCCCGCAGGTCGGCGATCAGGGCCGCGTCTTCCATGGACCGGAAGCCGTGGTCGACGCGCTCGACGCGCAGCAGGTTGACGGCCTCGCGCACGTAGTCCGGTCCGCCCTCCTCCCCGGCGTGCGCCACCAGCCGCAGTCCCTCGGCCGCGGCCATCTGGTACACCTCGGTGAACAGGGCGGGCGGGTAGCCCACCTCGGCCGAGTCGAGCCCGACGCCGATGAAATTGTCCCGGAAGGGCAGCGCGTCGCGCAGCGTCTGGCGGGCGGCGTCGGGACCCAGGTCGCGCAGGAAGCACAGGATCAGGTCGGCGGAGATCCCGTGCTCGGCCGCGCCGTCGGCCAGCGCGGCGGTCAGACCGCCGAACACGGTCTCCAGCGGCACCCCGTTACCCAGGTGCGTCTGCGGGTCGAAGAAGATCTCGGCCCGGCGCACCCCGGCCATCGCGGCCCGGGCCAGGTAGGCGGAGGCCAGGTCGTAGAAGTCCCGCTCCTGCCGCAGCACCCGGAGGTTGGCGTAGTACGGGTCGAGGAAGGACTGCAGGTCGTCGAACCGGTACCTGGCCCGCAGTTCGGCCGCGTCGGTGGTGGGCAGGGCCACGTCGTTGCGGGCGGCCAGGCTGACCAGCAGCTCCGGCTCGAGCGTGCCCTCGATATGAACGTGCAGCTCGGCAACCGGCAGCATGCGAGTCCCTTTCCCCGGCCAGGTCTCTGTCTCTGTCTCTGTCTCTGTCTCTGGTACCGATGAGTGCGTACCCATTGTCGCGTCATACCACGTGGGCGGTCAGGAATATCGGGTTGACCCGGTTCGCTACCGTCGCTGTAGGTTCGGGGTACGGGGCGTAGGAGGATTCATGTCACTAATCGACGGTTCTATCGGCTTCAGCGAGGCTGGGGAGCGGCCGGCGATCCTGGTCGAGGGAGTGACCAAATCGTTCGGCGACGTGCACGCATTGCGCGGCATCGACCTGTCGGTGCCGCACGGCACCGTGCTGGGCGTGCTCGGCCCTAACGGGGCGGGCAAGACCACGGCGGTGCGGATCTTGACCACGCTGCTGCTGCCGGACGGCGGCCGGGCCGTGGTGGAAGGCCACGACGTGGTCCGGGAGGCCGCCGCGGTCCGTCGGTCGATCGGGCTGGCCGGGCAGTCAGCCGCCATCCAGGAGGAGCTGACCGGCCGGGAGAACCTGGAGATCATCGGGCGGCTGTATCACCTGAGCTGGCCGCGGGCACGCAGCCGGGCGGTCGAGCTGCTCGAGCAGTTCGGCCTGAGCGATGCGGCCGACCGGCCGGCCAAGACCTACTCCGGCGGCATGCAGCGGCGCCTAGACCTGGCCGCCAGCCTGGTCGGCCAGCCGAAGGTGCTGTTCCTGGACGAGCCCACCACCGGCCTGGACCCGCGGTCGCGGCTGGGGATGTGGGACATCATCCGGTCTCTGGTAGCGGACGGGACCACGCTCCTGCTGACGACCCAGTACCTCGACGAGGCCGACGAGCTGGCGGACGAGATCGTGGTCATCGACCACGGCCTGGTGATCGCCGCGGGCCGGGCCGAAGAGCTGAAGGGCCGGGTCGGTGGGGACGTCATCGAGTTCACCGTGCCCGACCGCAGCCGGATTGGCGACGCCGTGACAGCGGTCGCCAAGATCGGCGAGCATGAGCCGCAGGCCGACGCCGAAACCAGCGTGGTCAGCATCCGCGTCGGGGGGCGCGGCTCGGACGCGCTGATCGAGACGGTGCGCAGCCTGGACGCCGCGGGCGTTGAGGTCCGCGATCTCGCGCTGCGCCGGCCGTCGCTCGACGACGTGTTCCTGGCCCTGACCGGGCACGCCGCCGAGGAGGAAGACCAGCCTGCCGGACGCCGACGGGGTCGCCGGGGTGGCCGAGGTACCGGTAAAGACGTGGAGAGGACGGCATCATGACCGCGGTCGCTGAGACGGTCGGCGCGCCCGGCGCCCACGGTGAGCCCGACCTGCGCGTCCGGTTCGGCTGGGCGGTGACCGACACGCTCACCATCACCCGGCGCAACCTGCTGGTCTGGATGCGGGTACCCGCGTATCTCGTCTTCACGGTGATCCAGCCGGTTATGTTCGTCTTGCTGTTCCGGTACGTTTTCGGCGGCGCGATCCCGGTGCATACCGTAGGCGGTTACGTCAATTTCCTGATCCCAGGGATCATCGCGCAGACCGCGGCGTTCGCCACGTTCGGCACAGCCATAGCACTGGCGCAGGAACTGAAGAAGGGCGTGATCGACCGGCTGCGGTCTATGCCGATGGCGCGCTCGGCGGTGCTAGCCGGGCGGCTGGTTGCTGACACCGGGCGGATGCTCGTCACAATCCTGATCATCGTCGGCGTGGGATACGCAGTCGGTTTCCGGTTCGAGCAAGGCTTCGTCCCCGCCGTGGCCATGATCGTGCTGGCCACCGTGTTCGGCGTAGCGATCTGCTGCATCTCGGCCTACACGGGCCTGGCCATCGGCGACGAGGAATCGGTGCAGGCGTTCGGGCTGATCTGGCTGTTCCCGCTCACGTTCCTGTCCTCGGCGTTCGTACCCATCTCGACCATGCCGGGCTGGCTGCAGGCATTCGCCAACAACCAGCCGGTTACCTACGTGGTCAACACCATGCGCGCGCTGGCGCTGGGCGGCCCGGTCGCATCGAGCCTGTGGAAGAGCGCGGTGTGGCTGGCGGGCATCTTCATCGTGTTCCTGCCGCTGGCCGTCCGCGCCTACCGGCGGGCCGCCTGAGGCTGCTCCCGGCCAGCCATGCCGTTCGCGGTCAGCCATGCCGTTCGCGGTCAGCCATGCCGTTCGCGGTCAGCCATGCCGTTACCGGCCCGGCGGGAGATCGAGGGCCACCTGGCTGACCAGCAGGCCGGAGTTGCCCAGCAGGGTGTAGCGCATGGTCAGCTCCCCTTTGCGGGTCGTTCATCCAGCCCGGTGGCAACCTCGCTCATCGTGGGCGTGCTGGTTATTTCTCGTGCCGTGAACATCTTCAAGTGACGCTGGTAAGTGCCAGAGCACCCTTTGCGGCAAGTGGCATCTTCCAGCGGCCTAAGTTACTTCGACCTGAAGAAACCGGGCGATAGATGGCTGCCAGGCGGCTTGAGAGGGAGGATGGCCTCTGGCATGACGGAGCGTGTCGTTTCAAAACGCCGGCGGAGGACAGCCTTCAGGCGCCGGCGTCATTGTCGGCGCCCGGCCGCTGGCCTAGCCACTGCGCATAGGACCTGGAGTCATCCGGGCTGGGTTCCACACCTCCGGGCAGGGCTTCCGTAAACACGAGCGCGGCGGTGGCCTCCAGCGCACTGCGGACCAGATCGGCGGGCCCGGTCGCCTCGAATCCCAGGGTCCACCAGTCCTGGCCGAGTGCCGAGCCCCCGCGGATCTTGACCGACAGCCCGGGCAGCCGCGGATCCAGCAGGTAGGTGTCCTCGCGTGATTCCATCCGGGTCGGGAACCGCCCGAACCATCCGGCCACCGCAGCCTCCAGTTGACCCGGGAAGATCCAGCGCACCTCCAGGGTACGGACTGCCTCGGTGACCAGGCCCTGAGGTGGTTCAGCCGTCATCGCCTCCCACTCCTGACACTGCTGAAGACCGGCCAGTGATGTCACGTGTCGCGCTCGGCGGTGAGCCGGCCCGAGGTGATGGCGTCAACAAGAGCCTGGTGGTCGCGTTCGTTCTGGTCGGCATAGGCGGCCGCGAACTGGGTGATGGCCTGGTCGAAGACGTCGGAGCTGCCGAGGTAGGCGGCGATGGCGAACCCGTTGCCGCGGGCCGCGACCTCCATGCTGGTGGCCAGCCGTTTGACGTCCCATTCCCACGGGCCGGGCGTGGTCTCATCGAAGTCATTGACGTCGAAGACCAGCAGCCGCTCGGGCGAGCCGAAGATGCCGAAGTTGGCCAGGTGCGCATCCCCGCACGCCTGCACCGCCAGCCCGACATTCTCCAGATTTGCTTGCATAGCTCTTCAATTGCTTGACCGATGAGGCGCCGCCTCGGCCGCGGCTACGGGAGGCTGGCCCTTCTTGGGCTTGATCGCCGTGTCCAGGCCGGACAGCTGAGTTTCGCAGCGCCGTGGACGATCTGGGATCCGCTGGCCGGCGCCGCCGTCGCGGCGGACAGCGGCGTGAGGGCAACGATCTCGTCCTTAGCCCGTGTCATCCGGACTACCTCCCCCTTCCGCTGCGCCGCGGCCCTCGGCGCGGTCAGCCCGCGGGCGTTCGGTCTCATCTGACTCTTCGGCCGGCTGGAGGGAGATGAGCTCCAGGCCGAGTTCCTGCGTCCGCTGGATGAGCCCGTGTAGATGCGCCTGGTCAATCACGCGGCCGGTCAGCACCGTGGTGCCCGCGATCCGCTCCATCTGCATTCCTTCGAACAGGAAGCCGAACGGTTCGCCCAGCTCGCCGCGAAGAGCCAGCCGGTACCGTCTGCCTTGTGCCCGGTCGCTGTCCATCACGTGCACGCTCGCACCCAGGCAGGTGACCTTTCATCCCCTACCGGCCGTTTCCACCTAGGTGAAGCGGGGGCAGGAACCCGGGAGATCCCGGGTTCAGGCGTCCCGCCGGGCCGGCGACGGCCCCGCTCGGGCGGGGTCACCGTCCAGGTGAGCACGCGGGTAGTCCAGGCACCGCGACTAGAGGAGCCTGAGCTCGCGGGTCCGCTGGAGGGCGTGGGCCTGCGAGGAGACGCCGAGCTTGCGGTAGATCGACCGGACGTGGCTGTGAGTGGTGTTGTGCGACACGTACAACTGCTGGTCGTTGCCGATGGCCGCCACGATGAGCACGGCGGTGATGATCAGCTGGCCCTGGCTGGCGAGGACGGCGGCGGCGCCGATCGCGGTTGTCCCGATGCGTATAGCAAGAGGCCGACTGTCCTGGTTCCCTGGCTGTCCATCGCCCTGATGGTCCCGTCGCTCCTGCTGTGGGGCTTCACCTCGGTGCACGGCCTGTCGAGAAAGCTGCCCGACCATGATCTTGGCCTGGGCATCGGGCTCGCATGCGCTGTGGCCATCCTGTGCTCGTTCGTCAGTCATCGGCGCAGCGTCAAGATGGCCCAGCGCCGCCGGGCGAAACTCCTGGCGTTCCTCGCGGACCCAACCTGCGGCTGACAAACCGTGAATCCCAGCGCGCCCGCCCGGTTGGCAGCCAATATGGCCACATCTCCCCGCCGCAGTGAGTTTCGTCTGCCGGCTGGCATGGCCGTGGTTGAGAGCCGGCCGATGCTCGTGCCCGCCCAGCCAGCAGGCCGCGCCGCCTGTGTGTACGAGCTGGCGCCCGTGATATCGTGCTTCCTATACCATCTTGCGGGAGTTCTCTAGTGTCAGCAGCGGCTCTAACGGTCTGCGTAGAGATATCAGAGAACGGAGCAGATGATCTGCGGCTGGAAGGACTCGCTCGTAGTCTCTTGACGGAGTTGGCTGGTCGGGATCTAGCAGTAGAGCGAGCTACAGAAGCGGGTCCGCACGAGGCCAATTCGGGAGTGAGCCCAACGCTGGCCACGCTTGTGGTGACCTGTTCGGGCTCGCCAGTAATTGCTCAGATGCTCGGCGTACTACGGGACTGGCTCCGCCGTCGTGAGGACCGACGAATAACGCTCGCAGTCAATCGATCTACATTCGAACTGTCAAGCACTAGTGCGGCGCAAGAGTACATCGTGGTCCGGGAATGGTTGGAAGCACAGAGGCCGCTAGATCAATGAACTAGCGAAGGTCTGCTCTTCTTAAGGCGTTATCGCGACGGAACATTACTCGGACAGTCTGTTGGCAGGAACTGAGCAAGAGTCAACTGTGCGTGCTGGCAGTTGTCTACCTGGGGTCACCTGTGAGCACTCCTGGGAGCGCTTCCGCGACCATGAGGGCAAGCTGAGCCGGGTCCACGCGTTTGCCGCGTTCTGCTCACGAAATCGAGCCCTCGGACGGGCGTTCAGGCCCGGTCCGTTCTGGCAGCAGTTTCCCCTAGGTGAATTCGGGCGTTAGGTGATGACGGGTCACCTGCCTGGGGGTGAGCGTGAGACCGAGATGCAGCGGCCGGGTAGCGGCCGTGGCGGATTCGCTGAACCGCCTGGCAAAGGATGCCAGCGGAACTGGAGGAGGTCGGCATGTCCGGGTCCGATACCACGTTCATCCTGGTGGCAACATATCCAGACGAGGTAGCAGCACGGCAGGACTACCAGGTCGTCAAGGACGCTCACGCGGCGGGCCTGGTGGGTTCCTACGACGCGGCTGTCGTCACCAAGGACGCCAGCGGCAAGGTGCACGAGAATAAGGACGAGACGGCTACCCGCCATGGTGCCTGGTGGGGCATTGCCGCGGGGGCGGCGGTCGGGATCATCTTCCCCCCGGCGGTCCTCGCCTCGGCCGCGGTCGGCGGCGTGATCGGGGGCGTTAGCGGGCACCTGGCCAAGGGAATGTCGCGCTCAGAGGCGAAAGAACTAGGCGACTTCATCGACCCAGGCCAGGCCGGGCTCGTCATAGTCGGGGAGAGCAAGGTCGAAGACGCGATCAAGAAGGCCGTGACCAGGGCGGAGAAGCAGACCGCCAAGGAGCTTGACGTGCCTCCGAAGGACCTCGACAAGGCTCTGCAGCAAGCGGTCAAGGAGATGTAACTCGCCTGACCGCCTGTTCAAGCCGGCACCAGCGGCGGATCATCTCCGATCCGCCGCTGGTGCCGATCGCTGAGCTGCTGCTGTTTACGGGCGGTTCGACCTAGCTCGGCGCTTCGCTGCGGGCGCTCGGAACGGGCTCACGGGCACGATCTCCCTCAGCAATGTTCACCTAGGTGAACACGGCCGGTAGGTGATGACGGGTCGCCCACCCAACTATGAGGCTACGGGTAACAACTATGAGGCTACGGGTAACCGGTCCGTGCCGTCGTCCGGTGCCGGCGTGGGGTGCTTCGCCGGTCCAGGCCAAGGTGCTGAGAGGTGAGTCGTGAGCCAGCTGGCGAAAGTGTTCGAAGTTAAGTGGCAGGGATTCAATCTGCGCCGAGGCGTCATCTTGGCGGTCATACTGGGGCTGCTGATCATCGTGGGCGTGCTCCCCGCGGAGCGGAGGTACTTCCTCAGTGCGATCTTCGGGGCGCTGTTGGTGGCGCTGGCCGATCCCGGCGGGGAGTACGCGTACCGGGTGTCGCGCCTGGCCGTGTTCGCGCTGGCCGGGGCGCTGCTGACGGCCCTGGGATTCGGCATCGGCCCCGGCGCGTGGGGATGGGTGGTGCTGGCCGCGTTTGTGGCCACGTTGCTGGGCGGGCTGGCGGTGAAATACGGCGTGCACCGGTTCGTCGCGGCGTATCTTCTCAACGTCTGGTTCATCATCGCCCTGGGCCTGCCGACTCTCCTCTCGTTCGACCTGCCGGGCCTGTACCGGTCCGGCCTGATCCATGCTGAATCGTGGAAGCAGGCGCTGGCCTGGCTCATCGGATCGGCCGTCTGGATCGCTGTCAGCTTCATCATGTGGCTGGCACGGGGGCGGAAAGCGGAGCCTCAGCCTGTCGCCGAGATCCCCGGGGATATCTCGCCGCGGCCGCTGACCCGGCCAGTTATCCTTTTCGCGGTGATCCGGGCCGTCGCGTTGTCGATCGCGGTGGCGATCGCGTTCGGGCTGAAGCTGCCCGATGCCTACTGGATGCCCATCGCCGCGATCATTGCCATGAAGCCCGACCTGAAGCAATCCGCCCTCGTGGCCGAGCAGCGGGTGGCCGGGACGATCGTGGGCGCCGTGGTGGCGGCACTGGTCCTGCTGGCCGTAGACAACAGGACCGCCCTCGAAGTGATCATCGTCGTCCTGCTCGCGCTGGCCGGGTCGATCCGGACCGTGAGCTACACCTGGTACACCGCAGCCGTGGCCGGGGCCGTCCTGATCGCCGCGGATGTGCCCCACCCGTCCAATTTCACCGACGAGGGACGGCGGATCTTGTTCACGCTGGCCGGCGTGGGGATCTCCATCATCGTCCTGCTCCTGGCGGGCCTGCTGCAAAAACACGCCGCCAAGGCGGCGCCACCGGCGGCTGGTGTCGCTGGCAGAACTGGCCATCCCCCCGCGCGAGCCACGCGCGCCCGCAGCCACGCCTCCATTGAGGGAAACGCCCTGGCCGCCTGCTGCCGGCTCGGCCTGGCCGCCGACCCACGGGTACGTTCCCTGGCCGGATCCCTGATCGCCTGGCAATGGCCCGACGGCGGGTGGAACTGCGACCCGGCCGCCACCGGACGGCGCTCCTCCTTCCACGAGTCGCTGGCCCCGGCCTGGAGACTGCACGAGTACGGGCAGGCCAACGGCGACCCGGCCGCCCGGCACGCGGCCGGCCGGGCCGCCGGGCTGTTCCTGGCCCACCGGCTGTTCCGCAGCCTGGGCACCGGCCAGGCGATCCACCGCGCCTGGCTCGCCCCGCACTACCCGCCCTACTGGCACCGCGACATCCTCCAGGCACTGCTGGTCCTGTCACGGATGGGCAGGGCCGGCGACCCCCGCGCCGGCGACGCCCTCGATGAGCTGGAGCGGCGGCGCCTGCCCGACGGCCGCTGGCAAGCCGGATACCGGACTTCGGCATTTCTTCGCGCGAGCGCCCAGGCGGCCGCTGCCGGCCAGTGCGGTCGGCGCAGCACGGGAGCATAGGAGGTGCCCCCTGAATGCAGGGGGCCTGGCGGAACAATCTGCCAGGCCTGGCAAGGGCACTGCGATCGCTGCTTGAACGCCGCCACGGTGGGAGCTTGTCAGGTCGCGTTGAGCTTTTGGCGCTGCCTCCGGCGGTATGCGGCGGCGTTGACGCGGTTGCCGCACTCGCGCATCCCGCACCAGGTTCGGTTCTGTCCGCGTGAGGCGTCAATGAACATGCGGGTGCACCCGGATCGCCCGCATTGACGTAGGCGCGTGGAGTCGGGGCCGCCGAGTAGCTCGATCGCGTCGCGGGCGATGGCCGCCAGGACTGCATGCATGGTGCCCGACCGGGTGATCATGCCGCCCGGGTCGAGGGCCACGGTGACGGGTGCGGTCGTGCCGTGGTGGTTGAGGACCTTGATGTCGCCGGGCCTGGCCAGGTGGCCGGCGGTACGCGCGACGGCGGTCCGGTAGATCGACTCGCGCAGCCTTGTCGCCTCACGCAGAATCTCGGCCTTGCACGGTGCCGCGGCGGATACGACGCCGCTGGCGAGCGCCCAGCCGGCCAGCCTGCCGGGCGAGTCGAGCAGCTCCCTGGGGTGCTCAGAGCCGCGGAACATCAGCGTGGCGGCGAAGTCGAGTGCGAGCCGGTCGCTGCGGAATGAGAAGCCCTCGTCTGGCGTGTCTGCCCGCGATACACTCACGTCACTATCTTAGATAGTGACGGACTGGGAAGAGGCGCAACTGTGGACGAGCACCTGACCGCCCTGCTGGACGAACTGCACGCCTACGGCGTCGAGCACGACGCCGGCAAGCCCGACCGGCTCGACCGTTTGCGCAACCTGGAGCCCGATACCGCCCGCTTGCTCGCGCTCCTAGTCCGCGCCACCGGGTCGCGGGCAGTGCTGGAGCTGGGCACCTCCAACGGCTACTCGACCCTGTGGCTGGCCGACAGCGCACGCGCCGTCGGCGGCCGTGTCGTCAGCGTCGAGCTCGATCCCGGCCGCAGCTCCCAGGCCGCGCGGAACCTCGACCGGGCTGGCCTGCGCCCGGTGGTGGAGCTGCGCCTCCAGGACGCCGCGGACGCCCTCAAGGACTCACCGGACGCGGCATGGGACATGATCTTCCTCGATGCCGAGCGCCCCGCCTACCCCGGCTACTGGCCCGACCTGGTACGCACGCTCAAGCCAGGCGGGCTGCTGGTCGTCGACAACGTGATCTCCCACGCCGACCAGGTACGCGACTTCCGCGCGCTCGTCAGCGCCGACCCCCGCGTGACCGAAGCGCTCGCCCCGACGGGAGCCGGAGCACTGCTCGTCGTCCGCGAGAAAGCGCCCACCACCTGACAGGCCGAGCTGCCTGAGCAGCTGCATACGCAGGGCGGCGCACGCTGACCAGGAATCGAGCGCCTGCTCCAGGACGCCTTCACGATGCTGAGCATCCTCGCCCGCGCGTGAACATCCGGCAGCAACCGGGCAGCGTCCCACGACGTCGCCTGACCGCGCAGGCCGGGCAGGCCGTAATCCGCAGCCTCGCGCAAGCAGTCCGTGGCTTCGCCAGGACAGCTCATCCCACAGGCATTGCCACCACGACGGCGCCCACCTCAAGTCCACGATCTCGAGAATGCCCCTGTCGCCGGCAACCCGGCGGCCGCTGGTGGAAACCGCCCGTTGCCTGCTACGGCACTAGCTAGGTGAAGCGCGCTGGCGTGTATGCGGCGGCCGGGCGCGGTGGTTAGAGGAGCCGGAGCTCGCGGGTTCGCTGGAGGGCGTTGGCCCGTGAGGAGACGCCGAGCTTGCGGTAGATCGACCGGACGTGGCTGTGGATGGTGTTGTGCGATACGTACAGCTGCTGGCCGATGTCGCGCTCGGACAGGTCGCTGGTCAGCAGCTGCAGGACCCGGCGCTCGCGCCGGGTCAGCTCCTCCTGTGCTGGCCTGGTGTCCGGCCGCGGGGACCGGCCGCAGGCACTGAGCCGCCCGGTCAGGATCCCCGGATCGGGACAGGACCCGATGACGGCTCGTGCCTGGGTGATGGCCGCCTGCGAGCGGCCGGGCTCGCCCAGGGCGCGCAGTACCGATCCGTGGTGCAGCAGCGCCATCGCCAGCTCGGCCGGCTGGCCGCCGGACCGCAGCAACCCGGCACTGCGCTCCATCAGCGGCTCCGCGTCGTGGGGCCGACCGCGCGCGGCCAGCGATACCCCCAGCGCCAGCAGGACCATGCCGCTGGCCTTGTCGGTGCCGTGCTCCCGGACCAGTGCGGCGGCCTCGTCGGCCAGCATCTGCTGGTCGTCGGCACGGCCCAGCTCACCGGCGATGAGCGAGCGGTAGGCCAGCGACGACGCGGCCGCCGGCCAGTATCCGCCCGCCGGTGCCAGCGCCGCCGATTCGGCGAACCAGCGGTCGGCCTCGCCGGGCTCACCCCGGAAGTACAGGCCCAGGCCGGCCGCCCAGCAGGCCACCGGCCGCCACGGCGATCCGGGGCCCTCCAGCTCGGCCGCGCGCTGGCCGCTTTCCAGCTGGGCGTCCACGTCACCCCACGGGCAGCAGGCCCGCAGCATCGTCAGGCTCGCCCCGGCCGAGCTGAAGCCGTCAGGCAAAGCCCCGCCGCCGGGGTCGGCCAGCCGTTCGGCCGCCGCGATCACCGGACCCGCCTCCACCCGCTTCGCGGACAGCGAGAGCATCCACGCCTTGACCAGGAGCAGCCGCACATCCCCGCTTTGCATCTTGGCCGGCAGCTGCCCGATCCAGGCCAGGACCGTGTCGTACCGGCACGAGCTGGCGTAGCTGACCCACGAGGCCTCGATCAGCTCGGCGGCCTCGGCGTGCGCGCCGGCTGCGATCGCATGCGCGATGGCCTCGCCGGTCATCCCGTGATCGCGATGCCAGGCGTACGCCCGGCGGTGCAGCGTCGGGGCCGTGCCCGGCTCACGCCGCTCGAGCTCGACCCGCAGCAGCTGGGCGAACAGCGGGTGGAAGCGGTACCACCCGCCCTCCTCGTCGATGGAGCTAAGGAACAGGTTGCTGTACGACAGCGCGCCGAGTATCTGCGCCGAGTGCTGCTGTTCCAGCGCCGCATCGCACAAGGGGCCGCACAACCGTCCCAGGACGGAGGAGCGGAGCATCAGCGCCTGCATCGGCGGATCATGCGCCTGGAGCACCTCGGACTTCAGGAAGTCGAGCAGGTGACGGGTCGAGGCGCCCAGCTCGTTCACCAGGGCGCGGCGGTCAGCAGTGCGCCGCAGCGAGAGCGCCGTAAGGTAGAGCCCGGCCGGCCAGCCCTCCATCCGCTCGAGGAGAGCATCCACCTCCTCCGGGATGAGGCCGAGCCGCAGGCGGCCGTTCAGGAACGCGTCCGCCTCCCCGGGCGTGAACCGCAGATCATCGGCGCGCAACTCGAGCAGCTCACCGTGCGCGCGCAGGGCGGCCAGCGGAAGGCACGGCTCGGTCCTGGTGGAGAGCACGAGCTGGAAGCCGGGCGGCGCATGATCGATGAACCAGGCCAGGCTCTCGCGGGCCGGACCATCCGAAAGCCGGTGGAAGTCGTCCAAGATCAGCGTGACCTCACCCAGATCGTCCAGCTCATTCACCAGGCGTGGCAGCATCACGGGCACGGCAGACGCCGCCGCGGGCATCCGCGGCGCCGGCACGCTGAGCGCCGGGCAGGCCCTACGAAGCGCCTCGATCACATACGACCACAGCACCACAGCGTCGTTGTCGCCCTCATCCAGCGTCAGCCATGCGACCGGCTTGCGCGCCGCCTCGGCTTCCCGCCACGCCGCCAGCAGAGTGGTCTTCCCGTAACCCGCCGGGCCTGCTACCAGGCTCAGCGCCAGACCCGCCCCAGCCCGAAGCCGTTCAAAAAGCCGCTCCCGCGGAATAACCTGATCACGCATCACCGGCGAACGCAATTTCGTCCCGATCAGGACCGGCCCGGAACCATCGTCCACCACATCGCCCATTGCCACTCCCAGCCCTAGGCTCCCGCTACCGAGGTCTGGGCAGCGACAAGTGCATCTGACAGCCTTTAACAGTTTTCCTCCCTCGAGGGTGACCTGGCGTCACCCGGACAGGGTGCCTTTCTCGCTAACTGAGACAGTTGTACCAATCTGGAGAGGATCGACGGAGGCGGACCACGACAACGCGTCTCCATTGGCACCAGTGCCGGGATCCCGAATGCCCGGGTCGGCTGGGCCGGTCGCACCACCCCCGGGCGACGCGGAAGGATCCGAAAGGGGCGACCCGTTGCCCGTCACAGCAGGCCGAGCAGGCGGGCCCGCTCGACTGCCTCCGCGCGCGATGAGCCCCCCAGCTTGGCGTAAATCCTCTTCAGGTGCGTCTTGACCGTGTTCACTGATATGAAGCTTTCGCGTGCGATCTCGGCGTAGGTGAGGTGAGAGGGCAAGAAGCGCAGCACCGACAGCTCGTGCTCGGTGAGGATCGCCGCCGGCTGGCGCGGAGTGCTGCGGGACCGGGGAGGAGAACCGAGCGCCGCCGCCAGATTGGTGCCGGACTCGGTCCGGAGTGATTCCGCGGCCGCCCGGGCCAGGCGAGCCACCGCGGGGCTGCTCTGCACGGCCTCCTGCGGAGAATCCAGGACCTCGGGCTCGAGGTCATCGAAGTTCACCTGGAATCGGCGGGTCCGGCGTGAGGCACGAGATGGCCCAGCTCGCGGATCTTCGGTGCATCCGGCCTTGACGATGACGACTCACGACAGGGCACCCCGGCGACCGGCGATCGGCGGTCCGGGACTTCGTCCCGGCCTGCCGCGACGCGGCCGGCGAGAGCGACGCGTCAGCCGCGATCCGCACGTCAGCCGAGATGGGCGTGGCTGCTGAGGTGAGCGTGGCCGGCGAGGTGGGCGCGGCGGTCCTAGGCGCGTCATGAAACCCGGGTTTCACCACCCTGTTGAGGGTGCTCTGGGGGCGGTCAGGCCTGGCGCGCGGCCAGTTGCTGGGCCATCAGCTCCATGAGCTTCTGCAGGCCGCGCAAGGGGCGCACCATCACGGTGAAGCTGACCAGCCGGCCGTCGTCGTTCCAGCGCAGCATGTCGACGCCCTGGACGTACACGCCGTCGAGTTCGGCCTCGAACTCCAGCACCGCGCTGGTCTGGTCGTGCCATTCGCCGACATACCTCATCGAGGGACCCAGCACCACGATCGCGCTGCTCAGGTAGTGCGTCGTGACCGCATTGCCCTCCTGCGGGGTGAACACGGCCGGGGAGCGGAACACCACGTCGTCGGCCAGGAGGTCATCCAGGAGGGCCGGGTCCCGTGACTCGACGACGGCGTGCCATGACTGCAGGGCAGCTGGTAGCTCGGACATGACTGTACCCAACCCGAGGCGACGGCAAAGATCAAGGTTCTACCCTCCCCCGGCCGGGTCAACTGGCTCGCGGCGGCGCTGCTGACCGTCGGCATGTCGACCGTCCTGCTGGCGATCGCCCAGACCGCGATGTGGGGCTGGACGGGCGCGTCCACGCTGGTGCTGCTGGGCCTGGGCCTGGCGGTCTGCGCCTGGTGGATCCGGGTGGAGGTGCGCAGTCCCGCGCCGCTGGTCGACATGACGATGATGCGGGTCCCCGGGTTCTGGACCACCAACCTGGCCGCCTTCCTGCTCGGCGGCGGGCTGTACGCCTGGTTGATCAGCTCGGCCTTGCTCGGAGTGGGAATCGGGCTGGCCTTCGCCGCGCTGGGCAACCTGATCGTGCAGGCCGTGCCGTCCAGCCAGACCGGCGTGGCCAGCGGGATGAACACGGTGCTGCGGACGCTAGGCGGGGCGCTCGGGGGCGGGATCGCGGCGACCTTCGTGGCCGGTGACATGGTGGGCGGCCTGCCGGCCAAGGCCGGGTTCACCCGGACGTTCGCGATGGCCGCCCTCTTCCTGGTCTGCTGCGTGGTGGCGGGCCTGCTCATCCCGGCCCCGGCGGCGGCCGCAATCAGCCTGCAGCCGGCGCCCAGCACGGAAGCGAGCTAGCTCCGGGTCCGAAGACGGCGGCCCGGGGCGGTGAGTTAATTGGACTGCCGCCATGCGTCTGGGCGGGTCGGATAGGAAATGGCGTTCGCAGGAGGGAGGCGGCGATGGCGCCGCGGGTGAACAGTGAGCTGCTGCTGGTCGGGAGCCTGCCGGCGGACTCGGCCGATTCGGCGCTTCGAACCGCGGCCAGGCTGTTCGGCGACCTGGTGTTCGCGCTGCCTGACGGCGAGACAGGTCCCCGGGCGGCCTGGGTCGGCTACGAGCGGGAGCGGCTGGTCCGGCCGAACCCGGACGTCGTCGTGGTGCAGGAGACGGAGTTGCCGACCGGTATCCCGCGGCACGCCTACGAGACCCCGGTGTTCGGCATCCGTCCCGGGGTCACCGAACTGCACTGGGAGTCCTGGCCACGAATCGATGACGCGATCGCCGGATACCAGGTGTTCAGCTCGCTGCGCCAGGAAGGTGTCATCCCTGCTCAGCTCCGGTTCCAGGTGGGGCTGCCGTTCCCGTCCAGCGCGCTGAACGGGTTCAAGGCCGACTTCGCCGCCGACTACCCCGTCGCGGAGCGCGCGTTCGGGGACCTGGTGGCCCGTGAGCTGCGGCGGCTGACCGCGGCCGTTCCGCCCGCGGACCTGGCGATCCAGTGGGACCTGGCCTACGAGACGCAGGACCTGGAACGGGTCCTGGCCTGGACGCCTGAAGGGGCGTGGGAGCGGTTCGCCGGGCCGGTTACCAGGCTGACCCGGCTGATCCCGGAGGACGTTCTGGTCGGCTACCACCTGTGCTACGGGACGTTCCCGGAATGGCCGATGTACGAGGCGAGCGACATGGCGCTGCTGGTGCGGATGGCGAATTTCGCGGTGGCCAGCTCCGGGCGCCCGGTCGACTGGCTGCACCTGGCCGGTCCGCGCTACCTGCGCAGCGAGGACCGCAGCTTCTTCCGGCCGCTGGCCGACCTGGAGCCCGGCGATGCGCGCGTCTTCCTGGGCATCGTGCTGCCCATCGACGGGGCCGCCGGGCTGCGGCGCAGGCAGGCTACGGCGTCGCGCTACCTGGCCGACTTCGGCGTCGCGATGTACTGCGGGTTCGGCCGCCAGCCCGGCGCGGACGGCACGCAGACCATGCGGGAGCACGCGGCGGTGGTCCGCGCCGTGCAGGGTCGTTAATCCGTTTGCCGACGGCCGTGCGCATGGCCGATGATGGCGGCCATGGCCACGACCCGGCGAGCCGACATGTTCACCGCTGACGGCAAGCCGTCTGACGACGACCCGCGTGAGCACGTGCCGAGGCTGGGCGACGAGTGCGTCACGCTGACCGAATCCCTGCGCTGCCAGCGCCTCACATTGGAGATGAAGTGCGCAGGTCTTGATGCGGAGGCCATGGCGCGGCGTTCGGTCGAGCCGTCAACGATGTCGCTGCTGGGGCTGGTGCGGCACCTGGCCGCGGGGGAGCGCGCGACGTTCCGGGTGATGATGGCCGGCCAGGACGCGCCCCGGCTGTTCGGCTCCGGTGACGGTGATTTCGATGGTGCAGTTCCCGACCCCCAGGTGGTTGCGCAGGCATGGGACGCATGGCGTGCGGAGGTGGACTTCGCCACGCGGTTCGTGGCCCAGGCGCCCAGCCTCGACATCACCGGCGACGATCCGGAGAATCAGCACGGCAGCGGCGGCGGCCAGATGTCGCTGCGCGAGTCGCTGGTCGGAATGATCGAGGAGTACGCCCGCCACATGGGTCACGCCGACCTGCTGCGCGAGCGGATCGACGGACGGATAGGCCAGTAATGATCACAGGCAGGGCGCCGAACCCGTTGATGAACCGGGATCAGTTCCGTCAGGGACGCAGCGGTGATGGGTGCCGGGGCTCATAGATGGGAAGTTCTGAGCCATCCGGGAGGCGGATGGCCGCCAGAAGTCCCCAGCCCTGATCAGAGACATCCCGTGCGACTTCGGCGCCCTTTGCCTTCAACTCGGTCAGGGTCGTCTCGATATCGTCACACATGAGGTAGAGCTCGTGGCGGCTGTCCTCAGCGGGATGAACGGCAAGCTCGGCCGGAGGCAGGGCAAAAATGAGCCATCCTCCGCCCGCGTCCGCCCACTGCATGCCGAGGACGTCGGCGAAGAATCCGCGGACCTTCTCGGCTTGCGGAGAGAACACGATTGCATGCAATCCGGTGATCATGCCGCGATCCTAGCCGCCGCTGGCGGCCGAGGCTGGCGGCCGTGGCTGGCGGCCGTGGCTGGCGGCCGTGGCTGGCGGCCGTGGCTCGCGGATGCCCCATGGTGCGATGCTTTCACCGTCGGCCGACTTGCGGAATTCGGCAGATCCGGACAGCGAAGCTTTCCCTTGACTGCAAATAGCGGGCATTTATTAACCAACGCGACGTTGTGCCGGAAACGCCAGGTTTGCTAGCATGACGGAATGATTATCCATTTCATATGCCGGGGAAACTCGTTCAGGAGCATTATTGCGGAAGCCTATCTGAACTCGCTCGAGATCAAAGATGCGAGCGTTCTGTCAAGCGGAACGACCGCGGCCCCGGATAAGGAAAGGAATCTGATCTACTACGGAATTACGCTCGAGCTCCTCGGGAAGCACGGCATACGGGAATTTGCCAAAACCGGGTATGGAGATCAGCTGACCCAGGCGCGCCTGGAGACAGCTGATATCACAGTCTGCATGAATCAACGAGTCTACGGCGAGTGCCTGCGGTGCGTGAGCTTTCCTGCCAGCCCGCGGATCTGGTCAGTGGCCGATATTGGCGAACCAGGCAGGATCCCGGATGCCGAATCGGAAAGGGAGCTTTATAGGGAAGAAGCTTATCAGGAAATTATCAAGAATGTTGATCAATTGATCTCGGATATCTCGGCAGCAAACCCATTCTGTAACTAAAGATCTTCAACTGCGGGGGTTACGAACTCTGGTGATGGGGCGCCGCGCCACCGCGTCTCCCGGCCCAGCAGCCTTCGCAGCTCCGGCACCTGCGCCACCTCGCGCACGCGCTCGACGCCCGCGGCGAGCCGTGCGCGGTCATACCCGCCGGAGTCACTGAGATAGCGGTGATCGATCACAAGCTGGTCATCCAGACCGGGACCGGTCAAGCGCACGCTCCCGCGCGAGAGCGGCGTCAGGCACGCGACTCCCAGGATCCAGGACCACTGTGAGGTGTCCTTGACGCGGCCGCCGACCGCGTAGATATGCAGGTCGAACCCCTGCCGGCATCCGGCCGAGGGGAACTTCGCGATCACCTGCTCGTGGGGTTGCCAGCCTGTTGCCGCCTGGTGGCGCTCCATCTGCTGGATCAGGTCGTCGCCTCCTTCGTAGCCGGCATCCAGACACGGCTGGTCGTGCAGGTTGCGTCCGACGCCGGGGAGGTCCAACGTGGGCTTCACCCCGATGGCGATCAGCTCGCCGGCGGGTCCGATACCGGACCGGAGCAGGATCGCGGGGCTCCCGTAAGCACCAGCAGAGAGCACGACCCGTGACGCGCCGATTTCCGCCAGCCGCTGACCGTCCCGCACGGCCACCCCGGCCACGCGGCCGCCATGGATGAGCACCCGCTCGACAGGAGCATCGCCGGCCACAAGGAGCCGGTCACGGACCGGGTCGACGTACCCGAACGCGCTGTTGACCCGGATGCCACCGTCGATGTTGACGGGGAAGGGGGCAACGCCGGCGTTCTGGCCGAGGTCGTTGAAATCCTCCACCGCAGGGATCCCATTCGCCACGATCGCATCCCTGCAGATGCGCTGGAACGGGGTCAGCTCATCAAGACCCACGCGCCGCACCCGCAACTGCCTCCACGCCGAGGCGAACAGCGGCACAAGCTCCCGCGCCGACCAGCCGGGGTTGCCCGCAGCAGCCCAGCCGTCGTAATCGAAGCGGCTCCCGAACACCACTGCGCCGGCATTGTGTGCCGAGCAGCCGCCGACCACACGCGCACGGTTGAAGTGGATCACCTGGCCGCCGAACTCGCCCGTATAGCCCCAATCGTCGGACCACAGCGGGCTGCTCGCCGCGTCCAGAAGGTCGTGCGGCCAGCGACCGCTATCGGCCGGCCCGTAGTCCGGCCCGGCCTCCAGGAGCAGCGTGCGCTCAGAGCTACCCGCCGCCAGGCGGCCGGCCACCACCGCACCCGCTGTTCCAGCGCCGACAACGATGGTGTCCACTGCCATGGGGAAGCGTCTCGCGTCCGCCGCGGTCAGCCCGCCATCATCGGGATACCTCACGGTCCTGGCATAGCGCAGCCGCGCCGCCACCGCTAGAGCTTGTAACTCCGCCTTTGCAGATCCTTGCGTAGCATGAACCAGGTGAGTGAGCCGCTGTTTGCCCGGTTTGCCGCGCGGGCATGCCTGCCAGGCGATGCCTCGTTGTGCCAGGTCGTTGGTGCGGTCCAGGCCATTCCGTATGGCAGGCCGGGCTCCCGGACGGCCGAAGGGGTCATCAGCGGGTGGAAGGGGACGTGCTCGACCAAGCACGCCCTGCTGGCGAAGCTGCTCAGGCTGCGTTACGGCGGAGGCTGGCCGCCGCTGACCAGTGCGGCGGTGCCGGTGACGTTCCCGTCGCGGGTCATGGTCTCCAGCGCGTCAGGCTGGCCGAGCAGGTACCGGTCGAAGAAGGCCAGCGTCACGCGGGCCGTCAGGCGCTCCACCGGATTCGTTCCCTCGTACGGAAACAGGTGGCTCGCGCCGAACAGGTCCAGGTAGTACCTGGCGCTGTCGCCGTCGGCGCGGTACAGCTGCAGGCTCGTCCAGGGCGGGTTGATCGTATCGGCGCTGCCCTGCGTGAACAACATCGGCGGTGCCCCGCGGGGGAAGTACCGCCCTGGCATCGGCGGCCACTCCGCCCCGGACAGCACGGCCACTGCCTTGAGCCGGCCATCGGTACAGCAGGTGTTCGCGGCCAGGGCGGCAACTGTGTCGCCGCCATCGGACTGGCCGGCCGCGCCGACCTCGTGCGGGTCCAGCAGCCCCGAGAATGAGTTCCCGGGCCGCGCGCTCAGCGCAAGCAGCCTGGTCAGGACGTACGACATGTCCTGTGGCTGGTTCATCAGGTCCGCCTCATACGCCTTAGCACCGAGGTGGCAGTTGGTGCGCGGGAAGTTCACCGCGGCGACTACGTATCCGGCGCTGGCCCAGGCCTGCAGCAGGTCCGAGTACGCGCCGGCGCACTGCAGGAACCCCGGGGCGAACACCAGCAGCGGGAACGGCCCGGCGGGCCCGCGGGCCCGGGGATACCAGACCTGGGTCACCAGTGTGCGCTGGCCGAGATACTGGTCTGCCAGGCCTGCGTGGGCGGGCTCGGTAAATGTCACCTGCCGCTCAGCGGTCCGGTAGCTGCCGTCGCCGCCGACGGCGGCAGCCGCGGCCGGCGCAGGGGCACGTGTCCGTGCCTCAGGTGCGGCCGAGGCCGCGGACCTGGATGGCCTGGCCGCCTGCTGCCCCGGCTGGCCCGCGCAGCCCGATACCCATGCGAGCACGACGAGAACAGCGACGATGATCAGCTTGGTGCCCCTGACGGCCGAAGTCACGACTGGATGCCTGCCTCCCGCACCTGTCTGGTCCAAGCAAAGTTACCCGAACTCGCCAAACCGAGGGCTGTGCTCGTTCTCTGCCGCCCTGGGCGGCACCGTTTCATGTCTTTTTCATGCACGCCAATAGCATCGAAAGTAAGCGCCAATGAGCGAACCGCAGGGACAGCCGGAGATAGGGCGGCGCATGGACGGCAGCATGATCAGGCACACGTTCCTGGCAGCCAGCGCGCTGGCCGTGGCCTGCGCAGTAGCGGCATGCGGCGGTGTGTCCGCCGCGGCGCGGCCGCCGTCCACGGCGTCACCGGCCGCCGCCGCGCAGCCGGCGGCTTCTGCGCGCAGTGCTTTCAACGTCAACCCCACGCCTGCGAAGCGGAGCACCGAGACCCCGGCGCCGCTGCCCCGGTCTCGGGTAAGCATCACCCGCGTGCGGACCGCAGACGGCGCACTCGTGACCGTCGCGACCTTCCTCGGCCCTGTCCGGTACGTCCTGCACACCGGCAGCGCAGACCCCGGCCCTGCCGCGTCGGGGCTGGTGCGCGCCGGGCCAGCAGTGACCGGCGCCGAACGCAGCCAGCTTCTCGCCGCGTTCAACGGCGGGTTCAAGCTGTCGGCTGGCGCGGGCGGCTACATGCAGGAGGGGCACGTGATCAGTCCGTTGCGGCCTGGCTTCGCCAGCCTGGTGATCGACCGGTCCGGGCAGGCCAGGATCGGGGTCTGGGGCCGTGGGCTGCCCGCGCCCGGCCAGGCCGTCTACAGCGTCCGGCAGAACCTGCAGCCGCTGGTGCTGAACGGACGGCCGACCGCGGCGTCGGCCAACTGGACGATGTGGGGCGCGACCCTCGGCGGCGGCGCATACGTGGCCCGCAGTGCGATCGGACAGGACGCCGCGGGCGATCTGATATACGCGGCGAGCATGTCCGCCGTGCCCGCTGACCTGGCAGCCGCGCTGGCCGGCCACGGCGCGCGGATCGCGATGGAACTCGACATCAACCCGGAATGGGTCCAGCTGGACGCCGCAGGCATACCCGCCGGTGCACTCACCGCCGAGATACCTGGCCAGTACCGTCCAGCCGATCAGTATCTCGCCGGATGGACCAGGGACTTCTTCACCGTCCTGGCTCCGCCCGCCAGTCCTCCGGGCACGCCTTCTGCCCGCATCAGGCCGTAATGAGGACGCAGTTCCGGCTCCATCCCAGAGATGCGGCGCGCTCCGGGCCGGTTCCAGGCGGTGCCCGGGCTCAGGTGCCGGTTCCCAGGCGCCACGACAGGCATGGCGTCCGGTTCACCCGTGCCGCGCGAACGCAGTCGGGACTCACCGGCCGTCCGGGCCCGATAGCGGGCGGACGCCGCAGACAATGCCGGCTTCGGCGGCGACCGGATGGAAGCGGACCTCGGTCAGTCCCGCATCGCGCAGTGCCTGCTGCCAGAACTCCGGCGTTGCTGGGTGCTCCGGCCCGACGCGGAGGCCGTAGCGGGTCAGGTTCTTCACGATGCGCCACCATCCGCCGATTCCCTTAGCGGCGAGCGCGGACACCTTCTGACGCAGGATGGCACGGTCCCGTCGGCTCCCGCCGCGGCCGAACATCATGTCGGCGATGACCAGGCGGCCGCCGGGACACAGCCACTGCGCAGCACGCGCGGTCAGCGCTCGCTTGTCGGCATCGGCCAGGTGGTGTAGCGCGTAGCTGCTGACGATGAGGTCGGCGTAGGACAGCGGAAGCCGGAAGTCCTTCAGGTCGGTAACCTCGGTCGATACGTTCGCAAGCCCCGCATCAGCCGTCCGCTCGGCAAGGGCCTCGGTCATAGCGGGCGAGATGTCGACTGCGTGCACCGAAGCCACCAGCGGGGCCAGGGCTGTCGTCACGAACCCGGTGCCGGCTCCGAGGTCCACGCAGACATCAGACGGTTGCGGTTGCGACAAATAAAGAATGCGGTCAAGCACTTTTCCGAATGCCGCCGCCGAAATCACGTGATCATGCCATTGCCCGACGCGCTTATCCCACTTCTGGCTCACTGTCACCATTGACTCCTGGCTCGTCGTCTTGTATCGACGTCAATGACCGCCCGAAGAACGATATGCTGCGCTTATGAAGCCAGCATGAAGCGCTGTTTTATGAACGAAACATGAAGGCGCACACAGACAGGCGCTGAGCCGGCACCGTAACGTTTCGGGGCGCCGATTTTGGCCTTGGGCCGCCGACGATAACGCTGTTACCGCGGCTTCGCCCATGGCGACCAGGATCGCAGCGGCGGCAAGCGAGCCGCCGATCGCGGCGACCGTGGCCAGCAGCACCCGGCCGGCGAGCGGCGAGCGGTGCCGCGGAGCGAGGTCAATGCGGGCCAGTGATGCGATCTCATCCAGCATTGCGCCAGCGTATGCGCGCTGCCCGCGGGAACTGCCTCTTTGTCGCGATGCCTTCATGTTGAGTCGGTAGACTGCCCTTAAGTGGCGCACTAACCGGTCACCAAGTGCGTCGGCGTCGAGCCGTCCGGCAGCAGCAGGTCGAAGCCATCTGGGATGTTGAGTTCTCCCGGCGCGGTGCCCGGGTTGCCGGTGATGCCGTACTGCCACACCAGCGCGCCGGTGACCGGGTCGATCGCGACCATGCGGTCGTTGTAGTCGTCGTTGGCCATGAACACGCCGCTCGGCAGCAGTTCGGCCAGCGAGGGGTGGTTGAGCATCCCGGGGCCGGAGGCAGCGCGGTAGCGGTACAGGATCGTGCCCTCGCGGTTGAACTCGAGGATCTGCCCTGGCGAGGCGTAATCGGCGATCAGATACCTGTCCGGGCCAAGCTGCTGCGGGTCGGACGGGTAGCTGATCGGAAGCTGGACTGTCCACACCAGCTTCCCGGCTGGCATGTACTCGCTGACCCACGACCCGTTGATCTCCGACACCAGCAGGTTGCCGTCGGCCAGCGGCGTGTCCCCATTCGGGGAGCCCATCAAGGCCGGCGGATGATGCACGCAGACTCCGTCGGTGCCAATCTGGTGCGCGACCGTCCGGTTCGCGTTGATGACCAGCACCCGGCAGTTCTGGGCGTCGGCGACCGTGACCTGCCCGTTCTTCAGCAGGTAGGCGTCGTCGGGCTCGTTCAGGTACCCCGGCGCTGTCCCTGAGTGCCCCGGATGGCCGAACGACCAGATGATCTTGCCCGACGGATACGCGAGCTTGATGACGGTCTCGTTCTGCTCCTGGTTGGAGATGATCGCCGTGCCGTGGTCGATGAAGAACGCGTCATCGGGGAAGTAGAAGCGCAGCGGATCGCGTGGCAGGCCCGGCGCCGGGTACCGCCACACCACGTGCATTGCCGCGTCCAGCAGCAGCAGCCGGTTGTTACCGCGGTCGGCGATGAGCAGCTTGGCCCCGAAGTACGGCGAGCCCGCCCCCGGCGCGCCCGCAGTTCCGAAGGCGCGGTCAGGGCGCAGCACCTGCACCGCTGAGACCACCGTGCCGCCGGATTCGCCCCCCACGATCCAGGCGGTCGACCCGCTCACCGTGACCGCGGCATGGGATACCGGCACCTGAAGCCGGCCGGCTGGCAGCAGTCGCCTGGTGGCGGGGTTGAAGGCCCAGATCGCCGACACGGTGGAACCGGCCGCTCCGGACTGGCCGGACAGCTGGGTCGTGCCGAGGCCGGGGACCGGCGGTCGGGCCGCGGGACTGTCGCCGCCGGCCACGAACACCTCGCCGTCCACCGTGACCGCGACAGCGCCCGCAAGCGGCTCGGGAAGGCGGCCGACGACGGCCGCCGTGTGCCGGGCCGGGTCCACTGCCTGGATCACGTTCACCGCCGCTCCGGCATCTGGGCCCGTGATGGCCTGTCCGCCGAACGCGTAGATCATGCCGTCCAGGGCGGCCACGGCCGGATAGCGCACCGGAACCGGCAGCGCTGTCACCGTGGTGAAGGTCCTGCTGTCCGTGGTGGCCAGCACCGAGGCATCGGGCCTGCTTCCGTCGTAGCCGCCCACAACGTAGTCGGTGCCGCCGATGGTGACCGCCGCGGCGTCAGAGCGCGGCGCGGGCAGCAATCCCGTCATGCGGGCGGTGCCGGCACCGGAGAACGTCTGGACCGTGCCCACGGTGACGGGCGATCCTCCACCGAAGACCAGCGGTCGCCCGCCGGAGCTCACCCCGGCGGCATCGTGTAGCGGGGCGCTGAGCGCGCCGATCTGCCGGGCCGCCCCCGTGGCGGTGCGCACCAGGTACACGGCGCTGGCCGACGTGCCGGCTGGCGTGAGCCCGCCGAGCACGATGAGCTGGCCCGGCGATCCGGGCACCACCACCTCACGGCTGAGCGGTGCCGCCAAGTGCCACGGCAGCAAACCGGACTCGGCGGCGTCCAGGACGGGCGGCGCGGCCGCGGCCCGGGCCGGCGGCAGCGCGGTCCCGTGCGAACTGGTGCCGCCGTGCGTGCTGGTGCCGCCGTGCGGGAGGATCGCGAACCAGCCGACAATGGCGACGAGGACCACGGCCACCGTCCCCACGACGGCACGACGGCGGCGCACGCGCGCCGACGCCCGGCGCCGCCTGGCACCCGCCTCCGGCCGTCTCCTTTGACCCGGGGATTCTGACACCGACTCATGATGCCGTAACACACATGACGGCACCGTGAAGAAAACCTGGCAGTCCACCAATTGCCGCATTGATTACTCGCGCTCTGGCGGCCGAGCCGGTGCTGGCCGCGGACGAGACCCCGGTGAACGTGCTGGCCCCGGCACCGCCCTGAAGGCCGCAAGACAAGCAGGACAAGAAGAGGAGGACCCCGAAGACGGGGTCAGGCGGCGGCGGCATTGTTCAGCCCGGTACGGCGGCGGGTGCAGCATGCGGTGGACCGGCGGTTCAACCGAGCCCGGTATGACGCCGACCAGACCGCGGCCGCGTTCGCGGGGCGGCTGAAAAACGCGGTCGACCTGGACTCGGTCCGAGATGACCTGGCCGGAGTCGTGCACCAGGCCCTGGAACCCGCCCACGTATCGGTGTGGATCAGCCAACGCGACTGAGGCCGGCTCTCACCGGCTTCGCCGCCACCGTCAAGCCCGGCATCACCAATCCAGCCTCTCCCTGATCATGCCAGGTCGCTAATGCCGCACGGACGAAACTGGTCGGCCTGCTCGCGCGGGTGGACGACGAGACGATCGCCCTGGCCATCCGGGGCGTCTCGGACCTCCTGCGGCGCTGGATGGCGGTGCCGCCAGGCGGGATACTCAGGCTGTCCTGGCCGCTGACGCGGGACTTCTGCCGGGAGACAGGCCGGGTCAGCCCGCCAGGTGCCGGGTGAACCAGTCCCGCGCCGGGCCGCTGGCCAGGGCCTAGGGATCGGCGGGCCAGGCGCCGGGGACCTGGTAGGCCTCGTACTCGCCCGGCCAGGGCGGCATCGTCACGCCCACCGCGGCGAGCGGGCCGTCACCGTCCGCCCGGAACTGGAAGTGCGTGCCGGCCGGGATAGACAGGCAGGTTCCTGCGTCGAGGGGAACCGTTTCCTGCTGCCCCGCCTGACGTCGCCACATCTGGCCGTGCCCGTGCAGGATGTACCAGAGCTCGTCGACCGTGTGATGGGCCACGGCCCGGGAGGTGCGGCCTGCGGCCAGCTCGAAGTGCGCCATCGAACCGCGGCGCAACTGCAGCAGCACCCGCACGTCGGAGCCATCCGGCGCGACAGCATCGGGTGCCCCCGGCAGTCGCCTGGTATCAAAGCCCTCGTCCACGATCCTCCCTCCCGGGTCAGTGTGCCTGGGCGGTGGCCAGGACGGCGCGCATTGGCGAGAATCAGGCTGTGGTGCATCTGTCGCGTGACCGCCTGGAGGCCGGGCTCGATACGATCCGCGCTTCCCCCAAAGACGGCGGCCGGATCGTCCTGATCGTCCGCCGCCCGTCGATCGGCGAGCGGGACCTGCCGGCCGAGGCGGTCATCGACCAGGTCACCGGGCTCGAGGGAGACAACTGGCTCGCCCGCGGCAGCAGCAGCACGCCAGATGGATCGGCTCACCCGGACAAGCAGATAACGCTGATCAACGCCCGCCTGGCCGAGCTGGTCGCCGGCGGGAAGGAGCGCATGGCGCTGGCCGGCGATCAGCTGTTCGTGGACCTCGACCTCGGCGTCGGCAACCTGCCGCCGGGCACCCTGCTCACGGTGGGCCAGGCCGTGCTGCGGGTCAGCGAGGCCCCGCACACCGGCTGCAAGAAGTTCCTCCAGCGCTTCGGGATCGAGGCCCTGCGCTTGGTCAGCTCTCGCGAGGGCCGCCAGCTGCGGCTGCGCGGCGTGAACACCCGGGTGGTGGTTCCCGGCGTCGTCCGGGTCGGCGATCGCGCCGCGAAAGCGCCCGCCGAGCAGCCCGCACACTGACGCTTCAGCTGGCGGTCAGCGCCGCGATGATGTCGCGGACCTGCTCGGGCCGCAGGGCGCAGGTGGCATCGCCGACGGACAGCTCCACCCGCTGCACGCCGGGATCGGCCGTGACCGCGGCGCTGGGCCAGGTCCAGACCTGCTGCTCGGCCGCCAGCTGCCGGGCGGCCGCGGTGAAGCCGTCCTGGGTGGTATCCAGCAGCAGGTGCATCATCGGCACCTGGGGCGGGTCAGGGATGACCCGCACGCCCGGGATACCGCGGAGCGCGGCCGCGATCTGGCGGGCGTGGCTGAGGTACGCCGGCATCAGGGGCAGCCGCCGCCGCAGGCAGCTCAGCGCGGAGGCGGCATTCGGCCACAGGCCGAACAGCGTGCCACCCATGCGGTGCCGCCACTCGCGGACCTCGGCCAGGATGTCCGCCGGGCCGGCCACGCAGCAGCCGGCCAGCGCCCCGATGCCCTTGTAGAACGATACGTAGAACGGTGTCGAACAGGGCCGCGATGTCGGCGGGCGGACGGCCGTACCCGGCGGCTGACTCCCACAGCCGGGCCCCGTCGAGGTGGATGGCGGCACCCCGGCCGCGGGCCCAGTCGACCTGAGCCTGCAGGTCGTCCCTTTCCGGCTGCTGGCCGCCCAGGTCGCGCTGGGGCAGCTCGATGAGCAGGGCGGCGGGCGGCTCGCCGATCCCGGCCAGATCCTCGATGTTCAGCAGCCGGTCCGGGTGGCCGGCCCGGCGGCCGGTCAGGCCGTGCAGCCGCTGGAAGGCCTGTCCCTCGTGCTGGTCCAGGTGGCACATGGGATGGAAGACGACGGTCCGGCGCTGCCGCCGGTCGGCGTGAACCCGCAGCACCGACTGCTGCGCCATCGTGCCGCTGGGCAGGAACACGGCCGCGGGCTGGCCAAGCAGTCCGGCGATCTCGGCCTCGAGCTCGGCCACCACGCCGCCGTCGCCGTACCGGTCGGGGACCGTCCCGGACGGGATGCCGGCCAGCATCGCGGCGGCGGTCACCGGCCCGTGGCCGGCCAGGAACACGGTGCACTGGCCGCGCAGTTCGGCCTGCTCGGCGGGGGTCAGCGTATTGGCGGCAGGCATCGGTGCGGCTAGGCCTGCACGGTGCCGCGGCTGTCGAAGGCCATGGCGCGCTGCAGCGCCGCGGCCCGCAGGGCGGCCGGGATCTCGACCGGACCGCCCAGGCCCACGGCGTTGATGCCGGCCTGCGCCGCCTCCTCGACCACGCCGCCGACCAGGATGGCCAGCTCGGGCGTCCGGTTGAAGACCAGGACGCCGTGGTTGGCCAGCAGCACCGCGGGGACGCCCGCGGTGGCGGCCTGCCTGATGTTCGCTACCGCCTCGGCCGACCCGCGGGGCCCGTAGCCGGCGACCGGGACGCCTTCTGCCAGGCCGAACATGGCCATGGCCTCGATCCAGCACTCGATCCGGCGCTGGGCCACCGCATAGGCGGTGGCGTAGGGCGAGTGGGTGTGCAGCACGCAGCCGACATCAGCATGATCTTGGTACATGGCGGTGTGCATGGCCACCACGGCGCCCGCGATCGGCGGCAGGTCGCCCTCGAGCAGGGTTCCGTCCAGCCCCACCCGCACGACGGCGGAGGCGGGGTGGCCGCGCAGCGAGGGACCCGCGGTGAAGTACATCTCATCCGCGCCGGGCACCCGGATGCTCACGTTGCCGTGCCCGTTGGCAGAGATCGCCCCGCTGCCCACCACGCGCTGGGCGATGTCGGCCACCTGCTCGGCCAGGTCCTTGTCCATGATGCTCCTCCCCTATGCCGGCCCGGCCGGTTCCGCGATGGGCCGGACTCCGGCGGCGTGCCGCCGGGCCAGTTCACGATAGATTTCGGGATTCATCTCCACCCACTGCTTGGCCCCGCCGACGACCTCCCTGAGGACCCGGGCCGGAACGCCGGCGGCGAGCATGCCGTCGGGGATGACCATCCTGGGCGGCACCGTGCTGCCCCCGGCGACCAGAGCGCGGCGGCCGACGACCACGCCGTCGAGCACCGTGGAACCGTTACCCACCAGCGCCTCGGCTCCGATGACCGCGCCATGGACCACGCACAGATGACCGATGGTGGCACCCTCGCCCACTTCGGTGGGCGGGTCGTCGCCGCCGTGCAGGATCGACCCGTCCTGGACGTTCGCTCCGCGCCGGATCAGGATCGGCCCGAAATCGGCCCGCAGGACGGCGCCGTACCAGATCGATGCCTCCGCCTCCACGCGGACGTCTCCGACCAGGGTGGCGGTGGGCGCGATCCACGCGGACGGGCTGACGTCGGGCGTGTGGCCCTCGAATGCGAACAATGGCACCAGCCCATCATGCACCAGAGGCCGCACGACTCCCAGCCGCTCCGCCGCCGCGCCAATCGTGGCTATGCTGCACCTTATGTCACGCCCAGTGGCCGACAGCGCCGAAGTGCCTGCTTCCGCACCTCATGGCCTGGGCCGGGGCCGCTATCACCGGCCTGGCCAGGGCGGGCGATGCCACCGCCAGGGCCAGCTGCCCGGCGGCGGGCCCCAGAACCATGGGTATCCCGGCGGGTCCATCCGCCGGGGCGGACGGAAAGTCCGCAGCTGAACGGGCCTGGCGGGGCCAGGAGTCGCGACCGACGTCACCCGGGCCGCAGGCACGTAGTCCGGGGCTGGCGCGATCCGGGAATCCGGCGCGGCGTGACTGGCCGGAACGCTCACCGCAGGCGAGGGACTAGACGCGGCCGGGACCGACGTCGGACCCGGCGACGGCGCCAGGGGCACCGCGGAACTTGGCACGCCTTCCGCCGTGCTCGCCTGGACGACCGGGTGACCGCCCAGCGTGACCGTGACCGCGATCACCACGCCGGCGACTCCCAGCGCCGCAGCGCCAACGGCGGCACCCGAGCGGAAGCTGGTCTCCTCCAGGCGGGCGTAGATCGCGGCCCTGAGCCTGTCGGCCCGGCCGGTCCCGTTGTCCACGATAAAGCACGATACAGCGCTACTAGAGGAATTAGTGGGACGCCAATGACCGAAACTGGCGATAGCTCGCCTCGGCTAGCTGGCTCGCCGCCGGGACGACTGGTGATTTATCTGCCGAACGGTCCGTGGTGTCAGCCGCGGGCACCACACCCGAAGCCAGGGCGGCGATGATCGTGGCGCCCCGTGCGGTCAGCCAGCCTGCTCCGCCCGGGTAGAGCGGGACGGCGAGCGCGTCGGCCAGCAACTGGCGCCAGGCCGGGTGCCTGGTCCCGCCCCCGGCGAGCTGGATCCTGGCCGGCCCGGCGCCGACTGCCCGCATGGCCTCGAGGTGGCCGCGGAGCAGGAACGCCACTCCCTCCAGGGCGGCTCGCATCAGGTCATCCCGCTGGTGAGCCAGGGTCAGGCCGGCCCAGGCGCCGCCCGCGTTGTGATCATCGCCGCGCTCGCTGGCCAGGTAGGGCAGGAAGACCGGGGTGCCCTCCTGCCAGGGCCGGGCGGCCGTACCGTACAGCTCGTCCCAGCTCGCGCCCAGCGTCCGCCGTACCCAGTCCAGCGTGACGCCCACGTTCTGGGCTCCGGCCAATCGGTAGGTCCCGGCGCCCACCGCCCGGAACAGGCTGATCCGCCCGCTGCCATCCGGCTCCACCGGAACCGTATAGTACGGATCCGGACTATACGAGAGCCGACTATCCGGGAGCGGGCTATCCGGGAGCGGGCTATCCGGGAGCGGGCTATCCGGGAGCGGGCTATCCGGGACCGGGCTATCCGGGACCGGGCTATCCGGGAGCGGGCTATCCGGGAGCGGGCTATCCGGGACGATGAGCTGACCGCCGGTGCCGAGCGTGAGCAGGCCCCAGTCCGGGGCGAGCCCGGCGGCCAGCAGGGAGGCGGCGGTGTCGGCGGCGCCGGTGGCGACGGGCAGGCCGGGGCGCAGGCCGAGCTGGCTGGCCGCCCCGGGCTGCAGGTAGCCGGCGATCCGGGTGGACGGGAGGATCGGGGGCAGCAGGTCGGTACGCAGCCCGAGCGCGCGGGCCACCCGGGCGGCCCAGGTGTCACGGCCGATGTCGAACAGCAGCGTGCCGGATGCATCGGTCGGGTCGGTGGCGGCCTCGCCGGTCAGCCGCAGCCGCAGCCAGTCCTTGGGCGGCAGCATCCAGCGGGCCCGGCGGTAGGCATCAGGCTCGTGCCGGGACAGCCAGAGCAGGATCGGGCAGGCCATGCCGGCCATCGGGGCGTTACCCAGCACGGCCCGCTGGTCCGGAGGCAGCCGCTGGTAGTCACCAGCCTCGGCGGCCGCCCGGCGGTCGAGCCAGAGGATAGCGGGGCGGAGTACCACGGCCCGTTCGGCACAAAGGACGACGCCGTGCATCTGCCCGACGACGGCCAGGCCCGTGACCTCGGCCGGAGCGGGACCGAGGGCCGAACGGACCGCGGCGCAGGCGGCCCGCCACCAGTCCTGGGGGTCGGTCTCGGCCCAGCCGTCCCGGGGGGTGCTGACGCCGTAGCCGGCCAGGCCCTGGCCGAGCACGGTCCCGTCGGGCGCGCACAACAGCGCCTTGACCTGGCTGGTGCCCAGGTCGAGGCCGAGGACCGCGCCGTCAGACGGCAATGTCGAGCATCATCGGGGTGGTGGGCTGCGCGGCGCCGCCAGCGGGTTCGGCGGTGAGGGCGAGGTGGTCCCCCGCGCGCAGGCCGGAGGCGATGACCGGCCCGGTCATGCCGTCGCTGCCTGCGGGCAGCATGCCGACCGGGCGCTCCCCGGACGGCCCGATCAGCCACAGCTCGTAGCCGCTAGACGACGGCAGCGCCCGCAGGCCCTCGGCGGTGAACACCAGGGCGTCGCGGGAGCGGGACATCACGACCGCGGCGGTGCCGCCGCCGGTCACCGCCCCGTTCATCATGACGGCGTCCTGCGCGGTCAGCACGGCGGCGATCTGCTGGCTGCTGGCCTGGGCCTGGTCGAGCTGCTGGCGCATGTCGCCGCTGGCGACGCCGAACACGACCGCGAGCCCCAGCACGGCCACCGCGGCCACGGCGCCTGCCGCCACCGCCAGGCGGCCCGGCCAGGCCAGCGAGCGCAGCCAGGACCCGGGCCGCATCCGGGTCCGGGTCCTGGCGGGCGAGTCCGCGCCGGCGGCATCGGGGGCCTGCTGCCTGGTCATCGCCGCGGCCGCCAGCACCCGTTCCTTCAGCCCGGCGGGCGGGGTGACGGCGGCGGCAGCGCCGAGCCGGGCGGTGGCCTCGCGCAGGCTGGCGATCTCCTGGGCGCACTCCTGGCAGCCGGCCAGGTGCCGCTCGAACCGGTCCCGGTCCGCCGGGGAGATCGCGTCCATGGCGTACGCGCCGGCCAGGGTGTGCTCGTCGCGGCCGCGCATCCTGCTCATTGCGCCACCCCCAGGCAGTCACGCAGCCGGATGAGCGCGTCCCGCATCCTGGTCTTCACCGTGCCGGTCGGCACGCCCAGCAGGCCGGCGACCTGGCCGTAGGTGTAGCCGTTGTAGTAGGCCAGGGTGACCGACTCGCGCTGCAGTTCGGTCAGCGAGTTCAGGCAGCGGCGGACCCGCTCGCGGTCGAGGCTGGATTCGACCGCCTCGATCACGTCGTCGTAGGGGATTTCCGCCGTCGCGGCGCGGAGCTCGCGCTCGGTCTCCTTCTGCACGGACCGGACCCGGTCCACGGCCCGGCGGTGGGCCAGCGTCATCACCCAGGCCATCGCGCTGCCCCGCGCCGGGTCGAACTTGAACGCGGTCCGCCACACCTCGAGCAGGACGTCCTGGGTGACCTCCTCGGACTGGGCCGGGTCGCGGATCACCCGCCGGACGATGCCGAAGACCGACGGCCCGACCTGCTCGAAGAGGGCGTCGAACGCCGCGGCGTCGCCGCGGGCCACCAGGGCAAGCTGGGCGGCCAGGTCGGGGCCGGCGCCGGTCTCCGGGCTGGCCGCCTGCCGCGCCCGGTTTCCTGGCTCCGAACCGCCCGTGACCTCCATAACTGATATTCGTAGCAGGAGCCGTGAGGGTTTGGCAGGGCCGGGCCTAGACCCTCTGGGCCCGCGACGAAATCCGGCCGGGGCCGCCAAACCCTGCCCCCGGCCGCAACGAATAAAGGACATGAGGATGAACGGGAGTCCCAGCGGCCGCCGGGACGGGCGCCGGACGGGCCTCGGCGCGATCGCCGGCGTGCTGGCCGCCGCGACCGCGCTGGGCGTGGGGCAGCTGGTGGCCGGCGTCACCGGCGCCAACGGATCGCCCGTGGTCGCAGTGGGCCAGCTGCAGATCGACTTCACGCCGCCCTGGCTGAAGAACTTCGCCATCACCGAGTTCGGCTCGGACGACAAGCTCGTTCTGGTCAGCGGGATCCTGGTCGTTGTGGCCATCTTGGCGGCCGTGATCGGCGCCGCGGCCACCCGGCGGCTGGCCTACGGCATGGCCGGGCTGGCCGTGTTCGGGGCGGTGGGGCTGATCGCGGCCGCCACCAGGCCTACCGCGACCGCAGCTGACGTGCTGCCCACCCTGGCCGCGACGGCGGCGGCGGCCGTGGCGCTGCGCGTGCTGATCGACCGGATCGGCCCGCCCGCCGTGGCCGGCTCGCCCTCGCTGAAGTACGAGTGGGATACCGGTCCCAGCGTGCCGGCCGCCCCGGAGCGCGCGGCCGATCCCGTTCCAGATGACCAGACAGACGACGAGGGTTTCCCGGTCGTCCCCGACCTGCCTCCCCGGATTGGCCAGCCGGCCCGCCAGGGCCGGGCCGGGCCTCCGGGCGGAGTGATCAGGCCATCCGCATCGGAGGGGGGCGATTGGCTCACGAGCCCCGGTCGTGCCGGCCCGGCCCGCCGGGGCTTCCTGGCCGCCAGCGTGGCCACGGCGGGCATCGCCGGCGTGGCGGGGCTGGCCGGCCGCCTGCTGGCCGAGCGGACCAGCGTGGCCACCGCGCGGTCGGACCTGCGCCTGCCCAAGCCGGCCCAGACGGTGGCGTCGCTGCCGCCGGGCGTGAACCTCGGCATCCCGGGCCTGAGCCCGTTCATCACGTCCAACACGGCCTTCTACCGGGTGGACACGGCCATCGTGCTGCCGCAGGTGGCCCCGTCGAGCTGGCAGCTGCGGATCCACGGCATGGTCAACCGCGAGATCACGCTCACCTTCGACGAGCTGCTCAAGCGGCCGCTCGTGGAGGACTACATCACGCTGTGCTGCGTGTCCAACCAGGTCGCGGGCCCCTACATCGGCAACGCGCTGTGGCTGGGCACCAAGCTGTCCAGCCTGCTGCGCGAGGCGGGCATCCAGGCCGGCGCCGATCAGCTGCTGTGCACGTCGGTGGACGGGTTCACCTCGGGGACCCCGGTGGCCACCGTGATGGACGGCCGGGATGCCCTGCTCGCCATCGCCATGAACGGGCAGCCGCTGCCGGTCGCGCACGGGTTCCCGGCCCGCATGGTGGTGCCCGGCCTGTACGGGTACGTGTCGGCGACCAAGTGGGTGACGGACATCCAGGTCACGACGTTCGCCTCGAGTTACGCTTACTGGGCGCAGCGCGGCTGGTCGCAGCAGGCGCCGATCAAGACCGAATCCCGCATCGACGTGCCGACCGGGCTCGGCGCGCTCAAGGCGGGCCGGACCGCGGTGGCCGGCGTGGCCTGGGCCCAGCACAAGGGCATCGACGCCGTGCACGTGCGGGTCGACCAGGGGCCGTGGAACGAGGCCACCCTGGCCGCCGTGCCGGGCATCGACTGCTGGCGGCAGTGGGTCTGGGAATGGGACGCGACCAGCGGCACCCACCTGATCGAGTGCCGGGCCACGGACAAGACCGGCTACACGCAGACCGCGATCCAGGCGCCGCCCGAGCCGAACGGGGCGTCGGGCTACCCGATGGTCCAGGTGAGCATCGGGTAGGGTCTCACGCCGCGGGCAGGACCTCGGCCTGGCCTTCTAGCTCGGCCAGCATGGCGCTCGCGGCAGCCTCCATGGCCTGGGTGGGCTGCAGGCGGCCGTCCTCGCCGATGCGCTCGCGGATGGCCTGGATGTTGACCGACTCGCTGGCCGGCCGCATGTGCAGCGTGGACAGGACCGGCTCGAGGGTCCGGGCGGCGTGGGCGCCACCGGAAGCGCCGCCGTAGCTGACGATGCCCGCGGGCTTGTTCTGCCATTCGCGGTGCAGGTAGTCCAGGGCATTCTTGGTGGCCGCGTTGAAGGTGTGGTTGTACTCGGGGACGACGAAGACGAGCGCGTCGGAACGGTCGACGATCGCGCTCCAGTCCTTGGTGTGCTGGCGGGTGTACCGGCCCAGCCGCGGGTGTTCCGGCTCGTCGAACAGCGGCAGGTTCAGCTCGGCCAGGTCGGCCACCTCGACGTCGAATCCGGTCTGCGCCTGCGCCCGGTCGGCGATCCAGCCGGCCACCGCCGGGCCGGCCCGGCCCGGCCGGGTGCTGCCGATGACGACCTGGAGGACGGGCTTGGCCACGTGTTACCTCACATATACTTGAAGGTTCAATTAATGTCTGATAACCTCTCTGACGGGACGCCTATTCCCGGCTCGGCTGCCGCCTGTTTCGCCGTCCGCAGCGGCCTGGATGCGTTCGGCAGCGGGATGCGACACGGGTGTCGGGTTTCCGGGGCGGGCGGGGTTTCGGAGCGGCCTGAGCGGTTACTTTTCTTCAGAGACCCCAGGCCAAACCTAAGGCGGGCCGATGACCACCCCGATGCCAAGACCGGCAGAATCACCCTCTGGTCCCGTCCGCAGGGTCGAACCAGGGCCGCTGTGGGCCGGCGGCGTGGCGACCGCGATCGTCGCGGCGCTGATCGCGGTGGTCGGCATCCTGGTGTGCCGCTGGCTGTTCAACATCCCGATCCTCGCACCGCGTAAGGACGGCGCCTGGGGCGACGTATCCACCGGGATGTACGCGCTGTCAGCCGCCGCGGCCGCCCTGGTGGCCACGGCCCTCATGCACCTGCTCCTGCTGGCCACGCCCCGGCCGCAGGTGTTCTTTGCCTGGATCATCGGGCTGGCTACTGTGGTCGCGGTGGTCTACCCGTTCAGCACCACGGCCCCGCTGTCCCAGAAGGTCGCGACGGCGCTGGTCAACCTGGTGCTGGGCATCGCCATCGGCACGCTGGTCAGCAGCGTCGCCGCGCGGGCCGTCCGGCTACGGCGGCGTCCGCCCCCGGTCAGCGGCGGTTACCAGTCCGGGTACCCCACGCGCACGCCAGGCGACGGGTACCGCTGACCACCTGCGCCGCGTCCCGGCCGCGGCGGGCCGTTCGATCTGCCAGTCGAGCACGGTCTCTCTGCTGCGCTGGGAGCTGTGTCTTGGCTCAGGCGGCTCTCCGCGGGAGGCGGAGGTACGCTGCATACGCCAAGCACTTGCTTGACATCTCAATCATGCTTGGTATAGTTAGCATAGAAGGCTAATGAGGAGGCAGGCAAGTATGGCTAGTACCCGCGCCCAGGAGGAATTCCTGGCCGTTACCCGCAGGAGCCAGGAGGCCGTGATCACCGCGGTCAGGACCTGGGCAGAGACCGTCCGGACCACGACGGAGAGGTTTGCGCCTGTCTACGACAGGCTCCCCAAGTTGCCGTCGGTCACTGTGGCGTTCGGGGACAAATTCCCCGGGCCCGAGGAGGCCGTGGCCAACGCCTACCACCTGGTCGAGGAGCTTCTGGCCAGCCAGCGGAGGTTCACCGAGGACCTGCTGAAGGTGATGACGCCGCTGATTCCTGGCCGCAGCCAGCCCGAGCCCCAGGCGCCCGCGAAGCGGACGGTCACCATCAGCCAGCCCAAGGCCTCGGTCGCAGTCAGCGAACCCAAGGCCTCGGTCGCAGTCAGCCAGCCCAAGACCCCGGCCGTCCCCAGTACGCCGAAGGCTCCGGCCGCCGCCAGCGAGGCGAAGGCTCCGGCCGTCGTTAGCGAGCCGAAGACCCCGGCCGCCGGCCCGGCGCCGACGAGCGCTCCAACTGCTGCCGCACCGACCAGCGGGCCGACCGCGCCCGCCGCCGCGCCCAAGAGCGTTGCCGCCCCCGCCCCCAAGGCTGCGGCCGCCCCCGCGCCCAAGGCTGCGGCTGCTGCAGCTCCGAAGAGCGCGGCAGCCGGGAGCAGCACGCCGGCCAAGAGCAGCACGCCGAGGAGCACGACGGCCCGCAGCACGGGCGCGCGGAGCACGGCATCAGGTGCGGTAGCCAAGAGCGCGCCGAAGACCACGGCGGCCAGATCGACCCGTAGGAGCACGGCGGCCAAGCCCGCAGCGAACAGCACGGCGGCCAAGCCGGCGGCCAAGAGCACGGCGACCAAGAGCACGGCGACCAAGAGCACGGAGACCAAGCCCGTGGCCAAGAGCACGGAGACCAAGCCCGTGGCGAACAGCACGGGCGAGGGACCGCAGGCCAGTTGAGCGGCCTGGGCTGAGCGGCCCCGATTGCTCGGCGCGCCAGCGGACCGCGGACGCGTTCCTAGGCTGTCTCGGAGTCGGGCAGATCCGACGGCACGAGCTCGAAGCCCTCGGTTGCTGCCGCGGTGCGCAAAGAGCCGCCGAAGGCCGCGAATTCCGTACAGCTTTCGTCCACCCGGCGCACAGCCAGAGCAGTGGACAACTGGACTGCGTCATAAGCTCGAAGGCCATGCGATGCGCACCCGCCTGGCCGCCTCGTCAAGGAGACTCCCAGAGAGTGCGACGGCGGCGAAACGCGGGGGCTCAGAGTCGGTCCCGAAGTAATCAGCCTCGAAATCGGCGGTAAGCAGTCAGGGCCTGCATGCGAAGTCTGGGGCCTGGGTCAGGAGTCACTCAGCGAGGGTGCGGCCGGCGACGGATGCGACACTGATGCGATGACGATGGCGATGTGGCGGGTGCGCGACTTTCACGCCGATGACCTCGACGCGGCCATCCGGTTGTGGGACAACCCGGCGGCTAGCGGCGAGGCGCCGGTGTTCGGGTTCTCGGACCTGATCGCCGCCGTCCGCGCGCATCAGCCCGCGGTCGTGGCCGTGGTGGGCGAGGAGCTGATCGGCACGGCGGTCGCCGCGGTCAGCGGCGAGGCGGCCTGGGTGATGCGGATCAGCCTGGCGACCGCGTGGCGGCACCGCGGAATCGGCAGCGCGATGCTCGGCGAGCTGGAACGGCGGCTGGTGGTGGCCGGGGTGCACCGGATCCAGTGCCTGCTGGCGGGCGAGAGCGAGATCGGCCCGCTGGCGCTTGAGCACTCCGGGTACACCGCCCGCAGCGGGATGGTCTTCTACGAGAAGATCGAGCCGGTCGGCCCGGGCAGCGCCGGGGTACTTGGCCAGCTGGGCGGGCGACTGGTGCGGGCCGGGGCCTGGGACCAGCTCGGCGGCATGGTCAGGGAGAAGGAGCTGATCGAACGGCGGGTCATCCTGCCGCTGGCCCACCCGCAGCTGGCCGAGCGGCTCGGCCTGGTGCCGCCCCGGGCGATCGTACTGTTCGGCCCGCCGGGAACGGGCAAGACCACCTTTGCCAAGGGCGCCGCGTCGCGGCTGGGCTGGCCGTTCGTGGAGCTGTTCCCCTCGCGTCTGGCGGGCGAGTCCCCGGCCGGCCTGGCCGCCGCCCTGCGGGAAGCGTTCGCCATGGTGGCCGAGCTGGACAAGGTCCTGCTGTTCATCGACGAGGTGGAGGAGATCGCCGGGTCACGCCAGCCGCGGACGGTCTCGGCGGCGCAGGGCGTCACCAACGAGATGCTCAAGCTCATCCCGCCGTTCCGCGAGCAGGACGAGCGGCTCCTCATCTGCGCCACGAACTCGGTGCGCGCCCTGGACAGCGCGTTCCTGCGGCACGGCAGGTTCGACTACGTGATCCCGATCGGCCCGCCCGACCCGGCCGCCCGGGATGCGATCTGGGACCGCTACCTGGCCGACGTGCCGCACACCGAGCTGGACATGGCCGCCATCGTGGAGGAGTCGCGGCTGTTCACCCCGGCCGACATCGAGTTCGCGGCGCGCCGCACCGCACAGCTGGCCTTCGAGCGGGTCATGTTCGAGCACGGTCACGAGGAGGTGAGCACGGGTGACGTGCTGCGCGCCATCAGCCAGACCCGGCGCACCCTGACCCGGGAACTCGTGACCGAATTCGAGCAGGACATCACGGACTACGCCCGGGTGTTAGCGCCGGGCGGCATCATGGTCGCCGGATAAGCCGATCAGCCAATCAGCGGCAGCCGGTTGTCATCAGACGGCGCGCGGCCCGACGCGGCCAGGATCCAGTCCAGGTCGTCAGACAGCTCGGCGGGCCGCTGCCCGGTGGTGCGCCGGGCCAGCAGGTCGTCGAGGATGGCGGCGGTCACGGCGATGCCGTCGGGCGAGGCAAAGTAGGGCGGGCCGGAGCAGAAGCTAGATAATCGCGTGGTACTAAAGTACCTTAGTACTAAGTTGAGGAGCTGCGGCGGTGATGGCCGGGGAGATGCGCGGTGAAGGCCCGGGGGGATGCGGCGGTTATGGCTGAGGAGATGCGGCAGTTCAAGGTGTACCTGCCGGCCGATCTCATCCGGGAGATCAAGTACCACGCCGTCGACACCGAGCAGTCGCTGTCATCGATCGCGGCCGCGGCACTGCGGCAGCATCTGCGGGACGCGCGGCGCGGGGCAGAACGCCATCAGGGAGACAGCATGGCCACCCACGGAGTCGAGGGGCTCATCATCCAGACCCGCAACTGGGGCAAGACCGTCGCGTTCTGGCGGGCGCTCGGCTACCGGGTGGAGTTCGAGACCGGCCGCAACTCCGGCCGGCTGGAGCACCCCGACGGCGGCCCGTACCTGTTCGTGGTGGAGCGCCCCGACGGCCCGGACCCGGAGATCCAGCCCCTGGTGGGGACGGATGACGCGGACGGTTTCCAGCCGCCCCGGGCGGGCACCGTCGAGCACCCGTTCACCGGCCGGCACTGGGGGGCGGCGGAGATGCTGCTGCGCGACCCCGACGGCCGGCACGTCAGCATCCAGGCCCCCCGCCCGGGCGGCCCGGCCTGATGAGGATCACCTGAGGAGGATCATGGCCACGGTCAGCATCCGCTACATCGTCTACGACATCGACGCCGCGATCGGCTTCTACACCCGGCACCTGGGGTTCAGCGTGCAGATCCATCCCAACGACATGTTCGCCATGCTGACCCGCGGCGACCTGCGCCTGGTGCTGAGCGTCCCGGGCGGCGGACCGGGCGGCGGGCAGGCCACGCCGGACGGCACGCTGCCCCAGCCCGGCGGCTGGAACCGGTTCTCGATCGAGGTCCCCGACCTGGCCGCCGCCGTCGACCGGTTGCGCCAGGACGGCGTCCGGTTCCGCAATGACCTGGTGACCGGAGTGGGAGGCCGGCAGATCATCGCCGAGGACCCGTCGGGCAACCCGGTCGAGCTGTTCGAGCCGACCCTGCCTGAGGCCAGGCTGGCTGAGACCAGGCTGGCCCCCGGCTGAACCGCCGAAAATGGTTAGCTAGGGAAATGAAAAAAGGTTTACCGTTGTTTCGGCTCTGTGGCGGGAGCGGCTTTGCACGGGGACGATCAGCGAGGTGGGGCGGTTTGCTGTCGAGGAGGACAGTACGGTCACGGCGGGCACGGAGCACGACGGCGGCTGAACAGGGGTGGCTGCGGCGGCTGGCCGCGTACTGCTGGCGGTTCCGCCGGCAGGTGATCATCGCGCTGGGCGGCGCCCTGATCGCCTCGGCCGCCACGGCCGCGATCCCGCTGATCCAGCGGCGCATCATCGATGACGTGATCGTGACCCACAAGCAGTCCATCTGGCCGCTCGCGGCCCTGCTGCTGGTCGCGGCCGCGGTCAACTTCGCCGGCATCTACATGCGCCGCTACCGCGGCGGCCAGCTCTCCCTCGACGTCCAGCACGCCCTGCGCACCGACCTGTTCGACGCGCTGTCCCGGCTGGACGGCGCCCGCCAGGACGAGATCCGCACCGGGCAGCTGGTCGGCCGGTCGATCTCCGACCTGAACATGGTGCAGGGCCTGATGTCCATGGTGCCGGTCACGCTGGGCAACATCGTCCTGTTCGCGCTGACCCTGGTCATCATGGTGATCCTGTCGCCGGTGCTGACCATCGTGACCCTGGCCGTGACGCCCGCGCTGTGGATTATCGCCCTGGCCTCGCGGCGCAAGCTGTTCCCGGCCAGCTGGGACGCGCAGCAGGAGTCCGGCGAGGTGGTCGGGCTGGTCGACGAGGCCATCGGCGGCGTGCGCGTGGTCAAGGGCTTCGGGCAGGAAGAGCAGGAGCAGCAGCAGCTGGAAGGGGCCAGCGCGGGCCTGTTCGCGTCCCGGCTGCGGATGATCCGGCTCACCGCCCGGTACAACCCCGCGCTGACCGCCATCCCGTCGCTGGGCCTGGTCGGCGTGCTCGCCCTGGGCGGCTGGCTGGCCATCCACGGCTCCATCACCCTCGGCACGTTCCTGGCCTTCTCCGCCTACCTGGCCCAGATGACCGGCCCGGTGCGGATGTTCACCTACATGGTCACGCTCGGGCAGGAGGCGCGGGCCAGTGTCATCCGGGTCTTCGACATCATCGACTCCCGCCCGGTCATCACCGACAAGCCGGACGCGATCGAGCTGCCCGCGGACGCCACCGGGGTGAGCTTCGAGAACCTCCGGTTCGGCTACAAGCCCGGCCAGCCGGTGCTGCGCGGCCTGTCCTTCCGCATCGAGCCCGGCGAGACCGTCGCCGTGGTCGGCGCGTCCGGCTCGGGCAAGTCCACCCTGGCCCTGCTGCTGCCCCGGTTCTACGACCCGCAGGGCGGTTCGGTCCGGATCGGCGGGCACGACATCGCGGACGTCACCCGCGACTCGCTGCGCGCCGCCATCGGCCTGGTCATGGAGGACAGCTTCCTGTTCTCCGACACCATCCGGGCCAACATCGCCTACGGCAGGCCGGACGCCACCGAGGAGGAGATCGTCGCCGCGGCCCAGGCGGCGCAGGCGCACGAGTTCATCGCCCGGCTGCCCGGGGGCTACAACACCGTCGTCGGCGAGCAGGGCCTGACCCTGTCCGGCGGGCAGCGGCAGCGGGTGGCCCTGGCCCGGGCCCTGATCACCGACCCGCGGCTGCTGATCCTGGACGACGCCACCTCAGCCATCGACCCGCGCCTGGAGGCGCGGATCCACGTCGCGCTGCGCGAGATCATGCGCGACCGCACCACGCTGATCATCGCGCACCGCAGGTCGACGCTGAACCTGGCCGACCGGATCGTGGTACTCGACGCGGGCCGGGTGGCCGACAGCGGCACCCATGAGGAACTGACCGAGCGCTGCCCGCTGTACCGGCAGCTCATCACCGGCCCGGACGATGACGAGGAGCAGCCCGCCCGCCTGATCAGGCCGCGGGCGAGCCAGACGGTGGAGGACGTGCTGGACGGGCGGGTCCTGCCGGTCCCCGCCGCCGGGGGCCGGGCCCAGAACCTGTCCCGGCTGGACGGAGCGGGCGGCCGGGGCCGCGGCCGCGCGGGCGGAGCCAGGAACATCACCGGGACGTTCGAGAGCCTGCCGCCCTCGCCCGAGCTGCTGGCCAAGGTGGCGGCGCTGCCGCCGGCCAACGACGTGCCCGACATCGACATCCCCCGGGCCCGGGCTGAGGACCGGCACTTCACGCTGCGGCGGCTGCTGCAGCCGCTGGCCATCGCCCTGATCATCGGGCTGGTGCTCGACGGCCTGGACGCGGTGGCCGGGCTGGCGCTGCCCGCGCTGGTCAGGAACGGCATCGACCAGGGCATAGAGACCAAGGTGTTCCACGCGATCGTCGTGGTCTCGCTGATCGGGCTGGCCATCGTGCTGGCCGACTGGGTGGTCAACATCGCCGAGACCATGGTCGTCGGCCGCAACGGCGAACGGCTGCTGTACACCCTGCGGGTCAAGCTGTTCGCCCAGCTCCAGCGGCTCGGCCTGGACTTCTACGAGCGCGAGCTGTCCGGCCGGATCATGACCAGGATGACCACCGACGTGGACGCGCTGTCCACATTCCTGCAGACCGGCGTGGTCACCATGGTCAGCTCGGTGCTCACCTTCTTCGGCGTGCTGGCCGTGCTGCTCATCATCAACCTGCAGCTGGGCCTGGCCGTGCTGTGCATCTTCCCGGCCCTGGTGGCGGCGACGGTGGTGTTCCGGGCCAAGTCGGCCAGGGCGTACGCCGACTCGCGGGAGAAGGTCGCAGTGGTCAACGCCGACTTCGCGGAGAACGTGGCCGGAATGCGGGTGACCCAGGCGTTCCGCCGCGAGCCGGCCAACCGGGACCGGTTCGGCCGCCGCAGCCAGGCGTTCCGGGCCTCCCGGCTGCGCGCACAGCGCTACATCGCGCTGTACTTCCCGTTCGTGCAGACCCTGTCCACCGTGGCCGGGGCCATCGTGCTGGTCATCGCGACCGGCGAGATCCGCAGCGGGGCGCTCACGGCGGGCGCGCTGATCGCCTACCTGCTCTACATCGACATGGTCTTCTCCCCCGTGCAGCAGCTCTCCCAGGTCTTCGACGGCTACCAGCAAGCCATGGTCGGGCTGCGCCGGATCACCGACCTGCTCCGGCTGCGCACCTCTACGCCGCCGGCCAGCCACCCGGTCACTGCGGGCCGGCTGCGCGGCCGGGTCGAGCTGCGGGACGTCGACTTCAGCTACGGTGCTGGCCCGGGGGGACGACCCCCCCAGACCCCCCCGCAGGGGCATGGCCCGGGGGGACGACCCCCCCAGACCCCCCCGCAGGGGCATGGCCCGGGGGGACGCCCCCCAGACCCCCCCGCAGGGGCACGCCTTGACCAACGCGCTGGCCGGGATCAACCTGACCATCAAGCCCGGCGAGACGGTGGCCCTGGTCGGCCAGACCGGTGCGGGCAAGTCCACGCTGGTCAAGCTCATCGCGCGGTTCTACGACGCGACCGGCGGGACGGTCCTGGTCGACGGCGTCGACGTCCGTGACTACGACCTGGCCAGCTACCGGCACCAGCTCGGCGTCGTCCCGCAGGAGTCCTACCTGTTCGCCGGCACGGTCCGGGACTCGATCGCGTACGCCAGGCCCGAGGCCAGCGACGCCGAGGTGGAGGCCGCGGCCCGCGCCACCGGCGCGCACGACATGATCATGCACCTGCCCGGCGGCTACGACCACGAGGTGGCCGAGCGCGGCCGCAACCTGTCGGCCGGCCAGCGGCAGCTCATCGCGCTGGCCCGGGCCCAGCTGGCCGACCCGGCCATCCTGCTGCTCGACGAGGCGACCGCCGCGCTCGACCTGGCCGCCGAGGCAGCCGTCAACCACGCCATCAGCCAGCTGACCGCGGCACGCACCACCATCGTGGTCGCGCACCGGCTGACCACCGCCGCCCGCGCCGACCGGATCGTGGTCCTGGACTCCGGCCAGATCGCGGAGACCGGCAGCCACGACGAGCTGCTGGCCGCCGACGGGACCTACGCCGCGCTGTGGAGCGCCTTCACCGGCGAGTCCGAGCTGGTCGCCTAGCCCGCGAGCCAAAGGGCGCGCCGCCGCCTCGGGGGAAGACAGAGCACGCAGCCGGGCCGTTCGGCATAATGCCCTTGATCCTGACGGAGTGATGCGATGTACCGGCTCCTGTACCGGGTGGTGCTACGGCGGGTGCCGGCCGAGACGGCGCACCGGGCCGCGTTCGCGCTGATCCGGGCGGCCGGGCGGCCGGGGGCGGCGCGGCTGCTGCGGCGGTGGCTGGGGCCGTCCGACCCGGCGCTGCGGGTGCGGGCGCTGGGTCTGGAGTTCCCCGGGCCGGTCGGGCTGGCGGCCGGGTTCGACAAGGACGCGCGGGCGGTGGCCGGGCTGGGCGCGCTGGGGTTCGGGTTCGTCGAGGTCGGCACGGTGACCGCCCGGCCGCAGCCGGGCAACCCGCGGCCGCGGATGTTCCGGCTGCCCGCCGACCGGGCGCTGGTGAACCGGATGGGGTTCAACAACGACGGGGCGGCCGCCGCGGCGGCCCGGCTGCGGCGGCGGGCGGCGGGCGGGCCGGTCGTGGGGGTCAACATCGGCAAGACCAAGGCGGCGCGGGAGGACGAGGCGGCGGCGGACTACGCGGCCAGCGCCCGGCTGGTGGCCGGGGTAGCCGACTACGTGGTGGTCAACGTCAGCTCGCCGAACACGCCCGGGCTGCGCGACCTGCAGGCGGCGGGCCTGCAAGCCGGTGCTGGTCGCCGTGCGCGAGGCGCTCGACGCCTCCGGCGGGGGACGCCGGGTGCCGTTGCTGGTGAAGATCGCGCCCGATCTGGCCGACGCGGACGTCGACGCGGTGGCCGACCTGGCGGTCGAGCTCGGGCTGGACGGCATCATCGCGACCAACACCACGGTGTCGCGGGACGGGCTGGCCAGTCCCCCGGCCGAGGTGGCGGCGGCCGGGGCGGGCGGCCTGTCCGGACCCCCGCTGGGGCCGCGGGCCCTGGAGGTGCTGCGGCGGCTGCGCGCGCGGGCTGGGGACCGGCTGGTGCTGATCGCGGCGGGCGGGATCGAGACCCCGGACGACGCCTGGGAACGGCTGCGGGCCGGGGCCACGCTCGTGCAGGCCTACACCGGGTTCATCTACGGCGGGCCGCTGTGGCCGCGGCGCATGCACGCCGGGCTGGCCCGCCGGGTCCGGGCCGCCGGCGGGCCAGCCGGAAGTTGCTAGCGCAGCGGCGGGTCGAGCAGGCGTAGTTCGGCCTGGCCGGCGTCCAGTTCGGCGGCGATGCCAACCGGGAACGTCTGGAACGGGCCGCCGTGGCCGACATTGGCCCAGGTGATCATGGGGACGCCGAGCACGCCGAGTCGTTCGGCCAGGATGTCGTCGATCAGCTCGCGTGGCCCGCAGCTGGCGAAGGCGCCGGTCACGATGCCCGCCACGCCGTCCAGGTAGCCGGACCGCCGCAGCTGGGTGAGCATCCGGTCCAGGCGGGCGGGCTGCTCGTCCACGTCTTCCAGGAGCAGGATGCCGTCGCGGGCCGGCCGCGACGTGCCGGTAGCCAGCGAGGAGACCAGCAGGCTCAGCGTGCCGCCGACGGTGATCCCGCGGGCCGTGCCTGGCACCAGGGTCGATGCCTGCGGGTACCTGATCTCGGTGGCCTGCTCGGGCCGCATCAGCGTGCGCAGCAGCGAGCCGAACGAGTAGTGCGAGGCGCTGTCGCGGATGGCGGCCATCGGGCTGAACAGCGAGGCCCAGCCGAGCCTGACCGCCAGCGCCTCGAGCACGGCCGTCACGTCCGAGTACCCGGCCACCACCTTGGGCGGCAGGCCGTCCAGGCCGTCCCAGTCCATGGCCTCCAGGGTGCGCTGCGCGCCGTAGCCGCCCCGGGCGAACAGGATCCCGGCGATGCCGGGATCAGTGAGCGCGGCGCGCAGGTCCTCGGCCCGCATCGCGTCGTCGCCGGCCAGGTAGGGCCGCATGGTGCCCGGGTCGCGGGCCGACGGGTAGGTGACCGGCTCCAGCCCGGCGAACCGCAGCGCGTCCAGCCCGGTGGCCAGCGGCTCGGGATCGACCGGGCCGCTGACGCACAGCACGGCCAGCCGGTCCCCGGGCCGCAGCGCGCGCGGGCGGGCCAGCGAACGCGGCTCCGGCGGGCGGCCCGGCGAACGCGGCTCCGGCGAACGCGGCTCCGGCGGGAGGGTCACCCGACCGGGGCCTGCGTCCGGGCCGGGCGCGAGCCGAGCCAGCTGAGGTCCAGCTGCTGGTAGGAGGCCTGGCACGGCGGGCCGGGCGCGACCCACAGCTGGCCCGCGGTCAGGTCCATCAGGACCGAGGCGATGGTGGCGCCCTGCTCGAGCGGATGGAGGTCCGGGTCGGGATGGGCGCAGATGCTGTAGGGATGGTCGGCGTGGTCGGCCAGCAGCGCGCGGAAGCGGTCCAGGCCCGGCTCGGTCTGGCCGGGTGCGCCCGCCCGGAGCCGTTGCAGGCGGACGGCGCTGCTGGGCATGGACCACAGGGACAGGTCGACCGGGTGCAGGCCCGGCGACAGGAAGTGGTTGGTGTGCAGCAGCACGCCGTGCTCGGGCAGCAGCGGGTACAGGCGGGTGAAGTCACCCGGCGCCGCCTCGATGTCCAGCGCGGTGCCGCTGCGGTGGGCGATCAGGTAGTTGGCCGAGGATGACCGGGTCCCGGCCTGGAGCACCTTGAGGGCTTCGGTGACGGTGGCGCAGTCGAGCAGGGCCCGCAGCAGCACGTGGTACGGCAGCCCGGGGATGCCGGTGTCTGCCTCGGTGACCAGGGCGTTGGTGACCAGGCCGAGGCCAGCGGCGTTCACTCCGGTCTTGGCCAGCAGGCCCGCCTCCACGACTGTGACGAAGTCCAGGCCGTCGTCCTGCCTGGCCTCCAGGATGACCAGCGTCTGCGCGGAGTGCAGCAGCCAGTCCCAGTTCTGGCCGATGAGCACGGGCCCTGGCTGGCCTGGAGCGGAGGCCACCGCGAAGGCGCTGCACTCGGCGGGCGGCCGGGGGGCCCGAGGCGCGTGCCGGGCTTCGGCGGCGTACATCACCTCGGTGCGCACGTTGATGGCCAGCACGTCGGCCAGGTCGAGCCCGGCACCGTCCGCGATGCCGCGCAGCTCCTCCAGGTAGCCGGGCCGGAAGGCGGCGATCGGGGCCTCGAACCCGGTGGCCACGCGCCGGACCTCGGACCAGTCCCACCCCGCGTAGTGCGCGAACACGCGCTGGTAGGCCTGGACGGACAGGTGCACCCGGTCCCTGGCCTGCGCGCCGTACTGCCGCCCGCGCTCGTAGCTCGTGCCCTCGACGCGCATCAGAGGGATGGCCCCGGTCCCGTTCACTGGCGGCGTAGCTGTCATCTCTGCCCTTCGGGTCACTCATCCTATAGGCTAATCGAGTGATATCGCGTCGGTTCCGGTTCGACCCGCGCGGGTGGCTGGTGCGCATCTGGTACCGGCTGCCGTTCGTCCGGCACCGGGGCGGACCCGGCCTCGCGGGTGTCCGCGAGCCGAGGCGGCCGCGACCGCCGGTGCGGCCTCCGATGGCCCAGTCCGCCGAGCCTGAAGCCGGCGGCCTGAGGGCGTCGCCGGTCACGACCCTGGAGCGGCCGGCGCGGCGCTGGTGGCGGCGGCGGGATCCGGGTACCGATGGGCTAACCCGCGGGGCAACGTCATGAACCTGGACTTTCACGACGCTGGAAGGTCGTGAAAGTCCAGGTTCATTACCCGCTGGCGGCGACCGCCAAGACAGCTGTTTCGCTGGTGGCTTTCTAGTGGTGATCCTTCTCCGCGGGCACGATGAGGACCGGGACGTCAGCGTGCTCGACGACCTGGCTGCTGACCGACCCGAGCAGCATGCGCGAGAATCCGCCGCCGCCGCGCGAGCCCAACACGATCATGTCGGCGTCGGCGCCGGCAATAATGATCTCCTCGGCCGGGAAGCCCTCGATCGCCTGGATGTGGACCGAGGCCGGCTTGGAATCGCCGAGGCTGGCCAGCACCTTATCTGTTTGCGCCTTCGCGGCCTCGGCGACTTTGTGGACCAGAGCGTCGTCGCCCTGGTAGTGAAGGGCGCCACCCCAGAAACCCGCCACGGCCTGGTGCACGGTAAGCACGGTAAGCGACGTGTTGCGAAGGGCCGCCTCCCTGGCGGCCCATTCGAGGGCACGCTGCGAATGACCGGAACCGTCCACTCCGACGAGGATTCCAGACATCTCACTTCTCCTTCTGTTTTAGCTGCCGCGGTACCACACAAAGCTCTTCGGTACCTTCCACACCGATGCTAGGGTCTCTAAGCCCGTCGCAACAGGGTCATTCGGCCTGCTCGGCCTGGGATCTTGATCATTACACCTGGGTCGCGAACCGGCTGTCGTAAACGTGGCCGACTTGCTAACGATTTGCGCAACCTGGCCGCTATCGACCTGGCGACAGCAAGATCATGATGCGGGTGGGGAATGATATGCCTAACGCACCCGGCGCATTGGGTCGGTGAAGGAGGACCTGGACATGGCGGCAAAGCCCATCGTGGCGGCTACGGACGGCTCTGAGGAATCGCTGCGGGCGGTCGACTGGGCCGCTCGGGAGGCGGTGCTGCGCGGCGCCCCGCTGCGGATCGTCTCCGCGGCCGCGCTGCCGCCCCACATGACCGGGGGCCACGACGTCTCGGGCTACGACACTGTGGCCGACGTCATCAACGAGCATCGCGACGCGGGCCTGGCCGCGGCCGCCGAGCGTGCGGCCCAGGCGGCCCCCGGGCTGCTGATCGACACCGATCACCTGGAGGGGGCGCCCGCGCAGGCGGTCACCGACGCCGGGGCGGGCGCGCTGATGCTGGTGGTGGGTTCCCGCGGGGAGGGGGCGTTCGCGGCGCTGATCCTCGGGTCGGTCAGCCGGTACGTGGCCACACACGCGTCCTGCCCGGTGGTGGTGGTGCGGGAGGAAACCACGGCGGCGCGGCGGCAGGTCGGCATCGGCATTGCCCGGGCCGAGGGCAGCGCGGCCGCGCTCACCTTCGCGTTCGAGGAAGCGGCACTGCGCAAGGCCAGCCTGGTCGTCGTCCACGCCTGGGACATGCCGCGGGGCGAGATCTCGCGGGCCGGGGAGCTGCTGTCGGCACCGGGCCTGAAGGGCATCGAGGAAGCCACGGCCAGGGCGCTGGAAGCGCTGATCAACGAGTGGCAGGCCAAGTACCCGGACGTCTCGGTCAGCCAGGATGTCGTGCGCGGCCACCCGGGCCGCGCCCTGGCCGGCCTGTCCGCTCGCACCGACCTGGTGGTCGTGGGCCGGCACGCGGCGCACCACGGCCCCGGCACCGTCACGCACGCCGTGCTGAACCACGCCCATGGGCCCATCGTGACCGTGCCCACCGGCTGAGGGCAGGCCCGGCCAAGCCGTGGCCAAGCCCCGGTCCAGCTCGGGGTGTCCCGGAGGCTCGCAGGCTGGACCGTTCGGCAGAAAGGTCTTTGATCTTCTACCGGGTCTGCTGACCTTCCTGTTCGGCCTGCTCAAGGAGACGGGTGCGCGCCGCGCCAGGCCCGGATTGACCACTGGGAGAATCCGGAGAAGATCGAGCCGATGCTCGCGACCGAGCCGACCGAGAGCACGCTGCCCAGCGAGGCGACCGAGCCGATGGACAGGATCGAGCCCGCGGAGCCGATCGACAAGATGGAGCCTGACGAGCCGATCGACAGGATCGACCCGCTCGAGCCGATGGACAGGAGTGACCCGCAGGAGCCTCCTGCCGGGGATGAACCGCCGCTGCTCTGCACAGAACTCATTCTGGCAGCCGGGGGCGGGGTGGCATCAGGGCGTCTCGGCTTGCAGGATCTCGGCCGCGGGGCGGCGGGCGCCCAGGCGCGCGGGGACGGCGGTGAGGACGGCGACGGCGATCAGGATGCCCAGCACCATGACGAGGAGCCACCAGGCTGACGGGTTGCTCTGCGGCCCGCCGTTCTGGACCAGGCCGTACAGGGTGGTCCCGGCTGGAATGCCGACGAGGGCGCCGATCAGCGCGGATGTCAACAAAAGGTCACTTGGGACGCTGGGGCGAATTTATGCGCGATTTCACTCCGGCGGGATTCTCAGTGGACACCGTGCGGATGCTCCGGGCCGGACCGGTGCCTGGCCAGGCTGCGCCGACGCCGGTGCAGCGAGTGGAGCAGGGCCGCGGTGACCAGCGTGGCCACGACGATCACGACGGGCGAGGAGAAACTGAGAATCTGGGTCGCCAGCTGGAACAGTGCCATGCCGACGGCGACGATCATTACCGCTGCGGCCGCGTAGGCCAATCCCCGTTGAAGCATTTCGCACCCCTTTGTGCGTTGTGCTATCTCTGTACAACCCCAAGCTATTTAGTACGCCACCGCTACGGGATCGTTACGAGAGCGTTTTTTTGCTCACCAGGGGTTACCGGGACACGCCGCGGGCCAGTTGCTACCCGGCATCCGCACCCTCGAGAAAGGCCCTGCGCTTCCTGGGCAGGGAGCTGGACGGCGCGACGCAGACCGGGCATCGATCGCTACCGCGCGCCCGCTCGAACAGGCAGCAACCATGGGCCATCATTCCCGGGACGTTCGGCACGAGACCAGGAACACGCGCCGGCTGCAGACTGTCAGCAGGTGCGGCGTGGTTGGCCGATGCTCTGCATGCTGCTGGCCATCTGTCGCCGCACCCAGGTCTCCTCCGCCGTCCGGGTGGAGGCAGACGGGAACGTCCGGCGGATCTCCCGCCGGTCATTAGGGGGATCACGGTGAGGAAGCTACTCATCGCCATCGGGGCGGCGCTCGCTGGCCTCGCCATCATCGGCGTCCCGGCCGTCACAGCATCGGCCGCCTCGGCCGCCACCACGCCGGTCATATATAACGCGGGGGTCAGCGTCAGGGTCAAATCGGGGGCTTTCCTCATGGTCGGAGGCTGGCTCGCGCCGCCAGACTGGGCTCATTCAGTCCGATAACGGAACTGATCTCGCGGAGAAAGCTGGCACAGCCATGTACGAAAGCGACGAGGACCGCATTGACGCGGCCGAGCAGCTAGCCGAACAAAACCCCCACGCCGCCGCCGAAGCCTTCTCAGCCATCGCGTGCGACCAAGCGGTCGGCGACGAGGTGCGGCTCTCCGCCGCCGAGCGGCTCGCCGACGTCGACCCAGGCGCCGCTGCCCCGGCCTGCCTGGCCATCGCGTGCGACCAAGCGGTCGGCGACGAGGTGCGGCTGTCCGCCGCCGAGCGGCTCGCCGACGTCGATCCAGGCGCCGCTGCCCCGGCCTGCCTGGCCATTGCGCGCGACGGGACGGTCGGCGACGAGGTGCGCCGTTCCGCCGCCGAGCGGCTCGCGGCCCTCGCGACGCTGTGACGCAGGGAACAGGCACGCATCTCCCACAGGTTTCTCACGGACTGGGCAGACGGTATGGGACCATGGCGTCCATTCCGGACACCCCGTAGGACGCTGACCTGCGATTCTGGATTGCGGAGCGTTGGCCGGACGGACTCCGTTGATCTACGAAACAGAAGGTCATTGCGGTGGCACGACCGGGCATGCATGCTGAGGCGACAGGGAGGCTGGCATGTCTGACTGGGACGAATTCACCAAGCAGATCCTCGACGCTCTGCGACGATTTGTCCAAGGCGACGCCGGGCCGTACAAGAGCCTGTGGTCCCACCGGGACGATGTGACGATCTTCGGCGGCTGGGGCGCCTACGAGCAAGGCTGGGCCACGGTCGAGCCACGCCTTGACTGGGCTGCCTCCCGGTACTCCGAGGGCTGGCTGGACCGCGAGAACCTGCTTGAAGGCATGGACCAGGAAATCGCATATTCGGTCGACATCGAACGCAGTGGAGGGCGGTTCGACAACGCCCCGGAGCTCCGCGAGGCGCCGCTGCGAGTGACGCACCTGTTCCGGCAGGAGGAGGGGCAGTGGCGGATCATTCACCGGCACGCCGATTTTCTGAAGCCACGCCAGGAGTCTGGCTGACGTTTACTGGAGCTGGCGAGGTCTCGCGGCCCGGCGGTGACGGCCACGGGTTGCATTTTGGGTTGCAGCTCACCGCCGTGCGGCACCGTTCACCGAAGACCGACCAAACCGAGTCGGTCCAGCTTGAACGGATCCGGACAGCCGCGACCCAAGCTGCTAATGCGGTTGGGTTCACTCCCGTACGGTTCAACTGGCCAAGTACGGATCTGGCGTCCACGACCAGGCAACGAGCCGCTATCTCCTCCCGATGTAAGGTACAGACCATCGGGGCCGCTGCATGGAAGGGGAGGATGTCATGGCCAGACGGTGGGGCGACCTCAGCGAGCGCAGCCGCAGGCTGATCATCGCCGCGGCAATTGGCGAAGCCATCCTCAAGACGGCGGTGCTCATCGACATCAGGCGCCGTCCGGCGGGCCAGATCCGTGGCTCGAAGCGGATGTGGATCGCAGCGGCTGTACTCCTCAACTCCGCCGGGGTCGGGCCGCTGTCATACTTCGCTTTCGGGCGGCGACGGCATGCCGAAGGCGTCGAGCTGCCAGTTCCGGGCGAGGGCTGAGTGACAATCCCGGAAGCCGAGCAGGTACACCAGTGGACGTCGACGGACGGTAGCAGTAAGTCAGCGGCGCGATGCGGCAGGGTGGCGGGGTGGGGAATTGGCTTCGGGACGAAGAGGCCGAGGCCAGCCTGGCGAACCGCGAGCTTTAGCCGTTCTGAGTTGCGGATCCGGCGGTTAGCTGCGCGAGGGTAGGCGGCGGCGCGCCGGTCGACCTCGGGGACCGGGTCAGCGCCTTCCAGCGGGTGCGAGCAGGCCGAGGGTGCGGGCGCAGGTGACGGCCTGGCCGCGCCGGTACATGCCGAAATCCCGTCACCTCAACCAGGAGTCTGACCCTGGACCAGTCCGTAGTTGCCGAACGGCCTGCTCCCAGGGGTCGCCGCCTACTAGGCCACTCTTCAGCCTGGACTATCAGCTTGGGAATCGGACCGGTCGTGGCCGGTGAAGTCGCTGACCAGCCGAGTGCGGAGACCGGTGCAGGTTAGCTGCTGAGCAGGGTGAGCGCTTTGGCGATGTCGGGGTCGTGCCCGGTGGACAGGTCTTGCGCGGTGAGCGGGATGTAGTAGTCGGGCGCGATGCCAATGCCGTTGATGAGCTCGTGGTTGGCGCTGAGCTCGTGCTTTGCCGGAAGGATAATCAGGCTGGCGTCGTCGAGCAGGTAGGCGGCCGCGGGGGCGGCCACGATGCCCGAGGTCCGGGTGCCGACCAGGGTGCCCAGCCGCAGGTCCTTCACCGCGCCGCTGAACGCGTCGCACGCCGAGGCACAGTTGCGGTCGGTCAGCACGACCAGCGGCAGGTGCAGCAGCGGGACGCTGCTGTCGGTGTAGTTTGCGGTGCAGCCGCCGTGCACGTCGCAGTCGTAGGACCAGGCCGCGCCGTGAATGAAGGCGCCGAGCAGCCTGGCGGGATCGGCGACAGTGCCGCCGCCGTTGCCGCGCAGGTCCACGATGAGCCCGCGCAGCTTGACGCCCGGGGCCAGGCCCGTTATCGCCTGCAGCACCTGGTCTGCCGAGCCGGGGAAGAACCCGGGCAGCTGCACGTAGGCGATGTGCCCGTTCAGCAGCTTGGCCTGGTACTCCCGCTTGATCTTTCTCGTCTCGACTCCCGGCAGCACGCCTAGGACGTCGTACCAGGTGATGCCTTCTTGCTCCATAGCACCTCCCCGCCCTTTCGCTTGGTTATGAGGGCGGCGCTCCGCAGTGCAACCTGTAATGGTCCCGTTGGGGTTGCCTGCAATGGTCCCGTTGGGGTTGAAGGTGATGGTGACCAGGGCCGTGAAGTTCCCAGCCGCCAGGTCAGCCACGACCTGGTCCGCCTGGGAAGCAAACGGGCCTGGAGATGCTGGCGAGGTCCCTGCAACGCTGCTGCTGCAGGCCGTCAAGAAGCACACCACGGCCAGCGATCCCAGTGCTGCCACCCAGCGCTTCATGGCCCGTCCTGTATCACTTCGGCAGATCACCAACATCAGGTGTCTGCCGGACCGAGTGCCGAAACCAGCGCGCGGCTAGCTCACTGGCCGCCATCGCCCGGCGTACTCCTCCCGCCCGGCGCACGCCGGGCCACACCCGCGCGGGCACGCAGACCGACACGGCTCATACCTGACGCGGCAGGGCCTGCGTGAAGCCCGGCGGCTTGAAGAACGCGCTGGAGGCAGGGCGCCAGAGCTGCCACACCGCAGCAGCGCCGGCCAGCCAGGCCGCGATGAACAGCACGGTGCTGCCGTAGTACAGCACCGTCACGCCGAACCCGGCATGGCTCACCGGCTGGGTGAAGTCGCCGCGCAGCTGCAGCGTCGCCAGGCCGAACAGCACCGTGGACAGGATGCGCGCCCAGTTCCGGCCCTGGCCGTTCGCCCGCGCCATCCACAGCCACAGGGCAATCGCGACCAAGCTGAGGACGATCCACACCGTGATGATGAGCGGTCTCATCTGGGGCGTGGCGAGGCTGTGGCCGAAGAATCGCCCGCGGGCGGCGGCCTTGATGTCGACGATAAGGGCCAGCCCGATGATCAGGCCGGCGGCGCTGACGGCGGCGCCCGCGTACATGAGCTTGACCGCGGTCCGCACCGGCGCGGGAGCAGGAGGCCGCAGCGGCCCGGCCGGCTGGCCGCTGGATGGGTAGGGCTGGTACATGGGGACCTCACCTAGGGAGCCCGCCGAAGCGGGCGCGCCCTGTCATAACTTATCGCGCTTAAGCAGCAGCGTGACAGCGCGGTCTTGACCCGCGATTAAGCCGTCATCGCGTAAATGTCCCGTGTCCCCGTCCCCGGCGGACAGACAGCCCGCACCCCGCGGTTGACGATGACCACCTAGTCCACGACGACGCGGGAGCGGGAAGGTGCGGGGCCATGGTGAGGCTACAGTCCGGGAATGGCCTGCGAAGTGTACATGTCCGTCCTCGGACTGCTCCGAGCAGAGGTGAGCCGGTCTTCTTAATCCGCGGGTCCTGTTTCTATGACACTGCCTGCCCGGTCCGCCGCCCCTGCAACGCCCTGGTTCGGGCCGGTACTCGCGTCGATGACCGGGATGCCGGGTGCTGCCGCCGCGGTCAGCGCGGCAAGGCGGTCACGGTCCAGCCGCCAGGCAGTGACCGGGCGGACGGCCCCGGCGGCGACGCCAGGCACCGGGCAGCGGCGGGCAGGCTTGTTGCCGCGGGACAAGGCCGGGGCACCCTGGCGGCGCTGGATCCCGATGCACGGGTCGCCCCCGACGCGCCAGCCGAACGGCCCGCCGCCCTGGTACAAGGCGATTGCCTCGGCATCGGCCCAGGGCACGAACACAGCCGAGGCGTGCCGGAACGGCCAGCTCAGCGGGTCCGCGCCGAGCGTGATGCCAGCGATGTCGGCGCGGAAGGCGACCTTGCGGCTGGCCACAGCGACCAGCCAGGGCACGGTGGCCAGGGCGAAGACGACGGGGGCCAGTATCACCCAGGGCAGCGGCTGATGGCTGAAGATCGCGACGATCAGGGGCACCAAGCTGAAGGCAGTGCCGCGGACGACCGGATAGGTCAGCCGGTAGCGTTCCTCGTAACAGCCCTGGTCCGGCCCATGTCTTCGTGCCCCTCACAGCGGGTCTAGCGTGACCGCTGTAACCAGCAGCGTGCCAGCACGGCCTTGACCGCTAGCCCGCCCGGGCGCACGCCGGGCCACATCGGCCGCGGGCCCGCAGATCAACACGGCTCACAGCCGACGCGGCAACCGTGCGCTGGACGATCGGATCTGCGAAGACAGCTTCGCCCCGGCCGGCGACATCCACCGCGTGCGCTACACTGGCGACGCCGTGGCCATCTCGATGCACGTCTACGGCGCCGACATCTCCCGCCTGGGCAGCAGCTTCCACCGCGAGTACACCCTCCCCCTCCGCCCGTAACGGGCGGCCGGGGCGGCATTACATCAATCCGCCCTGGCGGCCCGAGGGCCGGATGGCGCCGCTGACAACGGCGAGTAGCACCAGGATGCCTAGGAGTATCAGGCCGCCGAGAACCGACGAATTGCCAGCCACCCAATGCAAGCCCGTCCAGTGGTACTCCTTCCACCAGGGCTCGTTGTGGGTCACGAAGACCGGGGTACGGCTGTTCGGCGCTATCCAGATCAGCCCGAACGCGAAGTGGCTCGCTGCCCCGGGCAGGCCAAAGAGGCTGTCGGGCCAGGCGCCGTAGACGGCGACAATCCCTCCCGCCAGCGCCCAGAACCCGATCGCGGGCCAGCCGGCTGCCCTCCGCCACCAGGTCCCGTGCGTATCGGCGCGCATGGCATCGATCGCGTAGTAGGCCGCCGCGGCCACTCCCGGGGCGATCCACACCCAGTGGTGATCCCAGGTAACCGGGGATACCAGCAATCCGGTGAGCGCGCAGGTAAGGATGCCTGCCACCTGATGGCCGGCCAGATCCAGCACCGCCGCGCAGGCGATGCCCACCGCGCCGACCAGCACCGCGGCGACCAGCCACGCCGGCTGGGCTGCTGCGACACTGCCCATCGTCCGGGCGAGCAGCGCCCGCAGCGACTGACCGCCACCCCAGGGAATGAACCCGGTCCGGTTGCTGTCGAACATCAGTCCATGCAGCCACCACAGTCGGGAGTCGGCGGGCAGGAACACAAAACCAGCCACTATCGTGCCGGCGAAGGCCCCGGCGGCCACTGCGGCCTGCCGGAACTTCCTGGCCAGCAGCAGATAGGGAATGAAAATCAGCGGGACCAGCTTGATGCCCGCGGCAATCCCGATGCCCGCACCCTTCCACCACCGGCTGCCCCTGGTGTCGGGCTGCGTGAGGTCCCACAGGATCAGCGCCATCAGGGCTATGTTGATCTGCCCGAAATACAGCGTACGCAGCACCGGCTCGGTCCACAGCACGGCCGCCCCGGTGAGCAGCGTGGCGCCCAGCCGCACCTGCGTGTTCCGGTAGCCCAGCGCCCGGAAAGTAATCCAGAGCGCCGCCAGCAGCAGCGCGATGTTCGCCGCCACGGACAGCGGCTGCAGCGCCGACCACGGGATGAACGACACCACCGCGAACGCGATCGCCGCGAATGGCGTGTACGTGAACAGCAGGCTATCCGGGCCCTGCCAGCTGTAGAGCGGCGTGGCCAGGTGCGGACTGTACACCGGCTGCACGTGCCGGACGATAAGGCCGCCGGCCAGGTATACATGCAGGTCAACCAGGTTAAACATCCACCACAGTGGATGGATGGCGACGTATGCGAGGTAGCCTGCCAGCGCCGCGGCGAACGCTATGATCCCGACCAGCAGGACGGGCGCGGGCCGAAGGGGGGCTCCCGGTCGGGTCGCCGGGCGTGCGATTACCTGTCTCACACGCCAACAATATTGGCCCTGACGCGACTTCCGTGGCTAGCCAGTGAAGGTTGCGCCGGGCGACGGCGCCTGCTGGCGAGAAGCCTTGACGGAATCAAGCAGGTTGGGGCGGGTGGGGCTCGAACCCACGACCGGCGGATCACGAGAAGCCCGGCCCGGCGCTCCGGGTGCGCTACCTGCACAGATACCAGGGAGTCGTGCCACAGATGGCGCTAATCGCACCGTTTGCACGGGTGACTCGGTCCACGAACCGGTCCACGCCTTACGATGGCGATCACCGGATGCCAGCTACAGAACGTTGCCGCCGACAGGGGCTTGATATGCCAGGGCTACGGCAGGCGGGCGACGTGGTCGATCTGGACTACCCGCCGTTCTTCATCGATCGTGTAGAAGACGCGGTACCGCCCGGCCCGCAGGCGCCGCAGATCCGGCGACCCGTAGGGAACGACTCGGGCGGCCGCGGCTCATCGGCGAGCTGGCTAACAGTGTCCCAGAGCGCACCGACACCGATGGGATCGTCGCGGAGGAAGCCCGCTGTCTGGTCTAGAGCTTGAATCTCCCAGTTGACCTGATAGCTCACCGGGATGGCATGCCTAGGCGGCGGCCCGCTTCCTCATGTGACACATAGCGGATCGCCCCGGCCTCACGGCGGGCCAGGTACCTGGCCCGGGCAGCGTCGAACTCCTCGTTGACCTGCTGCTCTTGCATCGCCTGGCGTAGCTGCTGGTACTCCTCGATGGGCACGACCACCGCTACCACCTGGCCGCTATGACGAATCACGTCGTGGGTGTCACCGGCGGGCAGTTCGCTCATGAGGGTCATGGTAACGAAGTGGACCGACAGCATGACGTCACAACACGGCGGCGTTCCACGGCCAAGGTGGAGGCGACAGCCAAACTCCCGCTGAACTGGGAGCCTGTGAGCAGATTCGAACCGATGGCCTGCCGTCGCACAAGCCGGTTACGAAGCGCGGCAGTGCGCACGAGTCGTGGACACGAGCCGAGCGGGTGCCGCACCGCGGGCCACCGGGAGTGGCCTGCCGGGGCCTTACTCGCCAAGCGCTACTTCTCGACGTAGAAGAGGCGCTTGTTGACGAATTCGTCGATGCCGAGGGGGCCTAGCTCGCGGCCGAAGCCGGAGCGCTTGGTGCCGCCGAACGGCAGGTCCGCGCCCTCGCCTGCCGGGGTGTTTACGTTGGCCATGCCGACCTCCAGCTGCTCGGCGACCTTGATCGCCCGCTCCTCATCGGTCGACCAGACCGCGCCGCCAAGGCCGAAGTCCACCACATTGGCGAGCTGGACGGCCTCCTCGTCGGTGCTGACCTTGTAGACGACGGCGACCGGGCCGAACAGCTCCTCGCGGTAGGCCCGCATTTCCGGGGTCACGCCGGTGAGCACGGCCGGGGCGAAGTACGCGCCCTTACCGTCGTCGAGCGTGCCGCCGACATGCAGGGTGGCGCCCTTCGATACCGCGTCCTGCACCTGGGCGAGGAGGTTCTCCGCTGCCTTACGGGAGACCATCGGGCTGTAGGAGCGCGGGGAATCATCGCCCGGCTGGCGCGGTGACATCGCGGTGGCCCGCTTGACCAGGGCGGCCACGAAGTCGTTGTAGATGTCGTCCATGACGATCATCCGCTTGTTGGAGTTGCAGGCCTGGCCGACATTCTCCATCCGGGTGACCCAGGCGGTCTTAGCTGCGCCCTCGACATCGCCGGTGTCGAGGATGATGTACGGGTCGGAGCCGCCAAGCTCAAGGACGACCTTCTTCAGGTTGCGGCCGGCCGTCTCGGCGACTGCGGTGCCGGCCCGCTCGGAGCCGGTCAGCGACACGCCGTGCAGCCGCGGGTCGGCGATCATCGCGGCGACCTGCTCGTGGGTCGCGAAGAGGTTGACATACACGCCGTCTGGCACGCCCGCGTCCTTCATGATCTGCGCGATCGCCAGGGCCGAGGTAGGGCAGTTTTCCGCGTGCTTGAGTATGACGGTGTTGCCGACGATCAGGTTGGGTGCGGCGAACCTGGCCACCTGGTAATACGGGTAGTTCCACGGCATCACGCCGAGTACCGGGCCGACGGGCCGGTACTCGACGCGCGCGGTGTCATGGCCGGGCAGCGGCTTGTCGGCGATGAGCCCGGGGCCGTTGTCGGCGTAGTAATTGAAGATGTCAGTGCAGAACTCGGCCTCGCCGACGGCCTGCGCCGGCCGCTTGCCCATCTCCTTCGTGATCAGCGCGGCCAGGTCGGCGGCGCGCCCGGTGAACAGCTCGGCGATCCGCTTCACGACCGCGGCGCGCTCGGCGACCGAGCGCAGCCTCCATGCCGCGAACGCCTCGGTCGCGGCGGCGAGCGCCTCCGCCACCTCCGCGTCCGTGGCGAAGGGGAAAACCTCGGTCACCTCGCCGGTCGCCGGGTCGGTCACCTGATAAGGCGGGGTCTGCGTCATGCCTGCTCCCGGTGTCACTGTAGTAAAGGGTCCAGTAGACAACGCTACGGGAGCAAATTACCCAGCCCAAGACCCCATACCTCTCCCCGGGCCGGGACCGGCCCTGCGGGCCCGGATGATCACGAGCGGTATACGCGGCCGGTCTCCGGCACCGCGCCGAGGGTGCCCGATACGCGCACGCTGCATTCACCCGACCAGCTCATCCTGGCTCAACCTCGCCGAGCAGTGGCTGCACGAGGGGTTCCCGCGTCGGCTGGCCGCCGGGATGGCCGTATCGTTCGGCGGTGTTCTCGTGGTCGGCATCTCGGAGTCGGGCGGCGGTCGTGCCTCGGTCATCGCCACGGTGCTGTGCCTGGTTGCGGCCGTCTGCTACGCGGCCGGGGTAGTGTGCCAGAAGCTGGCCCTGCGCCATGCCTCGGCCGTCCAGGTCACCGCGTTCGGCTGCTTCACCGGCACGGCGGCGTGTCTTCCGTTCGCCGGCCAGTTCCTGTACCAGCTCGGCTCGGCTCGGCTCAGCGCCACGCTGCAAGTCGTCCACCTGGGGCTGTTCCCGACCACTTTGGGCTTCACCACCTGGGCCTACGCGCTCGCCCGGACCACCTCCGGGAGGATGGGCGCCACCATTTACGCAGTGCCGACGCTCGTCATCATCATGTCGTGGCTCATCAAGACCAGTACCGCCGTCCTGCACTTCAGCATCCCCCGGGGTGCCTCGGTGCCAGGCTGGGGCTAACCGGAGGGACCCAACCACCATGCAAGCCGCCGAGGCGCTGCTGAGCCAGGGTCTGCAGCGGCCCGCCCTCCACGCGGGTGGGTGGGCTGTAGCGTACCGCTGGCCGGGATAGTGATCGGGGCCGTGACCAACATACCGGGTCACTGGGTGCCGTCTCCAGAGCTGGAACGGCCAGCCAGCCGTGAGGCGAGATTACCGGCGCTGAGGCCCTGCACGGACCGGAGCGGCTTGTTCTAAACCCGTTCCTCTGGTCCGCTTCTAAACCCGTTCCTCTGGTCCGCATCGGCGCTGGCCGGCGAGGCGGCGGATTGCCTGTCCGCTCGACTAGCACGCATCAGCTCAGGAGCTGGCGTAGATCCTCAGCTGACATACCACAGTCCCGGAGGAGACCCTGCAGCGTTCCCTTCGGCACATCCCTCCCGGCGTGGACGGGCACGGTGGTGGCGCGCCCATCAGGATGCTTTAGCCGGTGATGGCTGCCCCGCGTGCGGGTCAAAACGAACCCGGCGGCCTGGAGTGCCTTGACGAGGCGTGCACCTGTTACCGCGGGCAGCTGCGAATCAGGCAACCTCTAGGTCCAGCGTACGGATGTCCTCGGGAACGCCGTCCTCATCGATAACCATCTGGACGGCTTCGCGGAGGTCGGCCACGGCTTCATCGGGGGTCGCGCCGTTGCCGTTCGCGCCTCCGCTCGATCCGAGCCAGGCATGCGCGCACCAGATGCCGTCCTCGTCCTGTTCGAGTGTGTACGGTATGTGCACAGTCCGGGGCTGACCGCTCATCGTGATCATCTCCCTGGCCCTAGCAGCCGACTAGCAGACCTGCGTCTAGTGGTGAACTAGTAGCGAGAATACATCGGCAGTCTCATGGAGTATCCCGGAGCCCGCCGGCGCGGGTGTACGTGTAGACGGAGGTGGCTGGGACGGGCAGTGGCCCGAGGCCGGCCTCCAAAGGCAGCTGGATCGTTTCGGTGTGCCGTTTCTCGAGCAGCTCGTACGCGCGCCGGGCGTTGCTGTGCGCGTGATCCTTGAGCCGGATCGGGCTCGCTAGCGTGATCACCTGGCGTATGACGTCCGGATGACGCCGCCCGAGTTGACGGGCGAAGATGCCGCCGAGACTCCAGCCGATCACGCTTACCGGTCCGTCGTGGCGCGCGCGGAACTCGTGCAGGCGTTCGGGCAGGCCGCTGACGATTCGCGCAGTGGGTCCGATGTTGCGCCCGAGTTCCCAGCCGTAGGTCGCGTATCCGAGTGTGCTGAGGAAGCGGCGGAGTATCAGCGTGGACATGTCGCTGGCCCCCAGGCCGGGAATGACCAGCACGGCGTGGCCATCTCCGCGGGATGTTCGGGCCAGCGCCCGGCGTGGTTGCAGAGGCATGACACCTCGCAGGCGCGCAGGCATGCCAGGATGGATAGCAAAGCCCGGAAGCCCCGGACAGGAGGCAGCACGATGACCGCCCAGCCAGCCGACCGGATCCCGGCGAGCGGCCCGGACACCGGGTCGTACGAGGCGATCCACCTCGGCGGCCAAGCCGCGGTGGCGGTGCCGGTGTCCGACTTCCTGCGCTTGCGGGCCCTGGAACAGGCCGCCAGCGCGCAGGAGCTAGAGGACGCCGAAGACAAGGCAGCGCTCGCGGACTGGCGTGCCCGGGAGGCCGCCGGGCAGACCTCATACGTTCCGCACGACGAGGCGCTGCGGCGGCTCGGCCTGGCCGGGTGAGCCGCCAGGTCATCTGGGAGGCCCAGGCGATTGACCAGGCGGCCGGGTTCCTCCACGACGACCCCGACGGGGTCCGTGAGATGCTCGACGCGGTCGCGCGGCTCGCCGATGATCCCTGCCCTGCGGGGTCGTTCCCATATGGGTCACCTGACCGACGGCGGCTGCGCATCTGACGCTACCGGGTGATGTACGACATCACTGCCGAGACGGTGTCGGTCTGGCACCTCGGCCGCGGCTGGGCCGAAAGCTAAAAGGTGAGAGCATCCCGCAGATCGACGGTCTAGAGCTCGTGTGAAGGGCAGGGATGATAGATGCATCTGTCGGCTCCCGGACGTTATTGAGGGCGTTAGCGCGATTCAGCCGACCCTTGCCAGCCGAGACGTTTTGAATTTTTATTCAAGTGAGGTGCAGTGGGGCGGGTGGGTTCTGAGCCGAAGGCGAGGGGAACCTCGCATGAGGCGGGTACGGGTCTTGGGCAGCAGGCATTTGCACAGCCTGGTGGCGCCTGGGCTCGCATGCCGCCGGAGAACCCCTGGCCGGTCATGCTCCTGCGAGGGTCGCCGCCCGCGAGCCTGTTCGCCCGCCTCGCTGTTCGCACCCCCCGTGTGTGGGCGCTGCGCCTGGTGGCCGCAGCAGTCATAATGTGTCTCGTGGGGCTCGAGCCGGGTACCGAGTGCGGCCTGATCGAGCGCGCGAGTGCACTCGATCTGATAGAGCTTGCCTCGGATTTTGGTCCGTTGCCGCTGCAGGTGGGGGCCATCTTGGTATCCGGATCGGGCGAGAGTCTGGCCGTGCGCGAGGTCCGCGATGCGCTGGCCGATCGGATCTGTGCCCTTCCGCGCCTGCGGCAGCTGCTGGTCTCGACACCGCCGGGGTGTGGCCGGCCGGTCTGGGTCGATGATCCCGGGTTCGACGTCGCCCGGCATGTTCACGAAGTCGCCTGTTCGCCGCCTGGCGATGAGGACGCGCTCCTGCGGGCAGCGGCTGCAGTGGTGACCGTCCCGCTGCCGCCGGGCCAGCCGCTGTGGTCAGCCACGATCGTCACCGGGCTGGCCGGGGACGCCTGCGCTGTGATCGTCGTCTTCCACCATGTGCTGGCGGACGGTATGGGCGGCCTGGCGGTCCTGGCCAGCCTGGTCGACGGAGCCGTCATTGCTCCCCGGCAGGACTTCCCCCGGGCGAGGCCATCGGCGCGGCGGCTGGCGGTGGACGCAGCCGTGAGCAGGGTCCGCGTACTGGCTCACCTTGGGCGCGTCCCGGCGCATCTGCGAGATGCTCTGGCCGAACTCCGGCCAGGGGCCATTCCCCGGGCGCCCCGCTGTTCGCTGAATCGCCGCGTCGGTACCCGCCGCCGGTTCGGGGTCGTGCGGGCCGATCTGGCGCAGGTCCACTCGGTCGGCCGCGCCTTCGGGGGGACGGTCAACGATGTCGTCCTCACCGCGGTCAGCGGCGCACTTCGGGCCCAGCTGGCCCGCCGAGGTGAGCGCATCGATCACATCGTCGTGTCCGTGCCGGTCTCGGGCAGGGCCGAGGCCAGCCCCGCTCAACTTGGCAACCAGGTCGGGGTCACCCCGGTGATGATTCCGGCAGCCGGTGCCCCGCTCGGCCGGCTTGCGGCGATCGCGGAGATCACCCGGCGGCACAAGAGCCGGACCAAAGGAGCATCCGCCGCAGTGATCGCCCCGGCATTCCGGCTCCTTGCCGCGCTCGGCGTGCTGCGCTGGCTCGTCGAGCGTCAGCACCTGGTCACCTGTTTCGTGACCAACCTCCGGGGCCCGGATGTCCCGGTTTCCTTTCTCGGCGCGGCTGTCTCCCAGATGATTCCGCTCGCTGGCGTCGCCGGAAACGTAGCCGTCGCGTTCGCGGTCCTGTCCTATGCCGGCACCCTCACCGTGACCGTCATCGCCGACGGCGACGCCTGCCCCGACTCCGGAGCCCTCGTCGCCGCACTTCAAGGCGAACTCGACGCACTCACCGCACCGATCACGACATAACCCGGGCCGCCGCTGGCAGCTTCGCCGGGCTGCCGCACACAGCACCCCGCGGGCCCACGGTGGTGCGCGACGGCAGCCGGGCCAGGGGCCGATCCCAACCCCGGCTTCCGGGCAAGAGTGCCCGGGCGACCCTGACGTCAGCCCGATGCCTTCAGGTGACGGTTGAAGAAGGACACGATGCGCTGGCGGGCATCTGCCGCCGACGGCTCGTGCAGGCCGGAGGGCCCGTTGAACTTCCCCATCACGACGAAGATCGCGGGGGTCCTCACCGGCGACGGCAGCGACAGGTCGTTGAGGAAGGAATGGCCGGCGCCGGGGTACTCCTTGACGTCATGGTCCACGCCGAGAGCCTCCAGGGCCCGGTCGACCCTGCCGGCGGTCCCTCGATTGGCTCGGTCCCTGGTGGCCAGTGAGATCATCTCCGCGGTCCACGGATAGCCGATGTGCCCGCCGACGATGACCAGCTCGGGGAACTCCAGCGCGACCGTGTCCAGGTAGGGGATCGGCCGGCCCGGCTCGGACGGGCACAGCGGACCGGTATGGCCAACCTGCAGGCAAAACGGGATGCCCAGCTGGACGCACTCGGCGTACAGCGGGTAGTAGCGGCGGTCGCTGGGCGGCAGGTTCCACAGCCATGGCACCACCCGCAGCGCCCGGAAGCCGAGGTCGCGCACGCAGCGCCGCAGTTCCAGCCAGGATGCTCAGCCCGCGGAAGGCGCGGCCAGGCTCGCCCAGCAGCGGCCTGCGGCCAGCAGGTGGCCGGCCCCTGGTGCAGGTCTGCCATGTGCGCCATGTGCGCCATGTGCGCGTCCTGCAGCGCGCTCTCGGCGTCCTGGTCAAGCTCCGGCGCGTCATCCCGGCGGATCAGCAGCGCGACGGTGAACCGGTCGAATTCCATGGCCGCATCATTCCCCAGCCGGCTGCCGGGCATGGGTACAGCGATCCAGCCTGCCCGGCAGCGTACAGCCGAAGGCAGATCCTCATCCGGATCATCACAGCCCGGACTGAGCAGCAGTGCAATACCTCATGCGAGATCCGCCGATAAGCGTGGTGCACGGAGGATCGCAGCGCTCTCGCTCAGGCACGCATATGGGGCCGTTATGTGAGCGTGGTGGCGGATGTTCGCCTGCCCGCGCGGTTCCTGCGAGTCGGTTTCCCGTTTCCAGGCCGGTCCCCGGCGGGCCATCCTGGCGGCCCGGTGGCTAGGCACAGGCGGCGATCTCTTCGCGGCTGGTCCCTGCCGCTCGGGCGGTCAGTTCGGGGCGGGCGGCGAGCAGGGCGCCGAGCTGGGGGCCGCTATGCGCGGTGCGCAATGGGGCCGTTTCCGGTCCCGGGCAGGATGGTACAGAACAGGGAGTCGTGCACGGCTACTACCGCGGCCGGCGTCGAGCGGCCAGAGTGCAATGTAGTGCCGCAGGGCCTTGCCGGCCTGCTGAGGGCGAGCATGTCCTGGGCTGCCTGTGTGTGTCCAACTGGCCCGCGAGCATGGGTGATGTTGCGGAGGAGGCGGGATGCGCTGCATCGTCTGCCGGGAGTTCGGGCCGCCGGAGCGGCTAGTGCTTGAGCAGGCGCCCGATCCGGAGCCGGGTCCGGGTGAGGTGCTGATCGGCGTGCGTGCCGCGGGCGTCAGTTTCGTCGACGGGCTCATCATTGCCGGGTTGTACCAGGTGAAGCCGCCGCTGCCGTTTACTCCGGGGCTGGTGGTGGCCGGGGCGGTGGCCGGGGCCGGCGATGGGGTGCGTGGCCTGCTGGCCGGGAGCCGGGTGGTGGGCTGCTCGCTGGGCCTGGGCGGCTACGCCAGCCACCGGGTACTCCCCGCCCAGGCGGTGGTGCCGTTGCCGCAGGCCGTCAGCTTCGAGGTCGCCGCGACGGCGGTGGAAAGTTACGCCACGATGCTGTTCGCGCTGACCCGGCGGGCCAGCCTGCGGCCCGGGGAATGGGTGCTGGTGCTTGGCGCCGGGGGCGGGATCGGGCTTGCCGCCGTCGATGTGGCCACCGCGCTTGGGGCGCGAGTGATCGCCGCGGCATCCAGCCCGGCCAAGCGGGCGGCGGCGGTCACCGCCGGGGCGCAGGCCACGGTCGATTACCAGGCTGAGGACCTGAAGGCCAGGGTACGCCAGATCACCGGCACCGGCGCCGACCTGGTGGTCGACCCGGTCGGTGACCCGTTCGCCGAGCCGGCGCTGCGCAGCTTGCGCGCCTACGGCCGCTACCTGGCGATCGGCTTCGCCGGCGGATCCATCCCGCGGCTGCCGCTGCACCGCATCCTGCTCGACAACCGCAGCCTGATCGGGGTCGACTGGGGCGCGTGGTCACGCCAGGACCCGGCCGGCAACCAGGCGCTGGTGGCCGATCTGCTCAAGCGGATCGCAGCCGGAGCTCTGCACCCCGTCACCCCGGCGACCTACCCGCTCGAGCGCGCCGCCGAGGCGCTCGGCGAACTAGCCGGGCGGCGGGTCACCGGGAAGCTGGCGCTCCTGCCATGACCGTTGCCCCGTAACCGGCGACAGCCGCTGTCAGGCGACCGCTCGCACTATCACGTTCGGTAGGGCACCTTCGGCGCGCTGCCTCGAAGGTCACGACCGGCGCTTGACGGCCACGATGACGCCGCTGCTGAAGCCCAGTTCAGCACAGACGAGTTCAGCATTACCGAGCAGACGGTGACGCACGACGGCCAGGGCAGACCGAAGTTGCTCATCGTCGTGGCGGGTGAGGTCCATGTCGTCCACGACGAGGACGCCGCCCTCGCGGAGCCCGGCCACAGTCCGGCGCAGCTTGAAGATCTTCCCACCGGGCGCGTCCGGGAATATCAGGTCAAACTGGCCGAGGCGGCCGACGACCTCGGCCCCATCACCTGACTCGAAGCGAACCCACGGCGGCCAGGGCGCGGACAGCGCCGTCCGCTGTACCTGATCATCGAGCTCGACCGTGACGACCTCGACGTCCCGGCGCGCTCCGAGCCCGTGGACCAGCCAGGCAAGCCCGACGCCGACGCCGGTGCCGATCTCCAGAACCCGGCCACCGCTCGGGACCGCCGCGGCCAGTGCCGCCAGCAGCCTGCCCACCTCGACCTCGCAGGCGAGCTGGAAACCGGCGCTGGCGGCTCGTTCGTAGGCGGCCAGAACGCTGCCGGGAAGCTCCTCGCTGTCGGTCACAAGGAACATCATGCCCGGCACCGGGGAGCCGGCCGCATCGCCCTCCCGATGGGCCTGCCGGATCCGGCGGTCATCGCAGCTCTCGGCGCCGAGGTCGCACTCGTGCACGAACGCCTCGATCACCTGCAGCACAGCTGAGCCGTCTCGGGGCCTACGGTCAGCGTCGCTGTCGCCTCCATGACCGTGCCCACCAGGCCGACCTCGCCGTCGAGCTGCCGGAGTTGCGCCGCGGTCAGCTCGCGCAGCGGCTCGACGGTGACGGCGAGCCCGCCGCCGAGCGCGGCTGGTGCCTTAGCCCGCCGCCCCCGTCGACGAGCAGGACGGGGTAGTTCCCGGCCTGGCCGGACGGGGTGAGTGCGCGGGCGGCAGCCGGGCCCGGGTACAGCCGGTCCCGGGGCTGGCCCGCGACGACGTAGGCGTCGAAGTAGGGCAGCAGCCACAGGCCGCGGTGCGGGCGGGGCGGCGTTGCGGTGTCGCCGGCCACGGTCCAGGCGGGCTCGCCGTCCAGCTCGACGCGCTCCAGCCCGCCGGCCAGCGTGCCGAACAGCCCGGCGGCGTAGCGCGGGGGGCGCCCAGCTACCTGGCGAAGTGCGGCGGCGTGGCCGAGCCGTACGCATACAGGTAGCGGGTGACGAGCGTGCGCAGCGCCGCGTCGCCGTCCACCGGGCGGAAGCCGGGCAGCCAGCGGTAGGGGCTGGTGTAGGTCACCTGGCGGCCCGGTCCGGTCCGAAGCACATCACTCCAGGTCAGCGCGGCCGGGGACGCGGACTGCGAGATCATGAACGCGCATTCTCCCTGGCTTTCCTGGTACCGGTCATACCGGGAAGGCGGCGGCCAGGGCTACTACGGCGTGGTTCACTCACCGGCCGACCGAACCATCGATCTGTTCCCGGAGAATGTCGGCATGACCGGCGTGCCTGCCGGTCTCTTCAATCATGTGCACGAGGATCCATCGCAGCGACATGGGCTCGGGCGCTACCGCCCTGCGTTTCGCGGGCTGGGAGAGATCTGGAGATTCCGCGACAATCCGGTTGCTCACCGTGACAGCCGCCTGATAGTCGCCGATCACCGATTGCGGGTCATCGTCATCGGCTAGATCATCGCCCGGAACCTGCACGTCCGCGCCTGCGAACGCGTACTGAAACCAGACGATCTCCACTCGCGTGAGGTGCTTGATCAGTCCGAGCAGACTCGTGCCGGAACCAACCATCGGGCGGCGCACGGTCGCGGCCGGCAATCCGGAGGCCTTGCGGATCACCGCACCCCGGAGGTAGTCGAGAAAATCGACCAGCGTCTCCTTCTCGCCCGCCAGGGTCCACGGAGTGTGATGATCACCAGGCATGACCCGAAGGGTAGGACATGTCCTGGACTCGGGCCAGCGCCCCGGCTCTGCATGCCAACGACCCGTATGCACGCTGGTCCCCGTGCAATGCGCGGCTACCGGCATCCCGCAGTTGCCGCACAGTGCCTGCCAGATCCGGGGCACGACAGCCAGCTGGCTGATGGCTATCAGGGACAGCCAGCTGCGACTGGCTCTGCTGCTTCTCACGCTGTGTGATCGGTCCTCGACCTGAGCTACGCGTTCCCGCCCAATGGGCGGCGAGCTGATCGCCAGCGTGACCGCCCGTGCCGCGCCCGAACGGGGTGATCTGTGTGGGTACGCCGTCACGGCGAGCAGGTCGTGATCACCCACGTGGGGCCCGGCGGTCCGGCGGAGGTGGCCCGGCACCAGGCCACCGGCCCGGGCAGCCCGCGCGGGGTCGTTGGTACGGAACTTCCAGTACAGGCCTCGGGTCACGGCCAGCTCGGAGAACGGCGTCACCGCCGCTGCGTTTGGCCGTCCGTGACGAGCGTCGCCGGGCGGACCTTCTCGCCGGCGGGGTGGAGTTCGCTCCGGGCGGTCGTCTGCCCCGGGTGAGTGCCAGCGGTCCGGGGTCGCCAGCTGGTTCGGTATGGGCCGGATCGGGGAGCGCGGATGCTGGATAAGGGCCATCGGGTTTGCGGTCGTGTCCGGTGAGCACCGCGATCGAGGCGATGAGGCCCGTCTCCCTGTCCCCGACGAGTTCCCAGGCCCGCAAGATCCCGATGATCAGCAATGCGACCAGCAGGTTGCTGACCAGTCCGGCCGCGCCACTGCTGTGGGGATTCGGGATGAGATCGATGCCGGCGGCGAGCTCGAATGCGAACGTCGCCAGGAGAAGGGCGATCAGCCGGAGCTGCCGCGGCACGTGGCGCCGCGGCACATGGCTGGAGAAGATGGATCGCGTCCCTGCGGCGGTGAAGGAGATGCCAATGACTGCCATTACGGTAGCCGGATACCCGATATTGTTCCCGGGTACGAGGCCGAACAGCGAGACCGCCAGCGCATTGGTGAACGCCAGGATGCAGGCGGCCGCGCGGACCTGGTGGATGACGACCGGGCGGTCAGAGGGGTTATGGCGGCCCGCGACGGTCATGGCGACGAACAATAGGCCGGTCAGCGAGGCCGCGCAGGTGGCGATGGCCGGGAACAGATCCCGGTAGGCCTCGGTCAGCATTGCGCCCACACTGCCTGCGGAACTCTCCGGCGGGCATGGACGACTGCGGCCGCGCGCCGGTCACTTGCGGAGTACTGCTGGCGATCACCGGATTGCCGGGCCGCTTTGCCGGGATCGAGCTGCGCCGGCCGTTTGGCAGTCATGTCCGGGTACTCCGTTTCAGGTGTCGTTGAGGTGGGCCGAGGTGATGACCTCGAGGGCCAGGTACCGGGGATTACAGCTGAGCTGTCAGCCGCGCTGGAGGCTTCCGCGGATCGCGGGTCCGTACACGCCAGCCGCCATGCGTATCTGCGCAACCTCAGCATCCCGATCCTGCGTCCATGCTCTGCCGGATACATCTTCGCGAGTCCTCATGGCTCCCTTTCCAGGTTGATCACGATGCGGATAGTCCCATTGCTCTTTGGCGTTGTGTATTCACAATCCACGTTGCTTACCCGTGTCTCGTACCGCTCGCCATTGTGCGTACCGCGTACGACTACCTCCGTGTCATCCGTGGCATCGAACTTGGCGAGCGCCGCGACTTCCAGGCCGCTTTGCAAGTGCTGAAAGTCGAGCGCCATGAGCTGTTCTCCTCCTGGCCGCGGCATGCTCGGGCAGTGACGCTCACGGTCGCGCCATCGGCACCGCCGTGCTTGACCACGTTGTGCAGGGCCTCTGACACGATGCGGTACAGGTGCTCTTTCACCCCGGCCTCCAGGTCCAGCCGCTGCTCGGGGCCCTGCACCGTGATCGCCACCTGCTCCCGGGCGCTCAGCGCCGCTCCCTGCTTGCGCAGGGCCGCCACCAGGCCCTCCTCGGCCAGGGCCGCCGGCCGCAGCTCGAAGATCAGCGCCCGCATCTCGGCCAGCGCACCCCTGGTCAGCTCGGCCAGTTCGGCGACCGCACGGCCCAGCGGCCCGGACTCGCCCAGGCCGGCCTTGGCCAGCGACAGCTGCGCGGCCCGGGCGTGCATGGTCATCGAGAACAGCGCCTGGCTCACCGAATCGTGCAGGTCACGGGCCAGCCGGGTCCGTTCCAGCAGAGCCGCCGCCTGCCTGGCCTGAGAGCCCAGCTGGGCGCTGGTCACCGCCACCGCCGCCTGATCGGCCAGGGCCGTGTAGAAGGCCAGCTCCACCTCGCTCGGCCCGGCCAGCCCCGACGGCAGATGCACCCCGAAGACGCCGAACACCCTCTTCTCCCAGCACAGGGGCAAAAAAACCGCTGCCTGCCAGTCCAGGCCGTTCAGCGTGGCGGCAAAAGCCTCCGTGGCCGGGTTGGCCTCCCAGACGTTAGCAGTTCGTGTCGGGCCGCATGCAGCACAATGAACAGCTCAAGCTGATAGTGCAACTGAGGGCGCCGCCGGGCGCGCATTCAGCCGAAGCCCGCGGCGTCCCAGAAGTAGAGGAATGCTCCGCAGGTAGCCAAGCCAGCGCCGGGCCGGAAGGCTACTCACCGTGAGGGTTCTGCTTCCGAGTCAAGCTCGGCAAGGATCCGGGTGACAGATTCCTGGAGTTTCGGTAGGTCGCGCGTCACTGTGTTCCACACGACGTCGAGATCGATATCGAAGTAGCCGTGGCTCACCCGATTGCGCATGCCGGTGATCACGCGCCAGGGCACTTCAGGATGCGCGGCGCGGACCTTATCGCTGACGCCCCGTGACACTTCGCCGATGATCTATCCAGTGAAGCACCGCGCTCTGCAGCAGTTCGTCGGTGTCGAAGCGCGTCCGGTCGTCCTGGACGTAGCGCCTGATCCTATCGATCGCAGCCAAGACGTCCGCCAGACGCTCACGGTCGTCTCTCACAGGGCAACGGCCTCTGCCAGGACCCGGTCCCGAATGCGCGCCTTCAGGCCGCGCGGCGTGGCCACGTCCACATGACGCCCGACGATCTCCTCAACGTCAAGCGCAAAACCGCTGAGGTCGAACAGCGTGGTGTCCGGACCCGGGGCTACCAGGAGATCCACGTCACTCGTCTCGACCGCTTCCCCGCGAGCTACCGAACCGAACACACGCACGTCACGCAAGCCGCGCTCGGACGCGGCCGCGAGAATCTGCCTCCGAGCCGCCCGAAGGGACCCGAGATCCGGCGACCGTTCCTGCTGCGGTGGACCTGGCACAATGAGTCCTTTCCCCGGTACCACATGCTACTAGCCCACTTCACGGACCCGAGGTCGGGACTTTCGCGTCGCGTCATGCCGGGCGAGCCAGCTGGTGGCAACACGCATTGCTCAGTTCCGCATGCTCTTGGCGAGCCAGGCAAGCAGCCCGTCCAGTCCTTCCCGCCGTACACCTTGGCCCGCCAGACCCGCTCTCGCGGATTCGAGTCTGAAACCGGCTCTTGCGAGCTGGCTGGTGGCGGCCGCGCCTGATTCCGGGGACTGTTCAGGCACGGATAGCCTGTTCGTTATTCGGATCGGCCGTCTTCTCATGAAGAAGTGCGAAGTGGCGCATCACGAGCTGGTGATGCCGTTTAAGGTGGATCTTGACCCTGCGCACGGCCCAAACCGCGCACAGAATCGATGCCGCGATGTTGGGCCAAACCGGATCGTAGAAATCTACGATTACCCAGTGATGAAACCATGCATTCATGCGTTTCCCCCAATCTCGTGGGCGCTGCCCCTTGGCCGGATATGCAGGGCCCTAAGCGCAGTAAAGGTCGGATGCGGGGGAGGTTCCTCCCCAAACATACAGAGCAAGCGCAGCCAATGCAGATACATCCGGCCCCGGGTAACGAAGAGAGAGCCCGCCGGGTGGCTCTTTGCGTCCCGCAGGGCGTCGCGGCGTGCCGAGCGGGCCGAACGTGCATGCACCACACTGTCCGCAGAGCTCTTGCGGCTGCGCGGAACTCGAACACTGATATCGCCGTCGGACAGCCGCGGCACCCGGCACTCACCAGCCCGCACGCCGGGCAGACCCGGGACCTCGCAGCGGCGGCGCGCCCGCATCCAGCGTCGTCCTCACTATCCGGTGCAGCCGCAGGTGCCAGGGCAGCAGCCGCGCCAGGCGGCGATCATGGCCCGGTCAGCCCAGTCCGATTCCGGGCGGCTGACCTGGCGGCGCACGACTGCGACCTCGTGCCGCAGTACCAAGATCTCCACGTCTTTGGAGATATCTGGCGGGCGAGCAGCGCCAGCCAGCCGGACAACCGCACCATGAGCAGATAGACGAGGCGGAAGAGCACGACCGCCAAGGATAGAAGCACAGGTCAGATGCTCTGCACGAGCTCTGGCACGCCACAAGAACCGGGAGCCATGTATCAAGTGAGCATCGGATGCCTCCGATCTGATGTGGCCGACGAGAAAGAGGCGGGCCAAGCAGGTTGACCCGCCCTCTGAGGTCGACGGTTCAGCAGGCTCAAGCGGGGGGAAGCAATGGACGCGACCAACGGGGCAGCGCAGGAGAAGGCCGATTTCTTCGACGCCAGCATGCACATGGTGCACATCACCGGGTTCCCGCGTCGGCAGGGTGTGCTGGTGCATCCGGTGGAGGCGCCGCACGGCGCACGGCTGGATGTGTGGCGGACGAACCCGAACGACGAGCGGCACATTTCCGGGCCCTCAGGCGAGGGCGCCGCGTTCAGTACGCGGACCTTCTCGCTGGCCAATAGCGGAAACCGGACGCTGCGGGCCCCGAAAAGGTCGTGGAAAGTCAGCGTCGAACCTGATGAAGGCCGCGAGCGGCTGGCCGGTATGGCACGCATCAATCTGAAGTCGATGTACAACGATCCTTCGCAAATGCGGGAGGCGCTTGCCTGGCATCTATTCGGTCGCGCTGGGGTGCCGTCGCCGCGGCACACCTACGCCAAGCTGGCCTTGGATGCGACATACTTCGGCCTGTTCGCCGTCATCGAGCAGGTCGACAAGAGATTCCTGAAGGATCACTTCGGCGCGAACCACCGAGGCAACCTGTACAAAGCATATTGCGGTGATGTCGGGTGCGCGACCCTGGAGCACCGTACCGGGCACGACGGTGACGACAGCGGGCGCCAGTACTTCACGCCAGGCAGCGACGACCTCACCTATCGCCTCAAGACCAACGAGGACGACGCTGAGGCCAGCACCTACGACGATCTCGCCAGGTTCATCGCGGTGATCAACGGTGTGGGCCTGCCCGGCGGCACTGAGCGGTTCGATACCGACGCTTTCCGTGAGTCGGTGGACGCCATCATGAACGCGCACGCGTTTCTCAGGTGGGCGAGCGTCAACCTGCTGCTCGGCAGCTGGGACAATTACTTCAAGACCCCATCCAACTACTATCTCTACAACTCGGGGCGACAGGGCGCGGACAACAACTTCATGGAGTCGCCCTACTTCACATTCATTCCCTGGGACTATGACAACTGCCTGGGGATCGACTACTTCGGCACGCGGTGGCAGTACACCGACATTCTCGACTGGGCGAGCAACACCCGCCGCCAACGGCGCAACCACGGCGCGTCGCGTATTCCGCTGGTGCAGAACCTGCTCCGCAACCGTGACTATCGTCAATACTACCTGGATTACCTGGAACACCTGATCGATACTGAATTCAATCCAGGCACGATCAGCGCGGTGATCGGCGCCGGCTCCGACAACGGCCTGTGGGCACGTGTCCGCCAGGCGGCCTACCTCGAATCAGGGACGCCTTACGGCCAGCCGTTCACAGGCCGCCAGTTCACCAACGACGAGGTCTACTTGAGTGGCTGCAAGCAGAACGAACTCAGGCACGGCAACGAGAAAGTAGAGGGCATCGTCCACTACGTCCGGATGCGGCGAGACAGCGCACGGCAGCAACTGCGGCAGCTGAGGAAGACGACGCCGCGCGCCACCGACCCAGCGGCGTTCGCTACCACCCTGGCAAACGCCGCCGCGGCGGGCGTGAGCTGACGGGGTCCGCGTCGGGGCTCAGGAAGGCCGACCGAAGCAGCTTGAGCTGCTCAAGGAAGTGAAGATCTTCGACCTGTGGGTGCCGAAAACTACGTCACCCTATGCGACCTGGGTGTATTCGTGGATCAGGCCGCCGAGCCGGTCCCGGCGCAGAACGCGTATATCGGACTTTCCCGCTGGCGGATGCGCCCCGCGCGGCGGGCGGCCCGGCCCTCCCGGGTAAATCAACTTGCGGGTGATCAAACGGCGGTGCCAGACCAGCAGGAACAGCCAGCCGGACACCCGGACCATGATCAAATACAGCAGACGGACCGACAAGAACCGCGATCTTGCCCCAACGCGCTATTCGCTCCCGCGGATCCTCGTCGCGTACGGCCAGGCTGAACAACCTGTCGTACGGGTCCTCGCAGATGCGTGCCATAGTCCGCGCCAGAACATCGAAGGCATCATGCGGCAACCCGCCCATCTGCCGCAGCGCGTCTCCTTCGAGCCAGGGCCGGTAGTTCACCCGCCCGGGCGGAAGTGCCGTAGCGCGTCGTCGAGCAGCATTCCCTCGCCGGTACCGGCAAGCGCCCGGTCTCGCGCCTCGTAAAAGCCCGGCCGGTTCGCGCTGATAGCCCTCCCGGCCCATAGCCGCAGGAACCGCTGCAGATGTTTCCAGCCAGCGGGATCGCGCGCACCGTCCACCGCCCGCCGGTATTGTGCCAGGAAGGTCTCACGCTCGCGATCCGGCAAGACGCGGAGGATGCGCTCAGGATCGAGCGAATCCTCCTGCCCCAAGTTGGCGGGTAGCGCGCTCACATCTGCATCCTAGCCAGGCTCCTCGCCCGGCATCCGCATCGCCGCGCCAAGGCCGCCCTGGCGCATAGCGTCGATGTGGTCAGGAATCTCCACGCCGCCATTGTGCCGCGACCGACGGCTCCGTGGCACTAGGCCGGGAGGGGTTCGCCGGTTTCCAGCAGGGTCTTGAGGCTGGAGATGACATCCGGCCAGCCGCCGCTGACCATCTGGACGATGGTGCTGCCCGGCTCGAAGCCGTCGTGAATCACGGTCAGCTTCACGCCTTGCGTGACGGGCTCGATGTCGAAGGTGACCTTGGAGCGAGGTTCGCCGGCCAGCTTGGCCGCGAACTCCTGATCCCAGCCGAACTTCTCGGCCAGCTCGGGGGTCATGGTGTGCCAGGTGTAGGACAGGCGGCGGTATGGGTCGGATTCGAGCACGACGGACCCGGGGTCGCTGATCAGGACGCCGTGGTTGTTCCAGGTCACCGGCGATCCCTTGGCCCAGTCCGTGTGCAGCTCGGTCTGCCAGTACCGCCGGGTGAAGGCGGGGTCGGTCAGGCCCTGCCACAGCCGCTCGGGCGTGGTGCGGATGTAGGTGGTGTAGACGAACGAGGGTGCTTCCACTTCGGTCTCCTCCAGTGCTTTCTTCAGATCGGCCAGGGCCTCGACCCTGGGCTGGTCATAGCGGCTGATCCAGCGCTCGGCGATGTCGCTGATGGGGGCGGCGTTCAGGTAGTGCAGCTTCTCCCGGCCCCGGCGCACGGTGGTCACCAGGCCGGCCGCCTCGAGCACCGCCAGGTGCTTGCTGACCGACTGCCGGGCCATGTCCAGCCCGGCGCACAGCTGGCGCAGCGTCTGGCCGTTGTGGGCGTTCAGGCTGTCCAGCAGCATGCGGCGGCTGGGATCAGCCAGCGCTTTGAACACGTCATCCATCTCGTCATCTCCGAAGGCAGCCATTTGGCTGCCTCTTAATTTAGGCAGCCAAATGGCTGCATGTCAAGGCGCCAGAAGAACTCGCCGGGCACCTCCCACGGCCGTCCAGGTCACCGCGTTCGGCTGCTTCACCGGCACGGCGGCGTGCCTTCCGTTCGCCGGGCAGTTGCTGTCCCAGCTCGGTGCGCCATACAATCCGCGCGGGCACCTGAGGCGCTCCCGTCCATCCCGGCATGGGGACCAGCGTGCTCGCAGAATGATCACCGGGACCGTCGACCTGGTCCGAGAGGACTATTGAGTGACACACACAGCCGACGCAGTCGTGATCGGAACCGGGGTCATCGGTGCCGCTGTCGCCTACGAGCTCGCACAGACCGGACTGCGGGTTGTGGCTATCGACCGGCTGGGCGGTGTCGGTTCGGGCTCTACCAGCTCGTCCTCAAGCATCGTCCGCTTTCACTACTCGACCTTCGAGGGCGTGGCCGCTTCCTGGGAATCCAAGTTCAGCTGGGAGAGCTGGCCCGAATATCTGGGCAGCCGTCCCGAGGAATCCCTGGCAAGGTTTATCAAGACAGGTTGCCTGATCCTTGATGGTAGTACCCAGCGTGAGCGGGTGCTGCCTCTCTTTGACCGCGTCGGTGTCCCATACCAGTGCTGGGATGCTGAGACCATCCGGCAGCGGGTGCCGGGTCTGGATCCCGGACGGTACGGTCCGCCCAAGTCGGTCACGGACGCCGCATTCTGGGCGGATGCCGACGGCGAACTCGGTGCCTACTACACGCCCGACGGCGGGTTCATCGACGACCCGCAGCTGGCGGCGAGGAACCTCATGGCCGCGGCGAAGCGGAGGGGGACCGAAATTCAGCTCCGCGAACAGGTGGTGGGGATCCTCCAGAAGAATGCGCGGGTCCATGGCATAAGGCTGCGCTCAGGAAGCGTGATTCAATCTCCCGTCGTGGTCAATGCGGCGGGCCCGTACTCCGGTCAGGTTAACGCTCTTGCGGGCGTCACCGGAGAATTCCGAATCCGAACCCGCCCACTGCGGCAGGAAGTCCATTCCGTGCCTGCACCGGCTGGCTATGCGCGAGGCGAGCTGGGTCCCGCTGTCACGGACGGAGACCTGGGCACATACTTCAGATCTCACTTCGGCGGGCAGCTTATCGTCGGAAGCGCGGAGCCAGCATGCGATGCCCTCCACTGGATAGATGACCCGGATGCTTTCGAGGCCCAGCCCACCGAGCAGGCGTGGGATTCGCAGGTACTCCGCCTGGCCCGAAGAATCCCGTCGCTGGGCATCCCGCCCCGTCCCGTTGGTTTCGCCGCACTATACGACGTGGCCGACGACTGGATCCCGGTCTACGACCGTACCTCATTGGCTGGGTTCTATGTGGCCATTGGCACGAGCGGCAACCAGTTCAAAAACGCTCCTGTTGCCGGCCGCTTTATGGCGGCCCTAGTACACGCTTGCGAAAACGGACACGATCACGACTCGGATCCGGTTCTGTTTAGCGGACACTTCACCAAGAACGAAATAAACCTCGGGCACTACTCACGCCTTCGCCAGCCCCATGCGGAGAGCGCGAACAATGTGATGGGCTGATACGTAGCTGCACAGATGACACGCGTTATCGCACTGATGGCGCTCGCCGCGCTGGGATTATCTGGCGCGCCGGTCCACGAACCGGTCCACGGCTAGAGCGCCATCTCCTCTCGTCCTGCTACTGTGCGTAACATTGCCAGATCCTCGGGCGCGGCGTAGCTGCCGCGCGCAGGTCACCACACCGTCCGGGCGAGCCGGAGCCGCGTCCGCCCTAGGACGCGATAGGTTCAGCCGACCCGCCCGCTGTCCTGCCCGCCCGCGCCCGACTCGCGGTAGCCGGCTTGCCGGAGCTCACCTTGGCACCGCTTGTGCTCGTTCCCTGGTCCGCATCATCCGCGACGCCCGCCTCTCTCGGCACCGTTACGGCCGTCGCCGGAGAGGTCTGGGTGCCGAGTCCAGAACGGCCGGCCGACTGAACGGGCGCTGGCGCCAGCCGGTCGCGCATATCCAGCTCGGGGGGACGTCATCGGGATACCCGGGACCGACGCAGAACTGGATGTCGGCGTGCCAGACCGGCTCGCCGCATTCGAGGCAGATCCGCGTTCTTCCTCACGCAGGCCGTCGCGCCCGCGATGATCCGCGCTGGCGGCGGGACCATCATCAACCTCGGCTCCTGGGTCGCACGGCTCGGGCTGCCGGTCGGCGCGCTCTACAGCTCGACCAAGGGAGCGGTAGAAACCCTGACCCGGGCCTGGGCGGCCGAGTTCGGCCCCCTGGGCATCCGCGTCAACGCGATCTCGCCGGGGGTCATCCTGCCGCCGGACTGGGATCCGGACACCGAGTACCCCGGCGAGGTGTTCATGCGCGGTGCCCCGGCGAGCGCGCCCGGTCACCCGGGTGCGATCGCCGCCGCGGCGGTCTATCTCGCCTCAGACGAGGCCGCCTTCGTCCACGGCGCGGTCCTCGACATCGACGGGGGCCGGGTGAACGTGCTCACATCCGCGGACGCCGCCGCCGTCCGTCCCTAACGGATTCCCCAGCCCGCCCGGGATGCCGAAGATGCGCACCAGGCACATCGCGCGCATCTCGCGTCCGAGGACAATCCGAGACTGTGCTCCCACGTCAAATCCGGGCGCTGCCAGGGAAGACATCGAAGCCCGGCTGCCCGGCCTGCTCGTCTGCCCCGCTTAAGTGGAGACCCCGCAAGCTCCTTATTTTCCTGAACGGCCGGTGGCTCTCCTTCGCCCACTGCGGCAGGCAACTCCGGGGAACGCGGCGGGCTTGGTCCAGATGGTCGATGGCGTAACACGACTCAGTCGCTAAACTGGATGGATGAAGCACGAATTCGCGGACTGGCCGTGTTCGGTGGCGCGTGCGGCGGGGGTGTTCGGCGATTCGTGGACGCTGCTGATCCTGCGTGACGCGATGTACGGACTGACGCGCTATGACGAGTTCCAGCGCTCGTTGCATATCGCCCGGAACACGCTGTCGGACCGGCTGGGCAAGCTGGTGGACGCGGGGGTCATGACCAAGCGGTTCTACCAGGACAATCCGCCGCGCTATGAGTACTTGCTGACCGAGATGGGCCGGGACTTCTTCCCGGTCCTGGCGGCGATGCTGTCCTGGGGGGATAGATGGCTGGACGGCGGGGGCGGTGCGCCGGTCACGTTGTGTCATCACGGGGATGGTCACGGCATCGTCAGCCGGGTGATCTGCGAGCAGTGCGGGGATCCGGTCGGGCATGAGGACATCCGGTTCTGCGTGGGCCCGGGATATCCGGACGATGTCCGTCCGGAGCTGGATATGCGGAGCCGGCTCGAGCCGGCTCCGGGTGCGGCCCGGGGCGGAGAGGCGGCCGCGGATCGCGCGCGGCCCGCCAAGCCAGGCAGGCGCGCCGGCTGAATCGTCCTGCCGCGGAATCGCCTTATTTACCTCACAGGCACCACCAGTCACCAGACGTGATGACCAGCGCCCGCCATTCGGGGCGCGGGTGCCCCCGGCCCCCATCTACGGGCGCCGGGGCACTGGTCCAGCACGAGCAGCGGACAGAGGCGGCGGCGGCCGGGCCTTCGAATCCATAAGGCAAGGAGTCCCGATGACAGAAGTGCCTTCCCAGCTCACATGGGATGTCTACGTGACGGCGGAAGAGCCAATCGTCACTGACGATCTTCCCCCCGGCGCCACCGAGCGGCGATGGCCGCCGATATCCGCGACGCTCATCTCGGCCGGGCGGGACGCAGTCCTGGTCGACCCGCTGATGACCGCCGCCCAGGCGCGCGGCCTCGGCGACTGGATCGCCGCCAGCGGGAAGAACCTGACCGCCGTCTTCGTCACGCATGGCCACGGTGATCACTGGTTCGGCCTGAGCGTGATCCTCGATCGCTTCCCCGGGTCACGGGCGTTCGCCGTTCCAGGCATCGTCGAGAAGATGCGCCGCTCGTCAACCCCGGAGTATCTCGCGGCCGTCTGGAACCCCCGGCTGCCCGGCAAGATCGCCGACCGCATCGTCCTGGCCGACCCGCTTCCCGGTCACGTCATCGACCTCGAAGGTCACCAGCTCGTCGCGGTGGAACTCGGGCATACCGACACGGACACGACAAGCTGCCTGCATGTCCCGAAGATCGGCCTCGTCGTCGCCGGCGACGCCGTCTACAACGACGTTCACCTCCACCTGTCTGAGTCCGATCACAAGGGCCGGCTCGACTGGCTCGCGGCCCTCCGCACCATCGAGTCACTGCACCCGAAGGCCGTCGTGGCGGGCCACAAGCGCGCCACCCGCGACGACGATCCGCGGATCATCGGGGAAACCCGCCAGTACATCCGTGACTTCAACCGGGTCGCCGAAACGACGACCACGGCACGCGACCTCTACAACCAAGTCCTCAAACTCCATCCCGGCCGCCTCAACCCCGGCGCACTGTGGACGTCAGCTCGCGTCCTTAAGTGACGACCAGACAGGCAATGATGACGGCAGCCGCGCGAGCCTGAAAGCAGCACGCGGAACCGCCGGGACCCGGCTGGCGGACAGTCCTGCTGCGGGTGGCGGGTGCCGGCCTGCTGATCGCCGCCGGGGCGATCCACCTGGACCTGTACCTGACCGGCTACCGGACGATCCCGGTGATCGGGTGGCTGTTCCTGCTGCAGGTGATCGCCGCCTTCGGCCTCGGGCTGGCCGTGCTCGCCACCGGCCGCCGGGCCGTCACCGCCAGCCGGCTGGCGGCCGCGGGAGGAGCCTGCTTGGCGCTGGCTACCCTCGGCGGCACGCAGAGGATTGCGCATTTGGCCGCACGGCTCGTAATTCATACTCGGCAGGGATATGTAATTGTTCGAGCTAATTACAATGTGCCTGCTTGTCACGCTACGCGACCGCGAAGAGCGCTATCGTTTACGGACTTCAGGGCAGAAGGGTCAGCGCATCCCGTGCTCGGCCGGACCACCGTGAATTGACGGCGGTCCAACGTCGCTACGTCGGTTAGCCCGAGCCGTTCGGCGATAGCGGCAACCGAGGCACCGGCGGTTCCCAGCGGAAGGCTCTCATACGTATTCACCAGGTCGGCAATCTGCGCATGGTCGGCGCTCGTCAGGAGGGCGCCGCCGTGCGCGCATTCAGCCGAAGCCCGCGGCGTCCCAGAAGTTGAGGAATGCTCCGCAGGCAGCCACGTCAGCGCCGGGCCGGAAGGCCACTCACCGTGAGTCTTCTGCTTCCGAGTCAAGCTCGGCAAGGATCCGGGTGACAGATTCCTGGAGTTTTGGTAGGTCGCGCGTCACTGTGTTCCACACGACGTCGAGATCGATATCGAAGTAGCCGTGGCTCACCCGATTGCGTATGCCGGTGATCACGCGCCAGGGCACTTCAGGATGCGCGGCGCGGACCTTATCGCTGACGCCCCGTGCCGCTTCGCCGATGATCTATCCAGTGAAGCACCGCGCATTCGCCAGACAATCGCGCGCGGCCCGAGATCCGGAACAAAGCGACTGTCGCACGCTCGATCTTGAGCGGGTTGCTGACCGCGAACGAGGCCGCCTGAGCCGACCCGGCCGCACCCGGCCCTTCATGAGGGTGAAGTTGCCAGGCGTGGCTAGAGCCGAGCAGCCCGCATGTTGGCGATCATGTTTGGAGACAGGCTGAGGCAGGCGTAGGCAGGGTCGGCACCGAGGATCCAGCCCGGCTCTCATCTGCGGCCAATGACGATGCGGTCTCGATCGGG
>CAVTZG010000023.1:0-38044 GCA_963739135.1 uncultured Actinomycetes bacterium
TGGTGGCACCATCACGTGCTGCTGCACCAGCTCGGCTGGACCCTTATCCGACCACCCCGACGGCACCAGCCAGGTCACCAGCCCCGACGGCAAGATCATCCGCAGCCACAGCCCCCCGGCCCGGCCCCGGTAACCACCCCCGGGAAAGTCATTCCTCGACCGCCGCCTCGACGAGATCTTCAAGGCATCCTGATCGGTTTGAACGGGGTAGCGTATAAGCGCCGATTTTCGCGTCCGGCAGCCGGTCCCCTGCCGACTGAACGCCGCCCGGGCAGAAGATCACCGCCCGGCAGCGTCGGGCAGGCGCTTGGCGCGCAGCCTCGCGCGGATGGCCGAGCAGCGGGGGACAGTACGCTCGGCGTTAGCGCTGCGGCTCGATGATCGCCTTCAGCCCGGTGCGACCTGCCGCGTCCCCGAACGCCCCGGCCGTCTCGCCCAGCCCTGTCCGGCTGCTCACCAACGCGCCGAGATCGACCACGCCTCGTTCGGCCAGACTGATCGCCCGCGGGTACACCTCGTTCATCCGCCGCACCAGCGCGATCGTCAGTCCCTTGCGCCGCGCGGTGGAGGCCCGGAAGCTGATCGCGTCGTCGGCCGGGATGCCGGCCAGCACCACCCGCCCGCCGGGGCGGGCCGATTCGACGGCCAGCCGGACTCCGTCCGCGGTGCCCGCTGCCTCGAACGCCACGTCCACCCCGGGCCCGGTCAGCTCGCGCATCAGGTCGTCGCCCGAGGCGAACGCGCCGGGATCAGCCACCTGGTCCGCGCCGTACCGCGCGGCCGCCTCCCGCCGGTGCGCGAGCGGTTCGATGGCCAGCACCGAACCGGCTCCCGCCGCCTTCAGCACGCCGATCAGCAGCAGCCCGATGGGACCGCAGCCGACCACCGAGGCCGTGCCGCCGAACGGCAGGTGGCCCAGGTCCACCGAATGCACCGCCACTCCGAGCGGCTCGAGCACGGCGCCGTCCGCGTCGGAAACCGCGTCCGGCAGCGGGTGCAGCAGATCGGAAGGCCAGGTCATGAACTCGCGCATCATGCCGTCGGTCTCGCCGTGCCCGGCGAACAGGATCCGGTAGCACAGATTGCGGTAGCCGTCCCGGCACGCCCGGCAGGTCTGGCAGCAGATGGCCGGGTCAATCGCCACCCGTTCGCCGCGCCGCGGTCCGCCGGCGATCACCCCGGCCCCCTCGTGACCGAGCACCAGCGGGCGGGTCAGCTTGGCGTCCCCGATTGCACCCTCGTCCCACCAGTGCAGGTCAGAACCGCAGATACCGACCGCGGTGACCCGCACGAGGCTCATCCCGGCTGCTGCGTCAGGGACCGGCTCCTCGCCGACCCGCAGGTCGCCCGCCGCGTGGAGTCTCGCTGCCCGCACCCGATCTCCCCTCTGTGCTTCTTACCTTCTTATCCCGAACGGACCGTGGTGCATACAAGCCACGAAACGGCGGGGCCAGTGATCCCCCGCAGGGAGACGGGGGATCACTGGCGCAGGGCCCGCCTGGGATGGCGCCTGAGGGGTCTCAGGCCGCCGGGCCGGTGGTGAGGGTCAGGTTCGAGGTCTGCGACTGGCCGTACTGGTCCACCCAGGTCACCGAGATCGTGTCGCCGGGGTGGTCCTTGACCAGGGTGTGGGCCACGTCCTCGGCGCTGGAGACCGTCTGGCCGCCCAGTGCGGTGATCGTGTCGCCCTGGCCCAGGCCGGCGTTGGCGGCCGGAGAGCCGGAGAGGGTTCCGGCGATGGTCACGCCGCTGGTGTTGCCCTGGCTGCCGTCGGACCCGCCGGACCCGCCGAACCCGCCGGACCCGCCGAACCCGCCGAACCCACCGAACCCGTTGCCCGAGCCGCTGCTGCCCGAGCCGCCGCTGCCGGAGCCGCTGCTGTCGGAGCTCCCGAGCTCCACCCCGAGGAAGGCGGTGGCGCCGATGTGGACGTTGGCCGAGGTGGTGCCCGCCTCGATCTGCTTGGCGATCGAAAGAGCCTCGTCGATCGGGATCGCGAAGGCCTGCTCAGCGGACTGGCCGGACTGGCCGGACTGGCCGGACGGGCCGGACGGGCCGGACTGGGAGCCCGAGGAGGCGGCGGTGTCCATGCCGATCACCTCGCCGTAGGCGTTGACCAGCGAGCCGCCCGAGTCGCCGGGCTGGATGTCGGCGTTGGTCTCGATCAGGCCGGTCAGCTGCTCGCTGACCGCGGAAAGATCGTCCGACGCGGTGATCGACTGGTTGAGCGCCGTAACCGATCCGGTCGCCACGGACGGAGTACCGCCCTTGCCCTCGGCGTTACCCAGGGCGACTACGCTGTCTCCGGTCTGCACCGAGGAGGAGTCGCCCAGGCTGGCCGTGGTCAGGCCGGACGCGCCCTGCAGCTGCAGCACGGCCACGTCCTGGGAGGCGTCGTAACCCACCACGGTCGCGGCGTAGGTCTTGCCGTTGCCCACGTCGACGACCTTGACCGAGGTGGCGCCGTTGATGACGTGGTTGTTGGTCAGCACCTCGCCGGTGGAGGTGAGCACGATGCCGGTGCCTTCCGAGGTGGCCTGCTGGTAGCCGACCGTGGATATCACGTCGACCAGGCCCGGGTCGACCCGGGCCGCGATCTGGCTGGCCGACAGCGCGGTCGAGGAGGTGGCGGTGGCGTGGCTCGTCGCGGTGTGGTTGGTGCTGCCGATCAGCCCGCCCAGGGCGGCGCCCGCGGCCAGCGCGACCACACCGGTCGTGATCAGCCAGGGCTTGCGGTGCGGCCGGCGCGGTGGCGGCGGCGGCTCGGTGCCGAAACCGGGCCCGCCGGGGTAACCAGCACCGCCTCCGTAACCAGCACCGCCTGCGTAGCCGGATCCGCCGGGGTAGCCAGCACCGCCTGCGTAGCCGGATCCGCCGGCGTTACCTGGGCCGCCGGCGTAACCGGAGCCTCCCGGGTAGCTGGACCCGGCCGTCTGGCCGGGCGCAACCGGACCATCTTGGTCGCTCTGCTCCCAGGGGTAACTCTGGTACCGCATCGTCTTGCCTTGCACGCCCTGCGGGTCGTCAGCGTGTTCCGGGTTCTGGTGGTAGTTCTCGCTCATGGGTTGCCCTCAACTCGGTGCCGCGGCCTGGGCGGCCTCATCCTTTTCGTTACGTTCTGATAATCGGCCGCAGACCTTGAGGCCAGCCAAGGGCAACCCCCTGCAATCCCTCAGAGTTCCTGAAGATCGGCTGAAGGCGTTCAGGTTCACCCGTTCCCGGACAGCGGACCAGTTCCCGCTCCTCAGCCTCTTCCTCCTGGTCACGCGCGGTCCACCAGTCACGCACGGCCAGGCCGAGCAGCGCCGGCACCAGGTCGGTGGACCGGCGCAGCAGCCAGGCCGTCCCCTTGGTCGCCATCCAGGCGATTTCCGCCAGCCGCGAAGGCGGCGCGCTAGACGGCTCAGGGTCGGGGCCGGGACCGACGGGGAAGCCCGACGCGGCCAGCAGGCCGTGGAACTGGCAGGCGATCAGGCGGTGGCCGCGCTCGTTCGGATGCAGCCGGTCCACGCTCCAGTAGCGGCGCTCGTAGGCGGTGGGTTCGCTGGCCACGTCCATGTGCAGGGTGCCGTAACGCAGCGCCACCTCGTCCAGCGCCTGGTTGACCGCCCGCATGCGCCGGGCGCCATGACTTCCAAGCGAAAGTTCCGTGACTTCTTGGGTTTGCGAGAATGACTGATATGGATCACGTCGGCGGCGCGCAGGATACTTCCACCTGGATCGTCCGGCTGGATCATGCGGGACCCGCCGGACCCGGCCCGCGGCTCGCGGTCAAGGACTGCATCGACGTGGCAGGCGTCCCCACCACGGTGGGCTGCCCGGTGATCGCCGAACGGGCCCGGCCGGCGGCCCGGGACGCGGCCGTGGTCGCCGCGGCCCGGCGATCCGGAGCCCGGATCGTCGGCAAGACCAACCTGGCCGAGCTGTGCTGGTCGGCGGTCGGGACGAACAGCTGGTCGGGGACGCCGCGCAACCCGCTCGACCCGCGGCGCGTGCCGGGCGGCTCCTCGAGTGGCTCGGCCGTGGCCGTGGCCACCGGGCAGGCGGATGTGGCGCTGGGCACCGACACCGGCGGTTCGGTGCGGATTCCCGCCACCTGCTGTGGCATCGTGGGCCTCAAGACCACCTGGGGCCGGGTGCCGGTCGACGGCGTGTACCCGCTGGCGTCATCCCTGGACACCGTGGGGCCGCTAGGCCCGGACGTGGCCGCGGTCGAACTGGGCATGCGGCTGATCGAGCCGGGCTTCACGGTGGGCACCTGCGAGCTCGCGGTGGGCCGGGTCCGCGCGGATGCCCAGGTCGATCCGGCTGTGGACGCGGCGATAGACGCCGCGCTGGCCGCCGCGGGTGTGGCCGCCACCGATGTCGGCGGTCTCGACTGCGGCGCGGCGGCGGAAGCGGGCGGCCTGCTCATCGACGCCGAGGCCTATCCGGTGAACGCCTACCTGATGCCCGAACTGGCCCGGCTCAACTCGTTCAACCAGCGGAACCTGGCCGAGGCCGCCGAGGTCACCGCCGCCCAGGTGGCCGCGGCCAACCAGACCAGGCAGGCGGTACGGGAGTGGTTCGCCGGGATGCTGGACCGCCACCCGTTCCTCGCCCTGCCCACGCTGGTCGGCGCGCCGCCGCTGCTCGGTCAGCGAGGAATACCGCTCACCCTGCTGACCGTGCCGGCCAACCTGGCCGGCCTGCCCGCCCTGGCCCTGCCCGTGCCCGGCGGCCCGGCCGGGCTACCCGCCTCGTTGCAGCTCGTCGGCCCGCCGGGCAGTGAGGAACAGCTCATCGCCCTCGGCCGCCACATCGAGGCTGCCCTGTAGCGCCCGCTGGGACATGAAACCCGGGTTTCAGCACCCTGGGAGGTACCGGAACCCGGGTTTCATGACACGGCCACCGAGCCAGCACCCAGCGATCGACCGCACCAAAGCGGTCAAAACGGGCGGCAGTTGATATGCGCGGGAGCATGCTGAACTCCAGCCAGCCCATGGACCACGGCGGCCGCCTGACCCCGGGCCGCGGGTCGCTGCGGAGCCCGGCCGATACCCCCGATCCGTTCATGGCGGCAGGATAACCCGGCCGCGCGATGAATCTGTGGGGGCTCAGACGTCATAGCTGCGACTCGCAGGAGTCACGGAGGAAGCAATGGTCCGGCCGCACGGGGCCGGCCGGGCCATCACGGCGAACCGTGCCGCCCGGGCAATCGGGACTGTAGGTGAGAATGTGATCTACGGTCCTGAGCAACCCGAAGGAGGGAGTCGCCGATGAGCGCCACGGCTGACACGCGGCCGGCTGCGGGCACCTCGCTGCGGGAGTTCCTGCACGGGCTGCCGGGCGTTGACCAGGTCGGCGCCGAGGCCCGGGCGGCCATGCTGTCCAGCCGGTCGATCAAGACCACCGCCAAGCAGTGGGCCCTGGATATGGCCATCTCCATGATCGACCTGACCACGCTGGAGGGCCAGGACACGCCGGGCAAGGTGCGGGCCCTGTGCGCCAAGGCCAAACGCCCGGATCCCGCCGATCCCACCGCCCCTCAGGTCGCCGCGGTCTGCGTCTACCCGGACCTGGCCCACGTCGCGGCGGAGGAGGTCAAAGGCACCGGCATCCACGTGGCCAGCGTCGCCACCGCCTTCCCGAGCGGCCGGACCAGCCTGGAGGTCAAGCTGGCCGACGTGCAGTACGCGGTGTCCGCGGGGGCCGACGAGGTGGACATGGTCATCGACCGCGGCGCCTTCCTGGCCGGCGATTACCAGCAGGTCTTCGACGAGATCGCCGCCGTCAAGCAGTCCTGCGGCCCCGCCCGCACCGCCGGCCAGGCTGGCGGAGCCCACCTCAAGGTCATCCTGGAGACCGGCGAGCTGGTCACGCTGGACAACGTGCGGCGCGCCTCGTGGCTGGCCATGCTGGCCGGCGCCGACTTCATCAAGACCTCGACCGGCAAGGTCACGCCCGCCGCCACGCTCCCGGCGACCCTGGTCATGCTGGAGGCCGTGCGCGATTTCCGCGACTCCCACGGCCGCCAGGTCGGCGTCAAGCCGGCCGGCGGCATCCGCACCGCCAAGGACGCCATCAGGTACCTGGTCCTGGTCAACGAGACGGCGGGGGAGGACTGGCTGGATCCCCGCTGGTTCCGCCTGGGCGCCTCCAGCCTGCTGAACGACCTGCTCATGCAGCGGACCAAGCTGGCCACCGGCCGCTACTCGGGTCCCGACTACTTCACCCTGGACTGACATGCCTAAGTTCGAGTACGCGCCCGCGCCGGAGTCGCGCGCGGTCGTCTCCGTCAAGGAGTCATACGGGCTGTTCATCAACGGCGAGTTCACGCCCGGCGTGGACGGCCGCGCGTTCAAGACCATCTCGCCGGCCACCGAGGAGGTCCTGGCCGAGGTGACCGAGGCCGGCCCCGCCGACGTGGACCGCGCGGTGACCGCCGCCCGCAAGGCCTACGAGCAGACCTGGTCCCAGCTGCCGGGCCGGGAACGGGCCAAGTACCTGTTCCGGATCGCCCGCATCGTCCAGGAGCGAGCCCGCGAACTGGCCGTGCTCGAGTCGCTCGACAACGGCAAGCCGATCAGGGAATCGCGCGACGTGGACATTCCGCTGGTCGCGGCGCACTTCTTCTACCACGCCGGCTGGGCCGACAAGCTGGAGTACGCGGGCTACGGCCCGGTGCCCAAGCCCCTGGGCGTGGCCGGCCAGGTCATCCCCTGGAATTTCCCGCTGCTGATGCTGGCCTGGAAGATCGCCCCGGCGCTGGCCTGCGGCAACACGGTCGTGCTGAAGCCCGCCGAGACCACGCCGCTGACCGCGCTGCTGTTCGCCGAGATCTGCCAGCAGGCCGACCTGCCGCCGGGCGTGGTCAACATCGTGACCGGGGCCGGGGAGACCGGCCGGGCCCTGGTCACCCACCCCGGTATCAACAAGGTCGCCTTCACCGGGTCCACCGAGGTCGGTAAAGAGATCGCCCGCGCCTGCGCCTCGGGCCCCCGCAAGAAGCTGACCCTGGAACTGGGCGGCAAGGCGGCCAACGTGGTGTTCGAGGACGCGCCCGTCGACCAGGCGGTCGAGGGCATCGTGAACGGCATCTTCTTCAACCAGGGCCACGTGTGCTGTGCCGGCTCCCGGCTGCTGGTACAGGAATCGGTCTACCCCGAGGTCCTGGCGTCGCTGCAGCGCCGGCTGGCCACACTGCGGCTGGGCGACCCGCTGGACAAGAACACCGACGTGGGCGCCATCAACTCCGCCGCCCAGCTAGCCAAGATCCGCGAGCTGTCCGAGGTCGGCGAGGCGGAGGGCGCGCAGCGGTGGTCCCCGCCGTGCGAGCTGCCGGTGAAGGGGTTCTGGTTCCCGCCCACGGTGTTCACCGGGGTGTCGCAGGCGCACCGGATCGCCCGCGAGGAAATCTTCGGCCCGGTCCTGTCGGTGCTCACCTTCCGGACCCCGGCCGAGGCCGTGGAAAAAGCCAACAACACCCCGTACGGGCTGTCCGCCGGGGTCTGGACCGACAAGGGATCGCTGATCTTGTGGATGGCGTCCCGGCTGCGGGCCGGCGTGGTCTGGGCCAACACGTTCAACAAGTTCGACCCGGCCTCGCCGTTCGGCGGCTACAAGGAATCCGGCTACGGCCGCGAGGGCGGCCGGCACGGGCTGGAGGCGTACCTCGATGTCTGACACTGTGCTCTCCCCGGAGGACGACCCCCCGGTGACCCCCCGCATGGGGGGGACTGCCCGTCCCCCCCATACCCCCCCTAGCCCTGGTCGGCTGGCGGTGCGGAAGACCTACAAGCTCTACATCGGCGGGGTCTTCCCGCGCTCGGAAAGCGGAAGGTCATACGTGGTGACCGACCCCAAGGGCGGGTTCCTGGCTAACGCGGCGCTGGCCTCGCGCAAGGACGCCAGGGACGCGGTCGCGGCGGCGCGCAAGGCGTTCCCCGGCTGGTCGGGAGCGACCGCCTACAACCGGGGCCAGGTGCTGTACCGGGTCGCCGAGCTGATGGAGGGCCGCCGCGCCCAGTTCGTCGCCGAGGTCCGCTCGGCCGACGGCCTGGGCGCGCGGCAGGCCGAAACGGCCGTGGACGCCGCCATCGACCGCTGGGTCTGGTACGCGGGCTGGTCGGACAAGATCGCCCAGATCCGCGGGGCCGCCAACCCGGTGGCCGGGCCGTACTTCAACTTCTCCCTGCCCGAGCCGACCGGCGTGGTCGCGGTCATCGCGCCCGAGACCTCCAGCCTGCTCGGCTTCGTCTCGGTGGTCGCGCCCGCGATCGTGACCGGCAACACCGTGGTGGTCCTGGCCAGCGAGCGCGGCCCGCTGCCCGCGGTGACGCTATCGGAGGTGCTGGCCACCTCCGACGTTCCGGGCGGCGTGGTCAACGTGCTCACCGGCCGCACCGCTGAGGTCGCGCCCTGGCTGGCCTCGCATATGGACGTCAACGCCATCGACCTGGCCGCCGCGCCCGCCGATCTGGCCGACGACCTGGCCACGGCGGCCGCCGAGAACCTCAAGCGCGTCGTCAGATCCGCTGCGGCGGACTGGTCGGCGACGCCAGGCCTGGAGCGGTTGCTGGCCTACCTGGAGACCAAGACCGTCTGGCACCCCGCCGGCACCTGACCGCAAGCGGCCGCCCGGCCAGAACCTGGCCCGATTTCCCGTTCGCTACGGGTTTCCGGCCTCGCCATCCAGCGCCTCGAGGTGGGCCAGCAGTTCCTCGCCGGTATCGAACTCCGTGGTCCGGCCCTTGGCAATGTCGGCCTGAGCCCCAAAGATCTTCTCGTGCCACTCCATGCTGTAGATCCGGGCGTCTTCCACACAACTAACCTAAGGCGGTCGGCGCCGCCTATCACAGCCGCCGCGGTGACATCCGTCATGCCCAGATCAGGATCTGCCACACTGGGCCGGAAAGGGCGACCTGCCTAGCGTTGAAGGCATGACGAACAGCACTCCGCACATGGCCCAGACCCGCGACCGCAGCCGGCTTCAGTCGGTGGCGAAGATCGCGGTCTTCGACGTCGCAGGGCCCCTGGTGGCCTACTCGCTCCTGCGCTCGGCCGGGCTGAGCGCTGTATCGGCTCTGGTCCTGAGCGGCGTCCTGCCCGGCATAGCCGTGCTGGGCGGCCTCATCCGCCACCGGCGCCTGGATGCCGTCGGCGTCCTGGTCCTGGCCGGGATCGCCGTCGGCACCGTCCTCGGGCTGCTCACCGGCAACGCCCGCCTGGTCCTGGTCGAGGGCTCGGTGCCCACGGCCGTGTTCGGGCTGCTCTGCCTGGGCTCGCTGTGGTCGCGGCGGCCGCTGATCTACCGGTTCGCCCTGGAGTTCATGGGCCCGGAGACCCCGCGCGGCCGGGACTTCGAGGGCCTCTGGCAGTACCCCGGATTCCGCCACCTCTTCCGCGTGTTCACCCTGGTCTGGGGCGTGGTGTACCTGGCCGAGGCCGCTGCCCGCGTCGCCATCGTCGAGACCACCTCGACCGGCACCGCCCTGGCCGTCTCCAAGGTGATGCCCTACGCCGTCGCCGGCGTCCTGGTCGGCTGGATGGTCCTCTACGGCCGCCACGCCCGCCGCGAAGGCGAGCGCCTCGCCGCCGAAGCCGAAGCCGCCCAGTCCGAAGCCGCCCAGCCCGAAGCCGCCCAGACGGCCGAGCCTGTCCAGCGCCCCGAGCCCGCCCTCTCCGTCTCCCGCTAACCCCCCGGGCCGCCCGCCGCGACCTCGCACGTACGCGCCAACTGCGACCCGGCACCCAGCACGCCGCCTCAGCTGTGGTGCTGCCGGTAGTGCTCGGCCAGCACGTCGTCGCCGAAGTCGTCGGCGGGGTTACGCCACACCGAGTGGATGTGGTTGCCGTTGCCCTGGGTGTTGTCGTGCTCGATGAGCAGGGTCGGTCCCTGGATGCGGAAGTAGTGCCGCTGCCCGGGCTCGGTGCCGCCCGCCCAGGCGAAGGCGAGGCGGTCAAGCCCGGCGCGCTCCAAGTCGTTCAGCTGGACGCCGGCCACCTCGTCGGGCAGCCGCCGGGCGAACGCCCCGACCAGCTCCGATAGCTCGTCGAGCTGCCGTTCGGGCAGCTCAGCCGCCGAAAGTCCCTTCGGCTGGGCGCGGACGTAGCTGAGGATGTCGCGTTCGCGCTCGCTGATCACGTAGTCGGGCTCGGGGAAGAACACCGAGTCGGGCCGCTCGACCTCGCCGATCCTGGGCACCATCCGGGTGGCGAAATCGGGCGGCGGCCGGTGGTGGATGATCGCGGCCCGCCGGTGGGCGGCGTCCAGCGAGTTCACGAACCGGAAGGCCAGCTCCTCCTCGTCGGCCAGCGGGGCCAGCAGCCCGAACGACGCCGGCTCGGCGCCCAGCATGCACGGCGTGGGGGAGACGTGCCGGCCGTCGGCCACGGTGAAGTTGAGCGACACGTGATGCCCGGCGAGCTGCCAGCCCCAGGCCTGATCTCCCGGCACGCCGAACACCCGGAAGCTGTACCGCTCCGGATTGAACAGGCCAGCCAGGTCCGGCTGCAGCGCCCGCAGCACGTGCTCGAGCGCCATCACCGAGACGACCTTCGCGTACCCAGGCAGGCTGGTCCCGCTCACGATCAGCTCGTGCGCCAGCCTGCGCTGGCCGTCGTCCAGCGCGCCGATGGGCAGCCCGTCACGATCAGGCACGGGCAGGAACGACCACTCGCGCCGCTGCTCGCCGAAGGCAGCGCACGCCCGGCCGCGCTGCGCCTCGGTCAGCGCCGCCACGAAGGCCGCCGCGGCCTTGGCCATCCGCGCGGCCGTCTCCGGCGCCGCCCGCCGGTCCCCGTCACTCATCCGCCGTCCCTCCGGTCGTGGTGCTCACCGCGGGCGGCCTGCCGCCCGTGCCGGTTTTCATCTTTCTCCCGAACGATCCGTGCCGCACGCCCCTCTCCCGCTCTTCGCCCCGCGGGCCGGCCATAATCGCCGCTCGCGCCGCGGTTACCCCGGCTCAGGGCCGATCCTGAGCAGGTGCAATAGCCTTGCAGCCGCATCCGGCTGGCTGATGTCGAGGTGCTGCAACAGGATTTTCCGGTCATGCTGTGGGCATGACGGACGATCATCACCAGGGCCGCCACCATCACCCGCATGAGCATGAGCACGAGCATCATCATGATCATCAGCCTGGGGATCAGGCCCTGTGGGCCCGCCTCAGGCACGCGGTCGGCCTGCACTCGCACTCGCACGACCGTGCGTCCGACCCGGCGCTCGAGTCCTCGGCCGAAGGCCTGCGGGCGCTGTGGATCTCGCTGGCCGGGCTCGGCGCGACCGCGTGCGCGCAGGCGGTGGTGGTCGCGCTGTCCGGTTCGGTCGCGCTGCTCGGCGACGCGCTGCACAACTCGGCCGACGCGCTGACCGCATTGCCGCTCGGTATCGCGTTCCTGCTCGGCCGGCGCCGTCCCACCCGTCGCTACACCTACGGCTACGGCCGGGCCGAGGACCTGGCCGGCGTCGTGATCGTCGCCGTGATCGTCCTGTCCTCGGCCGTGGCCGCCTACGCCGCCGTGCAGCGGCTGCTGCACCCGCATCCGGTCACCCACCTGGCCGCGGTCGCGGTCGCCGCTGCGGTCGGCTTCGCGGGCAACGAGCTGGTGGCCAGGTACCGGATCACCACCGGGCGCCGGATCGGCTCGGCGGCGCTGGTCGCCGACGGCCTGCACGCGCGCACCGACGGGTTCACCTCGCTGGCCGTGCTGGCCGGGGCGGGCGGGGTGGCGATCGGCTGGCGGTGGGCCGACCCGGTGGTGGGCCTGCTGATCACGGCGGCCATCGGCACGGTGGGCTGGCAGGCGGCCCGCGAGGTCGGCCGGCGGCTGATGGACAGCGTGGACCCGGCCCTGACCGAGACGGCCGAGGCGACCCTGCGCGCCACGCCAGGCGTGCTGGACGCCGGGCGCGTGCGGCTGCGCTGGGTCGGCCGGACGCTGCGGGCCGAGTGTGAGATCCTGGTCGACTCCCGCAGCTCGGTCATCGAGGCGCACGACGTCGCGGTCGCCGCGGAGCACGCGCTCATCCACGCCATCCCCAGGCTGGCCGCCGTCAGCGTGCACGCCGATCCGCTGGACGATGCCGATCACCACGCCCCGCTCGCCGATCATGTCCTGGCCGGCCACGGCCATCCGGGGTAGCGCAGCTACACCCGGGGCAGGATCCCGGCCAGCAGGGAGCCCATCCGGCCCGCCGCGGCCCGGCCCGCCTCCACCACCTCGGCGTGGTTCAGGCTCTGCCCGGCCAGTCCCGCCGCCATGTTCGTGACCAGGGATATGCCCAGCACCTCGGCACCCATCTGGCGCGCCGCGATCGCCTCCAGGCCGGTCGACATCCCGACCAGGTCGGCGCCGAGCCGGCCGAGCATGGTGATCTCCGCCGGGGTCTCGTAATGCGGGCCGGGCATCATCGCGTACACCCCCTCGGCCAGGCTGGGGTCGGCCTCGCGGGCCAGGGCCCGCAGCCGCGGCGAGTACAGGTCGGTCAGGTCGACGAACCTCGGGCCCGCCGACGGCGCGGGCCCGGTCAGCGGCGACTTCCCGGTCAGGTTGAGGTGATCGCTGATCAGCACCGGCTGCCCGACGCCGAGCCCGGGGCGGATGCCGCCCGCCGCGTTGGTCAGCACCACCACCCGGCAGCCCGCCGCGATGGCCGTGCGCACGCCGTGCACCACGGTGGCGGGCGGCAGGCCCTCGTACAGGTGAACCCGGCCCAGGAACACCAGGACCCGCAGCGGCCGGGCGGTCACCGCGCGCGCCGTCGGCGTATGCCCGGCCACGGTGGGCTCGGGGAAACCGCCCAGTTCGGTCAGCGGGATCTCCGCCTCGGCGGCGCCGATCGCGTCGGCGGCCGGGGCCCAGCCCGAGCCGAGGACCACCGCCACCTCGGGCTGGCCGGCCAGGTCGATCAGGCGGGCGGCGCTGGCCGCCGCGACGGCGAAAGGATCTTCACTCACGATGGCCATCATGGCGCATGGCGGGCCCGCGGGGCAGCGCAAGCCCCGTCCGGGTCGTGACCGATACACCGCGCGAGCACCACGATCCGTTCGGCCGAAGATTAAATGAGCCGGGATTCGGTATAGCGTGACGGGGTGGACGCCGACGCCGAGACCCCGGAAGCCGGGGGAGCCCAGGGGACTGCCGCGCAGACCCAGCCCCCGTCCGATGCGGCCGGGCCGCGCTCGACGTGGGATGATCCGCGGCTGCCGTGGACGGGTCGGCCGCGCAAGGTGGACGTCCTGTGCTGGGCCGGCATCGTGCTCAGCGGCATCTACTACTGGACCCTGCTGCCGTTCGTGGCCCCGCTGGTGGGTACCCACCCGGTCTTTCTCGAGGTGCTGAACGGGAACACCGCGGCCATCATCTCCGCCGCGGCGTTCGTCCGGGTGGGGCACGGGACGCTGGTCGTGGTGCTGCTGGCCGCCATTCCCGGGCTGATGAAGTTCGACGTGCTGTACTGGTGGGCGGGCCGGCTGTGGGGCGAGCGCCTCATCCTGCTGCTGTCGGGCAAGCGCAACCGGGGCACCAAGTACATGGATCGCGTGCAGCGCTGGGGGCGCAAGTTCACCTGGCCCGCGGTGCTGGTCGCCCCGTTCCTGCCCATCCCGACCGCGATCATCTACGTGGTCGTCGGCTGGGCCGGGATGCGCCTGGTCACGTTCCTCATCCTGGACGCCATCGGCTCGCTGCTGTGGGCCGGGCTGCTGGCCGGCCTGGGGTACGCCCTCGGCCATCACGCGGTGGTGGTCGCCCAGTCCATCTCGCATTACGGGCTGTGGATCTCGATCGCGCTGATCGTGATCATCGTCTTCTTCCAGGTGCGGTCACAGCGCCGGATGGTGGGCGAGGTGATGCAGGCCCGGAAAGCCGCGCGGCCCGGCCCGGCGGCGCCCGTCGGCGGCGATGAGGTCGGCGGCTGACTCCGGCGGCGACTAGCCCTTGACCACACCCGAGGTCAGGCCGCGGATGTAGTAGCGCTGCAGGGCGATGTACAGCACCACGCACGGGATCATGGCGATTCAGGCGGCCGTCGTCGATCTCGATGACCCGCCGGTACGGCCGGAACGCTAGGTCCCACTGCCTGTCCGTGCGTTCGGCCGGGGGATTTTCGGAACGCCAGGTTGTCCGGCCTGATCGGCGGAGGAAGTCGTTCGCACAATATTTTTGTGCGAACGAACATTAATGATGTAAGTTCAGAATCATGGATGCAGCCGCACGGATCAACCAGCTCGTCGAGGCACTGCGGCTGCATGGCCGGGTCGACGTGGCGACGGCGGCCGCTGAGTTCGGTACCGCCGAGATGACGGTTCGGCGAGACCTTGATGTCCTGGTCGAGCGCGGAGTCGCACGACGGGTACGTGGCGGTGCGGTCAACCTGATGATGCGCGGCGAGGAGTTGCCGTTCGCCATGAGGGAGCTCGACGCCCTCGACACGAAGAAGCGCATCGCCAGCGATGTCGCGGGCCTGATTGCTGATGGCGAGGCGGTCGGGCTGGACAGCGGCACCACCGTCCTGGAAATCGCCCGCGTGCTGGCCGGCCGGCGGCTTACGGCCATGGCGCTGTCACTTCATGCCGCGATGGCGCTGGCTGGCTCGGCCTCTGTGCGCCTGATGATGCCGGGCGGCGAAACCCGCCCGGGCGAGCTGGCGATGGTCGGCCCGCTCGCCCTGGCCAGCATCGCGACGCTGCGGTTCGACACGGTAGTGCTGGGCTGCTGCGGAATCTCCGCCGATGGACACGTCATGGCTCACGATCTTGGTGATGCCGCGGTGAAGCAGGCGCTGTTCGCGGCGGGCGGGCGAAGGATCCTCGTCGCAGACGCTGCGAAGTTCGGGCGATCGGCCCTGGCGGTGGCCGGCAAGCTGTCAGCGTTCGACATCCTGGTGACCGACTCGTCCGCCCCGAGCGAGCCGCTAGCGGAGCTCGAGGCCGCCGCGGTGGAGGTTCGGCGTGTCTAGTCGCGCGCTGGTGATTCAGCACCGCGCCCGGTCGGCCCGAAGCAGATCGCCGCGCATCGCGGTAACGGCCGTGTTCGTGGCGCACGGACTGTTGTTCGCCTCGTGGACGGCGCATATCCCGCACATCATGCGGCACCTCGGGCTGAGTGACGGAACACTGGGCATCGCGCTGCTCGGGGCGCCGGTCGGATCGGTCGCCGCGATGCTGCTGGCGTCGCTGTCTCTGGCACTCGGTCTCCTGCCCTTCCTGACCGCGTTCGTGGCCGTCGGCACCCTTCTGTCCCGTGCATTGCGTGACGCTCCGCCAGGACCAGCCTCCCCAGCCAGATCTGACGGCACGCCATGACGCGCTGGGTCCTGGCTGACTACGGTGAGGTGATCTCGGACCCTATGCCTGCTGAGACCATCCTGGAACTGGCGGATCTCGCCGGAATGCAGGCGGACGAGTTTCGCGACCGGTACTGGAAATTCCGCCCGCCCTATGACCTCGGCCAGTCCGGTCGTGCTTACTGGTCAGCTGTCCTTGGCCACGAGCTCCAGGCTGAGCCGCAACTAGTGGAGGCGATGGTCCGGGTGGACGTCGCCGGGTGGATGACGCTCAACCCGCGGACGCTTCCCGCGCTGATCAAGTTCGGGACTCACGCAGGCGTGCGGCTCGCCTTGCTCTCGAATGCCCCGGAACCGCTCGCCACCGCAATCGACCATAGCGGATGGTCTCCCAGCTTCGATCGTCGTTTCTATAGCTGCCGGCTAGGACTGGCCAAGCCCGACTCTGCGGTATACGAAGCAGTGCTCGATGACCTAGGCGCAACGCCCCAGTCCGTACTGTTTATCGACGACCGCGCCGAGAACGCGCTAGCGGCCACGGCGCTGGGGCTGCAGGCAGTTAGGTTCACGTCGGCGGAGGAGCTGCCGGGCCAGCTCGAAGATTGGGAAACAAGTACGCGATAAAGGGCTCGGTGTCCTACGGCCCGGTGCTGAACGCGGCGGTTATGCTGTCCGCGTACGGCAACGTGCCGTCGGCGCGGCCCGCATGACGTCGGCGCCAGCGCGGCCGTCAGCGAACCCCGTACAGGTACTCCAGCGCAAGCTGGTCGAGGTGCTCATAGGCCAGGCCCCGCTGGCCCAGCCGGTCAGTATCCGCGGTGGACTCGCGCACGTCCCGCCAGGTCTCCCCGCTGTCCAGCGTGGGCTGGCTCAGCTGGTCCACGCCCGAGGCGCGCTGCGCCGCGGCTACCTCGGGGTCGGCCCGGAACGCCCGGACCTTGGCCCGCAGGATCAGGTAGTTCCGCATGCACGCGGCCGCCGACACCCACACGCCCTCGTCGTCCTCGGTGCGCGGCGGCTTGTAGTCGAAGTGGACCGGGCCGGAGTACCCGCCGGCCTCCAGGGTGTCCACCACCCAGAACGCGCCGCGCACGTTCCCGGCGCCGAACCGCAGGTCCTGGTCGTACCGCGGGCCGTGCTGCCCGTTCAGGTCGATGTGGAACAGCTTGCCGTGCCACAGTGCCTGGGCGATGCCGTGCGCGTAGTTAAGACCGGACATCTCCTCGTGCCCGACCTCGGGGTTGATGCCGACCATGTCGCCGTACTCGAGCCGGTTGATGAAGGCCAGCGCGTGGCCCACGGTGGGCAGCAGGATGTCGCCACGCGGCTCGTTCGGCTTCGGCTCGATCGCGAACCTGATGTCATAGCCCTGGTCGCGCACGTAGGCGCACAGCAGGTTGAGCCCCTCCGCGTACCGGTCGAGGGCCGCGCGGATGTCCTTGGCCGCGCCGGACTCCGCGCCCTCGCGGCCGCCCCAGAATATATAGGTGCGGGCGCCGAGCTCCGCGGCCAGGTCCAGGTTCCGCATCACCTTGGCCAGCGCGAAGCGCCTGACCTCCCGCTCGTTCGCGGTGAACGCCCCGTCCTTGAACATCGGGTGGCCGAACAGGTTCGTGGTGGCGGTCGTCACGACCAGGCCGGTCTCCGCCAGCGCCTTGCGGAACGCGCCGATCCGCTCGTCCCGCTCAGCTGGCGTGGCCTCGAACGGGAAGACGTCGTTGTCGTGGAAGTTGACCCCGTAGGCCCCGAGCTCGGCCAGCTTGTACACGGCCCGCTCGGCGGGCATGGGCGGCCGCACCGCCGACCCGAACACGTCGACGCCTTGCCAACCGACCGTCCAGATTCCGAACGAGAAGTGGTCCTCGCGCGAGGGAACGTAATCCGTACTCACCAGGCGTTCCTTTCCGTCATGCCGCTGGTCTGCCCATGCTTTCACGCGGGACGCTCAGCCGCGCCCCCAGCCGGCGGTGGCGTCGCGCAGGGCCGCGTACCGTTCGCGGACCGCTGGGTCCGGCTCGGCGGTGTACTCGGCGCTCGTGCCGGCCAGCGGCCAGGCCGGTGGCTGGGCCGCCCCCGAAGCCGCCCAGGCCGCCTGCCGCGCGGCGCCCAGGGCCACGTACTCGGCCGGCTCGGGCACCGTCACCGGCACGCCGAAAATCCCCGGCGCGACCCGGCGCACGGCCTCGGACCGGGCGGCACCGCCGATCAGGATCACCCGCTGCGCCGTGATCCCGCAACCGGCCAGGTTGTCGATGGCGTCCGCGAGCGAGCAGAGCACCGCCTCCACCGCGGCCCGGGCGAGGTTCTCCGGCGTGGTGTTGCTGCTGGTCAGGCCGCACAGCACGCCAGTGGCGTCGGGCCGGTTCGGGCTGCGTTCGCCATCCAGGTAGGGCAGCAGGGTCAGGCCGCCCGCCCCGGGGCCGGCGGCCAGCGCCAGGCGGGACAGCCCGCCGGCGTCGGTGCCCAGCATGCGGGCGGTGACCGTGAGTACGCGGGCCGCGTTGATCGTGGCCACCAGGGGCAGGAAGCGCCCGGTGGCGTCGGCGAAGCCGGCCACCGCGCCGGACTCGTCGGCCGCGGGCTCGGCCGCGACCGCGTACGCCGTGCCCGAGGTGCCGATCGACACCACCACCTCGCCGAGGCTCAGGCCCAGGCCGAGCGCGGCGGCCATGTTGTCGCCCGTGCCCGCGGACAGCGCCGCGCCCCCGGGCGTCCGGGCCACGATCTCGGCCGGCCCGGCCAGCCGCGGCAGCCCGACCGGGCGGCCCAGCGCGGCCTCGGCCAGGTCGGGCAGCCAGTGGCCCGCGGCGGGGGAGAAGTAGCCCGTGCCCGAGGCGTCACCGCGGTCGGTGGCCGCGGGATGGGCCCGTTCGCCCTGCCGCCAGGTCAGCCAGTCGTGCGGGAGCATGACCTGCGCGGTGCGCGCGGCCGCCGCAGGCTCATGCTCGGCCAGCCAGCGCAGCTTGGTCACCGTGAACAACGCCGTCGGCACGCTGCCGGTCTGCCTGGCCCACCAGCCCGGCCCGCCCAGTTCGCCGATCAGGGCCGCGGCCTGCGGCGCCGAACGCACGTCGTTCCACAGCAGGGCAGGCCTGACCACCTGGCCGGCCTGGTCGACGACGACCATGCCGTGCTGCTGGGCCCCCACCCCGATCGCGTCCGCGCGGTCGAGCAGCCCGTCGCCGGCCTTGGCCAGCGCGGCCCACCACAGCTCCGGATCGCACTCGGTGCCGTCCGGGTGCGGAGCGCTGGCCTGCCCGATGACGGTGCCGTCGTCCGCCTGGCACAGCAGCACCTTGGTGGACTGAGTGGATGAGTCGACGCCAGCGACAAGCATCAGCGGCTCCCTGCAGGGTGATGCCCCACCATAACGCGCGCCCCAGCGCCCGCACAGAGCACTCGCACGCACCGCTGGACCGCTGGCCCAGCGCTGCCCGCTACAGACCGGCTGCCACCGGAGCGCAGAGCGTTACCAATCGAGGTCAGGGAGCCGCTCGCTGTCCCGTTTTGTTACCCGAACGCCCATGACCTGGTGCGCCGTAAGGTGCACGATACAAATGAACGTGCAAACGGTCTTGCATGAAGCGCGTAAACTCGGGCAGGATGTCAAATGCATCGACCAGCCGGGGTCGACGCACGACGGTTCGCGGGGTCGCGATGGGCTTGAGCCAAGTAGGGTTGCCGACACGGACCAAGGTCGATCCTGCCGTGCGCCGCCCGATGGATCTGACCGCGAGGCTCCAGTGCGCGCCGGGACGCCCGCGCGTGGTGCGGATGCCCTCTGACTGGTGGGATTCCCCGGCCGTGGCGGCCTGCTCACTTGGCCTCAATGCCCAGTCCGGCCGGACCGCCCGCCGGTTCACCAGGAGCACCCTGAGGGATTGGGGCCTGACCGCGCTCGCCGATGACGCCGAGGCGATCGTGGGCGAATTCGTGGCTAACGCGGTGTCGCACGGCGCGCGCTCCGCGGGCTCGGGCCAGCCGATCGGCCTGCGGTTGCTCCGCCGGACCGGCGAGGTCATGTGCGCTGTGCTCGATCCGTGCGATAAGGCCCCAGTGCTCCAGATCCCTGACCGCACCGAAGAGGCCGGCCGCGGCCTGCAGATGGTGGACGCGCTCAGCGACGTGTGGGGCTGGAGCCCGGTAACCGGCCGGGGCAAGGCCGTCTGGGCCATCCTGTTCTGTGCCTTAGCGCCGACCGCGCCGACCGCGCCCACCAAGCCGATGGTGCCGAGCACGTCGGCTGTCCCCGAACCGCTCTCGGGACCCTCTCGCCGTGACCTCCGGTTCGGAAGGTACCTGTTCTAGCGGCCCGGGCCGTCCCGCTACCCTTGGTCCGAGCGCGTCCGCGAACCGCGCAACGGACAAGAAACGGACAAGAAACGGACAAGAAACGGACAAGAAACGGACAAGAGAGGCGTGGCCCCGATGCCCTGGACGTGGCGGTACGAGAAGGCCGACGGCACGGTGGTGGGTGCCGATGACCTGCAGGAAGCCATCTTCACCAGCCAGGGCGACGCGGAAAGCTGGCTCGGCGAGAACTGGCGCGCGCTACTCGCGGTCGGCGTGGACCAGGTCACGCTGCTCGAGGACTTCAGGGCCACGTACGGCCCGATGAGCCTGCACCCCGAGGACTAGGCTCAGATTTTCTCTCCTGGCTTAACCCGGGGCGTCGGAACCCTGAACCTCCGGATCTGCAGCGCGCGCATCACCGCGTACATGGTCAGGCCCCGGGTAGATTCGCCCGGCAGCCGCTCGGCGACCAGCTTGTTCAGGCTGCGCCTGATCAGCTGCGCGTCGATCACGATGACCAGGACCAGCACCAGGACCAGCGGCGAGATGAACTTCTGCTCGGCCTTGCTCTTGAGGAACACCGCGGCCAGCAGCACCACCAGGATGTACATGTAGTACTCGCTGACCCGGCGCTTGGAGTCCACGTAGTCACGGGCCAGCGCCCGCACGGGACCTCGGTCGCGCGGGTTGAGCGCCCAGGACTCACCCTGTCGCATGGCGTCGTACCTGCGGGTACGGTCGGTGCGGGCCTTGGCTTTCTCCTCCGGGGTGCGCGGCACGGGCGCGGGCCGGGAACCGGTGATCGGCTGCCGCCGCTTGCGCTCGGCTTCGCTGCGCTTGGGCGTGGGGCGTCCCTTGGCCGCCTCGGCCGGGGAACGGGGCTGCTTGACATCTGCCGGGTCGTCCGGGCTCTGACTGCCCGGGGAATCCTGGGCCGTGCCGTCCGTCGCCCCGGCGCTATGGCGTCGGAACACGCGCATAGCTTAGCCCCAGCACGCCGCGAGGTTTGTCCCCAGAGGGCACCCGAGGGCGCCCAAGGAGGGCTCAAGGGGGGGCTCAGGGGGAAAGCACCCCCGGAGCAGCCGGGGTGGCCCCCCAAGAGGCCAACACCGGGCCGCCGGGAGGCAACTTATGTAGCTCGCATGCGGGTGACCGCGTAGGGTGGAATGCGACTAGTCGCACGGGCTCGTCCGCCGTCTAGCCGGGTGCCCGGCCAACTCGGCCCTGTCGCCCGGCCACGCCGGCGGCGTAGATGTACATGAAGGGGACGGCCGCGCGTATGGGCGTGATGAAGCGAGTCTCACTTGTCTTCAAGGCCAAGGCCAACAGGGCCCTGGACAAGATGGAAGACCCTCGTGAGACCCTGGACTACTCCTATCAGCGGCAGCTCGAGCTGCTGACGAAGGTCCGCCGCGGGGTAGCGGACGTCGCCACGTCGCGCAAGCGCGTCGAGCTGCAGATGAACCAGCTACAGCAGCAGGCGGACAAGCTCCAGGTCCAGGCGCGCAAGGCCCTCGGCATGGGCCGTGAGGACCTGGCCAGGGAAGCCCTGACCCGCAAGGCTTCGGCGCAGAGCCAGCTGGACGAGCTGCAGACGCAGTATGCCCAGCTGCAGGGCGAAGAGGAGAAGCTGACTGTCGCGTCGCAAAGGCTGCAGGCCAGGGTGGACGCCTTCCGTACCAGGAAGGAGACCATCAAGGCCACCTACACCGCGGCCGAGGCGCAGACCAGGATCAACGAGGCGTTCTCCGGCATCTCGGAAGAGATGGGCGACGTCGGCATGGCGATCCAGCGTGCCGAGGACAAGACCGCCCAGATGCAGGCCCGGGCGGGCGCGATTGACGAGCTGATGGCCTCCGGCGCGCTCGACGACGCCGTGGGCGGCAAGCGCGACGACATCCAGAGCGAGCTGGACATGATGAGCGCCAGCAGCGACGTGGAGCGGGAGCTGGCCATGCTCAAGGGCGAGCTCACCACCGGCGCGCCCAAGCAGCTCGAGGGCGCATCGGCCAACGGCGACGCCCAGAACCAGGCGCAGGCCCAGAACCAAGCCCAGGCCCCGTACGCCCCGCCGGCCCCGGCCCAGCAGGACCAGCCCGCGGCCCTCCCGGTGTCTGACCTGCCCGGCCTGGCCGACGAGCCCCAGGACGGTGACGGGTCGTGATCGTCAGGATCCTCGGCGAAGGCCAGTTCAAGGTCGAGGATGCCGTCACGGCCGGATTGAACCAGCTTGACGCCGACCTCGAGGCCGCCGTTGAGGATGGCGACGAGCCCGCCTTTACCGTCGCGCTGAGCGGCCTGCTGACCAAGGTCCGCGCGCAAGGAACACCGCTACCTCCGGATATCCTTGAGCCGTCGGAGCTGATCCTTCCGCACGAGGACTCGAGCATGGACGAGGTGCGCAAACTGCTCACGGACGAAGGCTTCATCCCGGGCTGATGTCCGATGCGCGAGCGGACGCCGGGGGCTCAGCGGACGCTCGCGCAGCCGGCCCAGACAAGCCGGCCCAGACAAGCCGGCCCAGACAAGCCAGGCGACGGGCCCGAGCAGACTTGCGGACAACGTTCAGCTGAGCATCAGCATCCGTCGGATACATTTCAGCTAGGTAATGCTGGTGGCTCCCGGTGGGCGACACCCAACGGGGCCGAACGGAGGTGGCGCCATGGCGGCGCGTACCAGGTATGCGCCTGACCGGGGGCTAACGGCGCGGATGACCGCGACGATGTTCCTGCTCGGGCTGGTTTTCGTCGCGTTCATCGCCGCAATCATCGGGATCGGCGTGGCAACCAAGGCGTCCGACGCGGTGATCGTGCTGTTCGCGATCGTCCTCGGCGGCGGGTTCGCAATCGGGTCGCTGTTCTACTCCGACAAGATCGCGCTGAGCACGGCGGGCGCGGTCTTGGTCAGCCCGAACGACGGACCGGCGGCCAGGGAGCTGCACGGCATCGTGGACCGCGTGTGCGCGCTGGCCGACATGCCCAAGCCGCGGGTGGCCATGGCCAGAAGCCCGATTCCGAACGCCTTCGCGACCGGCCGCAACGCCGACAAGTCGGTGCTCTGCGTGACCGACAGCCTGATGAACAAGCTCGACAATAACGAGCTCGAGGGCGTGATCGCGCACGAGCTGTCGCACGTGGCGCACAAGGACGTCCAGGTCATGACCATCGCGTCGTTCCTGGCCATCGTGGCCGCGCTGCTGATCAGGTTCTCCTTCTACGGCGAGCTGTTCGGTGGCGGCGGTCGCGGCCGCAGCAACAACAACGGCAACGCCGGTTACCTGTTCTTGATCATCATGGCGGTCAGCATCGTCGTCTATGCGATCAGCTTCCTGCTCATCCGGATGCTGTCCAGGTACCGTGAGCTGGCCGCGGACCGCAGCGGCGCGCTGCTCACCGGGCAGCCGAGCGCGCTGAAGAGCGCGCTGATCAAGGTCAGCGGGGACATGGCCAGGATCCCCACCCAGGACCTGCGCAAGGCCGAGCCGCTGAACGCGTTCTACTTCGCGCCGGCCATGCGGCTGAACGCCACCGCGGGGAAGAGCCTGTCCACGATCTTCTCCACCCACCCGAGCCTGGAGCGCAGGCTGGCCGAGCTCGACAAGGTGCAGCAGCAGCTCGGCCGGACCGCCGGGTAGCGCGCTCGTGGGCTTCCTGGACACGCTGCTGGGCCGGACCAAGCCGGTCCAGCCCAAGCTGGATGACCTGTTCGCGCTGCCCTCGGCCGCGATCACGCTCGACGCCGGAGCCGGGTTCAAGCCCACCGGCTCCGGCTCGGTCTGCTTCCGCCCGGTGGAGGGCCGGTCCTTCGACGACGTGCAGAAGGACGTGACCGAACTGCTCGACGTGAGCGCGGGCAAGGAAGGCGGCCTGCCGGTCGAGGTGAGCAAGGACTCCTACGGCTTCACCTGGCTGGTCAGCTCGCACATGTCCGACGAGCTCGAGGCGCTGGTCACCGACCTGCACGCGGTCAACTCCTCGCTGGTGGACAACGGCTTCGGCCCGCAGCTGCTGTGCACCCTGGTCGCCTTCCGCGACGATCAGGAGCGCAGGCTGGCCCTGGTCTACCTGTACAAGCGGGGCACGTTCTACCCGTTTGCCCCGCTGTCCGGCGAGCGCCGGGACAACGCGCTGGAGCTGCAGGTCAAGGGGATCATCGGCAGCGACCTGAAGTTCGAGCCCGACCTCGCCCGCTGGTTCCCGGTCTGGGGCGCGCCCGGCCTTTGACCCCGGGGGCGATAGAGTGGCTGGAATGCGGGCGCACCGCATATCGTTGGCACTGCACGTGGGAGCATTCCCGCGCCGCAGGCACGCGGCATCCGAGCCGAACGCCGCGGGCGCGGCTAACCGAGCAAGGCAGGAGCTAAGGTGACTGTTCAGCAAGAGGCCACAAAGGGGATCGTCCTGACCGACGGCGCGGCCGCCAAGGTGAGTAGCTTGCTCGCGCAAGAGGGCCGCGACGACCTTAAGCTGCGCATCGCGGTCCAGCCGGGTGGCTGTTCCGGGCTTCGCTACCAGCTCTACTTCGACGAGCGTGAGATCGACGGCGACATCGTCAGCGAGTTCAGCGGCGTGCACGTGGTGACGGACAAGATGAGCGCCCCGTACCTGATGGGCGCGACCATCGACTTCGTGGACACGATCGAGAAGCAGGGCTTCACGATCGACAACCCGAACGCTACGGGGTCCTGCGCCTGCGGCGACTCCTTCCACTGACGCCGGCCGGGGGTAGACGCCGTGCGCATCGCGGTCACGGGATCGATCGCGACTGACCATCTGATGACGTTTCCCGGCAGGTTCACCGAGCAGCTCATCGCCGACAAGCTGGATAAGGTCTCGTTGTCGTTCCTCGTAGACGACCTGGCTATCCGGCGTGGCGGCGTGGCGGCCAACATCGCCTTCGGCTTGGGCGTGCTCGGGCTGCGGCCGCTGCTGGTCGGCGCGGTCGGGGCCGACTTCGAGGACTACCGGCGCTGGCTGGAAGACCACGGGGTCAGCACCGCCGGGGTCCGGGAATCGCTGCTCAAGCACACGGCTCGTTTCGTGTGCACCACCGACGTGGACGGGAACCAGATCGGCTCGTTCTACGCGGGCGCGATGAGCGAGGACGCCGAGATCAAGATCGCGCCGCTGGCCCGGGCGCACGGCATCGACCTGGTCCTGATCGGGGCCGGTGACCCGGGAGCCATGGTGACGCACACCGCCGAGTGCGGCGCCGCTGGGCTGCCGTTCGTCGCCGACCCGTCCCAGCAGCTGGCCAGGATCCTCGACGACGAGCAGGTCCGCGCGCTGGTGGATGGGGCCATGTACCTGTTCGGCAACGAGTACGAGGAAGCGCTGATTGAGCGCAAGTCGGGCTGGACCGGCGCCGAGATCCTGTCCCGGGTCGGCACCAGGATCACCACCCTGGGCTCGGGCGGCGCGCGGATCGAGCAGGCCGGGCAACCGCCGGTCACGGTCCCCGCGGTACCTGACGCCAAGCCGGTGGACCCGACCGGCTCGGGTGACGCCTTCCGCTCCGGCTTCCTGGCCGCCGTCGCCTGGGGGCTGTCCCTCGAGCGCTGCGCTCAGCTCGGCCACCTGATGGCCGTGCACGCCCTGGAGGCCACCGGGCCGCAGGAGTACAACCTGAAGCCCGGCCCCCTGACGGACCGCTTCGCCGCCGCCTATGGCGACACTGCGGCGGCGGAGGTCGCGGCCCACCTGCCCGCCTGAGCCACGATCACGATCTTTTCTGCCGAACGGTCCGTACTGCCCGCACCCCGCCCCTGATCACCGGCGCCTTGGTCTGCGCCCGCCCGGCTTTTCCGACACGCCGTTACCCAGAACACCCCGGCCCGGCCGCCTGACGCCATACTGGCTGCAACGCGGACAAGGTGCGCCGGCACGAAAGGCACCGTACGAGAAAGGCACGGTCATGTGGTCAACGGCAACCAGGCGCGGCGTCCAGGCCGCCGCGCTGCTGTGCGTCGCGGTGACGGCGGGCTGTGCCTCGGCCGCCAGCAGCTCGACCTCGTCGACCGCGCCGAGCTCCGCCTCTGCCCCGGCCAGCTCGAGCCCCGCCTCCTCGGCCGCCGTCAGCACCCCGGCCGCGGCGCCCTCGCCGACCCTGACCCCGCCGGCCACCGCCGCTCCGGCCTGCGCGACCAGCGCGCTGCTGGTCAGGCTGGGGGTGGCGCAGGGCTACGCCGGAGGGGTGTACTACGTGATCGACTTCACCAACCAATCGGGTGCGGCCTGCACCATGTACGGCTATCCCGGTGTCTCTCTGGTCACCGGGCCGCCCTACGCGCAGATCGGCCTGGCCGCGCAGCGCGACAACACCGCGCCGGTCAGGCTGGTCACCCTGATTCCCGGTGCGATGGCCACTGCCGAGCTGCAGATCGTCGACGCGCACAACTACTCGCCCAGCACGTGCCGCCCGGTTACGGCGACCCACCTGAGGGTCTACCCGCCGAACCAGACGGCCCCCGTCTACCTGGCCACCACGTCCTTCGGCTGCGCCGAGCCCGTGCACACCTTGTTCATCGCCGCGGTGCAGCCTAGTTCACGCTAATCCGCGATCGCGTGGCGCCGTCTTCCTCCCCAGCACCTCAGAAGGCTGCGCCGAGCCAGTGCAGACCTTGTTCATCACTGCCGTCGCCGCCGGTACCGGCGGCTCCACCTGACCCCTGACCTCCTGACTCCCTGACGCCCGCGCCCCGGGCCTGCTGACCCAACCGCCAGCCGTCCCGCAGGCCGCTGGCTGCCTCATCCGGCCGCGGCGGTAGCGTGACTGGCATGGGAACAGCGCTCGCGTCCGTATCTCACGGCCTGCCCGAGTTGCCCGCGACCCGTGCCCTCGCGTCCGGTTACCACGGGCCGCCCGCGCTGACCCTGTCCCGGGCCTTCACCGAGTGGACGCTCGACCCGTGGATGCTGGCCCTGGTCCTGATCCTCGGCGCCGGCTACCTGGCCGGGGTCCGCCGGGTGCGGCGCACCGGCGACTGGTCTGTGGCCAGGCCGATCTGGTTCTGCGGTCTCGGTCTCGGGTTCCTGGTGATCGCCACCATGTCCTGGGTCGGCGTCTACCAGCCCGTCCTGTTCTATGCCCGGGCCGTCCAGACGGTGCTGCTCGTGCTGGTCGTCCCGCTGTTCCTGGCCCTGGGCCGGCCGCTCACCCTGGCCATCACGACCTTCCCGCGAGCCGGCGCCCGCCTGGAGACAGCCATCCGCTCCCGCGTGGCCCGGATCCTCACCTTCCCCGCGATCACCACGTTCGCCCTGGTCGCCGTGCCGTTCGTCATGTACTTCACGTCCTGGTACACAGCCGTCTTCCACAGCACAGCCCTGCGGGAGATCACCTACCTGATCCTGATGGTGCCGGGCCTGGCCTTCTTCTGGACCCTGCTCCGGGTCGACCCGGTGCCGAAGGCCTATGCCTATGCGGTCTCGATGTGGATCACCGGTGCCGCGGTCATCGGCGACGCGTTCTTGGGCATCGCCGTCATCGCCGACCAGAACCTGATCGGTTACGCCTATTACCACGCGCTGGCGCGGCCGTTCGGCCCCACCCTGCAGACAGAACCAGGTCCTGGGCGGGGGAGTGCTGTGGATCCTCGGCAACCTGGTCGGCCTGCCGTTCCTCGCCGCTCAGCTCATCCACTTCATGCGCGAGGACGAGTCCGATGCCGCCCGCATCGACGCCGAACTCGACACCCGCGAAGCCGCCGAACTCCAAGCCAACCACCCGCCCCTCCAAGCCAACCGCACCACACTCCAAGCCAACCGCACGACCGCCGTATCCGCCGCCCTGAACCCGGCCACCCCGCCAGACGACCCAGACCACCCAGCCCAGCCCGACGAGCCAGCCGGATCCAAGCCCTGGTGGGAAGACGACCCCCGCTTCACCAGCCGCTTCAAGCCCACCTGACCCCAACCCGCCAGCCCCACCCGCCCCTCCAGTCCCACGCGCCCCCCAGCGGGGACCGCTGTGACGGACGAGAAAGCCCCGGAACGGTCAGAGGGTGCGGCGGATGAACAGGGCCCAGCCGCGGGGGAGCTCCTGGGCCTGCACGAACTCCTGGGACTTCAGCACGCACCAGGACGGCACGTCGGTATATGCCGCCGGATCGTCGGCTAGGACCGAGACGATCGCGCCCAGCGGAACGTCCCTGATCTGCTCGGCGAGCATGATGATGGGGATCGGGCACTTACGGCCGAGCGCGTCAATGGTCAGCACGGGAACGAGACCCGGCGGTGGAAGCACGGCCCGTTCGGGCTCGAGAAAAGGGACTCCACTGGCGGCGGCGTCCGGCTGGTCCGTGCGGCTGGCCGCGCCGCGGCCGAACAGGCGGGCCCGGCGCCCGGTCATGGACGGACCATCTTCCCGGGGCGGCGCAATTTCACGCCACCATCATGCCCGCACACGGCCCCGGTACGCGCGCAGACGCGAACATGACCGGAAAGATGCCGGGGGTCCTGGAAGCCGCAGCGGCGGAGCGCGATACTGTTTGCACGACACGCTGTAGCAGAACCGAGGAAGGCCCTCGCCTTGACTACCGATCACGACGGACAGGGTTCGCCCAGGCCCGCGTCCCCTGGTCCCCGCCGGGTGCGTGGCGCGCGCGCGACGGGCATGACAGTCGCGCTGGTGCTCCTGGTCCTCGGCCTGAGCGGCTGCACGAACGACACGTTCACCAGGCTCGGCTTCCCCAACCCGATCACCGAGCAGGGCAAGACGGTCCTCACCCTCTGGCAGGGTTCCTGGATCGCGGGCCTGGCCGTCGGCGTGCTGGTGTGGGGCCTGATCCTGTGGGCGGTGATCTTCCACCGCAAGCGCAGCGACAAGCTGCCGCCGCAGGCGCGCTACAACATGCCGATCGAGATCATGTACACGGCGGTGCCGTTCGTGCTGATCGCGGTGTTCTTCTACTTCACTGCCAAGGACGAGAACTACATCGACAAGCTGTCCAACAAGACCGATGTGGTGGTGAACGTGCTCGGCTTCCAGTGGAGCTGGCAGTTCAACTACCCGCAGTACGGCGTGACCAACGTGGGCAACCCTTGGGACCCGAGCCTTTCGGCGAACCAGAACGAGCCGCTGCTGCCGGTGCTGGAGATCCCGGCCGGCGAGACGGTCCGGTTCAACCTGACCTCCTCCAACGTCGTCCACTCGTTCTGGGTACCAGAGTTCCTGTTCAAGCGCGACGTCATCCCCGGTCACCCGAACCACTTCGAGGTCACCGTGACGCAGACGGGCACCTTCACCGGGCACTGCAGTGAGTTGTGCGGCCTGTATCACAGCAGGATGCTGTTTACCGTGAAGGTCGTGACCCCGCAGCAATTCCAGGCGTACATGGCCGCCGAGCAGGCGGCGCAAAAGGCATCCGGGAGCACACAGTGAGCACGATCGAGCAGCCGGTCATTGCCGCGCCCCAGAGCAGGACCGAGCGCAAGGGGTCGATCCTCGCGTACTGGCTGTCCTCGACCGACCACAAGATCATCGGGCACCTGTACCTGATCACCTCGTTCTTCTTCTTCCTGTGCGCCGGGATCATGGCCCTGCTCATGCGGATCCAGCTGCTGGGTCCAGACCAGCATTTCGTGTCCGACCAGCAGTACAACGAGCTGTTCACCATGCACGGCACGCTGATGCTGCTGCTGTTCGCCACGCCGCTGTTCGTCGGGTTCGCCAACGAGCTGATCCCGCTGCAGATCGGCGCGCCCGACGTGGCCTTCCCGCGGCTCAATCTGCTCAGCTACTACCTGTTCACCTTCGGCGGCCTGATCCTGCTGGCCAGCTTCCTGACCCCGGGCGGCTCGGCGTCGTTCGGCTGGTACGCCTACTCCCCGCTGACCAGCGCGATCTACTCACCCGGGATCGGCGCCGACATGTGGATCATGGGCCTGGTGCTGTCCGGCTTCGGCACCATCCTGGGCGGGGTCAACTTCATCACGACGATCTTCTGCATGCGCGCGCCCGGCATGACGATGTTCCGGATGCCGATGTTCACCTGGAACGCGCTGCTCACCTCGATGCTGGTCCTGATGGCGTTCCCGGTGCTGGCCGCCGCGCTGCTGGTACTCGAGATCGACCGGCGGCTCGGCGCGCACGTCTTCGACGCCTCCAGCGGCGGAGCGATCTTGTGGCAGAACCTGTTCTGGTTCTTCGGCCATCCCGAGGTCTATATCCTCGCGCTGCCATTCTTCGGCATCGCGACCGAGATCATCCCGGTGTTCAGCCGCAAGCCGCTGTTCGGCTACAAGACGCTGATCGCCGCCACGATCGCCATCGCCGGGCTGTCGATGACCGTGTGGGCACACCACATGTTCACCACCGGTGCCGTGCTGCTGCCGTTCTTCGCGTTCATGACGTTCCTGATCGCGGTGCCGACCGGGGTGAAGTTCTTCAACTGGGTGGGCACCATGTGGAAGGGGCAGCTCACCTTCGAGCCGCCGATGCTCTTCACGGTCGGGTTCCTGATCGTATTCCTGTTCGGCGGCATCACCGGCATCATCCTGGCCTCCCCGCCGCTGGACTTCGCCGTGTCCGACTCCTACTTCGTGGTCGCGCACTTCCACTACGTGCTGGCCGGCACGGTGCTGTTCGAGATGTTCGCCGGCTTCTACTTCTGGTGGCCGAAGATGACCGGCAAGATGCTCAACAGCCGGATCGGCAAGGTCCAGTTCTGGTTCATGTTCATCGGCTTCAACATGACCTTCCTGGTCCAGCACTGGATGGGCGTCGAGGGCATGCCACGGCGCATCGCCAACTACCCCTTCCTGCCCGGGAACGTGACCACGCTGAACATCATCTCCTCCGTCGGGTCGTGGATACTCGCCCTGTCCGTGCTCATGTTCTTCTGGAACATGTATGTCACCTGGCGGTACGGGGAGCGGGTGACAGAAGAGGACCCGTGGGGTTTCGCCAGCTCGCTGGAGTGGGCTACGTCCTGCCCGCCGCCGCGGCACAACTTCTACCGGATCCCGCGGATCAGGTCCGAGCGGCCCGCGTTCGAGGCGCACTACCCGCACATCAAGTGGGGCCGTGAGTCACACGGGCTGGAGCAGACGTTGCCGGCCATCGAGAGCGCGCGGAAGTAGAGGTTCGGAGCATGAAGGTCGAAGGCTGGCTGTTCCTCGGCTGCGGGGTGTTCTTCGCCGGCACGGACTTGGTGTACTGGTACACCTCGCATGACCCGACCGGTACCGCCGCGCTCGCGTTCGCCGTGGGCTTGGCCCTTCTCACCGGCTTCTACGTCCTGTTCACCGGGCGCCGCCTGCCCAAGCTCCCGCAAGACGATGACGTCGGCGAGATCGAGCAGGGCACCGGCGAGTTCGGGTTCTTCAGCCCACATAGCTGGTGGCCGCTGTTCCTGGGTCTTAGCGCCGCCACGGCGGGGCTTGGCTTCGCGGTCGGCTGGTGGCTGTTCCTGATCGGGATGCTGTTCACCGTCTTCGCCACGATCGGCTTCGTCTTCGAGTACTACCGGGGCAACTTCTCCCACTAGTCGCGCGGCCTGCGGGGGCCTGGGGTGGGCTCGTGGGAGCAAGCAGAGCCCCCCAGCCGCGTGACACTACGGCGAGGACCGCAGCGGGTATGCGGGGGGTTCGGGGGGTCGTCCCCCCGGGTCACAGAGCCCGGACTGGTAGGCCATGATGACGAGCTGGATGCGGTCACGGGCGCCGAGCTTGGTCAGCAGGTGCGCCACGTGGGTCTTGGCCGTGGCCGGGCTGATCGTCAGCTGCTCGGCGATCTCCCCGTTGGACAGCCCGCGGGCCACCATGGTCAGGACCTCGAGCTCGCGTTCGGTCAGCACCCGGGCAAGCCGGTCGGCGCGCCCGGCCGCGCCGAGCCTCCCGCCCGCGTTCGTCCTGGCTGCAGCCTCCCGCCCGGTCCCGTCGACCAGGACGCCATCGGGCCCGGCCCCGTCTGGCCCGGTCCCGGAAGCGCCGCCCGGATGGTCCTCAGCCGGCGCGGTGCGGGCGAACTCGCCGATCAGGCGGCGGGTCACGCTCGGCGCCAGCAGGGCGTCGCCCGCCGCCACCACCCGGATGGCGGTCAGCAGGTCGGCCGGGAGGGTGTCCTTGAGCAGGAACCCGCTGGCCCCCGCCCGCAGCGCGGCGAACACGTACTCGTCCAGGTCGAAGGTGGTCAGGATGAGAGCGCGCACGTCGGTGCTCTGGGTGATCTGCCTGGTGGCCTCGATGCCGTCCATGACCGGCATGCGCACGTCCATCAAGATCACGTCGGGCCTGGCCCGCCTGGCCGTCTCCACGGCCTCGGCCCCGTTGCCGGCTTCGCCGACCACGACGAAACCAGGCGTGGCCGCGATGATCCCGCAGAACCCCACCCGGACCAGGGCCTGATCGTCGGCTACTACCACCCGCAGCGGATCCGGCGCGCTCATCGGCCAGCCAGGATCGTCACGTCCGGCCCGCAGGCGCAGGCAGCGGGATGAGCGCGCTCACCTGGAACCCGTAGCCAGGCAGCGGCCCGGCACTGAACTCGCCGCCGAGCAGCGACACCCGCTCGCGCATGCCGATGATCCCGTGCCCGCCGCCAACAGGCACGCTCGCCGCGCCCGAGCCTGCCTCCCGGCCGAACGCGGCCCAGGCCGGACCGCCACCCGCCCACGATCCCGCCGCCGACCGCGGACCGGCCGCTGACCGGGGGCCGGCCGCCACGCCGTCGTGCCCGGCCGCCGGGTGACCGAAGGCCGCGGGAGCGGGCACCCCCGCGCCGGCCAGCTCGGGCACCGGCATGCCGGCTCCGTTGTCGGTGATCTCGATGGTCAGCTCGTCAGCTCCGTAGCCGATCAGCACCCGGCACGAGCTCGCCCGGGCGTGCTTGACCACGTTGGTCAGCGACTCCTGCACGATCCGGTAGGCCGACAGGTCGATGCTCGCAGGCAGGTCGCGCGGTTCTCCCGCGCGGGTCAGGTCGACCCGCACCCCCGCGCCCGCGGTGCGCGCCAGCAGCCGGTCCAGCTCGGCCAGCCCGGGCGCGGGGAACAGCGGGGCCCCCGGCCCTCCGGCCGCGGCCACAGGACGTACCGCCGGATCGTCGCGACCCGCCGGCGAGGCGGCCGGCTCCGCCGGAGCACCGGCCGGCTCCGCCGGAGCACCGGCGGGCGCCACCGGAGCACCGGCGGCCTCGCTCTCGTCGGCCTGCCGCAGGGCGCCGAGCATCCGGCGCATCTCGTCCAGTGCCTCGCGGCTGGTGGCCTGGATGGCGCCCAGCGCGGCGCGGGCGTCGCCCGGCTGGCTGTCGATGACGTACTGGCCGTAGCCCGCCTGGACCGCGATGACGCTCATGCTGTGCGCCACCACGTCGTGCAGTTCCCTGGCGATGCGCAGCCGCTCCTGCGCGACCGCCTTGCTGGCCGCCTCGTCCTGCAGGCTGACCGCGTAGCTGCGGCGCTGGCGCACCGTGTAGCCGACCGTCCAGAAGATGGTCACGCACAGCGTGACCGAGATCAGGGCACCCGGTTCGAAGACGCCGCCGCCGCCCCAGCCCGCCGCCACCAGCGCGTTGTCCGCGATCAGCGTGACGAACACCACCACCAGCACGCGGACCGCGTCCCGCCGCCTGTTGTAGGTGGACGCCACCAGGTACAGCACGTAGGCCACGGGCAGGAAGTAGGTCAGCGACCCGGAATCCGGCCCGGTCAGCACGGTCACGAACAGCGTGCTGACCAGCAGCACGGTGAGCATGAGCGTAGGGTTGCGGCGGCGCAGCGCCACCGCGGTCCCCGCCGCGATTACCAGCAGCAGTGCTATCGGCCTGGCCAGCGCCAGCGGGACGTAGTGCGCCGGGCCGAACGGGAACAGGAACGGCTGCCTCAGGCTCCGGCTGACCGACTCGTACAGGACGATCGCGGTGATCAGGCCGACCCCGTAGTCGACGGCGGCCCAGTGCGACGGGCTCATCCGCTGGGTCAGCGGCGGCCGCTGGCGTCCAGCTCGATCGTCCGAGGTAGTGCGCACCTTCCTACCGTAACCTCCCGGGGCGCCGAGAGCGTCATCCTGCAGGCGTAGACCCCGGCGATGACCGCCCGTCATCCCACGTCACCGGCACCGCCGCAACTTCACTCTCGGGGGGGATGACGGCCGGTTCGCGCGCTGGCACGGTAGCACCATGCCACCCACCGAAGTCCCCGAGCCATCGGGGCCCGCCCAAGCGGTCATCGAGACCACGGCGCTGACCAAGCGGTACCCGCCGAACGTGACCGCGCTCGACGGGCTCACGGTCCGCGTCGCGCCCGGCGTCACCGGGCTGATCGGCGCGAACGGCGCGGGCAAGTCGACGCTGATCAAGATCCTGCTTGGCCTCATCCAGCCGACCAGCGGCCAGGCCAAGGTGCTCGGCCACGACTGCCAGGCCAGCGGCGAGAAAATCCGGGTCCTGCTCGGCTACATGCCCGAACACGACTGCCTGCCGCCCGACGTGACCGCCACCGAGTTCGTCACGCACCTGGGCCGGATGTCCGGGCTGCCGCCCACGGTGGCCAAGGAACGCGCCGCCGAGTCGCTGCGTCACGTGGGCCTGCACGAGGAGCGCTACCGCCTGATCGGCACCTACTCCACCGGCATGAAGCAGCGGGTCAAGCTGGCCCAGGCGCTGGTCGGGGACCCCCGGCTGCTGCTGCTCGACGAGCCCACCAACGGGCTCGACCCGGCCGGCCGCAACGCCATGCTCGAGCTGATCGCCAGGATCGGCGCGGAGTTCGGCATCTCGATCGTGGTCGCCTCGCACCTGCTCGGCGAGATCGAGCGGATCTGCGACCACCTGGTCGCCATCGAGGGCGGCCGGCTGCTGCGCGCCGACACGATCACCAGCTTCACTCAGGTCAGCCAGGTCCTGGCCGTCGAGGTCGAGGAAGGCCTGGTGCAGCTGCAGCAGGAACTGCAAACCCGCGGCCTGACCGCCACCGCCCAGCGCGACCACCGGGTCCTGCTGGTGCCGCTGGGCGGCGACGACACCTACGACGTGGTGCGGGATGCCGTGGCCGACCTGGCTTTGCCGCTGTGCCGCCTGGAGCAGCGCGGGCACCAGGTCGAGGAACTGTTCCGCGACGACGAAAGCACCGAACATGTCTGAGACCACGAGCGCCGCCGGCGTCATCCACGACCTCGGCTACCGCCGCTACGACGGTCCCCGGCTGGGCCGGGCCCAGATCGTCAGGGCCCTGACCTGGCACAGCTTCCGCTCCACGTTCGGCATCGGGCGGGGCGTGAAGGCCAAGATCATCCCGATCCTGGCCATCGTGGCCATGTGCCTGCCCGCATTCGTGAACGCGTTCGCCGTGGCCAGGGGGAACCCGAGGCTGTTCGGCTACGACGTGTACGTGCCGAACCTGCGGGTCGCCGTGGTCATCATCTTCCTGGCCGCCCAGGCACCCGAACTGGTCTCCCGCGACCTGCGCAACCACGTCCTGCCGCTGTACTACTCCAGGCCGCTGCGGCACGGCGACTACCCCCTGGCCAAGTACCTCGCGCTCACCGGGGCGCTGCTGCTGCTGATCGAGATACCGCTGCTCATCCTGTACGTGGGCACGATCGCCTCGGTCAAGGGCGGCGGCGCCGTCTGGGACCAGACCCGGGCGCTGATCCCCGGTCTCGGCGTCGGCCTGATGTGGGCCGTGCTGATGGCGGCCATCGGCCTGGTCCTGGCCTCGCTCACCGGCCGCCGCGCCTACTCCACCGGCATCGTCGCGATCAGCCTCGTGCTCACGTTCTTCCTGTCCCTGCTGCTGATCCAGGCCGAGGGCGGGCAGACGGCCACCACCACCGGCGCCCGGGTGGCCGGGCTGTTCAGCCCGTTCACCATCCTGGACGGGGTACGCGTCTGGCTCGGCGGCAACCCGACCACCGGCCTGGTCGCCGATCCCGGCCATTACGGCCCGCTCTACGGGCTGGCCGCCGTTGTCCTCCTCGCGGCCAGCCTCGGGGGCCTGGCCGCGAGGTACCGGAAAGTGAGCCGATCCTGATGACCATCGAACTGCGCAACGTATCCCGCTGGTACGGCAACGTGGTGGCGGTCAACGACGTGACGATGTCGATCGAGCCTGGCGTGACCGGCCTGCTCGGCCCGAACGGCGCCGGCAAGTCGACGATCATGCACATGATCTCGGGGTTCCTGCCGCCTTCACGGGGCGAGCTGACCGTGGCCGGCCAGCCCAGCTGGCGCCGCCCTGAGCTGTACCGGAAGATCGGCCTGGTACCGGAACGGGACTCGGTGTACGCGTTCCTGACCGGCGAGCAGTTCGTGGTCTCCACCGCGAAGCTGCACGAGCTGCCCGACCCGGCCGCGGCGGCGGCCCGGGCCATCACCTTGCTCGACATGGCCGACGCCGCGGACCGCAAGATCGCCACCTACTCCAAGGGCATGCGCCAGCGGATCAAGGTGGCCGCGGCCCTGGTGCACGACCCGGAGATCCTGCTGCTCGACGAGCCGTTCAACGGCATGGACCCGCGACAGCGGCTGCACATGATGGACCTGCTCGACAAGCTGGGCAGCGAGGGCCGGACCATCCTGTTCAGCTCGCACATCCTGGAGGAGGTCGAGCGGCTGTCCGGGACCATCCAGGTGGTGATCGCCGCGGCTGGCCGCCTCCGGTGACTTCCGGGCCATCCGCCGGCTGATGACCAGCAGGCCGCACGTGTTCACCGTGCGGTCCTCCGACGACCGGCTGCTCGGCGGCACGCTCATCGGGCGGCCCGCGGTGACTGCCGTCGAGCTGACCCGGGGCGGCCTGCAGGTGCGCACCTCGGACTACGGCGCGTTCTGCCGGGACATCGCCGTCCTGGCCCGCGACCACGGCATCCGCCTGCGCGAGGTCCAGCCCACCGACGAGTCCCTGGAAAGCGTCTTCGCCTACTTGGTGGCCGACTAAAGGAGCAGCATGTCTGGCTTGTTCAACCCGACGGTGGCCTCGATCACGCTCCGTGCCACCCTGAGCCGCAAGCGGGCGTTCCTGTTCGCCATCCCCGCAGCGATCCTGATCCTGCTCACGGTCGCACTCAAGGCCTCGCGCCCGCCGCTGCCGCCCTGGCCCTCGCACGTGCTCGCCACGTTCGGGTTCTCGGTGCCGGTCCCGCTGACCGCGCTGATCATCGGGAGCAGCGTCCTCGGCGCCAAGGTCGACAACGGCAGCATCGTCCACCTGCTGGCCACCGGTGCGCCGGTCGTCCGTGGTGCTGACCAGTTCGCGTGGCGACCAGCTTGACCGTAGTCTTCGCCGCGATCCCCGAGCTCGTCGCCACGCTGATCGGGGGCGGCGGCGCCGTAGGTGGTGCGGCCACCAGTCCGGGCGGCGCGCAGTCCTCGGCCCCGCAGCATCGGCCCGGGCAAGTTCGCCCTCGGCCTGTTCGTCAGGGCGCTGGCCTGCTCGGTCATATCCAACGCGGTCTTGGTCATGATCTCGGTCACCACCACCCCGGCCATCGCCGTCGGCCTGTTACGTGCTGGTCTCGGAGATTTCCCCCTGATCGCCGACTTCGTCGACGGCGTCGGGCTGCTGTCGATCAGCCACTACGGCCTCGGCATCGCCAACGCCTTCGTGGACGAACTCGCTCCTGCAGGCGCCCCTGGCCTGCTGACCTCCGTGGTCATGGGCGCCATCGTCACCGTCGGCGCGCTCGTGCTGGCCATCAACCTGCTGTCCGGCTTCACCCTCAAGGGCGAGCCCGCATAAGGCCGGGCGGGCGCCGAACCATTGCTACGGCTCCTGCCTGCCCGCTGGTTTGGGCCTGGCACTGACACTTTCATCATCGCCGCAATGGCAGCGTAGGCCTGGGCACGGCGTGCTGATGGCCGGGGTGCGCTGCGGGTCACCGGGTGGCTCTTCTGTCGGGGGTGCACGGGTTTTCGGTGTGCTGGCCCGGCCGTCCGGCCGGACCGGCGGTGGCCAGGACAGCCACGGCCAGCAGTACTCCCAGGGCGGCGGTGGCGGTGTCGGGGATGGTGTACGGGCCGTGGAAGCCGGACATGGCCGCCTGCGGGGCCGACGCGGCGCCGATCAGCAATGCGGCCCAGCCTGCCCAGCGCCGGCCGGCCTGGCATCCGCGCGCGGTCCGCACGCTCAGCCCGGCTGCGGCCAGCCCGGCCGCGGCCAGCGCCGCGGCCGGTGCCGGGTGGCGGGCTGCTGCCAGGACGAGGCCGCACCGGGTCAGGTCCAGCACTGCCGCGGTGAGCAGCATCACGGCGATCAGGTGCCGGCCGGGCCTGGGCCTGGGAGCAGGTGCTGCCTGCTCGCCGTCGGCGCCGGCCGCGGTGATGTCCCAGGGCATGCGGCCGGCCATCAGGACGCGATCGCGTCGTGCTCGTCGAGGTGCTGGCGCAGTGCATCCAGCGCGTAGTGCAGCCGTGATCTGGCCGTGCCGTGCGGTATGCCGAGCTCGCGGGCGACCGCCGCCATGGTCCCGCCCCGGTAGAAGGTCTCCACCAGCACGCTCTGGTGTGCGGGCGACAGGTGCGCCAGGGCGGCGGAAACGAGCTGCC
>CAVTZG010000024.1:0-125006 GCA_963739135.1 uncultured Actinomycetes bacterium
CAGTGCACGCCCTGGTCGCGGCAGTGCCGGAACACCTGGCGCATACGCCCCGCCGCGGTCGAAGCCGAGCATGATCTTCGACGCCTGGGCAGGCGGCCTCGGTCAGCTCGGCCAGCGCCTTGGGCAGGGTGACCGTCCAGGCCGGACGGCTCGCCGGTCACGAAGCAGACCGCCCGTCCGTCGTGCGCGGTCACATGGGTGTCCGGCGCGTCCCTTCTCCGCCCGGCCCCGCTTGTTGTTCCAGCCCTTGCCCGGCAGGGCTTCACCCGCATACGGGACGAAATGGTCATCGACGTAGCAGACACCAGAGGTGACCGGGTCGGCGGCCAGCATCGCCGAGGCGAACATCCGCTGCAGCGCCAGCGGGTCGGTGGCGTCGGCAATCGCGGCCAGCCTGGGCCGCAGCGTGCGCAGGCCCGGCAGCTCGCCGAGCCCGGCCAGCGGCCCGGCATCGGCTGCGACCAGGTGCTTGAACTGCACCGGTCGTGGCGGCGCCGAGGCGCGAAGCAGATGCTGACCGCCGACAGCAGCGCCGCCGTCCCCGGGCCGGGTGACCGGCCCCGCCGGCCGCGGCGGCCAGGACCTGCGCCGCGCCAGGCCCGGCCGCCGAAGGCATGCAGCAGCATCGCGCCCGCATACCGCGACGCCACCACCCGGCCGCCCGCCGCACCGCCCCCCGCGCCACCGCCAGGACTGCCGGGGCCGGGCGGCCGCTTCTGACCCCGGCGGGCGCCTGTTCCCGCCCCGGCGCCGGCTTTCCCCGCCCTGAACGGCCCCGGCCCCTGGCTCCTGGCCAGGCTCTTATCCTGCCCGGGCGCATTCCAGAACGCGGATGCCGGCATATCCTCCGGCGGCGACGGCTCTTCCGCCAGCTCGCCCTGCACGCCCGCCCGGGCCGAGATGGCGCGGCGCCGGTGGACTGCTCCACCCCCAGCCGGCGGGCGATCCCCGCGTCCCGCACCCCGGCCGACCGCGGCTGCCCGCGCCTGCCCCCACGCCCCCGGCGGCTGGGCGGCGAAGGCCCCGCGGCAACCGCGTCGAGCTGAATCGCGCCGTCGCCCACGCCACCCGAAAGCCGCATTTTTGACCAGCCGCCGTTGGGACGCAGCTCCGGATACTGCGGGTAGCCGAAGATAGCGACCTCCGCGCCACGGGCAGCCGTCGGGTCCATGAGCCGGGCAGACCCTGCGTCGCGCGGCAGTGGCCCGCCTGTCAACTCCAGCGCCGCCACGTCGCCACCGGTGACCGCAGTGGCAGGCGGCGCTGCCCACGCCGCTACCCGGCACTTCAGCGATTGCGGACAGCCAGCATGCCCCAAGATCGGAAAGTCGATCTCAACCAAGTCATCCCGAGCCAGGTCGGGCCTGCTCCCGGATCGCCCGGCCCAGCGCGACGTTGACCACGTGAGCAGCACGTTATAGCGTGACGTGCGGTAATGGCGAACCCGACGCCTGCCGGGGTGGCCGACCCTGGCCTGGACCCGAACCGTGAACTGCTCTCTACTGGCGAGGTACCGGCACGCTGTCACGCCCCGCCTAAGGAGAAACCTGGCTCCACATTGGCTGCGTGATCTTGGCGCCCGCCTGGCCAGCGGCAGTCATAGCGGACCATCTCGCTTGGGGAGCACAAACATGGCGTACATCTTGGGGGTTCCTGTCGCCCCCGACAGCGAGGATGTTCTAATGGTCGAGGTCGACCGGCGGGAGGTCGGGTCCGGGCTGGTGCTCGCCTCGCCAGATCCCGCACATTTTGCCGACCGGTCTCGCGCCTCGCTCGAAGAGGCTCTGGCGAAACTCAGGCCCTCGCTGGAGAGGGTCGTTCACCTATTCAGGGAGTTGTCTCCTGACGAATGCGAGGTGGAATTGGGAATGAAGATCGGCGGGGGAACCGGTGTAATCATAGCCAGGGGAACCGCCGAGGTCAATTTCATAGTGCGGATGAATTGGAAGAGCCAACAGCCAGGATCCTCCAAAGCCCCGTGCTGATGCTTGCGTGCAATCGGATCATCTTATTCAGTGCGGCTTGCCCGAGGATGAGTAATTTCTGCAATCAGCGCAATTAGGTCCACTGTGCAATTACAGAGGCTTTCGCGCCGCCTGCCGTGTGGCGCCCCGAGTCACGATCAGTAGGTCAGCCGTATATTTATGCAACGCCGATAAGTGTAGAGAATGTCCGCTTCTGCCGCCTTGAGCGCGTACCGACGAGAGGCGAGTCGGTTGGCGATGGAGTTTCCCAGTTCCTGGGAGAATCAGAAGATGGGCGAGAACCTGGATGCGGACCTTGAGACTTTCGGCAGGACGGCGCTTATAGCCAGATCCGGCCCGCTTGCGGCCGCTGTCCGCGCGCATCGCGACAGAGCGGTCGTGAGCTGTGCTGGCATCATCCCGAACTGTGGGGCCTGCTCCCGAGCACATTGACTTATCGGTGACTGGCCCGACCTGGCCTAAGTTCCTGCGAGGCTGCGCCGCCTACCGGGAAGCCCTTGAACGAGAACTTCCGCGGGCGGCAGTGCGCGATGCCGGATTCGGCAACCCGGCACCGAAGCCGTGATCCGCTCAGGACCGCGCAAGCGCCCGCGGGTCCTGGGATACCCTCTTCTGGCCCTCGGCGTGCGGCTGCTAGTCGATCCTGGGCGGCGATCATGGTCATATGCAGACCGTAGTCGTTCTCGGGGAGGTGCCTGATGCGTGTCGAGGATCTGTCTGGAGCTGAGCATTCTCTTTGGGATGCATTCCCGCTGGGTGAGAGTCTTGACGTGCGGGTAGGTGATGCAGCCGAGGACGATCCGGCTGGGGGCGGAGGGTGGGGCCAGGGTAGGTCGGTCCGGGCGGCTGTTGTTGAGGCCTTGCTCTTGGGCGCTCTGGCGCCTGTCCCTGGACGCGTTCCGGCGGTGCGGTTGTCCGGCGCCCGGGTCACCGGAGTCCTACAGCTGCCCTTCGCCGATGTCACGGGCACGCAGTGCTGCTCCAGGACTGCTTCTTTGAGGAGGAACCATGCCTCGACGGGGCACGCACCCGGCTCGTGAGCCTGTCGCGGTCGCGCCTGCCGGGCCTGAGCATGACCGACGCGCAGGTCGACGGCTTGTTGTTGCTTGGCGGATGCCATTTCCGCGGCCCGGTGGGGCTCGCAGGAACGCATGTCACGCAGGCACTGTCGCTGAAAGACTCGGTGCTAAGCGGCGACCCCGCCCTGCGCGCCGACAGCCTGTCGGTGGGCCACAACATGGTTTGCACAGGCGTGGTGGTCTGCGGCGAAGTTCTGTTGCGGAGCGCGCGGATCGGCGGAACGCTCATGTTCGATGGCGCGCGCCTGGAGAACCCAGGTGGCATTGCGCTGGCCGCCGACGGGCTCATCGCTGACCGCGGCGTTTTCTGTGATCAGGGCTTCACGGCCGTCGGCGAAGTCCGCCTGCATGACACGCGGATTCGCAGCAGGCTCACCATGGCGGGGGCGTCGCTGCGCAATCCGGGCGGCACCGCGCTCGGCGCGGAGCGGCTCACCGTTGACGGTGCATTGCAACTGAATGGCGGCTTCAGCGCCGAGGGCGAGGTGGTTCTCTTTCGGGGCCGCCCTCCGCGGCGGACTCGAGTTGGGCAGCGCGAAGATCGACAACGCCCATGGAGTGGCTCTCAACGCCGGCCGCACTACCGTCGAGACCGGCATCTACGCAACGGGCGGTTTCGTCGCTCGCGGCGAGGTCCAGCTCGACGGCGCGCACATCCTGGGATCGGTCAACCTCGCCGATGCAAGCTTGACGAACTCCGGTGGTACTGCTCTTCTGGCGGACCGCCTGGATGTGCAAGGACAATTCTACTGCGGTCACGGATTTACCGCGCAAGGGAGCATCCGCCTAGCCGGGGCAAGCATCGGCGCAGGTATGTATTTCAACGGCTCTCGGTTGTCCAGCTCCGCGGGCCCGGCGCTGCTGGCGTGGGGGCTCACGGTCGGCGGCATCGTGAACTGCTGTGATGGCTTCACGGCGGACAGGCTGCATCTTTACTTTCATCAGCGCCCGCATAGGAAGCGAGCTATGTTTCGAAGCCGCCACCATCAACGCCGACCTGGAACTCAGCCAGCTGCGCGCCGCGGTGCTGCGGACAGACTCCGATACCGTCATTGCCACCTCGACTTGCGGCACGCTTTCGTAGAGGTGCTCCGCGACGACCCCGCAGGCTGGCCCCATGCCGCCCGCCTGGACGGCTTCACCTACACCACAGTCGTCTCCCCGCTACCGGCCGCCGCCGGCTCGGCTGGCTTGCTCGCGACCCCGACGGCTACTACCCGCAGCCTTATGAGCAACTCGCGGCGGCATATCGCGCGATGCCGGGGGACGACGCTGACGCCCGCACCATCCTGCTCGCCAAGCACCGCAGCAGGCACAGGCATCACACTGTCCGCGCCACTGCAGGCATGGGGACATATCCAGGACTGGATGGTCGGCTATGGCTACCGGCCGCAGCGAGCTGCGCTATGGCTCAGCGCCCTGCTGATCGTCGGCACCATCGCCTTCGCGGCCCGTCATCCACAGCCGCTAGCCCCCCGGACGGGCGCCGGAATTCAACCCGGTGCTCTACACCATCGATCTCCTGCTGCCCATCGCTCCTTTCGGTCAGAGGGCCGCGTTCGATCCACACGGCTGGCAACACTGGCTGGCGGCAGGCCTGATCGCCGCAGGATGGATCCTGGCCACTACAATTGCTGCTGGAATCACACGCGTGCTTTCCCGGAAATGAAGTCCGTCCGCTCGTAAACAGGGGCAGCGACATTCATCCGGGCCATGCCCGTCCGGGGTGACTCTTTTTGAAGGGTGCCTCTTTTAGGGTATTTCGGTCATGCAGCGAGGTTGAGGTCCTCGATGGTGGCGGGGTCGTAGCGGCTTAAGCTCGAATATCAGAGGGCAGCGGGACAATCAGCTGGTCTCCGTGCGGGCCTCCGTCTCCACAGTTCACAGCAGGTGTAATCTCGCCTGTGATTACTGCTACGTTTACAGCAAAGCCCACCAGTCATGGAGGGGATTGGCCCCGGGAGATGCCCAACGGGGTCTGTCCACGCCAGGGACCGTATGTTTATGCAGCGTTGGGTCTTGCTTGAATATCCGCTTCTGCCGCGATGATGTCACCTGCAAGTTGCGGCTAATCATTGCAGCTCGGCGACTAACTCGTGATGCGAGACCCGCTCGTCCCAGCGGTTCAGCGCCGGCCCGGCGGTTTCCTCCACGACGGCCAGTTGTAACTGTCTCCAGCAAAACCGTGGACGGCGTCCAGGTTGGTGAAGAACGTGATGGAGGTGAACATGACCTTCTGGCCATCCTCCCGGCCCAGGAGGCGGGCACCGCAAAAGCCGCTGAAGTGCGCAGGTGCTGTGCCTGGCGGGGCAGCCAGCGAACCGGGGCCATGGGCATCCGGCTGCTTCCCGGACTGTTCCAGGGGCCCCGGTGGATGGCTCGGATCATTCCGGCTGAGGCGGGTGCCTGAGCGAGGACATGGCCCTGGCCAGGTGGCTGCTGAACGCCCCGGCGCTGACGCCCATCACCTCAGCGGCCTGCTGGCGGGACAGGCCCAGGCGGGTGTGCAGGACGACGGCCTCGCGCTGCCGGGCCGGCAGGGCGCCCAGCGCCCCGGCCCCCACGTCCAGGTCCGGCCGCCGGCGGGCTGATCCGCGGTGCCGGTCGCATCTGGCGCAGCCGGTGACGCGCCGCGGCCGTCGGCGTCCCGGTGCCGCCGGATGGACCGTGACCTGTTCACGATCGCCTGGAGCAGCCAGACACGCGCCTGCCCGGGGTCACCGAGCTGACTCCATGCGTCCTGCAGGGCTGCAAAGAGGCCTGCACGACCTGTTCGGCTGCGGCGCCATCACCGCCCAGCAGTAGCCTGGCCTGCTGCACCAAGGCGGGGCGGTACTGATCAGAATCCAGCAGTTGCGTGAGCTCATCCCAGGTGAGCGGGCCGCCGAGCGCCTCGAATGCGGCATACAGCTCGTCCTGGCCGTCTGGTTCCGGCTGCTCGTCGTGGCTCACCGGCACCCTCCAGCCGCAGCCGTACCGTGCCGGTCCGCGCCCTCCGGCGCCGGCCATCTGCTCTCACCCACGGCAGCACGGTAACTGACTGCGCTCCGAGGCAGTAATAGCCCCGCTCCGCCGTAGGGTTCCTGCTGATCTCATCGGGAGCACTGGAGAACGGTCAAGAAACCCTCTACGGCGGCCAGACTCCGGAACGGACCGCTCCGTCAGGCCGAAGAGAGTAAGTTGCGATCGTGCATGCCCATGCGTATTACCTCATGTTGCTACGGCAGTCGCCAATGCGCTCTGTCCGGGACGGTCTTTGGTGCCATCGCATCGCGCAGGACGCTGTTCTGGCGCCTCGAGCGGCGAGCCTTGAGTAAATCATTGCCTATGGTTGGATTGTAGGATACGCTAAACGTGATCCGATATGTCTTGTGGGAATGGTGTTAGCGATGAGGTTGAGTATCTGCACTTATAAGTGCATGTCATAGCTTTTGGCACGCGATCTCATTTGGCGATCATCCTTCAGGCTCGCGGACGTCCCTCCGGAGGGAAGCTGGCGAAAAGGAAGAGATCCCGGCTTTCTTGCTCAAGAAGCGAATCGACAACGTCCGCCTTAGCTGGAAGGTCTGCCGGAGTGGTAATCCGGGTGCGCGACCGACGGCCGTCCTCGCGGCGCCCTCGCCCCCCCCCCCCCCCCCCCCCCCTGCTGCCCCCCCCCCTCCCCCCCCTTCTCCTGTTCCCCTCCCCCTTCCTCCTCCCCCCCCCCTCCTGCCCCCCCCTCCTCCCCCCCTCCCCCCCCCCTCTCTCCCCCCCCTCCCCTTCCTCTCCCCCCCCCCCCTTTCTCCTCCTCCCCTCCTTCCCCTCCCTTCCCCCCTCCCCTCCCTCTTTCCCCGAATTTTATAGCGGATTACAAAAGTGCTGACTGTATCGTGCAGATAGCGAAAGTCGTATATGCCGTAGCATGGAATTCCTCCAGCGAGTGATTCATCAGCTTGCATGTTTATACATCGCAGTCGTACTTGGTAACGCACTCTCATGCCGCGATGAGGTACACCGGGGTTGTCGAGCATCTGGCAGGCGGACACCGCTACGAGGATGCGAACCTACCCTTAAAGCCACGAGGCAGGGCATCGCGGACACTCGCGGCGTCTGCGCGTCAGGCTTGTTACCGATCACGGTGCGTAGCCGAGAAATGCGGCGATCCGCACGCGCACCCGGCTATAGGCGCGGTGGGCGAACCCGCGCCGTGAACGCTGCGGCCATCCCGTCGCCCGGCCAGCGGCGGTGACCGCGGCGGGCACGCCGACGGCCGTGGCGGCGGGCTCCTGGGCCGGGATCGGAAATGACTTCGCCGTCCTGGCGCAGAACCTCGCCGGCCGGTATGGCACCGGAGTGCCTGGGCTCGCCTGTCCGCCCGTGGCCCGCTGGGCGCTCTGCAGCTGCTTCACCGGGAATTGGGCTCGCGCTTACGCCGGTCTGGCGATCAGGGCTGGGCGGGGTGACCGGATGCGGCGGGGGACGGCGCGTGCCGGGCCCACGGCCGCAGGGCCTGGATCTGGCCGGCCAGCGCGAGCAGCAGCGGCTCGCTGCCCGCGGTCGAGCTGAGCTGCACCGCCAGCGGTGTTCCGGTGGGGTGGACGCCGGCGGGCACGGTCATCGACGGCCAGCCCGCCAGGTTCCACGGCCAGGCGATGGCGGCGGTGTAGCGGGCGCCCGCCCGGTAGTTCGCCCACCAGCCCCGCTGGGCCCAGGAGATCGCGGGCACCGGCGGCGCCGCCAGGGCCGGGCCGAGCACCACGTCATGGCGGGCGAAGAACGGGGCCAGCACCTCCCGCCAGCGCCCGGTGTCTTCCAGCCGGACCCATCCCAGCCGGCGGGCGATCCGTCCCGCCCGGGCGTGCCGGCGCGTTCGCGCCTCCATCGCCGGGCGGTCCAGGCCAGCTGCGGCCGCGCCATCCTCGGCGCCCGCGAACCAGCGCGCGTGCAGCGCCCGCCATGCCCACACCGGGACCGGCAGCTGCGCCTGTTCCACCTGGTGGCCCTGGCCGGCCAGCAGATCGGCGACGTCGCGGGCGGCGCCCGCCCAATGCCGGTCGACCCGGCTGCCCGGCGCCGGCGCACCGGTGACCAGCGCGATCCGCAGCCCGCCAGGTGGCCGATCCACCCGGGCCAGGGCCGGGTCACCGGCCATCACCGACAGGCCCAGCGCCGCATCGGCCACGGTGGTGGCGATCGGCCCGTTCTCACCCATCGAGCTCCAGTTGTCGCCGCCCAGCTCGGCCGGCACCAGGCCGAACCCGGGTTTGATGCCGACCAGGCCACACGCCGCCGCCGGCACCCGGATCGAGCCCAGACCGTCGTTGCCGTGCGCGAGCGGCACCAGGGCTGCGGCCACCGCGGCCGCGCTGCCGCCCGACGATCCGCCACAGGTCCGGGACAGGTCCCAGGGGTTACGGGCCATCCCGAACCCCCCGTCGGTGAACGCCCAGATCGCCAGCTCGGGCATCCGGGTCACCCCGACCACCACCGCACCCGCCGCCCGCAGCCGCGCCACCACCAGATGATCATGGGTCTGCGGCCCCGCCGGGCTGGCCCGGCTGCCCCCCCGCATCGGCTCGCCCGTGACCGGCACATTGTCCTTGACCGCCACCGGAACACCCGCCAGCGGCAGCCCGGGCCGATCCGCCCGCGCGTCCACCACAGCAGCCTCGGCAAGCGCGGCCTCGGCGCGAACCAGCTGGAAGGCCCCCAGGCCGGGATCGACCTCACCGATCCGGTCCAGGTGCTCGCCGACCACCTCCACCGCGCGCGCCCGGCCTGCCCGCACATCCGCCGCCATCTCGGCTGCCGTCCGCCCCACATGCATCTACCGAGCATCGCCGCCCGGCCATCACCTGGCAACACCCATCACGGGTGAGGGCGGGAACACAGCGACCGGGAAGCGAATGGGTCTGCCGGCATCCGGCGCAAAGCTGCTGGCTGCCGGAATGCCTTCCGTTGCGGGCAAGACGAGAAGGAGCGACCGCTGGGAAGAACGAACAAACGGCCGGTCGCCTGCCCGGGCTCCGGACGCCAGAACCGGACAATCTGCGTGCCGCCACCCGCGCAACCGGTCCGATTACCACCCGCTCCGAATCGCGATCTGAAATTGTTCGAACCAATAACAATGCTCCGTTTGTCGCGCTACGCAACTGCGAAGAGCGCTGTCGTTTACGGACTTCAGGGCGGAAGGGTCAGCGCATCCGCGTGCTCGGCCGGACCACCGTGGGGTGACGGCGGTCCAACGCCGCCACGTCGGTTAGCCCCGAGCGGTTCGGCGATAGCGAAATCCGAGGCATCAGTGGTTCCCAGCGGAGGCTGTTGTACAAATTCACCAGGTCGGCCATCCGCGCATAGTCGGTGCTCGTCAAGTCGACGGGCGCAATGTCCCCATCGGCCAACGCCGAGCCGGAAGGCTGCTCACCGCGAGTCTTCTGCTTCCGAGTCAAGCTCGGCAAGGATCCTGGTGGCAGATTCCTGGAGTTTCGGCAGGTCGCGCGTCACTGTGTTCCACACGACGTCGAGATCGATATCGAAGTAGCCGTGGCTCACCCGATTGCGCATGTCGGTGATCACGCGCCACGGCACTTCAGGATGCGCGGTCCGAACCTTATCGCCTACACCTCGTGCCGCTTCGCCGATAATCTCTATCCAATGAAGCACCGCGCTCTGCAGCAGTTCGTCGGTGTCGAAGCGCGTCCGGTCGTCCTGGACGTAGCGCCTGATCCTATCGATCGCGGCCAAGACGTCCGCCAGACGTTCACGGTCGTCTCTCACAAGGCGACGGCCTCGGCCAACCTGGTCCCGGATGCGCGCCTTCAGCCCACGCGGCGTGGCCACATCCACATGACGCCCGACGATCTCCTCAACGTCAAGCGCGAAACCGCTGAGGTCGAACAGCGTGGTGTCCGGACCCGGGGCTACCAGGAGATCCACATCACTCGTCTCGATCGCTTCCCCGCGAGCTACCGAACCGAACACACGCACATCACGCAAGCCGCGCTGGGACGCGGCCGCGAGAATCTGCCGCCGAATCGCCCGAAGGGACCCGAGATCCGGCGGCCGTTCCTGCTGCGGTGGACCTGGCACTATGAGTCCTTTCCCAATACACATGCTACTCGTGTCCTCGGCCGCTTCACGGAACCCCAGGTCAGACCACCCGTGGCGCGTCATGCCAGGATAGCCAGCTGACGGCAACCCGTTGTCCAGCCCCGCATACTCTTGGCGAGCCACGCAAGCAGCCAGTCCGGTCCTTCCCGCCGTACGCCTTGGTTCGCCAGACCCGCTCGACAGCTACTCTATGTGACCATATGCGGACCAACGGTACAAACATCGCCCCGCCGGCATCGGTATACAATCCGGTCCACGGCTCGCCGACCACGGGTATCAAAATCGCTGGTGGGGCGGGTGGGGCTCGAACCCACGACCGGCGGATTATGGAAGCACGGCTTCGTGCATCATGCGCACTAGCTGCACGGATACCACGGAGCCGTGCCGCCGATCGCCCTTAGCTTGTTATTTAACCCTTCTGCCTGCGGGTTTCCTTCTTGGGTTCGTCTCGCTTGACGGTCTTGCCCACGTCGTGGCAGGTGGCCGGGCGCCGGTTCTTCGAGCCGGGCGGGCGGCCGGGCCGGGCTTGCCGGGTTTCGGCGCGCTGGCCAGGCCGGGCAGTGCCTGGCGGATGTTCCGGAACCCGCGCCGGACCCGGGCGGGGGTCAGGCGGCCGGCCGGGCAGGGCCGCTGCCAGGGCAGGCGGATGTCGGCGGCCAGGCCGCGGGCGAGCCAGAGCTGAGCGTAGGCGGCGATGATCAGCCAGGTCCACCGGTCAGCGGCGGCCGGGTCGCGCAGCTTGGGCCGGGTCCAGCCGAGGACCTGCTTGAAGAACCTGAACGTGTGTTCGATATCAAAGCGTCGCAGGAATGCCTGCCAGGTGCGGTCGACCGCGTCAGCGGATAGGCCGGGGGCCGTGGTCCACAGCCACAGCGGGTCCGGGCTGCGGTCGCCGGGCAGGTGATCGACGGCCAGGCGGATGAGGGTGCCCTCGATGACGGGCAGCTCGCCGTCGTGGTCCTCCCATCCGGCGCGGCTGGCGAGCCGCTGGTGCAGCCGGCCCAGGCCATGGCGCGGGCGGTGCCGTAGCGGGTTGTCCCGGTGGCCGCAGTCACCGCCGGGGCGGGCCAGGTTCGCTGGTCGGCGAGCTTGAGCGCGGCGCCGTGCCGGGACGGGCGGCCGTTGGTGCCGGGCTGGCGTGCCGGGGCGGGAAAGTACATCACCCGGTCGCTGCGCAGCCGGCCCAGCACCTCCGACGGGGAGATCCGGCCAGCAGCCAGGCCAGCCTGGTCAGGTCATAGCCGGAGTCGAAGATCACCACGATGCCCGGGTCGCCGTCGTGCCAGTGCCCGGCGGCGATGATCCGGGTCACCACGCCGCGGACCTGCCCGGCCGTGACCTCGGTCGCGTCATCGGCCGGGCCGAGCCGGACCGCATCCAGCGGCAGGACCCACGACGTCCGGCCGGGCTCCAGCGCGGCGACCAGCGAGTACGGCCAGCCCGGGATCATCTGCGCGTTCCCTTTCCCGCGCGCGTAGCAGTGGCAGAACAGCCGCTCCGCGCTGGCAGGGGCGTCCGGGCGCAGCCAGTTGCTCACGTCCACCGCCAGCCGGATCCGCCCGTCGTCCCAGGCCGGCAGCCGCAGCGCGGCCAGCGCCCAGCGCAGCCGGGCGACCTGCACCTGCCCGCGGTTGAGCGCCTTGTACACCGCGCCGTGCCCGCGGCGGCACTCCGGCTCCAGCGACAACTCCGCGGCCATGTGCACCCGGTCCTGCTTGCACAGCACCGCGTCGCACACCTCCGGCAGCGTGTCCCGGTACTTCCCGAAGCAGCCGAACAGCTCGGCGCGGAACGCGGCGAGCACCCGCGCGCCTGTTCCTCGCCCTGCCCGTCCTGGACCGCCTCCTGCGGCCAGGCCATACTGAAGGCCACGGCCACCGCCTCCACTATCGGATTCCGTCAGACAGAACCAACAGTGTCGCGGTGGCCGCCCGCTGTCACGGCAACACGCCAGACAACATGGACAAAACCCGTCACGACAGACAGCAGAGGTTAAATAACAAGCTAAGCGCACTGGTTGCACAGATGGCTCGGTCCACGAACCGGTCCACGGCCGCGGCGCCCGATCCCTTAATCTCGCTACTGTGCGTGACATCGTTAGCAGCGCCCCGGCCTATGTCAGGAGCCTGGGCCCAGCCCGGAACATAACTAACCGTGGGGTCTCGGCGCGCCCGCGCCGTCTGCACGGCCGGGTTGACGGCGCGGCGAGCTAGCATCGTGGCATGAGCGCGCAACCTTCAGAGCACGACAGTCACGACATCATCCGTCTCGGTGGCGAAACGGCTGTCGTGGTTCCGGTGCACGAATACCACACGCTGAAGGCCCTGCGGGACCGCGCATCCGCCGAGCAGGTCGAGGAAGCCGAGATCGCCGCCGCAATCGCCGAGCACGAGGCATGGAAGGCGGCCGGGCGGCCGGGCCTGAAGTCGCACGAGGAGTTCATGGCTGAGGTGTTCGGCGGCTCCCGGTGAGGATCATCTGGTCAGAGATCGCGCAGGCGACCTTTGTCCGCTTCATGGCCGACCAGGCCGGGATGATGGCCGTCAACCGCGCCGTGGAAGCCTTAGCTGACGATCCGGCGCCTCTGGGCGCGTTCGTCCGCGGCGCCTACCGCAGGCTGCGCGTCGGTCCTTACCGGGTGCTGTATGAGGTCGAAGGGAACCTGATCACCATCGTGCGGATAGACCGGGTATAAGCTGCGACCACCGACTCGAGCAGCTGGCAGAGGGCCTCCGGTAGTGCACTAACGCGAGCCCGCTGTCCGGGACCAGGCAGTCCGGGAAGCCGCCGAGATCGTCCAGCCGACCTATCGCGAGATCGCTGGCAGCACTAGGAACCCGGCACAACGCCCGCCACCATCACTACCTCACAATCCCGCGGAGAGTTCGCTGGTCCTGGGAGAGCGCTGCGACATGCAGCCGCTGACCGGCTTCGCTCATGCCCTGATTTGTCAGAGGGTCGCGTTACCGTCATTCTCTGTGCTCGCCCACGGGGCGGCATGTGAGGAGCGGACGATGAAGGAACTGGTCTTGCCGGTGCCGAAGATGGTGTCGGCAACCTATGTAGTCCCGGTAGCCACGCCAATGGGCACGGCCGAAGCAAGGCAGAAGGCCAGCATGGCGGTCGAAACGAGGCTGACCGGGCCGCTGCGGACGCTAACGGCGGAGTGGCTCGCCAAAGGGGTGGTGAAGGTCGGGGTCGAGGCAGCCGGTCCGCCGCCATCCGGGTTGCTGGACAGGGAGCTGTTCGGCACTCCGGAACAGCGGGTCTTCCTCGCCCGTGCGCGCGCGTTCGTCCGGTTCAGTGCCACGCAGCGAGCATCGCTGATCGGCATGCAGGAATGGAAGGCGCGCGGCCCGGCCGCGGCGCTCGCTGCCGAGCTCGGCGCACCCGTGCTGGACCCGCAGGCGCTCCAGGTTCTGACCGCCGAGGACGCGCTGGCCGCCTTGCCCGACACGACGCTGACCATTCCGGCCAGCATCAGTGGTGACATAACCATCGGCCTCACGTTCAAATCCTGGGTGCGCGTACACGACGTCGGCTATCAGGGCATGATCGCGGTCATGACCGATGGCATGCGCCGCTTCGGGCTGCCCGAGCTCAGGCTGGGCCCCGCATCGCCGGAGCTGCGGGAGGAGCTAACCACGCTACTGAACGGGGTGGCCTTCCGGATCTGGTCCGACCTGATCGCCCGCGCGCAAGATACCCCGAAGGCTGCCGGCTTGCTCCATCTTCCGCGCTTCCTGCGGGTACCGGCCGAGATGGACATTCACCGCCGGGACCTGGACCGGGCAAACGGCGTCCCGAACCGGGCGGCACGTTCGCCCTCATCGGGCTGCAGTTCGATCCGGTGCAAGGTGAAGACTCCGGGGGCTGGCTGACCGTATGCCCGCCCGCTTGCTGGGACACGAGCTGGGAGGACTTCATCGCCGATACGTGCCACGGGATGTTCGGCTTCGAGAAGCCGCGCTGGCACTACATCCCGGAGTTCGGCGCTCTCGTGGATGCTTTGGCCAAAGCGGCGCAGACCCTGCCGGAAGCCCGGTCCCGGTTCCTGAGCGGCGACCTGCCGCCCGGCGGTCGGCTCATGGTCCGGTACGACGCAGCAGACGCCGACGAACTCCGGTGGGCCAAGGTCGAATCCTGGGAGGACGCCGGACACGCGGTCATCCGCGACACCGGGCGGGAACTCGCACCCGGAGTGCGGCCCGGCCCCCTGGTGGCGATCGAGACCAGGTCCATCGCTGACTGGGGCATCTGGGTGGACGGCAGCGGCGTCGTCGAGGGCGCCGCCACCGAAGGCGCCGGCCACCATCTCGCGTAGCCGATCCACGCCGGGGACGCCTGGCCGCGGTGGTCAGTCACACAAGAGCTGACACGAGGAGTCGGTTTCTAGCTGCCATGCTGTGGGCTGGCTGGTGAGACCAAGGGAATCGAACCGTACAGCCGGTCCTCGCCAACCGGATTTTCAAACCTTTATTCAGGTTCTGTTAGGTGGGGCGGGTGGGGCTCGAACCCACGACCGGCGGATTATGAGAAGCACGGCCTTATGCACGAGGGGCGCTAGCTGCACGGATCCCGCGAGGCCATGCCGCCGATGGCCCTAATTGCACTGTATGCACGGGTGGCTCGGTCCACGAACCGGTCCACGCTTTACCATGGCGATCACCGGATGCCAACTACAGAACGTTACCGCCGGTAGGGCCTGATATGCCAGGGCTACGGCAAAGGGCGCGACGTGGTTCGACTTGACTACCCGCCGCTCATCACCGACGGTGTAGAAGACGCGGTGCCGCCGGGCCCGCAGGCGCCGCAGATCGGGCGACCCGTAAGGGAGCGACTCCAGCGGCCGCGGCTCATCGGCGAGCTGGCTAACACCGTCCCGGAGCGCAGTGACACCGACGGGATCGTCGCCTAAGGAAGCCCGGCGTCTGTTGCCTAGAGCTTGAATCGCCCAGTTGACTTGATAGCTCACCGGGATGGCAGGCCCAGGCGGCGGCCCGCTTCCTCATGCGACACGTAGCGGATCGCCAGCCGGGCGTGGCCGGCGCGGAACCAGCCGAGCAGCTCATCGTCGGTGGCTCCGGTCCGGAGGATCTCCGCCTCCGACGGGCCGTGGAGGACGGCTTCCGGGCATTCAATGATGTGCCGGGCGGCCCGACCGGTGGACGTATCCGACGTGGCGCAGCAGGTCCTTGACCCGCAGGTCGGGCAGGGAGGGACAGAGGTCTCCAGGCCGGCCGTTCGGCCGCGGCCACGAGCAGGCCGCCTTGGCGGCGCAGAGCGTCGATGTGGTCAGGCATCTCCACGCCGCCATTGTCCCGCGACCGATGGGCCCGCCGGCACTAGGCCGGGAGCGGCTCACCGGTTTCCAGCAGGGTCTTGAGGCTCGCGATGACATCCGGCCACCCGACGCTGACCATCTCGGCGATGGTGCTGCCCGGGTCGAAACCGTCGTGGATGACGGTCAGCTTCACGCCCTGGGTGGCCGGCTCGATGTCGAAGGTGACCTTGGACCGGCGTTCGCCGGCCAGCTTGGTCAGCAGTTCCTGCTCCCAGCCGAACTTCTCGGCCAGCTCGGGCGTGATGGTGTGCCAGGTGTAGGACAGGCGGCGGTACGGGTCGGATTCGAGCACGACCTGCTCCGGGTCGCTGATCAGCACGCCATGGTTGTCCCACGTCACCGGCGAGCCCTTGGCCCAGTCGGTGACGAGTTCGGTCTGCCAGTAGCGCCGGGTGAAGGCGGGGTCGGTCAGGCCCTGCCACAGCCGCTCGGGCGTGGTGCGGATGTATGTGGTGTAGACGAACGAGGGCGCTTCCACTTCGGTCTCCTCCAGTGTTTTCTTCAGGTCGGCCAGGGCGTCGACCCTGGGCTGGTCGTAACGGCTGATCCAGCGCTCGGCGATATCGCTGATGGGGGCGGCGTTCAGGTAGTGCAGCTTCTCCCGGCCCCGGCGCACAGCGGTCACCGGGCCGGCCGCCTCAAGCACCGCCAGGTGCTTGCTGACCGACTGCCGGGCCATGTCCAGCCCGGCGCACAGCTCGCGCAGCGTCTGGCCGCTGTGGGCGTTCAGGCTGTCCAGCAGCATGCGGCGGCTGGGATCAGCCAGCGCTTTGAACACGTCATCCATCTCGCCATCTCCAAAGGCAGCCATCTGGCTGCCTTTTACATTAGGCAGCCGAACGGCTGCATGTCAAGCCGCCAGAAGAACTCGCCGGGCCCATCCCGGATCCGGCCGACCGCACGTCTTACGGTGTCCTCCTGGTCATGAGCGAGGGAAGGTAACGAGTGCTCGGCCGTAGTCACGCCCTCAGCGGTGCCGTCGCCGGAATCGCCCTCGGCTCGCTAGCGTCCTGCACGAGCGGGCGGGATCGCTGGCCATGCGTGCGGGCTGACGGCGGCCTTCGCCCTGGCTCCGGACATCGATCAGGCGGGGCAATCCATGAGCCGGTGGTCCGGCATCTCTGCCACGTGCTTAACGTTTCGCGAGTGTGCTCCGCGCGGCTCATGTCTGCCGTGAGCGCTCCATCGTATGATCCGGATATGAGCGACCGGAAGACGCGTCTGACCGTGACCGTGGATCCCCGTCTCGCCGCTTACGCCGAGCAGCTGGTGGAAGCAGGCAAGGCGCCGTCAGTGTCGGCTGTGTTCAACGACGCCCTCGCTGAGCGCGTCGAACGCGACAGGCGCATCCGGCGGCGGTGGAAAGAGGCGGCCGAGCACGCCGACCGGGCCAAGGTGGACCGGATGAAAGCGCACATCGACGCGCAGCTCGCCCAGCTCAACACGTGAGTGAGGACGGCGGTGGCGGCAGCACTCCGAAGACCTGGATGACCGCCTGTACATCGTCGAGATCGCCGACCCGGACGAGGAGCCGGATGACGGGGCGGGGAACTGAGACCGAGCCAGAGGTCAGCCGACCAGGGATAATGCCAGGTCACAGGGCCTTTTTTGTGATTTCACGCGTGGGGCGGGTGGGGCTCGAACCCACGGCCGGCGGATTATGAGAACTACGGCCCCATGCATCGTGCGCACTAGCTGCACCGATACCACGGAGTCGTGCCACCGATGGCCCTGATCGCACCGTTAGCACCGATAGCTCGGTCCACGAACCGGTCCACGAACCGGTCCACGCCGACCATAGCGATTATCGGATGCCAGCTACAGAACGTTACCGCCCGGCCGATAAGCGCATTGCCCACGCCCGATGGCAGAAGGCGCCAAGAGACCCAAACGTCGCTAACCGCCGAGCCACTGGATCTTGACCACCAGCACGAGATCATCAGGCGGATAACCAGGAACGTGACCATGCCCCCGCCGTCCGGGCCGAAATGCATGGAATACGGGGGCTCCGACCACCATCCTCCCCAAGCGCGCCCATAGCCCCGAGGTCTGACGCCGGGACGACTCCGCCCATCGCTCGATGCCTGAGATCGTGGTTTATGCTGCAGAATTTCCTTTCCGCAGCGTGATCAGCCGTGCTCCCGGTGGACATGTGTCCTGCCCGCGGACCCGGAGGCGCCCTCTCGCACCCGCAGCCACGGTAATCAACGCGGCGTGCTCCTGCCTAGCGATGGCCGCGCAGGTCGTCCAGGAAGCTCCGGGCGGCGGAGACGGCGCCGGCCGTGCGGTTGACGGCCTCGGCGGCGGCGCGGGCCGCGGTCCCGGTCACGCCGGGCATGACCGCGACGGCGTCGGCGAACGGGTTGCCGGTTTCCTCCACGGTGCGGGTGCCGGGCGGGACGTGCACCCGGAACTCGTCCGGGTCGGCGGGCTCGGTGCTGATGTCGTCCAGCTCCCACCAGATCGCGAGCGCGTCGCCGGAGTAGGAGATCAGGCGGAGCAGGCAGCCGGTCTCGGCGTCGATGATCGCGTCGGCGATGGCGTCGGGGAACAGCAGAGGCCCCACGACCAGGCCCGCGCCGCAGGGTACGCGGGTCACGCGGAGCTGGCGGGCGGGACGGCCACGGTAGGTGAGTTCCGTGCCGCCGGACAGGCGGCCGCGGAGCAGCCAGCACGCGTCGGCCAGGAACATGATCTGGTGCCCCAGCGGGGCGGCCGGACCAACCTGGATCCAGTCCTGGTAGACCTGCCAGCGGCGCTCGCCGTCGCAGGCGATCGTCGTCGGGGCCCCGCGGCCCGGGCGAGGCGAAAAATAGTCGAGGCGGTACCGGTCCGGGCCGCTGACGCGCAGCCGGGCGTCCGTGCGGGCCACGTTCATGCCGCGGGCCATCGTGTCGAGGAGGTCGGCGAAGCCGCCGCTCCCGGCGGCGCGGAGTCTTTCCGGCACCCAGGCCGCCATGGCGGCCTGGTCGCGCCACTGCCGCACCGTGACACCGAGGTCACGGGGCTCGCCGCTACGGTAGAGCAGGTCAAGCACCTCGTCGGGCGGTGGCGAGGCGTCGGCCGGCTCGAGCGGGGCCGGGTCGGGCGACGGCATCGCCTCCGGCTGCTGGCCGGCCGCGCCGCGACCGGGCCGGTGCGGCGCATGCCTGATCAGCACGTCGAGGCCGCCCCCCACCCGGTCCATGGTGGCCCAGTCAGGACCTCTGACCGTTTTCCCCGGGGTTTCGCTGCGGTGGCTGCCCAGCGGCACCGCGAACCGGACGGGATCGGCTGCCTCCGGCGGGTTCATCGTCACGTCGGTCAGCTCGGTGCGGGCGACCAGCTCGCCCCCGGACGTCTCGATCCGGCGAAGCAGGATGCCGAGCTCCGCGTCCACGGCGACCTCGACGCGGTCGTGGGACCGGTGGCCGGGATCGGAGCTGAGGACATCGCGCCGCGGCGTGGCAGCGACGGCGATCGCGTCGCGGCCGGCGACGGTCACCGGGCCCAGCTCTTCCAGGGTGTACCCGCCGAGCAGGCAGGACGGGCAGAACAGCTCGGGCACCGGCGGATAGGCGCCGTTCACCTCGACCGGGAGCGGCGGGGGACCGCCCGTAGCCGACGGCCGCCACGACCAGCCGCGCTCGCCGTCGTTGCCCTCGGCGGCCTCTCCCCCGGCGTCCCGGCCGGGAACCGAGCCCTCAAGGCGCCACCGCCAGCCCGGGCCGATCAGCAGCGTCCCGCGCCACGAGTAGCGGCCGTCGTCTTGCTTCTGCGCCGACCAGGCGCGGTGCCAGCGGGACCACTCCTCCTCTTGCGTCTGCGCCGGCCGGGGGCGGTACCAGCGGGGCGGCTCCTCGCGCGACAGGCGCGGGAGCAGCTCCCGGTCGGTCTCGGAGCGCACCTCGGCGGACAGGGACAGGCGGGTCCAGTCGGCCCGGTAGAGCAACCCGATCACTTCTGGCAGGCGGGCCATGGCGGCACCATCCGGGGCGAGTCGGTTGCGGGGGGCCGGATCGCCACCCGTTCGGTTTCAATTTATGCTCTTTGCCGGCCTTAGGCCCGCATGGCTTGCGGTGGCGCACAGGGGGCGGGATTGGCGCTTGCCGGGCCGTTGCGTGAGGCCTGGCGTCGGCCGTGGGGGCCACCCACGGAGGTGATGAGTTGACTGACGCTCCGGCTGAGGAATTCCTCGAACTCGACGGCGGCCGTGTCCATCTGCTCCGCGGCGGGCGAACGGCGGCGGCTTCGGGCCGGGATACCTGGTCAGGCTGGAGTGCCGCGCGACCGGGCCAGGCCTGACCGGTTCGAGCTTGGCCAGCCAGGGCTTCTGGCGGCGCTTGCGGCGCTCTGCGAAACGCTCGGCCGGGTCATCGCGGCCACCATGCGAGAGGGTGCCGCATCGATGCGGTAGGCAGGCTGACCAGCCGGGCCAAATCGAACGTTTCCGCAGGTGAGGTTATGTGGGGCGGGTGGGGCTCGAACCCACGACCGGCGGATTATGAGAAATACGGCCACGAGCACCGTGTGCGCTAGCTGCACAGATGACATGGATCATCGCATTGACAGCACTCGCTGCGCTGGGATTATCCGGCGCGCCGCTCCACGAACCGGTCCACGCGGGGCGGCAGGCAATACCCCTGACCGTAACCCAGCGTCACCTGCCTAAGACTTGGCGGAACCAGAGGATCGCAGCCTCGCCGAGCTTCCGGATGACGTCGTCGACCAAGCGACTGTGGTGAATGCAGTCGCGTAGCTCGGCGAGCTGACCGAACCGCCCGACAAGTATCTCCTTCGTGCCGAAGCGGCTTTCGAACTCGGGCCAGAGCGCCTTGTTGGTGATCGTGTCCTGCAGTTCTCGGAGATCGAAGAACTCAAGCTGTCCCTTCCCGGCAGCGATATGTAATGGTCGGAGCTGACGGCGGGATCCTTCCGGGCTGCGGTCTAGAGCCGGTCTTTTACCCGCTCCTGGACCTGGTACGGCAGGCGGGACATGTTGCCGTCAAGACCAGTCGGCGATGACGCGGCGGATGCCGAGCTCTACCTCCTCGATCTGGGCGTCCAGCTCACGAAGTAGGGGAGGGAGGTCGAGACGCTCCTTGACGAGCAGATCCTCGATCGCGGCCTGGAGGGTTCTCTGGCGTTCCGCGAGAAACGCCTCAAAGTCGTCCCGCGTGAACGGATCGCGGAGCAGGATGTCGAACGCGGCGGGCGAGATGAGGTGGCGAGATGAGGTGGGTCTCAAGGGTGGCACGCACCGTCGATTCGCCGTTCTCCGCGATGAACTCCGGCATGTCATAGTTCCCGGTGGTCATGTCTGACCGTCGCCTGGGTCTGCGGTCGCGGTGGCGTGCGAGGGTGCGGCGGGCTGGGGCTCAGTGGCGGGCGGGGTGGGCGCGGCGGGGGCGCGGGTCGCCGATAGCGTCTTGATGGTGAGGTAGGCGACCACGACGGCGACGATGATCAGCGGGGCGGTGGCGATTCCGGCCTTGGAGGTCAGCAGCAAGGTGATGATGGTCGCGGACAGCGGGAGTTCCAGGATGGACACGGCCGTGGCGGCCATCAGCACGGCCACCGCGGGGGTCTCGGAGAACCCGGGCAGGTGCGCGGCGAGCAGGCCCCCGGCCGCGCCGAGGAACAGGGCCGGGAAGGTCGGGCCGCCGCGGAAGTTGCCGAGTGAGATACCCCAGGCCAGGCCCTTGAACAGGAGCAGGAACGCCAGGGTGGACAGGGACACGGCGGTGCCCTGTTTGATCAGGGAGCCGAAGGCGTCCTGGCCGGAGAACAGCACGGTATCGGCGGGCTGGTGGGTGATCTGGGCGAACCCGATGGCCAGGCCGGCGACGGCCAGCGCGGCCGCCGGGATCAGCAGCCAGGGCTGCCTGGCGACTACTTGTGCTGACCGGCGGGCCAGGTCGCGGATGGCGAAGACGGCCAGGGCGGCGGCCATTGCGAGCAGGATGGCCCAGCCGAACTCGGCGGCGGTCAGCGTGGAGAACGCGGGCAGCGAGATGGGGCTCAGCGCGTAGGCGGCGGAGCTGAGGCCGGTCCAGTGGCCCATGCCGATGAAGATGACCGAGCCGATCCCGGCGGACATCAGGCCCGGCAGCAAGATCAGCGGCAGCATCGCCCCGCCGAGCCCGGCGGCCTCGATCAAGATGATCGCGCCGATGACCGGCGAGCCGAAGACGGTGGCGATCGCGGCGAACGCCGCGCTGGCGGCGAGCACCGCCATGGCCTGGTCAGGGATGTCTTTCCTGACCCGGCGCACGGCCAGGACCGCCAGGCCGGAGCCCAAGGCGATGAGCGGGGCTTCTGGTCCCAGCACCAGACCCAGGCCGAGGGTGGCCAGCGCGGCCAGCAAAATGCCCGGCAGATCGGCGGGCTGGGTGGCGCCGGCCTTGATCCCCTCATACGGGATGTGCCCGCCGTGGCCGGGCAGCCGGATGATCGCGACGGCCGCCAGCACCCCGGCCACCGCCAGCACCGGCAGCGGCCACCACCAGGGGACCGGATGCAGTCCCAGTCCGCTGGGCAGGTGCTGGTACACCTCGGTCTGGATCCAGTGGACCAGTTCCAGGAAGCACCACGAGGCGAACGAGACCAGCACGCCGATCACCGCGGCCAAGACGAGCAGGACCCGGTAGGGCTTGCTCCGCATCGTCGCACCCGGATCGGCCGGGGCAGCGGCCGCCGGCTCACTCACCGAGGTGCCTTGCGCCCGGCCGCCGGCGTCGGGCCGGCGTGCGGCTCAGCGGCGCCCGGCCTTCGGGCGGCCGGGTTGCCGCGCACCCGGCCGTCTCCCGGAATGGGTGCGCGGCTGTGGGTGCGGTCTTAGATGTCGGCGGTGGCTTCAACTTTGCCTTCTTTCACGGCGGCCTGAAACGCGGCAATTTCTTGAGGGCAGCCCGGAACGATAGGTTCCGCTCCTGCCACACGATGCCGGCCACCGCGCCCAGGATGATCACCACCCCGATGGCGATCAGCCAGGACATCAGGGCAAAGACCACGCCGATCGGCCCGTACTTCTTGTCATCCGAGATCACCGTGCCGGAGAAGATGACCGAGAAGACTGCCTCCATGCCCACCCAGAACACGGCGGTGGCCACGGCGGCCGGGAACAGGTCCCGCCAGGAGATCCGTCGCGCCAGCAGGAACCAGATCGTGAACCACCAAAAGCCGGTGAGCGCCACCAGGCCGGTGACCGCGAGCAGTACCGGGCCGCCCGCGCCGCGCAGCCCGGGCCCGGCCCAGCCGGCCAGCACCGAGCAGCTCACCAGCACCGCCAGCCAGATCAGCCTGCGAGGCATGTCCCTGGCCCCCCGCCGGTCCAGCTCGAAGGCCCGCTCGTACAGCTCCTGAATCGCCGCGCCCGCAGCAATGCCGCCCAGGATGAAGAACACCCAGGCGGTCCCGGTGACGGCGCTGGAGGTAGCCGCCGAGGAGGTGAACAGGCCGCCGACATCGGCGGCGGCCTGCTGGTTCAGGCCCAGGCGCCGGGCCAGTCCGCTGGCCACCGACCGGCCGGCCAGGGCATTGGCGACGATCAGGAACGGGAAGAAGCACAACAGCAGCGTGGCCGCGAAGAGCATGCCCCGGTTGATGAAATCCATCGCGTCCAGCCGGCGCCACAGATGCTCAGCCGATGAGCCGGCATACTTCCCCTTGGCGGCCTCGATGCCGTGCCGGACACGCTGGCCGCGCCCGCCGTCCGCGGCAGCTCCCGGCGATTCCCCATCCTGGCCGGCGGACGCCATTGCCTACGGCTTGTCCGCCGGGGCCAACGGCGCAGATTCCGCTGCCTGCCCGAGGTGTCCGGGGCTGCCGGGATCACCGCCGCTGGCGGCATGCCGTGTTGATGCAGCCTCGAGCGTCATCTCGCCCTCCTCACCCCAGCATGGCGTGAGCTTGGTTCACCCTGCAAGCCCAAACCGTCCGGGCCTGCCGCACCAGGTCAGAGAGGTCGGCCGATCTGTCCGGGATCTAGGTCCGACTCCCGGCCTTGATCCCCGCTTTGAATGGCTTTCCTCGTTACGGGAACCGCCATGGGTCCGTCGGGATGTTCGTTTGGACGGACCGTTGCATCGTCAGAGTTCGACCGGGCGCGGTGGGCACAACAGGACCCGCGGATTAAGAGCCGGCTCGGTAAGTATTGGGCCCGGCTGAGTCCGTCCGCTGGGTCAGGTGGCGGCTCATTCCGGGTGGCCGAGGTAACTCCAGGCGGGCGGGAATTGCCCGATGCCGATGGTGCGGCAGACCTTCTGGGCGGCCATGCTGACCGCCTCGGTGAAGGTCGGGTAGGCGAATTGCATTTCGGCGAGCTGCTCGACGTTCATGCCCGCACGCATGGCGGTCGCGACGACCTGGACGGTTTCGGCCGAGTATTCGCCGAGCACGTGGGCGCCGAGAATGAGGTGGCTGTGCCGGTCGGCGATGAGCTTGCAAAAGCCGTCGGGGTGGCCGTCTGCCACGGGCCGGACGAGGTCGTCGTACCGGGCGATTCCCACCGCGATGTCGTGATCGCCAGCGGCCTGGTCCTCGGTCAGGCCGACGGTGCCGTATTCGGGGTCGGTGAAGCTGCCGCTGGGCACCACGTCGCGGCCGGGCTGGCGGGTGGGGCCGCGGTCGGCGTTCCACGCCGCGATGCGGCCTTCGATCCTGGCACTCTGGACCAGCTTGGACCGTCCGTTGACGTCGCCGACGGCGAAGATGTGCCCGACGTTGGTCCGCAGGTAGTCATCGACCGGGATGGCTCGCGGGTTGCTGGTGACTCCGGCGGCGTCAAGATCGAGGTTGTGCAGGTTGGCGGGCCAGCCGACGGCGGCGAATGCGGCGTCTGCCGTTGCGTGATCGGCCGGGCCGCCGCGGGTGAACTGGATGCTGACCTGCTCGCCGCTGCATTCCAGGGCCTGGACCTTCGCGCCGGTGATGACCTTGATGCCTTTGGTCTCAAACGCCTGGCCTAGCGCGGTGGAAATGCTGGTGTCAGCGCCGGGCACGAGCCGGGGGCCGGCTTCGATGAGCCGGACATCGGCTCCGAGGTCGGCGAAGACCGATGCTATCTGGCAGCCGGTGTCGGCTCCGCCGATGACCGTGACCTGGTGCGGCAGGGCTTTGAGGGACCAGATGTCGTGATAGGTCAGCGCGAGTTCACCGCCCGGCACCGGCAGTGGAGCCGCGCGGCAGCCGACCGCGATGACGATGCGGTCTGCGTGCCAGCTGCGGCCGTCTTCGGCACGCGCGGTGTGCGAGTCGGTGAACCGGACGGGGCCAAGATGCTCGTTCAGGTCGATCCCGTTGCGGCGCAGGTGGCCGGCGATGTCTTTCTTGTCGTGGGCGTAGCGGGCGACCCGGGCGGTGTTGGCCAGGACCGCGTCGAGATTGGGGACCGGCCGGGGGCCTTCCAGGCCGAAGCGCTCCCATGAGGACCAGTCCCGGGCCAGCCGGGCGGCCCGGGCCAGGGTGCGGACCGGCGCCGGCCCGTGGTTCAGGTTGGTCCCGCCGACCTGCCCGGCTTCGAGCAGCGTGACGTCGGCGCCCAGCTCTCGCGCCTGTACTGCTGCCGCGAGGCCGCCGGGGCCGCCGCCGACCACCAGCAGCCTCATGGCGCTGCCTCGGCGGAGACGGCCTGGCCGGGGCCGTGGCCGCCGAGGGGCCTGAGGATGACCCGGGCCGGCGCCCCGTCACTGCCGTGCAGTTTGACCGGCAGGCAGATCATCTCGTACCGGCCGCCGGTCACCGGTGACAGGTCCAGTCCCTCGATGATCCAGATACCGGCCTGGAGCAGGATCTTGTGGACCTTGGCCCCGTCGGAGCGGTACCCGCCGACGGACAGGTAATCGATCCCGACGGTCCGCACCTTCGTCTCGGCCAGGTGCAGGGCGGCCTGCTCGGAGATGTACACGAAATCCTCGACGAAGCTGTCGCTGCGCCAGCACCGCGCCGAGTTCGACGTCCGGAACAGTACACGCTCCCCGGCCTGCAGCCGGTGCTGGCGGATCTCATCCGCGGTGATCTCGCGGGGATGCTCGATCTGGATCACCCGGGCCTCGCCCAACGTCGCGGTCAGCGGCATCTCATCCAGCCCGGCCGCTTCGTGAAGGAAGTGCACCGGCCCGTCCATGTGGGTGCCGGTGTGCACCCCCATGGCCAGGTGGGAGACGTTGCAGTCATCGCCGTGCCCCAGGTCCATCACCCGCTCCAGCACGATCGGCGGATTGTCAGGCCAGTGCGGCATGCCATGCCTGACGGTTACCGACACGTCTATCCAATCCGTCATCTCAGGCATCACAACTGCCCTCCGCGCCATTGTCCGGGTCCGCCGCCACACAGGATCCGCCGTGCCGGTCCCGGCCAGATGCGCCGGCCGAGGCACCCGCATGAGGGAGTGCCTCAGCCAAGCCACGGCGGGTGACCGGGCAGACCGGCGGCCCGCCTGGATGCCGGACGATACGGGCCGTCTTGCTCGGATGCTACTTGCGCAGCCGGCCGTTGTCACCACGGCGTTTTCTCGCCCGGCAACCGTCCAAGACCTCGGCACCTGAGAGGAGCTAGCCAGCGTCCGGCAGGTGGTCGAAGGGATCTCGGCTTCGTGGTTATTGTGAGGGTGTGCGAGCAATCACGGTCATCCCGGGAAAGCAAGGCTCCGTCGCACTCACCGAGATGCCGGAGCCTCCGGACCAGGATGGGCCGATCCTGGTCCAGACGCAGGCGATCGGCATCTGCGGCACCGATCTGGAGATCATCGGCGGCGAGTACGGATCAGCCCCGCCAGGTCAGGACCGCCTCATCATCGGCCACGAATCGCTGGGCCGCGTGGCAGAGGCCGCCCCGGGGACCGGATTCGGCCCCGGCGACCTGGTGGTCGGCATCGTCCGCCGACGCGACCCCGTTCCGTGCCCGGCGTGCGCGGCGGGGCACTGGGATATGTGCATGAACGGCCGGTACACCGAGCGGGGGATCAAGGACCGTCACGGCTATGCGTCCGAGCGTTACCGGATCCACCCCGAGTACCTGGTCGCGGTGGATCCGGCCCTCGGGATCCTCGGCGGGCTGCTGGAGCCCACCACCGTGGTGGCCAAGGCCTGGGACCACATCGAAAAGATCGGCCGCCGGGCCGCGTGGGCACCGGAAAAGGTACTGATCACTGGCGCCGGGCCGATCGGGCTGCTCGCCGCCCTGCTGGCCACTCAGCGGGGTTACCAGACCTACGTCCTTGACCGGGTCACCGAAGGCCGCAAACCCGAGATGGTCCGCCGCCTCGGGGCAACCTATATCCACAGCGGAGACCTCGGCGAGGCGGCCGCGGAGGCGGACATCATTATCGAATGCACCGGGTATGTGCAGATGCTGCTCGAGGCAGGCCCGCAGCACGTCCGTCACCGGATAACGTGCCTCACCGGAGTTTCTGCGGCTGGCGCCGAGGCCGCCGTTGACCCGGGACTACTCAACCGCAACATGGTTTTGCAGAATTCTGTCTTGTTCGGCTCGGTCAACGCCAACCGGCACCATTACGAACTGGCCGCCGAGGCTCTCGCCCAGGCCGACCCGGGCTGGCTCGCCGACCTCATCACCCGCCAGGTGCCGCTCGGCCAGTGGGCCGACGCCTACACCCGCAGGCCGGACGACATCAAGACGATCTTGAGCTTCGCGGACGAATCACCCTAGGACCGCGCTTGGGCGCCAGTAGATTCACGCGCTTTAGTGCGGGACGGGCGCGATGATTCCTTCCATGGCCAGGCCGTCGAGGACCAGCTGCACGGCGATCGCGGCGATCAGGAAGCCGAAGACCTTCTCGGTGACCAGCATTCGGCCTTCGTCGAGCTTCTCACTCACCCGGTTCGCCCAGCGGAACACCACCACGTCCAGCAGCAGGACGAACACCAGGATGCCGAACTCCACGGCGAAGACGCTCAGCGACTTAGCCTCGGCCGAGATCGTCATCAGGCCGACGATGCCGACCGGGTTGAGCAGGTACGGTACGGCCAGCGGGAACTGCGCCATCTGCATCGGGTCTTTGCCCTCGGTGCGGTGGCTGCTGCTAGCGGCTGGCCCGAGCACCATCCACACCGCCACCACGAGCAGGATAATGCCACCCGCGATCGACAGGGATCCAATCGTGAAGTGCAGCAATGCGCGCAACAACTCGCCCAGCACCATCAGTAGCACGGCCACCGCCGCCGCTGTAGTCAGCATCTTGCGCAGCACGCGCTGCTTCGCAGCCGGGTCCATGGAAGCGGTGATCTCCACGAACGGGACCAGCGCAATCTTCGGCCCGATACCGATCAGCAGCACCAGGAACGTGTCAATCGCACCGGCAGCGGTGATCGACGTCTGATCCATCCCCCAAGTGTGGCAGAGACCGGGCTCGGCACCCAGTCTTGTAGCAACCGGGGGCTCCCAGGGGTCGTGACAACCGGGCCTCGTAGCACACCTGGCATAAATCAGGCGACCCTTCCCCCTCCGTGTCGCGGGCTGGACGGGACTGGGCGGGACCGTCGGCCTACGCTGGCAGCAAGGTCCGGAACGCCTGAAGGCAGCCTCTGATGAGTGACCTGGAGCCGTCGCCATCCCGTGAGTATGCGGCGGCGCGCCGAGTGAAGCGCAGGCGGTCGCCCTGATGGACAATTTGATCAACGGGCTCGTCCGGCAGCGTGCTCGCACCGTGGCGTAACAGCTCACGCTCAACTCCGTCCCGGGCTTCTGCTTGCTGTCCGGCCTCGGCCTGGGTATGAGCTTCCAGCTCCATCCGCGCGGCGTATTCGCTGCTGGCCTGCCGTTCAGCTTGCTGTGCCGCGATGCGCTGCGCCGCCTGGTCCGCCCGCGCGAGCAGCTCGTCCAGCCGTGCTGCCAGGTCGTCTTGCGCGGGCTCATTCTCCGGACTCGTCTCTGGATCCGGCCTAGGAACGGAGGGTGAGTCTATAGCAGAGATGCGCTGTGGTGGCCAGGGCTCTCCCGCGCCGCTGACCGCCTGGTGCCCGCTGGCGTCGGTGCAGTTCAGGGCCTCGGCGTCCGCCTCGAGCTGCTGCCATCCGGCTATCTGCTGCTGTTTGTCTTCCGGTTGCGGATGTGGTTCGCCGTCTGGCTGGGCGTGCCCTCGTCGTTGTCCGGTGGGGCGGCGGCGCGGGCACGCTGAGCTTGGAGAGCTCGTGCTTCGAGTTCGTCGCGGTCCAGGCTGCGGATGATGTCAGCTTCGTCGCGGATCTCCAGGGCAGTAAATACCGCCCTGCGCATGGCTTCGAGCTCGGGGTTGCCGCGGTGCGGCTCGATGGAGAGGGCTTGCTCGGGGTTGGTGATCCCAGCGGCTTCCCGGTAGGCGGCGGCGATACCGGCGCGGCGGGTGTATTCCTCGCGCAGCGCGGGGGACGCGCCCGGCGCGAGGACGCCGAGGTGGCGGGCGAACCAGGGTTCTGGGCTAGCGGCTAGGCGTTCGCCGAGGGCGCGGGCCCGGTCGTCGAGCCCGGCGGCGAGCTCATGGGTGGTCGGTGGGGCGGTGGCGGGCGTGCGCTGGGCCCAGGTCGCGTCGTGCCGCAGGTCCGGAAGGGCGAGCTGCTGCAGGCGGTGGTGCAGGACGCTGGAGATGGACCGGGCCCCGTCCATCGGCGTGGCGGTGATCCGGCCGATCAGGGCGCTGATGTCGTGTCCGGCGAGCTGCGCGGCGCGCAGCTGCTGGTGCAGGGCCTTGCGGGCGTGCTCGCGGTGGTACCGCCAGGCTTCGGATTCGGTGAGCCTGGCCTTGATCTGCTGGTCGATGTCCGGGTACAGGGTCTGCTTCACGGCAGCGGACCACAGGGTGAGCAGGTGCCCGGTTCCGCCGGACTGCTCCTGGGCTTGGCGGATCTGCTCGGTGGCGGACAGGTCGCCGGCGTCGCGCTGCATCGTGGCGGCGAGCACCGCTTCGGGGGCGGCCTGCTGGTAGGGCGCATGTCCGGGGGGTGCGGTCTTGCCGGTGACCACGTGCGCGGTGTTGGCCTGGCGGCCGCGGGTCATACCGACGTACAGCGCCTGGCGGGACAGGGAGTCGGTGACGAGGAGGTGGGCGGTGTCGACTGTGCGGCCCTGGGCGACGTGGACGTTGCCGGCGTAGGCGAGCTCGGCGTTGGCCGCGAGGTAGGTCCGGGGGACCCGGAATGTCCCGGTCCAGGTCCCGTCCAGGCGCTGACGTCGGACCTCGGCGTCGGGGCCGCGGAATGCGGTGATCTTGAGCGTGTCGCGGTTGGTGAGCTGGCGGCCACTGGCGTCGATCCCGGTGTTGAGGCGGGCGCGGATCAGGTCGCCGACGCCGGCGTGGTTGCCGTCCGCCAGCGGGGCCTGCGGCGGGCCGACGCTGCCGATCTGGGCGAGCTTGGCCTGGACGCGGCGGGATAGGTCAGCGGCTTCGGCGTTGGCCCCAGCTAGCAGCAGGACGTCTTTGCCGCGCAAGTGGTCGGCGAGCCACATGGATGCGGCGCGGTCGTAGGCGGTTTCGGCATCGGCGCCTCTTATCCGGCCATGACAGTCGTAGGTGGCGGTCGCAGCTAGGTCGCCGTCGCGGAGCTGGGTGCTGGCCTGCCGTTCCCAGGCCGCGTCGAACCGGCGGACCTCGTGCAGCTCGGCGACCGCGACTTCGCAGGCGAGCAGGCGGAACATGCCCCCGGCTTCGACGGCGCCGAGCTGAGCGGTATCGCCGGTGGCGATGACCCGGGCCCCGGCCTGCCGGGCCGCTTCGCCGAGCATGGCCAGCTCGGCGGTGCTGAGCTGGCTGGCCTCGTCTAGGACGAGCACGTCGTCCTGGTGCCGGGGCACGGGCCGGCGCAGTTCGTCGGAGCCTTCGGTCTTGCCGAGGAACTCGGCGATGTTGTAGCTCTCGGCCAGGCCCTCGTGCGCCAGCACCCGGGCCGCGTTGGTCCGCCTGGGCATCGGTCGGCCGCGCCGCGGTGGCCGTGCTGCGGCTGGCGGCCGTCGTGGCCTTGTACCTGCTGCGGGCCGTACTTGCGCCGACCAGCACGCTCCGGGGCCTGCGCCAGATGGTGCTCGACGCAGCCCCGGTCCCCGGGACGACAAGGGCGCGTCGGGCGCGCGGTGAACCGCTCCCCCGCCCCGACCATGATCACCAGATCCCGGAGTACGGGTCTGGGCGGCCGTCCGAGGACACGGGCGCCGCGGAGGCCGATGGCCGGGATGGGGATCAGGGCTCCGGTCAACCCGTGATCGGGTTCTCCACGAAGAAGGCTGCTTTCCTGGCCCGCTACCGGGGTCACTCTGAGTACGGGAACCGGTCAGCTGCCGGGCGGGTCACTGCCGAGCTCGCACCGCTGGCAGGCCTGCAGGCTGGCACCGGGCGCACCTACATCGCCGAGGAACTGCGCAAGCTCACCGGCCTAACCCTCGCCCAAGCCCCGGCCGAGGAGGACGATGACCAGCCCGCCCTCTGAACCTGGCGCGCAGGCTCTCGGCGAGAGCCTGGCCGCCCTGGCCGTCCAGGTAGCCGCCCTGCGCGGCCAGATCGCACGGGTCAAGCAGCGCCTCGACCGGGCCGGGCTCCGCAGCGACATGGACCTCGCCGCCAGCTTCGAAGACCTCGCCCAGACCGTCGCCGACGCCCTTGACGCCGCCGCACCGCGCGGTCCCGCCGCCCCGTACTGGATCGGCCTGGACCGCCAGGCCTATACCGCCCAGCTCGCCGAGCTGCGACGATGGGTCGATACCGTGCTGCGCCAGCACTACTCCGGTTACGAGCTGCGGGACTGCTGGCCCAGCCACATTCATGCCGTCTGGGAACTGTCCACCCTGGCCGCCGCATGGCACCACGCCTACGGCAGCCAGCGCCCCGACCTGGCTCGCGCCCTGGAGTTCTACGACCGGTGGCTGCCCGGCACCATGCGCCGCATCACCGGCATCACCGGCAAGTGCATGCCGCACTGCGTGATGCTCCGCGGCACCGGCGACTGGGCTGCTCGTCCCGGATACCGCTGATATCTGCGCCGTGCAGGCTCACGCTGGAGGTCAGGGGTTGACGACGGGCCACGCCGGCCAGCACGTGACCCTCCCGGTGCCGCAGCACTGGCTGGGACAGCCACGGCCGCCAGGTCTGCGCCTCGGTGACGCCCGGGCCTACCAGCTCCAGCCCGGCGAAGAATGAGACGACCTCCTCCTTGGTGTGGTTGACGAATTGCCCGGCGGTGTATTCCGCTGCCAGCCGCTTGGCGAGCGCCTCGTCGTCGTAGGCCGCGCAGCTGATGATCAGGCAGCTGTCCGGCGCGATCAGCCGGGCGTATTCCGCGGTGACCTCCCGGGCGGTGTCGGCATCGAAGAAGTGCAGCACCGCGCCGAGGATGACGCATATCGGCTCGGCCGGGTCGATGACGGCCCGCAGTTCCGGGTCGGCCAGTACCGCGGCGAGGTCGCGCAGGTCCGCCGCGACCGCGGCCACACCGGGGCCGGCGAGCAGCGCGCGGGCGTGCGACAGCACCATCGGGTCCAGGTCGACGTATGCCACCCGGGCTCCGGGCAGGACCGCCTGCGCGGTCTGGTGAACTGCGGGGGAAACGGGCAGCCCGGCGCCCAGGTCGATGAACTGGCCGACTCCCCCGCTGGCGGCCCAGGTGACAGCCTCGGCGATGAACGCCCGGTTCTCCTGGACCATTTCGGCCAGCGGCGGGTAGATCTCCAGCAGCAGGTCGGCCTCGGCCCGGTCAGAGGGGAAGTGGTCCTTGCCGCCCAGCAGGCGAGAGTACACGCGGGCCGCGTTCGGCATAGCGGGATCGAATCCGCCGGTCACTGGTCGGCCCTGCCCGCTGCGGGCGGCGTGACCAGCCGATGCGCCAGTCGGCTGAGCCGTACCAGCTGCGCCTTCGTACTGGCGGCCTGGTGTATCGACCCGAAGCAGGGCCGCCAGGCGCACGCCTGCGGCAGGCGCCCGCAGTGCGGGCACCCGGCCACGGTCCCGACTCGGTGATCCCGGCCGTCGCGGCACGTCGGATCAGGCGGCGGGTCCGCGAGCCTGCAGACCCGGCACGTCCGGACCTCCGCCGGCGCGGGAATCAGCGCATGCACGTCGCTCATTACTGCATCGCCTGCCAGTGCGCTCGGATCTTCCTGGTCAGCGCGTCCGGGGTGTCGCCGGTCAGCACTTCCCCGGCGCTGCTGATTGCGGACCAGGTGCCGTCGTCGGCGCTGAAACCGTGATAGCCGCCGTCGGCCCATGCCAGTTCGAGCTCGGCCAGCGCGGCGTTCTCGTCGACTTCGAACACGCCGCGCTGGCACGCCGCCGTTCCCATGCTCTGCCCACCTCCTGGTCCCGTGGTGCCTTTGCTCGTCCTCCGACAATGCGCTGGTACCACCGCTGACCGGAAGGACATTGCCCGGAATTGCCTTCGCAGCGATAGACTCAACGAGTTACCACAGGTAGCGGCCTCGACGCCTGTCGGGCAATCCTCGGCAATCCGTGTCGGTGCTAGCCTCGGCGGGCTTTGGTTGGTCGTGATGCCGCCTTCGTCTTCCAGCCTTCAGGCCGCCCGGCAGCGCCTGGGCGGCAGGCTCCGCGAACTGCGCCTGGCCGCAGGGCTGACCGGCCGCGCCTTCGCTGCCGCCGCAGGCTGCCAGGCGTCGAAGGTCTCTCAGATCGAGAAGGGCGTCCGGCCTGCCTCCGTCGGCGACGTGCGGCTGTGGTGCCGCATCTGCGGCGCCTCACCACAGCAGACCGAGGAACTGCTGACCGAGCAGGCAGCGGTCGCGCGGCTGTGGATCGCCTTCCGCGACCTGGACCGCCGGACCGGGCTGAACGCCACGCAGAAGATGCTGTCCGGCGACATGTGGGAACGCGTACGCCTGTTCCGCACCTACCAGACCAAGGTGATACCAGGCCTGCTGCAGACCGCCGCGTACATGACCGCCGTCTTGACCGCGGTCCGGCGCGAACGCGGCGTCGAAGTCGACGACGTCGCCGATGCTCTCGCCGAGCGGATCGGCCGCCAGGGCTACCTGCTCCAGCGCGACCGGCAGTTCGTGTTCGTCATCGAGGAGCCCGTGCTGTGGTTCCGGCCGTTCGGCATCGAAGTCCAGCGCGAGCAGCTCGCTCACCTGCTGGACGTGATGACCCTGCCGTCGGTGTCGGTGAGCATCATCCCGATGCGCGCCGGCCGGCACGGCTACCGGCCCCGGGAGTCCTTCGACATCACCGACTCGGACCTGGTGACCATCGAGATGCTGACGGGTTTCCTGTCGCTCACCCACCCCGACGAGATCGCCGCGTACGTCACCGCGTGGGAGCAGCTGTACTCGATCGCGCTGCGCGGCAAGAAGGCACGCGCGTTGATCAGGGGCGCCATCTCCGCGCTTGACGAGGCGGCCGGGAGCGAGTGAGGCTCGCGGTGGAACCCCGGCATCTCCAGGAGGCCCACAGTGCCTGACTTCATCGGCGGCGACCCCGAATCCAACGCCAGCGAATGCCCGGCGGTGTTCGTCATCCCGGAGACGGGAGACTTCGTGTTCCGCGGCAAGACCATCACCGACCCGGCGCTCATCACCGAACTCAGCGAGCACATCGGCAAAGCCGAGGACGAGTCGGACGTGTGGCTTCCGGCTCGCATGGCGCCGCTCATCCGGGACGCCCTGGGCGGGTACGTGCAGGGGCGGCAAGGCCCCGGCCAGCACACCTTCGCCGAGCTGCTGGCCACCACGCAGGCGTCCGTGATCCGCTTCGAGATGCGGGACTCCTACGACGCGACCGAGCAAGGGTTCGCCGAATGGAAGGCGACCGGCGACATCGGCGCCTACGACTGGGGCGACCACCTCGATGTCATCCGCGCCGCGGTCGCGCGCGGCGTGACCATACGCCGGGTTCGCGTGGTGTCCGAGCCGCTGTCGGACTACCTGCGGTGGGAGCACGCCTGCACCGCGGTCAACATCGAGGCCGGGGAGGACATCCGCTGGCTGCCCCGCACCAAAGCCGCCGACCTGATGCTGCCCGGCGCGGACTGTTTCGTATTCGACCACCGGGTCGTGCGGTGGAACTTCCAGCGCGGCGACGGCACCAACCCCCGCCACTACACTTTCAGCTCCGACCCCCGCACCATCCGCGACATCATCGCCGCGTTCGAGCTGGCCTGGAACCGGGCAACCCCGCACGCCGAGTACAAGCCCGACTGACTGAATGCTGAGTCCCCGAGGTTAGCCGCTCTTTGCTGCGGATCTGGTGGTCAGCTGTGCGAGGTAGGCGGCGGCGCGCCGGTCGACCTCGGATATCGGGTCGGCGTAGTGCTTCAGCGTGGTAGCGCCCCCGCCGGAATGCCCGAGCCGGGCGGCGGTGTTGCCGAGGTCGAACCCCGCGGCGAGGAGCTGGCTGGCGGTGTAGTGCCTTATTCCCTTGATGTCCAGGTCGGCCCCGGCGGCCCTGGCAAGATCGCGGACGCGGTGGCTCACCCAGTCGGGGTTCCACGGGCGCAAGTGCGCGGGGTCGTTGGAGAACAGGAAGGCGGAGGGAGCCAGGGTCACGCCGACGGCGGCCAGCGCCGCCGTGGTCTCGTCCAGGGCCTCCTGGATGAGCGCGCACGTAACTGGATCGATGGCGATGGACCGCTCCTGGTGCGTCTTGGTGTCCTTCCGGAGCTTCTGGCCGCCCTTGACGACGTAGTTGAACGCGATATGGACCACGCCGCTGCTGAGGTCGATGTCGGCGACTTGGACGGCGCACAGCTCGCCCCTGCGTACGCCGGTGATCGCGACCAGCCACAGGTACAGCGCGATGTCACGCTGACCGGCGGCCCGGGCCTGGTCGATCACGTTTACGACGTCGGCGGGCGGCGTGGCGGGTCTCTTCTTCTGCGTCACCGTGGGCGGCCGGGAGGAATCGGCCGGGTTCCGGTCGACCCACTCCCAGCGCTCGGCGGCCTCGAACGCTCCGGACAGGATGCTGTGGATGATGTGGATGGTGCTTCTGGCCATGGGCTTGCAGACGTGCGGCTTGCACCCGGACAGTTTGCAGTCGTGGCCGTATTGCGGCCGGGTGAGCCTCAGCCGTCCGCTGGCCCCGGTGTCACCCTCGGGCTCGCCTGTGACGGTCGTTGTCCGTCCGTGCCGGATGTGCACGAGTCCGGCCTCGGCCAGGGCGATGAACATGTGCCGGACGGTGCCCGGTTTCAGTCCCTGGAGCTGGGCTAGGTCGGGTACCGAAGAGAGCGCGTCACCAGGTGCCAGTTCTCCGGTCTCGATCGCTGCCCGTAGCTTGTCGGCGGCTTGCTGCCACTCGGGCCGTGGGTCAGAGGGGTCGGGTCTCAGGTCCGGTACATGGCGGTGCTCGGTGAAGGGCCTGCCGGTGCACGCGAGGTTGCCGCATCGCATCAGCCGGGCGTACAGCGTGTCAAGCAGCGGGCCGCGGACCTTGCGGACCTGCGTGGACCCGAGGGCGGGCTTGATGGTCCGGCGGATATACCCGAGATTGCTCTCCCGGGTGGATACGTCCCATCGGGCGGTTGACACGTACTGGTCGAGCAGCTTGGCCACGGTGACGTCCGAGTCGAGCTGGCGTCCCGCCGCGGCCTGCTCGAGCAGCTTGCCGAGCTCAATCTGCGCCGCCCGTTCGGTCTTACATGTCCTGCGCAGCCGGATCTCACGGCCCGTCAGCGGGTCGATCCCGGCGTACACCTTCACGCGCCAGGATCCGCTGGGGAGTCGCTCTATGTGTCCGGCTGGTCCTCTGGCCATGACATCGACGGTACATCGAACCACCGACATCGGTCCACGAACCGGTCCACGAAACCAAGATCCACAAGGGTAAAATCGCAGGTGGGGCGGGTGGGGCTCGAACCCACGACCGGCGGATTATGAGTCCGCTGCTCTGACCGGCTGAGCTACCGCCCCGGCATCGGGTGCACACTACACCAGTTCGTCCGGACCGTCGACGCGGCCCAGCGTCGGACCACGCCCTCGTACGCATGGTCCGGCCAGCCGATAACCAGGGACTGTTCGAGAAAAGACCTGCGGGAACAAGTACCGCGCGGCATGTGAAAGTCAGCAAGCGCTCGCTGTGATTGTCAATCAGTGCTTCTCAATAACGCCTAGCGCCCGGCTGGCCCAGCCGCCAGGGCAAAGCCCTGACCGGTAACGGCCCGATGTCTCTACCGCCAGTTCATGGGACCTCCTACAATAGTGCTCTGCTGGAGGTGGGGGCGTGTCCGTGGTGTCATCGCGCGGCATCTTTCTGAGCTACCGGCGTGCCGATGCAGCGCCCTACGCGCGGTTGCTTCAGTTCCAGCTGCGCGAGCGTTTCCCGGACATGCATATCTTCATGGACCTGGATTCCATCGAGGCGGGCCTGGACTTTGCTGAGGTCATTGAAAGCCAGCGCGCTCACCGACATCGCGACGGCCGTAGCAGCTACCGATCCGAACCGCGCGGAAGGCATCGCCCAGTCCATAATCGACGAAGACTGGAAAGCCAGGGCGCTTGCCGCTGTGGCGAGAGCCATGGCAGCTAGCGACCCGGACGGCGCCACCTGGAATGCTGCCGAAGCCGAGCGCATCGCTCAGTCCATTACCAACGAAATCTCGAGAGCCTCCACGCTCGCCGCGATCGCCAGAGCCCTGGCAGCTACCGACCCGGAGGACGCAGCCCGAGTCGCCGACGACGTGGAACTCATCGCCCAGTCCACCACCGGCAAGATTTCGAAAGCGCTGGCGCTTGCCGCCGTCGTCAGAGCCCTGGCCGCTACCGAACCTGACCGCGCGGAACGCACCGCCCGGTCCATTACCAACGAAATACTGAAAGCCAGCGCGCTCGTTGACATCGTGACGGCTGCGGCAGCCACCGATCCGGATCGCGCGGAACGCATCGCCCAGTCCATCACCAGAGCCTTTTATAAAGTGCAGGCACTGGTGGCGATTGCAGAATCTCTAGTGAATGTTCGATTATCTGTCAGTCAGCTCCGGGGCGCTCGGAGAAGGGCCGCGGTGAGCTAGGGTTTGTCTGGTCCTGGGCAGGGTGCGGAGGTGTGAGGGTCGATGTCGGTGCAGGATCAGGAGACGTTCGGCTTCCAGGCAGAGGTGGTTCAGCTCCTGGATCTGATGATCAACTCGCTGTACAGCAACAAGGAGATCTTCCTGCGCGAGCTGATCTCGAACGCGTCGGACGCGATCGACCGGCTGCGGCTCGAGCTGCTCTCCCAGGGCGAGAATCCCGAGAGCGAAGGGCCGCTGCAGATCCGGGTTTCCTATGACAAGGACGCGGCGACGATCACGGTGGCCGACAACGGCATCGGCATGAGCCGGGCGGAGGTGATCGAGCACATCGGCACGATCGCCAAGTCGGGGACGCGCGAGTTCCTCCAGACCCTGACCGGTGACCAGCGTAAGGACGCGACGCTCATCGGGCAGTTCGGCGTGGGCTTCTACTCCTCTTTCATCGTGGCCGACCGGGTGGAGCTGACCACCCGGCGGGCCGGGCTGGCGGCTGGCGAGGCGGTCCGGTGGACCTCCGACGGCCGGGGCCAGTACACGCTGGAGGCGGCCGAACGCCCAGCCCGGGGCACCACGATCGTGCTCCACCTCCGTGACGACGACCGCGACCTGCTGAGCGGCTACCGGCTCCGGGCCATCATCGGTAAGTACTCCGACCACATCAGCCTGCCGATTCTCATGCCAGCCGAGAAGACAGCCGAGAAGACCGGGGACGGCACGGACGAGGCGGAGGAGCAGGCCGTCAACCAGGCCTCGGCCCTGTGGACCCGGCCCAAGACCGAGATCAGCGACCAGGACTACACCGAGTTCTACCGGCACATCTCCGGCGACTTCACCGATCCGCTCGGCTGGGTGCACAGCAAGATCGAGGGCACCTACGAGTACACGCTGCTGCTGTACATCCCGGCCCGTGCCCCGTTCGACCTGTGGATCCTGGATTCGTCCCGTGGCATCAGGCTGCACGTCCGGCGGATTTTCATCCTGGAGGACTCCGGCCAGCTGATGCCGCGCTACCTGCGGTTCATCCGCGGCGTGATCGACTCCGCGGACCTGCCGCTCAACGTGTCGCGGGAACTGCTGCAGGGCAGCCGGGTGGTGGACCGGATCCGATCCAGCGCGGTCAAGAAGGTCTTGCAGCTGCTCAAGGACATGTCCGAGAAGGAACCGGAGAAGTACGCGACGTTCTGGAAGGAGTTCGGCGCGGTCCTGAAGGAGGGCATCGTCGAGGACCTGCCCAACCGGGACGAGATCGCCCGGCTGGCCCGGTTCACCTCCACTCAGGGCGACGTCACGCTGGGCGACTACGTGGCGCGGATGAAGGAGGGCCAGCAGAAGATCTACTACCTGCTGGCGCCCACGGTGGCCGCCGCGGAGAGCAGCCCGCACCTGGAGGCCTTCCGGGCCAAGGGCGTCGAGGTGCTGCTGCTGGCCGACGTGGTGGACAACTGGGTGGTCACCAGCCTGCGCGAGTTCGAGGGCAAGCGGCTGCAGTCGGTGGCGCAGGGCGCGGCCGACCTGGGCGGCCTGGAGGACGAGGCGGAGAAGGCGGCCCAGGACCAGGCGGGCACCGAGTTCGCCGGGCTGGTCGCCAGGCTCAAGGAGATCCTGGACGGGCAGGCCTTCGACGTGCGGGTGACCAACCGGCTGACCACCTCCCCCGCCTGCATCGTGGCCAACGAGGTCGAGACCGACGTCAGTCTGGCCATGCGGCTGCGCGGCTCGGGACTTCCGAGCCAGCCGGTTCTGGAGATCAACCCGAAGCATCCGCTGGTCGAACGGCTCAACCGGCACCGGGACGACCCGCGGCTGGCCGACTGGGCCTGGGTGCTGTTCAACCAGGCGGTGCTCACCCTGGGCGCCAGGATCGACGACCCGGCCGCCTTCGTCACCCGCCTCAACGACCTGCTGACGGCCCTGACCGAGTCCGGATCAGCGGAATGAATCCCGGGTTTCAGCACGCTCTATGGTGGTGAAACCCGGGTTTCACCACCATGATGGTCACTGCCCAGGTGAGCAGCAGCCACGTATCAGTACCGTCCGGCCGTCTGCATCGACATGGCGTGCTCGACCAGCGTCACCAGGGTGGCCTTGGTCGATTCGCGGTTCCTGGCGTCGCAGGGGATGACCGGCACGTCCGGCGAGATGGCCAGCGCCTCGCTGACGTCCCTGGACCGGTGCGGGAACTGCCCGTGGAAGCCGTTGATCCCGATCACGAAGGGCAGCCCGGACGCCTCGAAATAGTCCACCGCCGGGAACGAGTCGGCCAGGCGGCGGGTGTCCACCAGCACCACCGCGCCGATGGCGCCCTGGATCAGGTCGTCCCACATGAACCAGAACCGGTGCTGGCCCGGCGTGCCGAACATGTACAGCACCAGGTCCTTGTCCAGGGTGATCCGCCCGAAGTCCATCGCCACCGTGGTCGTGGACTTGTCCGGCACATGCGACAGGTCGTCGACGTCGGTACTGGCAACCGTCATGACCGCCTCTGTGGTCAGAGGCGTGATCTCCGATACCGAGCCGACGAATGTCGTCTTGCCTACGCCGAATCCTCCCGCCACCACGATCTTGACCGAGGTCATGGCGGGCGCGTCAGCCCTGGGCGGGGCGACGCTAGATCTTACGGAGTCCACTAAGCACCCTTTCGAGCAGATGGAGGTCCGGACGGCCCTCCGAATCATCGCGCTGATGAATGCGGACCAAGCCGTCCGCGCTCATGTCCGCGATGAGGATCCTGGCTACGCCCAGCGGCAGCCGCAGTACCGCCGACACCTCCGCCACCGACCTCCAGTCCCGGCAGAACTGCAGGATCGCCTGGCATTCCGGCGCCAGCACGGACAGATCTCGAGGTTCCAGGACGGCCGCGGTGACCAGCGCCTCGATGGCGAGCTGGTACCTGGGCTGCGTCCGCCCACCGGTAACCGTATACGGCCGGACGAGCTTTGTGGCGCCATCTTGCTCGGTTGCGAAGCCGAGACCCGGCCGCGCAGGCCCGCTCCCGCCCGGCCCGTCATCCCATAGGCCTGCCCGGGCCCCTGCACCCTGCCAGGAACCAGGCAAGCCCACGAATGGTGACCGGTCGTCACCCCGCCCTTGGCCCGCCACTGAAACCTCCGGTCACCTTCGCCCGTCGCCGGGGATGGCTGCTTGCATGACGCTTCGGGTTTCGGGGGTCAGTACCCGCCCGGCCCGCTCGACCAACAGGGTCATCTCGTATGCTACGAGACCGAGATCGCAGGTGGACGCGGCCAGCACGGCCAGGCTCGAGCCGTTGCTGATCGCCATGATCACCAGCACGCCCCGCTGCATCTCCACCACAGTCTGCACCACTGCGCCGCCCTCGAACACCCGCGACGCGCCCTGGGTCAGGCTGGTCAGCCCCGAAGTCACCGCCGCCAGCTGGTCGGCCCGTTCCTGCGGGAAGCCGGCGCTGAACGCCAGCGGCAGGCCGTCCGAGGACACCACCACCGCGTGCGCCACATCAGGAACCCGCTCCACGAAGTTCGTGATAAGCCAGTTAAGGTCCTGTGCGGGACGCCCTGGTGTGCTCATGGGCACTCCTCTCGTCGCCCGTTCATTCAGGTTCCTCCTCCTGGTTTAGCTGCGTGCGGGCCTTCGGGTTTCATCGCTCCTACGGCTCCTCGGTCTGCGGTGCGGCGGCGCGGCCCTCGCGCACGCCTCGCTGGAAGCTGGCCATGCGGCTGCGGACCGTATCCGGGGACCTGGCCGGCGCTTGGGCTTCCGCCTCGCCGCCACTGCCGACCGAGCCTGGTACGAGATTAGCCCTCGGGACACGCCTCGGCAGCCCGGCTTGCGTGGTATCGCCGGCTGTGGGCGAGGCGGCCACCTTAGCGGCGCGCCAGCCTTCGTCGGCGGGCGACGTCCATGCGGACTGCGCGGCCGGCTGGGACGGGCTGCCCGGGGCCGCGGGAGCGCCCGGCGGGTGCACCGGGCTGAGGGTCTTGCCGCTGCGGCGGAACCAGTCGGACTCGAGCGAGTCGAAGATGGGCAGCCGCTGACTGGCGACGGCGGGCGGCGGGACCGTGACCTTGCCCGGGTCCACCGCGCCGTCAGCGGGCGGGCTGCCGGGGCCGTTGCCGCCGCCGTTCGCCACGGGGGCCGGGTCGGCCACGCCGGGACCGTCGCCGCCGTGGACGCTCTGGCTGCCGATCGGAGACTGGGGAATCGGCTTGGCCTGCGGGCTGATCCCTCCGAACGAGGGCAGCCTGCTCGGTCCGGGGCCGCCCGGTGCGCCGCCCGGCGAGCCGGCGGGGGCCGCGGGGGTCCGCGGGATCGCCGGGTCGCCAGCGTCGGCGGGCGAGCCGTTCGCGGGAGCCGCGGGAGCGGCAGGAGCGGCGCCGCCGTTCCCGTTGCCGTTGGTGCTGCCGTTGGTATTGCGGACCGGCAGCCCCTTCGTCTCCTCCCGGCTTTCCCAGCCGTTTCCCGCGGCCTGGCTGGCGGCCCCGTCGTCGGCAGCAGGACCGACCGGAATGGTCGGGCCGGCCGGGGCGCCGGTACCGGGGGGACCGGCGGCCGGGGTGAAGGACGGCGGGGAAGCGGGCGACATGGGCGAGAACCTGGGGATCCGCGCGGCCGCCGTGGCCTGCGGCGACGCGCCTACCGCGGGCTGGGCGGGGGCGGACAGGGACGGCACGGGGCCGTAGTCGTCCGCCTCGAAGCGGCGCAGCCGGCCCAGCGGCGGCGCGACCTCGGGCGCGGCCACCGTGTCGGGCAGCCAGATCAGCGCGGTCAGGCCGCCCGCCTGGGCGTGCCGCAGCCGGACCCGGACGCCGTGCCTGGCGGCCAGGCGGCCGACCACGAACAGGCCCATGCGCCGGGATACCGCCACGTCGACCACCGGCGGGTTGTCCAGCCGCCAGTTGGCGTGCGACATTTCCTGGTCCGAGATGCCCACGCCGAGGTCGGTGATGTCCAGCAGCACGCCGCCGCTGGACAGCGGCTGGCCGGAGACATAGACCTGGGTGTCCTCGGGCGAGAACGTGGTGGCGTTCTCCACGACCTCGGCGACCAGGTGCACGACGTCGTTGACGGCCTGGCCGACGACCACGATGCCGGGCTGCACGTTGAGGACGACCCGCTCATACTGCTCGATCTCGGAGATCGCCGCGCGGAGCACGTCGACCAGCGGGACCGGCTGGCTCCACCGCCTGGTGACCTCGTGGCCCGCCAGGACCAGGAGGTTCTCGGAGTTGCGGCGCATGCGGGTGGCCAGGTGGTCCAGCCGGAACAGGCTGGACAGGCGGCCGGAGTCCTGCTCGCTCTGCTCCAGCGAGTCGATCAGGGACAGCTGGCGCTCGATCAGGGACTGGCTGCGGCGGGACAGGTTGATGAACATGGCGTTCAGGTTGCCGCGCAGCATGGCCTCGTCGGCCGCCAGCCGCACCGCCTCCCGGTGGACCTGGTCGAAGGCCCGGGCCACCTCACCGATCTCGTCGGTAGAGGTGACCCCGATCGGCTCGATGTCCACGCCCTCCTCCGCGCCCTCGCTCTGGCTGAGCCGGCGCACCATTTCCGGCAGCCGGTGGCCGGCCACGTCGAGCGCGTCGCTGCGCAGCTTGCGCAGCGGTCGGGTCAGCGAGCGGGCCACCAGGATAGAGATGAGCAGGACCAGGAGCAGCAGCAGCAGCGTCACCAGGCTGGTGACCAGCAGGCCCGTGCTGGCATCGGTCCTGGACGTATTTGCTAGCGTGGAGATGTTGCCGGTCAGTTCGCCGGCGACTTGCCGCACTTTGCCGATGGTGAACGACATGTCGTCGTTCACGTTTACCGCGGCCAGGGCGCGCGCATTCGCCGGGGTGAGCGGGTTCGCCGAGGAGGTGCCGGGAAGCAACGCCAACGCGAGTTTTACCTGCAGGGCGGCGCTATCGACTGGCGGCCCGGTCACCGTGTTGCTGTAGTTCTGCTGCTCGGCGAGATCTACGGATGCGTTGAAGTTGGCCAGATCCACCACTTCCTGCTGCTGTGCCTGCTGGAGGCTGGCATCGTCGCCGGGTGACAGCGACGGCTGCGGGAAACTGACCGCCCTCAGCAGGAGGGCCCGCTGTACCGACCAGGAGTCTTCGACCTGCAGCAGTGCGCCTAGGGCGGTGACGTCGCGCCGGAGATCGGTACTGCTGGCCTCGTTCCCGACGACGCTGGTGAATGCGTTCGCGGGCTGGATGATGTTCACGGTGTACACCTGCATGATTGCGGAACTGGGGAATAGCGGGTCCGCCACCGCCTCGCGGACGAACGGCAGGGTTTCCACGCTCACTTGTACCGCGTACACCGCCTGCACCGCGACGGGCTGATAGCCGCCTCCGACCGTGATGCCATCTGCCAAGGCGACGACCTCTGCGGCGGCGCCATCGGTGACATGCTCTGCGGTCCTCAGCCGGGCAGAAAAACCACCCCTATTCGCTGTGGAGGCGACTGAATAGTCGCGTTCATCTTCCACTGCCTGGGTGTACTTGACCACCGCGCTGTTGAGCTGGGCGAGGTGCTGAACACGGCCGGTCGTCTGCCAGTTGCTGACGTCCCCGTTGATGGTCAGCGCACCGAGCACCACCGCGGTCAGCAACGGCACCGCGATCAAGGCGGCCAGCCGCCACCGGACGCGCCAGTTCCTCAGGGCGAACCGCGACCGGGCCGAGCCGGGCCGTCTCGGATGCGGATGGGTGGTCCCGACCATGCCGGCCGCGGGCTGGGGCCCCGCCTGGGGCTGGGCGACGACCACGGGCGTCTGGCCGCCGGAAGCGGCCGGGCCGATGACGGGCTGCGGTCCCATGCTCGCCGCGTCCCGTCCGCCGATGGCATCCGAGCCGTCACCCGCGGCGATTCCGCCCGCACGAGGCACCGAACCCTCCCCGTCGGCTGGCCCCCCGCTGACGGCCCCGGCCGCGCCAGCTGGGTCGCCGACATTCGTCACCGATCGTTTTCGCACTACGTTCGCACCTCGCATCGGCAAGCCTGAGCCAGCGCACATGCCCGGCTCAAGCGGCGCACGCCGCCCTCCATACGCACCCTCTTTCCCTTCGCAACGATCGCCGCTGCTCGGGTCAACAAGGCGGCCGGGCCACACTCTCGCGTTACAAAACGGGTAAGGACATAGTTAATCATCTTCTGGGTGGCCGTCACGGGGCATTCGCCAGTAAACCGGCGAGATCTTCGCCGAGAAGGCGAAACCGCGCCGTCCGACCTGCCCGGGATCGGCCGCACCAGGTCTGGCATTTAGTGATCGTATAGTAACTCTTCGTATTGTCTCCCACCGGGCACGCGGCCCCGGTGACCAACGTCGGCGGCCCGGCCGTCAGTCCGACGTATGGGACATATCGGTCGCCGGCCGCCTGCCGCCGACCCAGGCTGCCGGCCCTCCGGGGAGCGGCGCGGGCACAAGCGGCAAGCGCCAGCTAATCAGCCCGTTATGACGATCATTACATGCTGATTATTACCTCATTAGGATCGCGCTGAATAGCATCCTCGTTACTGGGAAGGACTTAGGCTCCGAATCCGCACGTACCCGAATCGTGTGACGGGGGACGTTGGCGCGGACGTTTGGGTTGCGACACGCCGACGCATGATGCGTGATTTGCGGTTGGCGAGGGTGGGTTTCCCCTCTCCAGCACTAGGAGCAACTGGAAGCCATCGCTGCGCTGACGGCCGTCGCCGGGGTGCCGGTCCGGGTCCGGCGGCCGGGCCGGCTGGCCGGGCCGGCCGCGGTCAGTCCTCATCGTGACTGGCCTGGTGCGCGCCGGCGGCGGTGACTGCCGGGCCGGTAGTGGCCTGGGGCAGGTGCCGGTCCGGCGCGGCTGGCTGCGGGGTGCGGGCGGACCGGCCGAGGAACAGTTCGCCGAAGTCGGGCCGGCCGAGCAGGGCCGCGGGTGCGCCGTTCACTTCGACCCGGCCGGCGACCAGGACGTAGCACCAGTCGGCGATCTGCATGGCCTGGTGTGCGCGCTGCTCGACGAGCAGGATGGTCACGCCTGCGCGGGCAAGCGAGGTGAGGTGCTCCTCAAGGATGCTGCGGGCCAGGATCGGGGCCAGCCCCGCGGTGGGTTCGTCGAGGATGAGGAGCTTCGGCGAGCTGATCAGGCAGCGGCCGATGCCGAGGAGTTTCCGTTCGCCGCCGCTGAGGAGTTTGCCGCGGCGTTTGAGTAGCGGCCTGAGGATGGGGAAGGTCTGCAGCACCTGGTCGATCCGTTCGCCTACCTGAGCCTTCCGCAGGAGGTAACCGCCCATTTCGAGGTTTTCCCGGACGGTTAGGGTCGGGAAGATGTCGTTCTGCTGCGGGAGGTAGCCCAGGCCGGCCTTAGTCAGGGCGTTGCCGCTGGCCGCGGTGACGTCATGTCCGTCGAGGAGGACGTGCCCGGCCTGGGGTCTCAGCCGTCCGGTGAGGCACTTGAGTAGTGTCGATTTGCCGGCCCCGTTGGGGCCGATCACGGTCACTACCTCACCTTCGGCGACGGTCAGCGAGATGTCGTTGATGATCGGCGCGGCGCCGTAGCCGGCGGTCAGGCCCTGGACGGTCAGGTACCCGGTGTCCGGGCGGCGGCTATCCGTTGAGGTAGGCATCGAGCACCCTGGAATCGGATCGGATCTGGTCCATGGTTCCCTCGACGAGGACTTCGCCTTGTGCCATCACGATGATCGGGTCGCACAGCCGCTCGACGAGCGACATCTCGTGCTCGACCATCAGCATGGTCAGCCCGTCTTGCCGCAGCTGGAGCAGGTAGTCCCCGATTCGCTCGCCGAGGGCGGGGTTGACCCCGGCCATCGGCTCGTCGAGCAGGAGGATCTCAGGCTCGGTCATGAGCGCTCGCATGATCTCGAGCAGCCGCCGCTGGCCGCTGCTGAGGCTTCCGGCGAACTCGTTCGCCATCCGGGCCATATCGAAGCGGGCGATGAGGTCAGCGGCGCGCGCGGTCAGGCTTTCCTGCTCGGCGCGCCAGTAGCGGCGGCCGAGCAGCGCGCCGCGCAGCGTGTCTCCGCGCTGCCCGTACCGGGCGGTGAGCAGGTTCTCCGTGACGGTCATCCCGGAGAACTCGCTGGACTGCTGGAAGGTCCTGGCCAGCCCGCGCCGCGCGATCTTGTGGCTGGGCCAGCCGGCGACGTTGGTGCCGTTGAGCAGCACCGAACCCCGGCTCGGCTTGATCGCGCCCGCGATCATGCCCAGCGCGGTGGATTTGCCGGCGCCGTTCGGGCCGATAAGGCCGGTGATGCGGCCCCGCGGCACGTCGAAGGACGCCCCGGCCACGGCGTGGACGCCGCCGTAGCTCTTGGCCAGATCATCGACCCGCAGCAGGGCGGCCTGCCCGGCCGCCCTCGCCCGCTGTCGCTGCACCGAGGTCATCGGGTCCCGGCCGCTTTCTCGTAGTCGAAGGGTCGCTGCAGCCCGGTCCGGGCCTGCTGCAGGCCGGGCAGCGGGATGATCCGCCTGCGCTCGGGCAGCAAGCCGCGCGGCCAGAACCACAAGAAGATCAGTGTCAGGAGCCCGACGGCGACCCACTGCAGCGCGTCGCTGAGCCCGGGGGGGCCGAACTGGGGCAGGAAGCGGGTGGCTTCCAGGAACGCGACGGGTACGAGCAGCGCACCCAGCGCGGCGCCGGCGTTGTTGGCCGTGCCGCCGACGATCACCGCGGCGAACAAGACAAAGGTCTCCTGGTAGAGCCAGGCGCCGGGGGACCAGGCGCTGATGAACTCCACCAGCACGGCCCCGCTGATCCCGGCGATCACGCCGCCGACGACGAACGAGGTCATGCGCAGGCCGGTCACGTTCTTGCCCAGCGCTGCGGCGCCCTGCTCATGGTCGCGTACGGCACGAAGCGACCGGCCGAGCGGGGCGCTGGTGATCCGCCACACGAACCAGTAGACGATCAGGCAGATGACGGCGGTCAGCCCGACGTAGAACCACCGGTAGCCGACCAGCGAGAGGTTCAGGACACCGCTCAGCGGCGCGGGGATGAGCGACAGCCCGGTCGGGCCGTCGAACAGGCCCAGGTCGTTGGTGACCACGGCGGTGGCGATCAGGGAGATGACCAGGAAGACCATCGCCTGGTAGTCGGCTCGCAGCCGGCGCAGCGCAATCACGCCGACGACCACCGACAGCAGGCCGCCCGCGATCCCGGCGGCGATAATCGGGAGCGGGAACGGCAGGTTCGCGCCGCCGATGTACTGCTGGAAACTGCCGGCGGTGTTCGGCCCCAGGGTCAGCACGGCGGCGGTGTACGCGCCGGCGGACTGGTAGATGATGAAGGAGAAGTTCACGATCCCGGTGTAGCCGTATTGCAGGTTCAGCCCCCAGCAGGCCATGATGTCGACCCCGAGGTAGACCAGCACGGTGGAGATGTAGAACGACCACGCCAGGCTCACGCGGCGACCTCCTTCTGGCTGGCGACCTCGGCGAAGATTCCCTGCGGGCGGATCAGAAGCACCGCGATGAGCACTCCGAACGCCACGACATCCTTGTAGGTCGGGTTGACGTAGGTGGCGAACAGCGAGCTGGCCAGCCCGATGACCAGCGCGCCCAGCATCGCCCCGTACGGGTGGCCGACCCCGCCCAGCACCGCGGCGGCGATGACCGGGATCAGGAACTCCGAGCCGGTCGTGAAGTCGAAGCTGCCCAGCTCGGTCACCAGCGCGACCCCGGCCAGCCCGCACAGCAGCCCGGACAGCAGCCAGGCGCCGTCGATGACCCAGCGCGTCTGCACGCCGCAGTTGCGGGCCAGCTCGGGGTCGCTGGCCGTGGCGCGCATGGCCTTGCCCAGCCGGGTGTACCTGAGCAGGCCGTGCAACGCGGCCAGCACGACGGCGGCGATCGCGATCAGGGTGAGCTGAGTGGTGGTGAACACCATGCCCAGCACGCGCACCGTGGCGCCGGCGGAGATGTGCGCGCTGAAAAAATCCGGCCCGAAGATCGCCTGCAGGCAGTTCTGCAGGATCAGGGCCGCCGCGATCGTGACGATGATCATCGTGAACAGCCGGGCCCCGCGGCGGATGAACGGCGTATACAAGAACCGGTTCAGCAGGACGGAGAACACGGCGCCGAACAGGCCGCCGAACACCATTCCCCACCACGGGTTGAGCCCGGCCGAGGAGATCACGTAGGCCACGAACGCCGATGCGGTCATGACGTCGCCGTAGGCCAGGTTGAGGATGTTGGTCATCCCGAACTGGATGGTGAACCCGACCGCCGCCAGCGCCATCGCCGCGGCGGTGACGATCCCGAAACCGATAGCGAGCAGGAACATGCTCTGGTCCCTTCCGGGCGGGGCCCTGCCGGCGGCGGCCTGAGGCCCGGGCCCCCGTGCGCCGGGGCCCGGGCGCGTGCGCTTACTTGGTGAGAGGTGCGATGTCGGCGGCCGTGATCAAGTCCAGATTGGGGGTATTGGGGGTGTTCCCGTTCGTCGCCTGGTAGCCCTGGATCTCGAACTCGCCGGCCGAGTTGTGCCACTTGTCCCAAAGGATGGCCCCAGTGGCACCGACGTAATCGATCTTCTTGCCGGCCTTGAGCGCCCGGAGGCCGTCCGCGTACGAATACACCACCACCGCCCCAGGGGAAGCCGTGGTGACCGACGGGATGTACGCATTGAATACGGCCGGGTTGGTGCTCTTCGCCGCGGTCGCGGCCAGCGCCATGACGGTGAGCCCATCGTAGTCCACCATCGAGTACCCGTCGTCGCTCCACTGCGAGGCCGGCTTGGTCACCCCGGCTGTAGCCAGCAGGACCTTGTTGTACGCCTGCCACGCGGGCCCCGACGCAGCGGCGTAGGGCGTCGCGCCCGTGTAGTACTTGCTCATCGCCGGCTTGCCGATCGACGCGGCCACCGCCGACAGCCAGCCCGGCTCGATCGTCGCGTTGCTGCCGATTACGGGGATCAGGTGGCCGCCGTTCAGCTGCTGCAACTCGGCAAAGTACGTCGCGTCGGACTGCGGGTCGGCTTCGGTGAAGATGACCTGCGGGTGTTGCGCGATGAGCTGCTGGATCTCCGGCTGATAGGAGGTCTGGTTTTCTGCGATCTTCTGGTAGAGGACCATATCCCCGCCCGCTGCGCTGTAGCCCTTCAGCAGCGTCGGCACGACGGACTGCGAGCCGATGTCGTTGCCGAACACCGCCGCGGCCCGGAGATAGCCCTTCTGCTTGGCATAGAACGCCATCGCGTAGCCCAGCACGTCGTCTCCGGGGGTCACGCGCCAGAAATACGGCAGCGTGGTGTGGTCGAACGACGCCTCGCCGGTGTCGGCGAACATCGTGACTTTGGCCGCGTTGATCAGCGGGGCGGTCGAGTCCGCCTCATCCGAGCTCGGGCCCAGCACGCCCAGCAGATGCGGCGTGGTCGCCAGCATCTTCGCCGCGGCGGTGACCGCGTCGGCCGGGTCGCCGCGCGTGTCCACGGCCGAGCAGGCCACCTTGTTGCTCAGCACGCCGCCTGCCGCGTTGACCGCGGTCGCCGCGGTCAGGCAGCCCGCCATCATCTCTGGCCCGAATGACGCATCCGGGCCAGTGAACGGGTTAAACGCCGCAACCGTGAGAGTGGTGTTCTTGACGGCTCCGGACGCCGCAGACGAGCACGCCGCCGCCGAAACCGCCAGGACAGCAGCCGCCGCGACCAGCGCGCAAGCGCGCGTCCGGCGGGATCTCTGAGAAGTCACCTGCGGATGCTCGCACTCCGTTCCTATATATGTCAAGGTTCTTCCTCAAATAAGGCCGGCCGTTGTATATATGAACACACTCTGACAGACTCGTGTCCGGGCCCGCTCGCACGACTGACAGGGTAACCCGAGGAGGCAGACGATGACCCCCCCTCCCCGGGCCCAGCCGGTACGCGCCGCGGGCACGCCGCCGGCCGGATTAGCCATCCGCGCAATCGCGAAAACGGAGCGTCATGAGCACCTCGGTCGTCAGGGCGGCGCGAATCCTCGACCGGCTGGCACACAGCCGGACGCCGATGACGCTCGCCGAGATCGCCGGCGAGCTCGGCATACCCAAGAGCACCGCCTACACCATCCTGCGCGACCTGGCCAGCGAATCCTTCGTGACCGTGTCCTCGCCGCCCGCCTACTCGATCGGCCTGAAGGCATTCGAGGTCGGCTCGGCGCACCTGCGGGCCTCCGGCACCGCCGGCGCCGTGGCACCCGAACTCGCCCGCCTGACCCGCGCACTGAACATCACCTCGCACTACGCGGTCCTCGACGGCACCGAAGTCCTCTACCTGTGCAAGGAGGACCCGCCCACGCTGGGGATCCAGCTCGCGAGCGCGATCGGCGCCCGCCTCCCGTCCCACCTGACCGCCGTCGGCAAGGCCTGCCTCGCCTGGCTCGAGGCCGACTGGCTGCCCGGCCACGTCGAGCTGGCCACCCGCGGAGCCGAGGGGCAGACGATCTCCCTGCCCGACCTCACCGCCGAACTCGCCCAGATCCGCGTGCAAGGCTTCGCCACCGACGACGGCGCCGCCACCGCCGGCATCCAGTGCGTCGCCGCACCCGTATTCGGCCTCACCGGGCTCAAAGGCGCCATCGGCGTGAGCCTCCTGCGCGGCTCCGCCTCCTCCCTCGACCCGGTCGCCGACGACGTCAAGACAGCCGCCGCCCGCGCAACCATCGCGCTCGGCGGGACCACACCCAACCACTATGTCCTCCCGCGCAACGACCATGCCGATCAAACGAGCGTGGTCCGCCGGTAGTTTCCGCCTATCTCGACGAATGCGGCCCGTCACGGGCGGCAAGCCCCTTACCGGGCCGGCACTGGAACGCTTCCTGCAAGGCTCATCCGCCCGGAACGACACAGCCCGATGCGAACCCCACGGCACGGCGGTAGTCTGCGGCGGTAGTCTAACGTGGGCTGAATACCCCAAACATGAGAGCGAGGCCATGGCCAGCCTTAGCTGCCCCGATTGCGGCGTCAAGGTGCAGCCGGAGGATCTGATCTGCTTCCGGTGCGGCGCCAACCTGCCGCACTCCAGCGGACCCGACGATGACGTCCTGACCCCGACCATCTCGCAGAAGTTCATCGCGGCGGGCGCCGACCCGTCGGCCACCTGCCCGTCCTGCGGCGCCCCGGTCTACGACGCGGCCGACGTGATCTGCTCCAACTGCGGGGACCCGTTGCCGACCGGCCAGCGCCGGCACATCTCGCCCGTCGTCATGAGGATCACGTTCCCCACCGGCAACGTGGACATCCCGGCGGGGACCTCGGTCCTGCTGGGCCGTGACCCGGCCGAGTCGCTGGTCGCCGCGGCGTTCGCCCACTTCGACAACGTCTCGCGGCGGCACGCCACGGTCCAGGTGGACGACTCGGGGCACGCCACGATCAGGGACGAGAACTCCACCAACGGCACCTTCGTGAACGACGACCGCGTGCTGCCCGGCGCCGAGGTCCGCCTGGTCGACGGGGACCGGGTACGGCTGGCCGCGGACGTGACCGGTGACGTGTCCCTGCCTCAGGGCGAGCCGGACCCCTCGGGGCTCAGCAGGAACGGCATCGTCTGACCAGCCGGAACTAAACGGGGCCTGCCTCCGGTTATCTGGAGCGGCAGGGTTTTTGCTTGGTGATCACTTGAGGTTCCGGGGGCCCGGTCGTGCCGCATGTGATGCTGTCCTGGCCGGACGCGCTGGCCAGCGCGGCCTTCCTGGCCGTGGTGGTGGCCGTCCTGCGCTGGCTCCGGCGAGGCGGGGCGTGGGCGGGAGTCGCCTTCGAGGCCGCCCTGCTGTTCGGCCTGTACGGGCTATGGCAGTTCGCCGGGTCGTTCACCGTGATGAGCCCGGCCGGCGCCCTGCCGCGGGCCCGCTGGCTGTGGCACGCGGAACGCCTGCTGCGCCTGCCCAGCGAGACTGCCGTGCAGCGGCTGTTCCTGCCGCATCCGCTGGTCGTACAAGCCTTCAACCTGTACTACGACGTCCTGCACTTCCCCGTCCTGGGTGCCTGCCTGATCTGGCTGTACGTCCGGCACCGTGACCGGTACCCGCAGATCAGGACCACCATTGCCCTGTTCACCGGGGTCAGCCTGCTCATCCAGTTCATCCCGGTGGCCCCGCCGCGGCTGCTGCCGGGCACCGGCCTGGTCGACACCGCCGCGCGGTACGGCCAGTCGGTGTACTCCTGGCATGGCGGCTTCGACCCGGACGAACTGTCGGCCATGCCGTCGGTGCACGTCGGCTGGGCGCTGATCGTGGCCATGGCGGTGATTACGGCGTCGCGGAGCCGGTGGCGGTGGCTGGCCGCCGGCTATCCGCTGCTCACGCTGCTCGTGGTGGTGGTGACCGCGAACCACTTCTGGCTGGACGGAATCGCGGCGGGACTGCTGGTGGTCCTGGTGCTGGCGGTACAACGCCTGGTGCGTGGGATACGTTCTGGTAAATCTTCCGAAGGCGACCAGGTCACGCCTGTGCGGCAGGAAACGTCCGTGCGATCATGACGCTCGTACATCCCGACGCACTGAGCCGATGCACGGCACGGTAGGGTGGCGCCGACAAACTGGCCACGATCATGAGCACAAGGCCGGGCTCAGCGCTCGCTGTCCAGCGTGGCTACCTGCGCGGGCTCGTACCGCTGCCCCGCGACCGCGTCGGCCGGCACGGCGGCCTCGATCACCGCGAGCTCGTCCTGGCTAAGAGGCAGGTCGAGCGCGGCGAGCGCCTCAGCCAGCCGGTCCCGGCGCTTGGTCCCGATCAGCGGGATGATGTCCTCGCCGCGGGAGGCCACCCAGGCGATGGCCAGCTGGGCCGCGGTCACCCCGCGGCCATCCGCGATGGTCTCCAGCTCGGCCAGCAGCTCGAGGTTCCGCGCGTGGTTCTCGCCCCGGAACCTGGGGAACCTGGTGCGCGGGTCACCGTCGGTCACCCGGGCGGTGCCGCTGCTGAGCAGGCCGCGGGAGAGTATCCCGTAGGCGGTGACGCTGATCCCGAGCTCCCGCACGGCGGGCAGGATCTTCTCCTCGATGCCCCGGCTCATCAGCGAGTACTCGATCTGCAGCGCCGACACCGGGTGGACGGCGTGGGCCCGGCGGATCGTCTCCGCTCCCATTTCCGACAGGCCCAGGTAGCGGACGTACCCGGCCTTGATCATGTCGGCGATGGCCCCGACCGTCTCCTCGATCGGCACCCGCGGGTCGAGCCTGGCCGGCTGGTACAGGTCCACGTACTCGGTGCCGAGCCTGGTCAGCGTGTAGGCCAGCGAGTTCTTCACCATGGCGGGGCTGGTGTCGTGGCCGACGAACGCGCCGGACGGATCGCGCTGCCCGCCGAACTTGACCTGGATGAACACGCTTTCCCGCGGGATCCCGCGGCGCAGGGCGTCGCGCAGCAGCAGCTCGTTGTGGCCCATGCCGTAGAAGTCGCCGGTGTCCAGCAGCGTGATCCCGGCGTCGACGGCGGCGTGGATGGTGGCGATGCTCTCGGCGTCATCAGCCGAGCCGTAGATGCCCGACATGGCCATCAGGCCCAGGCCCGCCCGGGACACCGCCGGCCCGCCGCGGCCCAGCGTGGTCATCTGCAGCATGAGGCGATTCTATGGAGCCGGGCCGCACCCGGATAAGGTCGGCTCGGCATCTCGCTGCCGCTGCTGCGGCGCCTGCTGGCCGAGCTCGGCTTCAGCGTGACCGCATTGTGGAGCTGATCAGCTCTGGACCGTTTCGCACTACGCTGTTATCAGCGATCAGGCCGAGACGACCCGGACGGATGCATGCAACCCGAACCCACCGTGCTGGACAGCCTGCGCAGGGCCGTCGAGGCGATGCCCGACGACGTGCTGCTTCGCCTGCACCTGGCCACCATGCTGCTGCGCGCCGGCCAGCGCGACGAGGCAGTCAGGCAGCTGGGTGCGGTCCTGCAGCGCGATCCGGGCAACGCCGAGGCGCTCGGCCTGCTGCGGGAAGGTCCCGCGGAGGCTGAGGGCGCGGGCCAGCCTCCCGCCGCTGGCCTGGATAATTCGGCCGAACGGTCCGTGGTCCCTCCGGCCGCTCCCCCGGGCGCTCCCGGGGAGGGGGCTGGCCCCGGCCAGCCGCCGCAGTATGACTGGTCGCAGGCCGAGGATGAGCTGCGCGACGTGCTGCCCGCCAGGTTCATCGGCGACGCCCCGGGAGCGGACTCGGCGTCGGCGGGCCTGGAGGAGGCAGATGCCTACGACGCCGAGCACGCCGGGCTGACGCTGGCCGACGTGGCCGGGATGACCGAGGTCAAGCAGCGCCTGGAGGCGGCCTTCCTGGCCCCGATGCGCAACCCGGAGCTGCGCCGGCTGTACGGCAAGTCGCTGCGCGGCGGGCTGCTGCTGTACGGGCCGCCCGGCTGCGGCAAGACGTTCATCGCCCGCGCCGTGGCGGGCGAGCTCGGCGCCCGGTTCATCGCGGTCTCGTTCGCCGACATCATCGACATGTTCGTCGGGCAGAGCGAGCGGAACATCCACGAGCTGTTCGAGATCGCCCGGCGGAACGCGCCCTGCGTGCTGTTCCTCGACGAAGTGGACGCGATCGGGCAGAAGCGCTCGCAGTTGCGGCACACCCCGATGCGCAGCGCGGTGAACCAGCTGCTGCTCGAGCTGGACGACATCTCCGGCCATAACGAGGGCGTGTTCCTGCTGGCCGCCACCAACCACCCCTGGGACGTGGACAGCGCTCTGCGCAGGCCTGGCCGGTTCGACCGGACCCTGCTGGTGCTGCCGCCGGACGCGGCGGCCCGCGAGGAGGTGTTCCGCTACCACCTCAAGGACCGCCCGGTCGCCGGGATCGACCTGGCCCGGCTGGCCCGGCAGACCGACGGGTACTCCGGTGCCGACATCGCGCACATCTGCGAGACGGCCGCCGAACGGGCCCTGATGGACTCGGTCCGCCTCGGCGAGCCGCGGATGATCGGCCTTGGCGATCTTGAAGCCGCGATCGGCGAGGTCAAGCCGTCGCTGGGCGCCTGGTTCGACACCGCGCGGAACGTGGCGCTGTTCGCCAACGAGGGCGGCACCTACGATGACCTGGCCGCCTACCTGCGCAAGCGGCGGCTGCTGTGAGTGGTGCTGGCCCGGGGGGACGACCCCCCGGATCCCCCCGCTCCTGGGGGGACCCATCCCCCCAGACCCCCCTTGGGCAGGAGCTGGCCCGCGCTTCGGCCATGCTCGATGTACGGCGGTTCGACGAGGCGGCGCAGCTGCTGGCCCGCATCGTGGCGGCGGAGCCGGACAGCAGCCGGGCCTGGTGCCTGATGGCCCGGGCGCACCTGGGCGCGGACCGCTACGCCGAGGCCGTCGAGGTGGCCAACCGGGCGGTGGCGCTCGACCCGTCCGACGAGTGGCCGCACCGCCTGGCCAGCAACGCCCTGGTCCATCTGGGCAAGTACGCCGACGCGCTGCGCGCCGCGCAGGAGGCGTGCCGGCTGGCGCCCAGCTACTGGCAGACCCACGTCTGCCTGGCCCAGGCCGCCCTGGCCGCGCACCGGCTGGACACCGCGGCCGACGCGGCCGCCCGGGCCCGCGCGCTGGCCCCGAACGAGCCGGACGTCCATTTCCTGTCCGGGAAGGTGAGCCTGAGCCGCGGCGACCTGGCAGACGCGCGCCGGCATCAGGAACGCGCCCTCGCGCTGGATCCGGCGCACAGCGGCGCCATGAACGAGCTGGGCCGGATCAGGCTCAGGCGGCACGATGCGACCGGCGCGATCAGGCACTTCATCAGCGCGGCCCGCGCCACCCCGGACGAGCGCATCTACAGCAGGAACATCGACGTGGTGATCCTGCGGACGGTCTCCCGGACGATCTACGTTTTCACGCTGGTCGCCCTGATCCTGGTCTGGGTGCCCGCGGTGACCCATGTCGACCGGCTGCCCTTCGTGATCAGCCTGGGGGCGCTGGCCGTGATCACGGCCGCCTGCTTCGCCTGGATGGTGCTGCGGCTGCCGCAGGAGGCGCGGCTGATGGTGCGCCGGACCCTGCGCGCCCGGCGGGTCGCGGCGGCGCTCGCCCTGGCCGTGGGCGGCGTGGCGGTGGCGTTCGGCATCGTGGCCTTCGCGCCCGCGGCCGACGTGGCCCAGGCGCTGCCGGTCGCGGTGGTCATCACGGTGGCGGCGCGGCTGGCCGCGTTCGCCGCGCTGCGGGCCGCGGCCCGGCGGGAGTAGGGCGGCCCGGTTCCGGGGCCGCCTCGCGCCAGCGAACGGCCCGCACCGCCGGGACGGCCAGCACGCCGATCCCGCGCCGCAGGCGACCTGACTCAGCCTCGTCGGTCGCCGGTCAGCCAGCCGCGAGGATCTGGCGGTACACGTCAAGCAGGCCCGGGATCTCGTCCGGGGCGGCCCGGCCCATGCCGCATTCGGTGCAGATGCCCCACTCGCGCTGGCCGGCCGGGCCGGCGGCCAGCGCCGCATCGATGAGCCGCACCTGCTCCTCGAGCACGCCGAACTCCACCGCCACGCTTGTCGGTGCTGGGCACTGAGGCTAGCGTTGCGGCTGCAGGCGCGGCGGCCCGCGCCGGAGGAGGCATCGGCGGTGGACTCGTTCGCAGGCAAGCTCGCGGTGGTGACCGGCGGCGGCTCGGGCATGGGCCGTGAGCTGGTCAGGCAGCTGGCGGAGCAGGGCTGTTCGGTGGCGGCCTGCGACCTGAACGCGGACACCGTTGCGCAGGCAGCCGCCGCCGCGGCGGCAGCGCCGGGCGTACAGGTCACCGGCCATGCCTGCGACGTGGCCGACGAGGCGCAGGTGCTGCGGTTCCGCGACGAGGTGCTCGCCGAGCACGCCCGCGATCACGTGGACCTGGTCTTCGCCAACGCCGGCATCGGCGGCGGCGAGAGCTTCGTCGCCAGCGACCGGCGGGTATGGGAGCGGGTCCTCGCCGTCGACTGGTACGGCGTGTACTTCTGCGCCCGCGCGTTCCTGCCGCTGCTGATGGCCAGCGGCGAAGGCGTGCTGGTCAACACCAGCAGCGTGAACGGCCTGTGGGCCTCGCTGGGCCCGGGCGTGCCGCAGACCGCCTACAGCACGGCCAAGTTCGCGGTGCGGGGGTTCACCGAGGCGCTCATCGAGGACCTGCGGGTCCATGCGCCCCACGTCCGGGCCGTCCTGGTCATGCCGGGACACGTGGGCACCGACATCGTCGTCAACAGCATGCGCGGGCGTGGCCTGCCCGCGCCGGAGCAGATGACCGAGGCCGAGCTGGCGGAGGTGATCCCGCCGCGGGTACGGCCCGCGCTGGTCAGCGCCGGGCTGCTGAGCGAGGACGCGCCGGCCGATGACCTGCGCCGGATGCTGATGCAGATGAACGACAGTTTCCGGGACAAGGCACCGGTCAGCGCGGCCGAGGCCGCGGACATCATCCTGGACGGGGTGCGGTCCGGGGCCTGGCGGATCCTCATCGGCGAGGACGCCAGGAGGATCGACGCGGCGGTGCGGGCCAAGCCCGAGGCCGCTTACGACTACGCCGAGCTGTTCGGCGTGTCCCGGGCGGCACCATCCGAGCCGGAGGGCGAGGACGCCTGAGGCCACCGCCGGGTGACGGCCGGCGCCAGCGCCGGACCGCATGCGGGCCGCGCAGGACCAGGACGCGGCTCCGGTACGGGGCGAGCAGGCGGGCAGTGGCGGCCCGGGTGATGGCATGCCAGTCGGCAGGCCCGGCGATCCAAGGTGGTGAAACTGGGCTTTCAGCACCTTACAGGGTGGTGAACACGCGGCTTCTCCGTGGCGGCGAGGAGCCTAGCTTCCTGGCGTGGGGGTGGCGGTCAGGACCATGCCGGTCGGCTCGTAGCCGTCGCCGGAGTTGGCCCCCTCGTCGCCGAGGTTGATGTTGCCGACCACGCTGTCGTTGGACGTGTTCAGCACCGTGACGATGGCCGAGGTAATGCCGCCGACCCACAGCTGTGAGCCGTCAGGCGTCAGGGCCAGCGTGTCAGGACCGCCCGCCAGCGAGATGGCTTTCGTCACGCTGCGGGAGCTGGCGCTGATCACCGAGACCTGATCGGAGTCCGGGTTGGCCACGTAGACCGTCTTGCCGTCCGGCGAGACAGCCAGCTGCCACGGCAGCTGACCGACCGGGATCGTCCCGGTGACCTTGTTGGTCACGCTGCTGATCACCTCGACCAGCCCCCGGGCGGTGTTGGTCACATAGACCGTCCTGCCGTCGGGAGATACCGCGATGCCGTGCGGGTTACCCAGGCCGCGGATGACGCCGGTGACCCGGTCAGAGCTGGTGCTGAAGATCCACAAGCCGTCGGCTGTGGTCACGTAGGCGGTGGCCCCGGTCTTGGAGAAGGCGATCATGCCCGGCGCGCCGGGCAGCGGTAGCTGCGCGGTCACCTTGTCCGTCGCGGTCGAGATCACGCTGATCGCCGTCGGGGACGACGGGCCGGTCTGCGGACCGGTGTCGGCCACCCACAGCTGGGAGCCGCTAGGGGTGACCGCGAGGTAATCAGGGTCGAAGCCCACGTGGACGTCGGTCTCGGCCGGGTTGTAGTTCTTCGGGTTGAGCGTCGCGGAGTCGATGACCGCCACCGAGTCGGTACCGGCGTCCGCAAAGTAGAGCGTGTGCCCGGAAAGCGCGACGGCCTCATCGGTCGAGGCGTAGTTGTAGTCGCCCGGGTCGCCCGGCACCTGCGGGTCGCCCACGTTGTAGGTCTGGATGATGGCGCAGTTAGCCGTGTTGATGGCGCTGAAGCCGTCCCACCCCGCGTCGGCGATGTAGGCGGCGCCGGCCGGGCCGCTGCACGTCGACGCGGCCAGATGCAGGGACTTGGACCCGCCTGCCGTCTTGCCCGCCTCGTGCTGCGCGGCGGGGGAACTGACGGCCAGCACCGTCGCGGTCCCGGCCGTCAGGATCGCGGCCGCCGCGCCGGCGACCAGGGCGTGGCGCTTGGTCAGGGTCAGCCGGGCGCCTGAGGAATCGCGTAGCGACATTCAGATCACGCTCCTACCGCGCTGGCGGCCGCGTGCACCACGGGTTTAGAACCCGCCGGCTGGACCGGGAAGGTCTGGCTGGCTCCGGGAATGGGGGGGAGCTGGAACCGGATGACCTCCTCCTCGGCCGCTTCCAGTTCCGCCTGGGTCTGCGGCAGCCGCGGGAACCTCCGGTCCGGGACGGCGCCGAGGGCACTGGTGAGGTCGCCGACGGTCTTCCGCCGCCACTGGGTGAGGTTCGGGTTCACGACCCCGGTCACGGTCTCGAGCAGCCGGAGCACCGAGGTGTGGTCGAAGGTGTCGTGGCAGACGAAGCCGCCCACCGTCCAGGGCGACACGATGATGCACGGCACCCGGAAGCCCAGGCCGATCGGGTCGCTGACCTTATCGACGGTGATGAACTCGCCGGCCGTGCCCGCAGGCGGGGTGGGCGGGGTGACGTGATCGAAGTAGCCGTCGTTCTCGTCGTAGATGAGAACGAAGACCGTCTTGGCGAAGACGTCGGGGTTCGACGCGATGGCGTTGAGCTTGCTCGCCACGAAGTCGGCGCCGGCGGCCGGCATGTAGTCGGGGTGCTCGGACTGGTAGGACGTCGGGATGATCCAGGACACCGTAGGCAGCTGGTCGTGGCTGGCGTCGTACTCGAACTGTCCCGCCTGGTAGAAGCGCATCGCGTTGCGGTAGAGCGGCGACGACACCGGGGCGTTCTGGTACTGGTCGAAGTACTCCATGACGTTCATGCCGTAGTTGTCGACCTCCTGGTAGATCTTCCAGGACACCCCGGCAGCGGTAAGCATCTCCGGGTAGGTCTTCCAGGAGTAGCCCTGGGTCGGCACGTAGTTGCCGTAGACCGGGCCGCCCGCCACGCCTGCCGGGTCGACCTGGCCGGTCATGAGGTACAGCCGGTTGGGCCAGGTCGGGCCCATCATCGAGCAGTGGTAGCCGTCGCAGATGGTGAAGGCATCGGCCAGCGCCCAGTGAAACGGGATGTCGTCCCGCTTGAAGTAGGCCATCGTGTACTGCCCGGCGACGCCGTCGGCGGCCAGGTGGGCGGTCACGAACCCGTCCATCTTGCCGTTGTCCCAGGACTGGTGCTGCGGGCCCCAGCTGTGGCTGTTGGACGGCAGGGCCTGCGCGCTGCTGCTGTGCGTGTCGGTGTGGAAGGGCAGCAGGTACTTGTCGGGGTTCTGCGCGTCGTACTGGTAGAACCGGCTCTTCGGCACGCTCGGGTCGGCGAAACCGCGGACGCCGGGCAAGGCACCGAAGTAGTGGTCGAAGGAGCGGTTCTCCTGCATCAGCACCACGATGTGCTTGATCTCGGAGATGGCTGCGCTGGTGAGGCGCGCACTGCCGGGCGCCGCTGGCCTGGAGTCTTCGATGATCTTCCGCAGGCTGGACGGCAAGGCGAAAGACGCCAGCACCATCCCGCCCGCCGACGCCATCAGCTGGCGCCGGCTCACGTCAATCGTCACGTACGGGCCTCCTAACGCCGGGGCGGCGACCTGAACGACAGGGCAAACCATAACGAACAGAGCCAGGCCTCTCCGGACAGGCTCGCCCAAACCCGGACGATTTTCCTTGCGGCAGGCTGATAACGGGAGAGCGGCCGCCGGGCCAGGCGCGGCCGGCAGGTCAGGCGAGCCAGGGGCCGGCCTGGTGGCAGCTGATGTCGTGCGGCGGCTCGTAGAACGTCGCGTCCCAGAGCTGGGTGTGGCAGGTCTGGCACGACACCCACAGGTGCCCCATGCCCCCACCGCGCTCGGCTTGCTCCCGCGCCGGGGCGCAGATACAGGGTTTCCAGCCGACTCGCGCCAGGCCGGGCCACAGCGGGTGGCCGAACGGGCAGCGCAGCGGCCGGTGCGAGAACAGGGACACAGACATGCAGATGATCATGTCATAATCGCAGTTAGGAAGGCTAGTTCGAAGAAAAAATCTATCTGCGGCCGCGCTCACCGCGCGGGCGGGGACGCCAGGCCGGATGCGCAGGGCCGCGCTCACCGCGCGGGCGGGGACGCCAGGCCGGATGCGCAGGGCCGCGCTCACCGCGCGGGCGGGGACGCCAGGCCGGATGCGCAGGGCCGTGGTCGCCGCGGCGGGCGGGGACGCCAGGCCGGATGCGCAGGGCCGTGGTCGCCGCGGCGGGCGGGGACGCCGGGCCGGATGCGAGCGTGGAAGGATGGGCGCCGTGACATGGAAAGCCCCGGACGTAGAACGGCCGGAAGGGCCGCTGACCGGACCCGAGCGCCCGATGCTGCAGGCGTTCCTCGACTGGCACCGCGCCACGCTGCTGTACAAGTGCGCCGGCCTGACCGGCGAGCAGCTGGCCGAGCGCACCGTCCCGCCGTCGGGCCTGTCCCTGCTCGGGCTGGTGCGCCACATGACCAAGGTGGAACGCGCCTGGTTCCGGATACGGTTCGCGGGCGAGCCGGTCGACTATCCGTACGGGGATGACGCGCAGGCTGAATTCGAGCGTCTCGACCCGGCCCGGGCCGCGGCCGACTACGCACGGCTGACCGAGGAATTCAAGCTCGCTGACGCGGCCGTGGCCCACGCCTCGCTGGACGACACGTTCGTGCACCGGGGCGAGGAGATGTCGCTGCGCCTGATCTACCTGCACATGATCGAGGAGTACGCCCGCCACCTGGGGCACGCCGACCTGCTCCGCGAGCGCATCGACGGCGCCACCGGCGAGTAACGGCCCGGCTGGCGGCGGCCCGGTATAGACGGCGCGGGGGCGCAGCGGCCCGGGGCCCGCGTAGGCCTCGAGGGCGTGGGCGATCCAGCCCGCGGTGCGCGCCACCGCGAACACGGCCTCCCCGGAGCCCCTGATCATGCCGGCCACCCGGACCAGGGTGGCGAGCGCGAAATCACTGTTCGGCGGGGGCAGGGACTTCTGCCTGACCTCGGCCAGGACCGCCTCGGCCACGGCGAGCTGCGCGGACTTCGGCGCGGCGCGGCGCACCAGGTCGAGCAGCAGGACGCCGCGCGGGTCACCGGCCCGGTACACCTGGTGGCCGAACCCGGGCACCTTCTCCCCCCGGCGCAGCAATTCGCCCACCACCCGGGGGACGTCCTGCGGGCCGCTGGCCGCGGCCAGCATGGCCTCCACGGCCAGGGACGCCCCGCCGTGCAGCGTGCCGCTCATCGCCCCGAGCCCGGTGGAGACCACCGCGTACGGGTCGGCGCGGACCGAGGCGGCAACCCGCGCGGCCAGCGTGGAGGCGGCCAGCTCGTGGTCGGCCAGCAGGACCAGCGCCGCGGACAGGGCCCGCCGCAGGGCGGGAGTCCCCCGGTGGTCACACAGCCGCGACCACAGCCGCCCGGCCAGGTCGGCCTGATCGCCCGCCTCGGCACCCGCCGGGGGCAGGCAGTCCACCATCCCGGCGATGATGCCCCGGCCGTCCGCGAGCACGGCCGCCGGGTCGAGCTGCAGCCGCAGCGGGTCGGTCGCGGCCATGGCCGGGACGATGACCTGGAACCGCTCGAGCGGGAGCGTGCCGGCGGGCAGGGCGGCCTGGGCGGCGCGGCCCGCCGCCAGCGCGGCCGGGGTCGCCCGCCACGGCAGCGTCCCGGCCACGACCGGAGTGGCGGAGGAGGCGGTGGTGGCGGAGGCGGCGGCCTGGTCCTCGCGGGGGGCACGGGCCGCGCGGGGGCTACGGGCCGGGGGGAGCTGTCCGGTCCAGAGCAGCTCGGCCACGTCCTCGAAGCTGTGGCTGGTCGCCAGGCGGATTGCGTCCAGGCCGCGGTAGCGCAGCCGGTGGCCGGTGATCTCGGTGATCGCCGACTCAACCGTGATGTCGGCGGCGCCGGCCGGGCGGCGGGGCCGGCCGCGCCGGGCGAGCCGCTCGACCTCCTCGGCGTCGAACAGGCTGGCCCGGCCGTCCGGGGCCTTGTCCCGGTTCAGCACGCCGCGGCTGACGTAGGCGTAGAGCGTCGCGGGCTTGACGCCCAGCCGCCGGGCAGCTTCGGCCGCGGTCATGAATTCGGTCATGCGGTGCCATCACCACGGCCCGTTTGGCATAATTGATTTTAATCAATGTTGACTGATATTGCACCTTTTGTCAATCTTGATTTATGCCATCGATTCACTTTCTCGATGTGACCAACCGGGACGGGGTGCAGACCGCACGCACGGGGCTGTCGAAGTTCGGCAAGGTCATGGTCAACTTCTACCTGGGGCGCCTGGGGGTGGCGCAGTCCGAGATCGGGTTCCCGTTCCTGTTCCACGAGGTGCCGTACGTCCGGGCCTGCCTGGCGCTGGCCGAGGCGGGGGCGTTCGGGGACCTGCGGCTGTCCGGCTGGTGCCGGGCCGTGCCCGCCGACGTCGAGTCGGCGGTGTCCGTGACCGGCCCGGACGGGCGGGGCCTGCGGCACTACAACGTGTCCATCTCCACCTCGGACCAGATGATCGCGCACAAGTTCCGGGGCAAGCTGGACCGCGCCGCGATCATCGACGAGATGACCGCCTCGGTCGCGGTGGCCCGGGCGGCGGGCGCGGAGACCATCGGGGTCAACGCGGAGGACGGGTCGCGGACCGACGACGGGTACCTGCTGGAGTTCGCGGCCGCGGCGCGGGAGGCGGGCGCGTCGCGGGTGCGGTACTGCGACACCATCGGCGGCGACTCCCCCGGGCGGATCAGGGAGCGGTTCGCCAAGCTGGCGGCGGCGGTCGGCATCCCGGTCGAGACGCACTGCCACAACGACCTGGGCATGGCGGTGGCGAACTCGGTGTCCGGCGCGCTCGGCGACCTGGACGCCGGGCAGGACGCATGGGTCAACACCTGCGTGAACGGGATCGGTGAGCGGGCGGGCAACGCCGACCTGCTGTCCTGCATCCTCGGGCGTGGCCGGGATCGTCGACTGGTCGCAGTGCCGGGCGCCCGGCCAGCCGTATGAGGAGGGGCGGCGGCTGCTGCTCGGCGAGGTCAACGCGGCCATCGACGGGGCCATGGCCGCCGGGGCCACCGAGATCGTGTGCAACGACTCGCACGGCACGATGAACAACCTGGACCCGGCGGCGCTGCACGGGCAGGCCAGCTACGTGTCCGGGCGGCACAAGCCGCTGTACATGATGCAGGGCCTCGATTCCGGCGCGGACGTGGTGTTCATGGTGGGCTACCACGGGTCCATCTCGGGCGAGAGCTCCGTGCTGTCGCACAGCTACAACCCGGCGGTGATCTCGCACGTCGAGCTGAACGGGGCGCGGGTCGGGGAGAGCGGCATCAACGCGCTGGTCGCGCTGGCCTGCCAGGTGCCGGTCGGGCTGATCACCGGGGACCAGCAGACGATCGCCGAGGCCGACCCGTTCCTGCCCGACGCCGAGCGCGTGGTGGTCAAGGAGTCGTTCACCAGGTTCGGCGCGTCCAACCTGCATCCGGAGGTGGCCCGGGAGCTGATCGGCGACGGGGCGCGGCGGGCGGTGGAGCGGGCGGGCGCCGCGCCCGCGGAGGTGTGGGAGATCGTGGGGTGACTTACATCACGCGGGTTTCCGAAGGGCGCTGAGGCCGGACGTGAGCATGCGGATCAGGTGCTCGTAGCTGGTGTCCAGATCCTCGGCGAGCTGGAACGCGCCGGCGGTCTGCAGCGAGGCGAAGCCATGCGCGGCGGCCCGGACCGAACGGGCGGCGTGGATCGCGTCGTGCCCCTCGAGGCCGTAACCGCGCAGGACGGCGAGGATCACCTCAACGGTGCGGGCGCCGGCGGCGGACAGGTCGGGGTCGGGGACCGGGTGCTGGGGCAACGCGGCGTAGCGGTTCGGGTGATCGAGCGCGTAGGCCCGGTAGGCGATCATCAGGGCCCGCAGGGCGTCGTCCTGGCTGCGGCCGAGGACGGCCGCGACCAGGCGGTCGGCCAGGTCGTTCATCGACCGGACCGCGATGAGGCGGCGCAGCGCGTCCAGGCTGTCGATGTGCTTGTACAGGGACGGGGTGGCCACGCCGGTCGCGGCGGCCACCCCGGCCAGCGTGACCCCCTCCGGGCCGGCCGAGTCCAGCAGGCCGATGGCCGCGTCGACCACGGCGTCGGGAGACAGCCCGGCCCGGGGCATTCAGGCACCGGCCGGGAAGCTCAGGACCGCCGCGGCGGTCGCGTTCTTGGCACCCATCACGATCAGCGTAGGGAACTCAGGTGGGCGAGCCGGCGGCGGCGCCGGTCACGTTGTCGCGGCCCCAGCGGGCCAGCGTGGCGTCCCAGTCGAGCGGCACGGTCATGCCGCCGTCGGCCATCTCGGCGGCCCAGTCCTCGGCGGGCACCCGCCACAAGACCTCGAACTCGATGCCGCTGGGGTCCTTGGCGTACAGGGACTTGGACACGCGGTGGTCGCTCTCCCCCACCAGCGCCCCGGCCGCGACCAGCTTGGCCCGGGTATCGGCCAGGTCCCCGAGCGTGCCGACCTCCCAGGCCAGGTGGTACAGGCCGGGGTGTTCGGGGCGGTCGGGCGCGCGCCCGGTGCCGATCTCGAACAGGCCGAGGTCGTGGTCGTTGGCCGTGCCGGGCGCGGCCAGGAACGCGGCCCGGCCGGGGATCTCCATGCGGACCTCGAAGCCCAGCGTCTGGGTGTAGAACTCGACGGTGCGCTGCAGACCGTTCACGTACAGCACAGCGTGGTTCAGGCGGCGGACGGCCATCGGCGTTTTCCTTACTAGGGTGGGCTCGGGGAAAAGAAGCGTGGGCTCGGGGGAAATGACTTGAGTGGGCTCCGGGGAAAAGCAGGGCGAACTGCTGATAGCTCCAATTCGCTGCGGGACGGCGTCATTCCCGGGGTCATTCCCGGGCGGCGGCGGGCGCCGGGGCCAGCCTGGGTTCGGGTCTGGGTTCGGGCCCGGGTTCGGGCCTGGGCCCGGGGAGCTTGCGGGGCTTCTGGCTGGCGGCAACCGGGCCGGTCTACACGGTGCGCGGGCGCGACGCTGCGCAGCCTCGGCAGCGTTGATCCACTCCCCCATGGCGGTAGACCATAGCGGCGTTCGATCAACGTTGACGAGATTACTGCCGCGTGTCGTAGTCCTCGCGGACTTTAACGGCGACGCGGGCACGGCGGAGAGGCCCCGGGCTGCCGCCGGCGGCCGGTGCTAGCGGACCGGTGCTAGCGGATTTGGCGGCGGCGGATCTCGCGCAGCCGGCGGCGCTGCGACGGGTCGAGCATCAGGTAGGCCGCTGTCGGGACGGCGATCGCGAGCAGGATGACCCCGATCGCCAGCCAGGGACTGACGATCCACAGGATCAGGCCGAGGACCACCCCGGCAATCGCCCACTTGACGTGCGGTGTCATGCTGACTCCGTTCATTCATCCCGGGCCGTGGACCCCCGATCCAGGCCCGCTTCCCCTAGCTTATAGTGCGTCGGCACATGTGTGGATTTCGGTGGCCCGAGGCAGGCCAGCGGCGGAGTACGCTGCGGGCATACGTGATCGTGACTTAGGGGAAGGGGCGCCGTGACGCTCGCGATGCCGGTGGAACCCGAGGCCAACGAACTGCTGACCCGCAGCCCGCTCGCCTTGCTGATCGGCATGCTGCTGGACCAGCAGGTACCGCTGGAGCGGGCCTTCAGCGCGCCGCTCGATCTGGTCCGGCGGCTGGGGCACGAGCCGACGGCGGCCGAGCTGGCCGGGTTCGATCCGGCCACCCTCGCGGCCATTTTCTCCGAACGGCCCGCGCTGCACCGCTACCCCAAGGCGATGGCAGCCCGGGTGCAGGACCTGGCCCGGCTGATCGTGGACACCTACGACGGCGAGGCCGAGCAGGTATGGGCGTCGGCCAAGACCGGCGCCGAGCTGCTCAAGCGGGTCGCGGCGCTGCCCGGGTTCGGCGCGCAGAAGGCGCAGATCTTCGTGGCCCTGCTGGGCAAGCAGCTCGGGGTGCAGCCGCGGGGCTGGCGGCAGGCGGCCGGGAAGTTCGGGGCCCGGGGCTCGCACATGTCCGTGGCCGACATCACCGACGCCGCGACCCTGGCCCGGGTCCGGGCCTACAAGCAAGAGCTGAAGGCCGCGGCCAAGGTCAAGGCGGCCGCCCCGGCCGGGGCCCCGTAGGTCCGGCTGCCCGCGGCCCCGTAGGTCCGCCCGGCCGGGCGGCCAAGCAGGCGCTGATCGAGGAGATCACCGCCGTGGCCGCGGCCAGGCAGGAATCAGCTGAGGATGGGAGCGTCCCGGCCGTGGGCGACCCGGTCCGGGGAGACGTCAGCCATCCGGCGGAGGATCGCCCTTGACGCGGCGCCAGCGCTGGCGCTGGAGATGCACCTGTACGCCCAGGACCGGGCTGGCGATCCACAGCAGCCAGGCGTAGGTGGTGACGAAGAAGAGCGGGATCGAGATCCCGAAGCCGGCCATCAGCAGGTAGGACTTCCTGGCCAGGCTGGCCGCGACCGGCGCCGGGACTACGGCCAGGCGGCGGGCGATCATGTGCCGGAGCATCGCGTACAGCATGGCCGACTCCAGGACCTGCAGCAGCGCGTAGAACCCGAACCGCAGGGCGTGGGTGGCGAGGTTCTGCCCGCTGACCACGAGCAGCCTGGTCGCGAACGGGTTGAGCACGATGCTCAGCAGCCACCACATGTTGAGGACCCGCAGCCGCCCGTCGACGCGCCGGGCGCAGGCGAACAGCTCGTGGTGATCACTCCAGGCCGCGGCGATCACCGCGAAGCTGATCAGGAACGCGGCGTAGTGACCGTCGTCGTGCTCCACCGACGTCCAGAACGCCGACACGGTGCCCCCGGCCGGCACCGGCAGCTCGATGGCGAGCAGCGTGATCGCTATGGCCACCACCGCGTCGGAAAAGAACGTCAGCCGTTCGGCGGCGCGCGAGTCGGTCTCCACGTCGTCGGGCACCAGCCGATCATCTCGCGCGGCCGGGGTCCGCCGCGATCCGCCCCGCCGTCCAGCTGACCGCAGCCGGGGGGACGCGTTAGCCGCGGCCCCGGCAATGGGTATGGTTTGCCCAGGTAGGTGTCACTCCGCCGGTTGCGACGGGCCTGGACTGGCAGAGGACACCCCGGGCACACACGAAACGCGAGGCTGATGACCAGCCGCCAGCCGGGGAGCGCGCCGGAGACCGACGGGCCCGCGGCCGCGCCGGAGCCCCGGGCTGGCCGCGGGCCGGGAGGGGTCCCGGGTCAGTGGCAGCTGGTCCTGCCGCTGACGTTGCTGATCATCCTGGGCCTGGCCGGGCTGCGGGGGGTGGTGGTGACGCCCCGGTGGAACGGGCCGCTGCACCAGTACGGCGTGGCCATCGGGGTCGCGCTGGAGGTCGTGCTCATCACCCTGCTCTTGGTCATGTTCAGGCGGCGGGCCGCGGCGCAGCGCGCCCAGACCGACAACGCGGTGGCGGCCAAGCTGCGCGAGGTCCTGATCCTGGTCATCATCACCGGGATGATCGGCGTGGTGATCGCCGTGATCATCGGGCTGCACCTGTACCTGTTCACCCCGAAGCCCGCCCCGAAGAGCAAGGTCCGCAGCGGCCCGCTGCCCACCCCCAAGCTGCCGCGGCCGGGAGCACAGCACGCCTCGGCCGTGCACATCCCGGTGGCCGCGCTGCTGTACGCCCTGATCATCGTGGTCCTGCTGGCCGCGGTGGTGCTCAGCGTCTGGTGGGCCCGGCGGTTCCAGCTGGCCGCCGGGGGCGGCCGGGAGGATGGCCTCATCGCCGAGGACTCCGAGGACCTGCGGGAGGCGGTGGAATCCGGCCGGTCGGCGCTGCGCACGGTCGACGACGCGCGGGCGGCCATCATCGCCTGCTACGCGGCCATGGAAACCAGCCTGGCCGAGCGGGGCGCGGCCCGGGAGGCGGCCGACACGCCCGACGAGCTGCTGGCCCGGGCCACCACAAGCGGCATCGTGCACGGCGGTGCCGCGGCCCGGCTGACCGCGCTGTTCTACGAGGCCAGGTTCTCCAGCCACCCGCTGGCGGCCAGCCAGCGGGACGAGGCCGAGCGGGCCCTGGACGAGCTGGCCCAGGCGCTGGCCGCCGGCGAAGTCGGCGCGGACGCATGAGCGCCGGGGACGCGGAACGGGACGCCGGGGGGACCATCAGCCCCTGGGTCGGCACGACCCCGGAACTCATGGTCGCGGCGGTGCTGGTCGCGGCGGCGGCCGTGGCCGGCTACATGATGGCGGGCTGGCCCGGCCTGGCGGTGGTGGCGGTGGCCACGGCGGCGATCGCCATGGTGGTGCTGCGGGTCCTGCTGCCGCAGCTGACCCCGGATACGGCCACGACGGCCAGGGAAAAGCCGCAGGCCCGGACGCTGACCGGCTATTCCCACCGCCGGTTCGTGGTGCACAACGCGATGACCAGCCAGGGCTACTACGACAGCGAGCTGCGGCCGGTGCTCGAGCACCTGCTGGCCGCCCGCTTGGCTGAACGCCACGACGTCAACCTCTACCAGGACCCCGAAGCGGCCCGCAGCCTGCTGTGCCGCAACCCCAAAGACGCCGACCTGTGGCGCTGGATCGACCCGGGCCCGTTGGCCACCAGGCCGGCCAGGCCGCCCAGGGGCGAGACGGACAAGCGCGGCATACCGCAGCGCACGCTGGCGCGCCTCATCGACCGATTGGAGAAGCTCTGATGGGCCCCGAGCAGTATCTGCCCGCGGGGACGACCCCCCGGATCCCCCCGCAAGAAGCCGCTGCGAACTGCTCGGCCATCCTGGACGAGCTCGAGCGCGCGGTCGTCGGCCGCCGCCGGAGCCTCGAGCTGGTGCTGATCGGCATCCTGGCCGGCGGTCACGTCCTGCTGGAGGACCTGCCCGGGCTGGGCAAGACCCTGATCGCCCGGTCCTTTGCCCGGGTGCTCGGCCTGGACTTCGCCCGCATCCAGTTCACCCCCGACCTGCTGCCCTCCGATGTGGTCGGCGCCCCGCTGTACGACCAGCGGTCGGCCGACATGGTGTTCCGGCCGGGGCCGGTGTTCACCCAGCTGCTGCTGGCCGACGAGATCAACCGGACACCGCCCAAGACCCAGGCGGCGCTGCTGGAGGCCATGGGCGAGGGCCAGGTCAGCGTGGACGGGCAGACCCGCCTGCTGCCGCAGCCGTTCATCGTCCTGGCCACGGACAACCCGATCGAGTACGAGGGCACCTACGAGCTGCCCGAGGCCCAGCTCGACCGGTTCCTGATGCGGCTGCGGCTCGGGTACCTGAGCAGCGGGGACGAGACCGACATGCTCCGGCGGCGGGTGGCCCGCACCAGCGAGCAGGTCAAGCTCAACGCGGTGACCGGCCCGGACGGCGTGCTGGCCATGCGGGAGTCGCTCGAGCAGGTGGAGATCACGCCCGACCTGCTCGACTACATCGTGGCCATCATCCGGGCGACCAGGAGCGACGCGCAGGTGCAGGTCGGCGCCAGCCCGCGCGGCGGCCTGGCCCTGGTCCAGCTGGCCCGCGGCCAGGCCCTGCTGAGCAAGCGCGACTACGTCATCCCCGACGACATCAAGCAGGTGGCGGTGCCCGCGCTGGCGCACCGGGTCACGCTGCGGCCCGAGCTGTGGGTCCGCCAGGTCTCCTCCGACGACGTGGTGGCCAAGCTGCTCGCCGCCGTGCCGACGCCGAAGACCGACCCCACCGCGCGGGCCGGCGGCCGCGGCCCGGATCCGGCGGTCAGCGGCTGATGTCCTATCTGATGCCGAACGACCCGGGCCGCCGCGCGGCCGGCACCGAGGCTGCGGTGCGGTGGCGGTCGTCGCGGCATGCCCGGCGGCTGCTCACCCTCGGCCTGTTCGGGGTGTTCATCGCCACGATCACCCGGCGCCCGGAGTTCGCCGGCCTGGCCGCCCCCGCGCTGCTGCTGCTCGCGGCGGGCCGGTTCCAGCGGCGGCCGCCGCGGATCACGGTCACGGGCCAGCCCAGTACCCGGCGCGCCTTCGAGAGCGAGCTGGTTGCCCTGGACGTGGCGACGCAGGACGCGGGCGACTGCACGGTCCGGTGGCTGCTGCACCCGGGCCGGGAGATCGAGCGCCGGCCCCGTCACGGCTGACGGGCCGGCGGCCCGCTTCATCGTCAGCCCGCACCGGTGGGGGCGGCGTGAGCTGGGCACCTTGGACGTGGAGCTGCGCGACCGCTGGCGGCTGGCCGAGGGACACCTGACCATCAGCGTGCCCAGGATCGACTGCTACCCGGCTCCGGCCCACCAGCAGACCCGGGTGGTGCTCAGCAGGCTCCCGAACCGGCTCGGGGAGCACCCGGCCCGCGTGTCCGGCGAGGGGATCGAGTTCGCCGGGGTGCGGGAGTACGTGCCGGGCGACCGCCAGCGCAGCATCAACTGGGCGGCCAGCACCAGGCGCGGGCGGCTGCAGGTGAACACGTTCGCGGCCGAGCGCTCCCAGGACGTGGTGCTGCTGGCCGACGCCACCTCGGACGTGGGCGAGCCGGGGTCATCCGCCCTGGACCTGGCGCTGCGCGGCGCGGCGGCCGCCGCCCGCGCCTACCTGGACGCCAGGGACCGGGTGGGCGTGATCACCTACCAGTGGGGCGGGGTGACCTGGCTGCCGCCCGGGCTGGGCCGCCGGCAGGTGTACCGGATCATCGACTCCATGCTGGCCAGCGACGGCGGCTACACCGGACCCGAGCGGGGCCTGCGCGGCGCGAGCTTCCGCCGGCTGCCGCGGGCCGCGCTGCCGCCCGGCGCCCTGGTCATCGTGTTCAGCCCGCTGCTGGACCAGCGGTTCGTGGAGACCCTGCGGGACATGCGCGAACGCGGCTTCACCATGCTGGTGGTGGACGTGCTCACCGCCGAGCCCCCGGCCCGGCGGCACAGCACGGACCGGATGGCCAGGCGGATCTGGCGGATGGAGCAGGAGGCGATCAGGTTCTCGCTGCGCGAGCTGGGCGTCCCGGTGGTGCACTGGGACGGGGTCACGTCCCTGGACCTGCCGCTGGCCGCCTACACCAGGCGCCCCGTGGTGGCCGGCCGGTGACCGGCACCCGGCTGGGCGCGGCCGGCACCCGGCTGGCCGCGGCGCTGCTCGGCGCGGGCTGCGTGATCTGGTCCGATACCGGGTCCGCGGTGACCCACAAGGGCGACGCGGGCCTGGCGCTGTTCCTGGCCATCTTCGGCGTGGCCGCGGGCGCGATACGGCTGGCCCTGGCCGGGGTCCCGGTGCCCGAGGACACCTTCCTGCTGCCCGCGCCGCTGCACGTCTGGCTGTGGTTCCTGCAGGCGCTGCGCCGGGTGCCGTGGGAGGAGGGCGGGCTGGTGGCCATCGTGTGGCTGGAGGTGCTGCACCGGTCCCGGCCCTGGCACACCGCGGTGCTGGGCGCCGCGCTGATGGCCTACCTGCTGGCGGTGCACCTGGCCGAGACGGACGCCTCCCCCGCCGTGCTGCGGCCGCAGGTCCCGGTGCTGGCCGTCGGGGCGGGCCTGCTCGCGCTGGGCGCGGGCGCCGGGATGCTGCCCGCGGCCGGGGCGGGGCCGGCTCGGCCCTGCTGCGGCTGGTGGCCGCCGGAGCGCTGATCGCCGCCGCCGCCCTCGTGCTCCCCCACGTGGCCCGCCCCGCCCCACACGACTAGCCCCGCCCCACGAGGTGGCCCCGTGACCCATCCCACAAGGTGGTGTGGTGAAAGTCCAGATTCACCACGTAGTCGGAGGACTCGGCCACGTGCTGGGCGGCTACCCCGGGGAGGGGTGGGCGGGCGTTGTAGGGATATACAAGGGGGGACGGCAATATCCGTGTCTTCTTAGGGCCGGGCGGCTTACGACGGGCTGGTCAGGCGGGGAAGATGGGGCTTTACGCGGAAACACAGGAGGGCAGGAGCCGATGGCTGAGATCGTCCGGGCCGGGCTAATCCAGCAGCGCTGGACCGGGGACAAGGAATCGATGATCGCGGCGGCGGTGGATCACATCCGGACCGCGGCCTCGGCGGGCGCGCAGGTGGTCTGCCTGCAGGAACTGTTCTACGGGCCGTACTTCTGCCAGGTGCAGGACGCCGACTACTACTCCTACACCGAGGCCATCCCCGACGGGCCGACCACCCGGCTGCTGCAGGATGTGGCCCGGCAGCACAGCATCGTGATCGTGGCGCCCATGTACGAGGAAGAGCACCCGGGCGTCTACTACAACACGGCCGCGGTCATCGACGCCGACGGCAGCTACCTGGGCAAGTACCGCAAGACCCACATCCCGCAGGTCAAGGGGTTCTGGGAGAAGTTCTACTTCCGCCCGGGCAACCTCGGCTACCCGACCTTCGACACCGCGGTGGGCCGGATCGGCGTGTACATCTGCTACGACCGGCACTTCCCCGAGGGCTGGCGGGCGCTCGGCCTGGCCGGGGCGCGGATCGTGTTCAACCCGTCCGCCACCAGCCGCGGCCTGTCGCAGTACCTGTGGCGGCTGGAGCAGCCCGCGTCGGCGGTGGCCAACGAGTACTTCGTCGGCGCCATCAACCGGGTCGGCATCGAGCCGCTGGGCGACAACGACTTCTACGGCCAGACCTACTTCGCGGACCCGCGCGGCCAGCTCATGGGCGACGCCGCCGCCGACGACAAGGACGAGGTGCTGGTGCGCGACCTGGACATGGGGCAGCTGTCCGAGGTCCGCAACCTGTGGCAGTTCTACCGGGACCGGCGCCCCGACCAGTACGGAACGCTGGTGCAGCCATGAGCCATCAGCGAGCGGAGGCGAGCGGGAGAGCAGAGCCGTGACCATCCTGATCAGCGGCGGCACGGTGGTGACCGCCGAGGGGACGCAGGCCGCCGATGTGCTGGTGGCCGGGGAGAAGATCGCGGCCCTGTTGTCCCGGGGGGACGACCCCCCGGGATCCCCCCGCGAAGGTGCGGGCCGGGACCGTATCGCCGGAGACCGGCCTGACCGGGTCATCGACGCGACCGGCAAGTACGTACTGCCGGGCGGGATCGACGTGCACACGCACATGGAGATGCCGTTCGGCGGCACGTCCGCCGTGGACACGTTCGAGACCGGCACCCGGGCCGCGGCCTGGGGCGGAACCACGACCATCATCGACTTCGCGGTCCAGGCCAAGGGCACCTCGCTGCTGGCCACCCTGGACAAGTGGCACGCCAAGGCGGACGGCAACTGCGCCATCGACTACGGCTTCCACATGATCGTGTCCGACGTCAACGACACGACGCTGAAGGAGATGGACGCCTGCGTCGCGGCCGGGGTGAACAGCTTCAAGATGTTCATGGCCTATCCCGGCGTGTTCTACGTGACCGACGGCGAGATCCTGCTGGCCATGCAGCAGGCGGTCCGCCTGGGCGCGACAATCTGCATGCACGCGGAGAACGGCCTGGCCATCGACCAGCTGGTCGCGCAGGCGCTCGCGGCCGGCCGCACCGACCCGGTGAACCACGGCCTGACCAGGCCGCCCGAGCTCGAGGGCGAGGCCACCTCGCGGGCGATCACGCTGGCCAAGATCACCGGCTGCCCGCTGTACATCGTGCACCTGTCCGCCCGCCAGGCGCTCGAGGCGGTCGCCGAGGCCAGGGACACGGGGCAGAACGTGTTCGCCGAAACCTGCCCGCAGTACCTCTACCTGTCGCTGGATGACCTGGCCCGGCCGGATTTCGAGGGCGCCAAGTACGTGTGCTCGCCGCCGCTGCGGCCGAAGGAGCACCAGGATTCGCTGTGGCGCGGGCTGCGCACGAACGACCTGTCGGTGGTGTCGACCGACCACTGCCCGTTCTGCTTCAAGGACCAGAAGCAGCTGGGCCGGGGCGACTTTTCCAAGATCCCCAACGGCATGCCGGGCGTGGAGCACCGGATGGACCTGCTGCATCAGGGCGTGGTGGCGGGCCAGCTCACGCTGCCGCGCTGGGTGGAGGTGGCCTCGACCACGCCGGCCCGGATGTTCGGCCTTTACCCGCGCAAGGGCGTCATCGCGGCCGGGTCCGACGCCGACATCGTGGTCTACGACCCGCAGGCCCGGCAGACCCTGTCGGCGGCGACGCACCACATGAACGTCGACTACTCGGCGTACGAGGGGATGGAGCTCACCGGCTGGGTGGTCAGCACGCTGTCCCGCGGCCGGGTGGTCGTCGACGACGGCGAGTACACCGGCGCGGCTGGCCACGGGATGTTCCTGTCCCGCGGGCTGAACCAGTACCTGCTGTAGCAAGCACCACGGTCCGTTCGGCATAAAGATCCTTGGGAGGGGTCATGGAGTTCGGGGTGGTCCTGCAGACGAATCCGCCCGCTCACCGGGTGGTCGAGATGATGCGGCGGGCGGAAGCGTCGGGCTTCTCCCACGGCTGGACGTGGGACTCGCACGTGCTGTGGCAGGAGCCGTTCGTCATCTACTCGGCGGTGCTGGCCGCGACGTCGAGGCTGACCGTGGGGCCGATGGTGACCAACCCGGGTACCAGGGACTGGTCGGTCATCGCGTCGCTGTTCGCCACGCTGAACGACATGTACGGCAACCGGACGGTGTGCGGGATCGGGCGCGGTGACTCGGCCCGGCGGGTCATCGGCCAGCCGCCGATGACGCTGGCCACCCTGTCGTCGGCGATGACCGTGATCAAGGGCCTGGCCGAGGGGCGTGAGGTGACGCACCATGGGCAGGCGCTGCGCATCCCGTGGGTGCGCAACGGCAAGCTGGAGATCTGGATGGCCGCCTACGGGCCGAAGGCGCTCAAGCTCACCGGCGAGCAGGCGGACGGCTTCATCCTGCAGACCGCCGACCCGGACATCGCGCGCTGGACCATCGGCGCGGTGCGGGCGGCGGCCGAGGCGGCCGGCCGCGACCCGGCCTCGGTCACCATCTGCGTGGCGGCGCCGGCCTACGTCGGCGATGACCGGGCCCATCAGCGGGATCAGCTGCGGTGGTTCGGCGGGATGGTCGGCAACCACGTGGCTGACCTGGTGGCCAGGTACGGCACGGACGGGCCGGTGCCCCGCGAGCTGACCGACTACATCAAGGGCCGCGAGGGCTACGACTACGCGCACCACGGCAAGGCCGACAACCCGTCGGTGGACTTCGTGCCGGACGAGATCGTGGACCGGTTCTGCCTGACCGGCCCGGCCGCCGGGCACGTGGACCGGCTGCGGGAGCTGGCCGAGGCGGGCGCCGACCAGTTCGCCCTGTACCTGATGCACGACCGGGAGGACGACACCCTGGCCGCCTACGGCGAGCAGGTCATCCCGGCCCTGAGAGCGTTATTCAGTACCGGATCGCGAGTACGGGCCTTCAGGCCCGTGCGAGCGGCCGGTGCCAGAGAAGGGGGCAGGGGAGGTGCGTGGGGAGAAGCGCAGCGGGAATCTGAGTAACGCGAACTTTGAAAAAACACCGCGCTAGTCCGTGCCCGGCGTGCTGGCCGCCGGGGCCGGGGTGATCACCTTGGGCAGGGCCTGCTGGTCGGCCAGCGCGATGGCCAGCTCGCCGGTGGCGTTCGGGTGCAGCGGCGCCGGGTCGCCCGGGCCCTGCACGTAGGGCTCGGCGGTGCACAGCTCATGGCCGGCGAAGGACGCGGCCGCCAGGCCGAACCCGAAGGTCTGGGCGCCCTGGGCCAGCACCGCGTTGAGCTGGCCGAGCCGGGACAGCAGCACCTTCTCCTTGGCCGGGGTGACGCCGTAACGGCGCAGGCAGCCGATGTCCGATCCGAACGGCGAGTAGTACTCGTTGACCAGCACGGCCGGGCTGCCGGGCAGTTCGGCCAGGTCGGTCAGGAGCTGGTAGTAGCTGCGGGTGAAGGCGCCGACCTCCTGGCTGAAGTAGGCCGCCGACACCTTGTCGTTGCACACCGCGCTGGCCACGCACAGCCGGGTCATCACCGACCACTGCACGTCGTCCGCGCCGACGCTGACGATGATCACCTTGGCGTGGGCGACGCGCTGGACTTCGACCAGCTGGGGCGGCGCCACCTGCCCGTCGCCCAGGACCTGGGCGGCCAGCAGGCCGTTCTGGACGGTCGCGCCGCTGCAGGCCAGGTTCAGCACGGTCCAGTCGTTCACCGCGGCCAGGTCGTCGGCGTAGGACTGGCCGCTGCGGCCGCAGGCCCGGTCCAGCGCGGAGGCCCCGCTGGCCGGCGGGTTGCCCACGGCCGCGGCGGTGGAGTCCCCGATGACCACGGCCCGGTCGCCGGGCTGCGGCCGGGCGGTGACCGGTGTCGCGGAGGCGCCCTGGAGCGGATCCACGCCGACCAGGTCATCGAGGGTCTTGACGCTGCGCAGCACGGCGGGGGTGCTCGAGGCGGTCAGCAGCACGCCGCCGACGTTCACCGCGGCCACCACGACCACCCCGATGGCCGCGGTCTTGGCCATGGCGGCGTGGGATTGCCGCCGCAGGCCGGCCAGCGCGATGAGCGGGATGACGGCGAAGCCGGCCGCGATGAGCGTCTCCCACTCGAAGTAGTGCTGCCAGCCCGCGGCCAGCTGCTGGGACAGGCTCAGCTTGAGCTGCCGCGGGTCGTCGGAACGCAGCAGCTGCGCGACCTGAGGGTCGATGGTGATGTGGGTGAGCTGCAGCAGCGGGCGGATCGGCCCGGTGAACTGGGGTTTGGTCGGCACCACCTGGCCGAACAGGTCGAGCTCGCCGGGACCGGACAGGCTCAGCGACGGGATGGCCGCCCCGACCTGGGCGGTCTGGCCCGCGGCGGAGACCGTCTGCAGCGGCGCGACCTGCAGCGCCAGCCAGATCGACCCGGCCGTGATGAGCAGGAAGGTGACGAGGTAGAACGCGGCGGTCCTGGTCAGTCGCAGGAACGAAGGAATATGGCACTCCCCGGGACGGCAAAGCCTCGCCCTTTGAAGCTACCCACCCGGCCCGGATGGCAACCTGTCAAAGGACCTGCTTGCGTTCCAGGTAGCTCAGCGCGGCCCAGCCGAAGGGCACCGGCAGCCAGAACGTCAGCAGCCGGAACAGCAGCACCGCGCTGACCGCGACGGCGCCGGGCATCCCGGTCGCGGTCAGCCCTGCGGTCAGCGCCGCCTCCACCGCGCCCAGCCCGCCCGGGGTGGGCACCAGGGAACCGATCGCGCTTCCGGTCAGGTAGACCACGCCGATGCTGGCGATCGGCACCGACCGGCCGAACGCGGCCACGCACGCGGCCAGGCACAGGATGTAGGCCAGGCTGAGCAGCAGCGCACCGCCGATGCCCTGGGCCAGCTTCCGCGGGCGCTGGGCGACCTCGACCAGCTGAGGCAGCACCTGGCTGAACGTCGGCGCCACCCGGGCGCGCAGCAGCCGCCGGCCGGCCGGCACAGCCAGCACGACCCCGGCGGCCACGACCAGCCCGGCCAGCACGAAGTAGGCCCAGCGGGGTGGCTTGACCGGCTCGCCTGGCCCGGTGCCCGCGATGGCGACGAACACCACGATGAGCAGGATGTGCAGGACGAAGGCCACCACCTGGGCCACGCCGACCGAGGCCGCCGCGACCGGGGCCGGGATCTTCCGTTTTTGCAGATAGCGGATGTTGAGGGCGGCACCGCCCACGGCGGCGGGCGTGACCAGGGTGACGAACGATCCGGCCAGCTGGGCGAGCAGGGTGCGGACGAAGTCCAGCCGCTCGGCCACGAACCCGGACAGGGAAAGGGCCGCGCCCACGTAGGTGACCGCGGACAGGGCCAGCGCCCCGATGCCCCAGTGCCAGTTCGCGGTGCTCAGCACGCTGGCCAGGCTGGCCCGGTTGAGCTCGCCGGCCAGCAGGTAGGCGGCGGCGACGCTGGCCACCAGGGTCAGCAGGGTGCGCAGCCTGATGCGCTCCAGCCGGACCGGCGCGACCTCGCCGCCGGGCACCGCGGCCAGCAGCAGCTTGCGGAGGGCGGGCAGCACGTCCCGGCGGTGGCGCAGCGCGGCCCGGGTGGAGCGGGCCAGCGCGACCGGCTGCAGCAGCGGCAGGATGGCCAGCAGCTCGCCGTCGCTCGACTTGTCCAGGGCCAGCCGGGCGGTGCGGTCCGGCCCGACGTACAGGGCGAGTTCGGCCAGGAGCTGGGCCACGTCCAGGCGGACCTGCAGGTCGCTGGCGGCCACGTCGCCGTCGCCGGGGTTGAGCAGGACGACCTGGCCGTCGTCGGCGAGCAGGATGCGATCCGCGATGAGCGCGCGGTGGGTGACGTGGTGGGCGTGCAGCCGGGCCACGGTGTCCCAGATGCAGCTGAGCTCGGCGTCGGTGCAGCCGGGGTTGCGCCGGGCCAGGGTGGTGCCAGCGCAGTGGTCGTAGGCCAGCACGGCGGCTTCGGGTCCCACCCGGACCAGGGAACGCAGCCGGGGCGTGGGCACGCCCGCGTCTTCCGTGGCGTAGGACAGCAGGGCCCGGCGCTCCACGGTGTGCTCCACCGACAAGGGGGCGTTGCGGGACACCTGCCCCTGCAGCCGCAGCGACCGGTACAGCCGGTAGAACGCGCCGGCCGCCTCCTGGTCCCGGTCATAGACGATGACGTCGAGATGGTCGCCCTGTGCCGTGGTGGCCGCGTAGTACCGGGATCCGCCCACCCCGGAGCTGGCCTGGCGGACCCGCCGGATCGCGGTCACGGCCAGGTTCCCGGCCGACAGCGCCACCGCGATGTCCTTGGCCGCGGGCCGCTGCGACGCCGAGCCGGCCCCGTACCGCACGGCCAGGCCGACGGCCCGGCCCAGCAGCAGCGTGATCAGCAGCGACAGCACCGTGGTGTGGTACGCGCCCACGTGCACGACCGCGTAGACGATGATCGCCGTCCACAGCGCGTTGCGCCAGTGCGGCCGCCCGGTCAGCACGAGCATGGTCGCGTAGGCGACCAGGCCGGCCAGGTAAGGATCGAGCGCGGCGACGTGGCTGGCCCCCGGGTGCGACATGACGATGGCGTCATACAGCGGCCGGGCGGTGTCCCGAGCCAGCGCGATGTTGGCCGCGCCCGCCACCCCGGCGGCCAGCACCCCGGTCGCGATCGCCTCGACCAGGCGCCGCACCTGGCGCCTGACCAGCTGGATTACGGCCAGGGCCACGGGCAGGATGAGCAGCGCGAACAGGGCCACCTTGGGCGCGACGGTCAGCAGGGCGCGCGGCAGCCGCGCGGTCGCGCCCACGATGTCGGTCTCCGCCCCGGTCGTGGTGGCGCTGGCCGCCACCCCGGCCCCGGCCAGGATGACGATCTCGGTGCAGGACACGATGCAGCGCAGCAGGTCGACCGGCTTGCGGATCCGGCGGTCGAGCTGATCCTCGACCTGGATCGGGTCCGGCTGCGGTGGCATCACCGCTCGATCGTTTCACCTGGCTGCCTGGCGGGCATAGCCGCCGCACCCGCAGCGGCGTCAATGGAGGTCAGGCGGCGCGGGCCAGTTCCCGTTCGGGCTGGGCAGCGTGATCGTGCCTGGGCAGCAGGAGCGGGGTGGCCAGCATGAGCAGGCCGGCGACCGCGATCGCGGTCCGGGGCCCAGGTCACCTCCGTTCGCGAGTAACCGGCCGGTGGGCTGGAACCACGGACCGTTCGGCCATATGAATCTACGATGCGGTGGCGGCCCGGCGCGGGCGGCCGGCCGGGGGCGCGGCCGGGCCGGAGGTGGGGGCGAACGGGGTCGCGTTCGGCGTGCCGTCCTGGGTGCCCGCGGCCGGGTGCTGCCACAGGCCGCGGTCGGCCAGGACGGGCAGCACCCCCTCGGCGAACCAGTAGGCCTCCTCCAGGTGCGGGTAGCCGGACATGATGAACTCGGAGATGCCCAGCCGGGCGTACTCCTCGATCCGGTCGGCCACCTCGGCGTGGCTGCCGACCAGGGCCGTGCCCGCGCCGCCGCGGAGCAGCCCGACGCCGGCCCACAGGTTGGGCGAGACCTCCAGGTTGTCACGGGAGCCGCCGTGCAGCTCGCGCATCCGGCGCAGGCCCTCGGACTCGCTGCGGGCCAGTCCCTCCTGCACCTTGCGGATCATGGCCTCGTCGACACCCTCGATCAGCCGGTGGGCCTGCAGCCACGCCTCGTGCGCGGTGTCGCGGGTGATGACGTGCAGGCGGATGCCGTAGCGCAGGGTGCGGCCCGCGTCGTGGGCCAGGCCGTCCATCCAGCGCAGCTTGGCGTCCACCGCGGCCGGCGGCTCGCCCCAGGTCAGGTAGACGTCGCTGTAGCGGGCCGCGACCGGTCCGGCCTCGGCCGAGGAGCCGCCGAAGTACAGCTCGGGCCGCGGGTCAGGCAGCCGGGTCAGCCGCGCGTCTTCGGCGCGCAGGTGGGCGCCGTCGTGGGTGACGGTCTCGCCGCGCCACAGCCGGGTGGTGATGTCCAGGAACTCGGCGCAGCGCGCGTAGCGCTGCGGCTTGTCCAGGAAGTCGCCGTAGGCCCGCTGCTCGGCGGACTCGCCGCCGGTGACCACGTTGAGCAGCAGGCGGCCCTTGGAGTGGCGCTGGAACGTCGTCGCCATCTGGGCGGACAGCAGGGGCGAGACCAGGCCGGGACGGAACGCGACGAGGAACTTCAGCCGCTCGGTGACCTCGGTGAGCATGGCCGTCACCACCCAGGCGTCCTCGCACCAGGCGCCGGTCGGGGTGAGGGCCGCTTCGAAGCCGAGCTGTTCGGCGCTGCGGGCGACCTGGCCCAGGTAGCCCAGGGTGGCCGGGCGGATGGTGCCCGCCGTGCCGGTGGCCACGCCGTGCCCGCCGCCGACGATGTCCCGGCCGTCGCCGTTGGTCGGGAGGAACCAGTGGAAGCGGACAGGCATCGCGGTACTCCCTTCAGGCGTTCTGGTGCCGGATGGATACGACCTTACCGCCCTTATCGCGATTAATGTCTATAATTTTGATTGGAATACTTTCATAGGCTTCGGGCGGCGACGGGTCCCGAGCCGTTCCCGGGCCCGGGCTGGCCGCGTATCGTCCCTGACATGAGGGCATCGGAGATACGCCAGCTGATCCGGATGAAGCCGGCCGAGCTCGACGCGACCCGCAGGCGGCTCGCGGCCTGCCATGACCTCGCCGACCTGCGGGCGGCCGGGCGGCGGCGGACGCCGCGGCCGGTCTTCGACTACGTCGACGGCGGGGCCGACGAGGAGCTGTCGCTGCGGGCCAACACCCGGGCGTTCCGGCAGTGGCGGTTCCAGCCGCGGGCGCTGGTGAACGTGTCGGAGCCGGACATGTCCGCGGCGTTCCTCGGCTCGGTGGCGCCGTTGCCGCTGGCCCTGGCCCCGACCGGGTACACGCGGATGATGCACCCGGGCGGCGAGATCGCCGCGGCCCGCGCGGCGCAGCGGCACGGCCTGCCCTACACGCTGTCCACCATGGCCACCACCACCATCGAGGCGGTCTCCGAGGGGGCTCAGCCCGACCTGTGGTTCCAGCTGTACATCCTGCGCGACGCCGGGCTGAACAAGGAGCTGGTCGACCGGGCCGCCGCGGCCAAGTACCGGGTGCTGGTGGTGACGGTGGACTGCTTCGTGACCGGGCACCGCAGCAGGGACCGGCGCAACGGGCTGGTCATCCCGCCCGAGCTCACCGTCTCGACGCTGGCCAGCATCGCGGCCAAGCCGGGGTACTGGATGCGGATGCTGCGCAGCCCGGCGATCGACTTCGCGAACTTCGCCGGGCACGAGACGGTGACCATCGAGGGCACCGGGGCGCTGTTCAACCCGGCCATCACCTGGGACGACATCGCCGAGCTGCGGGCCCGCTGGCCGGGCCGGCTGGTGATCAAGGGCCCGCTGAGGCCGGAGGACTGTCTGCGGGCGGTCGCGGCCGGGGCGGACGGGCTGCAGCTGTCCAACCACGGCGGCCGCCAGCTCGACCGGGCGGTGCCGCCGGTCGACACCATCGCCGCCGTCCGCGAGGCGGTCGGGCCGCAGGTGTCCCTGCTGGTCGACTCCGGGATCAGGCACGGGTCCGACATCGCGGTGGCGCTGGCCCTCGGCGCGGACGCCTGCGCCATCGGGCGCGGCTACCTGTACGGGCTGATGGCCGGCGGGGAGGCGGGGGTGAACAAGGCGCTGGACATCCTGACCGGCCAGTTCAAGCGAACCATGCAGCTGCTCGGCGTGCGTTCGGTGGCGGAGCTGCGCGAGGCCGGGCCGTCGCTGCTGGTGTCGCCATGATCACCGGCGGGCAGCTGCTGGGCTTCGGGCTGGCCTCGCTGGTGCTGATCGTCATCCCCGGGCCCGGGGTGCTGTTCGTGATCGGGCGGGCGCTGGCGCACGGGCGGCGCACCGCGCTGGCCACCGCCCTGGGGCACGCGGGCGGCAACTACGTGGTGGCAGCGGGCGTGGCCGTGGGGCTGGGGACGCTGCTGCAGCGCTCGGTCGAGGCATTCGTGATCGTCAAGGTGGCGGGCGCGCTGTACCTGATCTGGCTGGGCATCCACGCCATCCGGCAGCGCAAGTCGCTGGCCGCGGCGATGGCGGTCTCGGTGCCGCCGCGTGAGGGGTGGCGGGCGGTGCGGGACGGGGCCGTCGTGGGGATCACCAATCCCAAGGCCTACATCCTGTTCGGCGCGATCCTGCCGCAGTTCGTGAACCGGGCGGCCGGGGATGTTCCGGGGCAGATGCTGGTGCTGGCGCTGGTGTCGGTTGCTATCGGGGCGGTCTCGGACTGCTCGTGGGGCTTCGCGGCCAGCGCGGTGCGGGCCTGGTTCGCCCGCTCGCCGCGGCGGTTCGAGCTGGTCGGCGGCGCCGGCGGCCTGGCCATGATCGGCGTGGGCGTGACCGTGGCCCTGGCCGGCCGCCAGAGCTGACCGCGGCTCGCTCGGTGCGGCGGTGGCCCTGGCCGGCGCCAGGGTCCGCTCATGATCGACTTATCGTGGACCGTTACCTCCGGCGTATCGCGGGGGTTTCTGTCCACGATCATTGAAAGCGGGCACGGAGGCGGCGAATGACGGCTAGGGATGTGGCCGAGCTGACCGCGGACGACTCGTTCCGCCTGGCCGACTGACCCATCGGCGGGAGCAGCAGGTGCCGGAGATCACGCAGGAAGAGGAGCTTGACCGGCGGTTCGTGGCGGCCGTCCGCGAGTTGCCCTGTGTGCTGGGCAGCGGTCCCGGCCCGGACCGGCCCGCGCCGGTGCGGGCCGCGCCGGTGCGGGCTGGGACCCGGCTCACCGGCGAGCAGGCGATCGCCCTGTTCGACGCCCAGGCCGGCAGCCGGCACCTGGACCTGGCGGCGCGGTACCTGCGCTCCGAGGGTCATGGCTACTACACGATCGGATCCGCCGGGCACGAGGCCGACGCGGCGGTCGCGGCGGTGCTGCGCCCCACCGACCCGGCGCTGCTGCACTACCGCTCCGGCGCCTTCTACCTGGCCCGCGCCGCCCAGGTACCCGGGTCCCAGGGGCTGCGGGACGTCCTGCTCGGGCTGACCGGCGCCAGCGACGAGCCGATCGCGGGCGGCCGGCACAAGGTGTTCGGCCACCGCGGCCTGGCCGTCATCCCGCAGACCTCGACGATCGCGTCGCACCTGCCGCGGGCCGTCGGGATCGCGTTCTCGATCGGCCGGGCCGGCAAGCTGGGCCTGGCCTCGCCGTGGCCCGCCGACGCGATCGCGGTGGCCAGTTTCGGGGACGCCTCGGCCAGCCACTCCACGGCGACCGGCGCCATCAACGCCGCCTGCCGCACGGCCTACCAGGGCCTGCCAATGCCGCTGCTGCTGGTCTGCGAGGACAACGGCCTGGGCATCAGCGTGCGCACACCCGACGGCTGGGTGGCCGCGGCCCACTCCGGGCGGCCCGCGCTGCGTTACTTCAGCGCCGACGGCTGCGACCCGGCGGCCTGCTACGACGCCGCTACCGAAGCCGCCGCCCACGTGCGGGCCAGCCGCTCCCCGGCGTTCTTGCACCTGAAGGTGGTGCGTTTCCTCGGCCACGCCGGGAGCGACGCCGAGGTCAGCTACCGGAGCCAGACCGAGATCGCGGCGGGCTACGCCCGCGACCCGCTGCTGGGCACCGCGCGGCTGATCGTGACGGCCGGCCTGCTCAGCCCGGACCAGGTCATCAGCCGGTACGAGGCGCTGCGCGCCCGGGTCCGGATCATCGCCGACGAGGCCGTGCGGCACCGCGGGCTGGCCAGCCGGGCCGAGGTGACGGGCCCGCTGGCACCGCGCCGCCCGGACCAGGTGGCGCGGCGGGCCGCGGTCGCCGGGCCGCCCGCGGCCCGCGAGGCCGCCTTCGGCTCCCGGCTCCCCGAGGACGCGGGGCCACTTACCCTGGCCGACACCATCAACCGCGGCCTGGCCGACGCGCTGGTGGCCTACCCCGAGCTGCTGGTGTTCGGCGAGGATGTCGGCCGCAAGGGCGGCGTGTACGGGGTGACCCGGGGCCTGGCCCGGCGGTTCGGGGTCGGCCGGGTCTTCGACACCCTGCTCGACGAGCAGGCCATCCTCGGGCTCGCGCTCGGCGCCGGGATCTCCGGCCTGCTCCCGGTGCCGGAGATCCAGTACCTGGCCTACCTGCACAACGCCGAGGACCAGCTGCGCGGCGAGGCGGCTAGCCTGCAGTTCTTCTCCGCTGGCCAGTACCGCAACCCCATGGTCGTGCGGGTGGCGGGTCTGGCCTACCAGAAGGGCTTCGGCGGTCACTTCCACAACGACAACGCGGTCGGCGTGCTACGCGACATTCCCGGCCTGGTGGTGGCGGTGCCGGCCCGGGCCGGGGACGCCGCGGCCATGCTCCGCACCTGCCTGGCGGCGGCGTCGGTGGACGGCACCGTCTGCGTGTTCCTGGAGCCGATCGCGCTCTATCACACCCGTGACCTGTTCCGGCCGGGAGACGGGGGCTGGCTGTCGCCCTACGCCGGGCCGGAGTCCTGGGCGGAGGAGCACGTGCCGATCGGGCAGGGCCGCAGTTACGGCGGGGGCACCGACCTGACCCTGGTCACGTTCGGGAACGGGACGCCGATGTCGCTGCGGGTGGCGCGGCGGCTGGCGGCGGACGGGGTGGGCGCCCGGGTGTTCGACCTGCGCTGGCTGGCTCCGCTACCCGCCGAGCAGCTGCGGGCCGAGGCCGGGCTGACTGGCCGCGTGCTGGTCGTGGACGAGACGCGGCACTCCGGCGGGATATCCGAGGGGGTGATCGCCCAGCTGGCCGACGCCGGGTACCGGGGCCGGCTGGCCAGGGTCACCTCGGCCGACAGCTTCATCCCGCTGGGCGACGCCGCCGCGCACGTGCTGGTATCCGAGGCGGATATCGAGCAGGCCGCCCGCCGGATGCTGGACTGAGGTGAAGCTGGCCTGGGGCTCGTGGGCCACAGGCCCGGATTGAGGCCTGTACGAATCCGGCTAGGGCTGATAACTTCCCGGTTACCGTAATTTGATCTGCGTGACATTGGCAAGGCTGGGATTTCTGGGGCTTGGGGGTGGACGTGTCTGCTGATACCAGTTCGGATGACGTTAGTGGTTCGGCTGATAATCTCCGGCAGGAAATCCGGCTGGCGGTGGTCATGACGGGCGGTGTCAGCCTGTGCATTTGGATGGGCGGCGTAGCCCGCGAGCTAAACCTCCTGCTGCACAGCGGGAATAACGCCAGCGAGCTGGCCAGACGCGTGCAAGGCTGTTACCAGAGACTGCTCGATCTATTGAGCGCCGATGTAAGTGTCGACGTGCTGTCCGGGACCTCGGCGGGCGGAATCAATGCGGCCATCCTGGGCTTGGCCAACGTGCACAATTCGGACATCGGGTCGCTGCGTGAGCTGTGGCTGGACCAGGGCGCCTTCGACATCCTGCTGCGCGATCCGAAAGATTCGCCGACGCCCTCTCTGCTCAAAGGCGATGAGCAGCTCCTGGTGGGGCTCAGGAAAGCGCTGGAAACGATTACGGCACCCGTTCCCGGTGCGAGTCCCGCGGACGCGGCCGATCCCAGGCCCACGGATGTCTTTATCACCACGACGTTCCTGGCGGGCGAGCCGAGCCGTTTCGTGGACGACTACGACACCCTGGTCAGCGACGTGGACCATCACGGGCTGTTCCAGTTCGGCACCGATCAGCTGGCCGCAGCAGGCGCAGCCGACCAGCTGGCCCTGGCCGGGCGGTGCACCGCCTCGTTCCCGGTGGCCTTCGAGCCATCGCACCTGACGATCGGACCGGACTCGTGCGATCAGCTGCACCCCGACATGACCGACCTGTCCAACGCCACCAGCAGCTGTTTCGTCGCCGACGGCGGCCTGCTGGCCAACCGGCCGATCGCCTCGGCCGTCCGAGCCGTGTTCGACCGGCCCGCCAACCAGGAGGTGCGCCGGATCCTGCTGTACGTGGTGCCGACCGCGGCCCCCACCGCCATCCCCACCGACGCCACCATGCCGCTGCTCGGCGCCGCCCTGCTCAGGGACCTGTCGGCCATGACATCCCAGGCGATACTGACTGACCTGGCCGGGATCCGCGCGTACAACGAGTCGGTCCGGGTGCGGATCGATACCTACCTGCAGCTGGCCGCGATCGCTGATCGCGTGACCGGCCGCCTGGTCACCCAGGCCATGTACGAGCAGTATCTCCGGCGTGTATCCGACGGCCAGGCCGACCTGCTGGTCGAGGAGGCGCTACGGCAGCTTGACCCGTCCGCGATACCGCTCGATGACGATGCCCCGAACCAGACAGCAGGCGAGCGGACCAGTCGGCTGCGGGCGAGAGTAGCGGCGGATCTGGCCATGGCCCTACCCCCCGTGGTACCGGCGCCGGGCGATTTCGACGCTCTCGGCCAGCTGGGTCGGCGGGGCTATGACGCGGCCAAGACCATCACACTGGCCCTCATCAATCGCGCCTATCTGGCCGTCCCGGATCGCGGTCAGCGGCAGGGCCTGGCCAGGGCCCGAGGCGCCGTCCACGCCGCGCTGCCCGCACCGTCGGCGGCATCGCTGGACCTGACCGGCATCATACGCAGCGCCCTGCCCGGCCAGCCGCTGAGCGACTCGCTGGCCGACCAGTGGTCCGCGACTCAGCAGACCGCCGCCGAGCTGGCCGACGGGTGGCGCCTGCTGACCTCTGTGCTGGCGGAAGCAGTGCCGCTGCTGGCCGCGCTGCTACCCGCGGACGACCCGATGCTGGAGTACCTGGGCCAGGATCCGGACATGATCGCCAGCCGGATCGCTCAGCTGCATATCGCCCACACCGTGCTGCTGCCCGATACGGGACTGGCCGACCAGCCGCTAGAGCTCATCCAGGTCAGCGCGGACACAGCCACCGATCTGGACCCCAGGAACCAGGCCACCCAGAAGCTCACCGGTCTTCAGCTGCATCATTTCGGCGCTTTCTACAAGTACTCGTGGCGGGCCAATGACTGGATGTGGGGGCGGCTGGATGGAGCCGGCTGGCTCGTGCATGCCCTGCTCGACCCGCGCCGCCTGCGGACCCTGCAACGACTCGACGACGACCCGGCGACCTACGGCCAGCGGCTGATCAGCCAGCTGAGCGGCATCGCCAACACGACGCCGGACGGCGGTGCCGGCCAGCCTGCAGATGCGCAGGTCCCGGCGGCCGTGCAGACGGAACTCGACGCTTTGTGGCGTGCGGACCAGCCGCCGCTGACCTCGCTGCCCGAGACGGCCAAGTGGGTGGCCGCCGGCATCCAGCGCCTCATCCTGGCCGAAGAATTGCCCTGTGTCGCCGAGCAGATCCGCGTGGACGAAAAGGCCAAGGCGTCGGTCAATTCCGCGGCTCGCGCCTTCCTGGCCACGATGGACAACCCGGCAGACGATGTCAAGGCCAGGCTGGCCGCGTGCCAGGTATCGGCCGAGACACTCGCCGGGGAAAAGGACTCGCCGCTATTCGCAACTACTTTCAAGCATACGGCCCTGGTCGCTATCGTGGCGCTAGAGGAGTCCGGCGTCATTCCGGCAGTCGCGAAGCCGGGCCTGAAGACCATGAAGCTAGCGCTGGAATCCCTTCCCGGCGGCCTGCTGGTCCGGACGGCCGACTTCACGCACCGCCTATGACGAAAGGCGATACCGGGGTATCCGGTTAACCGGAGTGGCTGATCGGAGTTGCCCGAATTAGCGCTCACCGGAGCCGCCAGGCCGGCTGGCTGAGCAACGCCGGCCGCCAGCACGCCCGCGCTCTCGGGGGTCGACCCCGATCAGCTCGCGGTGGAGACCGCGGGCCGGTCAGATGCGGCCCGCATCCGGGCGAAACGGCTGGTGTCGGCGTTCCTGGCGCTGCCCGGATCGGCGTGACGCCTGGTGCGCATAGGATCAGCCTGTGAGCAGGGCCAGGACGCGACCAGAGCCGACCGGCGCTCCGGCCGTAAGCGTGGCGGCCCGTTCCGCATCGCGGGCGGCGAGCACTCATGCCGAGGAGCACAGGACCTTGTCCGCCACTGAAGCCGCGGTGAACGAGCGCCTGGCCGCGATGCCGCTGGACATGCCGGCCATGGCGGCGGTGAGCAGTCTGTACCGGGCGGCCGGGGCCATCAGGAACCACTTCGAGCGTACCGTGCTGGCCCCTTATAACCTCACCTGGACCGGTTGGGTCGTGCTGTGGGTGGTGTGGATCTGGGAAGAGATCGAGACCCGGCACGTGGCCGCCGAGGCGGGCATCTCCAAGGGCACCCTGACCGGGGTGGCCGGCACACTGGAGAAGCGCGGCCTGCTTCAGCGGCGCGCCCACCCGGAGGACGCCCGCCGGGTGCTCGTGGTCCTGACGCCGGCCGGCACCAAGCTCATGGCCGAGCTCTTCCCGCAGTTCAACAACGAGGAGGCGTACGTGGTGGCGCCGCTCAGCGGGGACGAGAAGCAGGTCCTGGCGACCGCGCTGCGCAAGGTCGTCGTCGGTCTCGAGCACGGTCCGGCCTGATCGTTCCGCGCTGACCGACTCCGTCGTCCCGGTCGCTCGCTTTGGCTGTTGGTGAACGGCGCGGCCGGTGACCCTCGTCCTCCGGGTGTGGTCCTTCGCTGTGGTGCCTTCGTGTCCTGTGGTGCGCGAGCGCCATGCGGTGCGGCAACCGTACGGATAATCGGGGTGGATCCGGGTTCCGGGGAGGATCTGGTGCATCCCAGTACCCCGGATCCACCCACAAGCCCGAATCCACCCCGGAAAAGTGGCCCTGTAACCGCCCGGGCGGCGCCTGGCCCAGGAGGCCGTGCTCTCGGAGCCAGGTGAGCAGGCTGCCGCGGTCGGCGAAGGCCAGGCCCGCGGCGAGGCATACCGCGGGTACGGCGGCGAGCACATAGCGGTAGCTGAAGCCCGCGGTCATCGGCGGCAAGACGAGCAGCGCCACGCCGGTCAGCCAGGGCAGCAGGGCGAGGCCTCCCCAGCCGGTGCCCGGGACGTGCGTCTTGCGGCGGACACCGAGCGCCACGCCGATCGCGCCGACCAGCACGAACAGGAACGGGAACACACCGCGCAGGTAGACGACCTTCTGGTACGCCCACAGGAACCGGGCCCACGGCTGGACCACCGACGGCCGTCCGTAATTAGTGCCACCGAAGTCCTTGGCCGCCCGGGCGTTCACCGGGTCGCCCGTCACCCAGCTGGGCACCGCTTCGACCGTCGGCTCAAAGCGGAACTCGGAGCCGGAGCCCTCCAGGTTGCCGATCGAGTCGTTCACGTTCTCCCGTGTCCAGCCGAACGTGGTCAGCATGTCCTTGGCCACCACCCGTGCGTAGTCCAGCGGCTGGGCCTCGATCGCCCGCTCGGCGAACCGCTGGGTCATCGACTCGATGGACGGCGTGAACCGGTAGATGTCGTTGGTCCCGGTCAGCTCCGCGAGCGGGGTCCGCTTCGACCAGGGGTATTCCTGCGAGTTCGGGCGCTGCGATGGCGGCCTGGGGTCACAGAGCACACGCAGGTCCGCCGGTGGGTTCATCTTCGAGCATTCGGCGAAGCTGCTCACCCGGCTGTACAGGAAGGTGCCCGTGGCCTCGTTGAGCGCGTAGGGCCCGTAGTGGACGTGGAACCAAACCATGTACCCGGCGATCGGCACCAGCCCGGCCACCGCGGTGGCGACGACGCGGCGCCAGCCCATGCGCCTCAACAGCATGCCGAGCAGCACGACGGCCAGCAGCATCTCCCCGACGTTCCGCACGGTGGCCGCGTACCCGGTCGCCACGCCGACGACCACCGCGACGAGCAGCGGCGGCCGGTCCCACCAGCAGAGCAGGATCAGCACCGTCGTGACGAGCGCACAGAACAGCACGTCCGAGGCGACCATGTGCTCAAGCTGCAGCTCGAACACGTCGAACAGCACCGGCAGCGCCGGGATCGCCGCGCCCCACCAGGGCAGCCCGCGGCGGCGCAGCACGGCGTAGATCCCCGTGCCCATGGCCAGGCCCATGAGCCCCTGCAGCCCGGTAACCAGGTTGAGGTTGTGGAACGGCAGCAGGGCGTAAAGGAACAGCGGGTACCCGCTCGCGCGGACGACGTCCGGCGACCTGGTGACCGCGTCGGTCATGTAGTTGTAGGAGTCGTTGAACAACATCGCCGGCGGGTAGCCGAGCATGACCACCACGCGCAGCACGGCCGCGACGGCCAGCACGGCCACGAAGGGGCGGTGGCTGCGGATCAGCCCGCGCAAACGAGCGGCAGCCGTCCCGTCCGGGCCGACGGGGGCGGTGTCGCCGGTTATCAGTTCGGCTAGGCGGTCGTTTACAGCCATCGCACCGAACTCTACTGACGCTTTTGACACTCCACTGTCGAATTCAATACGCGTTATGTTCACTTCACCAAAGCCGGGTCCGGCAGCGAAGATCGGGTCAGCTTCACCGGCAGATCAAGCAGCCCGCGGTTACGGTGACAGCCAGGCAACCTTGAGCCGCAATTACGGACTCCGTTTCCTCGCGGGCTGCTGCGGGCAAGGCAGTGAGCTGGCGCGGATCCGGAGCCGCACGCAGCACGCAGCACTCGTGACAGGCTCGCCACATAGCCAAGCATGGGAGCTCACCCTCCCGGCATAGCGCATCCGGCGCAGCCGTCCCCGGCTATAACCTCCGCTGTTGAAGCTCGTTAGCCGGGCGGGTTCCGGCTGGCCGACGTCGGGGCCGACCGTCTGGCAGCAGCGGACATGGCCAGCAAAATGGGTCTTGCTCCGATCGTTTGGATCCGCATGATTTCGGTCAGGAACGCCGCGTGGGGTCCGGCTCGGCGGAGTGCTCACGGGCTGGGGTGGCGGCGGAGGCCGGGGCGGCCGGGCCAGCTGGGCCAGGGGCACGGGCAGCGGCGACCGTGCCGTCGATCCGGAGGCCGCGCAGGGCGAGCAGGGCGATCAGCACGGCCGCGCAGGTGATGGCGCTGTCGGCCAGGTTGAAGGTCCACGGGAAGTGCGGCAGGTTGATCCAGTCGACGACCCGGCCGCGCATGGGGCCCGGGGCGCGGAACAGCCGGTCGCCGAGGTTGCCGGCGGCCCCGCCGAGCAGCAGCCCGAACCCGGCCGCCCAGGCCAGACTGCGCAGCCGCCGGGCGGTGTGCACGATGAGGGCGATGACGCCGCATACGAACAGGGTGATGATCACGTTGTAGGAGGTGCCGACGCTGAACGCGGCACCTGCGTTGAAGGTCAGGGACAGCGTGATCAGCCCGCCGAGCAGCCTGACCGGTGGATGGCCGGTCAGGCGGCTGAGCACCAGGGCCTTGGAGACCGCGTCGGCGGTGACCACGGCGACCGCCACCGCGGCCATCAGGGCGAAGCAGCAGGCCGGCCGGTGACCAGGGGCGGCCGCGGAAGAGGGCGGGCGGTCGGCGAGAGGGGCAGGGCCGCCGGCGGGGGGAGCCGGGCCGCCGGCGGGGGGAGCCGGGCCGTCGGCGGGGAGGGCGGGGCTGGGGTCGGGCATCAGCTGGCGCGCGGGGGCAGCGGGGGGCGGGCCTTAACCGGGCCGGTGGCGGTGTCCGGCGGGACCGGGGGCGGCTGCTTGTCCAGCGCCTCCAGGGCCAGCTGGATGGCGGTCTCCAGCTGCACGTCACGTCCGGCGGCCTGGTCGTCCGGGGTGTTCAGCACCTCGACGTCGGGGTCGACGCCGTGGTTTTCCACCCCCCAGCCGTAGTCCTCGAACGAGAACGCGAACCGCGGCACGGTGATGCTGGTCCCGTCGATCAGGGACTGGTAGCCCTCGATGCCGACCACGCCGCCCCAGGTCCTGACGCCCACCACCGGCCCCAGGCCGAGCATGCGGACGGCGGCGGTGACGATGTTGCCGTCGGAACCGGCGAACTCGTCGGCCACCGTGACCAGCGGGCCGCGGCGGGCCTCCAGCGGATAGGTCTCCGGCTGCAGCCAGCGGCCGGTGCCCCAGGCGATGACGCGGCGGGCCAGCTTCTCCACTACCAGCTGGGATATGTGCCCGCCGCTGTTGCCGCGCACATCGAAGATCAGCCCGTCACGGCCCATCTCGGTGCGCAGGTCACGGTGGAAGTGGGCCCAGCCCTCGCCCATCATGTCCGGGATGTGCAGGTAGCCCAGGCGCCCGTCGGACAGCTCGCGGACCAGTCGCCGGCGGCTGGCCACCCAGTCCTGATACCGCAGCCGCCGCTCGCCGCGCAGCGGGACCACGACTACGCCGCGGCGCTGGCCCGAGGCGGGCTGGATGGTCAGCTCGACCGGCTGGCCGGCGGTCCCGGCCAGCAGCGGCCACGGGCCGCGCACCGGGTCGACCGGCTGGCCGTCCACCGCGACCAGCTCGTCGCCGGGCCGCACCGCCACCCCGGGCGCGGATAGCGGCGAGCGGGCCCGCGGGTCGGACGACTCGCCGGGCAGCACCCGGTCGACGATCCACCGCCCCGAACCGTCTCGGGAGATGTCCGCGCCCAGCTGGCCCACGGCCGGGGCCGGGCGGCCGGGGCCGTCCTCGTCGGCCTGATCCACATAGCCATGGGAGGTGCCCAGCTCGCCGAGCAGCTCCCAGAGCAGGTCGGCGAAGTCCGCGGCACCTCGGATCCGGTCCAGCAGCGGCCGGTATTCCGCCAGCACGCCGTCCCAGTCGATCCCGGACATGTCCGGCGTCCAGAAGTCCCGCCGGACGATCCGCCCGGCCTCGGCGTAGGCGTGCCGCCACAGGGCGGCCGGGTCGGCGGTGAACCTGGCTCGCGAGGTATCGACGGTGACGGACTCGCCGTCGTCGTCGCGCTTGCCCGACGACGGCATGACCCGCAGCTCACCGCGGTCGCGGACCACCAGGCGGGTGCCGTCGCCGCTGACGTCGAACCAGTCGAGCTCGTCGGCCAGTTCGGTGACCTCGCGCTTGCGCAGGTCGTACCGCTCCAGGGCCGGGCGCGGCGCGTCGTCGTCCACCTCCGCGCCGCTCTCGCCGAGCACGCCGCTGACCGGCCCGCGCCGCCAGGCCAGGCCGCCCTTGACCGCGCACAGGGCGGAGTAGCGCGCCTCGATCACCGGGACGGGCACGACGCGCCCGGGCAGGCCGTCGGCGTCGATCGTCACCGCGGCCGGCTCGGCGCCCTCGTCGCGGGAGTCGCCGGACTCGCCGCCCGGCGGCCGCCCTTCGGGCAGCGGCCCGAACGGGGACGGCGTCTGCGCGGCCAGCGGGAGCAGGTAGGGGCGGCTGCCGTAGGGGAAGGACAGGTCGAAGGACTGCGCGTCGTACACCGGGTCGAAGCTGCGCACCGACAGGAAGGCCAGGTACAGGCCGTCGGCGGTGAAGGCGGGATCGGTGTCGGCGAACCGGCCGTCGGTGGCGTCGATGATCTCGCCGGGCTGGCCAGGGGGGACGACAGTGCCATTACCCGGGGGGGCTCCACCCCCCCGGACCCCCCCGGCAGACCCCCCCGCGGGGGCGCCCAGTCGGGCCACCCGGATCCGGGACAGCGGCCGCGGCCCGGGCTGGGACCAGGCCAGCCAGGCCGAATCCGGCGACCAGCACAGGCCCTCGACCGGCCCGTCGTCGTTGGCGATCAGCTCGGTGACCTGGCCAGAGGCGACGTCCGCGGCCAGCAGCCGGCCGTCGTGCGCCGCTATCGCCAGCGTGGCCCCGTCCGGCGAGGCGGCCAGGTCCATCACGTGGCCGAGCTCGCCCTCGGCGATCTGGACGGTGCCCGGCTCGCCGGATACCGCGGCGGTCTCCAGCGCGTCGGGGCCGGCGGCGTCGGTGACCCAGGCCACCCGGCCGGTCTCGCCGAGCACCCGCGGCATCCGGGCCCGGGCCCCGGGATCGACGTGCAGCGCCCGCGCCGGGCCGTCCCGGTGCGTCAGCCAGTGCACCGTGCCGCGCACCTCGACCACGCTGGCCTGGCCGGTCCGGTCGCAGTCCAGGCTGCCCAGGTGGTCGGCGGCGGAGATGAGCCGCGGCGCCCGGGCCGCCGAGGGCGAGCCGAGCGTCACCTCCACCGGGTGCGGCTCGGCGGCATCGGGGCCGTCCAGCAGCCACAGGTCACCGGCCACGTGGTACACGATCCGCTGCCCGTCGGTGGCCGGGTTCCTGGCGTACATGCCGTCGTGGTCGGTGTGGCGCCGCAGGCCGGTGCCGTCCAGAGCGCAGGAGTAGATGTTGCCGGTGCCCTCGTGGTCAGACAGGAAGAACAGCCGGTCCCCGATCAGCATCGGGCTGCCCAGCTGGCCGTCCAGCTCGGTGAGCACCCGGGTGAACAGAGGGTCGCCCGGGCGGGCGGTCCACAGCTTGCCGGCCCGGCCGCCGCGGTACCGCTTCCAGTACGCGGGCTCGTAACCCACGGCGGCGGTCAGCAGCGCGGTGCCGGCCTCTTCCAGGGCCAGGTCGCTCACCTGGCCGAACGGCAACGGCCGGGGCGGGGCACCCTCGACCGGGACCGCGAAGGCCCGGCGGTACTTCATGGCCGGCTGGCCAGCCGCGGTTACGGCCAGGATCTCGCCGGCGGCCGTCCACCCGGTGACCCGGGTCTGCGGGTCACCCCAGTAGGTGAGCCGGGTCGCGGCGCCGCCTTCGAGGTCGGTCAGGTAGACCTCGGGATTGCCGTCCCGCCAGCTGGTCCAGGCGATACGGGTTCCGTCCCGGGAGAACCGCGGGTAGCCGACCTGGGCCGCGTCGGCGGACAGCCGCCAGGCACGGCCGCCTCCGGCGGGGGCGAGCCAAACGTCGTCCCCGGCCACGAAGGTGAGCAGGTCACCGTGGAGGTGCGGGTAGCGCAGGTATCCCCGGGCCATCACGCGGCTCCCCCGGCCCCTGCGCCCCTCGGGGCCCGCGGGGCCCGGGGCGGAAGCGGCGGGCGGGCCTTGACCGGTCCGGTCGACGGGTCGGGCAGCGGCCGCGGCGGCTCCTTCTCCAGCGCCTCGAGCGCGAGCCGGACGGCCGTCTCCAGCTGCGGGTCCCGGCCGGCGGCCCAGTCGTCCGGCGAGATCAGCACCTCGACGTCCGGGTCGACGCCGTGATTCTCCACGCCCCAGCCGAACCGGTCGAACGAGAACGCGTACCTGGGCACGGTCATGTGGGTGCCGTCCACCAGCTCGTGGCCGGGAATGCCGTCGATGCCGATCACGCCGCCCCAGGTGCGGGTGCCGACCACGGGCCCCAGGTCGAGCAGGCGGATGGCCGCGGTGACGATGTCGCCGTCGGAGCCGGCGAACTCGTCGGCCAGGGCGACCATCGGGCCGCGCCTGGCCTCTTCCGGGTAGGACTCGGGCTGGACCCAGCGGCCGAACGCCCAGCCGATGACGCGGCGGGCCAGCTTCTCCACCACCAGCTGGGAGATGTGCCCGCCGCCGTTGCCGCGCACGTCCATGATCAGGCCCTCGAACTTGATCTCGGTGCGCAGGTCACGGTGGAAGTGGGCCCAGCCCTCGCCCATCATGTCCGGGATGTGCAGGTAGCCCAGGCGCCCGTCGGACAGCTCGCGGACCACGTGGCGCCGGGCGGCCACCCAGTCCTGGTACCGCAGCCGCCGCTCGTCCCGCAGCGGGACCACGACGACCCGGCGTGGTGCCAAGGGGGGTCTGGGGGGATGGGTCTCTCCCAAGGGGGGTCCGGGGGATGGGTCCCCCCGGAAGACGCGGGGGGCTCCGGGGGGTCGTCCCCTCGGGCCAGCACCGTCAGCTCGACCGGCTTGCCCGCCGTCCCGGCCAGCAGCGGCCACGGGCCGCGGACCGGGTCGACCGGCTGGCCGTCCACGGCCACCAGCTCATCTCCCGGCCGGACCGCCACGCCCGGCGCGGCCAGCGGCGAGCGGGCCTTGGGGTCGGACGACTCGCCGGGCAGCACCCGGTCCACGATCCAGCGCCCCGAACCATCCCGGGAGATGTCCGCGCCCAGCTGGCCCAGGGCCGCCGGGCCGGTCCCCGCGGCGCCGAAGAAGTCCTCGCCGGCCTTGATGATGTAGGCGTGCGAGGTGCCGAGCTCGGCCACCGCCTCCCAGAGCACGTCGGCGAAGTCGTCCGCGCCGCGGATCCGGTCCAGCAGCGGCCGGTAGTCCGCCAGCACGCCGTCCCAGTCCACGCCGGACATGTTCGGGGTCCAGAAGTTGCGGCGCATGATGCGGCCCAGCTCGCCGTAAGCGTGCTGCCACAGGGCCGCCGGGTCGGCGGTGAACCTGGCCCGCGACAGGTCGACGGTCACCACCTCGCCGGGGTCGTGGTCGTCTTTGTGCTCGGACGGCACCACCCGCAGCTCGTCGCGGTCCTTGATGACCAGCCGGGCGCCGTCGCCGCTGACGCCGAACCAGTCGAGCTCGTCGGCCAGCTCGGTGACCTCGCGCTTGCGCAGGTCGAACCGCTCGAGCGAGGGACGCGGCGTGTCGTCCTCGTCGCGCGCGGCGCTCTCGCCCAGCACGCCGGTGACCGGCTCGCGCAGCCAGGCCAGGCCGTCCTTGACCGCAGCCAGTCCGGAGTATCTGGCCTCGGGCACGGGCACGCCGACCACGCGGCTGGCCAGGCCGTCGGGGTCCACGGAGACCACGGCCCGTTCGGCAGAATCTGATTTATCCCCGTCCGGGGGATCGTGGCCCACCGGGCGGCCACCGGGCAGCGGGCCGAACGGCGAGGGGGTAGCGGCGGCCAGCGGGACCAGGTACGGGCGGCTGCCGTAGGGGAAGGACAGGTCGAAGGACTGCGCGTCGTACACCGGGTCGAAGCTGCGCACCGACAGGAAGGCCAGGTACAGGCCGTCAGCGGTGAAGACCGGGCCGGTGTCGGCGAACCGGCCGTCGGTCACGTCGATGACCTCGCCGGGCTGGCCAGGGGGGGCGGCGAGGCGGGCGATCCGGATCCGGCGCAGCGGCGGCGGCCCGGGCTGGGACCAGGCCAGCCAGGCCGAATCCGGCGACCAGCACAGCCCGTCGATGGCCCCGTTGTCGCTGGTCGCCAGCTCGCGGACCTGCCCCGAGGAATTGGGGTCCACGTCCACGGCCAGCAGGCGGCCGTCGTGCGCGGCGGCGGCTACCGTAGCCCCGTCCGGGGAAGCAGCCAGGCTGGTCACCGTGCCGAGCTGGCCTTCGGCGTGCCGAACGGGCCGTGGCTCACCATTGACCGACGCGATCTCGAGCGCGTCGGGGCCGGCGCCGTCGGTAACCCACGCCACCCGGCCGGTCTCACCGAGGACCACGGGCATCCGGGCCCGGGCCTCGGGATCGGTGTGCAGGGCCCGGGCCGGGCCGTCCTGGTGCGTCAGCCAGTGCACGGTGCCGCGCACCTCGACCGCGCTGGCCTGGCCCGTCTGGTCGCAGTCCAGGCTGCCCAGGTGATCTCGCGCGGTGACCAGGCGGGGCGCGCGGGCGGCGGCCGGGGAGCCGAGGCTGACCTCGAGCCGGCGCGGCTCGGGGGCGTCCGGGCCGTCCAGCATCCACAGGTCGCCGGCCACGTGGTAGACGATCCGCTGCCCGTCGGTGGCCGGGTTCCTGGCGTACATACCGTCGTGGTCGGTGTGCCGGGCCAGATCGGCGCCGTCCAGGGCGCAGGAGTAGATGTTGCCTGTCCCCTCGTGGTCGGACAGGAAGAACAGCCGGTCCCCGATCAGCATCGGGCTGGCCAGCTGGGTGTCGAGGTCGGCCAGGATGCGGGTGAACAGGGGGTCATCCGCGCTGGCGGTCCACAGCTTGCCCGCGGTGCCGCCGCGGTAGCGCTTCCAGTGGGCGGGCTCGCCGCCCATCCGGCCGGTCTGCAGCGCGGTGGCGGCCTGTTCCAGGGCCAGGTCGTTGACCGGGCCGAACGGCAGCCGCCGGGGCGGTGCGCCCTCGACCGGGACCGCGTAGGCCCAGCTGTACTGCGTGTCAGCCTGGCCCGCGGCGGTGACGGCCAGCACCTCGCCCGCGGTGGTCCAGCCGGCTGCCCGGGTCCTGGTGTCGCCCCAGTAGGTGAGCCGGGTCGCGGCGCTGCCGTCGGGATCGGTCAGGTAGACCTCGGGGCTGCCGTCCCGCCAGCTGGTCCAGGCGATCCGGGTGCCGTCCCGGGAGAACCGCGGGTGGCTGGCCTGGGCGGCGTCAGAGGTCAGCCGCCAGGCGCGGCCTCCTTCGGCGGGTGCGAGCCAGACGTCGTCTTCGGCTACGAAGACGAGCAGCTCGCCGTGAACATGCGGATACCGAAGATAACCACGTGAAGTCACGCAGTTCATACTACGGTTGGCCTGCGACCGGCCGTCCCGGGTCGCCCCGGGTCTAGAGCCAGCCGCGTTCCGAGGCGATGTGCAGCGCCTCGGCCCGGTTGCGGGCGCCGGTCTTCTGGATGCAGGCGGACAGGTAGTTCCGCACGGTGCCCTCGGACAGGTAGAGCTGGCGGGCGATCTCCGCGATGGTCCCGCCGTCGGCGGACGCCTCCAGGACGTCGCGCTCGCGCGGGGTGAGCGGGTTGAGTCCGTCGGCCAGGGCAGCGGCGGCCAGGTCCGGGTCGATGACCCGCTCGCCGGCCAGCACCCGGCGGATGGCCTGGCTGAGCTTGTCGGCCGGGGAGTCCTTGACCAGGAACGCGGAGACCCCGGACTCCATGGCGCGGCGCAGGAAGCCCGGGCGGCCGAACGTGGTCAGGATCACGATCTTGGTGCCGGGGAGGATCTTCTTCAGCTCGGCCGCGGCCGCCAGCCCGTCCAGGCCGGGCATCTCGATGTCGAGCACGGCCACGTCCGGCTTGGTGTCCCGGGCCGCCTTGACCACCTCGTCGCCCCGGCCGACCTGGGCCACGACCTCCATGTCGCCCTCGAAGGACAGCAGGGCGGCCAGCGCCTCCCTGATCATGACCTGGTCCTCGGCCAGCAGCAGCCGGACCGGCGCCTCAGTCGTCATAGCGGTCCACCGGGACCGTGGCGGTCAGCTTGAAGCCGTGGCCGTGCCGGTTATCGGGGCTGGGGTCGGCCTGCCCGAGCGACAGGCGGCCGCCTGCGGCGGACAGCCGTTCGGACATGCCGCGCAGCCCGGCTCCGGCTCCGGCCGACGCGCTCGGGTCCTGGCCGCCGGGTCCGTGGCCGTCGTCGCTGACCTCGAGGGACAGCTCGCCGGGGTGCTGGATCAGGCGGATCCGGCAGGTCTTGGCGCCGGAGTGCCGGATCACGTTGGTCACGGCCTCGCGCAGGCACCAGGCCAGCACCGCCTCCGCGTCGGCGTCGAACGTGCCCGACCGCAGGGTCAGCCCGGGATCGTCGTCGAGCCGGATGCCGGCCGCCTCCAGCGCGTTCCTGGCCGTGATCGCTTCGATTGCCAGCGTCGGGCGGCGGTAGCCGCTGACCGCCTCCCTGATGTCGTGCAGCGTCTGGCGGCTGACCCGGCCGATGTCGCCGAGGTCGCCGAGGACCGTGTTGCGTTCGGCCGAGGGTTCGAGGCGGGCCAGCCGCTTGGCGGCCAGCTCCGACTTCAGCGTGATCATGGACAGGGACTGGCCGGTCAGGTCGTGCATGTCCCGGGCCAGCCGCAGCCGCTCCTCGTTCGCGGCCAGCCTGGCCACGGTGCCCCGGGCCGCGGCCAGCTCTCCCATGAGTTCCATCTGCTGCCGGAACCCGATCATGGCCACGCCGATGAGCACGACGGGCAGCAGCACGACGAGGAAATCCGTCGCGTCGTCGTGGGAGAGCCAGCTGAAGAAGAGGTAGCAAGCCCCGACGGCGAGGACCCCGCGCATGGCCACCCGCCGTCCGCCCGGCCCGGAGGCGAGCACCATGCCGGTCGCCGCGGACACGTAGATCCACAGCGGGGTCCAGGCCTTGCCGTACACCACGCAGGCCAGGGCCGCGAGCGCCGCGAGGGCGGCCAGGCCGGCCCGGCCCAGGTCCGGGCGGCCGCCCGAATTGGCCACGGTGGGCACGTAGAGGGCGCAGAAGGCGATCGCGATGGCCAGGCCGCCCGCGATCCACAGCACCCCGTGGTGGTGGCCGAACAGGTCGCCTACCGGCTGGATGAGGTAGACCAGCCAGATAGCGGAGAAGAACCAGCGCCACGGGTTGCCCGTGCCCGGTACCCCCGGCCTGCGCCGCAGGCCGAAGCCGTTCGAGATCAGGCCTGCCCGAGGCGCTCGGGAATGGTCCGTTGCGGCCTCGTCCGTCCCGGGCACGGCAGCGCTGGCGATCGCGGACTCATCCTGCCCGGTTCGGCCAGAGCCCACCTTGTTCAGCCCTCTCGTCGCCATCGCGCCGTCACCTCTCCTCCATGCTGCCACGTTTCCCCCGGTACGCCACCGGGGCGTACCGTCGCTTCCGGTACGCCCCCGTGGTCCCCGGTCCCGGCCAGGCCCCCGTGGCGCTGGCCGGGTCTGTCTTGTCATCGGCTGGCGGTTCAGACCGTCTCGGCCGTGGAGCGTACCGCGAAGGTGGCCAGCGCGACGAAGATCGCGAACCAGACCACGATGCCGACCACGTTGGCCACGGCCACGGTGCCCTGGCCGATCACGTCCGTGGTGATCTTGACGACCTGGTACGTGGGCGTGAACTCACCGAACTTCTGCAGTGCACCGCTCAGCGGGAACCACAGGCCGCCGAAGATCGAGAAGAAGAAGAACACGACGATGGTGACCGGCTGAACCGAATCCGGATCGAGCTTGTAGCCGAGCGCGACCGCCAGCGCCGCGAAGATCAGCGTGCCGAGCCAGATAGCGAGCGCGCACACAATCCACTTCCAGGCCGCCATCTGGACGCCGCCGTAGAAGCGGCCGAGCAGGAACACGATCAGGATCGACGGCACCGTGGTCACCATCGAGGCCAAGACCTTGGCCACCACGTAGGAGTTCGCCGGAAGTGGCGTGAGCCGCAACTGCCTGATCCAGCCGTCCTTGCGCTCCTGCGAGATTCGTATCGTGTTGTTGTTGAATGCGCCGCTGAAGGCGCCGAACGCGGCCATGCCGACCATGTAGAAGGCTGCGAACGAGACGCCGTATCCGGTCGTTTTCTCCTTCCCGAAGATCAGGTAGAACATCACGGGCAGGGCGACCGTGAAGATGAGGTACCGCTTGTTCCGCCGGAGCCGTGATATTTCGGCCTTGGCCAGCGCTAGTGTGCCGCTCATCTCAGATCTGCTCCCCTGCTTGCGCGCTGCCGTTGGCGGCGGCGTCGTCTTCCGCGGTGATGGCCAGGAAGGCCTGCTCCAGGCCGAGGCCGGAGACCTCGATGTCGTGCGGGCGGTAGCCGGCGTCGATCACCCCGTACAGCGTGGCGTCGGAGTCGCTGGTCTGGATCTGCACGAAATCGTGCCTGACCTCCAGGTTCACCAGCCCGGGCAGGCCGAGCAGGAACTGCTCGTCCACCTGGTCCAGGTGGAAGGTGATCCGCCTGGCGCCGGCCTTGGCCTTGATCTCGGCCGGAGTGCCGTCGGCCAGCAGCCGGCCCCGGTTGATGACCAGGATCCGGTCCGCGGCCTGGTCGGCTTCTTCCAGGTAGTGCGTGGCGAACAGCAGCGTGCGGCCCTCGGCCACCTCGGCCTTCATGCTGGCCCAGAACAGCCTGCGGGTTTCCACGTCCATGGCCGTGGTCGGCTCATCCAGCACGATCAGCTCGGACTTGCCGCAGATGGCCAGCGCGAACCGCACCCGCTGGGTCTGGCCGCCGGACAGCCGGTCCACGCGCTGGTCGGCGAACTTGTCGATGCCGGCCCGCTTGAGCGTGAGGTCGATCGGCTCGGGCTTGGGGTGCAAGGTCGTCACCAGCGTGACCAGCTCGCGCACCGTCACCTCGGGCATCAGCCCGCCGGACTGCAGCATCGCGCCCACCCGGCCGGACTTCACCGCGTGGTACGGGTCAGAGCCGAACATCTCGATCTTGCCGGCGGTGGGCTTGCGCAGCGCGAGCAGCATGTCAAGCGAGGTGGACTTGCCCGCGCCGTTCGGGCCGAGCAGCGCCACGGTCTCCCCGGCGCGCAGGTCCAGGTTCAGCCCGTCGACCGCCTTGAGGCTCCCGTAATGCTTGGACACGTTCTCGAACTTGACGACCGGAGCGCCGCCGTAGCCCGTGCCGTAGCTGGGCTGCGCGGCGTAACCAGTGGCGCTGCGGTGTTCGTCGCTTCTGGCTACGCCGCTAGCCGTCCCGTGCTGGTTCATCTCATCCCCTGTCGTTTCCGGCTGGTTTTCTTACTCGTTTTCTTGCTCGGGGCCGGTAAACCCATATCACCATCTGGCCGGCGGCGCGGGTAGTGCCGTCCCTCAGCGGCCGGCCATGACATGTGTCATCACCGGCCGGGTGACAGGCACGGATCGCGCACGGATCGCGCACGGATCGCGCACGGATCGCGCACGGATCGCGCTGAGTTGGTGACGCGCGGGCTGGATGACAGTTATATCTGTCATTCGTGTAAGGTCGGGCACATGGATGATGACGCGGCAGTGCAGTTCGCCGACCGGGCCGGGGGGTTCTACGCCCGGGAATACGGCATCCCGCCGGTGGCGGGAAGGCTGATCGGGTACCTGGCCGTGTGCGATCCGCCGCAGCAGACGATCGCCGATCTGGCCGAGGCGCTGCTGGCCAGCCGGAGCGCCATCACCGGGGCGGTCAAGCTGCTCGAGGGCTATCACGGGGTGCGCCGCACCCGGGCCGCGGGCGACCGGGTGGATCGCGTCAGCCTGGACCCGGCCGTGCTCGAGCCACGCGGCTTCGCGCCGTTCGTCTACCAGGAGATGGCGGCGTTGGCGCGGGAGGGGCTTGAACTGCTGAAAGACGCCCCGCCCGCCCGACGGGCGATCCTGGAAGACACCGCGGCGCTGGGCGACTTCCTGGCCGAGCGGATGCCGGCTCTGTTGCAGGAGTGGCATGCGCGCCGGGACGCGCTGCGGGCGGCCTCGGAGGCGGATGCGGGCCGCTAGCTCACCGCCGCCGGCGATGCTGGGCCCGGTCGGGCCGCGCTGGGCTGGGCTGGGCCGCGCTGGGCTGGGCTGGGCTGGCTGGCTGGCTGGCTGGCTGGCTGGCTGGCTGGCGACAACGATGGACCATCGGCGTGGTTCCAGCAACACCAATGGGCCACGGGTGTGGTCACGTGGGAGCGGGCATCGGGCTGGTTCCTGGCACTCCGGCCCCGTCTGCCTCCCTGGTACCACCTGGCGCTTCCGGCCAGGCTGCCAACGACATCGTTGTCACAACGACGTGCACCGGACGACATGGCTGTCACAACGATGTCGTTGCCGGGACGCCTGCGGGCCGGGGAGCGAGCGTCGGTGCCGTAGGGGCTAGCGGCCGACGGCGTAGCCTTGCATGCCGCGGGGGTTAGCCGCGGCGTAGAGGACGCCGTTGCGGCGCGCCACGGCGCTGACCCGGCCGAGGGACCAGGCTGGGCGCACGTTGACCAGGTGGCCGCGCCGCCGCAGGTCCTCGATCACGTCGGTCCCGGCCCGCGACTCGATGTCGAGCACCCGGGGCTGGGCCTGACGCGGATAGAACGACGACGGCATGTGCGCGGAATGGAACGACGGGAAGTCGATTGCCTGCTGCAGGTTCATCCCGGCCAGCACGTGGTTGAGGAAGAACAGCAGCGTCCACTGGTCCTGCTGGTCACCGCCCGGCGTGCCGAAGGCCAGGTACGGCTCGCGGTCCCGCAGCGCCAGGCTGGGCGAGAGCGTGGTCCGCGGCCGCTTGCCCGGCGCGAGCGTGGCGGGCAGGCCGGGGGTGAGGGTGAACATCTGCGCCCGGGTGCCGAGGCAGAACCCGAGGCCGGGGATGACCGGCGAGGACTGCAGCCAGCCGCCGCTCGGGGTGGCCGACACCATGTTGCCGAACCGGTCGGCCACGTCCAGGTGGCAGGTGTCGCCGGCCCGGTAGCTCGCCCCGGTCACTCGGTCGGGCCCGCTGGTGCGCATGGTCGGCTCGCCCGTGCCCAGGTCGAGTCGCGGCGCCGGCGGCTCGGCATCGAGGCTGGGGGCCACGCCGATGTCGTCGGGGCCCGGCCCGCCGGGCCGGAACGAGCGGGTGATGAACTCGGGCAGCAGCGGCTCGCGGCCGTCCGGGGCTCCGGGGCGCAGCTCGGCTGACGCCTCGCTCGCGACCAGGCCGCGCCGGGCCTCGGCGTAACCAGCCGACAGCAGCGCCTTGACCGGCACATCGGTGAAGTCGGGGTCGCCGTACCAGGCCTCCCGGTCGGCGAAGGCGAGCTTGGCGCATTCGATCACGGTGTGGATGAACTCCGCGCGGCCCGGGCCCATGGCGGCCAGGTCGAAGCCCTCGAGCAGGGCGAGCTGCTGGGCAAACACGGGACCCTGGCCCCACGGCCTGGTCTTGCATACGGTCAGGCCGCCGAATTCAAAGGTCAGCGGCTCCTCAAGCCGCGGCCGCCAGGCCGACATATCCGCGTAGGACAGCAGGCCCCGGTGCGGCCGGCCGGTCACGTCCATCACCTCGGCGGAGGCGACGTAGGCGGCGATCGTCTCGGCCACGAAGCCCTCGTAGTAGACCCGCCGGGCCGCCTCGATCTGCTCGTCGCGGTCGCCGCTGGCTGCCTCGGCCTCGCCCAGGATGCGCCGGTAGGTGGCGGCCAGCGTCGGGTTGGCGAACAGGGAGCCCGGCGGGGGTACCTGGCCGTCCGGCAGGTAGACCTCAGCCGAGCTCGGCCAGTGGTCGCGGAACAGGTCGGCCACGCTGGCGATGCCCCAGCTGATCGCGGGCAGCAGCGGGTAGCCGCCGGCTGCGTAGCCGATCGCGTAATCCATCACGTCCCGCAGCCGCAGCGTGCCGTACTCCCGCAGCAGCAGCATCCACGCGCCGAACGCCCCTGGCACGCACGCTGCGAGCAGCCCGCTGCCGGGTACCAGGTCGAGCCCGAGGTCGCCGAACGCCTCGGGCGTGGCGGCGGCGGGCGCCGTGCCCTGCCCGCACAGGACGAAGGTCTCCTGCCGGCCGGCGTGGTGGGCGATGACCGGGACCTCGCCGCCCAGCCCGTTCAGGTGCGGCTCGGTGACCTGGAGCACCAGGCCGGCGGCGACAGCCGCGTCGAACGCGTTACCGCCCTGCTCGAGGACGGCCATGCCCGCCGCCGAGGCGAGCCAGTGGGTGGAGGCCACCATGCCGAACGTGCCCGCCAGCTCCGGCCTGGTCGTGAACTCGGGAATATCGCCCATGGCACGATCCTCTCACCACGGCCGATCCGGCCAGCAGATCGGCGCGGCGGCGCAGCGCAACCCGGCGTTCGACGACCTGGCGGTCCGCCTGGCGGCAGGCGGCGTCGCGCACGCCTGGCTGCGACTGGCGCAGGCCGGCAACTACCCGGCTTCGGCCTGCCAGCCAGTTACGGCGCACTGGCTGCGGGTGTACCCGCCCGAAGACACCGCGGCCGTCTACGTGGGCCAGGCCTTCCCGGCCTGCGCCGACACCAGCACGCAGCTGCTGACCGTCACGCCGGTCCGCTCGGCGGGGTAAGCAGGGCGTCACGCCGTAGCCAGGGGCCGGCACGGTAACGTCTGCCCATGGAGCCGTAGCCAGGGACCGGCACGGTAACGTCTGCCCATGGATCTGTCCCCGCGGCTGCGTGCGGTCTGCGACCTCGACGTGGCCGAGATGCGTGAGTACAGCGGACGGCACGAATACGACGGCCAGCCGCAGGACCTGTCGCCGGATGGGGTACGGGCCGGGCTGGCCCGGCTGGCCGCGGCGCGGGCCGGGGGCGAGCGGATGCCGGACCCGCACGACGAGGCCCATCTGGCCGCGGCCGAGGATGCGGCCCAGGTTGCCTTCGCCCGGCTCGAGCAGCACCGCCGTAACCCGATCCGGCATCTCGGGGAGTTTGACCTGGCCTGCTACGACCGGGACTACGCCCCAGCGGCAGAACGGCACGCTGCGCGGGCCGAGCACCTGGCCGCCTGGCCGCGGCTCGCGGACTCGGCAGTCGAGTCCCTGGACCAGGTCAGCGCCCCGGTCGCGCAGGCGCTGATCGGCGCGGTACGCGGGCTGACGGCCGGGCTGATCGCCAAGCCAGGCGACGGCGGCGGAAGTGACCCGGACGAGACGTTCCGCGAGGCGGCGCTGGCCGCGCACGCGCGCTTCGCAGCCCACGTGGAGCGGGCCGCGGCCGAGGGCGATCCGGACTCGGCGCTGGGCGGTCCGGGGCTCGCGGCGCTGATGGGCAGCGCGGAAGCCCAGCCGGTCGACGTGGGCAGGCTGGCCGAGCAGGCCGACGCGGAACGGGACCGGCTGCACGTCCTGCTCGCCGAGGGGTGCGCCCGGCTGGCACCGGGCCGGCCCGCGCTCGAGGTAGCCCGTGAGCTGGTCCGGCGGCATCCGGACGGGGCCGGGGTGATCGACGCGGCCCGGGTATGGACGCAGCGAGCCATCGAGTTCACCCGGGAGCGCGATCTGGTGCCCTATCACGACGGCACCTGCCTGGTCGGGCCGGCGCCTGAGTCGCGCCGGTGGGCGATGGCGATGATGTCGCCGGCCGCGCCGGGCGAGCCGGACGGCCCGTCATGGTTCCACATCACTCCGCCCGAGGAGACCTGGCCCCAGCGCGAGAAAGAGGAGTGGCTGGAGGTGTTCAGTGACACGACGCTGCCCGGCATCGCCGTACACGAGGTCGCGCCCGGGCACTTCTCCCATGGCCGCGCGCTGCGGCGGCTGACCTCACCGGTCCGGCGCACCGTGCACTCGAGCGCGTTCGTCGAGGGCTGGGCCCACTACGCCGAGGAGATGTGCGTCGAGGAAGGCTTCGGCGGCGGTGATCCCCGGATCGCGATCGGCGTGTGGCTGGAGGCGCTGGTCCGGGTGACCCGGCTGGCCTGCGCCATCGGAGTGCACACGGCGGGGATGACGGTGCAGGAGGCGGCGCGCAGGTTCGAGGCGGACACCCACCTGTCCGGTCCCGCCGCGCTGTCCGAGGCCCGCCGCGCCACCTTCGATCCGACCTACGGCCGGTACACCTGGGGCAAGCTGGAGATCTTCAAGCTGCGCGAGCGGGCCAGGACCGAATGGGGGCCAGGCTTCACGCTGCAGCGCTTCCACCGGGCCCTGATGGACCTCGGCTCTCCCCCGCTCGGCCTGCTCGGCACCGCGATCGAGCGCGGCTGACGACTTGGGACGCGAGCGGAGTAGCCTGAGGGCCATGCGCAGACTGGTCTCGGTCCTCGGCCTCGTGGGCGCGCTGCTGCTGGCGGCGGCCGCCGTGACCGGGTGCGCCGCGGCCAGCGCCGCGTCGTCGATCAGCATCACCAGCGCCTACGTGCCGCAGCCGACCACGCCCGGGGAAACGGTCGCGTACCTGGACATCCGCAACAACGGCCACGCGGACCGGCTGATCTCGGTGCGCACCAGCGTGGGCGGGACGGTTCAGCTGCGGGCGCCGGCGGCGCAGCAGGCCGGCGTGCTGACCATGCGGACCGTGACGGATATCCCGATCCCGGCAGACTCACTGGTCCGGCTCAACCCGGACACCTACCACCTGCTGATCACCGGTGCGGGTGTCATGCACGACGGCAAGGACATCACGCTGCGGCTCACCTTCGCCGGCGCGGGCACGATCACCGTCCTGGCCCTGGTGACCAATCCCGAGTCCGGCGGGAGCAGTTACTTCCTCAACTGAGCCACCGCGCCCAGGGTGGGCCCCGGCAGCGACCTGCGGTCGGTGTTGAACTCCGGCCGCCATTCCGGCAGGCTGACCAGGCCCGGCTCGACCAGTTCGAAGCCGTCGAGCAGCTCCATGATCTCCGACCGCGACCTGAGCGTGAACGGCATCCGTGCGCCCGCGTAGGTCCGGGTGGCCTCGGCCAGCATCTCCGGGTCGGCGCCTTCGGAGGTACCGACCGACAGGGCCAGGTAGCTGCCGGACGCCATGCGCTCGCGGAACTTGGCGATGATCCTCGATGCGCCCTCGTCGTGGCTGATGAAGTGCAACACGCTCATCAGGAGCATCGCGACCGGCTGCGTGAAGTCGAGGCAGGCGGCCAGCGCCTCGCGGCCGAGCACGGCGTCCGGATCCCGCACATCGCCGCGGATGGTGATGATGCCATCCCGCGTGGCGAGCAGCGCGTCGTTATGCGCCAAGCCAGTGACGTCGGCGCCGGCTGGGGTGCGGCGGGTCACGTGGCCTCGGCGCCGGCTGGGGTGCGGCGGGTCACGTGGCCTCGGCGCCGACTGGGGTGCGGCGGGTCAGGGGCATCCGGGACCTGGTGTCCTCGTCGAGCGGCGTGTAGATGACGATGCGCGCCTCCGGCAGGGACGGGACCTCGAGCTCGGTGGCTGCCAGGCTGAGCGTCCCGGCCCGCGGGTGCCGGTAGGACAGGGTACGCGGCTGCGAGTCGGCCACCTCGTGCCGCGCCCACAGGTCGGCGAACTCGCGGCTCATGCTGGCCAGGCGGCGGATGTCCTCCTCCCAGTCCGGGTCGCCGACATGCAGGCCGTAGGCGGAGCGCAGCCGGGCCACCATGTAGCGGACATGCTGCTCATACTGGGAGAACTTGCCACGAGCGCTCGGCTCGGTGACGCAGCACCACAGAGTGTTCTTGTGGATGCACGGCATCCTGTGCCACTCCCAGAACAGCTCCTCGGACGCGTCATTCGACAGCAGGATGTCGAACCGGCTGTTGATCAGGCTGGCCGGGAGCGGCTCAAGCGAATACACGATCTCCCTGATGGTGTCGGGCACCACCGTGCGCGCGCATTCGGCGCGCAGCGGCGTGGCCTCGGCCAGCCGGTACAGATGCTCCCGCTCAGCCCGGTCGAGCCGGAGCGTGCGCGCCACCGCGTCGAGCACCTGCGTGCTGGCGTTGATCTGGCGGCCCTGTTCCAGCCAGGTGTACCAGGTGACGCCGACCCCGGCCAGCAGGGCGACTTCCTCGCGGCGCAGCCCCGGCGTGCGCCGTCGCGACCCGGGCGGCATGCCGAAGTCGCCCGGGCTGAGCGTCGCCCGCCGTGCCTTCAGGAACTTGCCGAGCTCAGCCCGGCGCCGCTCGCCAGCCTGCCGCGAAGTCTGGTCCCTTGCTTCGTACGTGACCACGTGCGTTTCCAATCGCCCAGCTGCTCCCAGTCAAAACCTAGCGGCACCCACTGACATTTACGCGGGCTCCGCCATGGGGGGCCAACCCTGGCGGGCCGGGGATTCATTACCGCGGTAATCGGGATTGCCCGGCGCTCGGTGGGGGCAGGACACCGGCGCTACCGGGCTGGCGGTCAGGGGACTCGTAGTAGCCTGGCGTGGCCTGCCCGCCGGGTACCTACCGAGGAGGAGCGATGGACACGCTGCTGCCAGGGATCACCCTCGAGCAGCTGCCGACCAGCCGGCTGATGACGGCGGTGCTTTCCGTGCCGGGCCAGACCGGGCCCGCCGTGCTGTTCGTGCACGGCAACGTATCGTCCTCGCTGTTCTGGCAGCCGACCATGCTGGCCCTGCCGGAACCGTACCGGCCGCTGGCGATCGACCTACGGGGGTTCGGCGATACCGACCCGCTGCCGGTGAACGCGACCCGCGGGCTGCGGGATTACGCGGACGACCTGGACGCGGCCATCGACGCGCTGGGCCTGGAGGCGGTGCACCTGGTCGGCTGGAGCATGGGCGGCGGGGTGGTCTTGCAGTACCTGGCCGACCGGCCGACCGCGCACCGGGCCGCGTCGCTGACGCTGGTGAACCCGGTATCCCCGTTCGGGTTCGGCGGGACGAAAGGCCTGGACGGGACGCTGTGCGACCCGTCGGGCGCGGGCTCGGGCGGCGGCGGCGCCAACCCGGAGTTCGTGGAACGGCTGGCCGGCCAGGACCGGTCCGACTCCAGCGTGCTGTCGCCACGGCGGGTCCTGCTGGCGCACTACGTCAAGCCGCCGTTCGTGCCCGAGCACCTGGACATCTTCGTGGAGTCCATGCTGTCCACCCGGACCGGCAGCGACCACTACCCGGGTACGTCGCGGACCACGCAGGCGTGGCCCGGGTTCGCGCCCGGCGACCGCGGCGTGCTCAACACGATGGCGCCCACCCACTTCAGGATCGCGGACCTGCCGGAGGTGCAGCCGAAGCCGCCGCTGCTGTGGCTGCGCGGGGCGGATGACGTCATCGTCTCCGACACCTCCCTGTACGACCTCGCCTACCTGGGCTCGATCGGCGCGATACCCGGCTGGCCCGGGGAGCAGGCCTGCCCGCCGCAGCCGATGGTGGCGCAGACCCGGGCCGTGCTTGACGGCTACGCCGCGGCCGGCGGCCGCTACCGCGAGGTGGTGATCGAGGATTCCGGCCACGGCCCGCACCTAGATCAGCCGGAGAGATTCCTGGCCGAGCTGACCCTCCATCTGTCCAGTGCCGGCTGAGCCGCTCAGCGGGGAATGCTCGTGAGCGCCCGGGCGGACGAGCTCAAGCGGACGGTCGAATCCGGCTGAGGCAGCGCCGGGGCCGGCCCGCTGGCCGGCATCTCCTGGCCGGCTGCGATGATGGCGGCGTGAAGCTTGGGATCCTGTGCGGCGGCGGCCCGGCCCCGGGGATGAACTCGGTCATCTCCGCGGCAACCATCGAGGCCCGGAACTCCGGCTGGGACGTCCTGGGAATCATGGACGGCTTCCAGCACCTCATCGAGGGCCGGATCGAGCAGGTCCGGCCGCTGTCCATCACGGACGTGTCGAGGATCCACGTCCTGGGTGGGTCGATCATCCGGACCTCACGGGCCAACCCGACGGTGCGAGACGAGGACGCCGCCGACCCGGACTGGAGGCTGCACGCCTGTCTGGAGTCGCTGCGGAAGCTGGGGATCGACGCGCTGGTCACGATCGGCGGGGACGACACCGCGTTCTCCGCGTCGCGGCTGGCCGAGGCGGGCGGAGGAAGCCTGCGCGTGGCGCACGTGCCGAAGACCATCGACAACGACCTGCCGCTGCCGGGCGGCACGCCGACCTTCGGCTTCGAGACCGCCAGGAGCGTGGGGGTCGAGCTGGTCAACAACCTGATGACCGACGCCATGACCACCCAGCGGTGGTACCTGGTGGTGGCCATGGGCCGTTCGGCCGGCCACCTGGCCCTGGGCATCGGGAAGTCGGCCGGGGCCACCCTCACGATGGTCGCCGAGGAGTTCCCCGGCGACGAGCCCATCCGGCTGTCGCGCCTGGTGGACGTCCTGGAGACCTCGATGCTCAAGCGGATCGCCCACGGCCGTCCCTTCGGCGTGGCGGTGCTCGCCGAGGGCATCGGCCTGCGCCTGCCCAAGGACGAGCTCATCAGGGCCATGCCTGATGTCGAGCTGGACGAGCACGGCCACGTCCGGCTGGCCGAGCTGGAGCTGGACCGCCTGCTGGCCAAGCAGGTCAAGGACCGCTTCAAGGCGCGCGGGCAGAGCATCACGGTCGAGGGCAAGAACATCGGCTACGAGCTGCGGTGCGCGCCGCCCATCCCGTTCGACATCGAGTACACCCGCGACCTCGGCTACAGCGCCGTCGACTACCTGAAGCAGATACTGCAGGGCGGCGAGCCCGGCGGCATGATCACGATCCAGGAGGGGCACATGGTGGCGCTGCCCTTCGGGTCGTTCAACCACCCCGAGACGGGGCGGGTGCGGATCCGGCTAGTGAACTGCGAGTCGAGCTCGTACCGGGTGGCCCGCGAGTACATGATCCGGCTGGACCGCGAGGATCTCGAGGATCCGGGCAAGCTCGGCCCGATCGCAGTGGCCGCGGGGCTCACGCCCGAGGCCTTCGGTGAGCGGTACGGGTACCTAGCCGAGGGCTGAGTCTGAGGGCGGCGGTGTAGGGCGGCCCGGAACGGGCAGGGGATGTGCTGTCAGGGCGACGTCAAAACCCGCGAACCCACATTCCAGAGGAGAGATCCTGTCGTGAGAGGAGAGATCCTGTCGTGACCGTCATACCGGACATCACGCTGAACAACGGCCAGAAGATCCCCCAGCTCGGCTTCGGCGTCTTCCTGGTCAAGCCGGCGGACACCGTGGCCGCGGTTTCTGCCGCGCTGGAGGCCGGCTACCGGCACATCGACACGGCCGAGATGTACGGCAACGAGAGGCAGGTCGGCGAGGCGATCAGCCGGTCCGGCCTGGACCGCAGCGAGGTCTACGTCACCAGCAAGCTGAGCAACGACGCCCACCGGCCCGATGACGCCCGCCGGGCCTTCGACGAGTCGCTTAAGGCACTGGGCTTCGACTACCTCGACCTGTTCCTCATCCACTGGCCGCTGCCCACCAGGTACGGCGGCGACTACGTGTCGACCTGGGAGGCCCTCGAGGAGATCTACCGCGAGGGACGGGCGCGGTCGATCGGCGTATCGAACTTCCAGCCGCACCACCTGCGGCGGCTGCACGGCGAGTGCGAGATCATTCCCGCGGTCGACCAGATCGAGGTCAACCCCTACCTGACCCAGGACGAGCTGCGCGGTTTCTGCGCCGAGCACCAGATCGCGGTGGAGGCCTGGTCGCCGCTCGCACGGGGCCACGTGCTCGGCGACCCGACGATCGGGGCGATCGCCCGCCGGGCGGCCAAGACCCCGGCTCAGGTGGTGCTGCGCTGGCACCTGGAGCGCGGCGACATCGTGTTCCCCAAGTCGGTGACCCCGGACCGGATCCGGGAGAACATCGACATCTTCGACTTCGGGCTGTCCGCCGAGGAGGTCGAGGCGATCAGCGCGCTGAACCGTAACGAGCGGACCGGCCCCGACCCGGATAAGTTCGACATGATTTAGGCGCGAAGCGCGCCGGGGGGCTCCGGGGGGTCCTCCCCGGGCTAACACTGCCTAGGCCGCCGTCCAGGCGACCGGCAGGCGTTTCACGCCGCGCTGGAAGTTCGACCGCAGGTACGAGGGCTGGCCCGCGTAGGCCAGCGAGGCCGTGCGGGCCAGCACCTCGCTGAACAGGGCGGCCATCTGGGCCCGGGCCAGGTGGGCGCCCAGGCAGAAGTGCGGGCCGTGGCCGAACACCAGGTGCGGGTTGGGGCGGCGGCGCAGGTCGAAACGGCCAGGGTCGGCGAAGACCCTTTCGTCACGGTTGGCCGAGGTGAAGGAGACGACCACCTTGTCTCCGGCGCGGACGGCCTGCCCGCCAATCTCGCAGTCGGCGGCCGCGGTCCGGCGGAACGTCATGACCGGCGTCCACCAGCGCAGCATCTCCTCCACCGCGGTGGGCATCAGGGCCGGATCGGCCCGCAGGTCGCGCTGGGCCTGCGGATGCTCGAGCAGGGCCACGCACGCGCCGGGCAGGCCGTTGCGCAACGTCTCGTTCCCGGCCACCGCGAACAGCCAGAACATGTTCTCGAACTCGGCCACGGACACCTGGCCGCCGTCCTCGTCGGCCTGGGCCAGCAGGATCGACATCACGTCGTCGCCCGGGCGGCGGCGTTTCTCCTCGGCCAGCAGGTGGGCGTAAGCGTACAGGTCCGGCATGCCGTCGCGGGTGCGCGGGTCGGGCATCCGGCCGTCCGGGCCGGGGACCGGGCGGACGGCGAGCGCCTCGGCGGCCATGGGCGTGCCCAGCGCCGGGTCGAACTCGGCCGAGGAGGCGTAATCCGGGTCCTGGTAACCGATCACCCGGTTGGACCAGTCGAACAGCAGCCAGCGGTCCTGCTCCGGGACGCCGAGCACGTCGGCCAGGGTGAGCAGCGGCAGGTCGGCGGCCACGTCCTTGGCGAAGTCGCATTCGCCGCGCGGGCCGGCCAAGGCCCGGTCGCAGATGGCCCGGGCGTGCCCGCGGATCCGGTCCTCCAGCCTGGCCACCGCCCGGGGCGTGAACGACCGGCTCAGCAGCCGCCGCAGCCGGGCGTGCTCCGGCGGGTCCATGTTGAGCATCATCCGCCGGACGTAGCTCAGGGCCTGCGGGGTAGCCGGGTCCCGGATCTGCGTGGCGCCCAGCGCGGAGGAGAACAGCTTCGGCTGCTTCAGCACCGATTCGACGTCGGCGTGCCGCAGCACGAGCCAGAACCCGGGGCCTTCCGGCCAGCCCAGGACGGGTATCTCCGGCACCCAGGCCAGCGGGGCGGCGCGGCGCAACCGGTCCAGCGCGCCGAACGGCACGCCGCCGGTGTAGGTGGCCGGGTCGAAGACGACCTCGGTATCGGGCCGGGCCGCCTGGGTCATCCCCGCCCCAGGAACTCCTCGACGGACGTGGCCAGCGACACCGGGCACTCGAACATCGGGTAGTGCCCGGCGTCGGGCAGGATGGTGAGCTCGGCGTCGGGGAAGAAGACCAGCCAGGTCTGCTCCATGACGTCGGCGGACATGGCCGGGTCGTTGACGCCCACGATCAGCTTGACCGGGACGGCGGCGTCCGCCGCCTTGGCCTGGGCGGAGAAGTCGCCCCGGGCCCAGGCCTGCAGGTAGGCCGCGATCGCCTCGACCGTCGAGTTGTCCAGCGAATGCTGCACCACCCGGTTGATGAAGGTCTTGGTCAGCTTGTTGCCGGTGGTGAAGTCGATGATCGCGGCCCGGTTCCCCGGGTGCTCCGCGGCGCCGGAGAATAGCGCCCAGCCCGCCTCGTCGAAGGGCACCGCGTTGGCGGGCACCGCGTTGAGGCCGACCAGCCTGCGGATCCGGCCGGGGGCCTGCAGCAGCATCTGGTGGCCCACCTTGGCGCCCATCGAGTGCCCGAGCACCGAGAACCGGTCCCAGCCCAGGTCGTCGGCCACGGCGAGCGCGTCGGCGGCGGCCTCCTCCATGGTGTACTCGCCGCCGACCTGCTGGCGGTCGCCGTAGCCGCGCAGGTCCACGAACACGTAGGTGTAGGCGGCCCCGTCGAGGAAGTCGGGCAGCGAGCCCCAGCCGCGGGCCGAGCCGAACCAGCTGTGCACGGCCAGGACATGATGGTCTCCTGATCCGACGGTCAGATACGAACTCGCCACACTGGCCACCCGCTTCCTGTCACGCTGCCCGGTCACGCTGCCCGGTCACACTGCCCGGCTCCTGCTGCCTGTGCCGACTCTAGCGAGCGGAGGCGGGCCGGTGGGCGGGGGGCGGGCAGCACGGACCGTTCGGCATAAAAGATCTTTAACGCCAGCCGGGTAGTGGCAACACCAGCATCAGCAGGCTCTCAGTATGGTGGGGGGCCCGGGCGCAGGCTGAAGTCATGACCATCACAACTGATCCACTGCTGCGGGATCCGGCCGCGGCCGCGCGGGGCCGCTGGCTGATGCTGATCGTGCTGCTGGCCGGGCAGTTCATGGCGCTGCTCGACGTGACGATCGTCAACGTCGCGATGCCCACGATCGGGCGGTCGCTGCACGCGACCGGGGCCGAGCTGCAGCTCGTCGTGGCCGGCTACACGGTGAGCTACGCGATGATGCTGATCACCGGCGCGCGGCTTGGTGAGGAGTACGGCCGCCGCCGGGTGTTCATGGCCGGCGTGGCGGTGTTCACCCTGGCCTCGCTGACCTGCGGGATCGCGCCCGGCGCGGGAGTGCTGATCGGGGCCAGGTTCGTCCAGGGCGCGGGGGCGGCGGCGATGATGCCGCAGATCATGAGCGTCATCCAGCTGCGGTTCGACGGCGCGGCGCGGGCCCGGGCGCTGAGCGCGTACACGGCCGTGCTGTCCTCGGGGTTCGTGGCCGGGCAGGTGATCGGCGGCGTGCTGGTGACCGCGAACCTGTTCGGCCAGACGTGGCGGCCAGTGTTCCTGGTCAACGTGCCGATCGGGCTGGCCGTGCTGGCCCTGGTACCGCGGTTGGTGGCGGGCGAGCCGGGTCCCCTCCCCGGCCAGCACCGTCGGCAGCTTGACCTGGCCGGGCTGGGCATCGCGGTGCCCGCGGTGTTCCTGGTGGTGCTGCCGCTGATGCTCGGTCACCAGGAGGACTGGCCGTCCTGGGTGTTCGGGTGCATCGGCCTCGGCCTGGTGCTGGCCGCGGCGTTCGTGGGCGTGGAGCGGCGGATCGCGCACCGGGGCGGCGATCCGCTGCTGAACCTGGCCGTGCTGCGGGCGCCGGGCCTGGTGCCCGGCCTGGCCGCGGTGGCCGTGCTGATGATCACCTACGGCGGGTTCTTGTTCAGCTTCGCGCTGCACCTGCAGGCCGGGCTGGGCGACTCCGCGCTGCGGGCCGGGCTGACCTTCGCGCCGTGCGCGCTGGTGTTCGGCGCGTGCGGGTTCTTCTGGCGGCGGCTGCCCGAGCGGGTGCACCACGTGCTGGCCCCGGCGGGCTGCCTGGTCGCGGTGGGCGGTTACCTGGGCATCGCGGCCGCGCTGCACTCCGGCGGCCGGGGCGGGACGGCGCTGCAGGCGGCGCTGGTGCTGACCGGCGCCGCGCTGGCGCTGGGCTTCAGCCCGCTGGTCACGCACAGCCTGGTGCGGGTGCCGCTGCGGCACGCCGCCGACGCGAGCGGCCTGCTGACCACGACGATCCAGCTCGGGCAGGCGATCGGGGTGGCCACGTTCGGCAGCCTGTTCCTCACGCTGGACGCGGGTCAGGGTGGGCCGGTCGCTTCCGGCCACGCGGTGGCGGTGACGCTGGGCTGGCTGGCCGCGGCGATGGTGCTCGCGGTGGTGGCCGGGGTGCCGCTGGCCCGGACGGTGGCGGCGGCGCGGCGACCTCTGGACGGGAGGTAATGTCGGACAGAGTGTGGTTACCCGCCGTCTGTCCGTCTTAGGATCCGGCGGCTGCGGCGAGGAGGTGGCCGTGATGAGCCTTAGCGCTCGCGAGCAGCAGGCTCTGGACGTCATAGCGGAACGGATCGCAGGCTCGGACCCGGGGCTGGCCTCGAAGATGGCCACCTTCGCCCGGCTGACGGCGGGCGAGGACATGCCGCTGCGCGAGAAGATCCTGGCCGCCCGGAGACGGGATACCCGCGCCCTGCTGAGGCTGCGCCGCCGCCCGAGTTTCCGGCGCACGGCACTCCTGCTGTGGCTGGTGATCATGGTCGGGCTGGTCGCGGTGGCCGTGGCCATCGGCAGCGGCAGCCGGGCGGTCTGCACGAAGGCGCGGCCGGCCGCGTGTGCCGGGCCCGCGCCCGCGCCGCGCTCGCCCGCGCACCAGACGGCGGCCGGATCACCGCTGCGGACGGCCTAGTAATTCCGGGACGGGCGGCTGGCCGCGGCGGGCCAGGACCGCCATGATGGTCTGGTGATGGTGGCGGGAGCGGGATGACCGCCGGCGAGCAGGCCGGCGTGGCGTTTCCCGTGGCGGCCGACGGGCGCCGGAGCACTTCGGCGCTGGGCCAGGCCGTGGTGGCCGATGCGCTGCGGCAGGCCGACCCGGCGGGGGCCCGGAGTGCGGAACGTCAGGGCAACTGGCGATCGGGCTATCTGGGGCATTTCCGCACGCTCATCGAGGCGGGACTGGCCTCAGGCCAGGCGGCGGTGTCGGTGGCCAGGGACGGGCTGGAATCGCTGCACCGGCGGATGCGCGTGATCGGGGACGGCGGCGAGGAGACCGGGCTTGACGCGCTGCTCTCCGCGCCCGCCCGGGGATCGCTGACGATGGTCACCGTGCCGGGTACCGGAGCGGCGCAGACCGAGTTGTCCGTGCCCTATCAGGGCGAGCGGCTGGCCGGAGACGCGCTGCGGCGCAGGCTGGAGGCCTGGGTCAGCGGCGGTGTCATCGAGCCGTCGTGCGCGGAGGCGCTGCGGATAGTCGCGGCGCACCCGGAGTGGCTGGCCCTGCCCGGCCGCACGGTGGTGACGCTGGGGGCGGGCGCCGAGGTGGGACCGCTGCCGGTGCTGCTGGGCTGGGGTGCCCGGGTGGTCGGGGTGGACCTGCCCCGGCCGGCCATCTGGGCCCGGGTCCTGGAGGTGGCCAGGCGCAGCGCCGGAACCCTGGTGGTACCGGTGCCGGGCGGGCCGCCGGGCCGGGAGGACCTGGCGCAGGTCGCCGGGCTCGACCAGGTCGCCGGGCTCGACCAGGTCGCCGGGCTCAACCTGGTCGCCGACGTCCCGGCCGTGGCCGACTGGCTGGCCACGGTGGACGGGCCGCTGGTGCTGGGCAATTACGTCTACGCCGACGGCGGGGACAACGTCCGGCTGTCCAGCGCCGTCGACGCGCTGACCCTCCGGCTGCAGGCCGCCCGGGGCGATGTCGCGCTGGCGTTCCTGGCCACGCCGACCGACGTGTTCGCCGTGCCGGGCGACGCGGTGGCCCAGTCGGCCCGGGCCTACGCGGACCGGTCCCCGGCGGCCAAGCTCGGCGCCTGGCCGCTGCACGCGCTGTCCGGCGGGCGGCTGCTGCACCCGGCCTACCAGCCCGGCGCTGACCCCGGCATCTGCGACAGCCAGGTGCCGCAGCAGGGGCCCAACTACGTGCTGGCCAAGCGGGTGCAGCGGTGGCGGGCCACGGTGGCCAGGGACGGCGGCGCCACCGTGTCAATGAACGTGGCCCCGCCGACCCGCACCCGGTCGGTGCTGAAGAACCGGGTGCTGGCCGCGGCGTACGCGGGCGCGCCCCGGTTCGGCGTGGAGGTGTTCGAGCCCGCCACCACCAAGACGCTGATGGCGGCGCTGCTCGTTCACGACCTGCACACCGGCGGCGGCCCGGCCCTGGCCCATCCCTGGCAGGACGAGGCCCGCGCCGCCGCGCACGGCGGGCTGTGGCGTATCGCCTACACCCCGCGCAGCGCGCTCGGGCTCGCGGTCATGCTCGGCTACCGCCGTCCGGGCACCGCTGGCGTGAAACGAGGTCGGGTTGAATCCACCGTTTGACCGGAATTCTGTCGCTTAGGCGCCGGATCAGGAAAGAGGCAGGCCGATATGATCCGGACACGATTGCGGCCGGGGCTGGCGTTCGGGCGGGCAGGAAGCCCGGCCGATCAGGACCAGTTGTCGAGAATGTCGCCCGCCGTTTCGTAGGCGATCGTGAGCTTCTCGGTCCCGTAGACCGCGCACACGCCGATCGCCTGCACGACGTCGCCGAGGGTGGCGCCGAATGCGCGCGCCAGCAGCGTGTTCTCGCGGATCATTTCCTTCTGCTCAAACTGAATGCCGGCGAAAAGGAACGACAGCGGCAGGATCTGCTTCGGCAGCGTGACCAGAGCCTTCTCGTAGCGGTAGCGCCAGCCCTTGAGCGCAGCCGGGTTGTACCTGGCCAGGAAGCGGACCCAGACGGGTACCCAGTCGATGGTCCGCTCGTACCAGCCGACGATCTTGTCGACCTCGCCGGGCAGGACTTCCATGGTCGAGAAATCCACGCCGGAGGCGAATGCGGCAGGGTCTGCTACCCAGCACTCGGGCCAGTCCAGCGCACCCTCGGCCTTCTCCGGCCAGCGGAAATCCTTCAGGGCCCGTCCGATGGTCACGATCGCGCGCGTGCCGCCGCACATGAAAGACAGCGCGAGCCCCTCCTCGACCTGTGCCTTGGTCAGCCCGGCGCGCAGCACGGGGACGATGCAGTAACGCACGCCCTCCTCGAAATCGAGGGAGGCGTAATGGCCGATCGCGCCGAAGACGGGAGCTTGATAGCGCGGGTCACGGAACGGCGGTTGGACGCTCGTCGCGAAATACCGGTAGGTCTTGAGCGCGGCCGGGTTGTGGTCAATGCGAGGTGCAGGAGATTGAGTTTACTAACTGGTAAGTCAGTGGATAGCCAGGCTGAGCGTTTAGACAGTTGGCGTGCTCCCCTCTGCCGGGTCGGGGGGGTCACAAGCCCCAAATGTCTGCGCCTACCACCTGGGTGCGTGTGCCCCAAAGGTTCGCTAGACCAGCGGTGCGGACATGCTAACCAGAGTCAGGCCGGTGACCGCGACGCACATGCCAAGCAGCTGGAACGCACTGAGCCGTTCCCGGAACAGCACCAGCCCGACGGCCAGCGGGATCACTGGGTAGGTGCAGGACACCGCGGCGGTGATCGCGACCTGGCCGACCTGCCCGCCGCGGGCGAACGCGACCAGCGCCACGGCCTCGGTCAGCCCGGCGGCGACCGCCCACGCGATCCCGGCCGGCGCGGCCCGCGGGCGCTTCTGCTTGCAGATGAGGGCAGACAGCAGAACGGTGACGGAGATGACGTAGACCATGAGCGCGGCCACCAGCCAGCCTGCGGCCGCCGCGTACATGCCGAGCCAGAACGCGCCGGTCCCGTAGGTCGCCGCTGAGGCCAGCGCGAGCAGCAGTCCGGGCCAGGGCCTGCGGTGGATCGGGGCCTGCCAAGTCAGCCCGGGCGGGCCCGGCACCCGGCTGCTGCTCATGGCGGCCTGCAGCCAGGTGGCGGCCCGGGGGCCGGTGGTCTGGGTGGCCGCCGCGGCGACGCCCGCGATGGCCAGCGCGCCGCCGATGCTGCCGTACCGGCCGAGCGGTTCGCCCAGGACCACCAGGGCCAGCAGCGCGGTGACGCCGCCATACGTGGCGGCGGTCCCGCTGACGATCCCGACGGGGCCGAACTCCAGGGCCCGGTAGTAGGTCAGCCAGCCGACCAGGCTGAGGAAGCCAGCCCCGGCCAGGCCCAGCACGGTCATGCCCGACAGCGCCAGCAGATGGGGGTGCATGGCGGCCAGCACGGCGGTCAGCACGATCGCTCCGGTGGCCTGGCTGGCCAGCAGGGCCGCGAGCGTGCCCATCCGCCGGGCCGCGTAGGTGGCGGCGACGGAGGAAACGCCCCAGCCCGCGGCGGCGGTCAGCCCGAATTCCATGCCGGTCCCATTCGGGGGAGAATCCACTAAATGTGATCGTTTCACTACCGATAGTGACTCATGCGGGCAGGGCGGTCAAGACTTTTGTTAACTCAATGGATCTGATCTGTCACTTTGAGTGCCCTCAAGGCTGCTGAGGCTGCGGAGCAGGACGCGCAGCAGTGCGGTCAGGTCCTCGCGCTGGCCGGCGGCGAGCCCGGTCAGCAGGGCCTCCTCGTGGCCCAGCAGTTCATCCACGCTGCGCTCGATCAGCGCATGCCCGGCGTCGGTGAGGGTCACGTAGCTGAGCCGCCCGTCCGCAGGTGACCGCTCCCGGTGCACGAGGCCCTCGCGTTCGGCCCGGGCCAAGCGCTGCGAGACCGCTCCCGCGCTGACTAGGCTCAGTTCGGCTAGCGTGCCCGCGGTGAGCCGGTACGGGCGGCCGGCCCGGCGGAGGGTGGACAGCAGGTCCAGGGTGGCGGCGTCGATGCCCAGCCGGGCCAGCGTGCGGCGGCGTTCGTCGGCCAGGAGCTTTCCGATCCGCCAGATCCGGGTGATGACGCCGATCGACCCGGCCGGGGTCCCTGGCCGCTCGCGTTCCCAGGCCTCCTGGATGTGGTCGACGCCATCGCCGCCAGGCCCGGCCGTCCCACCGGTCCCGGCGGCATGGCCGGGGCGGGCGGCATGGCTGGGGCCGGCGCCGTGGCTGGGGCGCGCGGCATCGCCGGGACGGGCGGCATGGTCGTTTGCACCTGGGGCAGAGGGTGGCGTAGCTTGAGGCATGTAAATAGTTTAGACCTAAAGGAGTTTGGACGATGCGGCAGATCGTCGTGACTGGCGGCGGGACAGGAATCGGGTTCGAGATCGCGGGAGAGATGGTCCGCGCGGGCGAGCAGGTCACGATCACCGGCCGCCGCGAGCAGGTGCTGAAGGAAGCCGCCGGGCGCCTGGGCCCGCGGGCCGGGTACGCCTGCTTCGACGCCGCCGACCCGGCTGCGATCAGTGCGGCCCTGGGCCAGCTTCCGGCCCGGGTCGACGTGCTGGTCAATAACGCGGGCGGCAACACCGACTTCGACCGGGAGCCGCCCGGCGACGGTGACCTGGCCGGGCTGGCGGCCGCCTGGCGGGCCAACCTCGAGGCCAACGTGCTGTCGGCCGTCCTGGTCACGGCGGCCCTCACCCCGCGCCTGGCCGAGGATGCGCGGGTCATCTCGTTCAGCTCGATCGCGGCCCGGCGGGGTGCCGGGTCTTAAGGCGCGGCCAAGGCGGCCGTGGAGGCCTGGAACGCGGACCTGGCCCGCGAGCTTGGCCCGCGCCGCATCACCGCGAACGTGGTCTCCCCCGGCCTCACCCTGGGCAGCGAGTTCTTCCGCGACAGCCTGACCGAGGCGCGGCGGCAGCGCCTGGTGGACGAGACGCATACCGGTCGGCCCGGCACCACCGCGGACGTCGCGGCCACGGTGATGTTCCTGGCCTCCCAGGCGGCGGGACACCTCACCGGCCAGGTCATCCACGTCAACGGGGACGCGTACCTGGGCCGCTGAGGCAGGTCCCGCAGGTCTGGTCCTGGCCAGGTCCTGACTGCGGCAGCACTTCAGCTGAGCGGAGGCTGCCTCAGCTGGTTTGCCGGGCTGGTTACCCGGGTTGGGGTGGGGGGCCGTGGCTGTGGATGATCTTTCCGTCGGGGCTGGTTACCTGGCTGGTGCCGTTGGGGTGCACGGTGAGGGTCCGGCCGAGCTGGTGCAGCAGCACGTGGTGGTGCCAGAAGCAGTAATCCTTCAGGTTGATCAAGCTGGTGGGCCCGCCGTCGGCCCGGTGCTTGACATGATGGGCTTCGCACCTGGAGGCAGGCTGGTCGCAGCCGCCCGGATGCTTCCGTAATCCACACAGGAGGCGGAGCAGGCATCATGGATGACATGCTGACCACGGACTACGACGGGTGCGGCCGGTGCCTGGTGGGGGTCCGCCGGCTGAGCCGCAAGACCGACAAGACCAGCAGCCCGCAGCGTCAAGGAGACCAGATCCTTGACGCCACGGCCGGCGTCGGCGGGCACATCATCGCATGGGCCGATGACTGGGAGGTGTCCGGGGCGACGGACCCGCTGACGCGGCGCGGGTTCGGGCCCTGGCTGCGAGGAGAGATGGGGCCGTATGACGGCGTCGTGGCCGCGTCGGTGGACCGGGTGGGCCGCAATGTCCGCGACACGCTGAATACGCAGACGCTGCTGACCGGTCAGGGCCGCGTGGTGGTGACGGCTGATCACGCCGGGGTGTGGGATTTCTCGGACCCGAACCAGGAAAACGAGTGGCTGGCCAAGGCGTGGGGGTCGCAGATGGAGCTGCGCGCGATCCAAAAACGCAACCGCGATGAGGCCATCCGGGCGCGGAAGGCGGGCGAACCCAAGCAGCGCCCCTCGTACGGGTACCTGTATGTGCGGCCTGCCCCGATGGCGAAGGTCGATCACGTGGCGCTGGATCTGGTCGGCGCGGAGATCATCCGGGAGGTGGCGCGGCGGATCTTGGCCGATGAGACGGGGAAGATCACGATCGGGACCGAGGCGGTGCGCTTGACGCGGGAGGGGATTCCGTCTCCGGGCGACCGGCGCGCCCAGTTGTACGGCCGCCCGGTGAAGGGCGGGCCGTGGACCGGGCATACCCTCAAGCACATTTTGTGCAGCGAGGCGGCGCTGGGGTATCTCATGCACGGCGGCAGGCCCGTCCTCGGCGCGGACGGGCGGCCGGTGCGGCTCGCGGAGCCGTTGTGGGACCGCGCGACGCATGACGCGCTGGTGCAGGCGACCGCGCCCAGACGCGACGGCACGCGCGCGCCGAAGGGCATGCGGCTGCTGACCGGGGCGGCGTTCTGCGGGAACTGCGGGGCGCGGCTGCACGTCACCGGACGCGGCAATTCCCGGTACGCGTATGAGTGCACCGCGCGGATCCGCGGGATCCGCGCCTCGGCGCAGTGCAGGCCCGCCCCGGCCATGGCGCTCACGGCCGCCGATGCGCTGGCCAGCGGATGGTTCCTGGCCCGCTACGGGTCCGGGGAGGTCATGCGGAAGATCTACGATCCAGGGACCGGGCACGCGGCCCAGATCGCGGAGCTGGAGGTCACCCGCACGCGGCTGCGCGAGGACCGCCAGGCCGGACTGTATGACTCGGCGGAGGACGCGGAATGGTACCGCACCGAATACCGGCGGCTCGGAGAAGAAATCACGGCGCTGAAGGCGCTGCCGGAACGCAAGCCGGGCATGCGCCTA
>CAVTZG010000025.1:0-348699 GCA_963739135.1 uncultured Actinomycetes bacterium
GGACGGCGGATTGCTCAACCATGATGCCGGAGCCCTGGATGTGATCCCATTTCACCTCGGGAACTTCTGCCTTGAGAACCTCGACAGGCAGGCAATCTTGGTAGTCGAGAACAACGTTCCAGTCGATCTGCGCGAGCCGGACTTCCCGTCCGCGGTCTTCCCAGTGCTCGCCGATCTCCACGCCGGAAGTGAAGACACCGCTGGCCACCAGGCCACGGTACTGGTACTGGCGGTACAGGACCGCCGTGTCGCCCGGGCCGATCCCGCCTTTTCTCACCCCGACGGTCCAGTCTTCTGACCAGGTCTGCCCTGAGGCCGTGACCTGGACGGCATCGTCGTAGCCGTGCTCTTCCCACCGGTAATGCAGCGGATGCCAGGCCAAGATGAACATCGGCGCCGCCGCGGTAATGGGTGTTGCCAGGATGCGGGCCAGTAGGGCCGCGTCCCGGTAACCGTAGCCAGGAACCTCCAGGCGCAGCCTGATGCGTTTGGTGGCGTTTCCTCCCTTGGTGGCGTCGGGTGCCTGGCCGATCTTGGCTTGCGCTGTGCCCAGTCGGCGCCTGAGGGCTTCCATGTCCGGCTCGAGCGCCAAGTGGATCGGCGCATCGATCAGCTTTCGATCCGCCTCGGGCAAGGCAAGTTCCTGGGTGTGACGCGAGTCCAGCAGCGCATCAACCAGGACAGCATTCAGCCGACCAAGACGCGTCAGCAGTACCGTCAGCGCCTGGTTGTAATCGGGGTTCCGCGGAGGCCGCGAACCTGACGAGCCACTACGGCTGTCCATCACCACGGCGAGATAGGAGCCGTCCGTTTCGATCGCACACCCGGCGGCTAGAAGCTCACCGTCATCATCGAGGAGTTGCACGACGTAACACTTTCACGAGCGGCTGCTCTGAGCGCCAGTGAAGGCTCTACTGCCAGGCAGGATCGTGATGTGGCCGATAACGACGGCTGCGTCGCGTTTGGGCAGCGGACAGGCCGGTCGGCTGGTTACTAGGCCAAATGGTCGGTGGAGTCAGGTCGCAGCCTGGACGGCGGGGATCTGCGCCGGCGCGCAGGGCGCCGAGGGCGACCGAGCAGCCGTCACAGGTTCCGGGCGGCAAAGTCGCTTGCGAGCGGGCGGGGGTCCCGGCCAGCGCGTGCGGTCGGCCGGCTGCGATGCCGTGGCCCAGGCGCAGTCGTGGCCTCGTGGCGACGGTCGGCGCAGCGTGCGCGGTACACGCAGCACCGGGAATCATCTGGGCAGCCTCGCAGGCTGCCGCGGGCATCAGCTCGGGTTGTGCCCCCGCCGACGGTGCGCTACAGCTGGCGGAACTCGTCGGTGCGGCGCTGATGTACGGTGACGCTGCCTGGGATGAGGTACAGCTGGAGGCGGTCGACGGCGCCGTCGGCGATGCCGACGCAATCCTCCTGCGGGACGTCGAGCGCCAAGCACCGCCACCACCGGCTGCTGTGTCCGACGTCCATCTCAGGCCGCGGATGTCGTGCTCCTCGAACACGCGCAGGAAGAATTCGCAGAACACCTGCGTGGGGACATAGTCGAGATGGATCCGCTTGGCATCGATCGGCTGGCGCAGCTCTTCGATGAGAGCGTTAAGGAACCGCACGTCTCCCTGGTACCGACCAGTTTCGGATCGAAGATGCTCGGTACGTCGACGTGGGTCAAGTCGATGATCGTCACGGGCTGGGTGGTGACGAACCTGCCGACGGTGAAGAAGTCGCCGGGGAGGGTCGGAATGGCTGACCTCGGCGAGCGCGGTCTCGATGTCGTCGGCGCCGTAGAAGAGCGGGATGCCGGCAGGGCTTATCCGGGTGGAGCTGGTCGCGTTGTTTGGCACGTTGGTGCCCAGTCGTGCGGCACCCCAGGCGTGCGAATCCTCCCGGCATGCGCGGCCTTGTGCTCGGTAGGTCACCGTTCCTGCAGGCAGGGTGATGATCTGGCCGACGTCGGCGAGCAACTCGCCTATGGGCTCGAGCACTTTCGCCACAGAGAACTCTTCAGGACCGAAGTCATCCTTGGTCGTGTCCTTGCGGGCCCAGAAGACGAACCGCTCCTCGCGGGCCTAGAAGACGAACCGCGTCCTGTGCAGGAGCTGGTCGCGAAACTTCCTCCACTTGGTCGAGAACTCGTGCTCGGCCTCCCTGTCGTCCCATGAGAGGGTGACGTAGGTCTTCTCGACCAAGCACGCGCTGATCTCGCCGCGAACCTCTGCGTCACGGTCGTCGGCGCCAAGCGGGTCGAAGGTGTCCGGGAGGTCATAGCGCTCCCAGGTAGGCCATTGGTACCCGCCTTCCCAGGGCGCAACGTTCTCTGCCGGCTCGAACGTGTTGTTGACGCCCACCATGAAGGCTTCCAGCAACACGTCGAACGCCCCCGCGGGATGTGCGCCGCAGAACGTACATTCCTGTTCAGCGACGGCCTGCCGGGCAACGGCGTCCTTGAGACAGTCTTCCTCGATGCTGCGGACGCAGATGAACTTGCCGCTCCCTTCCCATCCGCGTTCCCGCCAGCCGTACATTTCGTCATGCGGGCCCACACAGCAAGGCCGAGCCGACCGTCCGCCAGGCCGCGAACACGGCCATGGGTGAGATCGACACCATGCTCAGCGAGTTGCACGCGCTGCGGTCGCGGCTGGTGTCCGAGATAAGGACCTCCGACGACGCCGCGGCGGTCCGCGTTGACGCTCTGCTCGGCGAGGCCAGCAAGGGGGCATGGTGACCAGGCACCGCCGCGGCCGTGGCGGAATCGAGGTGTTCACCGGCCTGGCGATCCTCGCGGCGCTCAGCAGTCACGCTTGCTCGCGGTAACTTCCGGCGCTTTAGGATGAAGCTGGTGGGCGCCCTACCCGAGTGGCTCACATAATCGAAATTTCCCTCAAGCCTGAAGCCTGCACCTGGGAACTCGTACTTCGCTTTCCGATAAAATACGAGAATGTCGTTACCATCCTGCCGATGGTTGATGATAAGCGCATCGGTGCGGCCGGAGGTTTGGCCTTGCCAACGCAGCTCATCCCCCGCCAGTTCGTCCTGGTAGGGGACACGATCGGCTGGTTTGTGCTCCGTGACGAAGAGCCAGATCTCGTGCCGGTCCCTAACGTGGAACACGCCGTTCTTGATGGTTGCGTCCTTGATCGAAAAGAGGCGTTGCAGCTCAACCCTGGTATAGACGCGCCCAGCTTCAAGCTTACGGGTGTTCGGATCCGCCGTCGGTGTCGTAATTTTGGCGAGCCGTTCTTCCGCTTCACCGAACCCTCCTTCCGCGCCATGGTAGCGATCCCACACGGATTGCCGACTCAGGCCGAGCGCTGATGCAATCTCCAGCCAGGAGACGTCGAAACGGCGGAGTACGGCGACAACCGTACTGACGAGGGGGGCTGCGACTTCTTGAAGGTCGTGGGAGACGCGCAGGACCTCGAGCAGTCCATCGACTGAACGGGCCTGCTGCGCTTGGCGAAGTCTGGATCGCAGCGTCTCGAGTTGATCCGCTGCCACCTCAATTGGGTCCATCTGGCTATGATGCATGCTGACGCACTCCTTACGTATGTCAGGATTTTTTACTTACGTATGCTTCGACTTGGCAAGTCGTGTGTCGACCATCGACCCGGAGGAGTTCGCCTCGGTGAGCTCATCGACGGTCAGGCCAGCCCGTTCGGCCAGATAGCCGAAAACGCCAGGATCAATGTCGCCGGAGCGGGTCCCCATGACCAGCCCCTCCAGCGGGGTCCACTGCCGCCGCGGTGCACCCGTTGCCCAGATGGGCGGTCACCAGGCGGAGGTCACCAAGCGGTCGGCCCAGTAGGGCGGCGGCCCGCTCGTTCACGAAGCGGTGGCTAGTGCCGTGGAATCCGTGCCGGCGCACCTCGTGGCTCCTGTACCACTCCTCGCGCACCACGGGGCGGCATCGTCAGGTGGAACGCGGTGTCGAACACCGCGACCTGCGGCATGTCAGGCCGCACCGCACGGACCGCCTCGATGTCGGCCAGATTCGCCAGGTTCTGCAGCGGCGCCGTTGCAGTCACCCTTGCCCTGGTCCTGTTGCAACATCACGGACCTCTCCTGCACCTCGACTTCCCACACCCCACCAAGGGGCTCAAGGTTCACTTCGCCTACGGGGGGTGCGGGATCCGCCGCGTCAACGTCGTCGACATCGCGAGCAGCCGGCGGCCCGGGCTGTCGGAGCTGCCCGCGTCGGCACCCACGCCGAGCATCGGGCTACGGTTCGACGGGTGGGATGCTGCCGAACGCCGGCGTGGCGTTCGTGTGGGTGCTCGAGCGCGAGATGGCTTCGGCGCGGCCGGATGACCAGTCGGTTGTGGCCTAGCATGGGCACACTTGCGCCTGCGGGACGACCGTTGGAGACTGGGTGCCGGGGTTTGACATGTAGCCTCCCGGGAGGGACTTGCTGATCTGGCTACACCTGCTGAGCAAAACGTGATCAGGGAGTGAATCGTGCCGCGTGACGTGCCGTCGCTCAACGCGGCGCAACGGCAGCAGATCGCTGAGACGCTCCATGCATGGGCCGAGGTTCATCCGCGACGTGACCTTCCCATCGTCGCGCTCATGGACGGGAGCGAACTGACACCGTTGGAAATGGCCGATGCGGTAGGAAATCCAAACAGTCCGCGGGGCCAGCTGTTGTTGCGCGTGTTCGCGGCGGGCCTGATTCCCGACAACGTGGAGCGCCCGGAGACGCTTGAGGAGATTCTCAGCGACTACCAGGAGGACACGCGTCGCTGGCGCCTGGGCAGTCGGTGAGATGACCCATCTGTTGTTCATCCGCCCGGCTGACGATAGCGCCGCCGGTCACATTGCGCAGTGCGGTAAAGCCGTCCACTTGTTGACGAGCGCGTTCACCTCCACTGACTTGTACGGGTCACAGGGGCCAACGGCGGCTTCCCGGGGCAACGTAAACGCTGAGCTGCCGAACGCATCGAGCGTGTTCTACTTCGGCCACGGCACCACCACTTCGCTGGTGGCAGCCGGGAAGGACTTGGTCGATCAGCAGAACATCACCACGCTTGCTGTCAGGGTTCAGCAGCAGAACGTCCCCACGCCTGGCGGCAAGATTGTGATCGCGGTTGCCTGCTATGCGGCCGTGACGCTTGGTCAGGCTGCCAAGGCGGGCAGCCATCATGTTGTTGCCTTCCTCGGCTTTGACGACGAGCTCGGGTTCCCGCTCGGCGCGCCGCTGCCGATGGATATGGCCATCATCGATGGGCTTCGAGGACTGCTGACGAAGGGCGACGACATCAACTCCGCTGCGGACGACCTCCGCCAGGGATTCGCACAGGCGCGAACTGATTACAAGGCAAACGGCCCGAGCTACGGGTTGAGCGCATCCGACACCCGTACGGCGTGGCTCTTCGCAAAGTCGAACCAGTACAGCGTACAACTTCACGGTGACAAGCTAGCCAAACTGTAGGGAGGGGAAATGGCGATCATCACCGCTGGTTCACTGTCAGATTTCTCACTGACGCCTACCGCTCGGGCCGTCGATACCTTGGCCGCCGCCGATGAAGTCGACAGCTTCGGGACGCTCGCCGAGGTGACACGGGAAGCTCCAGCCGACCTATTCCAATATGCGGTTTCGCCGGAGGCCCGCGGGCTGGCGGTTGCCAGGCTGCTGCTTGAAAAGGACTTCCAGAACTTCCTCGCCCGCATGTTCCACAAGACGAGCAAGGTGTACTTTCTGGCCTGGTGCTGGGACATGAGTGGCGCCCCCGTGTCAATGTATCCGGGTGTCGGTGGCTGACGCATCGAGCGCGCTGATCCCGATGCGCGGCGGGGAGGCCCGCGAATTCATCGGGAGCGGGGCGGTACTCTTTCCTCCCAGATCTGTCGCGGCGGGACTCTCGACACGCATTCAGATCTGGGAATCCGCCAAAGGCACGCGCGACTTCGGCCAGACTCTGTCGACGGTCGCTGACACCATTCAAAAGAGCAAGCTCAACTCCTTGCTGACGTTGATCGCGATGGCAACAGGTGTCGCATCGGCGACCGTGGCCTTGGTCGAGCAGGCGTCCCTAGAGTTGGCAAAGGTCATCGGTGACGTGCTGAAGGCGATCAGTGACGACTACGTTGACTTCTACGAAGGCTACTTTCCCGCAGCTGTGCCATGGACCGCAGGCCAGACTGCATACCGCGGCCACGCTAGCGAGATCGTCCTCAACCAGTTCTGACTGAACGGGCCGCTCGCCCGAAATCGGGCAATGCAGCACCGGGGTCTGGGGCCAACAAGTATCCGCAGTGCCGAGGTCCGCGACCGGGGCGGACGTTTCGCGAGGCCGCTCCCTCTGCCTTCGGCGTGGGTCCGATGAGTCCTCAACACGGGAGACGTCAAACGGTCATGACGACGATGCACAGGCTGGAAACCGCCGAGGCCGACATCGCCTACGATGTCCACGGCCCGCTGCCCACCGCCGACGGACGCCCGCCGCTGTTCATGATCGGCCAGCCCATGGACGCCAGCGGCTTCAGTACGTTGGCATCACTGTTCCCCGACCGCACTGTGATCACCTACGACCCGCGCGGCCTGGGCCGCAGCACCCGCAAGGACGGCCTGGTCGAGAACACGCCCACCCTCCAGGCGGATGACGTGCACGCCGTCATCGAAGCACTCGGTGCCGCCCCGGTCGAAATGTTCGCCAGCAGTGGCGGCGCGGTGACCGCGCTCGCGCTCGTGGCGGCCTACCCCGACGACGTGACCACCCTGGTGGCACACGAGCCGCCGCTCCTTGCGCTGCTCCCCGATGCCGCGGCCGCCGAGCGCGCCCAGCGCGGCGTGCGGGACGCGTACGAGGCCAAGGGGTCGAATGCCGGAATGGCGGCCTTCATCGTCATGTCGTCGCGGCAAGGCGAGTACACCGACGACTACTTCGCTCAGCCCGCGCCCGATCCTGCCATGTTCGGCATGCCGGCCGGGGACGACGGCACCCGGGACGACCCGCTGCTCTCCGACCGATCCTGGGCGATCACCAGCTACCGGCCCGACGTCGACGCGCTGCACGCGGCACCGACGCGCGTCGTGATCGCCGTGGGCGAGGAGTCCGCGGGCACGGTCACGGCGCGCACGTCGGCGGCCATCGCAGAGCTCCTCGGGCGGCAGCCGGCAGTGTTCCCGAGCCACCACGGCGGCTTCGTCGGCGGCGAGTCCGGTTACGCAGGCCAACCCGAGGCCTTCGCGCGGAGACTGCGCGAGGTCCTCGACGACGGCAACTGACGCGCTGTTGCGGAGCTTTGCCGACGTCATCCCCTCGATCAGGCCACCGGGCTCGGGATCGGCCGCCGGGTCGGACGATTCACCGTCAACCGGGTCAGCGGCGGCTGGCGGGGAAGGGCGCGGGCGATGACGGAGCTGCCGCACGCGTCGCCTGACAACTTCCCAAAATGACCCTTTGTGCACGTTGGAGCGTGTGCTAGGTGGGAGAGCCACAGCGGGGGTGTACGCGCGGGCCCCCCGCATGCAGGCCATCGTAAGATGGCCTGCAAGGATGAGTCATCGGAGCCAGCTCTGCAGCAGGCCAGCGAATCTCGACCAACCTCCATGCGGACCTTGCAGCAGGTGAGTCGGCCCTTGGGCTGGAGCGTACGTCGGCCAACCAAGCCGCAAGAGGAGGTACGAGATCGCGAGCGTCTCGCGAAACTCAGCCTCGACGACCGCAAGCGCCTGCGGCCTGTAGACCGGACCGTTGCTCTCCCAGAAGTCCGCGTTGTTGTCGCCGGCTCGGCTATGTGCATACGCGCACAGACGGGAGTATCTGTCCTTGATCCACGACGTGGCAACGTCGCCGAACACGGATTCGGGAGCGGCCTCACGATCGACTTGAGCGCCTGCGGTGCTGTCGCGTAGCCACGACCGTGCCTGCCCAAAGCTGATCTCTTGGCCCGCCCGCCACTTACCGAAGAGCGCCGAATTGTTGGTCACGGCGAGCCCCGCCGCGATGGTCATTGTCTCAAGCGCGTTGCGAAGGCAGCCGATTGCTTGCCGGTAGTACCCATGAAGGGCGTTGAAGACCAACGCATCGAACTCTTCGCCTGCGAGGAGGCAAACCTCATCCATGAAACTTGCCTGTCCGGGCGCGGGCCAAGAGAAGACCCAGTCACTCTGCAGTGCATCGAGTCGTGCGGCCGCTGAACCCGCGTAGCTGGACGTCTTTAGAGCAACATCCGTTGGCAAGACCATCACCGAATCCCACGGCTCTTCCTGCATCAGGTCGTCCGGCGGTGGAGCGCTCAGCGGTCTCGCTGACCCGGCGCAGGAGCTGCACCACGACGCGGTCGACGGCGATCTCCGGTCCCACGTCGAAAAAGCCTTTGGACCCGGTGCGAAGACGCGGATACAGGCTGAGCAGCACAGTGCATGCCGGCAGTACGGCTTCAGGGGGGACGTCTTCCTCGTATCCCGCGAGGCGGGCGAGCAAGTCATCGAGGTCACCGGCAGACATGTTGTCGACCACAGCCTGGAGCAGCCGCTTGTGAGGCATGGCGATGACCACCGCGTCCACGGTCGCCGCTGGCAGCGCCCCCGGCGGAAGCTGTTTGCTGAGGTAGATGCCAAGCACCTCCGGGTTCGCGACCCGCCGCTGCTTCCGCCAGGTGGGCAGCCAGCTGCTGGGGTATGTCATGTTGCGGCTACCCAGGTAACGGACGGTAGCGGGGAACAACAGGCGGCACAGCTGAGCAACAACTTCGGCGTGATCTCCGCCCGCCCGGACGAACGCGTCTATCTCATCCTGCCATCCCGGTGCCTGGCTCGTGATCATGCCCACGTCAGTCAGGGCCTGGCTCATCGGCCCAAGCATCGCGAAGACCTCCGGAAGGCTGAGCCGGATTGCCTCCAGAGCAAGGACATCGACAAGTGCCACCTCCTCGCCGATCATCCGCAGCCCGGCCGGCAAGGCCGCCAGATACCGGTTAACGTCCCGCGGCGTGCTGAGCAGCGGGCGCAGCACGCGGACCTGCACGTCCGCCCAGAGGGCCTGATCGAACGGGCCAGTCTCGATCCCGGAGATAGCCTCGTTAAGCCCCTGGACCAGGAGGTCCCCGAGCGCGTGCTGCGACGTGGCGGGCAGGTCGAAAGAAAGCTCGACGATCTTGTCGAGATAGCTTCTGCCATCGTCCAGGCCGTCCTGATCCAGGGCGCGCTCAACCTTGGCCCGGTCGAAGGCCAGCAGATAGATGATCTTCGGGAAGTGCGCGGCGAGCCGGACCAGCCCGAGCATGTCGCGGATCTCCGGGGCAGTGAGCCGGTCGATGTCGTCGATGAACACAAAGATCGGCTCGGCGAGCTCGCCGAGCGCCAACTCGATCGCCTGCCGCTGCTGCTCGACCGGATCGGGCTTCTTCCTGGCGCTGCGGGCCCGGTCGGCCGCGGTTGCCACCGCGCCAGCCCTCGCGAACCAGGCGCCGGCGACCGGCACGAACGCCAGCGGGGACAGAGCCTGACCATAGCCGATCAGCCGGTTGGCCAGAGCCCGCTCCGTCTTCCCTTTCAGGCGCAGCTGGCCGGCGATCTGCTCGAAGAACGCGCTGACCAGCTGGTCCCGGCCGGAGAACATCCACGGGTTGAAAATCAGCACCGTCCGCGAGTGAACGCCCTCGAGTTGTTCCTTCACCATGTTCAGCACGGAAGTCTTACCCTGCCCCCACGGTCCCACCAACGCCGCCACGAGACCCTCGTCGGCGGCCTCACCGAGCAGGGCTGCCGTCAGGTGATCAGCAAACCCGGAACGGCCGAGACAATCGGCGGAACTCGACTTGATCGGGTTGTCGCCGCTCACCGCCCGCTCCCCGGTCCGGTGTCACGGCTATCAGCGGGAAAGCGCAAGCTGGTGACCCAATGACGAGGCTGGACAGGGACCTCGCCCGTGCGTAGCTTCTCAATGCTATTTCTGCTATTTCTGCTATTTCTGCTATTTCTGGTTGCGGACTTCAACTCATCCTCCGCTGGAACGTGGGCCTCGGCCGGGCCACGCGCGCGCTGGGAGGACGAGACACAACTCACACCAGCGGCGTATAGCGCAAGTGCCTGCTACGGGTAATGTCCAGCTGCTAACTAGGGAAGCCCCGGTGCCCGCCGCCCAAGACGCGGCGCGCCCGGGTTTTCTGTGTTCCTTCAGCTTACCGGGACCTACTGTCACCGCCAGTCACGCCAGACACCGACGGCACGCCGGTCGGCAAAGCGCCCGCCAGCCGCGGACCGTCTCCCCCGATGCCCGGAGCGACCCTCGTCACGACTAGCCGCCCGATTCGCGAACGCCAATACGTCGGACCCGACCGTAAACGCCTGAGAGAAACGTCAGCGGCATGCCGCCAAACGTCTGACCTGCAACTATGTCGGTCGCTCACGCTGCAACGCCGGATAGCAGGTGGTCCAGCTCGGAGGTGGCCCCGTCCGGGATGTCATAGGCCGGGTAGGACACCGTGAACTTGGCGGGGCTGGTCTCGCTGGCCGGCGGCCGGAAGGTGCCGGTCCAGCCCGTGCGGCAGATGGTGCCGTGGATATACGGCTGCGTCACGACCCGTGTCGACCGAGCCGGGCGTGCAGTGCGGGTCCAACAGCGATGCGCGCGCTCATTGCCTGCCCTCCTTCCGCCCTGCAAGGCGGCAGCGCCACATCAGGGACGCGACGGTGCGGCACGTGGTGTCGTCCAGCTGGATCAGCCACGCGACGATCCGGCGGTCGTACGCGCCCAGCTCGACACCCTCCAGGACGGCGGCGAACGCCTCCTGCCTGATCTCAGGCCGGCAGTAGCCCGCCAGCGCCGCGGACTCGATAGGCCCGTCCGGGATGTAGCTGTGCGGCGCAGTAATCGGCGTACCTCCCGCCGTGCCGCTAGCCGGCTGCGCGGGGGCCAGCTCGTCGACGACGGATAGCAGGTCAAGGAGGAGCTTCTGCGCGGCGCCGAACCCATAGGTGGCGTAGAACAGCGCGGTGTCTTCAACGGCATCCGCGTCCAGGTGCGCGGCCAGGGTGTGCTGTCCTGCCGCCGATGCCTGCAGGAAGTCGCGGGCACGCTCGACCGCGCGCCGCTGGTCACCGCTCAGGACGCGGATCTGCGGCAAGGGCCGGGTCACGCCTCCCCCATGTCCGGCTCGATGCCCAAGGCGCGCAGCAGGTCCTTGGCCGCCTTCACGGCCGGCCCACGTTGTCCGCGGTGACGGTGACTCCCCGGCAGCCCTCGGCTTCGAGGAGCTTCGGGGTGTGATGCAAGAGCAGATAGGGCGAATAGGACGGCTCGGACTCCGGGGAGCCACCAGCGTCCGGCGCTAGGGTGGTCATGGGCACGCTCCGTCTTGTCCGGGAGCGCGCTGCGGTTGCGTCGCTGGCGGGCTCCACGAGTGTGTAGGGGTTTACGGAACATGGCGGACGTGGTGCTGCACCTGGCCCAGTCCGAGGAATCAGTGCTGGCCACCGTGGCCGGAAAGGGCCCGCGGACCGGGTTCGCGGCGACGGCGGGCGGCACGGTGGACGAGCGCATCGCCGCGCTGGTGGAGGCGGAGCGGGCGGCGCCCGAGGCGGTGTTCGGCCGGTGGCAGCAGGCCCGGCGCGCCGCGCTCCTTGCGCTGCGCGGCGCCGATCCGGACCGGCCGCTGGAGTGGGTGGCGGCGCCGGTCAAGCCGGCCACGCTGGCCACCACCCGGCTGGCCGAGCACTGGGCGCACGGCCTGGACATCACCGGGCCGCTCGGCCTGGGCTTCCCCGATACCGGTCGGCTGCGGCACGTGGCCTGGCTGGCCCACCGGACGCTGCCGTACGCGATGGCGCTGGCCGGCGAGCCTCCCGCCGAGGTGCGGTGCGAGCTGACGGCTCCGGACGGCGCGACGGTCTGGGAGTTCGGCCGATCGGCGGCCGAGTCGGCGATCAGTGGTCCGGCCGGAGACTTCTGCCGGGTGGCGGCGCACCGGCTGGCCCCGGAACAGGCCCGGATGACCGTCACCGGCCCGCACGGCGCGGCGGCGCTGCGGCTGCTGCGGACCTACGCCGGATGAAGGGCTGGCGGTCATGGACATTGAGGTAGCGGTCATCAGGGACGTCACCGACCAGGACGTGGCCGCGATCAACCGGCTGCTGCCGCAGCTGTCGAGATCGGCGCCGCCGCTGGACGGCGCGGCGGTGCGGCGGATCGCCACCTGGGACGGCAGCAGCCTGCTGGCGGCCCGGTCACCAGGCGAGATCATCGGCATCCTGACGCTGATCACGTTCCCGATCCCGACCGGGGTCCGGGCCTGGATCGAGGACGTGGTGGTCGACGAGTCGGCCCGGGGCCAGGGGGTCGGGGCGGCACTGACCCGGGAGGCGGTCCGGCTGGCCCGGGCGGCCGGGGCGCGGACGGTCGACCTGACCACCCGGCCCTCGCGGGAGTCGGCCGGACGGCTGTACGAGCGGCTGGGTTTCTCGCTGCGGGACACCCGGGTGTACCGGCTGGCAGGCGAGCCCTACGAGGCGAGGGCGATCTCCAAGTAGGGGGCGATGAGCCGGGCGGCGCCCCGGCCGGGGAACCAGGAGCAGGCGACGCCGACGGCGGCGACGCGGCCGGTGCCGAGCAGCAGGCTCAGCGCGTCGGCGACCTGCCCGGCATCGGGGCCGCCTGGCGTCGGGTAGCGCAGGCCGGGCATCTGGGTGGCGTCGATCACGTCCATGTCCAGGTGCACGTAGAGCGGGCCGTCGGGGATGTCGGCGGCGGCCAGGTCGATGACCTGGCCGCGGCGGATCTGGGACTGATCCAGGTAGGTGACCTCCGGCGGGTCCAGGTCCCGGGCGCCGACGAGGACGATCCGGTCCTCGGAGACCGGCCTGAGCCCGAGCGCGCTGGCGATCAGCTCCGGCCGGTACCCGGTGAGCAGCCGCAGCTGGCGAGATATGGCCGCGGCAGCGCGGTCAGACGGCCACCGAAGACACAGCCGGTATCCAGGCACAGGGTGTTGTTCAGCCACTCTGGCTCGGGCACCGGGGTGTGGCCGTACAGGACGAGGGCGCGGCCGCGGTACTCCTGCGCCCAGGGGTAGCGGACGGGCAGGCCGTACTCGTCGGTCTCGCCGGTGGTCTGCCGGTACAGGCAGAACTCGCGCACCCGGCCGGACGCGCGGCCGTGGTAGCGCTCGATCAGGCCCGCGTGGGCCACCACCAGGCGGCCGCAGTCCAGCACGTAGTGGCTGATCAGGCCGTCGATGAACTGCTCGACCCCGGCGCGGAACTCGTCGGTCTCGCGGGCCAGCTGCTCCAGCGAGGCGTCCAGGCCGTGGCTGCGGTTGACGTTCCTGCCGCGTAGCGCGCGCAGCAGCTTGACCTCGTGGTTGCCGGGCACGCACAGCGCGGTGCCCGCCGCCACCATGCCCATTACCAGGCGGAGCACGCCGGGCGTGTCGGGACCGCGGTCCACCAGGTCGCCGAGGAACACGGCGCGCCTTCCGCCCGGGTGGCGGGCGTTGATAGGACGGCCGGCGCCGTCGCGGTCGATGGCGTATCCGAGCTGGTCGAGCAGCTGCTCGAGCTCGGCCCGGCAACCGTGCACGTCGCCGATGACGTCGAACGGGCCTTTTTCTTGGCGGAGATCGTTGAACAGCTTGGCCCGGGTGACGGTAGCGGCGGCCACCTCGTCCGGGGTGCGCAGCACGTGGACGGTGCGGAAGCCCTCCCGGCCCAGGTGGTTCAGGCTGCGCCGCAGCTGGCTGCGCTGGCGGCGGATCACGTGCGGGCCGAAGTCACGGTCCGGGCGAGCGGCTCGCTGGTGGCGGCGTCCTCCTCGGTGACGGCGTTGTCGAGTTCTTCTGGCTCGGTGTCGTCGGCTTCGGCCAGCCGGGCCAGGGCGGAGCGGGTCAGCTTGTGCCGGTGAGAGAGGTAGCGGGCGGTGATGAGCTCCTTGTACGGGTGGGCGGCCAGCCAGTCGCCGCCCGCCCGGACCAGCTTGTCCACCTCCTCAGGCGACACCCCCCAGGTCGGTGGCGGGCTCACGGGTGGTGGTGATGGTCAGCAGCACACGTCATTGTGTCCGACGCGGTCGCCGCAGATCAAAGGGCTTTCCGGTCGCGGTCAGTCACCGAGCACGGCCAGGTCGAGCCGGCCGAGGCGCTCGGGGTCGGCCAGCACGTCAATCTCCACCAGCTTGCCGCGCGAGATGGTGAACCCGATTACCGCGACCGGCTGCCCGCCTATGGTCGCGACCGCGCCCGCGGCCCCGTTCACCAGGGCCGGCCGCAGCAGCGCGGAGGCCTGGTGGACCCTGAGCCCGTGATCGACAACGGCGGCCGCGCCGCGGAGCACCACGGAAAGTTCCGGATGCGCCGTCCCCCCGTCGGACCGCAGCACGACATCCGGGTCGAGGACGGCGACGAGCGCGGCCAGGTCGCCGTGGCGCGCCGCGGCGAAGAAGGCATCGACCACTTCGCGCTGGCGGCCGATATCGGGATCCGGGGTGTGAATCTCGGCTCCTCGGACCCGGCGCCGGGCCCGGCTGGCGAGCTGCCTGGCCGTGGCCGGGGGGCGCCCAACCATAGGGGCGATCTCGTCGAAGGGCAGGTCGAACATGTCGTGCAGGACGAACGCCAGCCGCTCGGCGGGGGTCAGCGTGTCAAGCACCACTTGCAGGGCGAGCCCGACCGAGTCGGCCAGCAGCGCCTCCTCCTCGGGGTCGGTCCCGTCCGCCCGGCTGAGGACCGGGTCGGGCACGTGCACGCCGAGGGGCTCCTCACGTCGGGCGTTGCGCGAGCGCAGGACGTTCAGGCAGATCCGGGCCACGATCGTGGTCAGCCAGGCACCGAGGTTGTCGACGCCGCTGGCGTCTGACCGGCTGAGGCGCAGCCAGGCTTCCTGGACGGCGTCGTCGGCCTCGGCCAGCGAGCCGAGCATCCGGTAGGCCACCGCCCGCAGGCGGGTCCGGTTCTGCTCGAAGCCGTCCACCAGCCAGTCGGCTTCGGTCATCGGTCACACTCCCTGATCGCGGCGTGTCGTATAGGTGACACCTCAAATCCGTTCGATGTGACAGTTCGATATGACAGGGGAATGATCATGCAGGCAACGTCAGGACCAACGACCCCCCCGTCGCTGCAGGCTCTGCTGGAGGACGCGGACCTGGCCGGGGAATGGGTACTGGACCCGCGCCAGTCCAGCGTCCGGCTGAAGAACAGGAGCCTGGGCGGCCTGATTCCGGTGAACGGCGTCTTCCGCGAGGTCAGCGGGAACGGCACCATCGCTCCGGACGGCGCGGTCAGCGGCACCGTCGCGGTGGCCGCGGCGTCCATCGAGACCGGGAACACCCGGCGTGATACGCACCTGCGCTCGGCCGACTTCTTCGACGCTGTTAACTATCCGGACATCACCTTCACTGCAACCGGGGCCCGGCCCGCTGGCCAGGGTGCTCTTGTGACCGGCACGCTCACCGTGCGGGACCGTACCCAGCCGCTGTCCTTCGAGGCCGCGGCGTCCGGGCCGGGCGACGGCGAGATCAGGCTCGACGCCGAGGTCCGCATCAACCGGGCCGACTTCGGCCTCACCTGGAATCGGATGGGCCTGGTCGCGATGAACAACACCGTCACCATCCGCGCCGTGTTCACCCGGCGGTGAGCGCTTTTGCGGGGTCAGGCGTGCTCGGTGGCGAGGCGGGCGCTGAAGCCGAGCAGGACGGCGCCGGCGGTGGCGTCGAGGCCGCGGCGGACCCTGCGCCGGGCCAGCAAGCGCCGGGCGCGGCTCAGGGCGGCGATGAGGACGAGCACGTAGGCCAGGGACAGCGCGGCGTGGCTCCAGGCCAGCGTGAGCAGCCAGCCGAGGTTCGCGCCGGGCGTGAGGAACTGGGGCAGCACCGCGAGGTAGAAGACCAGCACCTTGGGGTTGGTGATGTTGGAGAGGAACCCTTGCCGCCAGCCCGCCAGGCTTCGTGTTCTCGCGGCGGCCTCGTCGTCATCATCCAGCGGCCGGTACTGGCCGCGGATGGCCGAGCGGAGGGCCTGCGCGCCCAGGAAGACCAGATAGGCCACGCCGGCCCACTTGATGGCCTCGAAGGCGGGCTGGGCCCGCACGATCAGCGCGCCGAGGCCGCAGGCGGCGGCCGTGCCCTGGACGAAGTTGGAGCTTGCGACCCCGACGGCCGTCCACCTCCCGCGGCGGGGCCCACCCGCCAGGGTGTTCTTGGTGACCACGGCGAAATCCGGGCCCGGGATCACAATCAGGACCACGGCAAAGACCAGGAACTCGGCGTACTTCGACCACGACATACCAGGCAAGCTACCCGGCTCGCTGCTGTTAACCCAGCGAATATGGGGGGTGGCGGGGGTGACCGCGCGCCGGTGGCCTGGGCCGATGTTCGGCGGCGGGAGGTGAGCGGGTAAGACTGGGGCGTGGCACGGTGGGTGTTGCACGTGGACCTCGATCAGTTCATCGCGGCGGTCGAGGTGCTCCGGCATCCCGAACTGCGCGGACGGCCGGTGGTGGTGGGCGGCGACGGCGACCCGACCAAGCGGGGCGTGGTCAGCACGGCGTCCTACGAGGCGCGGGAGCACGGCGTCCATTCCGGACTGCCGCTGCGGACGGCGGCGCGGCGGCTGCCCGACGCGGTGTTCCTCCCGGTGGACCGGGCCGCCTACGAGGAGGTCTCGGACGTGGTGATGGAGGTGCTGCGCTCGACCGGCGCGGTGGTGGAGGTGCTCGGCTGGGACGAGGCGTTCCTCGGCGTCTCGACTGACGATCCGGAAGGCTTCGCGCGGTCGCTGGCGGCTCAGGTGCGGGAGGCGACGCAGCTGGACTGCACGGTGGGGATCGGGGAGAACAAGCTGCAGGCCAAGATCGCCACCGGGTTCGGGAAGCCGGCCGGGGTGTTCCGGCTGACCTCAGCCAACTGGTTCTCCGTGCTGGGCGGCCGGCCGACCGACGCGCTGTGGGGCATCGGGGCCAAGACGGCTAAGAAGCTGGACGGGCTGGGCATCCGCACGGTCAGCGACCTGGCGGCGGCGGACCCGGACGCGCTGGCCGCGGTGTTCGGCCCGATGACCGGGCCGTGGCTGGTGCTGCTCGGCCGGGGCCGGGGCGACGCCGACGTGGACGACTCGCCCTACGTGGCCCGCGGGCACGGCAAGGAGGAGACGTTCCAGCAGAACATCCCGGACTGGTCGCGGGTGGAAGCTGAGGTGCGGCGGATCGCGGGCCTGCTCGCTCTGGATCTCGCTGCGGAGCCGCGGCCCGCGGTGCGGGTGGTGGTGAAGGTGCGGTACGCGCCGTTCGTCACCGAGACGCACGGAGTGACGCTCGCCGCGCCCAGTTCGGAGGCGGCGGTGATCGAGCAGGCCGCGCTGGAGGCGCTCGGCCGGTTCACCGGGCGGCGGCCGGTGCGGCTGCTCGGGGTGCGCGCGGAGTTCGGCCCGGTCAGCGAGTGAGGAGCTTGAAGCCGAGGTTACGGCCGAGGCCGCGCTCGAAGGCGAGGGTGAACCACAGGGCGACGAAGTTGTCGACGAGCTGCACCTTGTCGTTGTCGCCGACCCAGATCGGGCCCAGGCCGGTGGCCTTGATCAGTTCCTCCACGGTCTGCTGGGCGTCACCGGCCGGCCCGGAGTAGAGCATGTCGCCGTTCTGGTCGCCGTAGCGGGCGTCGGCGAAGTTCTCCCAGCCCAGGCTGTTGAAGGCCCGGAACAGCCGGGCCCGCGGAGCATGCTCGGCCAGCGCGGCCAGGCTGTTCAGCGAGGGCCCGCCGACGTGGTTGGTGGCGTCGATGACGATCTTGCCGTCCAGCCGGGCGCCGAAGGCAGGGACCGCCTTGGGCATGGCGGCGCCGTTGATGGCCAGCAGCACCACGTCGGCGCCGTCGATCGCGGCGTCGTTGCCGGCCACGCTTGCGCCGATACCGGCGGCGAAGGCGGCCAGGTCCGCCTCGTCGGGGTTGCGGCTGCCGAAGGTCACGGCGTGGCCGACCTGGGCGAACCTGGTGGCGAGGGTGCGCCCGATGATGCCCGAGCCGAGGACGGCGACGTTGATGGACGGCATGGCAGCTTCTCCCTGGGTCGGATTTTTGGCGGCCGATTTAACCGGTTCCATAGTTTGGCTTCGAACTATACCGGGCGACTGCGGCCCTACGATTGAGTAATGACACGCAGCCCGGCCGCTTCCGCGGTCCCGGTCACCGCGGTGCCGGATGCCACCGACCGGGTGCTGCACCAGTGGGCCCAGGTCCGACCCGACCTAGATGTCTCGTCGGTCGGGGTCATCAGCCGGCTGGGCCGGCTACGGGCCATCATCGCCGAGGAGCAGGAGGCCGTCTTCGCCGAGCACGGCGTCACCAACCCGACCTTCACCATGCTGGTCACGCTGGTGCGCATCAACCAGCCGGGCGGGATATCGCAGCGCAGGCTGGCCAACGAGATGGGGCTGACGCCGGGGACGGTGAGCGCCCGGGTGGACCGGCTGGTGGCCGACGGCCTGGTGGTGCGGTCGCCGGACCCGGCCGACGGGCGCGGGTCGCTGGTCACGCTGACCGACCGGGGCCGGGACCTGTTCGAGGCGGTCGTGCCCGCCCACCTGGCCAACCAGGTCCGGCTGCTCGGCTCGCTCAGCGCGGAGGAGCAGGCCACGCTGGCCGGACTGCTGCGCAAGCTGCTGCTCGCCTTCGAGGGCAGCGCCGAGCTGGAGAGCCTGCCGGTGCGCCTAGGCCTCACGCTGGCCCCGGTGCACGTGGCGCTGGCCATGCAGCGCGCCGTCGGCCTGCCCGAACGGCCCGGCCTGCTGGTCCGGTCGGCCGACGAGCACTCGCCCGCCGCGACAGCGGGCCTGGCCGAGGGTGACATCCTGACCGAGGCCGGGGGAACGCCGCTGCGTTCGGTGTCGGGCCTGTACTCGGCGATCTCGGACGCGCTGCCGGCCGGGCGGCTGGAACTGCGGGTCCGCCGGGGACTGAAGGACCGGACGGTGTCGGTGCCGCTCGGCGCCTCGGTGGCGGCCCCGGCTCCGGCTCCGGACGGGCTGGCGGCCCGGACCGGCGAGCACCGCGTCTGAGGGCAGCACTCGGGACGGGGATCAACTTTACGTGGACAGTTACCACCGTGATTTGAGGGTTGCTGTCCACGATCTTGGCGGGCCCGCGTGTGAGAGGTTGGGTTTACGCTCGCGGCGAATGGGGGTTGATTAATAGTTTGAAGCCAACCTATGTTGTCGATGTATCTCACGGAGGAGGGTTATCGTGCGGGTAGGCATCATCGGCGCGGGGCACATCGGCGGCAACCTGGCGCAGTTCCTGGCGGGCGCCGGGCACGACGTGGTCGTCACGTTCTCACGGGAGCCGGGGGCGCTCGAGCGGCTCGCGGCGGAGATCGGGCCGCGGGTCTCGGTGGCCGAGAAAGTGTCCGAGGCGGTGGCGGGCAGCGAAGTGGTGGTGTTCTCGGTGCCGTGGCCGCTGATCGACGAGGCGCTGGCGGCGGCCGGGCCGCTGGCCGGGAAGGTGGTCATCGACACCACCAACCAGTTCGGCGCGGGCTCGGAGCGCATTGCGGACGGGCAGACCGCGGCGCAGTTCAACCAGGCCCGGATGCCGGGGGCGGGTTACACCAAGTCGTTCAACACGCTGACGGCTGGGTTCCAGCGGCAGACCGCGACCCGGGAGGGCGACCGGCGGGTCGTGCAGTGGCTGTGCGGGGACGACGCGCAGGCCAAGGCGGTGGCGGCCGCCCTGATCACCGACTGCGGGTTCGTTCCGGTCGACCTCGGCGGCACGGGCGATGCCACCGTGATGGAGGCGCCACGCCGGCCGGGCGCGGTATACGGCGAGGAGTACCGGCAGCGCGAGGCCGAGGCCGTGGTGTCGGCGGTCCGGGCGGCACAGCCGATCCCGCCCACGCCGAGCTACCAGGACTGAGCTGTAGTTGGGGATGGCTTGAGCTACCAGGACCTACAGCGGGAGGGTCATGCCGACTTCGCCGAGGGCGAGGTTGGAGGGCAGGGGCTGGCGTTCGTCGGTGGGCGAGAAGCCGAGGCGCTCGTACAGCAGCCGGGCGGGGGCGTTGGTCTCGGTCACCCACAGGTGCAGGGATTTGGCGCCCTGCGCCTCGGCCCAGCGGGCCACCGCGGCCACCAGGGCCTCGCCGACGCCGCGGCCGCGGGCCTGGGGCCGTACGTACATGGAGACCAGTTCCATGGTGTCCGGGTCCTCACGGTAGCCGCCGGCCAGCCCGGCGGGCGCGCTGACCTCGGGGATGAAGGCGAGGAACGTCCCGCCCCGGGCGATCCGGTCGCGCCAGTGCGCCTCGGGGCGGACGATCTCCCGCTCGTAGCTGGAGCCGAACGATTCGGGCGCGTTGCGCAGCGCCTCCAGGCGGATGTCGCGCAGCTCCTGCCAGTCATCGTCGACCGTCTCCCGGACCAGGACCATGGCCCATGCTCTCCTCGCCGTCGCGGTCGGCACAACCAGTTTTCGGGCCGGCGGTTTCGGGCCGGCGGTTTTCGGGCCGGGCCGGGCCTACCATGCCAGGGTGACGGTGCACCTGGCGGCGGACGATCCGCAGACCCTGCAGGCAGCGACGATCGGGGCGGCCTGGCTGGCCGTGGCCCGGCGGATCCTGGACCAGGGCACGGCCAGCCGCTACGACGGCCTGCCCGTGCGCGAGATCTCGCACGTGACGCTGGCCGTCGCCCGGCCGGATCCGGATGACGAGATCATCGCCCGGTTCGCCGAGCCGGAACGGCTGGCCTGGATGCACGCCAACTTCGCCGACCACGCCCGGGTCGCCGAACTCGGCGGCGCGGACAGCTACGCGACCCGGCTGTTCGACTACGACCATTCGGGCCGTGACCAGGTGGCCTGGGTCATCGAGCGGCTGCGCCGGGATCCGGCCACCCGCTCGGCGGCCATCACCACGTTCCAGCCGCACACCGACACCAGCTACATCCCGTGCGTCAGCCTGCTCGACTTCTGGCTGCCGGGCGGCGCGGTGGAGCTGGCCGTCTACGCGCACAGCATCGACTTCGGGGCCAAGGGCTACGGCAACCTGGCCGAGCTGGCCTGGCTGCAGCGCCACGTGGCCGGCCAGCTCGGCCGCCCGGCCGGGCGGCTGCTGATGACGGTCAAGTCGGCGCACGTGTACGAGACCGAGTCCGGCTACGTGCGTGACGTGCTGGCCGGCCAGGGCGAGGAAAAGTCAGTCGGCGGGCGGTAGCTGGCCGCGTTCGGCGGCCTTGGCCAGGCGCCTGGCTTCCTTCAGGCCCACGCCGCGGGCCCGCGGTGGGAGCCGGTAGATGGACGCACCGCCCATCAGGTTGTAGATGCGGATCCTGATGACCGGGGCGCCGGGGCGCGGCGGGCGCTGGCTGCCGATCTCCTCGTGCCCGCCCATCAGCGAGAAGCCGCCGACCTCCAGGTCCACCGAGTCGGGCACGTAGATCTGGGCGCCGCCCATGAATGCGAACAGGTTGAGCGTGAGCTCGCCGCCCTCGATCTCGGCCTCGCGCAGGTCGATATCGTCGCCGCCCATGATGGCCACGGCGTTGATGGTGCCGGCCGCGCGGAACCGGCCGCGCCGGTGCGAGCCGCTCATGATGGCGACCATCCAGCGCACCGGCTTCTTCCCGGCCAGCGCCGGCCGGGGCGCGCCCTCGGCGGGCAGGTCGCTGATCAGCGTGGCCAGCTCACCGCGGGTCTTGGCGGTCAGCGCCTGGCCGGACCGCTCCTCCAGCTCGTCCAGGGTCAGCCGGCCAACGGCGGCGTGGTCGCCGAGGGTGCGCAGCGTGGCGTCACGCTCGGCGTCGGACACCCGGAGGGAATCGTCAGGTTCGCTCACTGCAGGCCCCTTGCGGAGTAGGCGTACCGGTCAGCAAGCGTACGCCGGGCCCGCGGCGCCGCTGACGGCGATATCACGGGCCGGCGTGCTGGGCAAGCCAGGAGCACAGCGGCTGGGACGTTCGGAGAAAAGAAACGATGCGGTCCTTGGCCGCCGCAGTTTCCAGCCAGGCCTCGACGGGCCATTGCTTCCAGCTGGTCACGCCCTTGTACCGCAGCAGAGCCACCCGCGGGTGGTCGGCCGGGTAGCCGCGGGGCGCGGACTTCAGCGCGCCGTGGCCGTGCACCATGACGTCGGTCTGCTCCATCCGGGCGATGATCTGCTCGAGCTCGCCGCCCGGGATGTCGTCGGCCACGGCCGCGCGGTAGCGGGCCAGCTGCTCCGGGCTCATCTGCCACATCCCGGCCCCGGCGCCCAGGCCCTCGGCGGACAGCTGCACGTATCCGCTGCCGCCGATGACCGCGCCGATGTGGGTCTTGTACGGCGACTTGTCGCGGCTGAACCTGACGTCGCGGTAGGGCCGGAAGAGCTTCGGCTCGCCGAACTCCCCGGCCAGCTCCTCGGTCAGCTCGGTCATCGGGCGCAGGATCTTGTCCTCGTAGACGGCCTTGTGCTCGGTCCAGTAGGACTTGGAGTTGTCGGCCGCGAGCCCGTCGTAGAAATCCAGCGCCTCTTCCGGCCAGCCGCTGAACGCCATGATTCCCTCCCGTCTGATCGGCTCTCACCTTACCGCCGGGCTTGATGATTTCTTTGGGCCGAACGGGCCCTGGTGCCTGCCCCGGGTCACCGGGTATACGAGAGCCATGGGGACACCGCAACCGGATCAGCGTGAGGGCATTTCACTGACGCACCTGGACGAGCCGCTGTTCGACGGGGCGGAGGCGACCAAGCGGGACCTGGTGGACTACCTGGAGGCGGTGGCGGACTTCATCCTGCCCGAGCTGCGGGACCGGCCGCTGTCGGTGATCAGGGTCCGGGCCGGGCAGGAGCCGTTCATGCAGAAGAACGTGCCCGGCTACGCGCCGTCCTGGATGCGGACCGTGACGCTGTGGGCCGAGTCATCCCGGCGGAACGTCCGCTATGCGCTGTGCGACGACCGGCGCACGCTGATCTGGTTCGCCAACCAGCGGGCCGTCGAGTACCACCCGACCCTGGGCCTGGCCGCGCACCTGGACCGCCCCACCCAGCTGGTGCTGGACATCGACCCGCCGTCCGGGGGCGAGTTCGGGCACGCGGTGGCGGCCGCTCATCTGATCCGGCGGGCGCTGGAGGAGGTCGGCCTGGCCGGCGCGGTGAAGACCAGCGGGGCCAAGGGCCTGCACGTCTACGTGCCGATCGAGGCGAGCAGCGAGGAGGCGGCTGCGGCCACCCGGGCCATCGCCGCCCGGGCCGAACGGCTCGACCCGGCCCTGGCCACCACTGCGTTCATCAAGGAAGACCGGGAGGGCAAGGTGTTCCTGGACGCGACCAGGGCCTTCGGCGCCACCGTGGCGGCGGCCTACAGCCCGCGGGCCCGGCCGGGCGTGCCGGTCTCGTTCCCGGTGCGGTGGGAGGACCTGGACGCGGTCCAGCCGCGCGACTTCACCGTGCTGACCGCGCCGGGCCTGCTGGCCGGGAGCCAGCCGTGGGCGGGCCAGCGGCCCGCGCCGCAGGCGCTGAGCCCGGAGCTGGTCGAGGAGGGCCGGGCCCTCCCGGTGGCGCGGGTGCAGGCCATGCACGAGGGCAAGCGGCGGGCCCGGGCCCGCCGTCAGCCATGAGCCAGCCCCGAGTCATGAGCCAGCCGCTTATGAGCCAGCCGCTTATGAGCCAGCCGCGGGAATCCAGCGGTCGCTGAGCTCGGGCCAGGTCGGCGGCGGGCCGGGTAGCTCCGCGCGGTCGCGGGCGCGCACTCCGTCCAGGATGAGGGCCAGGTAACGGCGGCGCAGCTGCCTGGTGCGTTCGGCGGGCGGGATCTTGATCACGGCGACCAGCTCGAGGATGAGGCCCAGGTCGTGCAGGGCCACGTCGGGGCGCAGCACGTCGCGGATCAGGCCGAACAGCTCCTCCATGAGCTCACTGGAGTGGTTGGCCAGGGCGAACATGTCCGGCGTGGGGGTGAACCGGCCGGCCAGCGCCAGGGTCATCGAGGTGGTGTCCGCATCGACCAGGTTCGCCATGAAGTCCGCGAAGACCTGCCAGTGGCCGCGGCCTTGTTTGACTTGCGCCAGGGCGGCCTCGGTCTCGGCCACGACGATGTTCAGGCCGTCGGTGCACAGCTTGCGGAGGAGATCGTCCTTGCTGGCGTAGCGGGTGTACAGGGCGCTGATGCCCACGCCCGCGTGCTTGGCCACCGCGGTGATCGGCGCGCTCGGATCGGCCACGAACACGGCCCGCGCCGATCACGCAGGTCGCCGCGCCGACCATCCGGCATGGCCTGGGCGGCTCGTACGCGGTGATCGAGTGGGTGACCGCGGCCTACGCGCTGGCCATGGCCACCGGGCTGCTGACCGGCGGGCGGCTCGGGGACATCTTCGGCCGCCGGCGGGTGCTGCTGGCCGGGATGGCCGGGTTCGTGGCGGCCTCGGCCGCGTGCGCGGCGGCGGGCACCGCGGGCGAGCTCATCGCGGCCCGGGCGGCGCAGGGGGCGCTGGGCGCGATCATGCTGCCGCAGGTGTTCGGGCTGATCTCGGACCTGTTCGAGCCGCACGAGATGGGCCGGGCGTTCGGCGTCTACGGGCCGGTGATGGGCCTGTCGGCCATGCTCGGGCCGATCGCGGCGGGCGGGCTGATCGCCGCTGACGTGTTCGGCGCCGGCTGGCGGATGATCTTCCTGGTCAACGTGCCGGTCGGGCTGGCCGCGCTGGTGCTGGGCGCCCGGTTCCTGCCCGCTGGCTCGCCAGCCGCGGGGGCCCGGCCCGGCGGGCTGGACCTGCCCGGTGCGGCGCTGGCCGGGGTGGCCATGTTCGGCCTGGTCTTCCCGCTGGCGCAGGGACGCGAGCTGGGCTGGCCGGGCTGGCTGTTCGGCATGCTGGCCGCTTCGGTGCTGCTGCTGGCCGCCTTCGCCGTCTACCAGGTCCGGCGTCAGCGCGCGGGCCGGACCCCGCTGGTCGAGCCGTCCATCTTCCGGCACCGGCCGTACCGGGCGGGCCTGGTGTTCTCGATCGCGTTCGTCGCCGCGCTGGGCGGCATCGCGATGATCTTCAACGTATTCCTGCAGAACGGGCTGGGCTTCACGCCCTGGCATTCGGCCCTGACCACCGCGCCGTGGGCCGCGGGCGCGTTCGCCGGCTCGGCGGTGGGCGGCATCGCGATGGGCAAGCTCGGCCGCCGGATCCTGCACGCCGGCCTGATCGTCGAGGCAGCCGGGCTGCTGGCCGTCTACGCGGTGCTGCGGGCCGCGAGCGGTGACCCCTCGACCGCGGACCTGCTGGCCCCGATGATCGTGGGCGGGATCGGGATGGGCATGGTGTTCGTGCCGCTGTTCGACATCGTGATGGCGGGCGTCCGGCCGCAGGAGATGGGCTCGGCCTCCGGCGTCCTGCAGACGGTGAACTCGCTCGGCATGTCGCTGGGCATTGCCGGGATCGGCGCGATCTTCTTCGCGCTGACCTCCGGGGCCGGCGCGCACATGCCGGTGTACTCCGGGGCCGCGCAGTGGACGGTCCTGGCTACGGTAGGCCTGCTGGCCTGCTCGTTCGCGCTGGCGTTCGGGCTGCCGCGGCGGGCCCGGGAGATGGGGAGCAAGTGATGAGCGAGATCTACGCGCAGGCGCTGCAGGCCGGGCCCGCGGCAGACGAGGCGGCCGCGCTGCTGTGCTACCTCGGCCGGCGCCCTGACTGGGCGGCGGGCTGACTCGGCGCGGGCTGACTGGGCGGCGGGCTGAGCCCGAGTAGCCGGCGTTTGCGGCCAGCCCCCGGCGCTGTTGGCGCTGGGGGCTGGTCCGTGCCGCGGCTACGATCGGGGATGTGAAGGTGAACTGTACGGAATGCGGGTGCGTGGTGGATCGTGGCGTCCGGGTGGTCCCGTGCGGGAAGCCCGATTGCTGCTGCCTGCACCTGCCGGTCCGGCCGGCGGAAGCGTCCGGCTGACCGAGGTGGCCGAGGTGGGGGAAGAACTGCAGCCCGGCGATCCGGAGCGGATCGGGGAGTACCGGGTCATCGACGTCCTGGGAGGCGGCGGCATGGGGCGGGTGTACCTGTGCCTGTCCCCGGGCGGCCGACGGGTGGCGGTCAAGGTCATCCGGGCCGACCTGGCCGCCGATCCGGAGTTCCGGAAGCGGTTCAAGATCGAGGTCGAGACGGCGGGCAAGGTCAACGGCGCGTGCACGGCGTCCCTGCTCGGCTCGAAGCTGGACGGCCCGACGCTGTGGCTGGCCACCTCCTACGCCGGGCCGTCGCTGGCGCAGGTGGTGACCAGGTACGGGCCGCTGCCGGCCCGCACCGTGCTGGCGCTGGGCGCCGGGCTGGCCGAAGGCCTGGCCGCGATCCACGCCGAGGGCGTGGTGCACCGTGACCTCAAGCCGTCCAACGTGCTGCTGGCCGAGGACGGGCCCCGGGTCATCGACTTCGGGATCTCCCGGGCCGTCTCCGAGGCCACGGTGCTGACCGAGACCGGCACGGTGTTCGGCTCGCCCGGGTACATGTCTCCCGAGCAGGCCGACGGCCTGCGGGTCGACGCGCGCAGCGACGTGTTCAGCCTGGGCGGGGTGCTGACCTACGCGGCCGCGGGACACGGGCCGTTCGGCAGCGGGGAGCCGCCTGCCCTGCTGTACCGGGTCGTGCACCACCCGCCGGACCTGCATGACGTGCCGGCCGAGATACGGGGGCTGGTCGGGCGCTGCCTGGCCAAGGCGCCCGCCGACCGGCCCGGCCTGGCCGAGATCCTGGCCGATCTGGGCGACACTCACCTGAGTTCGGGCTGGCTGCCCGCCCGCATCACCGCCGGATTCGCCCGGGAGGGTTCAGCACCCGCCCGGGTCAGCGTCGGCGCTCCGGCCCCGGCGGCGGCCGCCGGGCGGGGCGCGGACCCCGGCGCCGATACGATCGTCCGTCCCATCGCCAGCGCCGCCTGGGCGCCGCCGGAAGCGGTACCCGGCGCCGTGCCGGATGCGGCGCCCGGCGCGGCGCCTTACGCCGCGCCTGACATGGCTCCGGGCGGACCGGACCACGAGCGGGTCTGGGCCGGGGCGAGCCGGCACCCGAACGGCACGGGCTTGACGGTCCCCTACACACCAGATCCGGCTCCGGGCCGCGGCCTGTCCGGGCCGTCCGGGCCGGCCGCCTGGGATCGCATCCGCCGCCTGCGGGGCCGCCGGCCGCTGATCGCGGCGGGCGCCGGCGCGGTGCTGATCGTCCTGCTCACCACGGCCTTGATCGTCCTGCTGGCCGGCCCCGCGCCGTTCCACCCGCGGCTGCGCAGCGTGCTGACCGGCCCGCCCAGCCAGGGCTTGACCACCGTGGCGTTCAGCCCGGACAGCAGCATGCTGGCCGCCGCGGGCAACGACGGATCCGGCTACGTGTGGACCGCAGCCGGCGGCCGGCTCACCGCCACGCTGCCCGACCCGGCCAGCGGCGGCGTGGCCGACATCGCGTTCAGCCCGGCGGGCGACCTGCTGGCCACCGCGGACAGCAACGGGCACGCCTACCTGTGGAGCACGGCCACCGGGCAGCTCACCACCACCTTCACCGGCGCCGGCAGCGGCGGGCTGGCCGGGCTGGCGTTCAGCCCGCACGGCGACCTGCTGGCCGCGGCCGGCCATAACGGCCAGGCCGACGTGTGGACGGTGGCCGGCGGCTCCCTGGCCCACCGCTTCCGCGAACCCGCCGCCGGCAGCCTGACCAGCGTCGCGTTCAGCCCGGACGGCACCCTGCTGGCCGCCGCTGACAGCAACGGGCGCACCTACCTGTGGACCGTGGCCACCGGGAAGCTCACCACCCTGCCGGACCCGGGCGGCGGCGGCGTGGCCGCCGTCGCGTTCAGCCCAGACGGCGGCCGGCTGGCCGCCGCGGACAGCAACGGGCGCACCTATCTGTGGACCGTGGCCAGCGGGAAGCTGGCCGCCACCCTGGCGGACCCGCACGGCACGAACGTCCTGGATGTCGCGTTCAGCCCGGACGGCACCCTGCTAGCGTCGGCCGACGGCAACGGGCACAGCTACGTGTGGACCGTGGCCACCGGGAAGCTCACCGCCACGCTGTCCGATCCGGGCAGCGGCGGCGTGACCGGCGTCGCGTTCAGCCCGGACGGCAGCCTGATGGCGACCGCCGACGGCAACGGGAGCACCTACGTGTGGACCACGAGGTCCTAGTTACGGGCCGGTGAAACCACAGCCCGTTCGGCATAAGAACTTGAACAGGGGTGGCGGGTACTACACGGTCTGCCAGTAGACCGTGTAGTACTCGTGTACGGCCCGGCTGACCGGGATCAGGCGGACGGGCTGGCGGCCGGAGACGGCATCGAAGGCCAGGGGCTGGCCGGCGGCTCGCTGTAGTGACGTGAGCTGGAGTTGCGGCGTCAGCGGGCCGGGGTCGGCGGGGTAGACGCCGCTCAGCACGACCGGGCCGTAGGTCACCGCCTGCACGGCCGGATGGTCGGGCGTGGGCTCGAAGGCCAGCTGCATGGGCAAGGTGACCTCCAGCCGGTCGCCGGGCCGCCATCCCCGGCGCAGCGCGATCCACCCGCCCGCGGCCGCCGTCGGCAGGCCAGTGACTGTCCGGCCGTTGAGGATGACCAGCGGCGGCCCGGAAACCCAGGCCGGGACGCGCACCCGCAGCGTCATCGTGACCGCGCCGGAGACCACGGACAGCCGGATCACCGGCTCGTCGGGGAAGGCGGTTTCCTGGCGCAGCACCAGCCCGTGCGAGGTCACCTGCGACGGGATGAACAGGTTGACGTACAGGCCGTCCGCGTCGCGGGTGTAGATGGTGTCGGCGAACTTGGCTTCCGTTTCCACGCCGGTGGCGGTGTCGCAGGTGAAGGTGTCGTAGTCGGTGGCGTAGATGTCCGGGTTGCCGTCCGGGAAGTAGTTCAGCGGCTGGCGCTTGAACGCGCCGGACGACAGGCCGGTGTAGTAGCAGTTGAAGCCGTGCGGCGAGGTGGGATCCTGCTCCCCCAGCATCTGGTTGAGCAGGGTCCGCTCGTAGTAGTCGATCAGGTCCGTGCGGGTCAGGTTGTGGAACTGCAGCAGCCGGGTCAGCTTGAGCAGGTTGTAGCTGACGCAGTTCTCGCAGGTGAAGTTGGACAGCTGGGCGGCGACCACGTCGGGCTGCTGGAAGTGCTCGTAGTTGCCCGCACCGCCGATGACGTAGACGTGATGGCCGGTCACGATGTCCCAGAAGTTCTGGGCGATGTCCCGGTACGTGCTGCTGCCGGTCTCCTCCCACATCCGCAGGCAGGCGACGATCTTGGGCGCCGTCACGTTGGCCTGCAGCCCGGCCAGCGCGTCCACCCCGCCGGCCAGCGGGTCGAACACCTGCGCGTGGTAGAACCGCTGGGCGGTAGCCAGGTAGCGTTCGGCGCCGGTGATCGTGTACAGGTTGGCCAGCGCCTCGGGCAGCCCGCCGTACTCGAAGGTCAGCACCTGCTGCATCTGCGCGTAGGACAGCCGGCCGGTGCGCCAGTCCACCCAGTCGCCGAGCTTCATCGCCACGTCGAGGGCCAGGTCGTCGCCGGCCAGCTGGTACTGGTCGATCAGCCCGGCCAGGTACTTGTGGATCATGTAATACGGCGACCAGACGTTCTTGCCCGCTTCGATCCAGGTGAAGTAGATCTCGGGGAACGCGGACAGGTAGCCGGCGTGGAAACCGGCCTGGCGCGCGCGAGCCTGCAGGGCGGCGAGCTGGCTGACCAGGTACCGGCTGCGGGCCAGGGCCTCGTCCTGGCCCGTATTCGCGTACGTGATCGCGAGGGCCGACATCAAGTGCCCGGTCATGTGCCCGCGTACTTCGGAGTCGGGCCTCTCCCAGCCGCCGCAGGGCTGGGCCGTGGTGGGCACGCCGTAGTTGATCCGGAACGGACGCAGCATCCGGTCCAGGTCGAGGAACAGCAGGTAAGCGGCGTTCCGGGCCTGGTTGGCGCGGAACGGGCTGTCCAGCAGTTCCACGGCGGCCAGCGGCAGGGCCGCCGTGCGGCCGGCGGTTCCGTCGGGCGCGTAGCCGCCAGGCTGCGGGGACGTGTCGTGCAGGCCGGCCAGGCTGGTGCCGGGCGGGGCCGCGGGGGGGCTGGAGCCGGACTTAAGGAGCAGGGCCTGTTCGGCGACCAGGGCGCCGGCACCGAACAGGGCCAGCGCCTCACGCCGGCTCAATCTGCCCAGGCCCGCGCGGCCGGCCGGGCTTTGGGGGGCTGGCTGGCCTTGGGGGGCTGGCTGGCTTTGGGGGGCTGGCTGGCTTTGGGGGGCTGGCTGGCTTTGGGGGGCTGGCTGGCTTTGGGGGGCTGGCTCGCCTTGAGAGGCTGGCTGGTCTTGCGGGGCTGGCTGGTCTTGGGGGTCGGTCGAGCCGGTTGGGCCCGCAGAGCCTGCCGGGTCGTCGCCCGTATTGTTCACGTCGGAGATCCTTTGCCCGGTCACCGCCCCGGGAAAGATCGTACCCAGCGACCTCGCATCACGTAACGACTTGCGAGCCGCGCCCCTGCTGGAGCATGCCAGCCTGAATCGCGCCAGCCGGGCCGAACGGCCCTGCCCGGGCGGGCCGCTCGGCCCAGCCGCGCAGGCCATCCGGACCGGCCCGCCGGGGACCTTAGCCGGTACAGCCGCCGCCGCTGACCTGCCTAAGGTCAGGCATCCATATCGTCCTCGCCCGGCTCGCCGGGCATATCCGAGAGGCAGTGTCAGGCCCGGTGAGCACCAAGCCGCCCGCAGATCCGGCCAGAGAGCCGGTCAGCGTGTTCATCCTGGACGACCACGAGATCGTCCGCCGGGGCGTCCGCGGCCTCCTGGAGGCCGAGCCGGACATCCGGGTGACCGGCGAGGCAGGCACCGCAGCCGCCGCGCTGGCCCAGATTCCCGCGCTGCGCCCGGACGTGGCCGTCCTCGACGTCCGGCTGCCCGACGGCGACGGGATGTCAGTCTGCCGGGAAATCCGGTCGCGATGGCCCGAGGTGGCCTGCCTGATGTTCACCGCGTTCAGCGACGACCAGGCGCTGCTGGACTCGATCCTGGCCGGAGCGGCCGGATACGTGCTCAAGCAGGTCCGCGGCTCCGACCTGGCCGGCGCTGTCCGCACCGCCGCCTCTGGCCAGCCGCTGCTGCACCCGCGCGCGGCGAGCCAGGTGATGGCCCGGCTGCTGGACGCATCCGGCAAGCCCGACCCGCTCGCCGGGCTGACCGGGCAAGAACGCGACGTCCTGATGCTGATCGGGGACGGCCTGACCAACCGGCAGATCGGCGAGCGGCTGTTCATCGCCGAGCAGACGGTGAAGAACTACGTCTCAACGCTGTTCCGCAAGCTCGGCCTGGAGCAGCGCACCGCCGCGGCCGCCTACGTCGCCCGCATCTGCAGCGGGCTGCAGGCCGAACCGGTCCAGAACGTGACAATAACCGGCCGGAACCCACCGGTGCGGACCTTGCTCCGCTGACCTGCCTGGCTGCGCCCGTCGGCATCCCGGGCATCCGCAACCGGTCATGGTCGTAGTTACCCGCTTCCCCGTTGCAGCGGGCACGGCAGGCCCGCGGGCAGTAACACCGCCTGCCAGGGACCGATCGCTTGATGCTTGGTGTCGTCCGGTGGCAGCTCGTAAAACCTCGTATCCCGCCGCTGGGGGGGAGGGGTATTTCCCGCGTGACACCCACAGGTAACCCTGGCCCGCCTGGAGCGGCCCCGGCGGGCCTAGCGGCTCGCCATCGCAGATTGCAGCCTGAGATCCTGCGCTGTCGATGTCGTGCCTGTCCGGGACACGAGACGCTACTGCCGCTGCGGCGGCTCGCCTAGCGGCGGCAGCGTGCCGGTGCCGCATGGCCCGGGCCTGGAAGTCTGCGGCGTGCCCGTTGCTCCCGGCCAGCTCATAGGCCGCGGCTGCCTGCTCATGCGCGTCGGCGGCATCAAGCAAAAGCGCGACAGCCTGGCGCATGGTCTGCGCAGCGTACCCGCGCGCGAGTTCGGCGCAGCTGTACAGCTCCGAAATCCGCTTCTCGAACTGGTCCAGGTAGCGCCGCGGGAACAGTGCGTCTCCTCTGGCGTCCATATCCACATATATGCCAGTCCGCCCTATGGGGTGCTAGGGCCTGATTACCCTCACCTGCCCGGCCGAAGGTCCCGGCCGCGGTTCATGATTCCGAGCGGGACGCGCCGCAGAGAATCGGCAGGCTGCCACAACATCGAATTTCAGGCACGCTAATTTGTCCAATTATGGGCTATTGGGCTCTCCATTTAGCCGGAGTAGCACAGGTCAGCGCTGCGCCGAGAGCAACCGGCTGAGCCGGCACCCTGGAGCCGTGGCCAGCACTAATGTCGGCTACCTCCCGCGCGTAGCTCCGCTTAGATGGAGACCCCGAATGGGCTAAATGCCGGTATTGACCGCGAGGGAGCAGGGCCCGCCGACGACCAGCACGCGCGATTGGGGTGATCTGCCGGGCTTGGCGGGCTGCATGCGCGGTAGGCGGGGACTTAGTTCTTACCGGCTGATTACGTGGTCGGGAAGAGTTGAGCCGGATCGGGCGGGGGGCCGTAGTTCTGAGTGTGGCCAGTGGCCGCGGCGGCCGTCAGGTCATGAGCCCTTAACGCTCCCGGGCTTCATGATCGCTCGTCTCCTCCTATCCGTGCCGACGCCGCGGACACTGGCCCTCAGCATGAGCGGCGACGGCTAGCCCCGCGTGACCAGGGCGGTGACGGCGGCCAGGACGACGGTGAGGGCGGCGGCGCTGCCGTGCAGGACCAGGAGCCGACCTGAGAAGTGCGGGGCCGCGCGGCCCGGGTCCGGCTGGCGGGCGGCAGGCAGGTTGGCCGTGAACCAGGTCAGCCCCAGGCTCGCGGTGACCGCTACCAGCCCGAACGCGATCCAGCCCAGCGCCTTGTTGTGGACCAGCGCGAAGCCCAGCCAGAACGCCAGCCCGATGATGCCGCAGGCCGGATGGGCGAACTCCAGCAGCGACCGCAGGCCGGGAAGCACCGGCGCCTGCCGGGCGGCGACCAGTGACGGCGGATCCCACCGAGCCCGGGCCGCGCGCCGCAACTCTCGCGGCGAGGCCGGGTCGCGCGAGGAAGGCTCCGCGGGGGATGCGGCCGGTGCCCGAGGCGCGCCCCGGCCGACCGGGGCGGCGATGACGGCGGGCGCGACCGGCATGGGCGGCGCGAGGGTAGCGGGCGGGACGCCGGCGGGTGCGGGCGGGACGCCGGCGGGTGCGGGCGGGACGCCGGCGGGTGCGGGCGGGACGCCGGCGGGTGCGGGCGGGACGCCGGCGGGTGCGGGCGGGACGCCGGCGGGTGCGGGCGGGACGCCGGCGGGTGCGGGCGGGCGGGTGCGGGCCAGGTTGCTGGTCACCAGCAGGTAGAAACCGGCCCCCGCGGTGAGCGCCCATAGCACCAGCGCCACGATGGCCATACTCATCTCCTCTCCGCAGCCGAATCTACCCGGCGGAAGCGGAGGTGGCCGTGGGTCTGCGATCTCCGCCTGCGGCTGGAGCCTCGGCAAGATCGCATTCTGCGACCTGGTCGCGCCGGGCGACATCAGCTTCGCCTCCTGCGACGCCAGCCCGAACTTCTACGGCTGCGTCAACTTCCAGGGCCAGTCTTCCGACATCGAGGAAAGCGGCGGCACCAGCGAGTCCTCGCCATTCGTCGCGGGCGCGGCGGCGCTGGTCATCCAGGCCTACGCGAAGACCCACGGCGGCGGGCCGTACTCCGGGCCGGCACCGGCGGGAACGGCCACGATCTCGATCAGCGCAGTCACCAAGGCGTTCGACACGGCGGTGACCTCCGCGCCGGGCGACCTGTGGGCTCTGTCCACCAACCCGTCGGCGTCGTTCACGCCGGTCACCATCAACCCGGGGCAGTCGGCCACGATCAACGTGACGATCACGCCGGACGCCGCGGCAGGCACGGTCATCTCGGGTGACCTGTACGTCGATGACTACGCCAGTGGGGTCCCGCCGTACGGTCAGCTCACCGGCGACGAGCTGGTCGCGCTCCCGTACGAGTACACGGTCGGCAGCTAGCGCAGGCCGGGTACGGGTGAGCCGGGGCCGCATGCGGCCCCGGCTCTTGCGTTCATCCTGATGCCCGGCGGGCTCAGCCGCCCGGCGGCGGAATACGGGTCCGGCGTGCCGCAGCCCCAGTGGCCGTGCTGGCCGGCTCATCAGGCGCGGGCCCGCGAGTTCATACCGGGCTAGGACCGTTCCGAACAGGTTCCAACAGGACCGAACCGGTTCGGTACAACCAGTCCGGCGCAGATCCGCCGAAGCGCACATAAAACACGGTGCGTGACCATTTTGGGCGTTCGGCAGGCAAGGTAACGCTCGTCGTTATACAGTTGATACTTCAGCAGGTACAGGGCGTGACACAAAACCATATTCCGGAACACCGGACGAAAATTTGCTAACCTGAATCCCGACACCGTCGCCCTCTCGAGACGTCATCCACGGGATCCGTAGACACGGAAGGTGACGCTCGAGCGATGGCTCGTTCGGAATTATCGAGATTTTCCTGGGTAGTGGCGGAACCCAGGAGCAGCCAAAGGGGAACCATGACGCCGGTCATTGGCATTACCACGTATGAGGTGGAAGCTTCCTGGGGGCCCTGGACAGCGCCGACGGCGCTGCTTCCGTATTTCTACGTGAACGCGGTGCGGCGCAGCGGCGCCCGGGTGGTCATGCTGCCTCCGGGCGGAGACGACCATGAGGCTGGCGCCACCGTGGCCGGACTGGACGGCCTGGTCGTGGCGGGCGGCCCGGACATCGACCCGGTGCGGTACGGCGCGGCCCGGCATCCCCGCACGCAGCCGCCGGTGACCGTGCGGGACGAGTGGGACCTGGCCCTGACCGGCAGCGCGCTGGCGCAGGGCGTGCCGCTGCTGTCCATCTGCCGCGGCATGCAGGCGCTGAACGTCTGCCGGGGCGGCACGCTGCACCAGCACGTGCCCGACCTGGTCGGCCACGACCGGCACGCCGGCCCGCAGGCTGGGTACGGACGCCACAAGGTGCGGGTCAGCCCGGGCAGCATGCTGGCCGGGATCCTGCCCGAGGAGGCCCACTTCGAGGTGCCCACCCACCATCATCAGGCCGTGGACCTGGTCGGCGAGGGCCTCACGGCGGTCGCCTGGGAGGAAGACGGCACCGTCGAGGCGGTCGAGGCCGGCCCGTCCGAGCTGGGCGGCGTATCTGGGTTCGTGCTCGGCGTGCAGTGGCACCCCGAGCGGGGCGATGACATGCGGCTTTTCACCGCCCTGGTGGGGGCCGCGACCGAGCGGGTCGCCGCGCGGACCCAGGTACTCACGTCCATGATCTAATCTGTTGCGGTAAGCACTGTTCGCGCAGTGCGCAGGATCGGCCATCGGGAGTTACCACCGTGCCGGGAGGCTCGCCCGCCATCGTCGCCGCGGTATTCCGCGCGGTGCGGACGGGCAATGCCTTCGAGGAGACCGTCGAGCGGCTGCTCGAGGGCGTCAAGCTGGGCGTGTACGCGCCGGGCGACCGGCTCCCCCCGGAACGGGAGCTCACCCGCAGGCTCGGGGTCAGCCGGATCACGCTGCGGGAGGCGCTGCGCGAACTGGCGTCGGCCGGTTACGTGGAGACCAAGCGGGGCCGGTTCGGCGGCACGTTCATCATCCGCCAGCCCGAGCCGCTGGTGCCAGACGAGCTCACCCGCACGGCACGCGACATGGGCGGCGAACTCGACGACGCGCTGACGTTCCGCCGGGTGGTGGAGACCGGGGCGGCCGAGATGGCCGCGCGGGCCGGCCTGAGCAGGCAGCAGCGGGAGAGCCTGGCCGAGTGCCTGGCTGCTATGCAGGACGCCGGATCCTACGGCTACCGGCACGCCGACACGCGGCTGCACCTGGCCATCGCGGACGCCGCGGGCTCGCCGCTGCTGACCGCGAGCGTGGTCGAGGCCCGGGTCAGGCTGGTCGACCTGCTCAACGCCATCCCCATGCTGGAGCGCAACCTCGAGCACGCGAACGTCCAGCACACCTCCATCGTGCGGGCCATCCTGGCGGGCGACCCGGAACGGGCCCGGCGGGCGATGGAAGAGCACGTCGCGGGGACCGCGGCGCTGCTGCGCGGGTTCCTGGGCGACGTCCTGGACCAGGGTTAGCCGCCGGAAAAGCGCGACCCCCCGGGGGATCCCGCCGCGCACGGACGGGCTGTCCGGCCCCCGTACCCCTCTGACTCTTGACACGCTCCCTGGCTCAGTGGGTGAATACCCTCATTCAATGGACTAGTTCCAGCCATATCTGCTTCTCCCAGGGAGATCGCATGGCCGACGACATAGCCGCCGCTCCGACGGCGGCAGGTGCAGACGAGCGCCGCCTGCATGAGCTTGGCTACGCGCAGGAGCTCATGCGGCGGATGTCGGGATTCTCGAACTTCGCCGTGTCGTTCACGATCATCTCGATCCTGTCCGGCTGCCTGACCCTGTTCTACTTCGGCATGGAAGAGGGCGGCCCGGCCATCATCGTGTGGGGCTGGCCGATCGTCGGGATCTTCACCCTGCTCGTGGGGCTGTCCATGGCCGAGGTCTGCTCCAGCTTCCCGACGGCAGGCGGCTTGTACTACTGGGCGGCCAAGCTCTCGCCCCGGCACGGCCCGGCCTGGTCCTGGTTCACCGGCTGGTTCAACTTCCTGGGCCAGGTGGCGATCACCGCCGGCATCGACTTCGGCGCGGCGCTGTTCATCAACTTCCTGTTCAGCCTGTGGTTCAACTTCAGCGTGACCACGCACTGGCACACGATCGTGATCTACGCCGCGGTGCTGCTGCTGCACGGCACGATGAACCAGTTCGGCATCCGGCTAGTGGCGCTGCTGAACAACGTCAGCGTCTGGTGGCACATCATCGGCGTGCTGATCATCGTCGGCGCGATGATCTTCGGGCTGAAGGCGGGCGCGCACCACGCCTCGGCCAAGTTCGTGTTCACCGGCCTGGAGAACCTGTCCGGACTCAACCTCGGCTGGTTTTACATCCTGCCGGTCGGGCTGCTGATGGCCCAGTACACCTTCACCGGGTACGACGCGTCGGCGCACATGACGGAGGAGACGCATAACGCCTCGCGCAGCGGCCCGCGCGGCATCGTCATGTCGATCCTGGTCTCGCTCATCGCGGGCTGGGTGCTGCTGATCGGCATCACGTTCGCGATCCAGAGGGCGAACTACGTGGGCGAGGCGACCGCGGTCGTGGCCCCGGGCCAGATCTGGATCGACGCGATCGGCCGGACCGGCGCCGAACTGCTGCTGCTGGTGGCCATCGGGGCCCAGCTGTTCTGCGGGATGTCCTCGGTGACCGCGAACTCCCGGATGATCTACGCGTTCTCCCGGGACGGGGCGCTGCCCGGCTCGGCCATCTGGCACAAGGTGAACAAGCGGACCAGGACGCCGACCAACGCGATCTGGCTGGCCGCCGGCGGCGCGCTGATCCTCGGCCTGCCGTACCTGTGGAACGGCGCGGCCTACGGCGCGGTGACCTCGATCGCCACCATCGGCCTGTACGTCGCCTACGTGGCGCCGACGTACCTGCGGCTGCGGCAGGGCGACAGCTTCAAGCGCGGGCCGTGGAACCTGGGCCGGTGGAGCTACGTGATCGGCTGGACGGCCGTGACCTGGGTCGTGATCATCTTCTTCCTGTTCATGCTCCCGCAGTTCGGGCCCATAAGCCGTCTGACGTTCAACTACGCGCCGATCGCGGTGGCCGTGGTGATCGGGTACGCCGGCATCACCTGGCTGGTCTCGGCCCGGAAGTGGTTCACCGGGCCCAAGGTCCAGGGCACGCCTGAGGAACTGGCCGCGATCGAGCGGGAGCTGTCCACCTGATGCCGGATACCTCACGGCGGGGCATGCTGACTCTGGACCAGCTGCGGGACGCGGCCGGCCGGGGCGAGATCGACACCGTGGTGCTGGCCTTCACCGACATGCAGGGCCGGCTGCAGGGCAAGCGCCTGGCCGCCGAGTTCTTCCTGGAGGAGGTGGCGGAGAACTTCTCCGAGGGCTGTAACTACCTGCTCGCGGTGGACGTGGACATGAACACCGTGGACGGGTACGCCATGTCGTCCTGGGAGCGCGGATACGGCGACTTCGTCCTGGTGCCGGACATGGCCACGCTGCGCCGGCTGCCGTGGCACGAGGGCACGGCCATGGTGATCGCCGACCTGACCTGGCTGGACGGCGCGCCGGTGGTGGCCTCGCCGCGGCAGATCCTCAAGGCGCAGATCGCCCGGCTGGCCGAGCGCGGGCTGGTCGCGCTGGCCGGCACCGAGCTTGAGTTCATCGTCTACCAGGACACCTATGAGGAGGCGGCGGCCAAGCACTACTACGACCTGATCCCGGCCAACGCTTACAACGTGGACTACTCGATCCTGGGCACGTCCCGGGTCGAGCCGCTGCTGCGCCGGATCCGGCTGGGGATGGCCGGAGCGGGGCTGTACGTGGAGTCGGCCAAGGGCGAATGCAACTTCGGCCAGCACGAGATCGCGTTCCGCTACGCCGAGGCGGTGACGAGCTGCGACAACCATTCGATCTACAAGACCGGAGCCAAGGAGATCGCGGCGCAGGAAGGCCAGAGCATCACGTTCATGGCCAAGCCGAACACCCGCGAGGGCAACTCCTGCCACATCCACCTGTCGGTGCGCTCTGCTGCGGACGGTTCCCCGGTGCTGGCCGGTTCCGGTGACTACGGCATGTCTTCGCTGGGTGAGCATTTCCTGGCCGGGCTGCTGGACGCGATGCGCGAGCTGACCCTGTGCTACGCGCCCAACATCAACTCCTACAAGCGCTACGTGCCGGGCAGCTTCGCGCCGACCTCGGTGCGCTGGGGCCCGGACAACCGGACCTGCGCGCTGCGGCTGGTCGGGCACGGGCACTCGCTGCGGGTGGAGAACCGGACGCCAGGCGGCGACGTGAACCCCTACCTGGCCGTGGCGGCGATGATCGCCGCGGGCCTGCACGGCATCGACCACGAGCTGCCGCTCGAGCCCCCGGTGACCGGCAACGCGTATAACGAAGACGCCTTGCGGGTCCCGACGACGTTGCGTGAGGCCCTGGAGCTGTGGGAAAAGAGCGGGCTGGCCCGGCAGGCGTTCGGTGCCGAAGTGGTGGAGCACTACACCAACTACGCCCGGGTGGAGCTGGCCGCCTACGACGCCGCGGTGACGGACTGGGAGCTGCGGCGCTGCTTCGAGCGCTTGTAACACGCTTGCGACAAAGGGGTCTTCGCGTATGTCCGTCTTTACCGTGCTCAATCCCGCCACCGAGCAGCCGGTCACCACCGTGGAGCAGGTCTCGGCGGAGAAGGCCGACGAGGCCATCGCCCGCGCGGCGGCCGCCTGGCCGGCCTGGCGGGCCGTGGCCCCCGGCGACCGGGCCCGGCTGCTGCGCGCCTTCGCCGCTTTGGTGGACGCCCACGTTTCCGAGCTCGCCGACCTGGAAGTGGCAGGCTCCGGGCACCCGGTCGGGGCGGCCTGGTGGGAGGCCGGGCAGGTCCGGGACGTGCTGCTGTACTACTCGGCCGCGCCGGAGCGCCTGATCGGCCAGCAGATCCCGGTCCCGGGCGGGCTGAACGTCACCTTCCACGAGCCGCTCGGCGTGGTCGGCCTGATCGTGCCGTGGAACTTCCCGATGCCGATCCTGTCCTGGGGCCTGGCGCCCGCGCTGGCCGCGGGTTGTGTCGTCGTGGCCAAGCCGGCCGAGGCCACCCCGCTGACCGCGATGCGGATCGGTTCGCTCGCGCTGGAGGCGGGCCTGCCTGAGGGGGTGTTCACCGTGCTACCGGGCAAGGGCAGCGTGGTGGGGCAGCGGCTGGTCGACCATCCCGCGGTGCGGAAGATCGTGTTCACCGGGTCCACCGAGGTGGGGCGTTCGATCATGGCGGGGTGCGCGCGCCAGGTGAAACGGGTCACGCTGGAGCTGGGCGGCAAGAGCGCCAATATCATCTTCGCCGACTGCGACCTGGAGCGGGCCGCGGCGACCGCGCCGTACGCGGTGTTCGACAACGCCGGCCAGGACTGCTGCGCCAGGTCCCGGATCCTGGTCCAGCGCTCGGTGGTGGACAAGTTCATGGCGATGTTCGAGCCGGCCGTGCAGGGCGTCGCGGTGGGCGACCCGGCTTCGGCGGCGACCGAAATGGGACCGCTGATCTCGGCCGCGCACCGGGACCACGTGGCCTCGTACGTGCCGTCCGACGCGCCGGTGGCGTTCCGCGGCCACGCGCCGTCGGGGCCGGGGTTCTGGTACCCGCCGACCGTGCTGGCCCCGGTGCGGCCCGATGACCCGGCCTACACCGAGGAGGTGTTCGGCCCGGTGGTGACCGTGACGCCGTTCTCGGATGAGGCGGAGGCGATTGCGATTGCCAACGACACCCCGTATGGCTTGTCGGGCTCGATCTGGACTTCGGATGTGGGCCGCGCGATCCGGGTGGCCCGGGCGGTGGAGACCGGCAACCTGTCGGTGAACTCGCATTCCTCGGTGCGGTACTGGACGCCGTTCGGCGGGTTCAAGCAGTCCGGCCTGGGCCGCGAGCTCGGCCCGGACGCGCCGGACGCGTTCACCGAGACCAAGAACGTCTTCATCTCGACGGAGGGCTTATGAGCTTGCGGTTGCAGGACCGGGTGGCGGTCATCACCGGGGCAGGCAGCGGGATCGGGCTGGCCAGTGCCCACCGGCTCGCGGCCGAGGGGGCCCTGGTGGTGGCGGTCGACATCGACGAGGCGGCGGGCAAGGCGGCCGCGGCCGCCGTCGGCGGCGAGTTCATCACGGCCGACGTGGCCAGCGAGGACGACGTCCGGCGGCTGTACGAGACGGTGGCGGCCCAGCACGGCCGGGTGGACATCGCGTTCCACAACGCGGGCATCTCGCCGCCGGAGGACGACTCGATCCTGACCACCGGGCTGGAGGCCTGGCAGCGGGTCCAGCAGGTCAACCTGACCTCGGTCTACCTGTGCTGCAAGCACGTGATCCCGCATATGCAGCGGCAGGGCAAGGGGTCGATCATCAACACCGCCTCGTTCGTGGCGGTGCTAGGCGCGGCCACGTCGCAGATCTCCTACACCGCCTCCAAGGGCGGGGTGCTGGCGCTTTCCCGCGAGCTCGGAGTGCAGTTCGCTCGGGAGGGCATCCGGGTCAACGCGCTGTGCCCGGGGCCGGTGAACACCCCGCTGCTGCAGGAGCTGTTCGCCAAGGACCCGGAACGGGCGGCGCGTCGGCTGGTGCACATCCCGATGGGCCGGTTCGCCGAGGCGGACGAGATCGCGGCCGCGGTGGCCTTCCTGGCCAGCGACGACTCCTCCTTCATCACCGCCTCGTCGTTCCTGGTCGACGGCGGCATCTCCGGGGCGTACGTGACGCCGCTCTAGCAACTCTTGTCACATTTGCGCGGTTGATTCAGGTTTTGCGGGTGGATTACCGGTATCCCGCAGACATTCCGGAATAACCTGAGTTTCCGGCGTGTCGCGTGCCAGGATGGCGTATGGGCGCGAACGCGGAGTTTTTGAAGCTTATCGGGCCGGAGCTGGGGCTGCTGCTGCCGGAGCTGGATGAGAAGGCGCGGCGGCTGACGCTGGGGGCGGTGGCGCGGGCGGCCGGGGACGGCGGGGTCACGGCGGTGGCCAAGATGACCGGGGCGTCCTGGCAGACGGTCGCGAACGGCGCGGCAGAGCTGGGCTCTGGCCAGGTCGTGCCGGAAGGCCGGGTCCGGCGGCCGGGTGCGGGCCGCAAGAAGCTCGCCGGGACCGATCCCGGGCTGGTGCCCGCGCTGCTGGCCCTGGTGGCGGACTCGGCCCGGGGGGACCCGGAGTCGCCGCTGCTGTGGACGACGAAGAGCGCGAAGAACTTGCCGGCCGAGCTGACGCGTCAGGGGCACCGGTGCAGCCCGCAGACGGCCTGGCGGCTGCTGCACGAGCAGGGGTTCTCCACCCAGGCCAACGCGAAGGTGACCGAGGGCCGGCGGCACCCGGACCGGGACGCCCAGTTCCGGTATATCGCCGCGCAGGCTAAGGAGCGCCTGGCCGCCGGGCAGCCGGTGATCAGCGTGGACGCGAAGAAGAAAGAGGAAGCCGGGGAGTATGCGCAGGCCGGGCGGGAATGGCGGCCGGCGGGGGACCCGGTGAAGGTCCGTGACCACAGCTTCGCGGACCAGGACGGCGGGCACGCGATCCCGTACGGGGTCTACGACGTGGCCGCCAGCACCGGGTTCGTCAACGTGGGCACCGACCACAACACCGCTGCGCTGGCGGTGGAGTCCATCCGCCGCTGGTGGGACCTGGCCGGCCGGGACGTCTACCCGGGTGCGGGCCGGCTGCTGGTGTGCTGCGACGCCGGCGGGGCCAACGGCTGGCGCAACCGGGCCTGGAAGGCCGGGCTGGCCCAGTTCGCGCAGGACAGCGGGCTGGAGATCACCGTCTGCCATTTCCCGCCCGGCACCTCCAAGTGGAACAAGATTGAGCACCGGCTGTTCTCCCAGATCACCCTGAACTGGCGCGGCCGCCCGCTGACCAGCCACGACGTCATCATCAACACCATCGCCGCGACCAGGACCGCCACCGGGCTGACCGTCACCGCCGTCCTGGACCAGAACCGCTACCCCACCGGAACCCAGGTCAGCGACGAGCAGATGCACGACCTGGAGGCCAGGGCCTTAACCCGCCACCGCTTCCACGGCGAGTGGAACTGCACCCTCCTGCCCGTCCTGCGGCCCGCCCCGGAACCCCGGCCAGAGCCCGCCATGCTCCCGGCGGCCACCGCCGCTCTGGCCGCTCTGGCTCCCGTCGTGGCCGCCCTGGCCAGCCCGCAGCTGACCGGCCTGCTCCGTGCAGACCTCGCCGCGCTGGCCGCCAGCCTCGAACTGCCCTGGGCCGCCGCCCGCGAGCAGCGGCTCCACCTGGACCGCGGCCACTCCCGCCGCGCCCGCACCGGCCCGGCCGCCCCCTTCAAGTACACCCTGGAAACCCAGCTGCTGGCCGCCATCTGCCACCACCGGCTCGGCATGCCCAGCACCCACATCGCCGCCCTGCTCGGCGCGCACCACACCACCATCGCCGAAGCCTGCCAGGCCATCACCAGCCTGCTCGGCACCAGCCATCCCGCCCTCGCACCCGGCCCCGTCCGCGTCCGCACCCCACAAGACCTGCGACGCCACGCCGCAACCGCCGGGATCACCATCCCCGGCCCCCCGCCGCGCGGACGCCTCCGCAAATAGCACAATAGAGCCCACGACACACCGGAAACTTACTTCATTTTGGAACGCTTACCCAGTACCGGTAATCAACCGCAAAGCCGGAAATCACCGCGGTAATGATGCGTGTGGGGCCAGAGGGATTTGGCGGGCGGAGTCAGGGGGAGTGAAGAGTGCGCAGGCGGATGGTGACGGGCATGGCGCGCAGTTCGGCGAGCACGTCCTCGCTGTACTCTGAGCCGATGTCGGTAAGGACGTAGCCGTACTCGTCCCTGGTCCGCAGCAGCTGGCCCTCCACGTTGACTCCGTGCTCGGCCAGCACCCGGTTGATCGAGGCCAGTACGCCGGGGACGTTCTGATGCAGGTGGACCAGGCGGTGCGCGCCGGCCACGGCGGGCAGCGCGATATCGGGCAGGTTCACGCTGAGCGAGGTGGCGCCGGAGGCGACGTAGTCGACCAGCTTGTTCGCCACGAACTCGCCGATGTCCTGCTGGGCCTCCTCGGTCGAGCCGCCGATGTGCGGGGTGAGGATGACGTTGGGCAGCCCGCGCAGGGCCGAGACGAATTCCTCGTCGTTGCCCTTCGGCTCGGCGGGGAAGACGTCGATGGCCGCCCCGGCGATGTGGCCGGATTCGATGTTGCGGCGCAGCGCCACGTGGTCGACCACGAACCCGCGGGACAGGTTGAGGAACAGCGACCGAGGCCGCATCGTGGCAAACTCGGCCGCGCCGAAGAAACCGCGGTTACCGTCCCGCCCGTCCACGTGCAAGGTGACGGTCTCCACCGACTCGAGCAGCTCGGCCAGGGTGGAGCAGCGCCGCGCGTTGCCCAGGGCCAGCTTGTCGGCGATGTCGTAGAAATAGACGGTCATGCCCAGGTTCTCGGCCAGCACGGACAGCTGGGTGCCGATGTTGCCGTAGCCCACGATGCCGAGCTTGCGGCCGCGCACCTCATGGCTGCCGGCGGCGGACTTGTCCCACACGCCCGCATGCATCTTGGCGCTCTTCTCCGGCAGCCGCCGGGCCATGGCGATGATCTCGGCCAGCGCGAGCTCCACCACGCTGCGCGTGTTGGAGAACGGCGCGTTGAACACCGCGACGCCGTGCCTGCTGGCCGCGGCCAGGTCGACCTGGTTGACGCCGATCGAGAACGCGCCGATCGCGATCAGGCCGGGCGCGGACTGCAGGACCCGCTCGGTGACGTGGGTCCCGGACCTGATACCGAGCAGGTTCACGCCGCTCACGGCCTCGATGAGCTCGTCCTCGTCCAGCGCGCGCAACCGGGTCTCGACCTCGTAGCCTTCCTTGGCCAGCCGTGCCGACGCATCCGGATGGATGTTCTCGACCAGTAGTGCCCTCATGCCCGTCAAGCGCCCGCACACCTTCCACTCGCCCGATTTACCGCATTTGCCCAGGTGCAGGCTCGACCTTCTGGAGCCCGTTCCCTTTATACCTAACGGGCCGTGGTAGCTGCCCCGGTCACGGTGCCGGTCGGCTCGCGGGTGTCGGTGTCGCGGAGCTTGGCCCGGACCTCATCGGCGAGCGAGTGCGGCAGCGTGTCGAGGATGGCGATGGCCTGCAGGTAGCAGGCCCGGGCCTGCTCCGGGTGGCCCTCGGCCAGCAGGACGTCGCCCATCCCGGACAGCGCGTTGCCCTGGCCGAACGGCGCCCCGATCTCGCGGGAGACGTCGATGGCCTGCTGGTAGTGGGCCTTGGCCTGGGCCAGGTCACCCAGGTGCAGGTAGATGAAGCCCAGGCTGTCCAGGGTGTCGGCCGCGCCGCCGCGGTGACCCGATTCGCGGTGCAGGCTCAGCGCCCGCTGGCAGTGGGTCAGCGCGTCGTGGTACTGGCCCAGGTGGGCGTACAGCCAGCCGACGCCGTTCTCCAGGGTGGCCTGGCTCCACCAGTGCCCGGCCGCCCTGAGCATCCGCAGCGCGTCCAGGGCGACGGCCAGCGCCTCCGGATAGCGCTCCTGGCGCTCCAGCATGCCGGCCAGGCCGTTCAGCACGACCGCCTCGTTAGCCCGGTCTTCCAGCTGGCGGAAGATGTCCAGCGCCTGGCGGAAGTTCGGCTCGGCCGTGTCGTAGTCGCTCATCTGCGACTGCGCGTGGCCCAGCAGGTGGTGCGCGTGCGCCAAGGCCAGGCGGTCGTCCAGGCGCTGCGCGCCGGCCAGCGCCGTTCGCTGGCTGGCCGCGTAGTCCCGCCACCGGCCACGTCGGTGGAAGAACGGGCCCAGGGTCCAGGGCAGCTGCCAGGCGTGGCTGTCGTAGCCGTTGGCGCCGGCGTAGCCGATCAGCGCCATCAGCACCGCGACCTCGGCGTCGAACCAGGCCATGGACTGGTCCTTGTCGGCCAGGTCGGCAGGCTGCACGCCGGGCTGGGGGGCGGCTAGCCGCAGCGGCGACCGGAACGGGCTGAACCGCTGCGAGGCCGCCATCGCGGTGTGCAGGTAGTGATCGAGCACCCGGTGCGCGGCCGCCTGCCGGTCCGCCGCGGAGTCGTGCCGCTCGGCCTGGTCGGCTGCGTACACGCGGAGCAGGTCGTGGAAGGCGAAGCGGCCGGGCGCGGGCTCGGCGACCATGTGTGTCCGGGTGAGCTCGCGCAGCGCGGCGCCCGCCTCGGACCTGGGTATCCCGGCCAGGCTGGCCGCCGCGGGCAGCGGGATGTCCGGACCCGGATGCAGGCCGAGCAGGCGGAACATCCGAGCGGCAGACGGGCTGAGCTGGTCGTAGGACCAGGACAGCACGGCCCGCACGTCGGTGACCGCGTCGTCGGCCTCCAGCGCGTCCAGGCGGCCGCGGGCGTCATGCAGTTCGGCGGCCAGTTCGGCTAGCGGGCGCTTGGGTCGGCTGGCCGCGCGGGCGACCGCGATGGACAGGGCCAAGGGCAGGCGGGCGCACGCCTCGGTGATCTGCGCCGCCGCCTCGGGCTCGGCCGCCACCCGCTCCCGGCCGAGCCTGCGGGCCAGCATCTCGAGGGCCTCGCCGGCGTCCAGCACATCCAGCGTGACCAGCGCGGCACCCTCCGCGGCCACCAGGCCGGCCAGCTGGTTCCGGCTGGTCACCACGACCAGGCAGCCCGGCGAGCCGGGCAGCAGGGGCCGGACCTGGGCCGCGTTGCTCGCGTTGTCCAGCACGATCAGCATCTGCTGGCCATCGAGCAGGCTGCGGTACAGGGCGGCCCGCTCCTGCATGCCGACCGCGATGCGATAGGGCGGCACGCCGAGAGCGGTGAGGAAGAACCGCAGCGCCTCACTCGGCTCCACCGGCGTGCCCGGGTCGAGGCCGCGCAGGTTGACGTAGAGCTGCCCGTCAGGGAAGCGCTTGGCCACCTGGTGGCCGAAGCGGATGGCCAGCGCGGTCTTGCCCACCCCGGCGGTGCCCGAGATGACGACCACGGGCACCGATCCGTCCCGGCCGTCCGGACCGGACGGCGGCAGCAGCGCGTGCAGCTGGCTGAGCTCTTCGTGGCGGCCGGAAAAGCCCTGCGCGTCCAGCGGCAGCTGCGCGGGCACGGGGATGCCGCCGCCGCGGCCGGTCCACGACGGCTCCCGGCCGGTGCCGGTGCCGTCCGCGGAACCCACCTGCCCGCCGGGTGGCGGGACGGGGTCTGAGCCGGCGGGTCCGGGCCCGGTTCCCTTTCGCGTGGCCACGTTCTGCCCGCTGTGGGTCTGCGTCCCGGTCCCCCGCTGGCCTGAGGGCAGGTCCAGCGCGGGGTCGGAGGTCAGCACCTGCTGGTAGATGCGAGACAGCTCGCCGCCGGGGTCGATGCCGAGTTCCTCGGCCAGCACCCGCCGACCGTCGGCGAAGACCCGCAGCGATTCGGCGTGCCGCCCGCTGCGGTACAACGCGATCATCAGCAGCCCCCGCATCCGCTCGCGCAGCGGATGCTCGGCCACCAGGGCGGTCAGGTCGGGGACGACCTCCTCGTGACGGCCCAGCGCGAGCTGGACGTCGGCCCGCTCTTCGGCGGCGGCGGAGCGCATCTCGGACAGCCGCACCCGCTCGGTCTCCGCGAACGGCCCGGGCACCCCGGCGAACGCGAGGCCCCGCCAGAGGCCGAGCGCGGAATCCAGTGCGCCCACCGCGCCGGCCAGATCATCGTCCCGGCGCAGCTGGCGTGCCCGGGCCAGTTGCTGCTCGAAGGCAACGGCGTCGGGCTGGCCGGGAACCAGGTGCAGCACGTATCCGGCGCCTGAGGAAACCAGCACGCGGCCGGGCCCGCGCAGCGACCGGCCGGGCTCGAAGATCCGGCGCAGGCCGGCCACGTAGGTGTAGATCCCGCCTTCGGCGCTGGCGGGCGGATCCTGGCCCCAGACCGCGTCGACGAGCTCGCCGCGGGAGATCACCCGGTTGGCGCGCATCGCGAGGATACCGAGCACCGCCTGCTGCCTGGGCTGACCCACAGGCAGTTCGTCTTCGTCGTACCAGGCCGTAACGGGCCCGAGCACGCCGACGCGCAACACCACGGCTTATGCCGACCTTCCGCTCACAGACTGCCGCCCCCCACCCGGGCAGAAGCGCCTTTATCGAGGTTACAGGGATTTACGCTGCTCATCCAGAAAAAATCTAGATCGCATAGAGACTTCCATTTAATAGTTGGGTCCGCGCAAAACCGCTGTCGGTCCCCGGCCCTGTCGTGCCGGCCCTGTCGTGCCAGCGCTGTCGTGCCAGCGCTGTCATGGATGCCGGGCAGGCCGCCAGGCGCGGGCTGCTCAGTTGGGCCGGGGAGGACATGGGATGCACGGCCAGTGGCCGGGATCTTCGTTACTGCATGAGCCGCCGAGTGGCTGACACCCGGCTGCGGACACCCGGCCGGGGACACCCGGCCGGGGACGCCGAAAACCAGTTGTACCGCATCCTGGCCGACACCTGAAAGCCTCTGGGAAAGCCTCCGGGCCCGTCGCGGGACCCGGAGCCGCCGGCCCTCACGGCACCCCCTCACTACCTGCCGTGAGGGCCGGCGCCTCTCGGCAAGCTCTAGGCGTACAACGCCGGGACCGCGGATCAGGATACGTTTACCGAATTGTCGGGCTTTCTTGTCCGTTACGTCACCTCTGGCCGGTTTTGCGGAACGACCCCAACCCGCCGGGCCGGGCCGGGCCGGCCGATCCTCCAGGTTTGCCGAGAGTCACCCGAGCGAAGGCCCACCAACGCGGCCGACCGCCTACCATAGAGCGCGGTACCCGGGATCAACGGACTACTCTTGCGCGGTGACGCAAGCACGAACCAGCGGGCGACGCCTGACCCCGCTGGCTGACAGAGGGTTGGACGTAGCGAGCTATGGGCAAGGCAAGCAGAACCAAGGTTGATGTCAACCGCCGGGAGAAGATCGCCGCGCAGCGCGAGGCGGCACGGCGGGCCGAGCAGCGTAAGCGGATCCTGCTGGCGGTGGGCAGCATCATCGTCGTCGCCGCGGTCGTGCTCACCTTTGTCATCATCAAGCTGAACAACAAGCCGCCGTCGGGGACCTCGGCGCAGGGCCTGTCCAACGGGCCGACCGGCACCGCCCTGGCCTCCGTGGTGCACGACGTCACTACGGTGCCGACGAGCACGTCCGACGCGGTGGGCGACGGCGGCGGCGCGGTCACCGCCAAGCCGACCTCGATCAGCGGGACGACCCTGACCGAGAACGGCAAGCCCGAGATGCTCTACATCGGCGCCGAATACTGCCCCTACTGCGCGGCCGAGCGCTGGGCGATGATCGTGGCGCTGAGCCGGTTCGGCACGTTCACGGGCCTGTCCACGGTCCACTCCGCCGTGACGAACGGGTCCGGGCAGAGTGAGCCGGATCCGGACACGCCGACCTGGACGTTCCTGAACGCCACCTATTCCAGCCCGTATCTGACCTTTACGCACGTCGAGGAGTACACCAACATCCCGGACGCCTCCAACGGGGAGTACACCCCGCTGCAGACGCCCACCTCGGCCCAGCAGGCCCTGGTCACCAAGTACGCCGGCGCGGCAGGTTCGATCCCGTTCATCGACTTCGGCAACAAGTACATGGTCGAAGGGGCCAGCTACGACGCCGGAGTGCTGGCCGGGCTCAGCTGGGCCACGGTCGCGGCCGACCTGCACAACCCCAGCAGCCCGGTGGCCAAGGCGGTCCTCGGGACGGCCAACTACATCACGGCGGCGATCTGCAAGATGACCGGTAACCAGCCGGCCAGCGCGTGCACGCCGACCGTCCAGTCCCTGCAAAGCCAGATCTGACGTCGGGCCAGCCCTAAGCTCCGCAGGGTAAAATCTGGCGCCACAGCAGCCGTGACACGACCGGAGGCGAAGCTCGGATGACAGCTTCGAAGTCCAGCCGGGCCCGCAACGCCCGTGCCCAGGCCAACGCGGCCAAGAACAGGAACAGTGCCGCGGCCAAGACGGGCAGCAGCGCCAAGACCGCCACCGCGGTCAAGGCGCCCGCCGCGGTCAAGGCGCCCGCCGCCGTCAAGGCGCCCGCCGCCGTCAAGGCGCCCGCTGCCGTCAAGGCGCCCGCCGCCGTCAAGGGCAACGGGGGCACCGGCACTGCCGTCAAGGCCAACGGGAGCAACGGCACCGCTCGCCGCAACGGCAGCGGGGACACCAACGGCGCAGGCCGCAGCGGCGCGGTGGCCACTCGGGCCGCCGCTCCGGAGCGCAGCGGCTCCCGGCTGCAGGCCGTAAGGGACGGCCTCACCGGCGCTGGGGCGCAGCGGCGGCCGGCCGCTCCGTTCTGGCTGCAAATCACCACGTGGCTGGTGGCCATGGCCGGGCTGGGCGTTTCGATCTACCTGACCATCGCGCACTTCACCGAGACGGTGCTGGCCGGATGCTCGGAGAGCGGGCTGGTGAACTGCACCAAAGTGACCACCAGCCCGCAGTCCTACGTGTTCGGGATCCCGGTAGCCGTGCTCGGGCTGGCCTTCTACCTGTTCGCGGTGGCGGCCATGAGCCCGTGGGCCTGGCGGTCGCGCCGTCGCGAGGTGCACATCGTCCGGCTGGCCGCCACGGTGGTCGGCATCGGCTTCGTGCTCTACCTCATCTACGCCGAGCTGTTCATCATCGGCAGCATCTGCCTGTACTGCACCAGCGTGCACGTCCTGACGTTCGTGCTGTTCGCGCTGACCGCGTTCGCCGCCGCGGCCTGGGGCCTGGACCCGGCCAGGAACGACAGCTGACCGGTCCGCTCCACGCCGGGGACCCGGCGGACCATTACATCTTCATCATGTTGCCTGCCGCCCGCCGCCGCCCGGGGCCGCACACATTAGCCTGAAGGCACAGCTGGCTTGGCCGCACGCGAACCGTCGCGCCCGAGGAGAGGAGCGCCTCCGGTGCCCGGCATGAATTCGGGCCTGAATCCGGCCGATCCGACGCTGGTCGCCGCGTTCAGGTCGGCGCTGCTGCACCAGGCCGCAATCGCCGTTATCATCCTGGCCTTCCTGTGGCTGCTGTGGGCCACGGCCCGGACCTGGCGGATGACCACCCCGGCGGCCAAGCCGGAAGACAGCGCGGGATCAGGTACCGCCGGACCGGCTGCCGCCGGACCGGGTGCTGCCGGACCGGGTAGCGCCGGACCGGGTAGCGGCGCCCGGGCGCGCTGGGCGTGGCTCGGCGGCGGAGCCTGGGAGGCCCCGGGTCGGCGGCTGCTGCGCGTCGGGTTCGGCCTGATCTGGATCCTGGACGGGATCTTGCAGGCCCAGCCGAAGATGGCAGGCGGGCTGGCCGCGCAGGTCATCGAGCCGACCGCGAGCTCCTCGTCGGCCTGGGTGCAGCACGTGGTCAACTGGGGCGGGACCATCTGGTCCTACCACCCCATCCAGTCGGCAGCGGCCTCGGTGTGGATCCAGGTCGGGCTGGGCATCTGGCTGCTGGTCGCGGCGCACGGGCCGTGGTCCCGGCTGGCCGGCCTGGCCGCCGTGGCCTGGGGGCTGGTGGTGTGGGTGTTCGGCGAGTCGTTCGGCGGGATCTTCGCGCCCGGGCTGAGCTTGCTGACCGGGGCGCCCGGGGCGGTGCTGCTCTACGTGGTGGCCGGGGCGCTGGTCGCGCTGCCCGAAGACGCCTGGCGCAGCCCGCGGCTCGGCCGGCTGCTGCTGGCCGGCCTCGGGCTGTTCTACCTGGGCATGGCCGTGCTGCAGGCGTGGCCCGGGCGCGGCTACTGGCAGGGCGTCAGCCACGGAAAACCCGGCACGCTGGCCGGCATGGTCCAGGACATGGCCAGCACCCCCCAGCCGCACGTCCTGTCAGCCCTGGTGGCCGACTTCGGCGCGTTCGCGGCCAGCAACGGCTTCGCGGTGAACCTGGTGGTCGTGATCGTCCTCGCCGTCACCGGCGCGATCTTCCTGACCGGCCGGGCCCGGCTGGTCAGGTACGCGGTGTGGTCCGGCGTCGTGTTCGGGCTGGCCGTCTGGGTGCTGGTCCAGGACCTCGGCTTCCTGGGCGGGCTCGGGACCGACCCGAACAGCATGATCCCGCTGATGCTGCTGTTCGGGGCGGGGTACCTGGCCCTGACGCCCGGGCCGCAGGAGGCACCGGCGGCGGCGGCGCAGACCGCCGGGGCGGACGAGGTTTCGGTCGGGGCCGGCGTGGCTGGGCGGCGGGGGCTGAGGACGCTGACGCCCAGGGCGCTGAGCGGCATCGTGGCGACCGCGAGCGCCCGGTCGGTCGGCGCGGTGGCCGCGCTGGCCATCATCTTGCTCGGGGCGGCCCCGATGGCCGCGGCGGCGGCCAACCGGACCGCGGACCCGATCCTGGCCCTGGCCATCGCGGGCGGCAGCACCCCGATGGACCTGCCCGCCCCCGGCTTCACGCTCACCGACCAGAACGGCCAGACGGTCTCGCTGGCCAGCCTGCGCGGCAAGGTCCTGCTGATGACCTTCCTGGACCCGGTGTGCACCACCGACTGCCCGATCATCGGCGCGGAGTTCAAGCAGGCCGGCGTGCTGCTCGGCGCGCAGGACAAGGACGTCGAGCTGGTCGCCATCGTGGCCAACCCGACCTACCGGGGCGTCGCGTTCACCCGGGCGTTCGACCGCGAGGAAGGGCTCAACCGGGTGCCGAACTGGCTGTACCTGACCGGGTCCCTGACCGCGCTGGGCCAGGTCTGGCGGCAGTACGGGGTGACCGTAGTCAACCTGCCCGCCGGCGCGATGTCCGCGCACAACGACCTGGCCGTGGTCATCGACCGGTCCGGTCACATCCGCGAGGAGCTGGGCGCCGACCCGGGACCCGGCACCACCAGCACCCAGTCGTCGTTCTCCGTGCTGCTCACCCAGTACGCCCAGCAGGCCCTGGCTGGCTCGTGAGGCGACCGCTCGCGACCTGGTGCCGGGCCGGCCTGGGAGTGCTGTGCGCCAGCTTGGCAGCCGTGGCCGCCGGCTGCGCGGCGCAGCCGGCCAAGCCCGTCGCCCCGAGCCTGCGGGCGGTCACGCCCACGCTGGCCACGTCCCTGGTCACCGCGCAGGGCACTTGGGCCATCGCCGTCATGGGCGGGTCGGCCGCGGCAGAGAACGACTTCTGGCAGCTGTTCGTCCGGCCGCAGGGCGCGAGCCGCTGGTCGCTGGTCACACCGCAGGGCGTGGCCGATAACGGCGGCCTGGTCGCGGCCGGCGCGGGACCGTCCCTGCTCGTCGGGTTCCGGCCCAGCCAGGGGCTGGCCTTCTCGCCGCTGGCCACCAGCACCGACACGGGGAAGGGCTGGACGCCGGGCCTGCTGGACGCGGACCTGGCCGACGCGCCTGACGCGCTGGCCGAGGACGCGGCGGGACAGACGCTGGCCCTGCTGGGCAACGGCAGCATCCAGACGGCGCCGACCGCGGCGGCGGCCCGCGCGGGCCAGTGGTCGCAGCTGGCCAGCCTGCACACGCTGGCTGCGTCCGCGCCCGGACGCGGCTGCGGTCTGGTGACGGTGAGCGCGGTCTCGTTCGGCCGAAATGATGTCCCGATGGCGGCGGGAGGCTGCGTGCGGCCGGGGGTGGCCGGGGTTTTCGCCGACGTGGGCGGGACGTGGCAGGCGGCGGGACCGCCGCTGCCGGCCGGGCTGGGCGGGGATCAGGTGCAGGTGCTGAGGCTGTCCGAGACCGCTGACGGGCCCGCGGCGCTGCTGCTGGCCGGGACCAGCCTGCTGGCGGCCTGGTCGGACGGGACGCGCTGGACGGTGTCGGCGCCGGTGGCGGCGGGGAGCGTGAGCGCGGCGGGGTTCGGGCCCGGGGGCAGCGCCTGGGTGCTGCTCGGCGGCGGCCGGGCGCAGGCCATCGCCGGTCCGGGCGGCTCGTGGCGGGCGCTGCCGGCCCTGCCGCCGGGCACCGCGACGCTCGCCCCCGGGACCGGCGGCAGCTACGACGCGCTCGCGACCTCCGGGGCCCGGCTCACCGTCTGGCGGCTGGCCGGGGCGGGCTGGGCCGAGGTTCAGGTCATCAACGTGCCGATCAGCTACGGCTCGTCGGGCTAGGGCCGAGCTAGGAGATACAGTCATGAGCTACCTGGCCGGCCACTGGTCCTTCGACCCGTTCGTCGTCCTGGCCGTCGCGGTCGCGGTGTGGCACGAGATCGGGCTGCGGCGGCTGGCGCGGCGGTCCCGGCCCGAGCGGACCAGGCAGCGGCGGCTGCGGTCGCTGTGGTTCTACGCGGGGCTGCTGGTGCTGCTGCTGGCGGTGACCTCGCCGATCGACTACTGGGCCGACGACTACTTCTTCGTGCACATGATCCAGCACCTGCTGCTCATGTTCGCCGCGCCGTCGCTGATCGTGGCGGGCGCGCCGTGGCAGCCGCTGCTGGACGCGCTGCCCGGCCGGTCCGGGCGCAGCGTGACCCGGGGCGTGCTGGCGGGCGGCTGGTCGCGGCCGCTGCGGGCAATTGGCGGGTTCTTCGTCCGGCCGTGGGTGTCGGTGGCGCTGTTCAACGCGGTAATGATCTTCTGGCACCTGCCCAGGCCCTATGACCTGGCGGAGAACAACCAGGCCGTGCACATCTGGCTGATGCACGCCAGTTTCTTCGCGGCCGGCGTGCTGTTCTGGCTGCAGTTCATCCCGTCGCCGCCGTTCCGCCGCCGGATGCCGCTGGTGTCCCAGGCCGCCGCACTGCTGGGCACCAACTTCGTGATGATCTTCATCGCCATGGCGCTGAGCATCTTCGCCTCGCACTCGGTGTACTCGGTCTACGACCACGTGCCCGGCGTCACCCTGCCGCCGTTCGCCGATCAGCAGATCGGCGCGGCGATCCTGTGGGTATGCGGCGACTTCTGGGCCATGCCGTCGATGATCGTGATCGTCAGGCGGCTGATCCACACCGACGGGAGCATCACGGCGGCGCTGGACAAGGTCCTGAACCGAGGCGCGTCACGGGCGGGCTGGGCTACGGGGGGTCGCCCGCACGCGGGCGTGCTGGGCGGCGGCCCGGCTCAGCGGACGTCGCCGCCCGACGGCGAATCGTGAACCTGCCGCCGGTGCGCCGGGCGGGAGAACTTCCTGGCCCCGGGCCCGGGCGGGTGCTGGCCGTTCGGTGAGGGGGCCGGGGTGGGGTGATCGTCCGGGCCGGCGGCGTCCGCGGCGGGGTGGATGGCGCCGGTGATCTTGTGCAGCCCGCGGAACGCCGACGAGCGCGCCACCGCGACCACCCCGACGATCAGCGCGGCGATCCCGCCGGCCTCGATGGCCAGCATGCCGGGCGAGATCTGGATCCGGTCGCCGAAGACCACGATGCCGAGCGCGATCCCGGCCACCGGCTCGCCCGCCGCGATGGTGGGCAGCGACCAGTGCAGCGGCCCGGCGCTGAACGCGTTCTGCATCAGCCAGATGCCGACGATGCCCGCGCCGACCAGGGCATAGGCCGACCAGGTGGAGAACAGGACGGTGACGGACTGGCCCTGCAGGCTCTCCAGCGTCTGCCGGGTCAGCGCGTCCTGGATGCCGAAGACCAGGCCGGCCCCGAGGCCGGTGAGGGTGGCCCGGACCTGGCCCTGCCTGCGCTGCCCGCTCAGCACGGCGACGGCCGCGACGGCGGCGATGATCGCGGCCGCGTACCAGTGCGAGAACGAGCCGAACGACAGGCCGATGGGCGTGGCGGAACGGGTGACCGACACCAGGGCCACGCCGGCGCACAGGATGAGCGCGCCGACCACCTCGGTCACCTTGACCGACTGCCGGGACATGGGCACGGCCAGGAACAGCGCGAACACCAGGTAGGTGGTCAGCAGCGGCTCCACCAGGGTCAGCTCGAGGTGGCCGATGGACCAGGCGGCGACCAGGTAGCCGGCCACCATGCACCCGATGCCGAGCAGCCACCGCGGCTTGCGCAGCAGGTCGGTCAGGATGCGCCAGGACAGGAAGCGCGAGTCGGGTTCCTGCGCGGCGGCGTACTGCTGGAGCACGAAGCCCACCCCGAGCAGCACGGCAGCGACGAGGGTGGTCGCGTAGTCCACATCCAGGTCCACGGCGCTCGTTCTTCGCTAGGGGCAAACTGTGCGGGTATCAAGGACAACGTGCACGGCTGACGGCTAGTTTCGGTTCAGCCGCGTGACGCGTGGGCGGTGGCGACGCGCATTGATCGTATGGTAGCCGTCTATCTGACTGCTGCCGCCGCGCCGGACGGCTGAACATCATTGCGGCCCGGAACACATGATTGGCGCTGAGTTGTTATCGGCCCACGGTGCGGGACGATGTCCGCGATGTCTGCATTCCGCTGCCCGGCCGGTCAGCCGTTACTATCATGAGCTTCGTCGGCGTGCGTGATTGCCGGGGGAGGATGCTGGGGTGGGGGACCAGAAGAAGGCTTCCAGGAAACGGGCCGAGGGGACACGCGAGCGCGTCGTCGCCTACCTGGTCCAGACCGGTGAACTGGCCGACTCCGCCGGGATGGCGAGCACCCGGCTGGCCGTTGCGGTCGGGTATCCGGGTACCAGCGTGGCCTTCGCGCAGCTGCTGTCCGGCATGGAGCGTTCCGGGATCATCGAGCGTGACGTGCGCGGCAAGCGGACCTACCGGATCGGCCTGAGCCGGGTGCGTGTCGCCGCGCCCGGCGGCCACGGATCCGGGGCGGCGGCCAACAGGCGGGCCGGGGCCAACGGTGCGGCGGGAGCGCTGGCCGCCCGCGGGTCCGGGCCTGGTACGGCCGGCGGTCCTGGCGTGCAGCCGGGACCGGCGGGCTTCGATTACGACGAGCTGGCCCGGCGGCTGCTGGCCCAGCTGATCCGGCGGCTGGCGACGGTCGCCGACCTGGAATCCGAGCTGGCCAGCGCCTGGACCAAGCACGGCCAGCTAGCCGAGGAGAACATCAGGCTGCGGGAGCAGCTGCAGGCCGCGGAGGAGTCGCTGACGCTGGCCCGGGAGAGCCTGCGCAGGCTGTCTGACCCGGCTGACCTGGACAGTTCGGAGTTGGTGCTGCTGCAGCGGCTGCTCGGCCCGGAAGCGGGGACGGCGGGCTACTCTACGGCCACGCCGGGATAGACCTGGCCCGCGTGGCCGGCCAGCACGGCCGCCAGGACCTCGTCGGGCAGGCCCAGGCCCGCGAGGGCGCGGACGTTCCTGGCCGTGCCGGGCACGCCGGGCCAGTCGGTGCCGAAGATCCACTTGGCGGCCAGGGCGGGCAGGTCGAAGCCGGCGTAGTAGGCGGGCAGCCGCTTCGGCGGCAGGCCGGCCAGGTCCAGCCACACGTTGTCCCGCTCCAGCGCCAGCCGGGCCGCGTCGGCGTACCACCCGCCGCGGCCGCCGTGGGCCAGCACGAACTGGACGCCGGGGAAGTCGCTGATCAGGGCGTCCATCAGCTTGGGGTCTCCCCCCTCGGGCTGCGAGCCGGGGAAGATGCTGCCGCCGGTGTGCACCACCACGGGCACGCCGCGCGCGGCGCACAGCTCGTAGACCGGGTACATGTCCGCCCGGTCGGCGGCGAAGCCGCCGTGCACCGGGTGCACCTTGACCGCGACCGCGCCCAGGTCGAGCTGGCGTTCGGCTTCGGCGGCCGGCTGGGTGTGCAGCAGCGGGTTCACGTTGGCCACCAGCCGGTACCGGCGGGGGTTGTGCGCGATGATCGGCAGCAGGTCCTCGGCCGCCTGGATCCCGGTGGCCCGCGGGCTGTACTCGGCGAACAGCAGCGCGACATCGACGCCCTCGGCGTCGAGCAGCGCGTCCAGCCGGGCCGGGACCGGGTCGCCGTCGGCGTCGAAGACGTCCCGCCAGCCGGAGTCCTGGCCGAAGTCGACGGCCCACTGCATCCAGGCGGGGGCCACCGTGCTCAGCCGGGGCACGTGCATGTGCGCGTCGACCACCGTCAGGCCGTCGATCATGGATTGATCATGGCGCGGCTCAGGCGTCCAGGCGCCGCAGCAGGCCGCTGGAGTACTTGCGGGCCGACTCCAGGTAGGTCTGCATGGCGCTGGCGGCCAGGTCGCCGGGGATCCCGGTCCGCTTGATCTTCGCGGGCACGCCCGCCACCAGCGTGGCGGGCGGCACCTCGAAGCCCTCGGGCACCAGGGCGGCGGCGGCCACGACCGAGCCGGCCCCGATCCGGGCCCGGTTCAAGGTGACGGACCCCGAGCCGATCAGGCACCGGTCTTCGACCACGCAGCCTTCGAGGTGGGTGTTGTGCCCGACTACGCACTCGGCGCCGATCAGCGTGGGCCAGTCGTGGGTGCAGTGCACCACGGTGCCGTCCTGGATCGAGGTCCGCGCGCCGACCTCGATGCGGCTGTGGTCGCCGCGCAGCACGGCGCAGGGCCAGACCGATGCCTGCGCGCCGATCCGCACCCGGCCGATGATCACGGCGTCGGGGTGGACGAAGGCGGAGGGGTCGATGTCCGGTTCGTACTCACCCAGGGCGTAGATCGGCATCAGCAAACCCTATCGCGCGGCCTGCGGGCCGCAGGTGTCCCGGTCGATCACGGCGGGCGGTAGGGTCGGCGGCATGGCAGGCGAGGTTACCTTCGATGGCAAGCTGGAGCCGGAAGAGGATTACGAGCAGCTGCTGTTCGACGGCGTCGTTTCGACGACGCCGACGCGGTGTCGTGCCACTTCATGGACTGTGCGTTCGGCTCGGTGTCGTTCGGCGGCGGGCGGCTGCGCAAGTGCCGGTTCACCGACGTCGCGATGCGTGAGGTCCGGTTCGTGGCCACCGATCTGGCCGAGACCGGCTGGCAGGACGTCACCCTGGACGGCTGCGCGCTGGCCGGCGTGCAGGCCTTCTCGGCCGGGCTGCGCCGGGTGGTGTTCCGGGACAGCAAGCTCGACTCGGTGAACTTCCGCGCCGGCTCGCTCATGGACGTGAAGTTCGAGAACTGCGTGCTGCTCGACGCGGATTTCGGCGGGGCCAGGCTGCAGCGGGTCAGCTTTTCCGGCAGTACTTTGGCCCGGGCGGACTTCACGAAGGTGACCTGCACCGACGTGGACCTGCGCGGGGCCCGCCTGGGCATCACCGCGGGGTATGAGTCACTGCGCGGCGCCACGATCGATACCGTCCAGCTGGTGGAGCTGGCCCCGCTGCTGGCCCGGCACCTGGGCCTGACCGTGACCGACTGACGCGAGCTCAGAAGCTGACCCGGGACCAGGTCGCCCCGGCGTCTTCGGTGCGGAAGAGCTGCCCGGGCCGCTGGGTGCGGTTGCCGTCGCTGTCGGCGGGGCCGTGCACGACCACGCCGTCGGCGGCGGTGGTGAAGCCGAGATCGGCCCAGCCCGATCCGCCGTCGTATTGCTCGTTGACGGTCTGCCAGCTGGTCCCGGCGTTGCCCGAGTAGAACAGCCAGCTCGCCGCGCTCGCGGTGGCGATGGCCAGCTGGCCCGTGGTGGTGGCGGCGATGGTTCCCCCGTCGCCGTCGGGGCTGGGCGCGCCGGCCAGCGTCCAGTGCGCCCCGGCGTCGTCGCTGACGTATACCTGCTTGATCGTGTGCCCGGTGTACCCCTCGCCGGTGCACAGCAGGGCCAGTCCGGTGGTCCCGGTCACGGCCGTTCCGGTCACGGCCACGGACGGGGCGCCGGCGTGGAGCGGGCACGGGATGGGGTTTCGGCTGAAGGTGACTCCGCCGTCGGCGGTCACGAGCACGTCGTTATCCGCTATGACAGCGGCGATCCCGGCCTGGGTGGCGATCAGGTCGTCGGGGTCGATCAAGCTGAGGCCGGCGCTGCTGGCCACGGCGGACCATGGGCCGCCGATGAGCGGCCGGCGCACCAGCATGCCGGACTGGGGGCAGCCGCCGGCCGTGCACCGGGCCATGACCGCGAGCACCTGGCTGTGCACGATGGCCAGGGACAGCACCCAGTAGCCGGGCGGCGTGACGGCGCGGGTCCACTGCCGCGCGCCGTCGGTGGTCTCCCACAGGCCGTCGCCGAACACGAACCCGTGCTGCGCGGTGGCGAACCTGATGCCCCACACCACCGGCCCGCCGGCCAGGCCGGGCTGCCCCACGGGCTCGGCCGGGGCGGGCACGGCGGCCCAGCTCGCGCCGCGGTCCAGGGTGCGCACGACGGATGTGCACGGTGCCTGCGCACACGGCGCGGTGCCGAGCACGAACGCCTCGTCCGGCGACACGAACGTAACCGAGGTGGCGGCGAATCCGGCCGGCACGGGCCCGCCCGGCGGGGTGGTGCCTTGGCTTGCGGCCGTCGGGCCGGCCTGGGTCGGCGGCGGGGCTGGTGTGGACGAGCTTGAGGCCGAACGGGCCGGGGTGCTTGCTGCGGTGCTTCCCGGCGCGGCCGGCCCTACGACTGCCGAGCCGCATCCCGCGATGCTGAGGGCCGCCGCCACCGCCAGGGCGCCCACCCAACCAGATGTCCGCATGCCCACCAACTCCTTGTTGCTACGGACAAAGACGCCGCAGCTGCGGGTTCGGTTGGGCCGGGGCGGGCTAGGAAATCGCGCGCATGGCGCGGGCGAAGGCCTCGCTGCGGTCCCGGTAGTCGCGGAACCGGCCGAAGCTCGGCGCGGCGGGCGACAGCAGCACGATCCCGTCCGGCCGGGCCCAGCCGAACCCGGCGGCCACGGCCGCCTCCAGGTCGGGACAGTCGGTCACGGTCGTCGCGGCCTGTGCCTGTGTCGCGGCCCGGGCCTGTTTCGCGGCCTGTGCCTGTGTCGCGGCCCGGGCCTGTTTCGCGGCCTGTGCCTGTGTCGGGGCCCGGGCCTGTGCGGCGGCTTGCGCGGCCTCGATCGCGGCGCGGATGCGGGGGCCGCTGTCGGGGAGGGTGAGCACGCATGTCGGCGCCTGCCGGGCCATGATGCCCGCGGCCAGCGGCGCATAGTCGATGCCGCGGTCGTGCCCGCCCACGATCAGCGCGATCCGGCGGCCCGGGAACGCGTCCAGCGCGGCCAGCGTGGGCAGCACATTGGTGGACAGGCTGTCGTCGACGAACGCGACCCCGCCGGCGGTACCGATCGTGGTCAGCCGGCTCGGCAGCGGCTGGTAGCCGGCGGCCGCTCGGCGCAGCGCCCGGTCGTCGTGGGCCCCGGGCACGCCCAGGGCGGCCAGGCAGCGGCAGGCGATCAGCGCGTTGCGGCGATTATGCCGGCCGGGCAGGCCGAGCGGAGCCATCCAGTCCGCGCCAGGATCGTCGTCTTCGCTCACCCATTGCACCCGCGGCCCGAGCAGGCCGGCGTGCTGGCGGAGCAGGTCGCTGTCGCCGTCGGCAACGGTCAGTTCGGCCCCGGGCTGGGAGCAGGCGGACAGCTTGTCCCGGTAGTACTGCTCGACTCCCCCGTGCCAGTCGAGGTGGTCGGGGTTCAGCGAGGTGACCGCGACCACGGGCGGCGAGCAGGCCAGGTCAGTGGCCTGGTAGCTGGACACTTCGATGACCCAGTAGTCGTATTCGCCTCGCTGATCCGGGTCGTAGGGCACCACGCCGATGTTGCCGCCGACCAGGCACCGGTAGCCCAGCCCAGTCAGCAGGTGCCCGGTCAGCGACGAGGTGGTGCTCTTGCCCTTGGTCCCGGTCACGACCAGGACGCGGCGCAGGTCCATCTCGGCCAGCCACAGGCCCAGCCCGCCCACCACCGGGATGCCCAGCCCGGACAGCCGGGCCACCTCGGGGCGGTACCGGCTGATCCCCGGCGTCTTCACCACCACGTCGCACTGCTCCAGCGCCGCCAGCCCCCCCTCGCCGGTGGCGAGGACCTCAGACCGCGGGCCGCTGTCATCCGGATCCGGGTGGTCGTCGACGAGGACCGGGGTCACGCCCAGGGTGACCAGCTTGCGCAGGTTGGCGTGACCCTCACGGCCCAGGCCCCAGACGCCGGCCCGGGCTCCGGCCAAATCGGACCAGGAGAGCTTGGGCCGTTCGGCCATCATCGGTAGCCGGCCGGGACGAAGTTCTCGCCGACGGGCCGCAGCATGGCGGCGGCGTCCGCGTCGGTGGGCGCGTCCGGCCAGCTGGCCACCTCGGCGGCCAGGTCCTGCAGGAGGCGGCCGTCGGCCCGGTCGTCCCGGCGGGCGGCCAGCAGGACCGCGGCCCGGCACTCGGTGACCTCGCCCACGCACTCGAAGGGCTTGGCCCCCGCGCCGAGCAGGGCCCGGAACTTCCCGGCCAGCCCGGGATCTGCCAGCGGCTCGCCGGTGATCTTGAAGATCTGCCGCAGCGCCGCGGCGGGCACGAACGGCGCCAGGATCAGGTCGATGAAGCAGCACTTGTCGCACTGCCCGCACCAGTGGTCGAGCCGCCGGGCCGGGTCGCTGTAGAAGGCCTTGTTACAGCTCCGGAACGACCCGTGGTACGCCTCAAGGGCCGCGAACTCCTGGCCCACCCACAGCTCGGTCCGGTCCCGCAGCCAGGAGAAATACTCCGGCATCCGGGCCGGGACCTCCGCCAGCACCTGGCGGAAGGCGGCCTCGAACGACGCGCTCTTGGAGTACTGGTGGTTCACCGGCCGGCCCTGGTACTCCAGCGTCGGGACGGACGCCGACCACTCGTTGGACATGACAACCGCGTCCCGTTCGGTGAGCACGGCGGCCAGCACCGCGAGAACAGACAAGATCCCGGTCACCGGTACATGCCCGTTCAGGAAGCCGAGCTCGGCCGAGCGCAGCAGCTGCGGATCGATCTCCCGCTCGGCCCGGACGATAGGCAGGCCGGTGACCGCAGCCGGCGCTTCGATGGCCTCGAACCGGTCAGACGGCCGGTTCACCACGAACAGCGCGGCGTCCGCCAGCCGCCGCACCCGCTCCACCACCACGATCGAGTCGATCCCGCCGCCGAACGGCACCAGCGCCCGGGGGGGGCCGGGGGGGACGGGGGGCGGGTAGCCCTCCCAAGGCGGGTCCGGGGGGCTGGGGGGGTACGGGGGGGCGGGCAGCCCCCCCGTGCGCAGGGGGGGTCTGGGGGGGATCGTTCCCCCCGAGACCAACACAGTTTCGGACAGGTCCAGGGCGTTGCGGTAAGCGAACTCACCCAGGCCCTGCAGGTAGAACTCGCGCAGGAAGGCCAGCTCGGCCTCGGTCAGCGCGGTGCCGCCGAGGTCGATGACCGGCGGCGCCGCGGTCTTGTAATAGGAGACGCCGGCCAGCAGGAACACCAGGCGGGCCGCGGCCCGGGCTTCGCCGGTATGCCAGCGCGGGCCGGGCGGCAGCGTGAAGCGCTCGGCGAACTCGCGGCCGTCCAGCGAATAACGGCAGATCAGCAGCCCGCTCTTGGCGTCAGTGGTGAAGGATTCGTAGCGGAAGAGGTGACCGCGGGCGGCAGGATCCATTACGTCGTCACATCCACGGGTGGGCGGCCGGCGGCGCGCAGCCGCGCGACGAGGGCGAGGCGGCCGCACGGGCGGGCAGCCCGGTCGCTGAAGAAGTAGCCGCTACCGGGCTCGGCGGGGCTGGCGGGTCCGGTAGGCAGGTCGGTGACGTGGATCTGGGCGCCGGGGACGCCTGCCTCGCGCAGCACCAGGCGGTTCGCGGCCCACAGGTCGAGCCGCCACCGGTCCGGGACCGGGTCGGGGCGGATGAGGGCGTCGGCGTCCGGGCCGAAGGCTGCGGTGACGGCGCGGTGGACCTCGGCGCCGACCTGGTAGCGGTCTTGGGCGATGGCCGGGCCGACGCCGGCGATCATGTCGGCTGGGCGGGAGCCCAGGGATTGCATGACGGCGATCGCCGCGGCACCCGCCCGGGCGACGGTGCCGCGCCAGCCGGCGTGCACGCAGGCCAGCACGCCTGCTACCGGGTCGTGCAGCACAATGGGCACGCAATCGGCGGCCAGGATGGCCAGCACCACGCCGGGGGTGGTGGTGACCAGGGCGTCCGCATCGCCGATGGCGTCGTCCAGGGTGTACGCGCCGCTCCCCCGGTCCGCCTCGCCGACCACCCGCACCCCCGCCGCGTGCACCTGGCGCGCGAAGACGAAATCATCCGGACGTGCTCCGAAGGCGGCGGCGAGCCGGCGCCGGTTCTCCAGGACCCGGGCCGGTTCGTCGCCGACGCTCAGGCTCAGGTTCAGCGTCGCGTACGGCCCGGACGACATCCCGCCGTCCCGGGTGGTGACCGCCGCTTCCGCTCCGGATGCCTCCAGCGCGGGCCAGGTCAGCAGGCGCAGGGTTCCGGCCGGGCGGATCCGGGCCGGGCCGTCGGGAACGGCGCTCGCCGGGAGCGGCCGGGTATGGGCAGTCATCGCGTGGAATCTTAGCCGTAGGCGACGGGTGGCTCGATGTCGTCGTAGCTGCGGGCGGCGGCCATCACGACCTTGCCGGGCCACGCGGTCTCGAGTATCCGGGCGTCACCGGTGTCCAGCGCCCGGAGGTACTGCGCGACCGGATCGGCCTGGCCAGCGGAGCGGTCCTGCAGGCGGGCCAGTTCCACGGCGCTGACGAACTCAGGAAACCACGGCATCTCAGGCTCTCCTCGGGCTCATCCGGCGCGGGCGGCAACCGACTCGGCGTCGCGCAGGACGCGCAGCAGGTTACCGCCGGCCAGGGCGGCGCAGTCCGGCTCGGACCAGCCGCGGTCCAGCAGCTCGGCGAACAGGGCCGGGTAGGCGGACACGTCCTCCAGGCCGGCCGTGACGTCCTCGGTGCCGTCGAAGTCACCGCCCAGGCCCACGTGCTCGACGCCCGCCACCTGGCGGGCATGTTCGATGTGGTCCGCGACCTGGGCCAGCGTGGCCTGGGGCACCGGGTGGGTGCGTTCCCACTCGGGCTTGATGCCGTACAGCATGCTGAGGTCCCTGGGGTCCAGGCCGCGGCGGCCGGCCTCGGCCTTGAGTCCGGTCAGCCAGTCGGCGCACTCCTGGGAGACGAAGGCGGGCACGAATGTGACCATGCAGACGCCGCCGTTGGCGCCCAGCCGGGCGAGCACGTCGTCGGGTACGTTGCGCGGGCTGTCGCAGATGGCCCGGGCGGAGCTGTGCGAGAAGATGACCGGGGCCGCGGCGACGTCCAGCGCGTCGCGCATGGTGCCCGGGGCCACATGCGACAGGTCGACCAGCATGCCGAGCCGCTGCATCTCGCGCACCACGTCCCGGCCGAAATCGGTCAGCCCGCCGGCCTCCGGGTCGTCGGTGGCCGAGTCGGCCCAGCCGACGTTGTTGTTGTGGGTCAGCGTCATGTACCTGACCCCGAGGGCGTACAGCATCCGCAGCACGCCGAGGGACCCGGCGATGGCGTGACCGCCCTCCGCGCCGAGCAGTGACGCGACCCGGCCGGAGGCGAAGACCCGTTCCACGTCATCCGCGGTCAGCGCGAGCTCGAGGGCCTGCGGGTATCGCGCGATCATCCGGCGGGCCAGCTCGATCTGCTCGAGCACGGTGGTGACCGCGCCGTCGGCGGCCAGGGAGGACGGCACGTAGACCGACCAGAACTGGGCGCCCACCCCGCCCGCCGCGAGCCGGGGCAGGTCCGTATGCGTGCCGGTGACCGGGACGGCCAGGTTCACCTGGGCCGGGTCGTCGCTGGCGGCTTCGCCGGCACCAGTCAGCCGGACCTTGCCCGCGTCCCCACCGGCCCGTCCGCGCAGCGCCCAAGGCAGGTCGTTATGCCCATCTATCAGCGGGAACCGCCCCAGCAGGGCCCGTGCCTCGAGCGTCCGGTCAGCCACCCCGCCAGCCTACGCGGAGGGCGCCAGGCCTGCCGGCTGCTGGGTGAGTGATGCCGTATTTGTCCTATTTATGCTGGTTAGACGATGTAGGTCAGCGAGGCGACGCGGGCCGAGCTGCGGCGCGGGCTGCTCGGCGACATGGTGCCGCCGGAACCCGTGCGGTAAGCCCGCCGTCTCCCGCTGGCGTCAGCCCTTGCGGCGGCGCGGGCCGAGGCGGTGCAGGGCATACCACGTGATCAGCATGTAGAGCACTGCCAGTGCGATCACCAGGCCCATGTCGTGCAGCCAGTTCCCCGCCGACTGGTTCCACACCGGATCGGTGGACGTGCCGGCCGGGCTGATGACGTTGAGGTTCACGGTGGACGCGAGCGCGCCGAACCCCCAGCGGGAAGGAGCCAGCCAGGCGAGCTGCTCCAGTCCCGCCTTACCGGCCAGCGGCACCAGGGCACCGGACAGGATGACCTGGGCGAGGGTGAGCATCACGAGGAAGGGGACTGCCTTCTCCGACGTGCTCACGAGAGCCGACACGAGCAGGCCCAGGCACATCGAGGCCAGGGAGAGCGCAGCCACGGCGATCATGATCTCGATGAGCGGCGGGAGCCCGGGAATGGCGCCATGGCGCGGCATCCGGGCCCCAACCAGCCCGACGAATACGAGGATGACCGACTGCACGATGCTGATGGCGCCGAGTATCACCAGCTTGGAAACCAGGTAGGCGCCGGACGACAGGCCCGCCGCCCGTTCTCGCATGTAGATCGGGCGTTCCTTGACCAGTTCCCAGATTGAGCTGGCGGTCCCGGACAGGCAGGCGCAGACGACGAGTATCAGCAGCACCGTCGATGCGTTCTTGTTGCCGTTGGGCGCCGGGGCCAGGCCTTGCGCCGTCCCCAGCAGGTGGACGAACGCTCCGAGGACGAACGGCGCCACCGCCATGGAGACCAGGAAGCCGCGATCCGACGCGATCACCCGCATGTACCGCCGGGTCAGCGTGGCCAGCTGCTGCAGCGCGCCGCGCCGGTGAACCTCCGCGGCGGCCAGCTGCTGCGGGCCCTGGGGCGGCGGCGGCTTGGACCGCTGGTCCAGCACGTACTGAGCGCAGGAGGGCGAGGCGGCGTACTCGGCGGCCCAGTCGCGGTCCGGGTACCGGTCGAACTCCTGGAACACGTCGTCCCACCGGGTCTTGCCGAAGTAGGTGAGCCCCTCGCTCGGCGGGCCGTAGAACGCGATCCGCCCGCCGGGAACCAGGACCAGCAGCCGGTCGCACTGGTCCAGGTTGAGGACGCTGTGCGTGACCACGATGACGGTCCGGCCGTCGTGGGCCAGGTCCGCCATCTGCTCCATGACGGACTTGTCCAGGCCGGGGTCCAGGCCTGAGGTGGGCTCGTCGAGGAACAGCAGCGACGGCTTGGTCAGCAGTTCCTGGGCGATGTTGACCCGCTTGAGCTGCCCGCCGGAGAGCCGGTCGGCGCGCGTGTTCGCGTGCTTGGTCAGGCCGAGCTCGCCCATCACCTCGTCGACCCGGGCGTCCCGCTCGCTGGCCGAGGTGTCGGCCGGGAAACGGAGCTCGGCGGAGTACTGCAGCGCCCGGCGGGCCGTCAGCTGGGTGTGCAGCACGCTTTCCTGCGGCACCAGGCCGATCCGGTAGCGGAGCTCGGCGTAATCCCGGTAGAGGTCGCGGTTGTCGTAAAGCACGGTGCCGGTGTCCGCGGGACGCGTCCCGGTCAGCGCGCCGAGCAGCGTCGACTTGCCCGCGCCACTAGGCCCGATGACGCCGAGCAGGCACTTCGCCGGGATCGGGAACGTCACGTGGTCGAGCAGCACCTTGCCGCCGCCGACAGTAACGACCAGGTCCTGCGCGCTGAAGCTGACCTCGCCCGCGTCGACGTACTGCCGCAGTTCGCCGCCGGCCAGCCGGAACGTCGAGTGGCCGATGCCGACGAGATCGGTCTCGCTCAGCACCGCGGAGGAGACCCGCTGGCCGTTGACGAACGTGCCGTTGTGGCTGCCCAGATCGACGATCTCGTACGCACCGTTGGGCGAGCGGCGCAGTTCGGCGTGATGCCGAGACACGTCGAGGTCGGGCAGGACCAGGTCGTTGTCCGGAGTGCGCCCGATGCGCAGCGCCTTGACGGGCAGCGGCATCCGGGCCGTGGGCCGGAAGTCGACGCTGGGCATGGCCGCGGCCGCGGCGACCTGCGGCTGCGGGGCCTGCGGCTGCGGGGCCTGCGGCTGCGGGGCCTGCGGCTGCGGGGCCTGCGGCTGCGGGGCCTGCCGGTGCCGGGGCTGCGGCTGCGGAGGCTGCTGCCACGCCTGCGGCTGCGGCGCTGGCTGCTGCGGCATGGGCGGGCGGCCACCGCCCATCTCGCCGGGATGACGCGGCGTAGCGGCATGCCGCGGGCCTGGGTCGGCGGGCCGGACCGGCTCGATGGGCTCCACCGGCGTAGGCGGCCCGGGATCGGCGGGCGCGGGCCGGGCGGCGTGCGCAGGCCCGTCCCGCAGGACACCGGGCGCCGGCGCGACGGCCTGGGGCATGCAGCGCAGCAGCGGCCCGTCGTCCGGGTTACCCAGCCGGATCACGCAATCGGAGGTGATCATGACCCGCTCGACCCGCTGCGGGCCGACGAACGTCCCGTTGGTGCTGCCGCTGTCCTCGAGCACCCACCGGTCACCGTCGGCCCGCAGCAGTCCGTGCCGCCACGAGACTCGGGAGTCGGCGATGACGATGTCGGCCTCGGGGTCGCGGCCCACGTGGTAGGTCGTCCCGCCGTGCAGCGTGTGGTCTTCGCGCCGGGTCCGTACCACGAGAACGGGCACGGCGGGCGCGGCCTCGGCCAGCCCGGCCGACGACATCGCGGCCTGGGTGGGCACGGCATGAGGTGATCCGGCCTGCGGCTGCTGCTGGCCAGACCAATCTGAATGCTCCGGTGGCATGTTCAGAGTGTAGAGCCGCTTGCCCTAAACGGGAATCCGCTAGACCATTCACGTTGACGGCGCGTTTTGGCATATTGGGTCACGGACACCCTCGATACTGGAACGTCCGGCATATCAATCGAGCCGCACGTGAGCCCCGGGCTACATGTGGCTCCGCGTAATCCACTGTCACTGACCGAACTGCAGGGGTGGGGAGAATGATTCTCGTGGATACGTATTGTGAGGATGTGGCTACCGTGACCGGCGCATGGGCAGGCCAGTCATGAGCGCCGATCCCACCCAACCGGTGCCCGACTGGTGGCAACAGCCCCAACCGCCCCAGGGACCACCGCCCCCCGTGGTTGCCAGGCGCCGGCGAGGGCCGCGGATCGCCGTGATCACCGTGATCGTGATCATCGTGGTGCTCGTGGTGGGTGACCGGGTGGCCAACGCGTATGCCGAGAACCAGTTTGCCAGCCAGTTCCAGTCGTCGCTTGACCTGTCGGGCAAGCCGCACGTGAACATCGCGGGCTTCCCGTTCCTGACCCAGCTGGCCGCCCGCGACTTCCGCACCGTGACCATCACGGGCAGCAATGAGACCATTAAGTCCAGCAGCGCCGGCTCCGGGCTGCTCGAGATCGCCAGCCTCAACGCCACGCTGCACGGATTCCACATCCACGGGTTCAACAGCGCGACGATCGATCAGTTCAACGCCTCGGCCCTGATCACGTTCACGGCGCTGGCCAACGCGGGCGGCGTGCCGCAGGGCATCACGCTGTCCGCTGACGGCCCGAACCAGATCAAGGCCACGGTGAGCCTCGGCCCGCTCAGTGACACGGCCACGGCCCAGGTCACCAAGTCGGGGAACAACCAGGTCAACATCCGCATCATCGACGCGGGCGGGATACCGGCCTCGCTCCTGGGCAACCTGATGAACTTCAGCGTCACCATCCCGAAGCTCCCGGCCGGCGTGTCGATCCAGAGCGTCAGCGTCACCCAGCAGGGCCTGATGATCACCGCCACCGGGCAGAACACCACGCTCAGCCAGAACCAGTAGGCGCTGGCCCAGCCGGCCAGCCAGGTTTCCGCCGTGAGCCAGCCAGCACCTGCGTCTGGTTCGAGATCTCCTGCTGAGGCCCGGCCGGACCGGGGCGCCGGCCGGGATAGGCTCACCGCTGATGCCAGCAACGTGTGTCTTCTGCGCCATCATCCGGGGCGAGCAGAAAGCCGACGTCATCGTCGAGACGGAACGGCTGATCGCGTTCCTCGATCACCGGCCGCTGTTCCGCGGTCACACCCTCCTGGTGCCGAAACAGCATGTGATCCTGCTCAGCGAGCTGCCCGCCGACCAGGTGCCCGAGTTCTTCGGCACGGCTCAGCGGCTCGAGCGCGGGGTCGAGGACGGCCTGGGCGCCGCCGGATCGATGATCCTCATCAACAACGTGGTCAGCCAGTCGATGCCCCATCTGCATCTGCACGTTATCCCGAGGAACTTCAAGGACGGCCTGCGGTTCTGGCTCGGTCCCCGGCAAAAGTACGACGCCGAGCATCCGGCGGACAGCTACGCAGAGAAGATCAGGGCGGCACTCCCGGCGCCCTGAACCGCACGCCCGCGTCCGGGCGTTACGGTGGTGGAAGGCACGGCGTCACGCTGGAGCTCAGGAGAACCGGGAGAACCCCCATGCCCGACGACATTTCGGGGCCCAACCGCTTCGCGCGTGACCTGTTCGCTCCGTTGCCCGCCCGGTACGACCACCTGGCCGAGCTGCTGTCCTTCGGCCAGAACGGGCAGTGGCGGGCGGCCATGGTCGGCCATGTCGTCCCGGTGGACGGCGTGATCCTCGACGTCGCCTCCGGGACCGCGGGCGTCGCGCTCCAGCTCGCCGCGCGCAGCCGGGCCCGGGTGGTGGGCGCGGACCTGACCGAGGAGATGCTGCGCCAGGGACGGCGCCGGGTGGCGGCGGCCGGGATGGGCGGCCAGGTCGTCCTGGTGGCCGGGCGAGCCGAGCAGCTGCCCTTCCCCGACGGCTACTTCGACGCGCTGACGTTCACCTATCTCCTGCGGTACGTGCAGGACCCGCAGGCCACGCTGACCGAGCTGGCCCGGGTGCTCAAACCCGGCGGGATCATGGCCAGCCTGGAGTTCTGCGTGCCGCACGGGATGGTCTGGGGCCCAGCCTGGTGGGCGTACACCAGGCTGGTGCTGCCCGTAGGAGGCCTGGCGCTGGGCGGTCGGGAGTGGTTCCGGGTGGGGCGTTTCCTGGGCCCGAACATCTCGGCTCACTACCGCCGCTACCCGGTCGCCAGGACCGTCGAGGCCTGGCAGAAGGCGGGCCTGGTCGACGTGGGCACCCGGATCATGAGCCTCGGCGGCGGCCTGGTCATGTGGGGCACGCGTGCCGCCGCCTGAAGAGGGCGATGACGCGCTGGCCACGCGGCCGGCTTACTACGCGGCCCGGCCGGGCGGATGGCGGGACTGGTGGACGCTGCTGCATCCGCCTTACACGGCGTGGCACCTGTCCTACTGCGTCATCGGCGCCGCGCTCGCTCCGCAGGTGCAGGCCAGCCGGCTGGTCGCCACCGTACTGGCGTTCTTCCTGGCCGTGGGGCTGGCCGCACATGCCCTGGACGAGCTGCGCGGACGGCCGCTGCAGACTCAGATCCCCGCGCCCGCACTGGTCGCTGCGGCGGCCGTGGGCCTGGCCGGCGCGCTGGCGCTGGGCGTGGCGGGCGTCTACCGGGTCGGCTGGACCCTGATCCCGTTCATGGTGGCCGGGCCCGTCCTGGTCATCGCGTATAACGCGGAGCTGTTCGACGGCGCGATGCACACCGAATTCGGGTTCGCCGCCGCCTGGGGCGCGTTCCCGGTGCTGACCGCCTACGTGGCCCAGACGGGCACGCTGGCCGTCGCGCCCGTGCTGGCCGCGCTGGGCGCGTTCGCCTTGTCCGCGGCCCAGCGGCGGCTGAGCATCCAGGCCAGGAACATCAGGCGCCGGGCCCGGCGGGTGGAGGGCAGCATCACCTACGCCGACGGCCGCACCGTCCCGATCACCGCGGAGGCGATGATCCGACCGCTCGAGACGAGTCTGCGGGCGGCCTCATGGGCCATCATCCTGCTCGCCGCCGCCATGGCCGTGGCCCGGCTGAGCGGCTAGCCGTCGCGGGCTTACTGAGCGGCTAGCCGCCGCGGGCCAGCGCCCTGGGCGCCGAGCGTGTCACCTGGGTTGGCCAGCTGGCAGTCGGTGAGGGACAGGCAGCCGCAGCCGATGCACCCGGTCAGGCGGTCCCGCAGATCCTGCAGCTGGCGGATCCGGTCGTCCAGGTCACGGCACCAGGCCGAGGACAGCCGGGCCCAGTCCCGGGCCGTGGGCGTCCGGCGGGCGGGCAGCGTGTCCAGGGCGGCCTTGATCCGGGCCAGCGGTATGCCGACCCGCTGCGAGGCCCTGATGAACGCGACCCGGCGCAGCATAGCGCGCGGGTATCGCCGCTGGTTACCCGCCGTGCGGCGGGCGGAGATCAGCCCCTGGGTCTCGTAGAAGTGCAGCGCGGAAACCGTCACGCCGCTGCGGGCGGCGAGCTGGCCCACGGTGATCTCCCGCGTCGGCCCCGGGACCTGCGTCATCGGCATGAACCTCAAGAATACTTGAGGTCTCTGCGGGCGGCCATATCCGCCCCCAAATTGCATCAATCAGACATATACCTGACTTTTCAGGATTAAGGTGAGTCATCGGAACTCCTGTCTTAACGTGCCGTCCGTGGCCCATAATTGACATGAGCGCAGCCAGCGATGCCATCAGGAGACAGCACATGACATCCGGCATGTCGGCGAAGGACACCGCTCTCGGGACGAGCGCTCCCGGCAACGGTGTCCCGCTGAACCGCGCCCCGGCACCGCGCAGCCCCGGGACCTCGGGCAATGGCACTGCCAGGCGAGGCCGCGGAACCAAGGCCGATCACGGCCCCGACGAAGCCCAGACGGACCCGGGGGAAGGTATCGCCGAAACCACGCAGGCGGCGGCCGGGAGCCTGAGCGCTTCTGGCCCGTTCCCGGTTCTGTCCTCATCGGTGCGCACGCTCATTCTCGGCATCGATTACGACGGCCGGATCGTGCAGCACGACAGGAACGCGGCGGCCATCCTGGCCCGGCGGCCCGACGAGCTGCTCGGCGCTCAGCTGAGCGACCTGACCGTAGGCCCGGCCCAGGGGAACTCGCATCCGGCCCGGTCCGGCGACGGCGTCGCCGCGGTCAGCGGGTTGCTCGAAGCGATCCGTTCCGATCGCGAGGGCAGCGCGATGCTGACCATCGAGACCCGCGAAGGCCATCCGGCCGAGGCCGTGGTGACGGTCCACCCGATGCGGGCGGGCGGCACCAGCCTGGCCGCCCTGGCCCTGCTCCGCATTCCCGCGCCGGCCGCCGAGCGGTTCGTCGATCCCGCGGTCATGCGTAAGCAGATGCTCGACGACACCTTCACCCGGATCGGCGACACGCTCGACATCGACCATCTGGCCCGCGAGCTGATCGACGCACTGGTCCCGCACTTCTGCAATGCGGCCGACCTGCTGCTGCTGGAAAGCCTGATCGGCAACGACGAGCTGCCCGCCCACGGACCCGAGGGATCGCTGCCGCTGCGCCGGATCGCGCTGTCCCACGACCAGAAGGATCCCGCCTGGGAGGCGGCCTTCCCCACCGGCGAGATCCTGCGCTACCCGGCCAACACGCCGTACTACGGCTGCATGGACACGGCCAAGCCGGTGCTCGAGACGACGATCAGCAAGAGCCAGGCGGGAGAGATCGCCAAGGCCTGGCGGCGCAAGCCAGTGGGCAAGCTGCTGTCTGGCGCCTCCATGCTGATGCTGCCGCTGGTCGCGCGGGGCACCATGCTCGGGTTCTTCGCCTGCACCAGGCAGGAGGGGTTCCGGCGGTTCGACGCCTACGACATCGAAGTCGGCATGGACTTCGCCGGCCGCGCTGCTGTCTTTATCGACAATGCCCGCCGCTACAGCCGGGAGCACGCCACCGCGCTGACCCTGCAGCGGAGCATGCTGCCGACCGGGCTGTCCGCGCCGTCGTCGGTCGAGGTCAGGCACCGTTACCTGCCCGGCAGCAAGCTCATCGAGGTCGGCGGCGACTGGTATGAGTCGATCGCGCTGCCGGGCGGCCGGGTCGCGCTCGTGGTGGGCGACGTGGCCGGGCACGGCGTGCGCGCCGCCGTCACCATGGGCCGGCTGCGGACCGCTATTCACACCCTGGCCATGCTCGAGCTGCCGCCCGCCGAATCGCTGCAGCAGCTCGACGAGCTCATGCATACCCTGGGCGAGCGCGAACCGCACTTCGCGACCTGCGCTTACGCGGTGTACGACGCGGTCAGCGGCGAGTGCGAGGTGGCCGTGGCCGGGCACCTGCCGCCGCTGCTCGTGCACCCGGACGGCACCAATGAGCTGCTTGACGTCCCGCCCGCGCCGCCGCTCGGCATCGGCGACGGCGACGTGGAGAGCCGGCAGTTCAAGATCGAGGACGGCAGCCTGTTCGTGCTGTACACCGACGGCCTGGTGGAGAACAAGGGCCGGGACATCAGCGACGGGCTGGCCCGGCTGCGCGGCATCTTCGGCCCCGGCTCCCCCACCCGGCCGCTGGAGGACCTGTGCAAGGCCACGCTGGACGGTGTGTACTCCGACCATCAGCGGGATGACATCGCCGTGCTCATCGCGCGGCTGCGGCGGCTGCCCGACGAGAACTACGCGTCGTGGACGTTCTCGCCCAAGCTCACTTCGGTGCGGGAGGCGCGCTCGGTGCTGGCCGCGCCGATGAAGGGGTGGGACCTGGAGGACCTGATCCCGACCACCGAGCTGCTGGTGTCCGAGCTGGTGACCAACGCGGTCAGGTACTCCCGGGGTGACGTCACGCTGCGGCTGGTCAACGAGAGGGCGCTGGTCTGCGAGGTGCTGGACAACTCGGCGGCGCTGCCCAGGCTGCGCCAGGCCAACAGCGACGACGAGAACGGCCGCGGCCTGCAGGTCGTCCGCCAGCTGTCCAGCCGCTGGGGCGCGCGTCGCACGCTGAGCGGGAAGGTCGTCTGGTGCGAGCAGCCGCTGCCGGGCGGCCCGGGTCCGGAAGCCGACTGGCAGTCGCTGCACTTACCGGGCCGGCGCCAGGTTCCCGACGGCGGCGCCCGTCCGGTAAATGCGCTCATGCGCACAGCCGCGCATACCCGGCGATCGCGAAATAAGCGGTCGGCATTCCGCATTTCTGGCATTCGCCGCAAAGCTGGCTAAATGCCGCCTATTCCACCGTGACGCTCTTGGCCAGATTGCGCGGCTTGTCGATATCCCGGCCCAGTTTGGCGGCCACATGATAGGCCAGGATCTGCAGCGGCACATTGAGCAGCAGCGGCTCGAGCTCGGGCTCGCCGCGGGGGATGCGGATGACTGCGTCGGCCAGCGCGGTGGACAGCTCGGCGCTGGTGACGGCGATGACCGGTCCGCCGCGGGCCTTGATCTGCTCGAGGGTGGAGATGTTCTTCGAGAGCAGCTCGTCGGAGGGGACCACCACCACGCTCGGCATCGAGGAGTTGATCAGGGCCAGCGGGCCGTGCTTCAGCTCGGCCGCCTGGTAGGCCTCGGCGTGCACGTAGGAGACTTCCTTGAGCTTCTGGGCCCCCTCGCGAGCCACCGGCCAGCCGCGGACCCGGCCGATGAAGAACATGTGCTCGGCGCCAGCGAACCGGCGGGCCACCTCGGCGATCTCATCCTCGGCGGCCAGGATCTGCTCGAGCTGCGCGGGCAACGCCCGTAGTCCGGCCACGATCCGCTGGCCGGAGGCGGCGGACAGGTCGCGGACCCGGCCGAGCAGCAGGGCGAGCATGGCGAACGAGGCCGCCATGTTGGTCAGGGCCTTGGTCGACGCAACCGCGATCTCCGGGCCCGCGTGCAGGAACACGCCGGTACCGCACTCGCGGCCGATCGCGCTGCCGACCACGTTGACCGCGCCGATGACCTGACCGCCCTTGCGGCGCAATTCCTGCACTGCCATCAGGGTGTCCAGCGTCTCGCCGGACTGGCTGACGGCCACATACAGCGTGTCGGGGTCCACGACCGGGTTGCGGTAGCGGAACTCCGACGCCGGCTCGGCGTCGGACGGAATGCGGGCCAGCTCCTCGACCAGGACGGCGCCCATCTGGCCCGCGTAGTAGGCCGAGCCGCAGCCCAGGAACTTCACCTGCCTGATCGACCGCAGCTGGCGCGCGTCCAGGCTGATCCCGCCCAGCTTGGCCGTGGAGAACCGGTCGTCGAGCCGGCCGCGCAGCGCGCGGCGCAGCGCCCCGGGCTGCTCGTGGATCTCCTTGCGCATGAAATCCTCATACGAGCCGAGCTCGTAGTCGTCAGCCTCGGCCTCCACGGTGGTGGGCACCTTGAGGGCGCTGGCCGCGCGACGGCCGCCGTTGTCGGCCGACACCACATCCAGCGGCATGGTCCGGTAATCGGCGGCGTGCACCGTGGCCACCTCGGCATCGTCGAGGTAGACCACCTGCTTGGTGTAGCGCACCAGCGCGGCGACGTCGGAGGCCACGAACATCTCCGACTCGCCGATGCCCAGCACGATGGGGCTGCCGTTGCGGGCCACCACGAGCTCGTTCGGGTGCTTGATGTCCAGCACGACCAGGCCGTAGGTGCCTTCCACGTGGCGCAGCGCGCGGCGGACCGCATCCTCAAGGCTGACCGGACGGCTGTCGTCGGCGACCTCGGCGGCGATCAGGTGGGCCAGCGCCTCGGTGTCGGTGTCGCTGACCAGCTTCACGCCCCGGCTGGTGAGGGTGTCCCGCAGCTGTTCGGCGTTCTCGATGATGCCGTTGTGCACGACCGCGATGCGCCCCTCGGCGTCGGTATGCGGGTGGGCGTTGACCTCGTTCGGCTCACCGTGGGTGGCCCACCTGGTGTGGCCGATGCCGACCGTGGCCCTGGCCCGGTCGTTGACCCGCTCCCTGAGGTCCTGGACCCGGCCCGCGGTCTTCGTCACCTGCAGCTTGTTCCGGTAGATGACGGCCAGGCCGGCCGAGTCGTAGCCGCGGTACTCAAGACTTCTCAGGCCCTCGAGCAGGATAGGGATGGCATCCCGACGGCCGATATAGCCCACGATTCCGCACATCTAGTAACTCCCCTGTTCGGCTGGCATCCGGTTACCCGTAGACCATGCGGCGGAGCTGCCGCTGCGACAGGCCCGGCGCGGCGAACCTGCGCTGCCGGAGCTCGGCCGCGATCACGGGCCAGATCTCGTCGTTCTTGCGCTGATGGTGCTGCAGTTCGGCGTGACGCCTGCAGACGAACTCCTCGATCGTCTCGCTGAAATAGGTCGTGACGTCGGCGATGACCCGGACCGCGGTGGACTGCGGCAGGCCCGTGGAGGTGACCAGATAGCGCGCGAGGTCCTGGGGGAACGGGTCGGGCATGCCATCTTCCTACGCGCCGTGGACCGGTTTAGGCAAATTTCCTGCCCGGTTCCGGGCAGGAAATTTGGACAATTGGCCGTCTGGAGGTCGATCATAGCGCCCGGCGGGGCTGCCAGGCGCGGCAAACCGCCGCACTCGTACGGATCTGGGCAGACTGGGCCGGGCCGGCGGGAGGACACCGGATGCCAGCCACCGGGCCGGGGGGCACCGGGCCGGGGGGCACCGGGCCGGGGGGCACCGGGCCGGGGGGCACCGGGCCGAGGGGCACCGGGCTGAGGGGCACCGGGCCGGGAGGTCGGCGGGACGGGTGCGCGGGGGGCGGGACGGGATGGGTCAGGAGACCTGGGCGGTGGCGGTGATGACGTGGGTCTTGTTGCGGCCGGTTTCCTTGGCGTAGTAGAGGGCGGAGTCGGCGGCGGCGAGCATGTCGGTGAGCTCGCGGCTCACGCCGTCCAGCGCCGCTACGCCGACCGAGATCGTGAGCTTGACGCACGGTCCGGATTCGTCGTTGTCGTTGACCGGGATGGTCATGGTGGCGATGTGCCCGCGCAGCCGTTCGGCCACGGCCAGCGCGTCGACCTCGCGGGCCTGCGGCAGCAGGATGACGAACTCCTCGCCGCCGAACCTCCCGGCCAGGTCGTAGACCCGCAGCTGGCTGCGCAACGCGTCGGTGACCGCGCGCAGCGCCTTATCGCCGACCAGGTGACCGTAGGTGTCGTTGACCAGCTTGAAATGGTCGATGTCGACCAGCGCGAGAGCGAGCGGGCTGCCCGTGCGGACGGCCCGGGCGATCTCCTTCGACGCCTCTCGTTCCCAGGTCGACGCGTTGAGCAGCCCGGTCTTGGTGTCGACGCGCGACTCGGCCAGGAGCTGGGCGTGCATCATGAACCGGCGGACCAGCAGCACGGTGGGCACGGCGAATACGGCCAGCACCGCGTTGACGGCCACCACCACGGTGATCAGCACGCCTAGGTCGAACTCGGCGAAGTCGCCCTGCAGAGCCTCGCGGTTCAGCTCGAGGTCGGCGAATTTGACCGTGGGATCGGTCAGCTTAATGCCGCCCACGATGAGCAGCTGGTGCCCTCGGCCGCCGATGATCTCGCAGATGGCCACGGCCACGGTGAAGGTCAGGGCGTGCCGGCCAGTGCCGATCGAGGAGCCGGCGAACGAGGCAGGGAAAGCCCGGAAGACCAAGGAGGCCCCGCCGTAGGTGATGGCCATGGCGGCGACGGTGAACACCCGGCGGTAGACGACCCCCCGGTACACCCGGACCAGCGTCAGGATCTGCAGCGGGATCGCGGTCAGCATGGCGTAGACGGGCGGCAGCAGGATCGCCACCGGGAGCACCCAGACGGTGAGGAAGTCCCTGGTCATGGCGCCAGGGAGGTAGGCGGTCGGGGGGGTGGCGGCGACCGAGACCATGCCGCAGCCCAGCAGCAGGGCGAAGCGCGCCACGTCGCTGGCATGCCAGGTCGTCTCCGCGGCGGCGTAGCAGGTCAGCCCCAGGGCCAGCAGCGGGATCAGCCCGACGTAGAGGCGCAGCCGCCACGGGGTCTGCCACCACGCCCAGTTCTTCACCGCAAGGCTCGTCAGCACGCGACGCGTGACGGACGAGGCCTTCATGATCCACCGTTCCGGATGGGACGCGACGGGCACCTGTCTAGTCGGAAGCTCACCGTAAAGGACTAGCTCCGTATAGCTACCTTAACTCATCTTGGCCATCTTATGCACTATTGCGCCCGATTCACCTACATCGAGAGATAAAGCGGGGCTAAATGGTGATTGACGAGCCATGATTACCCGGCGTGCTATCGCCGGAGGCCGTCGCACGACCGCATATAACTGCCGGAGGGAGGGGCAGATCCATGCGCGTCAACTGGGCATGAGCACGCGAGCGCCACTAGCCGGGACGATCCGAAAGGAACTCGCAATGCGTGACACGTGGACTTGAGATTTAGTCCGCAGCCGCCGCTATCCCGAACCGCGTAGCGGCACGGAACTCGAGGTTGCGGCGTGATCGGGACGCCGTCCCGCCGCATGCCGTCCGCCGGGTGGTGACACGTGACGCCACCTGAGAGTCAGGACGAAGGCAACTACCGCACCAATCGCACCAGCCACCGCAATAACCACCGCCGGAGACATCACCTCCGCGGCGGCACCGGCCGCCACGAAAGCGGCCCCCTGGCCAACGACCACCCCCATGCTGGCTATGCCGAAGGCTTGAGCCCGCCGTTCGTTCGGCACCCTGACCACGAATGCGGTGTTGGCGGCGATCTGGTAGACCCCGAATGTCGCCGACAACGAGAAGATCACCAGCGAGGCAGCAAGGCCCGGGCGGAGGGCCGTCAGGACGAGCGACCCGCAGGTCAGCACGGCCAGCGGGCCCATCCAGTTGGTCCGCTGACGCGGCCGGGAGAACTTGGTGAACAGCGGCGTGACGATCGTCGTGGACAGCGCGGTCGACGCTATCACCAGACCGGTGGCAATATACCCTCCCCCGAGCCTTGCCGCGTAGGGAGCGGCGATTCCCTCGGGAATCGTGTAGAAGACCACCAGCAAGCCGAACAACAGCAGCGTGCTGAGCGCCTGGTCGCCGAACACCAGCTGGAACCCGCCCCGCATCCGCGCCAGCGCGGAGGGCTGCACGGAGCCCGGCTGGGCCGCGGCTGGCCTGGAGCGGGTGCCGAACGCTATTAACAAGCCCGACAGCACGAACGTGCCGGCGTCGAGCGCCAGCGAGCTCCGCACGCCGATGAAGGCCACCGCCACTCCCCCGCCGACCGCGCCGGCCACCTGGGCACCGAAGAAGGTGGTCTGGATCACCGCGGTGCCCAGCACGTAGCGCTCCCCCGGCAGGATGTCGGGAGTGATGGCGGCCCGCGCGGAATCGAACGGGGGTGCGAACATGGTGGCCGCGAACAACAGCGCGACCAGGGCCGCGATGGGCACGCGCGGGATCACCATGACCGCCACCAGCACGGCGCGGACCGCATCGCAGGCGATCATCACCGTGCGTCGCGGGTACCGGTCGGCCAGCTCAGCCAGGAACAGGCCGCCGATCACCCAGGGCAGGTAGCCGGCCGCATACACCAGCGCCGCCAGCAGCGGTGACCTCGTTTGGTGGTAGACCAGCAGGGTGAGGGCGACCAGGGCCAGGCGGTCGCCGGCCACGGACAGGACCACGGAGAACCACAGGGCGCGGAACTCCCGGGCCGCGAACACACCGCGAAAGGTGGCGCGCGGCGGCACCGCACCTTTCACACTGACCCTTTCGTCAGGGCCTTATGAATCCGCCAAAGGCCCCGGAATCCGCGGTCTGTCGTCCTTAACTTCCCGGTTCATCATGACCCAGCGCCGACGTATATCGCAACAAGTAGTGCGGAATCGGTCACCAGTGATTCCAGAGGCACGGGTGAGTCCGATATGGGACAGTAAGCCGGAAATCTCCCCTGGTTTTAGAAGCTCGCAGGGTGATGGTGGTGTTGGTGGCCGACGGTCCCGCCGCCGCCCGGCTGCACGGACGGGCTGGCCAGGACCGCCCCCGGGGCCAACTGCATATCCCGGACTGGCATTTCACTACCCTCGGCGCTGCGGAAGCGGCGCCGCCCGGATCCCGCCTCGCTTCCTGAACACCAGAAGCACCACCGGCACCAGATAGCCGGCTCGGAAACCTGCCCGGCCGCCCGGCTAGGCGCTCACCCGCGCTCCTCCGATCAGCCACTCCGGTTAAGTGGATACCCCGGAGAATTCTTTTACGGAACGGGCGGTGGTGCAGCGGGCCAGAAGGAAGAATCCGGCAAGGGGACAGATCGCGCTTCCCCGGTCATCTACTGGAGCGGAGCTAACAAATGCCGGGTGAATCTGGATCTTTGGTGCGGCTGGCGGGAAGCGAGCGCGCGTCGCTGCCTGAGGCCACGGACGCAGGAACGCTGGACACCTCGCAGCGGGCCGAGGTGACCGTGGTGGTCAGGCGGCGGGCCGAGATTCCCGCCGAGATCGTCGAGGGTCCGACCGTGCTGACCGCCGACGAGCTGGCCGAGCGGTACGGGGCCGACCCGGCCGACGTGGATCTGGTCCGCCAGGAGCTTTCCAGCCGGGGCCTGGAGGTCACCGATGTCCAGCCGGCCACCCGCCGGATCAAGGTGGCGGGTACCCTGGCCAACCTGGCCAGTGCGTTCGGCACGACGTTGCGGCAGGTCAGCAGCCCGGACCCGGCCGGCAGCGGCCGGGTCACGCACCGCTACCGCGAGGGTGCGCTGTACGTGCCGGCCGCGCTGGCCGGCGTGGTGACCGCCGTACTCGGGCTGGACACCCGGCCGCAGGCCCGGCCGCACTTCCGGTCCCGGGCGGCCGCCGCCCAGGGCACCTCCTACACCCCGCCGCAGGTGGCGGAGATCTACCAGTTCCCGGCCGGGACCACCGGTACCGGCCAGACGATCGCGGTCATCGAGCTCGGCGGCGGCTTCTCCACCAGCGACCTGGACACCTACTTCGGACAGCTGGGCATCGCCGTGCCCTCGATCAGCGCGGTCAGCGTGGACGGGGCGTCCAACGCGCCGGGTTCCGACCCCACCGGGGCGGACGTGGAGGTGGCGCTGGACATCGACGTCATCGGCGCGGCCGCGCCGGGCGCCAAGCAGCTGGTGTACTTCGCGCCGAACAACGGCGACCAGGGCTTCGTGGACGCCATCTCTGACGCCGCGTCGGCCATCCCGGCCCCAATCGCCATCTCGATCAGCTGGGGGCAGTCGGAGGACTCGTGGACCGCCCAGGGTCTGTCGGCCATGAACGCGGCCATGTCGGACGCGGCGGCGCTGGGCATCACGGTGTGCGCGGCGGCCGGGGACAACGGCAGCGGAGATGCGGTCACCGACGGCCAGCCGCACTGCGACTTCCCCGCGTCCAGCCCGTACGCGCTGGGCTGCGGCGGGACCACGCTCATCGCGGACCCGGCCACCGGCGTGATCAGCTCCGAGGTGGTATGGAACGAGACGGCATCGAAGGAGGGAGCCGGGGGCGGCGGGATCAGCGACCAGTTCGCGCTGCCCAGCTGGCAGGCGACCGCCGGGGTCCCGGCCCGCGCCACCTCGGGCACCAGCTCGGGCACCAGCTCGGGCGGCGAGACCGGCGGGTCTGGCGGGTCCGGCGGGTCCGGCGGGTCCGGCGGGTCCGGCGGCTCGGGCGGCGGGTCCGGCGGCTCGGGCGGCGGGTCCGGCGGGTCCGGCGGCTCGGGCAGCGGGCACCACCACCGGCACGAGCACGGCGGTGGCGAGCAACACGACCGGGCCGAGCCGGGAGCCGAGCCGGAGGCATCCGGCGGGCCGGCCGCGGCGGGCAACGCGGGCGGGCGCGGCGTGCCCGACGTGGCGGGCAACGCCGACCCGACGACCGGGTACCAGATCTACTCCGACGGCAAGCCGCAGATCGTGGGCGGGACCAGCGCGGTCGCGCCGCTGTGGTCGGCGCTGATCAGCCGGCTGGCCCAGGCCACCGGCAAGCGGTTCGGCCTGATCCAGCCGCTGCTCTACGCGGGCATCACCCCCGGCGCCGACGTGCCGGGCTTCCGCGACATCACCAGCGGGAACAACGGCGCCTATGCCGCCGGGCCGGGCTGGGACGCCTGCTCGGGCCTGGGCAGCCCGGACGGCACCGCCCTGCTGACCGGGCTGCAGGGCTGAGCCTGCCGTCCAGCTTCCGTCGAGGGGGGCCGGATCCCGGGCCCCCTCTCTAGGAGTCGCCCGATACCTATACCCCCTACGGGTATATGATCGGCGGCGTGAGCGTACTGGTCACGGTGGGCGGCAGCCTGCGGGAAGCGTTCTTCATGTTCTGGGAGACGCTGTGGGCCCTGGTGCTCGGCTTCGGGCTGGCCGGGGCGGTGCAGGCCTTCGTGCCGCGCGGGCAGATGCAGCGGGTCATGGGCGGCCGCGGGCCTGCGGCCCTGACCCGCAGCGCACTGCTGGGCATGGCCAGTTCGTCGTGCTCGTACGCGGCCAGCGCGCTGGCCAAGTCGCTGTTCCAGCGGGGCGCGGACTTCACCGCCGCGATGGTGTTCATGTTCGCCTCGACCAACCTGGTCGCGGAGCTCGGCATCGTGCTGTGGCTGCTCATCGGCTGGCAGTTCACCCTGGCCCAGTTCGCCGGCGGGGCCATCATGATCGCGCTGCTCGGCCTGGCCGTGCCGCGGCTGGTCCCGCGGGCCTGGACGGAGGCGGCCCGGCGGCGGCTGGAACCGGGAGGCGGGGAGCACGCGGGGCACGGGGACCACGGGGACCACGGGGACCACGGCGGGGCAGGCGGCGGGCGGGACACGCTGGCTGTCCGGCTGCGCCAGCGGTCACGGTGGGCCGACGCGGCCGACTACGCGACCGCCGACCTGACCATGCTGCGCCGCGAACTGGCGGTCGGCTTCGTCGTGGCGGGCTTCGCCGCGGTCGCCGTGCCGGCCGGCTTCTGGAACGCCGTCTTCCTGCATCACCACGGGGCCCTGACCGTGATCGAGAACGCGGTGGCCGGGCCGTTCGTGGCGATGATCAGCTTCACCTGCTCGGTCGGCAACGTCCCGCTGGCGGCGGCGCTGTGGAAGGACGGCATCAGCTTCGGCGGCGTGACCGCCTTCATCTTCGCCGACCTGATCGCGCTGCCGCTGCTTTTCGTCTACCGCAAAATGTACGGCGGCCGCCTGACACTCCGGCTGCTGGGCGTCTTCTGGCTGGTCATGAGCGTCGCCGGCCTACTCACCGAGCTGATCTTCGGCGCGGCGGGCGCCGTGCCGGCCACCCGGCCGGCCGCCATCGCGCCCGAGCGCATCGGCTGGGACTACACCACGATCCTCAACCTGGTGTTCCTGATGGTGGCGGCCGGGCTGTACTGGCTGCACCGCGACCGGGAGCGCCTGGGCTGGCACGGCGGCCTGGTCCAGGACCCGGTGTGCGGCATGCAGGTCGACCCGCAGAACCCTGGCGCGGTGCTGCGGGACGGCGGGCAGGTCACGTACTTCTGTTCCGGCCACTGCCTGGAGCGCTACCGCGCTGACGACCGAAGCCGCGCCTGATTCGTGCGCCTGACCCCGGTGCCTGACCGACGGTTGACACCACCAAATGGTAGATGCATACTTTTGGTAGCGGCTTTCATTTAAATGCCGCTACCGAAAGGGTGTGAGTGTCATGGCGGACAGCTCCAGCCGGAAGTGGTGGGCGCTGGTCGCGATCGCGGCCAGCGTGCTGGTGGTCGGGCTCGACCTGACCGTGCTCAACCTGGCGCTGCCCACCATCGCGATCGACCTGCACGCCTCCACCAGCGACCTGCAATGGTTCTCCGACGCCTACAGCCTGGTGCTGGCGGCCGCGATGCTTCCCGCGGGCCTGCTGGGCGACCGGATCGGGCGCAAGAAGGTGCTGCTTGCCGCGCTGGTCCTGTTCGGCGGCAGCTCGGCGGCCTGCGCCTACGCAGGCAGCACGGGCGAGCTGATCGCGGCCCGGGCCGTGCTGGGCATCGGCGCCGCGGCGATCTTCCCGCTGTCGCTGGCCGTGATCCCGGTGCTGTTCGCGCCCGAGGAGCGGCAGACGGCGATCGCGCTGATGGCCTCGGCCACCTTCATCAGCTTCCCCATCGGCCCGATCGTGGGCGGTTACCTGCTCGACCACTTCTGGTGGGGCTCGGTGTTCCTGATCAACGTGCCGGTGGTGGTGCTGGCCCTGGTGGCCGTGGCGTTCCTGCTGCCCGAGTCGCGCAGCGCGCAGCGGCCCAGCGTGGACGTCCTCGGCGTCATCCTGTCCAGCGCGGGGCTGACCGGGCTGACCTACGGGTTCATCAAGGCCGGCCAGGACGGCTGGACGAACGCGGCCGCGCTGGCCACCATCGCGGCGGGGGCCGTGGTGCTGGGCGTCTTCGTGGCCTGGGAGCGGCGGCTCACCCGGCGCGGCCAGGCCGGACCCCTGCACGGGGGCGGGGTCCGGCGGGTCCGACCGCTGATCGAGCTCGGGCTGTTCCGCTCGGCCAGCTTCACCTGGGGCACCATCTTGTCGACGATGGTGTCGTTCGCGATGTTCGGCATCTTCTTCGCGATGCCGCAGTACTTCCAGGAGGTCCGGGGCGTGGACGCCATGGGCAGCGGGCTGCGGCTGCTGCCGATGATCGGCGGCATGGTCATCGGGATGATCGGCGGCACCCGGCTGGCCTCGCCGCGCAAGACCGGGGACGGCGCGGAGCGGCCGCCGCTGGCCGGGGCGAAGTCGCTGGCGACGGTCGGCTTCACGTTCATGGCCGTGGCCCTGGGCGTGGGCGCCACGACCACGGCCAGCAGCGGCACCGGGTTCGCGGCCGCGTGGTTCGCGGTCTTCGGGCTCGGCCTGGGGCTGGCCATGCCGCAGGCGATGAACGCGGCACTGTCCGCGCTGTCGGCCGAGCGCAGCGGCTCGGGTTCGGCTCTGATCTCGGCGCTGCGCCAGGTCGGCGCGACCATCGGGGTCGCGGTGCTCGGGACTTTGCTCGGCTCGGTCTACCGGGCCCACCTCAACGTGACCGGCCTGCCCGCGGCGGCTGCCGCGGCCGCCAAGGGCAGCGTGGTCGCCGGGGTGCAGGTCGCGCACGAGCTGGGCCTGGCGGCGCTGCTCGAGTCGGCCAGGAACGCGTTCGTGGACGGCATGGACACCATGCTCTGGGTCTGCGGCGGGATCGCGCTGGCCAGCGCCATCCTGGCGCTGCTCTTCCTGCCGCGACGGGCCGGGGCGCCCGTGGCCGACGCCGGGCCGGCCGCGGCCGACGCCGGGCCGGCCGCGCCGTCCGGTGAAACCGGCGCGGAGCGGGCAGAATTGGAAGTGTGACAGGGATGCTCGACACCGGCCCGCCGACTGCGGGCCAGCCGACCGGCGGCCAGCCGGCTGGCGGCCAGCCGCGGCCGGACGGGCTGCGCGAGCGGAAGAAGGCCAGGACGCGTGCTTCGCTGCGGGAGCACGCGCTCCGGCTGTTCCGCGAGCAGGGCTACACGGCCACCACCGTGGAGCAGATCGCCGCGGCGGCGGAGGTGTCGCCGAGCACCTTCTTCCGGTACTTCCCCACCAAGGAAGATCTGGTCCTGCAGGACGACATGGATACCCGGATGATCGAGGCCCTCGAGCAGCAGCCGCCCGGTCTCGGTGCGGTCGCCGCCGTCCGGGCCGCCTCCCGGCAGATGTTCGCCTCCTACACCGCCGCCGACATGGACGTGATCAGGGAGACCACCCGGCTGACCATGACGGTGCCCGAGATCCGGTCCCGGGCCATGGACGAGTTCGCCCGCAGCATCGAGGTGGTGGCCGAGGCCGTGGCCCGCCGGGCCGGGCGGCCCGCGGACGACGTGGCCGTCCGGACCGTCGCCGGCGCGATCATCGGCGTGATCATGGCGATCACGCTGCCCTGGGAAGGCTGGAGCGAGCAGGTCAGCTTGGAGGACACGTTCGCGCGCATCGACAAGGCCCTGGCCCTGCTGGAAGCCGGCCTGCCGCTCTGACTTCTAGCGGCATAAGTGTCCATGATCTCGCTCGCCAGGCTGGAGCCGCATCATAAGTGAGGCTGTTTTGGGCTCTCGGGGGCCTGTGAGCCACAAGCCCGGACTTCGGGGCGCATCACGACGCCGTAAGGTTCGCTTCCGGGCCTGGCCCGGGCCAGGCGCGCCCCGCAGGCCCCATCCGGTTCGCAGGCCTCCGCAGCCCTGCCCGTTCCGGCCGCAGGCCCCTTCCGTGGGAGCGGGCATCGGGCTGGTTCCCGGCGCTCCGGGCCCCATCTGCCTCCCTGGTATCACCTGACCGCTTCCGGCCAGGCTCCCAACGACGTCGTTGTCACAACGACGCGCACCGGACGACGTGGTTGTCACAACGATGTCGTTGCCGGGACGCCGACGCTGGACAACAAGCCCAGCGTCGCTTCGATGGCCAGCCGGCGGGCAGGCTGAGCGGTTACACAGTTGACGTGCTCCCCGCTGAGGGAGGTAACGGCCCACGATGGTTTGGGGCTCTCGGGGGCCCGGGTCTGCGGTGACCAGTGGGTCAGATGGGGCGGCCGAGGAAGGCGGCGAGGCGGCCGAGGAAGGCGGCGAGGCGGTCGAGGGCGGGGGCGTGCGGCGGGCAGGGACTTCGGCGGCGAAGGGGGCGCCGGGGCCGGAGGCGCGGACGGTGAGCCGCTGGCGGGAGCGGGCCAGGGCCCGTTCGGCGACGTCGTCGAGGAAGTTTCCCGACTGCCCGCTGGCCCGGGCCAGGTCCCAGCCGTGGACCAGGACCTCGGCGATCCGGACGCGGGGCCCCGGGGGGTGCCGTCGAGGGGGGCGGGACGAGGATGTGATCTCGTGACCGTTCCCTATGCCGGGCCTGGCCTGGACCGGGCCACTGACCGCCGCGCCGACCCCGCCTGGGTGGCCGCCCTGGCGGCCGGCGGGCGCGCACAGGTCTGGCCGTTGTGGCGCGATCAGTGCCTGGTGGCTGGTGATCCGCCGGTCCCGGTCGCGCTTCCGGCCGGCGGCCTGGACCCGGCCGGACTGGTGCTGCTCGGGCTCCGCGGCGACGTCCCGCACTTCACCGCCGACCTGTCCGGGCTGGCCCTGGCGGACGCGCTGGCCCGCACGGACGCGGACGCCGCAGCCGACATCAGGTCGCTGTTCTCCGGCCTGCCCGCCGCCCAGGCCGGGATCCTGGCGTACGCCCGCTGGCTGCTGTACTGGCACCGGCATCAGCGCTACTGCGGCCGCTGCGGCTCGGTCGCCGAGCTTCGCCACGCCGGTCACCTGCGGGCCTGCACGAACGGCGAATGCGGCGCGCTGATCTTCCCGCGCATCGAGCCTGCGGTCATCACGCTCGTCGAGACCAGCACCCAGCCGCGGCGGTGCCTGCTCGCCCGGCACCGCGCGTCGCAGACCGGCGGCTACTCGCTGCTGGCCGGCTTCCTGGAACTGGGCGAGTCGCTGGAGGACGCGGTGAGCCGCGAGATCTTCGAGGAGGTCGGCGTGACGCTGCGCGACGTCAGGTACGCCGGCTCCCAGCCCTGGCCCTTCCCGGCGGGCCTGATGGTCGCGTTCCGGGCCCACCGCCGCCGGCGAGTCGGTGTCCGTCGACGGCAACGAGATCGTGGCGGCCCGCTGGTTCACCCGCAATGAGCTGGGAGAGTTCGGTCAGGTCAGGGGTCAGCTCGGCCGCGTCGACTCGATCGACCGGATGCTGCTGGGCGCCTGGCTGGCCGAAGGTGATCCCGGCACTTCCGCGGACTTGCCCACGCGCGCCTGACGTGCCGCTCACGCCGGGCAAGCGGCATAATGGGCGGTGAGGACAGGGGTGAGCCGGGAAGTCTGGTCGGCCATGGATCTAGCTCGGGGAGCCGGCCATGTACCGCGGCATTTTCTCAGCGGCGCTCGCGTCGCACTGGCGTCGCGAGGTGCTGCGTACCAGTTTGTGGTTCGTGCCCTCGCTCGAGGTGCTGGCCGCGATCGGGCTGTTCGCCGTTACGCTGGCCGCGGACCGGGCCGCCTACCGCGGTGACTTCACGCTCCCGGGCTGGGTGATCAGCGGCAGCGCGGACGCGGCGCGGCAGATCCTGACCACGATCGCCGCCGCGATCATCACCGTGGTCGGCGTGGTCTTCTCCATCATCCTGGTCACCCTGACCCTGGCCTCGACCCAGTTCGGGCCGCGGATGCTGCGGAACTTCATCCGCGACCGCGGCACGCAGCTGACCCTGGGCACGTTCGTGGCCACGTTCGTCTACTCGGTGCTGGTACTGGCCTCGATCGGCACCGGGTCGCACGGGGATTTCGTGCCGCACATCGGCGTGACCACCACGCTCGGCCTGTTGGTCATCGACCTGGCCGTGCTGATCTACTTCATCCATCACACGGCCGTCTCCATCCAGCTGCCGCAGGTGATCGCGAGTATCGCGGCCGACCTGGCCGAGGCGATCGAGGAGCAGGGCAACGGGCCGGGCCGGCCGGGGCCGGAGAACGGGCCTTCCGCGGTCGAGCTGCTGCACCGGGCCGAGTTGAGCGGGGCCGTGCTGCTGGCCCCGGTCAGCGGGTACTTGCAGTTCATCCAGCACCAGAACCTGGTCCGGCTGGCCGCCAGGGCGGACGCCGTGATCAACCTGGAGCACCGGCCGGGCCACTTCATCGTGGCCGGGCACCGGTTCGCCACGGTCTGGCCGCCGGAGGCGGCGCCGCTGGTCCGGCAGGCTCTGGGCCGGGCGCACATCATCGGGCCGTACCGGACCCTGACGCAGGATGTGTCGTTCGGCATCGACCAGCTGGTGGAGATCGCGATCCGGGCCCTGTCTGCCGCAGTCAACGACACCTTCACGGCGATGACCTGCATCGACTGGCTCGGCGAGAACTTGTGCAAGATAGTGGCCCGGTGGCATCCGGCCCGGGTGCACCGGGACGCCCGGGGCTACGTCCGGGTCATTTCGGCCGAGCCGGCCTATGACCGGCTGGTGCAGCGCTCGTTCGAGAAGATCAGGCAGTCCAGCCTGGGCATGCCCGCGGTCATGATCCGCGAGCTCGAGGCGCTGACCAGGATCATGACCGAGACGACCAGCGACGGGCAGCGCCGGGTGCTACTCGAGCAGGCAGCCATGATCGACCGGGCCAGCGAGCGCTCGGTGCCCGAAGCCGCCGACCGGGCCGACATCCGGCGCCGGTACGAGGCCATCTTGACCATGGAGTCGCAGCTGGCCGCGAGCGGGCACAGCGGGATGGCCGGGTGACCGGCCGGGCGGCGCGGCGCGGCGGCGGCGGGGCGCGACGTGGCGAGATCAAGCACGGAAATTAACGGCCGGCCGTGTCGGAAACGCGGCCGGCCCGTTCGTGGACTGGGTGAAGGATGCCACCAGGCATCGGAGAAAACGGAGGCAATCATGAAGTACGTCATTCTGCTCATGAACACCGAGGCGGCCCTGAACATGACCGAGGCCGAGGGCCAGGCCTGGTACGGCGAGATCGGTGCCTGGTACGAGAAGGGCGGCGGCGGTTCCGGCAAGCTGGTGGAAACCGGCTACCAGCTCGCGCCGGGTAACACGGCCAAGACGGTCCGGACCAGCGGAGTGACCGACGGCCCGTTCATGGAGACCAAGGAGGCCCTCGGCGGTTACTCGGTGCTGGAGACCGACACCATCGAGGAGGCCGTGGAGATCGCGAAGACCTGGCCTGGGGTGGACCGGGGCTGGATGACGGTCGAAGTCCGGCCGGTAGTGGAGATGTAAACCTCAGAACGACAGGCGGCGGGCGAGCAGCTCGCGCTCGGCCGGGTTGGCCGCCAGCGCGAGCGCTCGGTCGCTGGCCAGCCGGGCTTCCTCCTGGCGGCCCAGCCCGGCCAGCAGGCCGGCCCGCAGCGCATGGTAGAGGCGGTAGCCGTCCAGCGCGCCGGCCAGCGGCGCGATCTCGGCCAGCGCCGCCTCGGGGCCGTATACGTACCGGGTGGCCACGGCCCGGTTGAGCAGCACCACCGGCGACGGGGTCAGCGCCTCGAGCCGGTCGTAGAGCAGGCGGATCTGGGCCCAGTCGGTCTGCTCGTAGTCCGGGGCCTGCGCGTGCAGCGCGGCGATGGCCGCCTGGACCTGGTAGGGGCCCGGTCCCCGCAGGGCCAGGGCCCGGTCAAGCAGCCGGGTCGCCTCGGCGATGAGGTTCTGATCCCAGCGGGCCCGGTCCTGCTCGGCCAGCCGCACCATCCGGCCCCAGCCGTCGAACCTGGTCGCGGCCCGGGACTCGTGCAGCAGCAGCAGGGCGAGCAGCCCGAGCACCTCGGGCTCGCGCGGCATCAGCCGGTGCAGCAGCCTGGTCAGCGACACGGCCTGGGCGGCCAGGTCGCGGCGGGCCGGCTGGCGGCCCGCGCTGGCCAGGTAGCCCTCGTTGAACACCAGGTAGACCACAGCCAGCACCTCGGCCAGGCGGTCGCCCAGCTCGTCGGGATCGGGTACCCGCACGTCGGCCCGGCTGGCTTGCAGGGCCTTGCGGGCCCGCAGCAGCCGCTGGTTCATGGCGGGTTCGGTGGCCAGGAACGCGGCCGCGATCTCGGCGGTGGTCAGGCCGCACACGGCACGCAGAGTCAGCGCGATCTGCGACTCGCGAGGCAGCGCCGGGTGGCAGCAGGCGAAGATCATGCCCAGCAGGTCGTCGTCGGCCGCGTCGGTGCCGTCCCAGGTATCGGTCAAGGTCGCGGCGAGCAGGGCCAGCTTCTCCTGCCCGGCCTTGGCCCGGCGGAGCCGGTCGATGGCCTTGCGGCGGGCCGTGGTGGCCAGCCAGCCGCCGCGGTTAGCCGGGATCCCGCCGTCACCCCAGTGCTCGATGGCCTCGACGAACGCATCCTGCACGGCCTCTTCAGCCAGGCCCACGTCGCCCATCCGGGCGGCGAGCGCGGCCCTGATCCGGGTCGCTTCGTCCCGGTAGAGCCGCTCGAGCTGATCGGCGTCCAAGAACCTGGACCGTTCGGCCGATCAGGCCCCGCTGAAGCGGGGCGGGCGCTTCTCGGCGAACGCCGCCAGGCCCTCGGCGAAGTCACCCGTGGCGGCCATCTCCCGCTGGATTCCCGCCTCGAAGGCCAACTGGGCGTCCATCTGCGTGTACAGCCACTGGTTGAGCTGCCGCTTGGTCCCGGCGTAGGACCGGGTAGCGCCCGCGGCCAGCCGGTCGAGCAGGGCATCGGTCGCGGCGGTGAACTCCTCGTCGGGCCAGACCCGGTTGATCAGGCCCCAGTCCAGCGCCGTCCGGGCGTCGAGCCGCTCGCCCAGCAGGGCCAGCTCCGCGGCCCGGGTGAAGCCCACCCGGGACGGCACCAGCAACGACGAGCCGCCGTCGGGCACCAGCCCGATGTTGACGAACGCAAGCTGGAAGAAGGCCGACTCGGCCGCGACCACCAGGTCGCAGGCCAGCGCGAGGGACAGCCCGATCCCGGCCGCCGGGCCGTTGACCGCGGCGATGACCGGCTTGGGCATCCGCCGGACGCCGGTGATCAGCGGGTGGTACCGCTCGGTGAGCATCTGGTACACGTCGACCTGGCCGCCGCCGGCCTCCTCGGTCGCCGCCTTGAGGTCGGCTCCGCTGGAGAACGCGCGCCCGGCGCCGGTGATGACGACCGCCCGGATGTCCGCGTCGTCGGTGACCGCGGTGATCGCCGCGAGCAGATCGGCGGAGAACTGCTTGTTCCACGCGTTCAGCCGGTCGGGCCGGTTGAACTCGATCTTGGCCCCGGGTCCGTTGCGGTATATGTTGACCGTCTCATACTGGCGGTAAAGCTCATCGTCACTCACGCCGGTCATGCTATCCGGGGTGCTCCGGGGGGAGGTCCCCCCGGGGCCAGCACAGCGGGCCGGCGACGGGCCGATCAAGGAGAACATCGCGGTGCCAGCGAAAGATCCAGCCAAGGACTCAGATCACGCGAAGAAGCGGCCGTCGCAAGTCAGCGCCACCCCGAAGCTGCCCAGGCAGGTCTACGAACGGGAGCTGTACCGGCTGCAGGGCGAGCTGGTCAAGATGCACAGCTGGATGCGGGCCACGGGCGCCCGGATGGTGGTGATCTTCGAGGGCCGCGACGCGGCAGGCAAGGGCGGCACGATCAAGCGGGTAGCCGAGTACCTCAACCCCCGGACCGCCTCGATCGTGGCCCTGCCCGCGCCCACCGAGCGCCAGCGCGGCGAGTGGTACTTCCAGCGCTACATCGACCACCTGCCGACCACGGGTGAGCTGGTGCTGTTCGACCGCAGCTGGTACAACCGGGCAGGCGTGGAACACGTGATGAGGTTCTGCACGCAGCAGGAGTACATGCGGTTCCTGCACCAGTGCCCGATCTTCGAGCGGCTGCTGGTCGAGGACGGCATCCTGCTGCGCAAGTACTGGTTCTCGGTCAGCGACGAGGAGCAGCAGCGCCGCTTCCGCGACCGGCTCGACGACCCGATGCGCCGCTGGAAGCTGTCCCCGATGGACCTGGAGTCGATCACCCACTGGGAGGACTACTCGCGGGCCAAGGACGAGATGTTCGTGCACACCGACATCCCCGAGGCGCCCTGGCACGTGCTGGAGAGCGACGACAAGCGCAATGCCCGGATCAACATGATCGCCCACCTGCTCAGCACCGTCCCCTACCGGGACGTCGAGCCGCCGTCGCTGAAGCTCCCGCCCCGGCCGCCGTCCCGGGGTTACATGCGCACGCCGCGCGACATGCAGGCCTACGTGCCCGACCACGCGGCCGAACTGATGGCCCAGCACTAGCGCTAGGCGGAGTGACCGTCGCCCGGGCATACCATCCGGGCCACCGTGAGTTCAGGCAGTGTTATCGGTGGGCTGGCGGGTTATCGGTGGGCTGGCGGCAGCCGCGAAGCCGGGCATGAAACTATGCCCTGGGGTAGGTAGGCACACGCGAGGAGGCAGGACATGGCGGTCACACCTCTGCCCGAGCGAAAGGCGTGGCAGGCCCTCAAGCGGCACCACGCCGAGATCGCCGGCGTTCCCCTGCGGGAGCTGTTCGCCGCGGACCCCGGGCGGGGTGACCGGCTGACCGCGGAGGCGGCCGGGCTCTTCCTGGACTACTCGAAGAACCGCGTCACCGACCAGACCATGCGCCTGCTGCTCGAGCTGGCCGCCGAGTCGGGGGTGGCGGAGCACCGGGACGCCATGTTCCGCGGCGAGCACATCAACGTGTCAGAGGACCGGGCCGTGCTGCACGTGGCGCTGCGGATGCCGCGGACCGCGTCGCTGGTGGTGGACGGGGCCGACGTGGTGCAGCAGGTGCACGAGGTGCTGGACCAGATGGCGGACTTCGCGAACCGGGTCAGGTCCGGGGAGTGGAAGGGGTATACCGGCAAGCCGATCAGGAACGTGATCAACATCGGGATCGGCGGCTCCGACCTGGGCCCGGTCATGGCCTATGAGGCGCTGCGGTACTACGCCACGCGGGACATCACGTTCCGGTTCGTCTCCAACGTGGACTCGACCGACTTCGCCGAGGCCACCAGGGACCTGAACGCGGACGAGACGCTGTTCATCATTTCCTCCAAGACGTTCGGCACGCTGGAGACACTGACCAACGCCACCTCCGCACGGGACTGGGTGGTCTCGTCCTTGGGCTCCGAGGACGCGGTGGCCAGGCACTTCGTCGCGGTGTCGACCAACGCCGAGCGGGTCGCGAAGTTCGGCATCGATACCGCGAACATGTTCGGGTTCTGGGACTGGGTGGGCGGCCGGTACTCGATGGACTCGGCGATCGGGCTGTCCACCATGGTGGCGCTCGGGCCCGAGGGGTTCGGCGAGATGCTGGCCGGGTTCCACGACATGGACGAGCACTTCCGCACCGCCCCGCTGGAGCGGAACCTGCCCGTGCTGATGGGCCTGCTGGCCGTGTGGTACCGCGATTTCTTCGGCCTGCAGACCTACGGCGTCATGCCCTACGAGCAGTACCTGAAGCGGTTCCCCGCCTACCTGCAGCAGCTGACCATGGAGTCCAACGGCAAGCACGTCACGCTGACCGGGCAGCACGTGTCCTACGACACCGGCGCGGTGTTCTGGGGCGAGCCGGGCACCAACGGCCAGCACAGCTTCTACCAGCTCATCCACCAGGGCACCACGATGATCCCGGTCGACCTGATCGGCTTCGGCAAGACGCTGAACCCGATCCGCGACCACCACGACATCCTGTCCTCCAACGTGTTCGCCCAGGCGCAGGCGCTGGCCTTCGGCAAAACCGAGGCGGAGGTCCGGGCCGAGGGCACGCCGGAGAACGTGGTGCCGCACCGGGTGATGGAGGGCAACCGGCCCAGCAACGTCCTGCTGGCCGAGATCCTCACCCCGCGGGTGCTCGGCACGCTGGTCGCGCTGTACGAGCACAGCGTGTTCACCCAGGGAGCCATCTGGGACATCGACTCGTTCGACCAGTGGGGAGTCGAACTCGGGAAGGTGCTCGCGGTCAAGATCATCCCCGAGCTGACCAGCGCGGCCGAGCCAGCCCTCGACCACGACTCCTCGACCAACAACCTCATCCGCCGGTACCGGGCGCTCAAGGCCCTTTGACGACACAAGGACGGACCAGCCATGCCAACTGACACGCCGATGCAGCTCGGGATGATCGGACTCGGCCGGATGGGCGCGAACCTCGTCCGCCGGCTCATGCGCGACGGGCACCGGTGCGTGGCCTACGACCGGAACCCGGACGCGGTCAAGGCGCTGGAAGCCGAGGGCGCGACGGGCGCGGAGAGCCTGGCCGACTTCGTGGCCAAGCTGGACAAGCCGCGTGCCATGTGGATCATGGTCCCGGCCGGCGTCGTCCAGTCCACCCTCGAGCAGTTGAAGCCGCTGCTCGAGGCCGACGACATCGTGATCGACGGCGGGAACTCCTACTACCGGGACGACATCCCCCGGGCCAAGGACCTGCAGCGCGACGGTATCCACTTCATCGACGTCGGCACCAGCGGCGGCGTCTGGGGCCTGGAGCGCGGCTACTGCCTGATGATCGGCGGCGAGGACGAGCCGGTGCGTCGCCTGAACCCCATCTTCCTGACCATCGCGCCCGGCAAGGGCAGCGCGGAGCCCACCCCGGGCCTGAAGCCAGGGGGCACCGCCGAGCAGGGGTACCTGCACTGCGGGCCGAACGGCGCCGGGCACTTCGTCAAGATGGTGCACAACGGCATCGAATACGGCATGATGGCCGCGATCGCCGAGGGCCTGTCGGTCATCAGAGGCGCGGATGTGGGCCTGCACATGGACGAAGTCGACGCGGAGACCGCGCCGCTGCGCGACCCCTGGGCCTACCAGTACGAGATCGACGTGAGCGAGGTAGCCGAGGTGTGGCGCCGGGGCTCGGTGATCAGCTCCTGGCTGATCGACCTGACCGCCGCCGCCTTCGCCAAGTCACCCGACCTGGCGGGATTCAGCGGGCGCGTGTCCGATTCCGGTGAGGGCCGGTGGACGGTGCTGGCCGCGGTGGACGAGGGCGTGCCCGCCTCGGTCATCGCCGCCTCGCTGTACGAGCGGTTCGACTCCCGCGACAACGGCGAGTTCACCTGGAAGATCCTGTCCGCGCTGCGCTCGGAGTTCGGCGGGCACGCGGAGAAGAAGGCCTGACCCGGCGATGAGCAACCACGGATACACGCGGCCGGAGAACCAGGTCGCCGTGATCTTCGGCGCCACCGGCGACCTGGCCAAGCGCAAGCTGCTGCCGGGGTGGTTCCATCTGTACGCGGCGGGCCTGCTGCCGAGGGAGTTCCGCCTGATCGGATCGGCGCCGCCGACCTCGGCCATGACCGACGAGCAGTTCCGCGAGCACGCCCGGCAGTCCTGCGCCGACTTCTGCAACACCAAGCCCACCGATCCGCGCTGGCCGGACTTCGTGAAGAACCTGTCGTTCGCGGCCGCCGACACCGGCGACACCGGGGACCTGGTCGCGGCGGTCCAGCGGGCCGAGAAGGAGATCGGCGGCACCCCGGAGCGGCTGTACCACCTGGCCATACCGCCGGTCGCGTTCACCTCGGTGGTGGCCTTCATCGGTGAGTCCGGCCTGGCCACGGGAGCACGGGTCATCATCGAGAAGCCGTTCGGCACCGACTTGGACTCAGCGCGCAAGCTGAACCAGGCGGTGCACAAGGTCTTCGACGAGTCGCAGGTCTTCCGCATCGATCACTTCCTCGGTAAGGAGTCGGTCGACAACATCCTGGCGTTCCGGTTCGCCAACGGGCTGTTCGAACCGGTCTGGAACCGCTCGCACATCCGGTACGTGCAGATCGACGTGCCGGAGACGCTGTCGATCGAGGGCCGGGCCGCGTTCTACGACGCGACCGGCGCCTACCGGGACATGGTGGTGACCCACCTGTTCCAGGTGCTCGCGTTCGTGGCCATGGAGCCGCCGGTGTCGCTGAGCGCCGGGCCGCTGCGGGACGAGAAGTTCAAGGTATACCAGTCGCTGCGGCCGCTCGACGTGCGGCATGTCGTGCGCGGGCAGTACGAGGGCTACCGCTCCGAGCCGGGGGTCGCGGCCGGTTCGCAGACCGAGACGATGGTCGCGGTGCGAGCCCAGGTGGACAACTGGCGCTGGAACGGAGTGCCGTTCTACCTGCGTTCGGGAAAGGCCATGGCCGCCAGTCGGCAGGTCATTACGCTCGGCTTCGACGAGCCGCCGACCCGGATGTTCCGCGCGCACGGCCGGGATATCCCGACCGGCCGGATGAACGAGATCGTCATCGACTTCGCCGACCCGGGCTCGATCACCACCGATTTCCTGGCCAAGATCCCCGGCCCGGAGCTGAACCTGGGCCACGCCACGATGACGTTCCGGTACCAGGACTCGTTCATCCAGGCGAATGCGCTCGAGGGCTACGAGCATCTGATCCTGCAGGCCATGATCGGCGACCAGACGCTGTTCACCCGGTCCGACTCGATCGAGCGGCTGTGGGAGATCTCCGAGCCGCTGCTGGAGAATCCGCCGCCGGTCGAACCGTACGCCGCCGGATCGTGGGGCCCGGACTCGGTCAACAAGATGATCGAGCCAGCCCACTGGCACCTGTCGGAGCACTAGGAGCGTTAGGTGAGCGGCCAGCAAAGAAGGGGGAAGGGGAGGTGCGCAAGCTATGTGTGGAGGGGTCTTGGCCTGACGCGAGCTTTGATAATTACAGTGCCCGGGTGTCCTGCCAGGGTAATGAAACCCCGGATACAGCACCCGGGAGGTCGTGGAACCCGGAATTCATGACATGGTGAGCTGAGCGGGAACCACGGACCGTTCGGGATAATAGAGATTGTGGCGGCCGACGGCGGTGCGGGTGGCCAGGCCAGCCTGCGTACGGTGCTGCGCGAGTGGGGGCGGATCGGCGTCACCGGGTTCGGCGGCCCGCCGACGCACATCGCCCTGCTGCGCAGGCTGTGCGTGGAACGCCAGGGCTGGCTGGATGAGGCCGAGTTCGAGGACGCGATCGCGGCCTGCAACCTGCTGCCCGGACCGGCCTCCACCGAGCTGGCCATCTTCTGCGCCTGGCGGGTCCGAGGGCGGCCCGGCGCCGTGGTCGGCGGCCTCGCCTTCATCGTGCCCGGGCTGATCCTCATCCTGCTGCTTTCTGCGCTGTTCCTGGCCGGGTCGCCGCCGCTGTGGGTGCGCGGCGCGGGTGCCGGGGCCGGGGCGGCGGTCGCGGCGGTCGCGGTGCAGGCCGGGTGGACGCTGCTGGTACCCAGCTGGAAGCGGGCCTCGGGCCGGGAGCCGGCCCGGCCCGCCCGGCTGCGCTGGGCGGGTTACCTGCTGGCCGGCGGGGCGGCCGCGGCCACCGTCGGGCCGTGGCTGGTCCTGGTGCTGCTGGGCTGCGGCGGACTAGAGCTGGCCCTGCGGCAGGCCCGGCGGCCGGGACGCTGGCCCGCCGCCGTGCCGGGGATCGCGCCGCTGTTCCCGGCCGTGCTGAGCGGCGGGCTGCTGGCCTCGGTGGCCTGGGTAGCGTTCAAGGTGGGCGCACTGTCGTTCGGCGGCGGCTTCGTGATCATCCCGCTGATGGAGGGCGACGCGGTGGGACGGCACTGGATGACCAGCGGCCAGTTCCTCAACGCGGTGGCGCTGGGGCAGATCACCCCCGGGCCGGTGGTGCAGACGGTCTCGGCGGTCGGGTACGCCGCCGCCGGGCTGCCGGGCGGGCTGCTGGCCGCGGTGGTGGCGTTCGCGCCCTCGTTCGCGTTCGTGCTCGGCGGCGGCCGGTACTTCGGCAGGCTGCGGGAGAACCGGTACGCGCAGGCGTTCCTGGACGGGGCCGGGCCCGCCGCCATCGGGGCGATCTTCGGCGCCGCGGTCCTGCTGGCCCGGGCGCTCAGCGTGGGCTGGCAGTTCGCGGTGCTGGCCGGGGCGGCCGTGCTGCTGCTGGCGGCCCGCCGCGGCGTGGTCCTCACCCTGCTGTCCGCGGCCGCCGTGGGCGTGGCCGTGGCCCTGGCGGGCGGGTCACTGCCTGGCTAGCGCTGCCTGGCTAGCTCAGGCGGTTTCGATGCCGGCGGCGCGCAGGCGGCCGGAGTTCTCCGCCTCGGCGGCGGCGTAGGCGCGGATCTCGTCGGGGAAGGGCTCGCGTGCGGCGGCGGCCGGGACGGCCCGGGCCAGTTCCGCGGGGCCGACGTCGGCGCGGTAGACGAATGTGGCGTTGCCCTTCAGGACCGGGAACCAGCGCCCGTCCGTTACCCGCAGAGACGAGGTGGCCACGCCGCCCGCGTTGCGGATCACGACCTCGTGCTCCGGGCCGGCGCGGCCGACGCGCGAGTAGACCGCCCGGGCGGCCACCATGCCGGACCCGCAGGAGGCGGTCAGCCCGGCGCCGCGCTCGAACGTGCGGACGAACACCTCGGCCTGCGCCAGCGGCAGCAGGACCGACAGGTTGGCTCCGGCCGGGAAGGCGGCACGCCGCTCGGCCACCCGCTCCCCCATCGCCACCAGATCGGATTCGACGTACTTGTCGATCAGCGCGACCAGGTGCGGGTTGGGGATGGTCACGGCGGTGAAGGCCAGGGCCGGATCGAGCTCGGGCAGGCTGGCCTCGACCGCGGGGCTGCGGCCGGCCACCACCGGCACCTCGGGGTCGAAGTCGACCGCGGGGTGCTCGAGCACGACCTGGCGCACGCCCTCGGGCGTGGTCGAGCCGCGGCGGACGGTGTAGGCCCGCTGTCCGCTGCGGATCTCGGCCGCCTGCGTGCCGCGCAGGTCGAGGATGACCCGGCCCAGGCAGCGCATGCCGTTGCCGCAGAACTCGGCGGACGAGCCGTCCGGGTTGAAGAACCAGGCCTCGGGCACGGGACGGCAGGCGTCGTAAAAGTAGAACGCCGTCGCCGCCGAACGGGCCGCGGCGGTCGCACACGTTCCTGACGAACGCGCGCAGGTCCGCGTCGGACGCGAAGTCAGCGGGCGTAAGGGCGGTGACGAAGATGTCGTTCCGGGACCCATGCGCGTTCAGGATCTCTGCCATCGCCGGCCAGCCTATCCGAGCGCGCCAGCCTATCCGAGCGTGACTAATGCGGCCGGGCGTGACGCCCGGAGCGCCGGCCCGCCTGCTCCCCGGCCGCCTGCTCCTCGGCCACCTGCTCCTCGGCCACCTGCTCCCCGGCCACCTGCTCCTCGGCCACCGGGGCCGACAGCATCGCCGCGGCCAGGTCCTGGCCGGCGCGGGCCGGCACTATCGCGGGCGGCGGGTCAGCCCAGGAGACGGGCGCCGTAGGTTAGCGCCCGCCGTGCCGGGGCGGCGTCCCGCGCCGTGAGCCCTTTTTTCCCAGAAACCCTATTAGTCCCATCTGACTCATCAGCCCCAAATAGCCCGTTAGCACCGTTGGATCCATTGGCTCCCGAAGACCCGTTAATCCCGGAGGAACCGTTCATCGCAGCAAAGCCGTTGACGTCACCGGCCGCCGGGGCCGCGAACGCCGGGTAGGTGGAGAAGCGCATGCCGTCGGCATGGTTCCGCAGCGCCACCCGGGCCCGGTCGAGCATGTTGGTGGGCAGGTCCCCGGCCGGGAACCAGCGCACGTCGGGCGAGGTGGGCTGGCCGACCCAGCCGGACACGGACAGGAAGAACGCGATGCGCCCGCTCCCGGATACGTCGTGCATGACATGGGCCAGCGAGACGTTCTCGGCGCCGATCACGATGCCGACCGCCGATGCCACCCGGATCGCGGTCTCGACGATCGTCTCCCGGTCGGCCAGCTGGCCGGACGGAGGCTCGTAGGCGCCGTCGCCGTAGCCGGTATTGGCCCGCTCCCGCAGCAGGACGCGCCCGTTCCTCATCAGCAGGAGGATGACGTCCACCACGACCCTGCGACGTGCTGCCACGTCGGTGATCGAAGTGTCGCCGGCTCTGCTTGTCATGATCGCCTCGCCGCGCCCGCCCCATGATCCCGGGCCCCTGCCCGGCGCATATAGATTCATACGCACTGCCCAGGAGAAAGCACGCTACCTCCGCTCAGTTGTGGATTGCCATGTGCACAAGGCCCTCGAACCTGTGGACGGCGGGCCGGAAACCGAGCCAGGGCTGTGGATGCAGGGGCGCCCGAGCCATAGCATGCAGGCGCGGAGGCTGTGCAGAACAGCCCGGCGGCATGTGGACGACGGGGGCCGAGAATAGTTGGAAAACGGTCCGACGATGACTTACCGGCTCAGTGCTCGTCGTAACGGCAGAAGGGAGTACAGATGACGCGGATACGGATCCTGGCCGGCACGCGCAAGGGCGCATTTATCCTGACCTCTGACGCGAGGCGAGCGAACTGGGAGGTCAGCGGCCCGCACTTCGCCGGCTGGGAGATCTACCACCTGAAAGGCTCACCGGCTGATCCAGACCGGATCTACGCCTCGCAGAGCACTGGCTGGTTCGGCCAGCTGATCCAGCGCTCTGACGACGGCGGCGCCACGTGGCAGGCCGTGGGCAACGACTTCGGCTACGCCTCGGAGCCCGGGACGCACCTGTGGTACGACGGCACCCCGCGGCCCTGGGAGTTCAAGCGGGTCTGGCACCTGGAACCGTCGCCTGACGATCCCGACACGGCATACGCCGGCGTCGAGGACGCGGCCCTGTTCCGGACCGCCGACGGCGGGGCCACCTGGACGGAGCTGGCCGGGCTGCGTACGCACTCCTCCGGTCCCCACTGGCAGCCGGGCGCGGGCGGGATGTGCCTGCATACAATCATCCTGGATCCGGTCCGGGCGGGGCGGATGTTCGTGGCCATCTCCGCGGCCGGGACCTTCCGCAGCGACGACGCCGGCCAGACGTGGCGGCCAGTGAACCGGGGCCTGCATTCCGAGGGCACCCTGCCGGAAGACGAGCCCGAGGTCGGCTTTTGCGTGCATCACGTCGAGATGCACCCGTCGCGGCCGGACACACTGTTCATGCAGAAGCACTGGGACGTGATGCGCAGCGACGACGGCGGCGAGACGTGGCAGGAGATCAGCGGCGACCTGCCCACCGACTTCGGCTTCCCGATCGCGGTCCACGCGCACGAGCCGGACACGGTCTACGTGGTCCCGATCACCAGCGACTCCCTGCACTACCCGCCCGACGGCCGGCTGCGGGTATACCGCAGCCGCAGCGGCGGCCACGAGTGGGAGCCGCTGACCCGGGGGCTGCCCCAGGAGAACTGCTACGTCAACGTATACCGGGACGCCATGGCGGTCGATTCGCTGGAGGAGTGCGGGGTGTACTTCGGCACCACAGGCGGCCAGGTCTACGCCTCTGCCGACGCGGGCGACAGCTGGGAGGCCGTCGTGCGTGACCTGCCGGCCGTACTGTCGGTCGAGGTGCAAACGCTGTCATGACCGGCGTCCGGGTCATCCTGCCGGCGCATCTGAAGACTCTGGCGGGCGTGGGCGGCGAGGTCATGCTTCCCGTGCCGGGCGGGCGCGATGCGGTCACCAGGCAGGCGGTGCTCGATGCACTGGAGGCCGCCTACCCGGTGCTGCGCGGGGCGATCAGGGACCGGGCGACCGGACGGCGCCGCGCGTTCGTCCGGTTCTACGCCTGCGAGCAGGACCTGTCCAACACTCCGGCCGACGTGCCGCTGCCGGCCGCGGTCGCGGCCGGGACCGAGCCGTTCCTGATCGTCGGCGCGATGGCGGGCGGCTAGCAGGGACGCCGGGCTTCTAGGGTAGGGGCATGGCGGCGGCGCCGCCCCGGCTGTCCTCCGTGACCGTCCCTGCCCTGAGGAGCCCGACCATGTACACAAAGATCCAGATCGTCTTCGATGCCGCCGAGCCGGAGAAGCTGGCCGAGTTCTGGGGGCTGGCGCTGGGTTACGTGACCGAGCCGCCGCCGGAGGGCTTCGCGAGCTGGGACGAATTCGCCCAGTCGGTGGGCATCCCGCAAGCGGAGTACGGCGACATCGCCTCGCGCGTCGACCCGGCCGGGGAGGGTCCCCGGCTGTATTTCCAGCGCGTACCCGAGGGCAAGACGGCCAAGAACCGCGTCCACCTCGACGTCCGCGTGGCCGGGCGCGAGGTGCGGGGAGAGGAGCGCAAGCGGCTGGTCAGCGAGCACGTGGAGCGGCTGATCCAGGCCGGGGCCAGCCCGGCCTGGCGGACCGACAACGTCCGGGGCAGCTCGGTCACCCTGTATGACCCGGAGGGCAACGAGTTCTGCGTAGCCTGAGCCGGCGGGTGGCACGGAGGTCATGAAAGCCCGGTTCCACTACCTCCTGAGGTGCTGGAATCCCGGTTTCATTACGCGGCGGGGTGGCCTGGGCCGCCTCCTGTCGCACGCCACGCCCGGCCAGCGCCCAGTAGAGCAGGGCGCCGACGACGATGCCGATGGCCCAGCTGAAGTCCCCGCCGGCCAGGCCGGGGAAGTGGTTGGAGATCGGGCCGGTGTAGGCCGGGAAGGCGAAGCCCGCGTTGATCCACATCAGCGCGGCGACCATGCCGACCACCTGGGCGATGATCGCGGGCCAGTGGAAACCGGACAGGTGCAGCTTGTTGAAGGTGAACCCGGCCAGCACCGCGAAGAACACGATGAACACGTAGGCCAGGTAGCGCAGGATCTTGCTGATCGTGGCGTGGCCGAGCAGCGGCATGATCATCTGGATCAGGGCCGCGACGATGATCACCGCGATCTTGGCCGGCCCGCCGAGCTTGCTGCCGTGCAGGGAGAACAGCAGGATCACGGTGGCGACGACGAAGTAGATGCTCTCGGGTGCTGCCTGGGCCATGATCTTGCACGTCCGACGTCAACATACGGTTTCGATTATGTAATGAACGGATACGCCACCGTGATACTCACGAGACCTATTTTGCGATAAATATCCGCCGCCGGCGGGGCTGCGCACAACGGCCGGCGGGCGGAACAGGCCGGGCCCGGCAGGAGCACTCCCCGTTGCCGCCGGGCCGTGGCCCGGCCTCGCAAGAATGGACAGAAAAAGTACCTTAGCTGCGAGTATCCGATCGTGCGGAACGCGGTCACGTGGAGTCCCGGCCACGCCCTCAGACCACAAAGAGCGGCCATACCGCTACAGACCACCACCGCTTTCCATAAGTAGGCGTAAAGCGAACATTCATGGCATTCGCGGACGGGTGACGACAATTTTGTCAGCTAGCTAAAAGCGCTTTTCGCAACATATGGCCAGGCGCGGGAACCGCCACTAACATGCCCATATGCCGGACTGCGCTGCACGTGCAGGAAGGTGACCCGCAGCCGGGCTGAGGTGCGGGATCGCGCGTCATCGCGGGCCGCCCTCGACGGGGTGGCGACCGCTCGCGCGGGGAGGAGTTGGCCGCGGCCGAGTCAGGGGATCGCCCTGCCGACCGCCGAGCGATGCGGAGAGGCTGTCAACGTGGTCGCGCAGCGGGCCGGAGCGCCGCCGCCCCCCAGGCTTCTGGTGTCGGGCGTCATCCCGCCGCTCGCCGACCCGTACTTCCAGCGTCCGGAGACCGGCGTCGACCTGCGGTCCGGCCTTTCCCCCGGCCAGACCGCGGTGCTGACCCACGGTACGGAGACCGAGGCGGCGCCCGCCGCCCAGGGCGGCACCGGTAAGACGCAGCTCGCCGCGGAGTTCATGCACATGCTGCGCACCGTCCGGGCCGTCGAGGTCCTGATCTGGGTCAGCGCCCTGAGCCGGGAATCGGTCATCACCGGGTTCGCCCAGGCGGCCGAGATGGTGGGGGCGAGCGACCCGGAGGCGGGCGCCGAGGCCGCCGCGACCGCCCTGATGGCCTGGCTGGCCAGGGCGAACCGTCCGTGGGCCGTGGTCATCGATGACCTGGCCGACCTGGCCGACCTGCGGGGGCTGTGGCCGGGTGGCCCAGCCGGCCGGGTCGTCATCACCACCCGGCTGCCGGGGGCGGCCTTCGCGGCCGGCGGGGACCCCGGCGCGGCGGGCCTGCAGGTCGTCCCGGTCGCCGGGTTCAGCCGCCGGGAGGCCCTGTCCTACCTGGGCTCGCGGCTCACCGACTATCCCGACCAGCGGGTCGAGGCGCTTGACCTCGGTGCGGACCTCGACGGCCTGCCGCTCGGCCTGGCCCAGGCCGCCGCCGTGATGAACGTGAACCGGCTGAGCTGCCGGGAGTACCGGACGCAACTCGGCGAGCGGCGCAAGCACATGTCCGGCCGGCCGATCGACGGCGTGTCGGCGGCGATCCTGGCCACCTGGTCGCTGGCCGCCGAGTGCGCCCATGAGCTCGTGCCCGCGGGCCTGGCCTGGCCGGCGCTGGCGCTGGCCGCCATGCTCGATCCGGACGGGATCCCCGGCGCGGTGCTGACCAGCCCGGCAGCCTGCGGCTACATCGCGGGCCGGCCGAGTGCGGCCGGGACGGCGGATCAGAACATGGCCCGGGCCGCCATCACCAACCTGGCTCGGGTGGGCCTGGTCAGCATCGACCCGTCGAGCCCAGTCCGCACGGTGCGGATGCATCGCAGCGTCCAGGCCGCCGTGCGCGCCTACCTGCCCGCCGCGGACCTGGACTGCGTCCTGCTGGCCGCTGCGGACGCGCTGGCCCAGACCTGGCCGGAACCGGCCAGCCGGGTTGGGGGCCCGACCGCCGCCAGCGCGGCCCAGCTGGATCAGGCCCTGCGGGACTGCGCCGCCAGCCTCCGGGAGGCCGAGAGCGCGCTGTGGCAGCCAGACGCCCATCCGCTGCTGTTCCGCCTGGGCCGGAGCCTGGAAGACAGCGGGCTGAACGACTCGGCCATGAGGTACTGGCAGTCCATGGTGGCCGTCAGCACGCGCAGGCTGGGGCCCGCCCACGGCAGCACGCTGGCGGCCCGGGACCGGCTGGCCATCGCGTATGAGGCGGCCGGGCGCTTCGGTGACGCGATCGCGACCTTCGCCGGCGCGCTAGCCGACCGAGACCGCAGCCAAGGCCCCGAGCACCCGGACAGCATCGCGGCCCGCGGCCGGCTCGCCCACGCCTATTCGAGCGCCAGGCCTGGCCGAGGCCGCGGCGCTGTATGAGCACATGGTGTCGGACGCCAGCATGCAGCTCGGCCTCGGGCACCCGGTCACCCTGGCCGCGCGGGCCGGCCTGGCCGAGGCCTACCAGGCGGCGGCCCGGGGCAAGGAGTCCCTGGCCGCCTACCGGTCGCTGGCGGGCGACTGCGAGCAGATGCTGGGGCCGCGGCATCCGACCACCCTGAGCGCGCGGGACGGCCTGGCCGCCGCGTTCGCCGACAACGGGCAGCCGGGCCGGGCCGCCGAGCTGTACAAGCGGCTGCTGGCGGACTACGAGGCGATAAGCGGCCCCGATCACCAGGACACCATCGCCGCCCGCGCCAGCCTGGCATCGGCGTTCCGGCGTGGCGGGAAGCTGAAGGACGCGATCGCGCAGTACCGGCGGGTGCTCGATGACCGGGAGCGGATCGCCGGGCCCGATCACCCCGACACCATGGCCGCCCGGGCCAACCTGGCCTTCGCCTACCGCACGGCGGGGCAGCTCCGCGAGGCGATCCCGGGCTACGAGCGGACCCTGGCCGACCGGGAGCGGGTGCAGGGGCCCGATCATGCGGGCACCCGCACCGCGCGATGCAACCTCGCCGCCGCCTACCAGCAAGCCGGGCGGTCCGCCGACGCCATCGGCCAGTACGAGCAGGCGCTGGCCGACTGCGAGCGGCTGCTCGGCCCCGGCGACTTGGAGACGCTGACCACCCGGTCCAGCCTGGCCGCGGCCCTGTTCGCCGACGGCCGCCTGATGGAGGTCGTGGCGGTGCTGCAGCGCACCCTGGCCGACAGCGAGCGCTACCTGGGGGCCGATCATCCGATGACACAGACGGTGCGCGACAACCTCGACGCCGCGACCAGGACCTGAACCGGCCGGGGCCGTAGGCTCATTGGGTTTTCCTATCACTATGTGATAGCCAGCCCATTCGCGGACCCTGGGCCTGGTATCCGTCATTAACATCCTGTTAGACCCGTTTCGGCCATGCGGTCGGCCGGAGATCGATAGACTCGGCCAGCAGGAGGACATACGGGCTGTGCCCAGATAAGCACGATTCGCCGCTATTACTCCATAATTGGACTTATCGCGATATATCACCAAGCCGCGAAGATCCTTATTATCATGCGAGATGTGCCTGGTTGCGCGGCATGTGCGGCCGGACACGACGAGTCCGGCTAATGCGGACTCGTGAGCAGGCAAGAGAGGCTGTCGAACGTGGTCGCTCAGCAACCCGGAACGCCGACGCAACCGGGGATCTTGCTGGCCGGGATCGTGCCGCCGCTGGCGGACTCCTATTACCCGCGCACCGAAACCGGCCCTGACCTGGCCACCAGCCTGCACCCAGGAGAGACCGCGGTGCTGGTGCACGGCGAGGATTCCGAGGTGGCGCCGGCCAGTCAGGGCGCTACGGGCAAGACACAGCTGGCGGTCGAGTTCACCCACGCCATGTGGAACAGCCGGCTGGTCGAGGTCCTGGTCTGGGTGACCGCGACCAACGCAGAGGCGGTCATCACCGGCTTCGCGCAGGCGGCCAACACGGTGGATGCCAGCAATCCCGGCGAGGGTGCCGAGGTGGCCGCCGCACGTTTCGTCTCCTGGCTGGCCCACACCAAGCGCCCGTGGGCGCTGATCATCGATGACCTGGCCGACCTGGCCGACCTGGAAAGCCTGTGGCCGGCCGGCGCGGCCGGCCGGATCCTGATCACCACCAGGCTGCCCGCCTCGGAGTTCGAGAGCAGGGACGTCACGGTCGTCCCGGTGTCGGGGCTGAGCAGGCGAGAGGCGCTGTCCTACCTCAGCTCCCGGCTCACTGACCATCCCGACCAGCGCATCGAGGCGCTGGACCTCGGCGAGGAGCTCGGCGGCCTGCCGCTCGGGCTGGCCCAGGCCACCGCGGTGATCAACGCCCGCCAGCAGGGCTGCCGCGAGTACCGGGTGGCGCTGACCGAGCGCCGCAAGCACATGGCCGACACGGACGGCGTGTCGGCCACTGTCCTGGCCACCTGGTCCATCGCGGCTGAGTGCGCACACGACCTCCCGCCGGCCGGGCTGGCCTGGCCCACCCTGGTGCTGACCGCCATGCTGGATCACCACGGGGTGCCGGGCGCGGTCCTGACCAGCCCCGCCGCCTGCAGCTACATCGCCGGGCGGCCGAGCACGGCCGGCGGCGCGGATCAGAATATGGTGCGCGCCGCGATCAACAACCTGGCCGCGGTGGGCCTGGTCACCATCGATCCGGCCAGCCCCGTGCGCACGGTCCAGATGCACGCCAGCGTGCAGGCCGCGGTGCGGGCCTGGCTGTCGCAGGCCGACCTGGAGCAGGTGGCGCTGGCGGCCGCCGACGCCCTGCTCGAGACCTGGCCGGAAGGCGAGGGCGGGCTCCAGCTCGACCAGGCGCTGCGGGACTGCGTCGCGGCCCTGCGGACCACGGACGGCGGGATGCTGTGGAAGACCGAAGCCCATCCGCTGCTGTTCCGCGCCGGGCTGTCACTGGAAAACAGCAGGCTGTCCGACGCCGCCATCGCCTACTGGCAGTCCATGCTGGCCACCAGCACCGGGCTGCTCGGGCCCGCGCACGCCAACTCCGTGGTGGCCAGGGACCGGCTGGCCGCGGCCTACGAGGCCGCCGGACGCTCGGCCGAGGCCATCTCGGTGTTCCAGGCCGCGCTGACCGACCGGGAGCGCAACCAGGGCCCGGAGCACGCCGAGACCATCGCGGCCCGCGGCCACCTGGCCCACGCCTACCAGTCAGCCGGGCGCCCCGCCGACGCGGTGGCCCTGTACGAGCGGACCGTGGCCGACTCCGAGCGGCTGCTCGGATCCGGCCACCCGGTCACGCTGAGCTCGCGGGCCAGCCTGGCCGATGCCTACGCCACGGCCGGCAAGCAGCAGCAAGCCATCGGCGCTTACCAGATGCTGCTCACCGACGCCGAGCGGCTGCTGGGCCCGGGCCATCCCACCACGCTGAGCGCACGCTCGCACCTGGCGGCCGCCTACGCGGCCAGCGGGCAGGCGAGGGAGGCGATCGGCGGGTACGAGCGGGCCGCGGCCGACCAGGAGCGGATGCACGGGCGCGACCATCCCGACTCTATCGCGGCCCGGGCCAGCCTGGCCTCGGCGTACCGCCAGGCCGGGAAGCTGAAGGACGCCATCGGGCAGTACGAGCGGGTACTGGCCGACCGGGAGCGGGTCGAGGGCCAGGACCATCCCGACACCATCGCGGCCCGGGCCAACCTGGCCTACGCCTATCGCAGCGCGGGGCGGCTGCGGAACGCGATCCCGCAGTACGAACGGACCCTGGCCGACCGGGAACGGGTGCAGGGCCTGGATCACCGGGAGACGCTCACCGCCCGTTCCAACCTGGCCGCCTGCTACCAGCAGGCGCGGCGGCTGCCTGATGCGATCCCGCAGTACGAGCGGGCGCTGGCCGACAGCGAGCGGATGCTCGGGGCGGGCGACATGGAGACGCTGACCACCCGCTGCAACCTCGCCTCGGCCTACTACACAGTGGGCCGCCTGTCCGCCGTGGTCGCGGTCCTGCAGCGCGCCCTGACCGATTGCGAGCGCTACCTCGGCCCCGATCACCAGATGACCCAGACCGTCCGCGAAAATCTCGACGCCGCCACCCAAGCTTGACCTGGAGCGACACGAAGGTGTACGGCGTGGGGGTGGGCGGCAGCGCGTCAAGAGCCCGGCGGTGAGGGAGAGGCAAAGAAATGGCAGCTGGAATCTATGACTTTGTGGTGGTAGGCGGCGGCTCAGCGGGGAGCGCGCTGGCTAACCGGCTGTCGGCCGACCCGGGCACGCGGGTGCTGGTGCTCGAGGCGGGACGGCCCGACTACCTCTGGGACCCGTACATCCAAATGCCGGCCGCGCTCACCTTCCCCATCGGGAACCGGTTCTACGACTGGAAGTACGAAAGCGAGCCCGAACCTCATCTGAACGGGCGGCGGATCTACCATGCCCGCGGCAAGGTGCTCGGCGGTTCGAGCAGCATCAACGGCATGATCTTCCAGCGCGGCAACCCGATGGACTACGAGCGCTGGGCCGCCGAGGGCGGCCTGTCCGACTGGGACTACGCGCACTGCCTGCCCTACTTCAAGCGGATGGAGACGTGCCTGGCGGCCGAGGCGGACGACGTGTTCCGCGGCCAGCACGGGCCCCTGGTCCTGGAGCGCGGCCCGGCGACCAACCCGCTGTTCACGGCGTTCTTCGCCGCGGTGCAGCAGGCCGGGTACCAGCTCACCGACGACGTCAACGGGTACCGCCAGGAAGGCTTCGCCGCCTTCGACCGGAACATCCACAAGGGCATGCGCCTGTCCGCTGCGCGGGCCTACCTGCACCCGGTGATGAGGCGGGCCAATCTCACCGTGGCCTGCCGGGCCTTCGTGACCAAGGTCATCTTCCGCGGCCAGCGCGCGGTGGGCGTCGAATTCCGCCATCAGGGCAGCGTCAAGCGGGTGCGGGCCAAGGAGATCATCCTGTCCGGCGGGGCGATCAACTCGCCGCAGCTGCTGCAGCTGTCCGGAGTCGGGCCCGCCGCCCTGCTGACCGGGCTCGGCATCGGTGTGGTGGCCGACCTGCCCGGCGTGGGCGAGAACCTGCAGGATCACCTGGAGGTCTACATCCAGCACGGCTCGACGCAGCCGGTGTCGGTGGCGCCCGCGCTGAAGTGGCGGAACCGGCCCATAGTGGGAGCCAAGTGGCTGCTGGGCCGGACCGGGCCCGGGGCGACCAATCACTTCGAGGGCGGCGGCTTTGCCTGCAGCAACGACGAGGTGGCCTACCCGAACCTGATGTTCCACTTCCTGCCGATCGCGATCCGCTACGACGGCTCGCAGCCCGCGGGCGGCCACGGCTACCAGGTGCACATCGGCCCCATGTACTCCGACTCCCGGGGCACAGTGCAGATCACCTCGGCCGACCCGGAGGTGCACCCGGCGCTGGTGTTCAACTACCTGTCCACCCCGACGGACCGGCGGGAATGGGTCGAGGCGGTCCGGGTCGCCCGGACCATCCTGACCCAGCCGGCCTTCGACGACTACAGCTCGGGCGAGCTGTCGCCCGGTCCGAAGGTGCAGACCGACGCCGAGATCCTGGCCTGGGTCGCGCAGGACGCCGAGACCGCGCTGCACCCCTCCTGCACGGCCAAGATGGGTACCGACCCGATGGCGGTGACCGACCCGGCCACCATGCGGGTGCACGGCCTGGACGGGCTGCGAGTGGTCGACGCATCCGTGCTGCCCTTCGTGACCAACGGCAACATCTACGCGCCGGTGATGATGATTGCGGAGAAGGCCGCCGACCTCATCATGGGCAATACGCCACTGGCGCCCGAGCCGGTGGCGTTCTACCGGCGGCCCGCACGCGGTGGTCAGGATGTGTAAAACGCTGTTCCGTTCGGAAGAATGAAAAGAATCAATTCATTTACCGAACGGACCGTGGTGTATCGTCCAGCACCATAACGTGGGATTCTTTATGCGGAATCTAGACAGACCGGCTATCACGTCACCATGATCGAATTGCGCCGGCGGCAGGCGACGCCGGCGCGCGCACACGAGGAGCGAAGCGGGCATGACCACACCGAACGGGCCTGCCGGAGGCGCCGCAGGCGATCCGCTGCCCGAGGCACTGATGCTGGTGCGCGGCGCGACCGAGTCGGGCCACCGGCTCAAGATTCTCGGCGGCCTGGGCGTGCGCGTGCTGTGCCCCGACTTCCCGCCCCGGCAGCGGGCGGGCCAGGATATCGACCTGGCCTGCCCGGGCAAAGGCCGCCGCCAGGTGGCCGACCACCTGGAGCGCGCGGGCTGCGAGCCGGACAAGCGGTTCAACAACCTCAACGGGGACCGGCAGATGTACTTCACCGCCCCGTCCGGTCGGCCGATCGACGTCATGGTCGACCGGCTGTCCATGTGCCACACGCTGGACTTCCGGCCCTCGTTCGGCTCCGCCTCGCCGACCCTGGACCCGGCCGACCTGCTGCTGTCCAAGCTGCAGATCTTCGAGCTCAACGCCAAGGACGCGCACGACATCTGCCACCTGCTGGCCGGGGTCAGGGTCGGCCGCGACGCCACCCGCCCGTTCATCGACCCGGACCGGTTCGGCTCGGTGCTGGCCGGGGACTGGGGCTGGTGGCGCACCGTGACCGGCAACCTGGCCAAGCTCCCTGACCTGCTGGCCGAGCAGCCGGGGCTGGCGCCGCCGTACCCGAAGTTCGACCTGCTGACCCAGGCCAAGCAGCTGCACGAGATCGCCGAGGTCGTGCCCAAGAGCCTGAAGTGGAAGACCAGGTCCAAGCTGGGCGACCGGGTCCGGTGGTACGAGCTGCCCGAGGAAGTCGACCACTGATCCCCGGCGGGGATCGTTGCACGTTCGAACTCTATTGTTCCCCCCGGGCCCACCCAAGGAAGGCGAGCGCACCGCAATGAAAGTCTTCTTCGCCACGGACATTCACGGCTCCGAGATCTGCTGGCGAAAATTCCTGAACGCCGCCGCCTTCTACAAGGCCAACATGGTCATCCTGGGCGGGGACCTGACCGGCAAGGTGATGGTGCCGATCCTGGCCACCGCGCCGGGCCACTGGGAGGTCACGTTCGGCGGCCAGCGGGTGCAGCTGGAGACTGCGGCCGAGCTGGACGACATCAAGCGCAAGATCCGCGACCGCGGGTACTACCCGGCCGTGATGTCGGGCGACGAGCTCGACGCCCTGAACGAGGAGGACGGCTCGGTCGACCGCCGGTTTACCCAGGAGATGACCAAGGGCCTGGAAATGTGGCTCGACATGGCCGACAGCAAGCTGCGCGGCGGCGAGATCCCCTGCATCCTCAACGGCGGGAACGACGACATCTGGGAGATCGACGACATCATCGAGCGGTCCCCGAACGTCAGCTTCGGCGAGGCCAGGGTGATCGACATCGGCGGCTTCTACCTCGCCTCGATGGGCTGGACCAACCCGACACCGTGGAACACGTTCCGCGAGGCCCCGGAGGACGTACTCGCCACCAAGATTGACGCCGTGGTCTCGCAGATCCCCGACATGGAGCGGGCGATCTTCAACTTCCACGCGCCGCCGTACGGCACCGGGCTGGACGAGGCGCCCGCGCTGGACGAGACCCTGCGGCCGACCCACGGCGGTGCGGTGATGAAGCCGGTGGGTTCGACCGCGGTGCGGGCCGCCATCCTGAAGTACCAGCCGATGCTGTCGGTGCACGGGCACATCCACGAGAGCAAGGGGGTCCGCAAGCTCGGCCGGACCCTCGCGATGAACCCGGGCAGCTCCTACACCGACGGCGTGCTGCAGGGCGCTGTCCTGGACCTTAACGAGAAGAAGGGAAAGGTCGCGAGGTACATAATGGTGAACGGCTGAGATCAGGGCCTAAGGTGGCCGTGCGGTCGATGAGGTCCGGGCCTGCACCACGGCCTGCGCGCTGGCCTGCGGCTACGCGCGTTCTCGCGAAGCGAGGCTCCATGCAGCGAGGATGTCAGACTGTAATCCGTCAACTTCGCATACTGCAGCTCCCAGACACCCCCAAAGCCCTATATTGGCGCTAGATAAACTCGAACACCCGCAGATATAACGCTCTTACCTTCGTAGACCCGCTCCAAATCCTTACCCAAAAGGACCACCTGGATAATCGGAGGATACACATGACGGCAGGAGCTCTCGGCGAAGAGAGACCGACTCTCTTCCTCCGCAAGGCGACGGGCCTGGTCCGAGGCTGGTCTGTCCGAGACTCGCTGATCTACGCATGCCTGGCCACCAACTTCGTCACGCTCGGCATCTATGAGTTCACCTTCGCCGGGCCGGCGTTCCCGAAGGGCCAGCTGATCACGGCGGTGATCATCTCGGGAATCTGGGTTTCGTTCCTGGTGATCGCCTATGCCGGGCTCGTCGTCACGATACCGCGGGCCGGCGGCGACTACGTTTGGCAGACCAGGATCCTGGGCAGCGGCATCGGCTTCGTGATGGCCGCGACCGGCTGGTGGTTCATTCTCTGGCTGTGGGCGCCGATCTACGGCAACATCCTGGCGGTTCAGCTGTTCGAGCCGCTGTGGGCGACGCTCAAGTGGACCTGGCCAACCGGGGGGGCGGCGTGGTTCGGCACGCACAACGGTGTCTTCGTGGTGACCTTGATCACGATCGCGCTGGCCGGCCTCCTGGTCTCCATCGGCATGGCCGGTTACGCGAAGGTCCAGCGCTGGTGCTTCATCGGCGGCCTGATCGGCTTCGCCGTCGTGGTGATCCTGCTGCTCTTCAACTCACACGCCAGCTTCGTCAGCTCGTTCAACCTCGAGGCGCACAACCTCTTCGGCGTCAACAACGCCTACGCGGCCACCACCAAGGCGGCCGCCAAGATCGGCTTCACCCCATCGCCGCTCGGCTTCGGCCCGCTCGGGCCGACGATGCTGCTCGTCCCATTTTTGATGTTCTTCCTGCTGTGGCCGAACTGGGGCACCACCCTGTACGGAGAGGTCCGCGGCGCGAGCGACTTCAAACGGGTGTTCGCCGGCATGTTCTTCGGCCTGTGGACCACGGTCATCCTCACGGTCATCTTCCTGCTGCTGATAGACAAGACCGTCGGCTGGGGCTTCTACCAGAACCTCAACGCGCTGGACAATAACCTCACCCCGCAGTTCGGCATCTGGCCGTACCCGTTCATGTTCGCGGGCTGGCTGGTGCACAACACCGCCTTCCAGGTGGTGCTGATCCTGGTGCTCAGCCTGTGGTTCTTCGGCTGGGTGGGAACCCTGTTCCTGTCCTCGACACGGGTCATCTTCGCGGCGGCGTTCGACCGCGTGCTCCCCGACCGGGCGGCTGAGGTCTCGGAGAAGCGCCGGGTGCCGTTCTATTCGCTGATCTTGATGTTGCTGCCTGCCGTAGGGCTGGCGGCGCTGTACGCGTACAACACGACGTTCGTCACCTACACGCTGGACGCCACGCTGGTCATCGCGGTGACGTACCTGTTCAGCGCGATCGCCGTGGTGATCTTGCCGCTGCGCAAGCCGGATCTGTGGTTCGCCTCGCCGGCCAGCAAGGTCAAGCTGTTCGGCGTGCCGATCGTGCCGGTGTCCGGGGTCATCACGATCGCGCTGCTCGTGTTCAACCTCTACGAGTGGCTGTCGAACGGCCTGTACGGCAGCAACCACGGCGGCTCCCTCATCTATATGGGCTCGATGTACGTGCTGGCGATCGTCATCTACGTGGGCGCCCGCATCATCAGGAACCGGCAGGGCATCGACCTGTCCCTCATCAACAAGGAAATCCCGGTCGAGTAGCCCGCTCTTTCGTGATCGTGGACCGTTACCTCGTTGTGGAAGAGGTAACGGTCCACGATCTTTCTTGGGAGCTGAGATGGACGAACTGGCGGGGCGCACGTTCCTCGTGACGGGGGCGAACACCGGGATCGGGAAGGCGACGGCGGAGGGGCTGGCCCGGCGGGGGGCGTCGGTGTACGTGGCCGCTCGATCCCGGGATAAGGGCGAGACGGCGGTGGCGGCGATCAAGGCTGCGGCCGGTTCCGACTCGGTGTGGTTCCTGACGCTGGATCTCGCTGATCTGGAGTCGGTGCGGGCGTGCGCGGAGGGATTCCTGGCCCGGGACGAGCCGCTGCACGTGCTGGTGAACAACGCGGGAATCGGCGGCGCGCACGGGGTGACCAGGCAGGGGTTCGAGCTGACGTTCGGGGTCAATCATCTCGGGCATTTCGCGCTGACGCAGCTGCTGCTGGCGCGGCTGACCGACAGCGCGCCGGCCCGGGTGGTGACGGTGGCCAGCGACGCGCACTACTCGGCGCCCGGAATCGACTTCGACGCGCTGCGGCGGTCCGCGCGGGGCATCACCGGGCTGCCCGCGTACGGGGTGTCCAAGCTGTGCAACGTGCTGTTCTCCCAGGAACTGGCGCGGCGGACAGCCGGGACCGGGGTGAACGCCTACGCCCTGCACCCGGGTGTGGTGGCGTCCGACATCTGGCGGCGGGTGCCCTGGCCGGTGCGCCCGCTGGTCACCAGGAGGATGCTCTCGGTGACCGAAGGGGCCGCGACGTCGGTGTGCTGCGCCACCTCGGCCGAGGTGGCGGATGAGAGCGGCCTGTTCTACGACAAGTGCGCGCACCGCGAGGCCAGCCCGGTCGCCACGCCCTCGCTCGGAGCTGAGCTGTGGCAGCGCAGCGAGGCCTGGACCGCTCCCTACCTGGCAGGCGATGAATCCGGGGCGGCATGATCGTCATCTTCAGCGGGCACTAACCCTTCCTAGGCCGTATTGATCAGGGAAGCTGGGGGCATGGACCTTCCTGTCAATCCGCCGGTGGCGCCGATGCTGGCCAAGCCGGTGGATGCGATCCCGAGCGGGGACTATGTGTTCGAGCCGAAGTGGGACGGCTTCCGGTCGATCGTCTTCCGCGACGGCGACGAGGTCGAGATCGGCAGCAGGAACGAGCGGCCGATGACGCGCTACTTTCCCGAGCTGGTGGCCGCGATCAGGGCCCAGCTGCCGGAGCGGTGCGTCATCGACGGGGAGATCGTGGTCCCCGACGCGGCCGGCCGGCGGCTCGACTTCGAGGCGCTGCAGCTGCGGATCCACCCCGCGGCCAGCCGGGTCGGCCTGCTGGCCGAGACGACCCCGGCCCACTTCATCGCCTTCGACCTGCTCGCGCTGGGTTCCGAGGACTACATGGAGCGGCCGTTCAGGCAGCGCCGCGCTGCCCTGGAGGACGTGCTGGCCAAGGCCGGCTCCCCCGTCCACCTGACCCTGGCCACCACCGACCGTTCGGTGGCGACCGGCTGGTTCAGCCAGTTCGAAGGGGCGGGTCTGGACGGGCTGATCGCCAAGCTCGCGGACGGGATCTACGAGCCGGACAAGCGGGTGATGAAGAAGATCAAGCACGAGCGCACCGCGGACTGCGTGGTGGCCGGCTACCGGATCCACAAGAGCGGCGCGGACCGCATCGGGTCCCTGCTGCTCGGGCTGTACAAGCCGGACGGGAAGCTGGCCAGCGTCGGCGTGGTCGGCGCGTTCCCGATGGAAAAGCGGATCTCGCTTTTCGCGGAGCTGCAGCCGCTGGTCACCACGTTCGACCAGCACCCGTGGAACTGGGCGGAGCATGAGTCCGGCCAGCGCACCCCGCGGGCGGCCATGGCCAGCCGGTGGAACGCGGACAAGGACCTGTCGTTCATCCCGCTGCGGCCCGAGCGGGTGCTCGAGGTCCGCTACGACCACATGGAAGGCCCGCGGTTCCGGCACACGGCCCAGTTCGTCCGCTGGCGGCCGGACCGCGAGCCGCGCTCGTGCACCTACGAGCAGCTGGAGGAGCCGGTCAGCTTCAACCTGGCCGAGATCCTGCGGGGCGGTGCTTCCGGGGGTTCTGCTTCCGGGGGTTCTGCTTCCGGGGGTTCTGCTTCCGGGGGTTCTGCTTCCGGGGGTTCTGCTTCCGGGGGTTCTGCTTCCGGGGGTTCTGCGGGGGGCGGGCGTGGCTGAGCCGAAGCTGGTGCTGGAGCTGGCCGGCCACGAGGTGCCGATCAGCAACCCGAGCAAGGTGTTCTTCCCGCGGGCCGGGGTGACCAAGCTGGACATGGTGCGCTACTACCTGGCCGTGGCCCCCGGAGCGCTCGGCGGGGTCGGGGGACGGCCGATGGCGCTGAAGCGGTTCGTGAACGGGGCGGACAACGAGGCGTTCTTCCAGAAGCGGGCCCCGGACAAGCGGCCCGCCTGGATCGAGACCGTCGAGCTGCGGTTTCCCTCCGGCCGGACCGCCGACGAGGTGGTGCTCACCGACGAGGCCGGGCTGGCCTGGGTGATCAACCTGGGCTGCATCGACCTGAACCCGCACCCGGTGCGGGCCGACGACCTGGACCATCCGGACGAGCTGCGGGTCGACCTGGACCCGGTACCTGGCGTGGAATGGCCGCAGATCAGGGACGTGGCCATGGTAGCCAGGGACGTGCTGGCCGACTACGGGCTGGCCGGCTGGCCGAAGACCTCGGGGTCGCGGGGCATCCACGTCTACGCCCGGATCCTGCCCAGCTGGACGTTCGGTGAGGTGCGCCGCGCGGCGGTGGCGGTGGCCCGGGAGATCGAGCGGCGCGCTCCCGAGCTGGCCACGTCCAAGTGGTGGAAGGAGGAACGGCACGGCGTGTTCGTCGACTACAACCAGAACGCCAAGGACCGCACGGTCGCGTCCGCGTACTCCATCCGCCCGGTGCCGGACGCGCGGGTGTCGGCCCCGCTGACCTGGGACGAGGTACCGACGTGCGATCCGGCTTCGTACACCATTGCCACCATGCCAGCGCGGTTCGCCGAGATGGGCGATCCGTGGGCGGGGATGGACGAGGCGGCCGGGTCACTCGGGGCGCTGCTCGAGCAGGCGGCCAGGGACGAGGCGGCGGGCCTGCCCGACGCGCCGTGGCCGCCGCACTACGAGAAGCAGACCGGCGAGGCACCCAGGGTCCAGCCGTCCAAGCGGAGAGCTGGTACCGCCGCTCCCCCGGCGCCGGGCCAGACGGCCGGGCCCACGGGCAGACGGCGGAGCACGATGCCGCTGATCGAGATCGCCCGGGCGGAGACCAAGGACGAGGCCATGGCGGGACTGGAGCGCTGGAAGGCCAGACACCCGGTGGTGTGGCCGCTGCTCGAGCCGCGTGACGTGCTGGTGGACGCGATGCGGGGGCGCAGTTCGGTGTGGTACCGGATCCGGCTCAACCTGCAGCACGTCCCGGAAGCCCAGCGCCCGCCGCAGGAGCCGCTCGAGGTCGACTACGACCCCTGGGCCGGGTTCCAGCCCTAAAGAGTGTTTCATAAATCGGTTCGGACGGTCCCATCCCACCCACAGACCCCACCAACCCCATTTCGGCGGTTGATTGGCGTTCTGCGGTTGATTTCGGGTGCTGGGATACCGGCAATCAACCGCGAAACCGGAATCCACCGCAATAACCGGACACGTCCCTCCGGCTGGTGTGGGGGTGGTGGCTGGTGTTGGGGGTGGGGCTGGTGTGAGGGATGGGGCTGGTGTGGGGGATGGGGTTCCTGGCCGGCGGCGGTACGGCAACACGGCAACCGCGGCTTCGATGGCCAAGCGGCGGCGGGCGGGCTTTGCGGGGGCACCAGCGGCGGCGGGCGGGCTTTGCGGGGGCACCAGCGGCGGCGGGCGGGCTTTGCGGGGGCACCAGCGGCGGCGGGCGGGCTTTGCGGGGGCACCAGCGGCGGCGGGCGGGCTTTGCGGGGGCACCAGCGGCGGCGGGCGGGCTTTGCGGGGGGCGGTCAGCCTGGGCCGTTCGGCCTATTGATTTTGATCTTGATTGATGTCCACCCAGCCGAGGGTGCGCTGGACAGCCTTGCGCCAGCCGGCGTAGCCATCGGCGCGGCGGGCCTCGGTCCAGGTGGGCAGCCAGCGCTTGGATTCGCGGGCGTTGGCGCGCAGCTCATCGGTATCGCGCCAGAAGCCGACGGCCAGGCCGGCCGCGTAGGCGGCGCCGAGCGCGGTGGTCTCGGCCACCACCGGACGGCTGACCGGCACGCCGAGGATGTCCGCCTGCAGCTGCATGGCCAGGTCGTTGGCGGTCACCCCGCCGTCCACTTTGAGCACCTCGAGGTGGACCCCGGAGTCCTGTTCCATCGCCTCGGCCACGTCCCTGCTCTGGTAGGCGATGGCCTCCAGCGTGGCCCGGGCCAGGTGCGCGCTGGTGTGGAAGCGGGACAGGCCGACGATCGCGCCGCGCGCGTCGGCCCGCCAGTACGGCGCGAACAGGCCGGAGAAGGCGGGCACGAAGTAGAGGCCGCCGGCGTCGGTGACCTGCGCGGCGAGCGTCTCGCTGGCCGCCGCGCCGCTGATGATGCCGAGCTGGTCGCGCAGCCACTGGACCGCCGCCCCGGTCACCGCGATCGATCCCTCCAGGGCGTAGACGGCAGGCTCGGCGCCGAACTGGAAGCACACTGTGGTCAGCAGGCCGCTGGCGGAGCGGACGATGTCGGTGCCGGTGTTAAGCAGCAGGAAGTTGCCGGTGCCGTAGGTGTTCTTGGCCTCGCCGGGGGTGAAGCACACCTGCCCGACCATGGCGGCCTGCTGGTCGCCCAGCACGCCGGTGATGGGCAGCTCGCCGCCGAACGGGCCCGGCCCTTCGGTGACGCCGAACGGCTCCGGGGCTGATGAGGGCACGATCCGGGGCAGCATGGCCCGGGGCACGGCGAACAGCTCGAGCAGCTCGTCGTCCCAGTCCAGGGTGGTCAGGTTCATCAGCATGGTGCGGCTGGCGTTGGTGACGTCGGTGACGTGGACGCCGCCGGTCAGGTTCCACAGCAGCCAGGTGTCAACGGTGCCGAAGATGGCCGCACCGCGCTCGGCGTCGGCCCGCAGGCCGTCGACGTGGTCCAGCATCCAGCGCAGCTTGCCGCCGGAGAAGTAGGTGGCAGGCGGCAGGCCCGCCTTGTGCCTGATCAGGCCGCCCCGGCCGTCCCGCTCCAGGGCGGCGGCGAGGCGGTCGGTCCTGGTGTCCTGCCACACGATAGCGTTGCCGTACGGGCGGCCAGTGCGCCGGTTCCAGACCACCGTGGTCTCCCGCTGATTGGTCAGGCCCAGCGCGGCGAGGTCGGTGACCCGGAGGTTCTGGGTGTTCAGCACGGTCTGGATCACGGCACTGGTCCGTTCCCAGATCTCCACCGGGTTGTGCTCCACCCAGCCGGGACGGGGCAGGACCTGGGTGTGCTCGAGCTGGTGCCTGGCTACTTCGGCGCCGGAGTGATCGAAGATCATGAACCGGGTACTCGTGGTGCCCTGGTCCACCGCTCCGACGAAATCCGCCACTGTCCCTCCCTCTGCACCGTTTCTGCGTGATCCCGACATCGCCGGGTAAACGGCAGTTCACCAGTATGTTCGGGTTTGCGGGTAGATTGACGATGTACATACCCTAGAACTATGGGGGTCTTTTGATGGCACGCGCGGGGGGAACGGCGATGGCGAGCAACGGCGTCCTGGACGCCCGCGACCGCGAGGCAGTGCTCAGCCGGCTCGCCGCCGAGCGGTTCGACGTGCTGGTCATCGGGGGCGGCATCACGGGCGCGGGGGCGGCCCTGGACGCAGCGGCCCGCGGCCTCCGGGTGGCGCTGATCGAAACGCGTGACCTGGCCTCCGGCACCTCCAGCCGGTCGAGCAAGCTGGTCCACGGCGGCCTGCGGTACCTGGAGCAGCTCGACTTCAAGCTGGTCTACGAGGCGCTGCGGGAACGGGACCTGCTGGTCTCCAAGCTGGCCCCGCACCTGGTCAAGCCGGTCTCGTTCCTGTACCCGCTGTACAAGAAGGTGGTGGAGCGGCCGTACGTCGGGGCGGGCCTGGCCCTGTACGACGCGATGGAGGGCACCCGACGGCCGGTGCCGCACCACAGGCACCTGACCGCCCGGGGCGCGCTGAAGCTCGCGCCCGCGCTGTCCCCTCAGCGGCTCGCGGGTGCGATGCTCTACTACGACGCGCAGGTCGATGACGCGCGGCACACGCTCACCGTAGCCCGCACGGCGGCCGCGCACAGCGCCGTGGTGGCGACCCGGGTCACCGCGGTGGAACTGCTCCGCGGGCCGGACGGGGTACGGGTGACCGGCGCCCGGGTACGGGACGAAGAGAGCGGGCATGTCTTTGACGTGTCCGCGGAGGCTGTGGTGGTCTGCGCCGGGGTGTGGACCGATCTGGTGCACGAGCTGGCCGGGGTGCGGGCCGGGTACCGGGTCCGGATGTCGAAGGGCGTGCACATCGTGGTGCCGCGGGAGGCGGTCGAGGCCAGCACCGGCCTGATCCTGCGCACCGAGAAGAGCGTGCTGTTCTTCATCCCCTGGGGCGAGCGCTGGATCGTCGGCACCACCGACACCGAATGGTCCGGTGACCGGGCCGAGCCCGCCGTCACCGACGAGGACGTCGACTACATCCTGGCCGCCGCGAACCGGGTGCTGACCCAGCCGCTGACCCGGGCCGATGTCACCGCCGTGTACGCGGGCCTGCGCCCGCTGGTGGAGGCTGACACGGGCAAGGGGCCCAAGCCGACGACCAAGGTGTCCCGGGAACACGTGGTCGACGTGCCCGTGCCCGGCCTGACCAGCATCGCGGGCGGCAAGTTCACCACCTACCGGCTGATGGCACGGGACGTGGTGGACGCCGCGGTGGCCGACTTCGATCGCGTGGTGCCTGCGTCCGTCACCGACCAGCTGCCGCTGCTCGGGGCGGACGGCCTGGCCGCGGTGCAGGCCGGGGCGGGACGGCTGGCCGAGGACTACGGGGTGTCCCGCGCGGTGGTGGACCATCTGCTCAGCCGGTACGGGACGCTGGCCGCCGAGGTGCTCGGCCTGATGCGGGAGGACCCCAGGCTGGCTCAGCCGCTGGCCGACGGCTATCCGTACCTGCGGGCGGAGGTGGCCTACGCGGTCACCCACGAGAACGCGCTGCACGTCGAGGACGTGCTCGTGCGGCGGATGCGCCTGTTCATCGAGTCGGCCGACTCGGGCGCCGAGGCCGCCGCCGAGGTGAGCCTGATCATGGGCCGCCTGCTGGGCTGGAACCGGCGGAAGCGGGCCGCCGAGACGCGGCGCTACCTGGACCTGGTCGCGGCCCAGCAGGCGGTGACGGCCAGCGGAACCGGGGCGGCCGGCCTTGCGGCCGAATCGGCCGCTTCGGCCCTGGCGGAGGTCGCGGCCGCCGCGGGATGAGCGAGGACGGCCACCGGCCGAGGCGCCTGCTGCTGACCTTCCGGCTGGACCAGGAGCAAAGACAGCAGCTGAGGGCGCGCCTGGCCCGCGAGGGCCGCACGATGTCCGAGGTGGTGACGCACGGGCTGCGCCACTACGTAGCGGGGCTGGCCCGGGGGGACGTCCCCCCGGAACCTCCCGCGCACGGGGGGGCTGTCCGCCCCCCCGTACCCCCCCGACTGGTCCTGCCCGAGCGCATCGCGGCGTGGCTGCGCGAGCTGCGCTCCTCCGGGCACAGCGAGCTGCTGTCGGCCACGCTGGCCGCGCTGAGCGAGGCGGGCTGGCCGCTGCGGCCGCTGGCCGAAGCACTCGGTGTCAGCCGGCAGGCGGTACAGGCCCGGGTCCGCCGGGTCCCCGCCGCCCTGCGCCGTCAGGTGACCGGTTTCGAGCCGCCACCGCCGTTCCCGCAGCGGCGGGTGGCCAGCGCCAACGGGCACCGCCCGCACCTGACGATCAAGATCGACGATGCGCTGCGGTCCGCGGCGCACCGGGCCGCCGCCCACGACGGCCGCTCCCTCAGCCAGGTGGTGGAGGGCATCCTGGACCGCTATGTGCGGCACGGCCTGGCGGACGCCGATCAGCCGGCCCGGGCGGCCTCCCGTCCGGCTCGCAGCTCTCGTCAGCCTCGCAGCTCTCGCTCGGATAGCGGCTCCCGCGCGGATCGCGGCTCCCGTCAGGCTCGCGGCTCCCGTCAGGCTCGCGGCTCCCGCTCGGATCGCGGCTCCCGTCAGGCTCGCGGTCCCCGTTCGGCTCGCCGCTCACGGTAGGCCGCCACATGCTGCCGGTTGCCGCAGTTCCCCGTGTCGCAGTACCGGCGGGAGCGGTTCTTGGACAGGTCGACCAGGACCGCGTCGCGCTCGCACGGCGTCGAGGTCGGTTCAGGCCGCTCGGGGCGGACGAGGCGTGGAGCGGGTTAGTCGCGGCGGAGGATGAGGATGAGGCGCCAGGCTTCGGGGGCGTCGGGTGGGGAATCGGTGTCGAAATCGCCGTAGGCGGCGGCGACGGTGAAGCCGCCCGCCAGGCGGATGGCGGCGGCTAGCTCGGTGGCGGTCCAGAACCGGTTGGGGACCACGTCGGTGACCGTGCGGACGGCGCCGCCGCGCTTGCGGTAGGTGACGCTGACATGTTCCCTGGTGATCTGGGTGATCGGGTCGATCTCGTCCTTCGGTCCGCCCCAGCGCACGCTGACCGTGCCGTCGGCGACCTCGCTGCTCCACTCGCTGCTGGTCCGGCGCTCGGCGGCGAAGAAGTCCGCCGGATGGGCCAGCTCGGCGATGTACAGGCCGCCCGGGACGACATGGCGGGCCACCGCGGTCAGGTGCCGGACCATGTCATCCAGGGTGAACAGATGGCACAGCGAGTTGAGCATGGTGATGGCCAGGCCGAACGAGCCGGCGATGCTGAAGTCGCGCATGTCGGCCTGGACTACGGCCAGGCCGACGCCGTCCCGCGCGGCCATGTCCCCGGCCCACGCGACCATGGCCGGGGACAGGTCGAGCGCGGTCGCCTCCAGTCCCCGGCGAGCCAGGTTACGGGCGTGCTCGGCGGGCCCGGCGGCCAGCTCGAGCACCGAGTGCAGCGGGTCCGCGGCGGCACCGCGGTGCTTCTCGGACCACCGAAGCAGCGCGTCCACCTCGGCCGGGACGTCGCGGTAAGCGCACGCGGCCGCGTAGAACTCCGGTTCGTCATAGATTCCTGGCACCCGACCATGATGCCCGACCTCATCCCGCGCTCGTGACCGCCGGCCGCGAACCAGATGCCGTTTTTTTCGTCGCAGGTCAGCAGTCGATCGGGGCCAGCACTGTGGGACGCGCACTAGCCGCGTGCGTCCGGCCTGCGGCAGACTGTCCGCATGATGACCGAGAGCCAGGCGCTGGAGACCCTCACACGTGAGGACCCGGAAGCGGCTGGCGACGCGAAGGCCGCCCTGGCCTGGCTGACCGGTGACGAGGGCCTGGAGACGATCTCGCTGCTGCGCCTGCAGGAGTTCCTGTGGTACGCGCTCCCCGTCAAGTGGCCGATGTCCACCCCCGGCCGGGTCGGGGTGGCCAAGGCCCTCGGCCGCCTGTTCACGCTGGCCGGCCTGGACCGCTACGCCGCGGTCTGCTCGTCGGCGGGAACCGAGAAGATCATCACCGCCTACGCGGACGGGCACGAGGAGGGCATCGCCGCCTACACCGAGGCCATCGAGGCGTCGAACGCGGCGCCGCCGGACACCGACCTGCTGGCCTGGGGCTCGGTCATGGGCCCGCAGGAGCGTGCGGCCTACGACGCCTGCGCGGCCGCCCTCGAGCTGGCCTTCGCCTCCGGCGAGCTGTGCATGGGGGCCCGCGGCTGGCGGACCAAGCGCGCCAACCTGGTCAATCGCTGGCTGACCGGCCGCAACGCGGTCGCGCTGGCCCTGGCGGCCCAGGCCGGCGAGGAGGCCGGGCCGGCGCCGGACGGGCCACCGGGCCAGGACACCTGGCTCGGCCGGATCAGCGCCGAGCGCATCGACGCCTGGGCCCACGGCCGTCCGGGCGAGCGGTCCCGGCTGGCCCGCGGCCTCATCCCGCGGCTGCTGGAGCCGCCCGCGCTACCCGACGACCCGCTGCCCACGCTGCGCTGGCTGCTCGGCCACGCGGACGAGGGACTGCGGCTGACCGCCCGCCACTACATCGCGCCTGCCCTGGTCACCGAGGCGGTGGACACGTTCGGCTGGCGGGACCAGCTGGTCGGCACCCTGCGTCAGGAAATGGACGTGTTCCCGCTGCACACCCTGCGCGGCATGGCGCAGAGCGAGATGGGCGCCGTCCGGCGCAGCCGGACCAGCCTGGTGCTGACCAAGACGGGCAAGCTGATGGCCGCGGACCCGGCGGCCAGGTGGCATATCGGCACCGCGGCGCTCATCGGACCGGACGACGGACCTCAGCCCGACTTCTCGGTCGCGGTCCGCGAGGCCGCACTGCTGGTCATCCTGACCAGCGGCCCGACCGGGTACGACGAGCTGACCAGCCTGCTGACTGACATGCACGGCGTCGAGGGCTGGGCTTCGGGCCGCGGCACCGGCCTGGCCAGCGCGGTGCGGACCGAGCTGTACACGCTGCGTCACCGGCTGTGGGCGCTGCACCTGCTGGGCAACGAGCGCAGCTTCACCGCGCCGATGTCGCTGACCGACACCGGCATCGCCGCGGCGCTTTCCGCCCTGCTGGCCCGGGCCCTGCGCCCGCGGCATCACCTGGGCCTCGGATAACCGGCAGCCCGGCCGGGCGCCTGGGCGGGGCGGCAAACGGCGCCTGCATCCGGGGAACAACCACCCGCTGGCCGACCCCTCGGCCCCGCTCATCCTGCTGATCCGGGCCGCGGTCGTGATCATCAACGTGGCCTACGCCCGGCGGCGTTAGGACCAGCGGAGCGGGAAGTACCCGGTGTAGTTCTCGGCCAGGGTGGTGGCGGCCGCGCGGGAGGTGACCACGTACCGCAGCTGGGAGAGCTGCAGTTCGGCGCCGAACGGGTCCGGATGCGGGTCCACGTGCAGCATGGACGTCATCCACCAGGAGAAATGCGTGGCCCGCCAGACCCGGCTCAGGCAGCTGTCCGAGTAGGCGTCGGCCGGCCCGGCGTCGTTTCGCAGCAGCAGGCTGGTCAGGGCCTCGGCCAGCACGGTCACGTCGGCCAGGGCCAGGTTGAGGCCCTTGGCCCCGGTGGGCGGCACGATGTGCGCCGCGTCGCCGACCAGGAACAGCCGCCCGTAGCGCATCGGCGAGGCCACGAAGCTGCGCATCGGGGAGATGGCCTTCTCTGCGATCGGCCCGTCCTTCAGCTCCCAGCCCGGGACACCCAGCCGGACCTTCAGCTCGTCCCAGATCCGGTCATCGGGCCACCGCTCGATGTCGGTGTCCGAGGGGACCTGCAGGTACAGCCGGCCGACCTGCGGCGAGCGCATGGAGTGCAGCGCGAATCCGTTGGCGTGGCGCGAGTAGATGAGCTCGTCGGTGGACGGGGCCACCATGGCCAGGATGCCGAGCCAGGAGTACGGGTAACCGCGCTCGGCCACCTGGACCAGGCCGGGCGGCATCGCCTCGCGGCAGATGCCGTGGAATCCGTCGCAGCCGGCGATCGCGTCGCAGCGCACCTCGTGCCTGGTCCCGGCGGCGTCGGTGAAGCGGAGCAGCGGCTGGGCTGTGTCCAGCTCGGCCACCTCGGTGTCGGAGACCTCGAACTCGACCCGGGCCCCGGCGGCCAGCCTGGTCCTGATCAGGTCCTTGACGATCTCGGTCTGGGCCCAGATGGTCACCCAGCGGCCGCCGGTCAGGTCGCGGAAGTCCAGGTGGTGCCGCTCCCCGGCGAACTGCAGGTAGATCCCGCCGTGCTCGAGGCCCTCGGTGTCCATCCGCTCGCCCAGGCCGACCGCGCGCAGCAGGTCGGTGGTGCCCGCCTCGAGCAGCCCGGCCCGCTGCCTGGCCTCGCAGTAGGCCTGGCTGCGGTTCTCCACCACGATCGAGTCGATGCCGCGCAGGGCCAGCAAGTGAGACAGCAGCAATCCGGCCGGCCCGGCCCCGACGATGCCGACCTGGGTCCGCGTGCGCTCAGTCATCTCGTAGCCGACGATAGCGAGCTAGAACGCATCGGAGTAGACGTCGCCGCGCAGGAACGCCTGTCCGGGGGTGCCATGACCACTCCTTATGATCCAATGTACGTAGGACGAACGATAGTTCAGAAAGCGAACGCACGGGCCAGGTCTATGATGTCAGGGATCCAGCAGGAGGCTCGCATGACGGACAATCAGGAACAAGGTCATGACGGGGACTTCGTGCAGTCACTCGAACGTGGCCTGTCCGTGATCCGTGCCTTCGATGCGGATCACCCGAAGCTGACGCTGAGCGAGGTGGCCGCGAGCACCGGCCTGAGCCGGGCCGCCGCCCGCCGGTTCCTGCGCACGCTGGTCCAGCTCGGCTACATGCGCAGCGACGGCAGCCGGTTCGCGCTGCGCCCCAAGATCCTCGAACTCGGCTACGCCTACCTGTCCAGCCTGACGCTGCCCGAGGTGGCCATGCCGCACCTGGAGCAGCTCGTCGAGCAGGTGCACGAGTCGTCCTCGGTCTCCGAGCTGGACGGCAACGACGTCATCTACATCGCCCGGGTCCCGACCAAGCGGATCATGACCGTGACGATCAGCGTGGGCACCAGGTTCCCGGCCTACGCCACCTCGATGGGGCGGGTGCTGCTGGCCGCCCAGCCCGACGAGCGGCTGGATGAGTACCTCGACTCCGTGAGCCTGCGCGGCCTGACCGGGCACACCATCACCAGCGCCACCGCGCTGCGCCGGGAACTGCACAAGATCAGGAGCCAGGGCTGGGCGCTGGTGGACCAGGAGCTCGAGGAGGGGCTGCGCTCCATCGCCGCCCCCATCCGGGAGGCCGACGGCCAGGTCATCGCGGCCATCAACATCTCCACGCACGCCGGCCGGCGCACCCTGAGCACCATCGTGGAGGAGTTCTTGCAGCCGCTGCTGAGCACCGCGCGCCGCATCGAGGTGGATCTGGCCCGCTCCCGGGCTTCGGCGCGGGCCCGGCCCCAGGCATAGGGGAAAATATCGTCTGCCACACTTGCTTGCTATGCGCACGCTCGTCGTCGATCATCCCCTGGTCACCCACAAGCTCACCGCGCTGCGTGACGAGGCCAGCGACACCGCGACCTTCCGCAGCCTGACGGCCGAGCTGGTTACCCTGCTGGCCTACGAGGCGACCCGGGAGATGCGGGTGCAGCCGGTGTCGGTCAGCACCCCGGTGGGACTGGCCCGAGGCGTCAAGCTGGCCCGGCCGGTCCCGCTCATCGTGCCCGTGCTGCGGGCCGGCATCGGCATGCTGGACGGCATGACCCGGCTGCTGCCGATGGCCGACGTTGGCTTCGTCGGGCTGCGCCGGGACGAGGAATCGCTGGTCGCGTCCACGTACGCGGACCGGCTGCCCACCGACCTGACCGACCGGGACACGTTCGTGCTCGATCCCATGCTGGCCACCGGGGGGACGCTGGCCACAGTCATCGGCATGCTGGTGAGCCGAGGCGCCGCGTCGGTGACCGCGATCTGCCTGCTGGCCGCGCCCGAGGGGCTGCGCCGCGTGGAGCAGGCGTTCGCCGACGAGGAGACCGATGCGGGACCGTGGGTACGGGTGGTCACCGCGGCGGTCGACGAGCGGCTCAACGAGCGAGGCTACATCGTGCCCGGGCTAGGCGACGCGGGCGACCGGCTCTTCGGCCGGATCTAGGAACCGGGTCGAGGCAGCAGCGGGGACCGGCGTTGCGCCGACTGGGCCGACTGGGCCGACCCGGGATTCCGGGCGGGGCGCCAGGCCCTTCCGCGGCTGACCTGCAGGGGACGGCAGCTCCGCGGGTCAGGCCCCCCCACACCCGCGAATCAGAGCGTTCCACCGCGGCAGAGCCTGGCACCCTGCCGTTTAATAGCTAACCAGGAGATCCCCCGGCCCGACATCCCTGAATCCGGGGGTCCGCCGTGCACGTGCAGCGGCAGATTCGGCCCTAGACTGTCCAGACCGCTGTCGATCAGGCAATACCGCAGGCAGGAAACCGATGTTGCCGTTTTTTTTCCGGACCGCACCATGGCAATGAACGCGCGCGTGAGCACAGCATCGGGTCAGGAAGTGCGGGTCGCCGAGGGGAGCGCGCTGGTTTTCGGCCGCGGGCCCGAGGTGGACCTGGCCGTGGCGGCCGGGCGCGGGCTTTCCCGGCGGGCCGGCATCGTGACCGCGATGGCGGCGGGAGCGTGGATCACCAACATCAGCCACACCCATGCGCTGTACGTGGAGGGCGAAGGCTACCGGATCCGGCTGCCCCGACTGGAGGATGACGACGAGCCGCCGGCGGCTGGCTGCTGCACTCGGGAACGGCCCTGGTCGGCTCGCGCGCGATGCTCGATGACGGGGAGCCGCTGTCGGTGACGGTCAGCTTGCCGCGTTCGGTGCGGCTGTCCCGCATGGTCCAGCCGGACGGCGAGGGCACCGTGCTGCCGCTCTACCTCGATCCGATGACCAAGCTGTTCCTGGTGGCGCTGCTGTGGTGCCGTCCCTGGCTGCTCGACCCGAGCGCCACCACGCCGCTGCCGCGGACACCGGAGATCGCCCGCGGCGCGCTCGAGGTGACCGGCGCCTACCACGAGATGGAGCGGTTCGAGACCGACGCCGAATTCCGCGACCTGCTGTCGGCCCGGGTGGCCGAGCACATCAAGGCGCTGCGGCGCAAGATCGCCGATCGCGGGCTGGCCCCGCGCGGGGACGCGGACGTGCGGCTGTCCGACGAGGTGGTGGTCAGGCTGCTGATCGAGCACGGGGTCATCACCTCAGCGGACCTGAACCGGCTGGCCGATCCGGTGTGGCGCTCCCGCCAGGAAGACCTGTGGTGGACCGCGGGTTGATCAGCCGCTCGGCGCCGGGCCGGGCGGGATGATCACGAACTGCGTGCTGGCCGGGAGGCCTCCCGGGGCGGACGCGTCGACCGTGACCAGCCCCAGCTGCAGCGAGCTCGAGTAGAGCTGGCTGACCGGCACCCGGAACGTCCCGTCCGCGCCGACGCGGACCTGATCCGGCGAGGTCAGGCTGAGCAGGTTCTTCTGGTCCGGCGGCGGGCCGACCTCGGTCAGCCTGAAGGTCACCAGGGCCTGCGGGGCGAAGCCCGACCCCTGGATGACGAACGAGGTGCCGGCCGTGCCCTGGCTCACGTTCACCATGCACAGAGACGGGCCGGAGGTGGCCTGGTGGGAGGAATCGCACACCGTGGTCGGCGGCGGCGGGAGGCCGGGCGGGCCCGGCAGCCCGGGGCTGCCGTTGCTGCTGAGCGCGGCGCCGAGGATGACGCCGCCCACGACCAGGGCGGCCCCCACCGAGGCCCAGCCGACCCAGACCATGTGCGTCCTGACCCACTGCCACCAGCCCGCCGGGCCCGAGACCCGGGCCTGGCCGGCGTGGGTGGGCTTGCGCCGGGACTTGGGCTTGTAGGAGGCGGGCAGTTCGGTGTAGGAGGCGGAGGTCGCGTCCTGGCTGTGCTCCGCGCCGCGCTGGGTCGGCGGCCCTATGGGGCCCATGGGGCCGGCCTGGCCGTTGGCCAGCAGCGGATTGCGCTGGTACTCGCCGATCAGGGCCATGGCCGCCCCGGGCAGGTAGGTGTGCTCCTGGCCGGGCTGGGTCTCGGTGAACGGCCCGAGCTGGGCCAGCATGGCCGAGGAGGACGGGCGCATGCGGGGCACCCGCTCCAGGCACTCGCCGATCAGCTCGCCGAGCTCGTCCGGCAGGCCGGACAGGTCCGGCGGCTCAGTGGCCAGCCGGGCCAGCACGTCCATGGCCGTGTCGCCGGTATACGGCGGGTGCCCGGTGGCCGCGTAGGCCAGCGTAGCCCCGAGCGAGTACACGTCGCTGGCCACCGAGGCCTGCCGGGTGTCCCTGGCCTGCTCGGGTGCCATGTAGGCGGGCGTGCCGACGGCCCCGCGCGCGCTGGTCAGCTCGATCCGCTCGGCGGCGCGGGCCACGCCGAAGTCGATGACCTTCGGCCCGTCCGGCGCGATCAGCACGTTCGACGGCTTCAGGTCGCGGTGCACCAGGCCCGCGGTGTGGATCGACTGCAGGGCTTCCGCGCACCCCGCGGCCAGCCACTTGACCGCCGGTACCGGCAGCGGGCCGCAGGCCTGGACCAGCCGGCTCAGCGACGGGGCGGGGATGTAGGCGGTGGCCAGCCAGGGCAGGTCGGCCTCGGGGTCGGCCTCGACCACGGCGGCGGTGAAGACCCCGCTCACCCGGCGGGCGGCCGCCACCTCCTGCGCGAACCGGTTCCTGAAGCCCGCTTCCTCGGCCAGCTCGACCCTGATCGTCTTGACCGCGACCAGCCGTCCGGCGGCCGAACGGCCCAGGTAGACCTGGCCCATCGACCCGGCCCCCAGGCGACCGAGGATCACGAAGGGCCCGATCCGGTCCGGATCCCATCGGCGCAGCCGCTCCCGTCCCGGCTGGGCTCCCATCGTAGGTTTCGCGGACCTCATCCCCCAATGCCTCTCAGAACTAACGGTCAGCTTCTATCATGCCGAATCCCGTCCAGTATGCGGTGCGCGAAGGCCGCGGCTGTTGCAGCTGAGCGTGGTGAGAAACCACGGCCCGTTCGGGACAAAAAAAAATCTACCCGCTGTGACGGGTTCCGAACAGGCCGACGGGGACCACGGAATCGCTCATGGCCCGGGCGGTGGCGAAGCCGGGCTTGATGATGGTGTTGATGAGATGGAGCCGCTCGTCGAACCCGGCGAACGCGCTCTTCATGGCGTTCACCGTCAGCCACTCCACGTCGGACCAGCCGTAGCCGAACTCCTCGGCCAGCCGGTGGAACTCCGAGCTGAGCGTGACCTGGCTCATCAGCCGGTTATCGGTGTTCACCGTGACCCGGAAGGACAGCTGACGCAAGATCCGCAGCGGGTGCAGCGCGATGGACAGCGCCGCGCCGGTCTGGACGTTGGAGGTCGGGCACATCTCCAGCGCGATCCGGCGGTCCCTGATGTAGGCGGCCAGGCGGCCCAGCCGGACGGCGCCGGAGTCGCTGACGTCGATGTCGTCGACGATGCGGACGCCGTGGCCGAGCCGTTCGGTGCCGCACCACTGCACCGCTTCCCAGATCGACGGCAGCCCGAACGCCTCGCCCGCGTGGATCGTGATGTGGAAGTTCTCCCGCTTGATGTACTGGAAGGCGTCCAGGTGCCGGCTCGGCGGCCAGCCCGCCTCGGCGCCGGCGATGTCGAAGCCGACCACGCCCTCGTCCCGGTGACGCACGGCCAGCTCGGCTATCTCCAGCGACCTGGCCGCCGTGCGCATGGCGGTGAGCAGAGCGTAAACCCTGATCCCGCGCCCGGCCCGGGCCTGGTTGGCAGCGCCCTGCCGGAAACCCTCGAGCACCGCCTCGACCACCTCGTCCAGGCTCAGCCCGCGCTCGGTGTGCAGCTCGGGCGCGAACCTGACCTCGGCGTAGACCACGCCGTCGGCGGCCAGGTCCTCGGCACACTCGGCCGCGACCCGGCGCAGCGCCTCGGCGGTCTGCATGACCGCGACCGTGTGCCGGAACGCGTCCAGGTAGATCTCCAGGTGACCGCGGTGCGCGCCCTCGGTCAGCCGCTGGGTCAGCTCTTCGACGTTGTCGCCGGGCAGGTCGGTGTAGCCCGTCTCGCGGGCCAGTTCGAGCACGGTCTGCGGGCGCAGGCCGCCATCCAGGTGATCATGCAAGAGAACCTTGGGCACGGCCCGGAGTTCAGCAAGGGTCAGCATCACACCATTGTGCTACTCGGCCAACGGGGGGTCGGCGGGGATGGGCCCTCCGGGGCTACTGGCCGATCTGCTCGATCACCGGTGACGGGAGGGGCGGCGGAGGCTCCGTACTGAACGTCGCCGCGCCGTCGAGGGCGGCCAGGGCCGGGGCGAAGCGGCCGGGGTCGTCGGCCCGCAGCTGGAGCACCGGCTGGCCTTTCGTCACCCGGTCACCCGGCTTGGCCAGGCAGATCACGCCCGCGGCCGCGCTGACCGGGTCCTCCTTACGGGCCCGGCCCGCACCGAGCCGCCAGGCGGCGGTGCCCACGGCCAGTGCGTCCAGCCGCCTCAGCCAGCCGTCGGCGGGCGCGGGCAGGACCGTCTGGACGTGCGCCGCCTGCGGCAGCGGCGCGTCCGGGTCCCCGCTCTGGGCGCGGACCATATCCTGGTAGGCGGCCAGGGCGCGGCCGTCGGCAATGGCGGCAGCCGGGTCCGCGTCCAGGCCGGCCAGGGCCAGCATCTGGGCGGCCAGCGCGAGCGTGACCTCCATCAGGTCGGCCGGGCCGTGGCCGCGCAGCGCCGCCACCGACTCCTCGACCTCCACGGCGTTGCCCGCGGCCCGGCCCAGCGGGGTGTCCATCCTGGTCAGCAGGGCCCTGGTCCGGACATTGTGCTCCTCGCCCAGGGCCACCATGGTCAGCGCCAGCTCGCGGGCCCGGTCGTAGTCCTTCATGAACGCGCCGCTGCCGACCTTGACGTCCAGGACCAGCGCGCTGGTCCCCTCGGCGATCTTCTTGGACATGATCGAGCTGGCGATGAGCGGGATCGACTCGACCGTGCCGGTCACGTCCCGCAGCGCGTACAGCCTGCGGTCGGCCGGGGCCAAGCCGGAGCCGGCCGCGCAGATGACGCACCCGGTTTCTGCCAGCACGGCGATGGTCTCGGCCGGGCTCAGCGCGGTGCGGAACCCGGGGATCGCCTCCAGCTTGTCCAGCGTGCCGCCGGTGTGGCCGAGGCCGCGGCCGGAAAGCTGCGGGACGGCCGCGCCGCAGCTGGCCACCAGCGGGGCCAGGATCAGGCTGACCTTGTCGCCCACCCCGCCGGTGGAGTGCTTGTCGACGGTGGGCCGGGTCAGGGAGCTGAGGTCAAGCCGCTCGCCGGAGGCGATCATGGCCGCGGTCCAGGTCCGCAGCTCGGTGCCGTCCAGGCCCTGGAAGTAGATGGCCATCAGCAGCGCGGACATCTGCTCGTCGGCGACCTGGCCCCGCGCGTAGGCGTCGAACAACCAGCGGATGTCGTCGTCGGACAGGCGGCCGCCGTCGCGTTTGGTCCTGATCAGCGTGACCGCATCCGTCACCGCGGCTCCTGCTGCTGCGGCTCCTGCTGCTGCGGCTCCTGCTGCTGCGGCTCCTGCTGCTGCGGCTCCTGCTGCTGCGGCTCCTGCTGCTGCGGCTCCCGGCGCTCGGCCAGGTCGGTGCCGGTGAAGGCGGCCGGGAGCAGGACGTCGAGCTGGACCGGCCCGCCGTCGGTGTCGACCAGCAGCCCGGGGCCGCCGGCCTCGAGCAGCAGCTGACGGCAGCGGCCGCAGGGCAGCAGCGGAGCGCCGTCGCCGGCCACCACGGCCACGGCGACCAGCCGCGGCACCGCCCCGGATCCGGCCGGGCCGACCTCGGGACCGGCCGCTGGGCCGCCGGTTCCCAGGGCCGCCGCGTGCAGGGCGCCGACCAGGCCGCACTCGGCGCACAGGGTCAGGCCGTAGGAGGCGTTCTCCACATTGCAGCCGGTCACGACCCGCCCGTCGACGGCCTGGCCGGCCGCGCCGACCCGCAGTCCCGAATAGGGCGCGTAGGCCCGTGCGGCCGCCGCCACCGCGGCCGCGCGCAGGCCGGGCCAGTCGATGCTCACGGGGGCACTTTAGCGGGGAAAGGTCTGCTCGGGACCGGCGGGGTTGCGGGGTCCGCGTGGATAAGGCTGCAGGGTTGCCTTGTCCACGCGGACCCTTCCGTGTCACCGGTGCGACAGCGGCAGGGGGGCTGTCCGCGCCGGAGCAAGGAACATCGCCACAGACATGCCCACCCTGGCTTGGGCTACACCGGACCAGGCTCAGTTTTCGTCACGATCTTCGCCCGGGCCGACCCTGGCGGCCGGTTGGCGGCCGGTTTGGCCAGGCCGGCGCACGGCCATGGCCGGCCGGTTGATCGGCCCGCGTATCGGCCCGCGTATCGGCTTGTAGGAAGGCACCAAGACCCCTGGCGAAAACCCCGGGTATCTGTCCGAGGCCAGTAGTTCCATCATGATCGGGTTCCGATTCGGCAACGAGCAGGCTAGATAGCCGCGTGTCCCTTTCCCAGTGGAGACCACCAGGCATAACCTGCGGGACAACCCAGGACGAATGCGAGGCCAGGCGCTGCGGCGTGCTGGCCCAGTGGAGGTAAGCGTGAAACACAGCGCATGGGCCACGGCGGCGCTGGCCGTGTCAGCGACGATGGTCATCGCCGCGTGCGGTAGCAGCCATAGCTCGGCCTCGTCCGGCACCAGCTCCAGCACATCGAGTTCGGCAACTAGCTCGGCGTCAACGTCAGCCAAGTTCCTTGGCTGCGTGGTCCTCGACACCGGCGGCGTCAACGACAGGTCGTTCAACGCCGCGGCATGGGCGGGCATGCAGGCGGCCGCGGCTGCCAACAGCAATATTAAGGTCACGTACCTGCAGTCGACGACGCCAGCCGACTACACGCCGAACATCAATACGTTCATCGGCCAGAAGTGCGGCATCATCGTCACCGCGGGCTTCAATCTGGCCGCAGCGACGGAGTCCGCGGCCAAGGCGAACCCGAGCCAGAAGTTCGCGATCGTCGACTGCTCGTACGCGTCGGGGTGCCTGACCGGCACTAAGGTCACCAACATCGACCAGTTGGTGTTCAACACTGTGCAGGACGGCTTCCTTGGCGGCTATCTGGCCGCGGGCATGACCAAGACCGGCAAGGTCGCGACGTTCGGCGGGGCGGACTACCCGACCGTGACGATCTACATGGACGGCTTCTGGGACGGCGTGCAGTACTACAACCAAAAGCACGGCACGCACGTGCAGGTGCTCGGCTGGAACGAGCAGACCCAGAAGGGCTCCTTCACCGGTGACTTCACCAACCAGACCAAGGGCCAGACACTGACCCAGACGTTCATCAGCGAGGGTGCCGACATCATCTTCCCGGTCGCGGGCAACGTCGGCCTCGGCGCTGCCAAGGCCGTCCAAGATGCGGACGCCGCGGCCGGCAGCCAGAAGGTGAACATGATGTGGGTGGACCTCGACGGATGCGTCAGCGCGTCGCAGTACTGCAAGTACTTCATCACCAGCGTGGAGAAGGGCATCGTGCCCGCGGTGAAGACCGCGGTGCTGGGCACCGCCGCCGGAACCTTGACGGGCAACACGTACATCGGCACCCTGGCCAACGGCGGGGCCGTGCTCGCTCCGTTCCATCTGTGGACTGGCAAGGTCCCGGCGTCGCTGCAGTCAGAGCTCGCGCAGATAAAGGCGGGCATCATCAGCGGCGCGATCCAGACGCCGACCAAGAGCCCGGTGTAAGAACCTAACAGCACGGCATGACGAATGTGGCAGCGGTGCGGCGTGGTGCGCATCGCTGCCACATCGGCGTGAAAGCCGAAGGGTTCCACGTGGGGAGCGGCCGCGCCAAAATGGACGCCACGGGCATGATGGTGCGGACGCGGAACTGAAGGACGGACGTGGAACTTGAGCTGAAGGGCATCACCAAGCGTTTCGGTCCGCTGGTGGCCAACGACCGGATCGATCTGTCGGTGGCCCCAGGTCAGGTGCACGCCCTGCTCGGCGAGAACGGTGCCGGCAAGACGACCTTGATGAACGTCCTGTACGGGCTGCTGCAGCCTGACGAGGGCGAGATCTTGCTCGATAACAAGGCGGTCCGGTTCCACTCCCCGAAGGATGCCATCGCCGTCGGCATCGGCATGGTGCACCAGCACTTCATGCTCGTGCCTGTTTTCACCGTCGCGGAGAACGTCACACTCGGCATCGAGCCGACCCGCCCTTCCGGCCTGCTCGACCGGCGCAAGACCCGCCGCGAGGTGCGGGAACTGTCCCACCGGTTCGGTCTGGAGGTCGACCCGGACGCCTTGGTGGAGAACCTTCCGGTGGGCATCCAGCAGCGAGTCGAGATCGTCAAGGCACTGGTCAGGGAGGCGGCCGTGCTGATCCTCGACGAGCCGACCGCGGTGCTTACCCCGGCCGAGACCGAGGACCTATTCCGGATCATCAGGCAGCTGCAGGAGGGCGGCAGGTCCATCGTCTTCATCTCGCACAAGCTCAAAGAAGTCCAGGCGATCGCGGACACGATCACCGTGTTGCGCCGGGGAAAGGTCGTCGGCCAGCGGCCTCCTGACACCACGGAGGACGAGCTCGCCTCGCTCATGGTCGGCCGGGACGTGCAGCTGCGGGTCAGCAAGGAGGCCGCCAAGCCTGGCGACGTGGTGCTCGACGTGTCCGACCTGACCGTCGCCGATGACACCGGCCGGGTGTTGGTGAACGGGATGTCCTTCCAGGTCCGGGCGGGCGAGATCCTGGGCGTGGCGGGGGTGCAGGGCAACGGGCAGACCGAGCTGTGCGAGGCCCTGATGGGACTGCGGCCCGCCGCGGCGGGCCTGGTGACGCTGAATGGCCGTGACCTCACCCACGCCACGCCGGCCCAGCGGCTGCGCGCCGGGATCGCCTATGTGCCCGAGGACCGGCAGGAAGACGGACTGATCGGCGAATTCTCCGTGGCCGACAACATGGTGCTCGACCAGTACAATAGGCCGCCTTTCGCCTCCGGCATCAACCTCAACCTCGGTGCGATCGCAAGCAACGCGGCCGAGCGCGTGCAGGAATTCGACGTACGCACCACCTCGGCGCAGGCACCGGTCGGCACGCTGTCCGGCGGCAACCAGCAGAAGGTCATCCTGGCCCGGGAGCTCGGGCGTGAGCACAAGGTGCTCGTGGCCAGCCAGCCCACCCGCGGGCTGGACGTGGGCTCGATCGAGTTCGTGCATCGCCGCATCGTGGACCAGCGCGACAGGGGTATGGCTGTGCTCATCGTCTCCGCCGAACTCGACGAGATCTATGCTCTGGCGGACCGGATCGCGGTCATGTACGAGGGCAAGATCACCGGTTTCCGGCCGCCGACGGTGCCGATGGAAGAACTCGGGCTGCTGATGGCCGGAGCAACCGACCAAGTCCCCGGGGCGGAACCCACCCCTAGCGCCCCGACGGCCATACCGGGAGCGGGACAATGAGCGACCAGGCGGGTTCCCCGGATCCAGCCACCGTGGCGAAGAAGGAAGACGAGCAGGAGTCGCACAGCTCGTTCGGCCAGGTCCTGAGGGATTCGATCCTTGAAGGTAATACGGTCACCGTCATCATCCTGGCCATCTTCACCGCGTTTGTGGTCGGCGGTCTGCTCAACGCGTTCACCAACACGACCGTGCTGCATGCCTGGAGCAACTTTTTCTCGGCTCCCGGCCACGCGATCGCGGCGGCCTGGGACACCGCGGTGGGCGCCTACGTGGAGATGTTCGAGGGATCGATCTTCAACCCGCACACGGTCGCCGCGCTGTTCCAGCAGGCCTCCTTCGCCACGGCCGTGCACGACGGGTACCTGTCCGCCGTGTTCAACCCGCTGTCGGAGACCTGCGTCCAGGCCACGCCGCTGATCCTGGCCGGGCTGGCGGTCGCGCTGCCCTATCAGGCGGGCCTGTTCAACATCGGCGCGGAGAGCCAGCTCATCGGCGGCATGATCCTGGCCACGTACCTCGGGTACGGGGTCAGCCTGCCGTTCTTCGTCCACGTCGTGGTCTGCGTGATCGGCGGCTTCGTCGGAGGCGCGGCGATCGGCTGGGTGGTCGGCGAACTCAAGGCACGGACGGGCGCGCACGAGGTCATCGTCACGATCATGATGAACTACATCATGGCCTACTTCCTGGCCTACCTGCTCTCCTTCGGCTACCTGATGCAGCAGCCCCACACGAGCAACCTGGTCACCTCGGCCATCGCCGGTAACGCGCACCTGCCGCTGCTGTTCGGCTCGCGCCTGCGGATCAACGCGGGCTTCCTCATTGCCCTGGCCTGCGCGGCGGGCGTGTGGTGGCTGCTGAACCGGACCACAATGGGTTTCGAGTTCCGCAGCATCGGCAAGAATCCCAGCGCCGCACGGGTGGCGGGCATGAACGTGGAGCGGAACTGGGTGCTGGTGATGCTGATAGCCGGGGGGCTGGCCGGGCTGAGCGGTGCCACGGTCATCCAGGGCACCGACTTCTCCCTCAACTTCCAGAGCTACGGAACCTATGGCATCGACGCCATCACGGTCGCGCTGCTCGGCCTGGGCAGGCCACTCGGGGTCGTGCTCGCGGGGCTGCTGTTCGGCGCGCTGCACGCCGGGGCGCCGCTCATGCAGGCCGTCACCGGCACTCCAGTGGACATGGTGCAGGTGCTGCAGGCGGTGATCGTCCTGTTCGTCGCGGCGCCGCCGCTGATCCGGGCCATCTACCGGCTGCGTGCCGCCAGGGCCGGCGGTGTGGGCGGGGTTATGTCCAAAGGGTGGAACGCATGACGATCGCCAGCCACGTGCAGCCGGTGGACTTGGATTTGGCGGCCCGCGCCCCGAGCAGCGCCTTCCGGCGGTGGCTGGCGCCGGTGACATTTGCCGTGTTCGGGCTGGTGAACATCTTCGTCCTGGGGACGAACGCGCATCACGGGGACGCGACCTTCGCGTTCTCCCAGCCGTTCGCCAAGGTGACCGTGCCGAACTTCACCCTGCCTGCCGCCGCCACCTGCTACGTATGCGGCGCGCTGACCCTCGTGATCGCCGCGCTGCGGGCTTTCCTGCCGTTCGGCACGGCGCTGAAGCGGGCGGCCATCGCGGTGGTCATCTTCTTGTTCGTCCTCGCCCTGCTGTGCTGGGCCGACGCGGGCCTGACCACGGCGTTCAACGTGGTGAACCTGCTGCAGGGCACCTTGAACCAGTCGATCCCGATCATGCTGGGTGCGCTGACCGGCGTCGTGTGCTCCCGCTCCGGGGTGATCAACGTCGGCATCGAGGGCCAGTTGCTGCTCGGCGCGTTCACCGCCGCCATCGTGGCCAGTGTCACCGGCTCGCTGTGGCTGGGACTCGTGTGCGGAGCGTTGGCTGGCTCGCTGGTCGGGGCGCTGCTCGCCGTCTTCGCCATCGGCTACCGGGTGGACCAGGTCATCCTGGGCGTGGTGCTCAACACGCTGATCCTCGGCCTCACCGGGTACCTTTATGACGACCTCATGGTGCCCTACGCCAACACGCTGAACTCGCCGCCCACATTCTCCGCGATCAAGCTCCCGCTGCTAGGCGACATCCCGATCGTCGGCCCGGTCTTGTTCGACTCCACCATCTTCCTGTACCTCACCTACATCGCGCTGGCCGGCGTCCAGGTCGGCCTGTTCGCGACCCGGTGGGGGCTGCGCACCCGGGCCATCGGCGAGCACCCGATAGCGGCCGACACCGTGGGCATCCCGGTGATCGCGATGAGGTACCGCAACGTCATCGCGGCCGGCCTGATCGCGGGCATCGGCGGCGCCTACTTCACGATCGGCTCGGTCGGTTCGTTCGGCGCGGGCATGACCTCCGGTGAGGGCTACATCGCGCTCGCCGCGATGATCTTCGGGCGGTATGCGCCGTTCGGCGCGATCGCGGCCGCACTGCTGTTCGGGTTCACGACGCAACTGCAGTCGATCATGTCCACTCTCAACACGCCGATCCAGTCGAACCTGCTGCTGATGACCCCGTATATCGTCACGATCATCGTGCTCGCCGGGCTCGTCGGCAAGGTCCGCGGCCCCCGGGCCGAGGGCATCCCCTACATCAAGTCCTAATTTCTTCATGCCGAACGGGCCGTGGTGCGTGCGTCCGCGGACCTGGGGCTGGTGGGGAGGGGGAGCGTGAGTGACGGGCGAGGGTGAGCTGCTGGCGCGGGTGGCGGCCTGGATCACGGACGATCCCGATGCGGGCGACCGGGCCGAGCTGGGCGCGCTGGCGGACCGGGCGTTCGGGGGCTCGGATGCCGCGGCGCTGGCGGAGTTGCGGGACCGGTTCGCGGGACGGCTGGAGTTCGGCACGGCCGGGCTGCGCGGGGTGGTCGCGGCGGGCCCGAACCGGATGAACCGGGCCGTGGTGCGGGCCGCGACGGCCGCCGTGGCCGGCTGGCTGCTGGGCTCGGGTCCTGACGGCGCGGCGGCTGGGACCGGCGGGCCAGCCGGAGAGAGCGCGGCGGCTGGGGCCGGCGGGCCAGCCGGAGAGAGCGCGGTGGCTGGGGCCGGCGGGCCAGCCGGAGAGAGCGCGGCGGCTGGGGCCGGCGGGCCAGGCGGGGCGGAGGTCAGCGTGGTGGTCGGGTGCGACGCGCGGCACCGGTCGGCGGAGTTCGCGGCGGAGGCAGCCGGGGTACTGGCCGGGGCCGGCCTCGCGGTGCACGTGCTCCCGCTGCCCTGCCCCACTCCCCTGCTGGCCTTCGCGGTCCGCCACCTGGCCACGTCGGCGGGCGTGATGATCACCGCCAGCCACAACCCGGCCGCGGACAACGGGTACAAGCTGTACGTGAGCGACGGCGGCCAGGTCATCCCGCCCGCCGACGCGCAGATCGAGGCCCGGATCGCCGCCCTCGGGCCGCTGGCGCAGATTCCCGTGGCCCCGGCCGGCAGCCCGCTCATCAGCCGCCACGGCGATGAGATCGCCCGGGCTTACCTGGACGCGGTGGTGGCGACGTCCGCCGGGCCGGGCTCCGGCTCGGACCGGGCCAAGCTCACCGTCGTCTACACGGCGATGCACGGCGTGGCGGGTGAGCTGATGCTGCGGGCCATCGGCCAGGCGGGCTTCGCGCCGCCGCACGTGGTGGCGGCTCAGGCGCAGCCCGATCCGGACTTTCCCACGGTCGCGTTCCCGAACCCGGAGGAGCCGGGCGCGCTCGACCTGGCGCTGGCCGACGCGCGGAGGTTCGGTGCCGATCTGCTGATCGCCAGCGACCCGGACGGTGACCGGCTGGCCGTGGCGGTGCCACGCCCGGGCGGCCGGGACGCGGGCGAGGCGGAATGGCTGATACTGACCGGGGACCAGGTGGGCGCCCTGCTGGGCGCCAGCCTGCTGGAGCGGACGGCGGGCCAGGCCGCGCCCGGGGACCGGCTGGTGGCGACCACCATCGTCTCCTCGACCCTGCTGTCCAAGATCGCGGCGGGCGCCGGGGTCAGGTACGCGGAAACGCTGACCGGCTTCAAGTGGATCTCCCGGGCGGCCGACCTGGTGCCTGGCGCCCGTTTCCTGTTCGGGTACGAGGAAGCCCTCGGCTACGACGTCGGTGACGTGGTGCGCGACAAGGACGGTATCGGCGCCGCCCTGGCCATGCTCTGGCTGGCCGCGGAGGCTAAGAGCACGGGCCGTTCGGTGCTGCAGCGGTACGACGACCTGGAGACGGCCCACGGCGTGCACCTGACCTCCCAGGTCACGCTGCGCACCGCCGACCAGGCTGAGGTCATGCGGCGGCTCCGGGCTCATCCCCCGGCCGCCCTGGGCGACGAGCGCGTCACCGGCCTGACCGACCTGGCGGCCGACGACGGCGCGGCAGCTGGCTCGGGCGCCGGGCTGCCGCGGGCGGACGTGCTGATCCTGCGGCTGGTCGACGCCCGGGTGGTGCTGCGGCCGAGCGGCACCGAGCCGAAGATCAAGTGCTACATCGAGATCATCGAGCCGCTGGCTGGGCGGCTCCTGCCGACCGCCCGCTGGACCGCCGCCAAACGCCTGGCGCCGATCAGGTCCGCTCTGGAATCCGTGCTGGCCGACTCCTGACGTCGCGCCTGAGTCAGGTTGAGGTCAGGGTGCGGGCGGCCGCGACGTCGGCATGCATCTGGGTGACCAGGGCGTCGACGGTCTCGAAGCGGTCGTTGCCGCGGAGACGGGCGGCGAAGTCGATGGCGGCATGGAAGCCGTAGAGGTCCAGGTCGTCGCGGTCCAGGGCGTAGGCCTCGACGCTGCGGTCGCTGCCGCCGAAGGTCGGGTTGGTGCCCACCGAGATCGCGGCCGGCCAGCGGGTGACTTCGGTCCCGTCCAGGTTCAGGCTGATCAGCCAGCCCGCGTAGATGCCGTCAGCGGGGGTCGCGGTGTGCGGCAGGGTCTCGAGGTTCGCGGTCGGGAAGCCCAGGGCCCGGCCCCGCATGTGACCGCGGACGACCACGCCCTCCACCCGGTGCGGGCGGCCCAGGGCGGCGGCCGCGCCGGCTACGTCCCCGTCGGCCAGCCGCTCCCTGATGTAGGTCGAGGACATCGTCACGCCGTCGGCGACCAGCAGCGGCACGCCCTCAGCGGTGAAGTCGTACTTCTCCCCTAGCTGCGCGAGCAGCGCCACGTCGCCAGCGGCCTTGTGACCGAACCGAAAGTCGACTCCGACCACGACCGCGGCGGCGTGCAGCCGCTCGGCCAGCACGGTTCGGACGAACTCATCCGGGCTCAGCCGGGAGAATTCCACGCTGAACGGGAGCACGAACACGGCGTCGGCGCCCAGGCCGGCCAGTAGCTCGGCCTGGCGGCGCGGGGTGGTGAGGAACGGCGGGTGCGAGCCCGGCCTGATGACCTCGTCCGGGTGCGGATCGAAGGTGATCACGACCAGCGGCAGGTTCCTTTCCTGCGCGACCTGACGAGCACGCGCGACGACCCGCTGGTGGCCGCGGTGGACGCCGTCGAACACGCCGATGGTCGCGACGCAACCGGCCCAGTCGGACGGCACGTCACCCAGGCCGTACCAGCGGTACACGATCCCCGTTCCTCCTTCGTCGCTTCGTCGGCGGCGAGCACCAGCCTAGCGTCAGGCGAAGACCACCAGCGGACGCGCCAGCCCGTCTTGCTCGGCCAGCAGGGCGACCAGCGAGCCATCGGGGGCGAACGCGGCGGTCGGATGGTCCGCGGCTGCCGCGGCCTGCGCGGCCAGGCGGCCGCCGTGGGCCAGGCGGCGGGCCTCGTCGGCGGACAGGTCCCGGCGCGGGAACGCCGCCGCGGCGGCCTGCTCCAGCGGGACGACCTCGAAGTGCTCGGCCAGCTGCTCCAGGGTGCGCGCCATCTCGATGCGGTACCCGCCGACCCGGGTCCGGCGCAGGCGGGTCAGGTGCCCTCCGGTGCCCAGGGCCGCGCCCAGGTCGCGGGCCAGGGCCCGGATGTAGGTGCCGCTGGAGCAGCGCACGGTCGCGTCGACGTCGATCAGGCCTTGGCCGGCGGCCCGGATGCCGGCGACCGTGAACTCATAGACGGTCACCGGGCGGGGCTTCAGTTCCGGGGCCGCGCCGGCCCGGGTCAGCCGGTAGGCGCGCTGGCCGCCGACCTTGACCGCGCTGACCACGGGCGGGACCTGCCAGATCTCGCCGGTGAGCTCGGCCACAGCCGCGGCGAGCTCGGGTTCGGTAAGCTCTGCCGCGGAAACGCCCGCGGCCGACGCGGCCGAGGTGATCTCGCCCTCGGCGTCGTCGGTGCTGGTGGACTGGCCGAGCCTGATGGTGGCGGCGTACTCCTTCTCGGTCAGGGTCAGGTACCCGAGCAGGCGGGTGGCCTTCTCCACGCCGACCACCAGGACACCGGTGGCCATGGGATCGAGGGTCCCGGCATGGCCGACGCGCCTGGTCCCGGCCAGTCGCCGGATCCGCGCCACCACGTCATGGGAGGTCATCCCGCCGGGCTTGTCCACGATGACGATTCCCTGGCGTTCGCTCGCCTCCGGGCCGCTCTTAAGCCGCTGCCTTCCCTCGTCGCTCGTTCCTCGCTCCTCAGTCCAGGCAGCCGCGCGGCCCTTTGGCTCGCTCACGCGTCGTCGTCGAAATCGTCGTCGGGCTCGGCGGGCTTGCGGTAGGGATCCGGGTCACCGGCCGGGACGGCGCCCTCCCGGCTGCGGGCCAGCTCGGCGTCGGCGCTGCGGGCCTGGACGACCAGTTCCTCGATCCGCTGGGCACTGTCGGGCAGCGCGTCGGCCACGAAGGCCAGCGAGGGGGTATGCCGCAGGCCGAGCTGCCTGCCCACCTCAGACCGGATGATGCCCGTCGCGCTGGCCAGGGCCTGCGCCGTGTCGGCCCGTTCGGCGTCGGTGCCGTAGACCGTGTAGTAGACGGTGGCCTCACGCAGGTCATTGGTCAGCCGGGCCTCGGTGACGGTGACGAAGCCGAGCCTGGGGTCCTTGATCCGCCGTTCCAGCATCTCCGCGACGATCTGGCTGATCCTGTCGGCGAGCTTGCGCGCCCTGGGAGCATCCATGGTCCGTCACTCCTCCTCGTTGAACAGCCGCTGCCGAGCCGACAGCAGCTCGATCTCAGGGTGCCCGGCCACCAGATGCTCACACTCGGTGAGCACGCTCACCGCGTTCGAGGCCGTCGCGGACACCACCGCCACGCCGATCTCGGCCCGCCGGTGCAGGTCCAGGTGGCCGGTCTCGGCGACCGCCACACCGGGAAAGCACCGGCGCAGCTCGGCGACGAGCGGCCGGACGACGGCCCGCTTGGCCTTCAGCGAGTGCACGTCGCCCAGCAGCACGTCCAGCGTCAGCGCCGCGACGTACACGGCATCACTCCGCCGTCCGGGTACCTGGGGCCTGGCTGGTACCTGGTCAGGCCCTCGGCTTCTCCCTCATCTCGAAGGTCTCGATGGTGTCCTCGATCCTGACATCGTTGTAGCCGATGCCGATACCGCACTCGTAGCCCTCGCGGACTTCGGTCGCGTCCTCCTTGAACCGGCGCAGCGAGTCCACCGTGAGGTTGTCGGAGATCACCACGCCGTCCCGGATCAGCCGCGCCTTGCTGCCGCGGTGGATCGAGCCGGACCGGACGATGCAGCCGGCGATGTTGCCGACCCGCGGCACCCGGAAGACCTCCCTGATCTCCGCGGTGCCGAGCTGGACCTCCTCGAACTCGGGCTTGAGCATGCCCTTGAGCGCGGCCTCGACCTCCTCGATCGCCTGGTAGATGATCGAGTAGTAGCGGATGTCCACGCCCTCGCGCTGGGCCAGCTCGCCCGCCCGGCCGGCCGGCCGGACGTTGAAGCCGATGATCACCGCGTCCGAGGCGATGGCCAGGTTCACGTCGTCCTGGGTGATCGCGCCGACGCCGCGGCCGATCACGCGCAGGCTGACTTCCTCGCCGACATCCAGCTTGAGCAGCGCGTCCTCCAGGGCTTCCACCGAGCCGGACACGTCGCCCTTGATGATGAGCAGCAGTTCCTCGCGCTCGCCGGCCTTGAACGCCTGGTCCAGGTCCTCCAGCGTGACCCGGCGCCGGCCCTGGGCGAACTGGGCGACCCGCTCGCGGGCCTCCCGGCGTTCGGCGATCTGCCTGGCCATCCGGTCATCGGAGACGACCAGGAAGTTGTCGCCCGCACCGGGGACGGCGGTCAGGCCGAGCACCATGACCGGCCGGGACGGCAGGGCCTCGCTGATCGTGTCGCCGTTCTCGTCGATCATGGCCCGTACCCGGCCGAACGCCTCGCCGCAGACGATGGAGTCGCCGACGTGCAGCGTGCCGCGCTGCACCAGCACGGTGGCCACCGGGCCCCGGCCCTTGTCCAGGTGCGCCTCCAGGGCCACGCCCTGCGCGTCCTGGTCCGGGTTGGCCCGCAGGTCCAGCTCCGCGTCGGCGGTCAGGACGATCGCCTCGAGCAGGCTGGTGATGCCGCTGCGCTGGGTGGCGGACACGTCCACGAACTGCGTGTCGCCGCCGAACTCCTCGGCGACGAGCCCGTACTCGGTCAGCTGGGCCCGGACCCGCTGCGGGTCGGCGCCTTCCTTGTCGACCTTGTTGACGGCGACCACGATCGGCACACCCGCCGCCTGCGCGTGGTTGAGGGCCTCCGTGGTCTGCGGCTTCACGCCATCGTCGGCCGCCACCACCAGCACCACCAGGTCGGTGGTCTCGGCGCCGCGGGCCCGCATGGCGGTGAACGCCTCGTGGCCCGGGGTGTCGATGAAGGTGATCTTGCGCTCTTCGCCGTCGACCTCGGTGGTCACCTGATAGGCACCGATGTGCTGGGTGATGCCGCCGGCCTCCCGGGCCACCATGTTGGTGTGCCTGATCGCATCGAGCAGCTTGGTCTTGCCGTGGTCGACGTGACCCATGACGGTGACGACCGGCGGCCTGGCCACCAGGTCGGCCTCCTCGCCCTCATCCTCACCGAACTCGATGTCGAACGACTCCAGCAGCTCCCGGTCCTCTTCCTCCGGCGAGACGACCTGCAGGGTGTAGTTCAGCTCGGCCCCGAGCAGCTGCAACGTCTCGTCGTTGACGGACTGGGTCGCGGTCACCATCTCGCCGAGGTGCAGCAGGACCTGCACCAGCGAGGCCGGGTTGGCCCCGATCTTGTCGGCGAAGTCGCTCAGGCTGGCGCCCCGGCTCAGCCGGACCACCTGGCCGTTGCCGCGCGGGACCTGGACACCGCCGATCGACGGCGCCTGCATGTTGTCGAACTCCTGGCGCCGCTGCTTCTTCGACTTCCGGCCCCGGGACGGGCGGCCACCAGGCCGGCCGAAGGCACCCTGGGTGCCGCTGCGCCCGCGACCGCCGCCTGGACGGGGCGGACCGCCGCCCGCGCCGGCGCGGGGAGCACCGGCACCCGGGCCGCCGCCACCACCACCGGGCCGCGGGCCGGTTCCGGCGCCACGACCGCCGCCGCCGCCGCCACCGCCGCCGGGCCGGGTGCCGGCCCCGGCACCGGGGCCGCCGCGACCGCCGCCCGGGCCACCGCCTGGGCCGCCGCGGCCCGCGCCGGAGGGCGCGGGACGGGACGGCATGTTCATCGGGCTCGGCCGGGGACCACCGGGACGCGGACCGCCGGGACGCGCGCCATCGGGCGCGCCGGGCCGGGCCGGGCCGCGACCGCCGCCGGGACGCGGGCCGCCGGGAGCCCCGGAACCGGCGGGGCCGCCGGCCTGCTGGCCCGGGCGGGGCGGCTGGCTGGGGACGGGGCCCTGGGGCCGGGCCGGAGGCGCCGATCCCATGCCGGTCGCGGTCGAGCTGAACGGGTTGTTACCCGGCCGCGGGCCGGGACGGGGAGCACCGGGGCGAGGCGCGCCGGGACGGGGCGCGCCGGGGCCACCGGAGCGGGGGGCACCCTGACCGGGCGTGCGCGGGGTGGCCGGGCGTGCCGTCTGGCCGCCCGCCGGTCCCTGGCCTCCGGCCGGTCCCTGGCCGCCGGCCGGTCCCTGGCCGCCGGGGCGCTGGTCTCCGGGTGTGCCGGGCCGGGGCGCCGCGGGACGGGCCTGGCCGGTCCCGGGGCCACGGAAATCTGCGGGGGTAACCGGGGTCCGCGGCGGTCCCGGGACTCTCGGCGCGCCGGGAACCGGCCCCGCTGGCGTCCTGGTCTCCGGCCCGGCATCGGGCCGGTCGTCGGGCCCGGGCCGGGACGCCGGCGACTGGGGAACCGGCGGCAGCTGGCGCGCGGCGCCGTCGGGAGCGTTCCCGGCGGCCTCGCCGTCGCGGGGGCCTGCCGCGGGCACGCCCGGAGCACGGGGGCTGGCGGCATCCGGCGCGGCCGTGCCGTTCGCTCCATCGGGGGCGACCCGGGGCGCGGGCGGGGTGCCTGGCACCGCTGCGGCCGGCGCGTCCGCGGGGCTGCCGCCGCGCGGGGCGGCGCCGGCCCGCTGGCCCGCGCCCGCCTGGGCCCGCGCGCCATCGCCGCCCGCGGGCGCGCCAGCACGCGCCCCGGACGAGGAGGACCTGGCCTTATCCTGATCAGCCGCCGAGCCGGCAAACGCTTCCTTGAGCCGCCTGACCACAGGCGCCTCTATCGTCGAGGACGCCGATCGCACGAACTCGCCCATTTCCTTGAGCTGGTCCATGACGGCCTTGCTCTCGACACCGAACTCTTTCGCGAGTTCGTAAACCCGGACCTTCGCCACTACGCTCCTTCTCGGCCCAGCCTCCTGGACCACTTACCGGACCCCGGCCCGGGCAGAGCGTGCTCCGGGCTGGCCTCAGCCTATGGTGATCATCGCCGCGTGCTCATCGAGCGCTCATCAGCTTCTCGACCTGCTTTCCGACAGGTGTTCCTTCTCGCGTTAAGCCTGCAGCCCAGCCAGAGGCGTTCCGCTCGCCAGCAATGTTATGCCGGGGATCCCGCGCCGCAAAGATACTCAGCCAGTGGGTTGAGGCTGAGCGATCCCGCGGCCCGAAGTACCCGGGGGAACGCCCGGCGCCGCCGCGCAAGCTCGAAGCACGCCAGGCTGGGATGCAGGTACGCACCCCGGCCCGGGAGCCGGGCCTGCGGGTCAGGCTGGACAACGTCCCCGACCGCCACGAAACGCAACAGGCTGGACTTAACCGCCCGCTCCTTGCAGCCTACACAGGTACGCATTACGGGCATACCTGAGCCCCGCCGCTCGGTTCGGACGGCCATTCCGCTATCCAGTCTACCGCGTCCGCAGATCCCCGACACCAGGCGAGACCTGCGCCGACGGGTCGGCCTCGCCGGAGGCGGGCGCGGACGCGACGGCGGGCTCCGCGGTGGGCGCAGCACCGGGCGCGACGGCGGGCTCCGCGGCGGGCGCAGCACCGGGCACGGCAGCGGGCTGAGCAGCCGGTTCGCCCTGGCCGGAAGGCCCGGCCGGCGGCGCGTCGGACCTGATGTCGATCCGCCAGCCGGTGAGCCTGGCGGCCAGCCTGGCGTTCTGCCCTTCCTTGCCGATGGCCAGGGACAACTGGTAGTCGGGCACGATGACCTGGGCTTCCCGGGCCGCCAGGTCGACCACGTGCACGCGGCTGACCCGGGCCGGGGACAGGGCGTTGGCTACGAAACTGGCCGGGTCGTCGGCGTAGTCGACGATGTCGATCTTCTCACCGTGCAGCTCGTTCATCACGTTCCGCACCCGGCTGCCCATCGGGCCGATGCAGGCACCCTTGGCGTTGATGCCCGGCTGATGGGACCGGACCGCGATCTTGGTCCGGTGGCCCGCCTCGCGGGCGATCGCCACGATCTCCACCGCGCCTTCCGCGATCTCCGGCACCTCCAGCGCGAACAGCTTCTTGACCAGGCCCGGGTGCGTGCGGGACAGGGTGACCGAGGGCCCGCGGTGCCCCTTGCGCACGTGCAGGACGTAGCACCGGATCCGCTCGCCATGGGTGTAGCGCTCGCCGGGCACCTGCTCGGCGGGCGGCAGCACGGCCTCCAGCCTGCCCAGGTCGACCAGGACGGTGCGGGGATCCTTGCCCTGCTGGATCACGCCGGCCACGATGTCGCCCTCGCGGCCCGCATACTCGCCGAAGGTCAGCTCGTCTTCCACGTCGCGCAGCCGCTGCAGGATCACCTGGCGGGCGGTGGTGGCCGCGATCCGGCCGAACCCGGCGGGTGTGTCATCGTATTCCCGCACCGCCACGCCGTCGGGGCCGGTCTGGATGGCCCAGACTGTGACGTGGCCGCTCTTCCTGTCCACCTCGACCCGGGCGGTCGCCGACGCGCCATCGGACTTGTGGTAGGCCACGAGCAGCGCGTCCTCGATGGCCTTGATGGCCTGGTCCAGGGAGATGTCCTTCTCGCTCTCCAGGCTCCGCAGCACGGTCAGGTCAATGTCCATCACGGGTCGCTCCAAGCTCCGATGGCGGGTGCCCGAACTCCACCTGGATGGACCCGGCGCCCAGCACGGCGTAGGGGAAGCGGCGGCGGGCACCTTCGACGTCCAGGGTCACCCCATCGGCTTCGGCCGAGACGATCCTCCCGGATACGATCCCCGACCCCCCCGAATCCATGACTGTGACCTTAACCAGCCGGCCGACCGCGCGCCGCCAGTGCCTGCGGTCGGTCAGCGGGCGGTCCACGCCGGGCGACGATACCTCCAGCGTGTAGGGGAAGTCGCCCATCACGGCCACCTGGTCGAGCGCGGCGGACAGCTCACGGCTGACGGCCGCGGCATCGTCCAGGCTCACCCCCCGGTCACTGTCGACCACCACGCGCAGCAGCCTCCGCCTGCCCGCGGCGGTCACCCGCACCGACTCCAGGTCCATCCCGGCCGCGGCCACGACGGCCTCGATGACATCGGCGATCCTGCTCTCGTCGATCGAGCCCCCCGCTCCCCCGGAGGTAACACCTCGTGGCTTGGGTGCGTGACGCGAACTACCGGGCATCACGACCTCCTCGTCCACGACCTGCAGGATTGGCTCCTAGCCTATCCGCCGCCGGGCCCTGGCGCGGATAGGACCGGCCAGCAGCACGTGGTAGCTTGCCGGTGTGCCAGACATCCTGCCGAGGCGCCGCATGCTGGCCGCCTCGGCAGCCGCGCTCCCGGTGCTGCTGGCCGCCTCCGGCTGCCGGTCCTCGGACGCGTTCGCCGGGCCCGATCCGCTGGCCGGGCCGCCGAGCCCGGCCCCGGACGTGCTCACGCTGCAGGCGGTCATCGCGTCGGAGCAAGCCCTGATCGCGCTGTACCAGGCCGCCATCGGCACCGCCGCGCGGGTCACCGTCCGGGAGCAGGGTCTCGAGGCGCTGCTCAGCCAGCACCGGTCGCACCTGACGCAGCTGCGAGCCCGGCTCATCCTGCCCTCGGGCCCGCCGTCGGCCTCGCCGAGCACTTCGGCCAGCCCGACGCCCGCGGCGACCGGGCAGGTGAGCGTCGCCCAGCTGCGCGCGGCCGAGCGCGCCTCGTCGGCGAGCCTGCTGCGCAAGCTGGCCACAGTGCCGCCCGGCCTGGCCCAGCTGTTCGCAAGCATCGCGGCCTCTGACGCGACGCACGCCATGGTGCTGGGCGGATAGGCCGGGTGACGGCCTTGGTCACACCGGTGTCCGCGCTGCAGGACGCGCTGGCGGCCGAGGACGCGGCCATCTTCGGCTATGGGGTGGCGGGCGCTCACCTGGCCGGGACCGGTCAGGCCGCCGCCGAGCAGGACTGGACCGGGCACAACGAGGCCAGGGACCGGCTGGCGGCCATGATCTCGAAGCTCGGCGCGGTCCCGGTCGCGGCCCGGGCGTTCTACCAGCTCCCGTTCGCGGTGCACGACGCGGCCAGCGCGCGGGCCCTGGCGGCCTATCTGGAAGACGGCGTGACCCGGGCCTACCTGGGCCTGGTCGCGGTCAGCGACCAGCAGCTTCGTTACTTCGGCGCGCTGGCCATGCAGGGCTCAGCGGAACGGGCGGCCCTCTGGCGGGGCAGCACGCAGGCCTTCCCCGGGCTGGAGTCCTAGCCGTCGCCGCGGCGCAGCGAGGCGAGCACCCGCACGATCGTGCTGGCCGCCTGGTCGACGTCATCGGCGACCGAGATCCGCTCGGCCCAGGACCACCAGAACCACCACAGGCCGTCCTTGCCGCAACCGGCGTACACGTTTTCCTCAAGCGCGCGGGCGGCTGGGTTCACCACGTACAGGCTGGGGACACGCCCCGGCGGCGCCATGAGCCAGGCCTCAAGCCCCCGATGGGTCAGCTCGTCGGCGAGCTTCTCCAGATATACAGCCTGCATGTGTTCCGACCCCAGGGTCCCGTTGGCTTCCACCGTCATCACCGTCGTAACTAATAGGAGTCAATCAAGAACTTAACGTCGCCTTCCAGGATGCCTCCGCACTGGCGCCCGCGCAACGGACATCGGGAAAGTCGCACCTAGCGGAGATCCACGGGCACAACCGCATTTTCCACTACCCATGCAGACGCACCGGGCCTGTCATTGGTTCACGAAAGACACATTAAACCGGACACTCGCTCATGACTGCGGACGTACCGACAGCGGGTCGGGCAGCGCATCCGGCAGTGCATCCGGCAGTGCATCCGGGAGGGGCTCGGCGTACAGGACGGTCAGCCGGGAGACGGCCCGGGTGAGGGCCACGTACAGCCGCTGCAGGCCCCGGGCTTCGGCTCGGGCGATGCGCGCGGGTTCGACCACGATGACGTGATCGAACTCCAGGCCCTTGGCCAGCGTGACCGGCACCAGCGTCAGCCGGGCGTCGGAACCGGGCGTGCCGTGGGCCAGGCCGGCCGTCTCCAGCGCGGCGGCCAGGGAGGCCACCTGCGGGTCGGCGGCGATGACCGCGACCGATCCGGGCCGCGCGCAGGCCTGGGTGCAGGCCGCTGCCACCTCGGGGCCCAGCGCAGCCGCCGGCACCTGCACGACGTCAAGCGCGCCGGGATCGGCCCGCAGTGAGGACGCGGGCCGCAGCTCGGGGGCGATGATGGCGAGCAGGCTGGAAGCGTAGTCCAGGATCTGCCTGGGCACGCGGTACCCCACCGACAGCTCACGGACCGCGGTATCAGGCTTGCCCAGGTTGGACAGCAGCGACTCCCAGGAGGGAGCGGCCCACGGCGTGGTGCCCTGGGCCAGGTCGCCGAGCACGGTGGCCGCGCCGGTGGAGCAGCGGCGGCCCAGCGCGCGGCATTCCATCGGCGACAGGTCCTGCGCCTCGTCCACCACCACGTGGGCCAGGCTGGGCGTCCGGGTGATCAGGTCGCGGGCCTCGTCGATCAGCACGGCGTCAGCCGCCGACCAGCGCGCCGAGCCCGGTCCGCGGGGCACCGGCGACCACAGGATCACCTCCTGCTCCGCGCCGCTCAGGACGCCGTCGGCCGCCTCAGCCAGCGCGGGCGCCGACGACAGCAGGCGGAACACCAGCCGGACCGAGTCGGCCTTGGGCCATATCGCGTCCACCGCGGCGCGCACCGGCCGGGAGCGCCGCACCGCCTCGTGGGTGCGGTCGTCGCAGGCCTCCCCGGCCTCCTCCATCTGCGTCAGGACCACGTGCGCGATGCGGTGCTCGAGCAGTTCGCGGGCCGCGCCGTAGCGCACGCCGCGGGTGCTCAGCTCGGCCACCAGCTCCTGCAGCTGGTGGGCCGGGACCCGCCACCGGCGGGACCCGCGCGGCACGACCAGGGCCGCGGCGGGCTCCCGCAGCGAGGACCACAGCGCTCGCCGCAGCACCTCGGCCATCCGCGCGTCTGTCTTGACGATCGCGGCGGTCTCGGTGTCGGCGCCCCGGACGGGCACCGACCCGGTGGTGGTCACCAGCTCGCCGACGGTGGTCTGGGTGACGTCGATCTCGCCCAGCGCGGGCAGGACGTTGCGGATGTAGGACAGGAAGGCCCGGTTCGGCCCGACCATGACCACGCCCCGGCGCCGGACCTGCTCGCGGTAGGCGTATAGCAGGTAGGCGACCCGGTGCAGGCCGACGGCGGTCTTCCCGGTGCCCGGTGCCCCCTGCACGCAGACCGTCTGGGCCGCGTCGGCGCGCACGATGTCGTCCTGGTCCGGCTGGATGGTCGCGACGATGTCCCGCATGGGCCCCGACCGCGGCCGCTCGATCTCGTCGATGAGGATCTGGCTCGGCTGCGCTGGATTCTTCTGGGCCGGATTCTTCTGGGCCGGATTCTTCTGGGCCGTATTCTTTTGGGCCGAACGGTCCGTGGGGCTGCCTCCCGGCCCCCGGCCCGCCGGTCCGGTGAAGAGCTCGTCCTCGTAGGCGGTCAGCTCGCCGCCGGAGAAGCCGAACCGCCGCCGCAGCTCGAGGTTCATCGGGTCCGCCGCGCTGGCCCGGTAGAAGGGCCGGGACACCGGAGCCCGCCAGTCGATCACCGTCGGCGTCCCGTCCGGGGCGTGCACATGCCGGCGGCCGATATGGAAGCTGCGGGAGGCCACGCCGTCCTCGGTGCCGGCGACATCGCCCGCGTAGTCGAGGCGGCCGAAGAACAGCGGCGTATCGGGGATGTCTTTCAGCGCTTCGGCGCGGCGGTACAGGTCGGCCTTGAGGTATTCCTCGGAGACGGGATCCCCGCCCATGGCCTTGAGGGAGAGCACGTCCTCGCGCATCAGGCGCAGGTACTCCCGCGAGCGCCGCAACTGGTCGCGTTCTGTGGTCAGGACGGGGTTACCGTCTGTCCGTTCGGTAGATCGATTTTCTTTTGAATCTGACGCAGCCACGAGGACGGGAACATACCAGCCCGCAGGCGGGAAGTCACGCGGTTTTCTGCTCGGGCGGGCGCCATGCGGCCAGGCCGCGCGGGGTCAGGAAGTCGTCGAAGACGAGCTCGGAGGCGCCGGTCAGCGCGCCCAGATCGCCCAGCGTGGAGGGCAGCAGGGCGGGCGGATCGGCCCGGCGGTACCGCATCAGGGTGGACAGGTAGCCGAACCTGACGGCGGCCGGGTCGGCGTCGTAGACCCGGGCGGCCAGGCCGGACAGGCCGACCGCCTCCGGGTCCTGCGCGTTCACCAGCGCGCCGATGCCCCGGCCGAGGGCCTCGGCCACATGGGTCAGGGCCCGGCCGCAGCGCGGGTCGGTGGCCGCCGCCACGATGACCTCCTCGGCCTCGAGCACCCGGTCCCCCTGCTCGAGCTGCTCGAGCCGCCCGGCCGCGCGCAGCAGCCCGCGCGCGCCCGCATCGAGTTCCCAGCAGCCGATCGCCCCGCACCGGCATCGCTCATCTCCGCCGGTCAGCGGCATGTGGCCGAACTCCCCGGCCGAGCCGTGGGCGCCGCTGGCCGGCTGGCCGCCGGCCAGCAGGACGCCGCCGATGCCGGTCGCGACGTGCAGGTGCAGGGCCACGGAGACGCCGCGGAGCACGCCCCGGCGGGCCTCGGCCAGCCCCGCCAGCGTGGCGTCGTTGCCGGTCAGGACCGCGCAGGCGGCGGCCGCGTCCGCTCGCGGCGCCCCGGCGGGCCCGAGCGCCTCGGACACGTCGACGTCCTGCCATTCGAGCAGGGTCGGCTGCACCATCGTGCTGCCACTGACCGGGGACGGGACCGCGATGCCGACGCCGACCACGCGGCCGCCGAACTGGCGGCGGCGTACCTCCAGGCGCTCGGCCACGTCGTTCAGCATTCCGGTGCCCGATCCGGCCTCCCGCTCCTGGCGGTCGAGCACCGTGCTGCGGCCGGTCAGCTCGAAGGCGGCCAGGGTGAACGAGTCGTCCCGCAGGTCGACGGCCAGTGCGACGGGTCCGCTGGGATGCGCCGAGGGCACGCCGGTGGGCCGCCCCCGGGCGCGCTGCGCGCTCGCGTCGACCGGGCTGGTCAGCTCCTCGATCAGGTGACGCCCGGCCAGGTCCCTGACCAGCACGGTAGCGGTGCCCCGGGCCAGCCTGAGCTGCCTGGTGAGCTCGGCCCGGGTGAGCCGGCCGCCGCCGTCATGGATGGCACGCAGCAGCCGCGCGAGATTGTGTGTGCGCAGTTCGGCACTCGTCGTCGCCGCGCCCTCGTCCTGCCGCACAGTCCGATCGTGCCACGCCCGGCCCTGGTCCACCTTCCCATCCTCCTTCGCCGGGACACTGGCGGGTACTGGGGACGACCCGGCCGCAGGCCGCATCACCAGTCCCAATGGAAGCCGACCGCCGTCTCCTCGGCCAGCCGCAGGTACCGGTGAACCGCGAACTGGCTGTCCAGGGTGACGTCTTCACGCTCGACGATGGGCCCGTCCAGGCCGTCCCATACCGCCCATACCACCTTGGCTGGCAGCTTATCGGGATGGAACTCGACCCTTATATCGAGGTTCTCGACAAAAAATTGCACCACCCGCCGGAACTCCGGGGGCGGCGGCTGCGAGTAGTGGAAGCTCGCGGAGTACTCGAGCGTCGCCGTCTCTCCGGCGGCCAGCGACTTGGCCAGCAGCATATCGACCACGAACAGTTCTGCAATCGGCTGGTATACCGGGCCCGCCAGGCCGCTGAATCCCTGGCCGATCTCAATGGTCAGGGCATTTGTATCGCCGCGATATGGTATACGGTCGACATTATCGACAATAGCCTCGATTACCTGGATAACGCGATGCTTAGCCGGCAGGCCATCCGGGCCGAGATAGTGATGGTCATGCAGTGACAGCGTCTTGACGCGCGGGCTGCCCAGCCGGCCCGCCTTATCGTCGCGGATCGCCCGGGGGCCGGACAGCACGCGGACATGCGCGGAACCTTCCCACAGCTTGAGCAGCTGCTCGCGCTCCAGCGTGCCGAAGTCGAAGGCATCGGCGAAAAGGGCCAGTGTGGCCTTGCTCAGCAGCTTGCCGGACAGGGCTCGCGAGGCGGTGTCCTTTAGCTGGCGGGGCAGCACGTCGAGGTCGCCTTTCCCCCGCGGATGCTGCCACAGGTAATGCGCAAGTACTTCTGCCACCGCGAGCTGGTTCACATGCCCTGGCCTGCCGCGCTCGGCGTACTGCTCCCACTTCCGCCGGTACCGGCCGGGGCGGAGCAACAGCTCGCGCATGTATGCCGCGGCGGAGGCTGCGCCAGTTGGCGCGACGGAATCTCCCGGCGTTGCGTCGGCCACGGTCTCCTCACTGGCTGAGAACTAAGCGCGACATTTGTCAGCTATCGTACGACTGATCTCGCTAAGCGGGCGAGTTCGCCATGGTGGGAAAACCATAAACATACGCCGGGCGGATGAAGGGGACATCAAGGCAGGCAGAGGGGCCGCAGGAATGCAGGAGGGGTTGGGGGTCGCGCCGGGCCTTGGGGATGGGCTCGACGGGCTTGGGGACGGGCTCGACGGCCTTTGGGACGGGACGGCCAGACGGCAGCTGCATGACCGGGCGTACTTCCTTGACTTGCTCGGCGATAGCCACAACGGCCTCGGCCGTCACGACGCCGCCGTCGAGGCCTACCGGCAGGCCGCCGATGCATTCAAGGCGCAGGGCGCCCAGTGCTCCTACGCGTTGTGCCTGCTCAAGACCGCGGACAGCTACCTGTCCCTGGGTGAGCCGTGGCACGCCCTCGGTTACCTGGAGGCCTGCCTGCCGCTGCTGCGGAAGCTGGGCCTGGCCCGGCACGAGACCATCGCGCAGCGTCAGCTGTCGGCCTGCCAGGCCGGGCTGGCCCGTGCCCGCTTACTTGGGGAGGGGCGGGCCGGGCCGCGTGCCGACATCCCGCGGCCGTCCCGCCCGGCCAGTTAAAACGCCGTCGCCTACGACCGCCAGGCCAAGGTAGATTCTTGCTATGCCCGGTACCGACGACCGGCCGCGGTGGCTCAGCGATGAGGAACAGCAGGCCTGGCGAGCAACCGTTCACCTGAGCCAGTTGCTCATGCGCCAGCTTGACCGCGACCTGACCGCGCACGGGCTGAACGGCCACGACTACGAGATACTGGTCGAGCTGTCCGAGGCGCCCGATCACCGGCTCCGGATGACCGATCTCGCCGATGCCACCAGCCAGTCCCGGAGCCGGCTGTCGCACCAGATCTCACGCATGGAAAAGCGCGGCCTGGTCCGGCGCGACGAGTGCGAGGGCGACAAGCGGGGCACATTCGCCGTGCTGACCGCCACCGGCGTCACCGCCATCGAGCGGGTGGCGCCGCATCACGTGGACAACGTCCGCCGTCACTTCATCGACCGGCTCACGCCCGCGCAGCTCGAAGAGGTCCGGTCCGCCTTCCAGCCCATCGTGGACTACCTCCGCAAGATCCGCGACCGCGACTAGCCCCCCGCTACGGCGACCCTCGCGGCGTTAGCCGCTATCCCGCGGCCCGCGAGGGGCCGCCAGGCCCCTCCGGCCGCGCGATACTACGGCGAGCCACCGCGATCGGGGCGCGAAGCGCACCGGGGGGCTCCGGGGGGTCGTCCCCCCGGGTCAAAACAGCACGGACATGAAGCGGCCGGTCTCGACGAAGCCGGCCCGCAGGTAGGCCGCCCGGGCCGGGGTATTGAAGTCGTTGACGTACAGCGACACCAGCGGGGCGATCGAGCGGGAGGCCTCGGCCACGACCGCCGCCATGCCCGGCGCGGCCAGCCCCTGGCCGCGGCACTCCGGCCGGACCCAGACGCCCTGGATCTGGCACGCCTGCGGGGTGACCGCGCCGATCTCGGCCTTGAAGATCACCTGGCCATGCTCGATCCTGGCGAACGCCCGGCCGGACCTGATCAGCTGCTCGAGCCGGGCCCGGTAGGAGGCGCCGCCGTCTCCGATGGTCGGCGAGACGCCGACCTCCTCGGTGAACATCGCCACGCAGGCAGGCCACAGGATGTCCAGCTCGTCCATCCGGACCCGCCGGACCAGCGGGTCGGGCGCCACCGGCGGCGGCCCCGTGGTGACCATGACCGGCTGCACCGGCCGGATCTCCCGGGCCGGCCCCCACCGTGGCCGCAGCAGGGCCCACAGGGCCTGGACCTCGGCGGCCGGGCCGACCACGGACGAGCAGCGCCGCCCCTGCCGCAGGGCCCGGTCCGCGAAGGCCACCACCGCGTCCGACGTGGCCGCGACCGGGACCAGGTTGGCGCCGGCGTAGCAGAGGGATTCCAGCCGGCCGCCCGGCCCGTGGCCCCATAGCTGGGCACCCAGCCGGCCCGGTTGCAGGCCCAGGGCGCGGACCCGGGAGCTGACGAACACGTTCGTCACCGGATCGCGATCGCAGATGGCCAGCACCGCGGCATGGTCGCGCTCATCGAGCAGCCGTACCGTGGACCCGGGCGGCCTTACCCGCAACATATTGCTAGCGTACACGGGGCGATAGCGCCGTAAATTCTCATCCTGAACGGGCGTCAGGGTTGACGATCAGCGGCTGCCCGGCTAGCTGAGCGGCGTCGGATCTGGCTCGGCCGGGCACGTGGCGTTGACCAGCCCGGGGCCGTCCGGCAGGGCTCCGGTGGCCAGATAGGCGTTCACGTAGTTCTGCACGCACGTGTTCGACGGCTGCTCGAATGACTGCCCGTGGTTGCCGCCGTCCTCGACCACGACCATCCGCGCCGACGGCAGCAGCTTGTGGGCGTCCTGCGCGCCGGCGTACGGGGTGGCCGGGTCCAGCGTGCCCTGCAGCATCAAGATGCCGGGTAGTCCGGCGGCGCCGATCCTCAGCGGCTCGGCCGGGCCCTGCACCGGCCAGAACGCGCACGCGGCGTTGAACCAGGCGTTGCCCCAGGCGTAGAACCGCTCCGTCTTGTAGATCATCTCGGTGTCCGAGGTCCAGAAGGACCAGCTGCGCGGCCAGGCCACGTCCGAGCATTCGACCGCGTTGTAGACGGCGAACTCGTTCTCGTTCATCGCGCCGTAGGCCTGGTACTGGGCGACCAGGCCGCGGTCCTGCCCGGAGTTCAGGTACGACGACAGCGCCTGCGCCAGGCCGGGCCACACCTCGTCGAGGTAGCCGCTGGTCAGGAAGGTGTCATCGAGCTCGTCGGGCCCGACGATCCCGCCCGCCGGGGTCGCCGACAGCTGGTCACGGGCCCGGTAGTAGGCGGCCTGGACCTGCGCGGCGGTGCTGCCGAGCTGGTAGGTGCCGTTGTAACGGGCCACCCAGGCGTAGAACGCATCCAGCCGGCCCTGGAAGGCGTAATCCTGGTCAACGTTGTCGGTGTACCAGACCCCGGTGGGATCGACCGTGCTGTCCAGCACCATGCGCCGGACGCGCCCCGGGAAGAGGGTGGCGTACACCTGGCCGAGATAGGTGCCCCAGGAGAACGCGTAGTAGTTGATTTTCGCCACGCCGAACGCAGCCCGAATGGAGTCCATGTCGCGGGCCATGTCCTGGGTGGTCATGTAGGGAAGCAGCCAGCCGAACCTCTGCTCGCAGTCGCTGGCGTACATTTTCGCCCGGTTCACGAGCACCTGCTCGGCGGCGGCGCTGGACGGGTCGTAGTTCGGCCGGGGACCGGAGAAGAAGCCCGGGTCACAGCTCAGCGAGGGCACGGACGAGCCGACGCCGCGGGGGTCGAAGCCGACCATGTCGTAGTCCCTGGCCACGTCCCGCGTGAGCCCCTGGGCTAGGGCCGGCGCCCACGGCAGCCCACTGGCGCCGGGACCGCCCGGATTGACCAGCATGATCCCCTGCTGCTGGCTGCGCGGGGCGGTAGCGGGAACCATGTCCAGCGCGAGGGTGATGTGCCTGCCGCCGGGATCGGCGTAGTTCAGCGGCACGCTCAGCATGGCGCAGTCGGGCACGCCCATGTGAGCGAGCTGCGCGGAGCAGAGATGCCAGTGCAGCGTGCTGTGGGTCGGGACGATGGGGCCGTCAGCCTGCGCGCTGGCCGCGGACCGGCCGGGCGACGTGCTGGCCGGTGCGGGACTGGACGGCGGGGCGGCGGTGGAGCCCGCGGAGGTGCAGGCGGTGACGGCCAGCAGGGCGGCCATCCCGGCGGTCAGCGCCGCCGCTCGGCCGCCCCGGGGAGGCATCGGCATCCCCCCATGATGCCCCATGACGTCATGCGGTCTGGCCCGGCCGGACGGCGACCGCTGCTACGGCCGCTGCGACTCAGCGCGCTGGCGTTCCTCGAGGGCTTTCCGGTACTCGGCCACCACCAGCTCGGTGAGTTCCTCGGCTGAGGTGTCGGCGGTGCGCTTGTCCAGCGTGATCTGGCCGCCCTGGATCAGGTTGACCCGGTCGCACACCTCGAGCACGTGCGCGTAGTTGTGCGCGATGATGATGATCGAGACGTCGCCCTCGTGCTTGAGCCGCGTGATCAGGTCCAGGATGATCGCGCCTTCCTTGACGCCCATCGCGGCCAGCGGCTCGTCCAGGAGCAGGATCTTCGGGTGGGAGAACACCGACCGGGCCACCGCGACCGCCTGGCGCTGGCCGCCGGAGAGCGTGGCCACCGGAGCGTTCACCGACGGGATCCGCACGCCCATCTCGTCCAGATGTTCCTTGGCCTCCTTGCGCATGACGCGGTTGCGCACCAGCGGCCAGCGGACCACCTCCCGGTTGAGGAACATGTTCTGGAACACGGTCAGCTGGTTGACCAGGGCAAGGTCCTGGTAGACGGCGTCGATGCCGAGCGACCTGGCGTGGTCGACCGACTTGAGCACGACTTCCTTGCCGTCGAGGAAGATCTGCCCGGAGGTGGGGGGCTGGAAGCCGCACAGGATCTTGAGCAGGGTGGACTTGCCCGCGCCGTTGTCGCCGATGAGCCCGAGCACCTCGGCGCGGCCCAGCCGCAGGCTCACGTCCGTCAGCGCGGTCACCACGCCGTAGTTCTTGGAGATGCGCTCGGCCCGGAGGACCTCTTCGCCCTGGCCCGCGGGTCCGGCCGCTGCGTCCGGTGTCGCCGAAGTCATGTCAGCTCTGTCCCCTTTCCCGCAGCTTGGTGAGCTGTACGTTCAGGACCATGGCGGCGAGGATCGCGGCACCGAAGACGATGTTCAGCGTGTCGGCGCTCACGCCGATGAGCGGGAACCCGTCGAGCAGGATGCCCAGCACTATGGCGCCGAGGAAGGCGCCGATGATCGTCCCCGAGCCGCCCAGCATCGCGGTGCCGCCGATCACCGCCGCGGTGACCCCGTAGAACATCGGCTGGTATGAGCCCGCGGTGGGGGCGATGTTGTTCGTGAAGTACATGGTCTGCAGGCCGACGAGCGAGCCGAGCAACCCGGTGAGCATGAAGTTGCCGTACTTGATCCGGCCCACGTGGATGCCTGCCTCCCGTGCCCCGAGCTGGTTCCCGCCCACGGAGACGGTGTGCAGGCCCCAGCGGGTCCGGGTCAGCAGGATCTGGAACACCGCGGTGAGCACGACCGCCCAGGTGATCCAGGCCCACGAATAGCTCTCGAGCCACTTGCCGATGCCCATCACTTCCGCCGGGATGGCGGCGGGCTCGTCGTGGGAGGTCGTGTCGATGAGCCCCAGCAGGATGAACCCGGTGCCCAGCGTGGTGATGAACGAGGGCACTCCGACCGTGACCGTAAAGAAGCCGTTGATCACGCCGACCACGACCCCGAGCAGCAGCGCCATGAACATCGCGAGCAGGCCGGGGAAGTGGTAGAAGGCGATCAGGTAGTACATGAGGTAGGGGGCGAACCCGACGACGAAGCCCACCGACAGGTCGATCTCGCCGCAGATAAGCAGCATGACCTCGCCCAGCGCGATGATGATGATGGGCGCCGCGTTCTCGCTGAACAGCGTGACCAGGTTCGCCTTCGAGGTGAAGTTCGATCCCTGAACGATCGCGAAGTACAGGAAGAGCGCCACGGCCACCAAGAACACCGTGGCCTCGCGCTGCCGCGCGAACATCCTCAGAGCGCGCATCACCGGGCTGCCAGAGCCACCCGCTGGCCCGCCCGGAAGGGCACCGGTCGTCCCTACGGATTGCTCGACGGTGTCACTCACGTGGACCCATCTCCGCTCTTCACCCTCTCTGGCCGCCGGCGAGAGATCGTTCCCGTCGGAGGTCGCCGTAGCGCTGCCGGTTCCGCTTCCTCCAAGCGCGACCCGCCGCAGCGGAGCCTCGACCTAGCCTACGTCTGCGGTGGCGGGGAGGCCCGTTGGCCTGCCCCGCCACCGCGTACAGGACGTCAGGTGCTCGTCGTCGCCTGCGGCTGGTTGATGGGCCCGGAGGGCCGCGGCAGGTACTGCTGGGCCGACGATCCGCCCTGGAACCGGCTGTTCTTCAGGAACTGGCTGACGTTGCCCTTGTTCAGCACGGTCAGGCCGGTGTCGGTGTCCGGCGGCGCCAGCTGGCCGCCGGACAGGTTGTACAGGTATATGTACAGCACCGGCAGGAAGCCCTGCAGGTAGGGGTCCTGGAAGATGCTGAAGTTGACCGTGCCGGCCGACAGGGCGGCGAGCGTCCGCGGGTCGGTGTCGAAGCCGCCGGCCGGGATCTTCAGGCCGGATCCCGCGAGGGCGCCGGCGAGGTTCGCGGTGGAACCGGAGTCCACGGCGAACGCGCCCTTGAGGGTGGACTTGTGCCCGAGCATGTACGACTTCTCCGTCGACAGCTCGGTGGCGTCGACCGTGCTGGTCCCCACCTCGGCCACCTGGTAGCTGCTGCCGAGCACCGACACCGCGCCGTCGTAGCGGGGCTGGATGTTGCCGGTTCCCGGGGTGGCGATGAAGATCGCGATGTGCCCGCCGCCGGGTATGAGCGTCTTGATCTGGTTGCCCATGGCCTGCCCGGACAGGTAGAGCGCCTGCCCGACGTAGGCCAGCCGGTTGGTGCCGATCTCGGGTACTCCGTGGGAGTAAATACCGTCGGCGTTGTAGGTGAGCACCGGGATGCCGTCGTTCATCGCGTTCGACACCACCCCGGTGAAGGCGGTGTTCGAAATGCACGCCAGCGCGATCCCGTCCGCCTTGGCGGAGATCGCGGAGTTCATGAAGCTGATCATGTTGGCTTCGTTGGAGTTGGGGTCCCCGCCCCAGTTCGGCGTGGGCAGGCCGAGGAGGGCTGCCGCGTCGGCGTACCCGTATTTCGTGGGGGTGAAGAACTGGTTGGTGTCGGCGTGGTTGACGAACCAGAACTTCCAGGCCGGCGTCTTCGGGAAGTTCCCGGCCACCGCCGCCGCCGACGACGACGTGCTCGTCGAACTGGCGCTGCTGGAGCTGGACGAGCTGCACGCCGCGATCAGCGCCGAAGCGGCCGCGGTCGCGCTGAACAGTCCGGCCCCCTCGATCAGCCGACGGCGAGAAGGCCCGTCCTTCATGTTGAGGGTCTCAATCGCTTCATCGACTACCGGGTCGACCTTTTTCTTCATGTAAGGACCTCCATGGAATTTCCCGGGACGGGGTACTCTCCCGGGCCAGGCCCGCGGAGTGCGCGGCGAGTCCCGTCGGCTTCGTCGCGGGAGAGATAACGCGATGACACGCTTATTCCGATGTTCACAACGCTGGTTCATCTGCCGTTACCGAACCGTCTTCGAACACGGTCGTATTGCGCGGCCCTGACAAACCGCGGTTGACGCTAAATCTGTTCATGATCGCCTGTCAAGGCACCACACAGTCTTGATAAGGGAACGATCCCGTTTCGATATCAGCCTCGGCATAAGGGCGCACATCTTTCGTAAGGATGGGGGGCCATAGCCTGCGTAAGCCTCGATTTGCTGCGCCCTCCCCTCGCCTGTCCCGGTGGACGGTCCGGTCCTGCTGCCTAACGGGTAACTACACGCAACCACAGCGTCATCAGCACCACGGTGATCAATTCATTACGGACAAGCACGTGTGCGATGATGTTAACGTTAACAAGTCACTATACGGCAACGAAAGCGAAACACCATCGATACGCTCCACCTGTTTCGCGAGGCAGTCGGCGCCCGCCGCCGAGCCGCGGCTGAGCCTGGCCGCTCAGGTACGCCTCCCTCTCCCCACCCGCCCCAAAATCGGCGTGGATCCGGGTTCCTGGGTGGATCCAGTGCATCCCAGTCCCCCGGATCCACCCCGAAGCCTGAATCCTCCCCGCAAATCGCGCCTGGCCACCCGGGACCCGGGCCAGGTCACGCTCATCACTTTGAGCCGGCAGGTCATCACGGACTGAGGGAGCAATGCGGAATCTCACAGGTAACCTCCTGGATCACCTCAGATTCACCCGCTAACCTGCGTCGCAGAAATCCATCCGGTTCGGACATCCGCACCCGGAACCGAACACGGGCGGCAAACGTCTCAGTGGGGACGGATGACGTCTTCGCGGGCCACCGCACGGGCCCCGGCGCCATCCAGTGAAGGAGGGGACGCAGGAATGCTCGCCCGACATCGCCAGTCGCTCATTCTGCAGGCCGTCAGGAGCGACGGCAGCGCACGTGTCAGTGACCTCACCCAGCGCCTCGGCGTATCTGACATGACGATCCGCAGGGACCTCGAGGTACTGGCCCGCGATGGCCTAGTGGAGAAGGTGCACGGCGGCGCGGTGCTGCCCGGCACGCCATCGAGTCATGAGCCGAGTTTCGACGCGAAGCTGGTGCTGGAACGGCCGGAGAAGACCGCGATCGCCCGCGCGGCCGCGAGCCTGGTCACGCCGGGCACCGCGATAGCGCTGGCCGCGGGGACGACCACCTTCGCGCTCGCACAGTGCCTGCTCGACGTGCCCGGCCTGACTATCGTGACCAACTCGCTGCGCGTCACGAACCTGTTCAGCGGGACCCGGGGCATAGACGGCACGTCCGACTCTGTGGTGCTGACCGGCGGCGTGCGCACGCCCTCAGACGCGCTGGTCGGCCCGATCGCCGACCTGACCATCCGCTCGCTCCACTTCGACCTGCTCTTCCTCGGCTGCCACGGCTTCGACGCCGACGCCGGGCTCACCACCCCCAACCTGGCCGAGGCCGAGACCAACCGGACCTTCATCCGGGTCGCGCGCCGGGTCGTGGTGCTGGCCGACCACACCAAGTGGGGCCTGGTCAGCCTGAGCTCGTTCGCGCGGCTGGACGAGATCGATGTGCTGATCACCGATGACATGCTGCCCGCCGACGCCCGGGCCCAGACCGCCGACCAGGTCGGCGAGATGATTTACGCGGAGGGCATGACGGCCGCCCCGGCGCACCGCCAGGCCGGATAAGCAGCCGCGGTTTGCGTCGGCGCGGGGCGGGGGTGGGCCTCGGTGCGCACAGGGGTGACCGGCCGGGGTGAGCGTCCGCGCGGGGGCGGGTGAGCGGCCGCGGCGGGGCGGGGTGAGCGGCCGCGGGGGGTTAGCAGGTGGCGACCCGGGGTTAGTACGTGGTGACGACGGGCTTGGCGGGGGCGGCGTCGCCGTCGGACAGATCGCCTTGCTCGGCGAGGCGCATGGCCTCGTCGATCAGGGTCTCTACGATCTGCGACTCGGGCACGGTGGCGATGACCTTGCCGCGGACGAAGATCTGGCCCTTGCCGTTGCCCGAGGCGACGCCGAGGTCGGCCTCGCGCGCCTCGCCCGGGCCGTTGACCACGCAGCCCATGACCGCGACCCGGAGCGGAACCTCCAGGCCGTCCAGCCCGGCGGTCACCTCCTCGGCCAGCTTGTACACGTCGACCTGGGCCCGGCCGCAGGACGGGCAGGACACGATCTCCAGCCGCCGCTGGCGCAGGCCGAGGGATTCCAGGATCGAGATACCGACCTTTACCTCTTCGACCGGGGGCGCGGACAGCGAGACCCGGATCGTGTCGCCGATGCCTTCGGCCAGCAGGGCGCCGAAGGCCACGGCGGACTTGATCGTGCCCTGGAACGTCGGGCCGGCCTCGGTCACGCCGAGGTGCAGCGGGTAGTCGCACTTGCGGGCGAGCAGCCGGTAGGCGTTGATCATCACCACCGGATCGTGGTGCTTGACCGAGATCTTGATGTCGCGGAAGCCGTGCTCCTCGAACAGGGAGCATTCCCACAAGGCCGACTCGACCAGCGCTTCGGGGGTGGCCTTGCCGTACTTGGCCAGCAGCCGCTTGTCCAGCGAGCCCGCGTTGACGCCGATCCTGATCGGGACGCCGGTGTCGGCGGCGGCCTTGGCGATCTCGGCCACCTTGTCGTCGAACTGCTTGATGTTGCCCGGGTTGACCCGGACCGCGGCGCAGCCGGCGTCGATCGCCGCGAACACGTACTTGGGCTGGAAGTGGATGTCGGCGATCACCGGGATCTGCGACTTCCTGGCGATGGCGGGCAGCGCGTCGGCGTCGTCCTGGGACGGGACCGCGACCCGGACGATCTGGCAGCCGGACGCGGTCAGCTCGGCGATCTGCTGCAGCGTGGCGTTGATGTTGGCGGTCAGGGTGGTGGTCATCGACTGCACGGTCACTGGTGCTCCGCCGCCCACCGGCACGGAGCCCACCATGATCTGGCGGGACTGCCGCCGCTCGGCCAGCGGCACGGGCGGCGTCTGCGGCATCCCGAGGTCAGTACTCATGAGCCCCATCCACTTGTAGGCATCCCCGAATCCCTCGACCCGCCTATTGAACCATCCCCCCGGTAACGGGAGGTTACAGAGACTGACAGGCGTGTCGGGTTACCCCCCGGTGAACTTGAGCGGGTTCGCGATGTCGGCCACGACCAGGACGACGCTGAACAACGCGATCACCATGAACAGGCTGAAGCTGACCGGCAGCAGCTTGGCCATGTTGGCCAGGCCGGGGTCGGGTCGGCCGCGCAGGCGGGCCAGCCAGGCCCGGATCCGCTCGTAGACGATCGCGGCGATGTGACCGCCGTCCAGGGGCAGCAGCGGGAGCATGTTGAAGGCGCCCACGAAGATGTTCAGCGAGGCGATGAGCAGCAGCACGAAGCTGACCTTGTACTGCCAGCCCGCGTTGGAGGCCACCTCGGCGCTGGTGGCCTCGGCCGCGCCGACCACGCTGGTGACCTGTCCCCCGGTCGTGCTCGACCGGTCCTTCTTGTTGAACAGTTTGGGCAGCGCTGCGGGCAGCGCCGCGACGGCCTGCGCCGAGCCGACCAGCACCTGGCCGAAGGTCGTGCCCGAGTACTCAATCGCTCCCAGCGGGCTGGCCACCTGGAACACCACCGCGGGCGCGGGCCCGATGCCCAGGTAGGAGCCGCTGCGGCCGCTGACGCTCGACAAGGTGGTGTGCAGCGTGACCAGCTTGCCGTCGCGCCGGACGGTGAGGGTGACCGCCGATCCGGGCCGGGTGCCGCCGATCGCGTTCTGCAGCTGAGTCCAGTTGCTCATCGGCCGGCCGTCGAAGGCCGTCACCACGTCGCCGACCCGCAGTCCGGCCAACTGGGCCGGGGAGGGCTGGTGCGACCCCTTGCAGGAGCTGTTGTCGTAGGCGGTGAGGCTGACCGGCACGCACGTGCTGACCGTGCCCAGATGGGTGGTGTAGTCGGCGATGCCGACCCCCAGGGCCAGCCCGAACACCAGCAGCAGGGCGAGGATGAAGTGCATGGCCGAGCCGGCGGACAGGACCAGGATCCGCTGCCAGGCCGGCTTGTTGCGGAACGCCCGGGGCTCGTCGTCCGGGTCGTCGGGATCGTCCAGCGAGTGCATGCCGACGATCTTGACGAAACCCCCGAACGGCAGCGCCTTGATCCCGTACTCGGTCTCGCCACGCCAGGTGGACCAGATCGTCGGGCCGAAGCCGACGAAATAGCGGGTGACCTTCATGCCGAACCTCTTGGCCAGCACGAAGTGACCGGTCTCGTGCAGCATGACGGAAACCAGCAGGGCGACGATGAAGATGACCCAGCCGATCAGGTCCATCGGGTCGTCCTCCTACGTGTTCAGCTCACCGGCCCGCCGCCGGGCCCAGTCGTCGACGGCCAGCACGTCCGCCACACTTGTGACCGCCGCGCGCGCGGCGTCATGCTCAGAGAGTATCCGGGCCACGGTGTCAACAATCCGGGTGAAGCCGATGCTTCCCGCCAGGAAGGCGGCCACGCAGGCCTCGTTGGCGGCGTTGTAGACGGCCGGCATGGTGCCGCCCGCCGCGGCCGCCTCGCGGGCCAGCGCGACGGCGGGGAACGCGGTGTCGTCCAGCGGCTCGAAGGTCCAGGCCGCCGCGGCCGACCAGTCCAGCCCCGGCGCGGCGTCGGGCACCCGGTCGGGCCAGCCCAGGCTGAGCGAGATCGGCAGCCGCATGTCCGGCGGCGAGGCCATGATCACCGTGGCGCCGTCGGTGTACTCCACCATCGAGTGCACGATCGACTGAGGGTGCACCACCACGTCGATCCGGTCCAGCCCGAACCCGAACAGCAGGTGCGCCTCGATCACCTCTAGGCCCTTGTTCACCAGGGTGGCGGAATTGACCGTGACCAGCGGCCCCATCTTCCAGGTGGGATGGGCCAGGGCCTGCTCCGGCGTGACGTCGGCCAGGGCGTCGCGGCGCCAGCCGCGGAAGGGCCCGCCGCTGGCGGTCAGCACCAGCCGCCGGACCTCGGATCCGCGCCCGGCCCGCAGGCACTGGGCGATGGTCGAGTGCTCGGAGTCGACCGGGACGATCTGCCCGGGCTTGGCCCGGCTGGTGACCAGCGGGCCGCCGATGATCAGCGACTCCTTGTTGGCCAGGGCCAGCACCCGCCCGGCGTCCAGCGCGGCCAGCGTGGCCTGCAGCCCGGCCGCGCCGGTCACGCCGTTGAGCACGACGTCACACGGCCATCCGGCCAGCTCGCACACGGCTTCCGGTCCGGCCAGGACCTGGGGCAGGTCTGCCGGGCTCCTGCCACGGCCCGTTCGGCCAAAATAATCGCGCAGTGCGGCCTGCACGTCGGATACGGCGGCCGGGCTGGCCACGGCGACGGCGGCCGCGCCGAACTCGGCGGCCTGCCGGGCCAGCAGGCCGGGGTTACCGCCGCCCGCGGCCAGCGCGGCCACCCGGAACCGGTCCGGGTTGCGGGCGATGATGTCCAGGGCCTGGGTACCGATCGATCCGGTCGAGCCGAGGATCACGACGTCGCGCGGCCGGCCTGCGCGGATTCTGCGGCGGCCTGGTCAGGCCAGATGACGGTCACCGACCCATTGTCCGCTACGAGGGGCTCAGCCGCCGCCCTGTCCCCGACGCGGGCGTCGGGGACAGGCACGACGGCAGGTGGTGATCAGGCGGTACTGTCCACGGCCCCGGCCGAGGCGATGATCAGCTGGCAGCCGAGCGTCTGGGCGTGGGCGCCGAAGATCGGCACGTCGCCGAACGCGGCCGCCTCGAGCTCGCCCTTGATGCGCAGGGCCAGCCCGTCGCGGACCTTGTCCAGGGCGGCCAGCGCCTTGTCGGTCCCGAGGTACTTAGCGTCGCCCGGCGTGGTGCTCTCGATGGCCTTGGTGTCGGCCTGCAGGGTGTAGTTGGCGAAGGTGCCGACGCTGGAGTTCAGCTGCTTGTAGCAGGCGCCCAGCGCGGCCACGCCCGGGGCACCGAGCGCGTGGTTCGGGTCGGCCAGGATCTGGGTGATGACCCGGCCGTCGTGCTCGTAGTCATCCTTCAGCCCGAGCAGGTACAGCTCGGTCGGGCGGATGTCGGTCTCGTCGGTCCATGTGCCGGTGGTGCCGCTGTCGGACACGACGGTCTGGCCGCTGTTCGGGCCGGCCGAGTTCGGGCCGTCAGCGGGCCCCGAGCCGTCCAGGCCCAGGTGCTTGACGCCGGGCCCGACGAAGCCGATGTAGTTGGTGTTGATCTCGGCGGCGTAGTCGCCGTGGTCCCAGGCGTAGGCGTCGTCGATGCTCACGCAGTCGGCGGGATAGTCGCTGGCGCTGGTCCCGGTGACCGAGGCGTCGCAGGTCGCCGAGCCCTGCTCCAGGTAGTAGTCGGGCTTGGCGAACTCGGCCAGCGTCGGCGTCCGCGCCGGGTCGGCGTTGACCATGTGCAGGATCGCCTCTTCGGTGGGATCAGCCAGGTAGTTCGCGATCGGCTGGGTCTGCCCGGCGTAGGGGTTGTAGGCCGTCAGCCCGGCGATGTCGTGCTCGAACGTCCTGGTCACGGTGGCGTCGGGCCCCGGGTCGCCGTTGATGTAGTACTCCGGCGCGGTGTCGTTCTCCATGCCGAAGGCGGTGGTGCTGTGCTTCTGGACGGCCAGCAGCCCGGTGATGTTGCCGTCGAGCTCACCGAACGTCCCGGTCGGGTAGGTGCAGGCCACGGTCACGCCGTCGCAGTTGGCCGGCGTGGGCTGGATGGCCCGGCCGACGTTGGCGCCGGCCTCGTGGTCGCCCTCGTCGGAGCTGAGCACGAACAGCGTGTTGGCCGGGGTGATGCCGTCGGCGGCCAGGCGCTGGAAGAAGGTGCCGAATGCGGCGTTGTAGTACTCCGCCTGGGCCAGGTAGCAGGCGCTGCCGCTGCCCAGCGCGTCGCCCGCGTCGTAGCAGGGTTCGCCCTTGCTGCTCAGGCCCTGGATGAACTCGTTCCCGTGCAGGTCGGAGATGTAACCGTTGACCACGGACACGCCGGACTCCAGCATGTCGGCCATGTAGGCCAGCGTCTGGGAGGCGTTGATGGAGGAGAAGCCGGGGAAGCCCGGGTAGTCGGTCAGGAAGGCGCCGTCGATCTCGTTGCCGTTCAGGTCGACCAGGTTGCCGGCCGCGTTGGTGACCTGGAACCCGTTGCGGGTCACGCCGGGCGTGCCCGCGCCGAGCACCGGCGCGACGTACTTGTGGCCGAACAGGGCCTGGAAGCCGTGGTAGCCGCCCGGCTCGTCGGGCAGCACGTCGGCGACCGCGGTGGGCGACGGCGTGGTCTGGCCGTACTTGACCGCCTGGGCGTCGGCGCAGACAGCGTTGCCCTGGGCACAGTGCACGGCCACGCCGACGTAGTCCGCGGTCTCCGGGTCCTTGTACGGGTCGGAGTCGGCGGCCAGCTGCTGGGCCTCGGGCGAGTCGGCGCCGAACGCGTCGGCGATGTCCGGGGTGGTGTTCTCCAGCTCCTGGTTGGCGGTGGCCACGTCGCCCACGTCACAGCCGGCCCGGGTGTAGGGGACCCAGGGCGCCGGGGTGGTGGTGTCCGGCGTGACCGGGGTGGGCGAGGTGGCCGGCGGCACCGGGGAGTAGACCATGTTCGGGTTGGTGTCGTGGCCGGGGGTGGGCGGGCTGGTGGTGTCGTCGACCGGGTCGGTCCAGTAGGCGAACGAGCTGGCCGAGTCGGTGGTGCCGAATGTGCCGTCCGGGCCGTTCTTGTTGTACGCCTGGTAATCGTTGGACACCGGCATGCCCTGCCGGTCGCCGTACAGGCCGGTGTTGGTGGTCAGAATGTCGTCGGCGGTGTGCGCGATCAGCGGCGTGTGGTTGTTGGACAGGAACGTGCCGTTGTCTTCGAAGAAGTTGAGCAGGTTCGGCAGCTGCTCCAGGTCGGACGGGACGTTCGGGTTATCCCGGAAGAAGTGCACATTGTCGAACGTGATCTGCACGACGTGCTTGACCCCGTTGCCCAGCTGACACGACGAGCTGTCGGCGGCCGGCGTCGCGGGCGTGGCCGGGGCCGCGGCCCGGGCCGCGCCGCCCGCTGCGCCCGCGGCGGCTAGCGAGGTTCCCGGGAGGCCCAGCAGGCCGATCAGGGCCGCCGAGCTGGCCGTGGCGGTGACACGCAGCCAGGTGGCCCGTCGGCTGCCCAGGCCCACCTTCCCACGTCTGTCCATGAGCGTTCCTCTCACGCGTGAAGCGCGGGCCGCCAAGCCGGCTCCGCGGGAGCCCACGATGCCACTCTTGGCACTCACTCAGAAGGGGTAATGAGGTGTGTATCTGTGCAAATTTGATGAAACATTGGCAACATTCCGATAGCGGTTCGGGAAACACGCGGCCTACCAGCGCAGATGCCTCCGGGCTGGACTGATTACACCCAGTAGTTGGGCCTTGCACGTATGGCTCTGGTTTCTAGTCCAGGGCCGAAATCTGCCGGGCCAGGGCGAAGTCATTGCCGGTCAGGCCGCCGGCCGAGTGGCTGCTCAGGGTCAGCGTGACCTTGTTCCAGCTGATGGCCACGTCCGGATGATGGTTGGCCTTCTCGGCCAGGTAGGCCACGGCGCCCAGGTAGAGCAGCGCGTCGCGGAAGTCGGCCCGGTGCACCTCGCGGGTGATCTCCGCTCCGGCCCGGTCCCAGCCCGGGGTAGCGGCGAGTTCGGCCGTGATCTGATCTTCAGTCAGCAGTTCCATGGTTACGGCATACCATTCGCATGTGACATCATCAGGGGAACAGCCGAGGCAGACCCCGCTGCACGTGGTGCACGAGCGTCTCGGTGCGGTCATGACCTCCTTCGCGGGCTGGCAGATGCCGCTGCGCTACGCCAGCGAGACGGCCGAGCACCAGGCGGTGCGGCACGCGGCCGGCCTGTTCGACCTCTCGCACATGGGCGAGATCCGGGTGACCGGGCCCGAGGCCGGGGCGGCGCTCGACTACGCGCTGACCGGGCACCTGTCCGCCGTGCGGCCCGGGCGGGCCAGGTACACGATGATCTGCGCGGCCGACGGCGGCGTGCTCGACGATCTCGTGGTGTACCGGCTGGGCGAGCAGGGGTTCCTGGTCATCGCGAACGCCGCGAACACCGGCACGGTCTACGGCGAGCTGGTCTCCCGGGCGGCCGGGCGGGACGCGGCCGTGACCGACGCCACCGACGACTACGCGCTGGTGGCCATCCAGGGACCGGCCGCGGCCGGGATCCTGGCCCCGCTGGTGGCCGGGACCGACCTGGGCGCGATGAAGTATTATGCGGGCGCGTTCGGCGAGGTGGCCGGGCGGGCGGCCTGGGTGGCGCGCACCGGGTACACCGGCGAGGACGGCTTCGAGGTGTTCTGCCGGCCCGAGGAGGCCGAGGCGGTCTGGGACGCTCTGACCTCGGCCGGTGCGGCGGCCGGCCTGATTCCCGCGGGCCTGGCGGCGCGCGATACGCTCCGGCTGGAGGCCGGCATGCCGCTGTACGGCAACGAGCTCGGCCCGGACGTGACACCTTTCGAAGCGGGCCTAGGACGGGTGGTGAAGTTCGACAAGCCGGGCGACTTCGTCGGCCGTGAGGCCCTGGCCGCCCGTGCTGCGTCGGGACCGACCAAGCAGCTGGCCGGCCTGGTCATCTCCTCACGCCGGATACCCAGGCATGGTTACCCGGTGCTGGCCGGCGGGAAGAACCGCGGCATCGTGACCAGCGGCGCGCCGTCTCCGACCCTGGGCCAGCCGATCGCCATGGCCTACCTGGAAGTCGGCACCGCCCAGGATCAGCCCGACATCGCCGTGGACATCAGGGGCCAGGCTGTCCCCGCCCAGCTGACCGATCTGCCGTTTTACCGGAGGAGCAACTAACCATGAGCATCCCAGCCGAACTGCGCTATACGCCCGAGCACGAATGGGTGTCCGTCGAGGGCACGGTGGCGTCGGTCGGCATCACCGAGTACGCGGCTCAGCAGCTCGGCGACGTGGTCTACGTGTCCCTGCCTGCTCCCGGCGCGGCCGTGGTGGCGGGCGAGCCGTGCGGCGAGGTGGAATCGGTCAAGTCGGTCAGCGATCTGTACTCACCGGTGGACGGCGAGGTGACCGAGGTCAACGCCGAACTCGAGGACGACCCGTCGCTGGTCAACGCCGAGCCGTACACGTCCGGCTGGATGTTCCGGGTCCGGGTGGCCCAGGACGGCAGCGGCGACGCGGCACTGCCGACCGACCTGCTGTCCGCGGCCGAGTACGAGGAGCTGACCAAGAGCGCCGGCTAGCGCATCCCGCCGTCAGCGCGTACGGCAGCCAGGGGTAGCGGCCGGCGGCGCTTGCGGGCCGTCAGCGCTTGCGGCGGCGCAGCAGGAGCAGGGCGGTGACGCCGATCACGACCGCGCCCGCCGCGGCGGCGGCCATGACGGGATCGATCTGGCTGGCGCGGGCACGGACCTGGTTCATGACGCGCTCGGCGTTCTTCTTCGGGCTCACCCGGTCGGATATGGCGTCGATGGTGCGCGCCAGCTGCGCCCGGGTGCGGTCGATGTCCGCCACCAGCGCGTCCTCATCGACGGGCTTGGACTTGTCTCCGCGGTCTTCGTCTCCGCGGTCTTCGTCTCCGCGGTCTTCGCGTCAGCCATTGCGTGCTCCGTTTCCCGGCCGGGCTTGCGTGTTTCGTGAACTCGCTATTTTGTCAGATCGGCCCTGAGGTAACCATCGCGAGGCTGGTCAGCCGCCTCCGCCGGACCCCGGGGTGGCTTCCCGTCGCGCTGGGCTGGCTGCTGGGTCGGCAAGGGAACAGCGGGAAAGACGGGCAATCTGTCCCGGGAGTGGCTGGTCAGGAACGCGACGGGCTGACCGGGCCGTCGGCCGGGAACAGCGCGATCGACGCGGTGAAGGTGTGCAGGAAGTTCTGCCCGCCCACCGGCCCGAGCTCCCCGGCGCAGAAGAACCCCGCCACCGGGATCTCCCCCAGCAGCGCGGCCAGCAGCCCGGCGTCATGGTCGGGCTCGGCGAACATCCGCGATCCGCGGCCGTTGCAAGTGAACAGCAGGGCCCCGGCGGCCGGGCGGCTGCCGAGGACGGTGTTCTCCTGGGCCAGGATGCGCCGGAGATCCTCGTCGGCCGAGTCGGCGTCCCGCACGTGGAACTGCACGGTCTGGCCCACCTCGACGTCCTCGCCCACCGCGATGGCGCCGGATTCGGAGTCAGCGCCGAGGATGCCGCGGACCAGGAAGTCGCCTTGGCCGGGCTGTTCGGACTGGTACTCGTTGATGACCATCCCCAGGTGCGCGCCCTGGGCCAGCAGTTCCCTGTCCCGGTCGGGCAGCGCCGCGGCCAGCTGCTGCAGCCGGGCCAGCGGCGGGCGCCCGCCCAGCTCGAGGATCAGGTTGCCGTCGGCCCCGGTGACGGTATACGGGTCACCGAGCGGCCGGCAGCCCTGGGCCACCAGGGGATGCACCTCGGCGCGCGGCAGGTGGGCGCCGACCGCGCCGTAGGAGAGCACCTGGCCGTCCAGGAACAGCCGGCTCTCCCGCTGCCGCAGCCCGCCGCTGGCCATCCCGCCCATGACCATCGGTCCTGGTACGTGCTCGTTCAGGTGCGCCAGCAGGTCACCGGCCGGGAACGTGAACGGGTCGCAGATCATCAGGTGCAGGCCGGCCGGGCCGGCCCCGAAGCGGTAGCCGCCGAAGGCGCCGCCGCTGGCGGTCCTGACGAACTCCATGGCGAAGGTCTCAACCGGGCCGAGGTCGGCGGCCAGCCACAGCGAGACGGCGGGCTCGTCCTCGACCTCACGGGCGCCGCCCGCCACCCCCTCGGTCACGCAGCCGATGAGCGGGATCCGGCCGGTCTGCTCGGCCACCGCGGCCGCCAGGGCCTGAGCCGAGCCGAAGAAATGGGACGAGGCGAACAGCACCGCGAACGAGGGATCCAGGTCGCCCAGCGACGCCCGGGCCTGCGCGACGGCCCGGCTCGCCGCGGTCTCGGTGTCCGCCGCGAGGACGAGGGCTCCTCCCGCCTTCACCAACCCAGATTACCCGGCGGTCGTCGGCGCCTGGATACCAGCCGGGCTGGCTTGCCCTGTCCCGCCCGCTGGTAGCCACCACCGATGGCCCATCGTTGTCGTTACAGCAACAGCTATGGTCCATGGGTGTCGTTGCCCAGGCGAAGCGGGAGTTCGTGCTGGGCTGCGGGGCGGACCATGCCGTGCTGAGCGACGGCTGGCTGGCCGCGGTGCGCGGACTGGCGGGCGACCGGGCGGTGGACATCGTGCTGGACCCGGTGGGCGGGGACCGGATGACCGACAGCCTGCGGTTGCTGGGCCCGGAGGGCCGGCTGCTGGTGCTGGGCTTCACCGCGGGCGAGATTCCAGCGGTCAAGGTCAACCGGCTGCTGCTGGGCAACACCGGCGTGCTGGGCGTGGCGTCCCGGGAGTTCTTCGAGCATCAGCCGGCTGTCGCGGCCGAACTGTGGGCCCGGCTGCTGGAGCTGCGGCAGGCCGGGACCCTGCCCGATCCGCCCGTGCAGGCCTACCCGTTCGCGGACGCCCGCGGCGCGCTGCGGGCCTCGACGGGCGGGCCGCCCTGGGCAAGGTCGTGCTGAGCAGGCAGGTCCAGGCGTTACCGAGGTGACGGTCCGCGGTCTGCTGCCCTTGGCTACTGCCCTAGGGTCTCCGGAACCGGGTCGTCTGTGTCGGCTTCGCTGACCTCGACCAGGTCAGGACGGTCGGCTGCCCTGACCTCGATCAGGTCAGGACGCTCGGCGGCTGTCTCTTCTGATGGCCCGGAGCGAGGCGCCTTGCGGAGGGCGATGACGTGGACGTCGATGCCGAGCGCACCCGCCTCCTTGATGACCCGGGTCACGTTCGAGCCGCCGCCGGTCAGCTGCTGCCACCGGCTCCGCTGGCTGGACCCGATCACGATCTGGGTGATCTGGTGCTCCTGGGCGAAGCTGGCGATGGCCCGGGCGGGATCGTCGGCTTGTATCTCATGCCAGCGGGCGCCGACATCCGCCGCCAGCTCTCGCAGCTTCTCGATGGACTTGCGGTCCCCCGGGCGGGTGGCATCACTGGCGGCGACGTGGACGACGTCGAGTTCTCCATGGAGTCTGGAGGCCATCCGGGCCGCCCGCCGCAGCAGGCCGTCGGTGCCGGGAACTGCGCTGACGGCCACCATGACGCGCTCGCACGTCTCCCACACGACATCCGACTCGTGCCGCCGCAGGTGCTCCAGCAGTTCCTCATCGGTCTCGTCGGCCAGGAACCGCAGCGCCAGCTCCCGCAGGGCGGTCAGGTTATCGGTGCGGAAGAACTTGGACAGGGCCAGCGAGACCCTTTCCTTCGGATAGATGTTGCCGTGCAGCATGCGGCGGCGCAGTTGCTCGGGCGAGGAGTCGACCAGCTCGATCTGATCTGCCTTGCGCACAACCCAGTCCGGGACACGTTCCCGGACCCGCGCCCCGGTCATGCGCTCAACCTCGTCGGCGATGCTCTCCAGGTGCTGGATGTTGACGGTGGTGATGACATCGATCCCCGCGGCGAGGACGTCCAGGACGTCCTCCCACCGCTTGGCGTGCTGACCCGAGCCCGGCACGTTGGTGTGAGCCAGCTCGTCGATCAGGGCGACCTCAGGCCGCCTGCTCAGTACCGCGTCGAGGTCCATTTCCTCCAGGCGGGTGCCCCGGTAGTCCACGACCTTGCGGGGAACGACCTCCAGGCCGCCGATCATGTCCTCGGTCAGCTGACGCCCGTGACACTCCACGAATCCGACGACGACGTCGGTACCCCGGCCCCGACGCCGGTGGCCCTCGTTGAGCATGGCGTAGGTCTTGCCGACGCCCGCGGCCGCGCCCAGGTAAATCCGGAAGTGCCCGGCCGCCTCAACCACGCCGGTAGCGTCCGCATCCGCCTCGCGGGTCGCCGCCTGGTCGCTCACGCGTTCCATTCTGGCAGCATGTGGCCGGCACTGCCAGCAGGAAGTCGCTTAGAGTCAGGGTCTGCCCGCATGGAGACTGCAAGGATGCTAGGTATCCCCCTGGCCAGGTGTAGCGTTCGTAACCGCCACGGCACCTGATCGAGGACTGGTGGGCTCATGACCGTTACTGAGGGCATCCTCCTGGCCGTCTCCATCGCGGTGTTCATCTACCTGGGCATCGCCATGTTCCTGCCGGAACGGTTCTAACGGGTCGGCCATGGGTGACGTCATCCTCATCGCCGTCATCGTGGCGTTCTTCGTGGCGGCCGCTCTGGTGGTCCGTGTCCTGGACCACATGATCGCGCACTCTGGTCTCGACTACGCCGATCCCGAGGATGAAGCGTCCGGGTCAGACCTCGAATCAGGCAGGCCCGCATGAGCGAGCAGGCCATCCCGGCCGGGGGAGCCGAGGCGATCGAGTCCGCCGACGCCGACACCATCCGCCGCCGGTTCCTCGGCGGCCACCCGCGGGTCACGCCCGAACTCCTTGATTACCTCACGACCGTCGACTACGTGAGCCGGTTCGCGCTCGTCGCCGTCGAACCCGCCAGCCAGCGCGGTGTCGCGATCGCCCGCTACGAGCCAGCCGGACAGGACGGCACCGCGGACGTTGCCATCGCGGTTTCCCCGGGCTGGCGCGACGCTGGGCTGGCCACCGAACTCCTCCGCATGCTCGCCCAGGCCGCCAGCGAACGGGGCATCCATACGTTCACCGTGACGTACCTCGCCGGCAACCGCCCGGTCACGGCCCTGATCAACGCGGCGGGCGAGCCCGCGAACCAGGTCACCTCGCGCGGCATCGCCGAGTTCTCCGTGCCGCTACCCCCGGATCGAGGGCCCCGGGGCACGGACACGAGGGGCCACCGGTGAGTAGCGGGCCAGGCTGACGGGACCGAACCGGCGATACGGTGCGTGGCGTGCGGCGAACGCCCGCCCGCGATTACCACGGCCTGGCCGGCGCGGGCGTCGCGGATGTCCGTGGCCGCCGGGTAGATGACATCACGTGCCGGGGCACGTACCGGCGCCAGATGGCAAGGGCCGGCGGCTGCTAAGCCACGCGGCGGAGGCCGGGCAGGCGCTGGCGCCAGGCGGCGAAGGTCCTGGCAAGTCAGGAAGTCCGCCTGGACCAGTGGCTGGTTGAGCGCGCACGCTGAGATGAACCGGCAGCGGATGCCTGAGACGGCCGCTTCGCTCCCAGCGGGCGGCGGGCGCCGGGCGATGGATCCCTGTTCCGAAAAAACGCGCGTGTGAGTCGTGCGAGGAGGAGGGGTGAAGCGATGAATTTCAATCTTGCGGTCATCCTGCGTGAAACCGCGGATGCGTCGCCCGGCAAGGCCGTGGCGGTCCATGCGGGCGGGCAGATGACCTACGGGGAACTGGACGCTTTGTCGGACCGGCTGGCGGCAGGCCTGGAGGCGGCCGGCCTGCGGCCGGGGGACGCGGTGGCGCTGCAGCTGCCCAACATTCCGCAGTTCCTGGTCGCCTATTTCGGGATCCTCAAGGCCGGCGGCGTGGCCGTGCCTCTGAACGTGCTGCTCAAGGCGCCGGAGGTGGCGTTCTACCTCGGTGATAGCGGGGCGAAGATCCTGATCACCTGGGAGGGCGTGCCCGGCGATGCGGCCCAGGGCGCCGCTGCGGCCGGGGTGAGCGAGATCTACGCCGTGGGCCACGCCGGGAACGCCCCGGGCGCGCATCCATTCGGGCAGCTGCTCGCCGTCGCGGACGGCCCCCGGCTCGCCCCGCGGATGCTGACCGACACCGCGGTCATCATCTACACCTCGGGCACGACCGGCCGTCCCAAGGGGGCCGAGCTGACCCATATCCAGCTGTACATGAACGCCGACATCCCGGCGCGCCTGGTTGGCGTGCAGCCCGATGACGTGGTCATCACGGCACTGCCGTTGTTCCACGTGTTCGGCCTGTCCAGCATCCTGAACCTCTGCGTGCGGTTCGGCTGCACGATGTCACTCATCCCGCGGTTCGATCCCGCCACGGTCCTGACCGCGATCCAGCGCGACCATGCCACCGTTTTCGACGGCGTGCCCACCATGTTCATCGCCCTGCTGCAATATCCCGGTCTGGACAGCTACGACGTCTCCTCGCTGCGGCTCGCGGTCTCCGGCGGCGCCTCGATACCCGCGCCGGTCCTGGACGCCTTCGAGAACCGCTTCGGCGTCGTCATCCTGGAGGGCTACGGGCTGACCGAGACCGCATCCACCATGACCCAGAACAAGAGCATCACCGAACGGCGTGCCTACAGCGTCGGCAAGCCCATCTGGGGGACGCAGACGCAAGTCTGGGACGACGACGGCAACGCCCTGCCGCCCGGCAAGGACCACGTGGGCGAGGTGGTCACCCGCGGGCTGCATGTCATGAAGGGATACCTGCACGATCCGCAGGCCACCGCCGAGGCCTTCGCTGGTGGCTGGTTCCACACCGGTGACCTGGGCTATTTCGACGAGGACGGGTTCTTGTTCATCGCCGGCCGCAGCAAGGAACTGATCATCCGCGGCGGGTACAACGTGTACCCGGCCGAGATCGAGGACGTGCTGCACGCCCACCCGGCGGTCGGCGAAGCTGCCGTCCTCGGCATTCCCGACGACCGGCTCGGCGAGGAGGTCATGGCCGTCGTCACGCTGCGGCCGGGCGCCTCGCTCACAGCGCCGGAACTGATCGCCTACTGCAAGGAGCGGATCGCCGCCTACAAGTACCCGCGGGTGATCGAGTTCCGCGATGAGCTGCCGAAGAACGCCATGGGCAAGATCATGAAGGATGAGCTGATCCCCGGTGATGGCGCACCATGCTCACGCCTGCCCTGAATTGCCAGCCTGGACGGAGAACCTGAAGCTCCAGGCGACCAGCCCTCGCTGTAGCCCAGCCGGTCCTTCAGCAGCCGGCCTACCGTGTCCGCGCTGACCGGCTGCCCCCTCTGCCCAGCTCACCGGCCAGGTTCCCCGCCACTTCGTCGTCCACAACAGCGGATGCACCGGGTCGCCGCGCGTCTTCGGCTCCACCAGCTTCCGCAGCGCATCCACCAGCCCCGGATCGAGGTCAGTTGCCGACGGTCGGCCCGCACCCGCCTGAGACACCCGCCCGTCCGGCTCGATGCCCTGCACAAGCTCGCGCGCACCCCGCGCACCGTATCGGGATGCAACCTGGTCAAAGCGGCCATCCGGCTGATCCCGCCCGGCCCAGCGCCCGCGCCTGCGCCCCCAGAGTCAGCCGCCACTGCCGCTCATCCAGATGCGGATCAGCAGCTGGCGGGCACCCGGGTAGGCGCCTGCCCCGGCAGCCTCCCGCCAGCGGCGGATAGACTCCACCGGCGAACGCCGCCGTCTCATGGTCAACTCCGACCTTTACCCAGCCGGTGTTGACGGCCACATCGTAGATCCCGTACCGGGCGACCTTACCGAGCTGCTTGTCGGCGAAGTCATGGTCGTTGACCTGCCGCGGCGCAGCCATTCGGCACTCCGGCGGACCCTAGGCCGCAGCGAAAGGAGGCAATGTCTGCCCATAACGCCACAACCGACGGGTGGCAGGCGAATGCCCGCTGAGTCGAAAAAGCCCGCCAGGCCTGCGTTCTCACCGATGGGGCAGGGCTAAGCCGGTGAACACGTGAGGGAACGAGGTCCGGACGGGGGACCAACGGCCCCTGGTCAAAGCCTGGTTGCCGCGCAAGGCTCGTAGTGGCCAGAGGCATCGTGCGGCGAGGGGAGTTGCGGTGGAGCGGTTGCACGGGCGTGTCGCGCTGGTGACCGGTGCGGCCAGCGGAATCGGTGAGGCTACTGCGAAGCGGCTGGCCAGCGACGGTGCCGCGGTGCTGGTGACCGACGTTCAGGACGCGGCCGGGACGCAGGTGGTCAAGGACATCGTGGAGAGCGGCGGCCGCGCGTCCTACCATCACCTCGACGTGACTTCGCCGCCTGAGTGGGACGCCGCGGTCGCCGCGGCGCTGGAGGAGTTCGGCCGGCTTGACATCCTGGTGAACAACGCCGGCCTGGGTGATCTCGCGGCGATCGAGGACACCTCCCTGGCGGACTGGAACCGCACCATCGGCATCGACCAGACGGGCGTCTTCCTGGGGATGAAGACGGCAGCAGCGGCGCTGGCCGCCTCCGGGCACGGGTCGGTGATCAACATCAGCTCCATCTTCGGCACCAGCGGAGGGTTCGGCACCTCGCCGGCCTACCATGCGGCCAAGGGGGCGGTCCGCACGCTGACGAAAAACGTCGCGCTGCACTGGGCCGGCCGGGGCGTCCGCGTGAACTCGGTACATCCCGGGTTCATCGACACCCCGATTCTCGACCAGGCGAAAGGCACGCCGATAGAGCAGGCGATGCTCGACATGACCCCCATGGGACGCCTCGGCAAGCCAGCCGAGATCGCGGCGGGAGTCGCCTACCTGGCAAGCGACGACGCCTCATTCGTCACCGGTCTCGAGCTGTACATCGACGGCGGCTACACAGCCCGCTGAGCGATCCGCCCCAGGGCAGTCACCGTGTACTGCTTCAGAACTCGACGCAGCCTCTGTGACCTGCAGTCTGGCCGGAAACGCGTTGCGGCTGGCCGTAGCTTCAGGAGTCCCGGCCACCAGGCGTAACGTGGGCTCGGGAGATCAGCCAAGGACACGGCGGGCGGCTGGAGTCGTGGCTAAGCCAGCCGGACCGGCGGGGCCCGGAGGAGCGTTGACATGGCAGACGATGAGGTCACTCGCAACCTGAACAGCATGGACGATCTTGACTTCACGGCATGGAACGGAGCCGACTGGCACGGCCTTTTCGCCCGCTACCACACCGACGACGTGCTCGTCGATGTTCACGGGCAGTCTCCAACCCACGGCATTGAGGAACACATCGACGCCATGAAGGCCATGGTCCAAGCCGCCGGTGGGACGCCAGCACAGATCAGGTCCCATCCGATCAAGTTCGGATCCGGTGACTGGACATGCGTAGTCGGAGAATTTGAGAACGGCAGCCGGATGGTAACCGTGGCAAAGTGGCGCGACGGCGCCATCGCCGAGGAATACATCTGGATGTGACACCGCCGGGACGGGCAGCCCCGGATCACGTGACAGCCGCGCCCCGCTGAGCCGTGCCACCGGCTGGACTCAGTGGTGGAACACGGCCTTCACGATGCCGTCCACCCGGCGGTCGAAGCGGTCATAGATGCTGGGTGCGTTCTCCAGTGACTCGTGGTGGGTGACGATCTGACCGGGCCGGGCACGCCCGCTGATGATCAGGTCACGCAGGTGCGTGGTGTACCGGCGGTCGTGCGTGCGCCCGAACCCGACGGTCACACCTTACCCGCTGGCTCGCACGACGATCGAGGCAGCCGACTCGCCCACCTTCGTTCGCGTCACCGCCGTGACGCCGGGTAGCTGACTCAGAGGGGGGTCGCGCCGGGAAGCCCGGACGGCGATGTGGCGCCTGGGCGGGGACCGAGGATCGGCGCTTCGCCACGTCTGCGCGCGCGCAACTCGAACCCGACGAGTAGGAACGCCAGGACATAGATGAAGGCGGTCGTGACCGCCTGGATCGTCGCGGTGGCCCCGGCGGTGCCGGTTTCGAGGTTGTAGAGGCCGTGCCAGACCGCGCAGGCGAGGATGCTCCCGCCCGTGCCGTTGTAGAGCCAGGTGAGCACGATCGAGCCGCAGGCGAGGCCGAAGACGAAGCCGACGTACCCAACCGGAGCGAAACCGCGGTAGGTAGCGACGGTGAAGAAGTAGGGCAGGTGCCAGACGGCCCAGATTGGGGTGATCAGGAGCGCGGCGGCGAGAGCACCGTGGCGGCGCTGCAGCAGCGGCAGCGCGAAGCCGCGCCAGCCCGTCTCCTCGCCGAAGGTGATCAGGACCACGATCACGGCGACAGGAACGACGCCGATCGCGGGCAGGCCGCTGTAGCAGCCGAAGTCGCTCCCGCGCGGCAGCTTGCCGATGGCCGCAGCAACTGCGAGCGCAACAGCGAGGAAAGCGAGCGGGCTCAACGTCGCGGCCCACCAGCGCAATGGCATGCGCCAGCGGGCCATCCGGGCGAGAAGGTCGCGAACGCCCGCACGACCCCAGACGACCGCCGTCACCGCGAATGCCGCGAGGGCCGGGCCGAACAGCGCGGGAAGATTAGTCGGCCAGCCGACACCCTTTTCAACCACGTCCCCCGCGGCCGCGAACGGGAACGTCCACCCCCACGAGATCGCGTACGTCAAGACCACGAAGGACGCAAGCGGCCAAAACGTCTTCGCGCCGGTCACTGGATGAAGTGTACGTCGCGGCGGGACGGGCGCGACGGCACCCGTCACGTGGGCCGCGGCCCGGCCGCGTACGCACAGGCACCGTTTGCGACGAGCGCGACCGCGGTGACAAGCAGGGTGCTGGCGGCCATCGGCTCCTCCTCCGTAACAGGACAGTAGTCCCGTGATGGCTACCTGCATAGGGCTTGATACAGCAACGGAACGGCCAGGCATCTGGCCACTGAGAGCGAGTAAGGCCACGCCTGCCATCCGCCCGAAGGGCTCGCAGCAAGCGCCCTGCGAGCCCTTGCGCGTGCGCGGGGTTTGATTCGATCGGCGCGGCCAGGTCGGCACGGGTCGCGCCTTTGGGTCTAGACCGCCGCTCTTTCGCCGTGTCCCGATTCGCGTTGATCGTGCGATCTTCCCGCGCCGTTTCATCGCGTCTGCCTGCGGTTTTGCATGCTGATTGTCAGTGTTCGGGCCTGCCCGGCGGTGTGTTCTGGCCGGCCCTTGCCGTGACGCCGTAAGACACCCATGCGATTTTCAGATCTGATGGGTTACGGGGCGGAGGCGGCCGCGATCATCACCGCTTATCCGCAGGTGGCGGCCTGGTGCGCGCGGCTGCGGGGCCGGTATGACGGGCGGCATGCTAAGCCGAGGCGCAACCAGCTGGGCTAGTCCGTCCCGCCTGGGTAGTGTCACCTGGGGGATGGCGGGTTGCATGATTACTCGGGTGACGGTCTGCGCTACCTGGTGCGCCTCAGCGTGCCCCGGACCGGCGGCTGGCGCGCGTGGGGGGCAGCTCGCGGCGGCTTCGAGCGCCGTCTTGCGGGGACAGGGGAGCGCGGCGGTCACCCGCCCGCATATCGAGTCTGAGACCCAGCGCGAGTAAATAATCGCTGGCAGATACTGCGGCTCAATCGTCAAGGTCGACACGGACCAGCACCGCGCTGGCGCTGATCTGCCGCGGCTCGGTGTCGCCGGGACTCGGTGAAGCCTGCTTGGGCAGGCCGAGGGCTCGTCTTGCCTGGGGGACGGCGCGCAGGTAGGCGGTCAGACCCTCAGCGAATTCGGGTTGCCGGCTCCGGTCGATCACCATGGCATGACCGTGGATGTCGTGCCCGGCCAGAACCAGGTCTACGTCGGCCCCACCGCGGAGGTTACGCCACCAGGTCTTGTGCTCGGGTGAGCCAGGCAGAATCCAGACGCGGTTACCGTCTCGCGCGAACTGCACCGGCAGTTCGTACATGCGGCCGGTGCGGCGGCCGCGGTAGCGGATCAGCGCGAGGCGGCTGCTCAGCCGATGTCCGGCAGGGCCCCGCAGCAAATGCCGCAGGAGCGGGTTGGCCAGGTGGTTGGTGACCCAGATGCCGAGTGGCTGACGCCGGTTCACGCGGGTCCCAGCACTGAGGGCCGTCCGCGCCGCCGGGCCCGCAGTTCAAGCACGATCAGGACCACACCCTGGATCATAATCAGGGTGGTGACCACCGCGGCGAGCATGCCGGTGGCGGCTTGGGTTCCGCTGACGAAGTTGTACAGCCCGTGCCAGACGGCAACCAGCAGGATGCTGCCGCCGGACCGGTTGTACAGCCAGGTCAAGACGACCGCGCCGATGGTCAGCCCGAGAAACATGCCAACGTATTGGACCGGGTCGTAGTCCCGGTAGCTGGCGATCACGAAAAACTGCGGCAGGTGCCAGCCGAACCACAGCACGGCGATGATGAGCGAGCTGGTCAGCGGGCTGAACCGGCGCTGCAACTGCGGCAGGGCATATCCGCGCCAGCCGGTCTCCTCGCCAAGGGCGCCGACGGTAATGAGCAGCAGCACACCCACCAGGCCGATCGCCGGAATCCCGCTGAACCGGCCGAAGTCCGCCACGCCCGGCAGGGCTTTCCCGGCCGCAACCATGGCGATCAGCGCGAGCCCCAGGAATGCGGCGGGGCTCACGGCCGCCAGCCACCAGCGCAGCGGGACCCGCCACCGAGCCACCCGAGCCAGCAGGTCACGTATCCCCGGGCGCCCCACGGTCCACGCTGTATTCGCCTGGCGGGAACCAGGTCAGGTCAGGTTCTGCGAGGCGAAGGTCGGCCCGGATCGGATCAAGCCCACCCAGCTCTGGTTCGTCGAGCTGGCGTTGCGCTTCCGTCGCCTAGAGCAGTTCACGATCGCCGAGGTCGCCGGTGATCACGGGATTCACGAGGGCGTTGGGCGACTGGGTCAACGCTGGGGGGACTGTTCGTACCACGAGAAGGCTAAGGTTGCCATGGGCGATCGTTCGCGGAGCCCAGGGGCGAGGACCGGGCATCCTGGCTTCGCGTCCCGCGGCGCGATGAGGAGAGCCATGACGAGCAACATCCAGAACGCGGGCCTGCTCACCCTGCGTGCCGGCGTCGGCGGGGTGCTCATCGCGCACGGTGTGCAGAAGCTGTTCGGATGGCTGGGCGGCGCCGGGCTCACCGGCACCGCGGATGCCTTCGAGCAGATGGGATTCCGGCCCGGCCGGCAGAGCGCCATCGCAGCGGGGCTGGGCGAGGCCGGCGGAGGGGCACTGATCGTGCTGGGTCTTGCCACCCCGGCAGCCGGTGCAGCGGCCGCGGGCACCATGATCCCGGCCGCGGCCGTTCACGCGCCCAGCGGTTTCTTCGCCACCGGCGGCGGCTATGAGTACCCCGCCCTGCTCGGCCTGTCCGCCGCCGCCCTGGCTCTGACCGGTCCTGGCGATTGGTCGCTCGATGCCCGGCTGGGTCACGGTCTCAACCCGCCGTGGATGGCGGCCGCCACCCTTCTCGCATCCGCCGGCGCCTCCGCGCTGGTTCTGCAGCATCGTCGCAAGGCACTAACGGCCCAGAACCCCCTGCCCGCCGCGCCGGCCGGAGGAAACGGTCAGGTCCCCGATGGCGCGACGACGCCGGGCCCCGGGACCACTCGGTGAGCTATTAGCGGGTAGAGGTCCAGTTGTTGTGCCACATCGCGGCGGTGGACGCGAGGGTGTGGGTGGGCAAACGCGGCTGGTGCCCGTGCTCACGGGCGGCAGCGGCGCTGCGGGTCGATGGCGGGCCACCGCCTTCTCGACGTGTTCTGCGCGGTTGTGCCAACGGTGCCACCTGCTGGCGGCCTTCGACCTTGTGGGTGCCGAAAACCCCGGCTGGCGTCATCCCGGCGTTTCCACCGGGGAACCAAGCGATCCGGTGGCGCGGTGGCGTCATGCCTCATCGCAGCATCACCCCGCGACCGGAGCATCTTTCTCGGTGATCAGGTGACCGGCCCTGCGAGTTTTAGCCCGAAGTTCCCCCCAAGCCGATTGGTCAACGCGTTGTACCAGGTGGTAGAGCCCTTGATCACGAAAATTACATGTCTACGTAGTCATGAGCTGAGGTCGTTTTACCTGGTCAAGGCCTATGTTGCCTCGCGACCGGGGGGAACTACGGTTTAGCGGCGCCCGGGAGACGGGGTATCCCGCGGGGCAAAGGGCTCGCATTCCCGGCGGAGGTCGTCCATGAAGGCGCGCCATCTGGCGGGGTCGATGTGCCGCTTCGCCGTCCAGAGAGTGCTGGCCAGGCCCTTCTGGAACATCTCAGCCCTGGCGCGGGCCTCGGCCGCCGCGACGTCCGTCTACGTCCCGGCATCGAGGTACGGCGCATCTGGCCCTGGCCACATGCGGTGGATCTCGATGAGCGCGGCGCACTGGTCAGCGAAGTACGCGACGCGGTCGCTGAGCTGCTGACGGCGCTCGACGAGCCGCTGCCTCCGGCATGCACTGATGCGCGCTCGATCGCGACCTGACTTTCTCCGTCCGCATGGGACGCGAAGATGCGAGATCCTGTTGCCCGGCGGCCTCGCACTCCCACCCGCCTCTGGCGACTTCAGTTCCAAGCCGGGAATTCCAGGACCTTCCAGCTGCGCAAGCTCGACCTCGGCATCTGCGGCCGACCTATGGCACACGGCACGCCAGCGTCACCGGCGCGCGCCTCGATCGGCGGGACGGACGTCGTCTCGCACGCGGCGCTGGCCAGCAAACGCGCGTCTACCTGCCGCACCGCGTATGAGCCGGGGCGCCGCCGGCCTGCCGGCATGCGGCGTGCTGGCACGGGGATGGCCCGGCAGGCGGCGCAGAGCGCGGAGAAGGAGGCGGAGAAGCAGAAGGCCCGGGCCCGCAGGGGCCCGGGCCTTCTCTGCGGAGCCGGCAGCCCCTCGTGACGGGGGCGGGGAGGGTGCCGGGCCCCGGTTCTAGGAGAGCATCATCTCGCGGATCACCCGCCGCGTGCCGGTGATCACGGCAACTGAGCCGTACGCCCGCAGGACCAGCAGGATCACGGTCATGGCGCCGGCCTGAGCACGATAGCGAACAGACAGCAGGGCAGCCGCCGGATCGTAATGTCCCGCGACGGCGATCTCGGCTGGCGGGACTGCCAGCGGGAGACCAGCTAGGGACTTCCGGCAGGACGTATAGCTCTGACAACCCTCAATCACCGATTGCGAGATGACCATGGCCGCCGGGGAAGGCAGCACCGATGCGGAGAACGGGGTGAAGATGGCCGCCCGCGACCGGTTCAGCGGCACCGCTGACGGCGCGGAACCAGGCAGCGAGCCGCAAGCCGGCCCGGACGGGCAGGCGGGGACCGGGCAGGATGCGGGATCAGCCGGTGCGCCGCAGGCTACGGGGCTGGAGGTCTACGGCGACTCGGCCTATGGCAGCGGAGAGGCCCGAGCCGCCTACCGGGACGCCGGGCATGCCACCGTGATCAAGCCCGGGCCCCTGCGCCCGGCCGTGCCCGGCGGGTTCACCATCGACGACTTCGCCATCGATGAGCAGGCCGGCACGGTCACCTGCCCGGCCGGCCTCACCCGGCCGATGACCAGGACCCGGACAGTGACTTTCGGCGCGGCCTGCGCCGCCTGCCCGCTCCGCGAAAGGTGCACCACCGCCAAAGACGGCCGGTCCATGACCACCCACCCGCACGAGGCCCTCCTGCGCGCCGCCCGCGCCCAGGCCCGCACGGCAGAATTCAGGCAGGCCTACCCCACCCGGTCAGCCATCGAGCGGATTATCGCCTGGACCGCCACCCAGAACGGGCGCCGGATCCGGCTTCGCTACATCGGCACCGCCAAGAACAACGCCTGGCTGCACGGCCGGTGCGCCGCGATCAACCTGCGCACCCTGCTCCGGCACGGCCTGACCCGCCGCGACGGCGCATGGGTCCTGGCCTGACCGCCACTGGCACCCGGGCAGACACTTCCGCCCCGGCCCTGGCAGCCGCCGCGGGCCGCAACCACGACGACAGCAGCACAACGCGCCAGCATGCCACGCTGCGAGCACCGGTAAACAACCAGAACGGCCGCCCACCGGATCAGGGTTGTTCAGCGCCGTCCCAGGAAGGCTCCGCCTGATACCGCCGAGGTTTCCGGTTCCGCGGGCGGTCCCGTGCAGGTAGGTGCATCCTCCGTTCGTAGGCCCACGTCCCGGAGGTTGCCATGGCGTCCCGGTTCAAGCGATCGGTGCCTGTCACGGTGAACGACGTGCTCGACGGGCACGCCGCGCTCGACTTGGAGTGCCTGGACCGTCTCTACCTGCATGGCTACCTGGGCCAGTTGCAGGTGGGCGGGCAGGTGATCCAGTTCCTGAATCACCGCGGGTACCCGGTGCCGTCCCCGGCGTGCCTGCAGCAGATCGGGGATGCCTTCCGCCGCCGGGTCGCCTCGTTCGCTGAGGCTAATCACATCCCGGTGGTGCCGTTGAAGGCCGCGGACCGCAACATCGAGGTGATGCGCCGCTACCTGGACAGGGCTGCGGAGACGGGCCGGTCGCAGGTCGCGGCGATCGGGGTGGCCCAGGAAGCCCAGCGGGTGTTCATCGCCCGCAAGCGTGACACCGACCCCTCCAAGCCTCCGCAGTTCTCCTTTGATAAGAAGGACCGCCGGGTCACGGTGTACTACTTCTACCTGTGGGACGCGAGCTTCGGCCCGGCGTTCATCAAGGTCTGCACGTACTGCCCCTGGCCAGTGAAAATCTGGGTCAACGGGCATGAGTGGGCCAAGCAGCAGGCCCGCAAGGCAGGCCTGCCCTTCACCGAGTTGTCCAACGGTTTCGCCTCCTGCCAGGACCCTGCCCTGCTGCAGCGGATCTGCGACGCGCTGCAGCCCGGCACCATCAGCGTGTTCTTCCAGCGGTGGCTGCACCGGCTGCCGCTGCCGCTCGGCCCCGCCGATCAGCAGGCGGGCTACTGGTGGGAGTGCTCGATGGCCCAGGTCGAGGTCTCCCGCACCATCGTGTTCACCCAGCCGCGCTACGCCCGGGCCTTCTTCGACGCCCTGGTCACCGACAACCTGGACCTGGGCCGCCCGGATACCCTTGAGATCATCTTCGACCGGCAGGTCCGGTCCAGCACCGAAGGCGAGTTCCGGACCAATGTGATCACCCGCGGCACCGAGGTCACCATCAACGCCTTCTACAAGCACTCGCGCATTAAGCAGTACTTGAAAGACGGCCGCGCCCTGCGGGTGGAGACCGTCGTGAACGCGCCCGGCGACCTGGGCTGCCAGCGGCGCCTGCATAACCTTGATGAGCTTCAGGCACGGGCGCGTGCGGTCAACGCCCGCCTGTTGCACACTGAACGTGCCGGCCAGGCCTGCGTCCTTGCGAATCCAGTCTTCGAGCGGATCGCGCACCCGTCGGTCACCGCCGACGGGCGGAGAGCTACAGCCATGCGCTTTGGCGACTCTCGGGTCCAGGCCCTGGCCGGCGCCCTGTGCGTCACCTTGTGCGCCGTCACCGGCATCACCAACAGGAGCCTGCGCGCCCTGATGACCGGACTGCTCGGCGCCCCCTACTCGATGGCCCAGGCTTCCTACGACCTGGCCCGCCTCCGCCGCAACGGCTTGATCACCCGCCGCCCGCACGCCAACACCTACGACCTGACCCCCGACGGACTGGCATTCTCCGTCTTCTACACCAAGGTCCACGACCGGGTCCTGGCCCCGCTGTTTGCCACCGGGCAACCCCAGGCCCCGCCCCAGCTCCGCGCCGCTCTCAGCACAATCGAACACCACATCGATGAACGTCTCGCCCACGCAAGGCTGCCTGCGGCAGCCTGACAAACTCAGCTCAGCTGTCGGAGTCACCGACCCAAAGGGTCGCTAGGGCATACGCCTCGCGGGTCAGGCCGCGGTATAAGGCCAGGAACCCGGCGAGCGCGAGCCGTTCGGCGTCGGTGAAGGCGGGCTGGATCATGACGGGGGCATTCATGTCAGCGAAGGGACGGTGCCCAGATGACCGATCACTACCAGATGGCCGAAAGGCGCTTGGAAACATGGTGCACCCCGATCACCGGCTACGGCGAGTACGAAGGGCTCTCCGGCGGCACCACGGTCTTGCGCTTGAGCATGACCTGACCGGCGCGCTCCGGATCTTCCGTCAGTTCCGCCAGCGCCCTCAGCCGCCAGGCGCTGGCTGGGCTACCGGTGCGGTGAGCTCAGGCTGGATACCCTCGGGGTCTTCGAACGAGAGCACGTCGATGCCGAAGGAGGCAGGCGGGTGATGCTGCTGTGAATCACGCCGTGCTCATCGAACAGCCGGGCCGCCTGCTGCGGGTCCTTGCGACTGGCGACGCCGAAGCTGAGATGGTCAAGGCCGATCCGCTCCGGGCCGGAACGGTCACCTTCGGGCGCCCTCGGCTGCAGGCCGTCAGCAAGTTGCCGCGGTCATGACCACGCCGCCGGACAAATGCCTCGGTTTCGGACGGGTCGCCGGGCGGCGGTGGCTCCGCGTCATGGTCCAGCAGGCGATCGCCGCCGCTGGCTCCCGCTGTTCGCCGTTCACCGCGCACTGAGGGACCGCTTCCCGGCCCTTGTGTGGCCGGAGGCCCTGACGCCCACTGCGCTGACGGCGGCCGGTCGCGCGGGCCACGACCACGATCCAGCCATGTGCTCCTGACGATGGCTCGTGCTGCGCCAGCCACGGTGCCGGTAGCTGTGGGACCTCAGCGGCTTGCGGCGGGAGCTGAGGGATTTTGCGGCTTTGCCTTGAGCCGCCAGAGCATGGCTGGCTACCGTGGATGCGCGGGCTTGGTATGAGCGAGCTTGTCCTAGCACGAGCGGGCTTGGTATGAGCGAGCCGCCCCATGAGCGGGCTCGGTATGAGCGAGCTTGCCTGACCAGATGACCTCACGGTCAGGTCCCCCGGGATTCCTGCACAGGGCCGGGGCCTGGTGACCCGTGTCCCGCTGGAGGAACCATGGCCCCACATGCCTCAGTTGCGACGATGTCCCTGGGATCGGGACCTGAGCAGCGTCCCGTCAGTCCTCGCCTGGCGCTGCCGGCCGGCGGCTGGCTCGCGCACCATGACGTCGGCCTGGCCTGGCAACCACGTCCCCTGGCGGCACGGGATGCCGCGCGCGGCCGGCTGCTGGCCCTTGGTGCCGGGCTGCTCGCCATGGGCGCGCTGGTGGTCACCGCGCGGAGCCGTGCGCGGTCTCGCGCCGGGCAGCTAGCCGGCCGCTACGCCCTGGCGCTGGGGCAGCTGGGCCGTGAGGAGCTTGACGTGCGTATCGGCGGAATCCGCGCACTGGAGCGCGTCGCCCGCGATTCGCCCGGGCACCACCCCGCTGTGATGGAGATGCTCGCCGCCTTCATCCGGGAGCGCTCACGTCAGCACTGGCCGCCCCCCGGTCCCGGCGGCCAGGCCCCGGAGCGATCGCCGCGGCCCGACGTGCAGGCAGCCATCACCGCGCTCGGGCGCCGGCGTACCGAGCGCGACCTCGGGCCTGTTGACCTGGCTGGCGCGGATCTCACCGGCGCGGAGCTTACCGCCGCCGACCTCGGCGGCGCGGTCCTGGCCCGGGCGGATCTGCTCGCCGCCAGGCTCGTGCGCGCGGACCTTTCCGGCGCCGACCTCGGCGGCGCCAGGCTTACCGGCGCGAGTCTGGCTGGCGCGGACCTCACTGGCGCCGACCTCAGCGACGCCGACCTCACCGGCGCGGACCTGGCCAGCGCGGAGCTCACCCGCGCGGAGCTCACCGGCGCCTTGTGGCCAGCAGGTGGGCCAGTCCCGGCGGGCTGGGAACGGCACGCTGGTTCTGGCCAGCTGATAGCGGCAGGCACCGGCGCTGGCCGGGCAGCGGCACACCAAGCCGCACCGCTGAGCGTGCCCCCAAAGGTCCGGACATCAGCGGCAAAGACCGGCCGGCTGCACCGCCACCTGTTCGGCACCTGACCGGGCACCGGGCGCTGAGAGCCGGGTCGTGCGGTTACCCCGGCAGCGCCAGCCTGCGCCTGCCTGCCCGGTGCGCAGCGGGATACCTCGGTAAAGGCAAAGATGAACTTCAGGTGGCTAACTGGTTACATAACACCGAGCATTCGGTACCGGCGGTTGCGGTGTTCTCCGGCTGACACTCGGGAACCTGTGGATAGGCTGTGAGCAAGCTCGTGGATAACCGCCGTCAAATGCGGATAACTGCCTGTTTTCCGTGGATTCTTTTGTGGATAGCGAAAAACCTGAAAATGGTCGGCCGCGGGCTCTTGCGCGGCGCCTGCACAGGCAGTAGAAATGTTTCACCGTTCGGAAACGGGCATCACCTGGGGGCGACCCCGGGAACGTGGGAGGAGCCGGGAGACCGGCGCCTCGCGCGGGTGCCTGGCCCCGGCGGGCGGCGCGCTGCGCCAGCAAGGCCAGGCAACTGGCCAGCCGGTGCGGCGAGGCCGGGCAGGGCCCCTCCATCTCATACATGGAGGGGCCTTGCCTGATTCTGCCCGGCCCGAATGTCCTGGCTGGCACCGCCACAGCACGCCGCAACCGCCGGAAATGCGCCACCGCGACGGTCCGCAGTCATGACCGGGTACGGGCGGGGTCCCTGACCGGCTGCGGAACCTGGCGTTCGAACGGGGTCGCCGCGTCGCGTTCCAGCTCGTGGCTGGGGTAACCGCAGGCCGGACAGTGACCGGCCGGGGCGCCCGGGCGGACCGCGACGCAGGATGAGCATGACCGGCAGGCAGCCGGTGGATACACCGGCCGCCTGTCCTGCAAAGCGGCGGCGAGCATCGGTGCCTTCTTGCGCGATCCCGTCCACGCCGCGATCCCATCCACGCCGGGTCCTGGTGTCCGGCATGGCGGGCATGTCACGCAAGCCCCAGCGCACTGATCTGCCGCTGGCTGCCAGCCCGGTAAGAGGACTGCTTGACCGGCTGTGTGTGCATAAGCCTGTGGATCACTTGTGCAAAACGGCACCAGGCCTGTGCACAGGCGGTGGAAATGCTGGGGATTCCGCCGCCCGGCTGCGCTCATGAAAGGGCTCTTAACTGGGAGAACACTACCCGCTCCATGTGCACGAAGAGGGAAGCCGGAATTGTCCACACGCCACGCCGCGACGGCTCATAAATAGGCCAAACATTGACCACATGTTTATCTGGCCGTGATTGCAGGCCGGGACGGTGAAAAGACCGAACCCAGACACGGTGAGCCCGGGCGCTTTCAACGGGGTGAGCGCAAGGGCAGCGGCCCGGCCAGACCACGGCCAGCCGCGGTTGCCACCGGAGCCCGCCGCCAGGACGCGCAGCGGCCGGCCCGGCAGTCCGGCCCCAGGGCAGGTCCCCGGCGGCTGCCCGGCTCACCCCGGGCTCGACAGCGACGGAAGGCTCGACGTGAAGATCAAGATCCGGCCAGAGCACGCCGGCATGCTACAGATGAACGACTGGCTCGCCGAGCTTCAGGACGGCGAAAGTGCCGAGCCGGCCCTGGCCTTGCCGAGCCCACCGGTCCTGGCTACGCCGTGCCGGCCGGCTATAGCCATGCCGTGCCAGCTAGCCCTGGCTACGCCGAGCTGGCCAGCTATGTCCGTGCCGTGCCGGCCAGCCCTGGCTACGCCGTGCCGGCGGGCCATGGCTGTGCCGAGCCAGCTGCCGGCAGTGCCCGGCCGGAAGCCCTGGCCGGGCCCGCTGCTCCAGCGGCGCCCGTCGCGACCGCTGCCCCCGCTGTCCCGGCTGGGCCCGCTGCCCCGGCCGCGCCCGCTGGCCCGGCCGGGGCTGCGGAGCGGGCCGTGATCGGTGATCAGCTACGGATGCCGATCATGTGGTGCGAGATGGGCTCGTGCGTCTCCTGGCATGCTGATCCGGCGGCTCTCGGCGAGGCCGACACCCGGGCCCGCGCGATCGGCGCCGGCTGGCGCATCGATGCCCTCGGCCGGCTGGCCTGCCCCAGGTGCCAGCAGACCGACCCCGCCTACTGGTCCGCCTGCCCGGTTGTGCCGTGGGACCGGTCCATGGCTATCGCCAGGACCGCCCGGCTCCCCGCCGTACCCGGCGACGGTGCCGCCGGCCGCGCCGCGTTGCGAAGCAGCCGTGACCCCGGCTGCGCTGCCAGCGGCTACCCCCCGCCCAGCCGGGCGGAGCTGGAATGGCACCACGATTTCCCGGCCGACCAGGCCATGCCCGCCGGCAGATACGCGGGAAACCCGGCCGGCACCTCCCATTCCCGCGGCCTGGTCTTCAATGCGGTCCGAGCCTGGCGAGCTCGCGGCGGCCGCCCGGCGGCACCTGGCCAAGGCAGTGAGCCCGGCCAGGACATGATGATCGCAGAACGGGCACACGCCGGTCCTGCCGGCGCGATGACATTGACCGGGCGCTGATGGTAGCGCAGCGGTCCGACCTGGAGTCTGGCACCGGCTGCCGCTGGCTGACGCCGGCCGCGGAGATGGCCGGCCTGGCCAGCGGCAGATGGCGGCCGTCACCGGATCCCGCCCTGGCGCGCTGGGCCTGGCTGCCGCGGATCGCCACGCGCGCGCTCGGCGCGGATCCCGGATCGGTCCGCACCGCCCGGGACTTCACCGCCGCCACCTTGCACCGGTGGGGCATGGCAGAACGCAGCCCGGACATCGCGATCGTGGTGTCTGAGCTGATGACCAACGCGCTGCGCCACGCCCTGCCCGCGTCCGGCCATACCCGGCCCCGGCGGCCGGTCCGGCTCGGCCTGCTGCAGCAGGGGCCCTGGGTGCTGTGCGCGGTCGCCGACCCGGGCACAGCGGTTCCGGTGCCGCGAGCGCCCGGCTCCCTCGACGAGACCGGCCGCGGGCTGCACCTCATCTGCGCGTTCAGCGACCAGTGGGGCTGCACCACGCCCAGCCAGGCCGGAAAGGTCGTGTGGGCCCTGTTCTGCCCGCGGCAGACACCGCCGTCCCCGGCCCGGTACCCGAGCAGGCCAGGCCGCGACCGGTTCCCGAACCTGACAACCTGGCACAACCAGCCAGTGTGAAGATCCGCCGCCGGGCCGGCCTGGCAGGAGCATCGGGTGCTGGCCTGCGGCCCTCATCCACAGGTCACGTGTGGATAACTATCTGGTGCCGGTACCGTTGCGGCCGCCTTCCTGATGTTCCCGCAGCCCATCATGTCACCCGCATTTGCGCTGCTAATCCGCGGGCAGGGCCGTCAGGGGGCTCTCTGGGCATGCCTCCCGGCATCGCACCACCATCCTGGGTATTTGCACAGTTCATCCACAAGCTTGTGCACACCCCCCTACACTCCTGACCTCGCACCAGGGCTGGCGTGATAGGAGCGTGCTCTCATGCCGGCCCTGGTAGCCATGAGGGTTCCTCGTGCCAGCTTGCCCCGCCTTGACCCCTGTCCCGCTCCCCGCCAGGCCGAGCCCGCACCGTTCGGGCCAAGGCCACGATGCGGCACACAGCCCTTGCGCTCCGCCGGACCTGCCGGCCGACGTGCCCGCCCTGCCCGCCAGCCGCCCCGGGGCGTTTCTCCGGCACCGTGCTCGCGATGCCACCACCGGCTCGTCCGGGAACTCCGCACGCCAGGAACGAGCGCCATCGCCGATGCCGGCGGGAGCCATCAGGCACGGCAGACGATCACAGTGGCCCGCCATGGCCCGGCCCCGCAGGCCAGGTCGCTACCTGGCGCCCTGGCCGGGGAACTCGCGCAGCGACTTGGCGAACTGCCGCGTGAAGCCGGCCTGCGCGTTAAGCATCCCGGCCAGCCAGTCCATCTGGCTGACCGGGGTACCCGATGCGATCTTGCGCTGCTGTTCAGCCACTTCTTCCAGCCAGCGCACATAGCCGTCGAGCATCTGTTGGCCGGCCTGGGATCCGGCAACGACCAGCCAGCGCCATCATGCGGTACCACCGGGAGCACATCTACCCGCAGACCGGGGCGTTCAGAAGCGTGCCGTGGTGAAGCTCAACGGCGCCTGACCGCCCCGGGATGTGGGCCAGCGAACTTCTCGGACTCGCGGCGGAAGTCGTTCATGAACGAGCGCCACCGGACGGGGTCGATGCGCTCGAAGTGCTCCCGCGCCATCCACAGGGCAGTTTCCATCCCGCGCCGGAACATCTCGGCCTGGGCGAGCGCCTTGTCCCGCGCCGGGATAGCCTCGTCGCGCTCGATCTCCCAGGTCAGACGGAGGAGGGCGACGGCATCCCTGAGGCCCGTCTCGGCCTTGCCTGCTTCGAGGCGCTCATAGGCGCGCCGGAGCACGAGGGCGGCCAGGTCGGCGACGTCGACCGCCGCGAGCTGCCCAGCGGGACGGGGCGGCACGGCGACACTTATCCACGGCGGAGCCGTTCCGCCGGGAGCGGGCGTGGGGCGGACGTGCCGGGAGCAGCGGTGGGGGTGTCGCCAGGCAGATCGGGGTGGCGGCCGCCGAGCTCGCCTCCTGTGACTGGTCGGGGCGGACGGTCAAGAATCGCCGGGCGCAGATCCGGGCTGAGCTGGGCTTGCGTGAGCCGGCGGTGGGCGATGAGGACAAGCTGGCGGACTGGCCACGGGGGTGTGCCCGTATTGTGGGGAACTCACGGGCGTGTCCTCAGCGACAGGAAGGACGCGACGATGGCCCATACCCTGCCGATCTCGGCCGGGCAGCCGCTGGAGGCAACCTGGAAGGCAGCCGGGCAGGTCGTCACGCTGGCCGGCGCCGAGGCGGTGGCCGTGCAGGCGGCAGCCTCCATCACGCTGGCCGCACTGCTGTGGCCGCTGATCCCCGCAGCCCGCGCAATGGCCGACCTGGCCAGCGCGCTGGGCCCATGGCTACCGCTACGCCCGCTCCCGGAGCAGCAGGTGGTCGTGGTAACGCCCGGATCGGGCGGTGCGGGACGGGGCGCGACGGTGCCGGGCGGCGCGCCGGGGGCGGTGTGCGCGTCCGGCGCGGTCACGCTGGGGGTGGAGGAGGAGTTCGTGCTGCTGGACCCGTCTACCGGCGCCACCGTGCTGGCCGGTGCCGAGCTGGTGCGGCTGCTCGATGGGGAGCCGGGGGTGCAGCAGGAGCTGATGCGGTTCCAGGTGGAGACCGGAACCACGGTGTGCACCGGCCTGGACGAGGTCGGCGGCGAGCTGATCCGGCTGCGGCGGCTGGCCGCTGACGCGGCGGCGCGGCTGGGTTGCCGGCTGGTGGCCTCCGGGGTCGCGCCGTACCGCACGCCCGGGCTGGCCGCCGTGACAGACCAGCCCCGTTACCAGGAGCTGGCCCGCCGGTACGGCCCGGTGGTGGCCGAGGCCGGCACCTGCGGCTGCCACGTGCACGTCGGGGTCCCCTCCCGGGACCTGGGCGTCCAGGTCCTGGCGCGGCTGCGGCCCTGGCTTGCGCCGCTGCTCGCCGTCACCGCCAACTCCCCGATCGCCGGCGGGCACGATACGAGATGGGCCAGCTGGCGGTACCTGGCCTGGTCACGCTGGCCGACCGCGGTGCCGCCCGCGGCGTGGCCGGACGCGGCCGCCTACGACACCGCGGTCCGCCGCCTCATCGGGCGCGGCGCGGCGCTGGACGAGCGCAGCGTCTACTTCCTGGCCCGGCTGTCCCCGCGCTACCCCACCGTCGAGGTCCGGGTCGCCGACGTCTGCCTCGACACCGGCACCGCGGTGCTCGCGGCGGGGCTGACCCGCGCCCTGGTCGCCACCGCCCTGGCCGAGGCCCGCCGCGGCACGCCGGTGCCAGCGACGCCGGCCCGGCAGGTCGCCGCGGCCCTGGCCGCCGCGGCGCGGCACGGGCTCGCCGGGGCAGGAGCCGACCCGGTCACCGGGCAGCCCGTCGATGCGCCGGCGCTGCGCGCCCGCCTCCTCGATCACGTCTATCCCGCGCTCAGGGACCACGGTGACACCGAGACGGTCACCCGGCTGCTGCGCCGGCTCGAGGACCGGGGGACCGGAGCCGACCGCCAGCGGGCCCTGTTCACCAGCGCCGCATCCACGCCCGCGTTCATCACCGCACTCGCCCGCGCGACGCTGTCCGGCTACGAGCCGGGCCGCTGGCACCGGCCCGATGCCCGGGTCCCGGCAGCGGCAGGCGCGCAGTAGTTCGGTATCCGCGGTGGCCGCAATATGCTGCCATGGGCAAGCCACCACGCCATGCACGGCGGTGATCCTGCATCCAGGCCCGGCCGCCGCGCCGCCGGCGCCGACTCGATCATCTACCGGCACGGCAAGCGCAACGGGCAGCTGCGCTTCGGCGGAATCTTGCCCATCGTGTGCCCGGCAGCCGATGACAGTCAGTTCAGCGGCCTGGCGGTATTCGCGGGCGCCTCGATCCGCACCTGTCCAGCAACCGGGCCGGCACCATTTCTCCCGCAGTCCCGGTGTGACTGCGTCCCCTCCGATAGCCCCGAAGCCCCGGCTACGTCGCCTCCGGCGACACGTCCCTTACCGGGGCCCCTTCTTGGCCGCGATGGCCTGGTCCACTGTCTGGTGGATGCCGAAGACCTTCGTCAGCCCGGTGATCTTGAAGATCTTCAGGATCCGCTCCTGCGTGCAGACCAGATCCAGCGTCCCGTCGTGCGCCCGCACCCGCTTCAGACTCCCAACCAGCACCCCGAGGCCGGTGGAGTCGAGGAACCCGACCTGGTCCATGTTGATGACGAGCTGGTAGCGGTTCTTGCCGGCCAGATCGATGAGCAGCTCACGCAGCCGCGGCGCCGTATAGATATCGATCTCGCCCTGGACGTCGACGACCTCGATGCCGTCCTTGCTGTAGTGGCCCAGCTTCAGATCCACAAATCCTCCCGCGCCATGCACAGCGTCACCTCAACGTCCAGCCCGGCGAATGGGCCGGCGTAGCCACAACCGGGGCGTGACCCCTGCCGCATTCAACCACGCTCCGTCATCATGTCTATACGAAATCATGCCTTTCGGGCACCCCCCGCGGGGGCCCTGAAAACCTGCGCCGGCGACAGGAGGTCGCTTGTCATCGGGCTCGCCCGGCCAGAAGCCTGAAGGCACTTGCTATCGTCTCCCGTGTGGTGACACCGGGTGCTTCCCGCTAACTGAAACCCGCAGCTCAGGGCATGATCATCGGGTGCCTGCACCACTGTTCGCCAGCAAACCTGAGCGCTGTCCGTACGGGCATTCGCTTGCGCCCGGCGCCCTGTCTCGCGCCAGTTCCACGGCCTTAATGAGCACCTGACCTGCGGCAAAACAGAGAGACCGGAGTGCGGGCGGGGGGATTTGAACCCCCACGGTGTCTCCACCAACAGGACCTAAACCTGCCGCGTCTGCCATTCCGCCACGCCCGCCCGTCACCGGGTCGCTAGTAAAGGTACCGCTCAGGCGGCGAGATCGGCCCGCAGCCGTGCGACGTGGCCGGTGGCCTTGACGCCGTACAAGGCCTTCTCCACGTTGCCGTCGGTGTCGATCACGAACGTGGACCTGATTACGCCGACCGTGGTCTTGCCGTAGAGCATCTTCTCGCCGTACGCGCCATAGGCCTCGAGCGTGGTGCGATCCGGATCGGAAAGCAGCGGGAACGTAAGGCCTTCCTTATCCCGGAACTTGGCCAGCTTGGCGGGCTGGTCGGGCGAGATACCGAGCACCGCGAGGCCCGCGTCGTTCAGGTCGGCCAGGTGGTCGCGGAAATCGCAGGCTTCCTTGGTGCAGCCGGGCGTCATCGCGGCCGGGTAGAAGTACACGATGACCCGCTGGCCGCGGTAGGAGGACAGCGACACCGGCTGGCCGTCCGCGTCGAGCAGGGTGAAGTCGGGGGCCGGGTCGCCCGGGGCGAGCCGCTTGCCTGTCATGAGCCCTCCCTGGTACTGGGGATCGCGATTCTAGCCGTCGCCCGCGGCGGCGGCGATGAACGGGGCCAGCGCGCGGAAGGCACGGCCCCGGTGGCTGATGGCGTCCTTCTCTTCCGCGGTCATCTCCGCCGTGGTCTCGGTGAACCCGTCCGGCAGGAAGATCGGGTCGTAGCCGAACCCGCCGCTGCCACGCGGGGACCGGATCAGGCGGCCCTCGACGTTCCTGGTCACCACCCATTCGGCGAAGCCGCTCCGCGGCACCACCAGGGCGGCGGCGCAGGTGAACCGGGCGGTGCGGCGGCGGTCAGGCACGTCGGTGACCTGGGCCAGGACCAGGTCCAGGTTGGCCTTGTCGTCGCCGTGGCGCCCGGCCCAGCGGGCAGACAGCACGCCGGGCATGCCGTTCAGCGCGTCCACGCACAGTCCCGAGTCGTCCGCCACCGCGGGCAGGCCGGTATGGCGGGCGATGGCGTGGGCCTTCAGCAGCGCGTTCTCCTCGAACGTGGCGCCGGTCTCGGGCACATCGGGCGCGTCGGGGAACTCCTCCAGGCCGGCCAGCCGGACCGGAATGCCACCGGCGGCCAGGATCCGGGCCAGCTCGCGGAGCTTGGCGGCGTTCCTGGTGGCCAGGACGACCGGGTCAGCCGAGGGCGGCACGCTGCAGCCGGGTCAGCTCGCCACAGCCGGCCACGGCGAGATCGAGCAACTGGCCGAGCAGGTCGCGGCTGAACGGCTCGCGCTCGGCGGTGCCCTGGATTTCCACGAAGTCGCCGCTGGCCGTGCAGACCACGTTCATGTCGGTGTCGGCCGCCACGTCCTCCTCGTAGCACAGGTCGAGCCGGGGCTCGCCGTCCACGACGCCGACGCTGACCGCGGCCACCGAGGTGAGCAGCGGGTCGCCCTTGGTCCGCTTGCGGTTCCGCAGCCAGGTCACGGCGTCGGCCAGCGCGACGTAGCCGCCGGTCACCGCGGCGGTGCGGGTGCCGCCGTCGGCCTGCAGCACGTCGCAGTCGATGACGATGGTGTTCTCGCCGAGCGCCTTGTAGTCCACGCAGGCCCGCAGCGAACGCCCGACCAGCCGGGATATCTCCTGGGTCCGGCCGCCCAGGCGACCCTTGACCGATTCGCGATCACCGCGGGTGTTGGTGGCCCGCGGCAGCATGGCGTACTCGGCGGTCACCCAGCCCAGGCCGCTGCCGCGCCGCCAGCGCGGCACATCCTCGGTGACGCTCGCGGCGCACAGTACCCGGGTGCGGCCGAATTCCACCAGCACCGATCCCTCAGCGTGGTCGAGCCAGCCGCGGGTCAGCTTCACCGGCCGTAGTTGGGTGACGGATCGCCCGTCGGGTCGAGACATGACGCACAGCCTATCCGGCTACCGGGCCGCTTCTGGCCCGAGGACCAGCCCGGCTGTCGCCGCCGACAGCGGGCCGCGGTAGGCCCCGGCCGCCTCGTCCAGCGACCGGTCCCGGTCGTTCCAGGCCACCAGGTGGGTGAGGACCAGCTGCCCGGCCCCGGCCCGGGCCGCGTACTCGCCTGCCTGCCGCGCGGTCAGGTGCAGGTCGGGCGGGTTGGCGATCCCGTCAAGGAACGACGCCTCACATAGCAGCAGGTCCGCGCCTTCGGCCAGCCGGGCCAGCGCGTCGGTTTCGCCGGTGTCCGCCGAGTAGGCCAGCCGCCAGCCGCCGTGCTCGATCCGGAACCCGAACGTCTCCACCGGGTGGTTCATGCGCTCGGCAGTGATGCGGAAGGGACCGATCTCGACCGGGCCGGGGCCCAGCTCGCGGACATCGAAACGGTCCCGGATGGCGGCTTCGTCCTCGCCGCCGAAGCCCGCCACTCGCTTTGCGGTCCCGGCCGGGCCGTAGACCGGGATCGCCGGCCGGAGGCCCTCCGGCGCGTACCGCCGCGCCACCCAGTACGAGCTCAGGTCGACGCAGTGGTCCACATGCAGGTGCGACACGCAGATGGCGTCGATCCCGAACAGCTCCGCGTGCCGCTGCAGCCCCCCGAGCGCCCCGTTTCCCATATCCATGACGAGCCGGAACCCCTCGGCCTCCAGGAGATAACACGACGCGGGACTATCCGGTCCCGGAAAGCTTCCCGAACACCCAACCACCGTGAGCTGCATGCCCGCCATTATGGCCCGCCCGTCCCAGGCGTCGCGGGTAGCCGGGGCCCCGCGAGCCGAAGGGGCGCGGGCGCTGGCTGGACTGAGGAGCGAGGTACGAGCGACGAGGGAAACCAGCGCCTAAAGAGCACCCGGAGGCAAGTGGGGGTAATAGGGCAAGTGGGGGTAATAGACAGAGCGAGTGGGGAAAATTACGCCCAGAGTTGGCCTTCGAGGCGGGATTCGGCTTCGTCGAGGGTGCCATCGTAGGCGCCGGTGGACAGGTATTTCCAGCCGCCGTCGGCGATCAGGACGGCGATGTCGGCCAGCTCGCCGGCGGCGACGGCCTTGGCGGCCATGGCCAGGCCGGCGTGCAGGGCCGCGCCGGCGGAGATGCCGGCGAAGATGCCTTCGGTGCCGACCAGTTCCCTGGTCCGGCGCAGGGCATCGGCCGAGGACACCGAGAACCTGGTGGTCAGCACGGACGGGTCATACAGCTCGGGGACAAAGCCCTCGTCCACGTTGCGCAGCCCGTAGACCAGCTCGCCGTAGCGCGGCTCGGCGGCGACGATCTTGACGTCGGGCTTGTGCTCGCGCAGGTAGCGGCCGACCCCCATGAGCGTGCCGGTGGTGCCCAGGCCCGCCACGAAGTGCGTGATGCCGGGCAGGTCGGCCAGCAGCTCGGGGCCGGTCGTCTCGTAGTGCGCGCGGGTGTTGGCCTCGTTGCCGTACTGGTAGAGCATCACCCAGTCGGGATGTTCGGCCACGATCCGCTTGGCTACCCGGACCGCCTCGTTGGAGCCGCCCGCGGCCGGGGACCCGATGATCTCGGCGCCGTACATGCGCAGCAGCTGGCGCCGTTCGGAGCTGGTGTTCTCCGGCATGACCACGATCAGCCGGTAGCCCCGCAGCTTGGCCACCATGGCCAGGGAGATGCCGGTATTCCCCGAGGTGGGCTCGATGATCGTCGAGCCTGGCGACAGCAGCCCGTCCTTCTCGGCCTGGGCCACCATGAAGAACGCGGCGCGGTCCTTGACCGAGCCGGTCGGGTTCCTGTCCTCCAGCTTGGCCCACAGCCGGACCTCGGCTCCGGGCCTCGAAGCTGGCGGTGACATGCGCGGCAGGCCCACCAGCGGCGTCCCGCCGAGGGAGTCGAGCAGGTTCTCGTAGCGCAAACCCTGGTCCGTTCGGATAAATATAAATAGAGCGCGGCGGGATCCTAGGCGCCGCCGGCCACCGCGGGCAGGACCGTGACCGTGTCGCCGTCCTTGACCGGGGTCTCCAGGCCGGACAGGAAGCGGACGTCCTCGTCGTTCAGGTACACGTTGACGAACCGGCGCAGCCCGCCGTCGTCCACCAGCCGGTCGCGCAGGCCGCCGTGCCTGCTCTCCAGGTCGGTGAGCAGTTCGCCGAGCGTGGATCCGGTCCCCTCGACTTGCTTGGCGCCGTCGGTGTACGTGCGCAGGATCGTCGGGATGCGAACCTCGATGGCCATGAACTACGCTCCCTGCAGTTATCTGGTCGGTCCTTGGCGTCCAACCCGCCCGCAGGCGGAATCATTCCGCCACGGTAACGGGTTCCTCGCTGACCTGGCCGTCCACGATGCGGTACGAGCGGAACTCGGTCTGGTGCTCGTCGCGGGTCGACACCAGCACGTAGTGGGCCTGCGGCTCGCTGGCGTAAGAGATGTCGGTCCGCGACGGGTAGGCCTCGGTGGCGGTGTGCGAATGATAGATGACGACGGGTTCCTCGTCGGCCTCGTCCATCTGCTGCCAGACCTTGAACTGCTCGGTGGAGTCGAAGCGGTAGAAGGTCGGGGACCGCTCCGCGTTGACCATGGCGATGAAGCGTTCCGGGCGGTCGCTGCCGGCTGGGCAGGCGATCACGCCGCAGGCCTCGTCGGGATGGTCGCGGCGGGCATGGGCCACGATCTTGTCACGCAGCTCGCGCGAGATGGTCAGCATGATTGTCCCAGGGGGTTATAGGGGGGATGGGTAATCCCCCTATGCGGGGGGTCACCGGGGGGTCGCCCCCCGGGGAAGATAGAGCTCAGGTTAGCGCCTGCACCAGCGACTCCTGGACCGCGCCGAGCCAGGCGTACACCTCGAACGCGGCCCACTGCGGGTCTTCCTGCGTGAGGCGGCCCCACTGGTCCTCGAAATCCTCGGTCACGTCGAGACGGACGCCAAGGGCGAGACGCACGTCGTTCAGGGCCTTGAGCCAGGCCTGGGCCTGGTCGGCGGTGAGCTGGACGCGGCCGCCGCCCTCGGGCAGCGAATCCAGCATCTCCTGGGCGGCCTGCTGCTTGGCGTTGCGCAGCGCGGGCTCGGTGTACTTGCGGAACTCGCCGGCCGCCTCCGGGTCGTCGCGGTAGCCGTCGGGCAGCAGCCGGGCCAACACCGGATCTTGCGGGATGGCCTGGGCGGTGCCGGGGGCGGCCTCCTGCAGCAGGGCCTCGAGGGCAGCGATCTCGTCGTCGGCCTTGCTCTTCGGGTCCTGGCTCTTCGGGTCCTGGCTCTTCGGGTCCTGCGGGCCGTCAGGAGCGATCAGGGCGACCACCTGGTCGACCAGGTTGCGCAAGAGGGACGCCTCGGAGGCGGCGAGCCAGGCTCGCACGCCGCCGCCCCTCGTCGCCCGGAATGGTTGCATGAGTGGCGGGTACCGCTAGTCCTGCTTGACCGTGGCCCACAGGCCGTAGCCGTGCAGCACCTCGACGTTGTGCTCCATCGCCTCCCTGGCCCCGGCGGCGACCACCGCCTTGCCCTTGTGGTGCACGTCGAGCATCAGCTTGGTCGCCTTCTTCTTCGGGTAGCCGAAGACATGCTGGAACACGTACGTCACGTAGGACATCAGGTTCACCGGGTCGTTCCACACGATGGTGACCCAGGGCTTGTCTGATACCGGATTGTCCGCGGACCGCGGGAGATCCACCTCAGCAGGCGCCACGCTCACAACTACTCACCTCCTCCTTCCGTAGTCTTCCACCTGTGACGAATTCGGTGAACCACCTGTCCCCGCTCGTGGATGACTCGGCTCTGCCTGGTACCGCCCTGCTGACCGACCATTATGAGCTGACCATGCTGCAGGCCGCGCTGCGCAGCGGCGCCGCCCACCGCCGGGCCATCTTCGAGGTGTTTGCCAGGCACCTGCCGCACGGCCGCCGGTACGGCGTCGTGGCAGGCACCGGGCGGCTGCTCGACGCCATCGAGCGGTTCCGGTTCGGCCCGGCCGAACTGGAGTTCCTCGGCGGCGCGGGCATCGTGGACGCTCCGACGCTAGGTTTCCTTGAATCTTACCGTTTCAGCGGAAACATCTGGGGCTACTCCGAGGGCGACTGCTACTTCCCCGGCTCCCCCATCCTGGTGGTGGAGGGCACGTTCGCTGAGGCCGTTCTGCTGGAGACCATCGCCTTGTCCATCCTGAACCACGACAGCGCGATCGCGTCGGCCGCGTCCCGGATGGTGACGGCGGCCGGGGACCGGCCGCTGATCGAGATGGGCTCGCGGCGGACGCACGAGCGGGCCGCGGTGGCCAGCGCGCGCGCCGCCTACATCGCGGGTTTCGCGTCCACCTCGAACCTGCGGGCGCGGCAGGAGTACGGCATCCCGAGCGCGGGCACCAGCGCGCACTCCTTCACCCTGGTGCATGACAGCGAGCGGCACGCCTTCGCCACCCAGGTCTCCTCGCTCGGCAAGGCGACCACGCTGCTGGTCGACACCTACGACGTGCCCCGCGCGGTGCGGACCGCCATCGAGGTGGCGGGCCACGACCTGGGCGCGGTGCGGATCGACAGCGGCGACCTGCCGGTGCTGGCCCGGCAGGTGCGGGACCTGCTCGATTCGCTGGGCGCTAGGCATACGCGGATCATCCTGACCGGCGACCTGGACGAGTACTCCATCGCGGCGCTGGGCGCGGTCCCGGTCGACGGCTACGGGGTCGGCACCTCGCTGGTCACCGGGTCCGGCGCGCCGACGGCCGCCCTGGTGTACAAGCTGGTGGCCCGGGCCTCGTCCAACGACTACGACAGCGAGATGGTCCCGGTGGCCAAGCGGTCGGTGGGCAAGCCCGGGCGGGGCGGACGCAAGTGGGCGGTGCGGCACCGCGACGAGCACGGCACCGCGCTGGCCGAGCGGGTCAGCCTGGTCCCGCCGGACACCGGGCCGCTGGACCGGGAGCTGCTGGTGCCGCTGGTGGAGGCGGGCGAGATCGTAGGCCGCGCCGGGGCCGAGCCGGCCCGGGCCCAGCACCGGGAGGCGCTGGCCGAGCTGCCGCCCTACGCGCTGCAGCTGTCTCGCGGTTACCCGGCCATCCCCACCGTGTTCGACCCGGACGGCGGCGATCCGTAATCGTTACCAAATCCGGTTGGCAACCAGGCCGCCCTCGGGCGTGTTAGTTACGTGCCCGTCCATACCGATGACTTCGAGGACTTCTACGAAGCCAGCTACGGCCGCGTGGTCGCGCTGGTGGCGGCCATGGTCGGCGACCGGCAGGCGGCCGAGGACATCGCTCAGGAGGCCTTCGCCCGGGCGCTGACCCAGTGGCCGCGGGTGGCCAGGTACGACCTGCCCGAGGCCTGGGTGCGGCGGGTCGCGATCCGGCTGACCATCGACGCGACCCGGCGGATGCACCGGGCGCTGCGGCTGTCTGCCCGGCTGGCGGCCCGGCAGGGCAGCCAGGCGCGCGACCCGCTGGCGGCCACGGCCCTGCATCTGGCGCTCATGCGGCTGCCGCTGCCGCAGCGGCAGGTGCTGGTCCTGTACTACCTGGCCGACCTGCCGGTGAACGACATCGCCCGCGACTGCGGGGTCTCCGTGGGCACGGTCCGGACCAGGCTGGCGGCGGCCAGGCAGCGGCTGGAACGGGAGCTCAGGGAAACGGGCGAGGAGGTGCCCCGTGCACGATGACGACCTGCGCGCGCAGCTGGCCGAACTGGTCCGCCCGGTGGCCAGGCCGGTGCCCGACATCAAGCTGATCCGGCGGCGGGCCGGGCGGCGCAGAGCGCGCCGGGCCGGCGCCGCCGCCGCGGTCACCGCGGTGCTGGCGGCCGGGATCGTGGCCCTGGCCACGAGCCTGCCGGGGTCGCCCGCGGCCAGCAAGCCTGCCGGGCCTTCTGGGGCGGTGCATCCGCCGGTCTCCGGTCAGCCCTGGTACCTGGCCGGGCCGCTGCCCGCCGCGGACGCGGCGCCGTCGGTCGCGCCGTTCATCGTGACCATCGCGTTCCAGGTCTCCTCGCCGCCGGCCGTGGTCACGAACGTGTTCACCGGCCGGGAGCTGGCGGTGGTCAACTCGCCGGTCGGCGGCGACGGGTTCCAGGGGGTGCAGGCGGCGGGCGATGACCGCACGTTCGTGCTGGCCTCGGCCGGATCGACGTCAGTGCGATTCTACGAGCTGCGGCTGACGGCGGACGGCACGGTCGGCTTGCTCCGGCAGGTGTTCACGCTGCCGGGCATCGGCGGCGTGCCCGCGTTCGCGGTCTCCCCCGACGCGAGCCGGATCGCGTACGCGACCGGGCACGGGATCACGGTCGTTGCTGTGGGGAGCGGGGCGAGTGTTTCGTGGACGGCGGCTGGCGGGGCGGCGACCGACCTGTCCTGGGCCGGCGATAAGACCCTGGCCTTCGTCTGGCACAACCTGACCGGGAACGGGGGGCAGGCCGGGGTGCGGATCCTGGATACCGCGGGCCCGCCGGGCGGCGGCCTGCTGGCCTCGCGGCTTCTCATTCCGGTGCCGGACCGGACCGCGCTGGGCGAGTTCTCCAGCGTGTCGAGCACGCTGCTGACGGCGGACGGGTCGCGGCTGTTCGGCACGGTGGTGACGGGGGAACCGGCCAGCCCCCGGGCCGAGGTGGTGGAGTTCTCCGCCCGCACCGGGCAGGCGCTGGCCGTGGTGACGCCGGCCGCCGGCGAGTCCGGCACGGGCAGCACCTGCATGGCGCTGTGGGCCGACCCGTCCGGCGCCCAGCTGACGGCGCAGTGCGGCGGGCTGCACGGCGCGGGGACGATCGCCAGCGGGCACTTCACCGCGGCCGGCCTGCACCTGCCCAGCTACAACTTCTCCGTGGGGCGGCAGGACTTCATCGCCTGGTAGCGCTGCTCGCCGGCCGCGGTCAGCCGTCGCCGTGGGAGCCGGCGTAGTAGGCAGCGGCGTCGCCTTCCAGCGCCACGCTGAGCTGGCCGTCGACGCCCACGGGCACCTGGCCTGCCACGGTGACCCGCTCGCCCCGCCGGTGCGCCGGGGCGTAGTCGTAGATCGCGTAGTGCTGGGTGGCCCGGTTGTCCCAGATCGCCAGGTCGCCCGGGCGCCAGTGCCAGCGGACGGTGTGCTCGGGCGTGACCACGTACTGCTGCAGGACCCGGATCAGGTCGCGTGACGCCTGCGGGCTGAATCCGGTGATGCTGTGCGCGAAGCCGCCCAGCAGCAGCGCCCGCTCCGCGGTCTCCGGGTGCACGCGCACCGCGGGGTGCTCGGTCCTGAACACGGTGGACACGAACTGGCGGCGGTGGGCCGCGACCACGGCGTCGCCGCTGGCTGCGGTGCAGCGTGTCAACTCATCACCGACTTTGTCAATAAAACCCATTGACTTTATAGACAATTGGCTTACGGTGTTGTCATGGATCTCGCCGAGCGTCTGACCGCGCGGCTGTACACCGACTTCGGCCGGCAGTCGAGCGCCGCCTGTCGGCTGTCCTCTGCTGCCCAGTGCTGAACGGCCGCACGCCACCCTCATCCGGTTCGCTTCCTGCCGAGGTATCCATGTCTGAATTCACCGGCGCCCGCGCGCCCGCGGACCAAAGAGCCGGGCCCGCTGGTGTCCTCACCACCGCGGGGGGCGCCGCTGTTCATCGTGTGGTTCGGCATCGGGGAGCTGCCCAAGGTGCTGTTCGTCATGCTGTCGGCCCTGTTCCCCGTATACCTGAACACGTTCGCCGGCATCCGCGGCGTGGACAGCAAGCTCGGCGAGCTCGGCCAGGTCCTCGGCCTGCGCCGGAGCGAGATGATCCGGCACATCGTGCTGCCCGGCGCGCTGCCGGCGGCGCTGACCGGGCTGCAGCTGAGCGTGATCGCGTCGCTGCTCGCGCTCGTCGTCGGCGAGCAGATCAACGCGACCAGCGGGCTCGGCTTCATGATCACCCAGGCCCAGCAGTTCCTGAACAACAGCGTGATCATGGTCGCGCTTTTCGTCTACGCGGTTCTCGGCCTGCTGGCCAACGGCGCGGTGCGCCTGCTGGAAAGGAAGGCCCTGGCATGGCGTCGCGACTTCGTGCAGTAGAACATTCGGCCGAACGGTCCGTGGTTCCCGCGGCCGGCCCCCCGGCGCCGGCCGTGGCGGCCTCGGTGCGCGGGCTGACCCGCAGGTTCGGCGACCGTGCCGTCCTGGACGGTCTCGACCTGGACATCGAGGCGGGTGAGTTCGTCGGGCTGATCGGCCGCAGCGGCTCGGGCAAGTCGACGCTGCTGCGCGCGCTCGCCGGGCTGGACCGGGAGGTAGCCGGCCAGCTCTCGGTGGCGGGCCCGGTGTCGGTTGCGTTCCAGGAGCCCCGGCTCGTGCCGTGGAAGAAGGTACTGGCCAACGTCACGCTCGGCCTGCGCGCCGACGACCCGCAGGCCGTGGCCCGCGCCGCACTTGAGGAGGTGGGCCTGGCCGAGCGCGCTTCCGCCTGGCCGGTCACGCTGTCCGGCGGCGAGGCGCAGCGGGCGTCGCTGGCCCGGGCCCTGGTCCGCGAGCCGCGCCTGCTGCTGCTCGACGAGCCGTTCAGCGCGCTCGACGCGCTGACCAGGATAACCATGCACCGGTTGGTGCTGCGGCTGTGGGAACGCTACCGGCCGGCGGTGCTGCTGGTCACCCACGACGTGGACGAGGCGCTGGCGCTCGCCAACCGGGTCCTGGTCCTCGGCCAGGGCCGGATCGCCCATTCCTCGGCCGTCACCGTATCCAGGCCGCGGGATCGCGATCACCCCGATCTCGTCGCGCTGCGCCTGAAGCTGCTGACCGAACTCGGCGTGCCCGCCGACGAAACCAACTGACTGATTAAGGAATCACATGACTAGATCCAGGTTCTATGCCGTCACCGTGCTGCGGCTGGCCGGGCTGGCGCTGGCCGGGCTGGCGCTGGCCGGGCTGGCCGCGGCGGGCTGCTCGTCGTCGGGCACCAGCAGTTCCAGTTCGAGCACGAGCAGCCCGTCGGCATCGGCATCGGCCGCCGCGGCGGTGAACCTGTCCTCGGTCACGCTGAACGTCGGTGACCAGAAGGGGACCGGCGCCGAGGCGGTGCTGTCGGCGGCCGGCCTGCTGAACACGCTGCCGTTCCATGTCAACTGGTCCGACTTCACCTCGGGACCGACCATGCTGGAGGCGATGGCCTCGGGCTCCGTCGACATCGGCGGGGTCGGGGACGCGCCGCCCGTGTTCGCCGCCTCGGGCGGGGAGGCGGTGGAGATCGTCGGCGCACGCGAGACCCCCGACGGCGACCAGGACGCGGTGGTCGTGCCCAAGAACTCGCCGATCACGTCGATCCAGCAGCTCAAGGGCAGGAAGATCGCCTACGGGTCGGGCAGCTCGGGTAACTACAACCTGCTGACCGTGCTGACCAAGGCCGGGCTGACCACCAAGGACGTCAGCCTGGTCAACCTGCAGCCCGCCGAAGCGCTGGCCGCCTTTACCTCGGGCTCGGTGGACGCCTGGGACATCTGGCCGCCCTACGTGCAGCAGGTCGTCGCGCAGGACAACGCCCGCGTGCTGGCCACCGGCCCCGGCTACGGAAGCCCCTACTCGTTCGAGGTGGCCGCCAAGGCCGCCGTGGCCGACCCGGCCAAGGCCGCCGCGATCAAGGTCTACCTGGCCACCCTGGACAAGGCCTACGTCTGGACCGCGACCCACCCGTCGGCCTGGGCCGTGGCCTGGGGCAAGGCGGCCGGCCTGCCCACGTCCGTCATGGACGTGGCGGCCAAGGTGGACGCCACCACCCCGGTCCCGGTGACCAGCGCCACCGTCTCCTCCGAGCAGAACCTGGTCGACCAGTTCTTCGCAGCCGGGCTCATCCCGACCAAGGTCGACATCTCCGGCTTCATCACGACCCAGTTCAACGACACCGTGAGCTCGTCGTCTTAGTCCGTATCCAGCTATCCGTTTTGGGAGGTGGGCAGGCGTGACCGATGGCGATGGCCAGCCGCTGACGTTCCACTGGTTCCTGCCCACCTCCGGAGAGCAGCGGGTGCCGCAGATTCAGGCGGTGTAAGCATCCCGGCGGGCCGATGTAGCGTGATCAATACGTGATTCCGCACGACATCCGCTAGGAGGACCGATGGGCCATCCCGCTGGTAACGACGTCGACCCGACCTTCTACCGCAGTCCGGCGGATGCGATCAGCGCCCCGCCCGAGCAGCTGGCCTACGTGGTCGCCTTCGACCGCTCGGGCGAGCGGCCGGACGCGCTGGCCGTGCTCGGCACCGACCCGGCGTCGGCCGGCTACGGCCAGGTAGTGGGCTGGGCCGACCTGCCGACCCGCGGAGACGAGCTGCACCACTTCGGCTGGAACGCGTGCAGCAGCGCGTACGCGCACGCCGGGCACGGGATGGAGGGCCTGGAGCGCCGTTACCTGCTGCTGCCCGGGCTGCGGTCCTCGAACATCCACGTCTACGACACCCATCCCGACCCCCGGCAGCCGACGCTGGTCAAGACCATCACGGCGGCCGAACTGGCGGACAAGGCCGGTTACTCACGCCCGCACACCCTGCACTGCGGCCCGGACGGGATCTTCGTGTCGTGCCTGGGCGGCGGGCACGGGGCCGACGGCCCGGGCGGCATCGCGCTGCTCGACCACGACACCTTCGACGTGCTGCGCGCCTGGGAGACCGACCGCGGACCGCAGTACCTGGCCTACGACGCCTGGTGGCACCTGAACCAGAACACGCTGATCACCAGCGAGTGGGGCACCCCGTCGATGATCGAGGACGGCGTCAACCCCGAACTGCTGGTCGGCCGCAAGTACGGCCACGCGCTGCACTTCTGGGACCTGGCCGCGGGCAAGCACCTGCAGACCGTCGATCTGGGCGAGCAGTACCAGATGGTCCTGGAGCTGCGCCCCTCGCACGACCCCGAGGCGACCTGGGGCTTCGTCGGCGTGGTGGTCAGCACCGACGACCTGTCGGCCTCGATCTGGCGGTGGAGCCGCCAGGACAGTATATGGCGCGCCGACAAGGTGATCACGATCCCGGCCGAGCCCGCGGACCCGGATGACCTGCCACCCGCGCTCAAGCCGTTCGGGGCCGTGCCACCACTGATCACCGACATCAACCTGTCCGTGGACGACAAGTTCCTGTACGTCTCGTGCTGGGGCACCGGCGAGCTCAAGCAGTACGACGTCAGCGACCCGGCGCACCCGCGCGAGGTTCAGGGTTTCGGTTCGGTCCGGCTCGGCGGCATCACCGGCCGGGTTCCGCACCCGGCGGCGCCGGACCAGCCGCTGGCCGGCGGCCCGCAGATGGTCGAGGTCAGCCGGGACGGCAAGCGGATCTACCTGACCAACTCGCTGTACGGGGCGTGGGACGACCAGTTCTACCCGGACGGGGTGGGCAGCTGGTTCGCCAAGATCGACACCGATCCGGCGGCGGGCGGCGGACTGCACGTCGACGAGAAGTTCTTCGCCCGCGGCGATGACTTCCGCGGCCTGCGGGTGCACCAGGTCCGGCTGCAGGGCGGGGACGCGTCCTCGGACTCCTACCGCTACACGTCCTAAAAGGGTTAGCCGGGCCGCGGGCGGCCCGGCTAACCTGCACGCATGCCTGTTGACTTCGCGTCGTTTTCTGCCGTGCTCCGTGAGCTGGGCGTGCCGGGCGAGGTGCGGGAGCTGCCTGAGCCCGCCCCGACCGCCGCGACCGCGGCGGCCCAGCTCGGCTGCGAGGTCGGCGCGATCGCCAACAGCCTGATCTTCAGCGCGGACGGGGCGCCGCTGCTCGTCATGACCAGCGGCGCCCATCGCGTAGATACGGCCCGGCGTGGCGGCGCTGGTCGGCGCTACCTCGGTGCAGCGGGCCGACGCCCGGTCGGTCCGGGAGTGGACCGGGCAGGTCATCGGCGGCGTCGCCCCGGTCGGCCACCCGGCCCCGATCCGGACTTTGGTCGACACCTGGCTGGACAAGTACGACGAGGTCTGGGCGGCGGCCGGGCATCCGCACACGGTGTTCCCGACGTCGTTCGGCGAGCTCATCCGCATCACGGACGGCACGCCCGCCGACGTCGGGGACTAGTCCCGCGGCTTGGCCCACAGCAGCGAGTAGCGCCACAGCATGAGCCGCCGGTAGCGCACGCCCGGCAGCAGGCGGGCCGCTTCGGCCCGGACCTCGCGCCAGCTCAGGTCCGGATCCAGGATCGGCGCTCCGGACCCGCCCTTGCGGTAGATGGCCCGGTACAACACCGCGGCCGGCACGCCCGTGGCCCCGACCAGCCGGTCGGCGAGGGACTTGTCCGCGGCCAGGCCGATCACCGCGAGCCGACCGCCCGGCCGCAGTAGGCTGGCCATGGCCGTCAGCACGGCGGCGAAGTCCATGTGGTGCAGCGAGGTGTTCGCGCAAACGAAGTCGAAGCTGGCGGCTTCGAAGGGACAGGCCAGGAAGTCGGCCTCGATGAACGTGGCGCGGCCGGATTCGGCGGACCGGGCCAGGGCGATCATCCGCGGGTCACGGTCGATGCCGGTCACCGCGGCGCAGCGTCCGGCCAGGCGGCCGGCGAGCATCCCGTCCCCGCAGCCCACGTCGAGCGCGCGGCCGCAGCCCGCGGGCACCGCCCCGAGGATGACCGGCTGGTAGTGCACGTTGTGGTTCCAGTACCCGGCCCGAGCCATCACGCCTCCCGGGTCCGGAGGATACCGTTGGCTCTATGCGCGCGCTGATCATCGTTGACGTGCAGAACGACTTCTGCGAAGGCGGTTCGCTGGCCGTGGCCGGCGGGGCCGCCGTGGCCCGGGCCATCAGCGACCTCCTGGCCGGCGGCCCCGGTTACGCCCACGTGGTGGCGACCAAGGACTTCCACGTGGACCCGGGCAGCCACTTCTCCGACCACCCGGACTACGCGGCCTCCTGGCCGCCGCACTGCGTGGCGGGCACCGCCGGAGCGGACTTCCACCCCAACCTGGACACGGCGGCCGTCGAGGCGGTCTTCCGCAAGGGCGCGCACGCCGCGGCCTACAGCGGCTTCGAGGGCTTTGCTGACGACGGGACGCCGCTGGCCGACTGGCTGCGCGGCCGCGGCGTCAACCAGGTCGACGTGGTGGGCATCGCCACCGACTACTGCGTGCACGCGACCGCCGCGGACGCGGCCCGGGCGGGCTTTTCCACCCGGGTCCTGCTCGGCCTCACCGCGGGCGTCACTCCCGAGTCCACCGCCAAGGCCATCGAGGACCTGCGCGCCGCCGGTGTCGAGCTGACCGGCGCCCCCGCCTAAGGAGTGTCAGTCGTTTCGGACGGTCGTTTCGGACGGTCCCATCTCACCCAAAAGACCCCACCCGCCACATTTAATCGGACACTCCCCTCGGGCTGGTGTGGGGGTGGAGGTTGCTGTGACGGCTGGGGCTCCGGCCCGGCGGTCATACGCAACTGCGGCTTCGACGGCCAAGCGGCGGCGCAAAACGGCCTGGCCGTCCGGCGTGATCGTGGATAGTAACTGCCCCTCTGCGGTAGGTAAGCATCCACGATAAGTTGATCTTGGAATCTGCGGGGCGCGTGGGGCCTGTGGGCCGAGGCCTGGGTGCGAGGCCTGGTTGCGAGGGCTGGGTACGGGGCGGTCGGCCGCGAGGTGGTGCGGGCTAGCGGCCGGACAGGGCCCAGCGGCGGATCATGTCGATGCGCGCCTTGATCTGCTCGGCGGTGGCCTGCGGTAGCTGCGGGCCGCCGCAAGCCCGGCGCAGTTCGGCGTGGATGACGCCGTGCGACTGGCCGGTGCGGTGGCTCCACGCTCCGACCAGGCTGTTCAGTTCCTTGCGCAGCGCGGTCAGGGCCTGGCGGCTCACGGGGGGTGCGGCTGCCGAGGCGGGTGCGGCTGCCGAGGCGGGTGAGGGTGAGGCTGCTGAGGTCATTGGGGCGGATGAGGTGACGGCCGGGGTTTGCGGGCGGCCCGGGGTAGTTGCCGCGGGGGGTGCGGTCCGGGCCGGGGCGGTCGAGGCGGGGGGTGCGGTCCGGGCCGAGGGGGTTGAGGCGAGGGGCGCGGTCTGGGCTGGGGCGGTCGAGGCGGGGGGCGCGGTCCGGGCGGAGCGGGAGCGGGCGGTGAGCTGGTCTTCCTGGCGCTTGCGGAGGAGGGTGCGGACCTGGTCGGGCTCGAGCAGGCCGGGCAGGCCGAGGAAGTCCTCCTCCTCCGGCGAGCCGGCCGCGGTGGCGGTGCCGAACTCGCCGCCGTCGTACAGCACCCGGTCGAAGTGCGCGGACGCGTTGAGGGCCTGGAAGGCCGGCTCGTCGAACACGTCCGGGGTATCGCGCTGGCGCTGAGCCTCGGCAAGCTCGTCTTCCTCGAGCGATTCGCCGGTGGCGGACCGGAGCACGTGGTCTCGTTCGGCCTCCAATTCAGCGGCGTAGGACAGCAGCAGGGGCACGGACGGGAGGAAGACCGACGCCGTCTCCCCCCGCTGCCTGGCCCGCACGAACCGGCCGACAGCCTGGGCGAAGAACAGGGCCGTGGACACGCTGGTGGCGTAGACACCGACCGCGAGCCGCGGGATGTCCACGCCCTCGGACACCATGCGCACCGCGACCATCCAGCGCTCGTCCGAGCCGGCGAACGCGGAGATCTTCTTGCTGGCGGTCGGGTCGTCGGACAGCACCACGACCGGGCGCTTGCCGGTCAACCCGCGCAGCAGCGAGGCGTAGGCCCGGGCGTCCTCGTGGTCGCCCGCGATAACCAGGCCACCGGCGTCGGGCATGCCCCGGCGGACCTCGGTCAGCCGCTTGTCGGCGGCCTCGAGCACCCGGCTGACCCATTCCCCCGCGGGGTCGAGCGCCGTCCGCCAGGCCTGCGCGATCTGGTCCTTGGTCATCGGCGTGCCCAGGGTGGCGGTGATCTCGTCGCCGACCCGGGTGCGCCAGCGCATCTCGCCGGAGTAGGCCAGGAAGATAACCGGCCGGACCACGCCGTCCTCCAGCGCGGGCCCGTAGCCGTACACGTAGTCCGAGGCGCTGCGCTTGCTGCCGCCCGGCTCGTCGACGTAGGTGACGAACGGGATCGGGTTGGCGTCGCTGCGGAACGGCGTGCCGGTCAGCGCCAGCCGGCGGCGGGCCGCCTCGAACGCCTCCTGGACCGCCTCGCCCCAGGACAGCGCGTCGCCCGCGTGGTGGACCTCGTCGAAGACGACCAGGGTGCGGCGGTTCTGAGTGCGCTGCCTGTGCAGCGCCGGGTGCGCCGCGACCTGCGCGTAGGTGACGGCCACGCCGTGGAAGTCGGCGCCGACCCGGCCCTGGGCGTTCCGGTAGGCGGAGTCGATGGCGATGCCGAACCGGGATGCCGCCTGCGCCCACTGGTGCTTGAGGTGTTCGGTCGGCGTGACCACGGTGAGCGTGGCGACCTCGCGCCGGGCCAGCAGTTCCGCGGCGACCGTGAGCGCGTAGGTGGTCTTCCCCGCCCCGGGCGTGGCGACCAGCAGGAAGTCACGCCTGGGCAGCTTGAAGTACTCGTGATAGGCATCCTTCTGCCACCCGCGAAGACCAAGAAGAAGATCATCCCGAACGGGACCTTGGGGCAGCTGAGGGATTCCGGGGCCGGTTCGCGGGGTGCTCACGAGGCCGACATGCTACCGGGTGGCGCGGACCCGGGTGGGCAACCCCCCGGGACCGCCCGGTTACGGGGAGCAGCCATCCGGTCGGTCAGTCGTCACCGCTGTCGCCCGGAGGAAGCATCTCGTAGATTTCCTTGCAGGTGGGGCAGACCGGGTAGCGCTTCGGGTCCCGGCTCGGCACCCACACCTTGCCGCACAGCGCCGTGACCGGGGTCCCGGTCACCATGCTGTCGACGATCTTGCTCTTGTCGACGTAGTGGGCGAACCGCTCGTGGTCGCCGTCACCGTGCGACAGGTCGGGCCGGACATCCTCCTGGATGCGCGTGCCCTGATCGGGAAGGACCTCAGTCTCGCTCACCCTGGCGAGTCTACGTTGTTCGGCACCCTGCGCGCTGGAAGGTGCGTGCCGCGCATCGTCAGTTCAGGCTCGGGTCGTCGGGATAGGTGGCCACGTAGGCCAGTTCGCCGCCCTGGCGGCGCAGCACGGCGGGCCACAGGCGGTCCGGCTCGGCGCAGAAGGCGTCGGCCGGATCAGCCTGCACCACGTACCAGGCGCCCTCCTCGATCTCCGCCAAAAGCTGCCCGGCGCTCCAGCCGGCGTAGCCCGCGTAGACCCGCAGCGAGGCCACCGCGGGAGCCAGCAGGCCGGGCGGGGCGTCGAGGTCGACCAGGCCGAGACGGGTCATGGCCGGGGCGCCGTCCAGCGGGTGCCAGCCGACCGGCTCATCGGTGCCCGGGACCAGCGCGAGCGCCAGGGCGCTGTTCGGCGCGACCGGGCCGCCGCTGAACACGACCGACGGGCTGGTGGCCAGATCGTCCCAGGGCTCGAGGACCTGGCCGACCTGGACCCTGGTGGGACGGTTGAGGACCACGCCGAGGGTGCCCTGTTCGGACTCGTGCTCCACGACCAGGACGACGGTGCGCTTGAAGTTGGGATCTCCTAGCATCGGGGTGGCTACGAGCAGGCGACCTGCCAGATCTTCCGATGCCATTTCATCCATATATCTATCATCAGGCAGGTTCGGAAGTGGCGGCGTCGCGGATTACGACCCCGGCGGCCGGCGTCTTCTGGCCCGGGGATGACACGCCGGATCGCCCGTTGCGCTGCACTCCAGCCGGCGGTGCGCAGCGCGTACGCTGAACAGGTGAGCACGGAACCCGTAACCAGCGCGGCGGCCAGCCGGCAGCTGGCGCTCGCCCCGGACTCGGGTGACGCCGGGATCGACGTCACCCGGCTGCGTGTGGCGCTGGCCCGGCTGTCCCGCCGGCTGCGCCGTCACGAGCTGGCGGGCCTGACGCCGACCCAGCTGGCCGCGCTGGCCACCGTGGGGACATCGGGGCCGATGCGGCTCGGGGACCTGGCCGCGGCCGAGGGCATCGCGCCGTCGACGCTCACCCGGCTGGTGACCGCGCTGGAGGACAGCGGCTACGTCCGGCGGTTCCCCGACCCGAGCGACGCGCGGGCCAGCACCCTGGCCATCACCCCGCACGGCCAGGAGGCCCTGGAGCGCATCCGCACCGAGAGCACCCTGCTGCTGACCGAGAGCCTGGAGCTGCTCACGCCGGCCCAGCGGTCGGCACTGGCCGAGGCCCTGCCGGTGCTCGAGCGGCTGGCCGAGGTGCCCGTGTCCACGGGGTCCGCGGGGTCGACGGGGTCCGCGGGGTCGACGGGGTCCGCGGGGTCGACGGGGTCCGCGGGGTCGACGGGGTCCGTGGGGTCGACGGGGTCCGTGGGGTCCGGCTCGGCCGAGTCCCGCGGCCGGTTACTGGTCCGTTTCGGCGAGGCGGCGGGCCAGTGCGTCGCGTTGGCGGGTGACCTCGGCGAGCTGACGTTCGAGCTCGATGATGCGGCGGATGGCCTGCAGGGTGATGCCCTCGTCGGCCATGGTGACGACCTGCTGGATGACGCGGATCTCGTACCGGGTGTAACGGCGCTGCCCGCCCGCCGACCGCTGCGGCGAGACGACCCGGAGCTCGTCGACGCGGCGCAGGAACGCCTGCTTGATGGCAAGCATGTCCGCGACCTGCCCAACGGTGTAGAGCGGCGCGTTCTCGTCTTCGAGTGGTGATGGTGCCATGACGTTCCCTCCCCCGGATGGTAGTGGGCAGATCCTGCCCAGATGGTAAGCGGCCGGCGGGGCGCATCCGCGCCCGCCGGCCGCTCGTGTTACTGGTGCCGTTGCCTTAACTTGCGTCAGGCAGCGAGCTCCTCCTTCTGGTCCTCGCCCTGGCGGACCTCCACCTTGAGCGGCTTCGCCTGCTCCAGGACCGGGATCCGGACCTCGAGGACGCCGTTGGTGTAGGTGGCCTCGACCGCGTCGGCGTTCAGGTTCTCCGACAGCCGCAGGCGACGGGTGAACGTGCCCATGCTGCGCTCCCGCACGAAGAACTTGTCGTTCTCGGTGCGCTCCTCCTGCCGCTTCACGCTGACGGTCAGGACGCCGCGGTCCACGGTGACCTCGATCGAGTCGGGGTCGCTGCCGGGCACGTCAAACCGCAGGGTGACGTCACCGTCGTGGCGCACGACATCCAGCGGCATGGCGACCGGGCCGAACGCGGTCCGCCGGGCCAGCCGGTCGAACTGCCGGAACAGGTCCCGGGCGTACGGGTCAAAAGTTGTCAAATACATCCTTGCCTCACCTCCGAAGGTTTCTAGAGGATGCGACGGGGATCCCCGAGTTCATCCTCCATAAGCAAGGAACTTACAACTCGACTTGCATATTCCCTTGTGCGTGGCTGAGAGATTTTCTTGGACCTGGGGCCCGGTCAGACCTGGGCTCGGGCCGGTCAGACCTGGGCTCGGGCCGGTCAGACCTGGGCTCGGGCCGGTCAGACCTGGGCTCGGGCCGGTCAGACCTGGGCTCGGGCCGGTCAGACCTGGGCTCGGGCCGGTCAGACCTGGGCTCGGGCCGGTCAGACCTGGGCTCGGGCCGGTCAGACCTGGGCTCGGGCCGGTCAGACCTGGGCTCGGGCCGGTCAGACCTGGGCTCGGGCCGGTCAGACCCGAATCAACGAGTAGTGTGGCGACACGCCGCCTGAGGTCTCTGAGATCTGCGTTTCTGGCTGGGACGATTGAGCGTTATAGCGCTACATCTTCCCGGGAGGTGACTCACCCAGATGGTTATGACGTCAGGCAGTCAGGGGCGGACACGCGGCAAGATCAAGATCGGCGCGGATGACCCGTCGCTGACCGCCGCGGGCGGGATGCTCGCGGTCACCGAGCTGTGCGGCAAGCTCGGCCTGATCGAGGCCCTCGATGAGGCGATGGGGCCGGTCAAGCAGCGGCGGCGGGGGTTTACCGGCGGGCAGGTGCTGGCCGGGATGGCCGCGGCCCAGCTGGCCGGGGAGGACTTCCTGGTGGGGCTGGACCGGGTGCGCGCCGACGCGGCCGGCCAGCAGGTCACGCCGGTGCCGGGGCTAGCCACCTCGACCGCGGCCGGTATCGCGCGCCGGTTCACCGGAAAGCACTGGCGCGGGACCGAGGCCGGGCTGGCCGCGGCGACCGCGCGGATGGTGGATCTGCTGCCCGCCGAGCGGGGGACGGAGCTGGCCGAAGGGCCGGTGACCATCGACATCGACGCCACTGACGTGGAGGTTTACGGCAGCAAGAAGCGCGGCGTGGCCTACACCTACCAAGGGCAGCGGGCCGGCCGGCCGCACGTGGCGTCCTGGGCGGAGACCGAGATCCCGCTGGCCGCCGACCTGCTGGCCGGCGACCAGGACCCCCGTTCGTCCGTGGTGGCCCTGCTGGGCCGGGCGCTGGCCGCGCTGCCGCGGGCGGTCCGGGACGGGGCGGCGGCGGCCGGGCGGAAGATCGCGCTGCGCGCCGACGCCGGGTACTTCGCCGGGGACCTGGCCCGCGCCGCCGCCGCGGCGGGCATGGACTTCGCCATCGGCGCCAAGCGGATCACCAGCATGTGGCGGGCGCTGGGCGGGATACCCGAGGATGCCTGGCGGGATGCGATAGACATGGAGGGCGCGCAGGTCGCCGTCTCCCTGTACAAGCCGGCGGACTGGCCGGACGGCACGGCGCTGCTGGTCCGCCGGGTCAGGCTGGACCCCGAGCAGGTGTCCGCCGACCCACGGTCGCGGCGGCGCCGCACCCTGCACCCGGACCAGCGGGCCCTGCCGATCCCGGAACTGGAACAGGAACCGGCCATCTACGCATACAGCTTCATCTGCACCAACCTGGACGTGTCCACCACGGCCAGGGCCGCGGCCGTGGAGCACTGGTACCGGCACCGCACCAGCGCCGAGAACATCTTCCGCGACTCCAAGCACGGCGCCGCGCTGCGCCACCTGCCCTCGGGCTATGAGCAGGTCAACACCGCCTGGATGTGGGCATCGCTGATCGCCGCTGCGGTCGCCGCCTGGCTGCACCAGCTCACCGGGCTGATCTCCGGCGGCGAGCTGGTGGAAGGACACGGCACCCGCGGCGGCAAGGCCATGATCGCCACCTTGCGCCGGGTCCTGATCGCTGTCCCCGCCCGGCTGGTGAGCCACGGCGGGCAGCTGATCATGCGGCTGGCCCCCGGCGCGCACCTGCTCCCGGGCATCCTGGCCACGATCCGCGCCCTGCCAGCCCCCGCCGGCTGACCACCGCATGAGCACCACCCGCGACCGCGAAGCCATCACAGGCACCCAGACCCCAGGCCACGGCCCACGAGCCCCAGACCAGCAGAAAGACCCCGCACCCGCGAAACCCGGCGCGAGCACCGGGCCATTGTCATGCCCGCACGCCGGGCCAGACAGCTTCAAGATCATCTACCCGGCTGTGGATAACGGCGACGCTGTACTCGTGGATTCGGGTCAGACCTGGGCTCGGGCCGGTCAGAACAGCAAGGCGGACAGCGCGGAACGGGCCTTGGTCACCCGCGGGTCACGCGGCGGGAGGATCTCAAACAGGCCGACCAGGTGCACGCGGGCCTTGTCCCTGTCCTCGCCCGAGGTGCGCCGGACCACGCCGAGCAGGCGGTCGAAGGCGTCCTCGATCCGCCCGGAGGCCATGTCGATGTCGGCCACGCGGATCTGCGCCTCAGGGTCGGCCGGGTGTTCAGCGGCGTCCCGGCGGACCCGGGCCTGATCGTAGGAGCTGACCCGGCGGATCAGGTTGACCTGGGTCAGCCCGGTCTTGGCCACCGGATCGCTGGGCGAGGCGGCCAGTTGGTCCTCGAAGGCCTTGGCCGCGGCGTCCAGGTCGCCTCGTTCCATCGCGGCGCGCGCCTCGGCGTAGGCGGGCGGCATCGTGCTTGCGTCACCGTAGCCGCCGGCTGTTCTCCGGGCCGCGGCGCCGTCACCGGTGGCCGGCTGCGCGTCCGCGTCGTCCGCTTCGTCCGCTTCGTCCGCGGTGTCCCCGTCCTCGGCCTGGTCGGCCGGGCGGCTGGCCACCTGCAGGCCCAGCTTCTCCGCCACGTCCAGGACCTGGTCGAGCCACTGCCTGACCTGGGCTTCGGGCATGGCGCCGAGGAAGCCATCGACTAGCTGGCCCCCGATGACCGCGACCACCATGGGGATGCTCTGCACCTGCAGGGCCGCGGCGAGCTGGGGGTTGGCGTCGACGTCCACCTTGGCCAGAATCCACTGGCCGTCGGCCTCGGCGGCGAGCTTCTCCAGCACCGGGCTGAGCTGCTTGCACGGCCCGCACCATTCGGCCCACAGGTCGATGATCACGGGCGTGGCCCGGGAACGGTCGATGACGTCGATGTTAAAGGTCTGCTCGGTGACCTCGATGACGGCCCCGCTCGATGCGGCGGAGCCGCCGGACTGGGCCGCCTGCTGCCTGCGCTGCGCGGCCGCCTGCCGCGCACCCAGATCGACGGCACCATAGAGCGAAAAATCCCGCGGCTGCATAACTCCATCCTGCCGCATGCCGCCAGCAGCTTGATCCGGGCCTGGCCACTTGGGCCCGGGGGCATGGCCAGCGCTCAGCAGTGGCTGACCGGGACCTGGGACACCGTGCTGACCGCCTACGCCGCCGAGATCAGCCGCCTGGCCCAGACGGCACGCCCGACCGTGTCCTGAGTCCTCTAGCCTTTAGCCTTGGTCGCGTCTTTCTTCTCCTGTCGTGACGGGGTTCAACAGTTACGGGGTTCAACAGTTAACTGAGCTAGCGTGTCCAAGCAGGCAAAAGAATGTTCTATATAGTAGTCTTGCTGTGTGTCTGTTATGGAACAGAATGTCGTGAATGGCAGTGCCGGGTGAGGGGGCTGCGGGAGATCGCCGCCCCGTTCGTGGCGGCGGCCCCGGCCGGGGCCACGGTGCGGGCCCGGCTGCGCGTCTCGCTCGCCGATGAGAGTGTGCTGCGTGCCGCCGGGGCGCATCTGGGGATGCTGGCCGGCCGTGACCTGGCCGCCCGGTGCGCGCAGGGCCGGCTGGACGCGAAAGGCCGGGCGGTGTCCCGTGCGGCGCGGAAGCGGGCGCTGACGGCGGGAGCCTCGTCGCGGTGGGCGGGCGCGATCACCCGCACGAGCGAGGACCAGTGGCAGCTCGCGGAGCGGAACCTGCGTGCAGAGGCGGCGTCCCTGCGAGCGCGGGCCAGGGTGATCGAGGCACGTCTGGCCGTCCCGGCGGGCGGGAGGGCCGGCCGGGTGCGTGGGTACGCCACCCCAGCCGAGCGGCACGCTAAGGCCATCCGCCTGCAGTCCCTGCGGGCCAGGCTGGCTCGGGCGGACCGGCGCCTGGACGCGGGGGCGGTGCCGGTGGTGCGGGGCGGGAAGGGCCTGCTGCGCAAGCGCGACAACCTCGCCGCTGCGGGCCTGACTGAGGAGCAGTGGCGGGCCGAGTGGGAATCGGCCCGGCTGTTCCTGATCGCTGACGGGGAGAAGGACAAGGCCTGGGGGAACGAGACGATCCGCTGGCATCCCGGCGAGCGCTGGCTGGAGGTCAAGCTCCCGGCGCCGCTGGCGTACCTGGCGAACCGTCCGCACGGCCGCTACCGGCTGTCATGCATGGTGGAGTTTACCTACCGGGGCGATGAGGTCGCCGCCCAGGCGGCATCGCGCGCGGTCCGCTATGACATCAGCCACGATCCGGCATCCGGGCGCTGGTATATCGATGCGTCGTGGAAGGCTGCCCGGGTACCGGCCTCGTGCCTGGAGGAACTGCGGCGGCATCGCGTCGTGGCGGTCGACGTCAACGCCGGGCATCTCGCCGTCGCCGTCGTCGCGCCCGACGGCAACGTCATCGGCACCCCGGCCACCATCGGCCTGGACCTGGCCGGGCTGCCCGCCACTGCCCGCGACGGGCGGCTGCGGGCCGCCATCAGCGGCCTCATCGCCACGGCGGGACAGCATGGCGCGCGGCCGACCGTGATCGAGGACCTGGACTTCGCCGAGGCCCGGTCCGAGGGACGCGAGCGTCACGGCAGCCGGCCCTCGCGCGGCAGGCGGGGACGCGGATTCCGGCGGGCGGTCTCCGGCATCCCCACCGCCCGGTTCCGCGGCCGCCTGGTCCAGATGGCCGCCAACGCCGGCCTGCCCGTCATCGTCGTTGACCCTGCTTACACCTCCCGGTGGGGAGCTGAGCACTGGCTGGCCCCGCTGCGGGAGCATCACCCGAAGGCGACCGGCCATCATGCGGCAGCGCTGGTGACCGGGCGACGCGGGCTCGGGTACCGGGCCAGGCGCCGCGCGACAGGGAACCAGCCCGCCCCGGAGGAGGCGGCACGGCCAGCCCAGGCGCGACCCAGGACACCCCCGGCATCCAGGCCCGCACCCAGGAACCCCGCCACCCCACGAGGTCCCCGGCATCCGCCCGGCAGCAAGACCGGCAGGCCTCACCGGATCATGGCAGGCAACCAGGCAGCCCAGGACCGTGCGGGGCGCCGGCCAGCCAGGACTATCTCCTGCTAGCTCAATAGGAACGGTACGGATGACATCGCAGCCGCTGAGGTTCGGCCTGGCAGGCACCGGGCACTGGGCGCGCATCGCGCATGCGCCCGCGCTGGCTTCGACCGAGGGCGTGGAACTGGCCGCCGTGTGGGGGCGTAACCGTCAGGCCACGGCGGAGCTCGCCGCCCGGTACCAGGCCGCTCCGCACCACGACGTCGCCGCGTTCCTGGCCGCCGTCAACGCCGTCTGCTTCGCGGTCCCGCCGGATGTGCAGGCGCCCATGGCCACGCAGGCGGCCCGGGCAGGCAAGCACCTGCTGCTGGAGAAGCCCGTCGCGCTGTCCAACGAGGTCGCCGACGGCCTGGCCGAGGCGATCGGGCAGGCCGGGGTGGCGTCGGTGGTGTTCTTCACCCAGCGGTTCACGCCTGAGATGCGGGCCTGGCTGGCCGAGGCGACCGCCCGGGGTGGGTGGAGCGGGGGCATTTCTGCCTGGCTGGGATCGGCGTTGCGGGAGGCGAATCCCTTCAACACGCCGTGGCGGAACGACCGGGGCGGCCTGTGGGATGTCGGCCCGCACATCGTCTCGCTGCTGTGGGCCAGCCTGGGACCGGTGACGTCGGTGACCGCCGAGGCCGGGCCGGCCGACGTGACCCACCTGATCCTGCATCACCAGGGCGGCGCGAGCAGCACGGCCACCGTGACCCTGAGCGCGCCCGAGGCCGCGGCGGGTTTCGAGGCGTACCTGTGGGGTTCCCACGGCCGTTCGGCGGCCCCCGGCAACAGCCCCGACCAGGTGGCGGCGCTGCGCACGGCCCTGACCGAGCTCGCGGCCAACGTCAGGTCCGGGCAGGTCCGCCATGCCTGCGACGTCTGGTTCGGCCGGGACGTGGGGCGCGTCCTGACCGAGGCGCAACGGCAGATCGACGCCCGGCGCGCGGGTCCGGTCTGACAGACCGGGCACGGGCGTGGCTCGGCGAACCGGTTGCGTGGGTCTGGCCTGACAGATCGGGCACAGGCGTGGCTCGGCGAACCGGTTGCGCGGGTCTGGCCTGACTGACTGGGCACGGGCGCGGCTTGATCGGCCGCAGGCCGCGTAGCATCTGCTGTGCTACCGTGACACGATGGGTGATACGCCGGAGGACGGGCTGGATCCGCTGCCGGTGAGCGCGGTCCGGCGGGCTGAGGACCGGCCAGCCAGGACCCGGGAGCCAGGACGGCCGGCCGGGCGGGCCGAGGCCACGGCCCGGCCCTCCGCGAGCAGGCGCATCGGGATCAGGGAACTGCGCCAGCACGCCAGCATCTACGTCGACCTGGCGGAGAAGGGGTACACGGTGGACATCACCAACCGGGGACGCCTGGTCGCCCAGCTCGTGCCGGTCACCGAGCCGGGCAGCCCGCTTGAGCGCCTGATCGCGGCCGGGATCATCGAGGCAGCCGAGGAGCCGGGCGGCGCCGATGGCCTGGAACCGTACCCCGCGCCGCCTGCCGGGCAGCCGAACGCCAGCGAGATCCTCGGCCGGCTCCGGGAGGCGGGCGGGTGATCTACCTCGATTCTTCCGCCCTGGTCAAGCTGGCCCTGACCGAGCCGGAATCGGCCGCCCTGGCCCGCTGGCTGGCCGAGCGGGCCGGCCAGCCGCTGGTCTCCAGCGCGCTGCACCGGGCCGAGGTGCCACGGGCGGTGTGGCGGGCCGAGCCCGGCGCGCTGCCGCGCAGCTACCGCGTGATCAGGCGGGTCGCGCGGGTCGCGCTGACGCCCGACGTGCTGGATAACTCGGCCACGCTGCCGCCGCAGGGCCTGGATCCGGCGCTGGCCATCCACCTGGCCTCCGCGCTGGCCCTGAAGCAAGACCTGACCGCATTGGTGGCCTACGACGAGCGCCTGCTGGCCGCGGCCGCAGGCGCCGGGCTTCCCGTCGCCAGCCCCGGCTAAGTCCGCCCGAAGGGGCGGCGCCAGGCAGGCGTGCCACGAAGGCCCGCAACGCATGGGGATACCGTGAGCCATGCGCTTCCTGTGGTGCCTGAGTACACCACGGGACGCTCCCTCGCCTGGAAGGATCCGGGTTTCGCGAACACTTTTCACCCCGAAAAAGGGGTACAAGTGTTCACGATCATGAGGTGCGCAGCGCACACCGGATCACCGGCCCCAGCGGTCACATTTGATTGGGAGATGTGGAGCTGGTGTGACAACAGGGATGCATACCGGCGTCGGGCGCTGGCCTGTCAGGGGATGTCGCGGCGGCGGGTCACGAAGACCGGGAGCGCGAAGCAGGCCAGGGCGTAGGCGGCCAGGACGGCGAAGGCCAGCCGCGGCGCCACTTCGCCGAAGCCGCCCATGGGGCCGCCGTAGTTGACCTGCCCGAACAGCAGCGCGACGGTGTTGGTGGCGGCGTCGGGCAGGGCGTCGTAGATGGCACGGGCCGCTTTGGGCATAAAGGTGGCGTAGTAGTCCAGCTGTACCTGCACGATCGTGGTCCACAGGAGCATGGCGGCGAACGCACCGGTCGCGCTCTTGAACACGGTGCCCGGGCCAGGTAAGCCGGGCGGACGGGGACCGGGCGAACCGGGGCCAGGTAAGCCAGGCGGACGGGGGCCGGGCGGACGGGGACCGGGCGAACCGGGGCCAGGTAAGCCAGGCGGGCCGGGAGCGGGCAGCGCGGGAGGCGCTGAGGACGTCGCGCCGCCGTATCAGGAGTAGGGACAGGCCCAGGAACACGATGGCGTAGCCGAACAGGATGGCGACCGCGGCCAGGTGGGCCACCGGCTGGTAGGTGGCCGAGCTGGCCCCGCCGCCGGCGGAGCCGAACATGCTGGCCAGCGTGATCACGCTGGCCGCCGGGAAGGCGTTATAGATGTGCTGGAAGGTCCCGCCGGCGTTGATGCTCAGCTCGTACATCTGGTCGTCGACCAGGAAGTACCAGGCCAGCGCGGCGGCGACGCCGCCCGCCGCGCTGCGGCAGATCGTGCCGAGCGCGATCCCGAGCGCCCCGTAGGCCAGGCCGATCAGCAGCGCCACGCCCAGCCCCTCGCCCATGGTGATCCAGGCGGGAAAGTTGCCGTTGCCGGGCGCGCCCGGCGCGGTGGGGCCCGCGTACCAGCGGATCGCCAGGCAGGCCAGGGCGGCCAGCGCGAAGGTGAGCAGCACGCTGAGGGCGCAGGCGATGATGATGGCCAGCGCCTGGCCGGCGAACGTGCGGGCCCGGCTCGGCCCGGCCAGCAGCGAGGTCCTGATCGTGCCCCGGCCCCAGTCGCCGCCGGCGATGACCGCGCCGAGCACGATGAACGGCGCGGTGAAGTAGAAGCTGCCCACGGCCTGGATGACGTACTGGCTGGGCAGCATGGCAGGCAGGTCCTGCGCCGGGGTGCCCTGCTGCGAATACGTCGCCGGGGTGTCCCCGAGGTACTCCAGGAACTGGAACAGGTAGGTGGTCACCAGCGCCAGCAGCGGCGCGACCAGCACCAGGGCCCAGGCCACGCGGGACTTGCGCAGGACCAGCAGCTCGGCGCGCAGCGAGGCGAGCATAGGCCTAGTAAACCGCGCGCAGATGAGAACCGGGGAGGGCTCAGGACTTGCCGGGCTCAGCGTGGGCCGGGAAAGAGGGCGGGCTAGAACGCGGCGGGCTCGGCGTAGGCGCCCCACTCCGAGCGCAGGACGCCGCAGATCTCGCCCAGCGTGGCCTCGGCACGGGCCGCGGCCAGCATGGGCGGGACCAGGTTCTCATCGGTGCGGGTCGCCGCTACCAGCGCGGCCAGGGCCGCGTCCACCGCCTGCTGGTCACGCTGACCGCGGCGGCGGCCGAGCACGCGCACCTGCTCGCGTTCCACCTCCGGGCTGATCCGCATGATCTCCAGCGGCTGCGCGACCGATTCGGTGTTGCAGTTCACCCCGACGATCTTCTTCTCGCCCTTCTCCAGCTTCCGCTGGTAGGCGAACGCGGCCTCAGCGATCTCGCCGGTGAACCAGCCGGTCTCGATGCCGTGCAGGATCCCCCCGGTCATCGAGCCGTCCGGGCTCATCCCGCGGATCCGGGCGAAGATGGCCTCCGCCTCGGCCTCGAGCCGGTCGGTGAGCGCCTCGACGTACCAGGACCCGCCCAGCGGGTCGGCCACGTTCAGCACGCCGGCCTCTTCCATGATGACCTGCTGGGTGCGCATCGCGGTCTCGGCCGCCGCCTCGCCGGGCAGCGCGAGCACCTCGTCCAGGGCGTTGGTGTGCAGCGAGTTGGTCCCGCCCAGCACGGCCGCCAGGGCCTCGACCGCAGTGCGGACGATGTTGTTGTCGGGCTGCTGGGCGGTGAGCGAGACGCCGGCCGTCTGGGTGTGGAAGCGCAGCCACTGGGCGCGCTCGGTCTTGGCCCCGTAGACGTCGCGCAGCCACCGGGCCCAGATCCGCCGGGCGGCGCGGAACTTGGCGATCTCCTCGAAGAAGTCGATGTGCGCGTCGAAGAAGAACGACAGGCCAGACGCGAACTCGTCCACGTCCAGCCCGCGCGAGCGGCCGAGCTCCACGTAGCCGAACCCGTCGGCCAGCGTGAAGGCCAGTTCCTGGGCGGCCGTCGAGCCGGCCTCCCTGATGTGATAGCCGGACACCGACAGCGGCTTGTACCGCGGGATGTTCGCCGCGCAGTACTGCATCAGGTCGCCGATCAGGCGCAGGTGCGGCCGCGGTGGGAACAGCCACTCCTTCTGCGCGATGTACTCCTTGAAGATGTCGGTCTGCAGGGTCCCGTCGAGCTTGGCCAGGTCGGCGCCCTGGCGTTCGGCTGCCACCAGGTACATGCAGAACACCGGGACGGCCGGGCCGCTGATCGTCATCGAGGTGGTGGTGCCGGCCAGCGGGATGCCCTCGAACAGCACGTCCATGTCGTCGGCGGAGTCGATGGCCACCCCGCAGTGCCCCACCTCGCCCAGCGACCGGGCGTCATCGGAGTCGCGGCCCATCAGCGTCGGCATGTCGAAGGCCACCGACAGGCCCGCGCCCCCCGCGCGGAGCAGCATCTTGTACCGCTCGTTGGTCTGCTTGGCGTTGCCGAAGCCGGAGAACTGGCGGATGGTCCACGGCTTGCCCCGGTAGCCGGTGGCGTGGATGCCGCGAGTAAAGGGATACTCCCCCGGCCAGCCGATCCGCTCCATGCCGGGCACTACCGCGCCGGGCGGCGGGCCGTAGACCGGGTCCACCTCGACCCCGGACAAGGTGGTGAAGTCCGCGTCCCGTTTGGCTGCCTGGTCGAACCGCTGCTGCCAGCGGCTGCGGCCCTCGTCCTGTGCGTTCATGGCTCCCGCCCTCCGGAAGTCTCTGGCCCGGCCAAGATAGTAGGACGTCCTACTATTTATTTAGTGTAGCCCGCGACGGCCCCGGCGGGCTCCCGCGGGGGCGGGGGCGGGCACCACGGCCCGTTCGGAAAAAAGGGAAATTTCCGTGCAACCAATGCAGGACCTGCGCCGTCTCTAAAGAGCGCAGAGCAGGGGACGACCTTTGCGTGCAGCGGTGGCCCGGACGTCACGGGGGTACGCCCGGGCCAGCCGCCGATGCAGGCAAGACCGGCCAGGAAACAAGAACAGGAAAAGAACAGGAAACAAGAAAGAGCCCCAGAAGCCTCAGCGCAACCCGGCGACTCCGGTCGCCAAGCGGAAATGTGGTAGAAGTTGCCGTATCACACGGGCGTTCTTGACGGCGCCCCGACCGGCCCCGACATGGTGATCATGCCGGGCGGCGGGCGCGCGGGGCGTGCGCCGGGAATGGACCCTGCGCGGTTCCCGTCGCCTGCCGCGAACATCCTCAAGGGAGATCCGGTGGCCACGGCCGATGATGTCGACACCGATGCCGCCGAGGAGCTGTTCAGATCTACCTACCCCAAGCTGGCCGGATGGGTCCGGCGCCTGGTCGACGACGACGACACCGCGCACGAGATCGCGTCCGAGGCGTTCGTCCGCCTGCTGTCCCGGTGGACTCGGGTGGACAGCCCGCAAAGCTATCTTTATATGATCGCGACCAACCTGATACGTGACCACTGGCGCAAGACCGAGCGGGAACGCCGCGCCATCCGCAGCGTGACCGCGGGCGCGTCCGCCGATCCGCTGGCCTACCCGGCGCAGGACGTCGACGTGCGCAACCTCATCGCGTCACTGCCGCCCCGGCTGCGGGACCCGTTCCTGCTGCACTACTACGCGGGCTTCAGCATCAGAGAGGTCGCGACACTGCTGCACCGGCCCGAGGGCACCATCAAGGCCGACCTGTTCGCGGCGCGGGCCAAGCTGAAGACGGCGCTGGGGGACCGCGATGCCTGACCGCCGCGACGACCTCGACTCCTGGCTGGACGGGCGGATCAACCCGCTGCCGCCGCCACCGGGCACCTTTGAGCTGATCAAGCGCCGCGCGCGGCGGCGCAAGTACCGCAGGCTGGGCGTCACCGCCGGGGTAGCCGCGGTGATCGTGGCCGCCGCGGTGACCGTCCCGCAGGTGATCAACCTGCCCGTGCTGAACCCGACCACGGCCTCGGGCGTGGCCAACGGGCGCTCGTCCTCGCCGGTCCCGACCGGCAGCGTCAGCGCCGCTGCGTCAGCGGCCACGCCCATCTCCTCGCCCGGCCTGGCTCCGGTGCCGGCCAACTTTCAGCCCACCTCGGTCACCTTCATCGGCCTGCACACCGGCTGGGTGATCGGCCAGGCGGGCACGCCGGGCCACTGCGCCACGCAGTACTGCACGTCGGTGGCCAGGACCAACGACGCCGGGCAGACCTGGCAGGGCGGGCCCGCGCCGCTGGCCGGGCCGGCCGACGGGGCGACCGGGGTGAGCCAGATCAGGTTCCTGAACCTGGACAACGGCTGGGCGTTCGGGCCTGAGCTGTTCGCGACCCATGACGGCGGGCAGACCTGGACGCCGGTCAGCACGGACGGGATGCGCGTCACCGACCTGGAGACGGTCGGCGACCGGGCGTTCGCGCTGTTCGCCTCGTGCTCGGGCGCCGGGCCGGACTTCGCCGGCCAGTGCACCAGCTACACCCTGTACTCCTCCCCCGCCTCGGCCAACGACTGGTCCCCGGTCGGCGCGGCGACTTCGGGGCTGAGCGACGGTGCTGGCCACGGGGCTGGCCAGTACGGGGCGGCTTCGATCGTGCTGACCGGGACCCGCGGCTACCTGCTGGCCCCGAACCGGACGCTGTACGCCGGGCCGGTCGACGGCAGCGCGCCCTGGCAGGCGGTGGCCAGCGTGCCGTGCGCGACCGGGTCGGCCCAGGCCGACGGGCGGCCCGCGGGCGCGCTGCTCGGAGCGGCGAACGCGACCAGCCTGATCCTGGGCTGCACGCCGGCCGCCGGGCCCGGCGGGCTGCAGAACAAGCTCATCTTCTCCTCGGCCGACGGAGGGGCCAGCTGGCAGCAGATCGGCATAGCCCCGGCCGCGGGGGTGGCCACCTCGGTGGCGGACAGCCTGTCCGGGACCGTGGTGCTCGGCACCGATCAGGGCATCGACGTGCTGGCCGCGGGCAGCAGCAGCTGGCAGCAGGCCTCGGTGACGGCGGCCGGGGGGTTCAGCTACGTGGGCATGACCACCGACAGCCAGGGCGTTGCGGTGCCCGCCGACCCGACGGCGGGGGCGGTCTGGTTCACCTTCGACGGGGGTAGGAGCTGGCATCCGTCCAGCATCCGCAGCTAGGTATCCGATGAGCCTCGGGCGATCTCGGCGATCTCCGGGATGAAGTCGCCGGCCGTCAGCCGCAACGCGCGGAACAGGTCGAAGATCTCCTGCAGCTGTTCCTTCTCGTAGCCGCCCAGGCCGAACTCGGCCGCCATCAGGTCGCGGGTGGCCCGCTGCACCAGGTCCCGGCCCGCTTCGGTGATCTCGGCCAGCCGGCCGCGGCCGTCGGCCGGGTTCGGGCGGCGGATGACCAGCTGCTGCCGTTCCAGGCGGCTGATGATGTTGGTGACGCTGGTCGGGTGCACCATCAGGCGCTCGCCGATGACCTGCATCGGCAGCGCGCCCCGGCGGCTGAACGTGAGCAGGACCAGGGCCTCGTAGCGGGCGAAGGTCAGCCCGTAGGGCCGCAGCAGCGCGTCGAGCTCGCCGAGCAGGATCTGCTGGGCACGCATGATCGAGGTCACGGCGGCCATCGACGGGCTGGGGCCGAACCGGCGCGCCCAGATCTGCGCTGCCCGGTCGATGGGATCAAACGGCAGCTCAAGCGGCTTACCCACGGGGATAACCGTATTCCTAACCGCGAGCGCACGTGCCCGGCGACCAGTTCCTCGGCGGCGTCGAAGGGATTCAGCGTCCCGTCCGCGACGCGTTCCGCGAGCTCGTCGACGTTGCTGGCGGCCAGCCGGTGGCGCAGCGCGGCGAACACCAGCGCGGTGATCTCCTCGCGGGCCCGCGCGTGCCGGCGCCGCCGCAGCTCGCCGGTGGCGGTGAGCCAGGACCAGTGCGCGTCCAGGCGGGTCACCAGCTCGGCGATCCCGTCGTCCGCCGGGCCGTTCACCGCGACGGTGCTGATGATAGGCGGCTTCCAGGCGCCTTCTGCGCGCTCCCCGAGCGCGAGCATGCCGCGCAGGTCCCGCACCACCTGGTGGCTGTCCGGCTTGTCCGCCTTGTTCACCACGAACAGGTCCGCGACCTCGAGGATGCCGGCCTTGGCCGCCTGGATCGCGTCCCCCATCCCCGGCGCGACAAGCACGACGACGGAGTCCGCGAGCGAGGCGATGTCGATCTCGTCCTGGCCCACGCCGACCGTCTCCACCAGGATCAGGTCGAACCCGGCCGCGTCGAGCACCCGGATAGCCTGCGGCGTGGCCGCGGCCAGCCCGCCGAGCTGGCCGCGGTTCGCCATCGACCTGATGAACACCTGGTCGTCTGTGGCGTGAGCCTGCATGCGTATCCGGTCGCCGAGCAGCGCGCCGCCGCTGAACGGGGAGCTCGGGTCCACGGCCAGCACGGCGACCCGGTTCCGGCCGGACTCCAGCGAGCGGAACGCGCCCACGAGCGCGGCGGTCACCGTCGACTTCCCCGCGCCCGGCGGGCCGGTGAGCCCGATGACCCGGGCCGTCCCCGTGCTGTGCAGCAGGTCCCTTACTATCAAACGGACCTGCGGTGACTCGTTTTCCACCAGGGACAGCAGCCTGGCCAGGGCGCGGATGTCCCCGGCCCGGGCCCGGTCGAGCTCGGTGTCGGCCACGGGCTAGCCGCGGACCCGCAGCAGCAGCGCAGAGCCCTGGCCGCCGCCGCCGCACAGCCCGGCCGCGCCGAGGCCGCCGCCGCGCCTGCGCAGCTCGTGGCACAGGTGCAGGGCGATCCGGGCGCCGGAGGCGCCGATCGGGTGGCCGATGGCGATCGCGCCGCCGTTGACGTTGACCAGGTCGGGGCCGACGCCCAGCTCGCGCATGGACTGGATGGCGACCACCGCGAAGGCCTCGTTGATCTCGATCAGGTCCAGGTCGGAGACGGCCTGCCCGGCCTTGGCCAGGGCCTGCTTGATGGCGTTGGACGGCTGGGAGTGCAGCGAGTTGTCCGGGCCGGCCACGTTGCCGTGCGGGCCGACCTCGGCCAGCACGTCGGCCCCGGCGCGCTGCGCGGCCTCGGCCGACATCACCACCACCGCGGCGGCGCCGTCCGAGATCTGCGAGGAGGTGCCGGCCGTGATCGTGCCGTCGGCGCCGAACGCGGGCTTGAGCCTGGCCAGCGTCTCGGCGGTGGTGCCGGGCCTGATGCCCTCGTCCTCGGTCACGGCCAGCGGCTCCCCGCCGCGCTGCGGGACCTGGACGGCGACGATCTCAGCGGCGAACAGCCCGTTCTTGGCGGCCGCGGCGGCCCGCTGGTGCGAGGCGGCGGCGAACTCGTCCTGCTCGGCGCGGGTGATGCCGAGCTTGCGCCCGCTGTTCTCGGTGGACTGGCCCATGGACAGGTGATCGAACGCGTCGGTCAGCCCGTCGAGGGCCATCGAGTCGACCAGCTCGGCCGGGCCGTACTTGAAGCCGGACCGGGAGTTCGGCAGCAGGTGCGGCGCCCGGGTCATGGACTCCATGCCGCCGGCCACGATGACGTCGTGCTCGCCCAGCCTGATCAGCTGCGCGGCCAGTGCGATGGCGTCCAGGCCGGACAGGCAGACCTTGTTGATGGTCAGGCCGGGCACGCTCATGTCGATGCCGGCCGCGACGGCGGCCTGCCGGGCGGTGATCTGCCCGGCGCCGGCCTGCAGCACCTGCCCCATGATCACGTACTGGACCCGGTCCGGGCTGACGTGCGCACGCTCCAGGGCCGCGGCGATGGCGACGCCGCCCAGTTCGGTGGCGGGCTTGCTGGCCAGGGAGCCGAGCAGGCGGCCGACCGGCGTCCTGGCGCCGCCCACGATGACCGGCTGACGTGATTCACTCATGTCTGTAACGATACCGAGTGGCATCAGGAGGGAGAGATCGTGCTGCCGCTGCTGACCCGCATCGATCACGTCGGCATCGCCTGCCGCGACCTGGAGGCGGCGATCGGGCTGTACACCGCGACGTTCGGCCTCGAGGTGGCCAGTCTCGAGACAAACGAGGAGCAGGGGGTGCGCGAGGCCATGCTCCGGGTGAACACGGGGCCCCGGGTGCAGGAGGGCTCGGCCGCGCCCGCTGGCTTGCCGGGTTACGTGCAGTTGCTCGAGCCGCTGGGGCCTGATACCCCGGTGGGCAAGTTCATCGCTCGCCGGGGAGAGGGCCTGCACCACGTCGGGTACGGTGTGAGCGACGTCCGGCAGGCCCTGGCCGCGATCGGCGGGACCGGCATCAGGCTGATCGACGAGCGGCCGCGGCACGGGTCCATGGGGGCGTCCATCGCCTTCCTGCACCCAGCTGACCTGGGCGGTGTACTGACCGAACTGGTTCAGGCGGTCGGCCCAACGTGAACTGGCTGCTCCGGGGCGCATGAACGCCCATCCGGGCATTTAGGGGATTTACCGGGATGGATAGGATAGAGAACTCCGAAGGACACGCCAACCAACCCGAGTAAGAGTAGTGTGCCTGTCACCGGCCGAGAGTCGTGCCCGCATGCTGACACCCGCCGTAGAATCCCTCCCGTCGCCTTCACGTCTAGCAGGATTAGGCCATATGCAATCGGACATTGACGCCCAGCTGACCAACTTCTTCGAAGAAGCCCCGCCGCGTGAGTTCGCGACGGTGATGCGGGGCTATGACCGCCACCAGGTCGATGAGCACATCCGGCAGATTGAAGCCGAGGTGCGCCAGCACCGCGAGCAAACCACCTCCTTGAAGCGGGAGCTGTCCGAAGCCTCCCGCCAGATCCAGGAGCAGGAACGGCCGACCTACTCCGGCCTCGGCGCGCGCATTGAGCAGCTGCTCCGGCTGGCTGAGGAGCAGGCCACCGAGCTGGTCCAGGCGGCCAGGTCCGAAGCGAACGAGATCAAGGCCGCGGCCAAGGTCGACGCTGCCGAGCTGCGGGCGGGCGCCGAGAACGAGGCCTCGGAGCTGCGCGCGAACGCCAAGCGTGAGACCGACGACCTGCGCGGTGCGGCCGAGCGCGAGGCCGACTCGATCAGGACCACCGCGCGGCGCGAGGCCGACGAGCTGACCAACACCACCGAGCGCGAGGTGGCCAAGCTCCGGGCCACGGCCGACCACGAGGTGGCGGAGAAGCGGGCCGCCGCTGAGCGTGACATTGCCAAGCTGCGGACCAGCACCGAGCGCGAGGTTGCTCAGCTGAAGGCCACGGCCAAGCGCGAGCGGGATGAGATCCTCACCACCTCCAAGCGCCAGGCCGACGAGATGCGCAGCCAGGCGCAGCGGATCCTGGAGGAGAGCGAGGCCTCGCGCGCCCAGTCCGAGGCCGAGTTCGAGATCCAGCTCGCGGCCCGCCGCGAGGAGGCCGAGCGCCAGGAGGCCGAGCGGCTCGCCGCGGCCCAGTCCGCGACCCAGAAGCTGGTGTCCGAGGCCGAGCAGCGGGCGTCCACCGCCGAGCAGCGCGCGGCCAAGGCTTCGGCGCAGGCGGACCAGACCCGCCGGGACGCCGACCAGCACGCCCGCCAGCTGGTCAGCAACGCCAAGAAGAACGCCGACCAGATCGTCAGCCAGGCCAAGACCCAGGCCGAGCAGCTGCTCGCCGAGGTCAAGGCCGACTCCGAGCGCCGCCGCGCCGCCGCTCAGCGCGAGGTCGACGAGCTCACCCGCCAGAAGGACTCGATCGCTTCGCACCTCGCTCAGGTGCGCCAGCTGCTCGGCGGGCAGCTGCCCGGCGTGGCGGCGGCCGAGGCCATGCAGGCGCCGCCGGCCAAGCCGGCCATCGCGGCCGACCCGGGCGCGCCCCGCAATGGCGCGGCCGACCCGGGCGCGCCCCGCAATGGCGCGGCCAGCCCGGCCGCGGCCACCACGGTGCAGCAGGCCCCGTCAGCGGCCCACCAGGCCACCCAGGTGTCCGCGGCGCCTACGCAGGTCCAGGGCCAGCGCCCGGCCGGCCAGGCCAACGGCACCCCCGCCGCGGCCAACGCCAAGCAGGGGGCCAACGGCAAGGAGGACGACGAGGACTGGTGGACCGAGTAGGGTCCCCTTCCGGCACGTCTTAAAGCGCCGGCCAGCTTGACCGAGCTGGCCGGCGCTTGCCGTGTCTTACCGACCTGCCCTGTCTTACGGAGCTGGGTCTTGCGGAACTGGGTCTTGCGGAGCTGGACCGCCGGTCAGGTCACCGGCAGGATCGCCGCTTCGGTTAGGCGGCCAGCCTCGATCCGCAGCACGCCGAGGGTGCCGTGCGGCTGGCGCCTGCGGTCCGTGGGCGAACCCGGGTTGAAGATCCGCAGGCCGTAGCCGGACTGATCCAGCGGGATGTGTGAATGCCCGAACACGACGAGATCGGCCTCGGGGAACCGGCGGCGCATCCGGGCCAGCCGCCCGGCGGCCGGGCCGCTGTCGTGCAGCATGGCCACGCGCAGCCCGTCCAGGGTGAGCGCGGCGGTCTCGGCGGCGCCCCAGTCGGCCACGTCCCGGCCGTCGTTGTTGCCGAGCACGGCCGTCACCGGCGCGTACTGGGCCAGTTCGGCCAGGACCGGCGCGGTGCAGACGTCGCCCGCGTGCAGGATGAGATCTGCGCCGCGCAGTTCCGCGGCCACCCGCGGCGGGCAGGACCGCCAGCGCCGGGGAGAATGTGTATCCGACAGGACGACCACCCGCATGGCACCATCCTGCCCTGCTCGGCCGCTGGTCAGCCCGTGGGCTCGTCCACGTGCCGGGGATCGTGATCGTGGATGGTCGGCATGAGGGAGGTGAGCGCCCCGCTGGCCTCAGCCGCTGCCCTGCGCTGCCCGTGCTTGGCCTCGGCCCGGGTCTGGGCGGCGGTCAGCCGGCGGTTGGCCTCTCTTCGGCGGCGGATCCGCTTGGCCGCCTTCAACACGCGGTCGGCGGCCAGCAGCAGCAGCACGGCGAGCGGCACAATCATGACGAGGAGCAGCACAGGCACGGGCATCTTCCCTCTCGTGGTCAGCCAACAGTCCCAACGACCAGTAAAGCTTGCTGTCACAGCGTTTTCCAAACCACGCTTATCCGGGTAAGTCGGGCGGGTGACCTGTTCTGGCTGTTACGATTTCTCGCCCCGGCGACCAGTTCGCCCGGGTCGAGAGGGGAACTGGGGCCGCCCGGTTGAACGGGCCGGGCGGCCCGATCACTGTGACCCAAAACACCTCCAGCCGCTGCGGTTCATCAGGACCGCAGCAGGCGGAGCAGCCAGCCGGGTGACAGGACCTCCGCCCCGGCCACCCGGCAGCGGTCACCCAGTTCGCGGTCGGCGGTCACCACCACGCGCCGCGTGTCAAGCTCCCGCACCAGGGCCACGATCGCGTCATCGCCCGACCCGGGCGCCGCCAGCACGCGCAGCCGGCCCGCCGCTCCGTCTTCCGTTTCGTCCTCCGCGGCGCCGATCCTGGCCGCTGCGGCCTTGGCCGCGCCCTCGAGGACCAGGACCCACTCGGCGTCATCGGCCGGCCCGGCTTCCCCGGGCAGGACGACGCGGCCGCTGGCGGCCAGCCGGGCGAGCTCGGCGTGCAGCCGGACCGCGGCGCCGGCCCGGTCCCGCCACCAGCCGTCCGGCCGCGAGCCCATCACGTTGGCCACGTCCACGACGATCGTGACCGGGTGCTCGCTGATCCTGATCTCCCCTCGACATCTCCTTCGACCCGTATTGGCCCCGTAAGCTGACCGCATGGCAGACCCGAAATCCGCCTGGCCGCCCGTGGCACAGATCTCCAGGCTACGGCAGCGCCAGACAGCACCCTTGATCCTCGAACTCGACCTGACCGACGGCGTGCCCGAGGGCCCGGTCACCGATCCGGTGTCCGCCGTGCTGTCCATGCGCAAGATCAGGCTGCCGGACATCATCGAGGGCCTGCGCCGGGCCCGCCACGACGACCGGGTGCGCGCGCTGGTCGTCAAGGTGGGCGGCAGCCGGATGGGCCTGGCCAAGATCCAGGAGCTTCGCGCCGCGGTCATCGCCTTCCGCGAGTCGGGCAAGCTGGCCGTGGCCTGGGCCGAGAGCTTCGGCGAGTTCACCGGCGGGAACCTGCCCTACTACCTGGCCACCGCGTTCGACCGGATCTACCTGCAGCCCTCGGGCGCCCTGGGCCTGACCGGGGTGGCGGTGGAGCAGCTGTTCCTGCACGACGCGCTGGCCAAGATCGGCGTCGCGTTCCAGAGCGCGAAACGGCATGAGTACAAGACGGCCGCCGACAACCTCACCGAGCGCGGCTTCACCGGGCCCGCCCGGGAGGCGGCCGAGCGGCTGGCCGACTCCATCGCCGAGCAGATCAGCGCAGGCATCGCCGAACGCCGCGGCAAGACGCCGGAACAGGCCAGGGCGCTGCTCGACGCCGGACCGTTCCTGCCTGAAGAAGCCCTGGCCGAGGGCCTGATCGACGCGATCGGCTACCGCGACGAGGTGTACGCGGCCGTCCGCAAACGGGTGGGCAGGGACGCGATCCTGCTGTACGTGGCCCGCTACCAGCGGGCGCATATCCTGGCTCAGCGGGCCCGTCACCTGCCGAAGCCGCGGGAGCGTTTCGTCGCGGTGATCTACGCCACCGGGCCGATCAAGTCCGGCCGCAGCACCCGCAGCCCGCTGGGCGGCACCGCCATGGGCTCGGACACGATCGCGGGCGCGCTGCGGTCGGCCCGGTCGGATGACCGGGTCCGCGCCGTGGTGCTGCGGGTCAACAGCCCCGGCGGCTCCAGCACCGCGTCCGACACGATCTGGCGCGAGACGGTCAGGGTCCGCGCGGCAGGCAAGCCGGTCGTGGTGTCGATGAGCGACGTGGCCGCCTCGGGGGGGTACGCCATCTCGATGGCGGCCGACGTCATCGTGGCGCAGCCGGGCACGATCACCGGCTCGATCGGCGTGATCACGGGCAAGCCGGTGATCGCCGAAGCGCTGGAGCGCATCGGGGTCACCATCGACTCGGTGGCCGACGGCGGCAGCGCCACGATGTTCGCACCCACCCACCCGTTCACCGATGCCGAGTGGGAACGGCTGAACCGCTGGCTGGACGTGATCTACCAGGACTTCATCGAGAAGGTGGCCGCGGGCCGCCGGATGCCGGTGGAGCGGGTGCACGAGATCGCCCGGGGCCGGGTCTGGACCGGTGCCGACGCGAACGGGATCGGCCTCGTCGACGAGCTCGGCGGCCTGGGGGCCGCGACCGAGATCGCCCGGCGCCGGGCCGGCCTGCCCGCCAGCGTCCCGCTGCGCGTCTACCCCCGGCTCACCCCGCTGGACCAGCTCCGTCCCCCGGAATCGAGCGAGTCGCGCCCCGCCGCCCCGGCCGCGCTGAGCTTCGGCTTCGCCGACGGCTGGGGCCCGGCCTGGCGGCTCGCGGCCCGCGCCGGCCTCCCGCCGTACGGACCGCTGATGCTCCCGGACACCTGGACCATCAGTTGACCGAACGGTCCGTGGCGCGACTGGCCCCTGAGGGGAATGAAACCCGGGTTTCACGACCCTCTAATGTCCTGAAACCCGGGTTTCACCACCCTGGAAGGCGGCCAGAGGCGGGGTGGATGTGGCTGGGGTGAGCGGGGAGGCGGATGCGGCGGGGGTGTGGGACTCGTGGGCGGCCGGGGTCACGCTGGTGACGGTGGCGGACGGACGCGACGACGTCGGGGCGACGGTCAGCGCCTTCTGCCCGGTGTCGGAGGACCCGCCGCTGGTTCTGGTGTCACTGATGTCCGGGTCGTATCCGGCAGAGCTGTTCGGGCGGGCCGAGGAGCCGGTCACGCGGTTCGCCGTGACGCTGCTGTCGGCCGGGCAGCGGATGCTGGCCGGGCGGTTCGCCGTGTCGGGGCGGCCCGGGGCCCGGCTCATGCTCGGTGACACGCCGCACCACCGGGGCCCGGCCTCCGGCGCGCTGATCGTGGCGGGCGGCCTGGCGGCGTTCGAGTGTACGGCCGAGCAGGTGATCCCGGCCGGGGACCACCTGCTGGTCATCGCCCGGGTCTACGACGTCGCCTACCTGAACGAGCCGGGCGAGCCACTCATCAGGTTCCGGCACCGCTACCTGACCTCCAGGCTCTAGGAGCCCGATGCCTGACTTCGACACCAGCGTCCCGCATATCGCCCGGGTCTATGACTACTGGCTGGGCGGCAAGGACAACTTCGCCGCCGACCGGGAACTCGGCGAGCGGACCCTGGCGGCGTACCCGAACCTGGTGTACTCGGTCCGGGCCAACCGGGCGTTCCTGGCCCGCGCGGTCCGGTTCCTGGCCGCCGAGAGGGGGATCAGGCAGTTTCTCGACATCGGCACCGGGATCCCCACGGCCAACAACACGCACGAGGTCGCCCAGCGGGCCGCACCGGACAGCCGGATCGTCTATGTCGACAACGACCCCATCGTCTTGTCGCACGCCAAGGCGCTGCTGAAGAGCAGCCCGGAGGGCGCCTGCGCCTACCTGGACGCCGACGTGCGGGATCCGGAAACGATCCTGGCCGGCGCGGCGGACACCCTGGACTTCGGCCAGCCGGTAGCGGTCATGCTGCTGGCGGTGCTGCAGTTCATCGGCGACGACGGCGAGGCCGGCGCGATCGTGAAACGGCTGACGGACGCGGGCCCGCCGGGCAGCTTCCTGACAATCTCGCACCCGGCCAGCGACATCGACGCCGAGCAGCACGCCGAGATGGTGCGGCGGATGAACCAGTCGATGGCCGAGCAGGTGGCGTTGCGCGACCGGGCGGGCGTGGCCCGCCTGTTCGACGGGCTCGAGCTGGTCGAGCCGGGCGTGATCCGGGTACCCGAGTGGCGGCCCGACAGCGACCTGGAAGCGGCCAGCCCCGCCGTCCTGTGGGCCGGCGTCGCTCGCAAGCCCTGATGCGGCTCCAGCGGGGCCGCTCGCGGTCCGGCGGGGGCACCCGCGGTCCGGCGGGGCGCCCGCGGTCAGGCGGGCGGGGCGCCCGCGGCCAGACGGCCGGCCTGCCAGACGGCGGCGACGAGGGGGACGCCGGGCCGGTAGGCCAGGTAGGAATGCGACGGGGCGTCGAGCAGGATCAGGTCGGCCCTGGCCCCCACGGCCAGGTGGCCGACGTCGGCCCGGCGCAGGGCCCGGGCTCCGCCGGCCGTGGCCGCCCAGACCGCCTCCTGGGTCGTCATCCGCATGTCACGGACGGCCAGCGCCACGCAGAACGCCATGCTGCTGGTGAACGAGGAGCCCGGATTGCAGTCGGTGGCCAGGGCCACCGTGGCACCCGCGTCGAGCAGCCGCCGCGCATCCGGGAACGGCTGCCTGGTGCCGAACTCCGCGCCGGGCAGCAGCGTCGCCACCATCCTGGCGGACACGATCGCGTCCAGGTCGGCGTCGGTCAGGTAGGTGCAGTGGTCCGCGGACGCGGCGCCCGCCTGGGCCGCGACGCGGACGCCGGGCCCCGGGCCGAGCTGGTTGGCGTGCACCCGGGCGGACAGCCCCTTGGCCCGCCCGGCAGCCAGCACGGCCGCTGCCTCGTCGGCGCCGAACGCCCCGTCCTCGCAGAACACGTCGATCCACTGGGCCCGCGCGGCGCAAGCGTCCAGCATCGGGCCGCACACCAGGTCCACGTAGCCGGCCACGTCGCCGGCAAACTCGGGCGGCACCACGTGCGCGCCGAGGTAGGTGGCCTCAGGGGTGATCTCGGCGGCCAGCGCGACCCCGCGGGCCTCGTCGGTCACGGTGAGGCCGTAGCCAGACTTGCACTCGAAGGTGGTCGTGCCCTGGGCGAGCATCTCGGCCGCCAGCCGGGCCAGGTTGGCGCGCAGGGCGGCGTCGGATGCGGCCCGGGTCGCCGCCACCGTGGTGAGGATGCCGCCCGCCTGGTACGGGCGCCCGGCCATCCGGGCGGCGAACTCGGCGCTGCGCTCCCCCGCGAAGACCAGGTGCGCGTGCGAGTCGACGAACCCGGGGAGCACCGCCCGGCCGCCGGCGTCGACCGCTCTGTCCGCGGCCGGGGCCCGGTCGGCCGGGCCGGTCCAGGCCACCGTCTCGTCCTCGATGAGCAGTGCGGCATCCGTGATCGCCGTGAACCCGGCCTGGTCCGGGTCGTTGGTGACCAGTTCGCCGATCCGCGTGATCAGCGTGCTGTGGCGGTGCGGCACGGCGCTAGCTCCCCGCGGCCAGAACCGGGCCGAGGATGGTAGCGGCCGGCCTGGCCGGCAGCCGCTCAATCGAGCCTGCGCCGAAGTGCACGGTCGGCTCCGGCGCGATTACAAACCCGTCGATAGCGGACATAAACGGCTCCTGGGGTGGCTGTCGCGAGGGCGGCGATGGTGCGGGTACCTTCGGTCCGGGTTGCCCTCGGGGGTGACCGGGTCTACCTCGCTGTTATACAGGCCCCGGAGGGCGAACCCGGCGCGCAGGGCATGTCCTGTCCCTAGCAGGCTCAGCCAGCAGGCTCAGCTAGCAGGCTGGGCGCGAGGCCGCTTAAGCTGCGATAAGCGCCATATCCCGACCCGTCGCCAAGGTGAGGCATGAGCATCGAGCAGATTCACGCTGGCCTGCTGGATACCACGGGCCTGCTGAATACCACTGGCCAGCTGAAAGCCGCATGAACAGCTCGTACGAGCACATCGTCGTGGGCGTCGGGGGCATCGGCAGCGCTCAGGCCCTGCCCGGCGACACCCCAGGGAGCGCGCCATGACCATGGCTCCGACCTCAGTGTTCCTGCCGACCCTGCCCGGCCGGTACTACACCGACCCGGCCATCTTCGAGCAGGAGATACGGAACATCTTCGCCCAGCAGTGGGTGTACGTGTGCCGGGCCGAAGACGTGCCGGCCCCGGGCCGGTTCGTGCGGGCCAGCGTGGGTCACGAGAACGTCATCGTGGTCCGCGGCCGCGACCAGCGGCTGCGGGCCTTCCTGAACGTCTGCCGGCACCGAGGTTCCACGCTCTGCCTGACCGACAGCGGAGACGTCGGCCGGTCGATCCGGTGCCCGTACCACTCCTGGACCTACCGGCTGGACGGCAGCCTGATGAGCGCGCCCAACTGGCGGTCCATGGAGGTCGCCGACAAGGCCGGCTACGGCCTGCACCCGGTGCACCTGGCTGAGTGGCACGGGCTGGTCTGGCTCAACCTGGCCGAGTACCCCGAACCGCTGGAGGAGCAGCTGTGGCCGCAGCTGGACTACCGGCTCGGCGGGGACCGGGCCAAGCTCGCCCGCTATGACCTGGCTGGGCTGGTGGCCGGCCAGCGGGTGGAGTACACGGTGGCGGCCAACTGGAAGATCATCCAGGAGAACTTCCAGGAGTGCTACCACTGCAGCACCATCCACCCCGAACTGGTGGGCACGCTGCCGCAGTTCCGGAACTTTACCGGCGGCACGGACGCTACCTACGACACCGACGGCTACTACTTCGCCGAGGACAAGATCTCCTTCTCGGTCAGCGGCGAGACCATCCTGCCCCGGCTGCCGGGCCTGGAGGACCACGACGACCGCAAGTACTACGGGATGGTCATCCGGCCCAACTGCTTCCTGTCGCTGCTGCCCGACCACGTCATCGCGCACCGGTTCCAGCCGGTGAGCCCGGAGCTCACGACGGTGGTGTGCGAGTGGCTGTTCCCGCCGGAAACGGTCGCCGGTCACGACCTGGGCGACACCGTCGAGCTGTTCCACCGGGTCAACCAGCAGGACTTCGCCGCTTCGGAATGGTGCCAGCCGAACATGAGGTCCCGCGCCTACGCGAACGGCGGAGTGCTGGTGCCGACCGAGCAGGAGGTCATCGGCCGCTGGTATTACCGGTGGTACCGCGAATCTATGCAGCTGGGCGAGGCGCTATGAATGCGTTCGCTACCCGCGCCGTGCACGCCGGCCATGATCCGGCCCAGCACAACGGCTCGGTGACCAGGCCCGCGACCACCCGGGTGGCACGCACGGGCTCGAGGCTGATACCAGGGTCCGTTCGGGAGATTCCTATTTTTACCGCTCCGAAGCCGGCCGATCTTGCCGCCAGCGCCACCTCCGCTGGGATCAGGTCGCAGCGGTCAGGCCACCCCGGGTAATCAGGTCGACGACGGGCTCCAGGTCGGCGGCAGCCCCGAGAAGGGCGCCTGCAGCAGCTTGACCGCGCGTTCGTTGGCGCCGGTCACCACCGGGGCGAGCGCGATCCGAGCGAAGTCGGGCGGGGCGGCCTCGCCCTGGGCGATGCGGTGGTTGAGGACCAGGCGGTGGTTGAAGCGCTGCCGTTCGGCCGGGTCGAGCAGGAAAGCCTTGCGCTCCCCGACTCCGGTGGTGGGCCCGTAGACCGGCTCCCCTCCTCTTAGTACTTCCTCCACCACGGCTCGCGATTTCCGCATAGCAGAAAAAGCCTGGGGCGCGAGCACTACCTTCTCACCATGCCGGGCGGCCATGACGACCTGCGTAACAGTCAGGTCACTTCCATTGAGCGCGATCGTCATTAATTGCTCACCCATCCATAACTGAGCTAGGCTCAACTGCTCTGGAACGTTCCGCATGAGCGGCCCGGCAAGGAGGAGGCCAGCGATGGCAACGTTCCTGCTGCGGCGGCTAGGACTCATGGTCCTCACGCTGTGGCTCCTCACCTTGATCGTATTCTTCGCCGGCCAGATTCTCCCCGGTGATCCCGCCCGCGCCACCCTCGGCAACCTGGCGGCGCCCAGCGCCGTCCAGGCCCTCGACCACCAGCTCGGGGTGGACCGGCCGCTGCTCACCCGGTACGGAAGCTGGCTCGGCGGGCTGCTGCACGGCAACCTGGGCACGTCCTACGCCTACCAGACGGCGGTCGAGCCCTTCATCCGGGCCGCGCTGATCAATTCGGTCAAGCTGGCCGCGCTCGCCTTCGTGATCGTGGTGCCGCTCGGCATCGCCGGCGGCGTGATCGCCGCGCTCTACGCGGGCCGCGGCACGGACCGGGCCATCTCGGTGACCGGGCTTTCGCTGTCCACCGTGCCCGAGTTCGTGTCCGGCATCGTGCTCCTCGTGGTGTTCGGCGTCGAGCTGAAGTGGCTGCCGGTCACCGCCTCGGCCGGGCCAGGCGCCTCGGCCCTGGACCAGCTCAGGCACCTGATATTGCCGGCTATACCGCTCGTCTTTGTTCTATTCGGGTACATTGCCCGTATGGCCAGGGCGGGGACCATCGACGTGCTGAACTCCGACTACACGCGCACCGCCGTGCTCAAGGGGCTGCCGCGAAGGACAGTGATCCGCCGGCACGTGCTGCGGAACTCGCTGCTGCCAACCATCACCGTCATCGCGACCCAGACCGGGTACCTGATCGGCGGGCTGGTGGTGGTCGAGACGCTGTTCAACTACCAGGGCCTGGGGAACCTCATCTACAAGGCCGCGCTGGCGAAGGACTTCCCGATGATGGAGGCCGGGATCCTGATCATCGGCGTCGTCTACGTGGTGGCCACGCTGATAGCGGACCTGCTGCTGACCTGGCTCAACCCGCGGCTGCGCCTCGGAGGCAGCCAGTGAGCGGCACCGTCCCGCAGCCGGCCGAGCCGGGCGTCCCGTCGCCGGTCGACCCGGTCGCGCCGGTGGCGCCGCTCGATCGCACGGGCGGGTATCTCGGGGCCACCGGAGCGGCCGCGGTGGCGGCCGCCAGCCGGGCCACGCCGGCCCGATGGCGGCTGCTGCTGCGCAGGCCGACGTTCTACGTGGGCGCGGGCATCTTGCTGTTCTGGGTGGTCTGCGCCGTGTTCGGCTACATGTTCGCGCCGTACAATCCGCTCGCGCAGCAACTGCTGATCAACAACGCCGCCCCGTCCGCGGCGCACTGGTTCGGCACCGACCCGCTCGGCCGCGACATACTGTCCCGGGTCATCACCGGGGCCAGGGACATCCTGATCATCACCCCGCTGGCCACCATCCTCGGCACCATCCTCGGCACCGCCCTCGGCCTGGCCATGGGCTATATCGGCGGCGCCTTCGACGCGGTGGCCGGGCGGCTCGTGGAGGCCTTTCTCGCGATTCCCTTCGTGATCATCGCGTTCCTGTTCGTCGTGGCTGTCGGCCACTCCATCGTGGGGATCACCATCATCATCGGCCTGGTCTTCACGCCGCTGATCGCGCGGACGGTGCGCGCGGCGGTCCAGGTCGAGCGGAGCATGGATTACGTGCCCGCCGCCCGGCTGCTCGGCGAGAACCCGGTGCGCGTCATGTTCGCCGAGATCCTGCCCAACGTCATGCCCGCCGTCCTGGTCGAGTTCACGGTCCGGCTGGGCTACGCGGTCTTCGCGCTGGCCACGCTGTCCTTCCTCGGCTTCGGCATCTCGCCGCCCACCCCCGACTGGGGCGCGGACATCTCGGCCAACTACATAGGCCTGCCGGCCGGCTACTGGTGGCAGACGCTGTTCCCGGCGCTGGCCATCGCCACGCTGGTGACCGCGGTCATCCTCATCGCCGACGCGATCGAGCAGGTGCTGGCGTCATGACCGCGGATCTGGGCGTCGCTGCGCCAACGCCGGCCGACCAGGCGCCGGCCTTGTCCGTTTCACACATGAACGTCACCTACCGGGTGCGCGGCCAGGACCGCCTCGCGCTGCGGGACGTGTCATTCCAGATCAGCCGCGGCGAGTCCTACGGGCTGGTGGGCGAGTCCGGGTCCGGCAAGTCCACGGCCGCGCTCGCGCTGGTGCGGTACCTGCCCAGCAACGGCCGGGTCAGCGGCGGGACGATCAGCATCAACGGGCTGGATCCGTTGTCGATGGGCACGGCCGCGCTGCGTGACCTGCGGGCCCGCACCGTCTCGATGGTGTACCAGGAGCCGGGCCGGGCGCTCAATCCGTCGATGCGGGCGGGCAGGCAGATCGCGGAGGTGTTCGAGATCGCCGGCCAGTCGTCCGGCGACGCCCTGCAATCGGCGGAGCAGATGCTGCGCAAGGTGCAGATCTCCGATCCGGGCCTGGTCATGCAGCGGTACCCGCACGAGCTGTCTGGCGGGATGGCGCAGCGGGCGGTCATCGCGATGGCGCTGGCCCGCTCGCCGTCATTGCTGATCCTGGACGAGCCGACGACCGCGCTGGACGCGACCGTCGAGGCCGAGGTGCTCGAGCTGGTCGCGGCGCTGCGCCAGGAGTTCGACACGTCGGTGCTGTTCATCAGCCACAACCTGGCGGTGATCGCCAAGATGTGCGACCGGGTCGGCGTGCTCTACGCGGGCGAACTGGTCGAAGAGGGACCCGCCCGCGCGGTGTTCGAGAACCCCAGGCATCCGTACACGGTCGGGTTGCTGCGCTGCATCCCGCGGCGCGGGCAGCGCAAGGACACCGACCGGCTGGACAGCATCCCCGGCTTCCAGCCGTCGCCCGGCGTGACCGCGACCGGCTGCATCTTCGCGCCCCGGTGCGGGCTCGCGCAGGACCGCTGCCGCCAGGAGCAGCCGCCGTTCTTCGCGGTCGATGAGGTCCGGACTTCCCGCTGCTTCTTCCACGAGCAAGCGCCGGACCTGCCCCGGGCCACCCCCGCCTCGGTCGCGGCGCAAGCGGCGAACGGGACTGGTCGCTCCGGTGACCCGCTCGTGGTCGTCGAGAGACTGTCGAAGACCTTCGCGGGCGGGGCCCGGGCCCTGGCCGGAGTCGACCTGTCCATCCAGCAAGGCGAAACGCTGGGGCTGGTGGGCGAATCGGGAAGCGGCAAGACCACGATCGCGCGCGTCCTGCTCGGGCTGACCGCGCCGGATCAGGGCTCGGTCGTCACCCTGCACGGCAAGCCGCTCAGCGCGGACGTGCGGCAGCGGCCGCGGGAGATCCTGCGCGCGCTGCAGATCGTGTTCCAGAACCCGGACTCGGCGCTCAACCGGCGCCACACCGTACAGGCCCTGATCAGCCGTCCGCTGTCCCGGCTGGCCGGGCTGTCAGGTGCGGCCCTGCGGGACCGGCTGGAAGAGCTGATCGCCTCGGTCCGGCTGGAGGACCGGTACCTGCCGCTGCGCCCGAGCCAGCTTTCCGGGGGACTCAAGCAGCGGGTGGCGATCGCGCGTGCCTTCGGCGCCGGGCCGGAAGTGGTGGTCTGCGACGAACCGACGTCGGCGCTCGACGTCTCGGTCCAGGCCGCCATCCTCAACCTGCTGGCGGACCTGCAGCAGAAAGAGCGGGCTACCTACCTGTTCATCTCGCACGACCTGGGCCTGGTCAGGTACCTGTCGGACCGGATCGTGGTGCTGTACCTCGGCCGCGTGATGGAGGTCGGGCCGTCGGAGACGGTCTTCGACGGACCGCACCACCCGTACACCGAGGCGCTGTTCTCCGCCGTGCCGTCACTCGACCTCCAGCGGCCCGAACGGATCAGGCTGACCGGCGAGATCCCGTCCGCGGCCGACCCGCCGAGCGGCTGCGTGTTCCATACCCGGTGCCCGCGCAGGCTGCCGACCGGCATCTGCGAATCCACTGAACCACCATTGCACGAGGACGAGCCCGGGCATCAGATCCGCTGTCACATACCGCTCGCCGAACTGCGGGAACTCCAGCGCAGCCCATCCGTCTCGTCGCCCCGCTCGGAAAGCGGCTAGCGAGCATGGGCCTACGGCCCAGGCGAGCGGCCGCAGCATGCCGCGGCGGAAACCACCCCGGGGACTCTTGGACGACCCGGACTTAAAAGAAACACTAGGGAGGCTCCTCGTGAAATCGAATATCGACCATCGCCGGCTGGCGCGCTTGCGTCGGGGTCAGGGTGAGATCGCAAACCACGTCATCGACGAGTTCGCCGCCGGGCGGCTCTCCCGCCGCGACTTCATCCGCCGCGCCAGCGTGGTAGGAATATCCGTCCCGCTGGTCGGGTCGATCCTCGAGGCCTGCAGCAGCAGTTCGTCGTCGAGCGGGTCGAGCTCGGCGTCGGCCGGCGCCTCGTCCACGGCCACCGGTGCGCCCGGCGCGGTGATCAGGGTTGGCATCACCACGCCGGCCGCGGCGATCAACCCGGTGACGGTGTCCGACCAGGGCGGGGAGGACATGCTCGCCCAGACCGGCGAATACCTGTGCTTGTCCGACCAGACGCTAACCCTCAAGCCGGTGCTGGCGACCAGCTGGTCATCGAACTCCACGGCCGATGTCTGGACGTTCAAGATCCGCCCGGGCGTCAAGTTCCACAACGGCGCCCCGCTGACCGCCGACAACGTCGTCTACAGCTTCAAGCTGTATACGGCCCCGAAGGCGGCCGCGCTGTCCGCGCTCGGCGGCGTGCTCACGCCGGCCGGAGTGGTGAAGGTCGACGACTCCACGGTGGCGTTCCACCTCGAGGGCGCGAACGGGAGCTTCCCCTACCTGGTCTCCTCCGACAACTACAGCTCGATCATCATCCCGAACAACTACGATCCGGCGAAATGGCAGAGCTCGTTCATCGGCACCGGGCCGTTCGTGCTGAGCTCGTATACGCCCAAGGTGGGTGCCTCCTTCACCCGCAACGAGTCGTACTGGGGCACCAAGGCGCTGCCGTCAGCGACCCAGTTCACCTTCTACGACACCCAGCCCCCGTCGGTCCTCGCGCTGACCGGCGGGAATATCGACGTCCTGGGGCAGTTCTCGGTGCTCGGCGGCGAGGCGCTGCTAGGCGGCAACTACAACGTCATCAAGCTGAAGTCGAGCGCCCACCGCGAGCTGTCGATGCGCAACGACCAGGCCCCGTTCACCGACCCGCGGGTACGCCAGGCGATCGCGCTCACGCTCAACCGGCCGCAGATCCTCACCGCGCTGTTCAAGGGCCTGTCCGACCTCGGCAACGACAGCCCGTTCGCGCCGGTCTATCCCTCGACGAACACGAGCGTCCCGCAGCGCGCGCAGAACATCAGCCAGGCCAAGTCGCTGCTGGCCGCGGCCGGGCATCCCAATGGATTCACCACCACGCTGGTGACCGAGAACATCCAGGAGATCCCGGCGTTCGCGCAGATCATCGCGGAGTCCGCGGCGGCCATCGGCGTGAAGATCAACCTCAACGTGGAGGCCCAATCCAAGTACTACGGCAACTACGAATTCGGGACCTCGGACTGGCTCGACGGCACCATGAGCCTGGTTGATTACGGGCACCGCGGCGTGCCGAACGTGTTCCTGAGCGCCACGATGCAAACGACCAACGCGAAAACCGGCACCGGCGCGTGGAACGCTGCGCGCTTCAGCAACTCGCAGTATGACAGCCTGGTCAAGCAGTACGTCGCGGCCCCCGACGTGTCCTCGCAGCGCACCGTCGCCGGACAGATCCAGCAACTGCTGCTCAACGAGACGCCGATGGTCATCGCGTACTTCTACAATTACCTGACCGCGACGGCGACGAACGTGACCGGCGTGTACCCGACCGCGGTCGGGCACATTTTCCTGCAGAACGCGGCGAAGAGCTAAGCAGCCAGCGCCTGTGCTGTGCGCTCGCCCATCAGGTGCGGAGCGGCGCACAGCACAGGGCGCGGGCCGACGTGCCGTAGTATGCGGCGGCGCCGTGCTGCGGCGGCCGGTACTGGGAAGGCACTCCGGATGGCGACCGACAGGCGAGCGCACGCCGACACGCACGGGCACGAGGGCGGGCACCATCACCGGGACGTGTCGGGCGGCTGGCTGCGCCCGGCGGTGTTCGGGGCCATGGACGGGCTGGTCACCAACGTGTCGCTTATCGCCGGGGTCGGCGGCGGCGGCGGGTCAGCGCATACCATCGTGCTGACCGGCCTGGCCGGGCTGGCCGCGGGCGCTTGCTCCATGGCGGCTGGGGAGTACGTGTCGGTGTCTTCCCAGAATGAGCTCATCCAGGCCGAGGTCGACAAGGAGCGACTGGAACTCGAGCACAACGCCGCGGCCGAGCAGGCCGAGCTGGCCGGCATGCTCCGCGCCCGGGGCGTCAGCGCCGCCACCGCGCGGCAGGCGGCCGCGGAGATCTCGGCGCATCCGGAGAAGGCGCTGGCCGTGCACGCGCTCGAGGAGCTCGGCATCGACCCGGGCGACCTGCCGTCACCGCTGGTGGCGGCGGGGGCGTCGCTGGCCTCGTTCGCGGTCGGGGCGCTGATCCCGCTCATCCCCTACCTGTGTGGCCTGGACGTGCTCGGGTTCGCGCTCGGGCTGGCCGCCGTGGCCGCGGTGGCGGGCGGGGGAATGGTCGCGCGGCTGACCGCACGGCCGTTCTGGCGCGGGGCGCTACGGCAGCTGCTCCTGGGCGCTGGCGCCGCCGGGATCACGTACCTGATCGGCATCTTCGTCGGTCACGTGGCCTGACCGGACATGTCCGCAGGCTACGCAGTGGCCGGTCATCCGTCAGCCCGGAGGTCGTGGTTGGCCAGCAGCGGCCGGCCACCAGGGTGCCCAGCTGCAGGACCAGCCAGATCCGATCCGGCTCCGACAGCAGACCGGGCTCGGCCAGCGGGTCGCCGTCCACCACGATCAAGTCGGCCAGCTGGCCCTCGGTCACCGTGCCCAGGTGCTCGGCCAGGCCCAGCGCCTCGGCTGCGATGCTCGTGGCCGCGGTCAGGGCCTGGGCCGGGGTCAGCCCATGGTGGACCATCCGCTCCAGCTCCAGCCCGGTGGCCAGGCTCATGTCGCTGCCCAGGGCGATCTTGACCCCGGCGTCGCGGGCCGCCCGGATGCTGGCCGCGCCCTCCCGCAGGTTGCGCTGCGCGAGTTCGGCCAGGACCGGCGGCATATCAGGCGCGGCGGGCGCCCCGCCCGGATCGACGACATCGCCTAGCCCTGCCATCCAGTAGTAGCCGGACAGGGTGGGCACCAGCACCTGGCCGTTGGCGGCCATGGCCGCCAGCAGGTCCGGCCGCTCGTGCAGGTACATGCCGTGCTCGATGGTGTCGACGCCGTGCCTGATGGCGGCTGCGCAGCCGTCCAGGCCTTCGGCGTGGGCGGCGACCCGATAACCCAGCCGGTGCGCCTCGTCGGTCACGGCGGCCAGTTCCGGCTCGGTGAACTGCAGCGGTTCCGGGTCCTCCAGCTCGTTGGAGCGGGCGCCGGTCGTCATGACCTTGACGAAGTCGGCACCGGACCTGATCTGCTCCCTGACGGCCCGCCGCACGTCGTCGGGACCGTCGGCCTCGCGGTACATGTCCCCGTAGAACCGCCCACCCGGGGCCGTGGCCGAGACGATTCTCCCGCAGGTCAGCAGGCGCGGGCCGCGGAACGCGCCGTAGCGCATGGCCTGCCGGGCCTGCTGCGGGAGCAGTCCCCGCGATCCGCACACCCGGATGGTGGTCACCCCGTGGCGCAGGTAGTCGCGCAGCTCAGCCTGCAGGAAGTGCGCGTCGACGCCGGGCAGCGGCGCCTCGACGCCCTTGGCCACATGCGGGACCGAGCCCGAGGCGTGGGTGTGTGCGTCGGTCAGCCCGGGCATAAGGACGCGCCCGCCGAGATCGATCAGCCGGGCGCCGTCCGGGCACGGCTGGGCGGCATCGGTGACCGAGCGGATGATCCCATCCTCGACCAGGACCGCCGCCTGCTCGCGCAGCGGCGCGCCGGTCCCGTCGAACAGCCGCGCCCCGGTCAGCCAGAGCCGCCCCTGGCCTGCGGCGGGCGCCGCGATCAGCGCCGGGAACCTGTGCGTCACCGTCTACCCCCGCTCGCGGCCGCGCGGGGTTCACGTCGTGTCCTCACGGGCGGCTCATGTTTTTCCCACGCTCTGCTTACCGGACTATTTCAGTGCTCTGCCAGCATCGATGAAATGGCTGATAATCAGTGTGACCGACGGCCCCGGTTCCCTGGCACTCTGGCGGGTGCCGGGCTGGCGGCCTGCGCGCTGCTCGCGGGCTGCACGTCCGCGCCGCCCTCGTCCGCGCCGTCCTCCTCCGCGTTCTCGTCGCCTGCGGTTTCGGCGCCGCCCACGGCGGGCGGGGAGCGCGTCACCGGCGGGCCGGACGGTACCTACGTGGTGCCGCAGGGCATCCACAAAATCAAGCACGTGATCATCGTGATGCAGGAGAACCGGTCGTTCGACAGCTACTTCGGCACCTACCCGGGAGCGGACGGCATCGCGATGAGCGACGGGACCCCCACCGTGTGCGTGCCCAATCCGGCCGGGGCTGCACCCGGCCGTATCACGACACCGCCGACGTGAACGGCGGCGGCCCGCACGGCGAGGCCAACGCCGTCGCAGACGTCGACGGCGGCCGGATGGACGGGTTCATCGCCCAGCGGGACGGGGCCAAAGCGACGTGCGACAATCCCGATGACCCGGCGTGCACGGCGGACGGGACGCCCGACGTGATGGGCTACCACACCGCAGCCCAGATCCCGAACTACTGGACGTACGCCCAGGACTTCGTCCTCGATGACCACATGTTCGAGCCGGTCAAGTCCTGGTCGCTGCCCGATCACCTGTACTTGGTCTCCGCCTGGTCGGCCAAGTGCAGGAACGCCTCACCGATGAGCTGCGTCAACAACATCGTGGGACCCTACGGCACTGCGCAGTTCGACCGGGCCGTGGACACCGAGCTGCGCACCGGGACCACCTCGATCGACCTGGCCTGGACCGACATCACCTGGCTGCTGTTCGTGCACCACGTGAGCTGGGCCTACTACGTGCAGACCGGCGTCCAGCCCGACTGCGACGATGACTCGGCCGAGACATGCGCACCGGTCAAGCAGAGCGCCACCACCCCGGGCATCTGGAACCCGCTGCCGCTGTTCGGCGATGTCCGCGCCGACCACCAGCTGAAGAACATCCAGTCCCTGGACGCCTACTTCGCGGCGGCCCGCTCTGGCACGCTGCCCGCGGTCAGCTGGATCACGCCGTCCGGGCCGGACAGCGAGCATCCGCCGGCCAGCGTGCACCGAGGCCAGGCCTATGTCACCTCGATAATCAACGCGGCCATGGAGAGCCCGGACTGGGACTCGACGGCGATCTTCCTGGCCTGGGACGACTGGGGCGGCTTCTACGACCACGTGGTGCCGCCCGCGGTGGACCAGAACGGCTACGGGCTGCGGGTACCCAGCCTGGTCATCTCGCCCTACGCCAGGCGCGGGTACATCGACCACCAGATCCTGTCCAGCGATGCCTACCTGAAGTTCATCGAGGATGACTTCCTGGACGGCGACCGGCTCAACCCGGCCACCGACGGCCGGCCCGACCCGCGGCCTGACGTCCGCGAGGACGAGGCCATTCTGGGCAACCTGGCGCAGGACTTTGACTTCAACCAGGCCCCGCGTCCCCCGGTGCTGCTGGCCGCGAACCCACCGACCGACTCGCCGAGCATCCCCGCCTACTTCCGGGGCAAGCCGGCCTGCATCGGCTGTACCATCCCGCCGCCGGGCGGGTAACGCTCACCCGGTTCCTGGTGGGGGGCTGTGGCTGCGGATGATCTTGCCGTCGGGGCATGCGAGGAGACCAGTGCGGGGAGACCAGGGGCGTACCCGTATGATTTCACGGTGTTCGGTGCCAGCATCGGGGCCAAGTCGTCCCGGAACAGAAATCCGTGGTTACCCCGGATCGCCCGCTCCGGATCGCGCTGCTGTCTTATCGCAGCAAGCCGCACTGCGGCGGCCAGGGGGTCTATGTCAGGCACCTGAGCCGGGAGCTTGACGCCCTGGGCCACCGGGTCGAGATCCTATCCGGCCAACCGTATCCCGACCTGGATCCCGGCCCGCTGCTGACCCGGGTGCCCAGCCTCGATCTGTACCGCGAGCCGGACCCGTTCCGCACGCCGCGCCCGAAAGAGTACCGGGACTGGGCCGACGTGCTGGAGACGGCCATGATGTGGACCGGCGCGTTCCCCGAACCGCTGACGTTCAGCATCAGGGCCCGGCGGGTGCTGGCCGCCCGGGCGGGCGAGTTCGACGTGGTGCACGACAACCAGGGCCTGGGCTACGGCATGCTCGGCCTGCGGCGGCTCGGGCTGCCGCTGGTAACCAGCATCCACCACCCGATCAGCGTGGACCGGCGGATCGACCTGGCCTCGCTGCGTGGCCTGAACCGGCTGTCCAGGCGGCGCTGGTACTGCTTCGTCCGCATGCAAGCCCGGGTGGCGCGGCGGGTGGCCAGGTCGGGGCCGCTGATCACGGTGTCGGCCTCGGCGCAGCGGGACATCTGCCGGGACTTCGGGGTGCCGCCGGACCGGGTGCGTATCGTCCCGCTGGGCGTGGACACCCGGCGGTTCCGGCCGCGCGGCGCCGAGCGGGTGCCGGGCCGGATCATCGCGGTGGCCAGCGCCGACTCGGCCATCAAGGGCGTGAGCACGCTGCTGCACGCGGTGGGCAAGGTCGCCACCGACCGGGACGTGCACCTGGTCGTCGTGGGCCGTCCCGCGCCCGCCACCGAGCGGCTAGCGGCTCAGTTGTCGCTGGCCGACCGGGTGACGTTCACCCACGGGCTGGACGACGAGGCCTTTTCCGCCCTGCTGGCCAGCGCGGAGATCGCGGTCGTGCCTTCGCTGTACGAGGGGTTCTCGCTGCCCGCGGTGGAGCACATGGCCTCGGGCACGCCGCTGGTGGCCAGCCGGTCCGGGGCGCTGCCCGAGGTGACGGGCGACGCCGCGGTCCTGGTCACGCCCGCGGACAGCGAGGAGCTGGCCGCGGTGCTGCGGCGACTGCACGACGACCCGGCCGGACGGGCTGAGCTGGCCGACCGGGCGCTGCGTCGGGTGAGTGAGCGGTTCGCTTGGCCGGCTGTGGCCCAGGCGACCGTGGCGGCCTACCGAGGCAATGGCGCGATCGCGGGACGGCGGGGCGCGGGACGGGCGGGGACCGCGGGGCGGGCGGGGACGCGGGACGGGCATCGGCGGGCGGATCAGGGACGTCGACGTGCTGACCGTGGACTTTCGCCGGTTTCCGGTGCGGCCGGGACAGCGCGTGCTGGACCTGGGGTGCGGGGGCGGGCGGCACGCGTTCGAGGTGTACCGGCGCGGCGCGGATGTGGTGGCGTTCGACCTCGATCCCAGCGAGATCGCCGGGGTCCGGGACATGTTCGGCGCGATGCTGGAGGCGGGCGAGGCTAGCCCGCAGACCGGCGCGACGGTCATCTCGGGGGACGCCACGGCGATGCCGTTCGGGGACGGAACGTTTGACCGGGTGATCGCGGCCGAGATCCTGGAGCACGTCCTGGATGACCAGCGGGCCATGAACGAGCTCGCGCGGGTGCTGCGGCCGGGCGGGCTGGCCGCGGTCACCGTGCCGGCCTTCCTGCCGGAACGGATCTGCTGGGCGCTGTCCACCGAATATCACGAGGTCCCCGGCGGGCATGTGCGGATCTACACCCAGGTGGAGCTCGAGGCCAAGCTGGCCCGGGCGGGCCTGCGGGTGGGCTGGCACCATCACGCGCACAGCCTGCACTCGCCCTACTGGTGGCTGAAGTGCGCGGTGGGCGTGCACAACGACAAGCACCCGCTGGCCAGCGCCTACCACCGGATGCTGGTCTGGGACATCATGCGCAAGCCGGCCGTCACCCGGCTGGCCGAGCAGGCCCTCAATCCCGTGGTCGGCAAGAGCCTGGTGGTGTACGCGGTGAAGTCCGGGGCGGCCAAGTGACGGGTGAGGCGCATGCGGTGCGGGGGGTGGAGCTGAGTGAGGCCGACGTGCTGGCGACCGGCGCATCGATCGCGCGAGCACAGGAGCCGTCCGGGGCCATCGCGTGGCCGGACGGGCACGTGGACGCCTGGGATCACGTCGAGTGCGCGATGGCGTTGAGCGCCTGCGGGCTGCGCGAGCCGGCCCGGCGGGCCTATGCCTGGCTGCGGGACACGCAGCGGGCCGACGGTTCCTGGCCGCGGTCCACCTCGGGCGGCGTGGTCACCGACCCGGCGGCGGAAAGCCACCACGCCGCGTATGTGGCCGTCGGCGCCTGGCACGAGTACCTGGTGACCGGGGACGAGAACCACGCCCTGGCCATGTGGCCGACGGTGCGGCGGGCCGTCGAGTGGGCACTCGGGCTGCGCACCGCGCGCGGCGAGGTCGTGTGGGAGCGCGACGCGAGCGGGACTGCCGGGACGTACGCGCTGCTGTCGGGCTGCTCGAGCATCCATCAGAGCCTGCGCTGCGCGGTGGCGCTGGCCAAGCTGGCCGACGACCCGCAGCCGGACTGGGAGCTGGCCGCAGACCGGCTCGCGTACCTGATCACGGCGCATCCGGAGGCGTTCGCGGACAAGAGCCGGTTTTCCATGGACTGGTACTACCCGGTGCTGGGCGGCGCGGTCCGCGGCGCAGACGCGGCCCGGCGGCTGGCCGCGGGCTGGGCGAAGTTCGTGGTGCCGGGCCTGGGCGTCCGCTGCGTCAGCGAGCATCCGTGGGTCACGGGCGCGGAGACCTGCGAACTGGTGCTGGCCCTGGACGCGTGCGGGCTGCGCACCGAGGCGGCGGCGATGTTCGCCACCGCCCAGCACCTGCGCCATCCGGACGGCTCCTACTGGACCGGCTGGCAGTACGCCGACCAGGCGTACTTCCCAGCCGAACGGTCGAGCTGGACCGCGGCCGCGGTGGTGCTGGCCGCCGACGCGCTGCTAGGCCTGTCCGGCGGGTCCCGGATGTTCCGGGATGCCGCGCTGGAACAGAACAGATCAGATCAGATAAGACCAGATTAGGCTGCGGTGGGGTGGGCGGCCAGCTGGGGCGGACGGCCAGCTGGGGCGGGCAGGGCTAGATGCCGGGGCCGGTTCGTTCCAGCAGGCGGAGCGAGCCTTCGGCGCGGATCTCGGTGAAGGCGCCGCAGGCGAGGGCCCGGCGGTAGATCAGGTACGGGGCCTGGCCGCCGTCGGCCGGGTCGGGGAACACGTCGTGGATGGCCAGCGCGCCGCCGCGGGCCACCCAAGGGGCCCAGCCCTCGTAGTCGGTGATCGCCGCCGCCTCGGTGTGGCCGCCGTCGATGAACACCAGGCCGAGCGGGGCACCCCACAGCCGGGCCACGTCGGCGGAGCGGCCGACGATCACGATCACGTTGTCCTCCAGGCCGACGGCGGCCAGCGTGGCGCGCAGGCTGGGGAGGGTGTCCAGGCGGCCGACGGCCGGGTCGACCAGGGCCGGGTCGTGGTACTCCCAGCCGGGCTGGTGTTCCTCCGAGCCGCGATGGTGGTCGACGGTGACGACCAGCTGGCCGGCGTCGCGGGCCGCGGCGGCCAGGTAGATGGTGGACTTGCCGCAGTAGCTGCCGACCTCGAGGACCGGCCCGCGGCGGGAGTATTCCGCGGCCGCGTCGAACAGGGCCAGGCCTTCGGCGGCGTGGCATGAAGCCAGGAGCCGCTTCGGCGGCGCGCAGCAGGGCGGGGTCCATCCCGGTCATGATTCCAGGTAGGCCAGCACGGCGAGCACCCGGCGGTTGTCGTCGTCGGAGGGCGCCAGGTCCAGCTTGGCGAAGATGCCCGCCGCGTGCTTGCTCACCGCCTTCTCGGTGACGAACAGCCGCTGGGCGATCGCGGCGTTGGACCGGCCCTCGGCCATCAGCGCGAGCACCTCGCGCTCCCGGGCGGTCAGGCGGGTCAGCGGCTCGGTGCGGGAGTGCCGGCCGAGCAGCTTGCGCACCACCTCGGGATCCAGGACCGTGCCCCCGGCGGCGACGGTGCGGATCGCGCTGGTGAACGCCTCGTCGTTGAACACCCGGTCCTTGAGCAGGTAGCCGACCCCGCCGGCCTGGTCGGCGAGCAGCTCGCGGGCGTACAGCTGTTCCACGTACTGCGACAGGACCAGGACCGGCAGGCCGGGCAGCTTCTCGCGGGCCTGCAGGGCCACCCGCAGGCCGTCGTCGGTATGGGTCGGCGGCAGCCGGACGTCGACGATCCCTACGTCCGGGCGCTCGCCGACCAGGGCGGCCAGCAGCTCGGGGGCGGTGCCCACCGCCGCCACGACGTCGAAGCCATGCGCGGACAGCAGCCTGACCAGGCCCTCCCTCAGCAGGAAGAGGTCTTCGCCGATGACAACGCGCACGGTACCTCGATGGCGACGATGGTCGGCCCGCCGGGCGGGCTGTTCACGGCCAGGATGCCATCAAACGTCGCGAGCCTGCGCTCCACTCCGGCCAGGCCGGTGCCCTGGGCGGGATCGGCGCCGCCCGCGCCGTCGTCGGTGACCACGGCCCGGAGCAGACCGGCCGCGTGCCGCAGGTGGATCCGGACCGTGCGGGCGCCGGAGTGCCGGACCGCGTTGGCCAGCACCTCGGCGACCGCAAAGTAGACGGCCGCGCCGACCGGCATCTCGACCTCGCCGGGCAGGTCGACGTCGAGCTCGGTGCGCAGCGGGGTGTCCAGCGCCAGGGCCCGGACCGCGTCGGCCAGGCCGCGGTCGGCCAGCACCGGCGGGTAGATGCCGCGGACCAGGTCGCGCAGGTCGGTCAGGGCCCGGGAGGAGGTTTCCCTGGCCTCGGCGACCAGGGCCAGCGCCGCCTCGGGGTTGCTGGCGAACATCCGCTCGGCGGCGCGCAGCGACATGCCCACGGCGACCAGCCGGGCCTGCGCGCCGTCGTGCAGGTCGCGCTCGATCCGGCGCAGTTCGGCGGCGGCGGTGCCACCGCGTCGGGCGGGTCTGGGTCAGGGTCTCGACCCGCTCGGACAGCGCGGCCAGGTCCCGGTCGGGCGCGCCCGCGATGTGCTCCCTGATCACCCGCGGCATCAGGAACGCCCCCGCCGCCAGCAGCACCAGGCCCTGACCGACCCGCCGGCCTGGATTCCGAACTGCCTGCTCAGCATCACCACGCCGAAGAACTGGCCGGGTCCATGGCCGACGTCCAGGCCGCGCCGAGGATGATCCCGTACAGGCCGAGGATCTGCAGGCCGGTCACCGCGGCGTAACGGCCGCCACGCTCGGCGCGCGGCGAGATCAGGACGATCCCGCCCGCGACCAGGACCACGGCCGACAGCGCCGTCCACTCCTCGGTCCACCAGTGCTGGCCGAGCCAGTAGCGTGCGCCGAGCACCTCCACGGCCAGGGCCAGCACGGGGAGCAGGAGCAGGGCCCAGCGGGACGGCCGCCCGGCGGCGGCTCCGGCCAGCCGCCGGGACAGATCCCGGACCGGGCCGGACCCCGGGAGCGGAGACCCGCAGGAAAGCCAGGCCCCGGCGGCCAGGAACAGCAGTGCCTCGGGCAGCACGAGGCGGATGGGCCAGGACCTGGCGCCGACCACCGTGATGCCGTAGAGCATCGTGCGGCAGGCTGCCGCCGGTCGAGACCTGGACCAGCCCGATGCCCGACCAGCCGAGGATCAGCAGGCCGAACGGCACCGCCTTGGTCGCGACGCGCGGAGCGAAGGCCACGATCAGGCACGGCGGCGGCCAGCACGATGAAGCGCGGTGGAACGCTGCAAGGTGAGCAGGGCGTACTGCAGGCCCAGGGGCACCAGCAGCAGGCCCCAGCGGGGCCGCGCTTACGGAAGTCCATGGTCCATCCTGACCGCCACGGCGGGGCGTCCACCATGGGCCTAGGCCTACCGTTGCGGGGGGGCGGGGACCACGGACCGTTCGGCCATAAAAGGCTTTCAGGCGGGCCGACCGCCTCGGTCAGGACCTCTGGGCGCTTGCAGAAGGCGAACCGGACCTGGGTGCGGGCCGCCTGCTGGTCGTCGTAGAACAGGGCGGTGGGGATGGCGACCACCCCGGCGCGATCGGGCAGGGTGCGGCAGAACTCGATGCCGTCGCGCTCGCCCAGGGGGCTGATGTCGGCGATGACGAAGTAGGTAGCGGCGGGCGGGTAGACCGTAAACCCGAGGCCGGCCAGGCCGCGCCATGAGCAGGTCGCGCTTGGGCTTCGAGGCCCGCGCGCAGGCGCGGCGTAGTACTCGTCGGGCAGGGCCAGGGCCTGGGCTATCGCGTACTGGAAGGGCCGCCGCTGACGAAGGTCATGAACTGCTTGGTGGTCTTGACCGCGGCGATCAGCTCGGGGGCGGCGGTGACCCAGCCGATCTTCCAGCCGGTGAACGAGAACGTCTTGCCCGCCGAGCTGATGCTCACGGTCCGCTCGCGCATGCCGGGGAACTGCGCGATCGGCACGTGCTGGCCGTCGAAGACCAGGTGCTCGTAGACCTCGTCGGTGACCACGAGCAGGTCGCGCTCGACGGCCAGCCGAGCGATGGCGGCCAGCTCGTCGCGGGCGAACACCGAGCCGGTGGGGTTGTGCGGGCTGTTGAGCAGGATGAGACGAGTGCGAGGGGTGATGGCGTCGGCTAGCTCGGTCAGGTCGGGGCGGAAGCCGGGGGGGCGCAGCGTGACCGGGACCCGGATGCCGCCGGCCATGGCGATGTTGGCCGCGTAAGAGTCGTAGTAGGGCTCGAACGCGATGACCTCGTCGCCCGGCTCGAGCAGGGCCAGCAAGGTGGCGGCGACCGCCTCGGTGGCCCCGGCGGTGACCAGGACTTCGGTGTCCGGGTCGTAGGCCAGGCCGTAAAAGCGCTGCTGATGGGCGGCGATGGCGTGCCGCAGCTCCGGGATGCCGGGGCCGGGCGGGTACTGGTTGCCCTTCCCGGCCAGGATGGCGTCGGCCGCGGCCCGGGCGATCTCGGCCGGGCCGTCGGTGTCGGGGAAGCCCTGGCCCAGGTTGATCGACCCGGTGGCGACCGCGCGGGCGGACATCTCGGCGAAGATCGTGGTACCCAGGCCTTCCAGGCGCCGGTTGAGCAGTCGTCCTTGGTTCACCCCCCTATTTTGTGTCACACTGCCATCATGCCGTGCTGGTTAGGGTGGCCGGTTAGGGTTGGCAGCATGCGAGTCGCGTTGGGCCAGATCCCGGTCAGCTCCTCCCCCGACGTCAATGCCGGGCGGGTCCGGGCGGCTATGGGCCAGGCGGCGGACCAGGGGGCCGACCTGGCCGTGTTCCCGGAGGCGACCCAGGTCAGGTTCGGATCGGACCTGCGGGCGGCGGCCGAGCCGCTGGACGGGCCGTTCTGCTCGGGCCTGGCGGCTGCGGCCAAACAGACCGGGGTGGCGCTGGTGGCGGGCGTGTTCGAGCCCGCCCCGGACGGCCGGGTGTACAACACCGCCGTGGCCTACGACGGGGCCGGGGAGCTGGTCTGCGCCTACCGGAAGCTGCACCTGTTCGACGCGTTCGGGCACCGCGAGTCGGACGAGGTCGCGCCGGGGTCGGCCCCGGTCATCTGCACGCTGGCCGGGGTGCGCACCGGCCTGGAGATCTGCTACGACGTGCGGTTCGGCGAGCTGTCCCGGGCGCTGGCGGTGGCCGGGGCCGATCTGCTGGTGCTGCCCGCGGCGTGGGCGGCCGGGCTGTTCAAGGAGGAGCACTGGGTCACGCTGGTGCGGGCCCGGGCCATCGAGAACACCGTGTGGGTGGCCGCGGTCGGGCAGGTGCCCGACCCGGACGAGCCCCGCACCCGGGCCGCGACCGGGATCGGGCGCAGCATGCTGGTCGACCCGCTCGGCGTGGTCCGTCTCGATCTGGGACCTGCGGCGGGGGTGGCGGTCGGCGAGGTCGACGCCGGGCTGGTCGGGACGGTCCGGGCGGCCGTGCCGAGCCTGGCCAACCGGCGCGAGGACGTGTTCGGCAGCCGACGGTGGTGCCGGTCGCCGTTACCTGATTGCCGACTGCCTGACTGCCGACTGCCTGACTGGCGACTGCCTGACTGGCGACTACCTAATTGGCCACTGCCAGAAGACCGGTTCCTCGCCGGCCGCCGACGCGCTGAAGCCGACGCCGGTCACCGCGTCGCCCGAGGTGGTCAGGGCGGTGATGGCCTGGATGCCGGGCCCGGTCAGGCCCTGGCCGCCCGGCGTGGCCGCCTTCCAGGCCGAACCGCTGGCCGAGGTCCACACCACCACGTCCTGATGGCCCGGCGTGGCGCCGAACGTCCCGGTCGCGACGAACTCGTTCCCGGCCGCGGTCAGCGCGGTGACGGTCGCGTGGCCGCCCGGGACGGGCAGGTCGGATTCGGTCCAGGTGGCGCCGCCGTCGGACGACCTGGCCGCGAACGGCACCTGCTGGCCGGCGGCGGTCAGCGCGGTGCCCACCGCGACTACGAGCTGACCGCGGCTGGCCACGTGGTTCAGCACGGTCCTGGTGGTACCGGCGGGCAGCGGCAGATTCACCTCGGTCCAGGCCTGGCCGTCGGCTGAGGTCCAGGCCGAGGCGCCGGCCCCGGCCGAGCCGACCGCGACGAACCCGTGCGGGCCGGCGGTCACGGCCAGCATCTGCCGGCTGGTGCTCGGGCCGTCCAGCGCGCCCGGGCCACCCTTGGCCGACACGGCGTCGGTGCCGCGCTGCCAGCCGGCCAAGTCCGCGGACCACCAGGCGGCCGCGATCGTGCGGCCCCCGGTGACCTGGTAGCCGACGATGACGTAGCCGCTGGTCCCGGCGACGGCCTGCTCGGGGTACAGGCCACTGCGGGCGAACGCCGCCGCGCCGTCGGCGGCGGACCAGACCTGGCCGTCGGGGGAGGCGAGCACCACCGGGTGTTCGGCGGCTGCGGCGGTGACGTTGCCCACCGCGAGCCAGCCGGCCACGCCGTGGGTCACGCTGGTCAGCCGCTGGATCCCCGGCCGATCGAGCACGGCCGGGGTCTGGCCGACGGCGGACCGCCACGAGCTGCCGCCGTTGACGGAGGTCCAGGCGGCGGGGAAGCCGTTGGCGCTGCCCACCGCGACTTGCATGCCGTTGCTCGCCGCGACGCTGTTGACGGCCAGTTCGGGGTCGACGGCGCCGGGGATCCTGGCCATGGCGACCTGGCTGGGCTGGCTCAGGAGGGTGAGCAGGGGCTGGCGGCTGTCCGGGTCGCCGGCCGTGGTGCCCGCGGCGATCGCGGTTCCGTTGCTCGTGATAGCCACGCCGGAGACGGCCTCGGCCGCGGCGGGGCCGAACGCGGGGTCCTGCCGCCAGGACGCGCCGTTTGCGGTCACGAAGGCGGTCAGCGCCTGGCCGGCCTGGCCGGTGACGACGGCGCCGGCGGCGGCGCCGTTGACCAGGCCGGCGGTAAAGCCGGCGGGCGTGGTGAGGGTGGCGGCGAACGTCCAGGCGGTGCCGTTCGGCGAGCGGTAGACGTCGACCGCGGGCTTCTTCGCTACCGTGGCGGGCCGCAGCAGCACGAACCCGCTGCCGGTGGCGGCCACGCCGCTGATCAGGGGCTGCGCGCCGGGCCCGGCGGGCGGCACGGCAGGCGGGACGGCGAGCGTCCAGGTGGTGCCGCCGTCGGTGCTCAGCCAGGCGGCGCTGGCTGGGACGGTGCGGGTGTGGCCGGGCCGGCCGGCGGTCACGGTCACGTCGCCGGTGATCAGGATCCGGCTGCCGTAGACCGCGGCGGCGCTGAGGCCTTCGACGTGGGCGGTGCCCGCGGCCAGGCGGAGTTGCTGCGCGCCGAGCCGCTGCCAATCCAGGCCGTTGGCGGACCGGAAGACTACCGGGCTGGCCTGGGCCTGGGCCTGAGGGCTGGCCGGCACGTTGGCGCCGACGGCGATGAAGCCGGCCCCGGTGCGCTCCAGCGCGCTGATCTGGTCGCCGGGGCGCAGCGGCAACCCGGCGGTCGAGGCCAGCGTCCAGGTGCGGCCGTCGGGGCTGGTCCAGATGGAGTTGGGGCCCAGGGCCACCCAGGCGCCGTTTCCGCCGGCCACGAAGCTGGCCGCGTAGCCGGGGGGCGGCGGGCCGCCGGCCGGGGTGCGCACCGTGCCCATGGCCCAGGTCGCGCCGGCATCGGTCGAGACGAAGAACTGGGCGCGGGCGATGCGCGCGCCGTCCTGCGACCCGACGGCCACGATCTCGGCGCGGTCGCTGGCGACCCGGCCGAGCGTCTGGCTGATGCCGCGGCCGCTGGCCGCCACGGTGAACTGGCCGCCCGCCAGGGTGGCCGGGGGGAACCCGAGCGTGGCCGGGGGCGGCGCCTGGCCGGGGTCGCCGCCGCTGCTGGCCGCCGTTATCACCACCGCGGCGACGCCCAACACGATCATGGTCATGATGAGCACGGCTCCCCGCAGCGCCAGCCCGCGGAATTCGAGGGCGGAGAGGAACTGCTTGAACCAGGAGCGTTTGGCGGGTTCGGGCACGAACGAACGGAGCAGGCGGGTCCACTCGGTGCCCGCCTTCCGTGGGATACGGGGTTGGTCCGTGCCGGGGCGTCCGGGGCCGGCTGGTCCAGGGCGGGGGCGTCCAGCCCTGGCTGGTCCGGGGTCGGCTAGTCCGGGGCCGGGCCGTCCGGCGCCGGGGCGTCCGGGGCCGGGCCGTCCGGGGCCGGGCCGTCCGGGGCCGGGGCGGAACGGGGGGGCGTTGAAGTGGTCGGCGCTGAACAGGCCCGGGCTGAAGGGGTCCGGGCTGAGCGGGTCCGGGCTGGGCGGCCTCGTCGTCCAGCCGGTCCGGGGTGCGGCGGCGTCGAATTCGAAACCGGGCCTGACCTGCGCGCCCTGAGGCGGGGACGGCGGCGGGGACGGCGGCGGCGCGGGCTGCGGTCCGCTGGTGGTCGGCGTGTACCTGAGCCGGCGCGGCTGGTCCTCGCCATCACGCCATTCCGGCCTGCCGGACTGGGCGGCGGGGAAGGGCCCGGTACCGTTCCGGGGCTGGGGGCCGGACGGGGAACTCCGGCCCTCGAATTCGTAGCCGGGGACTGGTCCCCAGTCGCGGTCTCCCGCCGGGAACGGCGCGCTCCCGTCCCGCGGTTGCCGACGGCCCGCAGGCCCGCGAGGACCCCAGGCGCCGCCGGGCCGAGCGTTGCCAGCCGGATCCCGTGTCACCTTTTGCCTTGCCGTTGTGCCGTGCCGTCACCTGGGTACGCAGATAGGCGGGTTGGACCGCAGAAGGCCCGTTTGCCGCTACCCGCCGATGGTACCGGCCGGCCCCCCGCTGCGACCGGACTTCGGCGCACGTCAGGGCCCGGCGACCCCGGCCGGCCCGGGCAGATCCGCGCCGCGGCGTCGGCCGGGCGCGTGACTCAGGCCACATGCGCACCACCCACCGCCGGGGAACCTTTCAGGCACTGTCCCTGATGGCGCGCGGGTAGCCTGAGAAGTACACGTCAACCATAGATTCACATTTTCGGAAGAGGGTTTCTGGGGACTATGTCCGCCGAGTCTTCTGGGTCACCGCAGGGTAGCGCGGAGGTACGCGAGCCCGAAGGATCACGCGAGCAAGGGTCAGCACGAGGGACGGCCGGCGCACCGCGCCCGGCCGCGGCGTCAGAGCATGCCGTGAGCCAGACCGACTTCGGCGCCAACGAATGGCTCGTGGAGGAGCTGTACCAGCGGTACCTGGCCGACCCGGGTTCGGTGGACCGGGCCTGGTGGAGCTTCTTCGCCGACTACCAGCCCGCATTGCCCAACGGGACCGGGCCGCAGCCGGTCATCGCCGCGCAGGCCAGGACCAGCTCCGTGGCCGCCGCGGCCGCCCCGCAGGCGCCGCCGGCCCCGCCGCCCGCAACAGCGCCGCCAGCGCCTGCTGACAGGGCGCCAGCCGAGCAGACGGCCGCCGCGGCCGCGCCCTCCCCGGCGTCAGCCGAGCAGACGCCCGCCGCCCCGCCGCCGGCCGGCGCTCAGCAGGCCGGCGCTCAGCCCGCCGCTCCCCCGGCCATCCCCGACGCCGAGGTGAGCAGGCTGCGCGGCGCCGCCGCCCGCACGGTCACCAACATGACGGCCAGCCTGGCCGTGCCCACGGCGACCAGCGTGCGTTCGGTGCCGGCCAAGCTGCTGGCGGACAACCGGATCGTCATCAACAACCACCTGCGCCGCGGCCGCGGCGGCAAGGTGTCGTTCACCCACCTGATCGGCTACGCCGTGGTCCAGGCGCTCAAGGCGATGCCGGAGATGAACGACGCCTACACCGAGGAGAACGGCAAGCCCGCCGTGGCCCGGCCCGAGCACGTCAACCTGGGCCTGGCCATCGACGTGCAGACCGCCGACGGCGCCCGCCAGCTGCTGGTGCCGAACCTCAAGGCGGCCGAGCAGATGGACTTCCGCCTGTTCTGGACCAGCTACGAGGACCTCGTCCGCAAGGCGCGGATGGCCAAGCTGGCCGTGTCCGACTTCCAGGGCACCACCGCGACCCTCACCAACCCGGGCACGATCGGCACCGTCCACTCGGTGCCCAGGCTGATGCCCGGCCAGGGCTGCATCATCGGCGTGGGCGCGATGGAGTACCCGGCCGAATACCAGGGCGCCTCGGAAGAGACCCTGGCCCGGCTGGCCATCAGCAAGTCGGTCACGCTCACCTCGACCTACGACCACCGGATCATCCAGGGCGCGCAGTCCGGGGAGTTCCTGAAGAAGATCCACGCGCTGCTGCTGGGCGAGGACGGCTTCTACGACGGCATCTTCGCCGCGCTGCGCATCCCGTACGAGCCGGTCCGCTGGGTCAGGGACTTCCCGTACGGGCACGAGGACGACGTGGCCAGGTCCGCGCGGGTCCAGGAACTGATCCACGCCTACCGGGTCCGCGGCCACCTGATGGCCGACACCAACCCGCTCGAGGTCACCCAGCGCAAGCATCCCGACCTGGACATCAACCTGCACGGGCTGACCCTGTGGGACCTGGAGCGCGAGTTCCCCACCGGCGGCTTCGGCGGCAAGTCCCGGATGAAGCTGCGGGACGTCCTGGGCGTGCTGCGCGACTCGTACTGCCGCACCGTCGGCACCGAGTACATGCACATCCAGGACCCCGAGGAGCGCCGCTGGCTGCAGGACCGCATCGAGGTCCCGCACCCGCGGGCCGAACACGACGAGCAGATCCGCATCCTGTCCCGGCTGAACGTGGCCGAGGCGTTCGAGATGTTCCTGCAGACCAAGTTCGTCGGCCAGCGCCGGTTCTCCCTGGAAGGCGCCGAGTCGCTGATCCCGCTGGTGGACGCGGTGCTGGCCGAGGCGGCCGGGGCCGGGCTCGATGAGGCCGTCATCGGCATGGCGCACCGTGGCCGGCTGAACGTCCTGGCCAACATCGTGGGCAAGTCCTACGGGCAGATCTTCAAGGAGTTCGAGGGCAACCTCGACCCCCGCAGCGCCCAGGGTTCCGGCGACGTCAAGTACCACCTGGGGGCGGAGGGCACGTTCCGCGCCCCCGATGGCCGGTCGATCAAGACCTCGCTGGTGGCCAATCCCAGCCACCTGGAGGCGGTCGACCCGGTGCTGGAAGGCGTGGTCCGGGCCAGGCAGGACGTGATCGACAAGGGCGAGCCCGGCTTCACCGTGCTGCCGGTGCTCATTCACGGCGACGCCGCGTTCGCCGGGCAGGGCGTGGTGGCCGAGACCCTCAACCTGTCGCTGCTGCGCGGCTACCGGACCGGCGGCACGGTGCACGTCATCGTGAACAACCAGGTGGGCTTCACCACCGCGCCGCAGTACTCGCGGTCCAGCGTGTACGCCACCGACGTGGCCCGGATGATCCAGGCGCCGATCTTCCACGTGAACGGCGACGACCCGGAGGCCGTGGTGCGGACGGCCCGGCTGGCCTTCGCCTACCGGCAGGCGTTCAAGAAGGACGTCGTCGTCGACATGATCTGCTACCGCAAGCGGGGGCACAACGAGACCGACAACCCGTCTTTCACCCAGCCGCTCATGTACGACCTGGTCGAGGCCAAGCGCTCGACCCGCAAGGTCTATACCGAGTCGCTGATCGCCCGCGGCGACATCACCATGGAGGAGGCCGAGGCGGCGCTGCGCGACTACCAGCAGCATCTCGAACGGGCCTTCACCGAGACCAGGGACGCCGCGGAGCGGCCGCCCGAGCCAGGCACGGTGCGCAAGCGGGAGCCGGAAGACCGCCCGGTCAACCACGAGGCGGTGCCCACCGCGGTATCCGCCGAGGTGGTCAAGCGGATCATCGACACCCAGGTCAACCTGCCCGCCGACTTCACCCCGCACCCGCGGCTCAAGCCGCTGCTCGACCGGCGCGCGGCCATGGTCACCGGGGACGCGATCGACTGGGCGACCGGTGAGCTGCTGGCGTTCGGCGCGCTGCTGCTTGACGGCTACCCGGTGCGGCTGGTCGGCCAGGACTCCAGGCGCGGGACGTTCGGCCAGCGGCACGCGGTGCTGGTGGACCGGCACACCGGGCGGGAGTACACGCCGCTGAAGCAGCTGGATTCCGGCCCGGCCAAGTTCTTCGTGCACGACTCGCTGCTGTCGGAGTTCGCGGCGGTGGGCTTCGAGTACGGCTACTCCGTCGCCCGCCCGGAAGCCCTGGTCTGCTGGGAGGCCCAGTTCGGCGACTTCGTCAACGGCGCCCAGACGATCACCGACGAGTTCATCAGCTCCGGCGAGCAGAAGTGGGGCCAGCGCTCCGGCGTGGTCCTGCTGCTGCCGCACGGTTACGACGGGCAGGGCCCGGACCACTCCTCCGCGCGGGTCGAGCGGTTCCTGTCGCTGTGCGCCCAGGACAACATGACCGTGGCCATGCCCACCACGCCGGGCAACTACTTCCACCTGCTGCGCTGGCAGGGGCTGTCCGGCCGGCACAAGCCGCTGATCGTGTTCACGCCCAAGTCCATGCTGCGGCTGAAGGCGGCCACCTCCGCGGTCGGCGAGTTCACCTCCGGGTCGTTCCGGCCGCTGATCTCCGATCCGGGTGTGGACCCGGCCGGCGTGCGCCGGGTCCTGCTCTGCGCCGGCAAGGTGTACTACGACCTGGCCGCCCGGCGGCAGCAGACCGGCCGGACCGACACGGCGATCGTCCGGGTCGAGCGGCTGTACCCGCTGCCGGTCTCCGAGCTGCACGCCGAACTGGCCCGCTACCCCGGCGCCGAGTCGGTCACCTGGGTCCAGGAGGAGCCAGCCAACATGGGCGCCTGGCCGACCTTCGCGCTCAAGCTCCCCCTGCACCTCGGCCGGCCGGTCGGCGTGGTGTCGCTGCCCGCGAGTTCCGCGCCCGCGGCAGGCTCGGCGGCCCAGCACGCCGCGTCTCACAAGGAGCTCATCGAGGCCGCGATCCCCTGATGTACTACACCGACCGCGGCATCGAGGAACTGGCCAGCCGGCGGGGCGACGAGCAGGTCACCCTGGACTGGCTGGCCGAGCGGCTGCGCGACTTCGTGGACCTCAACCCCGGTTTCGAGACCGCCATCGACCGGCTGGCCAGCTGGCTCGCCCGCCTGGACGACGAGGACGATCTCTAAAGATCTTCTGCCGAACAGGCCGTGGTGCTTGCTCCCCAAGCGCAAACACCGCACCGGCCCTGCCTCGGCCGCCGCCCCGGGCCTGCCCCGCCCCGGGCCTGCCCCGCCCCGGGCCTGCCCCGCCCCGGGCCTGCCCCGCCCCGGGCCTGCCCCGCCCCGGGCTTGGCCCGGGGTCCAACCGCGTCGTTGTGACAATCATGTCGTCTGGTGCGCGTCGTTGTGACAACGACGTCGTTGGCCTGGGGGGCGTAGTGGCTTACGTTGCTTGACCTCCGGGCTAAGGCCAGCCGGGATGGGAGCCGGCGGCGGTCCCGGCGGGCACTGTGCGGCCGCTCCGGGGCGGAACGCGCCGGGAAGCTCATTCGCGATATGTCTTGACTATGGGGGGATGAGATATATCGTTAGGTGTAACAGGTGAACGGACGGGAAGGACGGGCGGATGGCGCACTGGACCATAGAGGCTCCGACGAGCCTGGACTTTGACGACGTGACGGGGCTTCGGGTCCGGCTCATCGCCGGTTCGGTGGCGGTGCTGGCCAGCGACGGGAAACCGTCGCTTGACGTGTCGAACGTCAGCGGCGATCCGCTGCAGGTGACCTACTCCGACGGCGTGCTGACGATCGCGCACGAGAACCTCACCTGGGAGGGCCTGCTGAAATGGCTGCGGCCGCGGCGGCACTCGGCCACCGTGACGGTGACTGTCCCGCGCAGCTGCCCGACTCAGCTCGGCGTGGTCAGCGCGAACGCCGTGATGTGCGGCATCGGCGCCCGGGCCTCGGTCAAGAGCGTCTCGGGCGGGATCACGCTGGACGGCGTGACCGGCGACGTGGACGCCAACACGGTATCCGGGGCGCTCGAGGCGCAGGGAACCAACGGCAAGCTCAGCTTCAGCACCGTGTCCGGTGACCTGACGCTGGCCGACGGCTGGCTGGAGCGCATGGACGCGAACGCGGTCAGCGGCGACGTGACCGCGGACATCGACCTGGACCCACTGGGCGGCCTGCACGTCACCACCGTCTCCGGCGAGGTCACCCTCAGGCTGCCGGCCGAGGCCGACGCCCACGTCAACCTGCACTCCATGTCGGGCGATGTGCGCAGCGAGTTCACCGAGCTGAGGCGGTCCTCGGCGCCTGCCCCGCGCAGTGTGAGCGGTAGCCTGGGCGCCGGCTCGGGACATGTGTCCGTGACCACCATGTCCGGGCGAGTCATGCTGCTTCGACGCGCCGAGCGCCGAACTGCGCCACAAGATGCGCATACCGGTGGCGAGCAGCCTGATAATGAGAAAAAGATGGAAGGCGAGGCCAGTTGAGTCCGGTATTCCGCCACGGCAGCCTCCGGCTGTACCTGCTGCGGCTGCTCGATGAGGAGCCCAGGCACGGCTATGAGGTCATCCGGCTGCTGCGCGACCGGTTCATGGGCGTGTACTCGCCTTCCCCCGGCACGATCTACCCCCGGCTGGCCCGGCTCGAGGAAGAGGGCCTAGTCACCCACGACGAGGTGGACGGCCGCAAGGTCTACCGCATCACCGAGGCTGGCCGCGAGGAACTGCGCAGCCGCAGCGACGAGCTCGACGAGCTCGAGGAAGAGCTGTCCGCGTCGGTCAACAACATCGTCCGCGAGGTCAGGGAAGACGTCAGGCAGACCGTGCGCAGTCTGCGCGAGGAGCTGACCTGGGCGGCCCGCGAGTCGCGGCGCGCCAGCCGTGAGGTGGGTACCGAGTCCCGCGACCAGGCCCGGCAGGCCCGCCAGGAGGCGGTGGACCAGGCCAGGCGGGCCCGCGAGGACGCGCTCGAAGAGGCCAAGCGGGCCCGCGAGGACGGGCTGGACCAGGCCAGGCAGGCGCGCGAGGAGGCGAAGGAGCAGGCGCGGCAGGCCAGGGAAGAGGCCAAGGACCACTATCGGCAGGCCCGCGAGCAGGCCAGGCAGGGCCGCGACGACGCCTGGGAGCAGGCGACGGACGAGGGGCTGGAGGACCAGCCAGGGCCTGCGGGATCAGCGGGTTCAGCGGGCGCGGCGGGATCGGCGGGCGCGGCGGGATCGGCGGGCGCGGCGGGATCGGCGGGCGCGGCAGGATCGGCGGGCGCTGCGGGATCGGCGGGCGCTGCGGGATCGGCGGGCGCTGCGGGACGTAGCCGGGCGGAGTCGCTCGGGCAGGACGCGGCCCGGCGGGTCCGCGAGCATGCGCGCCGGCTTCGTGAGGAGGCGGGCGCCCGGTTCAGCAGCGGCGAGCAGGAGTGGGAAACACCTCCGGGCTGGCCGGGCTGGACGGACTGGCCCGGTCGGCGCGGCTGGGAGGAATCGGCCCGGATGCGCGGGCGGCGCGGCTGGTCTGGGCCGGTGGACTTCGGGACGTTCCGCGATCTGGAGCGGGTGGCCGTCCAGTTCACCTCTGACCTGCGGAGGCTGGCCATGCAGTCCAGCGAGGTCGGCGAGAATGTCATCACCGACCTGCGCACGATCCTGGAAGATGCGCTCGAGCGCATCAAGACGGAGATCTTCGGCGCGGGCCACGAGGAGCCGGCGCCGCGCGACGCCGACCAGCCGGCCGAAAAAACCGAGGATTCTCCCGGCCAATAGGCACGGTACGGCGAATATCGCGGCGCAAGCCGCAATCGCGCGGTCCGCGAGGGGCCCAGCCCCTCCGGCCGGGCGATACTACGGCGGGGGCCGCAGCGGGGCGCGGAGCGCAGCGGGGGGTTCCGGGGGGTTCCGGGGGGTCGTCCCCCCGGGCATCGCGGCGGCCTACGGTACGAAGACGATCTTGCCGAACAGGTCGCCGCTGATCATGGCGTCGAACCCGTCGCGGGCCGCCGCCAGCGGCAGCTCCCGGTCGATCACCGGCCGGGTGCCGGTCTGCTCGAGGAACCTGGCCAGCCGGAGAAGCTGATCGCGGCTGCCCATGGTCGAGCCGGTCACCGACAGCTGGGTGAAGAAGATCCTGGTCAGCTCGGCGGGCGAGGCGTCCCCGCTGGTCGCCCCCGAGATCACGATCCGGCCGCCGGGCTTGAGGGACCGGACCGAATGGGTCCAGGTGGCCTGGCCGACGGTCTCCATCACCACGTCCACCCGCTCGGGCAGCCGGGCGCCGGCCGGGAAGGCCCGGTCCGCACCGAGCTTGAGGGCGCGCTCCTGCTTGGCCTCGCTGCGGCTGGTCGCCCATATCCGGAAGCCCGCCGCCCGGCCGAGCACGATCAGCGCGGTGGCCACCCCGCCGCCGGCGCCCTGGACCAGGATGGTCGAGCCGGGCTGGACGCCCGACTTCTCAAACAGCATCTTGTAGGCGGTCAGGTAGGCGGTCGGCAGGCAGGCCGCTTCGGCAAAGGACAGCGCGGCCGGCTTCGGCACCAGGTTGCGCCGCGGCACGACGACCTGCTGGGCGAAGGTGCCGTCGTAGCGCTCGGACAGCAGCGACCGGCGCGGGTCCAGGGTCTCGTCACCGCCGCCCGCGTCCGGATCGGCGATCACCGAATGGACGATGACCTCGTGGCCCTCGGCGTCCAGGCCCGCCGCGTCACAGCCCAGCACGATGGGCAGCCGGTCGGCCGAGATGCCCACCCCGCGCAAGGTCCAGACGTCGTGGTGGTTGAGTGCTGCCGCCTTGACCGTGACCGTCGCCCACCCGTCGGGAGCCACGGGGTCCGGACGCTCGCCGAGGTCCATCCCGGACAGCGGATCATCAGTGTCAATACGCGCGGCAGTCACGGCAAACATGATCAACACTGTACAGATCGTGGTCCGAGGCGGCTCGGGATGGGGCGGGTGATCCGGCCGGCGCGGCCGGCGACGCCGGCGCTGAGCCGCACGCTGATCTTGCCGCCGCGGTGCATACTGAATGCCGGATCGTCCCTTATAGGGTCAAATGAGCCGACGAGTGACGGCCCGGACGACACAAGCGCGGCCGAATTGCGGCCCGTTGAATTGGGATCGGGGATTGGTTCCAGCGGAATTGAGCCCGGCCGGGTCAGGCCCGGACGTGTAACCATTGCGCCACAGACCGCCGGCGTGCTGCTGGCGGAGCCGGCGCCGATTGTGTAATACTCGATAGCGGCAACAGGCCATTACACCTATCTCCCCCAACTAGGGAACGGAGTGGATCTCAACTCCTACGCTGAACTCGCGGTACGGCTCGTGAACACGGCCGGCGGCGGGGGCGAGGACGGCGACCGACTGGTCAACCTGGACGGGTTGCGCGCCCTGGTCGCGGACCGGGAACACCTGAGCACCGGCATGACCCGCAACGACCTCGACGCGCTGCGTGATCTGCGGTCGGAGTTCCGGGCCTTCTTCATGGCGTGCGCGGACGGCGACGGCGAGGACGCCGCGGCCCGGCTGAACACTCTGCTCATCCAGCATCCGGTCCATCCACAGCTGTCCGGGCACGACGGCCAGCCCTGGCACGTGCACTACACCGAGAGCGGATCGGTCGCGGACAAATACGCGGCCGGAGCGGTCATGGGCCTGGCCGTCCGGCTGACCGACCTCGGCATCGGCCGGTTCGGCGTCTGCCAGGCGGCGGGCTGCCAGGGGGTGTTCATCGACGTCAGCACCAGTAACACCAGGCGATATTGCTCCGATAGGTGCATGAACCGGGCAAACGTATCGGCGTTCCGCGCCCGAAAACGGGGCGAAGACGACACCGACCCCAAAGCTCCGACCGCCACCGGGCTGGGCACGTTATGATCGAGGACGGGGTTATTGCGGCCTACCATAATGTGGGCCTTCCTTTTGTGAAGTGATTCACAAGCAAAGACGTTAACGAGATGTGAATCGGTAACATCGAGTTATTCCAAGGATCGGTCAGCGTGATGTCCGGCTAGATGGCGCACGCCATCTTTTGGCCGGCCGACAACGCTGTGACCTGCGTTATCAAAACGACTCCGGGCGCCTACTTCTCAGCAATCACGATGATCTCTACGATGATCTCACTCGGCGCATACGAGACGCTCACCCGTCCGGGGCGGGGATCTCGTACCGCGGGTAACTAGACCCTCCGGGGCACGATCGGGAAAGAGATCGATCATGGCATCTGAATCTGAAGTTGCGACCACTGCGCCGACTGATGTCGGCCTACGGCGGGAAGTTGGGCTGATCGGTGCCACCTGGGCATCAGAGACGTCGATCATCGGCTCCGGGTGGCTGCTGGCGGCCTTCGGCGCCGCGGCGGCGGCCGGCCCGGCGGTCATCTACGGCTGGCTCATCGGCTGCGTCGTCGTCGTCATCCTGGCGCTCCAATTCGCCGAGCTCGGCGCGATGTACCCGGTCGCGGGCGGGACGGGCAGGTTCCCGCACCTGGCGTTCGGCAGCGTGGCAGGCATCTCGTTCGGCTTCTTCTCCTGGCTGCAGGCCGTCACGGTCGCGCCGATCGAGTGCTTCGCGGTCATGCAGTACGCCTCGTACTACTGGCCTTCGCTGTACAACCCGGCCAAGCACGTCACCACGGGCTGGGGCTTCTTCTGGACGATCATCCTGATGGCCACGTTCACCGCGATCAACTTCCTCGCGGTCCGGCTGTTCGCGCGGGTCAACAACGTCATCACGTGGTGGAAGGTCGCCATCCCGGTTCTCACCATCATCATCCTGTTGTTCCATTTCCACGGCGGGAACTTCAGCCCCGGCGGCGGCGGGTTCATGCCGTTCGGCGTGAAGGGCGTGTTCTCCGCCATCTCCGGCGCCGGTATCGTGTTCGCCTACCTCGGCTTCGAGCAGGCCGACCAGCTCGCGGGGGAGGTGAAGAACCCAGGGCGCAACCTGCCGCTCGCGATCATCATCGCGGTGCTGATCGGCTCGGCCATCTACATCCTGCTCCAGATCGTGTTCATCGGCGCCGTGCCGCCCAGCGAGCTGACCAAGGGCTTCCAGGGCATCGCGTCGTCAAACCCGATAGCCATCTACCCCTTCGCCGCCGTGGCGGGCCTGGCCGGGCTCGGCTTCTGGGCGACGATCCTGCACATCGACGCGTTCATCTCCCCGTACGGCACCGGGCTGATCTACCAGACCTCCACCTCGCGGGTGGGTTACGGACTGGCCAGGAACAGGTACTTCCCGCAGATCTTCCAGTGGACCGACCGGAACGGCGTGCCGTGGTTCAGCCTGATCATGGCGTTCGTGTTCGGCCTGGTGTTCCTGCTGCCGTTCCCGAGCTGGAAGCAGCTGGTCGCGCTGGTCACCGGCGCGAGCGTGCTCATGTACGCGGGCGGGCCGCTCTCGCTGGCCGCGTTCCGCAGGCAGGTCCCCGAGGCGAGCCGGCCCTACCGGGTACCCGTGGCGGCCATCCTGGCTCCGGCTGGATTCGCCATGGCCAACCTGCTGATCTACTGGACCGGTTTCGAGGGGGTCTGGAAGCTCGGCGTCTGCATCGTTATCGGTTACGTCCTCATCGGCATCTTCATGGCGTTCGACCCGCAGCGGCCGCCGCTGGACTGGAAGTCGGCGCAGTGGCTGCCGTTCTACCTGATCGGCCTGGGCATCATCTCCTGGCAGGGTCAGTTCAGCGGCGGTGCCGTCGCGCCCCCGGTCAACACGGGCAACATCCCGTTCTGGTGGGACCTGGTGGTGGTGATCGGCTTCAGCCTGATCATCTTCTACTGGGCGCAGTGGGCCAAGCTGCCGCGGGCGGAGATGCTGAATTTGGTCGAAAGGCAGAGCGCTATGCCGGACCTGCCGGACACCGGGCTGAAGCACTGAGCCTGGCTGACCGTAAGCCCGAGTGGCCCCGTCATCGGCGGGGCCACTCGCGTGTGCGCGTCATGGTGGGCGGGTTCGCACCTGCCCGGGAGGATGCACCACGGTCCGTTCGGCCGAAAAAGAATAAGGCGCGGAGCCGCCGGTGGGAACGGTCCTCAGCCGGCGCAGCGGCGCCAGTAGCGGAGGAGGACCCGGCCCTCGATGAGGGCGGCCGGGACGGGGCCGAAGCGGCGGCTGTCTATGGCGCCGGCGTCTGGATTGTCGGATTCAAGCCACCAGCCGTCGTCGGCGCGGCGGGCGGCGCGCTTGACGATGAGCAGGTCCGGCTGGCCGGGATGGCGGGCGAGCACGATCTGGCCTGCGCGGATCCGGCGGGTGCGGCGGACCAGCAGCCAGTCGCCGGGGCGCAGAGCGGGCTCCATGGAGCGTTCGGCGACCTTGACCCGGAAAACCGGCCAGTGCATCCATCCTCCCGGTGTCATCCCAGGCGAGCGGGGTAGTGTCGGGTCTGCAAACTTCCGAGTCGGAGAAAGGGAATCGATGAGGCTGCTCACACGCCTGTTCGAGCCGAAGACCGTCGCGCATGCCCACTGCGACCTGCCCTGCGGAGTCTATGACCCGGCGCAGGCCAGGATCGAGGCGGAATCGGTCAAGGCCATCGCGGAGAAGTACCAGCAGAACACGGACCATGATTACCGGACCCGCTGCCTGATCATCAAGGAGCAGCGTTCTGAGCTGGTCAAGCATCACCTATGGGTGCTGTGGACCGACTACTTCAAGCCCCCGCACTTCGAGCGGTACCCGAACCTGAACCAGCTGTTCAACGAGGCCACCAAGCTGGCGGGCGCGGCTGGCACCAAGGGCAGCGTGGACCCCGCCGTGGCGGACGAGCTGCTGGCCAAGATCGAGGAGATCAGCAAGATCTTCTGGGAGACCAAGCAGGGCTAAAGCTCTGCTGCGCGCTACGCGGCGCCGGGATCCGCGCGTTGCGTGGTGCGGGGGTCGGCGCGCTGCGTGCTGAAACCCGGTTTCATTCCCTTCTGGTGTTTCGCAGTTATGCGGCCGCGGGCCTCGCCGGCGCCCGGGATGTTGCGGGCGCCGGCGAAGGCCTGCTCGATGCACCACCGGGCAGCCCGCGACCTCACCGATGCACATCACCGCGCCTGGTCATCACCGTCCGGCGCCAGCACAGATCCAAGCCCTATCATCGTGGTCAAGGTTCTCTCGCGGAGGCGGTGGCTTGATCATGCAGCAGTACTCGTGGCCGGGACCAGTGCCGCCGGGGCGACGTCGGGGGACGATCAAGTTCATACGCTGCGGCCGGTGCGGAGGGCGGCTTTACCACACGAAAACCAGAGGTCAGCCTCGGCAAGAGGATCACGAGCAGGGTTGCGAAACCTTCATCAGGGCCATGCAGGTAATGCGATACGTCGACGAACTGAATCGGTCCGCATCCGAGTCAGGGGTGGGCTGGGGCCGCACCTGGCGGCGGAGGTACTTGCGGGAGAACGCGAAGAAACTGTCCGTGGCGGCGTGCGAGAGCGACCCCGTCGCCGCGATCAGCGCCCTTGGCGACGTCTATCAAGCCGAATGCCAAACGCGCGGCAAGTTGTCTGAAAAGAGGGAAATGGCGGAAACGCTGATGCGGGCCTGCCAGCAGTTGGTTCTAGGACGGGATCCAGCGCCAATCACCGCCCGCCCCGGCTAGGTGACGGCGGGGCGTATTTCTCGGCACAGGCTGGGGGCGGTAGGTTGCATGCAGAGGGCGGCGACCGAGACCGGCCCGAAGGAGAGACGTGACCGAAGATACGGCCGCGACCACGGACTACGGGTCCGTGCCGGGCCAGCGGGAGCCGGACCCGGCGCGGGCGGAGCGCGAGACTTCAGATCACGTGAAGGTATGCCTGCCCGCGGACGGCGCATACCTTTCCGTGCTGCGGACGGCGACCGCGGGCCTGGCGGCGAGACTTGACTTCACCCTGGACGAGATCGAGGACCTGCGCATCGCCGTGGACGAGGCGTGCGCGATGCTGCTGGCGCAGGCGATACCGGGCACCAACCTGGAATGCGACTTCGACCTGGGCGCCGAGGAGATGACGATCACCGTGTCGGTCACCGCGGCCCAGCCGCGCAAGCCGTCCCGGGAGACCTTCTCCTGGACCGTGCTTTCCGCGCTGGCCGGCACCGTCGACTCCTGGCTCGGGCCAGCTGACCAGGTGGCCATCGTGCTGCGCAAGCAGCGGGAAGTGCCAGCGGGGTCGAGGCCGGAGTGAGCAGCGAATTCGAGGTCCAGATGACCGAAGAGTTCGAGGTTGTCCAGGCCGCGGACCCGGTCCTGCGGATCGACACCGGATCACCGGACCGGGCCCGGGCCCGGGAGCTGTTCGAGCGGCTGTCCGGGCTGCCCGCCGGTGATCCGGAACGGGCCAGGATCAGGGGCTACCTGGTCGAGCTGCACCTGCCGCTGGTGGAGTACCTGGCCCGGCGGTTCAGAAACCGCGGCGAATGGCTCGACGACCTGACCCAGGTGGCCACGATCGGGCTGATCAAGTCCATTGACCGTTTCGACCTCGACCGCGGCGTGGAGTTCTCCACCTACGCCACGCCGACCATCGTGGGTGAGATCAAGCGGCACTTCAGGGACAAGGGCTGGGCGGTGCGGGTGCCGCGCCGCCTGCAGGAGCTCAAGCTCTCGCTGACCAAGGCCATCGGCGAGCTGGCCCAGCGGGAAGGGCGGGCGCCGACGGTCAGCGAGCTGGCCGCCCACCTGCAGATGAGCGAGGAAGAGGTGCTCGAGGGGCTGGAGTCGGCCAACGCCTACTCCACCGTGTCGCTTGACGCCCCCGATTCCGGCGACGAGGACGCGCCCGCCGTGTCGGACTCGCTCGGCATGGTCGATGACGCACTCGAGGGCGTGGAGTACCGGGAATCGCTCAAGCCGCTGCTGGAGCAGCTGCCGCCGCGGGAGAAGAAGATCCTGCTGCTGCGGTTCTTCGGCAACATGACCCAGTCGCAGATCGCGGTCGAGCTCGGCATCTCCCAGATGCACGTGTCCCGGCTGCTGGCCCGGACGCTGACCCAGCTCCGGGAGGGGCTCACCACCGACGACTGAGCCCGCGTTGCGGCGCTACGGGCGGCGCGGCCGGTTGAGGGCGCGCAGGCTGGCCGGGGTCAGCAGCCCGGCCACGCAGATCACCGCGAGCAGCAGCGCGGGCACGCCCCATTCGGGCCGGTGCCCGTCCAGCAGGGTGAGTCCGGCGATGACCACGAACAGCTGGGTCATGGCGGTCGGGGTCCGGCTCCACGGCTGGGCCCGGGCCAGGCCCGCGGCGATGGCGGCCAGCCCGGCGGCCGTGCCCAGGGCGATTAGGGTCAGCGCGATGCCGCTGGCCAGTTGGTAGGAGTGCCCGTTCGCGGTGGCCACGGCGGCGAAGACGGCCGCCACAGCCAGGCCGGCGGCCTCGAGAGCCTGGGCCGCGGCGGACACGAGCAGCTCGACCGGACGGCCGGGGGCCGCGGGCTCCGGGGCGGTTTCGACCTGAGCGGGGCGGCCGGAGCCAGCCTTCCGGCGCGCCGGTTTCTGCTGCGCCGGTTTCTGCCGCGCCGGTTTCTGCTGCGCCGGTTTCTGCTGCGCCGGTTTCTGCTGCGCCGGTTTCTGCTGCGCCGGTTTCTGCTGCGCCGGTTTCTGCTGCGCCGGTTTCTGCTGCGCCGGTTTCTGCTGCGCCGGTTTCTGCTGCGCCGGTTTCTGCTGCGGCGCCATGTCCCAATCCACCATCCCTCAGCGACCTGGGGGCCGCACAGGCTCTCAGCATAGGCGGCGGCTAACCTGGGCGGGTGCGCGGCCTACTGATCGTCAACCCGCATGCCACCACCACCGGGGGCCAGACGGCGAAAGAGGTAGCCAGCTCGCTGGCCGGGCTGGTCGACCTGGAGGTGGAACATACCAAGTACCGCGGTCACGCGCGGGAACTGGCCGCGGCGGCCCGCGGCGAGCTGGTGATCGTGCTGGGCGGCGACGGGGCTATCAACGAGGCGGTCAACGGGATCATGAGCCGCCCGCCCGGTGACGGTGATCCCCCGCTGCTCGCGCTCATCCCGGGCGGGGGCGGCAACGTGCTCGCGCGCGGGCTCGGGGTGCCGCTGGACACCGCGGCGGCGGTGGCCCGGATCGGGGACGTCATCACGGCGGGCCGGCACCGGACCATCGGGCTCGGGCTGGCCGGCGACCGGTACTTCACGTTCAGCGCAGGGCTCGGCATGGACGCCGAGGTGGTGGGGGAAGTCGACCGGCTGCGGGCGGCCGGGCGCCGGGAGAGCGCGGCGCTGTACCTGGGCACGATGATGCGCTGGTACTACCAGGGCACCGACCGGCACACCCCCGCCCTGACCCTGGAGCGCGACGGGCACAAGCCCGCAGCCGACCTGTTCCTGACGATCATTACCAATCGCTCGCCGTGGACCTATTTCCGCAACCGCCCGCTGCTGCCGGTGCCGAACCCCGATTTCAGCTCAGGCCTGGATGTGCTGGCGCTGCGCACGATGCGGCTCCCGACCATATTCGGCGCGGTGGGCCAGATGCTGTGGATCAGGCGGCGTCCGCTGCGCGGCCGGAATGTGCTGTCGGTTCCCGGACTCGAGTCGTTTACCGTGCGTTCGGCGCGGCCGATGGCATTCCAGGTGGACGGCGAATATCTCGGTGAGACCGGAGCGGTCAGATTTCAGTTCATCCCGCACGCGATTCGCGTCGCAGCGTGACGTCTCGCGTCGCAGCACACCGGCGCGAGCAAAATGTGATCGATCTGACATTAAATTGAGCCGGCGGTTGGCTGTGGCCTCTTGCGCATGTCAAGCGACGTTGAGAGGCTTATCGTGATGTCTGGCGCGGGGGCGCCTTGCACGTGTCATCAGCTCAGATGGCAGCGGGTCGCCTTCGGGGCACGGTCGGGTTACCTGGAACCCGGACGGGTTTTCTGCTCGGCATCATAACGGTTCCGGGAAACTAGGACCGCGTGACAGTACGGATAAGCTCGTGAAAAGCTTCACAAGCTAGAAATATACGCGCACGCCGGCCGCCTCCGCTGTCGGCCGGCTGGCCAGAAGGAGTGGACATCATGGACTGGCGCCACGAAGCCGCCTGCCGTGAGGTGGACCCTGAGCTGTTCTTCCCCATCGGGAACAGCGGTCCTGCGCTGCTCCAGATAGACGAAGCCAAGCAGGTGTGCCGCCGTTGCTCGGTGCTGGAGGAATGCCTCCGCTGGGCCATCGACAGCGGGCAGGATGCCGGCGTGTGGGGCGGCATGAGCGAGGATGAGCGGCGCGCCCTCAAGCGGCGCACGATCCGGCTGCGGGCCCGCGCCCACGTATAGCCCGCCGTTATAGCCCGCCGTTATAGCCCGCCGCCGGCCGGTCCGGGCCCGGCGCGGCAGCTACTCGTGCCCGACCGGAAGGTTGACGATCGCCTCGGTGCCACCCTCGGCCCGCGGGATAACCTGCAGCCGCCCGCCGAGCTCGCTGACCACCAGCGTGCGCACGATCTGCAGGCCCAGGCTGGGGGCCGCGTCCAGGTCGAAGCCCGCCGGCAGGCCCACCCCGTTGTCCGCCACGGTCACCGTGAGCCGCTCGGGGTCGCGGACCGCGATGACCTCGAGCAGGCCATGGTCCTTCTCGGTGGGCGGGAAGCCGTGCTGCAGAGCGTTCTGCAGCAGCTCGGTCAAGACCATGGCCAGCGGCGTCGCGATCGAGGCGGGCAGCAGGCCGAACGACCCGGCCAGCTTCGGCACCACCCGGACCTCGGGCGCGGACACCTCGCCCGCCATCATGGCTACCCGGTCCGCGATCTCGTCGAAGTCGACGATCTCCTCCGGCGCGTGGGACAGGGTCTCGTGCACCACGGCGATCGACCCGACCCGGCGGACCGCCTCGTCCAGCGCCGCGCGCGCCTCGGGCGCCCGCAGCCGGCGGGCCTGCAGCCGCAGCAGCGCGGCCACGGTCTGCAGGTTGTTCTTCACCCGGTGATGGATCTCCCTGATCGTGGCGTCCTTGGTCATCAGCTCGCGCTCGCGGTGGCGCAGTTCGGTGACGTCACGCAGCAGGATCAGGGCACCGGTCCTGGTCCCCCCGACGATCAGCGGGATCGCCCGGAGCTGGACCACCGAGCCGTTGCCCTCCACCTCGGCGGCCCGCGGCGCGCGGCCGGCCGCCACCACCATCAGCGATTCGTCCAGCGGCTCGTCGGAAGCGCACAGCCCGGCGGTGATCACCGCCAGCTCGGCGCCCAGCAGGTCCGCGGCCAGGCCCAGGCGGCGGTAGGCCGACTCGGCGTTGGGACTGGCGTAGGTGACGCGCCCGGACCGGCCCAGCCGCAGCAGCCCGTCCCCCACCCGCGGCGACCTGACCAGCACGGCCGCCTCGCCGGGGAACGGGAACGTCCCCTCGGCCACCATCCGGGCCAGGTCGTCGGCGCCCTGCAGGTAGGTCAGCTCGAGCCGGCTCGGGGTGCGGGCCGAGTTCAGGTTGGTGCAGCGCTCGATGACCGCGATGACCCGGCCCGCCCGGGTCACCGGGATCACCTCGGTGCGCACCGGGACGCCGCTGGTCCAGTCCGGGTCGGACTCCCGCCCGATGCGCCGCTGCTCCCGGGCCTGCTCGAGCAGCCGCTGGTCCTCCGGCCCGGCCAGCGTCCCGACGATGTCGTCCTGCAGTGAGGTGGGACCGGTGGTCGGCCGCATCTGGGCCACCGCCAGCCAGCCGCCCTGGTGGCGGGCCGGCGCCCACAGGATCAGGTCGGCGAAGGACAGGTCGGCCAGCAGCTGCCAGTCCGACACCAGCGCGTGCAGCCACTCGATCTCGGCGTCACCCAGGTCGGTGCGGCTCCCGGCCAGGTCGTTCAGCGTGGGCATGGAGCGTTATGCAAGACCGGTTCGCGAGTGCAGGCCTTCTGGGCCTGCGCGAGCGACCGGTGCAGGTAGGACGGACAGCAACCACAGCGGGTTCTTGCATGACGCGACTGGAGTATGAGAAACACAGCATCATCATCGCATCACGGCGAGACATCATCGGCCAGCCGATGTCGTGATCGGGCGCGGTTATGCCAGAGTTGACGTTAACCCTCCATTAAGGCAATGATTCCAGATGACCGCTTCTCTGCTGCCGACTGGCGAACCCGCCCTGGAACCGCGCGCGGGCGGGATGCCGAAGCTTCCGAAGTACTACCAGGTAAAGCGACAGCTGCTGGAGCTGACCGCGGCCCTGGAAGCAGGCAGCCCGGTGCCGCCGGAGCGGGAGCTGGCACGCTCCTACGGCACCTCGCGGACCACGGTCAGGCAGGCGCTCGCCGAGCTGGTCATCGAGGGACGGCTGCTGCGCATGCAGGGCAAGGGCACGTTCGTGGCCAAGCCCAAGGTGGCCCAGCTGCTCGAGCTGGCCAGCTACACCGAGGGCATGCGAGCCCACGGCCTGCATCCGGAGACCAAGATCCTGGACATCGGGTACGTCACCGCGGACGAGCAGCTGGCGGCGCTGCTCGGCATCCGCGCGGGGGGCCGGGCGCTGCGCATCCACCGGCTGCGGCTGGCCGACGGCGAGCCGATGTCGATCGACACCTCGTACCTGCCCGCCCGGCGGTTCCCCGGCCTGCGCAAGCAGCTCGAGCGGCAGATGTCCCTGTACGAGACGCTGCGCGCGGCCTACGACATCCATCTGGCCGAGGCGGAGGAGACGATCGAGACCGTGCTGGCCGACCCGCACGACGCCCAGCTGCTGGGCGTGGACGCGGGCCTGCCGCTGCTGCTGCTGTCCCGGCACGCGTTCGACGTCACCGGCGAGCCGGTCGAGTGGGCGCAGTCCTGGTACCGGGGCGACCGGTACAAGTTCGTCACCAGGCTCCGGCGATGATTGCCATCCCCGGGCTCGGAGCCACCGGAGCCGCCGGCGGCGGATAGGCCCTTTTTTGCCGAACGGGCCGTGGTGCACCCTGGCCCGTTCGGAAAATTCCTACCGGCTGGTAGCGTCGCCTGCATGATGCGGGTATCGGGTCACGGCGGGGTGCAGGCCCTAGCGGCCGCCCGGGGTTACGGCGTCTCCACCCTGTTCACGCTGTCCGGCGGGCACGTGTTCCCGCTGTACGACGCGGCCGTCAAGGGAGGCCAGCCGGTGCGGCTGGTGGACGTGCGGCACGAGCAGACCGCCGTGTTCGCCGCCGAGGCCACCGCGCGGCTGACCCGGACGCCGGGGCTGGCCGCGGTGACCGCCGGGCCGGGCGTCACCAACTCGGTGAGCGCGGTCACCACCGCGTGGCTGAACGGCGCGCCGGTCGTGGTGCTGGCCGGGCGGGCACCCGACTACCGCTGGGGATCGGGCAGCCTGCAGGAGATCGACCACCCGCCGCTGCTCGCCCCGGTCACCAAACGAGCCTGGACCTGCCACGACACAGCGGGCATCGCCGCGGGGGTGGATGAGGCGTTCCGGCTGGCCCTGGCGCCGCACCGAGGGCCGGTGTTCCTGGACTTCTCGATCGAGGCGCTGTACGGGCAGGCCGAGGCGGACCTGCCCGCCGCGGTCGTGCCAGCCGCCGCGGCGCCGGATCCCGAAGACGTCAGCCGGGTCGCGGACGCGCTGCGGACGGCGCGGCGGCCGGTCCTGGTGCTCGGGTCAGACGTGTGGCTGGGCGGTGCCGAGCAGGCCGCCCGGCGGGCCGCCGAGGAACTGCGGCTGCCGGTGGTGGCCAACGGGCAGGCCCGCGGGGTGCTGCCCGCCGGGCACGACCTGCTGGTCACCCGGGCCCGTTCGGCAGCGCTGCGGGAGGCCGACCTGGTCATCGTGGTGGGCGCGCCGCTGGACTTCAGGCTCGGATACGGGTCGTTCGGCGCCGCGGAATCACCGGCGCAGGTAGTGCACGTGGCCGACGCGCCGTCCGGTCTCGCGGGGCACGTGGCCCTGGCGGCCTCGGCGGCCGGGGACCTGACCGCCTTCTTCGACGCACTGGTTTCGGCCGGACGCCGGGCCCCGGCCCGGGATGACTGGGCCGGGCGGCTGGCCGGGGCGGTCCGGGCCGCGCGGGAGTCGGACGCGCCGCTGCTGGCCAGCGAGGCGTCGCCGGTGCACCCGGCGCGGATCTACGGCGATTTGCTCCCGATGCTGGAGGAGACGGCGGTGGTCATCGGGGACGGCGGCGACTTCGTTCTCGTTCGCGGGCAAGTACGTCGAGCCCGCCCGGCCGGGCGGGTGGCTGGACCCGGGGCCGTTCGGCTGCCTGGGCACCGGGCTCGGCTACGCGATCGCGGCCCGGCTGGCCCGGCCGTCGGCGCAGGTCGTGCTGCTGCTCGGGGACGGCGCGGCGGGCTTCTCGCTGATGGATGCCGACACGCTGGTCCGGCACAAGCTGCCGGTGGTCATCGTGTGCGGCAACAACGGCGCCTGGGGCCTGGAGAAGCATCCCATGCGGGCCCTGTACGGCTACGACGTGCTGGCCGACCTGCAGCCGGGCTGCCGCTACGACGAGGTGGTCAGCGCCCTGGGCGGGGCGGGCGAACTGGTCACCGAGCCTGCCGGTATCGCCCCGGCCCTGCGCCGCGCCTTCGCCGCGGGCGTGCCGTACCTGGTCAACGTGGTCACCGACCCCGAGATCGCCTACCCCCGCTCCACCACCGGCGTGTAGCGGGGTTCCCGCTCAGCTGATGACGGCGATCAGGTCGCCTTCCTGGACGACGTCTCCCTCGGCGACGTGCATGGTGGTGATTACGCCTGAGCTTTCGGCCAGGACGGGGATCTCCATCTTCATGGACTCCAGGATGACCAGGGTGTCGCCGTCGTCGACGCGATCGCCCTGGGCCGCGACTACCTTCCACACGTTCGCGACCATCTCCGCGCGGACCTCAGCCACGGCGGCTCCTGTCTGTTGGGGACGTCGTCCTACCGGGGACGCAGCTTGCTTATCAGGGACGTATCGTAGTCGCCGCTGACGAACTCCGCGCTGGTGAGCAGCTCGGCGTGGAACGGCAGGTTCGTCTTGGGCCCGGCGATATGAAAGCCGGCCACCGCCTGGATGGCGCGTTCCAGGGCCTGCTGGCGGTCGGCGCCGTGCACGCAGAGCTTGGCCAGCAGCGGGTCGTAGAACGGCGTCACGGTGTTCCCGGCCGCGTAGCCGGCGTCGACCCGGACGCCCGGGCCCGACGGCTCCTGCCACCGCGTGATCGTGCCCGGGCCGGGCAGGAACCGGACCGGATCCTCGGCGTAGATCCGCAGCTCGAGGGCGTGCCCCGCCGGGCTGACCGCGGCGGGGTCGAAGGACGGCGGCTGGCCCGCGGCGATCAGCAACTGCTGCTCCACCAGGTCGATGCCGGTGACCAGTTCGGTCACCGGGTGCTCGACCTGCAGCCGGGTGTTCATCTCCAGGAAGACGAACGAGCCGGCCTGCGTGTCGACCAGGCACTCGACGGTCCCGGCGCCCTGGTACCCCACCGCCTGGCCGGCCCGGACGGCGGCGGCGAACATCTGCTCCCGCAGCGCGGCAGACACCCCGGGAGACGGGGTTTCCTCGGCCACCTTCTGATGACGCCGCTGCACCGAGCAGTCACGCTCGCCGAGGGCGAGCACCGTCCCGTCGGCCAGGCCGAGGATCTGCACCTCGACGTGGCGGGCGCGCTCGATGTAGCGCTCGAGCAGGATCTCGGGCGAGCCGAAGAAGCGCTCGGCGCGGGACCGGGCGGTGTCGAATGCGGCCTGCAGTTCGGCCTGGCTGGCGGCCGTGCTCATGCCGATCCCGCCGCCGCCGGCCGCGGCCTTGACCATGACCGGGAAGCCGATCCGCTCGGCCTCTTCGGCGGCCGCGGCCGCGCTGGTGAGCGGCTCGCGGCTGCCCGGCGCGACCGGCACCCCGGCCTGCTCCATCAGGTTCCTGGCCCGGATCTTGTCGCCCATCTGCTCGATGGCCGCCGGGGCGGGTCCCACCCAGGTCAGCCCCGCCGCCTCGACCAGCCGGGCGAAGCCCGCGTTCTCGGCCAGGAAGCCGTAACCCGGATGGACCGCCTCGGCTCCGCTGCGCCGGGCCGCCTCGATGATCGCTGACGCGTCCAGGTAGCTCTGCGCGGGCTGGGCCGGGCCGATCCGCACCGCCTGGTCGGCCTCGCTGACGAAGGGCAGGTCCGCGTCCGCATCGGAGTACACCGCCACGGCCCTGATCGCCATCATGCGGGCCGTCCGTATCACCCGCCGGGCGATCTCCCCCCGGTTCGCGACAAGCACCGATTCGAGCATCAGCAAAGTATGACAGGGCCCGGCTTACAGCTGGATCACCGAGCGGCGGTTCACGACGCGGCTCAGGGCCTCGACGGTCTCGGGGTCGTACTCGCTGGCCGTGTCGAGCCGGAGCTGCTGCACGGCGGCGGCGGCGCGGCCGGGGTCCATCGAGGTACCGACCAGGTCGTCGAAGGCGTTCGCGGCCTTGATGATCCGGCTGCTCAGCGGCGGGCCGGCCGCTCGCCCAGGCCAGCCCGGTCCGGGCGGCTGGCCTGGCCAGCCCGGCCGTTGTGGCGCCCGGCGTAGCCCTCGTGGGCCACCTCGATGCCGCGGTAGGGCTCGTTCTGCCTGCGCACGATCTCGGCCACCGAGCCGAGCACCCGGGCCTGCTGGATCACATCGGCCCCCAGCTCGGCGATGCGCTGCTGATCCTGGCGGGAAACCAGCACGGTGGCGCCGCCCGGTATCGGGTCGTGCAGCGAGAGCTGCCCGATGTCGTGCATGAGCGCGGCGTATTCCAGCTCGAGCAGTTGCGGCTCGTGGATGCCGAGCTCCCGGCCGATGGCCACGGCCAGCCTGCTCACCCGCTCGGAGTGACCCGGCTCCACGTAGCCGCCGATCTCGGTGACCTTGGCCAGCGCGCGCACGGTCTGCAGGTAGGTGGCCCGGATCCCGGCGTAACGGCGGAAGGCCACCTGGGTGACCAGCAGCGGAGCGGTGAACACGGCCAGCGCGGCCAGCCCCATCACCTCGGCGGCGAACGCGATGAGCAGGGCCGAGGCGCCCACCGCGGCGCCCAGCGGCAGCTGGACGCGCATCTCGTCGACCAGCGCCACCCGGAACATGGCGCGCTGCTCGTCCACCCGCAGCAGGGCGGTCAGGACCGCCTCGAGCAGCAGGGCCAGCACGGCCAGCGCCGTCATCAGCGAGACGGCCAGGCCCCAGTCCCTGACCACGGCGGGGGTCAGGGCCAGGCCGCGGAAGATGAAGGCCACGCAGGCCACGCAGAGCAGGCGGATGGCCATGCCGCTGACCTTGGCGGGCCGGCCGACGGCCAGGTGCGGCAGCGCGCCCACGATCATGCCGATGGCGGTGACCGTCACCACCTGCTCGGCGCTGTGGTGCGCCGCGGAGTTCCCGACCCGGATGAGCAGGGCGTAGGCGAGCGCGCCGGCGAGGCCGATCGGGGCCGACTCGCGGTCGCCGGGCAAGTTCAGCCGCAGGACCTCGCCGAACGCGATCAGCACGCCGAACGCCAGCGCCACGCGGGGATCCCGCAGGCCCCCCACGGCGGTCTGCGCCACCGAGGCCACGAGCACCAGGCCGGCCGCCACGACCAGGAGCAGCTGCCCGGAGTCCCGTACCCGCCAGGGAAAGCGACGGAGCTCGTGTCGTCGTTCGGTCACGGGGGGCTCGAGGGGCTCAGCGGCTATCGAAAACCCGCAGCGGCGCCCCGGGATCGTCGTGGTCCTGGGCCGTGATCGCGGCCAGGTCGCCGTCGGCCAGCACCGGCGGCTCGGGGTTGCGCCAGCCTTCGCGCTTGATCGCGGCCACGAAGGCGTCCACGAAGGCGGGGTCAAACTGGGTTCCTGACCACTTCCTCAGCTCGGCGATGGCCTCCTCCGCGGGGCGGGCGCCGCGGTAGGACCGGGTGGAGGTCATGGAGTCGAAGGCGTCGGCCACGGCCAGGACCCGGGCGAACTCGGGGATCTCGTCCCCGGCCAGGCCCATCGGGTAGCCGCGGCCGTCGATCCGCTCGTGATGGTGCATGATCCCGGCCAGGGCCTCGTCCAGGAAGCCGATCTCGCGCACGATGTCCAGCCCGCGCATGGGGTGCAGCTGGATGGCCGCGTACTCCTCCTCGGTCAGCTTGCCGGTCTTCTGCAGCACCTTGGTCGGCACGCCGAGCTTGCCGACGTCGTGCAGCATCCCGGCGTACCTGATGGCCTCCACGCGCTCGCCGCGCATGCCGATCTCGCGCGCGATCATGACCGACCCGCGCGACACCCGGTCGCTGTGACCGCGGGTGTAGAAGTCCTTGGTCTCCACCGCCTGGCACAGGGCGCCGACCGTGGCCTCGTAGGCCCGCTGCTGCTCCCCGATCTGCGCCACCGCCCAGCGGGCGACGAACAGCGGGATCAGCACCAGTACCGGGGCGAACATCCCGACCACGCTCCACAGCGCGGCGATGAGCAGGCCGAAGGCGCCGTAGCCGAGGTCGGAGGCGATGAGCTTGATGCTCATGCCGAGCGGAGCGCGGCGTCCGGACTCGTCCCGGCCGCTGGTCAGCCAGAGCACGCCCGCGAGCAGCGTGTGGTTGGCCACCGCATGCACCAGGGCGGCGACCGCGAAAAACCCGATGAGACCGGGAAACGACCCGGAGCTGGGCATGCCGACCTTGCCGCCCACCTCGACGAAGACCCAGCCGGCCAGGTACGCGGACAAGGCCATCATGGCCGTGTTGAACACCCGCTGCGTGGGCGAGGGGCCGCGCCGCAGCCCGAACAGGGTGCAGGCACCGACCAGCGCCGCGCCGACCGGTCCGACCAGGACCGCGGCCGCCAGGGTGGCCGCGGAGTTGGGCGACCAGGCCATCTCCTTCGGGCGCAGCAGGGTCGCGGTGGACTCGAAGATCACGAGCAGCGCACCGAGCACGGCAACTTCACGCCACCAGGCGGCGTTGCCGAACGGCCCGCGGACAATCAGCAGCACGGCAACGGCGACGACCGCGCCGATGTAAATCCGCGCGGCCCACGAGAGCCTAGCCAACCCTCCCCTCCTCACCGCCAGGAGTGCGGAACGTGGGGCTACGCTCCAAAGCCCTTAGCCCCACGTGGTCCCGGAGAGGGCGTACCCACAGCCCGGGACTGCCATCACCTCGCCAGAGGCAGGGGTTATTCCACCGCAGGGACGCATGGAGCTGACCTCCCTAACGTGCAACTACCTACAGCTCGCCGGATATCGTCCAAGGTCAAGGATAACGTGACCACAACGCTTCTCGCAGGCCCAAATCTCATCGTGAACAAATCGTGAGCGAGATAGTCACATTGGGCAATCAAATGTGGCACATGTGGCGCAATTGCCACACACCTGGCAAACCGGATGGGCCGCCGCTACTCAGCGAACTCGATCGTCGCCCGGACTTCCCTGATACGGACGAGAATTTTCGCCCGCAGGTCGGCGGGCGCCGGGTCGCAGCCGCAGTGCTTGGCCACCAGGCGCTTAACCGCTTCCTCCAGGCCGTACTCGCGCAGGCAGGGGCCGCATTCATCCAGGTGCTGCCGAATCTTCGCGCAGTCCATGTCGGCGAGCTCGCCGTCTAGGTAGCCGTAGACCCGGTCCAGTACCTCGGTACAGGGCGTCTCATGTGGGTTTCCGCAGCTCATCGCCCATCCTCCCCGGACAGGGAAGCGTCGGAACTGGTCCGCGCCAATCCTCGATCCGACGCGTAATCCTGGAGCAGTTCCCGTAGCTGACGGCGGCCACGGTGCAAACGCGACATCACGGTACCAATCGGCGTTTCCATGATGTCCGCGATCTCCTTGTAGGCGAACCCTTCTACGTCAGCCAGGTAGACCGCGATCCTGAATTCTTCCGGCAGCGCTTGCAGCGCTTCCTTAATGTCAGAATCGGGCAGGCGCTCCAGCGCCTCCGCTTCGGCCGACTTCAATCCGCCGGAGGTGTGCGACGCGGCCCGCGCCAGCTGCCAGTCCTCGACTTCCTCGGCACCTGAGCGCTGCGGCTCGCGCTGCCGCTTGCGGTAGGTGTTTATAAAGGTATTGGTCAGGATCCGGAACAGCCATGCCTTCAGGTTCGTACCCTGCTGGAACTGATGGAAAGAGGCGTACGCTTTGGCGAACGTCTCCTGGACCAGGTCTTCGGCATCCGCAGGGTTGCGAGTCATCCGAAGCGCGGCGGAGTACAGCTGATCCAGGTAGGGCAGCACCTCCTGCTCGAAGCGCTCACCGCGCTCTTCGAGAGTCTCCGGAACGGGACCCACCCCCTCGGGGTAGTACGAAACCGGGCTGCGGGCCTGCAGACCGTATGAGCGGGAGGATACCGTGCCCGGATCGAACGTTACGCTCAGCATGCCACGAGGTGGCGAGGCAACTGCCATGCCGCGTTTAACACGGTACTGCGGCCGGTCATTCCACGATGTGGCCGCGGGACCTGGCCGAGGCTGGCCGCGGGACCCGGCCGAGGCCGGCCGCGGGACCCGGCCGAGGCCGGCAGGTGAGAAAGGTCTCCGGCCGGGAAGCATAAGATTTAGGCGCCCCTGCTCCCCGGGGGCGCCGAGTCAGGAGCTCAGGGCCCGTGCGTCATGCGGCCAGCGCCATCAGCGCGCCGGATACTGATCATCTGTCGGGCTATTGGCTCTTCCACGAGGCGGTTGCGCAAGCGCAGCTGGCCGCCTGGCTGACCCCCGGGCGGCACCTGCTGGTCGACGTGTCCGGACCGCGGGCGGCGGGCGCGGAACTCGCCGCGCAGGCCGGGCACACCGTGCTGCGCATCTTCGACGGCGCGGTGCCCGAGCCGGACACCCGGGCGGGCCAGGACGGGCAGCAGGGCAGGCGGAGCGGACCGGGGCAGCGGGCGAAGCCGGGCCGGCCGGGGCGGATCTTCCGGCTGGTGGCCGACTCCTCGCGGCTGGCGTTCCTGGCCGACGGCTGCGCGGACGGGGTCATCGCCGACGACCGGGCCCTGTCCAGGCACCTGGCCGCCGAGGCCATGATCGCCGAGATCGCGCGCGTGCTGCGCCCGGACGGGCGGGTGCTGGCCTGCGTCGACTCGCTGGTGCTGGGCATGGCGGTGCTGGCCGACCAGCATCACTGGGCTCACCTGGTCGACCTGCCGCACGCCGAGGTGGTACTGGTGCCCTGGCCGGACGGGACCATCACCCGGTGCTACGGCCCGGACCAGGCCCGCGAGCTGTTCAGCGAGGCCGGGCTGGCGGTGAACTGGATCCGGTCACGCACCTTGCTGTCCCAGTCGATGGTGACCCGGGTGCTGCGGCATGATCCGGCCAGTCTGCCCGAGCTGGTCCGGGCTGAGCTGGCCGCCAAGTCGGACGAGTCGCTGGGCGCCCAGCTGGTGGTATCGGCCCGCAAGCCGCGCAAGCGGCGGGCGAGCGGCGGATGGCAGGCTAGCGGTGCCGACGGGCGTACTTGGCCTGGCAGCTGACGCAGCGAGCCGCGTCAGGCCGGGCCTCGAGCCGCCCTTCGGGAATCTCGTGCCCGCAGTCGACGCAGCGTCCATAGGTGCCGGAGTCGATGCGGGCCAGCGAGGCGAGTACCTGGTCCCGCTGGCTGCGGGCCGAAAGCAGGACCGCCTCGGTGCGATCGGTCTCGGACAAGCTGGAGCCCGCGTCGCCCGGGTCGGTCGGATACCCCGCTCCGGCCAGGGGCGCGGGCCGCTCGCCTTGCAGGATCGATATCGACCGGTCCAGGTCGCCGCGCATTTCCTCCAGGCGCTTACGGGCGACAGTAGTCTCCACTGGTGTCCTCGCCTCCCGCCCGCGGGGAAAAAGCAGCCCAGGCTCGGTTAAGCCCGCGCTGCGTGCCGCGGGCTCAGAACAACTCGCCGGGTGGCCGCTTCTCGCCGGCGGAAGCCCCGGAGCCGCCGCCGTCCGCCGGTACTGGCGCGATGAGCTCGGGTCCGTTGTTCCGCACGTAGTTGACAGCCGTTGATACGGGGTGTGACGTGAGGCCGCCGGCCATGGCGGGCAGCATCGTCGCTTGCAGCTGGCCAGGTTCGGAGTTGTCCGGATTGAGCCAGTCTGCCCAGTGATCAGGTGCGATCACCATGGGCATGCGATCGTGGATCTGGCCGACATCGTCGGTCGCCTGGGTCGTGATAATCGCGGCCGTCCACAGCCAGGCGCGCTCGTGATCAGTGGGCAGGGCCTCGTCCCGCCAGAGTTCGTAGACTCCGGCGAAGGCCAGGGCACCACCATCCTTGCGGTAGATGAAATAGGGCTGCTTGCGCTGCTTACCCTGGTCCGTTAGGGGCATCCATTCGTAGTAGCCGTCGGCCGGGAGGATGCAGCGGCGCTTGGCGAAGGCCCGCCGGAAGGCCGGCTTGACGGCGACCGTCTCGGCGCGGGCATTGATGAGCCTGCCGCCCCCGGAGGCGTCCTTGGCCCAGAACGGAACCAGGCCCCAGCGCAGCACGCGCAGCTCGCGGGCGGCCGGTTCGTCGTCCTCGCCGCGCCGCTCCACGACCGCGAAAACCCGCTTGGTCGGGGCCACGTTGTAGTCCGGATCGGGCTCGGAGTCGGGTCCGTCGGTCGCGCGGTCGCGTTCGATGCTGAACTCCTCAAGGAGTTCGAGGCGCTTGCGCGCCGACACGAAACGACCACACATGGAAATCTTCCTTAAGAGCACACAATCCGGACACGTCCCGTTAAGCCTGGATTGGCTTTTCATAACCACAATCCAGGCTCGCCAAACCCGCCGGGAAGGTCGTCCTCCCGGCCAACGCACTACCCTCAACCGTATGCACCCTGACGAGGACACCGGCCGGACCTGGCCCGCACCCGCCGCCGCCGGCCCGGCCAGCGCCCGCATCGTGCTGCCCGCGTCGAAGTCCATCACCAACCGGGCCCTGGTCCTGGGCGCCCTGTCCGGCGGGGCGGCCAGGATCGCGAATCCGCTGCAGGCCAGGGACACCCTGCTGGCGGCGGCCGCGCTGCGCGCGATGGGCAGCGAGATCACCGAATCCGAGACGAGCTGGGCGGTCACGCCCGGCCAGCCGCCGGCCGGCGCCCGGGTCGGTGTGGACGTGGGCAACGCGGGCACGGTCATGCGGTTCCTGCCCGCGGTGGCCGCGCTGACCTCGGCGGCCGTCGAGTTCGACGGGGACGCACGGGCCAGGCAGCGCCCGGTCGGCCCGATCCTCGCTGCGCTGGCCGAACTCGGCGCGGACATCGATGACGGCGGGCGCGGCGCGATCCCGTTCACCGTGCGCGGCCACGGCTCCATCCGGGGCGGCGCCGTCACCTTGGACGCGTCGAGCTCCTCGCAGCTGATCTCGGGGCTGCTGCTGGCCGCGCCGCGGTTCGCCGGGGGCGTCGAGATCCGGCACGAGGGCCCGCCGGTACCCTCGGCTCCGCATATCGCCATGACCGTCCGGATGCTGCGGGCCGCGGGCGCCGAGGTCACCGAGACGGGTCCGGCCGGTTCCGCCGGCCGGACGGAGGCCTGGCGGGTCCGGCCGGGGCCGCTGGACCTGGGCTCGGTCACGGTGGAACCTGACCTGTCCAACGCCGGCCCCTTCCTGGCCGCGGCGTTGGTCACCGGGGGAACCATCACCGTGCCCGGCTGGCCGCAGGACAGCCTGCAGGCCGCCGGGCAGATCCTGGACGTGCTGGCCCGCATGGGCGCGCGGTGCGAGGTCAGCGCGGACGGCCTGACCATCTCGGGCACCGGCACGATCCGCGGCATCACCGCGGACCTGCGTGACGTCGCCGAGCTCGCGCCGGTGCTGACCGCGGCGGCGGCGCTGGCCGGATCGCCGTCCACCTTCACCGGGCTGGCGCACACCCGCGGCCACGAGACCGACCGGCTGGCCGCGCTGGCCAAGGAGATCAACGCGCTGGGCGGCGATATCACCGAACGGCCCGACGGACTGCAGATCACACCCCGGCGGCTGCGGGCCGAGGCCGCCGGGCGGCCGTTCGGCAGCTACGACGATCACCGGATGGTGATGGCGGCCGCCGTGCTCGGCCTGGCCGTGCCGGGCCTGCGGATAGCCAACGCGCAGACCGTGGCCAAGACGTTTCCCGGGTTCACCACGGTCTGGGGCCAGATGCTGGGCCGACACGGCGAGATGGGGCCCCAGCCCTGAGCCCGCGGTCCGGCTACACGCCGCTCGACGAGGACGACGTCCGGGTCCGCCCGGGACGCGGTTCCCGGCCGCGGACCAGGCGGCGGCCTGCACACTCAAGCGCGATCCAGGGCTTCGTGACCAGCGTGGACCGGGGCCGGTACGGGTGCATGACCGACGGCAGGCTGGTGGTGGCCATGAAGGCGCGCGAGCTGGGCAAGGGCTCCGTGGTCGTCGGTGACCGGGTGGCCCTGGCGGGCGACACCTCGGGCGCCGACGGAACGCTGGCCCGGATCGTCCGGGTCGAGCCGCGGACCAGCGCGCTGCGGCGCTCCCCAGACGACACCGACCCGCAGGAGCGCATCATCGTGGCCAACGCCGACCAGATGGTGATTGTCTGCGCCCTGGCCCAGCCGCCACCCAGGCTCCGCTTCGTGGACCGCTGCCTGGTCGCCGCGTACGACGCGGGGCTTGACCCGCTGCTCCTGCTGACCAAGGCCGACCTGGCCGCACCGCGCAAGATCCGCGCCTGCTACGCCCCGCTGGGCCTGCCCATGCTGACCACCAGGCGGCCGCTGCCGCCGCGCACCCTGTCCCGGGTACGGAACGTGCTGACCGGGCGGATCAGCGTGCTCATCGGCCAGTCCGGCGTGGGCAAGTCCACGCTGGTGAACACCCTGGTACCGGAGGCGGACCGGACGACGGGCACGGTCAACAAGGTGACCGGCCGGGGGCGGCACACCTCGTCATCCGTGGTAGCGCTGCCGCTGGGTGACGGCTGGCTCATCGACACGCCGGGACTGCGGGGGTTCGGGCTGGGCCACGTGAGCGCGGAGCGGGTGGTGGAGGCCTTCGGCGACCTGGCCGAGGGTACGGCGGGGTGCCCGCCCGGCTGCGATCACCTCTCCCCCGACTGCGCCCTGGACGAGTGGGCCCGCGAGCACCATGCGGAGGCGCGGCTGGACTCACTGCGCCGGCTGCTGCGCAGCCGCGAAGACACCGCCCCCGACTAGTGCGTAATCCGGCGGATCACCGTGGCGTCCCGTCCCCGGTGATCCACGGCACGCACCTCTGCTCCCGTGAGTCCCTCCAGTCTCATTTGCGTGGAGGATCTGGCCGCCAGCCGGCGCTCGATGGCGGCCAGCGGGACCTCCAGGCGCACGACCCGCAGCGGCAGGCCCAGGGCCTCGCGTACGCCCCGCATCTCGTCTGGATCGCGGGCGAAGTAGGCCAGCACGAACAGCCGGATCCCGGCCTGCCGGTAGTTGGCCGCCACGGCGGCCAGGTTCCGCAGGGTCAGCGCGACTTCGGCCGCGCGGTCCTCGGCACCGGTGCCCGCCCAGCCCAGGTAATCCAGATCGAGCAGGGCGTACGGCTCGCCCCGCTGCTCGAGCAGGTAGGCGATCTCCGCAGCGACTGAGCTCTTCCCCGACCCGTACACCCCGGTGATCAGGACACCCTCAGCGCCGCGCGTGGTCACCAGCCAAGGTTAGGGTCGACATGTAGCTCTGGTCTCCAGGGACATGCGAGTCGCCGCGGCGCGACGGCGGACGGATCAGGCGGTGGGCACTAGTTCGAGAAGTCCTGGGTCAGCCAGACGGTGCCGGAACTGTCACGGTAGACCGCGATGCCGATGTGGGTGAAGGACGTGCTCAGGATGTTCAGGCGGTGACCGTCGTCGGGCGGGACCTCGTTGAGCATGTCCTGGGTGAGCAGTACCGCCAGCTGCGCGACGGCGGCCGTGGTATCGGCCACCGGGCCGCCCTCGCCGATGTTCTCCCCGGCCTCGGTCCAGTTGACCCCGGCCTCGGTCTCCCGCTGGCCGATGGCGGGCTCACCCGGGCACTGGTGGGGCAGCCCGCAACCGCCGGCCATCCGCATGTTGTGCGCGGATGAGCTGGTGACCAGGCCGACCATCACGGTCAGCGGGGCCAGCCCGGCCGCCGAACGCGCCTGGTTGATCAGCGCGAGCACCTGCCCGGCCGGGGTCCCTTCCTGAGAAACGGGCGTGGCGGAGGCGGCGGGCGAGGAAGCGGCCGGGTCGGGCGAGGCGGAGGAGGACGCGGGCCGGGCGGCTGACCGCTTGGTCGGGCCGTCCGCCGGCGTGCGCGGCACCCGGGCGATGCTGACGTTGATCGGGCCCTCGGCGCAGGACCCGGCAGGCGCGGACCCGCAGGCGTCAGGGGCCGGCGAGGCGATCCCGGCCCCGACCCCGGCCCCAGTGGCGGCCGCGGCCGGCTTGGACGGCGGGGTGGCCGGGCCGCCGGCCAGGTAGAGGCCCCCGGCGACCAGCGCCAGCACGGCGACCAGCGCCCCCACCAGGTACCGGGCCCGCCGCGCCGAGGTGCGGTCTGGCTCAGGCGGGCCGCCCGGCCCGGGTAGGCCGGGCTGGCTGACCGCGTGGCGCGCGGGCCGGCCCGTCAGCACATCTACCACCCGTCCCGGCCGGGCCATGGCTCGGCCGCTGATCCCAGCGGTCACGAACGCACTGGTCAGCTCCGTGCACGCCGCATACAGGCGACGACATTAGAGGATCGGCACCTGATCTGCGGACCATTGCCGAATGTCGTAAGGAAGGGTGCTCCGCTAGTGCGGGCTCCATGAGTGGTTCCGGGCGATCTCAGCCCTCTCGTGAAACCCTTGTGTCTCCCCCGTACCAGACCGGACTCAATGAAAGTGGCAACCTGCCGAATCTATTGGGCAGGCTGCCACAACCATTGAATGGTCCAGGACCGAGAGCTTGCTGGAAAGGCTTAGCTGACCGTGCCGCCGGCTCGCCAGTAGACGCCCGCGGCTGTCCGGGACAGGAACGACTCGTCGACCAGGTAGCGGCGCAGGGCGCAGTGGTCATCGAAGATGGCCTTGAGGATCTCGTCGACCGCCGACTCGGGGTACCGGCGCCCGGGCTCGAAGGCCTGGGCCACCTGGTCAAGCAGCAGCCGCCGCCGGATGCGCTTGGCCGGCACCGCAGTGATCCGGCCGTCGCGGATGAAGGCCCGCAGCGGATCCGGCGGGTCGGCGAGAACGCCGTCACGGTCGTGATCCATCACCTGTCCTTAATACCCGCGCCAGGGCGAGGCAGGCGAGGCAGGCGAGGCAGTTTTCCCGTCCGGCGCCCCGGGGGGCCGGACGCGCGGCCGACACGGGCGAGGTAGGACGCCACCTGCTCAGTCTGCTGCTCGGGTCCGCCCTGGCAGTTGCAACCGTCGCAAATTACCTGGGTATCTTGCTCTTCTTCATCGGCTGCTAGCTGGTCGCTGTCTTCGTCGCCCCAGCGGATGTCGATGATGTGGTCACGCTTGAATTTGATCTTGTCGCTCGGCAGCAGGCGAGGGATTCCAACCGGAAGATTCCGCAGCGTGCCGACGATGCGACGTTTCCGGACATCGGTGACCTCGACCCACATGCGCTCGCCCCAGCCGTCTCTCATCAGGAACATGAGCTTGACGACCACACCTGGCTCAAGAGCCTGTTTCTCTTCCTCGGCCGGAATCCAGAATGAGTCGGGATGCTCGCGGTTACTCTTCACTCCGGAACCCAGATGCCAGCGGTCGATAATGCGGCCGGTCGCGGCCCAGCGAAGTCGAAGGCCCAAGCCCTCGACCACTTCAACTTCCAGTTGCTCGGCGACCCAGAATGGCCGCCGGGTCCGCCAGCAGTTCCGCACCAGGTATGAGGACGGCCGCCGCCGGCCCGCGGGTTCCGCCCGTGCTGGTGCAGGGACGGCACGCCCCGTCAGTTCGCCAGTGCCGCCTCGCCCCGCTCGTCCTGGCCCTGGACATGGGCCTGGAGCACGCCCTGGCCGCTGAGGTACGTGTAGAACGGGCTGGGCGAGTCCAGGACGATCGCGGTCCGAAATCGCCGGATCTGACCCCAAGCGCGGCGCCGCACAGTCACGATGGTGTCGGAGGCAGAATCCGCCCAGCCAGGCAGCCTGCGGATCACAAGGGCCGGGCGACCAAGCCGTCCGGGCACGCGCGACAACGATCCCTGCCGCCGGCAAACGGAGGCTCCAGCGGTCGGCCATACACGACGCGGAAGGATCACCATGCGGCGTTCTGCGAAGAGGCTTTCCCTCCCCGTGACCCTGCTTGCCGCCGGATTGCTGGCGGCAGGATGCGGGGGGACCATCAGCAGCTCGATCGGCAGCTTGCCGAGCCGGACCGCGACCGCCCCGGCCAGGCCCAGCGTCACGGCGGCCCCCACCACCCAGCCGCCCGGGCACAGCGCAACCGTAACGTCAGCGCCGACCGCGCCGGCCACCGGTTCCGCGGCGCCGGCCGCCTCCTCCGGCACCAGCCTGATCTGGCTCTGGGTCCTGCTGGGCGTCCTTGTCCTGGCCGGCCTGATCGCATTGATCGCGCGCTCGGGTCGCCGCCGCTCGGCGGCCGCGGCGGGCTGGCGGTCCAGGCTCATCGACGCGTACGCAAAAGGCTCGGCCCTGCATGACGCGATGAGCGTCGCCGAAGCGCCCGGCGGGCTGGCCGCCGCCGACGCGGCCGCCCGGTGGTCCGACATCCAGCGGCGCGCCGATGATCTGGCGCAGACGCTGTACGCCCTGCGCGAGGAGGTCCCGCAGCACTCCCCCGACGGCGCCAGGATCGCTGACACGCTCGCCTCGCTGCACGCTGTCCGCTCTGCGATGGACGCCGAGCGGGCCCCGGGCGGCGCCAGCCTGGAGCAGGCCGACGTGGTCCGCAGCCGTCTGGCCTCCTTCGAGTCCTCCCTCCGCGCACTCGCGGCTCCTGCCCAGTAATTGCCATGGCCCGGCCGCTGGCAGTAAACGCCGGCAGACGGCATCGAGCAGGTCAGGCACAGTAAAGGCGATGACTCATCGCATCGCGAGCTGGCTCCGGGGATGATCGGCAACACGATCGCCGACATCACCCGCGGAATCAGAGCTGATGACCTGAGTTCCCGGTTCGCGGGCGCGGGCGGGAGGGATCATGCTCGCGATCAGATGATCCGGTCCCGGTGTCCCCTTGGTGGCCTTTCTGCTGGTCCCACGGTGCGCCTGCGACGGCCCCGGGCACAATCACCGCGCCGATGGCAATGAACGAGGTCATAAGGCTGGAGACGACTCCGAGCGTTCCGTACAGCCTGCTGCCGGAGATGATCGCCGAGGAAAAGCAGACCGAAGAGAACAACTCGAGGCCGATCCAGAACAGCGCCGTAAGAACGGCAGACGAACCTAAGGTACTTACTGCTACCCGGGCCGACCCGGCGAGAACCGATAGACGTCGCCCCCGCCGCCACGGTCAGGCCGGGCTCAACCGCATGTCGTGCGCGTTGCGTCCTAAGCTCCCGCCGTCAGGGTCTCCGCGCGTCACCTGGCACGGGTGCATTGCTCGGTTCTGTCCCCAGCCACTGGGCGATCTCGAGCGCGACGCCGACCTCGAGGCCGTGGCCGGCCAGCGGGAACGGGAGCAGCCGCTCGGCGCGCTGGAGGCGGTTGAGGACCGTGTTGCGGTGGGCGTACAGGGCCCTGCCGGCGCGTGCGGCGCTGAACTGCTCGCCGATGTACACGCATAGCGTGTCGCGCAGTTCGCGGTCGGCGCCGGCCAGCGTGCCGAGCGTCCGGGCGACGAACTCGCGGGCGCGCTGCTCGTCGGCGAGGGCGAGCGTGACCAGCTGGACATCGGCGAACCTGGCGACCCGCAGGTCCGGCCGGCGGGACATCAGCCGCTGGGTGGCGACCGCGTCGAAGTGGCTGCGCCGGAAGCCGTCGGTCCCGGCGCCGGCGGGTCCCACCGCGACCCGGACCGCGGGGTGGGCCGCGGTCGCCGCGGCGATGGCGCCGGCGTCGGTATCGGCGGCGGCGGCGAGCCAGGCCCACACCGAGGAGGAGCTGGCGATCACGGTCAGCACCTGCCGGGCGCGGGTCGCGGGGCCGAGGGCCTCGGCGGCGGCGGCGAGCGCGGCCTGGTCCGGGCGGCGGGGGTCGGTCCACAAGACGGCGGCGGTATGCCGGCGGCGCAGATCGTAGCCCAGCCGGGTGCCGGCGCGCCCGGTGGTGATGGGGGCGCTGTCCAGGATGAGGCTCACCACCTCAAACCGGCGCGCGTGGCTGCTGCGGGCCAGTTCCGCGCGCTCGCGTCGCAGCTGCTCGGACAGCGCCGCCACCATGTCATCGACGAAGCCGGCCACCGACCGGGAGCCGGCCTCCAGCGCCTGGCGCAGCACCGCCGGGTCCGACGACAGCAAGAACGCGGTGCGCATCCAGTACGCCCACACGACGTTCTGCCCGGAGTGGTAGGTCGTGTACACGGTCTGCTCGATCCCGCGGCGGAACGCTTCGCGCGCGATCCCGAGCACCTCGGGGGTGAGGTTGGCCGGCACCCGCCCGCCGGGGTCCTTCAGCATGCTGGCGGCCAAGTGCAGCACGTTCGCCCGGGTGCTCGCGGCGACCTCGGCGGCCAGCGTCGGCTCCGAACGCAGCGGCTCATCGGCCGCGGCCGAGACGGCCGCGTGCACCTCGGCCATCAGGTCGGCGGGCTCGTCCAGGAACACCCGCGCGACCCGGCGGACCAGGTCCGCGGCCTGCGGTGACAGCGGCTCCCCGGCATCGGGCACGACTGCCATGCTACCGGCCTGTTGTGCAATCTGCCTACCAAGTGCCGCCTGGTCTAGGCGGATTGCCGCACTAAAACTTTTGCTCCCGCCGTTGACATTACTAACAGTCACCGCAGCGATCTTTCGGAGACAATCATGACCACCCGGCAGACCGGCCTGTCCGCGCCTTGCCCGGCCGCCGCCGGGCCTGCCGGTACCGCAACCCTGGTCCTCGCCGCGAGGACCAACCCGGAAACCGCGCGGGCACTCGCCGCGCTCGCCGGCCACGAGAACGAGATCGGCGAGGGGCTGTTCTACAGCAACGGCTCTGGCTCGGAGATGCCGCTGCTCGTGACCGCCACCGCGCTGGCCGAGCGCGACGAGGCCACCCCCGTCGTGAACGAGGGCCTGCACCTGGTGCTGGCCGCACTGATCGACGCCCACAGCCTGGACGCGGTGGGGACCGTGTTCGGCCACCGAGCCGAAGCCGCGGCCACCCAGCCCGCCAGCTGAGCCCGGCGCGCGTCCGCCACGGCACCCCTCCTGCCCGGGAGGCGGGTCCGTGCCGGGCGCGGGCCGAGGGCACAGAGCCCCGAACCCCGGTCCCGCACCGCACGAGGGGGCGGTGCGGGACCGCATAACCCCACCCCCTCCCGACTGAAGGAGGCACCTCTGATGAGGAAGCTCACCACGATTCTCGCCGCTGCGGCGGCCCCGGCGGCGCTCGCCGCCATCCTGCTCGGCACGGCCGGCTCGGCGGCAGCCAGCACCACGGCCACGACGGCCGCCGTGACCGGCGGCCACGCGGTCACCTGGGAGCGCGGCGTCGACGACACGTTCTCGCCGCCGGCGGGCATCACCTGGACCGGCCCGAATGACCCCACTGGCAACGGCCCGATCTGGGCCTACGACAACGTGCAGCGCCAGGTCACCTGGACGCCGGACGCCACCACGCCCGGCGCGTGGGACGTCACCGTGGCGACCTTCGGCACCTACCACGCGTTCGCCAACCCGATCACCGGGGCGGCCTGGAAGCACGACGGCCTGATGGCCGGCGAGATCCAGTACGTGGTGACCTCGCCGACCCCGCCGTCCGCGGCGAACCTGCCCGCGGTCAGCTCGAACACGCTGCGCTCGCAGGGCATCGCTGACGAGCTGTTCGGCCAGCCGAACAACAGCACCGCAGTCACCATGACCGGCGGCGCGTACAACTTCGTCTACGAGGGCATCCCCGGCGCTCCGGGCGGCCTGTACTTCCAGCACTGACCCCGGCTAGCGCGACCGGCCGGGCTCAACCCCCCGGCCGGCCCCGGGCCATCCCGATCGGCCTGACCAAGGGCCGGCCAACCTGAAAGGCACAACACGACATGTCATACACCCAGGCGCTACCCGGTCACGCCGTCACGGACAACGAGTTGCGCTTTTTTGGATTCTCCCCGCACAACCTTGACGTACAACGCGTCGGCATCATCCTGCCAGCAGGTACGGGGTGCGAATGGGCAACGCTCGGTTCGGGCTCGGCGAGGATGGCGAGGCCGACGGCTGGCTCTCGCCCTACGAGCACCGCACTGGTCATGTCCGACCTGCGCCGTCACCAGCTCCGGCGCACCTGGTCTCCGGCCAGGCGCGCCCGCACGGAGGGCACCGCCGGTGACTGAGACGACGAAGCTAGCGCCGCTAGACAAGACCCGTCTTCGCGGGACCGTGTGGGCCGTACCGGGCCGCAAGCCCGGCCAGACCCGGAACCTGCGGCACCTGACCTGGGGCGGACCCGGCGATGCCGTCCACCTGTGCTACGGCGGCATCGCCGACAGGGACATGGAGTACCCCGGCGAGGACATGGGCCGCGTGTCCGGCCGCTGCCACACACTCAAGCACGCCCAGGCCGCCGCCGACGCCTACGTATCCGGGCGGCGGATATAGGGGCGGGCCGCCGGACTGACCGAGGGCGAAACCCCCATGGGGTCCGCGCGGCCCGAGCCACCGCGCGCCGACCGGGCTGCGATGGGAAGATGTGGACCTCGCCAGCGGCCTGATCCGGGTCCGCCGGTCGCTGAAGCGCGGCCGGGCCGGGCTGGCTCCGGACAGCCTGAAGACCGAGAGCAGCAAGCGGACGCTGACCATGCCCGAGGCGGTGCGCTCGGCGCTGACCGCGCTGCGCAAAGAGCAGGCGGCCGACCGGCTACGGCTCGGCCCGCACTACCAGGACCGTCACGACCTGGTGTTCCGCGACGACGCCGGTCGGCCGATGAGCCGCCAGCGGATGAACAAGCGCCTCAAGGAAGTGCTCGGCGCGGCCGGGCTCGGCACCGACTGGCAGCCGAGGGAGACGCGGCACACCTTCGTCTCGATCGCGTCGGACCACGGCACGTCGATCGAGGACATCGCGGACGCGGCCGGGCACGTCAACAGCAACATCACCAGGGCGGTGTACCGCCACCAGATCTCCGATACCGTGACCAGGGCACCCGCCGCGCTGGACCAGGCGCTGGCTGCGGGGGGTGAGCAGGCATGACCCGTTGGCTCCCAGTTAGGCTCCCAGCGCGATGCAGCAGCACGGTGACCAGGCACGACGTTACGACGATGACCTGCGCTTCGCGCACGTCCTCGCTGACGCCGCCGACGACATCACCACCCGGCGGTTCCGGGCCCTCGACCTGAGGATCGAGACCAAGCCCGATCTCACCCCGGTGACCGATGCCGACCGGGCGGCCGAGGAGTCGGTGCGTAACATGCTGCGCCGGTCCCGGCCGCGGGACGCGGTGCTCGGCGAGGAACTCGGCCGGACCGGCGTCGGGCCGCGCTGCTGGGTGCTCGACCCGATCGACGGAACCAAGAACTACGTCCGCGGCGTTCCGGTCTGGGCCACGCTGATCGGGCTGATGGACGGGACGGACGTGGTGGTCGGCGTGGTGTCGGCGCCGGCCCTGAGCCGTCGCTGGTGGGCGGCGCAGGGCGGCGGCGCGTGGACCGGGCGCAGCCTGACCAAGGCGTCGCCGTGCCGGGTGTCCGGGGTGACCAAGCTGGGCGACGCGTCCCTGTCCTACTCGGGGCTGGGCGGCTGGGCCGAGCGCGGGCTGCTCGACAACTTCCTCGGGCTGACCCGGTCGGTGTGGCGGACCCGGGCGTTCGGGGATTTCTGGTCGCACGTGCTGGTCGCCGAGGGTGCCTGCGACGTCTCGGCGGAACCCGAGGTGTCGCTGTGGGACCTGGCCGCGCTCCAGGTCATCGTGACCGAGGCCGGCGGGCGGTTTACCTCGCTGGAGGGCGAGACCAGGCCCGACGGCGGCAGCGTGGTGTGCACTAACGGCCACCTGCACGACGAGGTGCTGACTCAGCTGAGTAACGGGAGTCCTGCTCTCTGAAGCTATTTCACCGATGCTTGGTGTTCGCCTCGCCCGACTGGACGCTGGACCGGGCCGCGGCGGCCATGGTCAAGGGCGGCTTCCGGCACCTGATCGTGCTCGAGGGCAACGACGTGGCCGGGCTGCTGTCCATGCGCGACATCGTCCGCTGCTGGACCGCCGCAGAGGTACCTCAGCAGCAGGCCCCCGTCACGGCCTGAGCCGCCGGCACTTCCCGCCCTGCTCTATGACCCGCTGGCCACGCCGCCGCTGCAGGGCGGCTGGGGCGGTACCAGCTTCGTGGCGCCGCAGCTGAACGCCGCGGCCGCGCTCATCGACCAGGCCGCGGGCCACCGCACCGGCTTGTGGGACCCCGCCATCTACCGCTTCGCCGCCTCGGCCGACTCGCCGTTCACCCCGCTGTCCGCCTCCGGCGCCGGCAACGACAACCTGAACTTCACCGGCACGTCCGGCCAGGTCTTCAACGCGGGCTCCGGCTTCGGCGACCCGGATCTGGCCAAGCTGGCCAGCGACTTCGCCGGGTGACACGGGATCCGCCAGCCGGCCGGCGGGTGCAGGCTAGAAGGGTGGGCGACGAACGCGCCGAGACCTACCTGCGGCTGCGGGCCGAGGCCGAGTTCCGGCGGCTCCGGGCCGAGGCCGAGTTCCGGCGGGTGCCGGCTACGGCCATCACCGACGGCGGCGACCGGGTCCGCCTGGCCGGCTGGACCCTGGTCGCGGCCGGCCTGCTGACCCGCGATTTCGTGGAACGGGTGGTGGCCGAACTCGAGGCGGCCCTGGTGGCCAGGTCCCGCACCGAGCCGGACCGGCGGGCGCGCCGGCTGGGCTGGGCCCTGGACCAGCTGGCCGCCGCCCCGCCTGACCCGGCACCGCCCCAAGGGGACCCGGCGGACCCGGCCGCGGACCCGATCCGGATCACGCCGATCGGGCAGACGATCCGGGTCTCCACCGAGCGGGCGCCCTCCGAGCTGCATCTGATGACGCTGGCCTGCCGCCGTGACGGCGCCGTGATCACCGCCGCGATGCGCATGCGCTGGCCGCCCGACGGCTCGAGCACCGACCTGGAGATCACCGGCGCGGGCCCGCAGCACCTGCCGTATGACCAGCTCTGGGCCATCGACGACCGGGGCGCGGTGTACCGGGTCACCCTGTCCGGCGAGGGCGGCACCGCCACCTGGCAGGGCAGCCTCGACATCTACCCCGCCCCGCCGCCCGGCAGCCGCTGGCTCGACCTGATCGCCGACGGGAAGCACCGGCTCGTCCGGCTCGACCTGCAGGCCGCGCGCGCGGGCCCGCCGGCCCGGGTGACCAGGGAGCGCCTGCCGCCGGAGCCGGCCGGCGAGCGGCTCCTGACCCGGGCGGGCGAACGTATCCTGGCCAGCGTCTGGGACGCGGCCGGGCCGGACGCGGATCCGGGCCTGGGCGAGATGATCACGGTGCTGTTGGCGGCGGGTGCCATCGCCGCGGACAGCCCGGCACCCGGCCAGCTGGCCGAGCTGTGCCGGCGGCTCGGCGTGACCGGGGCCGGGATCACCGCTCCCCCGGCCGCGGACCTTCCCGGCCAGTGGGCCAGCGTCCTGGCCCAGCGCGGCGCCGGGCCGGCCGGGCCGCAGCCCGAGCTTTTCGCCCCGCTCGGGGTGGTCCTGCCCCGGGTGGACGGCACCCAGTTCGCCCTGGTCGGCCTCAGCTCGGCAGCGGGCCAGAGCAACCTGCACGTCCTGGCCCCCGACGGCGTGCGGCAGGCCGACTCGAACGTGTCGTGGTGGGTCAGGGACGACGCCGGCGCCTGGCACGTGGCGGCCGAGCCCGAACTCCACGCGTACCCGCCCGGCCGGCAACTGTTCCGGCTGCGGCTGGCCCCGCCCCTGCCGACCCGCCCGGAGAGGATCGAGGTGGTGGTCACGGGAGCGACGCGGAGGGTCCGGGCCCTCGTTCCCGTCAGGGACGGTCACACCATAGCGGACACTTAGGACATGAACCGCGAGCGCGCGGAGACCTTCCTGCGGCTGCTGGCCGAGGCGGAGATGCGCGACCCGATGACCCGGCAGCTCCCGGCGCGCAGGTCTCCCGACGCCCCGTTCGTCACGCTCCCGGTCACGGTCGCCCGGGTGGTCTGGGCGCTGGTCACCGTGAACGCGCTCGAGGGCACGACCGCCGAGACGATCCTGTCCGACGTGGAGATGGCCCTGGCCGCGCGGATGGTGCCCGAGCCCGGCCCGGGCCCGCGCCTGACCGACCCGGTATGGCCCTCGGGTCCGGTTCCACATCGCTTCCCCCTGCACCGGCCCCGGGTCTTCAGGGGCAAGCCGGCGGGGGTTCCGGCCCCGGCTCCGGCCTCAGTCGCCGGGTCTGCCGGTGCCCAGGGCCGCTATGTGCCCCTGGGGCAGATGATCTTGTTCCACGACCAGGCGATCAGCGGCGAGCTCGACCTGATGTCCTACGCGCATACCGCCACCGGGGCGCGCCTGGTCGCCACCTGGCGGGGCCGTGACCCGCTCGGCCCGCGGCGGCACGTCGTGCCCCCGGTGGACCAGTTCGAGGTGGTGGACGACCGGGGCAACCGCTACGACCTGCGGTTCAGCACCAAGGGACGGCCGGAGTCGACCTGCGAGCTCACCCTGGACCCGGCCCCGCCGGCCGACATCCGCTGGCTTGACATCACCACGCCGGGCGAGACGACCGCCCGCGTCGAACTGCAGGCTCCGGCGCCCGCCGCCGAGACCGAGGTCAGCCCGGTCGACCTGTCGCCCGGGGAGCACCTGCTGACCAAGGTGGCGGAAGGACTGCTGATGCAGGTGCCGGACCTGCCGCGCGATCCGATGGTGCAGACCCACGGGCCGGGGCCGCTGACCTGGCTGGTCACCGGGCTGGGCGACATCATCGCCGCCCTGCGGGCGGCCGAGGTGCTGGCGGACGACAGCCCGTTGCCGGGCCGGCTGGCCACGCTGTGCGCCAGCCTGCGGGTCTTTGGGCACGGGATCACCGCGGCGCCCGCCCCGGAGCTGCCCGAACCGTGGCTCAGCCTGCTCGCCTACTACCAGCGCAGGAAACCGGGACAGGCGCAGCCCAGGGACGACTTCGCCGGCCTAGCCGCCGACCTGCCCGAGCTGGACGGGTTCCGTCTGGTGCTGCTCGGGCTGCACCACTTCGATCACGGCGGAACGTGGATAAACGCCCTGGCCATAGGCCAGATACCTAACCTGAACGGCGGGGCGTTCGGTCTGGATATGGTCTTCCCGCTGTCGATCTGGGTCCACGACAGCGCCGGCCGGTGGCACGCCGCCCGCCCGGTCGGCTGGTACGACAACGGCGGCGAGCACATACTCACCCTGCGGCTGACGCCCCCGCTGCCGAGGTCAGGCACCTGGATCGAGGTCCTGGCCGCCGGGCGGTCGGCTAAGGTCCGCGCCACCGTGCCGCTACGCTGGGGGTACCCGTCATGACGATTGGGCCGAACGGGCCGTGGTACACCTGCCTGCCCGACTGCGAGGCCTTCGTGCCGTGCGGGACCGGGCAGCATGCCGTGCGCTGGGAAGCCGGGTCGCTCCGGCTGCCCCAGCATCCCGACGCCGAGGGCGAACTGGTGCTGGCCGCCCTGGGCGGCGAGAAGGCCGGGTGCATCGAGCTGGCCGAGGCCTGGGGGCGGCACAACGCTGACCTGTCCGTGCTGGCCATCGGCCCGCGCCACCCCGCCGACGAGATCTCGGTCAGCTGGGACGACGTGGCGGCCGCGGCCCAGGCCGGCCAGGCCGTCCCCGGCGGCACGCCGCAGCCCCGGCCGATGCGGCTGGCCAGCCGGACCCCGGGGTTGCAGGCCATGGCCTCGGCCCGGTACCGCCAGGTCAGCGCGGAGATGGAACAGGCCAGGCAGCGCAGGAACGACATCCTGTCGCTGCTCGCCCTGGGCTACGGCTTCCAGGTCCGGCTGATCGGGCAGGTCGCAGCGGCGCAGGCCGCCCGCCTCGATGACCAGGCGGAAGGGGCAGAAGCGACTCGGCCGGCGCTGGTCGCCGCGATCGCGGGCCGGCTGGCACCCGCCGCTGAGCAGTGGCTCGGCATCGACCCCGACCAGGTGGTCGTGGCCCTGCACCACGGGCCGGGGTGGGGATCGGTCGAGCTGACCGGCCGCGGCGCCGAGCGGCGGCTGCTGGTCAGTCTCCGGGCAGGCTGGCTGGCCCAGGTCTGGGCCTGCGGCCTGACCCTGACCAGCCGGCACCTGGTCATCGCCGTCGAGCAGCCGGGCTGGCCCCAGGCCCGCGTCCTCGCCCTGCGCGCACCGGGCACCAACCCCGTCCCGCTGGACGTGCAAGCCAGCCCCGCCGCCTCCGCGGACGCCCCGCGCTGGGAGGTACGGGACGGCTGAGGGCCGCGCCCGGATGGTCCCCAGTCTGCCGCCCCACCACCCCAGGTGGTCGATGGCGTTGGCCTCGCCCAGCCGGTCGCCGAGGTGCGCGCGGCCTGTGCGGCGGTGGTATGGCGGGTTATGGCGTCGCTCCAGGGGTCACCAGCCCGCGTCAGCCGCGACGAACGCAAATCCTGTGGGCAGTCCCGTGGGTCATCACGTGTGGTGCCACCGCCCGCCCGGCGGCGACAGTGGACCAAGCGCCCGAGACGATCCAGGCCCGGCGCTCGGACACCCAGACGGAGTAAGCCGCACGCCGGCAGCCAGCCAGTCAAGGCCAGGGAAACACGGTGACTCAGGTACATCCACGTCTTAGCAGCGGTCAGCTCGCCACTGAACGCCGCCTCGCACGCGGCCCGATGGGCTCTTACCTGCAGAAGCCCGGAAAATCCAGGCACGACAGAAAGGAGCACGACTATGCCCGGGCACCTGCGCCCGACCTCCGGAGCGCGTCCTTCCCGCCGTCCGCTGACGGCCCGGTTCCGCTGATGCCAGACCGGCCAATTCCGGCTTGCTCCCGAACCATCCCCACCGACACCGAAAGGACTGGTCCCAATGCCGCCATTTAACGCAAATCAGCAGCAGAACCAGCAACAGCAGCAGATCCAGCAACAGCAGATCCAGCAGCAGAATCAGATCCGGCAGCAGCAGCTCCAGCAGCAAATTCTGGCTCAGCAGCACATCCAGCAACAGCAGCAGCAGCTCCGGCGGCAGCGTGCTCTCCGGAAGGCGCGCACGTCATCGTGGTCCTCACCGCCAGCGCCGCCCGGCTGGTCCTCCCAGGCCGGCGCGGGGCATCCGCAGTCGTCCCAGGCGGGGCCCCGGCCTCCTGGCTCCGGGCTGGGCAGTGCGGGCACGCAGGCCGCAGGGCAGGCTGGCGCGCCTGGGGAAACGGCGCGCTGGTGGACACAGCCAGTGCAGCATCCCGGCTATGCGCCGCAAGCCGCAACCATTGAGCGGACCGGACGGGCGGTGACCGCGCTCGTGCTCGGCATCGTGGGCATGTTCACGTTGATCACCGCGCCGTTCGCCATCGGCTTCGGCATAGCGGCGCTGGCCGGGGCTCGCGAGCGCCAGGTGCGGGGCAAGGGGATGGCCGTCGCCGGCCTAGTACTCGGCATCCTCGGCACACTCGTCCTGCTGGCCCTCATCGTGGCGGCCGTGGTCGTGGCCCGCCGCTACCAGCTGGGCACGAGCTGAGGCCGGTAATCGCATCACGCGGCGGTAGCCGTCCCACGGGCAACCGCCCTGGGGAGTGTGCTGTACCGCAGGGGGTTTGAGAAATCCTCCAACCGTCCAGCCAGCCCAGCGCGCCGGCTCACCTTCGAGGCCACGTTCACGCTCTGACGCATGCGCAAGCAAAGCCGCGTCGGGCCCTGGCGGGCGCGGGCGTACTGTCCGTCCTGCTGTGCCGTTACCGCAGACATCAGTACGCGTCCGCGGTGGGTGCCGCGCCTGTGAGGGCGTCGAGTTCGGCGGTCACGTCGGCGGCCTCGGCCGCGCCGATCCGCCGGAAGATCTCCTGCGCCTGCCGCAGGCCAGCCACCGCGTCGGCGGTACGCCCAGCGGCCAGGGCGCAGCGGCCCAGGCCGGCCAGCGCATGAGCCTCATCCCAGGAGCTGCCGATCTCGCGGGCCAGGTCCAGGGCCTGCAGGTGAGAAGTCCGGCCTTGTCCACGTCGCCGCGGACCCGGTGCAGCGTCCCCAGCTCGTTGAGCGCCTCCACCTCACCCCCCCGGTCGCCGAGGCCGCGGCAGATGCCCAGCGCCGCCTCCAGCGCCCCGGCCGCGCCCGGGTAGTCCCCGGTCTGCCGCCGCACGGCCCCCACCTCGTTGAGGGCGTTGGCCTCGCCCTCCCGGTTGCCGAGGTCGCGGTAGATGCCCAGCGCCGCCTCCAGCATCTGGGTCGCTCCCAGATAGTCCCCAGTCTGCCGGAGCCCGATCCCCAGGTGGTAGAGGGCGTGGGCCTCGCCCAGCCGGTCACTGAGGTCGCGGTAGATGCCCAGCGCCGCCTCCAGAGCCCCGGCCGCGCCCGCCAAGTCCCCCGTCAGCCGCCGCACGCAAACCCAGCTCGTTGAGGGCGATAGCCTCGCCCAGCCGGTCGCCGAGGTGCCGGGCGGCCTGTGCGGCGGTGGCATGGCGGATGATGGCGTCGCTCCAGGGGCCGTCATGCCGCAGCAGAGCGCCCAGGTCGGCGGTGAGGGCGACCACCCGGGCGTCCTGGCCGGTGCGGGTGGCGTGGTCCAGGCAGGCGAGCAGGTTCGCCCGTTCAGCCCGGGCCCAGGCCAGCGCCCCGGTGCGGTCCGGCAGGTCCGGGACCGCAGCCGGCGGCGAGATAAGAGCGGCCGCGGCGGGCCCGGTCCGGGACTGGCGGCCCAGGCGGGCCTCGGCGAGGGCGGCGGTGTACTGGTAATAGTCCAGCAGGTGTCCCATCCCCTGGTCGGTCTCGGCGGCGGCCAGGGTCCGGGCGTGCTCGCGGAGCAGGTCGTGACCTGCTCATGCCCGGCCGCGTCGCGTTTGATCAAATCCTCCGATACAGCCAACTCAGCGCGTCGGCTCATGATCGAGGCTGCGTTCACGCTCTGACATCTACGCAAACACAGCCCGCCGCTGCAACCCACGCGCGACAGCAGACGGCAGGACACTAGGGCGCGTTCGGTGGATGCCCACGCCTTCGTAGCTCGCGGGTCGCGGCAAGAATGCCTTTTTGCAGGTCGTTGAGCGGGCGGTCGGCTGGTCCCGGCTGACCGGGCCGGGGCTGGCTGGTTTCGGCTGAGACAGCTCTGGCCGCGGCTTGCTGCAGCAGCGCGTCGCGGGGCGGGGCGGGTCGTGGCGTGCTGCGGGTCAGGAGTTCCCCGAGATGGCTGGCCTGGGCTACACGCAGGCCCGGGTACTGCGGGCCCAGCCTGGCCTGCCTTGGCCGGGTCGGCTGTCGCTCGCTTAGCGCCTGCGGGCAGAACCGCAGCAGGATCGTCTTGATGATCGAGGTGTGATCGAACACGGTGCTCGATACGATGCGCGGCTCCGCCCACGGCGAGACGATGATCGCCGGCACCCGGACGCCGTAGCGGCCGAACATTTCGGGCTCATCATCGGCGGCCTGGGGCGGCGGGACGTGATCGTAGAAGCCGCCGTGTTCGTCGTAGACGATGACCAGCAGCGACGCCTCCCATTGCGGGCTTGAGGCCAGCGCGTCGTAGGCGGCCAGGACCAGGTCCTGGCCGTCTTTGATGTCGGCTGGCGGGTGATCGTCGTTGACGGGGAAGCCGAGCGGGTTGAAGTTGGTGAACGCCGGGTCGATCCAGGACACCGGCGGCAGCGTGCCGGCCGCGGCGTCGCCCAGGAAGCTGGGGAGCTTCTGGTTGACGGTGAGGTCGAGAGCGGTCCGCCACGGCAGGCCGTTCTTGCTGAAGTAGCCGAACCGGCGGTGGTGTCCGAGCAGGTAGTGGGCGTCGGCCAGGCGCAGCGTCCCAGGGTCGAAGGAATACCAGCGCCAGGGCACGTGGGCAGCGTCCAGGTGGCGGACGAACGACGGCTGGTGGTACAGGGGCGGCACATGCGCGGGCCGGTCATCCCTGCTGCCAGCGGCCGCACCGCACAGGCCATACAGGCGGTTGGGCAATGTAGCGCCGGGCACCGAGCTGAACCAGCGGTCGCAGACCGCGAACTCCTCTGCCAGGTGGTCATAGACGGGCACGTCGGCAGCGTCGTAGTAACCCATGACGCAGGCCGGGTCGCCGTCGCCGCCCCCGGGCTCGGCAAGGGTCGCGGCCGCGCTGGCGACGAAGCCGCCCATGCTCCCGCCGGCGATCTGCTGGTCGATCGCGCTCGAACTGTGGTCAGGGTCCATGTCTAGGGCCGTGGTATCGAGGTGGTGAACCGGATAGCTGCGCCCCCGGTACTCGTTGGCGAACTCAGGACGCAGGCCGTCGATATCCGGACGCCTCCCCGTCAGGGACAGGTACCCGAGCATGTGATCGAAGGATCGGTTTTCCAGCATCATGACCACGACATGGTCGACCTTGTCCAGGTTACCGTCGGCCCGCTCGCTCCTATCAGCTCCCATGACACCTCTTAACTCCTCCGCCGTCGGCAGCCGGGAATATCGGCTCAGGCTGGGACGCCTTCGCTGGCACGCAGCATTGCCCTACCCTGGCGTCTTGCGCCAGTAAGGCAGTCGGCCGGCCGGAGCTAGCTCGATCATCGACGTTGGTCGCGGACTTTCTTCACCTCGTCCGAGCTCAGCCGGGCGATAACCGCTGCACGCCTAACCGGATCCAGGGCATCGAGCTGCGCATGGATGTTCTCCACGGTCAGCTCGGCCATCTCACGTTTGTCGCGTAGCTGGGCAGCTGCGACGGCTAGTGCGGCAGCGGCTGCCACCAGCAGGGCTGCCCGGATAACTCGTGACGACGGACTCATTTGCTTCGTCCTTTCCAGGTATCACTGATCATCGTTCAAGGCTGACCCCGCTGAATGCAAGGAGAAGCTTCTGAGCTGCGGTTGCTTGCCTTCTGGCATCCCGGCACGGTCATCCCGCTGCGGGAAGTCAGCTATCTCCCGTGTCGGCTCGGCAGGATTCCCTGGTCACTGGCTGGACTGTTAGATTTGTCCTGCAGCGGCGAGCCGGCTGGCCGAGATTCCCGGGGAGGAGCCAGGTATGACGGCGGCATCCCAGCCAGGATCAGACGACGAGCTAGGGCCGGTCGATTTCCTGGCGATCGAGTTTCCGGGGGGACAGCTCACAGCTCCGGGCTTTGAGCAGCTGCTTTCGCTGGCCGACCAGGGCGTCGTCCAGATCCTGGACATGGAGTTCATCGCCAAGGACGCCGACGGCAAGAGCAAGAAGGTTGACGTCTGGGAGTTCGCCGTTCCTGCGGGCGTCGACCTGGGTGCCTGGGCTGGGGCGTCATCGGGCCTGCTCGATGACTCGGACGTCGGTGAGATCTCCGCGGCGATGCAGCCCGGCAGTGTCGCCGTTGTCGTTATCTACGAGAACCGGTGGGTCCTCGGCCTGGTGGACGCCTGGCGACACGACGGCGCGCGGCTGATCGCCGAAGGCGGCCTGTCCGCGGACGACATCGTCGCCGCCCTTGACGCGACCGAGCCGTCCTGACCCCCAGCGGCACTCCTGACGGACCTAGCGACGAAGCCACCGATGAGGAGGTCACCATGGGCCTATTGAAGACCGCCGCCACCGTCGCGGTCGCCAGCTCCGTGCACGGCCGGATTCAGCGCCGGCAACAACAACGGTGGGCAGGGCAGGGCCAGGCCGATGCGGCAGCTGTGCCCGCCCCGCCGCCAGCGCAGCAAGCGGCTCCGGCACAGCCGCAGCAGGCCTACGCCGAGCCCGTCCCGCCACCGCAGGCACCGGCTGCCCCGGCGCAGCCATCCGACATGACTGACCGGCTCGCCCAGCTGAAGCAACTCGGCGAGCTGCTGTCGGCGGGCGTGCTGACCCAGGCCGAGTTCGAGCAGCAGAAAGCCCTCATCCTGAACGCCTGACCTCCGCAGCCGAAGGCGTGCGGATACCGCTGCCAGCAGGCCAGACAGGTGATGGCTGCGGAACACGTCGGTGAATATCGTGATCAAGATAGGGCGTTTTGACTAATTCCCCCGACCGTCCAGCCAGCCCAGCGCGTCGGCTCACCGTCGAGGCCGCACTCACGCTCGGACATTCGCGGGTACACAAGCCGCCACCATGCTCGCAGCGGGCAACGACAAAGAGACGCCCAGATGTCCGGCCCGCCAGCCATCGCCGGGCGGTAACCGGTGGCTCTTCCCTGATCGTCCATACGGGCTGGGAGGCACCGGAGATTCAAGCGGCGACCCTCGGGACGGTCGCTGGGAAAGCCGGGTCCTGAAATGCTGTCCTCATGAGCGAGGGACGACACCGGGTGGTCGTCGTCGGTGGCGGGTTCGGCGGGGTTCGGGTGACGAGGGCCCTGGCCCGGGCCGATGTCGACATCACGATCGTGGACCGGACCAATCACCACCTGTTCCAGCCGCTGCTGTATCAGGTCGCTACCGGGATCCTGCCAGGTGGCCTCATTGCGCCGGCGTTGCGTGGCGTGGTCAGGAAACAGGCCAACGCGCGCGTCGTGCTGGCCGAGGTGCAACACCTGGACCTGGACGGACGGGTCGTGCGTGCGGTGGCCCCGGACGGCCGGCAGCTGACGCTGCCGTATGACAGTTTGGTGGTTGCGGCGGGGTGCACGGATGCCTATTTCGGGCATGAGGAATGGGCTGTGTTCGCGCCTGGCCTGAAGACCCTGGAGGACGCCAGCCACCTCCGCAGCCGTATCCTCGGCGCCTTCGAGATGGCTGAGCTGACCACCGACCATGCCGAGCGGGCAGCGTACCTGACCTTCGCGGTCATAGGAGCTGGACCTACCGGAGTTGAAATGGCCGGCCAGGTCGCCGAGCTCGCGCACGAAGCGCTGCCGCGGGAGTACCGGTCGGTGGCCACGACGGAAGCGACAATCCTGCTGATCGAGGCGGGCCCGGAGGTGCTGGCCGCGTTCGCCCCCAAGCTGCAGCGCTACACGCGGCGGCGGCTGCGGCGGATGGGCGTGGAGGTATTGCTGAACACTGCGGCGCGAGCCATGGACCAGTCCAGTGTCACGGTCAAGGGCCCTGACGGCGACCGGCGTATTCCGGCCCGGACGAAGATCTGGGCGGCCGGGGTGCAAGCTTCCCCGCTGGCGGCGATGCTGGCCGAGGCGACCGGCGCCGATACCGATCGGGCAGGCCGGGTGGCGGTGCGGCCGGACTGCAGCCTGCCTGGTCACCCGGAGGTCTTCGCCATCGGGGACATGGTCCGGCTGAACGACCTGCCAGGGGTGGCCCAGCCCGCGATCCAGGAGGGCACATACGTCGGCAGGCTGATCGGCGCCCGGCTGGCAGGCAAGACCGGCATGCAACCCTTTGCGTATCGCGATAAGGGCAGCATGGCCACTATCGGCCACCTATCGGCCGTCACGGACTCGTACGGGATGAAGTTCACAGGCGTGGTCGGCTACACGATGTGGGGATTCGTTCACGTGCTTTACCTGATCGGCTGGGGTAATCGGATAGCCGCCATTTTCAGCTGGGCGCGGGCATTGACCTTCACCAAGAACCGGCCTCATCGGACCATCACCGTCGAGCACGCCCGTTACGAGCTCACTCATGACACAGGTAAAGATACGAACGAGGTATAGCGGACTCCCGCACGATCATGACCACGATCCTGCCTTCCCGGTGCGTCCTGGAGCCGACCGGTTGATTGCGGCATCGAGCCGGTTATAGACGCCGAATCCTTCCGCGAGCTCAGGCCGACGCCACGGAGATGAACGTTGCCGCCCGCCCACGACGATCTGCCCCCCGCCGCCAGCGCGCCCGCTCCCACGGCCGCCGACTTTGACCGGGCTTTCTCGGCCGCAGCCTCGCCGGGACTGCGCCGGATCTGGGATCTGGCCGAGCCCACCCTGCCGTCCCAGATCGAGCCGTTTTCCTTTGTCTCGGCCGACCTGCTGCACCATGTAGCCCGGGCCCTAGACCTCGCGCCGGGACAGACGCTTGCCGACCTGGGCTGCGGACGCGGCGGCCCGGGGCTCTGGCTGGCCCGCGAAACCGGCGCCTTTCTGGTCGCCCTCGGACTCGGTAATCCGGGTGACGACGCATTGCTCGCCGGCCTGCAAGCCGAAGCCCGGCAGCGCCTGCCCCTGGCCGACCTCCAGCACCGGGTGGTCGTCATCGCCACCGCACCCGACCGCTAACCAGAAACCCCCCGCGATCCCGACCTCCCCACCCACGCCAAATCACTGGCCCCAGCCGTCACATTTGCGTGGAGGATACGGCTTCCGTGGAGGATCCGGGCAGTCATGTAAGCGTTCCAAAATAAAGTAAGTTTCCGGTGTGTCGTGGGCTCTATTGTGCTATTTGCGGAGGCGTCCGCGCGGCGGGGGGCCGGGGATGGTGATCCCGGCGGTTGCGGCGTGGCGTCGCAGGTCTTGTGGGGTGCGGACGCGGACGGGGCCGGGTGCGAGGGCGGGATGGCTGGTGCCGGGCAGGCTGGTGATGGCCTGGCAGGCTTCGGCGATGGTGGTGTGGTGCGCGCCGAGCAGGGCGGCGATGTGGGTGCTGGGCATGCCGAGCCGGTGGTGGCAGATGGCGGCCAGCAGCTGGGTTTCCAGGGTGTACTTGAAGGGGGCGGCCGGGCCGGTGCGGGCGCGGCGGGAGTGGCCGCGGTCCAGGTGGAGCCGCTGCTCGCGGGCGGCGGCCCAGGGCAGTTCGAGGCTGGCGGCCAGCGCGGCGAGGTCTGCACGGAGCAGGCCGGTCAGCTGCGGGCTGGCCAGGGCGGCCACGACGGGAGCCAGAGCGGCCAGAGCGGCGGTGGCCGCCGGGAGCATGGCGGGCTCTGGCCGGGGTTCCGGGGCGGGCCGCAGGACGGGCAGGAGGGTGCAGTTCCACTCGCCGTGGAAGCGGTGGCGGGTTAAGGCCCTGGCCTCCAGGTCGTGCATCTGCTCGTCGCTGACCTGGGTTCCGGTGGGGTAGCGGTTCTGGTCCAGGACGGCGGTGACGGTCAGCCCGGTGGCGGTCCTGGTCGCGGCGATGGTGTTGATGATGACGTCGTGGCTGGTCAGCGGGCGGCCGCGCCAGTTCAGGGTGATCTGGGAGAACAGCCGGTGCTCAATCTTGTTCCACTTGGAGGTGCCGGGCGGGAAATGGCAGACGGTGATCTCCAGCCCGCTGTCCTGCGCGAACTGGGCCAGCCCGGCCTTCCAGGCCCGGTTGCGCCAGCCGTTGGCCCCGCCGGCGTCGCAGCACACCAGCAGCCGGCCCGCACCCGGGTAGACGTCCCGGCCGGCCAGGTCCCACCAGCGGCGGATGGACTCCACCGCCAGCGCAGCGGTGTTGTGGTCGGTGCCCACGTTGACGAACCCGGTGCTGGCGGCCACGTCGTAGACCCCGTACGGGATCGCGTGCCCGCCGTCCTGGTCCGCGAAGCTGTGGTCACGGACCTTCACCGGGTCCCCCGCCGGCCGCCATTCCCGCCCGGCCTGCGCATACTCCCCGGCTTCCTCTTTCTTCTTCGCGTCCACGCTGATCACCGGCTGCCCGGCGGCCAGGCGCTCCTTAGCCTGCGCGGCGATATACCGGAACTGGGCGTCCCGGTCCGGGTGCCGCCGGCCCTCGGTCACCTTCGCGTTGGCCTGGGTGGAGAACCCCTGCTCGTGCAGCAGCCGCCAGGCCGTCTGCGGGCTGCACCGGTGCCCCTGACGCGTCAGCTCGGCCGGCAAGTTCTTCGCGCTCTTCGTCGTCCACAGCAGCGGCGACTCCGGGTCCCCCCGGGCCGAGTCCGCCACCAGGGCCAGCAGCGCGGGCACCAGCCCGGGATCGGTCCCGGCGAGCTTCTTGCGGCCCGCACCCGGCCGCCGGACCCGGCCTTCCGGCACGACCTGGCCAGAGCCCAGCTCCGCCGCGCCGTTCGCGACCGTCTGCCAGGACGCCCCGGTCATCTTGGCCACCGCCGTGACCCCGCCGTCCCCGGCCGCCCGCGCCACCGCCCCCAGCGTCAGCCGCCGCGCCTTCTCATCCAGCTCCGGCAGCAGCAGCCCCAGCTCCGGCCCGATAAGCTTCAAAAACTCCGCGTTCGCGCCCATACGCCATCCTGGCACGCGACACGCCGGAAACTCAGGTTATTCCGGAATGTCTGCACGGTGCACCGGATCAACCGCGAAACCCGGATCCACCGCGTAACTGGGGCGGGGGTGGGGTTGTGGCTGGTGGTGTGGGCCGTGAGGGGGGCGGGGGGAAGGGCGGGGCGGGCAGGGGCGGGGATGGCGCACACTGGGATATATGGGTGTACAGGCTGGGCGCAGGGGCAATCCGGCGGTGGAGGCGCTTGGCGTTGCGGTAGCGGCGCGGGTGCCTGTGCTGCTATGGGGCGCGCCGGGGACCGGCAAGACCTCGGCGATCAGGGCCATGGCGGCGACCATGGGGCTGCCGTGCGAGACGGTGATCGCGTCGATCAGGGAACCTTCTGACTTTGCCGGGCTGCCGATCGTGGTCGGTGACGGGGTGCGGTTCGCTCCCCCGGCCTGGGCCCGGCGGCTGGCCGAGGCCGGACGCGGGCTGCTGTTCCTGGACGAGCTGTCCACCGCACCGCCGGCCGTGCAGGCCGCCCTGCTGCGGGTGGTGCTGGAGCGGGCCGTGGGCGACCTGACCCTGCCGGACGAGGTTGCCGTGGTGGCCGCGGCCAACCCGCCCGAGCAGGCCGCGGACGGCTGGGACCTGTCCGCGCCGCTGGCCAACCGGCTGTGCCACCTGTCCTGGCAGACCGACCCCCGCGCGGTGGCCGACGGCCTGGCCGGCGGCTGGGCGCCGCCCGTGGTGCCCGAGCTGCCCGAGGGCTGGCAGGCCGAGGAGATCCTGGCCCGTGGCCTGGTCGCCGCGTTCCTGCACGTCAGACCCGCGCTGGCCTGCGCCCCGCCGTCGGACGCGGCGTCGGCGGGACGTGGCTGGCCGTCGCCGCGGACCTGGGAGATGGCGGCCCGGCTGATGGCGGCGGCCGGCGCCACCGGCACCGGGGATGAGGCGCGGGCCGCGCTGATGTGCGGGGCCATCGGCGAGGGAGCCGGGGTGGAGTTCCTGGCCTGGCTGGTGGAGATGGACCTGCCCGACCCAGAGGAGGTACTGGCCGATCCGGCCAGCTTCCGGCTGCCTGAGCGGGGCGACCGGGCCTACGCGGCGCTGGCCGCGGTGGCCGCCGCGGTGGCCTCGAACCCCACCGCGGAACGCTGGACGGCGGGCTGGCAGGTCCTCGGCCTGGCCGCCGACGGCGCCCCGGACGTGGCCGCGGTGGCCGCGCGGGTGCTGGCCAGGTGCCGACCCGACGGCGCTGCGCTGCCCGCCGAGATCCGGCTGTTCGCCCCCGTCCTGCGCGACGCGGGACTGTTGGCCCCCCCGTGAACGGGGGGCCGGGGGGTACCGGGGCCGGGCAGCCCCCCAAGGGGGGCCAGGGGGTACGGGGGGCGGGCAGCCCCCCGTGAGCGGGGGGGTCTGGGGGGGTCGTCCCCCCGAGATAGCAGAGCTGGCGGCGGCGCGGCTGTGGGCCGCGACGCGGTTCCCTTACCTGGCCACCGGGGTGTTCGGCGCCCGGGTGATCGCGAATCCGGGCAGCGGCACCGTGTCTGTCGACGAGAGCTGGCGGATGCGGGCCGATCCTGACCTGGCCGCGCAGTGGTCGGCCGCCCAGCTGGGCAGCGTGCTGGTCCACCACGTCTGTCACCTGCTGCGCACCCATGGCGAGCGGGCCCAGGCGGCCGGAGTGACGCCGCAGGAGGCGCAGCGCTGGGTGCGGGCGGCCGACGCCGAGATCAACGACGACCTGGTGCCTGCCGGGCTCGACCTGCCGGGCCACCCGGTCCTGCCCCACGACCTGGGCGCGGACGACGGGCTGCTGGCCGAGCAGTATTACGCGGGCCTGCGTCCCGATCCGGGAGCGGAGGGGGTCGCGGGAGCAGATAGCACGGACCGTTCGGCCCAATCGGAAAAAGAGGGGTCGGCGGGAGGGTGGCTCGACTGCGGCAGCGGCGCGGACGGGGTGCCCCGGCGCGGTGACGGGCCGCCTGACCTGGCGGACTGGCAGGCGCGGCTGCTGCGGCGGCAGGTGGCGCAGGACGTCATGGCGCACGCCAAGCAGGCCGGGACCGTGCCGGCCGGGCTGCTGCGCTGGGCCGAGGAGGTGCTCAGCCCCAAGGTCAACTGGCGCCGGCTGCTCACCGCCGAGCTGCGCCGGGCGGTGGCCGAGATCGCCGGCGCGGTCGACTACTCCTACCGGCGGCCGTCCCGCCGGTCCGCGGTGGCCGGCCAGGTCGTGCTCCCGGCGCTGCGGCGGCCGGTGCCCGAGGTCGCGGTGGTCTGCGACACCTCGGGCAGCATGAGCGACGACCTGCTGGCGGCGGCGCTGGCTGAGGTCGAGGGGCTGCTGCAGGCCCTGGGGCTGTCCCGGCAGCTGCGCGTGCTGGCCTGCGACACCGCGGTGGCGCCTGCCCAGCGGGTCACCTCCGCCCGGCAGGTGGAGCTGGTCGGCGGGGGCGGGACCAACATGGGCACCGGCATCGCGGCGGCGGCCGCGCTCAAGCCCCGGCCGGCCGTGACGGTGGTGCTGACCGACGGGTACACGCCCTGGCCGGCGGCGGCGCCGAAGGGGATGCGGGTGGTGGTCGGGCTGCTCGGGCCGGGCGCGCCCGCCGTGCCGCCGTGGGCCCGCGCCGTACGGGTGGAGGAGGACTGAGCGCGGGCCGGCTTGCCTGACGGCGGGCCGAGATGATGTCCTAGCGGGCGATGAACACCAGGCCTGTCCAGCAGATCATGACGCTGATCGCGATCGCGCTCACCTTCGGGTCGGGGGCGGCGGACGTCGCCGCCTTCACCCGGCTGGGCAACGTCTTCACCAGCGTGATGACCGGCGACATCGTGCTGTTCGGCCTGTCGCTGGCGCGCGGCTCGCTGACGCTGGCCGCCCACACCACGGTGGCGGTGGGCGGCTACATCGCCGGGGTGGCCGGCGCGACCTGGATCGCGCACTGGGTCAAGGCGTCCCGGGCCCGCCGCGAGGCCGAGGCGGCGGACGAGGCCGCGGTGCTGGCCGCCCACGTCAACTGGCCGCTGCGGGCCGAGCTGATCCTGCTGGCCGTCTTCACCGCAGGCTGGGAGGCCAGCGGGGGCAGCCCGGCCGGGTGGAGGCAGTTCTGCCTGCTCGCGGTGCTGGCCGCGGCCATGGGCATGCAGTCGTCGGCGGTCAGAGACATGGGCCTGTCCGATGTGGCCACCACGTACCTGACCGGGACGCTGACCGGGCTGGTCAGCTCGCTGGCCAGCCCGGGCCAGGACACGCCGCACGGGCTGCGGCGGTTCGGCGTGCTGATCGGGCTGCTGGCCGGGGCCATGCTGTCCGGGTTGCTGCTGGCCACCGGGGCCGACGGGGTGCCGTTCCTGCCGCTGGCCGCGGTGACCGTGGCGCTCGTGCTGGCCTCGGGGCGGTCGTGGTCCTGGCGGCGCCGGGCTGATTGACGGGCCCGGAAGGTCACTGGGCCCGGGAATGTCACTGAGCCCGGAATGTCACTGGGCGGATGCAGCATGGAGGCGTGAGGCCGAAGCTGAAGGCCGGGCTGCTGCCGGTGTGGCGGGACCGGGACACGCTGCAGTTCGGGGTGGACCCGCGGCGGGCGGTGGCGCTGCGCGGGATGGGCGAGGTGGCGGCCATCGTCAGCCTGCTCGACGGCAGCCGCGACCGGCCCGGCCTGATCTGCGCGGCGCAAGAGCAGGGCGTCCCGGCGCAGGCGGCCGACCGGGTGCTCGGGCTGCTGGCCGCCGCGGGCGTGCTCGACGACTTCCCGGCGGCGCTGCACGCGTCGCTGCCGGACCTGGTCCGGGCCCGGCTGGCGCCGGAACTGGCCACGGTGTCGCTGGCCTACGGGGACGGGGACGGCGGGGCCCGCACGCTGAACCGGCGGCGGGCGGCCTTCGTCCGGGTGCACGGGGCGGGCCGGACCGGCGGGTGCGTGGCCACCTTCCTGGCCGCCTCGGGCGTGGGCCATGTGGCCTGCGCCGACCCGGGGCCGGCCCAGCCCGCCGACCTGGCGCCCGCCGGGCTGATCCAGGCCGACCTGGGCGCGCCCCGGCAGGAGGGCGCGGCCCGGGCCGTGGCGCGGGCGGCGCCCGAGGTCAGCACGCGCGACGACGGCGCGCTGCCCGACCTGGTGATCCTGACCGGGCCGGTGCTGCCCGACCTGGCCGGGCGGCTCATGCGGGACCGGGTGCCGCACCTGGCCGCGTGGGCTGGGGAGGCGATCGGCGTGGTCGGGCCGCTGGTACGGCCGCGGCGTTCGGCCTGCCTGCGCTGCGTCGACCGGCGCAAGGCCGACGCCGACCCGCAGTGGCCGATGATCCTGGCCCAGGCCACCTTCGACCGGGCCGAGCCGCAGGCCTGCGACACCGTGCTGGCCGCCATGACCGCCGCGCTGGCCTGCGCGCAGGCGCTCGCCCTCATCGACCGGGCCGGGGCCGAGCCGGTCGCCGTGAACGGGACGCTCGAGGTGGTGCTGCCGGACTGGCAGTGGCGGCGCCGGACCTGGCCGCCGCATCCGGCCTGTCCCTGCGGCGCTGTCCCTGCGGCCCCCTCCCTGTGACGCCGTAACGATGCGGTAACGGGTGCTGCCTAGCGTGTGTTGTAGGCATAGGCGGGAGGGCTCATGGACGAGACCACGGGACTGCGCGGGTTCGTACCGGGTACTGGCATGCGGGACAATGTCGTCGTGAACGACGTGCCGCGCAACACGGTGACCCGGGCCGCCAAGCTGGCCGGGCTGCCCATCGGGCTCGCGGGCCGCACGGCACTGGGGATCGGGAAGCGGATCGGCGGCCGGCCCGCCGAGATCGTCGCCGAGGAGATCCAGCGGCGCACGGCCGAACAGATCTTCCAGGTCCTGGGCGAGCTCAAGGGCGGCGCCATGAAGCTGGGCCAGGCGCTGTCGATCTTCGAGGCGGCACTGCCGCCCGAGATCGCCGGGCCCTACCGGGCCACGCTGACCAAGCTGCAGGAATCCGCGCCGCCGCTGCCCGCCCGCACCGTGCACCAGGTCCTGGCCGCCGACCTGGGCGAGGACTGGCGCTCCCGGTTCGAGGCATTCGACGACCTGCCCGCCGCCGCGGCGTCGATCGGGCAGGTCCACCAGGCGGTCTGGCACGACGGCCGCCGGGTCGCGGTGAAGATCCAGTACCCCGGCGCGGGACGCGCGCTGATCGGCGACTTCACTCAGCTGAGCCGGGCCGGGTGGCTGTTCGGCCTGCTCATGCCCGGGCTGGAGGTCAAGCCGCTGCTCGACGAGCTGCGCGACCGGGTGACCGAGGAACTCGATTACGGGCTCGAGGCTTCCTCGCAGCACGCGTTCGCCGTGGCCTACGCCGGCGACCCGGACATCTACGTGCCGGACGTGGTCACGGGCACCGCGCACGTGCTGGTCAGCGAGTGGATGGACGGCACGCCGCTGTCCCGGGTCATCAGCGACGGCAGCAAGGAGCAGCGCGACCACGCCGGCATGCTGCTGGTCAGGTTCCTGTTCTCCGGGCCGGCCCGGGCCGGGCTGCTGCACGCGGACCCGCACCCGGGCAACTTCCGGCTGCTCGACGACGGACGGCTGGGCGTGCTCGACTTCGGCGCGGTGGACCGGCTGCCGGACGGGCTGCCCCCGTTCTTCGGCCGCCTGCTGCGCATCATGCACTCCGACGAGATCGACATCGCGGCCGTGGAACGCGAGCTGCGCGAGCACAACTTCCTGCGGCCGGGCATCGACGTGGACCTGGAGGCGCTGCGGGCCTTCCTGGCGCCGATGGCCGAGCCGTCCAAGGTGGACTGCTTCAAGTTCAGCCGGGAATGGATGCGCGAGGAGGCGGCCCGCGTCACCGACCTGGGGGCCACCAGCATCAGCCGCAAGTTCAACGTGCCGCCCTCCTACGTGCTCATCCACCGGGTGTCCACGGCCGGCATCGGCGTGCTGTGCCAGCTGGAGTGCGAGGGCGAGTTCCGGGCCGAGGTGCTCAAGTGGATGCCGGGCTACTTCGATGCCGACGTGGCGGACCCGGCCTGACCCTTCGCTGGCCCTGCGCTGACCCTTGCTGACCCGCGCTGGCCCTGCGCTGGCCCTGCGCTGGCCCTGCGCTGGCCCGGCCTGGCGCGGGGGCGTTTAATCGGTACTGTCCAACTCCGACGCCCGCTCCCGTAGGGAGGGTCATGGCCGATCCGCCACCGCTGCCCGTCGGGCCATCCGATGAGCTCAGCCCGCTGGATTACCTGCTGTACCGGGGGGAGTCGCAGCCGGCCACGCGTTCGGCGTTCCTCAACGTGGAGATCCTCGACGGCCCGGCTGACTGGGGCCGGCTGCGGGAGGCGCTGGAACGGGCCAGCCGGGTGGTGCTCCGGATGCGGCAGAAGGTCGTGGTGCCTTCGGTTCCGGTCACGTCCCCGCAGTGGGTGGTCGATCCCGACTTCGACCTGGACTACCACCTGCGCCGGGTCGCGCTGCCCGCCCCCGGCACGCTGCGCCAGCTGCTCGACCTGGCCGAGATCGTCCTGCAGTCGCCGCTGGACGTCACCCGCCCGCTGTGGGAGGCCGTGTACGTGGAGGGCCTGGACGGCGACCGTGCGGCACTGCTGATCAAGCTCGGCCACGCGGTCACCGACGGCCTGGGCGGGATCGCGCTGTTCGAGCAGGTCTACGACACCGAACGGGACCCGGCGCCGCGGCCCATGCCACCGCTGCCCATCCCGCGCGACGTGACCGGCAACGACCTGGTGCGCGCCAGCCTGGAGCACCTGCCGGAGACCGCGCTTTCCGCCGGGCAGCAGCTGCTGGGCGCGGTGGCCGGCACGGCGGCGCGGCTGATCAGCCGGCCCGGGACCACGGTGGCGGACACGATCGGCTTCGCCGATTCGGCCCGCCGGATGCTCGGTCCGCTGCCGGCCCCGCCGTCGCCGCTGCTGCGCGGCCGCAGCCGGGTCAGCCGCACCATCGTGCTCGAGGTACCGCTGGCCGACCTGCGGGCCGGGGCCAAGGCGGTGGTCGGTTCGGTCAACGACGCGTACCTGGCGGCGGTCTCCGGCGGGCTGGGCCGGTACCACGAGGCGCTGGGGGTGCCGGTCGAGGCCCTGCCGCTGACGATCCCGGTCAGCCTGCGCACCGGCGACGACCCGGCCTCGGGCAACCAGTTCACCGGAGTCATGATCGCCGCGCCCATCGGGGAGGCCGACCCGGCCGAGCGGATGCGGCTGATCCGCGAGCAGGTCATCGCGCGCCGCAGCGAGGCCGCCATCGACCTGATCGGGCGGCTGGCGCCGGTCCTGGAGTACCTGCCCGACGGGGCGCTCCAGGTGCTCACCGACCGGATCACGGCGGCGGACATCCAGGCCAGCAACGTACCCGGCTACGCGCAGGACACCTTCCTGGCCGGGGCCAAGGTGGAACGGCAGTACGGGATGGGCCCGCTGCCCCGGGTGGCCATGATGATCGTCCTCATCTCCCGGGCGGGGACCTGCACGCTGACCGCGCGGTACGACATGGCGGCGTTCACCGACGCCGAGCGGCTGGAGAAGTGCCTGCAGCTCGGCCTGGACGAGGTGGTCGAGCTGGGCCGCCCCCGGCCGAAGCCGCGTGCTCGTTCTCCTCGTTCTCGTTCTCCTCGGGCGCCGGGGCGGCGGGCGTGATGGCGGCCGCACCGGGGCCCGGGGCCGGTTCCGGAAGCAGGCCGCTGCGCCTGCCCGGGTCGGCCGCCGAGGTCGAGGCCAGCCGCAAGGGTCCCCGGGTGGGCGCGTTCTTCGACCTGGACGGGACGCTGGTAGCAGGGTTCACGGCCCTGGCCCACACCCAGGACCGGCTGCGCCGCGGGGAGGTCCTGCCGGTCGACTTCCTGCGCATGATGCTGCTGGCGGCCGAGTACCGGCTCGGGCGGCGCGAGTTCGACGGCCTGATCGAGGCGGCGGCCCGCACCGCCCGGGGGCGGCCGGCCGAGGACGTCGAGGAGCTCGGCGAGCGGATCTTCCGGCAGTCCATCGCCGACCTGATCTACCCCGAGATGCGCAACCTGGTCCGCGCCCACCAGCGCCGCGGGCACACCGTCGTGCTGAGCTCCTCGTCGCTGAGCATGCAGGCCGAGCCGGTGGCCCGTTACCTCGGCATCGACCACGTGCTGTGCAACCGGTTCGTGGTCGACGAGGCCGGGCTGCTGACCGGTGAGATCGAGCGGCCGACCATCTGGGGCCGCACCAAGGCCAGCAGCGTGCAGGCCTTCGCCGCCGAGCACCAGATCGACCTGCGGTGGAGCTACTTCTACGCCGACGGCGACGAGGACCTGGGCCTGATGTACCTGGTCGGCAACCCGCGTCCGACCAACCCGGGGCCGCAGCTGAGCCGGGTCGCCGCCCGCCGCGGCTGGCCCGTGCTGCGCTTCTCCAGCCGCAGCCCGGCCAGCCCGCTGCCCGGGCTGCGGACCCTGGCCGGGTTCGGCTCTTTCGGCCCGGTGGCCGCGGGCGCGCTGGGCATCGGCGCGCTGACCCGCAGCAGGCGGGCCGGGGTCAACTTCCTGACCAGGTACTGGCCGGAGACCGTGCTGGCGCTGAACGGCGTCAAGCTGAACGTGACCGGGGCCGGGAACGTGAACGCGCAGCGGCCGGCCGTGTTCCTGTTCAACCACCGCAACAACTTCGACGTGTTCATGGTGGCCGCGCTGGTGCGGGACAACTGGACCGCCGTGGCCAAGGTCGAGCTGGAACGCAATCCGCTGGTCGGCCCGCTGGGCAAGCTGATGGACGCCGCGTTCATCGACCGGGCGGACAGCACCGCGGCCGTGGCGGCCCTGCAGGGCGTCGAGGAGGCGGCCAGGAAGGGCCTGTCGATCGTGGTGGCCCCGGAGGGGACCCGGACGGACGCCGAGACGGTCGGCCCGTTCAAGAAGGGGGCGTTCCGCATCGCCATGGCCACCGGCCTGCCCATCGTGCCCATCGTGATCAGGAACTCCGACTCGGTGGCGGGCCGCGACAGCTACCAGCTCAGCCCGGGCACCGTCGACATCGCCGTGCTGGCGCCCATCGACGTCCGCGGCTGGACCGTCGATGACCTGCCGGAGCGGATCGAGCAGGTCCGCAAGCTGTACGTGGAGACGCTGACCGACTGGCCGGGGCCCTTGTCGTGAGCGCCTCGTGAGCGCCCCATGAGCACCGAGCCTGACCTGGCCGGGCTGCTGGCTGACGGCACCGAGACGGTGCTGCTCACCCAGGCCGGCACGGCGACCGAGGCGCGGCTGATCCGGGAGCGGATCGCCGCGGCGGGCGGGGCGGGCCTGGCTGCGTACCGTCTCGGGCCGCCCGGGACCCCGGGCAGCCTGCCACCCGGGGTGCTCGAGGATCCCGCGGTCCGGCTGATCCCGCTGCGGGTGGCCTGGCTGCCCGAGGAGCACGCAGGCCGGCGCGCCGCCCGGCTGGCGGATCTGATGCCGGGCCATGACCCGTACCGGCCCAGCGAGCGGCGCCAGCTGCGGATCGCGGCCCGCGAGCCCGCCCGGGCCGCCGTGCTGACAGGCGAGCCGGCGACCGTCGGCGAGCTGCGGGCCCGCTGGGTGGAGGCCACCGGCGGGGACGGCGACGCGGATTTCGCGGCCTACGTGGCCCGGCGGGCCACGCTGGCGCTTGACCGGGCCGAGTACCGGCTGCTGGGCCCGCGGTACAAGACGCCGAGCCTGGTCAAGGAGGAGATCCTGGCCTCCCGCCGGTTCCGCGCCGGGCTGGCCGAGCTGCGCCAGGGCAGCGACGCTTCGGCTTCGGCTTCGGTGGAGGACGCGGGCAAGATCCTGGATGAGGTGGTGGCCGGCTGGAGCCGCAGGCTCATCGACATCATGCCGACCGCGGGCCGGCTGATCTACTCCCGCGGCTTCGACCCGCAGATCGACTACGACCCGGCCCAGGTCGAACGGCTGCGGGCGGCGATGCAGCGTTATCCGGGCATCCTGCTGTGGTCGCACCGGTCCAACCTCGACACGCTGGTCCTCGCGGCCGCCCTGCAGGAGAACGGCCTGCCGCCGGCCCACCTGTTCGCGGGCATCAACATGGCCTTCGGGCCGATGGGCGCGATCATGCGCCGGGCCGGCGTCATCTTCATCAGGCGCTCGCTGGGCGACGACCCGCTGTACCGGTACGTGCTGCGGCACTACGTCGGCTACGTGATCGAGAAGCGGTTCAACCTCAGCTGGTCCATCGAGGGCACCCGCTCGCGCACCGGCAAGATGCTGCCGCCCCGGCTCGGCCTGCTGACCTACGCCGCCGACGCCTACCGGGAGGGCCGCGCCGACGACATCCTGCTGCTGCCGGTCTCGATCACCTTCGACCAGCTGCACGAGATCGTCGAGTACGCCGAGTACGCCCGGGGCGGGTCGAAGCAGCCGGAGGGCTTCGGCTGGCTGTACGGCTTCATCAAGGCGCAGGGCGCCCGGCACTACGGCAAGGTCTACGTGCGCTTCGGCGAGCCGGTCTCCATGCGCGCCTTCCTGGGGCCGCCCGGCGGCGAGATCGCCTCCGATCCCGCGGCCCGGCGGCTGGCCCTGCAGAAGACCGCCTTCGAGGTGGCCTGGCGGATCAACCAGAACATGCCGGTGACCGCGACCGCCGTGGTCACCACGATCCTGCTGGCCATGCACGGGGTGGCGCTGACGTTCGGCCAGATCCGGCTCGGACTGGCCGATGCCCTGGACTACCTGGCCAGCCGCGACATCCCGTGCACGGCCAGCGTGTCGGCGCTGGCCGCGGCCGAGCCGGTGCGGGCCACGCTGGACGCGCTGCGCCAGGGCGGGCTGGTCACCTCGGCTACCGGCGGCCGCGAGCCGGTCTGGCTGATCGGGCCGGATCAGCAGCTGCCCGCCACGTTCTACCGGAACTCCCTGATCCATTTCCTGCTCGACACCGCGCTGTGCGAGCTGGCCGTGCTGCGGGCCGGGGAGGCGGCGGGCGACCCGGCCGGGGTGTTCTGGGCCGAGATCGCCTGGCTGCGTGACCTGCTGAAGTTCGAGTTCTACTTCCGGGACTCCGAGGAGCAGCGGCGGCAGGTCCGCGAGGAGATGAACCGGCACGACCCGCGGTGGGAGGAGCGGCTCCGGTCGGGCCCGGTCGGGGCGGAGGCGCTGCTGTCCGGGATGCGGCCCCTGGTGTCGCACGTGGTAGTCCGGCCGTTCGTGGAGGCCTACCGGATCGTGGCCGACGTGCTGGTCAACGACGACGTCCCTGACGACGACGCGGAAGTGATCAGGCGCGCGCTCGGGCTCGGCCAGCAGTACGTGGCCCAGCGGCGGCTGCGCAGCTCGGAGTCGGTCTCGGTGCTGCTGTTCCAGACCGCGCTGCAGCTGGCCCGTAACCGGCGGCTGCTCGGTGACGCGGCTGGTGCCGCGGGTTCCGGGGAGGCCGGCGAGGAGGCTTCGCACCTGTCGGCGCGGCGGGCCGCTTTCCTGGCTGAGCTGCGGAGCCTGCTGGGCAGGCTCGATCAGATCGAGGACCTAGCCATCCGGCGCTACGTCAAGGAGGCCGTCAGCCTGCGGGCCGCCGACTAGGGGCGGGATCACGGGTTCCGGGGAGCCTTCGGCTTGCTCGCCCGCGACGACGGCCGGCTCGGCGGCAGGCTCGGGCTGGCCTCGGCCGCGAACCGGGCCCCGCGGGACCAGGACGCGGCCGCGGCGATCAGGCAGCAGGCGATGGAGAAGGCGAAGGCGATGTGCAGCCCGGTGCGGAACGGGCCGGTCAGCAGGCCGGGCAGGAAGCCGCGGCTGGTCAGCACCGCGGCCTTGGCCGCCGGCAGGTGGTGCAGGAGGTTGCCGCCCAGCAGGTGGCCGATCGGGTTGTAGCCCAGGAACGAGGCGAACAGCACCGAGATCGGCGGCAGCGAGGCGACCTGGCGGGCGGTGGCCGGCGCCACGCCCTGCGCGATCAGGCCCGAGCTGAGCGTGTGCGGCAACGACGCGGCCAGGCCGGCGATCATCAGGCTGAAGAAGATGCCGACCGAGAAGACCTGCGCGGAGTTCATGAAGGTGGAGTTCATGCCGCCGCCTGCCCCGCGGTCGCGCGCGGCCAGGCTGTTCATCACCCCGGCCCGGTTCGGAGCCGAGAACGTGCCCATGGCCAGGCCGTTGAGCAGCAGGATGGCTGCGAACGCGGGATAGGAGAAGTTGATCGGGAGCAGTTCGAGCAGGACGAACGCCAGCGCCGCGATGATCAGGGCCTGATGACCGGGTGCCGCGCCCTTGTGCGCTTCTCTATGCTTGTGAAACCATCAATTAATTCGGGCCGACAGGAAGATGGCACGACATGATTGATTATGAAGCTGTGACAACTACAAGCCGCTGATCGTGGCGGTGCACGGCTACGCGATCGGCCACGCCTTGGGCACCGCCCTGTTCTGCGACCTGGTGGCGGCCGCCGAGGACGCCAGGTTCCAGGTGTGGCCGGCACCAGACGGCCGTGATCAGGGTGCCGGACACGCCGTGGACGGCGGTAATGAGGCCCGTTAGGCATGGTGCCGCGACTCGGCTGAGTTAGAGCACATTCTAGACAGGCGGCGCTTAAGTCAAAATTATAGATCTATCGAACCGCCTCGTCGCCACACGCGGCTCTGCGCGGCACCCGCGCCGGCGTTACCAGGTCAGGACGACCGCTTCCTCGGCCTCGCGGCCGTTCCGGCGCTTGCGGGCCGGGGTGGCCAGGCGGGACCCGTCGGCGCGCTTCTGCCGTCGACCCATGCCGACGTGGCCGTCATCCTTGCTGACCACCGGGCGCGGCGTGGACGCGAGCTCCCACAGGTCGTCAAGCAGATTGTGCAGCACGTCGCGGCGCAGCGAGTAGTAGTAATTACGGCCCGACTTGCGCACGTTGATCAGGCCCGCATGCTGGAGGATCTTCGTGTGGTAGGAAATCGTGGGCTTGGAGACGGGCAGCGTGTCCTCGAGCGTGATGCACGCCAGCTCGTCCACCGAAGCCATCTGCACGATGATGCTCCACCGGACCGGATCACTCAATGCCTTGAAGATCTCGGTCGGTGGCTGCGGAGACATGGCGTCCATGGTGTTGAAGTTCCTGGCTCGGTACCGATCCGCCCATCATGTCCTGACGGGGGAGTATTTCATAACTATCATAGATCATCTGATGGCTGCGGTCGGCGCGGCCGTGATGGGTGGGCGGGATGGTTGATAGGCTGGCGGAGCTTGTCGATGTTCGGCTGGCGTCGACTGGGGTGGCGCTGGTAACCCTGAATCTGCCGCAAGTGCGTAATGCGATGACGACGGAATTGACGTCGGCGTGGGTCACCGTGATGGACAAGATAGCGGACGACCGGTCCATCCGAGCCGTGGTGGTGACCGGGGAAGGAAGCGCGTTTTGCTCGGGGGCGGATCTGTCGTGGCTGGATCAGGGGAATCTGAGCGATAACACCCCGGACCGGCTGCGGGACAAGATTCTGCCGTTTTACCGGGCCTGGCTGGCTCCGCAGAACATCCCAGTGCCGGTGGTGGCGGCGGTGAACGGACCGGCCGCGGGAGCGGGCCTGTGCCTGGCCCTGGCCTGCGATCTGCGCTACGCCAACCCGTCCGCGACGTTCAGCGCACCGTTCACGCACCTGGGCACGCACGGCGGCATGGCGGTGAGCTGGCTCTTGCCCGAGGCGGTGGGGATGCCGCGGGCCCGGGAGATGCTGTACACCGGGCGGGTCGTATCGGCCGAAGAGGCACTGGCCTGGGGGCTGGTCAGCGAGATCTCCGACGATGTGGTGAGCCGGGCCCTGGAGGTGGCGGCCGGAGTAGCGCGTGCGGCGCCGATTGCCACCCGGCTGACCAAGGCGGGGCTGGCCCAGGGATCCAGGAGCGGCTTCGAGCTGGCGCTGCAGTGGGAGGCGCTGGCCCAGCCGGTGACGATGGCCACCGCCGACATCCGTAAGGGCATCGAGGCCTGGCGCGAGCACGTCACCCCCACCTTCGAGGGCAGCTGACGGCGACGCCCCTGCACCGCACCGCCCGCTGCGAGGTATCATCCCGGGACCCGGCTCGTCGGCCCCGGCCGCTTGACCAGCCAGACGATCCCCTATATTTTGCTTATTGTAAAACTGTAGACTATAACGATCGCGCAGGAAGGCCTCGTTCAGCTCGACCAGCAGGCCGCGGTTCTGTCGTTCCTGGTCCGGGGCCGGGTCCAGGTCAATCCGGGCGATGAGGCTGTCGTCGAGCAGTTCGTACCTGATGTGCCGGTGGTCCGGCATAGGCCGGCGTCGGCCGGTGGATGGGACCTTGCGCCCGGCCTGGGGCGTAAGTCTCTGCCCGGGCGGCAGGGCCCGAGTCAGGATTTCTATATGGCTGCGCAGCAACGGAAGGCACGGTGGTAGAGAATGTCTATCCACGCCCGCACTCATCGGCGGATCTCGCCCTGGCCCCGGTTCTCATCGAAATCGAGCGGAATCTGGCGCAACTGCGGGCCAGTGACGACCTCGAGCTGATGCTCGCCCTGGGCCTCAACGACGAGGACTGGCTCTACCACGGCCCGGCCGAGCGGGCTGGGCGGCTGGAGAAGTTCGCCACCCGGGAGATTGACCTGCACGGCTGGTCGGTCACGCCGACGCCGGACCTGTACGGGCTGACCGTGGCGCACCGGGAGTACGCGGTATCGCTGATGTTCGGCCAGCGCCTGGTTGAGTACGTCCAGGACGGCTCAGGCCAGCCAGGCGCCTGAGCCCGGGTTCTGACCTGCGCTCCTCCGGTCAGCCACTCCGGCATTGCAAGTCAGCGAGCTAGCCGAGGATGCAAGATAGGGTGCAGCATTAAGCTCCTCGCCCACGACGCCGAACGGGATCCCGCAGGGTGAAGTCCAGGGCATCGGCGCGGCGGCCGGGACGCGCGGCGGCGCCGGGCGTAAGCTCTTGGCGGCCAGGCCGGCGAGCATGTACTCGACAGTGGCGGACATCAGGTTCGGGGGGGCGATCGCCCCGGTAGGGGTGTACCAGCGGAGCACCGAGTTGGCCGTGCCCATGGCTAGCCGGGCGGCCAGGTGCGCGTCACCGGGCCGGATCTCGCCGAGCTGCTGCCCTTCCAGGATCACCTCGGTGATCAGCTCGTGGTAGAGCCGTTCACCGCGCTTGAGCCGCAGGTCCCGCTGGCCGGACAGCTGGTTCCGCTCGGCGAAATAGATGCGGAAGGCGTCCACGTTCTCCAGCAGCGTGCCCACGTGCCGCTCGAACAGCAGGGTGAGACGGCGCACCGGCGGCTCGTCGGCCACGGCGATGGGCCGCGCCTGCTTGAGCAGGGTGTCGCCCAGGTGTCCGATGATCCGCCAGAGCAGATCTTCCTTGGATTCGAAGTAGTAGTAGAAGAGCGGCCGCGTGATGCCGAGTTCGTCGGCGATCTCCTGCAGGCTGGTCTCCCGGAAACCGCCGCGACTGAAGAGCTGGATCGCGTTGCGGAGGAGCTCTTCCTCGCGCGATACCTTGACGGCCTTGGGCAAGGTTCCTCGATTCGTCGGGGCTCGAGCAAATTTTACTCATCAGTACAGACCCGGGCCGAGAACGGGCGGTCTTGGTCACCCCGAACCCCGGGCTAGCAGCACGCCCTCACGGATGCCGCCGGCGAAGCCGCGGGTGCCGCTGATCTGCAGAGCACGTACGGGCCGATGTCCAGATTTTACTTACCCGGAGACCGCGCGGGAGCAGCGCCGGCGGGCCTACCCGCGGCACCGAATCCGTCCCGGGTCGTGGCATCACCACCGGGCCGGGGATCGCCGAGATGCTGGCCGCCCCGGGCGCTCAGGTAACCGTGGTATCGCGCGGGTCTGAACCGTTCGGCAACCTGGGAGGGCTGCTGATCACCTCCACCATGCCCCGGATCAAGAAGCTCGGGATGCAGATCCTTACCCGTAATACCTGCGGGAAATGGGCGATCACGCGGTCCGGGTCTACGACATCACACCGGGGCCGAGACCGAGCTCGAGGTCGAGGCGATCGTCATGGCCACCGGCCGCCGGGCCGACCTGGCCCTGGGCCGGGGGCTGACCGGGTGGTCCCCGACGTGGACTTGGACGCGGAGGTGGCCAAGGTCACGGCCGGATCGCGGGCCTGAAGCCGGAGGCGGTGGCGGGCAACAAGCGGCTGGTCAACAGGCGGCCGGCTTCCCGCCGCCGCGTCCTAGAACCGTGCCAGCGGGCTCCGCCGGCGAGCCGGCGGAGTTCTTCAGGCTTGTACGGCGGCGCCGCAGGCAACCAGGTCGGCGGCATCGGGCAGGCCCCAGTCAGTCAGGGCCTCGGTGGTGTGCTGGCCGGGCGCGGGCGGCGGCTGGGACAGCGCCCCCGGGGTGCGGGAAAAGCGGGGGGCCGGCGCTGGCTGGATCACGCCGTCCCGGGTTACGTAGGTCTGCCGCGCGGCCAGGTGCGGGTCGCGGGCCGCCTCGTGCAGCGACAGGACCGGCTGGACGCAGGCTTCGCTGCCAGCGAAGGCAGCGGCCCACTCGGCTTGCGTTCGTTCGGCGAACCGGGCGGCCAGCCGGGCGCGCAGCGCGGGCCAGTTCCGCGGATCGTCGCGGTCAGGCGCGTCGGTCAGGCCGAGCCCGGCCAGCAGCGCGGCGTAGAACCGGGGCTCCAGGGCCCCGACGGCCATCCACTTCCCGTCCGCCGTCTCGTACACGTCGTACCAGGGCACGCCGCCGTCGAGCAGGTTCACGCCCCGCTCGTCGCGCCAGTGGCCCTGGGCCAGGAACATCCACGGCATGGCCAGCAGCGACGCCACGCCGTCCACGATGGCGGCGTCGACCACCTGGCCCCCTCCGGACGTGGCCCGCTCGACCAGGGCCGCGCAGATGCCGTAGGCCATGAGCATCCCGCCGCCGCCGAAGTCCCCGAGCAGGTTGGCCGGGAACTGGGGCGGCCCGCCGGCCCGGCCCAGCGCGTGCAGGGCGCCGGTGCGGGCGATGTACCCGATGTCGTGGCCCACCATGGGGGCCAGCGGCCCGTCCTGCCCCCACCCTGTCATCCGGGCGTAGATCAGCCGCGGATTGCGGGCCAGGCAGACCTCGGGCCCGGCGCCCATCCGCTCGGTGACGCCGGGCCGGAAGCCCTCGAGCAGCACGTCCGCGGCGTCGATGAGCCGCAGCAGCGCGTCCACCGCGCGCGGATGCTTCAGGTCGAGCACGGCCGACCGGCGGCCGCGGTTCATCAGGCCGCGCTCGGGCCGGGCCGGGGCGGGGCCGGGGCGGTCGATGCGCAGCACGGCCGCGCCGGCATCGGCGAGCATCATGGCACAGAACGGCCCAGGCCCGATGCCCGCCAGTTCCAGCACGCGGACACCGGCCAGCGGTCCGCTCCTGGCTGGTGGCCCCTCAGGTTCGGACGCGGTCACGTGGCTCCCTCCTGCCGGGCGATCACCTTGATCAGTACGCTATTGGACACGCCGCGCGTGGCGCGGCCCGGGCTGCCGGGGAGGCGCGTATGAACATCGACGGAAACATCGCCCTGGTCACCGGCGGGGCATCCGGGCTCGGCCTGGCCACCGCCCGCAGGCTGCACGCGGGCGGCGCGTCGGTGGTCATCCTCGACCTGCCCGGCTCCGACGGCCTGGCCGTCGCGGCCGCGATGGAACCGCGGGCCGCGTTCTCCCCCGGCGACGTGACCAACCCGGACGACGTGGACGCGGCGCTTGACGCGGCGGGCGCCCTGGCCGGCGGCGTGCCCCGGATCGTGGTCAACTGCGCGGGCATCGGCACCGCGGCCCGGACCGTGGGTAGGGAGGGACCGTTCCCGCTTGACGTGTTCGCCCGGGTGATCCAGGTCAACCTGATCGGGACGTTCAACGTCATCCGGCTGGCCGCGCAGCGGATGAGCCACGCCGCCGAGCAGGACGGCGAGCGGGGTGTCATCGTCAACACCGCCTCGGTGGCGGCGTTCGAGGGGCAGATCGGCCAGGCGGCCTACTCCGCGTCCAAGGGCGGCATCGTCGGCATGACGCTGCCCATCGCCCGGGACCTGGCCCGGCTGAAGATCCGGGTGGTGACGATCGCGCCCGGCCTGTTCCGCACGCCGCTGCTCGGCGGGCTGTCGGAACAGGCGATCAAGTCGCTGGGCGAGCAGGTGCCGCACCCCGCCCGGCTCGGCGATCCCGCCGAGTACGCGGCGCTGGCCGCGCACATCGTGGAGAACCCGATGCTCAACGGGGAGACGATCCGGCTGGACGGCGCGATCAGGATGGCGCCGCACTGAGTCTGGTCCGTTCAGCCTGGCTCGCGCTCGTGGCCGGCCGGGGCCTGCCTGCGCAGCCCGCGGTAGGCCTCGGCCGCGGGGATCGCCCCGGTCAGCACCTGGTACACCTCGTAGCACACCGGCATCGCCACGCCGTAACGCTCGGCCAGCTCATGCACCAGGATGGCGGTGCCCACGCCCTCGGCCACGGTGGGGGTGGCCGACAGGGCCTCGTCCAGGGTCCGGCCCGCACCGAGCTGCTCACCCAGCGTCCGGTTGCGGCTGAGCGGGCTCATGCAGGTCGCGATCAGGTCGCCCATGCCGGCCAGCCCGGCGAAGGTAGCCGCCTCGCCGCCCATGGCCGTGCCGAGCCTGGTCACCTCGGCCAGGCCCCGGGTGATCACCGCGGCCCGGGTGTTGTCGCCCACCCCCAGGCCCTGGGCGATGCCGGTCGCGATGGCCACCACGTTCTTCAGCGCGCCGCCGAGCTCGCAGCCGATCACGTCGTGGTTGATGTAGATGCGGAACATGCCGCGCTGCATGACGGACTGCAGGGCCCGGGCCACGGCCAGGTCCTCGGTGGCGATGACGCTGGCCGCGGCCTGCCCGGCCATGATCTCCTTGGCCAGATTGGGCCCGGTCAGCGCGGCCGCGGGATGGCCGGGCAGTTCCTCCCTGATGAGCTGGGTCATCCGCAGCACCGAATCGCGCTCGAAGCCCTTGGCCAGGCTGACCACCGGGATCCACGGTCGCAGGTACGGGCGCACGTCGACCAGGATGGCCCGGAACCCCCGGGTGGGCACCCCGACCACCAGCAGGTCGGCGTCGTGGGTGGCCTTTTCCAGGTCGGCCGTGGCGCGCAGCCCGCCGGGCAGCGTGAAGCCGGGCAGGTAGCGGGAATTGACTCCGCTCTCGTGGATCTGGCCTGCCAGCTCGGGATCGCGGGCCCACAGGATGCAGTCGTGCCGCCCGGCCAGCAGCGAGGCGACGGTGGTGCCCCACGATCCCGCCCCGAGCACCGTTATCCGCATGTCAGCCCGCTCCTCCCGCGCTCGGTCCGCCCTGGCTGCCTGGCCGCCGGAGCGTCCCTCTATGATCCGCCACTAGGAGACTCCTGGCCAGAGAGGCGGATATGACGGAGCGCGTGCTGACCGGCCGCAGGATCATCGTGCTCGGCGGGGGCGGCGCCCTGGGCCGGGCCGTCGTCGAGCGGCTGACGGCCGACGGCGCGTCGGTGCTGGCCGCCGACTCCCGGCTGCCGGCCGGGGCCGAGCGGCATCCGGGCGCGGACCACGCCGCGGTGGACGCGCTGGACGAGGCGAGCGTCGCGGCCGTGCTGGCCTCCGCACCGCCGCCCCAGGCGGTGGTCAACGTCATCGGCGGCTACACTCCGCCGCAGTCGCTGGCCGAACTCGACGTGGACGTGCTCAGGCAGCAGCTCGAGCTCAACCTGGTCACCGCGGCGATCGTGACCAAGCACGCCATACCGGTGCTCGGCTCGCAGGGCGGCGGCCCAATCGTGCACGTCTCGAGCCGGGTCGCGGTGCAGAATGGCGAGAACGGCTTTTCCTACAGCGTGAGCAAGCTCGGCGTGGTGCGCCTGGTCGAGGCGGCCGCCGCCGAATGCCGCGAGCAGGGCGTGCGGGTCAACTGCATCCTGCCGAGCATCATCGATACGCCGGCCAACCGCGCGGCGCTGCCCAAGGCCACGCACGACCTGTGGCCCAAGCCCGCCGAACTGGCCGCGGTGCTCGCCTTCCTGGTCTCCGACGACGCCGCCCTGATCTCGGGGGCGGCCATCCCCGTCTACGGCCGCGTCTAGCGCCGCCCCGCCGGTGCTGCGGCTGGGCCGGCGCACGTTCGGTCCGGGTCAGCTCCTGGTCATGGCGGCCGGGCTCAGCGACCTGGACGAGGTGGACGCGGCCGTCGCCGAGGGCGCGGACCTGGTCGGCATCGGTGCCGGCCCGGCCCTGGTCGCGGCCATCCGGACCGCCCACCCGGATCTGGCCGTCAGCGTGGAGATCAGCTCGGCGCAAGCGGCTCGCCACGCCTGCGCGGCGGGCGCCGACCTGCTCCGGACCGCCGTCGGCGGCTCTGATCTGGCCGAGGCGGCGGCCGAGGCCGGCGCGGGCCTGATCTGCGCGCTGCCGGAGGTGGACGGCGCCCTGGCCGCGGGCGTCGAACCGGCCCGGATCGTGGTCGAGCTGGACCCCGGACCGGAGCTCACCCGGCGGCTGACCGACCTGGTAACCGCCGGATGGCCGGTCCTGGTACCCGATCCGGCCTTGTCGGGCCAGGCCGCCGCGGACCCGGCCGGCCCGCTGGCCGCCACCGCGATCGCCGCCTGGCTGGGCGCCCGCGTGTTCCGCACCCGGCACGTCCGTGCGACCCGCCGCGTCCTGGCCATGGTCGCCGCCATCCGCGGCGACATTCCCCCGGCCAACGCCACCCGCGGCCTGGCCTGAACCGGCGGCCGGGCGGTGCGGTGATGACTGCGAAGCTGGGTGCTCCGGCTGGAAGGGCTTGTGAATACGTGCACAAAGCGTTTCCGCGGAAACGCTTTGTGGCGGCGCGGTGCCGAGGGCGGCGGGGTGGATGGTGCCGGGCTACGCCCTTCTAGGCCGGTACGGCGGTTATGGCGTAGCGGTCGGAGGCATCGTCGAAGTCAGTATCGACTTCCCTCAAGCCCGCCGCCTCGAGCCGCTCGCGCAGTTCGCCGAGCGTGAAGGGATAGAAGCTGACCCGGTACTCGTGCGGCTCGATCCGGCCGCCGTCTTCGAAGATGAACACGATGTGGGCGACGTGCTCCTGGTCCAGGCGGTCTGGTATCTCCCAGGCATACAGGACGATGCACCGGCGGCCGTGCCGGGTCACCGCGCGGTCGGCGAGCTGTACGATCCGCCGCTCGGCATGGAGTTTCTCCCAGTCACGGGATCGACCACCACGTGTCCGCCGGGGCGGAGCATCTCCCGGAGCGCGGTGAGCGCCTCGATCATGGCATCGCGGCCGGCGGCGTGCACGAGCGAGTTCCCGATGCAGAGCACGACGTCGAACCGTTCGCCGACGACCGCCGGAAGATCCGCCCACATGCAGCACGCCAGCGGGATCTCCAGCTGCTCGGTCCGGAACCGGGCCGCCGCCACCGCTGCCATCGAGTTGCTTCCGTCGGCCGCGTGTACGCGATAGCCGCGGCGGGCGAGCGCCGCGGCGTTAACACCCGTGCCGCAGGCCGCGTCCAGCACGGCGCTGGTGTGACTGGTCCGCTGCAGCAGGCGCGCCGCCGCGGGATGGTCGATGGCGAGACCTCTAGCCAGTGCGTCGTCATCGAATATCCAGTCGTAATCGGCCGCGAGGGTCTCGTAGTAATCAGCCATGACCGTAGCCTGCCAGAAGCGACATCCCAGGGATCTGATCCGGCTGCGTGGATCATCTGGACGACCTGCGCCCCACGGCCAGGCCGGGCCTACCGAGCCTGCCCCGATTCGGCAGGGAGAGCGCTCTTGGTAGCTCTATGCGGGGTGCAGTTGGTCGGCCATGGCGTCGATCGCGGTGGTGAACTGCGGGTTATGGCACCCCGCAACTCAGGTGTGGAGACGACATATTAATCCCTCCGCTGGATAGAAGGCGCCCTCAGGATTGGCTGACGCCAGATGCCTGAGGGCGCCCGCAGTGCGTCTCGGCCCGGCTGGTGCCGGCTATGTCCGGGCCCTGGCTGCCCGGCGGCGCTGCGGGCCGAGCGGCATGACCGTCAGGGCCGGGCCGGCCGGACGCTGGCCGACCCGGGAGAACCTGGCGATGGCGGTGCCGGTGAGCGTGACCTCCGCGATGTGGTCGCGGCGGCCCACTGTGGCCGGGCAGTCCCGCTCGCGCACCCGCATCTGCATGCCGGTGATGACCACGCCCTCGCCGCCGAACCGTCTGACGTCTTGTTCCAGCCGGCGCCTGGCGTCGTGCCGCGACTGGTTCACCAGCTCGGACCAGCCGGCCACCTCGACGTTGCCGGACCACCAGCGCGCCTGGCCGGCCACCCTGCGGTCATCGTGCCGCGACCCGATCGAGATGCCGACCGCAACGCCGGCCGGTACCCACCCCGCTGCGATCAGCTTGGCGAAATCCTGCCCGGAGACATCGCAGGTGAACAGCGCCCGCGGCCCGGGCGCAGCACCCGGCGCGCGGACCGCGGTGCCGATGGCCGTGAAATCCAGCCCGCTGAGGGGGAGCGCCCCCCGGGACAGCCGGACGCCCACCACCCCGTGCCCGCCCAACGCGGCGCACTGGGCGGTCATCCGGTCGATGGCCGTCCGCCGGGCCTGGTACATGGCCTCCAGCAGCGGCCCGAAAGACCCCGCATCGCCCCGCCCTGACACCCGGGTGGCCGGCCCCGCAGGCTTCCGGTCGCCGGATGATCCCCACACCCCGGGACAGCTATACCCGCTGACGTAACCGGCGGCATACACGGCCGCGCCGAACACCTGCCCGACCGGCTCAAAGCCCACCCCACGCACCGCGGTGAACTCCTGACAGGTCAGCACGGACTCCCACGTGCCGCCGGGCCAGGGGCCCACCGGCCGGGCCCGGGCACCGGCGGGCAGTTCCTCGCTCACGCTCCCAGCCTAGGCCCGCTCCCTGCCCGCTACCGGACCGGGCTTCCCGGGCCGCAGCGATCCGGCACCAAGCCAGTCCCGGCATCGGACGTCACCACGATCCGAGAAGCTATCAGAACCGGGTCAACTTCGGTGATGGCGGGAATGGTGAGCGAGGTCGGGTCAGGCTGGTGAGCTGGCGGCTTCGCTGGCGCGGCGGGCGAGCTCGGCGCCGTAGTCGGTCCAGGTGCCCTGGCCCCAGTAGCGGTAGCAGCTGGTTTCGCAGGCCAGCAAGTGGAACAGCGCGCGCCGGTAACGGGGGTCGCTGGCCGGAACGCCGGGGGCCAGCAGGTGCTCGCTGAACAGGATGCTGGCGCGCTGCATCGGCGCCAGCACGTTCTGATACCCGCGCACCCACGACACGTCGTTGGTCCAGCTGCCGCCGTCCATGCTGAACCGGCCGTCTTCGGCGCTGAGCTCGCCGATGACAGCGGCAAGGCGGCCTGGACCCTCGCCGGGCTGGAATCGTTCCCAGACCCGGTGCTGGAGCGCCGGCTGCAGCACCGGCAGGTCGCCGTCCTTTATGCCGCGCCCGGCCAGCATCTCGAGGTAGGCGGTGACGTTCACGGCCGGCGTGGGCGACCCGGAGCACTCCCTGGTGACCTGGAAGTACTTGGGCGGGAACTCGTTCATCATGACGCCGCCGTTCTCGCCATCAGCGATCTGCGTGACCAGGGGGGCGACCGGCCGGCCCGCCAGCTCCGCGGGATGCAGGCTCCTGGCCTCGTAGTAGGGCTGCATCTGGCCCACCAGCTTGGTGTCGCTGCCCTGGGTCTTGATCACCGCGACGATGCTGGCGGTGTTGCCGCGCGAGTCTGTGCACACCAGCCGGTGCGGCAGATGCGGGTGCTCGATGCCGCGGCCGTCGGGCTGCTCCACGGTGTGCTCCTGGACCAGCACCCACTGATAGCCGCAGTCGGCCAGGGTGCGGACGAACGCGCAGGCGACATCCGGGTGGTTGGGCAGCGCCATCTCGGCGGGGGAGAATCCGCGGACGCGCCCGAGCGCCTCAAGGCCGAAGATGGCAGCGAAATGGTGCTGCCAGGCGCGCACGTGCAGCCGGAAATCCTGCGGGGGCGTGGAGGGGGCCACCGCGTGGCCCCAGGTGCAGCCCAGCCACTCCACAGCCTGCCGGGCCCGGGGATCACAGGTGAGATACCCAAGCGCATCGAAGACGTCATCCAGGCCCATCTGCCGCATCCCATGCAGCAAGGTGCCGGAGTAGTCGAGCATCACCCGGGGCTGGCGGCCCTCGCCGAGCAGCTGCCGGATGAACTCGCCCATGCGCTTGTAGCACCACACGAACACCGGGGCATTGTGGTTGTCGCCGATGTCCTGATGGTCCATCATCCACGCCAGGTTGCTGATGACCGGCGCGAAGTGCAGGTCGCCGCCGGCCGGGATCAGCGGCTGGTGCATATGCAGCGCGACCGCGAAGGTGCTGGCGGCACGCTCGATATCTCCGTCATGCGGAAACACCGGGTATTCCCGGCCCGCCGTGATCGCCTCGCTGATGAGCGGCTCCTGCCCGCACAGGTTCGGCAGGCCGTCGACGTACTCGGCGAGCGGCTCCATAGGCTCACTCCCGTTGGCTCACTTGTGCCGGATGTACTCGTAAACATCCAGGTAGTCCTGACCGGGCTGGGCCCACGAGTAATCGGCGCGCATGCAGTTAGCCACGAGCTTGCGAAACTCGCCCGGGCGGTCCGACCACAGGCTGAGGGCGCGGCTGAGCGCGGACTCGATGGCCCGGTTGTCCGTATCGTGAAAGACGTACCCGTTGCGCTCCGCCACCGGGCGCCCCGAGTGGTCGCGGTCGAACACGGTGTCGATCATTCCGCCGGTCGCCCGGACCACAGGCACCGTCCCGTACCGCATCGCGATCAGCGGAGCCAGCCCGCACGGCTCGAACATGCTCGGCACGACCAGCAGATCCGCGCCCGCGTAGACGAGATGAGCCAGTTCCTCGCTGTAACCCAGTTCGAGGTGACAATCCGGGTTGTCGTTGAGGTAATCCTTGAGGTGCCCGAAATGGCTGTTGATGCTGTCGTGGTGGTGGGCGTCGCCGATGAGCACGAACTGGCCGCCGCGGGCCAGGGTGTCGAAAAGGGCATGGTGGACCAGGTGCATGCCCTTCTGCTCGTCCAGCCTGCCCACGTACGCGACGACCGGCCTATGGATCTTGCGCAGCCACAACCGGTCCCGCAGCGCCTGTGTGTTCTCGGGCTTGCGCTCGATGGTGTCGATCGAATAATGGGCCGGCAGGATCGGGTCCTTCTCGGGGTTCCACGTGTCGTAATCGACGCCGTTAAGAATTCCGCGGAACTTGTCCTGATACTGCTTAAGGGTGCGGCCGAGCCCGGAGCTGGCGTCACCGTGCAGCGCCTCGCCGGCGTGGCTGGGGGACACTGTGGTGACGAAATTCGAGTACACGATTCCGCCCTTCATCGGATTCAGGCCCCGGTAGCGGAAGTCATCGCCCAGCCGGTCGGCGTCCATGAAGTACTCACGCCGGCCAAGCTGGGTAGCCCAGAGCACATCCTCCGTGCTGGTGCCCTGGTGGCGGAAGTTGTGGATGGTGTAGCAGACTCTCTGGTCCGGCATCACCTCGCCGTACTGCTCATACAGCAGGACCGGGACCAGCCCGGTCTGCCAGTCATGGCAATGAATGACATCGGGGCGCTTATCAGCCCGGAGCAAGAACTCGAGCGCCGCCTTGGAAAAGAACGCGAACCGCTCCGCATCGTCCCAGTACCCGTACAGACGGTCCCGGCCGAAGAAGTCAGCTGCCGAATGCGGTTCGATGAAAAAGCATTTCCGCCCGTTCGTGTAGCCAAACCACACCGTGCAGCGGACTGCCCCTTCATACCACGGCACCCACAGGTCGTGGTAGCTGGGCTGCAGGCCCCAGATATCGGAATACCGCATGCTGGCATACTTCGGCAGGATAATCTCGACCGCGTTTCCCCGAAGCTCCAGTTCCCGGCTCAGACCGGAGACCACATCGCCGAGCCCGCCGGCTTTAGCCGCCGGCGCGCACTCAGCCGCCACCATCACGACATACATCACTCACCCACCGCGTTGCCCGCTGAATTCTGCTTCTGAAGCGACCGGCGCCCGCCCTAGCTGCACGACCGGCCCGGACTGCCACCCAGGCCGGACGTTACAGCGGCGCATCCGTGCCTAAAAAGGGCCGTTGGTCCCGAGGGCCCCCTGCAGGCCTTCGAGGCTAGGCTCTGACCCAGCCAGTTTCCAGGCCAGGCCCGCCCAGGCCCCGACGCGGCACTGCTCGTCGGCGCGCCGCTGACCTTGCTATCGGCAGTCCGCAGCCGCATGTCATCAGCCAAGGCACTGGTTCACCAGCTCGGACCAGCCGGCCACCTCGACATTGCCGGACCACCAGCGCGCCTGGCCGGCCACCCCGACCGGCTCAAAGCCCACCCCACGCACCGCGGTGAACTCCTGACAGGTCAGCACGGACTCCCACGTGCCGCCGGGCCAGGGGCCCACCGGCCGGGCCAGGGCACCGGCGGGCAGTTTACCCCAGACGCACGCCCGGACTCACGGACTGACTGATGAGGGCCGTGCAGAAGGTTGATAAGCTGCGCACTCATCCGTCACTGGGAGAGGCCCCATGGGCATCTGGAGTATTTGTCATCGTCTCGGGCGCGCTGAGGCGGGCTCCGGCAGTCTCCGCGCTTCTGCCTGCTGATGCCTGGCAGCCGGCGTCGTCAGCCCGTTCGTTTCCTGGTTTTTTCCGCGTCCCTGCGCCGGGACTCCCTCAACACGCGGCTTGCCGAGCTGGCAGCGGCGGCTATCGACGCCGGCGGCGGAGATGTCGATGTTGCGGCGATGCGCGACTTCGACGCCCCATCTTACGATCAGGATGTCCAGCGCGAGGAGGGATTTCCACCGGGCGCCGAGGAGTTTCGGCGGCGGCTGGAGGCCTGCCATGGTTTTGTTGTGGCCTCACCGGAGTACAACGCGTCTATGCCGGGGGCGCTGAAGAACGCCATCGACTGGGTATCGCGCTACCAGCCGCAGCCGTTCAACGAGCGGCACGGGCTGCTGATGTCCGCATCGCCTTCGATGGGCGGGGGCAACCGCGGCCTGTGGGCGCTGCGCGTCCCGTTTGAGCACCTCGGCTCGCGGCTGTATCCGGACATGTTCTCCCTCGCCCGGGCCCACCTGGCCTTCACCGCTGAAGGGCGCATCGCCGACGAGCAGCTGCAGCAGCGGTTCGACGCGAACATCAGCAACTTCATGGACCTGGTCGAGGCCTCCACGCACTACCAATGCGTGAAGCGGGCCTGGGTGGAGTACCTAGGTGAGCATCCCGAACCATCACTGGACCGCGTAGAGTAACGAGGAAAACCTCGCCGGGGAAGTGGCTTGTGGCAGTTGCCGCAGCGCGGGACCCCGGAGGCCGCGGCGGGTACC
>CAVTZG010000026.1:0-376327 GCA_963739135.1 uncultured Actinomycetes bacterium
CCGCCCGTCCACCCATATGTAAGACTGCGGCTGTACCATCTCGGCCATGAACCCACTGTCAGGCGTTCTCGACGAAGCATGGCGGATGTACAAGGCACACGCCAAGCACCTTCTCGCGATCGCATTCGTCATCTACGTGGTCGCCGCGATCATCACGGCGCTCCTGGCGCTGGCCGGAGGAACCATCGGCATCCTGCTGGGGTCCTTCGTGTCCGTGGTGGCGGCCTTCCTGCTCCAGGCGACGCTGGTCAAGGCCGTGCAGGACGTGCGAGACGGCCGCGCCGACCTGTCCATCAGCGAGACAGTGAGCGAGGCCACCCCGTACATCGGGACCGTCGCCCTGGCCTCAATCCTGGCCGGCATCGCGATCACGATCGGCCTGATCCTGATTATCGTCCCGGGCCTCTACCTGATCACGATCTGGGCCGTCATCGTGCCGGTCATCGTCATCGAGCGATCCGGCGTGATGGCCTGCTTCGGGCGCAGCCACGACCTCGTGCGCGGCCACGGCTGGCACGTGTTCGGCACGCTGGTGATCGTTTACATCATCATGCTCGTGGTGAACATCGTGCTCGGTGTCATCTTCGTGGCGTTGCCGCATATGCTCGGCGATGGCCTCAGCTCGGTCATCTCGGGCACCATCATCTCCCCGTTCCTGGCCGTGGTCGTCACGCTCGTCTACTACCGGCTCTCCACCGGAGCGGCCCAGCCGCCTGGCGGCGATCCCTGGGGCGGGTTCCAGCAGCAGTCACCTCAGGACCCCCAGAACTACGGCGGTTACGGCCAGCCTCCCCAGGCCGGCGGGAACTACGGCGGCTACAACCAGCCCCCCCAGGACGCCCCGAACTACGGCGGCGGCTACAACCAGCCCCCACAGCCCGGCGGCTACAACCAGCCTCCCCCGGCCGGCGGGAACTACGGCGGCTACAACCAGCCCCCGCAGGACGCCCCGAACTACGGCGGCTACAACCAGCCCCCGCAGAACCCCCCGAACTACGGCGGCGGCTACAACCAGCCCCCGCAGGACGCCCCGAACTACGGCGGCTACAACCAGCCCCCGCAGAACCCCCCGAACTACGGCGGCGGCTACAACCAGCCGCCCCAGGACACCCCGAACTACGGCGGCTACAACCAGCCGCCCAGGGACGGTCAACGCTAGTCGGACGTCCCAGGCATCCTGGGCGGCGCAGGCCCGCTCAGGATGCCGTCTCGCGGACTGCGGCGCGGCCCGCCTGCCTGCCGCTGAACAGGCAGCCGCCCAGGAAGGACCCTTCCAGCGAGCGGTAGCCGTGCATCCCTCCGCCGCCGAACCCGGCTATCTCCCCGGCCGCGAACAGGCCGGGGACAGGCCGGGTAACCCGGCCCGTCCCGCCGTCAACAGGCGCGGGAGCCAGCTCCCGGCTGAGCACCCGGCCCGACAGGTCGGTCTGCAGTCCGCCCAGCGTCTTGCGGGTCAGGATGTTGAGCCGGACGGCGATCAGCGGCCCGGCCTTGGGGTCGAGGATCCGGTGCGGCGCCGCGGTCCTGGCCAGCCGGTCGCCACGGAACCTGCGAGCGTTGCGGATCGCCATGACCTGCAGGTCCTTGGTGAACGGGTTGTCGATCTCCCGGTCCCGGGCCGCGATCTGCCGCTCCAGGTCGGCCAGGTCGATCAGCGGCTCGCCGGCCAGCTCGTTCATTCCCTTGACGAGTTCGGGCAGCGTGTCAGCGACCACGAAGTCGGCGCCGTGCTGCTTGAACGCCTCCACCGGCGCCGGGGCGCCGGGCCGCATCCGGGACAGCGTGAGCCGGATGTCCTTGCCGGTCAGGTCCGGGTTCTGTTCCGAGCCGGACAGCGCGAACTCCTTCTCGAGGATCTTCTGGGTGAGCACGAACCACGAGTAATCGAACCCGGATTCCCTGATGGCTCCCAGCGTGCCCAGGGTGTCGAAGCCGGGGAAGTTCGGCGCGGGGAACCGCCGTCCGCGGGCGTCGAGCCACAGCGACGAGGGCCCGGGCAGGATCCTGATGCCGTGCCGCGCCCAGATCGGATCCCAGTTCTGGATGCCCTCGGTGTAATGCCACATCCGGTCGCGGTTGACCAGCCGCCCGCCGGCCCGTTCGGCGATGGCGAGCATCCGCCCGTCGACGTGCTCGGGCACTCCGGAGATCATCCGCTCCGGCGGGGCGCCGAGCCGGCCCGGCCAGTTCGCCCGGATCAGGTCGAAGTTGGCGCCGATCCCGCCGGAACACACGATCACCACGGGCGCGTGCAGCTCGAACTGCCCGGCCTCGGTGCGGGAGCTGCGGGTTCCTCGTGCGGCGTCGCTGGGCTCCAGGACCGCGCCGCGCACGCCGTCCACGGCCCCGCCGGTGACGCTGAGCTCGTCCACCCGGTGCCGGAACCGGAACCCGACCTGCCCGGCGGCCTCGGCCTCCCGCACCCGCCGCTCGAACGGCGCCACCACCGCGGGTCCCGTGCCCCAGGTGACATGGAAGCGGGGCACCGAGTTGCCGTGCCCGTCGGCCAGGTATCCGCCGCGCTCGGCCCAGGCCACCAGCGGGAACCAGCGCATCCCCATGGCGTGCAGCAAGGATCGTTTCTCCCCGGCGGCGAAATCGACGTAGGCCTGAGCCCACCGGTACGCCCAGTAGTCCTCGCCGGCCGGGTCGTCAGCGCCGCGGTCGAAATAGGCGCTGCCCGCCCAGTCCTGCCAGGCCAGCTCGCGGGAGTCCTTGATCCCCAGGTGACGCTGCTCGGGTGAGTTCACCAGGAACAGCCCGCCGAACGACCAGAAGGCCTGCCCGCCCAGACCGGACTCGGGCTCCTGGTCAAGTAGCAGCACGCGCCGGCCGCCCCGGGCCAGCTCAGCGGTGGCGGCCAAGCCGGCCAGCCCCGCGCCTACCACGATCACATCCGCATCCACGTGCTCATATAACCGCATCCGCCCGGGCAGCGTCACCGCGGAGCGCCGCACGGGCAGGCGCGGAAGTCCAGTAAAATCAGGCGATGGCTGACCGCGCAGATCCCCCCGACGCCTTCCAGGCGAACCGGCCGCACGTTGCGCGGGTGTATGACTACCTGCTCGGCGGGAAGGACCACTTCGCCTCCGACCGCGCGGTCGGCGATCAGATGATTGCCACGCTGCCCGCGATCCAGCTCGGCGTGCGGGCCCAGCGTGACGTACTCGGCCGGGTGGTCCGCTACCTGGTGGGGGAGGCCGGACTGCGGCAGCTGCTGGACATCGGCTCGGGCTTGCCCACCGCGGACAACGTGCACGAGATCGCCCAGCGCGTCGACCCGGCCACCCGCGTGGTCTACCTCGACAACGACCCGGTGGTGCTGTCCCACGCGAGGGCGCTGCTGGCCGACGATAAGGCCACTTTCGTCGCCGAGGGCGACCTGCGCGACCCCGAGGGGATCCTGGCCAACCCCGACGTCCGCAAGCACCTGGACTGGGACCGGCCGATCGGCCTGCTGCTGTGCGGCATCCTGCATTACGTACTGGACGAGGAGAACCCGGCCGAGGTCACGGCCACCCTCTACGACGCGCTGCCGCGCGGCAGTTACGTCTTCATCCATCACTTGCTGGATACCGAGGACCCCGCCACCGCTACCCTGCAGGAACAGATGCGCAGCGGTGTCGGCCGGGCCCAGTTCCGCACCATGGCGCAGATCAGGACCCTGTTCGACGGGCTGGAACTGGTCGAGCCTGGCCTGGTGATCGTCCCCGACTGGCGGCCGGAGCCTCCGGGCATCCGTGACCATCCCGTGCTGGAGATGGCCTGCGTCGGCGTCGCCCGCAAGCGATGAGCCGCCAACTCGTTATTTTCTTATTTTTCCGAACGGGCCGTGGCGGGAGTGCCCGCGTTGCCGGGTCAGTGCCCGATGGCCAGCTGGACCAGCCTGACCACGACCAGGATCATCGCGATGGCCAGGTAGGACCGCAGCACAGTGAGGCCGGCCTTGCGGCCGGCGGACATCACCGGCTTGGACAGCATCTCCAGCGGCGGCATCCGCCAGTTGTCCCGGTCGGCGCGATCGACCGGGACCTCGCCAGCTGACCGGCGCGCCCGGACCAGGGTCCAGGCCCCGCCGGCCACCGACGCCACCGCGCACGCGCCGAGAATCTCGATGATCTGCCGGGCGGTGATGGCCGGGAACAGCACCGAGGCGGTCAGCACCACCGACAGCGCGACCAGCAGCGCGACCACGGCCGAGGCGAACATGGTGGTCTTGCGGCCGTTGACCCACGGGCCGAGCACCGCGCGGTCGGTGCACAGCAGGACCAGGTACACCGTGGCGCTCGGCAGCAGCACGCCGGCCAGGGCCTGGACGCCCTCGGTCAGCAGCCCGAGCGGGGTGCCGGGAATCAGCACGATGGCCGCGGCACCCGCGATCAGCGCGGCGTAGATGGCGTAGAAGCCCTTGGCCTGCTGCAGCCCGCGGTGCAGCGAGTGGTTGAGGCCGAGCACGTCGCCGATCGCGTACGCGCTGGACAGCGAGACCGCGAACGCCCCGATGATGGAGGCGTCGAGCAGCGCGACCGCGAATACCACTCCCGCGGCGCGGCCCGCGTAGGCCGCGATGCCGTGGGCGAGCCCGGCGGAGTCGGTGAAGTTGCCCGCTGCCTTGGTCCCGGCGAAGGCGGCGGCGGTGGCGCCGATCACGGCGGCCGCCCCGACCACCACGATCACGATGCCGATCCACAGGTCGGCCTTCTCGTAGCGCATGAACCGGGGGGTGATCCGCTTGTCGATCACGTAGGACTGCTGGAAGAACAGCTGCCACGGCGCGACCGTGGTGCCGACGATCCCGATGATCAGCAGCATGACCGTGGCCATCTGGCCCGAACCGCCGGGCAGCCCCGGTACCACGAAGCCGCGCGTCACCTGCCCGACGTTCGGGTGGGTGAGCAGGACCAGCGGGATCAGCAGCAGCGAGCCGGCGCAGAACGTGATGGCGATCCGCTCGAACCGGCGGAAGCTCCCGGTGAACGCGGCCGCCATGATCACCGCGGCGGCGAGCAGCACCGCGACTGCCTTCGGCACGCCCAGGTAGTCGGCCGCCAGCGTGATCCCGATGAACTCGGTCACGATGGTCAGCGCGTTGAGGATGAACAGGTCGATGACCGAGAACGCGCCCCAGAACTTGCCGAACCGCTCGAGGATCAGCCGGGCATGCCCGACGCCGGTGACCGCGCCGAGCCGCAGCACCATTTCCTGGTTCACGTACAGCACGGGAACCAGCAGCAGCAGCGTCCACAGCAGCCGGGTGCCGTAATTCTGTCCCGCCTGCCCGTAGGTGGAGAACGCGCCGGCGTCGTTGTCGCCGCACATCACGATCAGTCCTGGGCCCACGATGGCCAGCAGCGTCTTCAGCTTGGCGGACAAGCCGTGGCGCGGAGCGAAGTCGTCGACCGCGATCGTGCCGAGCGCGCCGCGGATGTCGCCCACGTGCGCGTCATCGAGGACAGCGCGGGAACGGGTGATGGTGGCCATGGTGAACACCCCTTTCACGTCACGAGATCGGACGAGATAAGGGGCACACGCCGGGAAGACCCTCGGGTGAGGACGCAAGCCAGCCTGGCCCGGCCCGAGCGGGGCTCAGGTCAGGGGCAGACGGGATCTAGATCAGCTAAGTTCAGCGGGTCAGCCTTCAGGGCATGGCGTGTGCCGAAACAGGATGGGGAAGCAGCGGCGAGATGGGCCAACTTCGGCCCGGACTATCAGAGTCCATCGCGTGCCTCCCTTCTGTCGCGACGCACGGGGGCGCCAAGCCGCACGTGCCGTTAAGGCACTCTCCGCGTGACACACGAGGAAACACGTGCCAGGAGCGTGGTAATCCTGGCGTCACCTCTCTCGTAAGAGCTTTGGCACTCCACGGCGTACTGCGATACGGCGTACTGCGATCCGATCGCCAGCCACTTGGCCTCACCCCTTGGGCCGGGGAGAGGTGTCCTGATCCGGAGCGTCTCTCGACGGTTGGGATCAGTGGCCTATGTCCGTGAAGACGCCTCACCGAACGAGGTGTCTTGTTTGTCAACCTCACTCAGCATGCCGTCGGTCAACCCGGCTGTCAAATTGACCCGCCGGCTCAGCTGACAGCAAAGTCAGGCCCACAGCGATCTGGTGACGGTGGACGGCCCTTCGACCCAGCGGTGGCCGGCCGGACGTAGGCACTTGGTTGGCAGCTTTACGGGTTAACAGGAAGACCCAGCCCGGGCAGCACCTGGGCGGCCGGGATCGCGGCCACCAGGTGCCCGGGAAGCTGCAGCTTGGAGCCGCGGATGCCGGAACCGATGACCACGCTGCCCGTCTTGGCCACCGCCTCGTCGACCAGGACCGGCCAGTCCGCGGGCAGCCCGATCGGCGTGATCCCGCCGTACTCCATGCCCGCGGCGGCCGTCACCGCCTCGACCGGCGCGAACGACGCCTTCCTGGCATCCAGGTGCCTGCGGACCAGGCCGTTCACGTCCGCCCGGGTGGTCGCGGCCACCACGCAGGCCGCGTAGGTCGTGTTACCGCCGCGCCGGGCCGCGATGACCACGCAATTCGCGGACTCCTCCAGCGACACGCCGTACCGCTCGCAGAACGCGGCCGTATCGGCCAGCGCCGGATCGATCGCGGCCACCTGGATCTCGTCGACCAGGCCCGGGCCCGGCCAGTCGGCCAGCGCGGCCGCCACCGGCGCGGCGAGCAGGTCAGGCTGGGACCGGGCAGCGTGAAACGAGAGCGCCTCAGTCATGCCCGCTATCCAACCAGACCCAGGCTGGCGGGGGCGTGCGCCTGGATCAATGGCAGGTGAGCGATTCCAGTGGTGTTTCCGGATCGCGGAGCGCGTTCTTGTCTACCGGCTGGCCGGCGCGCACCAGCGCCTGGATCGCGTCGGCGGCGTCCCAGATGTTGACGTTCATCCCGGCTAGGACTCGTCCGCCGGCTCCGGTCCAGAACGCGATGAACTCGCCCCTGCCGGGATCGCCGCGGAAGATGATCTCGTCGTAGCCGTCGGGCTCGACGTAGCCGGAGTATTCCATGCCCAGGTCGTACTGGTCGCTGAAGAAGTACGGCATCCGGTCGTAGGCGACGCGTTGGCCGAGCATCGCCTTGGCGGCGGCCTGCGGCTGGTGCAGCGCGTTGGCCCAGTGCTCGACCCGGATGTGCTTGCCCAGCAACGGGTGGAAGGCGTTGGCGACGTCTCCGGCGGCGTAGATGTCCGGGTGGGAGGAGCGCAGCTGCGCGTTGACGCGGATGCCATTGTCGACCTCCAGGCCTGCCGCGGCGGCGAGTTGGCTGTTGGGCGTGATCCCGACCCCGGCGATGACCGTGTCCGCCTCGATGTGGCGGCCGTCGGCCAGGCGCACCCCGGTGGCCGTGCCGTGGCTGCCGGTGATCTCGCTAATCTGCACCCCGCAGCGTAGGTCCACGCCGTGCTCGCGGTGCAGGCCGGCGAAGACCTGGGCGACCTGTCGGCCGAGTACCCGCAGCAGCGGCAGTTCCGACATCTCCAGTACGGTGACCTCGACGTCGGCGGCACGGGCCGCGGCGGCGGTTTCCAGGCCGATCCAGCCACCGCCGATCACCGCGACCCGTGAGGCGCCCTGCAGAGCCGCCTTGATCTGGTCGCTGTCGCCGACGCTTCGCAGGTACAGCACGCCGTCCAGGCCGGCGCCCGGCACCGAGAGCCGGCGGGGTGAGGAGCCGGTGGCCAGCAGCAGCTTGGCGTAGCCCACCCGGCTGCCGTCGGCCAGGCTCACCTGGTGGGCGGCGGGGTCGATGCTGGTGACCGTGACGCCGAGGCGCAGGTCGACGTCGTGCTCGGCGTACCACTGTGGCGGGTGGACGTAGATCGTCTCGCGTTCGGCCTTGCCGAGCAGGTAGTCCTTCGACAGCGGCGGCCGCTCGTAGGGCCGTTCACTTTCGGCGCCGATCAGGATGAGCGGGCCGTCGAAGCCCTCCTCCCGGAGCGTCTGGGCGGCTTTCGCCCCGGCCAGGCTCGCCCCGGCGATCACGTATGTGGTGTCCGTGGTCATGGCCAGCTCCTGTGCTGTTGTGCTGGCTGGGCCCGCAGGGTGGCGGCCAGCTGCCCGCCGAGCTGCTCCCAGGCGGCGTCGAATTTGGTCACGGCGTCGTCCTCGAGGCCCTGCATGCTGTCCTCGTAGCCGATGCCGAGTCCCTGCAGCTGGTCCAGTACCTGCCGCGCCTCGTCGTAGTGGCCGCGGATCGAGTCGGCGGGGACCTGGCCATGGTCCGCGACCGCGCGCAGGGTGGCCTCGGGCATCGTGTTGACCACGCCGGGGGCGACCAGCTCGGTCACGTAGCGGGTGTCGGGATAGGCCGGGTCCTTGACCGATGTGGAGGCCCACAGCGGCCGCTGCGGCCGCGCCCCGGCCGCAGCCAGCGCTGCCCACCGCGGTGAGGAGAACACCCGCTCGTAGTGCTGGTAGGCCAGCCGCGCGTTCGCGATCGCGGCGCGGCCGCGTAGCGCGGCCGCCTCGCCAGTCCCGATCTTGTCCAGCCGGGAGTCGATCTCGGTATCGACCCGGGACACGAAGAACGAGGCCACCGACCCGATCGACGACAGGTCGAGGCCGGCCCGGCGGGCCCGTTCCAAGCCGTCGAGGAACGCGCCGGTGACCTGCTCGTAGCGCTGCAGGGAGAAGATAAGCGTGATGTTGATGCTGATCCCCTCGGCCAGGCACGCCGCAATCGCCGGCAGGCCCTGCCGGGCGGCCGGGATCTTGATGAACAGGTTCTGGCGGTCCACCAGCCACCACAGTGCCCGTGCCTCGGCGATCGTCGCCTTCGTGTCGTGGGCGAGCCGCGGGTCGACCTCGATCGACACCCGCCCGTCCACCCCGTCGGTGGCGTCGAAGGCCGGCCGCAGCACGTCGCAGGCCCAGCGTACGTCGAAGGTGGTCAGCGCGCGCAGCGCCTCCCCTGCGTCCACGCCCCGGACGGACAGGTCCCGCACCTGCGGGGCGTACGCCTCCCCGCCGGTGATCGCCTTGGCGAAGATGGCCGGGTTGGTGGTCACCCCCACTACATGGTCGCGGGCGGCCAGGCCGGCCAGGCTACCTGAGACGAGCCGTTCCCGGCTCAGGTCATCCAGCCAGATCGAGACGCCGGCCTTGCTCAGCGCCGCTAGCGGGTCAGTCATTAGGAACCTCTTCTTTCCGCCTCGCGGCGGTCAGCGACCGTGATGCCGCGGCCGGATCGTGATGCTGGACCGCCGCGCACGTGATGATCATCTTTCTCATCGGATCTCCCTTGACCGCCGCTGAAGCGGCTGATTGCCCTGTTAGTGCCGACGGCGGCGAACTTCTTACGAAACGTCTGCTGCCCCGGCCGCAGCCGACGCGGGGCTTGCGGTTGCGGGCCGACCGCGCTTGGCTGGGAGGGTGACGATGCCAGCGTCAGAGGCCAGCACCGCGGCTGAGGCCGCGGGCTTCCCCGACGGGGTGTCACGGGACTGGGTGGCACGGCTCAGTTCTGCGGGCGCGGAGCGGGACGCCGCCATCACCGAGCTGCACGGCCTGCTGCTCCGGGCGGCGCGGTTCGAGGTCGGCCGCCGTCGCGCAGCTTTGCCGCAGCTTCGCGGCGATGATCACGACGACCTGGCCCAGCAGAGCGCAGACGACGCGATGATGTCGATCATGCGCAGGCTCGGTGACTTCCGTGGCCAGAGCCGGTTCACCACGTGGGCCTATAAGTTCGCTGTGGTGGAGGCCGGGGTCAAGGTCCGCCGGCGCGCCTGGCACGGGCGCGAGATCCCGCTGGAGCCGGCGCGCTGGCCGCTGATCGCCGACGGCGCGCCCACTGCCCACCAGCATGCCGTAGCACGGGACCTGCTCGTGGCGCTACGGGAGGAGATCCAGAGCAAGCTGACCGCCCACCAGCGCGAGGTGCTTGTCGCGCTCGCGCTCAGCGATGTCCCGATCGATGTCCTGGCTGAGCGGCTGAACACAACCCGCGGCGCGCTCTACAAAACGCTGTACGACGCACGGCACAAGCTCAGGGCCGCCCTCGCGGCCCGGGGACTGGGCGTCGACGGGGACCAGCGGGGGGAGGGGCAGTGACCATGAACATTTCAGATGACGCAAGGCACCTGACGGAGCGCCTGGTCGGCCCAGCGGGCCCTGAGCTCGGCTGCGAGGAGTGCTTCGAGGCCCTCGATACCTACGTCGAGCTCGAGCTGGCCGGGGCGGACGCCGATGCTGCGGTGCCGCGGATGCGCGCGCACCTGCAGGGCTGCTCGGCCTGCTGCGGTGATCACGACAGCCTGCTCGCCTTGCTGCTAAGCGATCCCGGAGACGCGAGATAGGCGTTACCGGGCGATGTGACATTCATGCTTCCGCCGCTGGCCTGGGCCGGAAGGCTGAGCGGCGGAAAATTGTTATGCAGCGGGGGCCAACCTGACTTATTCTTCCCGCCGGTATGGAGTCGCGATCCGTGATGTCTTCGCCCGCTGAGCTCGCCGCGCCCGCCGAGGCGGGATCTGCGCGCTCCGAGGCGCCATCCGCGCAGCCCGGGGCGCCATCCGGGCGCTCCAGGTCGAGGCGCTCCGCGGGCGGGCGGGGCTCCGGGCCGCATACAGACCAGGCCCGCCGTGGCGGCCACGCCCGCCAGCAGCCGCGGGCCGCGGCGCACGCCGCCGCCCGGGCCGCGCGCCGGGAAGCCATGCCGCCGATCACGTATCCGCCCGAGCTGCCGGTCAGCCAGCGCAAGGACGAGATCATGGCGGCCATCCGCGACCACCAGGTGGTGATCATCGCGGGGGAGACCGGCTCGGGCAAGACCACCCAGATCCCCAAGATCTGCCTCGAGCTGGGCCGCGGCGTCAGCGGGCAGATCGGGCACACCCAGCCGCGGCGGCTGGCCGCGCGGACCGTGGCCGAGCGGATCGCCGAGGAACTTGGCAGCCCGCTCGGCGAGACGGTCGGCTACCAGGTGCGCTTCACCGACGTGTCGTCCGACGACACGCTGATCAAGCTGATGACCGACGGCATCCTGCTGGCCGAACTGGCCAGGGACAGGCAGCTGCGCCGCTACGACACGCTGATCATCGATGAGGCGCACGAGCGCAGCCTGAACATCGACTTCATCCTCGGCTGCCTGCGGCAGCTGCTGCCCGCCCGCCCGGACCTCAAGGTGATCATCACCTCGGCGACCATCGACCCGGAGCGGTTCTCCGCGGCCTTTGGGGACGCGCCGATCGTCGAGGTCTCCGGCCGGACCTACCCCGTCGAGGTGCGCTACCACCCCATCGAGGGCGGCGAGGACGGCGACCAGGGGCAGGCCATCAGCGACGCCATCGAGGAGCTGTCCGCCGCGGGACCCGGGGACATCCTGGTGTTCCTGTCCGGCGAACGCGAGATCCGGGACACCGCGGACCTGCTGGCCGGCCGGGACCGGCTGGAGGTGCTGCCCTTGTATGGCAGGCTGTCAGCCGCCGAACAGCACCGGGTCTTCGAGCGGCGCCAGGCCTCCAGCTTCACCCGGCGGGTGGTACTGGCCACCAACGTGGCCGAGACCTCGCTCACCGTGCCCGGCATCCACTACGTCATCGACCCGGGCACCGCGCGCATCTCCCGGTACAGTCGCGGGACCAAGGTGCAGCGGCTGCCCATCGAGCCGATCTCGCAGGCCTCGGCCAACCAGCGCAAGGGCCGCTGCGGCCGCACCGCGGACGGGATCTGCATCCGGCTGTACAGCGAGGCCGACTTCGAATCCCGGCCCGAGTTCACCGAACCGGAGATCCTGCGCACCAACCTGGCCTCGGTCATCTTGCAGATGGCGGCGATCGGCCTGGGCGACGTGCCGAAGTTCCCCTTCATCGACCCGCCCGACGCCCGCAACATCGCCGACGGCCTGACCCTCCTGGCCGAGTTGAACGCGTTCAAAGATGGCCGCATCACCGGCCTGGGGCGCAAGCTGGCCCGGCTGCCCGTGGACCCGCGGATCGGCCGGATGATCCTGGAGGCAGACAGGAACGGCTGCGTCCGCGAGGTGCTGATCATCGCCGCGGCCCTGTCCATCCAGGACCCGCGCGAGCGGCCGCTGGAGGCGCAGCAGGCCGCCGACGACAAGCACCGCCGGTTCGCCGACCCCGACTCGGACTTCACCGCGCAGGTGAACCTGTGGGAGTACCTGGCCGACCGCCAGCGCGAGCTGTCCTCGTCCGCCTTCCGCCGCATGTGCCGCGCCGAATACCTGAACTACCTGCGGGTCCGTGAATGGCAGGACCTCCAGGGGCAGTTGCAAAGGCTGGCCGGCGACCTCGGGGTGGCGGTTAATTCCTCTTCGGCCGAACGGGCCGGGGTGCACCTGTCCCTGCTTGCTGGCTTGCTGTCCCAGATCGGCATGCTCTACCAGCCCGGGAGGGCAGAGCCGGTGCGGCCGCAAGCCTCAGCGCCCGGCTCACCAGGCCGCAGGCCGCGGGCGGAGTATCTCGGCGCCCGCAACGCCAGGTTCGCCATCTTCCCCGGCTCGTCCCTGGCCCGGAAGGGCCCGGACTGGATCGTGGCCGCCGAGCTGGTGGAGACGTCCCGGCTATGGGCCCGCACGGTGGCGCGCATCGAGCCGGAATGGATCGAGCCGCTGGCCAGGCACCTGGTCAGGCGGAGCTACAGCGAGCCGCACTGGGAGAAGAAGCGCGGCGCGGCCGTCGCGCTGGAGAAGGTCACCCTGTACGGGGTGCCGATCGTCACCGACCGCAAGGTCGGTTACGCGCGCATCGACCCGGCCGCCGCGCGGGAGCTGTTCATCAGGCACGCCCTGGTCGAAGGGGACTGGCAGACCAGTCACCGGTTCTTCACCGAGAACCGGCGGCTGCTGGCCGAGGCCGAGGAGCTCGAGCACCGCGTCCGCCGCCGCGGCCTGGTGGTCGGCGAGGATGAGCTGTTCGCGTTCTACGACGCGCGCATCCCAGCCGAGGTGGTCTCGGCGCAGCACTTCGACAGCTGGTGGAAGCAGGCCCGCCGGGCCGACCCCGACCTGCTCACGTTCCGGGCCGCCGACCTGCTCAGCGAGGACGCCGCGCAGGTCAGCACGGAATCGTATCCCGACATCTGGACCTCGCAGTCGGCCGGCCTGCGGACCCTGCCGTTGTCGTACGCCTTCGAGCCGGGCAGCGAGACCGACGGCGTGACCGTCGACATCCCGCTGAGCAGACTCAACCAGGTCGACCCGGCCGAGTTCTCCTGGCAGGTGCCCGGGCTGCGGACCGAGCTGGTCACCGAGATGATCCGGTCGCTGCCCAAGGCGCTGCGGCGGGACCTGGTGCCGGCCCCCGACGTGGCGCGCGAGGTGGTGGGCCGCCTCGGGGCGCCGTCCGGTGACCTGCGCGACGCCGTCGCCCGCGAGCTGCGCGCATTGCGCGGCGTGACCGTGCCGCGGGACGCCTGGGAAGCGGCGAAGCTGCCGGCGCACCTGCGGATCACGGTCCGGGTGACCGACGGGGACCGGGTCCTGGCCGAAGGGAAGGACGTCGCCGAGCTGCAGCGCCAGCTGCGGCCGAAGCTGCAGGCCGTGCTGTCCCGGGCGGCCACGGGCCTGACCCGCTCCGGCCTGACCTCGTGGGACTTCGGTCCGCTGCCGAAGGTGTTCCGTGAGGGCACGCTGGTCGCCTACCCGGCCCTGTTCGACGCGGGCCAGTCGGTCGGCATCCGCCTGTTCGAGACCGAGAGCGCGGCCCGCGCGGCCATGTGGGCCGGAACCAGGCGGCTGATCCTGATCGCGGCGCCGTCGCCGGTCAAGTCCATCGCTGACCGCCTGTCCACGCAGGCCAAGCTGGCCCTCAGCCGCAACCCGCACGGCGGCGTGGCGGCGATGTTCGCGGACTGCGTGAACTGCGCCGCCGATTACCTGATGGCCGAGGCGGGCGGCCCCGCCTGGGAACCCGAGGGCTTCGCTCGGCTGTCGGCCGCGGTCCGGTCCCGGCTGCACGAGGTGACCGCCGACGTGGTGACGCACGTGGAATCGGCGCTCCGGCTGGCGCACGCGGTCGAGACCCGGCTCGACGACCTGCGCGGCGACGCCGTACGGCCCGCCGTGGCCGACATGCGCGAGCAGCTGTCGGACCTGGTCTTCCCGGGTTTCGTCGCCGCCACCGGATTCCGGCGGCTGCCGCACCTGAGCCGCTACCTGCGCGGGATCCAGCGGCGGCTGGACAAGCTGCCGGAGAGCCCGGCCCGGGACGCGGCCAGCATGGCGGTAGCGCAGCGGGCCGAGCAGGCTTTCCGGCAGGCCGTGGCGGAGCTGCCCGCCGCCCGGCGCCACGACGAGGACGTCACCGAGGCCCGGTGGATGCTCGAGGAGCTGCGAATCAGCCTGTTCGCCCAGACCCTGGGCACCCTCGCCCCCGTATCAGAAACCCGCCTCCTAGCCGCCCTCGCCCGCCTCCAGCGCTTAGCCGTTCAGCCGCGCCGCGCCGATGCTCCGCTGGTGTCGCATGGCCAGCCGGGCGTGTCCTTGCCGAACTTGGACTACTTACGGTGCTACGTTGCTCTTGAAGTACGACATACCTCGCTTCACGGCGAGAAATCCGCAGGAAGGCAGGAACCGTGACCGGAGATCCCCCCGTGCGGCGCCGCCTGGTCGGCGGCGCGCTGCGCCGGTACCGGGAGAACGTGGGCTACGCGCTCGAAGACGCGGCCCGGGTCCTCGAATGCGACCGCTCGAAGATCAGCAGGATCGAGACCGGCCAGCGCGGCATCAGGCCCAAGGAGTTGCGCGAGCTGCTGGCCGAATACGGAGTCCCCGCGAGCGAGCAGCTCGCGCTGGTGGCCATCGCCAGCCGTGGCGGCCAGCACAGCTGGTGGCACCCTTACGCAGACGTCCTGTCCGACGACTACCTGGACTACGCGATCATGGAGTCCGCTGCAGCCGAGATCATGGCCTACGAGGCGCAGCTCATACCCGACCTGCTGCAGACCGACGAGTACGCCCGTGCCATCGCCGCCGCCGAGCCGGGCTACCTGACCGATCAGCAGCGGGAGGATGCGGTGGCGGCCAAGGCCGTGCGCAGGCAGGCGGTGCTCGACGGCAGCCGGCGGCTCGGCGTGGTGCTCGGCGAGGGCGCCCTGCACCAGGCGGTCGGCGGCGCCGAGGTCCTGGCCGGGCAGATCGGCCATCTGGCCAAGCTGAGCAGCGGCTTCCCGGCGGTCACGATCCAGGTGCTGCCGTTCTCGGCCGGAGCGCACGCGGCCGCGGGCGGCGGCTCGCTGGCCATCTTGCGGTTCCCTGACGCGCCGAGCCTGGGCGTGGTGTACCTGGAGGCGCTATCCGGAGGCGTCTACCTGGAGAGCCAGGAAGAGGTCGCCCGCTATGTCCGGGCCTTTGCCTTGCTCCGCGCGGCGGCCCTCAGCCCGGCCGAGAGCGCCCGCCTGCTGCGGAACCTGGCCGGGTAGGCCGGGGCGGTCCGGATCAGAACCCGGTCACGGCCGCTAAGCGCGGTGAACCGTGCAAGCTGCTCGCCGGCTTGCGCAGCTGCTGGGTGACCGCGGCGAGCTTGTCGATGATGTCCTGGACCTCCTGCAGAGGTCGCTGGGTTCCAGCAGGCTGGGCCGGCGTACCGCTGCCGTGGTCATCGGCGGCACCGGAGTCGATGGCGTCATCCTGCGCTGATCGGCATGACAGTTCGGCGTCTGGCCTGCTGTTGCCGGAGTTCATGCGTGGTGTCTCCTGAAGAAAAGCGCGTGCGCGGGGAGGGTGGACCGGCGGCGATTCGCGGGATGGCCTCGCTGAACCGGGCCGGGTAAGTACCGCCCGAGCGCACGGACCGTGCTTAAGCGTTTTCGTCATTATGTCACGCGCCGGCCACGTTGCGTGCCGTATTCAAATTCTGCGCGCCGGAATTTATGTCGGCCCCGGTTCACCAAACTGATACCGAGCGGCTAACCGGGCTCCACCCTAACGGCCTGTCTGCTAGCGCGCGCCTGGTCTCCTAGCTGCGGTGGCGCCGCGGCAATGGCCGTGCTTTCACGCAATTGCGCGACGCGTACAGCCTGTGCCCATGTGCCAACGACGCAATTGCAGATGCAATCCAGGAATGCGCAAATGCCGGGCCCGGGGTGCGGCCCCCATAACACCAGGAAACGTCAGCGGCGCCGCGGCGCGTGCTGTCGCATGGCCTTTTCCATCTCGCCCGGCCATAGCCTCGACCGCCTGCTCCATGAACGACACCAGCGTCGCCGTGGGCCAGCAACTGGGCGCCTCCATCAGCCGTCCCGATCGTCGATGACGTCGGCGACCACGCAGGCTATGTTGTCCGGCCCGCCCTTCGCGCAGCACGTACGCCCGCGTGTCCCCGACGTGCACCAGCGCAAGCTGCGACCCGGACCAGAGCATGGCCGTCAGCGTGGTGCCGGTCCCCGGGTCGGCGGCGGCCAGGTCCCGCACCGCCTGGCCGGCCTGCCGCACCGCCTCCGCCATGGCGTTCAGCACGTTGCCCGCCGGCAGCGCGGTTTCCAGTGGCTTGAGCGCGTCGATCACGGCCGCGCTCGCCTGGTCGCCGCAGCTGGCGCTGGGTGATCGATCAGCCGGCCGTGCTGTCCTGCGCCGGCCAGGGGAACGGCAGCAGGTCGGGCTCGACCCAGCCGCGACGGGCTGGGCTGGCGGCCAGCGTCGCTGACCGGTAGTGCCTGCTGAGCAGGCGCTTGTCGAGCAGCGCGGGATTCCGGTCGGCAAATGCGTCGAAGTCGGCGCAGCCCGGATCGGCGGCGACGTGATGCGCGACCAGTTCGACCCAGGCCCGCGAGACCGTGTAGTGGTACTTCTGCGGGGCCTGCTCGTAGGCCGCCAGGTGGCGGATCCAGCCGCAGATCTTGCCGATGGCCTCCGGCATCCCGTAGCGCCGCACAGCGTAGTAAGCCAGGTTGATGTGCTGCCGGTGCCGGAACTGCCCGCCGGGCCCGGTGATGCCGGGCAGGATCGCCGCCAGCTCCGGATCCCGCAGGCCGGACAGGCCATGCGGCCCATGCGTGCTGTGCGGCTCGTGGGAGCCGGGGAAGTCGTGCGGCTGTGGCATCAGGCCTCCAGCAGGGCATTGATGACGGCGTGAAAGCCCGCGATCTGGGTGGCGGACAGCCCGGCCAGGGCGTCACGCTCCAGGTCCGTGACGGCCGCCTGCACCCGGGCCGCCATCGCCTGGCCCGCCTCGGTCAGCGGCAGCCGGAACGACCTGCGATCTGTCGGGTCGAGCTCCCTGCTGAGGTAGCCGCGGCTTTCCAGCCGGTCCAGGACGCCGGTCAGCGTGCTGGACCGGGTGCCGGTCTCGGCGCTGAGCTCGCGAACGTTCAGCGCCCCCCGGCCCGCCAGGTTGGCCAGCACGTTGATCTCGGCGGCGGTCAGGTTGAGGTCGGCCAGCGCGCCGCTCAGCGCGTGCACCGTGTGATGCGCCGCACGCTGCACCGCCAGTACGGTTCCAGGTAGTCCATTCTCAGGTAGTCCACTTTCGGATATCACGAAAATGGATTATACGATATCGGTGGATCGGGGCCAAGCGGTTGGGGACAGGCGGATCGGGGCAGGCGGATCGGGGCAGGCGGGCCGGGCCGGGCCAGAATGGACCGCATGACTGACTCCTGGATGATCGACGAACTGGCCCATGCCGGAGCCGAGCATCTCGACCCGGAGTTCATGGCGGGCTACGACAGGAAAGCGGGATATCCCGACCCGGACGAGGACCTGGCCATCTTCGAGGCGCACGGCCTGGACGGGACCTCGACCGTGGTGGACATCGGGGCCGGGTCCGGGCAGTTCGCGCTGGCCGCGGCCCGCCGGTTCGGGCACCTGATCGCGCTGGACGTCTCGCCGGCCATGCAGGCGGTGCTGCGCGAGCGCGCGGCAGCCGCCGGCCTGGCCAACCTGGAGCGCGTCCAAGCCGGTTTCCTCAGCTTCGAGCACTCCGGGCCGCCCGTCGACGGGGTCTACACCCGGCACGCGCTGCACCAGCTGCCCGACTTCTGGAAGGGCATCGCCCTGGACCGGATCGCGCGGATGTTGCGGCCCGGCGGCGTGCTCCGGCTACGCGACCTGATCTACGACTTCCGCCCCGCCGAGGCCGCCGCGTTGTTCACCGGCTGGATGGACGGCACCGCGACCGATCCCGCCGCCGGGTACACCGGCGAGGACTACGCGGAGCACATCCGTACCGAGTTCAGCACCTACCGGTGGCTGCTGGAGCCGATGCTGGCCCAGGTCGGCTTCGAGATCGAGACCGTCGAATACAGCGGGCGGCTGTACGGCGCCTACACCCTGGGTCCGACCGCCTTCACCACCGGCCTGAAGGCCGGCGCACTGGCGGCCATATTGGTAGCAGCCAGGCAGGCCAGCGCGACCAGGACCGCACCGGGCACGCACAGCGGGACAGCGCCTGCAGCGGGACCTGCGCCGCGTGCGCCAGGCCGAGCCGGCCCAGCACGTCCGCGGCGCGGCGCGCCGACTCGTCCCTGGTGAGCCCGGACGTGCGCGCGAGCCCGGTGAGCCAGCGATGCAGGGCGACCCGGGGGAGTACCCCGGCCCGTTCGGGCGAGTAACCGACCGAACCAGGCCGGACGCTCGCCTTCCCGGCCGGCAGCAGCCCGGCGGCAGCCGCCAGCAGCGTGGTCTTGCCCGAGCCGTTCGGCCCCCTCGACCGCCACCACGTCGCCGGGCGCGGCGCTCAGCGACACGTCCCTGGCCACCACCGCGCCCCGGGCGGCCCGCAGCCGCCGGGCCTCCAGCACCAGGGCCGCGGCTCACCCGAGGTCGCCGCCGGTGAGCCGCGAATACAGCTCCAGGTAGCGGGCCCGGGTGGCGGCCACGATGTCGGACGGGATGGCCGGCCCGGGCGGCCGCCGGTCCCAGTCCAGGCTGGATGACCAGTCGCGCAGGAACTGCTTGTCCAGGGAGCGCTGCGGGCGGCCTGGCTGCCAGTCGGCGGCCAGCCAGAACCGGGACGAATCGGGAGTCAGCACCTCGTCGGCGAGCATGAGCGTCCCGTCGTCAAGCAGCCCGAACTCCAGCTTGGTGTCGGCGATGACGATGCCGCGCGAGGCGGCCAGCTCCGCCCCGCGCCGGTACACCTCCAGCGTGACCCGCTCCAGTTCGGCCGCCACCGGGGCGCCGAGCAACTCCGCGACCTCACCGCTGGTGATCGGCTCGTCGTGGCCCGCCGCGGCCTTGGTGGTGGGCGTGAAGACCGGTTCCGGCAGCCGGGAGCCTTCGCCGAGGCCAGGCGGCAACCGCACGCCCGAGATCGCGCCCGTCTCGTTGTAGGACACCAGCCCCAGGCCGGCCAGGTAGCCGCGGGCGATGCACTCCACCGGCAGCATCCGCAGCCTGCGGCACCTGATCGCCCGCCCGGCCCATTGCTCGGGAACGTCGGTGCCAGAGATCACGTGGTTGCCGATCACGTCACTGAGCTGCGCAAACCACCACAGCGACAGCTGGGTCAGCACCCGGCCCTTGTCCGGTATCGGGGTGGGCAGCACCACGTCGTAGACGCTGACCCGGTCCGAGGCGACCATGATGAGATCATCGCCGTCCGCGTACAGGTCCCGGACCTTGCCGGAATACAGCAGTTCCACGCATGCTCCTTCACGCCCCGCAACCGCCCGGGAGCCGCGGGCGCACCCAGGCGATGTCCGGGCCAGCGTACTAGGGCCCGGTGAGCGTACGATCAGGGCCATGGCCGACCTTGAGGTGCACTACCTCCAGGTGCAGACGACGACCGACTCGCGCGCGGAGGCGATGGAGCTCTCCCGGGCCGCGGTCGAGGCCCGGCTGGCCGCGTGCGGGCAGGTGGCCGGGCCGGTGGCGTCTGTTTACTGGTGGGACGGAGGCCTGGAGCGGGCCGAGGAGTGGCTCGTGCTGCTCAAGCTCCCCGCCGACCGATACGACGAGCTGGCCGCCTTCATCACCGAACGGCACAGCTACGACGAGCCCGAGATCGTCGCGCTGCCCATCCTGACCGGGTCGGCTGCCTACCTGACCTGGATGCGGGAGGAGACCCGGCGAGCGGAGGGGGCTTTAGGTTGACCCGCCAGATCGGACCGCGCGGGTTCACCGTCCTGGTCATCGTGGGGATCGCCGGCCTGCTGCTGGCCGTCCTCGGCTGGACCCAGCGCGGCACCGTGCCGGTGGCACCGCGCTCGGCCGGGATCGCGGCCTACCAGGCCGTCGCCGGGACCGTCAGGTGAGCAGGGGCTGGGCCAGCGGCGGCCCGAGATCCCCGGTCACCCTGCCGTCCCCGTCCGCTGCCCCGTCATCCGCGGAGCCCGCTGAGCCCGTGCCGTCCGCGTCAGCGCCGCCGGAGCCCGCCGCGTCTGCCGCGTTGGCCGCGGCGGCCGCGTCTGCCGCGGACACCGGGCCCCGCGGCCGCGGGCTGGCCGGCCGCGCCGCCGGCATCGCCGCGGAATGGGGTCCCACGGCCGGGCGGATCCTGCTCGGCATCGTCTTCGCCTGGTTCGGGTACCACGAGCTGCTGCAGCCCGGCCAGTGGACCCAGTACGTGCCGGTCATCTCCGAGTCGTCGTCGCTGGCCATCATCCTGGTCCTGGCCCACGGCTGGGTGCTGCTCGTCCTGGCCGCCGCGCTGGTGGCGGGCATCGCGCCGCGTACCGCGGCGGCCATCGCCAGCGTCGTGATGCTGGAGATCGTGATCTCGCTGGCGGTCACCGGGCTGTCCGACACGGCGCTGCGCGACGTCGGCGTGCTGGGCCTGGCAGTGTGCCTGACCGGTGCCCAGCACCAGCGCCTCGTGCTGCGGGACTGAGCCGGGGATGCCGTGAAGGCCGTGGTGTGCGACCGGTACGGGCCGCCGGAGGTGCTCGGGCTCCGGGACGTCCCGCGGCCGGCGCCCGGACCTGAAGAGGTCCGCATCAGGGTCCGCGCTACCACCGTCAACCGGTCCGACGCCGCCTACCGCGCGGGCACCCCGCCCGTCGCCCGCCTGGTCAGCGGCCTGAGCCGGCCGCGACGGCGGATCGGAGGCAGCGAATTCGCGGGCGAGGTCGAGGCCGTCGGCCCCGCCGTCACCAGGTTCAAGGTCGGCGATCAGGTCTTCGGCGTCAACGCGTGGCGGTTCGGCACGCACGCGGAGTTCGTGTGCATGCGGGAAACCGCGCCGCTGGCGCTCATGCCGGACGGCGCGAGCTTCACCGAGGCCGCGGCGGTCTGCGACGGGGCGATCCTGGCCCTGATGGGCCTGCGGCCCGCCCGCGTGCGGAAGGGACGCAGCATCCTGGTCTACGGCGCCTCGGGATCCATCGGCACCGCGGCGGTCCAGCTGTCGGCGTACTTCGGCGCCGACGTCACCGCGGTGTGCGGCACCAAGAACCTGGACCTGGTCCGGTCCCTCGGCGCCGGCCGGGTCATCGACTACACGCGGGAGGACTTCACCGCCAGCGGCCAGGCCTGGGACGTCATCTTCGACGCGGTAGGCAAGCACTCGTTCCGCCGCTGCCGCGCCTGTCTGCGCCCCGGCGGCATATACCTGGCCACCGACCACCTGAGCAACGTGGCCCTGGCCTGGTGGACCCGGTTCGCGGACAAGGCGGACAAGAAGGTGATGTTCCCGATCCCGCCCCGCTACACCAGGCAGGACGTGGAGTTCCTCAAGGGCCTGATCAAGGCCGGCCAGTACCGCCCCGTCATCGACCGCACCTACCCGCTGGCCAACGTCGTCGAGGCCACCCGCTACGTCGAGACCGAGCAGAAAACCGGCAACGTCGTCCTGACCGTGCCGTAGCTAGCTAGAAGGCATGAGGTGGGGACGGCGGCACGCTCAGTCGGTGATCTCGAGCCTGAATAGCGGGGTTCGCGCAGCCGCGTCCGGGGTCACGCGTGATGCACGGCAGGGCCCGGGCGCGGCTGGTCAGGAACTCCAGCTCCGTCCTTAAGGATGCAATTTATTTCTAGAAGAGAATTGCTAGTTTAGTATTTCAAGCGTAGGCTGGAGACAGGCATCGGGAAACAGTGGCCGAAGGCTGCCAGACGCCTGGTCCCACTCGTAAAGGAAGTAGTCCTCATGACCCAACCAGCGGCACCACACGCACCCAAGCCAGGCCCGATGCACGAGCACCTTGTGCCCAGAACGCCGATAGCTGTACTGGAGCCGGTCATCGGAACGGAGCGGTACGCGCGGCTGCTCACCGCGGCGGCCCGGTTCCGGGACCGGCTGGGGCGGCGGACCGTCTGGAACGTCAATTCGACCGCGGTCGGCGGCGGGGTCGCTGAAATGCTGCAAGTGCTCGTGGGGTACATCGCGGGCCTGGACATCGCGGTCCGCTGGATGGTGATCGGCGGCGACCCGGAGTTCTTCGCGATCACCAAGACGCTGCACAACCAGATCCACGGCCAGGCCGGCGGCGGGCCGCTGAGCAGTGCTGACGCCGCCCACTACAACCAGGTCCTGGCCGCGAACGCGGACGAGCTGCTCAGGCAGGTCCGCCCGGGCGATATCGTGCTGCTGCATGACCCGCAGACCGCCGGGCTGGCGGCACCCCTGGCCCGGGCCGGCGCGCGGGTGGTGTGGCGCTGTCACATCGGCGTGGACTGGCAGAACGACACCACGCGCGCGGCCTGGGATTTCCTGCGGCCATATCTGGCGTCCGCGCACGGCTTCGTGTTCTCCCGGCGGCAGTACGTGCCGCCGTGGATTCCCGCGGAACAAGCCTGGATCATCCCGCCATCGATCGACCCGTTCTCCGCGAAGAACCAGCAACTCGACGCCGCCACGGTCCAGGCGATCCTGGCCACCATCGGGGTCCTGGACGGCGAGCCGGCCCAGGCACCAGGGCGCTTCACGCGCCGCGACGGGACGACCGGCGAGGTCACCCGCGCCGGGCTGGTGACGGGCGACGCCAGGCCAGGCCCGGCCGACCCGGTGGTCGTGCAGGTCTCGCGCTGGGACCGGCTCAAGGACCCCTCCGGTGTCATGCGCGGCTTCGCTGAGCACGTGGTGCCCGGCGGCGCCGGGTACCTGATGCTCGTCGGCCCCATGATGAGCGAGGTTGCCGATGATCCCGAGGGCGCCCTGGTCCTGGCTGAATGCCTGGCGCAGTGGCGGGCCCTGCCCGCGGCCGCCCGCGCGCGGGTGCTGCTGGTGACGTTGCCACTTGATGACATCGAGGAGAACGCGGCGATGGTCAACGCGATCCAGCGTCATGCGGCGGTGATCGTGCAGAAGAGCCTCGCCGAGGGATTCGGGCTGACCGTGGCCGAAGGCATGTGGAAGGGACGCCCGGTGATCGGCTCGGCGGTCGGCGGGATCCTGGACCAGATCGCCGACGGCACCGGCGTCCTGCTGCCCGACCCGGCCGATCTGGCCACGTTCGGATCCCAAGTGCGGCAGCTGCTCGATGATGCGGGTGAGGCCGAGCGCACGGGCAAGGCGGGCCAGGAGCGCATTCGCGAGAACTTCGTCGGCGACCGCCACCTGCTGCAGTGGGCACAGGTCATCGACGCCATCATGGCCGATTAGGTTAGGGCTAAGGTACGGGCGGGACGTTCCAGGACAGGATGACGGGCTCGTCGTGCTCCACGCCGAGCGTGCTGACCGTGCCGGTGTCCAGCCGGAACAGCTTGCCCTCGGACGGCTCCAGGCACAGGTACCTGGCGGCGAGCACCCGCAGCACGTGGCCGTGCGCGACCAGCGCCACGTCACCGTCGGCCAGCATCGGACGCACCCGGGCCAGCACCCGGTCCACCCGCTCGCCCACCTGCCGCAGCGTCTCCCCGGGATGCGCCGCATCACCCGGGATCACGCCGTCCCGCCACAGATCCCAGCCAGGCCGCTGCTCCTGGATCTGCTGCCTGGTCAGCCCCTCGTAGCCGCCGTAGTCCCATTCCCACAGGTCAGGATCCTGCTTGACGTTCGTCAGGCCGGCCAGTCCGGCGGTCCGGGCCGCACGCTGGGCCGGGCTGGAGAAGGCGGCCACGATGTCGCGCCGGGCCAGCATCGGCGCCAGTGCCGCCGCGGCAGCCTCACCGTGAACGGTGAGCGGGATGTCCGTCCGTCCCGTGTGCTTGCCGGCCTGGCTCCATTCAGTCTCACCGTGCCGCAGCAGAATCAGGTCTCCCATGCCTCGATAACATATCGGCAATGGATAATCGCGATGTTCCGGGTCCGCTGACAGGAATCCGGGTCCTGGACCTGACCCGGGCGCTGTCCGGGCCGTTCGCCACGATGATCCTCGGCGACCTCGGCGCCGACGTGATCAAGCTCGAAGACACCTGGCATGGTGATGACACGCGCCGCTGGGGCCCGCCGTTCCAGGGCGACGACGCCTCCTACTTCCTGTCCATCAACAGGAACAAGCGCGGCTTGTCGGTCAACCTCAAGGAGCCGCAAGGCCGGCAGGTCGCCCAGCGGCTGGCCCTGGCCACGGACGTCATGCTGGAGAACTTCAGACCCGGCACGGCCGCCCGCCTGGGCCTGGGCTACCAGGAGCTGTCCGAGCGGAACCCGCGGCTGATCTACGCCTCGATCAGCGGCTACGGGCAGACCGGGCCGAGCGCCTCCCTGCCCGGCTATGACGCGGTGGCGCAGGCTATCTCGGGCATGATGAGCGTCACCGGCGAGGCCGACGGCGAGCCGGTGCGCTCCGGAACGTCCCTGGCCGACGTGGGCGCGGGCATGTGGGCGGTGATCGGGATCCTCGCCGCCCTGCACGCCCGGGAGAGCACCGGCCGCGGCCAGCAGGTCGACATCGCGCTGCTCGACGGGCAGCTCTCCTGGCTGACCTACGTGGCCGGCAAGTACTTCGCGACCGGCGTGACGCCGGGCCGCTTCGGCAGCGCCCACGAGAGCGTGGCGCCCTACCAGGTGTTCCCGACCGCGGACGAGCCGCTGATGGTGGCCGTCGGCAGCGACGGGCTCTGGCGCCGGTTCACCGCGGCCACCGGGCTCGATGACCTGACCGACGACCCGCGCTACGCCACCAACCCGGCCCGGGTCAGCCACCGTGACACGCTGATCCCGGCCATCAGCAAGGCCCTGGCCGCCCGGGGCTGCGTGGAGTGGGCGGATCTGCTCAACGCGGCGGGCGTGCCGGCCGGCCCGGTCAACACGGTGCCCGCCGCACTGGAGCAGCCGCAGGTCGCCGCGCGCGAGATGGTGGTGGAAGTGGAGCATCCGGTGGCCGGGACGCTCAAGATGCTCGGCAGCCCGCTCAAGCTGTCCGCGCAGCCCGTCAGCATCCGCCGCCCGCCGCCGACCCTGGGCCAGCACACCAACCAGGTCCTGGCCGAGGCCGGGTACACCGCCGCCGAGATCGCCGGGCTGCGTGACGCGGGCGTCATCAGGTGACGGCGGGCGGCCTCTTGCCGCAGGCGGCCCTTACAGCAGGCGACGGAGCGCCAGCAGGTCCCGCAGGCTGGCCTGGACCTTGACCCGGCCCGCCATCCACATGCGGGCGATGTTGGCCGGGGTCGCCGCCAGCGAGACAACGTCGTCGCTGCTGGCCACCAGCCGGATGTCGGCCGGCGGCTCGTCCGGTCCTGCTTCCTTGATCGGCTCGGCGCCGTGGTCGGTGATCCGGGTCACGAACATCACGCCGAGATCGGTCACTTGGCAGCTGAACGTGCGGTTGCTGAAGAAGCTGGACCGGTCCTCGGGGTTCATCTCGCCCAGTCGGGCGGTGAGATTCGTCAGCGCCTCGCGGCACTCCTCAGCTGATGCCATTGCGCGCCTCGCTCTTGTCAGCATCGGACGGTAGCGTTCAGCCGGAGGGTAGCGCATATGAACGAAGAACACCCAGGCGAGCAGGATGCAGCAGATAAAGATCAAGATCTCTATTCAGAACGGGCCGTCGCAGCCGCGCCGGCCCACGGTGACGCGCGGGACCACGACGCCCTGAGTGGTCCTCCCGCGACCGGCGACGCACGCGTGGACGAGGCCCTGGCCGGGCTGAGCCGCCTGTCCGGGCCCCCGGTGGAGGACCACGTCGCCGTGCTCGAAGAAGTGCACGGGCGGCTGCGGGACATCCTCGACGAGCTGGCCGAGAACCCGGGAAGCCAGGGATAGCGTTGGCCGCACCCCGCGCGAGGCTCGATGCCGAACTGGTCCGGCGCGGCCTGGCCCGGTCGCGGGAGCAGGCGGGCGAGTTGGTCTCGGCCGGGCTGGTGATGGTGGCCGGCCAGCGGGCGGCCAAGCGGGCCACCCAGGTGGCCAGGGACGCGCCGATCACCGTGTCGGAGTCGGGCGAGCCCGGCTACGTGTCCCGGGGCGGGCACAAGCTGGCCGGCGCGCTGGCTGCCTTCGGAGACCTGGCCGTCGCGGGCCGCAATGCCCTGGACGCGGGCGCGTCCACCGGGGGATTCACCGACGTGCTGCTGCGGGCGGGGGCCGCGCACGTGGTGGCGGCCGACGTGGGGTACGGGCAGCTGGCCTGGTCGCTGCGCACCGACCCGCGGGTCACCGTGCTGGACCGGGTGAATGTGCGGACGCTGCAGCCGGTGACCCCGGTGCCCGATCTGGTGGTGGCCGACCTGTCCTTCATCTCGCTCACCTTGGTGCTGCCCGCCCTGGTGGCCTGCGCGGCACCGGACGCGGACTTCGTACTGCTGGTTAAGCCCCAGTTCGAGGTGGGCAAGGGCCGGGTAGGGGCCGGTGGCGTGGTCCGTGACACCACGGACCGTTCGGCCGCTGTAGAAAAGGTATGCCGGGCGGCGGCCGAGCTCGGCCTCGGCGTGCGCGGGGTTACGGCGAGCCCGCTGCCAGGGCAGGCGGGCAACGTGGAGTATTTCGTGTGGCTGCGCCGGGGCGCGCCGCCGCTGGCGGCGGAGCAGCTGCGCCGGGCGATCGAGGAGGGACCCATCTAGTGGGACAGCGGACGGTGCTGGTGACGGCGCACACGGGCAAGCAGAGCGCGCTGCGCAGTGCCCGGCTGGTCGCCGCGCGGCTGACCGCCGCCGGCGTCGCCGTCCGGACCCTGGCCGGCGAGCTCAGCGTCCCCGGTGCCGACGAGGTACCCGTCGGCCCGGCCGCCGCCGAGCGGACCGAGCTGGTCATCGTGCTGGGTGGCGACGGCGCGCTGCTGCGGGCCGCCGAGCTGTCCCGCCCCGCCGGGGTCCCGCTGATCGGCGTCAACCTGGGCCATGTCGGGTTCCTGGCCGAGGCCGAGCCGGACGGGCTGGCCAACACGGTCGACCGTGTGGTCTCCGGCGACTACGTGGTCGAGGAGCGCATGACCATCGGCGTGACCGCGCGCGGCAACGGCGATGTGATCGCGTCGACCTGGGCGCTGAACGAGGCCACCGTCGAGAAGGCGGCCCGGGAGCGGATGATCGAGGTCGTGGTCGAGGTGGACGGGCGGCCGCTGTCGCAGTGGGGCTGCGACGGAGTGGTGTGCTCGACCCCCACCGGCTCCACGGCGTACGCATTTTCCGCGGGCGGCCCGGTGGTCTGGCCCGAGGTGGAGGCGCTGCTCATGGTGCCGATCAGCGCCCACGCGCTGTTCGCGCCGCCCATGGTGGTCTCGCCGAAATCCGAACTCGCGATCGAACTAATGGTGTCGGTCGAGGCATCCGGCGCGGTTTTGTGGTGCGATGGTCGGCGTAAGGTCGACTTGCCGCCCGGAGCCCGGGTGGAGCTCCGCCGCGGCGCGCTGCCGGTGCTGCTGGCGAGACTGCACGCGCCGGGAGCCAGCAGCAGCCGGTTCACCGACCGGCTGGTGGCCAAGTTCGGCCTGCCCGTCACCGGCTGGCGGGGCCGTACCTGGGAGGACGCTGGCGAGCATGCTTGAGGAAGTCCGCATCAACGGCCTCGGCGTGATTGACGACGCGGCGCTGGAGCTGTCGGCTGGGTTCACCGCGCTGACCGGCGAGACCGGCGCCGGGAAGACCATGGTCGTGACGGCGCTTGGCCTGCTGTTCGGCGGCCGGGCCGATCCGGCGCGGGTGCGGCCGGGCGCGGGCCGGGCCGCGGTGGAGGGCAGGCTCCTGGTGTCCCCGGAGGTGGCGCGGGAGGTCGAGGACGCCGGGGGCGACCTGGACGAGGACGGGACCGTCCTGGTGCTGAGCCGTTCGGTGTCGGCGGAAGGCCGGTCACGGGCCTTCGCCGGCGGCCGTTCGGTGCCGGTCTCGCTGCTCCAGGTGCTGGCCGATGACCTGGTCGCCGTGCACGGGCAGGCGGATCAGCAGCAGCTGCTCAAGGCCGGGCGGCAGCGCGAGGCCCTGGACCGGTTCGGCGGACCCGAGCTGGTCGCGGTGCTGTCTGACTACCGGCGGGCGTTCGGGCGGCACCGGGCAGTCAGGGACGAGCTCGAGGCGCTGACGCTCGCGGAGCGGGAGCGGGCCGCCGAGGCGGAGACGCTGCGGTTCGGCCTGGCCGAGGTCGAGGCGGTGGCCCCGGTGGCGGGTGAGGACGCGGCGCTGCTGGCCGAGGACGAACGGCTCTCCAATGCCGACGCGCTGCACGCGGCGGCCACCACGGCGCACGAGGCGCTGCTCGGCGACCCGGCCTCGTCCGCCGCCGAAGGCGCGGACGCGGTGACGCTGCTCGGTATCGCCGGCCGGGCGCTGGAGGCGGTCCGCGCCCATGACCCGGTGCTGGCCGGGCTGGCGGGTCGGCTGGCCGAAGCCAGCTACGTCGTCTCCGACCTCGCCACCGAGCTGGCCTCCTACACCCAATCGCTGGACTCTGACCCGGCCCGGCTGGCGGCGGTGCAGGAACGCCGCGCCGCGCTGGGCCGGCTGGTCCGCGCCCACGGGGGTCCCGGGGGAGACGTCTCGGGCGTGCTGGAATGGGCCGAGCAGGGCGGCGCGCGGCTGGCCGAGCTCGAGGGTGCCGACGACAAGATCGCGGCCCTGGCCGCCGAGGAGTCGGAGCTGGCCGCGCAGGTGGCCTCGCTGGCGGCCGAGCTGACCGCCTTGCGGTCGGCCGCGGCGGAGAAGTTCGCGGTGGAGGTGACGGCCGAGCTGACCGAGCTGGCCATGCCGCATGCATCGCTGACCGCGGTGCTCGTCAAGCTGGACGCACCCGGCCCGCACGGCGCCGACGACGTGGAGATCAGGCTGGCCGCGCACCCGGGCGCGCCTGCCCTGCCGCTGCACAAGGGCGCCTCGGGCGGCGAGCTGTCCCGGGTCATGCTGGCCATCGAGGTGGTCTTCGCCGGCGCGGACCCGGTGCCGACCTTCGTGTTCGACGAGGTGGACGCCGGGGTGGGCGGCAAGGCAGCGGTCGAGATCGGGCGGCGGCTGGCCCGGCTGGCACGTTCGGCCCAGGTGATCGCGGTCACTCACCTGCCGCAGGTGGCCGCGTTCGCGGACAATCACCTGGTGGTGGAGAAGTCCGGCGACGGGCTGGTCACGGCGAGCGGCGTGGTGCGGCTGGACGGCCCCGACCGGGTGCGGGAGCTGTCCCGGATGCTGGCGGGCCTGGAGGACTCGGAGTTCGGCCAGGCGCACGCCGAGGAACTGCTGGCCCTGGCCGCGCACGAACGCGAGGCCGACTGGCCCTGGACCCCCTGACGACATGGATCCGGGGTCGCCGTCACGGACGAGCCAGGCCGTCGCGCTGACCCGGGACCCGGGCGTGCGGGCCGTTCGCGGCCGACAGGCGTGACCGGTGATACGGACGGGGTACACGTGACCGGCGGGAATGTCTACGCGGGCGCGGGCGAGGCCCGAGAAGATCTACCGGACGCGCTCTAGCCTGCCGCAGCCGGTTTGGCCGCCGCGGCCGCGGAATCCGGCGAGGCCGCGCGGCGGGCCCGGAGGTTCCTGTTCTTGATCCGGTTGCCGCATGAGGCCATGTCGCACCAGGCGCCCCGGCCCGGGCGCGACTGGTCATAGAACGCCCACCGGCAGTCGGGGTTCCCGCACAGCTTGAGTCGGCTCCAGGTGCCGTTGACCTGCGCGTCACGGATGATGAGCAGCAGCCCGAGCAGGCCGTCGGCCAGCCTGGCCGCCGGAGCCGCCGGTCCCAGGCGTACCCGGCCGGACGCGTCGACCTCCAGCCGGGGACGGGACTGGCCCAGGATCTGCTCCAGCGGCGCCAGGTCGCGGTCGGTCAGCGGGCCGGTTCCCGTGTTGCGCCCGATCAGCGCCCGGATGCTCTCCCTGACCTCGCGGGCGAGCCGGAGATCGGCGGCGAATTCCGGGCCGGGCGGCCCCGGGTCCGGAGCGCGCAGGCCCGCGTCGGCCAGCCAGGCGCGGGCCTGCTCGTCGTCCGCGAACACGTCGGTACCCAGGTCCAGGTCGAGGGTGTCGACGAACGCCTGCACCAGCAGCAGGGGCATCTGCGCCGGCTTGTCCTCGATGTGGGAGGCCCACGAGGGCATCGTCATGCCGTTCAGGCTAGCCGTCATGATCACCGCCTCCCTCGTGACTTCTTATTTAGCTTTACAGGTTATGACATGACCGGTAAACTGTACTTACAGGTCACTATACAGGAGGTGGCGCGATGCATGTCCTGGTTGGCGAGGATCTGGGCCGCCTGGTGCTGCGGCGGGTATGGCCCTGGCACCGGCTGCTGGCCTGCAGCCGCGCGGGGCGGCTCGACCGGGAACTCGCCGCGGGCACCAGCCCCGAGGCGAGCGCCATCCTGGCCGCCCGGGCCGCCCGGCTGACGTCCACGGAGTTCCGCCGCGACCTGGCGGCCAGCCTGCGCCGGATGCTGGCGGCGGCCGGCCAGCCCGCCCGGGCCGTCCCCGCACAGCGTTCCGGACTCAGCGCGGCGCGCCCGCCGCGGGTCCCGCTCCGCACGTCGCGGATCAGCCAGGCCGGTCCGCGGCTGGCCGAGCTGGCCAGCCGCCTGCTCGAGCCCGGGCCGGTGCCGGTACGCGGCGTGGCCATGGTGGCCCTGCTGCTGGCCGACGGCACCGGCCCGCTGTACCGGGAGGCGTCCCGGGCCGACCTGGACGCCATCGCGGAACGAGCGGCGCACGCGCTGGCCTGGTAGCCGCGGCACCTTGCCGGAGTCCTCGGCAAGCGACACGCTGGCAGTTGTGAAGTCGATACCGATCAGTGCCAGCCTGGACATCGCCGCAAGCGTGGACGTCGCCGCGATACGGGCCCGCTTCTCGTCGCTACAGCAGGGCTTCGCCTTCTTCGACGCCCCGGGCGGGACGCAGGTGCCCGACGAGGTAGGCGACGCGATCGCGCGTGCGCTCCGCGAGGCCAGCGCCAACCTCGGTGCGGGTTACGCCACGAGCAGGCGGGTGGCGGAGATCCTCGAACAGGCGGAGGGCAAGGCGGCCCGGTTCCTGGGCTGCGGGCCCGGCGAGGTGATCTTCGGGCCGAACATGACCACGCTCAATTTCGCGCTGTCCCGGACCGCCGCGCGCGAGTTCCGCCCCGGCGACGAGATCCTGGTCTCCTGCCTCGACCACGACGCCGGCGTCGCCCCCTGGCTGGAGATCGCGCACGACCGGGATCTGGTGGTCCGGCACGTCGAGCTGCATGACGACACCACCTTGGATTTCGGGGACCTGGAGCGCAAGCTCGGGCCGCGCACCAGGGTGGTCGCGTTCGCCTGGGCCTCGAACGCGGTCGGCACGGTCACCGACGCCCGCCGGATGTGCGAACTGGCGCATCAGGCCGGGGCGCTGGCCTGGGTGGACGCCGTCCACTACGCGGCGCACGAGCCGATCGACGTCCGTCACATCGGTGCCGACGTGCTGATCTGCTCGCCCTACAAGTTCTGCGGGCCGCATCTCGGGCTGGCCTTCGGGCGGAGCGAGGTGATCGAGCGGTGGCGGCCCTACAAGGCGCGGCCCGCCCCCGCCAGTCCGCTGGGGCGCCGCTTCGAGACCGGAACGCTCCCGTACGAACTGCTCGCGGGATTCAACGCGGCCATCGACTACCTGGACTCGGTCGGGGGTTTCGCCGCGATCATCCCCTACGAGCGCGGACTGGGCCAGCGGTTCCTCGACGGCCTGTCCGGCGCGGTCACCGTGTACGGTCGCCCCGGGATGGACGGCCGTGTGCCGACGTTCCTGGTCAACGTCGAGGGCGTGGCCGCGGCTGATGTGGCCGCCCGCCTGGCCGACGCGCGAATCGGGGTCTGGGCGCACGATTCGTGGTACTCCCTGGGCCTGTACCCGCGGCTCGGCTACCGCGGCAAGTCGGTGCGGATCGGCTTCATCCACTACAACAGCGTGGACGAGGTCGACCGGCTGATCGAGGCCCTGAACGGGTTGCGTCCCGCATAACCAGCGCCGCCGACCAGGATCCCGGCCAGCGCCGGCCGCCGCACCCTCAGCACCGTGCTGGGGGATCAGCGCGGACCAGCCGGGTAAAGAGCCGGCCGCCCGGTCGTGGTGCCGTGGGTGTCCTGGATGGGTGGCTGGAGCGGGCGGCGCGTGGCGCGCGCTGGCTTAGCCGTGGCCTAGCTGGACGGCCTTGACGATCAGCAGCAGCACCGAGATCACCAGGTACCCGCGCAGGGTCAGCACGGCCGCCTTGGTGGCTGGCGACCACTGCACCGGCTTGAGCAGCGCGAGCGGCGGCATGCGCCAGCTCATCCGTTCTGCGGTGGACATGGTGGTTCGCGGGTGCGGCGGACGGGCCGGACGCCGGTTCCTGGTAAGCCAGAACCAGGCTCCCATCAGGGCGCCGGCGGCGGCCAGCCCGATGGCCAGCCAGATCGCAACCTTGATCGCGTCAAAGTTGGAGAACAGCGTGGTGATGACCAGCGTGCCGGACAGTACGAGCAGCACGGCGATGATGAAGGACGACAGGATGTTCAGCCAGCGCGGGTTCATCCACGGGCCAAGCACCTCGCGGTCATTGCACAGCAGCAGCAGGAACATGCTCGCGCTCGGCAGCAGGATCCCGGCCAGCGCCTGCACCGCGGTGGTCAGGAGCCCGAGCGGGGCGCCGGGGATGAGGACGATGCCCGCCGAGACCGCGATCATGGCGCTGTAGCTGGCGTAGAAGGGCTTGGCTTCTTTGAACTTGCGGTGCAGCGAGTGCCTGATGCCGAACACGTCGCCGAACGCGTAGCTGGTGGACAGGGTGACCGCGGACGCGCCGATGATGGACGCGTCCAGCAGCACGATCGAGAACGCTGCGCCGTAGAACCCGCCGTGCATCTCCAGCGCGTGGGCTACCCCGAGCGCGTCGGTGAAGTGCCCGGCCAGGTTCGTGCCTCGCACCGCGAAGACGCCAACCGTAAGGATCATGGCCCCGGAGATCACCACGACGAACGCGCCCAGCGTGGTGTCAGCGCGCTCGTATGGGATGAACCGCGGCGTGATCCGCTTGTCGATGACGTTGGACTGCTGGAAGAACAGCTGCCAGGGGGCGACGGTGGTGCCCACGATCGCGATGATGAGCAGCACCGCGGTCGAGTTCGCCCCACCCTGAATGCCGGGGACGACCAAGTGGTAGCCGATCTGGCCCCAGTGCGGGTCGGAGAGGAAAAAGAGCGGGACCAGGATCAGGCTCACCGCGATGAACGCGAACATCGACCGCTCCCAGCGGGCGAAGCTGCCGCTCATGGTAATCGCGATCAGGACGACCGCCGCGATCGGCACTGAGATGTACGCGCTGACGTGGAAGTACTGCAGCGCGAGCGAGACACCGATGAATTCGGTGACGATGGTCAGGAAGTTGAGGATGAACAGGTCGCCGACGCTGAACCAGCCCCAGAACCGGCCGAACCGCTCGTTGATCAGCCGCGCGTGCCCGACGCCGGTGACCGCGCCGAGCCTCACCACCATCTCCTGGTTGACGATCAGCACCGGGATCAGCAGCAGCAGCGTCCACAGCAGGCTGTAGCCGTAGTCCTGGCCAGCCTGCGCATAGGTCGATACGCCGCCCGCGTCGTTGTCCCCGACCATCACGATCAGCCCGGGTCCGACGATGGCCAGGAACGTGATCAGCTTGCGCTTGAGCCCGCCGAACTCCTCGTCGCCGAGCTTGATGTGGCCGAATGCGCCCTCGATGTCGCCGAGGTGGGCGTCGTCGAGCACGGCGGTCGGCCTGCTGAGCTGGCCCGACGGAGCGGCCTGGGCGGATGCGGCGGGCCTAGCGGCCCGGGATGAGATGGCGGGCGCGGCGGCCGGGGATGAGATGGCGGGCGCGGCGGCCGGGGATGAGATGGCGGGTCCGGCGGGCGGGGATGAGATGGCGGGTCCGGCGGGCGGAGGAGAGGCTGGTGGCGCGGATGCGGGAGGCGGAGCGGTCTGGCCGGGCGGTGCGGTCTTAGCGGGTGGCGGCTGCTCCGGCCGGACGGGCCCGTCGCGCGCCGTCACGGGCTGTCCCCGTGCCGGGCATCCGGTGGCACCGCGGCTTCGCGGCGCCGCCAGTCATCGGGCAGGGTGGCCTCCAGCACGTCGTCCACGGTGATCACACCGAGCAGGCGGCGCTCGTCGTCGACGACTGGAATGATGATGAGGTTGTAATCGGTCATCAGGACGGCCACATCCATGACGTCCGCGTCCGCGCCCACCCGGACCGGATCGGTATCGGACACGTCGATCAGGGTGGCGCCGGGATCGGACTGAAGCAGCGTGACCAGGGTCGCCACGCCGCGCAGACCGTTTTCATCGTCGACGGCATGCACGCTGGTCAGCGCCTCTGGCTGCAGGAGCGAGGACTGGCCGACCCGGTCCAGCGCCTCGCGGACCGTGATCATGGTGGGCAGCGCGACGAAGTCCACCCCCATCAGCCCGCCGGCGCTGGTCGGGTTGAAGCCCATCAGGGTCAGCACCTTGGTCCGCTGGGCGGGCGGCAGCAGGTCGAGCACCGGCTGCCTGCGCCGCTGCGGCAGTTCGGCGATCGCGTCCGCGGCGTCGTCCGCGCGCATCCGGGCCAGCACCGCGGCGATCTCCTCGTCGGTGCGCGCGCCGAGCAGGCGGGTAGCCAGGTCCTCGTCAAGTTCTTCGAAAACATCGGCTTCTAGCTCGGGGTCCGCGTGCACCTGGCCGAGGATCTCGGTTTCCTCTTCCTTGGAGGCTTCCTCGAGCAGGTCGGCGATCTGGGCCGGCTTCAGCCTGCGGATACGGGCGAACGGTCCGCGCAGCAGCGCGCTGCCCTGGTGGCCGATGAGCGACTCGAAGTCGTGCCAGTCGCGGAAGACTGGCTGGCCATCATGATCCTCGGCCGCGAGCAGCCCGAACAGCCGGCGCGGACGGCGCCGGGTATCCACCCCGGACAAGACCCACTCGCCGCCGTCTCTGGTCAGCTGCAGGTCGGCGGCCCGCACGAGGCGGGCGTTCTGCACGTCGATGAGACGATGCCCCAGCACATCGGCGCGCAGCAGCACCTCCCCTTCCCTGCGTTCGAAGTGCCGCAGGTCGAGCCGCGCGCTGGACAGTTTCAGCGGGTCGCCGCCGAAGCTGCTCACCTGGTCGATGGGCACGAAGACCTCACGTCCCCCGACAGCCGCCACCAATGCGGTGACCAGTGGGTAATCAGCGCCGCGGAGCCGGACGATCACGTCGGTCAGGCGGCCCAGGGACTCGCCGCTGCGGTCAGCTACCGGCCGATTGAGCAGCCGCGACAACCGCAACGTGCCCTCGCTGTCCGCACGGGCGCTCGGCCCGGCAGCCGGTGTGGTAGTCATGGAGCCTCTTCTCCGACGCTAAGACGTCCTCCCCGAGCATGCCTGGCACTACCGTCATGTGGTCCGCCGCAACCTTTGCACACGCGGGTGAACTCGCGGTGTACGGGATAATCCTTCCCATAAGGATGGCAGGGCCAGTGCAGGTAGCGCTCGGACGCTGACCGCGCCCCTAATCCTCCTGCGGAAGTGCCAGTTGACCCAAGGCCGGTCAGCCAGACCGGTGCTGGAAGCGGTGGCCAGGCCCGCCCAGTAGCGTTGGGGTATGGCGAAGCTCAGGATCCTGTTCATCGGCGGCAGCGGGGTCATCAGCTCGGCGTGCTCGCGGGCGGCGGTCGAGGCAGGCCTCGAGCTGTACGTGCTGAACCGGGGGACAAGCACCGGCCGGCCGCTCCCGCCCGGAGCCACGAGACTGCAAGCTGATATACGGGAACCAGGCTCCGTTCGGCAGGCCATAGAAGGCCTGGAGTTCGAATCGGTCACCGACTGGGTGGCGTTCACGCCCGAGCAGGTCCGGGCGGACATCGAGCTGTTCGGCGGCCGGACCAGGCAGTACGTGTTCATCAGCTCCGCCTCGGCTTACCAGAAACCGCCCGCGCGGATGCCCGTCACCGAATCCACCCCGCTGCGCAACCCGTTCTGGCAGTACTCCAGGGACAAGATCGCCTGCGAGGACCTGCTTGCCGCCGCCTACCGGGAGCTAGGCTTCCCGGCCACGATCGTGCGGCCCTCGCACACCTACGACCAGACGCTGGTGCCGTTCCACGGCGGCTGGACCGTACTCGGGCGGCTGCTGGCCGGCAAGCCCGTGATCGTGCACGGCGACGGGACCTCGCTGTGGACCATGACCCATCACGACGATTTCGCCCGGGCCTTCGTGCCGCTGCTCGGCCATCCGCGCACCCTCGGCGAGGCGATCCACATCACCTCAGACGACGTGCTGACCTGGAACCAGATCGCGGATACCCTCGCGGCCGCGCTCGGGGTGACCGCGCGGGTGGTGCATGTTCCCTCCGATGCCATCGCGGCCGCCGACCCGGAGTGGGGCGCCGGGCTGCTCGGCGACAAGGCGCACTCCATGGTGTTCGACAACGCCAAGATCCGCAGCCTGGTCCCGGGCTGGCGGGCGGTGATCCCGTTCGAGCAGGGTGTCCGCGAGATCGCGGACTGGTATCTGTCCGATCCGGCCCGGCAGGTCACCGACGCCGGCCTGGACGCGGTGATGGACAAGCTCGCCGCGGCCTGGAGCGTCTCCTGAGCACCGCCACGGACGTCCTGGCAGCAGCCCGGGCCCTGGCCGGTGATGTGCTGTTCCCGGACGCCATGCGGGTGGACCGGCTGGACGTGCTGCCGGTCGCGCACCTGGACGCGCTGGCCGCCGCGGGCCTGTACGGCGCGCCCGCCCCGGCCGAGGCCGGCGGGCTCGGCCTGGACCTGCGCCAGGTGAGCGCGGTGGCCGAGGAACTGGCCAGCGGCTGCCTGGCTACCGCCTTCGTGTGGGTCCAGCACTTCAGGCTGCTCATGACGCTCGCCACCGGCGGCGCGCCGGCCGCCCTGCGGGACCGGTGGCTCGCTTCCGCCTGCCGGGGCACGACGCGTGGCGGCATCGCGCTGGCCGGGCTGATGCCGGGACCCGTGATGCTGCGCGCAGAGGTCACCGACGGCGGGTGGCGGCTGGACGGCGCGGCTCCGTGGGTGACCGGCTGGGGCCTGATCGACCTGCTGCTGGTCGTGGCGCGCGGGCCGGGCGACACGGTGGTGACGCTGATCATGGACGCTACGGCCCAGCCCGGCCTCACGGTCACCCGGCAGCGGCTGGCCGCGGTCGACGCCAGCGTCACGGTCCGGCTCGGCTTCGATGGTGTCCGGATCCCGCAGGCTCGTTTCGCCGGTCAGGAGCCCTTCGACCCGGCCGCCAGCTCGCAGCCCGCGGCGCTGCGGGTCAACGGGTCGCTCGCGCTTGGCGTGGCCCGGCGGTGCTGCCGGCTGCTCGGGCCCGGTCCGCTTGACGGCGAGCTGGCCGTCTGCCAGGAACGCCTCGACGCCGCGCTCGAGGCCGATGCCGCCTCGATGGCGCTGGCCCGGGCGGAGGCCTCGGAACTGGCCGTCCGCGCCACGGCGGCGCTGACCGTCCGGGACGGCAGCAACTCGATCACGACCGACAGCCATGCCCAGCGGCTGGCCCGCGAGGCGGTGTTCCTGCTGGTGTTCGGGTCGCGCCCGGCGATCAAGGCTGCGCTGCTGCGCAAGCTCGGCGCGGCGTCCGGCTAGCGCTGCGGCGGCCGGCCAGCGCTGGCCGGCTGACGCTGGCCGGCCTGGCTGGTATGTCCCGGTGCGTTAGCTGTATCCCGGTGCGTCAGCGCCCGGGTGATCCGCCGGCCACCTCGTAGGACCATAGCTCGCTGCTGATGCCGACCGGCGGCGGCGCCTGCCCGCCGGTCCGCTCGGCGGCCGACCGGTGCCCATGGCCGAACGCGGGGGAGTGCAGCCAGGCCTGGAACGACTCATCGTCCCGCCAGCGGGTCACGACCAGCCAGGTGGTGCGCCCGTCGGTCGGCTTGAGCAGCTCGAACCCCTCGAAGCCGTCCTGGTTGTCCACCGCGCCGGCCCGGGCGGCGAACCGGCGGGCGAGCTCGTCGCCGCTGGCGGCCGGCACGGTAATCGCGTTTATCCTCACCACCGTCATGCCTACGATCATGCCAGGCCCAGCGGCTCGTCAGGCTCAGGCGCGCGTGACACCGGAGGACCCCGGCGACCTCGACCAGCAGGTCGTCGCGCCCGGGGTATGGTCGTATCCACAGATCAGAATGCTCTTGGCGGTGAGGGCTGTGCCTGACATCCTGAGCCAGGGCGGGGGCCGTGAGACCGGCCCGTGGCCGCGCCGCGTGGCGGCGGCCGCCGTGCTCGTGCTAGTGGCTGTGACGATTGCGCATTACCTGCCGCGGTCACGGCATGGGACGGTGCGGCCGGTCCGGGCGGCTGTCACCGTGGCTCCGCTGCCGACGGCGGTTTCGGGTGACGTGGGGGTGGCGGCCGAACCCGACGGGATCACGGGCCAGGTCTTGTCCTGGCCTGGCGATCTGCGGCTGCCGGCTACCGGAGAGCGGCCGGAGTGGTTCTGGCCGGCCGCGGGCCGAGTAGCGCCGATCGGCGGCCTGCCGCGGCAACCCGCTGGCTACCAGTTCGTCCGCGTGACGGGCGGCTGGGCCGTGCAGGCCGGTCCGGCTGCTCAGGCCGGCTGCGGCCTTTGCGCCGGACCGCGACGTGCCGTCTACTTCCTGGCCGATCATGCGCAGGCGGTAACCCAGGTGGGGCTGGCGGACGCGGTTGCGCCGGGCACCGCTGGCGCGCTGTGGCTGACCAGCTACCCCCCTGATGCCCAGCCGCGCACTGCCGCGGGCATGGCCTGGGAAGTCAGCATCGCTGGCCGGCCGCTCGGGCCGCAGCTCACGCTTCCGGCCGGGTACCTGATCGAGCAGGGAACGGACCGCGGCCTGCTGCTGGCCCCAGTGGCCCAGGATTCGGGAACGATGACCGACACGTTGTGGGATCCAGCCCCTCCGCAGCCCAGTCGCAGCTTTGCAGGAGTGATCGCGGCGAGCGCAACCGAGATCGCCTGGGCGCCGCCGTGTGCCGCACGCTGCGGTGTGCAGGTGCTGAATCTGGCCACCGGCCGACAGGTATCGGTCGAGCTGCCCGAGGCGAGTTCGGCAGCCAACGCGGTCTTCAGCCCCGACGGCAGCTTTCTGGCGGTCCAGGTGAGCTTCAGCGACGACTCAGACGACGGCGAGCTGGCGGTGCAACTGGAGCTAGTGTCCACAGCCGGCGGCCGCCTGACGACCGTGCCGCGGACCTGGGTCAGCAGCAACGCCCTGATCGGCTTCGGCTGGCCTGCCAGCAGCGAAAGCCTGGTTGCCGAGCTGAGCTTCACGTCAAAGGTGCAGCTAGCGTCGTGGCACCCAGGCGCCAGCCGGCTGGCCATCACGACGCTCAGGCCACAGCACAGCCCCGCCTCCTTGGTCATCGGGCAGTACGCCCCCTAGCGCCAGCAAGAGGGCCCACGATGGTGAGCTTGCCGTCCAGGAGCCGGTTCATGGCGGCCTCGACCTGGGCAACGAGTCTTGCGTCGAGCGCGGCGTGCCGGGAGACGGTTAAAGGGCTGCGGCGGGGGTAACCGCCTCTGATGACCCCTGCCGCAACGCTCCTCGGTGGTCGCTACCAGCTTGAAGAGCCGATCGGTACCGGCGGGTACTGCGAAGTATGGCGCGCTATCGACACCGTGCTGGCCCGGCCGGTCGCGGTCAAGCTGCTGCATCCCGGATACGCCCACCAGGCCGAGGCCCTGGCCCGCTTCCAGGCCGAGGCCCGGCACGCGGGGAGCTTCTCGCACCCGAACATCGCCCGCGTCTACGACTACGGCGAGCCCGTCGGCCGCCAGTCGTCCTACCTGGTGATGGAGCTAATCGAGGGACCCAGCCTCGCGGCTGTCCTGTGCCGCGGGCCGCTGGATGCCGCGCGGACCATGGACGTCATCGCGCAGAGCGCGGCCGGCCTGCAGGCCGCGCACTCGGCGGGGCTGATACACCGCGACATAAAGCCGGCCAACATCCTGTTCGCCCCTGGCGGCATGGTGAAGATCACGGACTTCGGCGTGGCGCACGCGGTCGGCGCGGCGCCGGTCACCGCTACCGGGATGGTGATGGGTACGCCTGGTTACATCGCGCCTGAGCGGGTGAGCGGGGCCCAGGCCCAGCCGCCCAGCGACCTGTACGCGCTGGGCATCGTGGCCTACGAATGCCTGACCGGGGCGCAGCCGTTCACCGGCTCGCCGCTCGAGGTGGCGCTCGCTCACCGTGACCGTCCGTTCCCGCCGCTGCCCGCGTGGGTTCCGGCCGAGGTGCTCGAGCTGGTGATGAGGCTGACGGCGAAGGATCCGGCCTGGCGTCCGGCCAGCGCCGCTGAGGTGGCCGCCTGGGCTGGCCGTCTCCGGGATGACCTGCGCGGCGGCCCGCCTGACGGTCCCGGTGCTGGCCCGGACGCCGCCTGGTTTGTCCCTGTCGCGGTACCGGACGTACCGGTGGCAGGCCAGCCGGAACCGCCGCCTGGTCTCCAGCCGGAACCGCCGCCTGGTCTCCTGGCGGAACCGCCGCCTGGTCTCCTGGCGGAACCGCCGCCTGGTCTCCTGGCGGAACCGCCGGATAGCACCGTCGCTGACGCTCGGCCGCCGGTCCCCGGCGTGCCGCGCCAGACCCGGACCCGAGCGCGGGCCGCCAGGTTCCGGCGAAGTCGGATCCCGTTTCTGGCCGCCATCGTGCTGGCCGCGCTGGCCGGTCTCGGACTGGCCAGCATGACGGGATTCAGTCCGGTCCCGCACGGGTCCGGCGGCCCGTCAGCTCCCTTGCCGTCGCGGCCGTCATCGCCCGTCCCGGCCCTGGCCAGCCCCGTCGGCAGTGCCAGCCCGCCCGGCGGTACCGGCGCGGACCCCCGCGCGACACCGGCCGCGACCGTAAGCAGCGGACCGGCCGTACCGCCGCCCAGCCAACCGTCGTCAGCGCCCGGGCATAAGAAGGGCCGCGGTCGCGGTCACGGCAACGACCAAGGCGACTAGCGGCACGTCCCATAGATCGTGCCGGGCCTTGTCTGTGCTCACCCGGGCGTCATCTGTGCCCGCTCGGGCGTCCTCGTCCGCCCCGTGTACCCCGTCCGCACCAGCGCGCACGCCTTCGGGCCATGCGAGCGGCCCGCGCCCTAGGCTCCCCGGTCCGGAAACGGCGGGACCGGCCAGCCGATTCAGGCTGGCCGGTCCTTGTGGTCTTACCGCGGCGTTCAGTACCCGGACTGCTGGTCGCCGCCCTGGTCCTGGCCGTATCCGCCCTGGCCGCCCTGGTCGCCGCCCTGGTCCTGGCCGTATCCGCCCTGGCCGCCCTGGTCGCCGCCCTGGTCCTGGCCGTATCCGCCCTGGCCGCCCTGGTCGCCGCCCTGGTCCTGGCCGTATCCGCCCTGGCCGCCCTGGTCGCCCTGGTCCTGGCCGTATCCGCCCTGGCCGCCCTGGTCGCCGCCCTGGTCCTGGCCGTATCCGCCCTGGCCGCCCTGGTCGCCGCCCTGGTCCTGGCCGTATCCGCCCTGACCGCCCTGACCGCCCTGGTCCTGGCCTTGGTCCTGGCCTTGCTGGTTGCCGCCCATGCCGAACTTCTGCTCAGCGGCCTGCTCGCCTTGCTGGAGGGCGTCATCCTTTAGCTTGTCGAACTCGCTCACCATGCCTCCCGTCTCCGGCCGCTGCAGCGGCCTGTTTCATGGCGCCGGCCGCGTTGCCGACGGCCGCAGGCCCCCTACCCGAGCGCGGCGGCCTGACACCCCTCCGAACCAATCAGATAATTACGGACCGTGTCGACCCGGCGGCGCCGTCACCGGGATGACCGCAGCCGCTGAGCCGTCACCCGGATAGCCGCGCCGCCTGGACGGCCAGGTAGCGCCGCTCGGGCAGGCTGGTCGCGCGCCGCGCCGCCTGCAGGTAATCCGCGGCCGCCGCCTGCCGGTCGCCGGCCAGTTCCCTCAGGTGCGCCCGGGTGGCGATCACCCGGTGATGCTGTGCCATCCGCCTGTCCGCGGCCAGCTCGTCCAGCGCCCGCAACCCGGCTTGCGGCCCGTGCACCATGCCTGCCGCCACCGCCCGGTTGAGCGCGGTGAACGGGTTCGGGGCCAGGTGTTCCAGCAGGTCATACAGGGCCAGGATCTGCGGCCAGTCGGTGTCGGCCATGGTCGCTGCCTCGTCGTGCACCGCCGCGATGGCGGCCTGCAGCTGGTAGGGCCCAGGCTCGCCGCGCGGCAGCGCCGCGCTGATCAGCGCGGCGCCCTCACGAATCTGCTCCTGATCCCACGCCGAACGGTCCTGGTCGGCGAGCGGCACCAGCGATCCGTCCGGCAGGGTACGGGCCGCCCGCCGCGCGTCGGTCAGCAGCATCAGCGCCAGCAGGCCGGCCACCTCGCTGTCCTCGGGCAGCAGCCGGTGCAGCCAGCGGGTGAGCCTGATCGCCTCCCGCGAAAGCTCGGGCACGGTCAGCGCGTCGCCGTCGGCGGAGCTGTAGCCCTCGTTGAAGACCAGGTACAGCACGTGCAGCACCGCCCGCAGCCGCTCGGTCCGTTCTACTCCGGCCGGCAGCCGGAAGTCGGCCCCGGCCGCCCTGATGGCCTGCTTGGCCCGGCTGATGCGCTGGGCCATCGTCGCCTCGGGCACGCCGAACGCCGCGGCGATCTGCGCCGTGGTCAGCCCGCCCACCGCGCGCAGGGTCAGCGCGATCTGGCTGGGCCCGGACAGGTCCGGGTGACAGCAGCCGAACAGCAGCGCCAGCGAGTCGTCGCGGTCGGCCGGCCCGGCGTCAGCCGGCGCGCTGAGCAGCTCGGACGGCGGGGTCGCCACCGCGATCAGCTCCTCACGGTTGCGCCGGGACTGCTCGCTGCGGACCTGGTCCGTCAGCCGCCGCGAGGCGACCGTGAGCAGCCAGCCGCGCGGGTTCTCCGGAATCCCGCCCTCGGGCCATTGCAGCGCGGCGGCCAGCAGCGCCTCCTGGCAGGCGTCTTCGCACAGGTGAAACTGCCCGTACCGCCGAACCAGCGCGCCGAGGACCTGAGGCGCCAGCTCCCGCAGCAGGTCCTCGACGCTCGTCTCGCCGTTCACAGATCGGGTTTGGCCTCGTGCAGCACCGGCCAGAACTCCACCGGCTCCACGTCCGCGAACGGCATATCCGCCGCGATCTCCAGCGCGCGCTCCTCGCTCTCGCAGTCCAGCAGGTAGAAGCTCGCGATGTACTCCTTGGTCTCTAGGTAGGGCCCGTCGGTCACGGCCGGCAGCCCGTCCTGGCGGCGCACCAGCCTGGCCGCGGCCGCATCGGCCAGGCCGTAGGCGCCGAGCAGCTCGCCGGTGGCCCGGTATTTGCTGTTGAACGCGTCCTGCCTGGCGATGGCCTCCGGCCATGCCTCGGCCGGGAACGAGGCCCACTTCTCTGGTTGCCGTAGATCAGCAGCAAGTACTTCATGCGCATGCCCTTCAGCGTCGGCGCGCCCCGTCGGCGCGCTGTCACCCCGCAGTCGTAACCGCCTCGCCGTTCTCGACATGCCCCGCTACCTAAATGTCCGCTAGTGCGCCGGCCTTCAGGCCGGTGGTGAAGGCGGGCGGACCCCGGCCGATATCAGGCGGGCCTGTCCTGCTGTTGGATGTACTGGCGCAGGACCGTGATGGGTGCGCCGCCGACGGACCCGGCGAAAATAGGATCCGGACCACAGCCGGTTCGCCTTCCAGTAGTGCCGCCGCAGTCCGGGGAATTCCTGCCGCAGCCGCCGGGACGACACGCCCTTGAGGGAGTTCACCAGCCGGGACAGGGCGACTTTCGGCGGGAAGTTCACCAGCAGGTGGACGTGGCTGGCTTCGCCGTTGAACTCGGCCAGGTCGCACCCGAAGTCCGTGCAGACGTCCCGCATGATCTGTTCCATGCGTCCCAGGTGCTGCGAGCTGAACACGGGATGCCGGGACTTGGTGACGAAAACCAAATGGGCGTGCAGCACGAACACGCCGTGCCTGCCAGTGCGGATGTCCTTGGTATGGCCTGAAAACGTAACTATGATCGAGATATGCAGCTCCGGTACAATTACCGCCTCTACCCCACCCGCGGGCAGCGGTCCGCGCTGGCCAGGGCGTTCGGGTGCGCGAGGGTCGTGTTCAACGACGCGCTGCGCCTCCGCGAACAGGCCCACCAGGCCGGGCTGCCGTACCTCACCGACGCGGACCTGTCGGCCCGGCTGACCGCGGTGAAGACCACCCCGGAAAGAGCGTGGCTCGCCGGCGTCTCGTCGGTGGTGCTCCAGCAGTCCCTCGCGGACCTGAACGCGGCCTACCGGAACTTCTTCGCCTCAGTCACAGGGAAACGGAAGGGCCCGAAGATCCAGCCGCCCCGGTTTAAGTCCCGCAAGGACCGCAGGCAGACGATCCGGTTCACGGCCAACGCCCGGTTCCGGGTACTGCCCAGCGGGAAGCTGCGCCTGCCGAAGATCGGCGACGTGCCCGTGCGCTGGTCTCGTGACCTGCCCTCGGCCCCGTCCAGCGTCACCGTCATCATGGACGCGGCGGGCCGGTACTTCGCCAGCTTCGTCGTGCAGGCCGAGGCGGGCGCCCTGCCCAGGGCTGAGCCGGTGACCGGCATCGACCTCGGGCTCACCCATTTCGCGGTGCTGTCCGATGGCTGCAAGATCGCATCCCCCCAGTTCCTGCGGCGGGCGGAGAAGAAACTACGGCGGGCGCAGCGGTCGCTGTCCCGCAAGGACAAGGGCAGCCGGAACAGGGGCAAGGCCCGGGTCCGGGTCGCCACGGCGCACGCCCGGGTGACCGACGCGCGGCGCGAGTTCCACCACCAGCTATCCACGGCGCTGATCCGCGAAAACCAAGCGGTCGCCGTCGAGGACCTGGCGGTCAGGGGACTCGCCCGCACCCGCCTGGCCAAGTCTGTGCACGATGCGGGCTGGTCGGCGTTCGTGCACATGCTGGAGTACAAGGCCCGGCTGAACGGCCGGGAGTTCCACCGGATCGGCCGGTTCGTCCCCACCTCGCAGACATGCTCGGCGTGCGGGGTCAAGGACGGCCCCAAGCCGCTGCACATCCGCACCTGGCACTGCCCGTCGTGCGGAACGTGGCTGGACCGGGACATCAACGCGGCGGTCAACGTCGCCAAGGCCGCCGGACTGGCGGTGACAGCCTGTGGAGCGCAGGTAAGACCAGGACCCGGCGTCCCGGCCCAGCGCGGCGAAGCAGGAACCCACCCGAAGTCACGCCGGGAAGCGGCGTGACAGGCGGGAATCTCCGCCCTTCAGTTCAAGGCGGAGTGGGAGTCAAACGAAGCGAAGGTCGGCCTGCTCCGCCTTGTCGTCGACCAGGCGATCGCAGGTGGGGCAGTACCAGCGGGCCTCGATCGGTGTGCCGCAGGCCGGGTGCCGCGGTACCTCGGCCGGATCGGCATGCCCGGCCCCCCATTGCGCCAGCAGGCGCAGCGCCCCGGCCAGCTCCTTGCCCTCGCCGGTCAGCTCGTAGGCGGACCGCGGCGGCCGCTCGGAGTACGGCCGGGCCACCAGCAGCGCCTCCCGTTCCAGCCGCTTGAGCCGCTCGGACAGGATGTTCGCCGCGAGGCCGGGGATCTGGCTCAGCAGGTCGTTGAACCGGCGCGGGCCGTCAAGCAGCGCCTCCACCACCAGCAGCGTCCACCGGTCGCCGACCCTGGCCAGCGCCTCGGCCAGCGGCGAGGCGGCCGTTTCCCGTCCGGTCATGCCCCGATGGTAGCCGCCCGTTGACATCGGAGCCATTAGTAGTAGATTGCAAGTTACTACTTACCAGGAGGCGGAAATGGCACTACTCGACGAGATCCAGGCCGGGATCAGGCAGCAGGCCGAAGGGGCGGGCGCTTCGGTCGTGGGCGTCGGACAGCGATGGGGCGTCGGCTCGGGCGTGGTCCTCGGCCCGGGCCGGGTCCTGACCAACGCGCATAACGTACGCGGCGACCAGGTGACGGTCACCTTCGCCGACGGCCGAACGGCCGAGGGCAGCGTGGCCGGGCGGGACATCGACGGCGACCTGGCCGTCATCGACGTCGACACCGCCGGGGCCCCCGCGCTGGCGTGGGTGGCGGATGCCTCGGCCGGCATCGGCGCGCCCGTCTTCGCCCTGGCCAATCCGGGCGGCCGCGGCCTGCGGGTGACGTTCGGCTTCGTCTCCGGCGTCGACCGGACCTTCCGCGGCCCGCGCGGCCGCCGCATCACCGGCTCGCTGGAGCACACCGCGCCGCTGCTGCCCGGCTCCTCGGGCGGCCCGGTCATCGACGGCTCAGGCCAGCTCCTGGGCATCAACACCAACCGCCTGGGTGAAGGCTTCTACCTGGCCATACCCGCTGACGAGACGCTGCGGAGCCGGATCGACGCCCTCGGCCGCGGCGAGTCCGCCACGCCGCCCCGGCTCGGCATAGCCATCGCCCCCGGTCACGTGGCGCGGAAGATGCGGCGGGCCGTCGGCCTGCCTGAGGTCGATGGCCTGCTGATCAGGGAGGTCGCCGAGGACAGCCCCGCCGCCGGGGCCGGCCTGGCCCAGGGCGACCTGATCGTGGCGGCGGGCGGACAGCCGCTCCGCACGGCCGACGACCTGTTCGACGCGCTGCAGGCGGTGGGCAGCGGAACGGTCGAGCTGAAGATCATCCGCGGCACCGACGAACGGACCGTCCAGGTCGCGCTGGGTGGCGAGACCTCCGCGTCCTGATCCACGGCCGCTCCTTGGAAGGCCCGGCCCGGGCCCCGCCGCCCACCTGCGGACGGAGGTGCCGGGCCGGGCCCTTTTTATTTGGCCGAACGGTCCGTGGTGCACCGCGCTGACCTTTGACACGGTGACCCTTCTGACGCTCTGGCCCCGTGCGCCTCGTCAGGCGATGTCGCGCCGCAGGGTAGTCCGGCTCGCGGCCAGGAGCAGGGCGACAGCGTAGCCGGTGAGCACCAGCCCGGCGGTCGCCGGCGACAGGATGTGGCCGGGGTGCGGGCCCGGGGCGTTGGTCAGGCCGATGGCGGCCGCGGTCGGGAGCCACTTCTCGATGCCCGGCACGATGGTGGCCAGGATGACCTGCTCGATGAACAGGGCCCAGACGATCGCCACGACGATGGCGCCGATCATGTTCCTGGTCAGCGCGCCGAGAGCGACGCCGATCATCCCGAAACAGGCCGACGAGATGACCGTGCCGGCGTACAGGGTGCCCACCCCGGCCGGGAGGCCGTGGATCCCGTGCGCCGACAGCGTCAGGACGATGGTCGCCAGCCCGAGGCCGAACACCGCGGCGCTGAAGACCGCGCTCAGCCCGGCGACCACGGCCACCTTGACCGCGAAGATGCGCATCCGGTGCGGGGTGGCGAGCAGGACCGGGACGATGGTCCGATGCCGGAACTCGCTGCCCGAGGCGAGGATGCCCAGGATCAGCATGACCACGCACGTGATCGCGCCGAACTTGAGCATCTGATAGACGTTCGCGTCGGTGCCGAGCCGCGCGGCGCCGTTCTGGCCGGCGACCATGGCGTCGATGAGCACGCTGCCGATCGCGAGCACGACCGCGATCGCGAAGCTGACCGGCAGCGCCTTGGTGGTGAAGAGCTTCCTGAGTTCGGCCCGGGCCAGCCGGACGGTGCCATTCATGCTGCTATCTCCTGGTTCTGCTGGACGAGTTCGAAGAACAGGCTCTCCAGGTCTTCGTCATGACGGGAGAGCTCGAGGATGGTCAGGCCGGCGGACGCGGCGGCCAGGCCGACCGCATCGGCGGTGGCGGACCGGGCCTCCACGGTCGAGGCGTCGGCCAGGCGGACCTGCAGGCCGGCTGCCGCGAGGACCTCGAGCAGCCGGGTCGCGTTAGTGGTCCGGGCCCGCACCACCGAGGTCCGGGCGACCAGGTTGGCCAGCGTGGTCTGCGTCACCAGGTGCCCTCGGGCCAGCACGATCACGTCGTCAACGGTCTGTGCCACCTCGGTGAGCAGGTGGCTGGACAGGAACACGGTCCGGTTCTGCGCCGCTAGCGTCCGCAGCAGGCCACGGAGCCACCGGATGCCGTCCGGGTCGAGACCGTTCAGCGGCTCGTCGAAGATCAGCACGCCCGGGTCGCCGAGCAGCGCCCCGGCCAGGCTGAGCCGCTGGCGCATGCCGAGCGAGAACTTGCCCACGGCGCGTCCTGCGACGTCCGCCAGTCCGACCAGCCCCAGGGTCTCGTCGACCCGGTGGCGCGGCAGGCCGGTCGCCGTGGCGATGACCCGCAGGTGCTGGGCGGCACTGCGGCCCGGATGGAAGGTGTTGCTGTCCAGGACGGCACCGACCTGGCGCACCGGGTCGGGCAGCCGGTGGTAGGGCAGCCCGTCGATGGTCGCTGTCCCGGAGGTCGGGTCGGCCAGGCCGAGCAGGACGCGCAGCGTCGAGGTCTTGCCGGATCCGTTGGGACCGAGAAATCCGGTTACCCGGCCTGGCCGAACGTCGAACGACAGGTCGTCGACGGCCAGGACCGATCCATAGCGCTTGGTGAGCTTGCTGAAGCTGATGGTGGACATGACGGCGATTCCTCCGCGCACGTTCTCGGGATGGCAGGTGCGTCGTGTCCACTGTCGCGGCGGCAGGCCACGGCGTCGCCGGCCTGTAAGCCGGTTTCGGCCCTCGCCCCGCGGGCCCACTGAGGCGTATCGTGCGGCCTGAAGGCGTACGCCTGGAGGGGTAAGCCGCGGCTCACCCTGCAGGCGGACGCGTCTCGCGCCGGATCCGGGCTACGGTGACGAAATGCCGACGTTGCGGTCGATGAGACAGGCCCCAGGCCCGTTGCTGATCGACGGCATCACCGCGCTCGCCGTGTTCGCGCTGATGGCCCAGCAACTCATCACCAGGCACCTGCTGCTGCCCGGACAGCGGCCGACGACGGTCCTGACCTGGCTGCTGGCCGTGGTCATCGTCACCCCGATCCTCACCCACCGCAGCTTCCCGCGCGCGTCGGTCGCGGTCTGCCTGTCGGCGGTCGCGATCTACGCTGCCGGCCACTACGTGGCCTACCCCGGGTATGCGATCTTCGTGCTCACCTTCGACATCGCCCTGCACAGTGACGAGCAGGTGTCTCTGCCGACCTTGTTCGCGTCGGCGGTCGTGCTCGGCGTGGCTGTCGATCTCCAGCCGGCCAAGGTGGCGGTCCTGGCCACCTATCTCTTGAGCGAGATCTTTGTCGGAGCGGCCTGGCTGGTCGGCTGGAACCTTCGTCGGCGCCGGGCGGGCTGGGCGGAGCTGCGGGCCCGGACGGAACGCCTGGAGCGCGAGCGCGAGGAAGAGGCCCGCCGCGCTGTCAGCGAAGAGCGCCTGCGCATCGCCCGCGAGTTGCATGACGTGATCGCCCACTCGATGAGCGTCATCGCCGTGCAGTCCGGCGTCGGCAACCACGTGATCGACACCCAGCCGGGAGAAGCAAGGCAGGCCCTGGCCGCGATCGAGGCCACCAGCCGCGCGGCGCTGACCGAGATGCGCCGCCTGCTCGGCGTGCTGCGGCAGGAAGGCGAGCCGCGCGGCAGCCTCACCCCCGCGCCCGGGCTGGCCGACCTCACCTCGCTTGTCGCTCATGTGCAGGAGGCCGGTCTCCGGGTCTGGATCAATGTCGAAGGCGAGCGGAAGTCAGTGCCCCCGGGCATCGACCTGTCCGCCTACCGGGTCATCCAGGAGGCGCTCACCAACGTGATCAAGCACGCGGCCGCGGCCTCCGCTACCGTCACCATCTGCTATCGCGACCAGTCGGTGGCCGTCGAGATCACCAACCAGGGCCCGGCCGTGCCCGACGTCCGGGTCCCGCCGCCGAGGCCGGGTTCCGGGCACGGGATCATCGGCATGCGCGAGCGGGTGGCGGTGTTCGGCGGGGAGTTCGCCGCCGGGCCCCGGCCCGACGGCGGCTTCCAGGTCCGGGCCTGCTTCCCGATCGTGGCGGTGACCGGGTGATCCGCGTCGTCGTGGCCGACGACCAGGCGCTGGTGCGCGGCGGTTTCCGCGTGCTCGTCGACTCCGCGCCGGACCTCGAGGTGATCGGCGAGGCCGGCGACGGCACCGAGGCGGTCGCGCTGGCCAGGAAGTCCCAGCCCGACGTGGTCCTCATGGACATCAGGATGCCGCACCTGGACGGGCTGGAGGCGACCCGGCTGATCTGCCAGTCGGAGGAGACCGAGCACGTCAGGGTACTCATTCTCACCACCTTTGACCTCGACGAATACGTTTACGCCGCGCTGCGGGCCGGGGCCAGCGGGTTCCTGCTCAAGGACACTCCGCCCACTGACCTGCTGGCCGGGATCCGGGTCGTGGCGGCCGGCGACGCGCTCCTTGCGCCGAGCGTCACCCGCCAGCTCATCAGCGAGTTCGTGCGCCGCCCCGATAGCGACCGCCCGCCGCCCGCCGCGCTCGACGTGCTCACCGACCGGGAGCGCGAGGTACTGGCGCTGGTGGCCCGGGGCTGGTCCAACGCGGAGATCGCCGGGCGGCTCTACCTCAGCCCGGCGACCGCCAAGACGCACGTCGGCCGACTGCTCATGAAGCTCCAGGCCCGCGACCGGACCCAGCTCGTGGTCATCGCTTACGAGACAGGCCTGGTCACCCCCAGCGGCTCCTGACCCGCCCGCCCGCACCGCGAGCGGTCAGGCGGGCACCGACAGCGAGAGGCCGAACTGCGCCGCCTGATCCGTCCACCACGACCGCATCGCGAATCCGGCCGCGGCCAGCTCGGCGGCCACGCCCGCCTGGCGGAACTTGGCCGACACCTCGGTCCGCATCTCCTCGCCCGCGCCGAACCGCACGGTCAGCCCGATGGCGGGCAGGCGCACGGTCTGGTCGGCCAGCGAGCGCAGCCGCATCTCGATCCATTCGGCCTCGGGGTCCCACACCGCCACGTGCTCGAACTCGTCCCGGTCGAAGTCGGCGCCGAGTTCGGCGTTCAGCACATCCAGCAGCAGCCTGGTCTTATCCGACGACCCGGAGCCGAGCTCGACCAGCGTCCGGGCGCCGGTCTGCGCGGCGATCCCGGCCCCGGTGGCCTGCAGAATCTCCCGCTCGGCCCGGGTCGGGTAGTACTCGGGCAGCTCGGTGATCTTGTCGAACAGCGCGCTGCCCTGCGCGTCGTAGAACCACTTGGGTGGCAGGGACTTCGGCTCGGCGGTGAGCCCGTCGCGGGCGTCCGCCCGCAGGGATTCGGCCAGGAAGCCGGCCGGAAGCCGGCGGTCGAGGGAAGTCAACGGATCGCGGTCCTTCCATCTGAGGTCCCCGATATTTCGGGGGTTTGCGAGTGCTCAGGGATTTCCGGGGTCTCGTGGACTGCCGTGCTGCCCTTGATGACGGATTCCAGCACAGGCGACGGCGTGACGCTCACCTCCTCGGTTGTCGCGGTCACCAGCGAACCGCGTGGGATCTCGATCCAGCCGGGCTCGTCATCGCTCGGCTCCGAGGCGACGGTCACGCCGCCCGCCTGCCGCCGGTAGTACAAGGAGTGTCCGGCCGTGGTGGCGGCAATCTCGCGGCCGTCGGTGAGCAGGAAGTTGAGCCGGCCGGTCACGCCCGCGGCCTGCAGCGCGTCCGCAGTGCAGGCCAGGGCCGGCGCCAGCCCGAGCCCCTGGCGGAGCCGGTGCAGGACCAGCGCCCACATCAGCGCGGAGTCGACCCGCGCCTCCAGCTCGAGCAGCGAGAGCGCGGGCAGCGTCGCGGCCCGGCGGTCGAGGCCGGCCAGCCATCGACCGCCCCGTTATGGCTGAACAGCCAGCGGCCATGCCGGAACGGCGGGACCGCCGCCGCGCCACCGGCCGTGCCCGGCGTGGCGTTACGCACCGCCGCCAGCAGCGCGCCCGCGCTCGTCAGCCGGGCCACGTCCAGGAACGACTCGTCCGCCCAGATCGGCATGGACTGCCGGTACCTGGCTGGCTCCGCCTCACCGTCCGGGTACCAGCCCACGCCGAACCCGTCCGCGTTGATCGCTCCGCAGCCTTGGTAACGCGGCGCCCAGGCCTGCCGGTACAGGCCGTACGTTGGATCGACGATCACCGAGCGCAGCGTGGCCGCCGGCCCGAGGTAGGCCAGGTGCCTGCACATCAGGCGGATTTCCAAGGGGGGTCCGGGGGGATGGGTCCCCCCGGGGAAAGAAGAGCTGCGGAACGCGCCGTGCGGAATCCCGCGAAGATCTGCCGCCTGATCGGGTAGTCCCAGTTCCGGAACGTGCCCCGGCAGGCAACCGGGCTGACCGCGAACGACCCGCCGCGCAGCACCTTGTACTCGGGACCGAAGAACACCTCCGAGTACTCCCGGTACGGCCAGGCGCTGAATCCCGGGTAGGGCAGGAAGTCGGAGCCGGTCCATTCCCACACGTCCCCGATGAGCTGCCTGGCCCCGCACGGCGCCGCCCCGGCCGGGTACGATCCGGCTGGCGCCGGACGCAGGAACTGCTGGCCCAGGTTGGCGTGCGCGGCCTCGGGCTCGGCATTGCCCCACGGGTACCGCCGGGACAACCCGGTGGCCGGGTCGAACCTGGCCGCCTTCTCCCACTCCGCCTCGGTCGGCAGCCGCCGCCCGGCCCAGCGGGCATAGGCGTCGGCCTCGTACCAGCACACGTGCAGGACCGGCTCGTCCGGCCGGACCGCCTCGGCCTGGCCGAACACCCGGCGGATCCACTGGCCGCCGTCCCGGCTCCAGTACCGCGGGGCCGACAGCCCGGCGCGCTGCCGGTGCTCCCAGCCGGCCGCTGTCCACCAGCGCGGGTCGTCATATCCGCCGTCGGCGATGAACTCGGCGTACGCGCCGCAGGTCACCGGCGTGGTGTCGATGAAGAACGGCGCCACCGTCACGGTGTGCGCGGGCCGCTCGTTGTCCAGCGCCCACGGCTCGGTCGAGGTCCCCATGGTGAACGGGCCGCCGGCCACCCGGACCTCGGACGGCAGCCGGAACGCGTCGGCGGCCGCCGGGCCGGGGGACGGGCCGGCCAGCACCGGGGCGCCGGCCCGGATCTGGTGGGTGATCAGCATCGTCTCGTCGTGCTGCGCCTCGTGCTGGGCGATCATCCCGAACGCGAACCCGTCGCCGAGCAGCCGCGTGCCCCCGTGCTCCAAGCCCCCGTGCTCCAAGCCCCCGTGCTCGAGGGCCCCGTGCTCCAGTACACCGAAGCGGGAGTGATCGAGCAAGTCCAGGACCCGGCCCCGCACCTCGTGGCCGTAGGCTCGCGCCTGCGCCGGAGGCAGCAGCGGCAGCGTCGGCCGCTCGGCGCGGGGATGCTCGAACGCGTCGTACAGCGGGTCGATTTCCGGGTGCATCGGCTCGCGCCCGCCGACCTCACGCAGCAGCCACAGTTCTTCCTGGTTGGCGATGTGCGCGAGATCCCAGACCAGCGGGGACATCAGCGGCGAGTGCTGCGTGGTCAGGTCGGCGTCATCCACGCAGTCGGTGAGCAGCGCCGTCCGCTGCCGCGCGCCGGTCAGTTCCCTGGCGATCAGGCCGCGGAGGGTCTCGGTGTCGAGCTGTGGCTCCGTCAAGTGACTCCGTCCAGTTGGTCGTCGGCGGGACATCGGTCATTGAGCACGTAGCGTTCGGTGAAGTCGGCCACCGCCTGCCGGATCGCGGTCGGCGCCCAGGACCGGCCGAGCGCCGCGTCGGCGGCCTCGAAGCACTGCCTGCTGGCCCGCCCGATGCGCGGGTCGGCCGGGCCGGACCTGGCCGCGCGCAGCCAGGGACAGTGCACGTCGTCCGGCCCGTCCCCGGCCGGGCCGTCCCACACCTGCTCGGCGGCGGCCAGCGCGGCGTCGGCCGCGCGCTCGTCACCGGTCAGGGCCGTGATAACGGCCGCGGGCACGATCCACCCGTTACCCGGCTGGGCGTCGATCATGCGCAGCTCCATGTGCCCGCGCGGCCGGACCGGCGGGAACAGCGTGGACAGGTGATAGTCCAGGTCCTCCTGCGTGGGCTCCCGGAGCTGGCCCGATCCGCCGTCGCGCAGCCAGCCGCGGAAGGTCAGCCCCGCCGGGGCGGTCCAGTCGGCGGACTGCGGCTCGCGTACGCACATCAGCTCGGCGTCGAGGGCGTAGGAAGCCCAGGCGTCGCGCGGGTCGCGGTCCGCCCGTGGCGCCCGGGTGCGGCCCGGGTCCATGTTGGCCCACACCTGCTGCCGGGCCGACCGCCAGCCGGTGGGCCGCCCGGCCCGCAGCGGGGAGTTGGCGAACGCGGCCACCAGCACCGGGCCGATCGCGTGCACCAGCTGCCAGCGCGACCGGTAGCCGGAGTCGCCCGTGCTGTCGTCGCCGGCGTCCAGGCAGACCTGGACCGACGCGGTGCCGCACATCATCTGGCGGCCCCACGGGCCGTCACGGTCGAAGAATCTCTCCATCGCCGCGTACCGCGGCAGGTCAAGCACGCGCCGGGGCGGGCGCAGCGGATCAAGGCCGTAGCCGCAGAGCTCGAGCCCGACCGCCGCGGCTGCGTCACGCAGAGCGGCCAGGTCTCGCCCGGTCACCTCGACCAGCTCACCGAGCGTAGCGGCGGGAGCGGAGCTCAGCTCGAGCTGCCCGCCAGGCTCCACGGTGAGCGAGGCGCCGGAAGGAAGATCAGGATATTTATCCCGAGCGGTCCGTGGTACGTGTTCCGGGTAGCCCTCATCGTCAGCCGGGGTCTCCGCACTGATGCGGGCCAAGGCGGCGGCTACCTTCTCCGCCTGGACCGGCAGGGCTGGATCGCGGTGATCGCGAACCAGCCACTCGAGTTCGACGCCGACCCGTTCCGGCGGACCTGTCTTGAAGCAGATGCCGTGCACGTGAGCCTCGGCATCGGCCTCCGTGAACCGTTCCCCCTTGATCACGATTGCAACACTACCCGAGGGGTCTGACATTGCTCAGACGGCCAGAAACCACGCCTCCCGGCCGTTACCCGACATCCGAGGCACATGCCGTTCTCGCAGGCAGATCACAGGTTGAGGTGGTACCTTGCAGCCCACCCTGCACGACCGCCGCAGACGTTCGGTCGCAGGATCAATGACACGCCGTAATCGCCAACGTGGCCGTTGAGGTGTTTGGCCTCTGGCAGGATGGACCCGATGAAGTTGCCGTCCGCGATCCCGCCGGTATTCCGGGGCAAGGCTGGTGAGCCCCCCGGCATCACCGCCGTTGCGCGCGTGGATCGCAGGACGAAAAACATCACCAAGCGCCTGAATCCGGGCGAGATTGCCATTATCGATCATTCCGACCTGGACCGGGTGAGCGCCGAGGAACTGATCAGGAAGAAGGTCTCGGCGGTCGTCAACGCGTCGGTGACCATCACCGGCCGTTACCCTAACCTCGGCCCTCAGCTGCTGCTCGACGCGGGCATCCCGGTCATCGACGGGGCCGGGCCCGACGTCCTGGTCAAGATCACCGACGGCTCCGTGATCCGCCTGGACCAGGAAACCCTGTACTTCGGCGACACCGTGGTGGCCAAGGGCACGCCGCTCACCCAGGAGTCGGTCGAGGCGGCGATGACCGAGGCCAGGTCGATGGTCGCGGTCCAGATCGAGTCGTTCGCCGCGAACACGCTGGAGTTCCTGCGGCGCGAGCACGAGCTGCTCACCGATGGCGTCCAGGCGCCGGCGATGGACACGGACATGTCCGGCCGGCATGTCCTGGTCGTGGTGCGCGGCTATCACTACCGCGAGGATCTGGTCGCCCTCCGGCCTTACATCCGCGAGTACAAGCCGGTGCTGGTGGCCGTGGACGGCGGCGCGGATGCCCTGCTCGAAGCCGGCCACCAGCCCGACGCCATCTTCGGCGACATGGACTCCGTGTCGGACGAGGCCCTGTGCTGCGGGGCCGAGCTGGTCGTGCACGCCTACCCGGACGGCCGGGCGCCCGGCATGGCCCGGGTGCGTGAGCTCGGCCTGGACGCCGTGACCTGCCCGGCCCCGGGGACCAGCGAGGACATTGCCCTGCTGGTGGCCGACGCCAAGGGTGCCAGCCTGATCGTCGTGGTGGGCACGCACCACACGCTGGAGGAGTTCCTCGACAAGGGCCGGCCGGGGATGTCGAGCACGTTCATCACCCACCTGCGGGTCGCGGGGAAACTGGTCAACGCCCGGGGGGTGCACCAGCTGTATCACAGCCGGATTTCCGGCTGGTCGCTGCTCGTGCTGGTCCTAGCGGCCGCGGTGACCGTGCTGGTCGCCGTGTTGTTCTCGCCCGCTGAACCCATCCTGGCCAGGTACTTTGAAGCGACCTGGCATTCCTTTACCTACTGGCTGACCGGAAAGCTCTAGTAGTCAATATATCGTTAGCTACGTGAAAACGGCAACCGCGAAGCCTGTTGACATCTACGCGAGGCGCTCGGCCAAGGGCGACCGGACGCAGCGGTCGGTGAGCGGGCAGGTTCAGGAGTGCAGGGCCGTGCTTGCCGAGCGCCACCTGCCCCTCGGCCAGGTCCATGTGGACGACGGGCGCAGCGCGTGGAATCCGAAGGTGGAGCGACCCGGGTGGGACACGCTCATGGGGCGGCTGGAGTCCGGCGAATCCGGCGGCGTCATCGTGTTCGACATGGAGCGGTTCAGCCGCCGTCCCATCGAGGGGGAGCGGCTGATCGCCGCCGCCGAGCGCGGCCTGGTGGTACTGGACAGCGACGGCGAGTTCGACCTGGCCACCGCCAGCGGCAAGAAGTCATTCCGCGACGCGATGAACGCCGCCGCCTACTACAGCGACCGGCTGTCTGACCGCGTGACGCGCGGCAAGAAGCTGAAGGCGCTGGCAGGCGAGCCGAACGGCTGCCGCCCCTTCGGGTTCCTCGCGGACGGCGCGACGCCTCATCCGGAGGAGTCGGTGATCCTGCGCGAGGCGGCCACGCGGCTGCTCGGCGGGGAAACGCAGGAGAGCGTCATCGCGGACCTGGACGCCCGCGTCCGCACCGTGCGAGGCGGCCGGTGGTCGAGAGCCGGGCTGCGGACCATGCTGACCAGACCACGCAACGCCGGATTCGTCACCTACCGGGGCAAGGTCGTGGCCAGGCTGCCGGGCGAGCCCATCCTGGGCGAGGATGAGCACGCGCGGCTGCTGAGCCTGTACGCGGCCCGGCGCCCCGGCCGCCCTCCGTCCGGCGCCTACCTGTGCTCCGGGGTGGTCACCTGCGGGGCGTGCGGCAAGCCGATGTCAGGAAGGCCGAGGCGCGACCGGCAGTACCCGGACGGCGAGATCAGGCGCGAGTACCTGTGCAACCCGACCGGCGGCTATGAGGGGTGCGGTAAGACCGCGATCGACCAGCGTGCCCTGGACGAACACGCCAAGGAGCTGGCCATCGCGGTGCTGTCGGACGCCGAGGTCGCGCACGCCGCCGAGGTGGCTGCGGCTGAGGCTGAGGTGCAGGCCGCGGACCTGGACGCGGAGATCGCCAGGGCCGAGGAACTGCGCCGCCAGCTCGCCGACCGGCTCGGCCGTGGCGAGATGGAGCTGGATGTGTTCGACGCCGCGGTGGCTCCGCTCGACAAGAGGCTGGCCGGGCTGCGCGAGCAGCGGGATGCGATAGGCACTGCCCCGGCGCGCGTGCCCGCTGACAGCGAGAGCGCCTGGCGGAGGCGGTGGGATGCAGCCGACCCGGCCGAGAGGCGCTCGATGCTGAAGCTGGCGCTTCGCGGCAGGCACCTCGTGATCAAGCCCGCCGCCCGGCAGCACCGGGGGGACGTATCCGCCAGGGTGTCCGTCGCCGGGGAAAGTCAATCCCGGTGACGAGCGGATTCCGGGTCCGCCACACGGGCGTCGATACGGCGGGCTAGGAGTGCTGCCTGCCGGGCCTCGGCCGCTGTCAGAGAAGGCAGCCTGGCGGCTTCACGGCGAGCCCAATCGCGGGGCGTCAGCTCGCGCTGCCCCGCCGACAGCGGCGGCGCGGCGGCCACCAACGCCGCGACCCGATCGGCGATCGGGTCGTTCAGCGCCTCAGGATTCTGGCTCCCCACGCCGCCAGTTAAGCGCTCCGCTAGCGACTTCGCCAGTTCAGGTTTTTAGATAACCGCAGGTCAGAGGCCACAAAAGTCAGTTCAGACGGCACGGAAGCCGCCTGAAGCCCTGAGATGCTTTCCCCAATGCCTCCGTCCCATTACCGCAGGTCACAAGCCTGATGTGAAGCACCGAAGGCACCCCCATTTCCTGCCCTGTCCATTCAGTCGCGCGAGTCCGCCCGGACACACCAGGCCACGGGCGCCCGGCCCGCTATGCTCGGGCGCCTGCCGCCAGGGCGCCTGGCGGAACCTGGTCCGCGCCCGTGACGCCGGTGCAGCCCCGCAGCCGCACCGTCGCGGGGGGCCCCGGTGGGCCTTCGACGCGGCCAGGCGAGCATGACCGAACAGCTGCGGGCGAACCGCCAGGACCGCCTCTGCCGGGCCGCCAGCGAGCTGCTGCGCATGCCCGGCCACATGACCGGCCCGGGACGAGCCAGCGACGCACGAGCTGCTGCGCGCCATCAGCCGCCGCCATCGATGAGCGACGAGGACTGGCCGGACTGACCGGCAGCTCCTGTCCGTGCCGGCCCGCTCCGGTGATCAGCACTGGGCAGAGCCGGTTCCGGTGATCCCGCGGGCCTGCTGCCATGCACCCGCCGGGGGCCGCTGACTGTATCAGCATCTGACCGGAATGTCTCCAGCATCCGGACATGACAGGGGGCATGCCGCCAGCCCTCCGTAGGGAAGTCTTGCCAGTTCAATCCTCGCCCAGGGGCGTGCAGCACCGGCCGGACCCTGACACAAACGTCAGGTACTTCACTGCCCCTACCGGGAAATTCGCCGCCTTTAACCCGGAAAGGAGCGAGGGGCTGATCCCCCGATGCGAGGAGGAGCCATGTCGGTCGCAACCCTGACCGCGGACGCCGAGCGCGTTTTCGCAGCCTTGGGGCTGGAGACCGCAAGCCCCGGCTTCGGCGCGCCCTACCGCCAGGCACAGGTAACCAAGCTGCCCGGAAGCCCAGAACCGTTCAGCGTCGATCCGGCGCTGGTCGAACGCGGCCTGCGAGGGCACGCCGACACCCAGAACGAGCTCGCTAGCGTACTCCGTAACGCCGGAATCGAACCGCGCTCCTTCCTGCCGACAGAACCGAACTTCGACCTGGCATGGCAGCGGGACGAGACCGTCTTCGTGGCCGAGGTCAAGAGCACCACCACCGACAACGAGGAAGAACAGCTCCGGCTGGGCCTCGGCCAGGTACTCCGCTACCGGCAACTCCTGTCGGCACTCGGGCATGAGCGCGTCGTAGCTGTTCTCGTGCCTGAGCGTCAGCCGCGCGACCCCTCCTGGCGCAAGCTGTGCCAGGAACTCGGAGTGGTACTGCTATGCAGAAACGAGCTCGAACGCGCGCCTGCGCTGGATATGCCGTAGCGGCCCGCGAGGTCGTCGACCACGATACCCACGTGCTCCATGCGTTGGGTCGTCATGCGCTCGATGGTAGCGACACGACGGCCCCAGCGACAGCGTCCCTCGTGCCCGATCGACCGATGTGGCCGCTGTGGGTGACAGGGGTGGCTGTCATGGCCCGGTCGCTGGACCTTCGGTGGTCGGCTAGAACGACGGTGGTTCCGGCCCGATCCGGCTGGGACGCCGCGCGCAGGGTGCCGGCCTCGCCGGTTTAAGCACCGCCGCTTCGACTCTCTCCTCCGCTTTGCGTTAGCCTGCCCGCGGTCCTTGCCCCGCCGGCCGCCGCGCGGGCACCGCAGCAGAACCCGCCCCGGCCAGTCGAGACGATGTAAGCCTCCCGCCCGCGGGCAGCAACCACGCCACTGGCAACTGTCTTACGGTCGGGTCATTGCTGCCGGATCTGTGAGGTCTTCCGGTCTTCCCAGGCGACACCGGCCACGGCTCCCAGGATGATCACCGCTCCGATTGCTATAAGCCAGGTCATGATGGCGAAGACCGCACCGATCGTTCCGTACGTCTTGCTGTCCGAGATGATCGCCTCGGAGAAATAGAACCTGGAGAAAACGCCGAGACTCCCGAAGCAAACTCCGGTAGTGATCGCGGAGGGCAGCAGTTTGCGCCATGGGACCCGGCCCGCCAGCAGGAAGTGCATCGTCCACCAGAAGAACGGTGTCATGATCGCGACGGTGATGAGCGGGGCCAGCCAGCCACCGGCCGGGACGTTGCTCACCGGCTTCCCGGCCAGGCTTTCGAGCACCACCGTAAGACACAACACGACGATCCAGGTCAGCAGGCGGTACAGGTCTCGTATGCCCCGATGATCTTGGCGGAAGACCTTCTCGTAGATCTGCTGAAGGGAGCTCGCCACCGCGAGCGTCCCGGCGATGAGGAAGACCAGGCTGGTGGCGGTCGCGGCGTTCAGCGAGGCCGGTGAGGAAGTGAACAGGTGGTCCACGATTCCCGCTGCCCGGCGATCCAGGCCCAGCCGGAGGGAAATGTCATCGTCGATACGCTGGCTGGCGAACGCGCTCAGCAGGATGACGAACGGGAGCAGCGAGGCCAGCAAGCCCGCGCCGAACAGCATGGCCTGGTTGGCAAAGTCCAGAGCCCGCAGCCTACTAAGGAAGCTTTGCGCGAGCGATCCTTCGAGCCGGTCTCGCGCCGCGGACAGGGCCCTGCGCCCGGCAGGACGCGATGGCGTTGTCTCTCGCTGAGCGGCAGGTTGACGACCCTGACGGCCGGGCTCCACCATCCCGCTGTTCCCTTCCGGCGCCTCGTCATCGACGTAACCAGAATCGGCGTTGCTGCTCTTGCTGCAGCCCGGGCCATGGACTTGGCACCAGCCGACTGGTTTTACAGATCATTACAGCTCAGCGCAGCGTGAGCGTCTTGACCTGGCCGGAAGATCTGGCTTGAATGTGGCGGCCCTGGGATCGTCCAACCATATCCGGCACGCTGTCGCAGCCTCGTTGCCCGACGCTCGCGTTCGTCGGTTAAGTTGCGGTCAGCATTTGTGGTCAATGGTCCCGCCAGCAGATCAGTGATCACCCTGGTATGAACTAGCCGCATGGCGGTCAGTCAAGGTCGTAGCGCAGGTCAGCCGGTGTGATAACGGTCGGGCCTGTGGTGACAGCAGGAGCCGGGTGGTTGCTGCACATTGGTGTGCATTCCCACCCTGCGCTCGGCGTGTCCTTGTATGAGAGAGCTGGCCATATTTGTAGGCTCTGTGCCGGGAACGTACCTTCGAATCCGTGGGGGGGAAATGTGAACCTTCGTGATCTTGCAGGGCAGGTTCTGCGGGAAGGTGAGGAGCGGCTACCAGGGCGTCCGGATCGTGTCCATGCTGAGGCTGATAACCGCCAAGCGGTGCACGACCGGGTGCTTCGCGATGGCCGGGGAAAGAGCGTTGCTGACGTTCGTGAACTGCTGGAGCATGACTGGCGCGTTTAAGTTAGACGTAGATCGTTCCGGTCCGGACCACGCTGTGACGGCGGCCGTGATTTCCGCGGCATTTTGGGAGCACCTTGTATCACGCGGTCCTGCAGCGAAGCGAGATGGTGGTCAGGGCCCGGTCTCGGAGGTTGTCCCACGTTCCGTTGAACTTCGGTGACGGTCCCTGGTGACCTCAGGCCACCTTCTGATCCTCATTGTGGCTTGCGGCAGTGACATTCTTGGTGAAGTGGGCCTCCGACGCGGCGCCGAGCTTGGGCAGGTGCAGGTGGCCGGTACGGCCCAGTCCGGCACGGCGATTGCACCACCGGGCAGGCGGGAAGAATCAGCGCAGCTTGATGTCCCCGTTCTTGCCGAAGATCGCCTGGTGGCGCTGGTGACCGAGGTCGCAGCGCTGCGACAGCAAGTGGAGTTGCTGGCGGCGCTCATTACCCGTACCGGACATGGACCACAGGGAGATCCTTCTCCTGAGGGTGAGCCTGCATCCTGACTTGCCGGATTATCGCTAGCAGGTCGTTGCCCATCGGAGCGCTCGCGCAAATCCGCCTGGGCTCCCGGCCAGGCCGTGTCGTGGCGGCGGATGTCGCCACAGGGAGCCAGCGACTATGCTCCTGGAACCTCGGCTGGTGGCTCGGCGGCCAGTGCATCCGATCCAGGCGCGGGCTCCGGCCTGGGCGCTGGATAGACGAGCAAGTGCAGCCCCGCGGCGGCGATGCCGCCGACCAGTGGGGCCACGATGAATAGCCACACCTGGCTCAACGCGGTTCCGCCGACGATGAGGGCCGGACCGAGGCTGCGCGCCGGGTTCACCGACGTTCCGGTGATCGGTATCCCGATCAGGTGGACCACCGTCAGGGTCAGCCCGATGGCGATAGCAGCGGTCGCCGCGTTCCCCAGCTTGCTGGTGACCCCGAGGATGACGAAGACGAACAGGGCGGTCAGGACGACCTCCGCGAGGAATGCGCCGCCCGCCCCGATATGAATGTCGGATGCCGCCCCCCAGCCGTTCGTGCCGAGCCCTGTCTTGGACGTGCTGTACAGGGGCGAGGTATTGAACATTCCCCACAGCAGCAGCGCGCCGAGAATGCCGCCAACGAACTGGGCCACCCAGTAGCCGACGGCCTCCACCAGCGGGAGGCGGCCAGCCAGCAGCGCGCCCATGGTCACCGCCGGATTGACGTGACAGCCCGATATCGGCCCGATCGTGTAGGCCAGGCCCAGAAGCACGAGACCGAATGCCAGCGCCGTGGCCACCACCCCTGCCGCGACACTGCCCCCGTCGAACTTGAACCCGAACATGAGGGTCGCCACGCCGACCCCGAAAAACACGAGCAGTCCGGTGCCCAGCAGTTCGGTTGCGAACTTGCGCATCATTGTCGTTCTCCCACCTCGCGACAGTTCTGGCCGCCCGCTTCCTGCACGCTCAGCCCCAATAAGCAGCTAGTTCGCCGGCCCGAAGGCGCCTTACGCGGCCAGTGACCTTAGCGGCGAGGGGGCTGTCCGGGCACCGTGCGGCCCGAGATTGTCACACCGACCATAGATGTCAGCGCTCCTCACACCCCAGCGACCAAAGACCCGCTACGTGGCCAGGATCCGCGCCTTCTCGGCGGCGAACTCTTCGTCGGTCAGCAGGCCCTGGGATTTCATCTCGCCAAGTTCCTTGATCTTGGCCATGCGGTCCTCCGGCGCCGCTGCGGGCGGGGCTGCTGGTTGTGCTGCTGGCTGCTGGGCCTGGAGCTGGGCCGCTGTCTGGGCGGCGGCCTGGGCCGCCGCCTGGTCGATCATCGCCTGCTGCTGGGCAGCCTCTTGCTGCTGCTGGGCTGCGGCCGCCTGCTGCTGCTGGGCAGCCTTCTGCTGCCCGTGCTGCGACACGCTGCCAGCTACGACGGTGGCCGTACCGGCGACAACCGCGGTACGGGCCATCGTGCCCATCAGGCCGGGACGTCCTCTTCGTCTGGGTGGCATGGTTCCTCCTGCTCGTCTTGGGTGACGTGGCTCGTCTTACTCCTCGCCGAGCGCGGCGATGGCGCGCAGGACGGTCTGGCGGGGGATCCGCTCCTGGGATACCAGCTGGCCGTGGGAGGCGCGGACCGCCGCCGCCAGGCGGGCCGCCCAGCTGTTCTCCCACACGATCACCAGCGCGGACGAGCCGGCCTCCAGCTGATCGGCGATCCCGAGCAGATCCTCCTCCGAGAGCAGGTCGAACTGCGTGGCGTGGAAGTCGAACGCGCCGGCTACTTCTGCGTCACCGGCCTCAACGGCCGAGGCCGCGCCATCGGTCTCCTTGCGCACGAACGCGAAGTCGATGATGCGGACGGTCCCGCTGTCGTTCAACTCGGCCAGCGCGGGAGCCACGTCCCCGCTGAACTTGTTCCCCTCGAACAGGATCACGGCGGCATCGACCGGCCCGACCGTGTCCGCGTCCAGGCCTGTAGGCACGATAGGACCTCCGTCGGATATCGCTGCGGGGCACCCTGCAGAGCCCGTCATCGGGCGTCCTTCAGTGCGCCACTCCATACCCTAGCACAGTACGATACTGTATCGTATTCCTGTCATGGCCGGTAAGGTGCTGCCATGACGATCTCCGCCCACGCTGAGGGCGGCCGCCGTAGCACGGGCCGGGGCTTGCTGGGCCCCTCGCTCACGCCGCGGGAGGCCGAACTGCTGACGGTCACCCTGCAGGTGCTGGACGAGACCGGATACGACAAGCTCACCGTCGATCAGGTCGTCGCGCGGGCGCATGCCAGCAAGACGACGGTGTACCGGCGCTGGCCCTCCAAGGCCGAGCTGGTCTGCGCGGCGTTCGCACACCGCATCCAGGGGGAGCTCGGCGTGCCTGCCGACACCGGCTCCTTGCGCGGAGACCTGCTCGCCCTCGCCGGGATAATCGCCAAGGACGCGGAGGAGTACGGCCGGACCATCGCCGGGATCCTCGCCGTCGGCGACCGCAACCCGCGGCTGCGGGAACTGCTCGTCGGCGACTTGTACCGCGGCCGGAAGGACCAGGTTCACGGGGTGCTGCGCCGCGCCGTCACCCGGGGGGAAATCGTCCCGGAGGTCATCAGCGACGACATCTGGGATGTGCTGCCCGCCTACATCATGTTCCGCGTCCTGCAGCACAGGCGGTCCGTGCCCGCCGAGACACTGAACGCGCTCGTGGACGAAGTCCTGCTGCCCAGCCTGACCCGCCACCCCCCACCCTAGCCCGTTCCGGAAATACCGCCAGCGAGCGTGAATCGCCGCTGCCAGCGTCCTGACGATGCTCTACTTGGTGGTCAACTAGCCTAATTCGCGGCGCCTACCTGCCTGATCTCAGGCGTACACTGCGGCCAGCCGCGATACTGCTCGCCCGACGCGAGACCGAGAGCGTTGCTCTCGCATTCCGGAGCCATTACGGTACGCAAAGGTTGTCCCGAGTTCCGTTAACTCCGGTGACGGTCCCCGGTGACCTCAGGCCACCTTCTGATCCTCATCCTGGCTTACGGCACTGACATTCTTGGTGAAGTGGGCCTCCAACGCGGCGTGGAGCCTGGGCAGGTGCAGGTGCCTGTTGACGCGGCGGAACTGGTGATCGGCTTCGAGCATCCCGGCGGCGCACCAGCGCAGCGCCATCTGCCCGTTCCGCCACCGCTTGACGTTCTTGGAGTGCTCCCGGCAGATCTCGATCATGGATTTGACCGGATTGGTCGAGCGGAGCGTGCGGGCCAGGGTGGGCGGCACGCCCAGCCGCAAGATGGTCAGCGTCTCGGCCATGCCCTCGCGCAGCGAGGCGGCGGCTCCCGGGTGGGTCTTGTCCAGCTCGCGGGCTAGCTCGGTCAGCAGCCCCTCGGCCTGCACGGCCGATGCGGCGTGGTAGGCCTGGCGCATCCGCTGCTCGACGACGGTCCGGAGCCGTTCGGGCAGCTTGTCCCTGACGTTCTTGATCTTGTGCTGCTGGCATCTTTGGATGAGCGGCTGGTCGAAGACATCCCTGACCGCGCGAGACAGGGCCTTGGCCCCGTCCAGCACGGCCAGGATGGGCCTGGTGACGTCCAGGCCGCGCTCACGCAGCCCGGTGATCAGGTCCGTGACCAGGGTCGCGTTCTCCGTCGAGCCCTCCTCCAGGGCAAGCGGGTGCTTGACCCCGTCGATGCCGATGCCGAGCGCGACCACGCAGGTGTGCTCACCGAAGTGCACCCCGTCGATCATCAGCGCGACCAGGTCCAGGTCGTCGAGCCGGCGGCTCATCAGCTCCGCCAGCGCGGTCTCGGTCGCGGCCACGAACCGGCGGGAGACCGCCGACTTGCTCGTGGCCGCCGCCTGGTCGGCCGCCGCCTGCCCGGCGGGCTCCAGCCCGGCATGGTAGCGGCGCGACGACAGCCCGGCCAGCATCTTCTCCATGGCCAGCCGGCCCAGGATCTCCGTCGAGGAGAACAAGTCGTAACTGGGCAGGTGCAGCTCGCCGGACCCATCGGCGGCCCGCACCCGCGGCCGGGTCACCGGGATCCGCCGCCCGCCCAAGGTGACCGACCCGGCCTCGCTGCCATGCCGGTACCCGGCCCGGCCCGGGTTGTGCTTGCGCTCCGGCCCGCACAGCCGCCCGGCGTCCTCGCCGAACATGGCGGCCATCACCTGCAGGCCGGTACTCACCGCCAAGGCGAGCAGGCCCTCCCTCGCCGACTCGGCGATCTCGGCCATCGACACCACCACCTGCTCCGGCACGGCGACCTCACCCGGCAGCGGATCAGGCTGGGCACGGCGGCGATCCTTCTGGTAGATGTTGCTCACGGCGGTCCCCTTCCCTCATCGGATGACTTGGCGGTTGCCCGACACCTACCACTCGGCAGGCACCAGGCGGGGGACCGCCACTCTCAAGTTCTACGAAAGCCGGGACATCCTCCGGTCTCGTGTCACCTTCCGATGGGCGCGGGACCAGGCGCTGGTCAGCGGGAGCGCAGGTCAGCGGCGTGCCCGAGTGCCGTGGATCGACGGGGGAAAAACTCGTGCTATCGGCTCGGGAATCTGTGCGGTCCGGGCTGTCACATGGCCTGACCTGCGGTGCGTTCGGTCCGCGAGTGACCGTGAGAGACTGCTTGTCACCGGAATCAATGGCCCGGTGCTCGGGAGCGTCCAATGCCGACCGTCCACTTTTGCTGTTGCTGTCAGCCGCAGTCGGGGGAACGGGATGTCCAGCGGTTACCAGATTGCCCGCGTGGTGCCCGATAAATGCGTAGCTGGTCAGGCGAGATCCCGGTCGTCCCGGTCCCAGAAGGAGCGTGCTGTCCGCGCTGGATGATGTGGTGCGATCGGCAGGCGGGGCGATCCCGTTTCGCCGCGGCGATGGACCGCTTAGAACCTGCGGGCCTTCGCCAGGCACCTGGCCGGCCAAGGTCATCTGGTCATTGCCTGCAGGATCTGTCAGTTCTTCGGGTCTTCCCGGGCGGACCCGCCGCGGTTCCGGAGATGATCGCCGCTGCGATAGCTGAAGGCAGAAGGGCACGAGGAACCCTTGCGGTAGCCGGGGCCGGCATGAGAGCGCGCTCCTATCACGCCAGCCCCGGCGAGATCACGAGTGTAGGGGGCTGTGCACAACACTCGTCGATGAACTGTGCAAGTACGCCGGCTGGCGGTGCGGTGCCAGCGGACGTGCCCGGGGAGACCCTGGCGGCGCCACCCGCGGTTACCAGGACAGATGCCGTTTGGCTGGCTGGGTTGGGAGAACATCCGGAAGGGATCGCACCCGTACCGGCGCCAGATAGTTATCCCCACGTGACCTGTGGATGCCCGGTCACCGGCCGGCGTCCGCACGGCGTCGTCGCGGCCGTGGCCCGGCGGCACCGCGAGCGCGGCATGGCTGTGACGACAACACCGGCACCTTGGCGCCGGCCAGCGAGCCCGCCGCGTCGAACTGGCCCGCGGCCGGCAGGCCAGCGGCCGCGATGCCCGGGGCTATTGCCGGGATTTCCCGGTGATGACCGCCCCGCGGGTCACCTCGGCGGGCAAGAACATCCCTTTGGCGAAGGCCGGGCGCCCGACCGGCCGGGCGCCCCCGGCGCCCGGACCACCAGCCCGGAGAGGGTCGCGGGGGCGGGGCTGTGTACCGCGGGGGCGTGGCCCTGGCCATGGCCAGGCTCGTATTCGCGTGCCGACGGCACCAGCCTGCTACCGGTACGGGCCGGGTCGGTCCGGACAGATCGGCGGCCCGGCCGGCCGATCCCCGTCCGGCGATGGCATCAGATCCGGGCTAGGCTTGAGCATCGCGAAGCCGCGTCCGCCAGGCCGGCTCCGCGGCGCGGACCGCGCCGGGCGGTCTTGTCCCGGTCGTCAGCGTGCTGTTCCCGGCACCGGGTCGGGGCCTGGACTGCCCTGGTGCCGGGCCGGGGAGGGCGGTGCGTGCCGTGCGGTGAACATGGCCCACACGACCTTTCCCGCGTCGCCTGGCGTGGTGCAGCCCCACAGGTCGCTGAACGCGCAGATCATCTGCAGCCCGCGGCCGGCCTCGGCCAGCGAACCGGGCGTTCGCGGCACCGGAACCGCTGTGCCCGGGTCGGCGACCGCGCACAGCACCCAGGGCCCCTGCTGCAGCAGGCCGAGCCGGACCGGCCCCCGGGGACCCGCATCGCCGGGCCCCGGCAGGGCGTGCCGCAGCGCGTTGGTCACCATCTCCGACACCACGATCGCGATGTCCTGGCTGCTGTGTGCCGTGCCCCACCGGCGCAACGTGGCGACGGTGAAGTCCCGCGCAGCACGGACCGATCCGGCCTCAGCGCTGAGCGCGCGCGAGGCGATCCGCGGGCAGGCCCAGCCCATGGCGGCGGGATCCGGCGGTGACCGCCAGCCGCCGTTTACCAGGCCGGCCATCTCTGCGGCCAGCAGCAGCCAGCGGCTGCCGGTGCTGCCCGCCGGGTGCGACGGGTGTGCCGCCATTACCGCCCGGTCAATCTCGGTGCGACACGGAAACAGGCGCCAGCCCCGGACCGCCGTCAGGACCACCGCGGCTGGAACGGAGGCGCTCACTGGTGCCATCCCGGCTCCGGCGGCCCGACGCGGGGATAGCCGCCGGCAGCGCGGCCGGGGTCACCGCTGCCTCCCCCGGCGGCGAGGCCGGCGGTATCGTCGCCGCGCACGGCGGCCCGGGCGGCCCTGGCGACGGCGGTGTACCGGTCCCACCGCACGACCGGGCGAGCGGCCCAGAAACCCGGGTCGGTCTGCTGGCACCTGGGGCAGGCCAGCCGGCCGAGGGCATCGATGCGCCAGCCGGCGCCGATCGCGCGGGCGCGGGTGTCGGCCTCGCCCAGGGCTGCCGGATGGGTGTACCAGGAGATGCACGAGCCCATCTCGCACCACATGACCGGCATCCGCAGCTGATCGCCGATCACGGGCCGCTCGTCAGCCGCCGCGCGGGCGTCGGCTTCGGCGCGGGCGCGGGCCTGTGCGCGGGCATCGGCCTGAGCGCGGGCGCGGGCCTCGGCGAGCGCATCGGCCCGGGCGCGGGCGGCGGCCTGTGCCCGGGCGCGGGTCTCGCCGCGGGCGCGGGCCGCGGCGAGGGCATCGGCCTGGGCGAGGGCTTCTGACCAGGGATCGCCGGCGGGGTCCGCTTCGGCGCGGCCATCGCCGGGCGGCTCGGCACCGCTATCGTCGCGGAGCTCGGCGAGCCAGCCGCCCATCTGGGACCAGCCGTGTTCGTGGAGCACGCTGGCGTCGCCTGACCGGATCTTGAGTTTCATTCGGCCTCCCGTTGAGCAAGGGGTCAGCGCTGCGCAGCCGCGGGTAACCCGCCCCCGGGACAGGCAGCGCAGGCAGTGACGGGCCGGGCTCCGGTAGTACCGGCACGGCCGGCTGCGGGCTGGCCGGGCCGCCATGATGGGCCGGTACCGGAAGACGTCGGCCTGCCGACAGCGAGCGGCTGGTATCCCGGGAGGCGTGGGCCGCCTTGCGCTTGTGCTCCCCTCTCAAAAGCGCCCGGGCTCACCGTCTCTGGGTTGCGGTCTTTTCACGGTCCCGGCACCGGATTACAGCAGGATAAACATGCGATAAACGTTCGGCTCATTTAACATGTATCGCGGCGCGGCATGTGGACAATTCCAGTTTCCTCTGCATGCACAGGGTGCGGCTGGCTCTCTCCCAGGTAGAGGTCCTGTCATGGGTGCGGCCATCCAGCGGAATCCCCAGCATTTCCACCGCGCACGCACAGGCTCAGCGCCGTTGCGCACAAGTCATCCACATGTTTGTGCACAGCCAGCCGGCAAGCCGTCCTCGTGCCGCGCTAGCAGGCAGCAGCCGGTCAGCGCGCCGGTGCTTGCGTAACACGGCCAGCACGCCGGACACCAGGCTCCGGGCCTGAGCCCGGAAGAGATCGTGCAGAACGCGGGCCCGCAGATGCTCGCCGCGGCCTTCGGTCTGGGGTGGCAGCGCGGCGGCCGCCGCGCTTACCGCCGCCGGTCGCGGCGTGGTCGCCCGGGGACCTCGCGCCTGCTCTCAGCCGTGACCTGGGTCATCGCGGCTGGCGTTCCGGCGGCTGCGGCGTGCCGGTGGCAGAAGACGCTCCGGCCGGGCAGAATCAGGCAGGGCCCCTCCATGTATGAGATGGAGGGGCCCTGCCCGGCCTTGCCGCACCGGCGGGCCAGTTGCCTGGCCGTACCGGCACCGCGCGCCGCCCGCCGGGGCCAGGCACCCGCGCGAGGCGCCGGTCTCCCGGCTCCTCCCGCGTTCCCGGGGTCGCCCCCAGGCGATGCCCGTTTCCGGACGGTGAAACATTTCTACTGCCTGTTGCAGGCGCCGCGCAAGACCCGGCGGCCGGCCATTTTTCAGGTTTTTCGCTATCCACAAAAGAATCCACGGAAAACAGGCAGTTATCCGCATTTGACGGCGGTTATCCACCGGCTTGTTCACAGCCTATCCACAGGTTCCCGAGTGTCAGCCGGAGAACACCGCAACCGCCGGTACCGAATGCCCGGTGTTATGTAACCAGTTAGCCACCTGAAGTTCATCTGTCCCTTTACCGAGGTATCCCGCTGCGCACCGGGCAGGCAGGCGCAGGCTCACCCTGCCGAGGGTGACCGCACGACCCGGCTCTCAGCGCCGGTGCCCGGTCAGGTGCCGAACAGGTGGCGGTGCAGCCGGGCCTTTGCCGCTGATATCCGGGGCCTCGGGGGCACGCTCAGCGGTACGGCAGGCGTGCCGCTGCCCGGTCAGCGCCGGTGCCTGCCGCTATCAGCTGGCCAGAACCCGTGTGCCGTTCCCAGCCCGCCGGGACTGGCCCACCTGCTGGCCACAGGGCGCCGGTGAGCTCCGCGCCGGCGAACTCCGCACGGGCGAGGTCCGCGCCGACCAGATCGGCATCGGCGAGGTCGGCGCCGGTGAGGTCCGCGCCAGCCAGATTCGCGCTGGTAAGCCTGGCGCCGCCGAGGTCGGCGCCGGAAAGGTCCGCGCGCACGAGCCTGGCGGCGAGCAGATCCGCCCGGGCCAGGACCGCGCCGGCGAGCACCGCGCCGATGAGGTCGGCGCCGGTAAGCTCCGCGCCGGTGAGATCCGCGCCCGCCAGGTCAACAGGCCCGAGGTCGCGCTCGGTACGCCGGCGCCCGAGCGCGGTGATGGCTGCCTGCACGTCGGGCCGCGGCGATCGTTCCCGGGGCTGGCCGCCGGGACCGGGTGGCGGCCAGTGCTGACGTGAGCGCTCCCGGATGAAGGCGGCGAGCATCTCCATCACAGCGCGGTGGTGCCCGGGCGAATCGCGGGCGACGCGCTCCAGTGCGCGGATGCCGCCGATACGCACGTCAAGCTCCTCACAGCCGAGCTGCCCCAGCGCCCGGGCGTAGCGGCCGGCTAGCTGCCCGGCGCGGGACCGCGCACGGCTCCGCGCGGTGACCACCAGCGCGCCCATGGCGAGCAGCCCGGCACCAAGGGCCAGCAGCCGGCCGCGCGCGGCATCCCGTCCCGCCAGGGGACGTGGTTGCCAGGCCGGGCCGGCGTCATGGTGCGCGAGCCAGCCGCCGGCCGGCAGCGCCAGGCGAGGACCGACGGGACGCTGCTCAGGTCCCGATCCCAGGGACATCGTCGCAACTGAGGCATGTGGGGCCATGGTTCCTCCAGCGGGACACGGGTCACCAGGCCCCGGCCCCGTGCAGGAATCCCGGGGACCCGACCGTGACGTCATCTGGTCAGGCAAGCTCGCTCATACCAAGCCCGCTCGTGCTAGGACAAGCTCGCTCACACCAAGCCCGCGCATCCACGGTAGCCAGCCATGCTCTGGCGGCTCAAGGCAAAGCCGCAAAATCGCTCAGTTCCCGCCGCAAGCCGCTCAGGTCCCACAGCCACCCGCACCGTGGCTCGGGTTCGGCGCTGATGATCCCGTCCCATAGCTGGTCAAGGTGACCTTCCCTGCGGAAGAGCCAGGACTGGGCGAGTGACCAGCGTGATCGCGAGGACATGCGGGAGGCGCGGGAGCGGCTGCGGGAGCGGCAGGCGCGGTGGGTCTAGCATGCCTGATCAGCCATTCGGGCGGAGGGTGGGGCATGCCGGGGGTGGCCGAATCGTCGGCTTGCCCTCGATCGGCATCGCAGACCTGGTCCTGCTGAGTCCCGCGCGGCTGTTCGCCCGGACGAAAGGAATGGCGATGCGCCTCGGCCGGTCATGGGATGTGCCGGACGAATTCTGGCTGCTCTGGTGGCGTAGCCGCGAACTGCGGACGCTCATCATGCGGGCTGATGTCGAGCCTGCTGGCAAGGGCCCTGCTGGCAGGCGGTCTGCACCCGAATTCCAGCGGCAGGCGATGGACCAGATGGAGCGCTACGGCCGGTACCCGATGACCGGGCCTGTCGCCTTGGATCTGCACTTCCGGGCCGCCCGGAGGAACCCGCCTGGCATCCACCGGGCCGCCAAGCACACCCTGGACATCCTCGGCCCGGCGCTGCCGGGCTGCGAGCGACCGCGCCGCCGCAGCGTTCTACAAGGACGACCGGCAGGTCAAGTTCCTGTACGCCGACCTGGACCAGAGCTGGCAGCAGGACGACGGCGAGAACGGACGCAGCGGTTCAGTGTTCATTGTCGCCCGGCGGGCTGGCGATGTGATCGCTGATCTGTGCATGGCCAGGCACCTTGATCGCGAGGGTTACGACGAGGACGACGGCTCCCCGTTCGCGTCACCCGATCTGCCTGATGACCCTGAGCCGGGCTGGCTGACCGAGCCCGGCCAGATCCTGACCCCGGTGGAACGGTACCTGGCGGAGGCGTCCCGCTTTCACTATGTCACGGAGTTGCAGGAGGCGATCCTCGCGCGCACCGACGCGAGTCTTATCTTGGGCCTGAGCATGTACCTGGAGGGGCTGGCCGGCGCCGAGTTGCCTGAGCAACTTGCCGCGGCCTTCGAGGAGTCACAGGCCGCCAGCCGCCGCCTGCTCATGTCCGGTCCGTTCACGCTGCCGCTTCCCGGGCTGCCACGGGCAGCAGGGGAATCCGAACGCTTCGTCCAGCTGATCCGGGACCGGCTGGAGGAGTTCGGGTCGCGCTGGCCGCTGTTCCGGTCGCTCCTGGTGCCCGTCACTCTTACTTTCCTGGTCGTCCCTCCCGAGCAGGGCAAGGACCTGGATAACATCGCGCTCACCGCCTTGCCCATCGCACACGAGGTCCTCCGGCCGCACATCGAGCCGCACCTGCTGGGCCCCTCCTACCCCGGCGAGCCTGAGCCGTGGCGTGAGGAAGCCCTGGCCCGGCTCAGATCGGTCAACGCCCGCAGCGTCCGGGCCTACCAGGTGATCGAACTACCACGATCTCCGCAGGATCCGCCTTGTGCCATAGGCGATTGACGTCTGCGCTCACCAACGTCGTCTGGCAACACGTGATCAGGGGAATGGGGGGACGGGCGTGACCAGGCTGCGGGCGTGGCGCGAGAACCGGGTTTTAGGACCATGGCCCCCTGTCCTGCCGACCTTCGCCGGTGCTGGCCCCGCCGGGGGCACTGGCAAGGTCACGATCGCTGTGCAAGGGTAGAGCGTGGCCGCGGCTGGGGGATAGGAGCCGCCGGGATGAGGTGGGTTAGCTGATGAATCAGGTACAGTTGCTCGCCATCGGCGCGGGGCCGTACGCGCTGTCGATCGCGGCGCTTGCGCGTGAGCGTGGCATCGGCACTGTGGTGCTGGGTCGGCCGATGGGCTTTTGGCGGGAGAACATGCCCGAGGGCATGTTCCTGCGGTCGGGGCCGGACTGGCACCTCGACGGGGCCGCGGTCCACACGCTGGAGGCCTATCTGGAGGAGCAGGGCATCCGGCCGGGTGAGGTCGATCCCATTCCGGTCGGCGTCTTCCTGGACTACGCCGCCTGGTTCAAGAGGGCCAAGGGAATCGAGGTCCGCGAGGAGTTCGTCGACACCCTGGCCAGGGCCGATGGCCGGTTTGAGGCAACGCTGCGAAGCGGTGAGCGCATTCGCGCGGACGCTGTGGTGGCCGCGCCGGGGATCCGCCATTACGCCAGCGTTCCCGGCTGGGCGTCGTCGCTGCCGCCAGGGCTCGCGGCTCACACCTGCGACCTAGTGCGTTTTGATGACATGGCCGGGGCGCGCGTGTTGATCATCGGCGGGAGGCAAAGCGCCTACGAGTGGGCCGCACTGATCCGGGAGCATGGCGCCGCGCGCATCGACATCGTGCACCGCCATGACATCCCGCGTTTCGAGCGGGTGAGCTGGAAGTTCGTCGACGCCCACGTCGAGCAGACGCTCGCCGTCCATGGGTACTGGCGGAACCTTCCCAAAAGCGGGCAGGATGCGGTTGCCCGGCGGTTCTGGGAGGTGGGCAGGCTCACACTGGAGTACTGGCTGACTCCCAGGCTGGCCTGGGACGGGATCCACCGGTGGCCCGGAACCGAAGTCGTCGAGGTTGCCCCGGTCGGCGATGATGAGTTGCGGGTGGTGCTGTCCAACGGCACCGGGCTCGCTGTCGATCGCGTGGTGTTCGGTTCGGGTTACCGGGCCGACCTGACCAAAGTCCCCTACCTCGCGGGTGTGCTCAAGCATGTCAAGGTGTCCAATTGCTTCCCCGTGCTGGACGAGGCTTTCCAGACCAGCCTGGACGGCTTGTACGTCACCGGGTTCTCGGCGACACAAGACTTCGGGCCGTTCTTCGGTTTCGTCAAAGGCTCACCCGCTGCCGCCACGTTGATTGTCCGCGACCTGCTGTCGCGAAGGTGACACCCCAGTCGTCCAGGACCGTCTGTCGCCGGTCGCGGGCTGGCGATGTTCCATATCTGTCGCCACCTGTCAGTCCGGCCGTGTCACCCAGCCGCTGAGCGGACGGTTGTGGCCGACCTCGTGCGGTGGCTCGTAGAACCTGGTATCCCGGTGGTCCTCGGCGCTGCACGCCCCGCACCACAGCGTCACATGGCCCATGCCCCGGCCGCGCTCGGCGGCTTCCCTGGCCGGGTCGCAGATGCACGGCATCCAGGAGATTTTCTGCGGCATACCGGGAGCAAGCGAATGCCCGTACGGACAGCGCTCAGGTTTGCTGGCGAACAGTGGTGCAGGCACCCGATGATCATGCCCTGAGCTGCGGGTTTCAGTTAGCGGGAAGCACCCGGTGTCACCACACGGGAGACGATAGCAAGTGCCTTCAGGCTTCTGGCCGGGCGAGCCCGATGACAAGCGACCTCCTGTCGCCGGCGCAGGTTTTCAGGGCCCCCGCGGGGGGTGCCCGAAAGGCATGATTTCGTATAGACATGATGACGGAGCGTGGTTGAATGCGGCAGGGGTCACGCCCCGGTTGTGGCTACGCCGGCCCATTCGCCGGGCTGGACGTTGAGGTGATGCTGTGCATGGCGCGGGAGGATTTGTGGATCTGAAGCTGGGCCACTACAGCAAGGACGGCATCGAGGTCGTCGACGTCCAGGGCGAGATCGATATCTATACGGCGCCGCGGCTGCGTGAGCTGCTCATCGATCTGGCCGGCAAGAACCGCTACCAGCTCGTCATCAACATGGACCAGGTCGGGTTCCTCGACTCCACCGGCCTCGGGGTGCTGGTTGGGAGTCTGAAGCGGGTGCGGGCGCACGACGGGACGCTGGATCTGGTCTGCACGCAGGAGCGGATCCTGAAGATCTTCAAGATCACCGGGCTGACGAAGGTCTTCGGCATCCACCAGACAGTGGACCAGGCCATCGCGGCCAAGAAGGGCCGCCGGTAAGGGACGTGTCACCGGAGGCGACGTAGCCGGGGCTTCGGGGCTATCGGAGGGGACGCAGTCACACCGGGACTGCGGGAGAAATGGTGCCGGCCCGGTTGCTGGACAGGTGCGGATCGAGGCGCCCGCGAATACCGCCAGGCCGCTGAACTGACTGTCATCGGCTGCCGGGCACACGATGGGCAAGATTCCGCCGAAGCGCAGCTGCCCGTTGCGCTTGCCGGGCCGGTAGATGATCGAGTCGGCGCCGGCGGCGCGGCGGCCGGGCCTGGATGCAGGATCACCGCCGTGCATGGCGTGGTGGCTTGCCCATGGCAGCATATTGCGGCCACCGCGGATACCGGACTACTGCGCGCCTGCCGCTGCCGGGACCCGGGCATCGGGCCGGTGCCAGCGGCCCGGCTCGTAGCCGGACAGCGTCGCGCGGGCGAGTGCGGTGATGAACGCGGGCGTGGATGCGGCGCTGGTGAACAGGGCCCGCTGGCGGTCGGCTCCGGTCCCCCGCTGGTCGAGCCGGTGCAGCAGCCGGGTGACCGTCTGGGTGTCGCCGTGGTCCCTGAGCGCGGGATAGACATGATCGAGGAGGCGGGCGCGCAGCGCCGGCGCATCGACGGCCTGCCCGGTGACCGGGTCGGCTCCTGCCCCGGCGAGCCCGTGCCGCGCCGCGGCGGCCAGGGCCGCGGCGACCTGCCGGGCCGGCGTCGCTGGCACCGGCGTCCCGCGGCGGGCCTCGGCCAGGGCGGTGGCGACCAGGGCGCGGGTCAGCCCCGCCGCGAGCACCGCGGTGCCGGTGTCGAGGCAGACGTCGGCGACCCGGACCTCGACGGTGGGGTAGCGCGGGGACAGCCGGGCCAGGAAGTAGACGCTGCGCTCGTCCAGCGCCGCGCCGCGCCCGATGAGGCGGCGGACGGCCGTGTCGTAGGCGGCCGCGTCCGGCCACGCCGCGGGCGGCACCGCGGTCGGCCAGCGTGACCAGGCCAGGTACCGCCAGCTGGCCCATCTCGTATCGTGCCCGCCGGCGATCGGGGAGTTGGCGGTGACGGCGAGCAGCGGCGCGAGCCAGGGCCGCAGCCGCGCCAGGACCTGGACGCCCAGGTCCCGGGAGGGGACCCCGACGTGCACGTGGCAGCCGCAGGTGCCGGCCTCGGCCACCACCGGGCCGTACCGGCGGGCCAGCTCCTGGTAACGGGGCTGGTCTGTCACGGCGGCCAGCCCGGGTGTGCGGTACGGCGCGACCCCGGAGGCCACCAGCCGGCAACCCAGCCGCGCCGCCGCGTCAGCGGCCAGCCGCCGCAGCCGGATCAGCTCGCCGCCGACCTCGTCCAGGCCGGTGCACACCGGGGTTCCGGTCTCCACCTGGAACCGCATCAGCTCCTGCTGCACCCCCGGCTCCCCATCGAGCAGCCGCACCAGCTCGGCACCGGCCAGCACGGTGGCGCCGGTAGACGGGTCCAGCAGCACGAACTCCTCCTCCACCCCCAGCGTGATCGCGCCGGACGCGCACACCGCCCCCAGCGGGCCGCCGGGCACCGTCGCGCCCCGTCCCGCACCGCCCGATCCGGGCGTTACCACGACCACCTGCTGCTCCGGGAGCGGGCGCAGCGGGAGCCGCTGGCCCAGCGCGCTGCCCAGGACGGCCATTGCGCGGGCTGCGGGGATCAGCGGCCACAGCAGTGCGGCCAGCGTCATGGAGGCTGCCAGCTGCACGGCCACCACCTCAGCGCCGGCCAGCGTGACGACCTGCCCGGCTGCCTTCCAGGTTGCCTCCAGCGGCTGCCCGGCCGAGATCGGCAGGGTATGGGCCATCGTCGCGTCCTTCCTGTCGCTGAGGACACGCCCGTGAGTTCCCCACAATACGGGCACACCCCCGTGGCCAGTCCGCCAGCTTGTCCTCATCGCCCACCGCCGGCTCACGCAAGCCCAGCTCAGCCCGGATCTGCGCCCGGCGATTCTTGACCGTCCGCCCCGACCTGCCGGGCGACACACCCCATCGCTGCTCCCGGCACGTCCGCCCCGCTCCTCCTCCCGGCGGCGTAGCTCCGCGCTGGATAAACGTCGCCGTGCCGTCCGGCCCCCCTGGACAGCTAGCAGTGCCCAGCTTCGAGGACCTGGCCGACCTGGTGGTCCGGCGCTGCTACGAGGGCCTGCAGTCTGGCAGGCCGACCGTCTCCCTGCATGATGCCGTCGCCGTAATGCGTTTGGCCTGGCAGGTCGAGCGGGACGAGGCGATCCCCGCGCGGGACAAGCCGCTGGCCGAGCTGGCAGAGGCACAGGCAGCGGTGCTGACCCTGAAAGACGCGATCATCCGCCGCTCCGGGCAGGACGAATGGCGGGCGCTGTGGAGCGAAGTCCAGAAGGATCGGGAGGAGACCCGGAAGATCCGCGAGGCGAGGCAGCGTTTCGTGACGGCGGCCCGGACGGTTCATCAGCCCTAGCGCCCCGCTAAGTGGAACTCTGACCTTGATAATTGGTACATGTTCCGTTTCATTTCTGCGCCGGAATGAAACGAGATATGTACCATGCTTGGCATAAGCAGCGAAGCGGAGCGCGATCGCCGCCGCAGCAAGGCCGTCGCGATGCGCGGCCAGGGCATGACGGCACGCGCGATCGCCACCGTGCTCGGCGTCTCACATCCGACCGTGCTGCGCGACCTTCGCGCCCACGACCAGGCCGAGGCGGAGCAGGTGTTCGCCGTGCTGGCCGGCGCACCGCAGCGGCCGGAGAAACCACCGCCCCGGCTCAGTATCGAGCAGCGGCTGGACGCCCGCCGGTCCAAGTACTACCGGTGGCACCACGCGGCAGAGCTACGGCGGCGCGGTGCGTCCCTGAGGGCCATCGCGCGGCAGGTCGGTGTCAGCCCGGCGACGGTGCTGCGCGACCTGCGGCGGGACCTGGACTGGGCGAGCGATCAGGCTGACCGCGCGGACCTGCGGGAGACCCGGGAGCGCCTGCGGGAGCGGCAGGCAGGGCGCCCTAGGGCGCACGGAGAGCGCCTGCCAGGTGTCCGGCCGTTGGATCGGGCATGAGCGCACGGTGCGCTCTGCGCTCTCCAGGTCGGGGCGGTCGGCGCGTCCGTCTGGTGGTCGGCCAGCTTGGCGACGCATTATCAGGTACTGCGAGGCAGTCCCTCAAGACCGTCGCCTGGATAACGGGTGCCGTCCCGCGGCACGGCCGTTAGCGCGGCAGGCTGCCCCTCCGTGCTCGTCCCTCAGTCCGGCGGCCAGTCGTATCGCTGCGCCTCGATGGCAGTGGCGACGTCGCGCAGTGTCTCGCGCGTTCCGGCTCATCCGGCCCGGCCACCGCACGCGCCTCACGCAGATCCCGCACGACCGCCAGGCTCACCAGGTCCTCCTCGCCTTAAATGATCGGGCAAGGCTATCGGAACTGTGACCTTCAGTGATCTACGGCGTGGAATCGTCAGCGTCCGATGGCGTTCCCTGGCCGAGAGCGTGTCCTTAGCCTAGCAGATGTGTGCCGGTGGGGCCGGTGATCTGCTGGAGCATGGTGCGGGCGAGTTGCTGGATCTGCGGTGGGAGGGGGACGTAGCCGTTGGCGGCGGCGTAGGCCTGTCCGGCGTGGGTGAGCCAGTCGAGCATGGTGACCAGGTTCTGGCCGGCGGCCTGGTTTTGCTGGTGGGTGTAGACCAGCGCCCAGCTGTAGCCGCTGATCGGGTAGCTGCCGGGGCCGGGCTGGTTGACGATGGAGAAATCCGTCGGAGTGATGGCGGGTTTCTGGGCGGCGTCGGCGGCGACGGTCTGGGCCGAGGGGGTGACGTAGTTGCCGGCCTGGTTGCGGATCGCGGCGAACGGCAGCAGCAGGCCCTGGGAATAGGCCTGCTCGATGTATCCGATGGACCATGGAGTACGGAACACCGTGGAGGCGACTCCGCCGTTGCCTTCGGCGCCTTCGCCTACCGGCCAGTTGAGAGTCTTGCCGGCGCCGACTTTGGCGGCCCAGGTTGGATCGACGGCGGACAGGTAGTTGCTGAAGATGTAGGTGGTGCCGCTGCCGTCGGAGCGGTGCACGACGGTGATCGGCGCGGGCGGCAGGGTGATGCCCGGGTTGAGGACGGTGATGGCCGGGTCGTTCCAGTGGGTGATCTGGCCGCGGTAGATGGCCGCCAGGACCGGGCCGGTCAGGTGCAGCCGGGCGCCCGCGGGCAGGCTGAGGTTGTAGGCGATGCCTTCGCCGCCGAGGTCGACGGGGACCTGGGTGACGGGCCCGCCGGTGGCGGCGGCTTGTTCGGCGGCGGTCATAGGCACGTCGGAGGCGCCGAAGTTGACCTGCCGGGCGCTGAACGCGGTGATGCCTGCGCTGCTGCCCACGGCGGCGTAGCTGATGCTCACGCCCGGGTGCTGCTGCTGGTACTTGGCGAACGCGACGGAGAAGAACGGCGCGTCGAACGTCGACCCGGACCCGCGGAGCGTGGGTGCATGGCCGCCGGGGCCGACGCTGGCCGCGGCCACCGCCGACGCCGAGGCGCCCGTGGTGCTTGGCGTGCTGGTGCTGGTGCAGGCGGCAACGGCGAGGAGGATGATGGCCGCGGCGGCCGCGATTGCCGGGCCGGTGGTGCGGCGGGGCCGGGAGCCTGGTTCTGCGGGGTGGCCTGACATGGCTGCTCCTCTACGCTGAGGGTCCGGAGCGGGGGTTTAGTGCCGCCGGGTAGCCCGGGTCCAGGCCTGGGCGGCCATCTGGACCGCGTCCCAGGGGCTGCCCAGCGGCGGGGTGTAGGACAGGTCCAGGTCGCTGACCGCGTCGACGGTCATCTGGTTGAAGATCGCGGTGGCGGCGATGTCGATGCGCTTGGCGATCTCGGCGTGCTTGTGCCCGAACATCTGCATGCCGAGCAGCCGGCCGGTGCCGCGGTCGCCGGTGACCCGGATGGCGATGCGGTGGCTGCCTGGGTAGTAGGCCTTGTGATCATCAGCGGCGGATCCGACGGTGACCGGGTCGAACCCCGCGGCCAGGGCTTCGTGGTCGCGCAGCCCGGTACGAGCGGCGGCCTGGTCGAAGATCTTCACCACCTGGGTGCCCAGACTTCCGGCGAACTGCCGGTTCCCGCCGAGCGCGTTCTCCCCGGCGACCCGGCCCTGCTTGTGCGCGGTGGTGCCCAGCGGCAGGTACGTCACGCCGAGCAGCCGGTGGTGGGTGATCACGCAGTCCCCGGCGGCGAAAACATCGGGCAGGCTGGTGCGCATGCCGGGGTCGACGGCGATCGCGCCCTTGACGCCGAGGGTGGCCCCCGCGTCGGCGGCCAGGGTGGTCTCGGGCCGCACCCCGACGACGACCAGCACCAGGTCGGCCGCGCGGGTCACGGCCGTGCCCTGGGCCGTAACGGCCTGGACGTGCAACCGCCCTGCTCCGCGTGGCGGGGCCGTGCTGATGGCCTGGACGGTGGTGCCGGTCAGCACCTCCACCCCATGGGCGGCCAGTTCGGCGTGGACCAGCGCGCCCAGCTCCGGATCAACCGTTGGCAGCACCTCGGGCAGCTGCTCCATCTGCGTCACCTGGAGCCCGCGGACGGTCAGCGCGTCCGCCATCTCCAGGCCGATGTACCCGGCGCCGACGATGACCGCACTGGCCGGGGCGGCCTGCTCCAGGGTGGCCATGACGGCGAACGTGTCGCCCATCGAGTGCAGCAGGTGGACCCCGTCGGCGGGGCCGAGGGCACCAGGCCCGGCCACCCCGCTGATCGGGGGCCGGACCGGGACCGCGCCAGTGCCCACGATCAGCTTGTCGTAGCCCAGCACTTCCTCCCCGCCATCGGCGGAGCTGACCAGCAGCTTGCGGCCGGGCACGTCGATGCGCCGCGCGGTGGTGTCCAGCCGCAGCCGCATCCCGGCGCCCTCCAGGTCCGCGACGGTGCGGTGGGCCAGGTTGCGCCAGTGAGTGACCTCCCCGGAGACGTAGTAGGGAATGCCGCAGATGGAGAAGTTCGGGTAGGCGTCCTCCAGGACCACCGTGACCTCGGCGGCCGGATCCAGTTCGCGGGCCCGCAGGGCGGCGCTGATCCCGGCGTCGCTGCCGCCGATCATGACCAGGTGCATGGCAGGGCTCCCTCTGGTTGTCTGCTCAAGGAGACTGGACCGGGCCGGACGGCCGGTCCGCGGACGGCAACGCGCCGTCGTATCCAGCTCGGGCGGCCGCGCGCCCGGCGCTGTGGGGGAAGATGATGTCGGCGGCGTCGGCTGGCGTGAGGGCGGGGTACAGCGCCTTGATGATCCCGGCGGCCAGGATGCCGCCGAGGATCTGCGCGGCGATGAAGCTCGGGACCGAGGACGGGGCGATGCCCGCGAAGGTGTTCGAGAACATCCGGCCGATGGTGATGGCCGGGTTGGCGAAGCTGGTGGAGGAGGTGAACCAGTACGCCGCGCCGATGTAGGCGCCCACCGCCGCGGGGGCGGACCGGCTGCGCCCGGACCGGGCCAGCGCGAAGATCACCAGCAGCAGCCCGATCGTGGCGATGACCTCCGACAAGAAGTGCGCAGGAGTGGCCCGGTGCTTGGCGGAGATGGTGACCGCGGGCAGCGCGAACATCAGGTTCGCCGCCACCGCCCCGGCGATGCACCCGGCCACCTGCGCCGGGAGGTACGCCCCGGCGTCCCGCCAGGACAGCCCGCCGAAGAAGGCATCGACGAAGGACACCACCGGGTTGAAGTGGCCGCCGGAGACCGGGCCGAACATCAAGATGATCGCGAACAACCCGGCCGCCGTGGCCGCCGCGTTCTCCAGCAGCTGCAGCCCGGTCTGGCCCGGGGACAGCCGCTGCGCGGCGATCCCGGAGCCGATCACCACCGCGGCCAGGAACGCGCTGCCCAGGAACTCGGCTAGCAGCCGGCGCCACAGCAGGACGGGTGCACTGGTCACGCGGCCATCTTGACAGAGGAAGGTAGTTCAGTCAAGATTGAGTCAATGTCTTCTGATCGAACCTCTGAGCTGGAGCGGCGTGCCATCTTGCATGCCGCGCTGGCCGACCCGGCCCGGTTGCGGATCACCGACACGCTGCTCACCGGGGACGCGTCCCCGTCCGAACTGGCCGGCATGCTGGCCATGCCGTCCAACCTCCTCGCGCACCACGTGCACGTGCTGGAACAGGCCGGGATCATTACCCGCCGCCGCTCCGAAGGCGACCGCCGCCGTACCTACCTGCAGCTGATCCCCGGCGCCCTGGACTCGCTGGCCCCCCCGTCAGCCCGCGCGGCGCTGCGGGTGCTGTTCGTGTGCACCGCCAACTCCGCCCGCTCGCACCTGGCCGCCGCGCTATGGCGCCGGGCCAGCACCGTCCCGGCGGTATCCGCCGGAACGCATCCGGCGGCGGCGATCGATCCCGGCGCTATCGCCGCGGCCACGCGCCACAGTTTGCCGCTGCCCCGGCTGCGGCCCCGCCACATCAGCGAGGTCCGGCACGACGGCGACCTCGTGATCACAGTCTGCGACCTGGCCCACGAGGAACTCGCCGAGGCCACAGCGGTGCACTGGTCCATCCCGGACCCGGTACCGGCCGGTGACCCGGACAGCTTCGACGCGGCACTAACTCAGCTAGCCGATCGCGTCGGGCGCCTGGCACCACGCCTGGTGGTCGTCTCCTGACCCCGACCGCCTCGCCGCAGTGCGGCAAGCCCTCGGCGGCACCTGAAAACTCGGCCGGGCCTAGCCAAGACGGGCAAGCGGTGCCGGTGAGCCCGGCCAGCAGCTGCCAGCGGACAACAGCGGTCATCCAGCGGAGGGCTTAACCGCGCGGATGATCGCCGAGTGCAGGCCCGGTGCCGCTTCGGCAGTGAAGGCGACCGAGGTGTCGGCGAACCCGGCCGCGGCCAGACCATCCAAGTACTCCCGCCGGGACAGGGCCCCGGCAATGCACCCCACATACGACCCGGCGGCGGCCCGGTCGGCCGGGCTCATGTGGTCCTCGGCCACCACGTCGGAGACGCCGATCCGGCCACCGGGAACCAGGACCCGGAACATCTCCGCGAGCACCGCGGGCTTGTCGACCGACAGGTTGATCACGCAGTTGGAGATCACCACGTCCACCGATGCATCCGGCAGCGGCAGGTCCTCGATCTGGCCCTTGCGGAACTCCACGTTGGCCGCCCCGGCCTTGGCGGCGTTGCGGCGGGCCAGTTCGAGCATGTCATCGGTCATGTCGACCCCGTAGGCGAACCCGGACGGGCCGACCCGGCGGGCCGACAGCAGCACGTCGATGCCGCCGCCCGAGCCCAGGTCCAGCACCCGCTCGCCCTGGCGCAGGTCCGCGACCGTGATCGGGTTGCCGCAGCCCAGGCTGGCCAGGACCGCCTCCTCGGGCAGCCCGTCGGTCTCTCCCTCGCGGTACAGCCCCTCACTGAAACCGCCGACCGCCTCCGCCGCTCCCGCGCCGCAGCACGAGTCAGACGCCGAGCTGCCACAGCACGAAGCGGCCACGCCGGCCTGCGGCTCCAGGACCGTGCGGGCAGCGGCGGCGTACCGGGAGCGGACCTCTTCCCGCAGGTCGGCGCTCGCCTGATCGTTCATCCCGATCACCCCTCAGACATAGACGACTGTCTATAAATCAGCATGCCAGAGAGATAGACGCTTGTCAATATCTGTTGCATACTGGTCAGGTGACCACCTCCACCATCGCCGGGAAACGGCCAGCCCTCCCGCTGGCTGATGCGTGCTGCGCGCCGCTGCTGCGCGCGCCGATCACCGCCAGCCAGGCAGCCGACCTCGCCCGGCTGCTCAAGGCCCTGGCCGATCCCACCCGGCTGCGGCTGGTCTCCCTGGTCGCCGCCCGCGACGGCGGCGAGGCGTGCGCCTGCGACCTCACCGAACCGCTCGGCCTGACCCAGCCGACCATCTCCCACCACCTCAAGATCCTCGTCGAGGCCGGGATCTTCAACCGCGACAAGCGCGGCGTCTGGGCCTACTACTCCCTGGTCCCCGCGGCCCTCAGCGCGCTGTCAGCAGTGCTCCAGCCGACCGCGACACAGACCCCATGACGCAGCCTTAAGCCCTGATGAGGCAGGTCCTTGGGCCCTACCGGCCGCGGTGGACGGGGATGATCATGCTGTCATCAGTAAGGAGGCAGCAATGTTTGGCTCGCTTGTCAACCGCGTGACCGCCGTGTTCCACCGCAAGCGCTGCCCGGAATGCGGGCACAAGGTCCGCGAGACATACTGCGACGTGTGCGGGTACGACCTCATCGAACAGACCCGCGACAAGGCATTTCACCGCCCGGTGATCTAGCTGGCGGACCGGCGCGACGGCTGTGCCGGGCCGCCCGGCCGTGATCACCCCGGCCCCGAGTGGCACCCGTCAGGTGTGCGCTGCGGTCCTGGCCTGCTCATCCGCAGGGTCGGCGCCGCAGCATCGCGGTGCCGGCCCGGCGTCCCGGGCAGTGACTGCGGTGCCGCGGGCATCGGGCCAACTCGCTGGCGGCCACGTCCCAGCCCTGGCGTCGTCGCCCCAGAAGGCACCGTCGGCGGCCTCGATGCGGTACATCTCGTCCGCGGCATCCACGCGGACCTGGAAGAGCTCGTGCTCAGTCATGGGCATGGTGAGGTTGTCACTGCTGGTAGTTTTGCTGGTCATGAGATGTCGGCCTGATCTGTAGTAGCAATTGGAAGGTTGACAGTGATTGATTTTCGCTACCACCTGGTATCCATCGTGGCGGTGTTCCTCGCGCTGGCCATCGGGATCGTGCTCGGCTCCACCGAGCTGCAGGGACCCACGTACAACCTGCTGGACCGCACCACCGCCAAGCTGCAGGCCGAACTGGGCCAGGTGAGCGGCCAGCGCAACACGGCCCAGGCGCAGGCCTCGGTGGACGAGGCTTACGCGCAGGCCGTCCAGCCCGTGGTGCTGCACAACCTGCTCGCGGGCCAGCGGCTGCTGATCGTAACCGAGCCCGGCGCGCCGGCCTCCGTGGTGGCCGGGATCACCGACGCGGCCACGGCCGACGCGGGTGCGACGGTCACCGGGCAGATCGCCCTGCAGAACAAGTTCTTCGACACCAGCGACACCACGCTGGATTTCCTTAACCAGACCAACCAGGCCATGGCCCAGGCGGCCGGGATCCAGCTGAACACCGGCGCGACCTACCAGCAGCAGGCCGCCGAGGTGATGGCCAGGGAGATCCTGGTCAAGTCGGCGGGATCAGTACCTAACCAGCCCGGCGTCATCCAGCCCACGGGCAGCGAGCCGGACAGCACCGCGCAGACCATGCTCGGGGCCTACGCGAACTCCGGGTTCCTGACCACCAGTGGGCAACCGTACCTGCCGGCCACCCTGGTCATCGTGGTGACTCCGCAGACCGCGCCCACCGACGGAACCGCCGACCCGCTGGATCAAGTGCTGATCCCGCTGGCCACCGAGCTGTCCACCTACAGTGCGGCCACCGTGGTGGTGGGCACCTCCGCGGGTTCCGGGCCGGGCAGCCCGATCGCGGTGCTGAGGGCGAACAGCGTGGCGAGCCAGGTCTCAACGGTTGACGACACCGATCTGGTGTCCGGGCAGACCGTAGCCATCGAGTCGCTCGCCGTGCTGCTGTCCGGCGGCAAGGCGGGCAGCTACGGCCTGACGGCCAACGGCGCGACCGCCGTGGCCCCCTCCCCGGCGCCCACACCGTCCGCGAGCGCGTCGCCGAGCGTGTCGGCCTCCCCGACGGCCACCAAGAAGGCGAAGAAGTGAGCCGCCGGGCCGGGCGGACCCTGATCGCGGTAGCTGCCGGGGCGACCGCGGCGGGCGCGGCCCGGCTGGCCTACTCGGCCCTGAACCAGCGGCCGCCGGCCGGGATGAAGACCTGGTCGCGGACCAATCATCGCGGCGAGCCCGTGACCCTGCTCGAGGGACCGGCGGTGGCGGTCGGCGCTGTGGCCGGCGTGCTGGCCGGCCTGCGGGCGGCGGGCGGCCGGACCAGCCTGGCCATGGCGGTCGGCGGGGCGGGCGCGGCGGCCTTCGGGACCTATGACGACCTGGCGGGCTCGGGGGACCGGCGCGGCTTCGGCGGCCACCTCGGCGCGCTGCGGCGCGGCGAGATCACCACCGGGGCCATCAAGCTGGGCGGCATCGGCGCCACCGGGATCGTGAGTGCGGCGCTGGCCGGAGGGCCGCCCGCGGACGTCGTCATCAACGCCGGGCTGGTCGCCGGGGGCGCCAACCTGCTGAACCTGTTCGACCTGCGGCCCGGCCGCGCCATCAAGGTCGCGGTCGCCTCCGGCGCGCTGGTCGCCGCGGGCGGCGCGGTGTCCTCGACGGCCGCGCTGGCCCCGGTGCCGGCGGTGGCGGCGGCCCTGGCGCTGCTGCCCGAAGACCTGGGCGAGCGGGCCATGCTCGGTGACGCTGGCGCGAATGCCCTGGGCGCCATGCTCGGCGCGGCGGCCACCGGGCTGCCCCGTCCGGCCCGGATCGCCCTGCTGGCCGGGATCGCCGGGCTGACCGCGGCCAGCGAAAAGGTCAGCTTCACCAAGGTGATCGAGCGCACCCCGGCGCTGCACTGGCTGGACATGCTGGGCCGGCGGCCCGCCCACCAGCCGCCCGCGGTGCTGATCCCGACCCAGCGTCTCGGGGGGACGGAGGAGCGGGTAGCCCCCCCGTGAGCGGGGGGCCAGGGGGGTACGGGGGGACGGGCAGTCCCCTCGTGAGCGGGGGGATCCCGGGGGGTCGCCCCCCCGGGGCCAGCACAGGCACTCGGCAGCGGGGCGGGGGAATCGGCCGCGCGGCGGTGCTGATCGGTGCCATCACCATGCTGGCCCGGGTGATCGGCTTCGGCCGGCAGGTCGTGTTCGCGCACACCGTGCAGGCCTCCTGCCTGGGGACGGCCTACACCACCGCGAACATGGTGCCCAACATCATCTACGACATCGTGATGGGCGGCGCGCTCACCGCCGTCGTGGTGCCGGTCCTGGCCGGGCCCGCCCTGAGCGGATCCGCTGACCGCGGGCAGGTGCGCCAGATCTCAGGCGCCCTGCTCACCTGGACCGTGCTGCTCCTGGTCCCGGTCAGCGCCGTGGTCGCACTGGCCGCGCGGCCGCTGGTGTCGCTGCTGCTCGGTGCGACACCCGGCTGCCCGCGGCCGGACATGGTCGCCGTCGCGACCCGGATGCTCGCGGTGTTCGCGCCCCAGATCCTGCTCTACGGCCTGGCCGTCGTGCTGTACGGCATCCTGCAGGCGCACCGCAGGTTCGTCGCGCCCGCGCTGGCGCCGGTGCTGTCCAGCCTGGTCGTCATCGGGGCGTACTTCTGGTTCGGCGCCGTGGGGAACGGCTACCAGGACATGCTCAGGCCGGTGCCCGCGGCGGCCTGGATCGTCCTAGCCGCCGGGACCACCGCCGGGGTGGCGGCCCTGGTGGTGACCCCGCTCATCCCGGCCGCCCGATTGCACCTTACGCTGCGGCCGACGCTGCGGTTCCCGGCCGGGGTCGGCGTCCGGGTCCGGTCCCTGGCCACGGCGGGCATCGCGACGCTGATCGCCCAGGACGCCTCGGTGGCGGTGGTGATCGTGCTGGCCAACTCCCGCGGCGGCAGCGGCACGCTGGTGCTGTACAGCTTCGCCTGGGCCGTCTTCTTCGTGCCCTACGCCGTGCTGGCCGTGCCGATCGCGACCAGCGCGTTCCCTGAGCTGTCCGCGCGTTCGGGCAGCTTCGACGCGACCAGCGCCACCTCTACCCGCGCAGTGATGGTGGCGTCCTGGCTGGGGGCGGCCGGGATGGCCGGCACGTGCCTGCCGCTGGCACGGGTATTCCAGTCCCACGCCGGCCAGGCCGCCGACGCCCGGCAGCTGGCCATAGGCCTGGCCGCGTTCGCGCCGGGCCTGGTCGGGTACGGGCTGACCGCGAACCTGTCCCGGGTGCTGTACGCGGACCTGCGCAGCCGGGCCGCGGCGCTGGCCGTCAGCGGCGGCTGGTTGCTGGTCATCGCGGCGGATCTGCTGATCGTGCCGTTCGTGCCGCGCTCACAGGTCCTGCCCTGGCTCGGCGCGGGTACCACCATCGGGCTCACTGGTTCCGGCCTGGCCCTGATCGTGCTGGTCCGCCGGTTCCGCGGGCCAGATGCGCTGCGCGGGTGCGCGCGCGCAGCGATCGCGGGCCTGGCCGGGGCGGTGGCCGGAGCCGCCGCCGGGCTGGGCGTGGCGTTCGCCGTCCCGGTCGGCGGCTTCCTGCCCAACGTGGCCGTCACGCTGCTGGCCAGCGGCGCCGTGCTCGCCGTGTTCCTGGCCGTGGTGGCGGTGGCCGACGGCGGTGACCTGCGCGCGGTGGTCCGGCGCGTGATCCGGGCATGAAGGTCGCCTTCGTGCTGGGCACCAGCACCGGCGGGACCGCCCGGCACGTCAAGATGCTCGCCGCCGGCTGCGCGGCCCGGGGCGTGCAGGCCGAGGTGCTCGGCCCGGCGCAGACCGACCGCGACTTCGCCTTCGGTGCCGGGTTCACCCCGGTGGAGATCGCCGACCGGCCGCGCTTGGCCCGGGACCTGCGGGCCATCACCCGGCTGCGCAGTCTGCTGCGGCGCAGCCGGCCCGACGTGGTGCACGCGCACGGCCTGCGGGCCGGGGCCTTGTCCGCCATCGCGCTGGCCTTCGCCGCGCCCCGTGATCCCGCGGCCCGCCCGGCCCTGATCGTCACCGTGCACAACGCGCCGGTAGCGGGCGGAACCACCGGAACCATCTACCGGGTGCTCGAGCTGATCGTCGCCCGCAACGCCAGCCTGGTGCTGTGCGTGTCCGCCGACCTGGAAGACCGGATGCGGGCCGCCGGCGCGCGGCGGGTCGGGCGTGCAGTCGTGCCCGCGCCGCTGGTCTCGCTGACCCAGCGGAGCGTTTCCGCGGAAACGCCTGCCGCCACCCGGGCCGGCCTCGGCGCCGGCCCGGATCAGCCGGTGGTGCTGGCCGTGGGCCGGCTGGCCGCGCAGAAAGGGTTCGGCCTGCTGCTCGAGGCGGCCGCGCGCTGGCGGGACCTCCAGCCCGAGCCGCTGCTCGTCATCGCCGGCGAGGGGCCGCTGCGGGCCGAACTGGCCGCCCGGGCGGCTTCGCTCGGCGTCGCGGTGAATTTCGCCGGCCACCGGCAGGACGTGCCGGCCCTGCTGGCCGCCGCGGACGTCTTCGTCCTGCCCAGCGGCTGGGAGGGCCAGGCCCTCATCCTGCAGGAGGCGCTGCGGGCAGGCACGGCGATCGTCGCTACCCGGGTCGGCGGGAACCCGGACCTGGCCGGAGAGGACGCCGCGCTGCTGGTCCCGCCGGGCGACGCGCACTGTCTCGCCGACGCGGTGCGAGCCATCCTCGGCGATCCCGCGCTGGCCGCCCGGCTGCGCAAGGCCGCCGCCGACCGGGCAGCCGCCCTGCCCGGCCAGGATGAGGCGGTAGCCGCGGCGCTCGCCGAATACTGGAAGTTCGCGCGATAACGGAAACCCTCCACGCCGCAGCTCGCCGTCGCGCACAATAAAGCGTGACTTATCCCCAGGCAGGGGCGGTATGCCCTAAGTGCGGCAGCTCCGCCGCGGTACACACGGTCGCGGAATGGGTCTCCATGGCCCAGGGACAGATGGGCCGGCAGTGGCCGGGCTTCGGATCACCGCAGCCGGGCTACCCGGCCGGGCCGGCGCCGCAGCCGGGCTACCAGGCGGGCCAGGCACCGCAGCCGGGCTACCCGGCATCGGCGCCGCAGTCCGGGTTCCCCGACCCGTCGCAGCATCAGCAGTCGGGGTTCCCTGACCCGTCGCAGTACCAGCAGTCGGGGTTCCCTGACCCGTCGCAGTACCAGCAGTCGGGGTTCCCTGACCCGTCGCAGCATCAGCAGTCGGGGTTCCCTGACCCGTCGCAGCATCAGCAGTCGGGGTTCCCTGACCCGTCGCAGCATCAGCAGTCGGGGTTCCCTGACCCGTCGCAGCATCAGGGGCCCGGGTCGCTGGGTCCCGCGCAGGAGCAGCCGGCCGCGCCGTGGCCTAGCCAGGCGCCCCAGCCCAGTCAGCAACCCGGCCAGCAGCTTGGCTACTACTCCGTGCCTCAGCCCGGGTACCAGGGGGAGCCGTGGCCGAGCCAGCCGCCGCCGCAGCCGAGAAGGCTCATCGGCCCGGAGAGCGGCGGGTCGGACACGATCGAGGGCGCCATCGCCGAGGCCGTCCTGGGTGCGGCCACGAAGGCGATCGGCGGCGCGATCGGCCGCCGGATGCGCCGCGCCTTCGAGGAGAAGGTCGCGCCGGCTATGGCCGCCCGGCAGGAGTCGATGATGCGTGACCGGATGGCCATCGCCGAGCGGCATCCCGATCTGCGCGCTTGCCTCAACGACCAGGTGGTCTTCCTGGTCGGCGGCACCCGCACGATGCCAATGGCCAACGCCATGTCCGTACGGACCGTCGAGCAGTCCGACGCCCTGGTCGCCCAGCTTCGGGGCTGACGAACGGGACCGCGCCCCCTTAACACCGAGTACCGGCACAGGGCTACGGCCGAGCACGTCCTGTCTGCGTTGGTATCGGGCGAGTCAAGCATGGTCCCGCCATCATTGTGGACCGGTACCCCCGTAATACGGAGGTGCCGGTCCACGTTATTTTGGTCATGAAAAGGCGCGGTGACGGCAGGGGCGGATGGGACGTGCGGGGTCAGGCGGTCTGGTCCCAGCGCCGCTTGACGGCGGCCAGGCCGTCCTCGGTCAGCGATCCGTACAGGCGCAGCCGGGCTACGCCGCCGTCGGGGAAGATGTTGAGCCTGACGTGGGTGGCCGGCTCGCCGCGGACCCGGAACCGGTGCGGGGTGTCGGGCAGCAGCCTGGTCTGGGGCAGCAGCTCACGCCAGGCGCGCTCGTCGGTCAGCGATCCGCCCATCGCCGGGTCCGTGGCGTCCAGCGTCTGCAGCGAGGCGCTTTCCGGCTGGTTGCCGCGGTACCAGGACGTGTCGATCTCGGCGAGGTCGACGACGCCGCGCCCGGCCAGCCGGACGACCAGCCACTCGTGCCCGGCTCGGCGGCGCCTGCGGGTTTCCCAGCCCTCGCCCATCACCCGGGACAGGCCGGGGGAGATGACGTTGCGCGGCGAGGAGTAGAACTGGTCGCTGCGCGCCACGATGTCGGCGCCGTTCTCCAGCGCCGCCAGGTCGACGGTGAGGCCGTCCAGCAGCGCCGGATCGGGGACAACCTCGCCGTGCACATGCAGCCGGGCCACGCCGCCATCGGGGAAGATGTTCAGCCGGACGTGGGTGAACCGGCGGCCGGAGGCGACCTTGAACGCGTGCCGGGAGTCGCCGGTCACCAGGGCACGGGGCACGATCTCCTGCCACGGGCCCGGGCCCGGGCCCGGGTCGGGGTCGGGGTCGGCGGCGAGATCCTCGGCCGGGGGATAGCCGCTGACCGAGCAGCCGTCCGCCGAACAGGCCTGCGGGTAATTACCGGTGAAGAACGCGGTGTCCACCACGATCGAGCGCACCACGCCGGGCACGCCGAGCCTGACGATCACCCAGTCCCGGGCCGCGTGATCGGGCAGCGTCCCGCCCGGTCCGCGCCGCCGCCTGGTCTCCCACCCGTCGTAGACCTGCCCCTTGGCGTCGAACGTCTCGGGCACGAAGACCGGCGGGTTCGGCTTGATCAGGTTTTCCTTGGCGGCGTAGAACTCGTCGCTGGCGGCCACGACCGACCCGCGCAACCGGAGCAACTCGGGAAGAAGCTGATCGTCCATGGACGGTTCATCCCCGTTTTTGCAGCCGTCCAACGGGCGCTTCACTAGCACCTTCAAGCAGCGGCGTACCACGCAGCCACGTCTGCCGCACCCGTCCGGTCAGCGTTCGCCCCGCGTAGGGCGTGACCGGGTGCCGGTGCAGCAGCCGGGCCGGGTCTACCGTGTAGGTCTCGTCCGGGTCGAAGGCCACCAGGTCGGCATCGCATCCAGGCGCCAGCCGTCCCTTGGCCGGCAGCCGCGCCAGCGCGGACGGGGCCGTGGCCATCCACCGGACCACGTCGTCCAGCGTCCGGCCCCGCCGCCGGGCCACGGTCCATACCGCGGACAGGCCGAGCTGCAGCGACGCGATGCCGCCCCAGGCCTGGCCGAAGTCTCCGGTGTCCGCGGCCTTGAGCTCCGGCGGGCATGGGGAGTGGTCGGACACGACGCAGTCGATGACCCCGGCCTCCAGGCCCCGCCACAGCGCCTCCCGGTTGATCGCGTCCCTGACCGGCGGGCAGCACTTGAACTCGGTGGCGCCGTCGGGCACCTGCTCGGCCGCGAAGTACAGGTAGTGCGGGCAGGTCTCGGCGGTGAGCCGGATGCCCGCCGCCTTGGCGCCGGCGATCATGGCCACGCACTCGGCCGCGGACAGGTGCACGATGTGCGCCCGGGCCCCGGTCGCGGCGGCGGCCGAGATCACCTTCTCAATCGCCCGGCGTTCGGAAACCGGCGGCCTGGACGCCACGAACGAGCCGTAGTCACGGCCGGATGCGGCCTTGATCTCGGCCGCGTCTTCGGCGTGCACGATCAGCAGCGCGTCAAGCGCGGCCAGCGAGCCCAGCACCGACCGCAGGCCCGCCACCTCGAGCGGCGGGAACTCAGGCACCCCGGAGTCGATCAGGAAGCACTTGAAGCCGACCACCCCGGCCTCGTGCAACGGCCCGAGCGCAGCGTTGTTCCCCGGCACCGCGCCGCCCCAGAACGCCACGTCGACCCAGCACTTCCCGGCCGCCGCGGCGCGCTTGTCCTCCAGGGCGGCCACCGAGACGGTGGGCGGCAGCGAGTTGAGCGGCATGTCGCAGATGGTGGTCACCCCGCCTGCCGCGGCCGCGCGGGTGGCGGTCGCGAACCCCTCCCAGTCCGTCCGGCCGGGCTCGTTGACGTGCACGTGGGTGTCGACCAGGCCGGGCAGCAGGGCCAGGTCACCGAGGTCGACATCCTGGCCGGCCTGCAGCCGCTCGCCGTAGTCCGCGATGGCCGCGATGGCCTGTCCGCTAACCGCGACCGCCGCCGGCCGCATGCCCTCGGGCAGCACCGCCCGCCGGGACCGGACCACCAGGTCATACGGGGTGGGAGACATCGGGCGCTACCTCCAGCCGAAGCTTGTGGCGCTGTCGGCCGGATCGGTCGGCTTGTACTCGCAGCCGATCCAGCCGGCGTAGCCTTGCCCGGCCAGCTGCCGGAACAGCGCCTCGTAGTCCAGCCGGCCGGTCCCGGGCGCGCCGCGGTCCGGCACGTCGGCGATCTGGATATGCGCGATGTCGGCGGCGTCGCGGGCCAGCAGGGCCGTCAGGTCCTCGCCCATCCGGCCCAGGTGGTACAGGTCGGCCAGGAACGCGATGCTGACCGCGCCGCCGGCTCGCACCTCGTGGACGACTGTCAGCGCGCGCTGGCTGGACACGATCGCGGCCCGCGGGCTGTCGTAGGAGTTCAGCGCCTCCACCACCACGGTGGCCCCGACCTTGGCGGCGGCGCCCGCGGCCAGGGCCAGGTTCTCCGCGGCGAGCTCATCCTGCTGCCGTTCGGGCAGGCTGTCGACCCGGTTGCCGTACAGCGCATTGAGGACCGTGCAGCCGGTCCGGGCGGCGATGCCGGCGCAGACGTCGATGTTGTCCCGGAACTCGGCCGAGCCCGACGGCAGGGACAGCAGTCCCCGCTCGCCGGCCGCCATGTCGCCCGCCGCGAAGTTCAGCAGGACCAGCCGCACCCCGGCGTCGGCGAGCGCCCCGACGAAGGCGTCCACCTCGCGGTCCGGCGGCACCGGTTCGGTGAACGGCCACCAGAACTCCACAGCATCGAACCCGGCCGCCCTCGCCGCCGCCGGCCGGCGCAGCAGCGGCAGCTCGGTGAACAAGATCGAGCAGTTGACGTCGAACCGCAGGCCGTATGTCAGCACAGCCGCCAGTCTTCCATCACGCGGCCGCGCCGGGCGTGCCGCCCGGCCTTCCGGCCCCGGCGTGAAAGATCACGGCCTGATTCGTTCACCTGCCCGCCATGCCGTGGCCAGGCGTACGTCATGGCTGCGCGCTAGAACTAACGACATCGCACAGGAAAGGTCGAAGATGATGCATGTGTTTGACAGGCACAGTATCGCCGGGCGGGCCGCGCACACGCTGGCGGCTGCCGGGGCGATCACGGCGGTACTGCTCGGCATGGTCGTCTTCGCCGTTCCCGCCGGCGCGAAGACCGTCACGCCCTCTTATCGGGTGACCCAGATCCTGTCCGGCAAGAGCCTGCACCACTGGTATACCAAGGCGGGCTCGAGCAAGCGGTACTCCGAGCCGCTCGCTGATCCGGATGACATCACCCGGATCGGCGGCTACCTGTTCACCGGTTTCCAGAACGGGGTCGGCCCGCAGGGCCAGGCCAGCCCGGACGGGAACCGGGACAGCACGATCGTGGAGTTCACCCTGTCCGGCCGGGTGGTGAACCAGTGGGACGTGGTGGGCAAGTGCGACGGCCTGACCGCTAATCCGTACGCCGGCTTCGTCGTGGCCACGGTGAACGAGGATGCGCACTCCAGCCTGTACACCATCAACCCGTTCAGCAGCCGGGTCGTGCACTACGCCTACAACACGCCGCTGCCGCACAACGGCGGCACCGACGCCATCTCCTTCGACAACGGCCTAATGCTGATCAGCGCCTCGGCCCCGGGCACCACCGGCGCGGCCGCGCCGGAGCCGTACTACCCGGCCGTCTACGTGGTGAGCCTCAACCCGGCCAAGCGGGTGGCCACCGTCCACGCGCTGTTCTACGACGAGTCGCACGCCACCGCCGCCAACGGCTCGCACGCCGGGCACCCGGTCAAGCTGGGCCTGACCGATCCCGACTCGAACGAGGTCGTGCCCTTCTCCTCGGCCCGGTTCCCCGGCTACTTCATGCTGACCAGCCAGGGTGACCAGGAGCAGATCTACGTGTACGCCCCGGACACCAAGAAACAGCACCTGTGGGTCCTCAAGCTGTCCCAGTCGGTCGACGACACGGCCTGGGCCACAACCTGGTCCGGAGCGCTCTACGCGGCTGACACCAGCGGCGACACCATCGACCAGGTGTCCGGCCCGTTCTGGCCGGGAGCCGTGTTCGTGGCCGTGACGCCCTGCGACTCCAATAACGCGCCGGCCACCTGCCCCGCGCCGCCCAAGTACCCGGCGAATTACCTGGGTCGGCTGAACATGTACACCGGCCAGATCACCCCGGTCTCGCTCCGCGGCCCGCGGCTCGAGCCCCAGGGCATGATCTACGTCCCGTTCTGACCGCCCTGCAGCTGACGGCGCGCGGCCCGGACATCCCGGGCCCCCGCGGGTCGCAGGGGCCCACGGGGTCCCGGGCGGTCATTAGGGGTCGTCATCAGAAGCGCGGCGTGGAGTCCCCGGCCTTCAGGCCGGGGAGGAAACGCCGCGTCATCTCCCCGGAAATGTCGGTGCTGTCCGATAGTGTGTTCGTATGTCCCGGTACCGGCTGCTCCCCACCCCCGCCCAGGAGACGGTGCTGCGGGACCACTGCGGCCACGCCCGGTACGTGTGGAACCTGGCCGTCGAGCAGCATTCCCACTGGCGCCCGGGCCGGGCGGGCGCGCCGGGCTACCTGCAGCAGTGCCGGCAGCTCACCCAGGCCCGGGCGGAGAACCCGTGGCTGGCCGCCGGCTCCCAGACCGTCCAGCAGCAGGCGCTGCGCGACTTCGCCCAGGCCATGGCCGCGTTCTTCGACCCGGCGAACCCGGCCGGGCGGCCGACCTGGCGCAAGGCCGGGCGGGACGAGGGGTTCCGGATCACCGGGCGGCGCGGGCAGCAGTGGGACGTGCGCCGGCTCAGCCGGAAAACCGGCCAGGTCTGGGTGCCCAAGGCCGGGTGGGTGCGGTTCCGCTGGTCCCGCGCGGTGCCGCCGGGAGTGAAGTCCTACCGGGTGACCCAGGACCGCGCCGGGCGCTGGCATGTCGCCTTCGCGGCCGTCCCCGAACCGGTCCCGGCACCGGGCACCGGGCAGGCTGTGGGGATCGACCGGGGGGTGGCAGTCTCCGCGGCGTTGTCCACGGGCGAGTTGCTGCACTGCCCCGCCCTGACCGGGCGGGAGCGGATCAGGCTGCGGCGCCTGCAGCGCACGCTGGCCCGCGCGAAGCGGGGCTCGAACCGCCGCGGGCGGGTCAGGCACGCGATCGCCCGGCTGCGGGCCCGCGAGAGGGACCGGCGCAAGGACTGGGCGGAGAAGACCAGCACGGACATCGCCCGGCGGTTCGACCTGATCCGGGTCGAGGACCTGCAGATCGGCAACATGACCCGGTCGGCGAAAGGCACCCGGGAGAACCCGGGCCGCAACGTCCGGGCCAAGGCCGGGCTGAACCGGGGGATCCTGGGTGCGGGGTGGGGCCTGCTGGTGCGCCGGCTGGCGGACAAGGCGCCCGGCCGGGTGGAGAAGGTCAGACCCGCGTTCACGAGCCAGCGGTGCTCGGCGTGCGGGCAGGTGGACCGGGACTCGCGTGAGAGTCAAGCCGTGTTCCGGTGCACTGCCTGCGGTTTCGCCTGCCACGCGGACGTGAACGCGGCCATCAACATCGCGGCGGGGCACGCCGTGACTGCGCGGGGAGGCGACGGGATTACCCGGCCGGTGAACCGCAAACCTCACCTGCTGCTCCAATCGGCGCAGTAGCTGGAATCCCCCGACTTCAGGCGGGGGAGGATGTCAAAGGCCCAGCAGCTTCGTCAGCCGCAGCTGGGTGATCTTGAGCAGCTCGCCACGCACCACGGCCCGTTCGGCCTCCGGGTCGTTCCCCAGCCGGGCCCGGAGCTGGTCCAGCATTTCCTGGCCGGAACGGCCGCTGGCGCAGATGAGGAAGACGTGGCCGAAACGCTCCTCGTAGGCGCGGTTCCCCTCGGCCAGGGCCTGCCGCACCTGGTCGCCGGCGCTGGCGGCGCCGGACTGCTCGGCCGCCGACCAGCCCGCGGCGCGGTCGCCGATCCGCGGGTGCTCGCTCAGGCTCTTGAGGATGTCGTCCCAGCTCAGCGTCATGAAGGCAGCGTCTACCGCGGCTCGCAGCGCCCGCGGGTCAGCGTAAGGCCGCCCGCGCGCGACGGTCTCGGCGAACGTTCCCGACGCGCAGCAGGCGAGCATGCTCCGCTCGGCGTCCTGCGCCGGGGCGGCGTTGAGGGCCTCGAGGGACGCCGGGCCGGAAGCCTGGTGAGCAGCGTTCGCCATGCGGCCATCAAATCAGCCCGCGCGGCGAACGTGGTAGGCGCCCATCGGTTCAATAGCCAGTAACCTGACTCCAACCGCTTTGTAGCTTTCGCTAAATAAACGACGGCTATGGGTGCGCGTTGAGGACTGGTCACCAGGAGGCGATCCCTTGCGAGTACGGGACCTGCTCGACGTCCCCGGCCTCGGGCTCAGGCTCCTGACCGACGTCGGGGGTGCCGACCGCGTAATCACGCACGTGTTCACCACGGACCTGCCCGACCCGAGCCGCTACCTGACGCCGGGCGACCTGGTGCTGACCGGCATGATCTGGTGCCGGGAGCCCGGCGACGCCGACCGGTTCGTCAGGAGCCTGGTCAACGTGGGGGCCTGGGTGCTCGGCGCCGGGGAGGCACTGGGCGAGGTACCGTCCCAGCTGTTCGAGGCCTGCCAGCGGCACGGCGTCACCCTGCTTGCGGTGCCGGCCGAGACCTCGTTCGCCGCGGTCACCGAGGAAGTGGCGCGGCGGCTGAACGGGGACCGGGCCTCGGCCATGACGAGGGTGCTGGGGCGGCGTCGGCTGCTGCTGTCCGCGGTGGCCGAGGGCGGGGGCCTGGACGCGATGTTCCGGCTGATGGGCCGCGAGATCGGGACAGGAAGCTGGCTGCTGACCGGCCTGGGACGCGTGCTGGGCGGCACCGGGACGGCCCTGCCCGAGCCGCTGGCCCAGCGGCTGGCGGCCGAATACCTCAAGGCCGACCGGCTGCCGGTCACCGCGCGGCTGACCGGCCCGCAGGGCGCGGCGGGCGGAGACGGGAAGTACTCGCTGTTCGGGGTGGGCGGCGAACCCAGGATCACCAGCTGGTTCCTGGCCTGCGCGGGGAACGAGCAGGACTGGGCGCCCGAGCCGCGCGAGTCCATCGCCGAGCTCGCCGCGGACGCCGCGCTGGAGCGGGCCCGGCTGGACGCCGGGCGCGCCGGGGACCGCAGGCTGGCCGAGGCGATCGTGGCGTTGCTCGGATCAGAAACCGGAGAAGGGGGTGCCCTGGCCGAGATCGCCTCGCTGATGCGGGCGGCCGGGCTGGCACCGGACGGAAGCTACCTGGTGGCCGCGATACATGCGGAGGCGGACCGGATGGCCGGCCCGAACGCCGACCGCTGGCGCACCGACCTGGCTGAGGAGCTCGTCATACCGCACGCCGAAGGGGCCGTGGCCGCGCCGCACGGCGCTCAGACGGTGGTCCTCATCCCGGTCCCGGTCCCGGCCCAGGCCGGGGCCGCGCCGGACCTGGAAGCCGCGGCCCCGGCCGCCGGGCGAGCGCTCGCCGCCTGGCTGCGTGACCGCCAGCCGGTCCTGGAGTCCGACCGGGCCCGGATCAGGCTCACCATCGGGATCAGCGCCCCGGCCGCCGGGGCGGCCGCCCTGGTCGGCGCGCTGCACGAAGCGGAGAGCGCGCGCCGGCTGGCCGAACTCCGGGCCAGCGGACCCGCCCCGGCCGCCGTGTCGGTGGTCACCAGCGACGAGGTCGCCTCACACGAGCTCCTCATGGCCAGCGTGCCCGGCACCGTGCTGCGCTCCTTCCGTGAGCGGCTGCTCGGGCCGCTGCTGGCCTACGACGAGCGGCACCGGGCCGAGCTGCTGCCCACCCTGCGCGAGTTCCTGGCCTGCTCGGGCTCGTGGAACGCCTGCGCGGCCAGGATGTACGTGCACGTCAACACGGTGCGGTACCGGATCAGGCGGATCGAGGAGCTCACCGGGCGCGACCTGTCCTCGCTCGATGACCAGGTAGATTTCTTCCTCGCGCTGCGCATTCGCTAGCGTGTCCGGGTGGTGGTGATCCGATCCGCCTCCCCGGCGGACGCGGCGCAGATCGCGGCCGTGATGCGGGAGAGCTGGCTCGCCGCCTACCAGGGCATCATCAACCGCCAGATCATCGACCGGGTGACCGTGCCTGACGGCGGCGCCCGGGTCCGGCAGTCGTTCCGGATCCGGCCCTGGCAGCGCATGATCGCCGCGGTCGCGAGCATTCCTGCCCAGACGGACGCGCAGGCTGCCGGACCCGCCATCGTCGGCTACGCGTCCTTCGGCCCCGAACGGGACGTGCTCGAGGCGCCCTGGCCCCATCCGCTGACCACGGCAGGCGCTGAAGGGCAGGCGGCCGAACTGTACGCGCTGTACGTCCGTCCGGACTGGTGGTCCACCGGCACCGGGCGGGCACTCATGGACCGGTCCCTGGCCAGGGTCTCCGCCGCCGGGTACACGAGCATCACGCTGTGGGTCCTGCAGGACAACGCCCGCGCACGCCGCTTCTACGGGCGGGCCGGGTTCGCCGCCGACGGGGCCCGGCACGTGCTCGACGACCTCGGCGGCGTGACCGAGATCCGCTACCGGCGCGTGCTGAGCGCCTAGCCGGCGCGGGCGCCCGCCTCGGGCAGCGCCGCGCGGGCGTGCGCGATCAGGGCCCGGGCCGCCGGGCTGACCGGGGCCTCGGTCCGCCAGGTCAGCGCCAGGCGGCCGCGCATCTCCGGGTCGCTGACCGTGATGACGTGCAGCCCGTCGCCGTGCGCCCGGGCCACAGAGGCGGGCAGGAAGGCCAGCCCCAGGCCGCGAGCGGCCAGCCGGGCCAGCATGCGCGGGTCGCTGGCCTCGAACCCGACCCGGGCCTGCCGCCCGGCCGACTCGTAGGCGGCGTCCACGCAGGCCCGCAGGCCGGTACCGGCGGGCAGGCTGATCACGGCCCGGTCGGCGATCTGGCCCAGCGTGACCGAGCCGGCCCCGGCCAGGTCGCTGTCCTGAGCGACCGCGGCCACGATCGGTTCGTCGGCCACCACCTGCAGGCCCAGCCCGGCCAGCGGCTGTCGTCCCGGCGGGCCCGCCGGGCTCAGCGGTCCCAAGCCGATGAAGGCCAGGTCGTACGTCCCGTCCCGAACCCCGTCGGCCAGGTGATCGGAACTGTCCTCGGCCAGCGTGATCTCGATCCCCGGGTGCCGGCGGTGGAACGCAGCCAGCAGGTCGGGTATGTCAAGCGCTGCGCACTGGACCACCATGCCCACCGCCACGTGGCCGCGCATCAGGCCCGAGATCTCGTCCACGGCCAGCCGGGCGCCGCTCACCGCGCCCAGCGCCGCCCGGGCGAACGGGAGCACGACCGTGCCCGCTTCGGTGAGACGGACGGCCCGGCCCGAACGATCCAGCAGTTCCTGGCCGAGCTCACGTTCGAGCTGCCGGATCTGGGCGCTCACGCCGGGCTGGGTCACGTGCAGTTTCGCCGCGGCCCGGGTGAAGTTCCGCTCGTCAGCCACGGCCACGAAGTATTCGAGCTGCCTCAGCTCCATAACTACGGATTCTAGTAGCCAGTCCAATCATTTCTTGGACTTCTGGTATGACGCGCGCCAGGCCTGCGCAGATCCGTAGGCCTGCAGCCGCGCCCACTGGAAAGCAACAGGCTGGAAAGCCAGAAGGCCGGTGACACGGACAGGAGGGATCACCACCATGGCCCAAGACGACACCGCCGCCCAGGCGGCCGCCACCTACTTCGACGCCTGGCTGGCCGGGGACTTCGGCCGGCTGCGCTCGGTGCTGGCTGACGACGTGGACTTCTCCGGGCCGCTCGGGCAGGTCAAGGGCGGCGATGACTGCCTGCGCGGCCTGCGGGGGCTGGCCCAGATCATGACCGGCATCGACGTCCAGAAGGTCTTCACTGCCGGATCCGACGTGCTGACCTGGTACGACATGGCCACCAAGGTGGCCGACCCGGTGCCGGTGGCGAATTGGATGCAGGTCCAGGACGGCAAGATCACCCGGATCAGGGTGGCCTTCGACCCGCGGGGCCTGGCCGGGGGCTCATGATCGCGGCGCGCGCCGGCCGCCCGGCCGCGGCGAGCCGGGCCCCGCGGCTGGCACCGTGGCTGACCGTCGCGGTGCTGGCTGGGTCGCAGTTCCTGGCCGTGATGTCGACCACCGTGGTCAGCGTGGCGCTGCCGGCCATCGGGGCCGGCCTGCACGCGTCGGCGTCCGGGCAGCTGTGGATCGTCGACGCCTACGTCATCGTGTACTCCTCGCTGCTGGTCGTGGGCGGGACGATCGGTGACCGCCGGGGCCGCAAGGGCATGTTCCTGCTCGGCCTGGTCCTGTTCGGGGCCGGGTCGCTGGCCGACAGCCTGGCCCCGTCCGCGGGCTGGCTGCTGGCCGGCCGGGTGCTGCAGGGCCTCGGCCCGGTCCTGCTGGTGCCGGGCAGCCTGACGATCATCCGGGCCCTGTTCGACGACGGGCGGCACCGCGCGCAGGCCATCGGGCTGTGGTCCACGGGTTCCGGGCTGGGGATGGCCGCGGGGCCGGTGGTCGGCGGGCTGATCGCCGCGCACTGGGGCTGGCGGTGGGTATTCGGGTTCAACGTGCCGCTGGCCGCGGTGCTCCTGCTGGCGGCCGCGCGCCTGGTGCCCCGCCTGGACCGCGGGCCGGCCTCGCACCGCCTGGACTGGGCGGGCACGGTCCTCGGGTCGGCCTGCATCGCCGCGCTCGCGTTCGCCCTGATCGAGGGGAACCCGCTCGGCTGGACCTCGCCGCGGGTTCTGGCCGGGCGGCGCGGACGGCCCGGACAAGCGGGCGGGGCAGGTGTCGGCCGGGCAGGCGCGGGCGGTCACCACGGCCTGGATCCGTGGGACGTCCTGCACCAGGGCCTGGCCCGGCGGACCGGCGTGCCCACCGGGACCTGGGTGATCATCGTGGGGCGGCGGTGCTGCTGCTGTGGATTCCGCTGCGGCAGCGGCCCGGGATCGGCACGCTGTGCAACGTGGTGGTGATCGGGGCGGTCATCGACGTGATCCTGGCCGAGGTCGCGCCGCCGCGGTCGCTGCCGGTGCGCGCGGTCGTGATGGTGTCCGCGGTGGTGCTGAACGGCGTGGCGACCGGCATGTACATCGGCGCGGGCCTCGGGCCCGGGCCGCGGGACGGCCTGATGACCGGCCTGGCCGCCCGCGGTCACTCGCTGCGCTTGGTGCGCACCGGCATCGAGGTGACGGTGCTGGCTATCGGCTGGCTGCTGGGCGGCACGGTCGGCATCGGCACCCTGCTCTACGCGGCCTGCATCGGCCCGCTCGCGCACGTCTTCGTGCCGCTGTTCAGCCGCCGTGAGCCTCGGACGTCCGCGGCAGGGACCGAAGCCGCGCGCGGCCACGCCTTCGCCGGTGAGGTCGTCGAGCATGCTGGAGTGGGGCACCAGCGTGCGCGGCCGGTACGAGCTGGTCTGCCCGCCGGAACTGATCGTGATGCGCTGAGAATTCGACGACGACAACGTGCCGGTCCCCGGCGGCGAGATGACCGGCTACCTGCGGATCCAGCCCAGCGGGCCGGGCGCGCGCGTCGAGGTGCACCAGATCGTCGAGACCCCGGCCGAAGCGGAGTTCATGGAGCGGGCCTGGGCCCTGGTCCTGGGCCGCCTGCGGGCAGGCGTGGCGCGGGCCAGCGACCCTGGCTCGCCCATGCCGTCACGCCCCGCCCGCCCCAAGCGCCGCGATCCCGCCGAGGGTGCTCACCAGCCGCGGGCGCGCCATTCGCCGAGGTGCGGTCGCTCGGTACCGAGCGTGGTGTCCTTGCCGTGCCCCGGGTAGACCCACGTCGGGTCGGGCAGCGGGCCGAACAGGCGGTCGGTCACGTCGGTGAGCAGCGAGGTGAAGTCCTGCGGGGAGCCGGTCTTGCCCACGATCGGAGCGAAACATACTATGACATCTGTGCCGACATGCGACCTGTACCTGCGCCTCAGCGACCTTCGTACCGAAGAGGCTTTCGACAAGCGTGAAGCCAAGCTTAGAGTATTGGCTGATGCTCTCGGATGGAAAGTCTTCCGTGTCGTCGTAGAAAACGACCTGATTCCCGGCCGGGATGGCAAGGTACGCCCCGCATCCGCGTTCAAGCGCCGGAAGATCCTGACACCTTCCGGCAAGGTAGAACTACGGGTGATACGCCCCGGATTCCGCGAGGTTCTGGATGACATCACCACCGGCCGAGTCAACGGCCTGCTCGCGGAAGACCTGGACCGGACAGTCCGTGACCCGCGAGACCTAGAAGACCTGCTCGACGCATGCGCGATGACCGGCGCCTCAGCCCGCAGCCTCAGCGGTAGCCTGACACTCACCAACGGCGGCAACGAGGCCGAACGATCAATGGCGCGCGTCATGGTCGCGATGGCCAACAAAGCCTCGGCTGACACCGCACGGCGTGTCGCGGACGGCCGGGAACGCAACTGGGGCGAGTCTTACCAGGGCGGCCCGCGCCCGTTCGGGTTCGTCGCGGCCACGGACACCGACAAGCACCACCGGACGCTGCTGATCGTGCCTGACGAAGCTGAGATTATCCGGAACGCAGCCGCCGATATCCTTGACCGCGACATTCCCCTGAGAGCGATCCTCCGCGTGCTGCGCGAAAACAACGTCCCCACGTCACGTGGTGGCCAGTGGAATGGCCGCACGCTCAAGCAAGTCCTGACCAAGCCCGCAGTCGTCGGCCTGGCGGTACACAGGGGCGAGCTGAAGCCCGCGCCCTGGCCGGCAATCCTAGAACGGGATGTCTGGGAACGGCTGTGCGAAAAGCTGAACAACCCGCCCGCTGACGCCAGCCGCGGCAACGAGCCGAAGCACCTGCTGACCGGCATCGCGAAATGCGGCATCTGCAACGACGGTACAACAGTTCGGGCCAACGGGAGCGGCACCCTACGCGGCAAGCAGGGCTATCAATGCGAGAAGATCGCGCACATCCACCGGAACATTGAGCACGTCGATGCCATGGTTGAGGAAGCCATTATCCGTTACCTTGACCTCTACGCCAAGGACGCCCTGAAGCCGCCGACTCGAAAAGGCATCGACGTGTCTGCGCTTCGCGCCGAAGCCAAGAAGCTCAGGGAACGCAAAGCGGCACAAATCCGCATGCATGCACTAGGCGATCTTACCGACGACGAACTAGCTATCGGTATGCGGACGGTCCGCGACCGGCTATCCGTCGTGGAAGCGCAGATTCACGCCTCCAGCGAGCCAGACCCCGTGGCCGAGTTCCGCGACCGGCCCGCCAGGACGACGTGGAAGTCGCTGTCACTGCCCCGGAAGCGCGCCATCGTCAAGCTGCTGGCTGACGTCACCCTCATGCCGACCGCCAGGCGCGGCCCCGGGTTCGACCCGGAGTCCGTGCGGATTGACTGGCTGGCCTGACCTAACTGACCGGCCCCCGGTTGCTCCGGTCATCGGTGCAACTGGTCTATCGTCCCCACTGTCGCCTGTCCCCTGGACAATGACCTTCGAGAGGGCCTAACACCCCGATCGGCCCGGCGCGCGAGAGCGGGAGACACTCCATTCACCATGTTTTCAGGAGTGTCCCGTGCCTGCACCATCATCAGGTCCGCCTGACCTTGACCTCATCGTCCGGCAGAAGCGTGGCCGTCTCGGCCTGAGAAGCGCCGCCGGCGCGCCGCCCGAGGAGATCGAAGCCGCCAAGGCCGAGCTGGCCGAGGCCGTGTTCGAGGCCAGGATCACGAAGCTGCTCGAATCCGCGCCGCCGCTGACATCCGAGAAAAAGGCCAGGCTGGCCGCGCTGCTGGGCGGTGATCAGTGATGACCGGGCAGGAGCCGCCGCCGCCGAATTGCTGCCTGCGGAGTGATCTCTTGCACGCCGGCACGGACTGCGCCAGGAAGAGATCCTACCCGGACGCGGCGGCAGCCTGGGCGGCGGTCGGCCGGCTGCGCGACCTGGGCCGCCCCGGGCTGCGAGCCTATCGGTGCCGCTGTGCGGGGATCACTTGGCACGTCGGTCGGCCCAAGCGGTGGCGGCGGTGACCGGGTTCCCGCACCTGTTCCGCTGGGACCGGGCCGCCGTGGCCGTGCCGCCGGACGGCCAGCGTCTCGGCGGGAAATACCGGGTCGGCGCGTGGAAGTGCACGATGTGCCAGGCGCTGGCGTCGTTCGTCGTCAAGTACGACTATCACGGCACCGAGTGCCCCGGCTGGGTTCAGCCGCGCCGCTGGGCGCGTGCCTGCCCATTTCGGCGAGGTGGTCATGAGCATGCCTGAGCGCGACAAGGTCCTGCTGGCGGCGCTGGTGGACCGGAGCATCGTCCTGATGGACAGGATCATGGCCATCAGGGACAGGTGCGAGGAGCTGGGTGCCGGCCCGCCCTGGGGGCGGGCGGAAGAAACCGAGGCGGACTGGCTGGCGGCCGAAGCCGGGCGGGTGCTCGCCCAGTACCACGAGACCGCCGACCAGGTCGACATGATCATGTCCGCGCTGGCTGTCCAGATGGGCATGGAGCCATGACCGGGTCCGATCGCATCGAGCACGCCGACGCGCTCCAGTGGCTTCAGCAGCAGGAGCCCGGGGCGGCCAGGGCCGTCATCTTCGACCCGCCGTACAGCCGGGGCGGGCCGATGCGCGGACGCGAAGATGGCATGGCGGGCCAGGTCGCGGCGCTGTCTCAGGCGGCGGATGCGGGAAGCTCGCCGCTGAGGACGCCGCTGCTGAGGGGCATTCCCGCTAGGCCCCGCCGCGGCCGTGCAAGCGGTGCGCCGGGCTCGCCCCCGCCCACTACCTGACCTGCCCCACGCTGCGGCTGGCAGGCAGCCGGTGAGCCGGCATCGCCGGCCCGGCCTGGCCGGCTGGCTGAGGCGGCTGCTCAGCGGCGACGGCCGCATCTGGGGCGTGCGGACGCTGCACATAACAGGCGACCCGATGGACCCGCCCCGCAGCTGACCCGCACGCCCCCCAGGACGCCGCATGTGTCCCGCACGGCGCGGCATCCCCGGGAAGAGAGGTGATGAACATCAGGCACGCACCGCGCCGGGGACGGCGAGCCCGCTCATTACCGGGCACTGTGCGCGGTGAGAGATGGGCATGAGCCGGGACCCGGCAGCCGCCCGGTGCATGTGCGGCAGGAGGAAGTCCGTCAACATCGTCGTCGAGTACGCCAGGGACGGGAAGATCGACTACGCCGGGGGCCGGTTCTGCTACGGCCACGGCACCCAGATCTGCTTCGCGGTCCCCGAGGCGCGACGCTGACCGAGGTCAGGATCTACGACTGGCGGGAACCTGACGTGCTGATCAGGATCACCGCCGCCCCGCCCCCGGAAGCGGCGGCCTGACGGGCGGCGGGCGATGGGCAGGCAGCCGCGGCCAGGCGGGCAGCGGTGCGGGTGGGACAGCCTGACGCCCGCCGAGCTTGCCGTGGCCGCGCTGGTCGAGCAGGAGCTGTCCAACCCCGAGATTGCCGCCCGCCTCACGCTGTCCCGGCGCACCGTCGCCACCCACGTCGAGCACATCCTGGCCAAGCTCGGCGTCCGGTCCCGGGTCGGCGTCGCCCGGGAGTCCGCCCTGCACCGGAGCATTTACCCGAACGAGGAAGCACTGTGAACACTCCCTATCCGGCTGAGATCCACGTCGCGCACCGCCAGGCCGCGCCTGCCGCGCCGTCCAGGCCCGGCGTCACGGTCACGGTCGGCAAGGCCGTCTATGCCTGCGCACCGTCCCCGCTGAAGCCGAAGAGGTAAGTCTCTTTCACCTGGTCAGGCGGGTATGACCTGCGTGCGGCTCACCAGCCGCGGGCACGCCACTCGCCCAGGTGCGGGCGCTCGGTCCCGAGCGTGGTGTCGTTGCCGTGCCCCGGATACACCCAGGTCGCGTCCGGGAGCCGGTCGAACAGGCGCTCGGTCACGTCGTTGAGCAGCAGCGTGAAGTCGTCAGGACCATTTGCCGGCGGCTGGCCGGAAGTATATCCTGAACCGTAGTTGGTCTTGCCACGCCGCCGGGGAACAGCGAGTCACCGGTGAACACGTGCGGCGCGCCGGCCAGGCGGCCGCCCGCGTCGTACAGGACCGCGACGCTTCCGGGCGTGTGCCCGCGCAGGTGGATGAACGACACGGCGGCGTCGCCGAAGCTGAGCACCTGGCCGTGCTCGACGCGCCGGGTGACCGAGACGGGCAGGAAGTCCGCGTCGGCCGGGTGCGCGGCCACCTCGGCGCCGGTGTGCTTCTGCAGCTCCGGCAGGGCCTGCCAGTGATCGGAATGGCGGTGCGTGGTCACGATCACCCCGACCGGCGTGTCGCCGATCATCTCGATCAGCCCGGCCTCGTTGGCCGCGTCGATCAGGATGGCCTGGCCGGTGCTCGTGCAGCGCAGCAGGTAGGCGTTATTGTCCATGGGGCCCACCGCTATCTTGGTCACGGTCAGGCCGTCGAGCTCCCTGGTGTCGGACGGACCGCCGACACGTACGTCTCCGGTGTAGGTCACATTGAGAACCTATACCGAACGATCCAGGGTGCGCCGATCGCGCCAGCTTGTTCGTATCCCGTGGAGAGCCCGTGACGATACTGATCCTGTCTGGCCGTCGCTGGGCCTGGCCGCCGAGGACCTGGCCGCCGCCAGCTACCTGTACCAGAAGGCCCGCCGCCTGGGCGCCGGCACCCCCGCCGACTTCTGACCGCCCGCCCGGGGCCGAGGCGGGCGACCTGCGGACGAGGCACGCTTTCCTTCGCTATCGTGGAGGGAGCGGGGCGGGCATAACGGCGGATGATTCGGTGCTTGTTAGTGGTACGGGGCAGAACCCGGGAGCGGCGACCCTCAAAATGTCAGACCCCCCGGCTACCATCGCCAAGCGATTCGTCTACCCGTTTCGGAGCCCCATCAGAGAGCAGAGGCGCAGTGGCTGATCGACTTGTCGTTCGCGGCGCCCGCGAGCACAACCTGAAGGACGTCTCGCTTGACCTGCCGCGGGACGCCATGATCGTGTTCACCGGGCTATCCGGCTCAGGCAAGTCCAGCCTGGCCTTCGACACCATCTTCGCCGAGGGCCAGCGGCGGTACGTGGAGTCGCTGTCGGCCTACGCCCGGCAGTTTCTGGGCCAGATGGACAAGCCCGACGTCGACTTCATCGACGGGCTTTCGCCCGCGGTCTCCATCGACCAGAAGTCGGCCAGCCGGAATCCCCGCTCGACCGTCGGGACGATCACCGAGGTCTACGACTACCTGCGGCTGCTGTACGCCAGGATCGGCAAGCCGCACTGCCCGATCTGCGGCCGCCCGATCGCGCGGCAGATGCCGCAGCAGATCGTGGACCGGGTGCTCGAGCTCGAGGAGGGGACCAGGTTCCAGGTCCTCGCGCCGGTGGTGCGCGGCCGCAAGGGCGAGTACGGCGAGCTGCTGCGCGAGCTGCAGGTCAAGGGGTACTCCCGGGCCCGGGTGGACGGCACCGTGGTGCGGCTGGACGAGGCGCTGGCCGGCCAGCTTCCGGCGCTGAAGAAGTACGAGAAGCACGACATCGAGGCGATCGTCGACCGGCTCGCGGTCAAGGACACCGCGCGGCGCAGGCTCACCGACTCGGTGGAGACCGCGCTGGGCCTGTCCGGCGGGGTGGTGATCCTCGACTTCATCGACCTGCCGGAGAACGACCCGCACCGCGAGCGGATGTACTCCGAGCACCTGGCCTGCCTGTATGACGGGCTGTCCTTCGACGAGCTGGAGCCGCGCTCGTTCTCGTTCAACTCGCCCTGGGGCGCCTGCCCGGACTGCACCGGGCTGGGCACCAAGCTCGAGGTCGACCCGGAGCTGATCGTCCCCGACGACAGCAAGTCGCTGGCCGACGGTGCCCTGGCCCCCTGGAGCAGCGGTCATCTCAGCGACTACTTCGTCCGGCTGATCGAGGCCCTCGGCGAGACGATCGGGTTCCGGATGGACACGCCATGGGCCAAGCTGCCCGCCAACGCCCGCCAGGCCCTGCTGCGCGGCTACGACCTCCAGGTCCACGTCCGGTACAAGAACCGGTACGGCCGGGAACGCTCGTACTACACGACGTTCGAGGGCGTGATCCCGTGGGTCGAGCGGCGGCACGCCGAGGCGGAATCGGACTCCAGCCGGGAGAAGTTCGCCGGCTACATGCGCGAGGTGCCCTGCCCGTCCTGCGGCGGCGCCCGGCTCAAGCCGGTGTCGCTGGCGGTGACCGTGGACGGCCGGTCCATCGCCGAGCTGTGCGCGCTGCCCGTGGGTGAGCTGGCCAAGCTCCTGCTCACCCTGGAGCTTTCCGACCGCGACCAGCAGATCGCCCAGCGGATCGTGAAGGAAGTCAACGCCAGGATGGGCTTCCTGCTCGACGTCGGGCTCGACTACCTGACCCTGGACCGGGCGTCGGCCACGCTGGCCGGCGGTGAGGCGCAGCGGATCAGGCTCGCCACCCAGATCGGCTCCGGGCTGGTCGGGGTGCTCTACGTGCTGGACGAGCCGTCCATCGGGCTGCACCAGCGGGACAACCACCGGTTGCTCGAGACGCTGCTGCGGCTTCGCAACCTGGGTAACACGCTGATCGTCGTGGAGCACGACGAGGACACGATCAGGGCGGCCGACTGGGTAGTGGACATCGGCCCGCGGGCGGGGGAGCACGGCGGCCACATCGTGGTCTCCGGGACGGTCACCGAGCTGCTGGACAGCCCGGACTCGCTGACCGGCGCCTACCTGTCCGGACGGCAGTCCATCCCGGTGCCCGAGACGCGCAGGAAGCGCAGCAAGAGCCGCGAGATCGCGGTCAAGGGCGCGGCCGAGCACAACCTGCGCGGTGTGGACGTGGCGTTCCCGCTCGGCTGCCTGGTGGCGGTCACCGGCGTGTCGGGCTCGGGCAAGTCGACGCTGGTGAACGACATCCTGTACAAGGCGCTGGCCCGGGAGCTGAACGGCTCACGCACCGTCCCCGGCAAGCACGTCAGGATCGTCGGCACGCAGCACCTGGACAAGGTGGTGCACGTCGACCAGGGCCCGATCGGGCGCACGCCCCGGTCCAACCCGGCCACCTACACCGGCGTGTTCGACCACGTGCGGAAGCTGTTCGCGGCCACCACCGAGGCGAAGATCCGCGGCTACCAGCCCGGCCGGTTCTCGTTCAACGTCAAGGGCGGCCGGTGCGAGGCCTGTTCCGGCGACGGCACGATCAAGATCGAGATGCAGTTCCTGCCCGACGTGTACGTGCCGTGCGAGGTCTGCCACGGCGCCCGGTACAACACCGACACCCTTCAGGTGCACTACAAGGGCAAGACGATCGCCGAGGTCCTCGACATGCCGATCGAGGAGGCGGCCGAGTTCTTCGAGGCGGTGCCGGCCATCCACCGGCACCTGAAGACGCTGGTCGACGTCGGCCTGGGCTATGTCCGCCTCGGCCAGCCGGCGCCCACCCTGTCCGGCGGCGAGGCGCAGCGGGTCAAGCTCGCGTCGGAACTGCAGCGCCGGGCCACCGGCCGCACCATCTACGTGCTGGACGAGCCCACCACCGGCCTGCACTTCGAGGATATCCGCAAGCTGCTCGGGGTGCTGAACCGGCTGGTCGACACGGGCAACACGGTGATCGTGATCGAGCACAACCTGGACGTCATCAAGACTGCGGACTGGGTCATCGACCTCGGCCCCGAGGGCGGCGCCGGCGGCGGGCTGGTGGTCGCCTGCGGGTCGCCGGAGCAGATCGCCGCGGTCGAGGAGAGCTACACCGGCCAGTTCCTCAAGAAGATCCTGACCGGCTGAGGGAATCCTCGTGCAGGCCCGCTGCGGCGGTGAGGGGCGGTAACACCTGACCGGCTAGTCTCCCTGCCGTGGAGATCATGACCGAGGGCGGGCTGGCGCGGGCCGAACTGGACCACGACGGCCTCGCCGAGCACGGCGAGGCGCGGTTCCTGCTCGTGCTCACCCATGGCGCCGGCGGCAGCCCCGGCTCGCCCGACCTGCTGGCGGCCCGCGACGCTGCCCTCGGGCTGGGCGGGCTGGTGGCCCGCGTGACCCAGCCCTACCGGGTCAGGGGAGCCCTGGCGCCCGGCTCGGCCGCGCGCCAGGACGCCGCCTGGGTCGAGATCATGGCCGCGCTGGCCGCGCTGGCGCCCGGCGTCCCGCTCATCCAGGGCGGACGGAGCAACGGCGCCCGGGTGGCATGCCGTACCGCCGCCGAAGTCGGCGCCCGGGCGGTGGTCGCGCTGGCGTTCCCGCTGCGGCCCCCGGGCCGGACCGGCCAGAGCCGGGCAGCCGAATTGCAGGCGGCACGCGCCGGTGGAGCGGCGGTTCTGGTGGTGAACGGAGAGCGTGACCCGTTCGGGATCCCCGGGGCCGACCAGGCGGACCGGGTGGTTATCGTGCCGGGGGAGACGCACTCTCTGAAGGGTCACCGCGCGGTGATCGCCGGTGCCGTGGCCGAGTGGCTGGCCGCCGTTCTGCGCTAGGAGTTCAAAGGGGGTGAGTCGACCAAGCGCCACGCTTGGTGCTGCCTACGGCGGATCAGGCCGCCGGGGCCTGCCCGCCGTGCGGGCCTACCACCCGGGCCGGGCGGTCGAAACACAGATCGGTGGGGCGGTGCGGTCCGATGCAAGCGCCGTCAGGCAAGAGCTCGCCCGTGTCCTCGAAGATCACGATGCCGTTGCAGAGCAGGCTCCAGCCCTGCTCGGGGTGACTGACGAGAGTATGTGCCGCCTCGCGGTCCGGGGCTGATGCCTCCGGACACTGCGGCGTGTGTGGGCACATATGAGTGCCTCCTGATTGGTTCATCGTGCGTGCTGTTGACCCGTGCTAGTGTGCCGCAGCTTCCTCGATCGCCACATGACCCGCGCTGACCGTTTTCCCGCTGGCCATTTGTAGCTTTCCGCCGGTTGCTCCCTGACACTTAGTGACTACTATTTGTAACTACATGGTTTTACTATGTGGAACTACCTGCTGTTTATATTTTGTTTACGGCCCTGACTACCAAGTGGCCTAGACCAACTGTGCTCCTCTCCATGGTACCCGCGCAAGCGACACGCCAGATTGCAACAATCGTTTGCTGGGCATGCCGCTTCCCTCGTGTCTCCGGGCCGCGGCTGGCCAGGCTCTCCCCATTGGAGACGTCGCAGGTACCCGGAAGGTTCACCGGGAGAGGCCGAGAAATTCTCAGCAGGCGCGAAACCGCCCAGACCGGGCTCAGGCGTTGGTGACGGGGGACATCAGCGGACCCGGCTCGAACTCGACGGCCGGGATGCCGTTGAGACGATGGGTCTCGCGCAGCGTCAGCAGGTGTTCCGCCTCGGCGGTGAGGGCGTGGACGCGCGGCGTGGCCCTCGCCTTGCGCCGGTAGATGCGGTCGTCCCAGCCCCGCGGGCCGATCTCGGCGCGCTGCGCCGCGAAGGCGGCGCGCATGGCGTCAGTGAGCGCGGTGTCGAGCTCGAGCGCGAGCCGGCGTACTTCGGCGTCCGGGGCGCGCCGGGCCTGCGCCTGCCGGAACTGGCTCTCCGCCTCGCGGGCGGCGTCGAGAAGCTCCGGCCGCCGGACCGCGAGCGCCGCGTCGGCTTGATAGTGCTGCTCCGCCTCACTGCTCGGCTTCGGCCGGCCCCTGGCCCCAGGTCTCATGACCCCATAGAGTACGCGGACCGGGGCCGGAGCCGGACGCCGGGTGAAGCAAAACGCGGGCCGCCCGGCGGTCAGGCCAGGCTGGCGGCCCAGCTCGAATGGAGCGCGGCGTACTCGCCGTCGCCGGCCAGCAGCTCGCCGGGCGGGCCGTCCTCGGTGACGCGGCCATGGTCGAGGACCAGGACCCGGTCGGCGATCGCGACGGTGGACAGGCGGTGGGCAATGATGACGGCCGTCCGGTCGGCCAGCACGGTGCGCAGCGCGGCCTGCACCAGCCGCTCGCTGGGGATGTCGAGCAGCGAGGTCGCCTCGTCCAGGACCAGCACGGCCGGGGCGGCCAGGAACGCCCGCGCGAACGAGATGAGCTGCCGCTGCCCGGCCGACAGCCGGCCGCCGCGCTTGCCGACCGGGGTGTCGTACCCCTCGGGCAGCGCACCGATGAAGTCGTGGGCGCCGATCATCCGGGCCGCCGCCTCGATGTCGGCGGCGGACGCGTCCGGTCGGCCGAGCCTGATGTTGTCCGCGACCGACCCCTCGAACAGGAAGTTCTCCTGGGTGATCACGATGATCTCGGACCGCAGCACCGGATCGGGCAGCCGCCGCAGGTCGGTCCCGTCCAGGGTGACCCGGCCCGAGCGCGGGTCGTAGAACCGGCCCAGCAGCCGGGCGACCGTTGTCTTGCCCGCGCCTGTCTCGCCGACCAGGGCCACGGTCTGGCCGGCCGGGATGTCCAGTTCCAGGTCCGGCAGCACCACGGTGTCCCGGTAGCCGAAGGTGACCGACTCGAACCGCACCCTCCGCCCCGTGGAGGCGGCCCCGCGCTCGGGCAGGCCCCCGGGCCACGCCGGTTCGGGCACCGAAGGCTCCTGCTCCAGCACGCCGGAGATCTTCTCCAGGCCGGAAGCCGCCGACTGGAACGTGTTGTAGAACTGCGACACGTCCTGCAGCGGGTCGAAGAAGCGCTGCAGGTAGAGCAGGAAGGTGGCCAGCACGCCCACCTTGATGTCGCCCTCGATGACCAGCAGCCCGCCATAGCCGAGCACCACGCCGGTGATGATGTTGCCGACCAGCGAGATGCTCGGGCCGTAGACCGCGTACAGCCGGGATGCGTCCCGGCTGGCCTCGGAGTAGTCCTGGCCCAGCCCGGAGAAGATGGCCGAGTTCCGCTGCTCACGGCGGAACGCCTGCACCGCCCGTATCCCGCCGAACGTCTCGACGAACTGCACGATGACCAGCGCGATGGCCTCCCTGGTCCGCCGGTAGGCGCCCGCGGACTCGCGCCGGAACCAGGCGGTCAGCCAGGTCAGCGGGATGAAGCCGGCCAGCACGACCAGGCCGAGCTGCCAGTTGAGCAGCAGCATGCCGGTGCCGACCAGCAGCAGGGTCAAGATCGCGGCGATCAGCGAGTCCAGGCCCTCCTCGAACAAGTCGGAGATCGAGTCGATGTCTGAGGTCTGCCGGGAGATGACCCGCCCAGAGGTGTAGCTCTCGTGGAAGGCGACGTCCAGCGCCTGGCAGTGCGCGAACAGGCGGTTGCGCAGCTCGAGCACCACCCTCTGGCCCACCCGGCCGGTCATGGTGACGAACATGCGGGTCGTGACGGCCTGCACCGCGACCGCGAAAGCGAAGGCCGTGGCGATGACGAGCAGTGGCGCCGCGTCATGCGCATCAACCAGCGGCGGCAGGCCGTTGTCGATGGCCAGGCCGACCAGCCACGGGCCGGCCAGGGCGGCCAGGCTCTCCACCACGATCAGCGACACCGTGGCGATCACCGCCCGCAGGTGCGGGCGGAGCAGGTCGCCGAGCAGCCGCCTGCTGCGCTCCCGCAGCAGCGCGGCCAGCCCGGCGGTCACCTCGTCGGCCTTCTCGGCGGCGACGCCGCGCCAGGCGTTGACGTCGGTGGTCACGCGCTCTCCTCCAGTTCTTCCATGTCCATCAGGTCCGCGTACTCGGGGTTGCTGGCCAGCAGGTGCCGGTGGCTGCCGGTGGCCGCGATCACGCCGCCGGACAGCAGCGCCACGGTGTCGGCCAGCGCCACGGTCGACGGCCGGTGGGCCACCACCAGGGCCGTCGCGTCGGCCAGGATCTCGTGCAGGGCCCGGGTCACCCGCTCCTCGGTGTGCACGTCGAGCGCGGACAGCGGGTCGTCCAGGATCAGCACGTCCGGCCCGGCCAGGATGGCGCGGGCCAGCGCGATCCGCTGCCGCTGCCCGCCGGACAGGGCCATGCCCTGCTCGCCGATCCTGGTGTCCAGGCCCCACGGCAGGTCGTAGGCGAACCGGGCCTGGGCGGCGGTCAGCGCGGCCTCGACCGCGTCCTCGTCCGCGTCCGGCGCGCCGAACATGACGTTCTCCCTGACGCTGGCCGAGAACAGCGTGGCGTCCTCGAACGCGCAGCCTACGGCCGCGCGCAGCCGCTCCAGCGGCAGGTCCCTGATGTCGGTCCCGTCCAGCCGGACCGATCCTGAGGTGGCGTCGGCCAGCCGCGGTACCAGCTGCAGCAGGGTGGACTTGCCCGAGCCGGTCGCCCCGGTCAGCACCAGCGTCTGCCCCGGCGGCAGGTCGAGCACGATGTCGCGCAGTACCGGCTTGTCCGCTCCGGGATAGCGGAAGGAAACGTGGTCGAATACGAGGTGCCCCCGGCCGCGCTCCGCCTCGGCGCGGGCAGGAGTCCGCGGCAGCGCGCGCACCGCCGGCCGTTGCGCCGGTGCCTGGCGGGGAATGCGAGGCTGAGCGGCCTCCCGGAGCGAGGCGTCGGCATGCCGGGAGGCGGGCACCACGGCCCGTTCGGCATATCTATGGGTTCTATCGGTGATCTCGGGCTCGGCGTCGAAGATCTCGAGCACGCGCTGCGCCGCGGTGGCCGCCTCCTGGCCGGAGGCGATGATGTAGCCCAGCGCCTCGACCGGCCAGACCAGCAGCAGCGCCAGTGTGATGAACGCCACCAGACCGCCCAGGCTGAGCGAGTGCTTGCTGACCGCGAGCGCGCCGAGGACGATGACGATCCCGATGACCGCGTTCGGGATCAGGTCGAGCAGCGCCCAGAACGACCCGAGCAGACCCGCCTTCTCGACCTGGGTCCGGTAGACCTCGGTGGCCTGGGCGTTGTGCCTGATGGCCGCGTGCCTGCCCCGGCCCAGCGCCTTCAGCACGCGGATGCCGGTCGCGGCCTCCTCGATCAGCGTGGCCAGGTCGCCCTGCTGGTCCTGCACCCGGCGGGAGAGCACCCGGTACCGTTTCTCGAACCTGAAGCAGACCGGCAGGACCGGCGCGAACACGGCGCCGGTGACCAGGCCGAGCCACCAGTTCAGGTGGATCAGCAGCGCCACCACGGCGGCGAACGTCATCACGTTGGTGACCATGAAGATCAGGCCGAACCCGGCGAACCTGCGGATCGCCGACAGGTCCGTCGTCGCCCGCGACAGCAGCTGACCGGACTGCCAGTTGTCGTGGAACGACGCCTGGAGCCGCTGCAGGTGGGCGTACAGGTCGTCCCTGATGGTCTTCTCGATCGCCGCCACCGCGTCGGCCTGGATCCAGCGGCGGATCAGGTTCAGCGTCGCTTCGACCACGCCGAGGCCGACCGCGGCCAGGGCGAGCGGGATCAGCTCGCGCCGGGCGCCGTGCGCGATCGCCCCGTCCACGACCGACTTTATGAGCAGCGGGATGATGATCTCGGCCGTGACCGCGCCGAACGCGGCGGCGAACATCACGATCATCTGGACCCGGAACGGCTTCAGGTAGCCTCGCAGCCGCCACAGCGCCCCGACTGGTCGGACCCGGGCGGAGGCGCGCGTGACCAGGGAAGGCATAAACGGGGGCATTGTCGCGAGGTTAACCGGGCTGGCACGAGGTTGTCATCTGATTTTTCTTCCGGCGTACGACTTGTCGCCGGGCCTCAACTCTGGCACGCTGGCTGACCCAGAGGCTTCGCGAACCGGTTGCCGGAGTTTCCGGCAGGGAGGGAACCGTGAAGCGCAGCAGTCCCCCAGGGGGGAATGGGGGGGCGGGCAGCCCCCCCATGCGCGGGGGGTCCCCAAGGGGGGCCCGGGGGGATGGGTCCCCCTGGGTGAGAACCGTCGTCCCCCCGGACCAGCACCGCCTCCTGGCCGCGTACCGCGACGGCGTGACCGTGATCTGCGAGCTGGCCGGGCAGTTCACGGACGTGACGTGGCTGGCCGCGACGCCCTGCTCGGAGTGGCGGGCCGTCGACCTGGCCGGTCACCTGCGGTGCGTGGCCGACGACTACCACGAGTACCTGGATGACGCGCCGGCCAGCAGGCTGGCCCGGCTGATGGCGGCCAACGCGTCCGCCGACTCGCTGGCCCGCAAGCTGGCCCGGCAGAACGCCGCCGAGCTGGCGGCGCTGCCTGACGCGCCCGGCCCAGAGCACATCGCGGCGTTCGCCGAGTCGGCCCGGGCCTACGGGCGGCGGCTGCCTGCCTGCTGGGACCTGCCGCACCACAGCTACCGGGGCGTCGAGGCCACCGTAGCGGCGATGGCCGGGGCGGCCTGCGCCGAGTGGCACCTGCACGCGTGGGACCTGGCCAGGTCACTGGGCAAGGACTACCGCCCGGCCGATCCCGAGCTGGTCCTGGCCGCCTGGCGCGGCGGCACGCCCCAGCTGTGGCCGGAGGTCACCGACAAGCAGGACGCGGACGATCGGTGGCTGGTCCTGCTCGGCGCGTCGGGCCGCGATCCGGGCTGGAGCCAGGTGTTAGAGCGGTCCGGCGGGTCCTGACGCGACGCCAGGATAGAGTCCTTGGTTTGTGACCTTCGACGTTAACCGGGTCCGGGCGGCCTACCCGGCGCTGAGCGATGGCTATGCCTACCTGGACGGCGCCGCGGGCACCCAGGTGCCCACGCCCGTCATCGAGGCCATCGCGGACACCTACAGGTCCGGGATCGGTAACGCCGGGGGCGCGTTCCCGGCCAGCGCGCGGGCCAGCAGCATCGTGGCCGAGTGCCGCCGCGCCCTGGCCGACCTGACCGGCGCCCACCCGCAGGGCGTGATCCTCGGGCCGAACATGACCACGCTCACCTACCGGCTGGCCGACACGCTGTCCCGCCAGTGGGCACCGGGGGACGAGGTCGTGGTGTCCCGGCTCGATCACGACGCGAACGTCAGGCCCTGGGTGCAGGCCGCCGCGCGCGCCGGGGCCACGGTCCGCTGGGCCGAAGTCGATATGTCGACCACCGAGCTGGCGGCCGCCCAGTACCGCGAGCTGGTATCGGACCGCACCCGGCTGGTCGCGGTCACCGCGGCCAGCAACGTCGTGGGCACCCGGCCGGACCTGGCGGCCATCGCCGCCGCCGCGCACGCGGCCGGCGCGCTGTGCTACGTGGACGGCGTGCACGCCACCCCGCACGTGCCGGTGGACGTCCGGTCGATCGGCGCGGACTTCTACGCCACCAGCGCCTACAAGTGGTCCGGACCTCACATCGGCACCGTGGTGGCCGACCCGGCCCTGCTGGAGACGCTGCACCCGGACAAGCTCGAGCCCGCCCCAGCCGGGGTGCCCGGCCGGTTCGAGCGGGGCACAGCGGCCTTCGCCGACCTGGCCGGAGTGGTCGCGGCGGTCGAGCACCTGGCCGCGCTCGACCCGGCCGCCGCGGGCAGCAGGCGGGAGCGGCTGCTGGCCTCCATGACCGCGGTGGAGCGGTACGAGGGCGAGCTGTTCGCCCGGCTGCTGGACGGCCTGGGCTCGATGCGGCACGTGACGCTGTACGGCAAGGCCGCGCGGCGCGCGCCGACCGCCTTCTTCACCGTGGCCGGCCACACGCCCGGCGAGGTCGCGGCCCGGCTGGCGGACCGGCAGGTAAACGTGTGGCACGGCGACAACTATGCCTGGGAACTGGCCGGCGCCCTCGGCCTGCGGGAGTCCGGCGGCGCGGTCCGCGCCGGGCTCGTCCACTACAACGACCAGGCCGAGGTGGACCGGCTGCTGGCCGCCGTAGCCGGCCTCGCTTCGGCAGGCGTACCCTGAGAGGGAGTTCTCCCGCGGGGAAACCGGGGGAGTTAGCCGCTCGGCGGAGGTCGGGTGAACGCGATGCTGACGGGGCTGGGCAGCCTGCTGGCCATGCTGGCCGGGCTGCTGCGCGACCTGGCCCAGATCGCCGTTACCCCGTCCGGTTCCGGGGCCCTGACCGGGCTGGCCGCCGCCGTCCTGGCCGGGGCCATGCTGGCGGCCGTGCTGGCCCTGGTCGCCTCGGTGGCCAGCGTGTCCGGGCTGGCCGCCGCCATCCCGCTGATCCGCCGGGCCTCGGCGCTGCGGGAGAAGTCCTGGCGGGCGGCGTTCTTGCGCCAGCGCGACCCTGACGCGGCGGGACGGACCAGACCCAGAGCACCATCGGCGGCCCCGGCGGCCGCCTCATCCCGCTGACCCGCGGATACCGCGGCCGCTTCCAGCACCTCATCCGTCCCAGCTGGAAGGCCGTTCCTCATGACCAGTCTGTTCGGTGTCCCCGTGGACGCCGCGTACCACCTTGTCTCCGGATTCACCCGTTTCCTCACCCCTGCCCTGGGCGGCCTGGCTGCGGTAGCCGCGATCATCGCGGTCACCATCGCCGTCCGCCTCGTGCTCATGCCGCTCAGCCTCCGCGCCTTCCGCGGCCAGGCCGCCATGGCCCGGCTGGCGCCGCAGCTGCAGGTCCTGCGCCAGCGTTACGGCAAGCAGCCGGAACGGCTGCAGCGCGAGATGGCCGCCCTGTACAAGCGGGAGGGCACGAGCATGTTCGCCGGCTTCGCGCCGCTGCTGCTCCAGGCGCCGCTGCTGTCGGTCGTGTACCTGCTGTTCCGTTCGGCGCAGGTCGGCGGTAAGCCGAACACGCTGCTCGGCCACGACCTGCTCGGCGTGCCGCTTGGCGCTCACTGGCTCAGCGGCGCCGGAGCCCTCAGCGCGCAGGGCCTGGTGTTCGCCGGCCTGTTCGCCCTGCTGGCCGGGCTGTGCTGGCTGTCGGCGCGCCTGGCCAGGTTGATGACCGCGCAGCCCGCTGCACCGAGCGGATCAGGCGCGCTAATCCGGCTGCTGCCCTACCTGACCGTGGTCATCGCCGCCTTCGCGCCGCTGGCCGCCGGGATCTACCTGCTCGTCTCCACCGCCTGGTCGCTGGCCGAGCGGCGGCTGTTCTGGCGGATCACCGGAGGCTCCCAGGCCGCCTCCCCGGCCGTCTCCTCGGCCGTCTCTCCGGCCGTCTCCCCGGCCGCCGGGCGGCGCCAGCCGCTCAGGAGGTGAGCAACTGGCGCAGCAGCCGGGCCGGCGGCGATCCGTGGGCCAGCATGCGGTCGTGGACCTCCCGGTCGGCCAGGCCGGGGTCCGCGGCCCGCAGATCCCCGGCCAGGTCGGAGACTTCGGTGTACCCGACGTAGTAGGTGGACAGCTGGGCGGAGGTGAGCAGCGCCCGGCGCCACTTGCCGGCCGCCTCGCCCTCCTCCTGGTGGCCCCGGCCGGTCATCAGCGTCATCGCCTCGGTCTCGGTCATGCCGTGCCCGTGGATGCTGGCGTCCAGGATGGCGTTGATGATCGTGCGCAGCTGCATCTTGAGCTGCTGCATGCGGACCGCGCGGGGATCCCCGTCACCGGGGTATCCCTGCTCGGTCATGACCCGCTCGGCATACACCGCCCACCCCTCTACGAACGACCCGGACCGCAGCGCGGCCCGGATCGCGGTGCGGGACCCGGTAAACCGGCGTGAGTGCTGAAGCTGCAGGTAGTGGCCGGGCATCGCCTCGTGCACCATCAGGTTGTGCACCATGTGCCGGTTGTATTCGCGGTAGAACGAGGCGACCCGCTCGGCCGGCCAGTCGGCCGGGGCCGGCGAGACGGCGATGAACGTCGGCAGCGGTGCCGGCTCCAGCGGACCCGGCGAGTCGCAGTACGCGACGGCCACCCCGCGGTCGATCTCCGGCATCGGGATCAGCTCGACCGGGTCGTCGTACACCGTGACCAGGCGCCGGTCGGTCACGAAGGCGATCTGGGCGGCCAGGGCATCCCGGCAGAAGCCGAGGATGGTCGCGTCGTCCGGAACATCCTGCGCCAGCCGGTCGAGAACCTGCCGGACGACTCCGGGGCCGGGGTCCGCGCCACCGGCCATCTGGCCAGACAGTTCGGCGATCTGCTCGCTGACCAGGTCCAGGTCGGCCCGCGCCCGGGCCAGGATGGCGTCCGCGTCGGCGGCCGCGCTCAGCGTGAGCGACAGCTTGCGGGCGAACAGGTCCGGCCCGATCCTCGGGCTCCTGTCGCCGTCCGGCCCGGGCGCCGCCTCCTCCAGCCGGGCGGCCAGCCAAGCGCGGTGCCCGGTCAGCGCCTCCAGGGCGGCGGGCCGGACCTGCTCAAGCCGCGAGCCGCATTCCGGCGCGGCCTCCAGGGCCGCCTCGACCTGCGTGCTGACCATCGTGATCGTGCCGTTGAACTGCCCGAGGGCGGTTTCCAGGTGCACCCGGGGCATGGGCCCGAGCAGCCGCTGGGCCGCCTCGAGCAGGGCGGGCACCGCGGCCAGCCGCCCCGCCAGCGCGGCCAGACGGTCGGGCAGCGGGGCGAAGTCCCTGGCCAGCAGCTGGTAGATGGCCCGCCCCGGGTTGGCCAGCAGCGGATTCCAGGTCAGCTCGCGCAGGTCGTCGAGCTCGAACACCCGCCGGGCTACGCTGCCCGCCATCATCGCCGCGTCGACCCGGTGCTCCTCCGACAGCGCGCCGGCGTCGAGCGCGTCCAGCCGAGCGGCCCAGCCGTCCAGGGCGCGCCGCTCGTCGGCCAGGGCGTCGGCGGACAGGTCAGGCAGCCGGTCGTCGAACCTGTGATCGCCCAGGCTGGTGGCCGCATCGGGGTGCCGTTCCGCCAGGTCATCGAGATACTCGCCCGCTAGCCGCGCAAACTCGAGATCGGCTTCGCTGTCCATCGAGCCTCCATTTCACCTCATGAGCTGCCTGACACAACTGCCAACCGTAACGAATGAGACCATGGCCGGGTGCGCGTGCTCCTGCCCCTTCCGGACCGGGATTTCGACGTCACCGAGGTCGCGGTGCCGTGGCAGATCCTGCGCGAGGCCGGCCACGAGATCGTCATCGCCACCGAACAACCCGGGACCATCCCGGCCGCGGACCCCCGGCTACTCACCGGCGTCGTCTTCGGCAAGCTGGGCGCGGCACCGGAGGCCGTGCGACTGTACCGGGAGCTGACCCGGGCCCCGGAGTTCGCCGCGACGCAGGCCTGGGGCGGGCTGGACCCGGCCGCCTTTGACGGGCTGCTGCTGCCCGGCGGGCACGCCCCGGGGATGCGGCAGTATCTCGGCTCGCCCGTGCTCCAGGAGCAGGTCGCCCGGTTCTGGACCCTGGGCCGGCCGGTCGGCGCGATCTGCCACGGCGTGCTGGTGCTGGCCCGCTCCCGCGACCCGGCCACCGGCCGCAGCGTCCTGGCCGCCCGGCGGACCACCTGCCTGCCGAAGTACATGGAACGTTCGGCCTACCTGGCCACGGCCTGGCGGCTCGGCCGGTACTACCGCACCTATCCCGCCTACGTCGAGGACGAGGTCAAGGGGGCCCTGGACGATCCCGGCCGCCAGTTCAGCCGCGGCCCGGTCACGCTGTCCGCGCGCGGGACCGCCGCCGACGACAGCCCGGCCTTTGTCGTCCAGGACGGCAACTATCTGTCCGCGCGCTGGCCCGGCGACGCCCACCTGTTCGGCCGCAGGTTCTGCGATCTGCTGCGGCCTGCTGTTTAAAGACATTTCGGCCGAACGGGCCAGGCTTCCTGCCGCTGGTTTTGTGCGTGCCGCCCGTGGCCAGGCCTGGATCCCGGGCGGTCAGGAGCCGCCAACCATCACCGCCGCTGAGGGATAGCCGCTGGCACCGTTCGGCACCGGCGGCGCGACCACGGCCGTCTGGGTGTAGCCGGTCGCGTCCGTGGCCCGCGCCTCGAGCAGGTGCTGGCCCGGGGTGGCGTCCCACTCCCACACCCACTGCCGCCAGGTGTCGATGTCGGGCACCGCGGCCAGCCGGGCCGCCTGCCACGGCCCCCGGTCGACCCGCACCTCGACGGCGGCGACGCCCTTGTGCTGCGCCCAGGCCACGCCGGCCACCGGCGTCCTCCCCGGGGCCAGGGTCGCGTTGCCGGCCGGCACGTCGATCCTGGACTCCGTCTTGATCGGCGCCTGCTGCGACCAGCCGCGCTGCGCCCAGTACGCGTAGGCCGCGGCGAACGTGGTGACCTCGATGTCGGTGACCCATTTGGTCGCGGACACGTAGCCGTACAGCCCGGGCACCACCATCCGGGCCGGGAAGCCGTGCGCGACGGGCAGCGCCTGGCCGTTCATCGCCACCGCCAGCAGCGCGTCCCGGCCGTCCAGCACCACCTGCAGCGGGGTGCCCGAGGTAAACCCGTCGACCGACGTGCACAGCAGCTGGCTGGCGCCCGCCAGCGGCCGGGCCTGCCGGATCAGGTCGGCCAGCCGCGCGCCGAGCCAGCGGGCGTTGCCGACGTAGGGCCCGCCGACCGGGTTGGACACGCAGGTCAGGGTCACGTAGTCCTCGACCAGCGGGCGCCGCAGCAGCTCATCGAAGGTCAGCACGACCTCGCGCTGCACCATGCCGTGAATGCGCAGCTGCCAGCTGGCCGGGTCCACCTCGGGCAGCAGCAGCGCGGTGTCGACCCGGTAGAAGCTGCTGTCCGGGGTGATGAACGAGCTGAGGCCGGGGATGTTCAGGTTGCTGCCAGGCGGAAGCGGCGGCGCCGGGACGGCCGGCTTCGGGAACCGCAGGGCCGCCCGGGCCGCGCCGACATTGTGCCGCGTGATCAGCTCGCGTCCGGCCAGCGCACCCGCCGCCGCGGTGACCACGGCCAGCCCGCTGGCCGTCAGGAACCGCCGCCGCGCAGGCCACCGGGGCGGGCCGGGACCATCCGGGTTGTCCAGATAGGTGAACGAGGATCCGGCCCGGTTGGCTCCGGCGGCCCCGGTGACGGCGTCCGGCTCGCCTTCCAGCGGCTCTGGCTCGCCTGCGGGAGCGGGCCTGGGCACGTCCAGCGGCTCCATTTCGCCAGCCGGATCGGGCCTGGGCACGTCCGGCGGCTCCATTTCGCCAGCCGGATCGGGCCTGGGCACGTCCAGCGGCTCCAGCTCGCCAGCCGGTGCCGCCCTGGGCAGGTCGGGCGGCTCCAGCGGGACCACGGTGGTACCGAAGGCGCGGGCGCCCCGGGAGCCCGGTGCTCCGCCGGCCTGGCTTCCGCCGGCCTGGCTTCCGCCGGCCTGGCTTCCGCCGATCCGGCTTCGGCCCACCCGGCTTCCGGCCGGCCGGGCGCGGCCCGCGGGAGCGCCGAGCATGCGGGCCGCCCGGACCAGCCTGGTCAGCGCGAAGGCCCCGGCCGCGGCACCGGCCAGGGTCGGGATCACGTATTCTGGCGTCGCGTCCGGCCTGGTCAGGGCGGCCGCCAGGCCGATGCTGGCGAACACCGCGAGCCCGGCCAGGCCGCGTTCCAGCCGCCGCACCGCGAGCATCCCGATCACCGCCGCGAACACCGCGAGCACGATCAGGATGCCGGTCAGCAGCGCGGTCTTGTCGTCGGCGCCGAACGCCGAGATGGCGAAGTCCTTGACCGCCGGCGGCGTGAGGTCGATGGACGCCTGGCCGACCGCGATCACCGGGGAACTCTCCGGGTTGGTGAGCCCGGCGAACAGCTGGCCGATGCCCATCGCGACCGCGGCCGTGAGAACCCCGGCCACCGCCCCGGCGAGCGCGCTCGGCTGCCGATGCTGGTCGCTGGAGGCGGACTCTGATGTCATGACGGGACTCGCAGGTAGGCGCTGGCTCCACGCTACCCGCCGCGCCCCCTCCGTCCGCCGCGCAAATATTGCCGTCTGATAACCACTACCGTGCGGGTCAGGTAAGCCCGGCCTCCGGTGACCGCCGGCCATCGCCCGGCCTCGAGCCGAGCGCACCTGCCCCGCCCGCCCCTGCCGTCACCGCGCCTTGTCATGATCAACTTAACGTGGACATCCATCGCAGGGTCAAATAACGGAGGTGGATGTCCACGATCATGGCGGACCCGGCGGTGGTCAGTCCTCGAAGGTCCAGCGGGTGGGGGAGCCGCTGAAGTCGACGGCCCGCAGGCTGAACACCCGGCGCGGCCGCACCCCCACCGTCGCTTGGATCGCCGGATCGAGGAAGTCGACCCCGAAGTCCGTGTGGTACTTGGCGTTCATCAGGTCGGTCACCCGCTGCAGCACGGCCGGATCGGTCGAGATGCGCGCGGTGCCCTCGATGACCACGGGATCAGCGGCGTCCTCGGTGGTGACGCAGCAGCGAGGGTCGGCGGTCAGGTTGCGCACCTTGCGGGATCCCACGCTGCTGCTGAACCACAGTGTGCTGTCGTCCCACATGCCCCAGACCGGCATGACGTGCGGCCGCCCGTCCGGCCAGACCGTGGCCACCCAGTAGTTTCGCGCCGCGGTCAGCCGTTCCGCGGCCCAGGACCAGTGCAGGAGCCCGCTGCCCTCCTCTGGCCCGGCGATGCCGTACCCGGGCATGTAGGGTCGGCTAACCCGAGGGATCTCCATGGCGCCTGTCTACCATGCGACATCACTCGCCGGGGGGACTAACGTTGGGACCCGTGAAGGCATCACCGCAAAGCCAGCTCCGCCTGCTCGAACTGGCCGATCTGGACGCCGAGCTCGGCCGCCTCCGGCACCGCCGGGGCAGCCTGCCGGAAATCGCCGAGATCGCCCGCCTGGACGCCCGGTCCGGCGAGCTCAGGGACACCCTGGTCGCCACCGAGACCGAACTCAGCGACCTGGCCCGCGAGGAAGGCCGCGCCGAGCGCGACGTCGAGCAGGTCCGGACCAGGATCGACCGGGACCGCGCCCGGCTGGACGCCGGCCAGGTGTCCGCGGCCCGCGAGCTGGCCACCCTGCAATCGGAAATCGAGTCGCTGCGCCGCAGGCAAGGCGATCTCGAAGAGGTCGTGCTCGACCTGATGGAACGCCGGGAAGGGCTGGTCAGCAGGCACGACGAGCTCACCGCCGAACGTGAGAGCGTGGCCACCCAGACCGCCGAGCTGACGGCGCGGCGCGATGCGGCGTTCAAGGAGATCGACGAGCAGGCGGCCAAGGCGTCCGACCGGCGGGGCGGTGTCGCCGCCGAGGTCCCCGCCGACCTGCTGGCCCTGTACGAGCAGATCCGTGACTCCCGCGGGGTCGGGGCGGCCATGCTGCGTGCCGGGCGCTGCGAGGGCTGCCACCTGACCCTGAACCGGGTGGACCTCAGCCAGATCAAGGCATCGGCCCCTGACGAAGTGATCAGGTGCGAGGAGTGCCGGCGGATCCTCGTCCGCACGGCCGAGTCTGGCCTGTAGGTGAGCGCCGGAGTCAGCTGGCGTCCTGCCCAGGGCGAGGCCACGGCCACCCTGCTGCTGCGGCACGGGCAGACGCCGATGTCCGTGCAGAAGCGCTACGCGGGCCGTTCGGACGTGCCGCTCACCGACGTCGGCCTGCAGCAGGCCGCCACGGCCGCCAAGCGCCTCGCCTCGGCCGGCCTGGACGTGATCGTGACGTCGCCGCTGCAGCGGGCCGCCCGGACCGCCGAAGAGGTAGCCGGGGTGACCGGCGTCCCGCTGGTCACCGACGAGGGTTTCCGCGAGACCGACTTCGGCGCGTGGGAGGGCCTGACGTTCGCGGAGGTGCGAAAGCGCTGGCCGGCCGAGCTCGGGACATGGCTGGCCGATCCGGCCGTAGCTCCGCCGGGTGGGGAAAGTTTCGCCGCGGTCAGGACCAGAGTGACCGATGCCTTGCACCGCGTGCTGGCGGGCCGGGACGGGCAGCGGGTCCTCATCGTGAGCCATGTCACGCCGATTAAGACGCTGGTCGCCGCGGCTCTGCTGGCGCCGGCCGCCGCCCTGTTCCGCATGCATCTGGACGTGGCCGCGCTGTCAGAAATCGACTGGTATGCCGACGGTCCCGCCGTGCTGCGGTCCTTCAATGACACCAGCCACCTTCCGAGCCAATAAAATCCTCACTCATGAGAGACAGCGGGCGGCTGACCGCTCCAGGCGATTTGCTGAACGGGCCGGCGCTCGAGCCGGGCGCCGCCACCCCGCCATCGGAAGACCTGGCCCAGATGGCGGCCGAATACGGGCTGCGGCCGAGTTCCGCGCGTCCTGACCTGATCAGCTACCTGCGCCTGCTCTGGCAGCGGCGGCACTTCATCGTCGGCTACGCCACCGCGCGCAACGTGTCGATGTACACCGAGGCCAGGCTGGGCCAGCTGTGGCAGGTGCTGACCCCGCTGCTCAACTCGGCCGTCTACTACCTGATCTTCGGGGTCTTGTTCCAGCAGAACCGCGGCATCTACCACTACACCGCGTACCTGGTCATCGGCGTGTTCATCTTCTCCTTCACCGAGCGGTCGATCGTGGTCGGCTCCACCGTGATGCGGGCGAACATCACGCTGATCCGCGCGCTGTACTTCCCGCGGGCCTGCCTGCCGCTGGCCTACGTGATGGTGGAGCTCGAGCAGTTGCTGGCGTCCACGCTGGTGATGTTCGCCATCGTGCTCGCGGACGGGGAACCACTCACCTGGTACTGGCTGTTCTTCCTGCCGATACTGGTGCTGCAGGCGCTGTTCAACATGGGCGCCGGGCTGATGATGGCCCGGCTGGGCGCCGGCGCGCAGGACTTCAGCCAGCTGATCCCGTTCCTGACGCGGATCTGGCGGTACTTCTGCGGGGTCATGTACTCCATCTCCTCGCTTCCCGCCACGCTGCCGGAATGGTCCAAGGTCGTGCTGTCGCTCAACCCGGCCGCGGTGTACATCTCGCTCGTCAGGTACGCGATCATGGCCTCGCAGCGGGCGTACGCGCCAGGGGCACAGCCGTATAACGCGATGAAGTGCGCGCTGTACACCTCGACGAAGAACCCCCCGCTGCAGGCCTACTGCCATCCCGCCATCGTGCCCGGCGAGCTGTGGGTGGCGGGCGTCGGCTGGGCCGTGGTCACCTTCGTGGCAGGCGTGCTGTTTTTCTGGCAGGCGGAGACGAAGTACGGTCGCGGCTGACCTCGCGGGCGTTCAGCCAGTCGCCGGACAGCAGCGCGGCCAGCGTAGCCAGCGCCCAGGCTGCCGCCGGGTCGGCGTGCGGCGGGCGCAGCACCCGCTCGGCCGCAGGCCTTCGCACCAGGTCGAACAGCCCGCCCACGGCGCCGAGGTCGAGCGTGTACTCGCGCAGCAGCCGGGCCATCTGCTCCCCGTAGGCGCGCCGCCAGTCGGCCCCGCCGCCCGGCTCCGCTCCGGCCGGTCCAGACGCAGCTGCTCCAGACGCGGCCGGTCCAGACGCGGCCGGTCCAGACGCGGCCGGTCCCGACCGGGCGGTGCCGGGCAGGCCCGGCACCCGCGGGCCTGATTTCCAGCCGCTGCCCGCCAGCGGCAGGTCCAGCAGGTTCGGGCACAGGGCAGCCAGCACCCCGCGGTGCAGCCGGTCGGTGATCCGGTCCGGCAGCGGCACGGACCGCGCCGCCCGGACGACCCGGTCGTCGAAGAACGGCTGCAGCAGCGGCGAGCGCATCAGGTAGGCCTGCCGCGCCGCGGCCGACCACCGCCCCGCCCGGTTGGCCAGGTAGAAGTCATCCAGCGTGCGCAGCGACCCGCGGCGCAGCGCCGCCGCGTACGGGGTCAGGCTGGCCAGGTACGCCGCGGCCGGGCCAGGGCGCAGCAATCGCGCGCGGCGCGTGGTCAGGCGGCGGAACAGCTCGACCCCGCGGGCTTCACTCCAGGCCCGGGCGGGCCTGCGGTCAGTCCAGGCGGGCGGCGCGTACCCGCCGCGCAGCAGTTCCCCGCCGTGCCCGCCGGCCTGCACCGGCTCGGCGGCGTGCCGCGGGTCGGGCCGGCCGATATTCTCGAACGCCGACAGCATGCCGTCGGACATCAGCACCGCCGAACGCAGCCTGGCCAGCAGATCCGCCTCGTCAGGCGGCTGCACGGCGTCGGCCGGCCGCCCGGCGTCGGCCGGCCTCGGCTCGGTGACCAGGTGCTCGACCCCGAGCCGGCTGGCGATCATAGCCGCCACCACGACGTCGGGGTGGCTGGCGAAGCCGTGGGTGCGGGCCCGGAACGGCACCTTGGCCGCCGTCAGCGCGGCGGCGATCAGCCGGCTGTCCTTGCCTCCGGTCAGGGACAGCTCCACCTGGACGCCGGATTCGCCGGCGGGCCTGACCGCATCGAGCAGGGCAGCGGCCACCGCGCCGTACCGGCCGCCGCCGGCCCGCCCGGCGGGTGCCTCGTGGTCGCTGTCGCCGCCGGCCGCGGTCACCGCAGGCCGGTCGCTGGGCACCGCAAGCCGGGCGTCGGCGCCGGTCAGCGTCAGCCGCTGGGCGCAGCCCAGAGCCCGGACGCCCCGGAACGGGGTGACGGCGCCGGCCGGGTAGCCGACGGCCAGGAAGGCGCCGGCCATGACCGGGTCGTGCGCGCCCAGCCGGCCGGTGACGGCCGCCGCCCAGCAGGCGCGATCGCTGACCACCACGGCTCCGGGAACCTCGGCCAGGTAGACCGGGTCGACGCGGGCCACGCCGGTGCGCGCGTGCAGTGTGTCCTGATCCGCCCAGATGGTCCCCGCGTGCGACGCGGTCACCTGGTCACCGTCGGGCGGCAGGCCCCAGCACACCAGGGCCGCGCGCTGGTCAGGTGCCCGCCAGGTGACGGACGGCGGGCCGGGGACGGGCATGACGCGCGGGTCGGTAGTGGTGGCCGCGCTGACCAGTCCGGCGCACGTCCCGGGCGTGGCCGCGCTAATGGCCAGCGTGAAGTACATGCCGTCAGCCCGAGCCGAGCAGCTCGGGCACCGCCGCCGCGGCCGCCGGGTCGATGTCCCGCCTCAGCAGGCCGCGCCAGGCCTCGCACACGAGCGGCAGGTTGAACGCGGCCTTGGCCTGGGCGTGCGCCTCGTCACCCGCCTGCCGCCAGTCCTCCTCGTCCAGCGCGCCGATCGCGGCGGCCATGTCGGCGGGAGTGTCGTGAATCCAGCGCCGGTCGTAGATGGTCTCGGCGCCGGGCCAGTGCCGGAGCACCGGCACCGCCCGGGACGCCATGCCCTCGGCCGGCGCCACGTGGAAGCTCTCGTCATCGCTGGTGGACAGCATGAAGCCGACCCGGCGCAGCCAGGACGCCACGTCCGGCCCGGCGTCGTCGAAGACCACGGCGCCGCGCAGCAGGGGCGAGCGCTGGGCCCGGCGCAGCGCGGTGGAGTAATGATCTCGCTCGGCCGGGTTCTTCCACACCCACCAGTGCTCCCACGGCATCCCGGACTTGATGAACAGCAGGTACCTGTCGTCCTCCCGGCGCAGCTCCTCCAGCACGTCCAAGGCCAGGTCCAGCCGCTTGCGGGACGGCACGATGCCGATCAGGCCGAGATGGAACCTGGCCCCGTCGAGCTTGGGCCGGTCCAGCTGGGCCACGTCGATGGCGTTGGGCACGGTCGCCACCTTCGCCTCCGGCCAGCCGGTGCGCTCACGGCACAGCCGGGCGTAGTGCCTGCTCACGCAGATCACCTGGCTCACGGCCGAGATCTTGACCTGGCCCGGGTAGGGCGACTCAAGCTCGAAGCGGTGCAGCCGGACCAGCAGCCGGGACCCGCGCCGCTTGTGCTTGCTGTACCAGACCGCGTTCGGCCCGCACCATTCGCAGATCACCACGTCGGCCCACTCGGCCAGCTCGCGGCTGACGGCCGGGTCGTGCTGGCCCAGCGCGGCCCACTGGTCCAGCCTGACCTCCAGGTCCGGCTGCAGCCGCAGGTAATCGAGCAGCGGGGTGAAGAACTTGAGGTCATGCCCGGCCACCACGACCCGCTGCGGCGCCTCCCCGGCGGCCCCGGAGGCCCCGGCGGCCCCGGCCCGGCGGGCCGGAATCGAACGGGCCAGGTAGCCGCGCAGCCGCTCCGCGGCCTGGTCCAGCGTGAAGCGCTGCGCGGCCCGGCTGGTCCTCATCACCGCCCGCCGGAACAGGGCCGGGTCAGTCGCGGCCGCAGCCGCCGCGTCCACCACGTCGGTCAGGCTCCCCGCGAACAGCTGGTAGTCGGCACCCAGCAGGCCCTCGTGCATGGGCGTGCGGTTGAGGATCACCGGCAGCCCGATGGCCCCGAACTCCAGTACCTTCGTGGACAGCTCCAGGCTGGCGTCCAGTTCGGGGTGCCGCCAGCTGAGCCCAATGTCGCAGGAGGCCGCGAGCCGCAGCGCGTCCTCGCGCGAGTGCCCGCCATGCCAGGTCACGCCGTTGGTGTCCAGGGCCGCCCGCATCCGCTGCTGGTAATCGCCGGGCGCGCTATGGATCTTGTCGCCGATCATGTGCAGCTCCGCGGGGATGCCCCGGGCGGCCAGCAGGCCTGGCAGCTCGGTCATCTCCAGCGTGTTCCAGCGCGGCGCGAACTTGCCCGAGTAGACCAGCCGCAGCGGCGACCCGGCCGCGTCCGCGCCGCGGGACGCTGGGATCTCGGCCAGGATCGGCGGCAGCAGGACGCACTTACCGCAGGCCGCGGGGATGCTGCCCTCCAGGAAGCAGCGCAGCTCCTCGGTCTGGCAAAGCACGAAGCGTGAGGCCGAGGCGATCATCCCGAGCTCGTCGGCCGCCTCCGGCGTGAGCCCGGGAACCGCCTGCGGGACGTCGGTCAGGTACGGCCACAGACGCCCGGAGAACGCGCCGCTCTTCGCCGCCGCGGCGGTGACCGCCCGGCCGCGCAGCACCACCAGGTCATGGGGTGTTTCGGCGTCCAGGCGGGCCAGCAAGTCCGGTGCGTCCGACACCCGCAACGGGCCGGGGCCTTCCAGCAGGTGCTCCTCGAAAGGCCTGCGCACAGTGACGCCCGGCTCGGCCAGCAGCGGCGCGATCAGGCGGCTGGTGCGGACCGGCGCCTTGAGCACCAGCGTCACCGCGCAGCCCGCGCCCGCCAGCGCCTGGGTGACGGATTGCAGCCAGATAGCCGAACCGTCGATCAGGTTCAGGTCGATGTCACCGTAGACAAGCGCGCGCGTGGTCAACGCCGACAACTCCTTAGCTGAGAGAGAAGAGGCGGAGCCCCTGGGTGGAGCCGTCCGAGCTGAAGAACTCCCGCCGGGCCAGTTCCGGCTCCAGCGAGGTCACGTACGAGTACCCGGTCCCGGCATGCCCCACCGCGTCGGCCTGCGCGCACTCCCGCCCGCAGGCCAGGTCCAGCAGGTAGGACTCGCCGGGCTCGGATCCGGCCGGCCACGGCACGGCCCACGGCGAGCGGGCCATGCTGGCGGCCCGCGCCGCCCACGAGGCGGGGTCATCGGGGATCGCCTGGATCATCACGCCCAGCGCGGCCAGGTCGCCCAGTGCCGCGGTAACGGAACGGCAGGCTTCGTCGGCGGGTTCGCCCGGCCTCGCCGCGACCGCCACCACGACCTCGGCGGGCGCCATCCGCTGCCGCTGCAGGCCGGCGGACAGCGCGGCGGCAGCCGTGGTGTCCTCGACGCGGGCCAGGACCGCGACCTGGCGTCCGGAGATCTGCCCGGCCGTCAGTCCGGCCAGGTCGGCCAGTGCGGCCAGCCGGACGGGAGTAGCGTGCCCGGCGAAGATCTCGCGCAGTTCAGGAAGGATCTCGGCCTCGGTCAGCGGCGGCTCCGCCTGCGCGGAGGTGACCAGCTTCCTCAGGTCATCCTGCTCGTCGCCGACCATGATCACGCGCGCGCCGCAGGCCTGCTGCTCGCGCGCCTGACCGGGAGAGACGGTGACGAAAAGGCCGTTGTCCCGGTACAGGGCGGGCCGGCGGCGCCAGGCGATGTCGCCGGTGACCTGCACCAAGCCGGCCACGGAGTCGAGCATGGCCCGCACGCCGGGCGCCTCGCGCGGGTCGCGGGCGTCGGCGTAGATCGGGTCGCACGGGCGGCCGGGGGCCACGCCGATCGGGTTGAAGCTGGCCAGCTGCACACCGAAGCCGCCGGAGAAGACCGCGTCGCAGCTGGCCGCGACCCAGTCCAGGCCGGGCGCCAGGTGCGCCGGGACGTTGCGGATGAAGATCACCGGCTTGCCCAGGGCCCGGGCCGCGGCGATCAGCCGCCCAAGCCGCCGGCCGCGGTCGGCGGCAGCCGGGTCGGCGGCGTAGGCCCAGGGCGAGCTGGCCAGCATGGCTGCGCCCTCGATGAGGATGAGGTCGGCGCCCGAGCTTTCCATCATCACGTCCGCGTCGTGCGGCAGCAGCGCGGTCACGGCCGCGTCGGGGGCGAGGGTCGCGCACGCCTGCGTGCTGAGCACGCCGGTGACCACCAGCCCCGGCGGGGTGAACCTGGCCGTGGCCGAGCCCGGTGCGCCCAGCCCGGGCGCGGTCAGCGCGGAAAGGAAACGCTCCCCGACGCCGGCCAGGTCATCCAGCCGCGCCGAGGCCAGCGCCAGGGCGGCCGTGCCCGGCCCGGTCAGGCTGCCGCGTTCCCGCCACATCCGGATCAGGTGCAGCGGCAGCTGCACGCCCTGTGACCAGGGACGCCGCGCGGCGCGGGCCAGCGCCCGGCCGATCTCGAGCGACGCGGACCGTTCCAGCGCGGACAGCCGCGCCTGCGTCATGGCCAGCTGCAGCCTGGTGTCGCGCAGCGTCCGGGCCAGCCGGTCGCGCTCGGCCGCCAGGCCGAGTTCCCCGGCCGGGACCGAATCCGCCGCGCCGGGGTCGCCCACCGGGCGGATCTCCGCCGCCACGCTGTCACCCGGGGCCGGCTGCGCAGCGCCGCCCGCCGCGGGCTGGCCCGCGTCGGGCTGGCCCCCCTCCGGCGGTTCCGGCTCACCTGTCATATCGGTGACCGTACTCATCGGCTGCCCTCCGGGTCGAGCCACGCGGTGATGATCCTGGCGATCCGCGGGCCGGCCTGGCCGTCCCACAGCGGCGGCAGCTCGCCGGCGTACGGCCCGTCATGGACGGCCTTGAGCACGGCCGCGGCCAGGTCGCGACGGGTGACCAGGCGGTTGCTGCCGCTGGTGATGGTGATCGGCCGTTCGGTGTTGGGCCGCAGGGTCAGGCAGGGCACCCGGAGCAGGGTGGTTTCCTCCTGTACGCCGCCGGAGTCGGTGATTACCGCCGTAGCGCCCTTGACCAGGGCCATGAACTCGAGGTATCCGAGCGGGTCGCAGACGTGCAGCCGCGGGTGCGCGCCCAGCCCGGCCGCGTCGAGCGCGGCCCGCCCCCGCGGGTGCACCGGGATGATCACGTCAAGCTCGTCGGCCACCTCGTGCAGGGCCTGCACCAGCTCGGCCGCGGCCTGCGGGTCGTCGACGTTGGCAGGCCGGTGCAAGGTGGCCACCACGTACCGGCCCGGCAGCCCGGCCGCGGCCCGGGCCGCGGCCACGTCGAAATGGTCCAGGTGCGCCAGCAGCGTGTCGATCATCGGGTTGCCGACCAGGTGCACGGAGTCCACCGGGCGGCCCTCCCGGGCCAGGTGCCCGATCGCCTCCGGCGAGGTGGCCAACAGCAGCGTGCAAACCTGGTCGGTCAGCCGGCGGTTTATCTCCTCGGGCATCGTGTCATCGAAGCTGCGCAGACCGGCCTCCACGTGGGCCAGCGGCACCTGCAGCTTGGCCCCGGCCAGCGCCGCACCCAGCGTGGAGTTGACGTCCCCGTACAGCACGGCCAGCGCGGGCGAGTTCTCGGTGAACTCCCGCTCCATGCCGGTCATCACCTCGGCCGTCTGGCTGGCATGGCTGCCCGACCCGACGCCCAGGTTCACATCCGGCCGCGGCAGGCCCAGCTGGTCAAAGAACACCTCCGACATCCGCTGGTCATAGTGCTGACCCGTATGCACGATCCGCTGCTCGTGACCGAGCCCGACCAGGGCCCTGATCACCGGCGCGGCCTTCATGAAGTTCGGCCTCGCGCCCAGCACATGCGTGATAGGTGCGCGCATCGCGTCCTCCCCGTTCACCTGAACCGATATGATCTGCGGTGATGACGCCCGCCCCGCGCCGGCCGGGCCCTCAGAAGCCCCGAGCCTCCCGCCTTCACGACACGCACGTGTCGCCCCGTGCGCTCACGCTCGCGGCCTCGATTGCCTGGCGGCACGTGGCGGCCGACCCGGTCCGCGCCCTGGTTCTCGCACAGAGAGTACTGCCCGGCGCGCTGCGCGCGTGGCTCCGCCTCGCCGGGTCTTACGGGCAGGCAGCCCTGCTGTGGGGCGCGGGGGACAGGCCCGCGGCGCTGGCCGTGCTCGATCCTTCGCCCCGGCGGCTGGCGGCGTTCAGCCTGGCCGTCGACCAGCCCGGGACCGCGGCCGCCGCGCTGCGCCGGCTGGCCGACGACGACCGCGCCCGGCCGGTGCTGGCCGCGCGGCTGGCCTGGCGCGAGGGCCGCCTCACCGACGCCCTCCAGGCCGTCGACGCCGCACGCGGCCCCCGGGCCCGCCGCCTGCGCGCCCTCCTCACCGCCGAGCAGGCCCTCACGGCCGGATCCATGATCACGGACGTTTCTAGCCGTATAACGCCCCGCGATCGTGAAACGGCCCGGAACCGCGGGCGGGTTCTGCACCTGGTCAACGACGCGCTGCCCTCGACCAGCGCCGGGTACACGATCAGGACGCACGAGATCGTGCTGGCCCAGCGCACCGACGGGCTCGACCCGCACGTGGTGACCAGATGCGGATTCCCGGTCACCCAGGGCACCCTGGACGGCAGGCGCCTGGTCACGCTGGACGGCATCCCGTACCACCGGCTGCTGCCCTGGCGCATTCCCGCACGGGCCGACAAAGCGGCCGAGCTGGGGCTGAGCATGGCCGCCAGACTCACCGGCCAGATCAGGCCCGCGGTGCTGCACGCCGCGAGCAACTACGCCAACGCCCGGATCGCGCTGGCCCTCGGCCAGCGCTACCAGCTCCCGGTGGTGTACGAGGTACGCGGCTTCTGGGAGGACACCTGGCTGTCCCGCCACCCGGACGCCGCCGAACTCGCGCATAGCGAACTGTACCGGCGCAACCGGGACCTCGAGACCCGGTCCATGCTGGCCGCCGACCTGGTGGTGACCCTCGGTGAGGCCATGCGGGACGAGATCGTGGCCCGCGGCGTGCCCGCCGAGAAGATCCTCATCGTGCCGAACGCCGTGTCGGAGGAGTTCCTCCAGCCGCTGCCCCACGCCACGGCTCTGCGCGCGGCGCTGGGCATCGGCCCGGACGAGCACGTCATCGGCGAGGTGACCAGCCTGGTCCCGCACGAGGGCGTGGGCACGCTGCTCGAGGCGACCAAGCTGCTGCGGCAGCGGGGCCTGGCCGTGCGGGTGCTTATCGTCGGCGACGGGCCGGAGCGCGCGGCCCTGCAGCGTCAGGCGGTGGCTCTCGGCCTGGGCGACGCGGCCATTTTCACCGGCCGGGTACCGGCGGCGAAAGTACGTGAATTCCACGCGCTCCTCGATGTTTTCGTCGTCCCCCGCACCCCGGACAGGGTATGCCAGCTGGTTACCCCGCTGAAGCCGGTGGAGGCCATGGCGAGCGGGTTGTGCGTGGTCACCAGTGAAGTAAAGGCGCTGGCCGAAATCATCAAACCCGACGTGACAGGGGCGCTAACAATACCGCAAGATCCAGTGGCCCTAGCCGATAGTCTTGAACTCTTGGTTTGCAGTCCGGATATAAGAAGGAAACTCGGAGACAACGCCCGTGAATGGGTGGCCAGGGACCGGACCTGGGCCCATAACGCGGCACGGTACCGGGCGGCGTACGCGCGCCTGGGCGCGATCTAGATAGAGGGACATATGGACGTACTGGTGATCGGTCTTGGCTACGTCGGCCTCCCGCTCGCCATCCAGGCGGTGCGGTCGGGGTTCCGGGTCACCGGCTACGACACCAGCGAGCAGATCGTGGCCGGGCTGATGGCCGGGCGGTCGCATGTCGACGACATCAGCGACGCCGACGTGGCCGAGATGCTCGCCGGGGGGTTCCGCGCCACCACCGACGAGGCCGCGGCCGGGCCGCAGGACGTCATCGTGATCTGCGTGCCGACGCCCCTGTCCGAGGCCGACGGCCCCGACCTGTCCGCGGTCCGGGCCGCGACGGCCACCGCGGGCCGGCTGCTGCGGAACGGGACGCTGGTGTCGCTGGAGTCGACCACCTACCCAGGCACCACCGAGGAGGTGGTCCGCCCGCTGCTGGAGAAGGCCTCCGGGCTGAGCGCCGGGATCGGGTTCTGGTTGGCCTTCTCCCCGGAGCGCATCGACCCGGGCAACCCGGTCTACGGTTTCCGTAACACGCCGAAGATCGTCGGCGGCCTGACCCCGTCCTGCACGGACGCGGCGCAGGCGTTCTACGCCCAGATCTGCGACCAGGTGGTCCGGGCCAAGTCGGCCCGCGAGGCGGAGATGGCCAAGCTGCTGGAAAACACCTACCGGCACGTGAACATCGCCCTGGTCAACGAGATGGCGATCTTCTGCAGGGAACTCGACATAGACCTGTGGGACGCGATCCGGTGCGCGGCCACCAAGCCGTTCGGGTTCGAGCCGTTCTATCCCGGGCCGGGCGTCGGCGGCCACTGCATCCCGATCGACCCCAACTACCTGTCCTACAAGGTCCGCACGCTTGGTTACCCGTTCCGGTTCGTTGAGCTGGCTCAGGAGATCAACAGCCGGATGCCCAGCTACGTCACCGACCGGGCCGCCGAGCTGCTCAACCGGCACGCCAAGCCGGTGAACGGGGCTAAGGTGCTGCTGCTCGGCGTGACCTACAAGCGGGACATCGCCGACCAGCGGGAAACCCCGGCCCGGCCGCTGGCCCGCAAGCTGCTGGCCCGCGGCGCCGCCGTCAGCTACCACGACCCGTACGTGCCCGACTGGCAGCTCGACGGGCAGGCCATTCCCCGCCAGACCGACCTGGACGCCGCCCTGGCCCAGGCCAACCTGGTCATCTTGCTGCAAGCCCACCAGGCCTACGACCCGGCCCGCCTGGCCAGCGCCGCCCGCCTGCTGCTCGACACCCGCGGCGTCGTCCCGGCCGCGCCGCACGTCGAGGCCCTGTGATGGGGGCACTGTGAGGGCTCCGTGCGGGTAGTGGTGTGCACGATCGTCCACCATCCTGCGGACGCGCGCATCTACCACCGGCAGATCCGGGCCCTGCTGGAGGCCGGGCACCAGGTCATCTACATCGCGCCCGTGGAGGCAGAGGATTTTTCTGCCGAACGGGCCAGCTCGGCGCTGTCGGTCATCCCGGTGCCGCGGGCCGTGGGCAGGCGCAGGCTGCGCGCGCTGCTGGCCGCCCGCCGGGCGCTGGCCGCCCAGGCGCCGCGCGCAGACTTGCTGCTGATCCATGACCCGGAGCTGCTGCTGGCCCTGCCGCCGCGGCGCAGGCGCCCGCCCACCGTCTGGGATGTACACGAGGACACCGCCGCTGCGCTCAGCACCAAGCCCTGGCTGCCGCGCCCGCTGCGGCCCGCCGCCGCCCTGGCCGTCCATACCGCGGAACACACTGCCGAGCGGCGCGTGCACCTGATCCTCGCCGAGCAGGGCTACGTCGCGCGGTTCCGCCGCCCGCACCCCGTCGTGCCGAACACCACGTACGTGCCGGAGACCGCGGCCCCGCCCGCCCCGGCAGGCGCCGAGCAGCGCGCGGTCTACGTCGGCCACCTGTCCCTGGATCGAGGCGTCGGCGAGATGATCGAGGTGGCCAGGCTGCTGCGCCCGCACGGCGTCGCGGTCGACCTGATCGGCCCGGCCGACGCGCGGGCCCGGGCCCTGATCGAGCCCGCGCAGGCCGAGGGACTGGTCCGCTGGCCCGGCTTCGTCCCGAACGACAAGGCCATGCCCATGGTGGACGGGGCCCTGGCCGGCCTGTCGCTGCTCCAGGATGAGCCGAACTTCCGGCACTCGATGCCCACCAAGGTGGTGGAGTACATGGCGCGCGGCGTGCCGGTGGTGACCACTCCGCTGCCCGCCGCGGCTGATCTCGTCCAGCGCTACGAGTGCGGGTTCGTGGTGCCGTTCGGCGACCCGCGCGCAGCGGCCGACGCGGTACTCCGGCTGGCCGGCGACGCATCACTGCGGGCCAAGATGGGTAGTCGCGGGCACGAGGCGGCGCGTAGCTCACTCGGCTGGCCGAACGACGCCCGGGCCTTCGTGGCCCAGCTGGAAGGCTGGGCGAAGGCACCATAAGCTGTGACAACACCTATTGGTGCTCGGCGCTCACCATCGACAGCCTGGAATGCACGGCCAGCGGATCGTGCAACCAGAACTGCACCGAACCCGTCAAACTTCTATCTGTACTGGACTCAGGCGCGCGTCGGCCCGGCGTGCGTGTGGGAGTTCGGCAACGTGCGCAACGGCAACACCTTCGGCGGCGACAACCAGTACGGCGAGGTCGGCCCCAGCACGCTCGGCGCCTTCGCCGGCGCCATCCGCCCCAACCCGAACTGCTGACGGCGGCGTATCCTGCCCTCCGGGAGGAGGTACCGGATGACTGCTGCACAAGACGGACGGGTGGCGGTGCTCGGCACCGGCATCATGGGTTCGGCCATGGCCCGGAACCTGATCGCCGGCGGGCTGGCCACGACGGTCTGGGACCGGTCGCCGTCGGCGACGGCGCCGCTGGCCGAGGCCGGGGCGCGCGTGGCACCGTCGCCCGCTGATGCGGTGGCGGATGCCCGCGTGGTGATCATGATGCTGCCGACCGCCGACGTCGTGACCGCGGTGCTGTTCGACGGCGTGGCCGAAGCGTTCGCTGACGGCGCGGTGTGCGCGCAGATGGGCACGATCGGCGTGGACGCCACGGTCCAGATCGCCCGCCGGCTCGGCCAGATCCGGCCGGACGTGATGTTCGTGGACGCGCCGGTGTCGGGCAGCAAGGGGCCCGCCGAGGCCGGGCAACTGCTGATCCTGGCCTCGGGGCCCGCGGCGGCTGAGCCGGTCGTGCGCCCAGCGTTCGCCGCGATCGGCCGCAAGACCGTGTGGCTGGGCGAAGCCGGCCAGGGCAGCAGGCTGAAGCTGGTCGTCAACGCCTATATGTCCGTCCTCATCGAGGGCGTGGCCGAGGCGCTGGAACTGGCCGGGCGGTTCGGCATCGGCTCGTCCGCGCTGGAGGAGGCCATCGCGGGCGGCCCGCTCGACGCGCCGATCGCGGACGCCAAGCTGCACAAGATGGAGACCGGCGACTTCGCACCGGAGTTCCCGCTCGAGTGGGCGCTCAAGGACGTGGACCTGGCTCTGACGGAAGCCAGCGGTGCCGCGCTGCCACTGCTGTCCGCCCTGTCGCGCCAGTGGCGCGCGGCCGTCGACGCCGGCCACGGCCGCGAGGATGTCAGCGCCGCTCGCCTGGCCCTAGGCGGCACCGCCAGCTAGCGGGAGTGGCTGGCGGCGAACGACGGCTTCCGCCGGTACGTCCTGGACCGGCTGCGCGAGGCCGGGCCGCTGCTCATTGACGCCATCGAGGACCGCGCCGCCGTGAGCTGGGCCTCCACCGGCTGGACCAACGGCCGGAACGTGGAGACGATGCTGGACATCCTCTGGAAGCAGGGCATCGTCATGGTCGCGGGCCGGGACGGGCTGCGTCGGCTGTGGGGCCTGGCCGACTTCCCTGCGGCGGTAACGGGGGAGGACCTGCCGCAGGAAGAAGCGGTAACGCGGGCGGCCGAGCACGCGCTGCGCGCTCTCGGCGTGGCCCGGGCCCGCGACGTCGAGCGGCATTTCACCATGGGCCGGTATCCGGGCCTGGACCTGGATCGCGCCGCCTGGGCCCGGCCGATCCGGGTCGAAGGCGGGACCGAGCAGTGGTGGGCGCACCGGAACACCTTGGAGCAACTGGACGAGGAGTGGCAGCCTCGGACGACGCTGCTCTCGCCGTTCGACAACCTCATCTGCGACCGGGATCGCACGCAGCGCCTGTGGGATTTCACCTACCGCAACGAGATGTACGTGCCCAAGCACAAGCGGCAGTTCGGCTGCTACGTGATGCCGGTGCTGTCCGGCGACCGGCTGACCGGCCGGGTGGTGCCGCGGATGGACCGCCGCCAGGGCGTGCTCGTGGCGGAGGGCGTGTTCGCTGAGCGAGGTGCGCCGTCCGGTCCGGAACTGGGCCGGGCGATCGAGTCCCTGGCGGCGTTCGCCGGTGCCGGCTCGGTGAGCTATCCCGGCCCGGTGGCCGTATCCTGAGTACGGGTGAGTCGGCCGGGCGGTCGCGCCGGACGTTACGTCCGGTGAGGAAGGTCCGGGCTCCACAGGGCAGGGTGGTCGGTAACACCGACCCGGGGTGACCCGCGGGACAGTGCCACAGAAAACAGACCGCCCCGCGCCAGCGCGGGGTAAGGGTGAAACGGCGGTGTAAGAGACCACCAGCGTCGCAGGTGACTGCGGCGGCTCGGTAAACCCCACCCGGAGCAAGGTCAAGAAGGGGAGCCAGCGGTTCCCTGCGCGAGCGTTCGAGGGCGGCCCGCCCGATGCTCGCGGGTAGACCGCACGAGGCTGCCGGCAACGGCAGTCCCAGATGGATGACCGCCGCCCCGCGCAAGCGGGCGCACAGAACCCGGCCTACAGGCCGGCTCACCCCCTTGTATTACGCTGGCCTGGGACGGAATGGTCACCGCGCTTCCTGGTTCCGTCCCTGTTCCGTCAGAGCCACCGCGAAGATCGTGTCGATAGCTCCGCGGCCCAGGTCCTCCGCGTCAGGAAACAGATGCCCGTAAGTATCCATCGTCTCGGTGATCGTGGCATGACCCAGCCTGGCCTGAATCACCTTCGGGTTCAGGTTGGCAGCGATCAGCGTCGAGGCGTAGAAGTGGCGCAAGTCGTGGAACCTCGTTCCCTTCGGCAAGCAGTGTGCCGGGTCGGCGCATGTCTCGCTGCACCCGCCGCCTTCGAAGGGGGTGCGGATGGTTTACCGCAGGTGATCGCATCACGCGGAGACGACCTTGACAGAACCTGCCCGGACCAGGAGATGGCAGCTATCGGAAGCAGGGACACGAGTGGCCAGGGACCATTGACGCTTAAGCGTCAACGGGCGGATGGCTCTTAATGGATCATCGACGCAATGACGACGAACCCGGCCAGCACCATGAGCGCCATCAGCGCCCATTTGGCCGGAAGTCCAGTCACGGGTGCGTAATGCTTCCAGTAACCGTCCATTCACCCAATGTCAAGATAGGGTGCCAAAAGCTGAGGGGCCAGAAGAGGACCGAGATGAAGTACTGTATCCAGCTATGGAGCGACGTAAAACTGGCTGCAGTCGACGGAATATGGGGGGGTGCTGTGTTGTGGAAGACGCCGATCAGAACGTAAACCACGATGATGAGACCGGGCAAGGAGAAAAGGAAACTTATATATGCAGCAACTCCCCGACGTGTGGTACCCCCCGAGATGTAACCGAAAGACACCTCAGCTCACCTCCTGTGTGAACCCTAGAAGTGGCGCGGATAAAGTGACCGGCTCGGAAGCTCGCCCGCGAGCGCTACACGACGGAAGAGCACATGGGTCGATGATCATCGCTATCGTCATCACGGCGTCCATTTGCCCAGTGTGAAGGTGGGATGCCAAAGACTCAATGGCCAGGTGAGAACCGAGATGATGTACTGAGCCCAGCTATGGAGCGAGTCCGTAGTAGCAGTAGTTACCGGCAGGTGGGGAGGCGCTGTGTTGAAGAAGACGCCGATCAGAATGTAAACTACTATAAGGAGGCCGGTTGTGCTGAAGAGAGTGCTCAAGAACTTCACTCAGCTCACGTCCTCCCGGTGGATCTTGTGACCTCAGGCGGCAAGGTTGCCAGTGATCTGATTGGGCGGTGACTTCGCCGACCGCACGGCAAGCTCCGGTAACGGACGGTTGACTCATTCATTGCAATACAGACATTCACGTCCTTCAAGATAGCTCATGCATAGCCACCTGTCGGGCCGACACGCTGGACGACCACTCCCAGAAGCCAGATTCGGTGGGCAAGCAGCCCAGGCCACGGACTCCATGACCTGCGCCGGCCCCAGCCGCGCAGACTTGAAAGCGTGTTGGGGCCTCGCACCCGGCAGGGTTGATGCTCGCACCAGTCGTGCCGTACAGCAGCGAGGTGCAGCAACGTATGCGCGCTGCGGCTGGCCATGGGCAGGCATCCACATACGCACTAGGCTGCACCCTTCGTCCGCACCGCGGCCAGGGTCGCGCCGATAGTTTGCATCCAGGCGGTCTTGCCGATTGGCCGCGCGGCGAACCGTGCCCGTTGCGTGCCCGATCGGAGGAGGGAGTAGGCGAGGGGCAAAGACGGTCACCCACGACCAAGCCTATTGGCCAGTGAGCTGCAACCTGACCGGTCGCAGGCTTGCCCAAGACGATCTCCTAAGCAAACGCTCACGACAGCGGCTCACGAGCGATTGAGTGACCAGTGAGCGACAATCGCCACCGACAGCGATGGGAACGCCAGCGAACGCTGACGGACGGTCGGTTCCAGGTCAGGCATACGGCGGCTGGCAGTCTGCGCCGGACGTCTTGGTCACCGGGACATTCTGGCGGTCACGGTCTGCGGAGGAAGGTTCGTAGTCTATTCGTAATCTCATTCACTGCCGGGCGGGGAAGTTCACGGGCACCGGAGGCCAGTTCCCAGCGTCGTTTGCAGCCGCGGCAAGTAACGTCGCTAGGTGAAGAGATATGTATCCGGCGCGATACCTTTCTGCCGCACAGGGTATAGCCTAGCGAGAAAAACCCCGGTTGCCCAACATGAACCGTGGTAAGGTCTTCTGGACCCAATGGTGCCATCGACGCTCGCCGTTTTTCGAACGCATAGCACGCGACATATTTCCTTGCCACATTCGCTCACCGCCGTCCACCACCTCGACTTTCATTCGAGAATAGGTCGTCTGGTGACGTCAACCCGCTAAGCACGATCAAGGGGTCCATTTACCCAATGTAAACGTGGGATGCCAAAGACTCAAAGGCCAGAAAAGAACCGAGATTATGTACTGAACCCAGCTATGAAGCGACGACACATTGCCAGCAGTCGTGGGCAAATGGGGAGAGGTGGTGTTGAAGAAGACACCGATCAGAATGTAAACTACTATGAGGAGGCCGGTTGTGCTGAAGAGAGTGCTCAAGAACTTCACTCAGCTCACGTCCTCTCGGTGGACGTTTGTAGTGTTAAGCGCCAGGTTGCCAGCGATCCGGCTCTGGCGCTGGGGTAGCTAGCTCGCGGCGCACTTCGGTAACGGACATCATTGGCTCATTCATCGCAACACGTCATTCCATGACGCTATCTACTGTAGGTCACGCGCAGCTATCCGCCCAGCCGAGACTCCGGCAACCACTCGTCGGGCTCCGCCGCTGGGGGGACCTGGCGCCGGTGGCGCAGCGTCCCGGTCGCAGGTCCAGGCTTGACAACAGCAGGGTTCCTACCGGACCTGTGCGATGCCAGGCACGGCTCGTGACCGAACGGGCATCGTTGCGGCATGTAATCGAACAGAGATACAGATACCCTGCATACCCTTGGCATTCGCGTAGGCAGGACTTGGCAACCCCGTTCCGCTTTCGCTGCGTCTATTAACTTAGGGACAGCTTGAAACCGCTCCATGGCCCGACAGGGCTTGCATGCACCTGCAGCAGCAGCGACGATGAGGGCGTGAGCGTCGTCCTGGTCCTGGTCGTGTTCGGCGCCGCTATCTGGTGGCAGGCCAGGCGCAAGAAGTGGGGAGCCGTCAGGACGCTCGTCTTCTGGCTGGTAGTCTTGGCCGTGGTGTGGGTCCTCGCCAGCCGGTACAACGCGGCGCATCCTCAGGGTTAGGCTAAACGTCAACTGAGCTCGCTGGGATGAAGCAGCAAAGTTCAGCAACCGCATCGACCGGCAGCGGCCTAAACCGACCAGTAAAAACCTCTGAGCTGCGCTAGCGACCGTCAGCGACCGGCTTGCGACTAGTTCACACCGAGGAGGTCACTGGTTTGATCCCAGTATCGCCCACTGACCTAAGGCCAGCTCCGAGATCTTAGCCGCACCATAGGGTGAGGCCACAACGTATGGGGCTTGGTGTTGGCCGTCGTTGGGGACATGCCCTCACGAGACCCCGGCCTGCAGGCCTGTCAACTCCGGCCGACTCGCCTGGCCATGAGCGCGGACGGTGACGCCGCTCAACGCGCAGCGGCGTCGGTGGGATCGCCTGAAGTCGTACCTGGCATTCCGCGACGAAGGCAGGCAGGGTAGGTGTGCCGGTAGTAAGAGATTCCGCTGGCGGCGACCGCGATGGCCCAAGCGCGGGCACCAGGTCGGGTCGTCCAGGTCCACGGTGTTCCAGTAGGCCTGTCGTGCTGGGAGCGGCAGGTCCCAAAGTGTGGAGTGCTCGGCGTCGGGAAAGCCGATCGAGAGGCAGCCGAAATCAGCACCCACGATGTCGGGGTGATGTGGCGGATGGTGGACGGCGTGCCGACGATCGCCTGGACCGGCTTCGACAACTTCACCCCGATCGCCCCTTAAGCCAAGATCCGCTGATGCGTTCTAGCCTGAGCAGATGGGTTACCCGCCGCCGTCGAACAGCTCCGAGCAACCAGCCCTGACCCCGGCCGATCCGCCCGCCGGGACAGGAACGCCGGTGGAGCCGAGGCTTACCGAGGCCGAGGTGCTATACACCGACCGCGAGTGGCATCCAGCGACGGTGCTGGGCTGGTACCGCCTGGACGTTGCTTACGAGCAGTTGCTCACCGGGCTCTGGGTCTTTTGGCTCGTCCACCTGCGGCTGGACAGCGGCGAAGACTCGTGGTTCGAGTACGTCAAGCTGAACATCCGGCCTCGGTAGCGGGCAGGGTCACGAGCAGTTCAGAGCAAGCGGCTTGCTGAGCTGGCTTGGCTTGTAGCTAATCCATCTTCCGCGTGCACCAGCTCGGCTCGCTCTGCGTGCGGCCGGGCTAGGTTGGTCTTCCGCCCGAGGCTGCCACGCGCTTTCTCCCGGCAGCTCTTACCGGGCTCGGCACCGCAGCGCGGGCAGGTGTGCTCGCGCTGTGCGATCTGGTCCTGCTGCGCGATGTTCACTGCATCCCCACCTTCACCAGCGAGGATGACACTACGTCATGTCGCCGCCCGACGCTTGGCGCGGCGGTACCGGGGATGGACCGCTGCCCGGCCGACGTGCCTGCACCACAAGGGAGCTTCTGTTCCGTCTCTGTTCCGGCAGATGCCGATCAACGTTCCGGCAGACGCCGATCAACCCCACCAATCGACACCAACCAACGAGCAGCAAGTTCCCAGCTCCGCGGCATAGCGGCAGGTACCGAGGCCCACGCCGGAAGTTCGAGCTGTACTTCAACGTAGCGGCGGACCGGGGGACGGCGATGGTCGGATGCTGCGGGCCGCGACGTAGCACGTTGTCAGGCACTCAATCGCGATATAGCTTGGCAGGATGGACGTACGGGCACGCGAGGAAGTCGCCGCAGCGGCGGCCGTGCATACGGAGCTCGGCCAGGCGTACGACGGCGCTGTGGCCGAGGGGCTGGTCGAGAGGATCAGCTCGGAGATCGACAAGCAAGTGGACGCGAGGCTGGCGCAGCGGGGCATCCAGCCCAGCGTGGCCGCGTGGACGAACCTGGCCATGGGCCTGGGCTCAATCGGGCTGGGTATCGGTGCGACGGCTGTGACGCTGCAGTCCTGGTCGTCCAGCGGAGTCGTGCCCAAAGCAGAACTCGATCTCGGCTCATTCCGGGCATCCCTTCTGACAAGCACCAGATCGGTGAGCACCACCCAGGTGATCCTTATCGCACTGATATGGGTCGCCATTGCAGTCGTCAACGTCGCCTACGCCCGCCGCCATCCAGGTCGGCCCTAAGCGGTGCACGGTGGCCTGGCTCGGGTGCGTTAAAGTCGTGCCGTGACAGACGGTGATGACTGGCGGGTAACCATCTCCTTGGCCGGACAGGCGCAAGCCGGACAGGCGCAGCGGGCGTTGTCCGAGCATGACGTGGAAGAAGACGTCCGCCGCCAGCTCGGCCGCACCATCGTCGTCGGCGCGGGTGATTCGCAGATCTTCCTGTACGCAGGCACCGAGAGTGCCGCCACGGAGGCTGAGCGGGTCGCCCGCGACGTGCTGGCTCAGCATCACATTCAGGCGGAGTTCGCGCTGCATCGATGGCATCCCATCGAGGAGCAGTGGGAGAGCCCGGACGTCGCGATACCGCAGACCGAAGCCGAGCGGCAGGTGGAGCACCAGCGGCTCGTGGACTCTGAAACCGCCGAGTCCCTGGCCGCCGGGACCGGCCGATGGCAGGCTCGGGTTGAGTTCCCGTCGCACCGCGAGGCGGTCGCACTGGCGCGCAAGCTGGAAGATGAGGGCCTGCCGGTGGTGCGGCGCTGGAAGTTCCTCATCGTCGGCGCTGACAACGAGGACGCCGTCCGGGAACTCGCCGGACAGATCAGGCGGGAGGCACCGCCCGACGCCGTGGTCCGGGTCGAGGAACCCGGTGTGGGCTGGCCGTTCATACCGTCATGACCGGCACAGGTCCCACGGTACGGGTGCAGGGACCTTCGGCCCTGCCGACGCCGGAGGATATAAGGCAGAATCTTATCGCTTTAGGATAGTTGACATTTAAATGTCAGATGAGGTCGTCACGCTCACCGCTATACCGTTGACGGCTAAGTGTCCACGAGTACGACTGGGCGCGGGTCCGGGTCCGGACCGGGTGGAAGCGCGGCCGGGGGCACTGGCTGCTGGCTCGCCGCTCGCTGAGCGACCCGGAGGAGATCGCCTATTACGCCTGCTACGGGCCCCGCCGCTCCAGTACCGCCGAACCTGGCCTGGGTCGCGGGTAGCCGCTGGCATATCGGAACGGTCCCTCCGTAGCCTGGACAATATGAGGTACGCGCTGATAACCGGACTGCTGACGGTGGCGTATGTGGGACTGGTCCTGCTGGCCACCCAGGTGTTCGCGTTCCACACGCCGGTGGCCGTGGCCGCCTCCACGCTGACGGCGGCGGTGCTGTTCAACCTGCCGCGCCGTCGCCTGCAGCGGGCGGTGAACCGGCGGTTCCACCGCCTGGCATGACACGGCCAGACTGTAGCCGCGCTCGCGGCGCGGCCGAAAGACGCCAGCCGGCCTGGACGCGGTACGAGACGACCTGGCCGGTGTCGTGCACCAGGCCCTGGCACCCGCCCACGTCCCGGTGTGGATCAGCCACCGCGACTGAGGCTGGCTACGCAAACTCCACCGTCACCGTCAGGCCCGGCCGGACACGGCGCCACCAATCCAGCTTCTCCCAGATCAGCGCTATCCCGGCCTTCCCGCGACGTGCGACTGTATTACTAAGTGCCGTTGCAGTACTAGGCGTCGGCCGAAGGCCTTGTCCAGCGCGTGGCCGGAGTTTCCCGGCCGATGACGGAGCTCAGCCAGGGAGGTCCTCCGGGCGCTTTGCGGCAAGATGGCCCTGCAGCAGGCCGGTGGACTGGCCGACCTCGATGAGGTATCCGTCCGGGTCCCGCATGTAGCAGCGGATCTCGGCTCCGCGGTCGATCGGTGGCGTCACGAACTCTGCCCCCTTCGCCTTCCACTCCTCGTAGCAGGCCTGGATGTCAGCGACCCGCAAGTTCAGGAAGATAGAGGTGGTGTTGCCGGGTTGGTAGTCGACCACCGAGATGCCTGGCTTGTCGGGGGTGGGCGGCCCACCGGGGTTCATGATGATCCACGAGTTGGAGAGCCTGACCGTGCACGGGTTCTCCTCCAGGATGACGGTGCCGCCCAGGACGCGGGAGTAGAAGTCCCGCGATCGCGCGACCTTGCGGACGGTGATAAACATCGCCACCAGAATGCCCTCGGCGGGCGCGGGGAAGCTGGCGAAATCGTTGCGGGGCTGAGATTCTGTCATGGTTGCTCCCACTTCGGCGGCATTGGCGGACAACGGCAGGGTTCCCGGGCAGGTGCCAGTTAATGCCGGGCTGCGGCGGGGTCAACGTGCAGTGCCCGTAGCGCGCCAGCGCGAGGACGAACGACGTTGAGGCCCGCAAGGCCAAGCGTAGTCTCGGCTGGCTCGGGGAACCCCCCGGTCATGGGCGCGTTGCCGGAATGCCTGACCCGGTGTCCCGGTGTCGCGGCCCCGTCTGGCTCCCCGACGGCGTGGCCCGCAGCGACCGTCACCAGGCGCCACCTTCGATGCTTGGCCTACCGTGCCTAGATCCGACGCGCTGGTCAGGTACGCAAGCATTACGAGATACCACTGATTCGATTACCCCGACTAAAACTTTACAAGCAAGGGTTGGCTTCCCTTCCTGCATTGTTGGACCCGCTACACCAGTTGTGGAGAGCCCAACTGATGCCCCGAAAAGACGCCTCGCCCCAATCGCCATGGCAACCGCAGCTTCCTCACTAACTGCACCAAGGCTCGACAAGATATCGCTATTGACATCCAATACTGAATTCTTGATAGCGGTGGCGTAGGAGATAATGCCGCCCAAATAGTAATCAGAAGCTCCAGACACGGAAGTAATCTGCGCGCCGACGAGGCCGCCGGTAAGTGACTCAGCTGTGGCGAGCGTGTATCCAAGTTGTCCGACAACTTCACCATCTTCGAGGACCAAGCCGTGGAGGTACAACAGAGAAGCACAGCAACCCTGCCGCCCGACACCGACCTCCTCCGACCACGAAGGCCAACGACCTGCACCAATGACCAGCATCGACCGCCAAGCGACTCGTTCACACCGAGAAGGTCGACAGGCCGACCGCCTTGCAGGCGGCATGTCGGGTTGATCGTGGAAAGGAGCGGGGCACCCCTATCGACTGTACGAACGACCTGGATACCCTCCTGGCCGCACTATAGGTGGAGATCGACGCCCACAAGATCCCTTCCGGCCAGCACCGCCCCCAGCGGGCTGAAGCGGCTGACCGGGCCACCATCAGCTGATCCCGCGCCTGCGGTTCACCCCTGCTGGGTGATGCCCAGATCACGGAAGGAGAATGCACTGGAGGCCCACACAATCTCACGATCACCGGAGGGCGACATGAGTGACGACACACCCGTCCTGGACACGCTGACCGACATCACCGCCGCCTCGATCGACCACAACACCCTGTCGCCGCGCGACTTCGTGCTGGCGCGGCTGGCCGCCCTGATCGCGGTGGACGCGCCACCCCTCAGCTACGTCGCCAATGCCGCCGCCGTCACCGAGGCCGGCCTGACCATCGATGACGTCCAGGGCGTGATGATCGCCGTGGCCCCGGTTGTGGGCACGGCCCGGGTGATGGCCGCGGGTGGCCACATCGTGCGGGCCCTCGGTCTGGCGATCGCCGTGGCCGACGCCGAGCTGTCCGACGAGCTCGGCGCGTAGCAACACGCCGCTGCCGGCTCTTCTTCCACCACGTTGCCGGCAGCGTCAACGGACCGCGCTAGCAAGGGGTCGTCCTCGGCATCCATGGCTGCCAGGCCCCGGCGGGTAAGCACGGCGGCGATCGTGGTCTTCCCTGCACCAGAACAGCCTGTGATCATCACTGCACTCAGGACGGATGGCACTAGCGGTGACGATAGAGATGACGCTGATGGCGCCCCTCTACGAGCGTCTCAGCGACCACGCCGTCAACATCGCCGACCAAGTTATCTACATTGTGGGATCTGGCCCCAGTGTCGTGCGGAGGTGGGACCAGGAGCGTGGAACGACCCAACCTTGAGGTGGTGCGACGTGGGCGGATCCATCCGGCCGGTTGCCGGCGCGACGGGCCAGGACCCGAACGCCGTCTACCCGCTGGGCAGCAGCTTGGGTGAGAGAGCCCGGCTGCTACGCCAGGCGGAGGAACTGGCCGCGGACAGCGCGGCGCTGCTGGACCGGGTGGGCCTGCGGCCCGGGCAGCGCGCGATCGATCTGGGCTGCGGCCCCCGCGGGATCCTGGACATGCTGGCCGAGCGTGTCGCACCGGCCGGCCTGGTCGTCGGCCTGGACTCTGATCCCGCGCATGCCGCCATGGCGGCCGAGTTCGCCGCCGCGCGGAGGCTGAACCGCGTAGGGGTCATCACCGCTGACGCCCGGAACACCGGCCTGCCGGCAGGCTCCTTCGACCTGGTCCACGCCCGCACCCTGCTGGTCAACCTCGCCGAGCCCGCCGTGGCCGCCGCCGAGATGATGCGGCTGGCCCGCCCGGGCGGCTGGGTCGCGTCCATGGAACCAGACACCGAGCACGCGCTGTGCTACCCGCCGAACCCGGCCTTCGACCGGCTCCGGGACATCTTCACCGTCGCATTCCGCCGCAACGGCGCTGACCCGTGGATCGGCCGCCGGGTCCCGGAGCTTTTCCGCCAGGCCGGACTGCAACAAGTCGAGGTAACGGCCAGGGTGCAGATGTACCCGCCCGGCAACTCCCGGCGGACCATCCGCCTGGACCTGGTGCAGGCCATGCGCCCGCAGGTGCTGGAGATGGGCCTGGCCACGCCCGCCGAACTGGATGAGCTGGACGCGGCAGCACGCGCACACCTCAATGACCCCCACACAGTCATGATGTCCGGCCTGCTATTCCTGACCTGGGGCCGCAAGCCAAGATTATGCAGAGCATGATTCCCTCTCATGTCGCTGACCTGGGACGGGATGGCTGGGTCCGAACCCCTGGCGTCTGCGGATCCGTTGCTAGCTGACCAGCGTTATCAGGTCGAGAGCGATCTCCTCGGGATTGGTCACAGCGTCAAACGAAACGACTTCGACGTGCATCTTGCCAAATTTATCCTGGGCGGCATTCTTCCTGGCCGCTTGTTGGTAGGCCGCGAGAGTAGCGTCGTGCTTGCGGCCGTGGCCCACGATCGCGACCACGAACACACGCTTGGCGGTGGCCTTCTCCAGGACGGGCTCGAAGTCCCTCCAGTCGTCGGCTTCTCCGTCGGTGACCACGAGGGTGAGCATGGTCGGCTGCTCGTCGGGATCATTGTCGCCGAACTCCTCGTCGTAATCCGCGAGCGCTGCCTTCCAGGCGGACATGATGTACGTCCTGCCGCCCCATTTGGTTTCGTTCAGCCTGCGTTCCAGGTTGCTGGAGTTGAGGTCGCCGATCTCGACGTGGTGGTTGCCGAACCCGTGGGTCATCAGGCCGCCTCGTTCGTCACTGCCGCTGGCCTGCTCGGCAGCTGCCTCACTGTCCTCCCGCTCCAGGACACGGACCAGACCGTGCAGGGCCTCGATAACGATGGCCCGGCGGCTGCCGGGATCGGGCCATTCTGGGCCGTACTCGTCGGCGGCGCCCCAATTCATGCTGGTTGAGAGGTCCAGCAGGAGCACGGGTTCCTTCTTGCGGTTGGACGAGACAGCCGGGCGGATCTCACTACGCGGAGTGCGGTTCGGGCCGCCTGTTTCCGCTGGCGCCTCGCTCACCATCATTCCCTTCCCGCTGTGGATGTCCACTTGCACACCTGATGTATCACATGCTGCGCCAGCCCGAGGCGACGGCTCAGTACGCCGACCGCCGCGCGGCCCGCTCATGTCCCGGTCCAGGTCAGCGGCGACGAAACTCATTATCCCCTGGATCTCTCAAGTGCCGGCGCTGCATGCCCAGCATCGAGGCGCAGGCGGAAGTATCCGCGCTGCAGCCGGGAGGCCTGGCCGAGGATCTGGAGGGCTTCGCGCGGTTCCTCGCCGCCCGCGCGGCCATGGGCGAGTGGGGCCGCGGGACCTGGGTCGTGCAGCGCGCGCGGCTCACCCTCACCCGCGAGGAGGTCGGCCGGCTCATCGCCGACCAGCAGGAGCTGATCGGCCGTTACCAGCAGGAAGCCGGGGATGCCCCAGCCGGGGCCCGGACCGTGGTCTTCGGGTTCCTGGCCTACCCGGAACCGTCTCCGGGCGATGACGCCGCACGCGAGGACTCCGACAGCCCGGGCGAACCTGCCAGGCAGGACAACTAGAACCATCAGCCAGTCAGCCAGGGCCGCGGCCCCCGGAAGCAGACGAGCCGGCGCAGCGGACAACTCCCGGGCACATGCGGTCAATTCATCGGCTCATCCGTGGCGGCACCATGGATCAGCCGCCACGGTTGACAACACACGCCACGCGCAGGTCACTGGCTCGTCCCAAGTTGTACACGTGTCGTACGTGTCATGTTTCCTTCCTGGATGAAGTCGATCTTCCTAAACGGTATTGTCACCAACTGTGGAAGATGTGATCTTCGCTAGCGATGTCAATGCTGGTGATGTGGTCGTGCTGCCCGGGGCCAGCGCTGAAGTGCTGGTCAAGCAGGTCCGCCTCGGGCAGGGCGGGTTCATCTTCACGGTGGCGCCAGTTGGAGACGACCGGCCTCAGGCCGAACAGTCGGTGACGTTGACGGCCGCGGCGCGTCTGCGCAAGAGCGGGCGAGACCTGGCGCGCTAGCACTGAACGCGCTCAGTCAGCCTTAATTCATTTCCCGGTTGCCTGCTTGTGACGGGTTCGCCCGGGGACCGGCGAGCTCAGCTCTAGGTCAAGCCCGTATCGTGGGCGCCGTGCCTCTATCCGGCGGTCTCCCGCGGTCATGACGGAACGGGGAGAGCAGCAGCTGGGCGGCGGGCGGATGACCAGCGGCATCCTGCGGCGGGGAGACCGGGTGCTGCGGCCCATGGGTCCCTGGTCAGCCGCGGTGCACGAGTACCTGCGCCACCTGGAATCGGCCGGCTTCGAAGGCTCGCCCCGGGTGTTCGGCATCGAGGACGGTTATGAGGTGCTCAGCTACCTCGACGGTGACGTGCCGGTCGACCCCGGCTGGGAACCGGGACACGGCAGCAGGCTGCCGCCCTACGCGCGGACCGGTCTCGCCCTGTGCGGCGCGGCCCGACTGCTGCGCCGCCTGCACCTGGCCGCCGTGGGGTTCAAGCCGGCCAGTACCGGCTACCGGTTCCATCCGTATCCGCCTGGCGACGGCGAGATCGTCTCGCACGGCGACCTGGGCCCGTGGAACACCGTGTACCGGGACGGGCTGCCGGTTGCCTTCATCGACTGGGACGCCGCGCAGCCGGTGGATCCGCTTACCGACCTGGCCGGCGCGGCATGGGCGTTCGTGCCGCTGGCCCCGGCCGATCAGCTGACCGAATCGGGGTTCGACCCGGTCCCGGACCTGGCCGCCCGGCTGCGCATGTTCCTGGACGCCTACGGGCTCGCCGACCGCAAGTCCATCCTGCCCGCGCTGCAGCGCAGCACGTTGATCTCCGCCGGGCAGGTCAAGGACTACCCGATCGGACCCGCGGACGCGGCCGCCACGCTGGAATATAAGGCGCGGGAACTGCGGTGGCTGGAGAGTGTTTCCGCCGATCTCGCCCGCGCCCTGTGAGACTGAGCGTGCCCGCCCACCTGGCGTGCAAGGCCAGGTCGGCGGGCAGGGCAGCAGGCTGCAGCGTCAGCCGCGCGAGTCAGGCGGGAGGGGCCGGCGGGTGTTCGCAGCTCGGGTGCCGGACGGATCAGGGTCGGCTTTCCCGGGCACGCCACCGGCGGCCGAATTTAAGGCACCGCAGGGCGCGGTGCCTAATGGGTGATTGTGCCGAATGTCACATCGGGGGACCAGATGGTCTGCCTGCCGATACCTTGGGCCCAGTCGATCGCCGAGACGATGTGATTACCGCCTTCGTAAATGGCCACGTGTTAGACGTAGCTGTTCGGGTCCGAATCCACGTGGAAGAAGACGAGGTCTCCGCCCCATGCGGCGCGCTTGGATTCGCGGCGGAATCTGAGGAACTGCTCTTCTGCGGTGCGCGGGATCGACTTGCCGTAGTGCCGGTACACGTACTGCGTGAGCCCGCTGCAATCAAAGCCTGACCTGGGAGAAGTGCCGCCGTATACGTAGGGGACCCGGCCGATAAAGGTCTCTACGTAGCTGGCTGCCTTCTGGTTGAACGACTGCGTTTGCGCGCTCGCCGTTTCTGCGGAAAACGCCAGAGCTACTGCCATCGTTCGGGCGATGGTGCCTATCTTATGTGGTTAAGGGCGAATCGGAGTGCCGTCCGGCCGGTTTTCCCCACAGCCTTCTGATATTTAAAACCGCAGGTCAGAGACGGTATATGGCACCCTTATCACAGTCAGGAATCCCTTTTCGTCACCGGCGGCCGCGTGGGTGCTTGAGGTGCTGCTCAGGACCGGAGCCGGCTCACGGGCGAGCAGGCGGGCAGGCAAGCAGGCGGGGCGGGCGGGCGCAAGCGCTAGCCTCAGGGACGGGGGACTGACGGCGGAGTCCGGAAAGGGAGTGTCGATGCTCACGTTCGGCGTGGTGGTGCTAGGCGTTACCGACCGCCGGCGGGCGGAGGAGTTCTGGTGCGCGGCGCTCGGCTACCGGGTGCGCGAGGACGGCTTCGGCGGATGGGCTCGGGTCCTGGCCCCGCCGGACGGCGCCGGGGCCGCGATCGCGCTGCAGACGAGCCAGGGGCCGGCCGAGGATCACCCGCGGCTGCATCTCGACCTGCACGTCAACGGCCTAGCCGAGCAGGAGGCGGAAGCCTCCCGGCTGGTCTCGCTCGGGGCCAGCCGGGTCGACTGGGACAGCTATCCCGACGACCCCGACTTCATCGTGCTGGCCGACACCGAGGGCAACCGGTTCTGCATCGTCGACCTCGACCACGAGCATGCCTAGCCGTTCGCCGGCTGCATCCGCCCTGGCTCGTTCGGCCTAGAAAGATCTTGCATCGGCTGGCCCTGCCGGTACATTTGCTGCGGCTTGTTGCCTGCGGCCTGGCCGCCGTCGATGGGCATTACGGTTCCGGTGATGAACGAGGACTGATCGGAGCACAGCCAGAGCACGGCCTGTGCCACCTCGGCCGGGCTGCCTACGCGCCGCATCGGCGTGGACTGCGCCGCGCCGCGCTGGGCCTGGGGTCCCGCGGCCTCCAGGTGGTAGGTCAGGATCGGGCCCGGCGCCACCACGTTGACCCGTATGCCCTGGTCGGCGTAGTCGAGGGCGGCCACCTTGGTCAGCCCGATGATCCCGGCCTTGCCGGCCACGTAGGCGGCAAGGTTGGCCGTGCCGTTCAGGCCCGCGATGGAGGCCATGTTCACGATCGCGCCTCCGCCGCTGCGCAGCATGGCCGGGATCTGGAACTTCATGCCCAGGAAGGTGCCGCGGATGTTGGTGGCGATGCCCAGGTCGAACTCACCGGGATCGATGTCCGCCAGCGGCGCCGGCAGCGGGCCGGCGCTGGCGTTGTTGAACGCCGCGTCGAGCCGGCCGAACCTGTCGAGGGTCGCCTCGACGACGCGGCGCATCGACCCGGAGTCGGTGACGTCGAGGCCGACGGCGAGGGCCTGCCCGCCACGCGACCGGATGCCGCTCGCCACGGCTTCCAGGGCGGCGGTGTCACGGGCACCCAGCACTACGGCGGCCCCGGCGGCGGCGAACGCCTCGGCGGTGACCGCGCCGATCCCCTTGCTGGCCCCGGCCACCAGGGCGACCCGCCCGCGCATGGGCTGGTCCGCGGTCCAGGGCTGGCCGGCGGTCTGGTGCAAAGCCTGGTCATTCATCACTGCCTCCCGTAGCTGTTCGATGTCTAATCCTAAGATATCTAAGGATTAGATGTCAACGGATTAAGCCGCTATCCGCTAGCTGGTGCGGCTGCTGGCCGACGAGGCGGTGCTCGAGATGCCGCCGGCGCCGCTGTGGTACCGGGGCCGTCGCGACTACGGCCTGTTCATGCAGCGCGTCTTCGAAATGCGCGGGCCGGGCTGGGGCACCAGGCGCCTCACCGCCAGTGGGCAGCCCGCGTTCGCCGCCTACGCGCCGGCGCAGGGCGGCGGGCACCGGCTGCACACCTCCAGGTCTTCACGGTCAGCGGCGGCCGGGTGGCCGCCAACGTGGTGTTCGCCGATCCGCGGGTGTTGGAGGCGTTCGGCCTGCCGGATCAGACTAATTTTCGCCGGGCTCGATGAGCCGCGCCGGTGCCGCCGGTATGTACGGGTGAGCACCGACCGAAGGGATCGCATCATGAGCGTCATCGTCATCGAGTTCATCACCCTGGACGGGATCGTGTCCGACCCGGACGGATCCGACGGCACGCCGGCCGGCGGCTGGGCGTTCCGGCACGGCCCTGAGACGGTCGCCGGGGACAAGTTCCAGCTCGGCAGCGTGCTGGACAATGGCGTCATGCTGCTGGGCCGCAGTACCTGGCAGCTGTTCTCCCGGCTGTGGCCAGGACGGGATAGCCCGTTCGCGGCGCGGATGAACGCCGTGCCGAAGCTGGTCGCCTCCCGCACGCTGACCGACACGTCGGCGTGGGCGAACTCCCGGGTCATCGAGGGCGACCTGCTCGAGGCGGTCAAGCGCGAGCCGCGCGACGTGATCATCACGGGCAGCCTGAGCGTGGTGCACGCGCTGATGGCCGGGGACCTGATCGACGAGTACCGGCTCCTGGTCTTCCCCACCGTCCTCGGCGTCGGCGAGCGGCTCTTCCCCGCAGGCGGGCCGCCTGTCCACCTGGAGTCGCTGTCGGCCGAGCGGACCGGCGCCGCCATCCTGACCCGCTACTCCCGCGCCGCCGGGTGACGTCCGGTGCCCGGGCCGGTCCGGACGCAGGCCGGCCTAGGCGGCGGCCCGCAGCGCGGCCACGTCGATCCCCAGCCAGTCCCGCAGGCCCGCCTGGCCCTGGCTGGTCACGGTGACGATGCGGCTGGCTTCCCTGGTCGCGATCCAGCGCCGGTCCGCGAACGCCGAGGTCAAGGCGGCGCCCAGGCTGCCCGCGAGATGGTAGCGGCGTTCGCTCCAGTCCAGGCAGGGCCGCAGCAGCGGCCGGGTGCGCTGCTCGAGCCTGCCTGCGTCGATCCCGAACCGGCCGAACTCCGCGGCCCCTTCCGGTGCCAGCAGGTAGCTGCCGTCCCGCTCGGCGAGCAGCCCCCGCCCGATCAAGGCCTCGGTGACCGACACCCCGACCGCCCCGGCGAGATGGTCGTAGCACATGCGCGCCCAGCGCAGGCTCCGGGCCCGGGTCGCGTCGCTGAGCGAGCGGACCTGGCTGGCCGGGGCGAGCAGGATGAGGATCTCCAGGGCGTCCGCCACCGGCTCCGAGGCGATCGAGTACAGCTGCTGGCGGCCGCTGGCCTGGGCCCGGACCAGCCGGCCCGCGACGAGCTTCTTGAGGTGCGCGCTGGCCAGCGAGCGGGATATGCCGGCCGCCTCGGCCAGCGCCGAGCCGGACTGGGGTGTGCCGCCCAGCAGGGTGAGGAGCATCTGCGCACGATGGCGGTCAGCGATCAGGCTGGCCACTGAGGCCAGGTCGGCATCGGGGTCCATACACCGCAGCCTAGCGGCGGAACAGTCAAACGGGGATTTGACAGTTAGCCGGTTAGGGTCGAGTCATGGCGACCACCACAGTCATCCGCAACGGCTCCCGAGCCTGGGTCAGGATCGCGTTCGCGATGTTCGCCGTCGGCTGGGGAGCCAACCAGTTCTCGCCCATGCTCATCGTCTACCGGCACGAGCTCCGGCTGGGCGCAGGCGGGGTGGCTGGCCTGTTCCTGGTCTACGCGCTGACCTTGATCCCCGGGCTGCTCATCGGGGGACCGGCCTCCGACCGGTTCGGGCGGCGCCCGGTCGTGCTCCCGTTCGTGGTGCTCTCGCCGCTGGCCACGCTGCTGCTGGTGCTGGACCCCCGGTCGCTGGTGCTGATCTCTACGGGCCGGGCGCTGGCCGGGCTGTGCTCGGGGGTCGTCTTCGGTTCGGCGACCGCGTGGGTGCAGGAACTGTCACACGGCACCGGCCAGAGCGCGCGGCGGGCCGCCCTGGCGCTGAGCGCGGGCTTCGGGCTGGGCCCGGTCGTGGCGGCGGTCCTGGCCCAGTGGGCTCCGGACCCGCTGGTCCTGCCCTACCTGCCACACCTGGTGATCGGCGTCGCGGCCGTCGCGCTGGCCTGGCCGACGCCGGAAGCCTCCCGGCGTCGGCCAGGCGCCTCGCGGCGCGAAGGAGCCTCCCGGCGCTCTGGCCGGGGCTGGCCGCCGGCGGCGGTGCGAACACGGCGGTTCTGGCAGGCGGTGGCACCCGCCAGCCCGCTGGTGTTCGGGTCCGTAGCGCTGGCCATCGTGGTGCTGCCTGAGGAGGTCACCAGCGCGACCACCCTGTCGGCCGGTTTCGCGGGCCTGATGACGGCGCTGGCCTTCATCGGCGGGCTCGGAGTGCAGCCGGCCGCCCGGCGGATCGCCAACCCGCTGGCCGGAAACGCGGCCGGCCTCTGCTGCGCGGCGGCGGGCGCGGGCCTCGGCGTGGCCGCGGTAGCCGGCGCCGACCGCGTGCTGGCAGGCGCCGCGGCGGTGCTGCTCGGCCTGGCCTACGGGCTGTGCCTGGTCTGCGGGCTGCGGCAGGCAGAGCAGATGGCCAGCCCGGGTGAACGCGGCGCCGTGGTCGCCTGCTACTACGCGCTGGCCTACCTGGGCTTCGCGGTGCCCTACCTGATGGCTGGGCTGGGCGGGCTGGCGGGCAAGGCCGGCGCGTTCGGCGTGCTCGCCGTGGCCGTCGCCCTGCTGGCGGCATGGACGGCCGGGTATGCCGTCTGGCTCGGGCGGCCCGGACGGACCGGGACCGAGGCCAGGCGGACGGGGACCGGAGCCGCCGGATCTGAACGGCCTGTGGCCGACCGGCGCTACGTCCCCGATCCGCAGGCCAGCCGCGAAGACAGCCGGGCGGGGTTAGCCCGCGCCAGCCGACGCGACTGGCACCATCGCCGGGCCTGCGGGCTGCCGGACCAGCCCGTGACGCTGATTCTGCAGTGGCGCAGCTCGACTACTGATGTTCGGGCTGGCAGGACGGGCACCAGAACGTGACCCGGTCCTCCTGGTCCTCGCAGCGGATGGGCGTCCCGCAGCGCCGGCACGGACGGCCGCGCCTGCCATACACCCAGGTTTCCTCGCCGCGGCGCCAGTTGCCCGTGGTGACCTGACCGATCCGTTCCTTGTTCGCCTCGAGCAGCCGCCGGGCCAGCTCCGCCACGGCGCCCAGGTCGGCTACGCCGCCGGCCTGCTGCCACGGGTTGATGCCGCGCAGGAAGAGCACCTCGGCCTTGTACAAATTACCGACGCCATCGCTTCGAGGGACCTCTGGCGCCCTCGTCTCAATTCGAACAAGCGATTTCTAACGCAACGTCCTGATCTTGTTCTCGACCGATCTATTCGCTAAAATAATCGAAAGAATTACGCGATCGTCCACACGGCGCACCTGCCCGAGCATGAACGTATGCCACCCGTCAGTCCTGAAGCCGCTACCACGTCTATCTCTGGCATGCCGGGCACCAGAACCTGAGCCGTTCCTGGCCCGGAGGACCCTGCTCGCCCCTCCTGATCACGGTCCCGCAACGTCGGCACGGTCGACCCGCCCGCCCGTAGACCCAGCTCTCCCGGCCGGGCCTGGTGTCCCCGGTCGTCGCGTGCCCAGGCCGTGTCTTGTTGGCGTCAAGCAGCCGGTGCCCGAGGTCGACCAGGGCTTCCAGGTCCTTGACTTCACCGACGGGGCGCCAGGGATCGAGGCCCCGCAGGAATAGCATTTCTGCAGCAAAATATGTACCCGCACCGGCCAGGTTGCGCTGGTCGAGCAGAGCCTCGCCGATGGGGCGGTCAGGCTCGGCCCCCAGCCGCCGCACCGCCTCGGCGCAGTCCCAGTCCGCTCCGAGCAGGTCCGGGCCTAGGTGCCCGGTGACCTGCTCCTCCTCGCTGGTGCGGATCAGCTCGACGACGCCGAGCTGATATCCGACCGCCTGCCAGTCGTCGTTGGCCAGCAGCAGCCGGATCCGGTGACTGTCCCGCACCGGCTCGGCCGCGGACCGGACCCGCCAGGAGCCGTCCATCCGCAGGTGGGTGTGCACCGTCAGGCCGCTGCGGGTCCTGGTGAGCAGGTGCTTGCCGCGGGACACGGTCTCGGTCACGACGTCGCCGGTCAGGTCGGCGGTGGCCAGCCGCGGGACGCGGAAGTCGCTGCGGGTCAGCGTCCGCCCCGCCAGCGCCGCATGCAAGTGGCGGGCGGTGTACCAGACCACGTCTCCCTCGGGCATGCCCCTAGTGTGCTTGAGGCCAGCGCGTGCTTAACCGGCGGTCGTTACCCCTGGGGTTGTAGGGCCCGCCGTAGCCGTTGACCGGCGGATAGGCGGGGTGGGCGCCCGAGGTGCCGTTGCCTGCGGGCCGGCCGTTACTCCGTTGGCCGTCCGGGCGCCTCGGGTCGTCACCAGGACTGACCGTCCGGCCCGAGCCAGGCTGGTGCCCGTATCCGTACGCGTCGCCATAGGGCGGCGTGTTCGCCGAGTCCGCGGAGTTGGCCGAGTGAGGCGGCTGAGCCGGTTCGCCGTAGCGCTGCGCGGCGTAGGGCCTGACCACCCTGCTGCTGTGGGTCCCGCCCGATCCTGACCCGGGCCACGACGGCGCCGGGATGGTGGCCGCCGCGCCCGGCCAGACTCCGCCGCCGGGCCGTAGCGGGTCGGGCCGCTGCGGGTCAGGCCGTCCGCCTGGCAGGTGCCCGTCGGGCCGCCCGTTCGAATGCCGGGCCGCCGCCGGCAGCTGGGAGTGCCCGTCCACGCTGCCCTGGCGCCGCAGCGAGTAAGCCGGGCTGGTCAGCGGATCGTCGTCGGCCACCGGCTGCCGGGCGGCGCGCACCGGATGAGCGGCAGCGTGAACCGGCTGAGCGGCAGCGTGAACCGGCTGAGCGGCAGCGTGAACCGGCTGAGCGGCAGCGTGAACCGGCTGAGCGGCACTCGGCGTGGTCTGGGTTACGGTCGGATAGGGCTGCGTCGCCATCGGAATGGGCCCGGTCGCCGCCTGCACCGGCTGCACCGCGGTCTCGTCGGAGGCGTCGGCCCGCGACATGGGATAGCTGCCCGGGGTATCGCTCTCGGCCCGCCTGCTGTGGCCCGGAGCCTGGCCAGCACCGTGAGCGCGGCCAGCACGGTGAGCCTGGCCAGCACGGTGAGCCTGGCCTGCACCGTGAGCCCGGCCTGCACCCGCCTGCCCGTCAGCCGACGCGGCGACCGGCTGGGCGGCACGCGCCGTGGTCGCCAGCGGCTTGTCTGCCGCCATGTCGTCCCAGAACTGCTCGTCGGAAACGCCGCCGAACGCCTCGGCCGGCCACAGTTCCCGATCGACTTCCTCGCCCTTGCGCCAGCCCACCCGGCGGCGCGAGCGGGCCGTCCCGGCCTCGGTGACGGGATCAGCCGGGGCCTCGAACTCCTCGGCTGGCACGTCTGCCGCCGCCACTAGGCCGGTCGGCGCGGCGTGCCGGGTCCGGCGGCCCGCGACGAGACGTCCCGGCTGCTCGCGCGGCCCGGCCGGAGCGTCGAAGCCGGTGGTCGGCTCGGCCGCCGTTCGATCCGGGGCCCGTCTGGCGGGTTCGGCGGAACGGGAAGGATTCGTGGTTCTCGCGGATCTGACCCGGCCCGAAAGCGAGGTCCTGTTCCTGCTTGCGTCCAGCCGGTCGGTGCCGGCCCGGCGCGGGCCAGCGAACCGGGCCCGGGAACTGCCCGAGCGGACGCTGAAATAGAAGGCCGCCGCGATGCCAGCAAGTCCCGCGACGGCGAGTCCCGCGATCAGAATCATGATTCCCATCCAGAACGCCGGGGCCTCGTCGGGGGCGCTAGCCAGGCACACGCGGCCGATGACGCGAGCCTTCCCTCGTGATCGCGAGCGCCCTTAACCCGCTCGATCCTCCCCGATTCTTGCTCACTAGTGGGGACTGTGTCACACGATTGAAAAAGTTCTATTCCCAGTCGATTACAAAATGTATCGGCTTGATCACGGGTTCCAGGTTGGGGCTATTCGTCCGCGCCCGATTGCGGCCGCCGCGATCGCGGACCAAACCGTCAGCAAAGGAGCGCCATTAGGCAGGTTTAGCACGGTGTTCAGCGCATAAACAGTGAAACGGTACGAATGAGGATGGCCATCGGGGCAGGGTGCGTCATAGTTCGCGGTGTGCGCGCTATTAAGCGCCTGCCGCGCCCCGGTCGGCAGCGTGCCCTCCTGGATGTCGGTCGTGCCCGGGCCGATGTCGAACACGAGCCAGTAAATGTACGGCGTGATCGGCGCCGAGGAATCGTCGACCACAAGTGCGAAACTCCTGGTGCCCGACGGCGCTCCGGACCAGTCAAGCGGGGGATTGACTCCTGCTCCGTGGCAGGTATACCGGGTCGGCAGGAGGTTCTGGGCGAGTGCCTCGCTGCTGATCGACAACGTACGCGGCGGGACCGGCGCTCCGTTGCCCGCCGTTCCGCAGCCGGCCAGGGCCAGCGCCGCCGTCAAGGCCGTGCCCGCAGCCGCCCAGCGCGACAGACGCCGCCTGACGCGGCGGCTCCGGTCCTGGCCTGAACTCACCCTCGCCTCTCTCCTGCCTTCGTCGATATTAGAACCTGGTAGGAAGCGTAAGGCGATGCGACGTGTTGAATGGTCCGGAAGTATGGGATTCCGTAGGGCGCATATAGCGATAACCGGAGAGGCGTATGCCTGACGCGCTGCGAATCGGGCTGCTTGGCCCGCTTCAGGTGCGAGACGAGGCTGGCCGTGCCGTCTTGCCGAAGCGCTTGACCAGCCCGGTGGCCTCGATGGTGTTGGTAGTTGCGTAATATCGCATGACATCTATGCTGGCCTATGCCGCTGTCAGAACGCGCACACCCTTCTTCAGTGCCCTTCTTTCAGTGCCGTTCAGCCCCGGCCAGGGTCAGGGTGAGCTCAGTTCCACGCCCGACACGATGCCCCGCGGCTGGCCGTCAGACAAGTTCCAGGAGTGGTCAGTCCCGCTGGCGTGAGCTGCCGAACATGATCTCGTCCCAGGACGGCACTGAGGAACGCCGACCACGAGCCGCCTTCCGGCCCGGCCGCCCCGATTGCTCTCCGGCGGGCTCGGCCGGAACCTCCTGGGCCCCCTGGATCCCGTGGACCCCGTGGATGCCGCGGGCCCCCGCGGACGCGGCGGGTGTCTCGACGGGCTCGGCGACGGGCGCGTAATCGTCGCGCGCCGGTTCCTCGGCCGCGACCCGCGGTGCCTGCGCGGGCGCCCGCGAGCTGCGCTCGGGAGCCGCCGGGCGGGCGGCCTCCGTGCGGGACTCGGCTGCCGCCGGCGCCTGCGGGACCGGGGCGGGCGGCTTGGCCTCCGCGACGCCGTGGCGAGCGGCCGCCGGGCGCTCGTGTATGGCCCGGCTGCCGTTTCCGGGCCCAGCGGGCGCGCCCTGGCCTGCCGTCGCGTAGCCGATCGCGTCCTGCCCGGTGCCATCGGATTCGGCTGCCGCGTGACCCGGCGTGGCCTGACCAGGTGCCCCGTGACCAGGTCCTACGGGACGGGAAGGCGCGTGGCCGGAGGAGGCGCTGAGCCGCGGCTCCAGCCGGGTAACGGTCGCCTCGCCCGGAGGCGGTGACGGCGGCTGGAGCGGCTCGGCGCCCGACAGCGACATGCGAGCCGCGTTGTCATCGGCGGGCAGCACGTGCCTGCGGCGCGGGTCGAAGATCCACTCGGCGGTGTGCATGCGACCGCCGGTGATGAACGTGAGTTCCACCTGCCAGCTGCCGTCGCCGCGCTTCTTCGCGTCCCATTGGGCGTCTTCCGGGTCCGCGCCGAACGCCTTCAGCCGGTCGGCGACGATCTCGCCCAGTCTGGGCCCGGGGGTCGCGTCTCCGTGGCGGCGGACCGAGGCGGCCTGGGCCTGGTCCGCGACGTAGGCGCGTTCGGCCAGGACCGGTCCCTCGAACCAGCGCACGCGTTCGACCGCTATGCCGGCCGCGTCCGCGATTTCCTCCACCGTTTCACCGGCGCGGATTCGTGCCTGGATCTCCTTGGGTCGCAACGGGCTCTCCACTTCGATCTCGTACTGCGCGAGCCGGGAGGTCTGGCCTAGGGCTACCGCCCTGAGCCGCTCGTCTATCGGCAGCATGAAGCGTGCGCTGCGACCCGGTATGGCCAAGACGGCGTAACGGCCGTCCTCGCTCACCGCGACGAAGCGCAGTTCCTGCATCGTCGTCCCTTCCGCTCCGACCCGTGAACCCCGTCCGCGCGCCGGTCCTGCCGTCGCCGGGATCGTCCTTTTCCGATTGCCCTTTTTAGGCACTTTCCCGGCGTACTCTAGCCGAGCGGCTAGCCCGAAGGTCCCAGACCACTCCACCTGACCTGAGTCTGTCGGGTCCGGAACGCCAAGGCCAGCACCGCGCCCGGCATGTCCGGAGTTAATCCAGGTATCCGGCTCTCATCCCGAGCCAACCGAGCAACCCGACCAACTTAGAGATATTCGCTTACAGAACTATCTTTGCTAAGCTGAACACCCGAGATGTTCGCTTACAGAAGTATCTTTCGGGAGCAGCCCAGGCCTGCCGCGGTGCGGGATAGTCACCTGTCGCCCTGGCTGGCTGTCGGCGTGGTCTGCTTCGGCGCGTTCATGGGCCAGCTGGACGCGAGCATCGTCACGATCACGTTTCCTTCGATGCAGCGTGACTTCGGCGTCCCGGTCGCGGCCGTCCAGTGGGTGTCCCTGGCCTACCTGCTCGGCCTGATCGCGCTGCTGGCCGCCATGCTGGCCGCGCTGGGCCTGGCCGGCGCGGCCGCGTTCGCGCGGCGTGAGATGCGCACCGAGCACCCACTCATCCCGGTGTGGCTGCTGCGCTCGGCACCCCTGGCCCGCGCGCTGGCCGGCGCCGCCTGCGGCTATCTCACCCTCTTCGGGCCGCTGGTGCTGATCCCGCAGGCACTGGGGCACGGGCTCGGCGGCGAGGCCCGCACCGGGCTGCTGCTGTCGGCCTTGCCGCTCGGTTTCGGCCTGGCTGCCCTGTTCGGTGACGCGGTGCTGCCCAAGGCGTGGGACGACAGCCGGCGCGGCTTCGCCGGCGCCCTCCTGACCTGCCTGGTCATGTGCGCGTCGATCTTCCTGCCGGTCACGGTCGGCACCGTGATCCCGCAGCTCGCCCTGGCGGGCCTGGGCCTGGGCATCTTCATCCCCGCCAACAACACCGTCATCATGCGCAGCACCGCCGACTCGTCCGCCTCCCTGCTCGGGGGCCTGGTCAGCATGGCCCGGGGGATAGGCACGACGCTCGGCATCTCGCTGATGGCGCTGGCCCTGCACCTGGGGGCCGGGCACCCTGGCGCCGGCCACGGGTACGCTGGGTCGACGCAGGCGCGGCCCGCGTTCATCGTGCTCGCCGTCGTCTCTGCCGCTGCGGCCGCGATCGCGCTGGCCGCCCGCGGGCCGGGACGGGGCGAGGCCGGACGTCTCAGGGAGGCGGACCCGTCAGGTGCCTATCACTAAGGGAAACGCAGCGCGGGAACGGCTCGGCCAGGAGCAGATCGGTCCTGACCTGGCCGACATCGTGTCCCGGCTACGCCGCGCCATGCGCCGCGCCGCGCGCGCGGCCGACCCCGACCTGGGACTGTCCGTGGCCCAGCTGGAACTGCTGTCCTGCATGGCCGAGCACCCCGGCATCCGGCCCAGCCACCTGGCCCGGATGCTCCGGCTGGCGCCTAGCTCGGTGGCCACCCTGCTGTCCGGGCTCCAGTCGGGGGGCTACGTGAGGCGGACGAAGGGTGGTCCCGGTGCCGACGGCCCGGGTGACCGCCGCACCGTCAGCCTGGATCTGTCCCGGCAGGGCTCCGCCGCGGTCGCCCGCTGGCACCGCGTGAACCAGGACGTCATCCAGGCTGCGCTGGCCGAACTGCCGCAGCGGGACCGGGCCGCGCTACGCGACGCCGCCCCGGCACTGCGCGACCTGACCGCCTCGATCGACGCCCAGGCGGACTGAGCAACGGCAATCAGGCGCTGCGGGGCGCGGCGGGCTCGCCCTCGCGCTCGGTGCCTTGTCCGCGAATCTGCTGGTCGGCCCGGCTGAGCTTGGAGGGCCACCAGTTCCACCGGCCGAGCAGCACGACCGTGCACGGCACCAGGATGGTGCGGACGATGAACGTGTCCATCAGCACGCCCAGCGCCAGCCCGATCCCGACGTCGATGATCTGGCTGCCGCCGGACTGGCGGCCGCCGACCAGCGCGAACACCGAGAACGTCCCGGCCAGTACCAGTCCGGCCGAGGTCACCGTGGTCCCGGTCGCGCCGACTGCCCGGCTGACCGCCTCGCGTAGCGGAAGATGCTGAGCCTCCTCCCTGATCCTGCTCATCACGAGGATGTTGTAGTCCTCGCCGAGCGCGAGCAGGAAGATGAACATCAGGAACGGCAGGATAAAGGTGAGGCCGCTGTTTCCGCCGATCTTGATAAAGATGATGACGCACAGTCCGAGGGCGGCGAAATACGACAGCGCCACCGACGCGATCAGGTACAGCGGCGCGACCAGCGAGCGTATCACCAGGCACAGCAGCAGGCCGATCACCACGATCGCCACTGGCACGACGTGGACCAGGTCGCTGTCGGAGATCTGGCTGATGTCGTAGAAGGCTGGCGCCTCGCCGCCCACCCCGTACGCGGTGGCGCCCAGGGTCTTAGCGACCGTGGCCGCTTCGGCCCGGACCGAGGGCACGGCGTTCATCGCGGTGGTGGTCGACGGGTCCCCCGCCTTCAGGCCGGTCTCGAACTGGATCGTCTCGCCGTCCGGGCTGACGTACTGCGCGGTGGCCCGGTAGGCCTCGTAAGCGTCGACCGGGACCTTGCTGTTCGCCGGCGGCACGGTGGGCAGGGCCGCGGCGTTGCCCAGCGCAGCGTGCAGCGCCTGGTACTGGGTTTCGGTCAGCGTGACGCCCGCCGGGTTCAGCGGCCCGGTGACGCCGGTGAACAGCCCGCTCGCGGCGAGCTGGCTCGTGGCGGCGGCTATCGGCGCGGGGTCGTTCCAGACGGGCTGGGACAGCTTGTAGACCAGGTTCGTCGGGTTGGCCGAGCTGCTCGGGAAGTGCTTGGCCAGCAATGCGGTGCCCGCCGCGGAGTCGGTCCCGGCCGGCGCGCTGATCGAGCCGCCGAACCCGCCGGGCTGGTAGCTTGCCACCCCGATCGCAAGCGCGCCGAAGACGACCACGCCGATGGCCAGCGGTATCGCCGGCCTGCGCACGACCCGCGCCGCGACCCGCCCCCACAGGCCCGCCTTGCCGGTGCCCGCCTTGGTCTTGCTCGGCCAGAACGCGGCCCGGCCGAACACCGCGAGGAGCGCGGGCAGCAGGGTGAGCCCGGCCAGCAGCATGGTGCCGATCCCGATGGCCAGCGGGATGCCGAGTTCGGAGTAGATCTGGAACGTGGCGACCAGCAGGGACAGCAGCGCGGCGATCACCGTGAGGGCGGAGAAGGTGATCGTCTCACCGACCCGCATGACCGCCGCGCGCACCGCGTCCTTGGGCTCTGCCCCCGCGCGCAGGTTCTCGCGCACCCGGAACACCAGGAACAGCCCGTAGTCCGTGCCTGCGCCGAGGACCAGCACGATGAGCAGCAGCTGGGCGATGACGGAGACCTTCAGGCCGGCGTGCGCCGCCTCGCCGACCAGCGGGCCGGCGATGGCCACAGCAAAGAACGCGGGTATCAGCGTGATCAGCGGCGCCAGCAGCGACCGGAAGATCAGCAGCAGCAGGATCAGGATGAAGATGACCGATACGCCTTCGACCTGGTTCCCCGTGTTGCCCGACTTGGCCTGCTGGTCGGCATTGATCGCGATCTGGCCGGCCAGGTGCACCTGCAGCCCGCCCGGAGGTGCCGCCTTGGTGATCTGCGTGCGGAGGTTGTTTACCAGCGTGGTCTGGTCCGGCTGGCTGCCCTGGTTGACGTCGGACAGCACCTGCAGCTGCTCGGCCTGCTGGTCGGCCGACCGGCCCAGATCGCGCACCGAGACCACGGTCGGAACCGTCGCCAGGTCGTGCTGCAGCGTGGCCAGCCAGGCCGTATCTGCCGTGGTCAGGGTGCCCTGGCTCACCGCCGCGACCACCTGCACCGGGACCAGGTTGGTGGCCCCGAACGGCGCCGCGAGCTGGGCCGCCTGCTCGCTGGGCGCACTGGCGGGCAGGAAGGCGCTGTTGTTACCCTGGGTGACGCTGTTCAGCGACGGCAAGAAGCGCGGCACAGCGATTGCCGCGATGACCCAGGCCGCGATAACGACCCAGCGGAATTTGACGGCGAACGCGCCGATTCCCCCGAAGATGGCGTGGATGCGCACTGGGCCAGCATATTGGGTCTCGCCTGTGGCGCGGCTTAAAGGCCGGCCGTTCCTTGCTAGCTGAACGGCCGCGAATCACGCTTCGTATTACCGTAAGACACGTTCCAGCAGCCATGACGTGCGGCGCTTGCAGCCGTAAGCTTCCATCATTGAATGCCTAAGGGGGTTGAGTGATATGCGCCATCTGGTAGGTGTCATCCTGGCCATCGTCATGGCCGCGGCCGTCTTCTTCGCCGCCTCGTGGGGCTTCCTGAAGCTGCTCAACGGTCCGGCCGGGGGCAGCGTGCTGCCGGCCGGCGGTGGTTCCCTCATCCATGACCACGCCGTGCTAGAGGGGTTCGGCGCGCTGCTGGCCGTCGGCCTGCTGGCCGGGCTGCTGATCGCCGTGCCGCGGGTCTCCCCGCTCGCGGCCGGGCTGCCCGGGCTCGCCCTGCTCGGCTGGACCGGGCTGTACCTGTTCAGTGTCAGGCGCGCGGTCCAGTACATCCCGCTGAAGTCGCAGGCCTACGGCACGGGATTCGAGGCCCTGCTCTTCGACGGGATACTGGCCATGGCGGGCCTGGCCATGGTCATCCCCTTGTTCGTGCCATCAAGGTGGACGCGCCGGGCCGTGGTGGCAGCCGCGCCCGCCTCGTACGAGGCGCCCGCGCCTGACTATCCCGATCTGCAGGCGACCCAGGCCATCAGCGGCGGGATGGCCGACTGGGACAAGACCATGCCGCAGCCGCGGCCGGAACCGGGGCCTGCAAAGGCGCCCTGGGGCCCCGCGGATCCCATCGGCAGCGAAGGCCAGGACACCACGGTCGACTTCAGCTGAGCCCGCTCGCTGAGCCCGCTCGCTACTTGATGCCCAGCAGCTTCTCGGCCCTGGCCCAGGTGAACGCGGTGTCAGTCGGGGGCGGCCCGCAGACCCCCGCGAGTATCTCGGTATCGCTTTCGCTGTAGCCTGCGGCACTGGCCGCGTGCCCGGCGCCCATGGCCAGCTCGGCCTGGCCGCCGCCGCAGGACGCGCTGCTGAATGCGACCAGGATGATGTCGCGGTGGGCCCAGCACCCCGCTGATCTCCCCGTGCCGCAGGCGAGGGTGCCTGTGGGGCGAGCGTGGGTCAGGCGGCGGGTGGGTCAGGCGGCGTGGAACTGCTCGGCTTCGGTGGAGCCGGCCAGCGCCACCGTCTCGGCGTTGGGCGAGATCGCCGACGTGACCAGGTCGAAGTAGCCGGTGCCGACCTCGCGCTGGTGGCGCGTGGCGGTGTAGCCGAACTTCTCCGCGGCGAACTCGGCTTCCTGCAGCCGGACGTAGGCGGGCATGCCCTCGGCGGCGAAGCCGCTGGCCAGCTCGAACATCGACTGGTTGAGCGCGTGGAAGCCGGCCAGCGTGATGAACTGGAACCGGTAGCCCATCGCCGCGAGCTCCTTGCCGAACTTCGCGATCGTGGCCTCGTCCAGGTGCGCCCGCCAGTTGAACGAGGGCGAGCAGTTGTAGGCCAGCAGTTGGTCCGGGTACTCGCTCTTGATCGCCTCGGCGAACTCGCGGGCGACGTCAAGGTCGGGGGTGGAGGTCTCCATCCAGATCAGGTCGGAGTAGGGCGCATAGGCCAGCCCCCGGGCGATGCACGGCTCGATCCCGTTCCGGACCCGGTAGAACCCTTCCGCGGTGCGCGTCCCGGTCACGAACGGCCGGTCTCTCTCGTCCATATCCGTGGTCAGCAGCGTGGCGGCGTCCGCGTCAGTGCGCGCGACCACCAGCGTCGGCACGCCGCACACGTCGGCGGCCAGCCGGGCGGCGTTCAGCGTCTTGATGTGCTGGCCCGTCGGGATGAGGACCTTCCCGCCCAGGTGGCCGCACTTCTTCTCGGACGCGAGCTGGTCTTCCCAGTGCACGCCCGCGGCGCCGGCCGCGATCATGGACTTCATCAGCTCGTACGCGTTCAGCACGCCGCCGAACCCGGCTTCGGCGTCGGCGACAATGGGCGCCAGCCAGTGCGGCGAGTCGGACACGTCGCCGTCGGCCGACTCTGACCAGGAGATCTGATCGGCCCGTAGCAGCGCGTTGTTGATCCGGCGCACCACCTGCGGCACCGAGTTGGCCGGGTACAGGCTCTGGTCCGGGTAGGTCTGCCCGGCCAGGTTCCCGTCCGCCGCCACCTGCCAGCCGGACAGGTAAATCGCCTTCAGCCCGGCCTTGACCTGCTGCACCGCCTGGTTGCCGGTGATCGCGCCGAGGGCGGTAACGGAGTCTTCTGAGGCCAGCAGCGTGCGCAGGCGCTCGGCGCCCAGCCGGGCCAGCGTGTACTCCTCCTGGACGCTGCCGCGCAGGCGCACGACGTCCTCGGCCGAGTACGTCCGGGAGGTGTCCGTCCAGCGAGGGTCGGTCTCCCACTCCTTGCTTAGCCTGGCCGCCTGCTGGCTGATCGTGTCCACTGTCGTGCCTCTCTCAACGCTGGGATCCGGGGGTCCGCGCCGGACGTTTACCTCAGGGTGTCTGGCCAGGCCACGCCCGAGTAGGGTCCTTGGTCCTTAAAATTTCCACTTTTTGCCAAACAAATAAGATAGAGTGACATTCACGATGAAAGAACAGCGAAATTTGGCCCAGGTCGATGGTATAGACCTTGTAACCTTCGGTCAGCAGCTGCGTCACATGCGCCGGTCCCGCGGCCTGACCCTGACCGAGCTGGGGGAGCGGGTGGGTCGCGCCCCTTCGGCGCTGTCGCTGCTCGAGAACGGCCGCCGGGAGCCGAAGCTGTCGCTGATCGAGCAGCTGGCCAGGGCCCTGTCGGTCCCGGTGGGTGATCTGCTGAGCCGGCAGCCGCCCAGCCGCCGCGCGCAGCTCGAGATCGCTCTGGCCGACGCGCAGCTGGACCCGTCCTACCGGCGCCTCGGCCTGCCGCAGCTCAAGATCGGCGCGCGGGTGCCCACCGACGTGCTGGAGCACCTGGTCGCGGTGGCAGCAGAACTGCGGGCCCAGCACTCCAAGCCGACCGCCACCCCGGAAGAAGCCCGGGCTGCGAATGCGGCGCTGCGGAAGTCCATGCGCGAGCGGGACAACTATTTCGCGGTCATCGAGCGCGAGGCGGCGGCCGCGCTGAGCTCGGGCGGGTACTCAGGCGGCGCTCTGTCCCAGGGCATGCTGGTCTCGGTGGTCAGCCGTCATGGCTTCGCGGTCCGGTACGTCCAGGACCTGCCCCGCTCGGTGCGGTCGCTCACCGACCTGCGGAACCGGCGGATCTACGTCAAGCAGGAGTCGGTCGGCGCGCACTCGCCGCGCGCCGTGGTGCTGCAGGCGCTCGGGCATTTCCTGCTCGGCCACCAGGTGCCGCGGGACTTCGCCGACTTCCTCCGGCAGCGAGTCGAGGCGAACTACTTCGCCGCCGCCGTGCTCATGCCGGAGCCGGCGGCCGTGCCGCTGCTCGAGCGGGCCAAGCAGGACCGGGACCTCGCGGTCGAGGACCTGGTGGACCTGTTCTCCGTCTCTTACGAGATGGCCGCGCACCGGTTCACCAACCTGGCCACCCACCATCTGAACCTGCCCTGCCACTTCGTGAAGAACGACGCGAGCGGCATCATCTACAAGGCGTACGAGAACGACGGGGTGCGGTTCCCGGCAGACCCGTCGGGCGCGATCGAGGGGCAGCGGCTGTGCCGCCAGTGGTCGGGACGGCAGGTATTCGCCGCCGTCGACCGGTTCTCCCCGTACTACCAGTACTCGGACACCCCATCAGGGACCTACTTCTGCGTCGCCCAGGTCGACCCGCGCGCCGACCGGGGCTTCGCCATCACGCTCGGCGTGCCGTTCGAGCATTCCCGCTGGTTCCGCGGCCGCGAGGCGACCACCCGGACCCGGTCGGCCTGCCCGGACGGCGAGTGCTGCACCCGCCCGCCCGTGGCCCTGTCCGAACGCTGGGAGGGTAACGCGTGGCCCTCGGCCCGGGCTCACTCGCACATCCTGTCCGCGCTGCCGGCCGGGAGCTTCCCCGGCGTCGACGACGCCGACATCTACGAGTTCCTCGACCGGCACGCCCGGGACTGACCCGGCGCACGGCCGGGGCCCGGGATGGCGCTGCGGCCTCGGTCAGGAGCGCTCGAGGTCGCCGCGGATCTCGTCGGCGAGCGCGTGGATCTTCTGCTCGGTCTCGTTCCATGTCAGCGTCCGGCCGCATCGTGGCTGACGTAGTAGCCGAGACCCGGGACCCGGTAGATCAGGCCCTCGTCCTCCAGGATCCGCATGGCCTTGCCGACCGTCTGCCGCGAGTGGCGGTGGTCCCGCCGCAGCACCGCGATCGACGGCAGCCGCGCGCCCGGAGCGAGTTCCCCCGTGGCAATCTGCTCGCGGATGAGTGCGGCAAGCCGCATGTAAGCCCGCGGATCTGGCTGCCCGGCTCCCGTCATGCCCCGGATCGTACACGATGAGTATCGAAAGTAGTCGACTATTTACAGACAATCACGAGAAAGCTGCCTCCCATCGCCACGCCGCGGACGCCGTCCGGCCATCGCGATCACGCCGGACTCGTGAGTTCGCCCAGCGCAACGTGAAACCCGGGCGCCGGCGGGACGGCCAGTGATCACCGGCCGCGCTGTCACCGGGCTCCACGCGCGGTAATAACGCAGTCACGGCGGGCGGCTGCCTTAGGTAAAGCCGACGTCGAGGACGAAATGACCGAGCCGCAGGTCGAGCTGTCCGCCGCCGGCCCAATGCACGATGTATGCCAGGAGGATGATGGCCACGATCGTGACCACCAACCAGAAGGAGAACACGACGATGCCGGGGATCGCATACCCGGCCACAGTTCTCGCTCTAGCCACGGCCGCCAGCTACCCGCCGCCGCCCAACTTATTCATCGGCGGGCGTAGCACGCGTTCCGCACCATTGTCAGCACGGGGCGCTGACCGTATCGTCTGTGGCAGTACGGCCGCCTCGCGGTTCACGCCGTAGCCGGAGAGCACCGAACCGACCGAGGGAGGGCATCGTGACATCGCAAACCTTCCGCGTCCACGTCGATCCGGAGAAGTGCCAGGGGCACAACCGCTGCTACAGCGTGTCTCCTGGCCTGTTCGACCTCGATGAACTGGGCATGTCGTCAGAGGCGGGAGACGGCCTGGTGCCCGCGGAGCTGGCCGGCCAGGCCCGCCTGGCGGTGGACAACTGCCCGGAGCGGGCCATCTCGCTGACCGAGGTGCAGCTGTGACCAACCGACACCCGCCGGTCGAGAACTGGGCCACCGACTTCGACCATGTCGACCCCGTCTGGGCGGCCGACCCCTACCCGATCTGGGAGGACCTGCGCCAGCGCTGCCCGGTGGCGCACAGCGACCGGTACGGCGGGACCTGGCTGCCGGTCACGCACGAGCTGGTGTCCGAGGTGGCCTACGACACCGAGCACTTCACCTCCCGCTCGATCGTGGTCAGCGAGCGGCGGCCCGGCCCCGACGACCTGCCCGCGCCCATCGGGCTTTCCCCGCCGATCAGCTCGGACCCGCCCTACCACGGCCTCGTCCGGCGGATGCTGCTGCCCGCCTTCGCGCCCAAGCCCGTCGCCGCCCTGGAGCCGTTCACCCGGCAGCTGTGCCGGGACCTGCTGGCGGAGACGGCGGGAAAGACGAGCTTCGACGCGGCCACCGAGTACGCCCAGCACATCCCGGTGCGCGTCATCGTCAGGTTCCTCGGCTTCCCCCAGACCGACGCCGACCTGTTCCGCGGCTTCATCCGGCTGGTCCTGGAGGAGGTGGACCGTCCCGCCGAGGAGCGGGAGACGATGTTCGGCGAGGTCGACGACTACATGGACGCCCAGATCGAGGACCACCTGGCCCACCCCAGGGACGACCTGACCTCGTTCCTGATCGAGGCTGAGATCGCCGGCCGCAAGCTGTCGGTGGAGCACGTCCGCGGCACCATGATCCTGCTGATGATCGCCGGGATCGACACCACCTGGTCGGCGATCGGCGCTGCGCTGTGGCACCTGGCCCAGCATCCCGCCGACCGTCGCCGGCTGGCCGGCCAGCCCGAGCTGATGAGCACGGCCGTGGAGGAACTGCTGCGCGCCTACGCCCCGGTCACGATGGCCCGGCTGGTCGCCAAGGACTTCGACTTCCACGGGCACCCGTTCAAGGAGGGCGACTGGCTGCTGCTGCCGTTCCCGGCCGCCAACCGGGACCCGGCCATGTTCGAGAACCCGGGCGTGGTCCAGCTCGACCGGGCCAAGAACCGGCACGCCGCGTTCGGCCTGGGCCGGCACCGCTGCCTGGGGTCCAACCTGGCCCGGATGGAACTGCGCGTGGCCCTGGAGGAGTGGCTGGCCCGCTACCCGGACTTCGAGCTGTCCGACCCGGCCGGCGTCACCTGGTCGGGCGGGCAGGTCCGCGGGCCGCGCACGCTCCCGGTCAACATCCCGGGCGGCCCGGCCGCGTGAGCCACAGCCCGTTCGGACATCAAGAATATGATGCCGAACGGGCCAGGGTGTCAGCGGCCGGCCACCAGGCGCCAGTCCGCGGGCCAGGCGTCAGGCCCGGGCCACTGCGCCTCGATCAGGTGCTGGATATCCTCGCCGAACGGCCGGTCCGCCTCGATCGGCTCGACCATGCCCGCCAGCCAGTCCAGCACGGCCCGGCAGCCGGCGGGCGGCTCGCGCCCGGAAAGCGCGGCGGCCTGGTAGCCGGCCAGCAGCTCGCAGGCCGTGACCGCGCGGGCGTGCCGCAGCGCGGCGGACAGCTTCTCGGCCGCTTCCCAGGCGAATGACTGCACGTCCTCCTGGCCGCCAGAGGTCTCGATCAGGCCGACCGGGGTGGCGCCGGCCAGCCGGCGCATGGCGTGGATCTCCCCGGCGGCCCGCTTGTGCACGGGCGTCAGGCCGGCCTGCGGGCCGGGGTCGCGGGCCAGCTGCGCGGGCAGCCCGGTCACGCCCGGATCCATCAGCCGGTGCACGCGGGCCGCGGCCACCTCGGCCGCGTGACAGAACGCGGCTGTGAGCTGGTCACAGTGCGCGGCCAGGTCGATGCCGTGGAACCCGGCCGTTCCGGTGAACTGCCCGTCCAGGTAGGCGGGGGAGTCGGTCACCCCGGTCAGGGCGCGCCGCACCGCCGCCTCGAGCAGCGCCGCGGCCCGCTGCAGGTGGGCCAGCACCGGGCCGGCCACCCGGAACGAGGTCGGCGCCTGCAGGGACCGCGGCGACGGGTCGTCACCGGCGGCCGCGCGGAGCCGGCCGAGCACCCCGGCCAGCACGTCGTCACCACGGGCGCACGCGGCCCGGTAGGGATCGCGCGGCGCCCGGACCGCGACGACGGAAAGCGCCGCCGACGCCTCCATGAGCGAGGCGAGAACGGCCGCCTCGCCCAGCCGGAGCGCGCCCAGGCCGGTGGCTCCGGGCACGCCCTGGATCAGGGCGATGCCCTCCTTCGGGCCGAGGCTGAACTCACCGAGCCCAACCTCGCGCAGCGCCTGGCCGGCCGGGACCGCGGTCCCGTCCGGCCCGAGCACCCGGCCGATGCCGGCCACCGGCCCGAACGCATGGGCCAGCTGCATGATCTCGCCCGCGGATCCGGCGCCGCCGCGGGGCACGGCGGCCAGGACGCCGCGGTCGAGGAAGTCGGCCAGCCGCTGGCACAGCTCACCCGACACCGCGGCATCGCCGGACAGGAACGTCATCAGCCGGGCGGCGATGACCGCCCGGACCTCGGCCGCGCCCAGCCACGGCGGGCCGCCGGTGGCCCGGGCCAGCAGCAGGTTGCGCTGGTGCGAGCGCTGCTGCGGCTCGGTCAGGCGGACCGAGGACAGCGCCCCCATGCCGGTGTTGACGCCGTACACCAGCTGCCCGCCGGCCAGCGCCCGCAGGGCCTGCCCGCGCTGCCCCCGCACCCTGGCCAGCAGCGCGGGCTCGATGCGGATGCCCTGGCCGGCCGCCACGGCCCGGATCAAGCCGGGATCGGCCCGGCTGGCCTCGGTGATCTCCGCCGCGGCCCGCACTAGCGGTACCGCAGCATCGTGCCGGCGCCGCGCTGCTCGGCGCGGCGCAGGATGGCCTCGCGGGAGGAGGGCCTGCGGCTAGTGACCCGGATCTCATCCAGGTCGAACAGCTCGTCGAGCAGCACGACATTCCACAGCGCGGTCCCGCGGGCCCCGACATGGCCGAGCACCCGGGCGTCCGGCCGGGCCAGATAGCGGGCGCCCACGGCGGTCATCGCGCCGGTGCGGCAGGCCGTGATCAGGGTGGCATCCATGATCGCCAGCGGAGCGCCCGTCCGCGGGTCGTACAGGGTCAGCAGCCCGAGCTCGCTGGGCAGCCCGGCGGCGTAGTTGGCCACGAAGTCGCCCACCACCTTGACGCCGCTCACCCCGGGCCCAGATATGTGGCCGGACAGGTGGCCGCGGAGCACGTTGAAATGGCCGGCGCCGTCGTTGTCCGGGACCAGGTGCACCCGGGGCTCGGTCACCGTGCGCCCCTCGCCGTGCGCGCGCACCGCCTCTTCCACCGCGGCCACGATGTCGGCGTTGGACAGGCCGAGTGAGTCTATGTCCGGCCCGGACAGGAAGCGGAGCCACGGCCCGCCGGAGGAGGAGTCAACGTCCACCTCAGCAACTTAGCGGCCGGCGCCGGCGGCCAGGCAACGGGCAGCCGGACCTGTCATGCTGGTCGGGTGACCGATCCGCCTCCGCCGCAGGGCCGCCTGGCCCGGCTGTTTAGGTACGCCGACGCGCGGCACGTCCCGCTGCGAACCATCGTGGTCACGGTCGCGGTGGTGGCGGCCACCTACCTGGCCGGGCTGCTGATCTACCGGCTGCGGACACTCGTGCTGCTGATCATCGTGGCGGGGTTCGTCGCGCTGCTGCTCAACCCGCTCGTGGTGCTGCTGCAGCGGCGGATCCCGCGCCGGGGCCTGGCGGTGACGGTCGTCACCCTCGCAGCCCTGGTGGTCTTCGCCGTCCTGGCTTACGCGCTCGGCAATCCGCTGGTCAACGGGATCACCGACCTGGCCGCCCGGCTGCCCGGCTACGTCGCGAGCGCGCAGCACGGCACGGGCTGGATCGGTCACCTCGCGACCAAGTACCACGTCCAGTCCTGGGTGCAGAAGAACGCGCCCAAGCTGGTGACCTATGCCGAGTCGCTCAGCAAGCCGGTCCTCACCGTCGGCAAGGGCGCCATCTCCCTGCTGATCGAGCTGTTCACGATCTTCGTCCTGGTCTTGCTCCTGCTGCTCGAAGCGCCCAAGATGCGTACGTGGCTCCTCGGTCAGATGCGGCCGGAGCGCGCGGCCACCGTTACCCGGATAGGTTCCGAGGTCAGCCAGAGCGTCTCCGGGTACATGCTGGGCAACCTGCTGACCTCGCTCATCGCCGGGATCGTGGTGTTCGTGACGCTGCTGGTCCTCGGCGTGCCGTTCCCGGTCCTGTGGGGCCTGTGGGTTGCCCTGGTGGACTTCCTGCCCATGATCGGCGGGGCCCTGGCCGGCATCCCGACCGTCCTGTTCGCCTTCTTCACACAGGGCTTCACGGCCGGGGCCGTCACCCTGGTCGTCTTCCTGGTCTACACCCAAATCGAGAACCACGTGCTGAACCCGGTGGTCATGAGCAAGACGGTTCGGATCAATCCGCTGCTCGTCCTGATAGCGGTGCTGGTCGGCGCCGAGCTGGGCAACCTGGTCGGCGGCCTGTTCGGCGGCTTCGTGGCGGCCCTGCTGGCCATCCCGATAGCCGGCGCGCTGCAGGTGCTGGTCCGCGAGGCCTGGCAGGCCACCGCCGCGCCTCCCACGGCCCCGGTGCCGGCCGGTGCCCCGCCAGATAACCCGCCTGATCAGGGACAGCGGGACAGTGAGCTCTTTCCCGCCGTGCCGGATGTGCGCGACGATGGCAGCTAAGACGCAGCCGTCGCCACAGGAGGGCCGGTCATGCCGCAGTCGTCAGTACTGGGAATCGTGCTCGCGGGCGGGGCGGGTACCCGCCTGAGCCCGCTGACCGCGGATCGGGCCAAGCCAGCCGTGCCGTTCGGCGGGCTGTACCGGCTGATCGATTTCGCCTTGTCGAACATGGCCAATGGCGGCATCCGCAAGATCTGCGTGCTGACCCAGTACAAGAGCCATAGCCTGGACCGCCACATCTCCACCACCTGGCGGATGAGTTCCCTGCTCGGCAACTACGTGACACCGGTCCCGGCCCAGCAGCGGCTCGGCCCGCACTGGTACACCGGCTCGGCGGACGCGATCTACCAGTCGATGAACCTGATTAACGACGAGAAGCCGGACATCGTGATCGTCTTCGGCGCCGATCACGTGTACCGGATGGACCCGTGGCAGATGATCGACCACCACGTGACGCACGGGGCCGGGGTGACGGTGGCGGCGATACCGGTCCCGCGGATCGAAGCCTCCGCGTTCGGCATCGTCAGGGTGGCGGCGGACGGCCGGACCATCGAAGCGTTCCTGGAGAAGCCCGCCGACCCGCCGCCCATGCCAGGCAACCCGGACATGAGCTACTCGTCCATGGGCAACTACGTGTTCGATACGGACGTGCTGGTCGACGCGCTGCGCAAGGACGCCGACGATGACTCGAGCCGGCACGATATCGGCGGCAACATCATCCCGAACCTGGTGCAGAACGGCATCGCGCAGGCGTACGACTTCATGCTCAACGAGGTCCCGGGAGCTGCCTCGCGGGACGCGGGCTACTGGCGCGACGTCGGCTCGCTCGACTCCTACTTCGACGCCCACATGGACCTGTGCGCGGTGGAGCCGATCTTCAACCTGTACAACGAGCAGTGGCCGATCCTGACCCACGTGCCGTCGCTGCCGCCGGCCAAGTTCGTGCACGAGGCGGGCGACCGGATCGGGCGGGCCATGGACAGCCTGGTCAGCCCGGGCGTGGTGATCTCCGGCGGCCAGGTGCGCCAGTGCGTGCTCTCACCCGGGGTGCGGGTGAACAGCTGGGCCACCGTCGAGCGGTCGGTGCTGCTGCACAACACCAAGATCGGCCGTCACGCCGTGGTCAGGGACGCGATCATCGACAAGAACGTGAATGTGCCCGAATGGGCTCAGGTCGGCGTGGACAAGGAGCGCGACCGGGCCCGCGGCTTCGTGGTCTCGGCCGGCGGCATCACCGTGGTGGGCAAGGGCCAGGAGGTCATCCCGTGACCGGCGGCCCGCCGGACGGCCGGCTGAGGGTGGCGCTGCTGACCCGCGAGTACCCGCCCGACGTGTACGGCGGCGCGGGCGTGCACGTCACCTACCTGGCCCGCGCGCTGGCCCCGCTGGTGGACCTGACCGTGCACTGCCAGGGCGAGGACCGCCCCGGCGCGGTCGCGCACCAGCCCTGGGACCGGCTGGCCGACGCCAACCAGGCGCTGCAGGTGATCTCCACCGACCTGTCCATGACCGCCGACGTGGGGACCGCGCAGCTGGTCCACTCCCACACCTGGTACGCCAACCTGGCCGGCCACCTGGCGGCCCTGCTCTACGGCATCCCGCACGTCATGACCATGCACTCGCTCGAGGCGCTGCGGCCGTGGAAGGCGGAGCAGCTCGGCGGCGGCTACCGCCTGTCCACCTGGTGCGAGCGGGTCTCGGCCGGCTCGGCGGCCGCGGTGGTGGCCGTCTCGGACGGCATGCGCGCCGACATCCTGGCCGCCTACCCCGAGATCTCTGCCGAACGGATCCGGGTGATACGCAACGGCATCGACACCGCCGAGTACCAGCCTGATCCGGGCACCGAGGTGCTCCAGCGCTACGGCATCGACCTGGCGCGCCCCTACGTGATCTTCGTCGGCCGTATCACCAGGCAGAAGGGCGTGCCTGTGCTGCTGCGCGCGGCCTCTCACCTGGTGCCCGAGGCCCAGCTGGTGCTGTGCGCGGGCCAGGCCGACACGGCGGAACTGGAGGCCGAGGTCACCGAGCTGGTCACCGGCCTGCGCGCCACCCGCTCCGGCGTGGTGTGGATCCCGGAGATGCTGCCCAAACCCGAGGTGATCCAGCTGCTCTCGCACGCCGCCGTGTTCGCCTGCCCGTCGGTCTACGAGCCACTCGGCATCGTGAACCTGGAGGCCATGGCGTGCGGCACCGCGGTGGTGGGCTCGCGGACCGGCGGCATCCCCGAGGTCGTCGCTGACGGCGAGGCCGGCCTGCTGGTGCCGCCGGGCGAGCCCGCGCCGCTCGGGGCCGCGCTGAACGTCCTGATCCAGGACCCTGACCGGGCCGAGGCCATGGGCCAGGCCGGCCGCAAGCGCGTGGTGGCCGAGTTCGGCTGGTCGGCCATTGCCGCCCAGACCGCTGCGCTCTACGCAGAGCTCGCCACCAGCGGATAAAGAGATGGCCGTGGTAGCCAGCCTGGGCAGCTGGGCCAGACGGGTCAAGCTCCGGGTGAGGACAGCCGGTGAGCGCGGTCTGGCCGTGACAGCATGACGGGATGAAGGTGCTGCGCACGCCCGAGGAGCGTTTCGCCGACCTGCCCGGCTTCGGCTACCCGCCGCAGTACGCCGACGTCGGCGAACTGCGGCTCGCCTACGTGGAGGCCGGGCCGGCCGACGGTGAGCCGGTCCTGCTGCTGCACGGCGAACCGAGCTGGTCATTCCTGTACCGCAAGGTGATGCCGGTCCTCGCCGACGCCGGGCTGCGGGCCATCGCGGCCGACCTGGCCGGTTTCGGCCGTTCGGACAAGCCCGCCGACATGGGCGATCACAGCTGCGCCAGGCACGTCGAGTGGATACGCGCGCTCGCCTTCGACCGGCTCGACCTGCACGGCGTGACCCTGGTCGGCCAGGACTGGGGCGGGCTGATCGGGCTGCGGCTGGTCGCCGAGGAACCGGGCCGGTTCGCCCGCGTCGTGGCGGCCAACACCGGGCTGCCGACCGGCGACCAACCCATGCCGGATGTCTGGCTGCGGTTCCGCGAGGTCGTCCGCACCGCGCCCGGGCTGAGCGTGTCCCGGCTGGTGCAGTCTGGCTGCCAGACGGCGCTGGCCCCGGAGGTCCTGGCCGCCTACGAGGCGCCGTTTCCCGGCCCGGCCTTCACCGCCGCCGTGCGGGCCATGCCCAACCTGGTACCCACCACCCCCGACGACCCGGCCTCCGAGGCGAACCGGGCCGCCTGGCGCCGGCTGTCCGCCTGGGACCGGCCGTTCCTGGTGGCGTTCAGTGACCGCGACCCGATCACCGGGGCCATGGCCCCGATCCTGAAACGCGCGATTCCCGGCGCAGCCGGCCTCGAGCACCCGGTGATCTCAGGGGCCGGCCACTTCCTGCAGGAAGACGCGGGCGAGCGGCTCGGCGCGGTGATCGCCGACTTCGTCCGCGCCCACCCGTCGAGCGCCGGACCGCGTCACCGTTGATCAACATGAATATCTTCAGTAACCGGGCGTTCGCGGTCGAGAACGTCATCCTCGGTATCGCCATGATGGCGTTCATCCCGGTGTTCTTCTTCGTCAGCCCGGCACCCACGGGTGGGCCATAGCCTGGACGGGCGTCAGGCCAGCCCGTCGCTCGCGGCTGGCTCCTCGTCCAGCGGCCCGCTGATCACCTTGATGGGACCGGTCGCATCGTCCAGCGTCTCGTCCAGCGGCTCGGGCGCCTGGGGCAGCACCTGCTTGACGTAGGCCCTGACCGCGGCCGCGGTGCCGACGTCGCGGCCGGCCGCCTCCGACATGTACCAGCGGTGCTCGAGTACCTCATGGAAGATCTCCGCCGGGGCCAGGCGGCCGCGCAGTTCCGCGGGGATCGCGGCGATCACCGGGTCGTAGATCTCCTCCAGCCACCGGTTAGCCGCCACCACCTCGGAGATCGGCTGCCCTTCCCTCTGCTCCAGCCAGGCGCGGAAGCCGGCGATGTCGTTGAGCAGCCGGCGCGCCTGGTTCTCACCGGCGTCGATCCCGGTTCGCAGGAACAGCTGCCTGGCGAAATGCCCCGACTCCGAGACCCGGGTCCGCAGCCGCAGCTTGTTGCCCTCCGGAGTGGGGATCAGCTCGACCTCGTCGGCATCGAAGCCAAGCTTGTTGAGCCGGTGCAGCCGCTCCGCGATCTGGCGCCGCTGGTCCTGCGGGCGCAGGATCTCTTCGCGGGTCAGCTCATCCCACAGCGACCAGTAGCGCTTGTCCAGCTCATCGGCGATCTCGACCGGGTCGATGTCGAACGAGAGCCGCCCGCCCGCCTGCAGGTCGAGCAGCTCGCCGGCCACCCGTTCGCGGGCCAGGTCGACGTCATACCTGCGCTGCCCGGCGCTCAGCGCCGTGTGCTGCTCGCTGGTCTCCGCGTCGACCAGGTACGCCTCCAGCGTGCCCGCGTCATGCCGGTACAGCGTGTTCGACAGCGAGCAGTCGCCCCAGAAGAACCCGGACATGTGCAGCCGGACCAGCAGTTCTACCAGCGCGTCCAGCAGCCCGTCGACCGGCTGGATGCCTCGCGGATGGGAGAAGACGGCCCGGTAGGTCGCGGCGTAGCTGAGGAACTTGGTCACCAGGATCGCGTCGGAGTCGGACTGCTCGGGATCGGCCTCCGTCAGGTCGACCGCGATCCCGACCGCCTCGACGGCCGGGATGTTCAGGTCGGCCAGCGCCCGCAGCACCCGGTACTCACGCCGGGCCAGCCGCTCGCTGAGCTCCTTCAGGGCGTACAGGGTGCCGTCGTCGTAGACGAACCGCACCACGTGCCGGGAGATGCCCCGCTGCCTGATCTCGACCAGTCGGTCGTCCTGCCAGTCCGCGAGCGGCACGGACCACGGCAGGGTGAGCAATCCGGCCGCGTGGTCGGCGGGGGGCGTGAAGACGAAACGCACGATTACATACTCTGCCGCATCGCGGCTTCACTCCAGCCGCGAAGGCGACACGTTGGCCCCGCTGATCACCACCGTGACGTGCTCGCCGGGCGCGGGCTTGTACGCCCCCGCCAGCAGGGCCGCGATCCCCACCGAGGCGGCCGGCTCGGCCGCGATCCGGAACGCCTGCCACAGCGCCCGCTGCGCGGCCAGGATCGAGGCGTCGTCGACGAGCACGACGTCGTCGACGTAGGCCTGGGTGATCGGGAAGACCAGCTCCCCGACCTGCCGGGGCGCCAGGGCGTCGGCCGCGACGCTGCCCGCCGGAGCGTCGACGGGCCGCCCCTCGGCCCGGGCGTAGCTGAGCGTAGGCGCGCCGTCGGGTTCCACGCCGACCACGCGGGCATCGCCGGTGAACCAGGACGCGACGCCGGCGATGAGCCCGCCGCCGCCGACCGGCACGAGCACGGTGTCGAGGGCGCCGGCCTGCTCGGCCAGTTCCAGGCCCAGCGTGCCCTGGCCCAGGATGGTCTCGCGCTGGTCGAAGGCCTGCACGGTCATGGCGCCGGAGCTGCGCACCCACTCCTGGGCGGCGGCCAGCGCGTCGGCGTAGCGATCGCCGGTGACCACCAGGTCGGCGCCGAGCCGCCGGATCCGCTCGATCTTGGCCGGGGCGGACACGGTCGGGACGAAGATCTTGGCCGGGACGCCGCGCCGGCGGGCGGCGTAGGCCACGGCCACCCCGTGATTACCGCCGGACGCGGCGACCACTCCGGCGGCCGGCACGTCCCGCAGCAGCAGGTTCGTGAACGCGCCGCGTGCCTTGAACGAGCCCGCGCACTGCAGCTGCTCCAATTTGAGCGTGGCCGCAGGCAGGGCCGGAGCCGATTCGTCGAGCTCGCTGAGCTCGACCTGGACGACCGGCGTCCGGCGGATGTACGGCCGGATCACTTCGTAGCAGCGGCGGATATCGTCACGAGAGATCACCTCTGCACCCTACCCACCTGGTAAGCCACGGGAGAGACTGACAGCCATGACTGAGCACACGCACCACCACGACGAAGGCGATGCGTGCGCGGTGGCGCACGGCGCCGTCGCGCCCGCAGCCGTTTCCGGGTCCCGCGATGCCGGGGAGCGCACGCTGGTCGCGGTCTTCGCCTCGCCGGTGGCCGGCTTCCTGCTGAGGTACGGTGCGGACCTGGGATTCCGCGGGTTCCTGCTCGAGCCTGACTCCGCGCGCGCCGCGGGCGCCGCTGCCCTGGGGTTCCCCCTGATCAGCGTGCCGCCGGACGACCTGGACGACGCCGCCGACGTGATCGTCACCGACCATCACCGGCCCGAGCTCGGCACCGTGCTGCGGGACGCGCTGGCCACCAAGGCCCGGTGGATCGGGGTCATGGGCAACCCCAGGCACGTCGGCCCGCATGTGCAGATGCTCACCGACCTGGGCGTCCCGGCCGAGGAGATCGCCCGCGTGCACCGGCCTATCGGGCTCAACATCGGCTCGCGGACGCCGCCCGAGATCGCCATCTCCGCCCTGGCCGGGCTCCTGGCCAACCGCAACGGCCGTCCCGGCGGATTCGGATTCTGACGGCCGCGGCGGGCATAGCCCCGTGCGCCTCCCGGTTGCACCCGATAGCGGGTGATGCACTTGCGCGTATTAGGCTGAAACCAGCCTAAGCGGGGGCAAAGGCTTACGGGAGGCGGGCTTTGTCCGGGGCGTTCCTCCGGCATCGGGGACTGATCGCGTTCGCTGCTGGGGGCGCGATGGCGCAAGCGATCGCGCTCTCATTCCTCGCGCCCGCGGCCCGGCCGCTGGCGCCGCAGGTCACGGCGCTGCCGCCGCTGGCCGCCTACCACGACCTGCGCTGGCTGTTCGCCTTTAACCAGTCGTGGCTGGGCTTTACCGGCGTGCTGGTGCTCATGGTGCTGGCCCGCTCGGCCGTGGATGCGGTCCTGATCCAGCTGGCCTGGCCGGGCGAGGCCGACCTGCCGGGGCCGAGGCTGGCCCGGCCGCGTTTCCTGACCTCGGTCCTGTCCTGCGCTGTGCTGACCGTGGTGGTCGGGCTGGTCATGTCTCCGGTGGCCACGCTGATGTTCGGGGTGGCCATGCTCCCGTTCTCCTGGCCGTACCTAGCCGCGGTGCCCATCCTGCTCGGCACCGCGGTCGCGCTGAGCCAGGGCGGCGTCGGCCTGGCCTGGTGGCGGCAACTGCCCCCGGCGGTCACCGCGGCCTGGGTGATCGCCACCTTCGTGATCTTGTCCGCGGCCTCGGCGCTGATGGCGCACCTGGGCACGCCGGGCATCGTGGCCGTGGCCGGGCTGGCCGGCGTCGTCGACGCGCGGGCCTGGTACGGGCTCACTGCAGCCGTCGCGCGGCGCTCGGTGCAGCGTGTGCCAAGGGGGGTCCGGGGGGATGGGCCCCTCCCAAGGGGGGTCCGGGGGGATGGGTCCCCCCGGGAGAAGGAGAAGGAGAGGAGGTGGGGGGTTCCGGGGGGTCGCCCCTCCGGGCTAGCACTGGTTCCGGTGGCACCGCTGGCGGCGGTGATGGTGATCGCGCTGGTGGTGGGCATGGCCCGGCTGGCCTTCACCGGCACCGTGCGGTTCGGCACCGGAACCAGCGGCGTGGTCGCCGCGGCGGTAAGCGGCGACGTCGCGGGTACCGGGCTGGCCGCTTCTGACGGATCGGGCCCCTCCGGGGCCGCCGCCGCGAGCGAGGGTCGGGCCGCAGGCCAGCCGCGGGGCGCAGTGCTGGTCGTCGAGGGCTTCGGGTCGAGTTGCTGTCACGACACCGACGCGCTGCGGGCCGCCGATCCTGGCCTGGTCGTGCGCCAGTTCTCCTACCTGGGCCTGAACGCCGCCGGGCAGCCGACACCCTACAGCCGGGCGGCCGGAGACCTGCCCATCCAGGTGCTCGGCGACCGGATGGCCACCCAGGTGGAGAAGCTCTACCGGCAGCTGGGCGCGCCGGTGGACATCGTGGCCGAGAGCGAGGGCACCCTCGGCCTGTACGCCATGCTGGCCCGGCACCCGCACGTGCCGGTCGGTTCGCTGGTCCTGCTCAGCCCCATCGTCGAGCCGGGCCAGATCGCCGAGGCGGGCGACACCGTGCCCGGCTACGCGCTGCTCACCCTGAACAACCTGGTCGGCGGCATGTCCCCGTACGGCAGTTCAGGAGCGCAGCAGCTGATTGACTCGGTGAGCGAAGTCGGCGCCCGCTACTTCAGCATGGTCAGCCACGAGGTCAGCCTGCCCTGGATGGCGGTGATCCCGCTGGCCAACGCGGTCACGCTGCCCGCGTGCCCGTGGCCGCAGAACGTGATCTTCATCGACGCCTTCCACGGCGGCCTGCTCGGCAACGCCTGGGTGCGGCAGATGATCGAGGAGTTCCTGTCCGGCGGCAGCGCGAACGCCGACACCCCGGCGCAGCGGCAGTTGCGCGCCGCGGCGCAGCTCATCGCGTCGGCGGCCACCGCCTGGCGGATGCCGGAACTGCATCAGGCCTGCCCCTCGTGAGATGCTGCGGGGGCTGGTGGCGGGACGGGCGGTGATCCGCTACGCTGATCCGCGTGACGCCTGCAGCTGACCTTCAGTGGTGGCGCCGCCCCTAGGCGGCGCGCACTCGCGTTACGATCCCTAAGCGACCGCCCGGGAACGGCGGCCGCTTTTGTTTTCCCGGCCGCCGTCCGGGCCCGGAATCCTACAAGAGGCCACCGTGGACGCCCACCGCACCGAACTGACCACGCCTGGCGGCGTGCGGGTCACCCGCACCGCCAGCCCGTTTGACCCCGCCGAGCTCGGCCGGATCGCGGCGCTGGCCGACCAGCGCCGCGGCGGCGTGATGAGCTCGGGCATGGAGTACCCGGGGCGGTACAGCCGCTGGCACATGGCCTATGTCGACCCGTGCGCGGAGATCATCGTCAGCGGCCGGCGGGTCACTGCGCGGGCCCTGAACGACCGCGCCCTGGTGCTGCTGCCGGTCATCGGCGCGGCCCTGCGCCGGTCCGGGCCCGGGGGGTACGGGGGGGCGGGCAGCCCCCCCGTGAGCAGGGGGGGTCTGGGGGGGATCGCTCCCCCCGAGGCAACCACAGTCTCGGTGGTCATCCCCGAGCCTGACCGGGACTACACCGAGGAGGAGCGCAGCCGCCGGCCCACGGTGTTCAGCGCGCTGCGCGAGATCGCGGCGGCGTTCGGCTGCGAGGACCCGCACCTGGGCCTGTACGGCGCGTTCGGCTACGACCTGGCCTTCCAGTTCGAGCCGGTGCGGCTGCGCCGCGAGCGACCGGCCGGCCAGCGGGATCTGGTCCTGCACCTGCCTGACGAGATCTTCGTGCTCGACCGCAAGCGCGAGGAAGCGGTCAGGTACGCCTACGAGTTCGAGGCCGGCGGCAAGTCGACGGCGGGGCTCGAGCGCGGGACCGCACGCACCGGCCCGCAGCAGGCACCACGGCCCGTTCGGCCGCAAGATCTTCCCCCGCCGCCGGAGCCGGGCAGCTACGCGCGGGTCGTCGAGGAGGCGCGGCAGCGGTTCGCCTGCGGTGACCTGTTCGAGGTGGTGCCGAGCCACACCTTCCACGGGCGGTGCGCGTCGCCGGCCGCGTTCTACGAGCTGCTGCGGCAGCGCAACCCCGCCCCGTATGAGTTCCTGTTCAACCTGGGCGAGGGGGAGTACCTGGTCGGGGCGTCGCCCGAGATGTACGTGCGGGTCACCGGGGACCGGGTGGAGACCTGCCCGATCGCGGGCACGATCGCCCGCGGCCAGGACACCCTGGAGGACGCGGCCAATATCGCCACCCTGCTCGGCTCGGCCAAGGAGGAGTCCGAGCTGACCATGTGCACCGACGTGGACCGCAACGACAAGGCGCGGGTCTGCGTGCCCGGCTCGGTCAAGGTCATCGGCCGGCGGCAGATCGAAATGTACAGCCGCCTCATCCACACCGTGGACCACATCGAGGGCCGGCTGCGGCCCGGCTTCGACGCGCTGGACGCGTTCCTCACCCACATGTGGGCCGTCACCGTGACCGGCGCGCCCAAGACCTGGGCCATGCAGTTCATCGAGGACCACGAGCAGGCCCCGCGCCGCTGGTACGGCGGGGCGGTCGGCAAGATCGGCTTCGACGGGTCGATGAACACCGGGCTGACGCTGCGGACCGCGCACATCACCGGCGGGATCGCGGCCGTGCGGGCGGGCGCCACGCTGCTGTACGACTCGATCCCCGAGGCCGAGGAAGCCGAGACCCACATCAAGGCCCGCGCCCTGCTTGAGACGCTGGAAGAGGCCAGCCGCATCGCCGAGGGTGCCGCGACGGCGGCGATCCCGGAGGCCGGCACCCCCGGCACCCCCGGGCCGGCCGCGGCGGGCCCGGCCCTGCGGGTGCTGCTTGTCGATCATCAGGACTCGTTCGTGCACACCCTCGGTGACTACTTCAGGCAGCAGGGTGCAGAGGTGACCACGCTGCGGTTCGGGTTCCCGCCCGCCCTGCTCGACTCCTACGCGCCGGACCTGGTCGTGCTGTCACCCGGACCGGGCCGCCCGGCCGACTTCGGCTGCGCGGCGCTGCTGGAGGAGGTGTACGCGCGGGGGCTGCCGGCCTTCGGCGTGTGCCTGGGCCTGCAGGCCATGGTGGAGCACGCGGGCGGTACGCTGTCGCTGCTGCCCGAGCCGGCCCACGGCAAGCCCGGCCAGGTGCTGGTGTCCGGGGGATCGCTGCTGTCCGGGCTGCCCGCCGAGTTCACCGCGGGTCGCTACCACAGCCTGTACGCCCCGGCGGGGGAGGTTCGCGGCGGGTTCACCGTGACCGCCGCACTCTGCTCACCGGAAGGGGCGGACGGAGTGGTGATGGCCATCGAAGACGGCGCGGCCGGGCGGTGGGCGGTGCAGTTCCATCCCGAATCGATCCTGACCGCCTCGGGCCGGGCCGGCCATCAGGTCATCCGCAACGTCCTGGACCTGTGTCGTGCCCGGGAGCCTGTGTCTTGACCAGCAAAGTCGGCAGCCGGCTGTAGTGTGCTGTGCCATGAGGAGCGTGGAACCCGAGGTTTTCCTGGTCGCCCGGCCCAAGGTCGACTACGACGCGATGGCCGCCTACCTGCGCGAGGTGGGCGGCGAGCGCTGGTTGGAGCGGCTGGACCGCGACCAGCTCGGCAACGACCCGCAGGACCTGGCCGAGTTCGCCGGCAAGATGTGCTACCGCTCCTGGGAACCGGGCCTGAACCCGAACGTCCGCAAGGTCCGCGACGACCAGGCCGAGTACCTGCAGAACATCCTGAAGCAGGCCCACGGCTCGGTGCTCGAGCACGTCAGCTTCACGTTCGTGCTGCACAACGTATCGCGTGTTTTTACCCATGAAGTTGTTCGTCACCGGCCGGGGACGGCGGTATCGCAGGAGTCGCTGCGCTACGTCCGGCTCGACGAGCTGCCGTTCTGGTTCCCTGAGTGGGCGCTCGCGGATGCCGAGCTGATGAAGCGGGCCACCGCGCTGCTGACCGAGCTCGAGCAGTTCCAGCTGTGGATGGCCGGGCACTTCGGGCTGGACGACGATGCCACCAAGATGCACGAGAAGAAGGCCAAGACCTCGTTCATGCGCCGGTTCGCCCCCGAGGGACTGGCCACCGGGCTGGTCTGGACGGCCAACATCCGCACCTTGCGGCACACCATCGAGGCCCGGACCGACCAGGGGGCGGAGGAGGAGATCCGCCTGGTGTTCGGCAAGATCGGCGAGCTGATGCGGGCGGAGGCGCCCGCGTTGTTCGGCGACTATACGGTGACCGACGGGACCTGGGTGCCGGGCTGGCGCAAGGTGTGAGGCCCTGCGCCCAGGCGAGCCTGAGCAGCCGAGCTGAGCCGCCGGGTTGTTCGGCGGCGTGGTGCCCGGGCCTGGGCGGCTGGCCGTAGAAATACGTCATTGCCGCGTCAGCGACCTGCTCGAGCAGAAAGAATGAGACCCGAGCAGGGTTTCGGGGGGCCGCACCGGTACGGTAAGGGGCCGAAAGGTCCCCGTTATGGTGCGCCGATCTGTCACCTGCTGACGTCGTCACACAATCAGTGTCGCATTAGGAGCAGAGCGTTACAATCGATTCCCGGCAAGTCGGGATCAACCGGTGCAGGCGATTTTCCCGGTGGGCTGACCTGGCGTGGGCGCGATGGACCATTATGGGCAGTGGGATCTTTGTTCAGGAGGATGACTGATGGGCCGCCCGATCATCGGCATCACCGGCGAGCTCGAGGCCGCTCGGTGGCGTGACTGGATTCGTGAGGCCGTCGTGTCTCCAGTGAGCTATACGCGAGCCGTGGAGCGCGTCGGCGGAACTCCGGTCGTGTTGCCGCCCGTCCCGGCCAGTTCCGTGCCCGCCCTGATCGCCCGCATCGACGGCCTGCTGCTGGGCAGCGGCCGGGATGTCGATCCGGCCCTGTACGAAGAGGCGGCCCACGAGCAGACCGACCAGCCCGACCACCGGCGCGACAGATTCGAGCTGCTCATGACGCGGGCGGCGATCGAGGCCGACCTTCCCTTCCTGGCCATCAGCCGCGGGCTGCACGTGCTCAACGTGGCCCGGGGCGGCACCCTCATCCAGCACCTCCCCGACCGGCTTGGCAACGAGAGCCACAAGCCGGACCCGGTGAAGATGACCATGCACGACGTCCAGGTGAGCCCGGCCAGTAAGCTCGGCCGCGTGCTCGGCGCCAGCGCCCAGGTGCCCGCCGCTCACCACCAGGCGATCAACCGGATCGGCAGCGGGCTGCTGACCGTGGCCTGGACCCTGGACCAGGTGGTGGAGGCGGTCGAGCTGCAAGGCCACAAGTTCGGCATCGGCGTGCAGTGGAACCCGGAAGAGGGCGACGACCTGCGCCTGTTCAAGGCACTGGTGGCGGCGGCCAAGACCGCCCCCGCGCCGCAGCCCGCCGAGGTGCCGACCCGTTCCAAGCGATCCTCGAAACGGCACGCCGCCCGCTCGTAGTTCCGTCCGTCCGCTCGTAGTTCCGTCCGCCCGCACCCGGGGCGGCGGGGTTAGAGCGGGGGCTGGTAGCCGGTGATCCAGTGGACCTGGAGCCAGGCCATGAAGGTGGACCAGGCGCCGGTCACCTCGAGCAGGCCGACGCAGATCAGCATGGCGCCGCCGATCCGGGTGACCAGGCGGGCGCGGCGCCGGGCGAAGGAGAAGGCCCGCATCGCCACCTGGAAGCCGAACGACACCAGCAGGAACGGGATGCCCAGACCCAGCGCGTAGACGAAGGCGAGCAGGGCACCCCGGGCCACGGTGCCGGTCGAGGCAGACAGGGCCAGGACGGCGGTGAGGGTGGGCCCGATGCACGGCGTCCAGCCCAGGCCGAACATCACGCCGAGCAACGGCGCGCCCGCCAGGCCCGCCTTGGGCCGCGTGGACGGGCGGACGATCCGGCCGGCGAACGAGAAGCGGTCGAAGGCCCCGGCGAACAGCAGCCCGAGGATGATGGTCAGCCCGCCGAGGATCTGGGTCAGCAGCCGGGCGTGCCCGGTCAGCAGCTGGCCGAGACCGCCCAGGGCGGCCCCGTAGGTCACGAAGACCACCGAGAACCCCAGGACGAACAGCGCGGTCCCGGCCACCACCCGGCCCCGGGGCGCCCGCGGCCGTGCGGGGACCGCGGGAGCGTCCGGGGGCGCGGGAGCGACCGGGGGCGCGGCCACGGCTACGGCCGAGGCATCCGCCCGCCCGCCGGAAGCGCCCGAAGGCGGCCCGCCGGAAGCGCCCGAAGGCGAGTCGGCCACGGCGGCAGGCGGCGCGCCTGACGCCCCGGCCATGCCGGTCACGAACGACAGGTAACCCGGCACCAGCGGCAGGCAGCAGGGCGACAGGAACGTCACCGCGCCGGCCGCCGCGGCGACCGGCAGGGCCACGATCAGCGGGCCGGAGGTCACCAGCTGAGCTACGCCGCTCATGACATCTCCGGTACCCAGCCAGCCATGTGATCACTATGCCATGCACGCGCGAGCCGGTCGACGCTGACCTACTACATCAGGTAGTGGTATCCCTGGCCGGCAGGACGAGCACCAGCACCACGTAGCAGGCCAGCGCCACCGCGAACAGCAGGGCCATGCCCAGCGAGGCGCCGGCCGCGCCGCTGCCGGTGAACCCGAGCCCGGCGAAGCCTGCCCCGATGATCGCCACCAGCCCGACGGCCGACAGGGCGATGGCCAGGCGATGGCGGGTGCCGACCGCCCTGACCAGCTGCATCACCGCGGCCAGGAACAGCAGGATGCCCAGGATCACGTGCAGCGCGAGATCCGGGCTGGAGAACAGCCCGATCGACTTGTGCGCCGTCGGCGCTGTCCCGTACAGGCTGTAGACGGTGCCCAGGATGAACTCGAGGATCAGCATGGTCACCAGGCCGAAGCTCGACAACCGCAGCCGGGCGAGCCTGCCTGACTCAGCCGGCGCCCCCGTGCGCGTAGCGGCATTGGTCTGCGACATCCCCACCTCCGAGACAGAAAGCACCGAGTCAGAAAGCACAGAAAGCCTAGTCCGAGCGGCTATGGTTGGCGAGGTGAGATCCGTGCTCACCCCATCCAGGTCGCCGGCCCGAGGCGGCAAAGCGCCAGGTAACCGGCTGCTTCTGGCTGGGCTGGCCGCGTTCGCCGTGGCTCTCGGGGGCTGGGTGATCTACGCCGTCATCCATCCCCAGAGCTTCACCATAGACCCGGTGGACCTGGCCGTGTACCGGTCCGGCGGCCTCATCGTCCGGCATGTCAGCCCGCTGTACAACCCGCACCTGGCCTCGCCGCTGTACGACTGGGTCGGGTACCGGGCCGGGCACAGCAGCCTGTACCTTCCGTTCACTTACACGCCGTTCGCGGCCGTTGCGTTCGCGCTCATCTCGTATGTGCCGTGGTGGCTGTCCCAGCAGCTTTCTGTGGCCGTGGACATCATCGCGCTGCTGGCCGCGCTGTGGTTGACGCTCGGCGGCCTCGGCTACCGCCGGGACCAGGTCCGGGTCGGCGCCACGCTGCTGGGCACCGCGGCGGTCTTGTGGACCGAGCCGGTCCTGCGCACCATGTACCTGGGCCAGGTCAACCTGGTCCTGATGGCGCTGATCCTGTGGGACCTGACCCAGCCGGACACGGACAAAACCCGCTGGTGGAAGGGCTTCGGCACCGGCGTCGCGGCCGGCATCAAGCTGACGCCGCTCATCTTCATCCCGTACCTGCTGATGGCCAGGAAGTTCCGCCAGGCGGGCATGGCCTGCGCGGGATTCGCCTTCACGATGCTGCTCGGCTTCGTCATCCTGCCCGCCGACTCCACCAAGTGGTGGTTCGACGGGCTGTTCACACGCAGCGACCGGACCGGCTTCGTCGGCTGGGCAGGCAACCAGTCGCTCGAGGGCATCATCACCAGGCTGACCGGCAGCGTGCACGGCGCCCAACCCGCCTGGCTCGCGGCGGCAGTGGTGTTCGGCCTGGCCGGCGTGGTGGCCGCCGGGCTGCTCGACCGCAAGGGATACGGCATGCTGGCGCTGCTGACCGCCGCGCTGACCGCGCTGCTGGTCTCGCCGGTCAGCTGGGACCATCACTGGGTGTGGATCGCGCCCGGCGTGGTCGTGGCTGTTCACTATGCAGTCCAGTTCTGGCGCCGCGCCGCAAGGCGCGCCGCAGCCGCCTGCATGGCGCTGGCCCTGGCCGTCGTGGCCTGGTTCGGCGCCTGGCCGACCAGCTTGTTCGGCGTCAAGCCGAACCTCGGCGACGACTCGCTCGGCCTGATCTGGATCCCCAAGAACACCGACCCGATCTACTACGACAAGTACGGCGACAAGCCCTGGCTGGTCGAGTACCACTGGCATGGCCTGCAGTTCATCGCCGGCAATGCCTACATCCTGGCCGGGCTGGCCATGTTCGGGCTGCTGTTCGCGCTCGCGCTGCTGCTGCCCGCGGCCAGGAAGGAGCACGACGATGAGCCTGGGCGAGATCGAGCAGGTCGCCGAGGGTATCTACGCCTACCTGCAGCCTGACGGCAGCTGGTACCTGAACAACACCGGCTTCCTGGTCGGCCCGGCCGGCGTCATCAGCGTCGATGCCACCTCCACTGAGCGCCGCACCCGGGCCTACCTGGACGCGATCAGGACCATCACCGGCCGGCCCGTCCGCACGCTGGTCAACACCCACCACCACGGCGATCACACGCACGGCAACTACCTGATGGCCGGGGCCACCATCGTCGGCCACGAGCGCTGCCGCGAAGCGATCCTGGCCACGCCCATGCCGCCGCCGCCCGGCATCTGGGCGGACGTCGACTGGGGGCACCTGGAACCCGCCCCGCCGTTCCTCACCTACACCGACAAGATCACGTTGTGGTCCGGTGACCTGCGCTGCGAGGTCCGCTACGTGGGCACGCCCGCGCACACCACCAATGACTCGATCGTCCACATCCCCGAACTGTCCGTGGTCTTCGCCGGCGACCTGCTCTTCAACGGCGGCACCCCGTTCGCGCTGATGGGTTCGGTCGGCGGCTGGATCGACGTGCTGGAGAACGTGCTGCGACCGCTCGGCGCCCGGACGCTCGTCCCCGGCCACGGCCCGGTCTGCGGCCCGGAGGTCATCGACGATGTGCTGGCCTACCTGCGCTTCGTGCTCCAGACGGCCCGGGAGGGCATGGCGGCGGGCCTGCCACCGCTGGAGGCCGCACGGACCGCTGACCTGGGGGAGTTCGAGGATCTTCTTGATGCCGAACGGATCGTGGGTAACCTGCACCGGGCCTACCTCGAGCTGGGCGGGGCGGAGCGCGGCACCCCGGTGGACGTCGCCCGCGCCCTGGGCGACATGGTGGCCTACAACGAGGGCCGGCCCCTGACCTGCCACGCGTAAGGGCGGCTGGGAGGGGGCGGGTGGGGGGAAGATGGCACTGCTGAACGAGGAGGTCGCCGGCCTGCTGCGGGAGTACGCCGAGCTGACCCAGATCACCGGTGGTGACGTGTTCCGGGCCAGGAACTATGAGAAGGCAGCCCGTTCGGTCCGCGGCTGGGCCGATGACGTCGGCCAGCTCGACGCCAAGGGCCTGCGGGCCATCCCCGGCGTCGGTGCCTCGATCGCGGCCAAGATCGCCGAGTACCTGGCCACCGGGCACATCGCCGCGCTGGATGAGCTGCGGGCGCCTTCCTGGCCAAATAAGTAGCGGCGGCTTGCCATGCCCGAGACCACCCTGACCGAGCCCGGTCCCCGGGACCCTGCCGCCGCTCGTCCCCGGCGTTCAAGGGCCCGCGGTCGCTCTGCCTGATCCGCTACCGCGCGAAGCCGTCCGTTAATCACCGGTGAGAAACGGCGCCCCGGACGGTCTATATGCGTAGACAGCCGGATGGCTCCGGGAGGGCACCATGGCAGGGCGGGAGGTCGTGTGATGGGCGAGCCGTCCCGCACGGGCGAGCCTCGCTGCGACGGCGCGCCCCCGGGCGCGACCGGGCTGCTGGCCGGCGCGATCGGCTACGCCCTGGCCGCCTGCGTACAGCTCACGCCGGGGGAACTGGCCCTGCCCACGCCGTGCGCGGAATGGGACCTGCGGATGCTCCTCGGCCACCTGGGCGAATCCATGGCCGACCTGGAGGCGGGCCTGTGCGGCGGCCGCCTGGACCTGGACCCCTTGGACCCCTTGGACCCCTTTGACGTCCTGGATCCCTTGGATCCTCTAGAGCCCGTGGACTCGGCGGACTCCGCGGTGCCGTATGGTACCGCCGACCCGCTGAGCTGCCGGGACGACCCGGTGGAGGTTGTCCGGGACCGCGCCGCGGACCTGCTGTTCGCCTGCTACGCCGCCCGCGGCCTGGACCGCTTCGTCCTGGTCGGCGGCCTGCCGCTGCCCGCCGGGATCGTGGCCTGCACCGGAGCCGTCGAGATCGCGGTGCACGGCTGGGACGTATGCGCGGCCCGCGGCCGTGGCGGCCCGATCCCGCCCCGGCTCGCCACCCGGATGCTCCGGCTGTGCCCGCTGCTTGCGGCCGGCCGTGAGGGCCTGTTCGCCGCGCCGGTCGCGACCCCGCCCCAGGCCAGCCCGGGCGATCAGCTCGTCGCCTATCTCGGGCGCGTCCCGCGCCGCCCGTAGTCCAGCCCTCCAGTCCGCCGCCCGTGGCCACCCCGCCGCCCGCAGGCACCCGCCGCCCGTGGCCACCCCGGACACCCCCCGGCGTACGGAACAACTCCCGCATGACCTACGGTTGTTACCGGCGAGTAGCATTTTTCATCTTGGGAGGGTGACCGTGCCTCGTACCGCACGTGACGTCGTCTTCGTGGACGGTGTCCGCACTCCGTTCGGGAAGGCCGGGCCGAACGGCCTGTACGCCGAGACCAGGGCGGACGACATGGTGGTCAGCGTGATCCGCGAACTGCTGCGGCGCAACCCGTCCCTTCCGCCCGAGCGGATCGGCGAGGTCGCGATCGCCGCCACCACGCAGACCGGCGATCAGGGACTGACCATCGGGCGCAGCGCCGCGGTGCTGGCCGGGCTGCCCAAGTCGGTGCCCGGGTACGCCATTGACCGGATGTGCGCGGGGGCCATGACCGCGGTGACCACCGCCGCCGGATCTATCGCGCTGGGCGCGACCGACACGGCGGTCGCGGGCGGCGTGGAGCACATGGGCCACCATCCGATGGGTTCCGGGGTCGACCCGAACCCGCGGTTCATCTCTGAGCACCTGGTCGACCCATCGGCGCTGGTCATGGGCTCGACAGCGGAGAACCTGCACGACCGGTACCCCGGCATCACCCGGGCCCGCGCCGACGCGTACGCGCTGGCCAGCCAGCGCAAGGTCGCCGCGGCCTACGCGGCGGGCAAGATCCAGCCCGACCTGGTGCCCGTCGCGGTCTGCAGCGCCGAGCGAGGCTGGGGCCTGGCCACGGTCGACGAGCCGCCCCGCCCGGACACCACGATCGAGGCGCTGGCCGCGCTGAAGACCCCGTTCCGGCCGCACGGGCGGGTCACCGCCGGGAATTCCGCCGGGCTGAACGACGGCGCCACCGGTTGCGTCATCGCGGCCCGGGACGTGGCGGCCGAACTGGGCCTGCCGGCCGGGATGCGGCTGGTCGACTTCGGCTTCGTCGGGGTCGACCCGGAGGTGATGGGCATCGGCCCGGTCCCCGCCACCGAAGCCGTGCTGGCCCGCAATGACCTGACCATCGACGACATCGCGCTGATCGAGATCAACGAGGCGTTCGCGGTGCAGGTCCTGGCCTTCCTCGAGCACTTCAAGATCGCCGACGACGACCCGCGGGTAAACCGGTGGGGCGGCGCCATCGCGCTCGGCCACCCGCTGGCCAGCTCGGGCGTCCGGCTGATGATCCAGCTCGCCCGGCAGTTCGCCGAGCAGCCGAGCGTCCGCTACGGCCTGACCACGATGTGCGTCGGGATGGGGATGGGCGGCACCGTCCTGTGGGAGAACCTCAATGCCTGACATCTTCAGCCCGAACGGAACGGGGCTCGACAACTCGGTCATCACATCGCTGTTCCCCAACGAGGTCGTCACCAAGGCCCTGGTCAGGCACGTGGAGTTGCCCTACGGGGCGGGGACCATGGCCCTGATCACCCTGGACAACGGGCATGACCACACCCGGCCGAACACGTTCGGCCCGGCCGGCCTGATCGCGCTGCGCAGCGCGCTCGAAGAGATAGCCGGCCGGGCCACGCCGGAGGCCGGGGAGCAGAGAATCGCCGCGGTGGGCGTGACCGGCAAGCCGTTCATCTTCGCGACCGGCGCCGACCTGGCGGTCGCCGCGAAGATCCGCGCGCGGGACGAGGCCCTGGCCGTCGGCCGGCTGGGGCATGATGTGTTCCGCCGGCTCGGCGAGCTGGGCGTGCCGTCGTTCGCGTTCGTGAACGGCGCGGCGCTCGGCGGCGGCCTCGAGCTCGCACTGCACTGCACTTACCGGACGATCTCATCCGGGGTGACCGCGGTCGCGTTCCCCGAGACCTTCCTCGGCCTGCTGCCCGGCTGGGGCGGCACCTACCTGCTGCCGCGCCTGATCGGCCCGGCCAAGGCGCTCAAGCTCATCATCGAGAACCCGCTCAGCCAGAACCGCTTGCTGGCCGGCCCTGAGGCGTTCTCGCTCGGGATCGCTGACGCCATGTTCGAGCCCGCCGACTTCCTGGCCGAGTCGCTGCGTTGGGCGGCCCGGGTGCTGGGCAGTATCACCTCGGGGGGAACGATCCCCCCCAGACCCCCCCTGCTGCTTTTCCCGGGGGGACCCATCCCCCCGGACCCCCCTTGGGAGGGAAGCCTTTCCCCCCAAACCCCCTCGGCCTCCCCGTACCCCCCCGGGGACTGGGACGCCGCAGCGGCCGGAGCGCGGTCCTTCGCCGACGGCAAGCTGCACGGGGCCGCTCCGGCCCCGTACCGGGCCATCAACCTGGTCACGGCGGCCCGCGACCGGACTCGCGACCAGGGGTTCACCGCCGAGGATGAGGCGCTCGCGGACCTGCTGCTCAGCGACGAGCTGCACGCCGGGCTCTACGCCTTCGACCTGACCCAGAAGCGGGCCCGGCACGCGGCCGGCGCCCCCGACAGGTCGCTGGCCCGGCCGGTCACCAAGGTCGGCGTGGTCGGCGCGGGCCTGATGGCCGCGCAGATCGCACTGCTGTTCGCGCGGCGGCTCGAGGTGCCCGTGGTGCTGACCGACCTCGACCAGGCCCGGCTGGACGCCGGGGTCGGCCACGTGCACGCCGAGATCGCCAAGCTGGCCGAGCGGCACCGGATCAGCCCGGATACCGCCGCCAGGCTGACGGGCCTGGTGACCGGCTCGCTGACCAAGGACGCGTTCGCCGACGCGGACTTCGTGATCGAGGCGGTATTCGAGGAGATCCCGGTCAAGCAGCGGGTGTTCGCCGAGGTCGAGGCGGTGGTCCGGCCGGACTGCGTGCTCGCCACCAACACCTCGTCGCTTTCGGTGACCGAGATGGCGGCCGGGCTGGCCCACCCTTCCCGCCTGGTCGGCTTCCACTTCTTCAACCCGGTGGCCATGATGCCGCTGATCGAAATAATCCGGACCGATGCCACCGACGCGCTGTCGACTGACGAGGGGGCGCTTGCCACCGCGTTCGCGGTCGGCAAGGCGCTGAAGAAGAACTGCGTGCTGGTCAAGGACTCGCCTGCGTTCGTGGTTAACCGCCTGCTGACCCGGTTCCTGGGTGAGGTCATCGCCTCCGTCGACGAGGGCACCCCGTTCGAGGTCGCCGAGCACGCACCCGACCCGCTGGGCCTGCCCGTCTCCCCGTTCCTGCTGCTCCAGCTGGTCGGGCCCGCCGTCGCCCTGCACGTGGCGGAGACCCTGCACCGCGCCTTCCCCGACCGCTTCGGCGTGTCGCCCAAGCTGCGCGCCCTGGTCGAGGCGGGCAAGACCGGAGTCTACGGACCCGACTTCTCGGTCGACCCGGAGGCGGCGGCCATCCTGGCCCGGGGGGACGACCCGGCTGGCCCCCCGGGGGACTCCATCCCCCCGGACCCCCCTGGCAGACCCCCCCGCGGGGCCATGGCCGGCGGCGACCGCCCGCTGACCGCGGACCAGGTGCGGGAACGGGCCCTGGAGGCGCTGGCCGAGGAGATCAGGCTGATGCTCGACGAGGGCGTGGTAGCCGGCCCCGAAGACATTGACCTGTGCCTGATCCTCGGCGCCGGCTGGCCGTTTCACCTGGGCGGGATCACACCGTACCTGGATCGCAGCGGGATCACGGAGAAGGTGACAGGCACCCGGTTCCGCATCTGAGGCCCGCCTGGGACATGGCCGGCTTCCAGGGGTTTCACCGCGTTTGCCGTTAAGGTGAGCGGCATGACACCGGTGTTCGGGCTCTGCGATCAGTACGTGACGCGGTTGGCGGCGCTGGATCCGGTCTCGGCCGCGATGCTGGGCCTGGCCGGCGCCTTCGGCCCGGCCACCGACTACGGCCCGGACGGCGTGGCCGCCCGGGCCGAGCTCGTCACCGAGACGCTGGCCGCGCTCGAGCCGGTCACCGTCTCCTGCGAAGCCGACCGGATAGCCGCCGCGTTCCTGCGCGAGCGGCTCGAGGCGCAGCGGGCCTGGAACGAGAGCCGGGAGCCGTTCCGGCAGCTGCGCGCCCCGCTCGGCCTGATCAGCGCCATCCGGGACAGCGTGGACCTGCTGCCGCGGGACGGCGACGACGCCTGGCGGAACATCGCCGCCCGGCTGGCCGCCATCCCGGGCATGTTCACCAGCTGGCGTGTGAGCCTGGAGACCGGGCTCAGCCTGGGCCTGCCCGCCGCGCGGCGGCAGGCGGTCGAAGCCGCCATCGCCGCCGAGCAGTGCGTGAGCTCGCACGACGCACTGGTCGCCTCATATGGCGACGGACCGCTGGCCGCCGAGCTGGCGGCCGCCGCCGCCCAGGCCTACCAGGGCTACGCCGATACCGCGCGCTACCTGCGCGAGGATTACGCGCCCCGGGCCAGCGAGGTGGACGGCGTCGGCCGTGAACGGTACGCGGTGGGGGCCCGGCTCAGCCTGGGCGCGGACATCGACCTCGACGAAGCGTACGAGTGGGGCTGGGCCGAGCTGCGCCGGATCCAGGCCGAGATGAGAGCCGAGGCCGGCCAGATCAAGCCCGGCGCGAGCGTGCCGGAAGCGACCGCCATCCTCAACGAATCCGGCTACGTGACCGGCGACGAGGCCTACCTGGCCTGGCTGCAGGATCGCCACGACTGGGCCATCGAGCAGCTGGACGGCGTGCACTTCGACATCCCTGCACCGCTGCGCACGATCGAGGTGGTGCTGGCCCGCGGCTCGACGTCGGGCGCGGCCTACTACACCGGGCCCAGCGAGGACCTGACCAGGCCCGGACGCACCTGGTGGCCGCTCGGCGGCCGCGACCCGAACGGCCGGTTCCAGACCTGGTCCGAGCTTTCCACCGTCTTCCACGAGGGCGTGCCCGGCCACCACCTGCAGGTCGGCGCGGCCAAGACGGCCGGGGATTCGCTGTCCCGGTTCGCCAAGACCAACTTCGTCAGCGGCCACGGTGAGGGCTGGGCCCTGTACGCCGAGCGGCTGGCCGACGAGCTCGGCTGGTTCACCGAGCCGGGTACCCGTCTGGGCATGCTCGGCGGATCGGCGCTGCGCGCCGCCCGGGTCGTCATCGACATCGGCGTCCACCTGGACCTGCCGCTGCCCGATGGCTCACGCTGGACCTTCGAGCGGGCCTGCGAAGTGCTCCGCACCCGTGGCCGCGGCGAGCCGCACCAGATCCACGCCGAGGTGGTCCGCTACTTCGGCTGGCCGGGCCAGGCCATCTCCTACAAGCTCGGGGAGCGCGGCTGGCTGGCCGCCCGGGCCGAGGCGATGCGGCGGCCGGATTTCGACCTGAAGCGGTGGCACACCGCGGCACTGAGCCTGGGCCCGATCGGCCTGGCCGACCTGGCCGAAGAGCTCGGCCGGCGGTGACCGGGGGTGGAACCACCCACACCAGGCTGTCGGCTCGCCCCGGGCTAGAGCAGGGCCGGCGTCCCTTTTCCTGGTAATGGGGCCTTAATTGACGCTTGCCCTGGCTGCGGGGCCAGTCTGAGCGGCTGCCCTGCCCGCGGAGCCGTCTCGCGGAGCCATCTCGCAACCGGGACTATCCGCAGGTACGTTCGGGGCCGGCGCGGCACTGCCGGGACGGGCCGGCGTCCGGCGCCGGTCCGCGTCCCTGGTGTCACACCAGTTCCATGTCTCCCAATATCGCGGTGGATTCCGGTTCTGCGGTTGATTTCGGGTGCTGGGTAAGCGTTCCAAAATAAAGTAAGTTTCCGGTGTGTCGTGGGCTCTATTGTGCTATTTGCGGAGGCGTCCGCGCGGCGGGGGGCCGGGGATGGTGATCCCGGCGGTGGCGGCGTGGCGTCGCAGGTCTTGTGGGGTGCGGACGCGGACGGGGCCGGGTGCGAGGGCGGGATGGCTGGTGCCGAGCAGGCTGGTGATGGCCTGGCAGGCTTCGGCGATGGTGGTGTGGTGCGCGCCGAGCAGGGCGGCGATGTGGGTGCTGGGCATGCCGAGCCGGTGGTGGCAGATGGCGGCCAGCAGCTGGGTTTCCAGGGTGTACTTGAAGGGGGCGGCCGGGCCGGTGCGGGCGCGGCGGGAGTGGCCGCGGTCCAGGTGGAGCCGCTGCTCGCGGGCGGCGGCCCAGGGCAGTTCGAGGCTGGCGGCCAGCGCGGCGAGGTCTGCACGGAGCAGGCCGGTCAGCTGCGGGCTGGCCAGGGCGGCCACGACGGGAGCCAGAGCGGCCAGAGCGGCGGTGGCCGCCGGGAGCATGGCGGGCTCTGGCCGGGGTTCCGGGGCGGGCCGCAGGACGGGCAGGAGGGTGCAGTTCCACTCGCCGTGGAAGCGGTGGCGGGTTAAGGCCCTGGCCTCCAGGTCGTGCATCTGCTCGTCGCTGACCTGGGTTCCGGTGGGGTAGCGGTTCTGGTCCAGGACGGCGGTGACGGTCAGCCCGGTGGCGGTCCTGGTCGCGGCGATGGTGTTGATGATGACGTCGTGGCTGGTCAGCGGGCGGCCGCGCCAGTTCAGGGTGATCTGGGAGAACAGCCGGTGCTCAATCTTGTTCCACTTGGAGGTGCCGGGCGGGAAATGGCAGACGGTGATCTCCAGCCCGCTGTCCTGCGCGAACTGGGCCAGCCCGGCCTTCCAGGCCCGGTTGCGCCAGCCGTTGGCCCCGCCGGCGTCGCAGCACACCAGCAGCCGGCCCGCACCCGGGTAGACGTCCCGGCCGGCCAGGTCCCACCAGCGGCGGATGGACTCCACCGCCAGCGCAGCGGTGTTGTGGTCGGTGCCCACGTTGACGAACCCGGTGCTGGCGGCCACGTCGTAGACCCCGTACGGGATCGCGTGCCCGCCGTCCTGGTCCGCGAAGCTGTGGTCACGGACCTTCACCGGGTCCCCCGCCGGCCGCCATTCCCGCCCGGCCTGCGCATACTCCCCGGCTTCCTCTTTCTTCTTCGCGTCCACGCTGATCACCGGCTGCCCGGCGGCCAGGCGCTCCTTAGCCTGCGCGGCGATATACCGGAACTGGGCGTCCCGGTCCGGGTGCCGCCGGCCCTCGGTCACCTTCGCGTTGGCCTGGGTGGAGAACCCCTGCTCGTGCAGCAGCCGCCAGGCCGTCTGCGGGCTGCACCGGTGCCCCTGACGCGTCAGCTCGGCCGGCAAGTTCTTCGCGCTCTTCGTCGTCCACAGCAGCGGCGACTCCGGGTCCCCCCGGGCCGAGTCCGCCACCAGGGCCAGCAGCGCGGGCACCAGCCCGGGATCGGTCCCGGCGAGCTTCTTGCGGCCCGCACCCGGCCGCCGGACCCGGCCTTCCGGCACGACCTGGCCAGAGCCCAGCTCTGCCGCGCCGTTCGCGACCGTCTGCCAGGACGCCCCGGTCATCTTGGCCACCGCCGTGACCCCGCCGTCCCCGGCCGCCCGCGCCACCGCCCCCAGCGTCAGCCGCCGCGCCTTCTCATCCAGCTCCGGCAGCAGCAGCCCCAGCTCCGGCCCGATAAGCTTCAAAAACTCCGCGTTCGCGCCCATACGCCATCCTGGCACGCGACACGCCGGAAACTCAGGTTATTCCGGAATGTCTGCGGAATCCCGCCAATCAACCGCAAAGCATGAATCAACCGCGCAAATGTGACCGCTGAGGCCAGTGATCCGGCTCGCGCCGCGCAGCTCATGATCGCGAGCACTTGTACCCGGCGATCGGGCCGAGATCATCAGGATGGGGGGCTGGGCCGAGGGCGTAGTGGCTGGGCCGGGAGTAACGACTGAGGTCCCAGGACCTAGCCGGCCGGCAATCACTCCCAAGGAGCCGCACCCAGGACCCCTCGGTCCGGTTGTAACCGGCGCAGGTGTCCATCGTCCCGGCTGGCCAGCCCGGGCCCGGGTGGCGCCGCCCGCATAATCGACTGGCCAAGGCCAGGTGAGCAGGTCTGCGGGTGCTGATCGGGGCTGCTCGGCAGGCGGGAGCCTGACATGGACGGTGATGCAGTCCTGGGAATGCCCGACCGGCGTCACCGGCCAGTGGGCCGAGATCATGGCCAGCACCTTCCGGTTGCCCGCTAGCACGTCCATGGCCAGCGTGGTCACGCCGCGGCCCTGGACGGCGGTGATCAGCGCGCGCATCAGGGCCGCGCCCACGCCCCGGCCCTGCCAGGCGTCGGCGACCACTATGCCGACGTCCGGCGCCGGCGTGGCCCCGCAACCGTGGGCCGTTTCTGGGCCGCACGGATCCGAGGGAGGGGCGGCGTCCGCCGCCATGGCGTGCCCGATGATGACGCCGTCCCGGACCGCCACCACGGCATCGACATCGCCGGGCTCGCCGCACAACAGCCGGAGCAGGGCGGAGTTCGGCGTGACCGGCGCGAAGAATCTGAGGTAACGGGTCCGCGCCGATAGCCTGGCAAAGAAGTCGCCAAGCGTGGGGAAGTCAGCCGCTTCAGCCCGCCGGACCGTGAATGCGGCGCTGGCATGCTCATCCGCGAAGCCGATGCTGGCTTGCTCGCTCGTGACGCCGGCGCTGGCTTGCTCGCTCGTGAAGCCCGCGCTGGCTTGCTCGCTCGTGAGGCCGGCGCTGGCTTGCTCGCTCGTGAAGCCCGCGCTGGCTTGCTCGCTCGTGAGGCCGGCGCTGGCTTGCTCGCTCGTGAAGCCCGCGCTGACCAGTTCCGTCACGGAGCGGGTACCACTGGCCGGCTCCATCTGGGTTCGATCCATGAACTCAGCATCCGCCGGATTGCTGAGTCTGTCAATCAGACTTAGCATGCGTTCATGGAACGGCCCTGGATTCTGGACTTTGACTCGGCCAACTGCGCGATCGGCGCGGCAGTGGGGATCATCGGCGAGCGGCAGACCTTCCTGGTGCTGCGCGAAGCCTTCAACGGCGTGCGCCGGTTCGATGACATGCAGCGCCGCACCGGAATGCCCCGGCAGGTGCTCAGCCAGCGCCTGGCCCGCCTGGTGGAGGAGGGTCTGCTCCGCAGGGTGCCCTACCAGGACAGCGGTCAGCGCAGCCGGGATGAGTACCGGCTCACCGGCAAGGGTCTCGACCTGTATCCGGTGCTGGTGGCGCTCATGGACTGGGGCGACAAGCATGCGGTAGGTCCGGCCGGCTCGCAGGTCGAGCTGCGGCACCGTGACTGCGGAGAGCCGGTGCGGCTGCAGCTGTCCTGCCAGGCCGGCCACGTCCTGGAATCGGCGCGTGAGGTCACGCCGGTGCCGGGGCCCGGAGCCCGCAAGATCGCCTAGAGACGGAGTCAGTAGCGGATGGCGATCTCGCGGCCCTGCGGGTCGCGCTGCGGCCGGGCCGGGATGATGACCGCCCGGCCGGCGGTGATGCGGGTCGCGCTCCAGGCCACCGCGGCCGCGTCAAGCACGTCGCCCAGCAGGCCCGCCGCGATGGCCAGCGGGATCTCGATGCCCGCTTCGGCCAGCAGCCTGCGGCGCAGGTCGCGCCCGGCCGGGGTGTGCTTGCTGGCCGGCAGCGGCGCCCCGGCCAGCGCGCCGAACGCCAGCTCTGGATGCACCTCATACAGCGGATGCCCGCACGTCTGCCAGTAGAGATTGGCCTCGAGCAGCTTGGCCCGCAATCCCCAGGCCTGCGCGCTGAAGCCCTGACCGGTGAGCTCACGGCAGCGCTGGTTCGCCAGAGCGTAGCTCGCCTCGGCCCAGACCGCCCGCGGCGGGATCGCGAAGACCGAACTGCGGCGCGGCCCGAGCAGGCTGCGGGCGGCCCGGTCGGCTTCGCGCCAGCCCGACTCGAGCAGCCCGAGCGGCATGTCGATTCCGACGGTCCCGGCACCATCGCCGCCTGGGCCGGGCCCGAGCAGCGCCGCCAGCTCCGCGTCCACCCGGACCGTCGCGGCCATGCTGCTCGTCTCCAGCGACACTGCCACCCAGCCGCGCCGGCAGGCATCCACTCCCGTCGCGCGCATACCGCTACGGTGGCACACCATTCCCGTGGGGTCCTGTTTTCTGCGGCCTTGTCCGGCGAGGCTACCCTTCCGCTGCCCGGCGAGCCGCTAGGGTTTTCTGGTGGCCGAGGGCACAGCCAGCGTCACTGATGAACGGGTAGGACATGCCGGCACCGACCCGGTCCTGGTGCGCTGCACGGCACCGGACGCGCTGTCCAACCTCGTCGCCGTCCTGGAGCTGGCCGCCGACGGCCAGCTGAGGTGCAGCGCGGTTACCCGCCGGCCGTCCGCCACGACCACCAAGCTCGTCGAGGATTCTCTGGTCGCGGGGGATTTCTACGATGCTGGCGAGCCCATCGCGGCCTTTGCCTGGCCGCTGCTGATCCAGATCGGGGGACTGGCGCAGTTCACGGGCGCCGAGCTCGAACTGACCGCGCGCGGCCGCGCGGTGCTCGCCGGACCGTCCTACCAGGCGCTCGGGGCGCTGTGGGCCCGCTGGCTGAAGAGCGTCTCATTCGACGAGCTGACCCGGATCGAAGCGATCAAGGGCCAGCGCAAGGCCGCGACGCTGACCCCGCCCGCCAAGCGGCGCCCCACGGTAGCCGCGGGGCTCGCCGCGCTGGAGCCGGGAGCCTGGACCGGAGTCGATGAGCTGCTCGCGATCCTGGCGGCCCAGCATCCGCCGCTCGTGGTGGCCAGGAGCCTGATGGCGCTCTGGCGGCTGTACCTGATCGACTCCTACCACGGCACCCTCGGCCACGCCGGCCGCCAGGCCTGGGACATCGTGGAGGGCAGGTACGCGCTCTGCGTGCTGTTCGAGTACGCGGCCACCATGGGCCTCATCGACGTGGCGTACGCCGACCCGCGCGGCGCACGCGACGATTACCGCGGCGTATGGGGCGCCGACCGTTACGCCTGCCTGTCTCGCTATGACGGCTTGGTCGCGGTGCGGGTCAACGAGCTGGGCGCCGCGATCCTGCACGACCCGGCCGCGCTGCCCGGTCTCGGCCTGCCCGTGCCACGCCATTCCGTGATCCCGACGCAAATGCCCCCAACCAAAGGCAGGGCCGGACTGTCATATAGATAGCGGTCTATAACGGACAGAAAATGTGGAGGCATCATGAAACGGTCAGGACTGACCGTAGCGGCCTGCCTGGCGCTCGTACTGGCGAGCGGTAGTGCCGCCGCGGCCACGGTAACTGCGGACACCGCCCACGCCGCCGTCACCGCCCAGGCGCGGCCGGACGGCGACGGGCCGCCGGGGTTCTGGTGGGGCACCGACAGCTTGCCAGTCTCGGTGCCGGGCAGCGCGCCATACGTCATGCCGCACCTCGGGGGCGCCTACGGCGGTTACATCGGGATGATCGGGAACTGGGACTGGTGGCAGCGCTGCGGTGGCCAGGAACACTTCCTGGCTTATTCGGCCACCAACGCCGCGCAGGCGCGTACCAACTTCACCAAGTACGGCGCGGGCGTCGGGTTCGGCGTTTACTGGTTCATGGGCGGACCAGGCGTCGACCCGCACTACAACGGCACCGCCGCGGAAGCTAGCTCGTGGGGGGCGCAGCAGGCAGCCAGGACGCTGGTCGACATCGCCAACGTCGGAGGCATCAACTACCGGGTCGTCTGGGCCGACATCGAGCTGCCAGGCATCTCGCCTGCGCCTGACAACGGCTGGAACAACGTCTACACCTCATCGTGCAGCGGCAGGGTGAAGCAGAGCTACATCCCGGCGAGCGTGGACCGGGCCGAGTTCAACGGCTACGCGGCATACATCACGGCGCACTCGTCGTACAAGGTCGGCGTCTACTCCTCGGCTTCGGTCTGGTCGTCCATCTTCGGGACCGGCAGCGCCGCCGCCATCCCGAACACCTACGAGTGGACCTACGAACGGGAAACCGCGAGCCTCGGCAGCGCCCCGTACGGCTGGTGCCTCAACCACGGGTCGGGCAGCTGCGCGCAGTTCTTCGGCGGCCAGACCAATTCCAGCCGTTACGCCCTGATGTGGCAGTGGTCAGGCGGCGGCGGGGTCAGGAACGGAATCGGCGACTTCGACCAGATCAACGGCGTCCGGATGCGCTAGCCGGCGATCAGCGGCTCGAGCAGGATGTCGGGGTGCTCCCGCTGCACCTGGCCAAGCCGCCACTTGTCGCTGAACAGCGCGAGCACGGCCCCGTCGTGACGGCGGGTCAGCACCTCGACGGCCCGCTGCCCGGCCAGGACGCGGGCGCCATCGGCATCGGTGCGCCTGGCCAGGGTGTAATCGAGGTGATCGAGTTCGGCGCGGGCGCCGAACTCGAACTCCAGCCGGTGCAGGACCACGTCGAACTGCAGCGGGCCGACCGCGGCCAGGACCGGGGCTTGATCACCACGCAGGTCAGAGGAGAGAACCTGCACCACGCCCTCGGTGTCCAGCTGCTCGATGCCGCGCCGGAACTGCTTCTGCCTGCCTGCGTCCTTGCCGCGCACCACCGCGAAGTGCTCAGGCGCGAAGCTGGGAATGGGCGGGAACTCGACCGGGACCTCGCCCGCGTACAGGGTGTCACCCGGACGCAGCGCGGTCGCATTGACCAGGCCGATCACGTCGCCGGGATAGGCCACCTCGACGGTCTCCCGGTCCTGGCCGAACATGGCCTGGGCGTACTTGGTGGCAAACGGGCGGCCGGTGGCCGCGTGGGTCAGGACCATGCCGCGCTCGAACCGGCCCGAGCAGACCCGCACGAACGCCACCCGGTCCCGGTGCGCCGGGTCCATGTTGGCCTGCACCTTGAACACCAGCCCGGAGAACGGGGCGTCGACCGGCCGCGGCTCGCCCTTGATGTCGTCGCGCCTGGCCGGGGCCGGCGCGAGCTCGGTGACCGCGTCCAGCAGGTAGCGGACACCGAAGTTCGGCAGCGCGGCGCCGAACAGCACCGGGCTAGACACCCCGGCCAGGAACGACGACATGTCGACACCAGGGCCGTAGATCTCGTCGAGCAGCGCCAGTTCTTCCCGCGCCGCCGCGTAGGCCTCGCCGTCGCGGGCGGCCGCGGCCTCAGCGTCCAGCCGCGTCTCCAGGGCGCGCCCGGCCCCGCCCGGGGTCCTGGTGAAGACCGTGTACTGGCCGGTGGACCGCTCGATCAGGCCGCGGAAGTCGCCCGCCACGCCGACCGGCCAGTTCACCGGGGCCGGGCGCAGCCCGATGCGCTGCTCGATCTCATCAAGCAGCTCTAGTGGCTCGCGCCCGGGCCGGTCCCACTTGTTCACGAACGTGATCACCGGCACCGCCCGGCTCCGGCAGACGTCGAACAGCTTCAGCGTCTGCGGTTCCAGGCCCTTGGCCGAATCCAGCAGCATGACCGCGCCGTCCACTGCGGACAGCACCCGGTAGGTGTCCTCCGAGAAATCCGCGTGACCGGGCGTGTCCAGCAGGTTCAGCACCACGTCGCGGTAGTCGAAGCGGAGCGCCGCCGAGGTCACCGAGATGCCGCGGGTGCGTTCCAGCGCCATCCAGTCCGAGGTCACGCCCCGCCGGCCCGCCTTGCCGTGCACCGCGCCCGCCTGGGCGATCGCCGACGCGTGCAGGGCCAGGGCCTCGGTCAGGGTCGACTTGCCCGCGTCCGGGTGGCTGATCACCGCGAACGCCCGGCGCTTGGCCGCCTCGGCCAGCACCGGGGAGCCTGCTGTCTTCGAACCGGGCACCGCCGCATCGGCGGCATGCGGAAGCGCCCCCGTATCCGCCATAGTCACTTACGTGAGGATACTGGGTCCGTGGACCGCATCCTGACCATCCCCAACGGGATCAGCGCCGCCCGCCTGGCCGGGGTGCCGGTCTTCCTGTGGCTGGTGCTCGGGCCGCGGACCGAGGTCGCCGATTACTGGGCGGTCGGCCTGCTGATCGCCGCGGGCCTGTCCGACTGGCTGGACGGCAAGATCGCCCGCGCGCTGAACCAGTCCAGCCGGCTCGGCCAGATACTCGACCCGGCCGCCGACCGGCTGTACATCGCGGCGACCATCATCGCACTCGCGGTCCGGGGGATCATCCCGTGGTGGCTGGTCGCCGTCCTGGCGCTGCGCGAGCTGACGGTCGGCGGGGCGCTGGCCGTGCTGCGGCGCCGGGCGGGCTTCGGCACCCTGCAGGTGAGCCTGGTCGGCAAGGCGGCCACCCTGTGCCTGCTGTATGCCTTCCCGCTGCTGTTCCTCGGCGATCACCCCGGCTGGGGCGGGACGCTGGCCCGGGTCATCGGCTGGGCCTTCGCGATCTGGGGGACGGCCTTGTACTGGTGGGCCGCGTCGCTGTACCTCGTCCAGGTGAGAAGCTTGGTCAGTGATACGGCCAGTCCCTGAAGGACCTGTGCTCCCTGAAGGACCTGTGCGAGCCCGTGAATCCGCCGGCGATGGGGTAAACCTATGGGCGGAAACCGGGAAGGAGCGGCGAAGGCATTGAAGGCCGTCGTGATGGCGGGAGGAGAAGGCACCCGGCTGCGGCCGATGACCGCCAACCAGCCCAAGCCCATGCTTCCGGTAGCCAACCGGCCGATCATGGAGCACGTGCTGCGGCTGCTCAAACGGCACGGGTTCAACGAGACCGTCGTCACCGTCCAGTTCCTGGCCGCGCTGGTCAGGAACTACTTCAGCGACGGCGAGGAATTCGGGATGAACCTGCGGTACGCCACTGAGGAGATGCCGCTGGGCACCGCGGGCAGCGTCAAGAACGCCGAGGACGAGCTGCTCGACGAGCCCTTCCTGGTCATCTCGGGTGACGCGCTGACCGACATGGACCTGACCGCGCTGGTCGAATTCCACAAGGAGAAGGGCGCGCTGGTCACCGTCGGCCTGGCCCAGGTGCCCAACCCGCTCGAGTTCGGCATCGTGATCACACAGGAGGACGGCCGGATCCAGCGCTTCCTGGAGAAGCCGACCTGGGGCCAGGTGTTCTCGGACACGGTCAACACCGGGCTGTACGTCATGGAGCCGGAGGTGCTCGCCGAGGTGCCGCCCCGCGAGCTTGTCGACTGGTCGGGCGACGTCTTCCCGAGGCTGCTCAAGCGCGGGGCGCCGCTGTTCGGCTATGTCTCGGATCGCTACTGGGAGGACGTAGGGACCCACGAGAGCTACCTGAAGGCGCAGGTGGACGTGCTGGCCCGCCGCGTGCAGAGCGACATCGCCGGGTTCGAGGTCTCGCCCGGGGTCTGGGTTGCCGAGGGGGCGGAGGTCGACGCTGACGCGGTGCTCACCGGGCCGCTGTGCATCGGGGACTACGCCAAGATCGAGGCGGGCGCGCACCTGCGCGAGTACACCGTGATCGGCAGCAACGTGGTGGTCAAGGAGGGCGCGTTCCTGCACCGTGCCGTGGTGCACAACAACGTGTATATCGGCCAGGGCGTGACCCTGCGCGGCTGCGTGATCGGGAAGAACACCGACGTCATGCGGCTGGCCAGGATCGAGGAGGGCGCGATCGTCGGGGACGAGTGCGTCATCGAGCCCGAGGCCTACCTGTCCGCCGGGGTGAAGGTCTACCCGTTCAAGACCATCGAGGCCGGCGCGGTGGTGAACAACAGCGTGATCTGGGAGTCGCGCGGCCAGCGCACCCTGTTCGGCCCGCGGGGCGTGTCCGGGCTGATCAACGTGGAGGTCACCCCCGAGCTGGCGGTCCGGCTGGCCAGTGCCTACGCCACCATGCTGCGCAAGGGCTCGACGGTCACCACCTCGCGGGACGCGTCCCGGGCCGCGCGGACGCTGAAGCGGGCCGTGCAGAGCGCGCTCAACGCCAGCGCGATCAACGTGGTGGACCTGGAGGCCCAGCCCCTGCCCGTGGCCAGGTTCGAGACGGCCAGGGAGCACTACAGCGGCGGCGTCGCCATCCGCACCACGCCCGGCGACTCGCAGTCCGTCGACATCATCTTCCTCAACGAGCGCGGGGCCGAGCTGTCGCAGGCGGACCAGCGCAAGCTGGAACGCGTCTTTTCCCGCCAGGAGTTCCGGCGGGCCTTCCCCGGCGAGATCGCCGAGCTCAGCTACCCGCCCAGGGTGGTCGAGTCGTACGCCCACGAGCTGCTGCGGTGCGTGGACATGAGCGGGGTCCGCGAAGCCAACCTGAAGGTGGTCGCAGACTGCGCGGGCGGCACGACGTCGCTGGTGCTGCCGAGCCTGCTCGGCACGATCGGGGTCGGCGTGCTCACCCTCAACAACCGGCTGGACGAGATATCGCCGGCCGAGACCGTCGCGCAGCAGCGGGCAGGCCTGCAGCGGCTGGCCGAGGTGGTGTCGTCGTCCCGGGCGGCGTTCGGCGTCAGGTTCAACCCGGTCGGGGAGCGGATCCAGCTCGTGGACGAGAAGGGCGAGCTGGTCAGCGAGGACCGGGCGCTGCTGGCCGTGCTTGACCTGGTGGCGGCCGATCGCAAGTCCGGCCGGGTCGCCCTGCCGGTGACCACCACCAGGGTGGCCGAGCAGGTCTGCCGATTCCACGGAGTCCAGGTCACCTGGACGCCGACGTCGATGGACGCTCTCACCCTGGCGGCGGCGGGCGACGACGTGATCTTCGCGGCCGACGGGCGCGGCGGGTTCGTGGTGCCGGAATGCACCAGGACCGTCGACGGCATCGCGGCCTTCGTGCGGCTGCTCGGCCTGGTCGCGCGGACCAGGCTGACACTCAGCCAGATTGACGCCAGGATCCCCGCCGCGCACATGCTCAAGCGGTCCATCCCGACGCCCTGGGCGGCGAAGGGCAGCGTGATGCGCACGGTCATGGAGGCTGCGGGCAGCCGTGAGATCGACACCACGGACGGAGTGCGCGTCACCGAGCATGACCGGGGCTGGGTACTCGTGCTGCCCGACCCGGCCGATGCCGTCACCCACCTGTGGGCGGAGGGCAACGACGCCGATGCCGCGCAACTGCTGCTCGACGAGTGGGCCACGGTAGTAGAGCAGGCGGGCCGCTAGACGCCCCCTCTCCTGGTCCGGATGCTGGTGCTGCGTCCGGGTAAGCTGTGTCTTTTACGCGATGATGCGAAAGGCTCGAACCGCACTAAATTCGGCAAATATGAGACAATCGCGCCCACTACGGTGTGAGTAGTTTCGCCCGGCGGTCGTCGCCCGCACCGGGCGGCGGGTGCATGGCTGTGCATGGCGGAGGTGAGACGGCGGTGTGGCGGAAGCGTCGCGAGGAAAAGATCGGGCGTGGCCGGCGCGGGCTGTTCGCGTGGCTCATGGACCGCCGAGCCCCGGCCCGGGTACCTTGGGCTGGATCGCCGGAGGCCGGCGAGCTCACCGAGGGGAGGCCGACCGGAGCCATGCCACGTGCCTATTGCGCCCGCTGCGGCCGGCCTAATCCCGAGGACGCCCGGTTCTGCTCGAATTGCGGCACCCAGCTGACCGGGACCGGGACGATGGGCGCGGTTCCGGGTACCGGCGGCGCTCGTCCCGGCGAGACCACCTCGACGCTATTGCCGCTCCGGCCGGATGACCCTGATTTCGGCGATGACCTCTTCCCTGACTCTGCCTCGTTCGGTGCCCTGCCTGAGGGCAGCGCGCTGCTGCTCGTCATGCGCGGGCCCAACGCGGGCAGCAGGTTCCGGCTGGACGGCGGGCTGACCACCGCGGGCCGGCACCCGGACAGCGATATCTTCCTCGACGACGTGACGGTCTCCAGGCGGCACGCCGAGTTCCAGCGCGAGGGCGGCTTCTTCACCGTCCGGGACGTGGGCAGCCTCAACGGCACCTACGTCAACCGGGAGCGCATCGAGGAGGCGCGGCTGGCCGGCGGCGACGAAGTCCAGATCGGCAAGTTCAGGTTGCTGTTCCTGACCGGCCAGAACCTCGATCCGAGGACATCTTCCGCCGACCCTCGCGGCAGGGGCGCACAGGACTACGCATGAGCGAGCAGCCCGCGCGCGGTCAGTTCGGTATCGGCGAGGTGCTGGCGCAGTTGCGCCCGGAATTTCCGGACATCAGCACATCCAAGATCCGCTTCCTGGAAGCCGAGGGGCTGATCGAGCCGGCCAGGTCGCGATCGGGCTATCGCCGGTTCTGCGCGGCCGACATAGACCGGCTGCGTCACATCCTCACCATGCAGCGCGACTCGTACCTGCCGCTGCGGGTGATCAGGGAACGGCTGGCCGAGGGCACTCCGGCGGTCCTTGGGGGTGCCGGAGCCTTCGGCGCCCGCGGGAGTGAGAGCCCGCCCGCGAACGGCCACGGCGGCGCCGGGCGGGCGTCGGCCGACATGTCCCGGCGCCAGCTGCTCGAGGCGGCCGGAATCGACGACGCGGAGCTGGCCGAACTTGAAGAGTATGGCCTGATCCGCCGGGTAGGCCGGCAGTACGGCCCGGAGGCGCTGGCGGTGGCGAGGACGGTGGCGGCGCTGCGCCAGTACGGAGTGCAGGCCAGGAACCTGCGGGCGGTCAAGGCCGCAGCCGACCGGGAGGCGAACCTGGTCGAGCAGTTGGTGGCGCCGCAGCTGCGCCAGCGCGATCCTGGAGCCAGGGATGCCGCCACCAGGACCGCGTGGCAGATCGCGGACCTCACCTTGCGGCTGCATGCCACGCTGGTCGGATCCGCGCTGGCCGAGGCCGGGATGGCAGCTGTCCCCGGGTTCGCGGCCAGGTACCAGGCGGAGCCTGGCATATCGGAACAGGCGGCTGATTCTGGCTCCTCGGCGGGGGGCCTGCGGTCGGCTTCGGGACGATTACGGGTGTACCTTGGCAAAGGGAGAGGTGGCCAAACAGGCTCGCCAGGCACGTGAGGACGGAGCTGCAGTGCGGCAGATGGAGGTCATCGGCGTCCGGGTCGAGATGCCGTCGAACAGCCCCATCGTCTTGCTGAAAGAGGCGCAGGGGGATAGGTACCTGCCGATCTGGATCGGGGCGGTGGAGGCCACGGCGATCGCCTTCGCCCAGCAGGGGATGGTGTCCGTCCGGCCGCTGACGCACGATCTGTTCAAGGACGTGCTCGAGGTGCTGAATGTCCAGCTGCGCACGGTGAACATCACCGCGCTGCGGGACGGAATCTTCTACGCCGACCTCGTCTTCTCCAACGGAGCCGAGGTGAGCGCGCGGCCGTCGGACTCGATCGCACTGGCCCTGCGCACCGGCGCGCAGATCTTCGCCAGCGAGGAGATCCTTGACGAGGCGGGCGTACCCATCCCGGACGAGCAAGAGGACGAGGTGGAGAAGTTCCGCGAGTTCCTCGATAACATCTCCCCTGAGGATTTCGGCCGGGCCACGTGAACCCGCACATCCGGGCCAGCTCAGCCACCTCCCGTGTCCGGGTATGGTTCGCTGCAGCCGGGAATGTCGCGACGCGCCGTGCATGGTCGTTGACGCCGCTGCCCGGGCCGGCTTACGGTGCCAGTGCCGTGGGTAGTCAGCTCCCGTGGAGGTAGGCGTGGCGGTTACCAGGCATGACAGCGGCGGCGGGACGTCCGCCGCTGGCGGCCCACCAGGCTCGCTGGGCGCTCAGGGCGCCCTCTTCGAGGCTGACGAAGCTCTCGGGCTGTCTGATGAGCCCGGCCCGGGCTCGGCGGAGATCGGCTACCGCGGGCCGACCGCTTGCTCCGCGGCCGGCATTACCTACCGCCAGCTGGACTACTGGGCGCGGACCGCCCTGGTCGAGCCCAGCGTGCGGGCCGCGCACGGTTCCGGCTCCCAGCGTCTGTACAGCTTCCGGGATATCCTGGTCCTCAAGGTCGTCAAGCGGCTCCTCGACACCGGGATCTCGCTGCAGCAGATCCGGGCCGCCGTCCAGCACCTGCGCGATCACGGCACCGAGGACCTGGCCCAGGTCACCTTGATGAGCGATGGGGTCAGCGTCTACGAATGCACCTCCGCCGATGAGGTGGTAGACCTGCTCCAGGGCGGCCAGGGAGTGTTCGGCATCGCGCTCGGCCGTGTCTGGCGCGAGGTTGAAGGAGATTTGGCCGTGCTGCCCGCCGTGCGTGCCGAGGACGGCTTCGTCGCCATGGTCCCCGGATCTGGGGACGGTGCCACGGTCCAGGACGACCTGGCCAGGCGCCGGCTGCGCCGCACCAGCTGAAACGGTTACGAGCCGCAGGCAAGCGGCGGCCAGCTCCGGTTAACATGGCCGAAAGCGTTAATTCATTACCACGGCCCGCTAATACTCATTTTCGCGTTACGCCCCGGCATCGGGCCTTTCTGACGAGCAGTCCGGCCCAGGGTGACAATAGTGAGCGGGTCTGTTTAAATGCTCCCATCACCGATTCGGGCGCCGGTCCTGGGCTCGTCCGGCGGGCCGTGACTGCCGCATGCGCCGCCATCCAACCGGGGCTTGCGTCTGGGGAGGGGGATCAGGTGACCGATTGCTGGGATGCCCACGGCGAGGCGCAGGCGGCACCGTGCACTGTGGGTCGTTAGCCGGTGGACAATATCCATGATTCCCCCGGTTACTGGCTCGGCCTGACGGCCTCGCAGATGGGGGCCGCGCACAAGCTGTCCGGCCTGCCCAACCAGGATGCTGTGGCGGTACGCCAGGTCGGGCCGGACCTGCTCGTCGCGGCGGTCGCCGACGGCCACGGGCACCACCGTCATTTCCGCAGCGCCCGGGGTTCGCAGTTCGCGGTGACAGTCGCCTGCCAGGCCGCCGATGAGCTGGCCGTACGGCTGGAAGGTCTCGAGACGGCCGACCAGATCAGGTCGGAGGTCTTCGGTCAGCTCGTGCCCGCCATCACCGGGCGCTGGCGCGAGGCCGTGCACGACGATCACGCCGCCGAGCCGTTCACCCCTCAGGAAGAGGCGGCGCGGGCCGCCGACGACGATGTCCTGGTCGCCTACGGATCCACCCTGCTGCTGGCCATCGCCGGACGGGAATGGCTCGTGCTGACCCAGATCGGCGACGGCGACATCGTGGGCATCCGGCCCGACGGGCGCCCGCTGCTCCCGGTGCCCGGCGACCCGTCGCTGGACGGTCACCAGACCACGAGCCTGTGCACGATCCGCGCGGAGGATGAATTCCGGGCCGGCGTGGTGCACATCGCGACCACGGCTCTGCTGGGAGTCCTGCTCGCGACCGACGGGTACGGCAACGCGCAGGCGGATGACCCGTGGGCCAACTCGGTCAGTGCCGACCTGGCCGAGCTGATCAGCGACCGGCCGCCGGAATGGCTGGCCGCACAGTTGCCGCTGTGGGCGAGCCGCTGCGCATCGACGGACGGCAGCGCCGACGATACGACCATCGCGTTGCTCATCGCACCCTCGGCGGCGGCCGAACGCCCGGAGGCCCCCACGGTGCCGGCCGGCCGTGAGCTGAGCCACGAGCCGCCGGCAGCGGCGGCCCGCAGGCTGGCCGACCCGATGGCGAAGCTGTCAGGCGAGGCGCCGACCAGGCGAGAGCAGCACCTGGAAAAAGCGGCTGTATCTGTGCATGCCGCAGCTCCGGTCATCCCGGCGGGCACCGAATCACCGACCCTGCGCGTCCGGCCCGGATCTCCGCCCGCCCCGGCCGGAACTCCGGCCGGGGCTGCGGCCGAGACCCCGACCATGACCGTCCGCACCAAGTCTCCAGCCGCACCGGCCCAGCCGCCACGGGCCGCTGCCCACGGCGCGCCGCCAGTGGCCGCTGCCCACGGCGCGCCGCCACGGGACGCTGCCCCGTCGGCGCCGTCTAGCGGTCATCATGCGACCGCACCGGCCCGCCGGTCCCGCCGGTCCCGGCGGCCGCTGGTGATCGCTGCGGTGCTCGTGGTGATCGCCGCCGCGGCCGCCATCGCCGTGACCCAGCTGGGTTCTTCGTCGGCCACGCCGCGGGCCGCTCCGTCCGTCACGGCGCATGCGTCACCGGCGGCCGGCGGGCACCCGTCTGCGACCGCCTCGGCCGGGACGTCGCCGTCCGCCGGCACGTCTCCGTCCGCCACCGGGCAGGTTTCGTGCAGTGCGCAGTCGTCAGGGACCGGAGTGCCGGTAAGCGGGCCCAGCGCCGAGATATGCGATCCGGTCACCGGAGTCGAGGTTCCAATCTCCATGACCGGCCTGCCCGGCGACGGAAAGCGCCGCGCGCTGCAGGTCGGCGATTCGATATTCGTGCTGGACGGCGACAGGCTATGGTGGCGCGCGGTCGGCGGGCAGGACCCCAGCTGGCACGACCTGGGGTCGGCTCCCACTGGCCCGCAGCAGGACCTGTGCGCCACGCAGCCCGGTACGGTCATAGCCGCCGCGTCCGACGATGCAGCCGGGGGAGCGAGCACGCCGTGGACCCAGGTCACCGTCCCGGCGCAGTCTCCCGTGCACGTCGGAAAGGAAACGCGGGTGGCCAGCGATCCGTGCGGGACCGGACCAAATAAATGACCGGTGCCGGCGAATGCGGTCCCACCAGCCCATTCAGGCATTCCCGATTTTGCCGCCTGAGTCCGCCCTATTTTACCGTCGCTATACCTTTCCGTACCGGGCTCATGGCACTACGATCTGGATTGTCACCGTGCCCTGCTGCTGGTGGCAGGCGAGTGCAGTGGTGACCATTCCGGGCTTGGGGAGAGCGTTGGGGGGCGAGTGATGATGGCAGCAGATAGTGCTGCGGATCAGGCGGCCGCGACGATTGGCGGCCGGAAGCAGGCCCGGCCCGCGGCTGGCGGCACCGGTGACCTGACCGAGGAACTGATCGCCACCGACTCATGGACAGACGCCATGGTCGCGGCGGCCGGGATTCCCATCGTCGACGTGCCGCTGGTAACGCTGGGCGGCGGCATGGGCAGCTTCGTCACCGTGGATTACCTGCGGATCGCCGGGGTGGCCACCGACCGGATCCGGGTGCTATCGGACATCGACTATCCGTGGCAGACCTACGAGTACCTGACCCGGGTTTCGCAGATTCCGCGCCCCGAACGGATCCGCTCCGACTCGGCCTCCAGGCCGGACAATATCTGGGGATTCCCCTCCTACGCGCTGGCCGAAGCGATCCACGACCGCACCCTGAAGCCGCTGCGCCAAGTGCTCGTCGAGCCGATCTGGGCTGATTACTACACTCCGCGAGCGGGCCAGGTCTTCACCGGCCTGGAACGTGAGGCCAAGCGCATCAGATTTTCGGACATGCTGGTCAAGGGGCAGGTCCGGATGGTGCGCCGCCGCAAGGGCGGCGGCTACTTCACGATCCTGACCCCGCCGGACGCCAAGCCGGCCCGTCGCGTGGCCTACCGGTCGCAGTTCGTGCACGTCGCGGTCGGGTATCCGGGCCTGAAGTTCCTGCCTGAGCTGCAGGCTTTCCGGACCGAGAACCAGGACTTCTACCACGTGGTCAGCGCGTACGAAGATCACGAGCATATCTACGACCGGCTCCGCGCGAAGCAGGGGGTAGTGCTGGTCCGAGGCGGCGGCATTGTCGCCTCGCGGGTCCTGCAGCGCCTGATGGACGACCGGGCCAAGTACAACTTGTCGACCGAGATCGTGCACTTGTTCCGCACCTACGTATCGGGTTCCCACGGCCCCGGCCCGTGGATGCGGCGCAAGGGCGGCAACGGGTGGGCCTACCAGGGGTTCAACTACCCGAAGTCGGTCTGGGGCGGACAGCTCAAGGCCAAGATGCGCCGCCTGGAGGGAGACCAGCGGGCCACCGAGTACAAGCTGATGGGCGGGACCAACACGCCGTACCGGCGGCGCTGGCAGCAGCAGATGAACGAGGGCCGGGCCGGCGGTTGGTACCGCGTGCTGGCCGGCACCGTCGAGCAGATGAAGGTCCGCGAGGACGGGATGGTCATCAGCCAGGTCAAGACCTCGCAGGGCGTAGTCGAGGTCGCGGCCGACTTCGTCATCGACTGCACCGGCCTGGAAGCCGACGTCTCCGAGCACCGAGTGCTGGCCGACCTGCTCGAGCATTCCGGCGCCGGGCGCAACCCGGTCGGCCGCCTGGATGTCGAGCGCACCTTCGAACTGCGCGGCACGAGCAGCGGGACGGGAGTCATCTACGCCTCGGGAGCCGCCACCCTGGGCGGCTACTTCCCCGGCGTGGACACGTTCCTGGGCCTGCAGATAGCCGCGCAGGAAATCACCGACGACCTGGCCCGGCGGGGATTCTGCCCGAAAATCGGCCCGGGCCGTTCCGTTTCTCAATGGCTGCGCTGGGCCAGGAACCAGCAGCCGTAATTCGCTTACCCAAGATGCCCACGCTCCGATAGGGACAGGTGCTGGCATGGTTCCCACCTTGAGCGGCCGGATACAGACCAGGATCTTCCTGATGGCTGTCGTCGGCGGCCTCATCACGCTCGTGATCGTCCCGGTCTTGCCGGGCAGCGCGCCGCTCGGCGATAAGTACCGGGACGGCTTCCTGGTCCTCCTGAGCGTCGCCGTGCTGGGCGTGCTCTGGGAGGTTCTCTACCATTTCCTGATGCAATGGCGCTGGGAGAAGGACTGGCCGACGCTGTTCGGGCTGGCTACCGGGATACCGGAGGGTCTGCTGGTCTGGCTGCTGCTCAGCGTCGGCGCCGTGCCGGGGATCGTGGGGCACGTCGGCGGGGCCGCGTTCGGAATCCAGTTCATCCTGGTCTGGCTGGGGGTCTGGCTCGTGGCCAACGGGCCGATGCGGGTGCCCTTCATCCGGTGGCGGTTCGTGGGCGGGAGGGTCTGGTGACTGAGCAAGGAATCGGTGTCCTGCCCGGCCTGTGGCCGATCCACGGGGACGGGGTGCTGGCCAGGCAGGGAGGCCTGGTCCTGCTGATCCATCCCGCGGGAGGCGCCTTCACCGACCGGCTGCTTGACCTGCTGACTGACGCGGCCCGGGCCTGCGAGACCGGCCTGCGCTTCGCCGGCCTGATCGCCGCGGAGTTCGACGCCGACGCCGCCGCGGAGTTCGACGCCGCCGCCGCGACCGGCCAGCCCGGCCCGGCCGCGGTGGCCTTCGGCCCCGTCGGCGACGGCACGGCCATCGCCATCTACGGCACCGCCTGGGCCGAGATCACGACGGCCCACGGCACGCAGCAGCTGACCGCGGGCCAGCCCTATGGCCGGCTGCAGTGCGTCCTGCCGTCCCGGGTAATGAAGGTCCGGGCCGGCGTGCAGGCCGCGGACGGCGACGCCAGCACCGATCCCTACCTGCGCCTGGCTGACGGGATGGTCCGGGCCGTGGCCCTGGTTTACGCTCCCGAAGAAACCCCGCGAAGGACCGCTGACCGGGGCAGGCGCGCGCTGCTGCCCGAGCGCACCGTCATGGACGCGGCCTGGGGCGGGCAGGCCGCTGCCCCCAGCCACCAGCTTGACCAGGCTAAGGAGGCGGCGCCGGTTCCCGCCGAGCCGTCCGTGCACCAGCAGGGGGCAGGCCAGGCCGAACAGCCGGCCTACCAGCCAGACGCCGGCCATGCCGCTTACCAGCCCGCCGCCGGCCAGGACGGTCAGCCCGCCTACCAGCCAGAGGCGGGCCGCGCCGAGCACGTGGTCGGGGACCCCTTCGAAGCCGACAGCCTGGCCGGCCGGTCGTTCATCTCCATACCGCTTATCGGCGACCAGGCCGCCAGCGAGATACCCCAGCGGGACCCGCTGCCGCTGGGCGCCGAACCTCCGGACGACCGCGAGCTCGGAACCGCGGACCAGCACCCCCAGGTCGTCGTGGGCGTCTACTGCAAGAACGGGCACTTCGACGACCCCGAGGCGCGCTACTGCGCCGTGTGCGGCATCGGCATGGCCCAGCTGACCAAGGTGCCCCAGGACGGGCCGCGGCCGCCGCTCGGCGTGCTGGTCCTGCAGGACGGTTCGGTATGCCAGCTCGACGCCGACTACGTGCTGGGCCGGGAGCCGACCCTGGAAAGCTCGGTGGCCGACGGCAGCGCCCGGCCGCTCCGGCTCGGCACCGCCTCGGGCCTGGTGTCCCGGATCCACGCCCGCGTCGAGCTCGACGGCTGGCAGGTGTTCATCTCCGACCTGAATTCCGCGAACGGCACCCAGGTCCTCCTGCCGGGAGACACCAGCGGCAGGACACTGGAGCCCGGCATCCGCACTCCTCTCGTGGCCGGGGCCCAGATCCGACTGGGCGGCGACTACGGACTCAGATATGACTCGCACCGTCACCGGTAAGTGACGCGGCGGAGCTGGGGGCTAACCATGAGCCTTAACGATGTCCAGCTGCTCCTGGCGGACGTGGCCATCATCATCATCCTGGCCAGGCTGCTCGGCAGCATAGCGCGCCGCCTCGGGCAGCCGCCGGTGCTGGGCGAGATCCTGGTCGGGATCCTGCTGGGGCCGACGTTCTTCCACGCCCGCATCACCAACGCGCTGTTCCCGCCGTCACTGATCCCCCCGCTGACCGCGCTGGCCGACATCGGGCTCGTGCTGTTCATGTTCGTCGTCGGGTACGAGGTGGACCTGCGCCTGATCCGGGGCCGGGAGCGGGTCGCGGTGGCCGTCTCCACCGGGTCGGTCATCCTCCCGCTGGCCCTGGGCTCGCTGCTCGGGGTGTGGCTGGCCCACCGCAACCACGTGCCGCACGTGTCCACGTTCGCGCTGTTCATCGGCACCGCCATGGCGGCCACCGCGTTCCCCGTACTGGCCCGCATCCTGACCGACCGGGGCCTGCACCGCACCCGCATCGGCGGGATCGCGCTGGCCAGTGCCGCGATAGCCGACGTGCTGGCCTGGATCTTGCTGGCGGTGGTGGTCGCGCTGGCCGGGAGTACCCAGCAATGGAAGGTGCTGCTCGCCATCCCCTATGCCGCCGCGATGTTCGTAGTCGTCAGGCCGCTGCTGCGCAGGCTGGGCCAGAGCTACCTGAAGGCGGGCCGGCTCACCCCGAACGTCCTGGCCACCGTGCTGGCCGCGCTGCTGCTGTCCTGCTACGCCACCAACTGGATGGGCCTGCATTTCATCTTCGGCGCGTTCCTGTTCGGCATCATCATGCCCCGCGAGCCGGTCATGGCCATGCGGGAGGAGATCCTCGAGCGCCTGGAACAGCTCAGCGTCGTGGTGCTGCTCCCGCTGTACTTCGTGGTGTCGGGCCTGAGCATCAACCTGTCCACCATCGGGCGGTCCGGTCTCGAGGAGCTCGGCGCCATCCTGGTCGTCGCCATCGGCGGGAAGCTGGTCGGCGCCTACCTGGGTGCCCAGCTCACCGGGGTCCGCGGCCGCAACGCCGGCGTGCTCGCCACGCTGATGAACACCCGGGGCCTGACCGAGCTGGTCATCCTGAGCGTCGGGCTCCAGCTGCACATCCTGACCAAGCCGCTGTACACCCTTATGGTGGTCATGGCGCTAGTCACGACCGCGATGAGCGGCCCGCTGCTGAGGTGGATCTACCCCGACAAGATCATGCAGCGCGACCGGGCCGCCGCGGACCGGGCGGCGATTGCGGGCGGATCGGCGCACCGGGTCGTGGTGCTCGTCGACCAGCCGGAGACGGCCGGGCCCCTGGTCGACGTGGGCGCCGACCTGGCTGCCACGCGGCCGGGCAGCGAGCTGGTGCTGGCCCACCTGGTCTCGATCCGGCCCGCCGGCCGCCTGGAGGTGGGCACCGGCCTGGGCGGTGAGCTGATGCAGATGACCGTGGTCATGCGCCAGCTGAACGACCTGGCCGAGCGGGCCGCGGCCCGCGGCGCCCGGGCCGTAGTGCTCTCGCGCATGAGCGACGACGTACCAGGTGAGCTGCCGTCCTTCATCGCGGCCGCCGAACCCGACACGCTCGTCCTGCGCGCCGGCGACGGGATACGCGAGGCCGCCGGGGCCAACGACGCGATCCGCATGGTCACCGCCGGCGCCGCCCTGCCCGAGGCGCCGAGCGCCGTGGCCGTCTATTGCGGGCACGGCGGCGGCGCCACCGCCGCGCTGGATGTCGCCGCCCAGGTGGCCGCGGCCAGGCAGCTGGAGCTCATCCTGGCCGGGGACGAGGGCAGGCGGGTCCGCAACGCGGCCGCGGAACTGGCCCAGCAGGGCATCCCCGCCAGCAGCGGCCCGCCTCCGGAGGGCGCTTTGGTCATCGCGAGCGAGGACGGCGCCGCCACCGGTGCCGCCACTGGCGCCGCCGTGCACCTGACCGTCCGGGCAGGCAGTGGCGAGGACATCGAGGAGCGTCACAGAATCGGTACCCCGGTCTCCGCTCTGGAGCCAGGAAGGCGGCAATGATCATGACTGGTGAACATGACGGCATCGCCGACTATCAGTTCATCCGGAAGCTCGGCGCCGGGGGCCACGGGGTGTTCTACCTCGCCCGCCGGCCGGAACGGCTGCCCATCACCGCCAACTACGTCGCGGTCAAGGTGCTCTCCGGCGGCAGCAGCCAGGATCTGTTCAGGTGGGCGCACCGCGAGCTCGCTGCGTTCGCCGCGGTCAGCTCGCCCTACCTGGTCAGCCTGTACGACGCGGGCCAGCAGGGCGAGGAGGTGTACTACTCGATGGAGTACCTGCCCGGCGGCTCGCTGGCCGAGCCGGCCGAGCCGCTCAGCCGGGCCGCCGCCTTGAAGGCCATGGCCGACGTCTCCCGCGCCGCGCACGCCCTGCACGAGGCCGGCATCGCCCACCGTGACATCAAGCCGGGCAACGTCCTGCTGCAGCCCGGCGGGGCCAAGCTGGCCGACCTCGGCCTCAGCCACGTGCTCTCACCCGGGATCACCGTCACCGGCATGGGCCCCGCGGGCGATATCGGCTACCTCGACCCGTGCCTGATGCGCGGCGATCGCCCGTCCCGGGCCAGCGACGTGTTCTCGCTGGGCGCTACCTTGCACTTCGCCCTGGTAGGCGAGGGCCTGTGGGGGCAGCTCCCGCAGGATGATCCGGTCATGGCCATGCGCACGGTCGTGTCCCATCCGCCCGCCATCTCTGCCCAGGTGGACCCGGCGGCCCGGGATATCATCGCCTGGGCCATCGCCGCCGACCCGGCCGAACGGCCCGGCACCGCCCTGGAGCTCGCCGAGCGAATCGAGGAGCTCGCTATGGCCTCCGCCCCCGATTAGCGCATATAAAGTTGGGGGGTCCGGGGGGGACGACCCCCCGGGAAAAGAATGCCTGGCCGGTAGCGGCAGCCGGCCAGGGACGGAGACGTGGATGACATCGGCGACGAGGAGCGAGCCTGACGGGCCGCGCTTTGGGCCTTACATCCTGACGGCCGTCATCGGCCGCGGCGGGATGGGCGTCGTCTACCGCGCCTACAACACCGTCAAGGCGCGCACCGTCGCCCTCAAGGTGCTGACCCCCGAACTGGCCGCGGATCCGGTGTACCGGGAACGCTTCCGCCGCGAGTCCCGGCGCGCGGCCCGGCTCAGCGAGCCGCACATCATCCCCATCCACGACTACGGGCAGATTGACGGCCGCCTGTTCATCGACATGCGCCTGGTGCAGGGCACCGACCTGTCCACCATGCTGGAGCGCGACGGGCCGCTGCCGCCGAACGGGGCGGCCTGGGTCATTGCCCAGGTCGCCTCGGCACTGGACGCCGCGCATGCCGACGGGCTGGTGCACCGGGACGTCAAGCCGTCCAACGTGCTGATCACCGGGCATATCCAGAGCATGCCGTTCGCCTATCTGATCGACTTCGGCATCGCCCGCGCGGTCGGCAGCGTCACCGTCTCCACCGCCACCAGCGCCGTCGGCACCCTGGCCTACATGGCGCCGGAACGGATCAACGGGGCGCCCGGCGACCACCGGTCGGACGTGTACTCGCTGGCCTGCGTGCTGTACGAGTGCCTGACCGGGCACGAGCCGTTCACCGGGGAGATGGTGGCCGTCATGTGGGCCCAGATCAACTCCCCGCCGCCCGCGCCCACCGCGGTCAGGCCCGGCCTGCCCGCCACGGTCGACCAGGTCATCGCGCGCGGCATGGCCAAGGACCCGGCCAGCCGGTATAGCACCGCGGGCGAGCTGGCCGCCGCCATGCTGGCCGCGGTCGATCCCAGCGTACGGCAGGCCCGGGAGCCGGAACCCGGCCCGCCGACCGCGGTCACCTACGTCCCGGCCAAGGGGGACCGGCCCGCACCGCACCAGACGGGCGCCGACGTCCCGCTGTGGGAAGGTGACCCGGCCGGCCGGACCCAGGCCGCGCTGCGCGCCATCGTGGCCAACCCCCAGCTGGGGGTGGCCGCCCTGTCCAGCTCGCAGGCCATGTCCGCCGCGCTGAAGGACCTGCTTCCCGGTCGGCCCCGGGAGACGAAGGTGCTGGTGGCCGCGGCCGAGGTGGGGCTGACCGCGGCCCTGAAGTATCACACGGCGCGCGGCATGGACGTGACTACCGCCCGCCGGCGGGCGGCGCGGTCCTTCGCCAAGCACACCGGGTTCGCGCCGGAAGCATGCAGCTGGGCGGTCGACCACCTGACCGCGGCGCTCGGCCTGGACGCCGGCTCCGAGGTAGCCCGGTAGAACCGGGGCGTCGGGTCCCACAATCTGGTCCCGCTCGGGTAAGATCTCAATTGCTGATGACACCGGCCGGGAGAGATCCCGCATTGCTGCGGGCGCCGAAGGGGCAACATCCCCGGAACCTCTCAGGCACACGAACCAGCCGGAACAGGCATCTCTGGAGCGGGCCCAGCAGGCCAAAGGGGCCGCGACAGACGGGGAGCCAGCGACCGCGCTCGTCCGGGAGGCTCTCTATGACAGACTTCGCTGCTCGTCACATCGGGCCGTCCGAAGCCGCGCAGCGGCAGATGCTCGGCAGCCTCGGCTACGCATCACTCGACGAGCTCATCCGCGCCGCCCTGCCAGAAGCAATGGGGCCCGCAGGGACCGAGGCGGCGCAGCTGAGCCTGCCCGCCCCGCTGTCCGAGCCGCAGGCACTCGCCGAGCTGCGCCGGATGGCCGGCCGGAACCAGGTGCTGACCTCGATGATCGGCCTGGGCTATTACGACACGGTCACCCCGGCCGTCATCCGCCGCAACGTGCTGGAGAACCCGGCCTGGTACACGGCGTACACCCCGTACCAGCCGGAGATCTCGCAGGGCCGGCTCGAGGCGCTGCTGAACTTCCAGACCATGGTCGCCGACCTGACCGCGCTGCCGTGGGCCGGCGCCTCACTCCTCGACGAGGCTACCGCCGCGGCCGAGGCCATGACGCTGGCCCGGCGCGCCGCCAGGAAGGGACACGTCTTCCTGGCCGACGCCGACTGCCTGCCGCAGACGCTCGCCGTGCTGCGCACCAGGGCCGAGCCGCTCGGCATCCACCTCGTCGTCGAACCGGTGACGGCCGAGGCCATCGCCGCTCAGCCCGACCTGTTCGGCGTGCTGCTGCAGTTCCCCGGCGCGTCGGGCGCGGTCACCGACCCGGCCCCGCTGATCGAGGCGGCGCACGCGCGGGGTGCGCTGGCCGCGGTGGCCGCCGACCTGCTGGCCCTGACCCTGCTGCGGCCGCCGGGCGAAATGGGCGCCGACATCGCGGTGGGCTCGACCCAGCGGTTCGGCGTGCCGCTGTGGTTCGGCGGCCCGCACGCGGGCTACATGGCGGTCAGCGACCCGCTCAAGCGCCAGCTGCCCGGCCGGCTCGTCGGGGTCTCGGTAGACGCCGACGGGCGGCCCGCCTACCGCCTGGCCCTGCAGGCCCGTGAGCAGCACATCCGCCGGGAAAAGGCGACGAGCAACATCTGCACCGCGCAGGTGCTGCTCGCGGTGACCGCCGCCATGTACGCGGCCTACCACGGGCCCGACGGGCTGGCTGCCATCGCACGGGCCACTCACCGTAGCGCCGCTGTCCTGGCCGCCACCCTGCACGATTTTGGGCACCGAACGGGCCGTGGTGACTTCTTCGACACGATCCGGATCGTGTTCGGTGGCGGACGGGACGAGGCGGCCAGGGCGCTGGACCGGGCCCGGGAGGCGGGGTACAACCTGTACCTGGCGCCGGACGGCGCGCTGCAGGTCAGCTGCGACGAGACCACCGCCGACGACCAGCTGCGGGAGGTCGTGGCCGCCATCTGCCAGGTGGAACGCCCGGCCGACGTGCAGCTGTCGGATGCTTCGCCCGACGTGCTGCCCGCTGCGCTGCGGCGCACGTCGGCATTCCTCACCCATCCGGTGTTCAGCGCCCACCGGAGCGAGACCGCGATGCTGCGCTACCTGCGGCGGCTGGCCGATTTCGACATCGCCCTCGACCGGTCGATGATCCCGCTCGGCTCGTGCACGATGAAGCTGAACGCGGCGGCCGAGATGGAGCCGATCAGCTGGCCGGGGTTCGCCGGCCTGCACCCGTTCGCCCCGCCGCCGCAGGCGGGCGGCTACGAGGAGCTGATCGAATCGCTCGAGGTCCGGCTGGCCCGGCTCACCGGGTACGACGCGGTATCCGTGCAGCCGAACGCCGGCTCGCAGGGCGAACTGGCGGGCCTGCTGGCCATCCGGGCCTACCACGCGTCCCGCGGCGAGGACGACCGCGACGTCTGCCTGATCCCGGAGTCGGCGCACGGCACCAACGCGGCCAGCGCGGTGCTGGCCGGGCTGCGCGTGGCGGTGGTCAAGTGCGGCTCTGACGGCGCCATCGACCTGGGCGACCTGGAGGCCAAGCTGGAGGCCCACCGGGGGCGGGTGGCCGCCATCATGCTGACCTATCCGTCCACGGCCGGCGTCTACGAGCAGAACGTGAGCGCCGCCTGCGAGTCGGTGCACGCGGCGGGCGGCCAGGTGTACATCGACGGCGCGAACCTGAACGCGCTGGTCGGGGTGGCTACCCTGCCGTCGTTCGGCGCGGACGTGTCGCACCTGAACCTGCACAAGACGTTCTGCATCCCGCACGGCGGCGGCGGTCCCGGCGTGGGGCCGGTGGCCGTCCGCGCGCACCTGGCCGACTTCCTGCCCGGGCGCGGGGTGACCGGCCCGGTGGCGGCCGCACCCTACGGGTCCGCGGGCATCCTGCCCATCTCGTGGGCCTACATCGCGATGATGGGCGCGGACGGGCTGCGCCGGGCCACGAGCGTCGCCGTGCTCTCGGCCAACTACGTGGCCAGGCGGCTGGCGCCGCACTACCCGGTGCTGTACACCGGGCGGAACGGGCTGGTCGCGCACGAGTGCGTCATCGACCTGCGCCCGCTCACCCAGGAGACCGGGATCACCGTGGACGACGTGGCCAAGCGGCTGGTCGACTACGGGTTCCACGCGCCCACCATGTCGTTCCCCGTGGCCGGCACGCTGATGATCGAGCCGACCGAGAGCGAGAGCCTGGATGAGCTCGACCGGTTCTGCGACGCGATGATCTCGATCAGGTCGGAGATCGCCCGGGTGACCTCCGGCGAGTACGACGCCCACGACAACCCGCTGAAGAACGCCCCGCACACCGCCGAGATGCTCATCTTGGGGGAGTGGAAGCACCCTTACGACCAGCAGGCGGCGGCCTACCCGCCCGGCGTGGACCGCCGCGCCAAGTACTGGCCGCCCGTGCGCCGCATCGATCAGGCCTACGGCGACAGGAACCTCGTCTGCTCCTGCCCGCCCCCCGAAGCGTTCGAGAGCTGAGACACAGTCGCGCCCGCCCCCCTGCGCGTGCCGCCTGCGCCCCGTGCGGAGCGCTGGGGAGGAGGTGCGGCACGCGCAGGCGCGGGAGGCGGGGCGGGCGCGGTGCGGAAGCAGCAGCCGGGCTGGTGGGAAGCGGCAACAGACAGCCGCGGCGGCCGCGCGGACTGGTTACTGGCTGGCGACGGGGAAGGCGTTCAGCTCGGACAGGTGCGGGGGCAGGTCGAGGGTGACCACGCTCTCCTGCTCCTGGGGATCGGTGCGAGCCACGACGGCCACGGTCATGACGTCGCTGCGGTTCACGGGCAGGTGCGGCGTACCCGGCGGGACGTACATGAAGTCGCCGGCCTTGACCACGGTGCAGTGCCGCAGGCCCTCTCCGTGCCACACCTCGGTCTCACCGCTGACGGTGTAGATCGCCGATTCGTGCCCGTCGTGGACGTGGGGCACGCCGCGGGTGCCGGGCGGGATCGTCACCAGGTGCAGGCACAGGGCCCGTGCCCCCGCAGAACGGCTGCTCACGCCGGTGGCGAGGTTCATGCCCTGCTTGCCGTCGTAGCTCCCGCCGGCGCGGATGATGACGACCTCGCCGGGAGCGTCGATGGCCATCGCCGGAGTGTGGAGCGCTCGCTCCCACACATCGCTTACTCTAAGCATTTGTTCATATCCTATCCGTGATGACTCCTATGACTGAGTATGGCTGCGTGTAGTCATATAAATACTCTCCGTAAAGACATTGTGTCCTAACTCCCTGGTTAGGCCTGCCTCACCTGAAGGTAAGTTTTGAGCCTCGCGCATGCGGCCTGCGTGCTTCTTGTGTACGGCCTGCCGGGACACGCCGAGGATCTCGGCGATCTCCTGCCAGGACCACCCTTTGTCCCGTGCGTTGTCGACCTGGAGCGCCTCGAGCTGCTCGAGCAGCCGGCGGAGAGCGGCCACGGCCCGGAGCCCGGTGCGCGGGTCCGAGCTGTCGGCGGCCGCCGCCAGGGCGGGTGCGTCGTCCATGGTGTCAATCTACGTTGACGCCGACGGCATGTCAACTTCAGTTGACACCAGGGCGGGCCCGCGCCCCCCGGGGACGCTCCGCGCCGATTACGAAGCGCTTACCGGAGCCGAATGAACCGTGCGCGATCGCGTGACGTACCCGTAACTAAAGGGGAGAGGCCCGGCGTCCGCCGGTCCGGACAGTCCGTCAGGAACGGGAACGGGATCCATTGCGCTCGCAGGAGCATACGATCCAGCTGGGCCTGGCAATTCAGCTGCGCGCTTTGCGAGGGGAGGTGCGGTGACCAGCCTGAGCAGGCGATCGGTCCCGGCCCGCCATTCCGGGGCGGACCCGTACCCCGGCCCGGCGCCCGCGGGCGCGGCTGGCGGCGGCTCGGGCCCCGGCGCCCGGCCTCGCCCGGGCTCGCCGCACCGTGTGCCGGCCGCTGGAGGGCGGCCCGTTCCGGATAGAAAAACATCCGGACGGGTCGGTCCGCGCGGTGTCCTGGCCGTCATAGGCCTGGGCGCGGTCGCCGTCATCGCCCTGTGGTGGCACAGCACTCCCGACGCCAGCGGCCTGGGCGGCTGGCTGACCGGAGCAGGCGAGATGCTCGGGCTGCTGGCCGGCTACGGCGTGGTAATCCTGGTCGCGCTGATGGCCAGGCTGCCGCCGCTGGAGCGGGGCATCGGCACCGACAGGCTGGCCAGGTGGCACGCCATGGGCGGCCGGTACATCGTCAGCCTGGTTGTCGCGCACGGCCTGCTGATCCTGTGGGGCTACGCCGTCGAGGCCCACAGCACCGTGTTCAGCGAGACTGCCACCCTGCTCACCCAGTACCCGGACGTGCTGATGGCCACCGTGGCGGGCTTCCTGCTGCTCGGCGTCGGCCTGGTCTCGATGCGCGCCGCCCGCCAGCGGATGCGCTATGAGACGTGGTACTACCTGCACCTTTACACCTACCTGGCCATCGCCCTGGCGTTCAGCCACCAGTTCGCGGTCGGCGAGTCGTTCATCGACAACCTGGCCGCCCGGTTCTGGTGGTCGGCTATGTACCTGACCGTCGCGGTCCTGGTGCTGTGGTACCGGGTCGCGGTGCCGCTGCGCGCGTTCGCCCGGCACGGGTTCAAGGTCATCGGGGTGAAGGGCGAGGGGCCCGGCGTGATCTCGGTCTACATCGGCGGGTCGCACCTGGACGAGATGGCCGCCGAACCCGGGCAGTTCTTCCGCTGGCGGTTCCTGACCCGCTCAATGTGGTGGTCGTCGCACCCGTACTCGCTGTCCGCCGCGCCGGGGACCGACGTCCTGCGCATCACGGTGAAGGACCTGGGTGACCACAGCCAGGCGCTGTCGCGGCTGCGGCCCGGCACCCGGGTCATCGCCGAGGGGCCCTACGGCGCGTTCACGGCCGGGCAGACCGGCCGGGGCGTGCTGCTGCTGGCCGGCGGCGTCGGCATCACGCCGCTGCGGGCCATGTTCGCCACCCTGCCCGGTGCCGTCACCCTGATCTACCGGGCCAGCAGCGTGCAGGACATCGTGTTCCGCGACGAGCTGGACGCGATCGCCGCGGCTCGCGGGGCGACCGTGTATTACCTGGTCGGGACGCGGGCCGAGATCGGCGGCGATCCGCTGTCGCCCCGCATGCTGCGCTCGCTGGTGCCCGAGCTTGACCAGCAGGAGGTCTACGTGTGCGGTCCGTCCGGCATGACCTCGACCGCGGTCGAGGCCCTGCGCGCTGCCGGGGTGCCGCGGCGGCAGATCCACTTCGAGTCGTTCGAGTTCTGAGGGGAGCCGATCCGCGACATGCGCCGGGTGATCTTCGCCGTCACCGGCACCATTGCCGGCCTGGTGGCGCTGCTGTCGTTCAAGTCACACGCCCCGACCCTGGCGGCGGCCACCGGAACGACCGGCGGCTCGTCGTCCTCGTCCTCGTCGTCCGCATCGTCGGTGCCGGGGGAGTTCCCGACCGGGAGCGTGGCCGGCAATCTCGCCGCGGGCGAGACCACGCTGACCGGACACGTGGCCAATACGGTGTACGGCCCGGTCCAGATCCAGCTGGTCGTTCAGGACAAGAAGATCGTCAAGGTCGCGATCCTGGAACAGCCGACCAGCACCATCCACGACATCCAGATCGGCGAGTTCGCGTTCCCGCGCCTGATCAGCGAGACGCTGACGGCGCAGAACGCGAAGGTGGACGCCGTGTCCGGCGCCAGCTACACCAGCGCGGGCTACATCGCCTCGCTGCAAAGCGCGCTGGACCACGGCCTCTGACCTGCGATGACCGATGCCCGGCCCGGGCGGCTCCGGCACGCCGAGCACGTCATGGGCACCGTCGTGTCCTTCGACGTGCCGGCCTGGGCCGCCCGCGAGCCTGCCGGCGAGCCGGTGCTGGGCCGGGCGGTGGCCTGGCTGCACTGGGTGGACGCCACGTTCTCGCCGTACCGGGACGACAGCGAGGTCAGCCGCTTCGGCCGCGGGTCGCTCGCGCTGGCCGACTGCGCACCGGAACTGGCCGAGGTACTGGCCGCCTGCGCCGAGGTCAGCGCCCGCAGCGGCGGGTACTTCACCGCCCGGCCGGGCGGCCGGTTCGACCCGTCCGGCTACGTGAAGGGCTGGGCCATCGAGCGCGCGGCGGCCATGCTGACCGCCGCGGGTTCGGCTGAGCACAGCGTCAACGGCGGCGGTGACGTCCAGTGCGTCGGCGACCACGGTCCCGGCCAGCCCTGGCGGGTGGGGATCGCCCACCCGCTTCGGCCGGGCGCGCTGGCGCTGGTGGTGGCCGGCCGGGACTTCGCGGTCGCCACCTCGGGCGTCGCCGAGCGCGGCGCGCACATTCTCGATCCGCACACCGGCCAGCCCGCCGCCGGCCTGGCCAGCATCACCATGGTCGGCGCGGGGCTGGCCGTCACCGACGCCTACGCCACCGCGGCCTTCGCCATGGGCCCGGCCGCGCGCGACTGGGTCGAGAGCCTGGACGGCTACGACGCGTTCGCCATCACCCCCGACGGCGCCAGCTGGCAGACCGCCGGCTTCCGCGCCCACCTCGCCTGACGCCGTCGGCCGCAGGGTGGTGAAACCCCGGTTTCATTCCGGTCCGGCAGCACCGGGGACACGCGCAGCGGGGGATTGGAGAGCTACAAGAGCGGGGGCTGGCCGGCGTCGTAGACGAGCAGGCCGTCGTCGCGCAGCCGCAGGCCGGGGGACAGGCGGTGGTCCTCCAGCCGCCCGTCGTGCAGCAGGTGCCGGACCGGGACGCCGCGCACCGCGGACACGTAGTCGGCCAGCAGCCGCCGGTGGCAGCGCCACCACAGGCTTTCCGCGCACATCACCGCCGTGGCTTCGATACCGGCCTGGGCGAGTACCTCATCCACCGCGGCGGAGAAACCAGCGGTGCGCATGTGCTCGGCGTAGCCGCGGAACATGTCCTCCCGCCAGGTCACGTCCGGCGAATCCGGACCCGGCCTGCGGAAGCCGCCGAGGCGCTTGTCCCAGCGGTAGGAGATGCCTGCCTCGGGCAGCCAGCGTTCCAGTTCGGCCCGGGCCACGTGCGGATGGCGGCGGCTGCCCGGCGCGGTCCTGACGTCGACGAGCGCCGACACGCCGGCCTGCCGCAGCAGCTCGGTCATCTGGCCGGCTGAGGCGGTGCCGTGCCCGAACGTCAGCAGCATCAGCTGCGGCCGGCCGCGAGGAGGTGAGCAGCCAGATCGCGGGCGGCCCGGTCGTCAAGCGGCGCGGCCGTCGCCGCCGCCAGGTCCTTGCCTGCGCTCGAGCTCATGGCGCCACTCTAGGCACGGTGCTGGAGTGCGCAGGTGGGGCGAACCTGACCGCGGGCGCCGTCGCCGGGTGATCCGGCTCCGGTCAGGAGGAACCCGAGGGCGGCTCGTCGCCGGATTCCTCTCCGGAATCGCGCCCGTGGACCAGCTTGGTGACCTCGCGCGTGATGCCGATGGACGGGCCCCCGATCACCTCCCAAGACCGCCCGATGCCGATGAAGAAGCAGGTGACCACCAGGATCGCGATCGTGTCGACATCCCCGGCGTTACCCGGGTCGGCGATCACGCCGAGCCCCTCGACCAGCTGGATGACGAACACCACCGCCAGCCCGACCAGGAACACGGCGTCACGAACGGTGCCCGATCGTATTACCCGCAGCCGGAACAGTGACAGCAGCGCCGCCACCATGAATGTGAGCCCGAGCACAGAGACGGTCACCGAGGTCCACCCGATTTTCTCGCCTGGGATCAGCGAGAACAGCGAGACCGCGAGCGCATTGGTGAACGCGGTGAGGGCCGCCGCGGCCCGGATGCGGTGCACCTGATGTCCTGTCGATTCCCGGGAAAGCCGCTCCGCGGAAACGGAGATAGCGACGAACAGCAGCCCGATCAGCGCCCCGGCGACACCGGCGCTGGCCGCGAAGAACTCACGGATGTCCGCAGGAACCATCTGGCGATTCTCCCAGGCGCCACCGCTATGTCCATGCCCCCAAGTCCAGCACGCCGGAACATCGCCCGTGACTAGAAGATCAGGAACTCCGGTCAATAGTCAGGATTGCCTCAGAACCTGCTCAGCCCACTTCCAGGTCGGCTCCCTAGGTTCCGATGCAGGACACTACGGAATGCGCTTATCAGGAGCAGGAAAGGCTTGGACCGTGTTGGACAGGGTGCGGATCGGCTACCGCGGCGTGGAGTACGAGATCGGGCGCGGAAGCGACTACTACGGGATCTGGAAAGCGGGAGCGTCCCGGACGCAGCCGCTCGAGTGGTGGCCGGAAACCAGCGAAGGCTGGTCCGCCGCCTGGACCCGGTTCACGGGCCTGGAGGAGCCGGACGCGATCGCGCCGGTGGGCCGGAGCGCGGCCGGGCGGATCGGGAGCGACGGCGACGGCCAGTTCCTTGGCCCGGTGACCGGAGCCGGGCGCGTGGTCAGCGCCGGGCTGCTGGCCCTGGGCGTGATCCTGGGCGTGGTGGGGCTGTTCCCCGGCTACCTTAACGGGTCCAGCCTGGCCCAGCTGCCGCCCAACCTCATCCCGCATGTGATCTACCTGGCCGGCTGGACCGCGGGTGCCGTGCTGATCCTGCTCGGCGGGACCCGGTTGCGGATGGGCGCGCTGCTGGCCACCGGGATGAGCGTGGTCACGTTCGGCTTGTTCTTCGCCGATGCCGGGACGGTGATCGCCGGAGGCGCCAGTGTGGGCGGGATGGGCCTGGTGCTCGGGCTGCTGGGCTGGCTCGCCTGCGCGGCCGGGTCCGTGCTGGCCCTGCGGCTCCGGCCCGCAGGCGCAAGCGGGCGCTGGATCACTCTGGGCCGGCCCCGGGGTGCGGCGTTCGGCCCGGCTGTGCTGCTGATCCTGGCCGGGCTCGGCACGGCCGTCACGTTCGCCCCCTCCTGGGACAGCTTCACCCTGCGCTCCGCGGCGGGGCAGACGCAGTCCCTGACCGCGGGCAACGCCTTCGCGAACCCGGGCTGGGTGATCGCCGGGGATGTCGCGCTCATGGTGGCGCTGGCCGCGGTGGTCATCGCGGCCGCCCTGTGGCGTCCGGCCCGGTACGGAGCCGCGCTGCTGGCGGGCGCCATCATCCCGATGGCCGCGCAGGCGGTTTCAGCGCTCGTGCAGGTGAGCGAGCCAGCTAGCCCGGCCCAGTTCGGGATCTCCTCCGCGGAGGTCTCGCAGCTCGGGCTGACGATCAGCTCAGGTCTCACCCCGGTGTTCTGGATCTACTGCGCGTTCGTGGTGACCCTGATGATCTCCTGCGCGTGGATGCTGTTCACCCCGCACGAGGCAGCCGGCGTGGCCGCCAGCGGCTTCGCCGGGACGGCTCCTGGCGCCGGGGCAGCGGCCCATCCGGGTGCCGGAGCCGGCGCCGCGGAATGGCATGTGGCCCGGGCCGACGAATTCGACGTGACGGGCGTGCGCCCGGGATCCGATGACACCAGCCTGGATGGCGACGACGAACTCGGCACCGACGACGAATTCGACAGCTATGAGGAATTCGACAGCGACAACCCGTCTGAGAGCTCGGTGCAAGGCCACGGTTGATACGCTGCGCTTGTCATGCCGGCCAGTAGATCGTCGGCAGTCGCGGCGGCCGAGCAGGCGCCGACGCTTTCTCGTCGGCACGCGGCCGGTGCTCCGAGCGCACGCGGCCTGCTGCTCACCTTGCTCGGCGAGTTCGCGCTGACCGGAGGCGGGACGGCCTGGACGTCGGCGGTACTGGCCACCTTCACCCGGCTCGGCATCGAGGAGAAGGCGACCCGCCAGGCCCTGATGCGCACCGCCGCGGCCGGCTGGCTGGTCGCCGAGAAGGTCGGCCGGCGCACCAGGTGGCGGCTGACCAGCAGCGCGACCCGGATGCTGACCGACGGCGCGGAACGCATCTACTCATTCACCGGCCCGGAAGAAAACTGGGATGGCCGCTGGCTGCTGGTGTACGCGCGCATCCCGGAAACCGACCGCCGCGCCCGGCACGTGGTCCGGACCCGGCTGAGCTGGGCCGGGTTCGGCACGCTGGGCGCGGGCGTGTGGATAAGCCCGCACCCGGAGCGGGAAGGCGAGGCGATCCGGGTGCTGCGCGAGGCCGGGGTGGCCGAGGAGGCGCACGTCTTCGTGGCGCTGCGATCCGGCCTGGCCGACGTGCGGGTCATGGTGGCCGCGGCCTGGGACCTGTCCGCCATCGAGGAGCAGTACAAGCAGTTCATCGAGGAGTTCCGGGCCACCGCCACGGCCGATCCGCTGGCCCGGCAGGTCGAGCTGGTGCATGCCTGGCGGCGGTTTCCCGCCATCGATCCCGGGCTGCCGCGTGAGCTGCTGCCGGCCCCGTGGAGCGGCCTGAAGGCGGCCCGCCTGTTCGCTGACCGGCGGCTGCGCTGGTCCGGCGACGCCCTGCGCGAGTGGAAACGCCTGAACGACGCGGGCTGACTGTCTCGCCCCGGCCTCCCGTTCAGCCTGCTCGAGGCCCAGCTCGTCGCGGAGCGCGGCTTCCACGTGCTGCTGCAGAGCTGTCGCGGCACCTTCGGCTCGGGCGGGGCGTTCGAGCCGATGCGCCACGAGGTTTCCGACGGGCAGGACACCGTGGCCTGGCTGCGCAACCAGAGCTGGTTCGACGGACGGCTGGCCACGTCCGGGCCCAGCTATCTCGGGTTCGTGCAGTGGGCCCTGGCCATGGACCCGCCACCCGAGCTGGTGGCCGCGGTCGTGTACGTGGGCCCGCACGACTTCAGCCGCACCGCCTACCGCAACGGCGTCTTCGACCTGTACAACTTCATGTCCTGGAGCGACCTGATCGTGCACCAGGAGCGGGTCAATCCGCTGCAGGGCATGGTCCCTGATCGCCGCGGCGCACCGGTTCGGCCGCGGGCACCGCCTCAGGCTCCAGGTGGCAGGCGGTGCGCACCCCCGCTTCGCCCGCAACCCCGGCAACGGCCAGGTCGACGCGCCGCCCGGTGATTTCGCGCCGACCAGGTACAGCATCGGGCTAGGCGCCGAGAACCCCTCAGCGCTCCTGCTTCCTGCCGCGCCGTGACCGGCCCGTCCGGCAATTCCTCAAGACCTTTATGCCGAACGGGCCGTGGTTCCTGTTCTCGGCCCACCCGGCGCGATCCCGGCCAGCCGTCCGCCTGACCGGCATGCCAGGGCCCCGATGCTCGCGCGCGGGGAGCTGCGGCTGATCGGAGCCAGCACGCCAGGAGTGGAGAGGCCGCCAGGTACGAGCGGACCGGCGACCTGGCCCGTGCCGCCGCCATCGGGTACGGGCAGGTCGGTGAGCTGGACCGCAGCCTGGAGGGCGCGGTCAAGGCGCTGGCCGAGCTCCAGGCCGCCGGCGGGCTGGTGAAGTCCGAGGTGGACGGGACGGCCGGGACGGCCGGGACGGCCGGGACGGCCGGGCCAGGCTGCCGCCGGCCAGGCTACGCCCCGAGGATCATGAACCGGTCTGCGCGTCGGCTCCGGCTCACGGCCCGTGGCACCTCTGCGGCGCCGGCCTGCCGTACTAACCCGAAGTTCCCCCCAAGCCGATTGGTCAACGCGTTGTACCAGGTGGTAGAGCCCTTGATCACGAAAATTACATGTCTACGTAGTCATGAGCTGAGGTCGTTTTACCTGGTCAAGGCCTATGTTGCCTCGCGACCGGGGGGAACTACGGACTAACGTTAGGGCTGGGTGAAGCCGACCGGGGACTCGTCTCCGGGCGCCGAGGTGGCGGTCCCGTATGAGGAGATCCGGATCGGAAAGCCCGTGGCATACGCCTCGATCATCTGTCCGTGGCCGATCACCAGGCCGACATGCCCCGGCGAGGTCGGGGTGCCGTCCGCTCCGGCGAAGAACACCAGGTCTCCCGGCCGCACCTGGGAGGCGGGGACGTGCTGTTCGGTCGCCCACTGTTCCTCCGATGTCCGGGCGATGTCGATCCCGGCGCCCCGGTAGGCCATCATGACCAGGCCGGAACAGTCGAAGGCATCCGGCCCGGTGCCGCCCCACAGGTACGGCTTGCCGAGCTGCTGCTCCGCGTAGGCGATGGCGGTGGCCGCTGCGTGGGTCGGCGCCTGGACCGCAGAAACGTCCCCGGTGATGGTTGAACAGTCGGCCACCGAGCTGGCGGACGGCATGGTCGCTGCCACCATTGAGTAGTTGCCCCCCGCGTACTGGCCCGCGTAGAACAGTACGCTCTGCACATAGGACTGCAAGTGGTTGTAGGCGAAGATCGCCCCCGAGGGGTTGGTCTGCACCCCGGCGGCGACCAGATACTTGGCGGCGCCCGCGATCGCGTCGGCCGGATCGTAGATATCCGCGTTCGGGCCGCCGTCCTCGTCGGTGGCGACGCCGTTGACCACTTCACTAGCCGGGTGGACCGGCGCGCCGCCCCACACGTTGGTGGCCGCGCCGCCGATGCCGATCTGCATCGGGCCGGCCGCGCCGAAGCCGTTCTGCCCGCTGTGCACGCCGGGCAGGGTGGACTGGCCGTTGTCGCTCTCGACCGTCCCGATCCCGGCCAGGATCGTCCACGGCACGCCGTACTGCTGGCCGACCCTCCGGTACCAGTCAAGGTAGTTGGCCGGGATCGACTTGGCCGTTGGACCTGCAGCCGGCTGCCCGGCTGCGCCGGTCTGCTGGCCTGAGCACCCCAAGCGGGCCGAGAAGAATGCGTCCGCGCCGATCAGGAGTGGCACGGCCAGCAGGCCGAGTCCGACCACGCCGATGAGGCCGACGACGCCGACGACAAGGATCCTCGGCGCCCGTTGCTCCCTGGTAGTGACCACCTGCTGGTACTGCCTGACCGTGGCCTGCCGCGACCGGTCGAGGAGGCTGTCCGTCATGAGTTACCCGCAGACGCCAGCTCGATGTCGCTGACCTGCCAGCTGCTGCCCGACCCGGTCAGGGTGACCGCGTACTGAGCGCTGCCGTTGCTGGCGCCGTGGGAGCTGACCAGGTGCTGCGTGGTGTTGACCACGAACGTCAGACTGGACGGGCCGAAGGCCCGCAGCGAATTGATCGCCGCGGTCCCAGTGGAGACCTGCTGCTGGCTGGTCCGCGTGCTGACCACTCCCGGCGTGGAGTAGCTGGCCTGCAGGGTCGTGCCCAGCTCCCCGGTGATCAGCCCGGTCATCTTTGCCACGTAGGCGGCCGCGCTCTCGGTGTAGCTGTAGGTGTTGTAGTCGACGCCGAACCGCACCGCCACCGAGGCGGCGGTGGCTAGGTCCTGCTGGGTGAAGGGCAGCCAGGCGTAGATGTTCACGCCGCCCGTCGCGGCCGCCGATGCCGTCTCGGTCGGGCCTGGAGCGGGGGTGGTCGCGGCCGCCGGGCCGGCCGGCGTGGGCGAGATGCCCGCCTGGGCATGCCCGCCGGAGTGGGTCAGGGCGGGGACTACGAGGTAGTAGCCGAGCGCGGCGAGCGCGATGACGATGACGGCGAAAACTGCGCTGCGCTGGCGGGGGCTGAGCTCCACGGTGCCTGCCGGTTACTTGCGCCGTACCGAGCGCAGCCAGAACGGCGTGGCCCGCGGTTCTTCGGTGCCGTTGCCGGTTCTGTCGCCGGTTCCGTTGCCGGGGCTGCGCGGCGGATCAGCGGGCGGCTCAGCCGGCCTGCGCGCTGCCACCGGCCGCTGCCGCGGGCCCGCGGCCATGTTGGCGCCCGCCCAGCTGGCCAGCGGCCAGGCGGGGGCGGCCTGACGCGGGCCCGACCCGCCGGTCCCGCCGGATCCGCCCGACCCGCCGGTCCCGCCGGATCCGCCCGACCCGCCCGACCCGCCGGATCCGCCCGACCCGCCCGACCCGCCGGATCCGCCGGTCCCGTTGGCGGGCGGCGCGGACCGGATGGATCCGGAGCCCGCGGAGCCCCCGGACGTCGCGCGGGACCGTGATGGCGCTGGCCCGGAGGCCGTCGAGCGCCCGGCTCGCCGGTACCGGGTGGCGGCGGCGCCGGCCGGGCCGTCGGCGCCGTTCCTCAGCGGCAGGTCCAGCGGTGGGGGGGTGCGCCCGGTGCCGCTATCGGTCTCGGGCAGGTTCCTGGTCCGGGCCACGTCGGCCGCGGCGCCGCGGCTGGAGCCCGGGCTCGTCTTGGCATTGCCGTCCGCCGGGGAAGACGCGTCGGGCCGGAACCGCGAGGTGCTGGCGGCGACCTGCCCGGTGCCGGTCGCGGTGCCGGTCGCGGTGCCGGCGGGCGCGGCGGCGGTGCCGGCGGCCGTGCCGGTGTCCGCGGTGCCGGTGCCGGTGCCGGCCGGGGCGGCTGAGCCGGGGTTGCGGCGGGCCCAGCGGGCGGCCCGGTAGGTCGCGATCCCGGGGATGGCCACGGTGGCGGCGTCCCGGGTGGAGCGGCGGAAGGTGGAACCGGCCTCGCGCAGGCTGTACTCGGCCCGCTCGTGCGAGCCGATGGAGCCGTAGCCGACGGCGGAGAACAGGTGGGTGAACGGCTTGCGGTAGATGAATACGGCCACCGTGACCAGGGCGATCATCAGGATCTTCAGCGCCCACGGCAAGACCGTGTCGGCCGTGCCCATGATGAGGGAGTAGCAGTAGAGCAGCACGCTGAGGGTGATGGCGATGGCCACCTGCTTCATCAGCACGCCGGCCAGCATCTCGAACCAGCGGATGGCGATGATCCGGCCGAACCCGGGATGGGTCCCGATGATCAGGAACAACGGCCCGGCCACCAGCAGCAGCAAGAAACCGAGCTTGAGCACGATCAAGGTCAGCGCGATGAGCAAGATGAGCAGCCCGGCCACGACCGCGGCGAACATCGCGGCGAAGGCGATCTCCAGCCGGGTGGTCCACTGGTTGCCCTGGAACAGGGGGTAGATGGCCGGGTCGCCGGTCTGGAGGGCGCTGGCGATGCCGGTGTAGGTGGCCTGCTTGGCCTGGATCAGCGCCGTGGTCGGGCTCTCGTTGGCCGCGATGGCCTGGGACCACAGCAGCTGCCGCCCGTAGGTGTTCACCACGGTCGGCGCGCCGCTGCCGGTGGCCGCGAACCCGGTGGTGCCGAGCTCACCCCACACCCACGGCTTGCACACCAGCACCGACCACAGCTCGTTGGCGTTCTGGTCGACCAGCCCGTTACCGGAGGTGAAAGCATAGCTCGCGGTGACGCTCTGCGGGTCGCCGGCGGCCACCGGCAGGCAGTTGCTGCCGGCCGGGGCGGGCAGCTTGGAGAACGCGGTGTTCAGCACCCCGGTGACGCCGTTGGAGACGGTGGTGCCGATGCCGGTGAAGTCGGCCAGGCCGATCAGCGCGATGGCCGCGACCGCGGCCACCACCATCCACAGCGTGCCCTCGATGGTGCGGGTGGCGCGCTTGCGGATCAGGCCCTGCCAGGCCAGCCACATCGCGCCCAAGATGACCACCGGGGCCAGGTACGGGAAGTAGATCGCGTTGCCCAGCGCGCTGATCAGCTTGTCCACCGCGTTCTGCAGCCAGGTCAGAATGCTGCTGCCCGCCGCGGACTGGTAGACGGTGATCGTCACCCGGTCCAGGGACTTAGCCCCGTCAAAGACCATCCCGGCCACGTTGTTGCCGACCAGCGAGGTCATATCGGAGCACTGCAGCCCGTGAGCGGCCCAGAACTGCCCGGCGATGCCGTAATTGTCATACAGCGTCTTGCCGCCAGAGGACCCGGCCGGCGGCTCGATCATGGCGTCGATGCCGCCGGTGGCCTGCTCCGGCTGGGGCAGCGACGGCTCGCAGATATTGTTCAGGTCACCGACGATGCCCGCCGACCCCGACGAGCACAGCCCCACCAGCCCGCCGATATCACCGATCCCCGGCACCTGGCACACCCCGCCCGGCGCCGCAGGCGTGACTTCCGCGGTGAGCTGCACCGGGATCCGGGCCGCGGCGGCGGCCGCGGACCCTGTGGTCCGGGACACCGGGGGCCCGCTGGCCGCGTGCGCGGCGGCCAGCGCCGGGCTGGCCACCGCGAGCAGCGCCCCGGCAGTGAGCAGTACCCCGCCCGCCCAGCGCGCCAGGCGGCGGCCGCGAGTCCGGGACGCGGCGCGGTCAGGCGCGCAGCGCCGGGAGGGCGCGAACGGGACAAGCATCGGGCAAACTCCTGGCTGGTGCGGTTACGACGAGGCCTCGGCCGACACGAGAGTGCTATCGCGCCGGGGGCCGGGCTGCTGGCCCCGGGCCCGGGTGGGGTTGGTGTCGATCCAGTCCCTGAGTTCCTCGGAGACCAGGTCGATCCCGATGCGGCCGGCCCGGTCGTCCAGGTCGCGGAAGATGCACTCGCCGTTGCCGAGTGCGCGGAGCACGGCCTGGTGCTCATCGGAGGGCGCGACGCCGAGCAGCGACATGACGTTCGCCACCTCGGCGCGCTCGGTGGAGCGGAACGCGAAGACGCTGGACAGGCAGTTGGTGACCTGCTCGGCCAGCAGGTCACCGGCGTTCTGCGAGACCAGGATCAGCGCGGTGTTCCGGGACCGGCCCATCCGGGATACCTCGGGCACCAGCTTGGCGCCCTCGGGGGTGGAGGTGATGGCCCAGGCCTCGTCCAGGAAGATGGCCTTGGGCTTGGTCCGGTCGATGCCGTTCAGCAGCTTGCGGGCGAACTGGGACACCAGGTACAGCAGCGCCACCGACAGCCGCTGCTCATAGGAGTAGTCGTCGCGGCTGGTGGTGGTGTCGGGCAGGGTGAGCCCGCCCAAGGTGAAGACCGTGGTCCAGCCCTCGGCGTCGATCTGCTGGCCCACCGACGGGGCGAAGCACAGCCGGGCCAGCCGCATCTCCGAGATCGACCGCATCACGGCGCCGGTGTTCTTCCAGGCCGGATCGCCGGCCGCCTCCAGGTAGCCGATGACCTTGCCCAGGCTGGGCCGCCCGGTCCCGGCGATCGCGCCGACCGCCTGGATCATGGCGCTCTCCCGCTCCTCGCTCATCCGCGGCAGCAGCAGCCGCAGCGTCTCGGTGGCCATGGTCCGCTTCTCGGCCAGGTCGGCACCGAAGGAGAACGGGTCGAGCAGGCCGGGCGCCGCGGCGCCCAGCGGCAGCACCCGCGCCTTGCGGCCCTGCGCCTTCAGGTACTCCACCAGCGACTCGGCGTCGCCCTTCGGGTCGATCACCGCCACCGTCGCACCCCGCAGGGCCAGCTGGTAGATCAGCAGCATGGCCAGCGTGGTCTTCCCGCCGCCCGGCTCCCCGGTGATCGCGACCGCGGTCGGCCGGTTCCGCGCCGCGGCCAGCAGCGGATCGAAGTGCACCACCGACCGGGCCCGGCCCAGCGTCTCCCCGATATACGGGCCGATCCACCCCGCCCCGGAGCCGGCCCGGTCACCGAGCTCCACCGTCGCGGTCGGCATCCCGCCGGCAATGGTATACAGCGGCTGGCGCTGCACATAGGAGGACAGCCGGATCCGCTCGCCGGGCAGCGACTCACACAGCAGCGAGAACTGATCACCGGTGGAATTGACCACATCGATGCCGATATCACGGTAATGCTCCACCACCGCCTCCACCCGCCGCACACACAGATCCCGGGACGGCGCGGCCACCATCAGCCGGTGCCAGCCATACACAAACGGCAGCCGCTCCTTGGTAATGCCATGCTCCAGCATCCGCGCCGCCGCGATCTGCTCCGCCAGCGCAATCGGCGCCTCCGCCCCCGCCTCCCGGATATGCGCATCCATGTCCCGGGCATGCGCCAGACGGCGGCTGACATCCTTGCTCGCCTTCGCCGGCGGAATCAGCTTCATCCGGGAACTGACCTCCACCGGGAACGGCAGCGAATCAGCAAAATGCAGCCACGGCTCCCCGTCCGGGAACGCCATCACATCCGGGAACCGGGCAAACGACACAAACGCCGCATAGGACTGCCCGCCCATATGCTCCAGCCCCAGCATCGTCCGCCCGTTATGGACCTGACCCTCGAACAGCGCATCAATCTCCCCCAGACCCCACCGGCGGCGCCGGGCCGCCGACGGCACCGGCACCCCCGCCGTCGCCATCAGCGAGTGCCGGACCAGCCAGGCGATCTCACCAGAGGTCGCATGCCGGGCCGCCAGCGCGCTGGCGTTCAGCGCCCGGCCGAGCCGTTCGGCCGATTCGGTCCACTTGACGATCTCCGACGGGCCGACCACCTCCTCGCCCGGCCCCGGCCCGCTCTCGCCGCGCACGCGCGTGCCGCGGAACTGCGACAGCACCCCACCCGTCAGCTGCGCTCGCACGCCGCGCTGGCCCAGCCGGACGCCGAGGTAGATCTCCTTGCCCCAGAAGTCCTTGGCCCAGACGTGCTCATAGGCCTGCTCCAGGTAATCCCGCCAGCCCGGGCCGCCGTCCGAGGTCGCATCCAGCCCGGTGGCCCACGCCTGCGCCGGGTAGGACCGGTGGGCGATGCGCAGGTGGACCTCGGCGTCGGCCATCCTGATCGCGGCCAGCGCGACGGTGATGTTCGTCGCCAGCGCCTCCCGCTCCTCCGGGGTGGTGAACTCATAGGACACCGAAGGAATCCGGTAATACGCCCAGGCATGGGTGTCGGTAAGCAGGATCCGGTCATCGAAATACCGGATGGCAAACCGAGTGCGTCCCCGCGAACCCCTAGATCCCTTAGTCCGAGTGCTCACCAGGATTCCTTCCGTTTGCCGTGTTTGCCGAGTCCGCGGCCAGGGCCGTCACAAGCACACCTGCCAGCGCCGTGTAGGCGATCCTGGTCTGGGGATTCAGCGCCCTCTGCGGATGTGAGACCGGCGGCGGCCCGGGACGCGCAAACAGAAGATCATCCCACGGGACCCGGACGATGGCCCGGCACCGGCCCCTGGCCACGGACTCGGCCCGCAGCACGTCCTCCATCGTGCGCCGGCTCACGCCATTGACCACCGTCACCGCCCGGCCAACCAGCTCACCATAGCCGTGCGCACCGAGCCACTGCTGGGTGCTGGCCAGCGAGGTAGCCGCGTCCGGGCTGGCCGGGACGACCAGCACCAGCTGATCGGCCGTCGGCACCACCCGGTTCAGGCTGCCGGGCGCCGGGTCGATCACGGTCAGCAGGTACCGTGCGGCGAGCAGGTCGGCCAGCCGCTGATAGTCATCGGGATCCAGTCCGCTCCCGCCGGTGCCCGGCAGGTCAGCGACCACCTCGAGCCTCGCGCCCGAGCCGCTCGCCCGCTCGTCGGGCTGCCGGCCGGCCAGGAGCGCCCGGACCGAGACGGCCGGAGCACGGCGGGCGGCCAGCGAGGTGGCGCCGGGATTGAGGTCTACGGCCGCGACCGCCGCTCCGCGCAGCGAGGCCAGGACGTGGCCGGTCATCTGGACCGTGAGCGTCTGCCCCGCACCCCTGGTACAACCCAGGACGGCGATCCGGCGCGGACCCGCTAGCGGCAGCCGGGCCCGGTCGCGGTGCAGCGCCTCCTGATCCTGCTCACCCGGCCTCTGGCCGACGGGCACTACCTTCACCTGGTGCCGCCAGCTCGCTTCGCCACGACCGGCCGGTCCGGCCAGCGCCTGCTCGTCGATCTCGGTGCGGCAGGTGCCGCACACCACGCTGCTGGGCTCGGGGTGGCCTGGGTCACCGATGCCGACGTCGACCGGGGTCGGGGTGCTGCAGGTGATACACGGGATCTTGACGCCGAACCGGGCCGCGCCGATCGCGTAGGCGATGGCGGCGACCTGGTCAGCCTGGCCGGTCACGCCCAGCTCGCGCAACGCAGCCGCGGCTGGGGCGAGCTTGCGCCACCAGCCGCGGATGCCCCGCAGCTGGCTGAGCGTGACAATGATTGCTTCGGGGAACGAAGCATGCTCAGGGGAGAGCGTGAGCTCGGGAAACGAGGCAGCCACCGGCTCCGGCCGGAACATGGGAGCGGAGGATGCCGTGGGCGGACCGCCCGGATCGCTAAGGGGTTCGGAGTCGTGGGAAACCTCGGGCGTCCCGGGATCCGGAGTCCCCGCCGCATGAGACGGCGCGATCATCCACGCCGGCCGGAGATTGGGCACAGGAGCGCGATCGCAGGCCGACTCCGGCGCCCCAGTCCCCGGTGCGGATCCGCGGGGCCAAGGAGACCACGTGAGCTTGGCTCGCGGTGCTGCCTTCACCGGTATCGCTTCGGGCCGAGCCGATGCCCGCGCGGATACCCGCACATGCGCGGAGGGCGGTACGACCGGATCGGGGGCCGGTGCCGCGACAGCGGGCGAGGCCGCTCTCCCGGCCACGAACGGAGGCCGGGCCTCGGCCACATTCGTGCTGGCGGCTTGCAGCGCGGGTGCGCCCGGCCGGGCTCGGGCCGGCGCCTTCTTGGGGCGGACCTTCGGCGGATGTGCATGCCACACGCGCGCGGACACCAAGATCTCGTCCTTCTCCGCGAAGGGCGCCATCCGGCACCAAGCCCGCGGTTCGCTCATGTACCGGACCTGAGAGGTGACCAGCTCGGGCAATCGCTTACCCTCGATGACCGGTCTGGTCGTCAGCCAAGTGAGGACTCCGGGCGGCAGTACGTAAAGCCACACGAGGGTGTGGTTGAACGGCAGGCCGACAGCAATAAGGAGGACCACATAGGGAACCGTTATCCCGACGAACACGCCAATCCAGGTGATCGGCAGAGGAGCTGGCAGCCGAAAATCGTATAGCTTGTACAGCCGCTTTTCGATTCGCCAGATGTTCGTGTAAGTGGGAAGATCCACTCCCGTCCCGCCTCTTCTTCCTGAGTCAGTCGGGATCAGTGGACTCCGAGCGCGTTCGCTATGCCGGTGGCAAGTGTCTGGACGATGCTGGGCGTGTAGAAAACTACCGCAATGGCCACGGCAAGCACCATGAACTGCACGAACCGGGTGATCTCACGAGTGAAGAGGAAGAAGATCGCGACGATCCCCACGATACCGAGGAACAACGGCCCGAAGAGCCCCTGCAGGTAGGTGACAAGACCCTGCGTGCTCAAGGCCACTGGAGCGGTCGCAGCGGTAATCTGAGTGAACATACGATGGCCCTTCCGGGATCACACGAGCGGGTAGATAGCGAGGCGGGCGCCACTGAGCGAATGCTGGCGCGTTTTCTGTCATCACCTCCGATTTCCTGCGGCCGATCCAAATTGTTCACGAATCTCCCGAACAATTTCACCGCAATGTGACGGATCGCGCCGCCGGGCACGTGCGGGTCCCGCGGAGCCGAGCGATACCGGTCTAGAGCTCTGACACCGGACCACGGCACGGTGAGCAGCAGCGAAGCCGCACCGTGCATGGAAGAGCACTTTCCGTCACCAGCGCCGAGCGCACGAACCATCCCACCTCCGCACATGTCCGCAGTCGGCCGAACCGAGCGCGGCTATTCCTTTGCGCGACCCGTCGTACGCCGTGTCATCGCGACCGTGAACCGGCTACAGCGCATCACCCTAACAGTTACGCGGACAAAACGACCAAGGTTTGCTAAACGTCGCAGACACAAATGACTCGACCCGGTTTGAAACGTGTGTTCGGCTCGGGCTCAGGGCCGATCACGTCACGGGCTCGGCGAGGCGAACTCGACCCGGAGGATGGCCTGGCCCTGAACGGGCCCGGAGATCGCTCTCTCCGGGCGGATCCGGGCATCGGCCCCGTTCAGGACGGCCCAGACCGCGCGCGCGTATGCGGCTGTATCCATGTGGGCGGCCGGGATGCTCTCGGCCAGATCGGCAAAGCCGAGCGGAACGCGCGGACTGGCGCCTGGGCCCAGGTTCCCGAATCGCACGATGAAAATCGGCTCATGTCCGGCCACCGATGCGAGCGCCAGCAGCAGCCGCAAGTCGACCTGGCCGGCCAGCAACTGGCTCCTCGCGGCGGCCGACAACGCAACCTGGGAATCATGCAGCAGCACGGCGCCGTAGGTCTTACCGTTGGCCAGGTCCGCGCTGAGCGCGGCCTGGTACGCGGCCGCGCCATGCGGCGCGACCACCCGGACGGTAATCGCGCCGGTCCCGGAGCCGAAGGACGCCAGGACGGCTGGCGCCCAGGCGATGGCGAGGCTGCTGCCGAACAGCGCACGTACCGTAGCCGTCTCGACGACCAAGACCGAAGGCACCGGATCTGGCGACGTTGGCCCGAGCACGACCAGCTTGCTCACGGGGAAGCCATACGCCTGGAGCGCGGCGCACATCACCGCGTCACATGACACGGTGACATCCGGGCTGACCTGCTCGGCGACCCAGGCGGCAGCCTGCGCGCGGACGGTCGCCGGCGAGGCGGAGTAGTGGTCTACCGCGACGGCGCCCAGCGACCCGATGACGATAACGGCCAGGCCCAGCGCGATCAGGCGAGCCCCAACCCGGCGTCGTGGCTTTTCCGGCCCGACCCCGACCGCGGGCTGGGGCTTGACCGCGAAGCCGAGCCATTTGGTGACATGAGCCTTGAGGACGGGCCCGGTGATGCGCTCGCGTGTGGCGGCCGATTCGACCGCGGCGGCGCCATTACGCTTCCGCTTGATGCCGTTCGCCGGGAAGCTGGACTCTCCCAGGCCCGCTACCTCGCTGACTACGGATTCCGGCGGCCGCTCGCGCCCGGGCGGATCGGTCGTTCGGTCCTGGGATGCGCGCTCCTGCTCGTCGGCGTCCGCCTCCGCGAGCTCGGCTAGCACCGCCGCCTGGATGCGCTGCCGCAATTCCTCCGGCAGCGCCAGCGCAATAGGCGAAACCGGCCCGGCCCGGCCCGCGCCTGGAACGCGCTGGGGCAGTTCCGTGCCCCGGTCTTTGTCTGCCATACAGGTCAAACCCCCTGACCAATGCGCGGGCCGCCGCGACCGGGGGTGAGGCAGCCGTGCCTTGAGTCGGCGCCGTGACCGGCGCCAAGGGCTCTGCCACGTACTCGATCGCTGGCCCGTGGTCCATCGACGGCACCTGCCCGATATCGGGGCCTGCCAAGGTGCCTCGCCAGCCCAGGTTTCGGGCGCCGCGTGGCTGACCTAGTGTGCTGGAGGCATTCACTTAACGCATCACTGCCGTCGGCATCTGGACACCGTAGTCAGACGGTAACCTCCCGGTTCCTCCCCAGGGGCGTGTTTCGGGAATTTTGCGGAGAAAGTCCCCTGCCGAGTATCACCTCGCCCCATGACCTACGCCAACAACAGCTCGCCAAACGCAAGGACCCACGCGGGAGCGAGCCCGTCTTCCGCCCCGACTGTCACCCGTTAGCGTTGCCGGGTCGTCGTAGACCCACTTACCGGGCCTTAGGGAGCCAGCCGGACCGGCAGGGACTCCAGGCCGTGAATCAGCGTGCTGGGCCGCCAGCGCAGCGATCCGGCGGGCACCGCCAGCGTGATCGAGCCGAACCGGTCAAGCAGCGCGCCGAACGCGATCTCGGCCTCCAGCCGGGCCAGCGGCGCGCCCAGGCAGTAGTGGATGCCGTGCCCGAACGCCAGGTGCCCCGCGCTGTCCCGGTCCAGGTCCAGCCGGTCCGGGTCGGCGTAGCGGGCCGGATCACGGTTCGCCCCGCTCAGCGCCACGATCACCGCCTCGCCCGCCGCGATCTGCGCGCCGCCGATCTCGATCGGCTCGGCGGCGCACCGGTAGGTCGCGTGGTTGACCGGGTTCACGTAGCGGAGGAACTCCTCCACCGCGCCGCCGATCAGCCCCGGGTCCGCCCGTAGCCTGGCCATCTGACCGGGGTTGAGCAGCAGCGCGAGCGTGCCGCTGGCGATCAGGTTGACCGTGGTCTCATGCCCGGCCACCAGCAGCAGGAACACCATGGCGACCAGCTCGTTCTCCCGCAGCCGGTCGCCCTGGTCCCGGGCCAGGACCAGCGCCGACAGCAGGTCATCGGCGGGCTGGCGGCGCTTGGCCGCCAGCATGGCCCGGAAGTAGCGGATCATCGCCGTGGTGTCCGCCACGAACACCTCAGGCCTGGCCGTGTTCGACACGATGGTGGCCGACCAGGCCCGGAAGTCGTCCCGGTCCGCCACCGGTATGCCCAGCAGCTCGCAGATCACTGTGATCGGCAGCGGGAACGCGAACGAGGCCAGCAGGTCCACCTCGCGCCGGGTCGACATGTCGTCAAGCAGCTCCGCGGTGATGGCCGTGATCCGCGGCCGCAACCGCTGCACGCGGCGCACGGTGAAGGCCTTGTTCACCAGCCTGCGCAGCCGCTCGTGATCCGGCGGGTCGCTGTTGAGCATGTGCATGTCCAGCGCGGCGAGCATGGAGTCCGGCTCGGGATGCCAGCCCGGCATGGTCTTGCGCAGCCGCGGGTCGGCCAGCGCGGCCCGCGCCTCGGCGTACCCGGTGACCAGCCAGGCGGGTATGCCGCCCGGCATGACCACGGCCGAGACCGGCCGCTGCGCCCGCAGCCGGGCGTGCACGGAGTAGGGATCGGAGAAATACTCGGCGCCGAGTTCCTCGGCGACCGTGTTCGCCTGCGTCACGCCTTGCCCCTCGTCAGATTCGGCCGTCAGAACCGGCGACCCCCGCCCCCGTCATCTTAAGTAATAACTTGATCGGAGTAAAGGAATTGTCCCCCTCGTCGAGGGGCCCGGGGGGTACAGGGGGTACGGGGGGGCGGGCAGCCCCCTCGTGCGCAGGGGGGCTCTGGGGGGGATCGCTCCCCCCGAGGAAATAGAGCCGGGACGGCCACCAGTTCCACCGGCCGATCAGCACCACGGCCGACGGCACCAGCAGCGTCCTGACCAGGAAGGTGTCCATCAGCACGCCGAGCGCGAGGCCGACGCCGACATCCACGATCGTCCGGACGTTCTGCGCCCCCGCGCTTCCGGACCCCACGATGGCCAGCACGCCGAACGTCCCGGCCAGCACCAGGCCCGCCGAGGTGACCGTGGTGCCGGTGACGCGCAGCGCCCGGCTGACCGCCTCGGGCAGCGGTAGCCGGTGCGCCTCTTCCCTGATCCTGGTCATGACCAGGATGTTGTAGTCCTCGCCCAGCGCCAGCAGGAACATGAACAGCAGGAACGGCAGGATGAAGGTCAGTCCCGGCTGGCCGGCGGCCTTGACGAACACCAGCACGGTCAGGCCCAGGGCCGAGAAGTACGACAGCACCACGGAGACGATCAGGTACAGCGGCGCGATCAGGCTGCGCATCACCAGCGCGAGCAGGACCGCGATCACGGCGATGGCGATCGGGATGACCGTGCGCAGGTCGCTGTCGGACAGCTGGGCGACGTCGTAGGTGAACGGCGCCTGGCCGGTCACGCCGAAGGCCGACGCCCCGGCCGCCCGCGCCGCCCGGGCCGCGTCGGCCCGGATCGCGGGCACCGCCTCCTCGGCGAGGGTGCCGGCCGGGTTGCCCGCGGCCAGCGCGGTCGCGAACGAGAACCGTGTCCCCGTCGGCGCTCACGTACGACCCGCTGGCCCGGTAGGACTGGTAGGCGGCCAGCGTGACCCGCGGGACCTGCCCGCCCGGTGCGGCGGTCAGCGCGCGCGGCGGCCCGTAGGCGGCGTGCAGCGCGGTGTACTGCGCCGCGGTCAACGCGGTCCCGTTGGCGTTGAAGGGCCCGGACACCGCGGCGAACTGCGGGTCGGCGGCCAGCTGCCGCTCGGCCGCGGCCACCGCGGCCGCGGCCGCCCAGACCGGCTGGCGCAGCCGGAACACGATGATGGTGGGGTTGGCCGCCGACTGCGGGAAGTGCTCGGCCAGCAGCGCGTTGCCCAGCGCAGAGTCGCTGCCGGGCGGCGCGGTGGCCGCCCCGCCGAACCCGGCGGCCAGGTAGCCGGCTGAGGCCACCGCCAGCGCGGCGAACACGACCAGGCCCGCCACCAGCGTGGCGGCCGGCCGGTGCACGATCCGGGCACAGGCCGGTCCCCACCAGCCGGCCCGGCCGCCCCCCGGCTTGACCGAGGACGGCCAGAACGCGACCGGCCCGAAGATGGCCAGCAGCGCGGGCAGCAGGGTCAGCCCGGCGATTAGCATCAGCCCGATCGCGATGGCCAGCGGGGCGGCCAGGCCGGAATACAGGCTGAAGGAGGCGGTGGCCAGCGACAGCAGCGCGGCGATGAGGATGCCGGCCGAGAACGTGATCGTCTCGCCGACCCGCGCGACCCCCAGCACGATCGCCTCATGGCAGCTCAGCCCGGCGCGCATCTCCTCCCGCACCCGGAACATCAGGAACAGCGCGTAGTCGGTACCCGCGCCGAGCACCAGGACGATCAGCAGCAGCGAGGCGATCTGCGACACCGACAGGCCGCCGACGGCGGCCTCGGCGGTCAGCCGCTCGGCCACCAGCACGACCACGATGGCGGGCAGCACCGCGATCAGCGGCGCCAGCGCCGACCGGAACACCGCGACCAGCAGCGCGATCACGAACAGGATCGAGAACCACTGGACCTGCCCGCCGGTCTTGCCCGAGGTCGCGTTGTTGTCCACCCGGGTCGCCACCGGCCCGGCGGTATGGGCCGCCAGCCCGGCCGGCAACACGGTGGCCTGGATGACGTCGCGCAGCCCGGCCACCAGGCTGGCCTGCTGCGAGGTGGCCAGCCCGCCGGACCGGGCCAGCGCGGCCAGCACGGTGAGCTGCTCGGCCCGGCCGTCGGCAGACTCCCCGGCGTCCCGCGCCGCGGTCACCCGCGCCACCCGGCCGAGCGCGGCGGCCAGCCGGGCGATGGCCGCCAGGTCGGTGCCGGTCAGCGGCCCGCCGGGCCGGGCGACGACCACGCCGACCGCGGTCAGCGAGGCGCTCTGCAGCGGCGAGGCCAGCTGGGCGGCCTGCTCGCTAGGCGCGCTGGCCGGCAGGAACGAGGTGTTGTCGCTCTGCGTCACGCTGGACAGCGACGGGAGCAGCACCATGGCCGCGATCGTGCCCGCCACCCAGGCCAGCAGGATGGCCCAGCGGAAGCGGACGGCCAGCCGGCCGGCCGCCGCAAAGGAGGTACCCACAGAAGCCATCGTCGCCGGCCAGAGGGCGAAGCGGTTAGGACTGACAGCCATCGTGGCCGGCGCGGGATGGAATATGTAGGACGACCAGGAGCGTAAAGTTGCTTCGTGGCAGATCCGCACGGCTACCGGCCGGCGCCGGGCGAGATTCCGGAGTCCCCGGGGGTCTACCGGTTCCGTGACCAGCGGGGCCGGGTGATCTACGTCGGCAAGGCGAAATCCCTCCGCCAGCGCCTGAACTCCTACTTCGCCGACTTCGCCAGCCTGCACCCGCGCACCCAGATGATGCTGCAGACGGCGGCGGGCGTGGAGTGGACCGTGGTCAGCACCGAGGTGGAGGCGCTCCAGCTCGAGTACTCCTGGATCAAGGAGTTCGACCCCCGGTTCAACGTCAAGTACCGGGATGATAAGAGCTATCCCTACCTGGCCGTCACCATGGGCGAGGAATACCCGCGGGTCATGGTGATGCGCGGCGCCAAGCGGAAGGGCACCAAGTACTTCGGCCCCTACAGCCACGCCTGGGCCATCCGCGACACGGTGGACACCCTGCTGCGGGTGTTCCCGGTACGCACCTGCTCGGCGGGCGTGTTCAAGCGGTCGGGCCAGATCGGCCGGCCTTGCCTGCTCGGCTACATCGGCAAGTGCTCCGCGCCCTGCGTCAAGCGGATCAGCGCGGCGGGGCACCGCGCCCTGGCCGAGGACTTCTGCGACTTCATGGCCGGGCAGACCAGCCGGTTCGCCAGCCGGCTGGAGGCCGATATGAAGGAAGCGGCGCGGCTGGAGGAATTCGAGCGGGCGGCGAGGCTCCGCGACGACCTGCGGGCCCTGGAGCGGGCCATCGAGAAGCAGGCCGTGGTGCTCGGCGACGGCACGGACTGCGACGTCATCGCGCTGGCCGAAGACCAGCTCGAGGCAGCGGTGCAGGTCTTCTACGTGCGCGGCGGCCGGGTCCGCGGGCAGCGCGGCTGGGTGCTGGACAAGGTCGAGGACGTGACCCCCGCCGGGCTGGTGGAGCACTTCCTGGGCCAGGTCTACGGCGACACGCCGGACGACGCCGAGGCGGTCAACGCCGGCATCCCCCGTGAGGTCCTGGTGCCCGAGCTGCCGCCCGACCCGGCCAGCATGGCGCAGTGGCTGGCCGAACGCCGCGGCGGCCCGGTCAGCCTGCGGGTGCCGCAGCGCGGCGACAAGAAGGCGCTGCTCGAGACTGTGGCCCGCAATGCGGGCGCGGCGCTCGCCCTGCACAAGACCCGCCGGGCCAGCGACCTGACCACCCGGAGCAAGGCGCTGAGCGAGATCCAGGAGGGGCTCGGCCTGGACGACGCGCCGCTGCGGATCGAGTGCTACGACGTGTCGAACCTGCAGGGCACGCACGTGGTGGCGTCGATGGTCGTGTTCGAGGACGGACTGGCCCGCAAGAGCGAGTACCGCCGGTTCGCGATCAAGGGCACCGATGGCACCGACGATATCTCGGCCATCCACGAGGTCATCAGCCGCCGGTTCCGCCGCTACCTGGCCGAGCGGGAGAAAACCGGGGAACTGGACACCCTCGGCGACCCAGAAGGCGCCGAAGATCAAGATCAAGAACCTGACTCCGAACGGGCCGTGGTGACAGCCCAGAGGAAATTCGCCTACCCGCCCAACCTGGTGGTCGTGGACGGCGGACCCGGCCAGGCCGCCGCGGCGGCCCGGGCCCTGGCTGAGCTGGGCATCGACGACGTGGCCGTCTGCGGCCTGGCCAAGCGCCTGGAGGAGGTATGGCTGCCGGGCGAGGAGTACCCGGTCATCCTGCCCCGCAGCAGCGAGGGACTGTACCTGCTGCAGCGGGTCAGGGACGAGGCCCACCGGTTCGCGATCACCTATCACCGGCAGAAGCGCAGCAAGGCCGCCACCGCCAGCGTGCTCGACGATGTGCCGGGACTCGGCCCGGCCCGGCGCGCGGCCCTGCTCAAGCACTTCGGCTCGGTGCGTAAGCTCTGCGCAGCGAGCGCAGAAGAGATCGCCGCCGTACCGGGCATCGGCCCCCGGCTGGCCGTCACGATCGCCACAGTATTGGCCGGGGGGACGACCCCCCAAGACCCCCCCGCTCCTGGGGGGAAACCTTTCCCCCCAGACCCCCTCGGCCCCAGACCCCCCTTGGGAGAACGTCATGAGGACGGCTGACGACCCGGCGGACATCGTCGTCATCACCGGGCTGTCCGGGGCGGGGCGCTCCACTGCGGCCAAGTCGCTCGAGGACCTGGGCTGGTTCGTGGTCGACAACCTGCCGCCGGGCCTGCTCCCCACCATGGTGGACCTCGCGGCCAGGTCCAGCGGCGCGGTCACCAGGATCGCCGCGGTGGTCGACGTGCGCAGCCGGGCGTTCAGCACCGACCTGAAGTCGGCCATCAGCGACCTGGGCGCGCGCCGGGCCGCCGCCCGGGTGGTGTACCTGGAAGCCGCCGACGACACGCTGGTACGCCGGTTCGACAGCGAACGGCGGCCGCACCCGCTGCAGGGCAGCGGCCGGGTCACCGACGGCATCGCGGCCGAGCGCGAGCTGCTGCGCGAGGTCCGCGGCGACGCCGACCTGGTCATCGACACCTCCCGGCTCAACGTGCACGAGCTGCGGGCCCGGATGCGGGACTTCTTCGGCGGCGGCGGCACGGCGGCCGGGCTGCGGCTGAGCGTGGTCTCGTTCGGCTACAAGTACGGCCTGCCGGTGGACGCCGACCTGGTGGCCGACTGCCGGTTCCTGCCGAACCCGCACTGGATCGCGGAGCTCGCCCCGCTCACCGGGAAGGATGAGGCGGCCCGCGACTACGTCCTGTCCCAGCCGGGCGCCAAGGAGTTCCTGCACTACTACACCGAGCTGCTGCGCGTGGTGCTGCCCGGATACGAACGCGAGGGCAAGCGGTTCGTCACCCTGGCCGTCGGCTGCACCGGCGGCAAGCACCGCAGCGTGGCCATGGCCGACGAGCTGGCCGCGCGCATCGCGGAAGCTGTCGGGGTGGAGGCGGACGTGCAGGTGGTCCACCGGGACCTGGGGCGGGAGTGAGCACTTGGTAACCGGCCTGCGGGCGGTGGCGCTAGGGGGCGGGCACGGGCTGGCGGCATCGCTCGGGGCGCTGCGCCGCGTAACCGACGACCTCACCGCCGTCGTGACGGTGGCCGACGACGGCGGGTCGAGCGGCCGGCTGCGCCGCGACTACGGCGTGCTGCCCCCCGGCGACCTGCGGATGGCGCTGGCCGCGCTGTGCCGGGACGACGAGTGGGGGATCACCTGGAGCAAGGTGGTGCAGCACCGGTTCGGCGGCGACCGCGAACTGGCCGGCCACGCCGTCGGCAACCTGCTGATCGTGGCCCTGTGGGACCTGCTCGGTGACACGGTGGCCGGGCTGGACTGGGTCGGCCGGCTGCTCGGCACCGGCGGCCGCGTGCTGCCCATGGCGGCCGTGCCGCTGGACATCGTGGCCGAGGTGGTGGGCGCCGACCCCGCCCGGCCGGAGGCGGTCACGAAGGTCCGGGGACAGGCGGAGTGCGCCACGACGCCGGGCCAGGTCCGCTCGATCACGCTGCTGCCGCCCGACCCGCCCGCCGTGCCCGAGGCGGTGCGGGCCGTGCTCGACGCCGACTGGGTGGTGTTCGGTCCCGGATCGTGGTTCACCAGCGTGCTGCCGCATCTGCTGGTGCCCGACCTGGCCGCCGCCTTGCACGTCACCACGGCGCGGCGGCTCGTGGTGCTGAACCTGGCCCCGCAGCCGGGGGAGACCGGTGGTTTCTCGCCGCACAAGCACCTGGAAGTCCTCGCCGGGCACGCTCCGGCGCTTACTGTGGACGTGGTGCTCGCGGACACCAAGTCGGCGGGTACGGGTAGCCTGGCCGACCTGGAGAAGGCGACGGGCATGCTCGGAGCCCGGCTGGTGATGGCCGACGTGGCGGCGGCGGACGGCACGCCGTGCCACGACCCCAAGCTCCTGGCCGGGGCGTATGCGCAGATTTTTGCCGGGTACGGGCCGGCGGCCCAGCCCAGATGGGGGGAATGACGCCAATGGCGATGACAGGCGTGGTGAAGGACGAGCTCAGCCGGGTCACGGTGATCAAGCCGTGCTGCCGCAAGGCCGAGGTCTCCACGCTGCTCAGATTCGCCGGCGGCCTGCACCTGATCGAGGGCCGGGTGGTGATCGAGGCGGAACTTGACACCGGCGCGGCGGCCAGGCGGCTGCGGGCCGCGATCACCGAGGTCTTCGGGCACCCGGCCGAGTTCCTCGTGCTGGCCCCGAGCGGGCTGCGCAAGGGCAACCGGTACCTGGTCCGGGTGGACAAGGGGCAGGCCGGGGAGAGCCTGGCCCGCCAGGCCGGGCTGATCGACAGCCACGGCCGCCCGATCCGCGGGCTGCCCCGCCAGGTGGTGTCGGGCGCGGCGTGCGACTGCGAGGCCGCCTGGCGCGGCGCGTTCCTGGCCCACGGGTCGCTGACCGAGCCCGGCCGCTCGATGGCGCTCGAGATCACCTGCCCGGGTTCCGAGGCGGCGCTCGCCCTGGTCGGGGCGGCCCGGCGGCTGAAGGTGCACGCCAAGGCCCGCGACGTGCGCGGCGTGGACCGGGTGGTGATCAGGGACGGCGAGGCGATCGCCGCCATGCTGACCCGGCTCGGCGCGCACCAGGCCGTGCTGGCCTGGGAAGAGCGCCGGATGCGCCGCGAGGTCCGGGCCACCGCCAACCGGCTGGCGAACTTCGACGACGCCAACCTGCGCCGCAGCGCGCGGGCCGCGGTGGCCGCCGGGGCACGGGTGGAGCGGGCCCTGGAGATTCTCGGGCCGGACGCTCCGCAGCACCTGACCATGGCAGGCAAGCTGCGGATGGCCCACCGGCAGGCCAGCCTGGAGGAACTGGGCCAGCTGGCCGATCCGCCGCTGACCAAGGACGCCATCGCCGGCCGCATCCGCCGCCTGCTGGCCATGGCCGACCGGCGGGCCGGCGAGCAGGGCATCCCGAACACCGAAGCCTGCCTGACCGCCGACATGCTGCCCTGATCGCCGGCCGGATGCCTCTGCTGAGGCGGGCGGCGTATCCGGCGCGTGAGCCACGGCCCGTTCGGCCTCATGATTCTTGATAGGGTCGAAGCCTCAGCAGGAGTCAGCAGGCCTGCCCGGCACAGGGCCCAGACAGGCTCCGTCGGTACAGGTCCGGCGCCGCCTTCGTCGATCCCCGGGCGTGGCGTCCGATAGTCTCGGAGCGCTGGCGTTCACGGGGATCGACGAGGAGACTTAGGTACTGTGACTATTCGCGTGGGAATCAACGGGTTCGGCCGCATCGGCCGTAACTTCTGGCGGGCCGTCAACGTCGCGAACGCCGACCGCGGCTTCGAGATCGTCGCGGCGAACGACCTCGGCGACATCGCCACCATGGCGCACCTGCTCAAATACGACACCGTGCTGGGCACCCTGCCGTTCGACGTGTCCGTATCGGGCGATGCCATCCGCGCGGGCGACCAGACGATAAAGTTCCTCGCCGAGCGTAACCCGGCGGATCTGCCCTGGCGCGACCTCGGCGTGGACATCGTGCTGGAGTCTACGGGCCACTTCAACACAGGCGATGCCGCGCGTGCTCACATCGCCGCCGGGGCGAAGAAGGTCATCATCTCCGCGCCGGCCAAGGGCGAGGACATCACGATCGTGATGGGGGTCAACGACGACGCGTACGACCCCGCCACGCACGACGTGCTGTCCAACGCATCGTGCACCACGAACTGCGTGGCGCCGCTGGCCAAGGTGCTGCTGGACAACTTCGGCATCGTCAAGGGCCTGATGACCACCATCCACGCCTACACCAACGACCAGGTCATCTTGGACTTCCCGCACAAGGACCTGCGCCGGGCCCGGGCCGCCGCGGCCAACATCATCCCGACCACCACCGGGGCGGCCAAGGCCACCGCGCTGGTGCTGCCCGAGCTGAAGGGCAAGCTGGACGGCATGGCCATGCGGGTGCCGGTCCCCGACGGCTCGGTGACCGACCTGGTGGTCGAGCTGGGCCGCGAGGTGACCAAGGACGAGGTCAACGCTGCGTACCGGGCTGCCGCCGAGGGCCCGCTCAAGGGCTACCTGTACTACACCGAGGACGCCATCGTCTCCTCCGACATCGTCGGCTCGCCCGCGTCGTGCACCTTCGACGCGTCGCTGACCATGACGTTCGGCAGCCAGGTCAAGGTCATCGGCTGGTACGACAACGAGTGGGGTTACTCCTGCCGGCTCGTCGACCTGACCGCCCTCGTCGCCTCCCGGCTGCGGTAATGCGGACCGTCGATGACCTGGAGGTCCTCGGCCGCCGCGTGCTGCTGCGCTCGGACCTGAACGTCCCGCTCGACCTGACCGGCACCGGGGAGATCACCGACGACGGCCGGATCAGGGCCAGCCTGCCGGTGATCAGCAAGCTGTCCGACCGGGGCGCGCGGGTGATTATCCTGGCGCACCTCGGCCGGCCCAAGGGCGCCTCGTTCGAGGAGGCCGCGGCCGGCGGCCCGTCGCTGCGCCCGGTGGCCGAGCGGCTGGGCGAGCTGCTGGGCCGGCCGGTCGCGTTCGCCACCGACGTGGCCGGCACTGCTGCCGAGAAGACCGCGTTCAGCCTGGGCGACGAGGACGTCGCGGTGCTGGAGAACGTGCGCTTCGAACCCGCCGAGACCAGCAAGGACGACGCCGTGCGGGCCGCGTTCGCCCAGCGGCTGGCCCGGCTGGGCGAGCTGTACGTGGGCGACGGGTTCGGCGCGGTGCACCGCAAGCACGCCTCGGTCTACGACCTGCCCGGGCTGCTCCCGCACGCCGCGGGCGACCTGGTGCGGGACGAGGTCGCGGTGCTGCGCCAGCTGACCACCGACCCGGGGCGGCCGTTCGTAGTGGTGCTCGGCGGGAAGAAGCCGTCGGACAAGCTCGCCGTGATCGGCAACCTGCTCAACCTGGCCGACCGGATCCTCATCGGCGGCGGCATGGGCTACACCTTCCTGGCCGCCAAGGGCTACGAGGTGGGCCACTCGGTGCTCGAGGCGGACCAGATCCCCGCGGTCAAGGACGTGATGGCCGAGGCCGAGCGGCGCGGCGTGGAGCTCGTGCTGCCCGTCGACCTGCTCGCGGCCACGCACTTCGCGCCCGACGCCGAGTATTCCGTGGTGCCGGTGACGGACTTCCCGGCCGACCGGGAGGGCATGGACGCCGGCCCCCAGACCCGGGCGTTGTTCGCGGAGAAGCTGGCCGACGCCAAGACGGTGTTCTGGAACGGGCCGGTCGGGGTGTTCGAGTTCCCCGCGTTCTCCGGCGGGACCCGCGCGGTGGCCGAGGCGATCGCCCGCGTGAACGGGCTGACCGTGGTGGGCGGCGGCGACTCGGCCGCGGCGGTCCGGGCGCTCGGCATCGACGAGGGCGCATTCAGCCACATCTCCACCGGCGGCGGCGCGAGCCTGGAGTACCTGGAGGGCAAGACGCTGCCCGGGCTGACCGCGCTGGAGGACCCGGCATGACCGTCACGCCCCGCGCCGTGGGAACCAGGCTGCCGCTGATGGCGGGCAACTGGAAGATGCACGAGAACCACCTCGAGGCCATCGCGCTGGTCCAGAAGCTCGCGTTCACGCTGACCGGCAAGGACTTCGACGCGGTCGACGTGGCCGTGCTCCCGCCGTTCACCGCGCTGCGCAGCGTGCAGACCCTGATCGACGGGGACAAGCTGCGGCTCTCCTACGGCGCCCAGGACCTGTCGGCCTTCGACTCCGGCGCCTACACCGGTGACATCTCCGGTCCGATGCTGGCCAAGCTGGGCTGCGACTACGTGCTGGCCGGGCACTCCGAGCGGCGCCAGTACCACGGGGAATCGGACGAACTGGTCAACGCCAAGGTGCAGGCGGCGCTGCGGTCCGAGCTGACGCCGATCCTGTGCGTGGGCGAGCCCCTCGACGTCCGCCAGTCGGGCCACCACGTGCGGCACTGCACGGGTCAGCTGGACGGGTCGCTGAAGGGGATCCCGTCCGACGCGGTGGCCGCCATGGTGATCGCTTATGAGCCGATCTGGGCCATCGGCACTGGTGAGGTGGCCACCCCGGCCGATGCGCAGGAGATGACCTCGGCAATTAGATCGCGGATTTCGGAGCTTCATGGCGCCGATACGGCCGTCAGTGTGCGTATCCTGTATGGCGGGTCCGTCAAGCCCGGCAACATCGCGCCGATCATGGCGCAACCGGACGTCGACGGTGCCCTGGTTGGTGGCGCCAGCCTCGACGCCGGCCAGTTCGTTCAGATCTGCCGGTATCGTGAACTGGCAGCCTAGGCGTTTCTCCGCAGGAGTTGGATAACAGAGATGATCATCGGGCTTTCCGTTATCCTGATCATCACGAGTTTCGCGATGATCCTGCTCGTCCTGCTGCACAAGGGTAAGGGCGGCGGCCTGTCTGACCTGTTCGGCGGCGGGGTGACCTCATCCCTTGGTTCCTCTTCCGTCGTCGAGCGGAACCTGGACCGGCTCACTGTTTTCTTTGGTGTGCTCTGGTTCATCTGCATCATTGCTCTCGGCTGGCTGATCAACCGCTAGCACGTACGTCTTCCCGCACCGAAGTTCTGGGTTTATAGCTCTATGGCCTTCAAGGGGTGATCTGTGAGTAGTGGTAACGCCATTCGTGGCAGCAGGGTCGGCGCGGGACCGATGGGCGAGGCCGAGCGCGGCGAGTCCGCGCCCCGTATCTGGGTGTCGTTCTGGTGCGCCAACAAGCACGAGACGCGACCGAGCTTCGCGACCGATGCCGCCATCCCGGACACCTGGGAGTGCCCCCGGTGTGGCAATCCCGCAGGCCAGAACGAGCAGAGCCCGCCGGCTCCGCCGCGGGTCGAGCCCTACAAGACGCACCTCGCCTACGTGAAAGAGCGCCGCAGCGACTCCGACGGCGAGGCGATCCTGGCCGAAGCCCTGGCCCGCCTCCGCGGCGCCTCCGCCTGACCCCTAGCGGCCCCTTCTGGGACATGAAACCCCGGTTCCGGCAGCTGGAACCGGGGTTTCATGTCACGAAAAGAGCGGCTACAGGCCTTCGTTGATGAGGCGGCCGGCTTGCTCGAACTTGGCGGGTTTGTAGCGCTTGAAGTAGAAGCCGACGCCGACGCCGACGATCACGACCACGGCGTCGATCGGGCCTAGCCAGTTCGCGTAGTTGTAGCCGCCGCCGAGGAAGGAGGCCGCGGCGCTGCGCGAAGAAATACGGCGGCTGATCATCGAAGAGCTCTCCCAGCTGGCCAGGGGGTGACGACGTCCGTGGCCGAACTGCGCTCGTTCATCTTCCTGTCCCGGCTGCAGCCGCAGACCATGTGCTACCTGGGCACCTGGATCCGCGGCTCGCTGCCGCGCAGCCACGTCGCCGCGCAGGTGATCGAGGTGGCGCCCGGGCTTGACATCGAGCCGCTGACCGACGTAGCGGTCAAGCACGCCGACGTGCGGGCCGGGATCCTCGTGGTTGAGCGGCAGTTCGGCTACCTGGAGATCCACGGCGTTACCGACGAGGTGCAGGCCGCGGCGTCGGCGGCGCTGGGCGCGCTCGGCGCGACCGCGCGGGATGCCAAACGGCCCGAGATCCTCGCCTCCAAGATCATCACCATGCTCGACCCGCAGCAGGCCTTCCTGGTCAACAGGAACAAGATCGGCTCGATGGCGCTGGCCGGGGAATCGCTGTTCGTACTGGAGATGCAGCCCGCCTCCTACGCCATCCTGGCCGCCAACGAGACCGAGAAGGCGGCCAGGATTAAGCTGGTCGACTACCGGATGATCGGCGCCACCGGACGGCTGTACCTGTCCGGGTCGGAAGCCGACGTGCGGCAGGCGGCCGATGCCGCGGAAGACGCCCTGCGGAGCCTGGCAGCGGGAGATGCAGCGTGAGTGACCTCGATGAGCTGCGCGCGCTGGTCCGCGAGGTCATCCGGGACGTGCTGCCGCAGGGACTGCCGGTCACCGAAACGGTTAACCTTTCGAGTGACGAAGACCTGGCCGCCTTCGTGGACCGCCTGCTGGATCTGGACCCGGAGGCGCGGGAGGAGATACGGTCTGGCCGGAAACGGTTCAGGCTGGCCGCCCCGGGGCCCAGGGCCCCGGGGCTCAGGACGGCCAACGGCACGGCGTGGACGGCCGGCCACCCGGCCCGGCCCGGCGGGGCAGCGGCCGGCGGGGCAGCGGCCGGCGGGGCAGCGGCCGGCGGGGCAGCGGCCGGCGGGGCAGCGGCCGGCGGGGCAGCGGCCGGCGGGGCAGGGGCCGGCGGGGCAGCGGCCGGCGGGGCAGGGGCCGGCCCGCCGGTGCGCCGGGTCGAACGCGGCGCGGTCACCGAGAAGGTGATCAGGGACGCGGTGCGGGCCGGGGAGCGGCTCGTGCTCGGGCCCGGGGCCGTGCTCACCCCGCTGGCCAGGGACCGCGCCCGGGCCAGCGGCGTCGAGATCTCCAAGGAGCGCTGATGCTGACCGCGACGGTGATCGGAAGCGTGTGGGCCACCCGCCGCCTGGCCGGGCTGCCCGGCGGAGCCTTCCTCGAAGTGGAGGCCGAAGGCACCGGCCAGCGGCTCATCGCATTCGACGTGCTGGGCAGCGGCGTGGGCGAACGTGTGCTGGTCGCCCAGGGATCGGTCGCGGCCTCCTGGTTCGCGGGCCAGCCGCCACCAGTCGACGCGCTGATCATCGGCTCCATTGACCCGCAGCCGGCCCCCGAAAGCCACCAGCCAGAAGAAAGGAACCAGTGATGGCGGATAACGCGATCGGACTGATCGAGACCAAAGGGTACGTTGCCGCGCTGGCCGCGGGCGATGCCATGGTCAAGGCGGCGAACGTGACCATCGTCGGCCGCGAGCAGGTGGGCGACGGCCTGGTCTCGGTGACGATCGTCGGCGACGTCGGCGCGGTCAAGGCGGCCACGGAGGCCGGCGCTGAGACGGCCACGAGCGTCGGCGAGCTCGTCTCGGTGCACGTCATACCGCGACCGCATCCCGAGCTGGCCAGGCACTTCAAGATCAGCGGTGACTAACGCGCCGGCCCCCGCGGCGCCCCGGCTGCACCACGCCCACGGAGCGCCGGAGCTGCGGGTCTACCTGCTCGTCCGCGACCTGCAGCCGCAGTTCGCCGCCTACCTGGGCACGCCGACCCGGGCCCGGGGCTACCCGCCGTTCGTCGGGCAGCACGCGCTGATCGTCGAGGTGGCGCCGGCGCTGGCCATCGAGCGGGTCACCGACCTCGCGCTGCGGGCCGTGCCCGGGATCGAGCCAGGCATCCTGTTTGTGGAGCGCCAGTTCGGCTTGCTCGAGGTACACGGCCCGGATCTCGACGACGTGCGCCGGGCCGGGCAGGCCATCCTGGACGGCCTCGGCGCCGACGAGAAGGACCAGCTGCGGCCGCGGATCCTGTTCTCCGACGTCATCGAGGAGGTGACCGACGCCCACGCGGTGATCATCAACAGGAACCGGGCCGGCTCCATGATTATCCCCGGGGACGCCCTGGGCGTCAGCGAGGTCACGCCCGCCCTGTTCGCGGCGGTCGCGGCCAACGAGGCCGAACGGGCTGCGCCGGGCGTGACGCTGGTCGACGTGTCGATGATCGGCGCCGCCGGACGCATCTACCTGGCCGGCCCGGCCGCCGACGTGCGGCGCGCGCAGGCGGAGATCACCGAGGTCCTGTCCGCGGTGGCTGGGCGGGAGCATTAGCCGTGGGCGGGACCGCAGCCGACGCCATCGGCGGGCATGACCTGTCGGCGGGCGGGGATGTCATGGACCGGGTCGCCGGATGCGCCCGCGAGGCGCTGCGCGCCTACGGTTGCCATCCCGAAGCGTCCGTGGAGCTGCTCAACGTATCGGAGAACGCGACCTTCCTGGTGTCCGATCCCGACGCCGGGCCCTCGGTGCTGCGCGTGCACCGGCTCGGCTATCACACCGAGCTGGAGATCGCCTCCGAGCTGGCCTGGATGGACGCGCTGCGCGCCGAAGCCGGGGTGCGCACGCCGCGGGTGCTGGCCGCCGCCGACGGGCGGCAGGTGGTGACGGTGGCCGAGCCCGGCAGACCGGTCGCGGCGGCCCGGCACTGCGTGCGCTTCGAGTTCCTGCCCGGCACCGAGCCTGGCGGTCCTGGGGTCGAGCCCGAGGGCCAGCTTACCGGCCGCCACTTCACCGAACTCGGCGAGATCACCGCCCGGATGCACCGGCACGCGAAACAGTGGCAGCGCCCGGAATGGTTCACCCGGTTCCACTGGGACTATCCCGCGGCGTTCGGCCACCAAGCCCGCTGGGGGCGCTGGCAGGACGGCGTCGGCGTCGGCCCGTCCGAACGCCAGCTCCTCACCCGCCTCGACGACACTCTGCACAGACGGCTGAAGGCGTTCGGCCAGGGCCCGGAGCGCTACGGGCTGGTGCACGCCGACACCCGGCTGGCCAACCTGCTCGTGCACGACGGCACGGTCAGCGTGATCGACTTCGACGACTCCGGGTTCAGCTGGTACCTGTACGACCTGGGCACCGCGGTGAGCTTCTTCGAGCACTCGCCCGAGGTGCCGGCCCTGGTGGACAGCTGGCTCGAGGGCTACCAGCAGGCCGGCCTCTCCGCCGAGGACCGGGCCGAGATCTGGACGTTCATCATGTTCCGGCGGCTGCTGCTGGTCGCGTGGATCGGCTCGCACCAGGGCGTGGACATCGCCGTCGAGCTCGGCGCCGGATACACGCAGGGCAGCTGTGACCTTGCGGAGTCATACCTTAGCACACACTGACCTGAGCACACACTGGCCTGAGCACACACTGGCCTGAGCACACACTGGCCTGAGCACACACTGGCCTGAGCACACACTGGCCTGAGCACACACTGGCCTGAGCACACACTGGCCTGAGCACACACTGGCCTGAGCACACACTGAAAAGGGAGCCGACATGTTCACATCGATCGCCGGCCGCGCCGTGCTGGTAACCGGCGGCAGCCGCGGCATCGGCAAGGGCATCGCCAGCGTCTTCGCCCGCAACGGGGCCCGGGTCCTGATCACGGGCCGGGACTCCGACATGGCCCGGGCCGCCGCCGAGGAGCTCAACGCCGAGGCCGCCGCCGCGGAACCGGCCGGCGAGGTCTCGTTCGTGCAGGCCGACGTGTCGGACCGGGAAGATTGTCGGCGGATGGCCGCGATCGCCACCGAACGGCTGGGCGGCGTCGACGTGCTGTGCGCCAACGCGGGCGTGTTCCCGGAAAGCCTGCTGGTGGACATGACCGAGGAGACCCTGGACCAGGTGCTCGGCGTCAACCTGAAGGGCACGGTGTTCTCGGTCCAGGCCTGCCTGCCGGCATTGGCGCGCTCCGGGCGCGGCCGGGTCATCCTCACCTCGTCCATCACCGGGCCGATCACCGGCTATCCGGGCTGGACGGCCTACGGCGCGAGCAAGGCCGGCCAGCTGGGCTTCCTGCGCACGGCCGCGATCGAGCTGGCGCCCAGCCACATCACCGTCAACGCGGTGCTGCCGGGCAACATCATCACCGAGGGACTGGCCGAGCTCGGCCCGGACTACGCCAGGAAGATGGCGGTCGCGATACCGCTGCGCCAGCTGGGCAGCGTCGACGACATCGGCTTCGCCGCGCTGTTCCTGGCCACCGAGGAGGCCGGCTACATCACCGGGCAGACGATCGTGGTCGACGGCGGTCAGGTGCTACCCGAGACCTCCGAGGCGGTCCTGGCGGCCAAGGCCCTCTGATGAGCGCGTTTCCCGTCGCCGCCGGCCGGACCGCCGACGAGGTCCGGCGGATCCTGGCCGAGCAGATCGGCAGCGGGCAGCTGCGGCCCGGCCAGTGCCTGGGCGCCGAGCGTGCCCTGGCCGCGGAGTTCGGGGTCAGCCGGGCCACGCTCCGCCAGGCGCTCGCCGTCCTGGAGGAGGCCGGCCTGGTCCGCCGGGTGCCCGGCCGGGGCGGCGGGACCTTCGTGGCCAAGGGCAAGATCGAGCGGGGCCTGACCCGCATCGTCGGGGTACCCGCGCTGCTGCGCAGCCAGGGGGTGGTGGCCGGGACGTGGGTGCTGTCCGCCCGGCTGGCCCCGGCCGACGACGTCACCGCCCAGGCGCTGCGGGCCAGGCCCGGCGACCTGGTCGTGGACCTGGTCCGGATCCGGTTCGCGGACGGCAGCCCGTTCTCGCTCGAACGCGCGAAACTCCCGGCCAAGCGCTTTCCGGGCCTGCTCGAGCTGCCGCTGGGCGGGTCGGTCTACGAGCTGATGGAGAAGCACTTCGGCACCAGGCTGGCCGAAGCGACCGAGCGGATCGAGGTGGTGCTGGCCTCGCCGGACGAGGCGGCCATCCTGGACGTTGAGCCGGGCGCGCCGCTGATGGCCATCACCAGGACGGCCGCCGACGCCGACGGCGAGCCGATCGAGTTCTCCCGCGACCTGTTCCGGGCCGACCGGACCCGGATCGTGGTCCGTACCGAAGGTTCGGGGGGCGGCAGCGCCCACGCCGTACCCGGCCGGGCCCGGGTCGTCGAGCTGCGCGCCCAGGCGGCGTCGCGATGACCGCGCCGCCCGGCTCCGAGCCGGTGGTCGGCCGGGTCCGGTTCATGGACCGGCAGCGGGTCAACCTGGACGGCTTCGCCGTCGAGGACGCCGAGCTGGGGCTGACCGCGCTGCACTCGCCGCACGACCCGGCACCGAGCCTGGTCATCCGTGACGGCCGGGTCGTCGAGCTGGACGGCGTGCCCGAGGCCGGGTTCGACTCGATCGACGCCTACATCGCCCGGCACGGCCTCGACCTGGGCGTCGCCCCCGAGGCTATGGCCGTACCCGACGTCGACTTCGCCCGGCGGCTGGTGGACCCGGCCGTGCCCAGGCACGAGATCATCCGGCTGAGCGCGGGTGCCACCCCGGCCAAGCTGGCCCGGGTGCTGGCCCTGCTCCGCCCGCCCGAGCTGGTCATGGCCATGACCAAGCTGCGGGCCAGGCGCACCCCGAGCAACCAGGCGCACGTGACCAACCGGCTGGATGACCCGCTGCTGCTGGCCGCGGACGCGGCCACCGCGGCCGCGTTCGGCTTCCGTGAGATCGAGACCACCGTGCCGGTCCTGGCCGACGCGCCGTCCAACGCTGTGGCCTGCCTGATCGGGGCGGCGTTCGGCGCCGATGGCGTGCTCATCCAGTGCTCGGTGGAGGAGGCCCTGGAGCTGGAACTCGGCATGCGCGGCCTCACCTCCTACGCCGAGACCGTGTCCCTGTACGGCACCGAGCAGGTATTCATCGACGGCGACGACACGCCCTGGTCCAAGGCCTTCCTCACCTCGGCCTACGCCTCCCGCGGCATGAAGATGCGGGTGTCGTCCGGGGCCGGCGCGGAGGTCCTGATGGCCGGCGCGCGCGGCCAGTCGATGCTGTACCTGGAGGCCCGCTGCGTGGCGCTGGCCCGGGCCATCGGCGCCCAGGGCGTGCAGAACGGCGGCATCGACGGCGCTTCTGTGGCGGCCGCGGTGCCGTCGGGACTGCGCGAGCTGATGGCCGAGAACGTCATGGTGATGATGCGCAACCTGGAATCCTGCTCCGGCAATGACGCGCTGATGAGCGAGTCGGACATGCGGCGCACCTCCCGCACGCTGCCGATCGTGCTGGCCGGCTCGGACTTCACGTTCAGCGGGTTCGGGTCCGTCCAGCGCTATGACAACATGTTCGGCCCCAGCAACTTCAACGCCGAGGACATCGACGACTTCCTGGCCATGCAGCGGGACTGGGGCATAGACGGCGGGCTGCGCACGGTCGACGCTGTGCGTCTTGGGCAGTTGCGGCGTGATGCGGCCCAGGCCTGCCGGGCCGTCTACGCCCACCTGGGCCTGGCCGACTTCACCGATTCGCATGTGGACCTGGCGGTGGACGCCGCGGGATCGAAGGACCTGGGGGAGACCGACACCCTGGCCGTGCTGTCCGCGGCGCATGCCATCCGCCAGCGCGGGCTGACGGTGGGCCACATCGTGGCCGCCCTGGACGAATGCGGCTATTTCGAGGCGGCCGAACGGGCCGTGGCCTTCGTCCGCGCCAGGCTGTCCGGGGATTACCTGCAGACGTCGGCCATCTTCGACGAGCAGCTCGGAGTGCTATCGCTGGTCACGGACCCGAACGACTACGCGGGCCCCGGCACCGGGTACGCGCCTTCGCCCGCGCGCCAGCGCGAGATCGACGCGATCAGGCAGGCCAGGGGCGTGGACGACCTGCGGGCGGTGCAGGCCCGCGCCGCGGTCCCGCTGCTCGCCCCGGCCGGGCCGGCCCGGCCCGGGCTCGGGCCTCGCGACGTGGTGATCGGCGTCTCGCCCGCGGTCGGCCGGGACGTGTGGCAGTGCCTGTCCGGGCTGGCCGTCACCGACGTGCTGCGCGAGATGCTGGCCGGCCTGGAGGAGGAAGGCTGCACCGGGCGGGTGGTCCGGTTCAACGACTCGGTGGACCTGGGCCGGATCGGCCTGGCCGCGGCGCGGCTGGCCGGCTCGGGCATCGGCATCGGCCTGCAGGGCAAGGGCACGGCCCTGATCCACCGCCGGGACCTGGCCCCGCTGGCCAACCTGGAGCTGTACTCCGTCGCGCCCTCCGTCACTTTGGAGCTCTACCGCCTGCTCGGGGCCAACGCCGCCCGCCACGCCAAGGGCGGCACCCCCGACCCGGCCCGCAACCCCTACTCCGACGAGGCCATCGAGGCCCGCTACCACACCACGGTGATCGCCCTGATGGAACTGGAACGCCGCCGGATGGACGCCGCCGCGTCCCCCGAAGAGCTGTCACTGGAGGGACTGAAGTGATCACTGTTCCCGGCCCCAACAGCGTCGTTGTGACAACGATGTCGTCAGGACAGCATGGTTGTGACAACGATGTCGTTCCTGGCGGCCGAGTGATGTGGTTGATGTGAGTGATGTGAGTGATGTGGCGGGCGTGGGTGGGGCGCGGGCGCTGTCGGGGCGGCCGGTGGAGGAGCTGACCGTGGACGCGGTCCGGGCGGGGGAGATCGGGCTGGCCGACCTGCGGATCCACCCGGAGATGCTGGAACGGCAGGCGGTGATCGCGCAGGAGCACGGGAACCCGCAGCTGGCGGACAACCTGCGCCGGGCCGCCGAGCTGACCAAGCTGCCCGACGAGGAGGTCCTGGCCATCTACGAGGCGCTGCGGCCGGGCCGGTCCACGGCCGCGGAGCTGACCGCGCTCGCCGAGTCGCTGGCCGCCCGGGGGCTGGCGCGCTGCGCCGCCCTGGTCGCCGAGGCGGCCGAGGTCTACGCCCGGCGCGGGCTCACCGCGTGACGGGGAACAGCGTTGGCGGCCACCGGCCGGGGAATCACGCGTGAGCCGGCGGGCGGGCCGGTGAGGAGAGCTTTCCGGTGACGGTGATTGCCGGGGTGGACGTGGGCAACGCCACGACCGAGGTCGTGCTGCTGGCCGGCGAGGAGATCCTCGGCGCGGGACGGGTGCCGACCCGGGGCCGGAAGGGGTCAGCGGACTCGCTGCGCGGCGCGGCTTCGCTGGTCCGCCGGATCGAGCGGCAGGCCGGCTGCACGGTCACCGAGGCCAGGATCGCCCCGCTGCGCGCCGTGGATACCTCGGTGGTGACGGTCCCCGACGCGGCGACGCCGAGCGGGCGTCTGCGGGTGCTGGCCGCCGGCGTCTCCACGCCGGGTGGCGCCGGGACCTGCGTCGGGCCGCCCCTGCTGCTGTCCGCCACGGACCCGCCCGCGGCGGGCCTGCGCGCCGCCCTGCCCGTGGCGGGCCTGCGCGCCGCCCTGCCCGTGGCGGGCCTGCGCGCCGCCCTGCCGGCGGCGGGCCTGCGCGCCGCCCTGCCGGCGGCTGGCCTGCGCGCCGCCGCAGACCCGGCCGCCGGACACCCCCGGCCGCCGGCCTGGCACCGCAGGTGGCCGTGGTCCCGGCCGGGCTGCGGTACGACCAGGCCGCGGCGCGGCTGCGGGATCTGCTGGCGGACGGCACGCCGGTCGGCGCGGTGCTGGTGGCGGGCGACGAGGGTGTCCTGGTCGCCAACCGGCTGCCCGCCGGCCTGCCCGTCGTTGACCAGGTGGACGCCGCAGCCGGGATGCTCGTGGTCGAGGGTCCCGGCGGCCTGCTGCCGTTCGACCGCCGCCACGCCCCGGGGGAGTGGCGGGCCATCCGGCTGCGGCTCAAGCTGGCCGTGCTGGCGGCGAATTTCCAGCGGGCCATGCGGACGCTCGGGCCCGACGCCCGCCAGATCCTGGTCGTCGGAGGGCCGGCCGGTGACGAGGAACTGCTCGGCGTGATCGCGCGTTCGCTGCCCGCCGACGTGGCCGTCGGCCGCGGCCATGCCGGTGACCACCTCAAGGCCCGGGACGGCGAGCCGCTGGGCCACCGCTACGCCGTCGCGCTCGGCCTGGCCCTGGCCGCGCCTTGACCGGCGGACGGGCCCACGCCGTGTTCGGGATGCGGGACTGGACCGCGATCCGGCACGCTCACTGAGCGGCGGGCGGCGGCCACTGCTTGGCGACCAGGGTGAGCACGTCGTAGGTGGCCACCGACTTGCCGTCCTGGTTGGTCACGTCGACGTCCCAGCGCACCTCGCCGTGCTCGGCGTCTTCCCGCGGGATGATCTGCTTGCAGGTCAGCGTCACGGTCAGCTGGTCGCCCGGGTAGACCGGAGTCAGGAAGCGCAGGTTCTCCAGGCCGTAGTTGGCCAGCACCGGGCCGGGATCGGGCTGCACGAACAGGCCCGCGGCGAAAGAGACGATGAGGTAGCCATGCGCCACCCGGCCTTCGAAGAACGGGTTGGCCCGGGCGGCATCCTCGTCCATGTGCGCGTAGAACGTGTCGCCGGTGAACTCGGCGAAGTGCTCGATGTCGGCCAGCGTGACCTGGCGCGGGCCGGCCACCACGGCGTCGCCGATCCGCAGGTCGGCCAGGGACTTGCGGAACGGGTGCCCGCCCGTCGTGTCGCGTCCGGTTCCGGTCACCCAGCGGCCGGTTACCGCGGACAGCATGCGCGGGCTGGCCTGCACCGCGGTGCGCTGCATGTGGTGCAGCACGCCGCGGATGCCGCCCATCTCCTCCCCGCCGCCAGCCCGCCCGGGACCGCCGTGCACCAGCACCGGCAGCGCAGATCCGTGCCCGGTCGAGGTGGCCGCGTCGTCGCGGTCCAGCACCAGCAGCCGGCCGTGCCACGGGGCCAGGCCGAGCACCACCTCACGGGCGAAGGCCGGGTCGGCGGTGACCACCGAGCCGACCAGGCTGCCCCGGCCGCGGGCCGCCAGGTCGATCACCTCGTCGGTGCCGCGGTAGCCGATGATCGTGCTGACCGGGCCGAACGCCTCCACCTGATGCGGTTCCGGCCGGTTCGCGTTGTCGCTGTGCAGCAGCAGCGGGGAGATGAACGCCCCGCGCTCGGCGCTGGCCCCGGCGACTTCTACGTGGTCCGGGTCACCGAACACCAGCCGTCCCGCGGTCAGCAGCGCCTTCACCGAGCGGCGCACTTCCTCCCGCTGCTCCAGGCTGGCCAGCGCGCCCATCCGCACGTTCTCCTCGGCCGGGCTGCCCACCACGATCTTGGCCAGCCGGTCGCGAACCGCGTCGGTCACCGGGCCGGCCAGCGCGGCCGGGACGAAGGCCCGCCGGATGGCCGTGCACTTCTGGCCGGCCTTGACTGTCATCTCGGTGACCAGCTGCTTCACGTACAGGTCGAATTCCGGCGTGCCCGGTTCGGCGTCGGGGCCCAAGATCGAGCAGTTCAGCGAGTCCGCCTCGGCGTTGAACCGGACCGACCGGCTCACCACTGCCGGATGGGCTCGCAGCTGCTGCGCGGTGGCGGCCGATCCGGTGAAGGACACCAGGTCCTGCTCGCCGACCGCGTCGAGCAGGCCGGTGGCGCTGCCGCACACCAGCTGAAGCGATCCCGGGGGCAGCAGCCCGGATCCGACCATCAGCTCCACCAGCCGGGCCGTCAGGTAGGCGGTCTGGGTGGCGGGCTTGACCAGGCTCGGCACGCCGGCGATGAACGCGGGCGCGAACTTCTCCAGCGGGCCCCAGGCCGGGAAGTTGAACGCGTTGATCTGGACCGCGACGCCGCGCAGCGGGGTCAGGATGTGCTGGCCGACGAAGGACCCGTCCCGGCTCAGCGGCTCGACCGCGCCTTCGGCCAGGACCGTGTCGTTGGGCAGCTCACGGCGGGCCTTGCTCGCGTAGCTGAGCAGTACCCCGATGCCGCCGTCGACGTCGAACTTGGCATCGCCCAGGGTCGCCCCGGTCCGCGCGGACAGCTCGTACAGCTCGGGCCGGTGCTCGAGAAGCAGCTGCCCGAGTGACTTGAGCAGGGCGGCGCGCTGGTGGAAGGTCAGCTCCCGCAGCGCCGGGCCGCCGGTGACCCGGCCGTAGTCAAGCGCCGCGCCGTAGTCGAGGCCGGCCGATGACACCCGGGCCACCACCTCGCCGGTCACGGCGTCGAGCACCGGCCGCCCTTCATCCGCCGGTTCGACCCAGGTTCCGGTCACGTAGCTACGCAGCACGGTCATCGTCAGCTCCTCCAGAAGGCTTCCCAGCCGGTCCCTTCGTAAGGTACCTCGCCGTCTGGCGGCGCCGAGCCCCCGGTGTTTCCCCCAGAGCCCCCGACAAATCACCCGGGCCGGATCGGCACTGTAGGAGCCAGGCAACACGGACCCGGGGCGCGGCGGCGCTTCCTTCACATCGACGTTAAGGCGGGGCGAGCATGTGGCGAGAACTGCAGCCGGGAGATCCGCAGGTCATCGGGCCGCACCGGCTGCGCGGGCAGCTGGGGGTGGGCGGCATGGGCCGGGTGTACCTCGGTGTCTCCGCGGGAGGCCGGCCGGTGGCCGTGAAGGTCGTCCGGGCCGACCTGGCCACCGACCCTGAGTTCCGGGCCCGTTTCCAGCGTGAGGTCGCGGTCGCGCCGAGGGGCGGGATGTCGGCCCGTCCAGTGACATTTTCAGCCTGGGCGCGGTGCTGGCCTTCGCCGCCACCGGCGAAGGGCCGTTCGGCACCGGGTCGGCCCCGACGCTGGCCTACCGGGTGGTTTACAGCCCGCCCAGCCTGGACTCCGTGCCGGCCGATGTGCGCCCGCTGATCGAAAGCTGCCTGGATAAGGATCCCGGTCGCAGGCCGGCGGCTAAGGACCTGCTGGCTGGCATGGGCACGTTCCAGCCGGCCACGGGCTGGCTGCCCGAGCCGATGACCCGCACCTTCGCCCAGCAGCCGCCCGCCCCGACGGCGCTGGATACCGCGCCGGAATACGGCCGCACCGCGGAGGCCCCCGTCGCCGCCGGGCCCATCAACCCGAGGACCGTCACCGTGGCCAGGCTGACCCCGCCCTGGGGCCAGGCGCCCGTTCCGCCGCCGCGGTCGGCCGCTGGCCATCGCTGCGCTGGTCACCGGGCTGCTGGCGGCCTCGGCGGCAGGCGGCGTCGCCCTGGCCGCTTCCGCGCACCCATCCGCCGGCCCGCACTCCGGGCAGGCCGCGCCCCCGCCAGCGGCCACCGCTCCGGTCACCTCGGCGCCCCCGACGTCGGCACCGGCCAGCACGCCGGCCGCGACTGCGAGCACGTCGTCGCCTGCCGCGCAGCCGCCCGGTATGTCGCCGTCCGCCATGCCCTCGGCGACCATGTCCGCGCCCGCGTCCTCGCCGAGCCCCGCCCCATCCGGGAGCCAGGCGCCCGCCCCGTCGCAGACGCCGGCGCCGGCCTCGAGCGGATCACCGGCCCCGAGCTCCTCGCCGACTGCGGCCTCGGGATCGGGGTCGGGGTCGGGGTCGGGGTATTGACGCCTCAGTGGGTGAAGGACTGGCGCATCTGCTGGATATCGGGCGGCGGCTGGGTCTGCGGGTGGTGCTCGAGGATCCGCACCTGCAGCCGCATGTCGTCGAGCAGCAGGTTGGCCAGGTCCATGCTGAACCCGTTCCTGACCACGATCCGCATCACCTCGGTGTCGGTCATGTCCGCGGGGAAGGTGTAGGCCGGCACCTGCCAGCCGCGCTGGCGCAGCCGGTCGGACAGGTCGAACACCGAGTACCCGGTGACCTCCTCGCGCAGCTTGAACGCGAACACCGGCAGGTCGCTGCCGTCGGTGAGCAGTTCGAACGGGCCGATCTTGGCGATCTCACCGGACAGGTGCAGCGCGATGTCCTGGCAGGTCTGCTGGACGTGCCGGTAGCCCTGCCAGCCGAGCCTGATGAAGTTGTAGTACTGCGCGGCGACCTGCGCGCCGGGACGGGAAAAGTTGAGCGCGAACGTGGGCATCTCCCCGCCCAGGTAGTTGACCTTGAAGACGAGATCTTCCGGCAGGTAGTCCGGGGTCCGCCACATGATCCAGCCCACCCCGGGATAGACCAGGCCGTACTTGTGCCCCGAGGTGTTGATGGAGCACACCCGCGGGACCCGGAAGTCCCACTCCAGGTCCGGGTGCAGGAACGGGGCCACGAACCCGCCCGAGGCGCCGTCCACGTGCACCGGGACATCGCAGCCCTGCTCGGCCTGCAGGCGGTCCAGGGCCCGGCTGATCTCGAGCACGGGCTCGTAGCTGCCGTCCATGGTGGAGCCCAGGATGGCCACCACGCCGATGGTGTTCTCGTCGCATTTGGCCACGGCCTCGGCCGGGCCCAGGTGCAGCCGTCCCGGCACCATCGGCACGTAGCGCGGCTCCACCTGCCAGTAGCGGCAGAACTTCTCCCAGCACACCTGGACGTTCGAGCCCATCACCAGGTTCGGCTTGGACACGTCGAGTCCGGCCGCCTGCCGCCGGGCCCGCCACCGCCACAGCATCGCCATCCCGCCCAGCATGCAGGCCTCGCTCGACCCGGTGGTCGAGCAGCCGGTCGCCTGGCTGCCGGCCGGGGCGTTCCACAGGTGGGACAGGACGTTCACGCAGCGCCTTTCGAGCTCGGCGGTCTGCGGGTACTCGTCCTTGTCGATCATGTTCTTGGCGGCGCACTCGGCCATCAGCAGCTCGGCCTCCGGCTCCATCCAGGTGGTGACGAACGTGGCCAGGTTGAGCCGGGCGTTGCCGTCGAGGATGAGCTCGTCCCGTACCACCTGCAGCGCGGTTCGCGGCAGGACCCCATGCTCCGGCAGCTTGTACCGGGGGATCTCGCAGCTCTTCTCGCGGAAGTAGATGGGGTTGATCTCGAGTCCGGCGTCCCGGGCGGACTCATCCACCTTGGTGTGCAACGGCATGACGGTCTCCCTGGCTGTGCGGGAAGGCGGTGACTGGGATGTCAGTGGCCAGGCTAACGCGCCGGCCGGAGGGCGGTGGTCTCGGGCCGCCCGCACCGCATCCGCGGCGTTAAGTTCGCGATCACGGGGACCGGGTCCACCGAATGGTGGATGCCGCGCCTCGCGGATGGCCGGCGTGCCGCCTCGGCCGTCGGCCCGCCGATCATGGCCGCGCAGCCGATCCGCGGGACGGGGCCGTCCGGCGATGCTGGTTAGGACGCCGGCGAGGGCCGGCCCGAGGAGGCGCGAGATGACGTCGGTCATCGAGGTGACGGGGCTCACCAAGCGGTACGGGGACCGGGCCGTGGTGGACGGGATCTCGTTCGGAGTCGATCAGGGCGAGATCTTCGGGATCCTCGGCCCGAACGGCGCGGGCAAGACCACCGCGATCGAGTGCCTGGAAGGCCTGCGGCGGCGGGACGCGGGTCAGGTCCGGATCCTGGGCTTCGACCCGCGGACCGACCGGCATCTGCTGCAGCAGCGGATCGGCGTGCAGCTGCAGCAGGCCCAGCTGCAGGACAAGCTCAAGGTGCGTGAGGCGCTGGACATGTACGCGTCGTTCTACCCGCATCCGGCCGACTGGCGCGAGCTGCTCGACCGCTGGGGGCTGTCCGGCCAGAGCGGGACCCGCTTCGGCCAGCTGTCCGGCGGGCAGAAGCAGCGGCTGTTCATCGCGCTGGCCCTGGTCGGGAACCCGGAGCTGGTCTTCCTGGACGAGCTGACGGCCGGCCTGGACCCGGGCGCCAGGCGCGCCACCTGGGACCTGATCAGGGCGGTCCGGGCGGCCGGCGTCACCGTCGTGCTGGTCAGCCACTTCATGGACGAGGTGGAGGAGCTGTGCGACCGGGTCGCGATCCTCGAACGGGGGCGGATCGCGGCCCTGGACACCCCGGCGGGGCTGGTGGACTCCGTCGGGGGCGAGTACCGGGTGAGGTTCCGGCCCATGGCGCGGCTGGATGAGCAGTCGCTGGTCCTGGTGCCCGGCGTCACGTCCGTCACCCGCCACGGAGCGCAGGTCGACGTGACCGGGACCGGGGATTTCGCCTCGGCGGTCACCGCGGAGCTGGCCCGCAGGCAGGTCATCGTGGCCGACCTGCGGATCGAGGGACGCAGCCTGGACAGCGCCTACGTCGCGCTGACCGGCCGCGGCATGGACACGTGAGGGAGACAGAATGGATGGCTTCAGCAGGCTCGCCCTGGTCGAGGGCAAGCTGTTCCTGCGCGAGAAGGCGGCGCTGATAGGGGTGTTCGGGCTGCCGGTGGCCCTGGTCATCGGGTTCGGCCTGATCCCGGGGTTCAGCGATCCGCAGAAGGGACTGTCGGATCAGATCGGGACCGAGTACATCGCGGCCGTGGGCGTCGCGATCGTGCTGGCCAGCCTGGGCCTGACCGGGGTGCCGATGGTCATCGGCCAGTACCGCGAACGGGGCGTCCTGCGCCGCCTGGCCGTCACGCCGGTGCGCCCGCTGACCCTGCTGCTGGCTGACCTGATGGTGTGGGCGGCGGCCGCGCTGATCTCGGTGGCGCTGGTCGTCGCGGTAGTGCGGTTTGCCTTCCACGTGCCGGCGCCCGCCGACCCGGGCTGGTTCATCCTGTCCGTCGCCCTCGGCATCGCCGCACTGTTCGCGGTCGGCCTGCTCGCGGCGGCCGTGGCGCCGACCGCGAGGAGCTCGGCGGGAATCGGCTGGCTGCTGTTCTTCCCGAACATGTTCCTGGCCGGCGTGTACTTCCCGACCGAGGAGATGTCGTCCGCGATGCGCCAGGTCGGCAACTTCACTCCGCTCGGCTCGGCCCTGCACGCGGTGCGCGACAGCTGGATGGGAATAGATCCCCGGCCCGAGTACCTGGGCATAATGGCGGCGTGGGCCCTGCTCGCCGGGGCCCTGGCGGCCCGCTTCTTCCGCTGGGATCAGGCGTAGGGAAGGAGGAGCGGTGACGGTGCGCACACCGGACAGCAGCCTCGAATCGATGGAGCAGCGGTACGATTCGCTCCTGCGGCTGCTGCCCTTCCGGCTGCTGGCCGAGCGCGGCGTGGCCGCACGCGTCCTCGTGCTCACCACGTTCGACACCGACACCGACGTGGTGCCTGCCATCGAGGCGGGGGCCACGGGCTACCTGCTGAAGGACTCCCCGCCGGACGAGCTCAAGCGCGGGGTGCGCGCCGCGGCCCGGGGCGAGGCGGTGCTCTCGCCGTCGGTCGCCACCCGGCTGCTCGGCCAGGTCAGGCAGCCCGCCCGGGATCCGCTCAGCCAGCGTGAGCTGGACATACTCGGCCTGATCGCCCGCGGCCACTCCAACCGGGAGGCCGCCGCGCGCCTGTTCATCAGCGAGGCCACGGTCAAGACCCACGTGCTGCACATCTACGCCAAGCTCGGCGTCAACGACCGCGCCGCCGCCGTGGCGGCCGGATTCGAGCGCGGCCTGCTGCCCCGCCCCTGAGCGGACCGGGCACCACGGGCCGTTCGGATCAATGAACTTTTCTTGTGTAGCGGCACAGGAGAAAGCCGTCGTCCTCGATGACGTGGGCCAGGGCCAGCGGCATCGGGTCGTCGGGAGCCAGCGAGCCGGCCACGATGCGGTCCGAGGCGGGGCCGGCCAGCAGCGGGCTGATGGTCAGGCACAGTTCGTCCACCAGGCCGGCCGCGACGAGCTGGCCGAACAGGTGCGGACCGCCCTCGGCGAGCAGCCGCTGGTGGCCGCGGTCGGCCAGCGCGCTGACCGCGGCCTTCAGGTCGACGGTTTTCTCCCCGGCCACAATGACGTCGGCGTGCCGGGCCAGGCCGGCCCGCAGATCCGGGGGTGACTCAGCGGTGGTGATCACGATCGTGCGGGCGTGCGGCGGTGCGGAGCTGATCAGGGAGCTGGCCGGGTCGAGGTCGAGCCGGGCGCTGACCACCGCGATCGGCGGGGTGGGCGGCAGGCCGGCCCGCAGGTGGCGCCACAGCTCGCGGGGGCGGACCGGCCCGTAGCGCTCGGTCCTGGCCGTGGACGCTCCCACCAGGATGACGTCGGCCAGCGTGCGGAGCAGCGCGAACACGTGCCGGTCGGCGGCGGACGACAAGCCCGCCGAGGCGCCTTCGAAGTTGGCGGCGCCATCCGCGCTGGCCACGAAGTTGGCCCGCAGCCACGGCCCGGGCGGGTAGGCGTACAGCCGGGCCAGGTCCTCATCGGTCAGGTCCGACTGCCCGGTCAGCAGGCGCATCACTCCACCGACCTGAGCACGACGACCGCCCGGGCGGACACCTCGACCTCGGTCTTCGGCATCAGAACGGATCCTGCCCCCTCGTCGGACACCTTGGCCGTAGTGGTGTCGATCACCACCTCCCAGCCGGAGGCCAGGCTGGCCTCGGGCAGGGTGAAGGTGAGCACCTCGCGGTGCGCGTTGAACAGCAGCAGGAACCTGGCGTCGATGATCCGCCCGCCGCGCGGATCCGGCTCGCTGATCGCCTCGCCGTTGAGGAATACCGCCAGCGACTGGGCGTAGCCCGCGTCCCAGTCCTTCTGGGTCATCTCCTGGCCGGACGGTGTCAGCCAGAACGATGTCGCTGGTCGCGTCGCCCGGCTTGTTGGGTCGGCCGCGGAAGAACCGGCGGCGCCGGAACACCGGGTGGTCCCGCCGCAGGCTGGCCAGGGCCTCGGTGAACTGGAGCAGGTCCTTGTCCGCGGCCGCCAGGTCCTCGGGGTCCCAGTCCTGCCAGGACACCGGGTTGTCCTGGCAGTAGGCGTTGTTGTTGCCGCCCTGGCTCCGGCCCATCTCATCGCCCGCCAGCAGCATCGGGACGCCCTGGGACAAGAACAAGGTGACCAGGAAGTTCCGCTTCTGCCTGGCCCGCAGCCTGGTGACGGCGGCATCGTCGGTCGGGCCTTCGGCCCCGCAGTTCCAGGACCGGTTGTCGTCGGTGCCGTCGCGGTTGCCCTCGCCGTTGCCCTCGTTGTGCTTGTTGTTGTAGCTGACCAGGTCCTCCAGGGTGAACCCGTCATGGCAGGTGACGAAGTTGATCGACGCGACGGGCAGGCGCCCGCTGGTCTCGTACAGGTCGCTGGATCCGGACAGCCGGGAGGCGAACCCGGGGATGGCATCGGGAATGCCGCGCCAGAAGTCACGGACGGTGTCCCGGTACTTCCCGTTCCACTCGGTCCACAACGGCGGGAAGTTGCCGACCTGGTAACCGCCTTCGCCGACATCCCATGGCTCGGCGATGAGCTTCACCTGGGAGACCACCGGGTCCTGCTGCACCAGGTCGAAGAACGTGGACAGCCGGTCCACGTCGTGCAGCTCCCTGGCCAGCGCCGACGCCAGGTCGAACCGGAACCCGTCGACGTGCATCTCCAGGATCCAGTAGCGCAGCGAGTCCATGACCAGCTGCAGGGCGTGCGGGTGCCGGGCGTTCAGGCTGTTTCCGCAGCCGGTGTAGTCCAGGTACCGCCACCGCTCGGAGTGGTCGAGCCGGTAGTAGGCGGCGTTGTCGATGCCGCGGAAGGACAGCGTGGGGCCCATGTGGTCGCCCTCGGCGGTGTGGTTGTACACCACGTCGAGGATGACCTCGATGCCCGCCTCGTGCAGCGCCTTGACCATGGTCTTGAACTCGCCGACCTGCTCGCCGCGCTGCCCGGCCGAGGAGTACTTGTTGTGCGGGGCCAGGAACCCGATCGTGTTGTAGCCCCAGTAGTTGGTCAGGTCCCGGACGACCAGGGACTGCTCGGCCACGAACTGGTGCACCGGCATGAGCTCGACCGCGGTGACGCCGATCCGCTGCAGGTGGGCGATCACGGCGGGATGCGCGAGGCCGGCGTAGGTGCCGCGCTGGTGCTCGGGTACCTCCGGGTGGCACAGGGTCAGCCCCCGCACGTGCGCCTCGTAGATGACGGTCTCGTGGTAGGGGATCTGCGGTGCCCGGTCGTGACCCCAGTCGAAGAACGGGTTGATCACCACGTTCTTCGGCATCCACGGCGAGCTGTCGGCGGTGTTGCGCTTCCTGGGGTTGGCGAACTGGTAGCTGAACAGGGACTCGTCCCAGGTGACGTCCCCCTCGATCGCCTTGCTGTACGGGTCGAGCAGCAGTTTCGAGCCGTCGCAGCGCAGCCCGCGCGCGGGATCATACCGGCCGTGGACGCGGTAGCCGTAGCGCTGGCCAGGCGCGATGCCGGGCAGGTAGACGTGCCACACGAACCCGTCCACCTCGGTCGGGTCGACCGTGGTCTCGGTCAGCTCGCCGCCGCCGCCTTCCGCCTCGTCGAACAGGCAGAGCTGGACGCGCTCGGCGACCTCCGAAAACAGGGCGAAGTTCGTGCCCCACCCATCCCAGGTCGCGCCGAGCGGATAGGGCGTTCCCGGCCAGGTACGCATTCGCCCCCTTCTCCTGCGGCGAGTCAGGCTGCCTTCGGCCAGCGGCCGACTCTACCTGGTACGCGTAGGCCCGAAGGGACGTACGTTACCGGATCGTGACCAGCGGGTGCCGGCTCCCCGGTTTTCCCGGGGACTATCGGAGTTTTACCCAGTTTTACGCCGCAGTCCGCTGTCGCGTTCCCGCTTCCTGGTACCGGTCCAGCATCACGTCGGCCACCTCGGCCGCCGCGCCGAGCGCCGGTGATACCGCCGCCGCCCCCGCGGCGAGCGCGGCACCGCGTATCCGGTCCGCGAAAAACCCGGGCGCGAGCAGGTAGGTTGCGACCAGCACCCGCCGGGCGCCCGCGTGCAGCAGCCCGGTCACCGCCGCGGCAGGCGCCGGATCGGCGGCCGAGGCATAGGCCGGGCGGACCGCGAACCATCCGGCCCGGGCCTGCCAGCGGGCCGCAAGGCGGGCGATGGTGGCGTTCGCGGCCGGGTCGCTTGAGCCGGCCGCGGCCAGGACCACGCCGGTGTGCCCGGGGTCGTCGAGAGCGCCGGGCACCGCCTCGGTCAGCCGCCGCTCCAGCGCCTGCAGCAGCAGCGGGTGCGGCCCGAGGGTGGCGCCGTAGGTGACGTCGAGCCGCGGGAAGTCGCCGCGCAGCCGGGCCAGCACGCGGGGAATGTCGGTCTTGCTGTGGTAGGCCTCCGTGAGCAGCAGCGGCAGCACGGTCACTCGGGCGTTCGCCCGTATCGCGGACATGACCTGAGGCAGCGACGGCGCGGCGTGACCCAGGTAGGCCGGGCGTATGGTCAGCCCGCGGGCCGACGTCCGGGTGGCGGCCACCGCCATCAGCTCGTCGATGGTGGCCGCCGCCCGCGGGTCCGCGCTGCCGTGTGCCACGGCGACGAGAACCCGCTCAGGCATGAATGCCGCACTCCGTCTTGCCGGTCCCGGCCCAGCGCCCGCTGCGCGGGTCCGCGCCCGGTTCGACCTTGACAGTGCAGGTCGCGCAGCCGATCGAGGGGTAGCCGTCGTAGACCAGCGGGTTGACCAGCACGCCGTTGGTGGTGATGAAGTCGTCCACCTGCTTCTGGGTCCAGCTGACGATCGGGTTGACCTTGACCATCTCCCGGCGGTCATCCCACTCCACGACCCGGGTCTGGCGCCGCTGGTTGGTCTCGTCCCGGCGCACGCCGGTGATCCAGGCGTCGTAGTTGGTCAGCGCCCGCTCCAGCGGCTCGACCTTGCGCAGGTAGCAGCACAGGTCGGGATTGCGGCCGTAGAGCCGGGGGCCGAGTTCCGCGTCCTGTTCGGCGACGGTGCGCGACGCGGTGACGTTGATGAGCTTGATCGGGTACACGACCTCGGCCGCGTCCCTGGTGCCGATGGTCTCCGCGAAGTGGTAGCCAGTGTCGAGGAAGACCACGTCGATGCCGGGCTTGACCGCCGAGGCGAGGTGGACGATCACCGTGTCGGTCATGGACGAGGTGATGCAGATCCGGTCGCCGAAGGTGTCCGTGGCCCAGCGGATGATCTCCTCGGCGGGCGCGTCGGCGAGTTCCTCGGCGGCCTGTTCGGCGAGGGTTCGCATGAACTCGGGGTCCTCCAGGCTGATCTGCGCCAGGACGCGGGCGTGATCCGGCAAGACGGTGGGGGCGGGACTCACAGCGTCACTCCTATTCCGGCAAAGCGTAGCTGGAAACTCCGGGTGCAGCTGCGGCAATGCCATTCGCCGTCAGTCGCGCCCTGCGGCTCGAGGTCCTCCTCGCCGCAATAAGGGCAGTAGAAAGGCACGGCACGCGTGCTCATGACAGGTCCTCCTCGGTGGCCCGCAGCGTCCAGGCGGCGAACGCCTCTCCCTCTACCCGGCCGGCCTGGAACCTCCTGAGTACCCGCTCCACGTAGTCTGGCAATTCCTCGGCCGTGGTCTTGAGCCCGCGGACCTTGCGGCCGAAGCCGGAGCCGGAGGCGTCGCCTCCGCTCAGGCTGCCGCCCAGGTGGATCTGGAAGCCCTCGACCTGCTGCCCGCCGGGCCCGGTGACCAGCGAACCCTTAAGGCCGATGTCGGCCGTCTGGATCCGCGCGCAGGAGTTCGGGCAGCCGTTGACGTTGATGGTGACCGGGGTGTCGAAGTCGGGCAGCCGCCGCTCCAGCTCGGCGATCAGGTCGGTCGCCCGGGCCTTGGTCTCCACGATGGCCAGCTTGCAGAACTCGATGCCGGTGCAGGCCATCGTGTGCCTGCGGAACGCGCTCGGCCGGGCGGGCAGGCCGGCCTGGTCCAGCTCGGTCACCAGATGCTCGGTGCGCTCCGGCGGCACGTCCAGGATGACCATCTTCTGCTCGGTCGTGGTGCGAATCCGGCCGCTGCCGTACCGGGCGGCCAGCCCGGCGATGACGTCGAGCGTGTCGGCCGACAAGCGCCCCACGGCCGGCGCGAACCCGACGTAGTTCAGCCCGTCCCGCTGCCGGTGGACGCCCACGTGGTCCCGGATCCCGCCCGCCGGTGCCGCCGGCGGCGGGCCGTCGGGCATGGCGTAGCCCAGGTACTCCTTCTCCAGCACCTCACGGAACTTCGCCGGGCCCCAGTCGGCCACCAGGAACTTGATCCTGGCCCGGTGCCGCAGCCGGCGGTAGCCGTAGTCCCGGAACAGCCCGGCCACTCCGGCCCACACCTCGGCCACCTGGCCGGGCCGGACGAACGCGCCGAGCCGCTGGCCGATCATGGGGTTGGTGGACAGGCCGCCGCCGACCCACAGGTCATAGCCCGCTTCGCCGTCGGCGTTGAGCACGCCCACGAACGCCACGTCGTTGATCTCGTGGATGGCGCACTGGGCGGAGCAGCCGCTGACCGAGGACTTGAACTTCCGCGGCAGGTTGGAGAACGCCGGATCGCCGATGTACTGCCCGGTGATCGCGGCGATCTCGGGCGTGGCGTCGATGACCTCGCGCTCATCCAGGCCGGCCAGCGGGCAGCCGAGGATCACCCGGGGCGTGTCCCCGCAGGCCTCGGTGGTGCTCAGCCCCACCGACTCCAGGGCGTCCCAGATCGCGGGCACGTTCTCGATCTCGATCCAGTGCAGCTGGATGTTCTGCCGGTCGGTGACGTCGGCCGTGCCGCGGGCGTACCGGCGGGAGATGTCCGCGATCACGCGCAGCTGGTCGTGGTCGAGCTGGCCGCCGTCGATGCGGACCCGCAGCATGAAGTAACGGTCGTCGAGCTCCTCGGGCTCCAGGACCGCGGTCTTGCCCCCGTCGATGCCCGGGCGGCGCTGGGTGTACAGGCCATACCAGCGGAAACGCCCGCGAAGGTCCGCCGGGTCGATGGAGTCGAAGCCGTACTTGGAGTAGATGTCGATAATCCGCTGCCGGACGTTGAGCCCGTCGTCGTTCCTCTTGTTCTCCTCGTTCTTGTTGAGCGGCTCGCGGTAGCCGAGCGCCCACTGGCCTTCGCCTCGCTTGCGTTTGGTTCTCGTCGCGGTTCCGGCGGCGGCTGGCATCTGGAGGTTCCTTCAGGTTCGGGGACGCGCATGCCACGAGAACCTGGGCGCTGCCGATAATCAGCCCGGTAGGGCTGACGCCTCTGGAACGAGGGATTACAGCAGAAAACACCCGGTATCGCGCGCGCGCCCGGTCAGAAATCCGGGGCGGCGATCATCGGGTGTCGCGACAGATGGCGCTACGGATGCGCAGGAAGTCGACGTGCCTGCGCACGACGAGCAGCGGGTCCGTAACACTCATTACAGCAGGATCACATGTAACGGACGCGGATGTCCAGGACGAGTCCGGCATGTGGACAATCGCGTCGGTCACATCCGGGCCCATGCTGGCGGCAACAAGGGCCGTCCACGGGCCTATTCCCGGATTCCCTGCCCGTCAGCCCTGGCGGATCCAGCTCAGCGGCGGCTCGGACCCCGCCGGGACCGATTCGGCCGCCGGCTGGTGCTGGCAGTCACACCAGGTGCCGCCGGGGCAGTCCTCATGATGGCGCTTCCGGCATGAGACGCAGATCATGCTCTCTATTGTGCGGTCTGGTTTGTGCTGCTTCCGCGGGTTCCTGGGCTGTTTGCCGCCAGGCTGGGTACACCGGGGTCATGACGGAGAAGACCGAAGCGGACGTGCTTCCCTTCCCCGACCGGCGGGCCGCCGGGCGGCTGCTGGCGGAACAACTGGCCGACTTGGTGGCCTGGGACAATTGGGCCGAACGGACCGTGGTGCTCGGGCTGCCCAGGGGTGGCGTGGCCGTCGCGGAACAGGTCGCGGCGATCCTGGGCGTGCCGATGGACGTCATCGTCACGCGCAAGATCGGCTACCCGCCGCAGCCCGAGCTCGGCGTAGGCGCCATCGCGGAAGGCCTGCCCGAGCCCGTCTACGACGCCGGCCTGCTGCGCCGGCTGGCGCTAGAGCCCGCGGACCTGACCGAGGTGGTGGCCTCGGAGGAAGCCGAACTCGCCCGGCGGGTCCGGATCTACCGCGGCGGCAGCCCGCTGCCGCCGGTGTCAGGCCGGTGCGTGATCGTAGTGGATGACGGCCTGGCCACCGGCGCCACCGCCCGCGCCGCCCTGCGGTCGCTACGGGCCAGGCAGGCGGCGCACCTAGTCCTCGCGGTACCGGTGGCGCCGCCTGCGGCCACTACTTCCATGCGCGCCGAAGCCGACCAGGTGATCATCTTGGCTACCCCCCGCCGGTTCTCCTCCGTCGGGGAGTGGTATCAGGCCTTCGGCCAGCTCAGCGACGCTGACGTGCTCGCCTTGCTGACCTGAGTGGTTGAGGATGGCCCTGTGGTCCGGGTTCAGCGTAGTCCGGCGGTGATCCGGGGTGGCCGGGGTGGTCCGGGTTCAGGCGGCGTTCGCGCGGCGCATGCGGCGGCGGCGCTCGGCGGAGCGCTCGTCCTCGTTCAGCCCGCCCCAGGTGCCGTACTTCTCAGGCCGCGACACGGCGTAGTTCAGGCAGTCAAGCCGTACCGGGCAAGCAGCGCAAATCTCCTTCGCCTTGCGCTCCCTGATGTCCCGCTCCGGCTGGCGCTCACCGTCCGGGCCGAAGAAGAGCAACAGGTCCTCGCCACGACACGCGGCAGCATCCTGCCACCCCCAGTTAGGGCGGGGAAGCACAGCCGACTGCCGACGTACCTGAGACATGGATCAATCACCTCAACCAAGTGCATAAAATCGTGCGTTACAGTAGATCGTCAGGCTCGCGAACACGCATACGCGCACCAGTCCTGTCCGGGAACCTCCGTTGCAAGATACAACGCGTCCTCGTGACGTGGTGTTCCCGTACGCAGGCAAGGCGATCGCGTGAGCAATCGGTCACTATACCGAACGGCTGGCACCAGCTCGGCGGTTCACCCGTCCTTGTCCAACCGTCGCGCGGGCCGCTGCATGTCCGCCGATAATGATGCCATCGCATTAGTCATCTCGCATGCCAGGTGGCGAAATTAACGGCCCGATTTCCGGCTTCGTTCCTGCCACCCGCCGGGCTCCGGCTAGCCTGCCTGGCAATGTTCGTGACGAACTGGACAAAGGGAAGGGAGCACGCCACCATGGGCAGCATGTCAGCGTCGGACGCAGCGCCCCTGCCCCGGCTCGGCGAGGTCTTCTTCGACGTGCGAGGCAGCTCGCGCAGCATGCGCCTGAGCTGGTACGCCGATACCGGGATCTCGGTCTTCAGCATCTGGCAGGGCGGCACGTGCACCGGCACCTTCCGGCTGCCCCAGGAGGAGCTGCCCCGGCTGATCGACGCCCTGCAGCGCGGCCTGCAGGTTGACCCGCGTGGCTCCGGCGGTGTGCTGCGCCCGCTTCCCAGCGCCCCGACAGATCCCCGACTGAGGGCGCTGCCAGCTTATGGCGGCGGCCGCGATTTCACCCGGGACGGTGATTTCACCGGCCCGGTAACCGGTGATTTCCGCGCCCTTCGGCCCGACGATGGGGCCGGAGTGATGGTATTCGGTACCGCGGAACGGAAAGCGCTGCCGCCCGCGGGGGGCAGCCACCGCGATCAGCCGCAGTACCCGGAGCAAGCCCAGTACGCGGAGCAGGCCCAGTACCCGGAGCAGGCCCAGTACCCGGAGCAGGCCCAGTACCCGGAGCAGGCCCAGTACCCGGAGCAGGCCCAGTACCCGGAGCAGGCCCAGTACCCGGAGCAGGCCCAGTACCCGGAGCAGGCCCAGTACCCGGAGCAGGCCCAGTACCCGGAGCAGGCCCAGTACCCGGAACAGGCCCAGTACCCGGAACAGGCCCAGTACCCGGAACAGGCCCAGTACCCGGAACAGGCCCAGTACCCCGCCCGGGACTGGGACCAGGGGTACGCGGAGCGTGGCCAGTACGCGTCGGGCTCGTATCCTGCCCAGGGCCCTTACGCCGAACAGGGCCCGTACGCGGACCAGGGCCAGTACCCGCCGGCCGGCCGGCACTCAGATCAGGGCCAGTACGCGGACCATGCTGAGTACGCCACCGCGCCGCAGTATCCCACCCGGGCCTATGCCGAACCTGGTCGCTCTGAGCACGGCTACGGTGCCTATGACTCCTACGGTTCTCAGCCGCCCCAGTCCCAGCCGCCCCAGGCAGGGGGCGACCAGGGTTACCAGCGGTACGGGTCTGGCGAGCAGGGATACGCCGGACCTGATCGCGGCGAGCGGTCCTACTCCGAGCCCTCCTACCCCGAGCCCTCCTACCCCGGGTCGTCCTACCCCGGGTCGTCCTACCCCGGGTCGTCCTACGCCGGCTCTTCCTACTCCGACCAGGGGTACGGCGGGCCGTCCTATCCGGATCAGCGTCACACTGACCGCGTGTATCCTGAGCCGGGCCGGCCCGGACGCACGTACCCGGAGCATGGCTACAGCGACTACGGATATGCCGGGTCGGGGAGCCAGGGGCAGGGCCACGGCCCCGAGCAGGGTTACGGCCAGCGCGGATACGGCCAGCAAGGCCCGCTGGACGACGCGAGCCAGCCTTATTCTGACCAGGGATACGGCGGGTACGGCTATCAGGAGCAGGCGCAGGCGGGCCGGGGGCACGCCGAGTCCTACCCGGAGCAGGGATATGCCTACGCCGGCGACCGGGGGAGCGGGGGCCACCAGGCTGTCCCCGACAGAGCCGGATACGACCGCGGTAGCTACAACGCCGCTGGTTACGACGAACCCGGCTACGGCCGGGCCGGTTATGACAGCGCCGGCTATGACAGTGCTGGTTACGACAGCGCCAGTTATGGCAGCGCCGGATATGATGCGGCCGGCTACGACGATCGCGGCGCTAACAGCGCCAACGGATACGGTCGTCCCGGCTACGACGGAGTTGGCTACAGTAGCGGCGGTTATGACGCTGCCGGCTATGACGGCGGCGGCTACAGCGCATCGGGATACGACAGGGCTGGTTCCGCGGACGCTGGCTACCGTGAGGCCGGCTATGACAGGGCCGGCTATGACAGCGCCGGTTACGACAGCGCCGGCTATGACAGCGCTGGTTACGACAGGGCCGGCTATGACAGCGCTGGTTACAACAGGGTCGGCTATGCGAGCGGCGGATACGGCGGGCCCGGCTACGACGGCGGCTCCAGCCCGTCCGGCGGGTACCGGCAGCCGCCTGCGAGCGGTGATCCGAGGGACCGGGCGCACTACGATGACCCGGACGTGACCTCGAGCCAGCCCATCACTTCGTTCCCCTACGACGGCGGTCCGCCTCCGGAGCGGGAACATAGACGCCGCCGGCGGCGTTAGACGTCACGTGGCCGGTGCGGCTGTGTCCCCCGGGCCGCACCTATTGCCTTCGCGGAATACCGTCCGGCTGGAGCCGCGTAGTGCCTTTCGCCGAGAGGCGACCTCCGCACCGGTTTGCGTGACAGAGGGCCGGCGCGCTGGCGAGCGAACTGCTCACCAGCCGCCGGTCCTTTGGCGTTTTCGCAGCTAATGCCGGCGCCGCGCCGCTCAGGCCGGTCCCGGCGGACTGGGCTGGGGCTGCTCGGGTCCGCCCGGAGTACCCGACTTGCTGTCGCTGGGGATGGGGGCCTGGCCGTCGTTCGTGTCGTTCGGGGGAATAGGGCCAACAACCGCGTTCAGCACCTGCGAGTTCGGGATGGACATCACGCTGCCGCCGATGTCGAAGCGCATGTAAGTGATCCCGATATCGGTCACGGTGCCGTCAAGCGTGCCGCCCAGGGCGCCGGCCCGCAGCCTGATCACGTCGCCCACCTTGAACGGCCTGGCGAAGACCAGCACCAGCCCGGCGAACACGTTGCCGAGCGCCTGCTGCGCCGCGATGCTGACGAAGACGGTGGCGAGCGCCCCGCCGACGAGGAGCTGGCTGACCGGAACGCCGAACAGCACGAGCGTGATCACCAGCGTCGTGAACTCGCCGACGATCAAGATCGCGTACCGGACGATGGCGGAATGCGCCGGGCCAGCCTTCGGCTCAAGCAGCTGCCTCGACTTCCCGGCCAGGCCGTAGGTCGCCGTGGACGCGAAAACGAGGAACAGCGCGGCGGTCCCGTAGGTGACGAACTGGTTGGTCAGATCGCTCGTGTGCAGGAATGCGGCCGAGCCGCGGCTGGCCCGGTGCGAGATGACCGCGGCGGCGATCGCGAGCACCAGGGCGATGATCGCCTTCCACGGCCGCGTCTTGCGCTTGACGTGTTCGACCTTGGCCGACAGGTCGATCCCTTCCGGGGCGTGCACTCGCCTATGCCTCCCTCCGCCGTTGCCACCGGCCTAACGGTATCGGCCAGGCAGCGAGCGCCGCGGAACGACCCGGCATTACCTGGCGGTCACTCGGGCAGGCGAAAAGCGCCGGGGAGCGACGCTCCCCGGCGCTTACGCAACCGGGATGATTACTTGATCAGCGCCGGGCCCGTGGGGAACCTGAGCTTGCCGCCGATGCCGGCCGCCATGCCCGCCGCCGATGTGTACCAGGCGGCGAGCGCGGTGACCACCCCGAGGTAGCCGCCGATCTTGATCGTTGTGGTGGGAAGGAGTGCTGAGCCAGCCTTGAAGTTCCCGATGCACAGGACGACGAGGGTGACGAACAGGAGGAAGAACGTGATAAACAAGGCCAGGTTCGTCTCACTGATCAGGAGCGTCGCGTACAGGGTGAAGATGGCGAACCCGAGCAGGATCCAGCCGAGGTCGTGGTTGAGCGACGCGACCGTCGCCGCCGCCGTGAGAGGCTTGATGGCCGCGACGGCCGGGTTCGCGACGAGCAGAACCCAGAAGCCGAGGCCGACCCAGAAGGCGCCGAAAGTGCCGAAGCCGGTCGCGCCGACGACGTTCCCCTTGCGGAACTCCCACATGGCGGCGCACAGCTGGGCGAACCCGCCGTACGCGAGAGCAAAGCCGAGCCACGCGTTGCCGGTGGCATGGGTCATCCACCCGGCGTTCTTGGCGGACAGCAGGAACGTGGTGAGGGCAAAGGCGGCGAGCCCGAGCGGGCCAGGGTCGGCGATGCCAGGGGCGGGGATAGCAGTGGTAGGGGCAGGCTGGACGGTGCGGTCTTCGCTGACGCTCAATTCGATCCCTCCTAATGAGGAACGGCTCGCCCCGGCTCCCGGCGTGCCCGGCGGCAGCCGGGAGGGCGAGTTGCCCGGCGTTAACTGCGTGGCTGGCGTGAAAGATTTTGGCTCTCGCGCCTGAACCTTTCTCAGGTCACACCTGACCCAGGTTGACCAAGCGAAAGATTCGCCAATAGCGTAACGCTGCATGCGGTGCGGGGCGAGACCCTAAAGGCCTCACTTTTCGTGACCATGGTCCCCCCTAGATTTGTTGCGACACACACTGTTTTCCCTCCCAGCGGTCCGGCGAACCTCGGTCGACGGCAGTCTTAAGGGTTCAGACCTGCATTGGGTAAGTAAGATTGAGGGAACACAAGGTTCTAGGGGTGTCTGCCGATGACCGACCGCCCGATCCGCGCATCTGACCAAGAGCGGGAGAGCGTGGTCGACGTGCTGCGCGACGCGTTCACGGACGGGCGGCTGACGCTTGACGAGTTCGAGGACCGCACCTCGGCCGCCTACGCCGCGAAGACGTGGACCGACCTGCGGGAGCTGACCGCCGACCTGCCGGCCGAGCCGCTATTCGGCACGGACCTCAGCCGCCAGCCGCAGGACCCGCTGCCGGAGGCGATGCCGCCGGCCACCCTGGCGGCCAGGCGCAGGCGCGATCGTCCGTTCGACCGGCTGCTTCCCGTCCTGTTCGTCTGGATCCTGATCTCGGCTGCCGCCGGATCACCGGATATCGCCGCCGCGCTCTCGTCCGTGTTCATCTGCGTGCTGGTCTGCCGGCTGGCCTACGGGGGACGCTGGTAGCTGTCAGTCGCGGCCGCCTCGCCGTCGCATGTCATTGCGCGTTCACCCTCAGTTGGGTGCGAGCTGACGGCTACTATGGGGCAGCCGGCGCGAAGAAGGCCGTAGGCGTGCTGTTTACCCGGGGCCTGCGGGGTCAGCGAAGGGGCCGGAGGATTTCCGGCGGGCGCTAGGAGTCGGGAGGCGGTCGTGACCAACGCGACCACCGGCAGCGAACGGGTCGTTCCCGGTCAGCAGCCGGCGAGGGAACAGCCTGGGTTGCTGGCGCGGCTCATCCAGCCGGTGCGGGCGCACTGGCAGTTCAGCCTCGTGATGCTCGCCGGGCTCGTGGTGCGCATCGTGGTCATGCTCGGTTACCCGCCCGTGTTCTGGTTCAGCGACTCCTATAACTACCTCTACGACGCGGTGACCCATGTCCCGGACGAGGTCCGGCCGAACGGGTACCCGTTCCTTCTCAATCTGCTGCTCCCGCTGCACAGCGATTACGCGATCTCGCTGCTGCAAGCCGCGATGGGACTCGGCGTCGCCATCGCGATCTACGCGCTGCTGCGCCATCGCGGGCTGCCCTGGTGGGGTGCCTCGCTGCCCGCCCTGCCGGTGCTGTTCGACTCCTACGAACTGCACCTGGAGCACACGGTCGCCGCCGACACCCTGTTCCTGTTCCTGGTGACCCTCGCCGTGGTCATGCTGTGCTGGAGCGACCGGCCGTCGGTCCTGGTCATGGTGGTCACCGGGCTGCTCATCGGCTACGCCACCCTGGTACGGTCCGTGGGCGAGCCGCTGCTCGCCGTGGTCTTCGTGGCCATGCTGGTCCGGCGGGTCGGCTGGCGCCGGCTGGCGGTGCTGGCGGTGGCGGGCATCGTGCCCATCGCCGGGTACATGATCTGGTTCCACAGCTCCTACAGCAAGTACGCGCTGAGCGAGTCGAACGGCACGCTCCTGTACAGCCGGGTCAGCACGTTCGCTGAGTGCTCGAACATGAAACTGGCCGCCAGCCTGGAGTTCCTGTGCGACTCCACCAAGCCGGAGTACCGCCCGGTCGCCGACCAGTACATCTGGGCCGACTACGAGCTGCCGCCCTATCAGAACACCCCGACGCCGGTGTACGCGAAGCTCGGCTCGGATACCTCGAAGCGCTTCACGCCCGCGATCAACCACGATATGCGGGCCTTCGCCGAACAAGCCATCGAAGCCCAGCCGGTGGCCTACGCGAGTGCGGTGGCCGACGACATCCTGCACACCTTCGCCTGGTTCCGGCAGCCCGATCCGCAGGATTACTACGGGAACGGCCCGAATTTCTCGTTCGTCTCCGGCGCGGTCATGAACGCCAATGTCCCCTGGTACGCCACCCCGGCCCGGCTGCCTGGCGCGTCACAGTCGTGCACCGGGAGCTGCCTGACGAAAGACAACCAGGCCCGCATCATGCAGAGCGCGGAAAGGGACTTCGCCGGCGGCCAGGGGCTCGAGGGGCTCGGGTTCACCCAGGCTGTCCAGCCGTGGGCCCGGCTGCTTCAGATCTACCAGAAGGTCATCTACCTGCGCGGGACGATGCTGGGCATCATCGTGCTGATCGGCGCCGCGGGCGTGCTGGCCAGCTGGCGCCGGTGGGGTGGCATCGCCCTGCTGCCCTGGCTGGTCGGAGTGCTGCTGATCGTGCTGCCCCCGATGACCGTCGGGTTCAGCTACCGCTACCTGCTCGCCGCGGTGCCCGTGGCCGGCCTGGCTGCGGGGCTGGCCTTCGCCCGCGGCCCGGGAGACAAGTCAGTGGGCGCCCTGGCGGCCGATCTGCGGCGGCACCTCAGCCGCGGCGGCGCTGTCGATCAGGAATAGGGTCCGCTGCCTGCCCCGCGCGCCCGCGGCGGGAACCTGAACCGGCCCGGCATCCGACAGGGCCATCGCGATGGCGTTGGCCTTCTCGGCTCCCGACGCGAGGATCCAGACCTCCCGCGCCGCCTGGATGGACGGCAGGGTGAGCGACAGCCGGATCGGCGGCGGCTTGGGCGAGCCCCTGACCGCGACGACCGGCCGTTCGTCGTACAGCGCCGGCATGCCGGGAAACAGCGAGGCCACGTGGGCCTCGGGGCCGATGCCGAGCATCAGCACGTCGAAGGACGGTACCGGGCCGTGATCTTCTGGCCTGGTCGCGGCCTCCAGCCATGACGCGTACCGGGCGGCCGCCGCCTCCGGGTCGTCGCCGTCCGGCCCGTCAGATCCCGGCATGGGGTGCACCCGGGCCGGGTCGACGTCGACATGACCGAGGAGGGCCGAGCGCGCACCGGTCTCGTTCCGCTCCGGGTCGCCGAAGGGCACGAACCGCTCGTCGCCCCACCAGATGTCCAGGCGGCGCCAGTCGATGGCATCCCGCGCCGGCGCGGCGGCCAGCTCGGCCAGCACCGCGGTGCCGATGCCGCCGCCGGTCAGCACGACCGAGGCGGTGCCGCGGGCGGCCACGGAGTCGACCAGCCTGGTGACCAGGCGCGCGGCCACGGCCTTGGCCAGCAGCTGCGCGTCGCGGTGCACGATAACCTCGGGCACGCTCATTGTGCTTCCCCGCTCGCCAACGGCTCGCTCACCGGTCAGTGCCTCCCGGCCAGCGTCCTGAGGGTCTCGGCATAGAGCTCGTCGGGCTCGAGCCTGCGCAGCTCCTCGGCGATCAGCTCGGCGGTGTCCCGGCGGTGCAGCGCAACCCGGCGTTCCGGCCGGCCGGGCCAGGACAGGGTGGCGGTCCGGCCATCGGGCCGGGAGATCGCGACCTTCCCGTCCGGGGTCTCGAAGCTGACCTCGGTGATGCCCGGGCCGCCGGACTCGCCGCGCCGGACCTCGATGTGCAGCCGCAGCGCCAGCCAGGCCGCGATCAGGTCCGCGGTCGGGTTGTCCGGCTCGGCCAGCACCTCTCCGCTGAGCAGCTCGGGATAGGGCTGGTCCAGGGTGGCGGCCAGCAGGGACCGCCAGGGTGTCGACCGGGTCCAGCTCAGGTCGGTGTCGCCGGGCTGGTAGGCCTTGGCCAGGGTCAGCAGTGTCTCCAGCGGAGCGTCGCTGGCCGCCGCGTCCGTCACCCGGCGCTGCGCCACGGTGCCGAGCGGGTCGCCGTGCGGGGAGGGCGGCGCGTCGTCCGGCCACCAGGTCACCACGGGGACGTCCGGCGCGAGCAGCGGCGCCACCACGGAGTCGGCGTGCTGGCCCAGCGGGCCGTACATGCGCAGCAGGATCGTCTCGCCCGGGCCGTTCTCGCCCACCCGGATCTCGGCGTCCAGCCGGGATTCGTTCTTGGGCCTGCGGGTGATGACGGCCAGCACCCGGCTCGGGTGCTCGCGGCCCGCCTGGTTGGCCGCCCGGACGGCGTCGTACTGCGCTGCCTCGTCGGTGACGATGATCAGCGTCAGCACCATGCCGGAGGCCGGGCCGCCCATCCGGCGGCGGGCCTGGGTCAGCGCGTCGTGGATGGCGCCGGTGGTGGTGTCGGTCAGGTCGATGGTCATCGCGGCCCTCTTTGCCCTCTTAGCCCTACAAGCGCCGCCATGCGCGCCCGTCCCGTGCCATCATCGCTTCCGCTGACGCCGGGCCCTCGGAACCGGCCGGATACTGGTCCGGCTTGGTGAAGGAAGCCCAGAAATCTTCCACCGGGTCCAGGATCCGCCAGCCGAGCTCAACCTCCTGCTGGCGGGGGAACAGGGGCGGATCGCCGATGAGCACGTCGAGCAGCAGCCGCTCGTAGGCCTCGGGGCTCGATTCGGTGAAGGACTCGCCGTAGGCGAAGTCCATGTTCACGTCCCGGACCTCCATCGCGGTGCCGGGAACCTTCGAGCCGAACCTGACCGTGATGCCCTCATCCGGCTGGATCCTGATCACCAGCGCGTTCTGGCCGAGCTCCTCGGTGTCGGTGGCGGAGAACGGCAGGTGCGGCGCACGCTGGAAGATCAGCGCGATTTCCGTCATCCGGCGCGGCAGGCGCTTGCCTGCCCGCAGGTAGAACGGCACGCCCGCCCAGCGCCTGGTGTCGACACCCAGCCGCAGCGCGGCGTAGGTCTCGGTGCGGGAGTCGGCCGGGATGCCCTCTTCCTCCAGGAAGCCACGGACCTGGCGCCCGCCCTGCCAGCCTGCCGCGTACTGCCCGCGCGCGGTGCCGGTGGCCAGGTCCGCGGGCAACCGCACCGCGGACAGGATCTTCTCCTTCTCCATCCGCAGCGAGTCGGCGTCGAAGGCCACCGGCTCCTCCATCGCCATCAGCGCCAGGAGCTGCAGCAGGTGGTTCTGGATCACGTCACGGGCGGCCCCGATGCCGTCGTAGTAGCCGGCCCGGCCGCCGATCCCGATGTCCTCGGCCATCGTGATCTGCACGTGGTCCACGTAGCCGCGGTTCCAGATCGGCTCGTACATCTCGTTGGCGAACCGCAGCGCCAGGATGTTCTGCACCGTCTCCTTGCCGAGATAGTGGTCGATGCGGAACACCGCGTACGGCGGGAAGACCTCGTCCAGGATGGCGTTGAGCTCGCGCGCGCTGGCCAGGTCGTGGCCGAACGGCTTCTCGATCACCACGCGGCGCCAGCCGTGGCCGCCGGAGTCGGAAAGGCCGCTGCGCTTGAGCTGCCGGACCACGGTGGGGAACTGGCTTGGCGGGACCGACAGGTAGAACGCGTAATTCCCGCCGGTGCCCCGCTCGGCGTCCAGCTTGTGCACGCAGTCGGCCAGCTCGTCGAACGCCGCGTCGTCGCTGAACGACCCGGACACGAACTTGACGCCCTCGCTGAGCTGCTCCCACACCGCGTCGCGGAACGGCGTCCGGGCGTACTCCTTCACCGCCTGGTAGGTGAGCTGGGCGAAATCCTCGTCCTCCCAGTCCCGGCGGGCGAAGCCCACGAACGAGAAGCCCGGCGGCAGCAGGCCGCGGTTGGCCAGGTCGTAGATGGCCGGCATCAGCTTCTTGCGGGCCAGGTCCCCGGTGACGCCGAACATGACGAGTACGCACGGCCCGGCCACCCGAGGGATGCGCCGGTCCCGCGGATCGCGCAGCGGGTTGACCGGCCCGGACACCTCATCCAACCCCCCGATGACGGCGGGGTTGGCGGGGGCCAGGCCCGCCGGGCTTCCCGGCTCGGCCGTCATGCGAGACCTCCGGTCATGCTAGAACCACCGCCAACCCCTGTGGTCATCTGAGTTCAGAGTCCCATCTTCGTTCTGATCGTGTCGAGCAGTTCGTTCCACGATGCCTCGAACTTCTGCACGCCCTCGGTCTCCAGCACGCCGACCACGTCGTCGTACCCGATGCCGAGCTTCTCCAGGTCGGCGAAGACCTGCCGGGATGCGTCGTAGGTGCCGTGGATGGTGTCGCCGATCAGCTTCCCGTGATCGGCCGTGGCCTTGATCGTGCCCTCGGGCATGGTGTTGACCGTATCCGCCGCGACCAGGTCGACGACGTACATGGTGTCGCCGAAGGCGGGGTCCTTGACCGAGGTGGAGGCCCACAGCGGCCGCTGGAGGTTGGCGCCCTTCGAGGCCAGGGCCTGCCAGCGCTCCGTGGCCACCCGCTGCTCGAACAGCTCGTAGGCCAGCCGCGCGTTCGCTACGGCCGCCTTGCCGCGCAGCGCGGCCGCTTCCGGGGTGCCCAGCTTGTCGAGCCTCTGGTCGACCTCGGTGTCCACCCGGCTGACGAAGAACGATGCCACCGAGCGGATCCCGGACAGGTCATGCCCGGCCGCCGCGGCCTTCTCCAGGCCTTCCATGTAGGCGTCGATGACCTGGCCGTACCGCTCCAGCCCGAAGATCAGCGTGACGTTGACGCTGATCCCCTCGGAGGTGGCCTGCGTGATCGCGGGCAGCCCCTCGAGGGTCGCGGGAATCTTGATGAGCAGGTTCGGCCGGTCCACCATCCACCACAGCGCCCGGGCTTCGGCGATGGTCTTTTCGGTTTCCCTGGCCAGCCGGGGATCCACCTCGAGCGACACCCGGCCGTCGAGGCCGCCGGTCGAGGAGTACACGGGGCGGAACACGTCGCAGGCCCAGCGGATGTCGTAGGTGGTGATCATCCGGGAGGCTTCACCGACGCTCACGCCGCGGATCTTCAGGTCGGCGATCTGATCGTCGTAGGCGGTGCCGGAGGACAGCGACTTGGCGAAGATCGTGGGGTTGGAGGTCACGCCGACCACGTGCATGTCGTCGATCAGCGCCTGCAGGTTGCCGGTACGCAGCCGGTCGCGGCTGATGTCATCCAGCCACACCGACACGCCGGCCTCGGATAGCTGCCCGAGAACGTCAACTGACACCGTTGCTTTCCCTTCCTCCGTACTGCGGGCCGGACCCTGTGCTCGGTTAAGCCCTGACCCGGGCCAGACTGTCGCGTGCGGCAGCGGCTACCCGCTCCGCGGTGATGCCAAACTCCTGGTAGATCTTCTGGTAGGCGGCCGAAGCGCCGAAGTGGTCTACTCCGATTGAAGCGCCCGCGTCTCCGACGAACAAGCGCCAGGGCGGGGTAATGCCCGCCTCCACCGAAACCCGGGCCCGGATGGTCGGCGGGAGCACCTCGCGCCGGTAGGACTCGTCCTGGTCGTTGAACCATTCCACGCAGGGCATGGACACCACCCGGGCCGAGATGCCCTCGGCGGCCAGCTGGTCGCGGGCGTCCAGCGCGATCGCGACCTCGCTGCCGGTGCCGATCAGGACGGCGTCGGTCCCGTCGGCCAGCAGGTAGCCGCCGCGCGCGACGCCCTCAGCGCTGGCCAGCCCTGCGGGCGACCGGTCGAACACCGGCAGGGCCTGCCGGGTGAGGCACAGCGCGGCAGGCCGGGCCCGCTCCAGGACGGTCCGCCAGGCGACGGCGGTCTCGTTCGCGTCTCCCGGCCTGATCACCTCAAGGTGCGGGATGGCGCGCAGCGCCCACAGGTGCTCGATCGGCTGATGGGTGGGCCCGTCCTCGCCCAGGCCGATGGAATCGTGCGTCCACACGTAGGTGACCGGCAGCTCCATCAGCGCCGTGAGCCGGACCGAGCCCCGCATGTAGTCGCTGAACACCAGGAACGTCCCGCCGTAGGGGCGGGTCCCGCCGTGTAGCGCGATGCCGTTCAGGATGGCGCCCATGCCGTGCTCGCGGATGCCGAAGTGCATCGTGCGCCCGTACGGGTTGCCGCGCCACATCTCGGTCTGGTGGTCGACCGGAATGAAGGACGGCTCGCCCTCCATCGTGGTGAGGTTGCTCTCGGCCAGGTCCGCGGATCCGCCCCACAGCTCGGGCAGCACCGGGGCCAGGGCGGTGAGGATGGTGCCGGAGGCCTTGCGGGTGGCCATGCCCTTGGGGTCGGCCGGGAAACAGGGGAGCGCCTGGGCCCATCCGTCAGGCAGTCGGCGGACGGCCAGCCGGTCGAACAGCGCCCGCCGGCCGGCGTTGGCGGCGCTCCACGCGGCGAACGACTGCTCCCACTCGGCGTGCAGGCTCTTGCCGCGCTCCGCGACCTGCCGGGCGTGGGAGAGCGCCTCGTCCTCGACCGGGAAGTCGACCCCAGGATCGAAGCCGAGCACCTCCTTGGTCGCCGCCACTTCGTTGGCGCCGAGCGCCGAGCCGTGGGCGGCGCCGGTGTTCTGCTTGTGCGGGGCTGGCCAGCCGATGATCGTGCTGAGCGCGATCAAGGACGGCGCCTCGGTGTGCTCCCTGGCCGTCAGCAGCGCCTGGTAGAGCGCCTGAACGTCCTCATGGTACCCGTTCGGGGTGCGCCAGCTCAGGCGCTGCACATGCCAGCCGTAGGCCTCGTACCGGGCGGCTACGTCCTCGGACTTGGCGATCTGCGTGTCGTCTTCGATGGAGATGTAGTTGTCGTCGTAGACCACGATGAGGTTGCCGAGCCGGTGGTGCCCGGCCAGTGCGGACACCTCGTGGCTGATGCCCTCCTCGATGTCGCCGTCGGAGGCGAAGGCGTAGACGTAGTGGTCGAACGGGCTGCGACCCGGCTCGGCCTCGGGGTCGAACAGGCCGCGTTCGCGCCGCGCGGCCATCGCCATGCCGACCGCGTTGCCGAGGCCCTGGCCCAGCGGGCCCGTAGTGGTCTCCACGCCGGGGGTGAGGCCGTGCTCGGGGTGCCCGGGCGTGATGCTGCCCCAGGTCCGGTAGGCCTTCAGGTCATCCAGGGTGATCCCGTAGCCGGAGAGGTACAGCTGGATGTACAGGGTGAGGCTGGAATGCCCGCAGGACAGCACGAAGCGATCGCGGCCGGGCCACTTGGGATCGGCGGGGTCGTGCCTGAGCAGGCGCTGGAAGAGCAGATAGGCCGCCGGGGCCAGGCTCATCGCTGTGCCGGGGTGGCCTGAACCCGCTTTCTGGACGGAATCCATCGCGAGAACCCGGATGAGATCGACGGCGCGCTCGTCGGTCGCCGTCCAGTCAAGATCGGACTGAGTGCTCACGGTAGGAGCCTATCGGTCCAGCGGCTCCGGCTGTCGATAGGGTGCGGCCTGCACTGGCTCGGGTGACGACCGGGTCAGCGGGCCGCGATCGCTCATGAACAAGAACAGCCGCAGCACCGCGATCCAGACCAGGACCGAGCCGGTGACATGGACCCAGACCAGCCCGGCGGGCAGGTGGGTGAAGTACTGGATGTAGCCGATCACGCCCTGCGCGCCCAGCGACGCGATCATGACCCAGCTGGCCCGTACCACCCGGGGCGGCGCGCCGGACATCCGCAGCCCGATCACCAGCGCGACGGCCAGGCCGGCCATCAGCCAGCCGATATCGGCGTGCAGCTGGGTGACCCCTTCCAGGGGAAGTGAGTACCTGGGCGTGTCCGCGTGCCCGGCCAGCGGGCCGGTACCGGTCACCACGGTGCCCGCCGCGAGCATCACGCCGGTCACCGCCACCAGGGCAGCGGACAGCAGCCGCAGGTCGCGGCGGACGACCGCCGTCGGCGGATCGATGCCCTCGGTACACCTGACCTGCAGCACGACGGCCGCGGCCACGATCGACGCGGACACCAGGAAGTGGATGGAGACCGCTGCCGGGTTGAGCTTGGTCAGCACGACGATCCCGCCGATCACCGCCTGGGCGATCACCCCGGCCGGCTGGATCGCCGCCAGCCGCACCAGGTCGCGCCGCCTCTGCCCGTCCGGCCGGAAACGCCAGGCCGCGATGAAGACCAGGGCGGCGATGACGACCAAGGGGAAGTTGAGCAGCCTGTTGCCGAACTCGATCCAGGTGTTGAACAGCGTCTGCCCGGCATTCCTGCTGGCCACGACGTCGGCCGCGCTGCACCTGGGCCAGTCGGGGCAGCCGAGGCCGGAGGAGCTGAGCCGGACCGCCGCCCCCGTGGACATGATCACGGTATCGGCGATGACGCCGGCCAGCGCGATCCGCCGCATCGAAGCCGGCGTGGGCGACAGCACGGGACTGACGAACCGTGCCGTCCCGAGGCGGGCGATCCAGGCGCGGAGGTCGGCGGGCACGCCCTTATGGTAGAGCCCCGTGGGGTGCAGCGGTGTCCCCCCCGGCGCCTAGTGCTGTGCGGCTCCCGCGCAGGCGGCCATCACGCAGCCGATCGCGAGCCATTCCACCACGCTCAGCTGCTGGCCGAGCAGCAGCAGCCCGATCAGGGCCGCCACCGCCGGCTCCAGGCTCATCCACACGCCGAACAGCCGCGTCGGCATCCGCCGGAGCGCCTCGAGTTCCAGCCGGTAGGGGATGACCGAGGAGAGCAGGCCGATCGCGGCCCCGGTGGCCGCCACGGCGGGCCGGAACATCGCGCTGCCCCCGGCCAGGACCGCGGGCGGCGTGACCAGGACCGCCGCGACCACCATGGCGATGGTCAGGCCTGCCGAGCCGGGGAAACGCCGCCCGGTGGCCGAGCTGAGCAGGATGTAGGCCGCCCAGCAGGCGGCGGCCACCGCGGCGAAGATCACCCCGGTCACGTCGAGGTGGCCGTGGCCGCCCTGGGTCAGCAGCGCCACCCCGGTGGCCGCCAGCACGACCCAGCCGATGTCCCGCAGGTGCCGTGATCCGGCCACCGCCACGGCCAGCGGGCCGAGGAACTCGATGGTGACCGCGACGCCCAGGGGGATACGGGCGAAGGCCTGGTAGATGGAGAAGTTCATCACCCCGAGCGTGACGCCGAACGACCCGGCGATGACGGCATCGGAGACCGCCCGCCGTTCCATCAGATCGCGCACCGACCGGATGCAGCCGCGGCCGGACAGCAGGACCATGGCCAGTGCCGAGGTCCACAGCCGCAGCCCGGTCACCGCCGCGGGCGGTATCTGGCCGAACAGCTTGTCCGCCAGGCCCGCCCCGAACTGCACGGAAACGATCCCGGTGAGGATCATCGCGGCCGGCAGCGCCACCTGGGACCGGGCTAGCCGGGACCGGGCTGTCCGGCCCCGCCCCGCTTCCGCATCGCTCTGGACGATGTCCCTTATTCCCACCGGAACATGCGCGCGGCACAGGCGATCGCCACCGCGGCCCAGACCGCCAGGGTGACGGTGTTCCCGACCGGGAAGGCCGTCCCGTGCTGCAGGACGTTGCGCAGGCCGGTCGACAGCGCGCCGGTCGGAAGCAGCTCGAGGACGGGCCGTGCGCCGGCTGGGAACTTGGTCAGCGGGAACACCACGCCGCCCACGCCGAGCAGCAGGATGTAGACGAGGTTGGCCGCGGCCAGCGTGGCCTCGGCGCGCAGCGTCCCGGCCATCAGCAGCGCCAGGCCGCTGAAGGCGGCCGTGCCCAGCAGGATCAGCAGCGGGGCGGACACGATCGCGGCCGGGCTGGCGTCAGGCCGCCAGCCGATCGCGGCGGCCACCGCGAGGATCAGGACGCTCTGCAGCAGCTCGACTCCGATGACGGTGGCCGTCTTGGCCGCGATCAGGCCGCCGCGGGACAACGGCGTGGCCCCCAGGCGCTTGAGCACGCCGTAGCGCCGCTCGAACCCGGTGGCGATGGCCTGGCTGGTGAACGCGGTCGACATGACCGCCAGGGCGATGATCCCGGGCGTCAGGAAGTCGACCCGGCTCAGTCCCGCCCCGAAGCTGACCAGCGGCTCGAGGCTGAACGCGGTCAGCAGCAGCAGCGGGATGATCAGCGTGAGCAGGAGCTGCTCGCCGTTCCGCAGCAGGGTCCTGGTTTCCAGCCCGGCCTGCGCGGCGACCATCCGGCCCAGCGGTGCCGCCCCGGGGGCCGGTCCCAGGGGGATACGGGGGGGCGGGTAGCCCCCCCGTGCGCGGGGGGATTCCCAAGGGGGGTCCGGGGGGATGGGTCCCCCCGGGAGAGGACCGTCGCCCCCCCGGGGCAATACAGTCACGCCCGCAGTTCCTTTCCCGTGAGCTCGAGGAACACGTCCTCCAGCGTGCGGCTCTCGATTCGCAGGCTGTTAGCCAGCACGCCCCGTTCGGCGCACCACGCGGTCACCGCGGCCAGCAGCAGCGGGTCGACCGCGCCGTGCACCTCGATCACGTAATGGCCGGCCGGGGATTCCTTGATCGCGCTGGCCGCGGGCAGCACCCTGAGCAGGCTGTCGAGGTCCAGCCCGGCCTCGGCGCGGAACCTGAGCTGGCCGACCGTGCCGGTGAGCTGCTCAGGCGTGCCCGCGGCCACGAGCCGGCCGTGGTCGATGATGGTGACGTGGTCGCAGAGCCGTTCGGCCTCCTCCATGAAGTGCGTGGTCAGGATGACGCTCACCCCGGCCGCGCGCAGCTGGCCGATCAGGTCCCAGGTGGCGTGCCGGGCCTGCGGGTCCATGCCGGCCGTGGGCTCGTCGAGGAAGACCAGGTCCGGGCGGCCGATGATGGCCGCGGCCAGGGACAGCCGCTGCTGCTGGCCGCCGGACAGCCGCTTGTACGGAGTGCGGGCCACCGGGGTCAGGCCGACCAGGTCGAGCAGCACGGGCACCTCGATCGGGCTGGTGTGAAACCGGCTCAGCAGCGCGAGGTAATCGGCCGCGGGCACTGACGGCGGGATCCCGCCGGCCTGGAGCATCACGCCCACCCGGGGCCGTAGCGCCCGGGCGTCCCGGACCGGATCGAGCCCGAGCACGCGCACCGTGCCCTGGTCGGGCCGCCGGTAACCCTCGCAGATCTCGATGGTGGTGGTCTTGCCCGCGCCGTTGGGCCCGAGGATGCCGGTTACCGCGCCGCGCGGCGCGGTCAGCGATAGCCCGTCGACCGCGGCGATCTGGCCGTAACGCTTGACCAGCCCGCCGATCTCAACGGCAGGCGCCGCCGGGTCCGCAGGGGCGGTGCCGGTGCTCACGCACGCGAGTCTACGGGGGCATCCTGGTGACATCGCGGGCACGGGCCCTGGGAGGCTTGAGGGGATGAACCTCATCCGCGCCGTAGGGCACGCGCTGTCGATCACCGCCTCCATGACCTGGGCGATCCTCTGGGCGCTGATCCTCGGGTTCGCGCTGTCCGCGGTAATCCAGGCTCTGGTGCCGAAGGCCACGATCGTGCGGCTGCTCGGCGACGACCGGCCGCGCACGCTGGCGCGTGCGGCGGCCTTCGGGGCCGCGTCGTCGTCCTGCTCCTACGCCGCTGTGGCCCTGGCACGGTCGCTGCTGCGGAAGGGAGCCGGCTTCACGGCCGCGATGGCGTTCGAGATCGCCTCGACCAACCTGGTCATCGAGCTGGGGGTGATCCTGGCGCTGCTCATGGGCTGGCAGTTCACCCTGGCCGAGTTCACCGGCGGACCGGTGATGATCATCCTGCTCGCCGTGCTGTTCCGGCTGCTGCTGCGGGAACGGCTGGTTGAGCAGGCGCGGCTCCAGGCCGACCGGGGGATAGCAGGCTCGATGGAGGGCCACGCCGCGATGGACATGTCCGTGCAGCGGCCGGGGTCGTTCGCGAGCCGCCTGCTGTCCAGCGACGGCTATACCGCCGTCGCGCACGTCTTCGTGATGGAATGGGCCGCCATCATCAGGGACCTGATCATCGGCCTCATCGCGGCCGGGGCGATTGCCGCCTGGGTTCCCGACCGCTTCTGGCAGGCCTTCTTCTTCACCGGCCACCCGCTCGCGGCGAAAGTGTGGGGCCCGCTCGTCGGGCCGCTCGTGGCCGTGATCTCCTTCGTGTGCTCGATCGGGAACGTCCCGCTGGCCGTCGTGCTGTGGAAGGGCGGCATCAGCTTCGGCGGCGTGATCGCCTTCATCTTCGCCGACCTCATCATCGCCCCGATCCTGAACATCTACCGGAAGTACTACGGAGCCCGGATGGCCCTGTTCCTGCTGGCGACCTTCTACACCACGATGGTCGCGGCCGGCTACCTGGTCGAGCTGGTCTTCGGCGGCCTCGGCCTGATCCCCGACCCGGCCCGGGCCAGGATCCCCGACCAGGGCGTGTCCTGGGACTACACGACCTGGCTGAATATCATCTTCCTCGTCCTCGCCGCCGCCCTGGTCGTGCGATTCGCCCGCACCGGCGGGGTCGCTATGCTGCGGATGATGGGCGGCGCGCCCGACAACCACGACCACATGGACTAAGGAGGACGGCCGGATGGACACCGACCGGGCCCGCACGTTGCTCATCGCCGAACGCGACGAGGTGCTCAGCCTGCTCAAGGGCTCCGAGTCCGCGGGCCGCGACGACCGCGAGGCTGAGGTGGCGAGCGAAGCGGAGGACAACGCGGACGCCGCGCTGGCGCTCACGGAAGAGGGCCAGGATGATGCCATCGCCGAGAGCCTGCGCGACCGGCTCGAGGCCATCGAGCGGGCGCTGCACCGGCTGGATGACGGCAGCTACGGCCGGTCCGTCCGCAGCGGCCAGCCGATCCCTGACGAGCGCCTGGAAGCCGACCCCGCCGCGGAACTCACCGTCGAAGAAGCCAGGGAAGCCGAACGCAGCTAACCGCTGTGCCGCACCGGCCCGGCACGAGCCCGGCCGGGGAATGAAACCGGGATTTCATGTCCCGGGAGTGTGCTGAACCCGGGTTTCATTACGCTACTGGGCTGCCCGGCTCGACTGCGCTGCCCGGCTCGGCTGGGCTGCCCGGCTCGACTGGGCTGCCCGGCTCGACTGGGCTGCCCGGCTCGACTGCCGCGGCCTTCTTGCGGGTGGCTTTCTTGTCGGCGGGCGGCCAGTCGGGGCCGGCCGGCCAGGTGGCGACGCGGACGGGGGAGTCGGAGTGCGGGTTGCGGCCGTGGGCCACGAACCGCTCCATCCGGGTCGCGCCGTCCAGCTCGACCCGGGCCGAGACCAGCTCCGTCTTGTCCGGGCCGATCTCCACCCAGCAGATCTGCTGGTTGCGCACGTAGGCCGGGGGCAGGCCGAACTTCCCGCCGATCCCCTCCACCACCGACGTGCACGAACCCGAGTTGGCGTAGAAGCCGGCCCCGGTGGCGGCCAGCTCCGGATGGTGCGTATGGCCGGAGACGAAGCCGTGGTACCCGTCGGCGACCAGGTCGGCGGCCCGCTGGCGGGCGGCCGTGTTCTGCCCGTAGCCCCGCTTGTCCAGGGCCAGCGCGCTGATCGAGACCCAGGCCCGCCGGGCCAGGATGCCGACCAGGGCGGCGATGACGATCAGGTCGGCCACCGCGCCGTAGCTGAGCATCTCGGCCCGGTGGACCCAGACGTCGGTGTCCGGGTAGCGGGACTGGAACGAGGTGAACTCGGGGATCCGGACCAGGATCAGGATGACCAGCGGGAGCGCGATCAGCCACCACAGGTGGCGGGCCAGCTTGCGGTAGACGAGCCGGGAGCCGATGAAGGACGGGAAGTCGGTGGGGTCCGCCATCTCGTGCGCGCCGTCGACCCAGCCGCGGCCGAGGAACTCGATCCGCGGGATGACCTCCCTGACGATGTGATGGCCCATCGGGGTGTCCAGCGGGTTGCGGGCGTCGCAGAAGCAGTTGTACGGGTCAAGCTGGTGGCCGTGCTCCACCCGGATCTTCCGGCCGTCGGCCAGGATCAGGTCCGCGGCCAGGCACAGCGTGGCTCCGGTCATCTCCCGGACCGCGTCCGCGGCCTTGACGTCCCAGGCCAGGTCGCTGTCATGGTTGCCGATCGTGTAGATGACCCGCCCGCCGCGGGCGGTCACCCCGAGCAGCGCCGCGCACAGGTCCTCGTGCGGGCGCAGGATGTCGGTGGCCGTCGACCCCGGATAGCCGAGCATCTCGACCACGTCCCCGGCCATGACCACTACCACCGCCCCGGTCTCGGCGCCCAGGTGCCTGGCCAGCGTCTCGCAGGACCGCCCGGACACGTCGGTGCGGACCGGCGGCAGGTGCAGGTCGCTGACCGTGATGACCTTGCCGTCGGCGGGGATGGCCACTTCGAGCAGGTCAGCGATGTCAGGTCGCGGCGCGGGCATGGCGGTGCTTGCTCTTTCCTGGGCTCGCCCGAAAGGCTTGTTCCTAGCAATGATGCCGCAGGAGCGCGCATTGCATCGGAGCGGCGTGCGGCGGCACCAAGAATTCACGGCACCGACAGGACGGCACCCACAGGTAGGACGCTCGCGGCGGCCAGTCGGTTCAGCTGCCAGGGCAGGAAAAACGAGAACCAGGTCCGTTCGGCCAAAAATGAATTCAATAGCGGCGGCCAGCCGGATACCGTCCCTAGCTATGGAATCGGGCGAGTACGACCACCGGGCCGTGGAGGCCGCGGCCCGGGCGCTGTGGGAGGCCAACGACGTCTACCGGTACGACCGCGGCGAGGCCGGCCCGGTATTCAGCGTGGACACGCCGCCACCGTACGTATCGGCGGCGCACCTGCACGTGGGCCACGCCATGAGCTACTCCCAGCCCGACTTCATCGTGCGTTACCGGCGGATGCGCGGCGAGCGGGTGTTCTACCCGATCGGATTCGACGACAACGGCCTGCCCACCGAGCGGTATGTGGAGCAGGCCTACGGCGTGCGGGCGGTGGACATGCCCAGAGCCGACTTCGTGGCGCTGTGCCTGGCCGAGACCCAGCGCACGGCCGAACGGTACGAGGACCTGTGGCGCCGCCTGGGACTGTCGGTGGACTGGTCGCTGCGCTACTCCACCATCGACGCCCGCTGCCAGCGCACCGCCCAGGCCGCCTTCGTCGCGCTCTACCAGGCGGGCCACCTGCGGCGGGCCCAGGACCCGATCCTGTGGTGCGCGGAAGACCAGACCTCGCTGGCTCAGGCCGACGTGGAAGACCTGGAGCGGACCAGCAGGCTGCACACGATCAGGTTCGGCGAGGGGGCGCTGATCGCCACCACCCGGCCCGAGCTGCTCCCGGCCTGCGTGGCGCTGTACCACCATCCGGACGACCCGCGCTACGCCGGGCTGGGGCGGGCCGTGGTGCCGCTGTTCGGCTACGAGGTGCCGGTGCTGGCCGACCAGGACGTGGACCCGGAGTACGGGACCGGGCTGATGATGGTGTGCACGTTCGGTGACAACGAGGACGTGCTGCGCTGGCGGCGCGACCACCTGCCGCTGCGCCTGGCGGTGGAGCCGGACGGGCGGCTGGGCCCGCTGGCGGGCCGGTTCGCCGGGCTGTATGTGACCCAGGCGCGTTCGGCCGTGGTGAAGGCGCTGGACGAATTGGGGTTGCTGGTCTCCAGCGTGCCGGTGCGGCAGGTGGTGGGGGTGCACGAGCGGTGCCAGACTCCGGTCGAGTTCCAGATCAGGCCGCAGTGGTTCGTCGCGGTGCGGGAGCACGCCGACCGGTTCCGGGCCCGGGCGGCGGAGCTGGAGTGGATCCCCGCGTTCATGCGGCGGCGCCTGGAGGACTGGATTGACGGGCTCAGGTGGGACTGGAACATCAGCAGGCAGCGCCGCTACGGGGTGCCGTTCCCGGTGTGGTTCTGCGCCGCCTGCTCGGCCCCGGTGCTGGCCCTGCTCGGCGACCTGCCGGTTGACCCGCTGACCGACAAGCCGCCGGTGACGGCCTGCCCGTGGTGCGGCTCCGCCGAGCTGGTCCCCGACCAGGACGTGATGGACACCTGGATGACCTCGTCGCTGACGCCGCAGATCAACGACGGGTGGGCGCTAGGGGGTACCGATCCGGCGCTGGCGCCGATGTCCATGCGGGTGCAGGCGTTCGAGATCATCAGGACCTGGCTGTTCTACTCGGTGGTGCAGTCCGAGCTGCTGTTCGGCCGGCTGCCGTGGCGCACCGCGCTGATCTCCGGCTGGGGCCTGAACGAGCAGGGCAAGAAGCTGTCCAAGCGGGACCTGGACCGGTCGACCGCGCCGGGCGGCTACAACCGCTACGTGCCCGACGACGTGATGGCCAAGTACGGCGCGGACGCGCTGCGGGTGTGGGCCGCCAAGGGCCGCATCGGCACTGATCTGCGGTACAACGAGAAGGACGTGCGGACCGGCCGGAAGTTCACGGTCAAGCTGTGGAACGTGGGCCGGTTCCTGACCATGAACCTGGCCGGCTTCGACCCGGCCGCGCCCGGCCCGGCGCCGGGGGAGCGGAACATCGTGGACCGCTGGCTGCTCTCGCACCTGGCCAACGCGGTCGAACAGACCGCGGCGGCGTTCGAGGCTCACGACTACATGCAGGCCCACCAGGCGGCGTCCCGGATGTTCTGGTCGATCTACTGCGACCGGTATATCGAGATGATCAAGGACCGGACGCAGGAGGCCAGCGCGCGGTGGACGCTGTGGGAGTCCTACCGGGTGCTGCTCGGGCTGTTCGCCCCGTTCGCGCCGTTCCTGACCGAGCACATGTACCAGCGGTTCTACCGTGACCGCGAGGACGCGGTCTCGCTGCACCTGACCCCCTGGCCGGCCGCCGACCCGCGCTGGGCCGACCCGCGCTGGGCCGGCGACCGGAGCGCGGTTGACCAGCTGGCGGTGATCCTGGACGCGACCCGGGTGCTGCGCAGCGGGCTGCATCTGGGCAACTCGGCCCGGCTGAGCATGCTGACCGTGCAGGCGCACGACCAGGCGGCCGAGGCGCTGCTCGACCAGATCGCCGAACCGCTCCGGGTGGCGGCCCGGGCCGAGGCCCTGGTCCGCGGCCCGGCCGCGCATCCCAGCGGGGTGGACGGGATCACGGTCGGCATCAATCCGTAACCGGACGGCCTGACCGGGCGCGTCGCGTAACGCCGGCCCGCGGCGGCCCGGACAGCGGCGGCCAGGCGGGCCCGCGGCCGGCCGGCCGGACGCTGCGCGACAATATCCGGTGTGCGAACGATTGCGCTCGAAGAGCACTTCTGGACCGCCGCGCTCGCCGCGCCGCCGGGCACCGGCCCGCTGGCCGCCTGGGGCCCGGAGGTCGCCGGCCGGCTGCGCGACCTCGGCTCCGGGCGGCTGGCCGGGATGGACGCCGCCGGGATCGACCTGCAGGTCATCTCGCATGTGGCGCCGGCCGCGCAGGGGCTGGCCGGCGCCGAGGGTCTGGCCCGCGCCCGCGAGGCCAACGGCGAGCTGGCCGCCGCGGTCCGCGCGCACCCGGACCGGTTCGCGGGCTTCGCCACGTTGCCCACCGCCGACCCGCAGGCCGCGGCCGACGAGCTCGAGCGGGCCACCGCCGAACTCGGCTTCGTGGGCGCCCTGGGCCTCCGCCGCGACGCCCGGGCGTGATTTACGTCACGTCGGCGTTGCAAAAAAGTTTGCACTGGCCGGCCTATTTACGGCACAATGATGTTGTGAAAAACGTCCGGCCGCTCGAGGGTCCCACCCGGGGCCAGGTCGCGCGGCTGATCCTGGAGCTCGGGCCGTCGACCGCCGCCACGCTGGGCGGACGGCTCGGGCTCACTCCTGCGGCCATCCGGCGTCATCTGGACAACCTTCTCGCCGAGGGCCTCATCGAGACCAGGATGGCCCGGACGTACGGCAACCGGGGACGGGGCCGACCGGCCAAGGTCTTCGTGATCACCGACGCCGGGCGCAGCGCGTTCGAGCACGCCTACGACGACCTGGCCACCGGAGCGCTGCGGTTCCTGGCCGAACGAGCCGGTCCCGACGCCATCGCCGAGTTCGCCCGCAGCCAGGTCTCCGACCTGGAGCGGCGGTACGCGCCGGTGGTGGCCCGGGGCGAGCTGGCCACCCGGGTCCAGGCCCTGGCCGAGGCGCTGTCCGCCGACGGCTACGCCGCCTCCGCGGGCCCGGGGCCCACCATCGGGGCGGCAGGCCCGTCCGGCGAGCAGCTCTGCCAGCATCACTGCCCGGTCGCGCACGTGGCGGCCGAGTTCCCGCAGCTGTGCGAGGCGGAGACCGAGGCGTTCGGCAGGCTGCTCGGCACCCCGGTGCAGCGCCTCGCTACGATCGCGCACGGCGACGGGATCTGCACCACGCACGTCACTAGCGTCGCAAGCGTCACCGGTGCCGGGAAGGCTGGCCCGGCGCAGGATGTTGAACAGCAGGTAGCTATCAAAATCACCCAGCGACATGAAACACGGAGTCCGGAGGGCTCTTAATATGACGACCACCACGCAGGAACAGCTCGAAGGGCTGGGCACGTACAGGTTCGGCTGGGCCGATTCGGACGTGGCCGGCGCGTCCGCGCGCCGTGGCCTGTCCGAAGAGGTGGTCCGCGACATCTCGGCCCGCAAGAACGAGCCGGAGTGGATGCTCGACCTGCGGCTGAAGGGCCTGAAGTACTACGGCCGCAAGCCGCTGCCCACCTGGGGCGCCGACCTGTCGGAGATTGACTTCGACAACATCAAGTATTTCGTCCGCTCCACCGAGAAGCAGGCGGCCAGCTGGGACGAGCTGCCCGCCGACATCAAGAACACCTACGACCGGCTCGGCATCCCCGAGGCGGAAAAGCAGCGGCTTATCGCGGGCGTCGCCGCGCAGTACGAGTCCGAGGTCGTCTATCACAAGATCCGGGAAGACCTGGAGGAAAAGGGCGTCATTTTCCTCGACACCGACACGGCGCTCAAGGAGCACCCGGATCTGTTCCGGGAATACTTCGGCACGGTAATCCCGCCGGGCGACAACAAGTTCGCCGCGCTGAACACGGCGGTGTGGTCCGGCGGCTCGTTCATCTACGTGCCTAAGAACGTAAAGGTGGAAATCCCGCTGCAGGCCTATTTCCGTATCAACACCGAGAACATGGGCCAGTTCGAGCGGACCCTGATCATCGTCGACGAAGGTGCCTACGTCCATTACGTGGAGGGCTGCACCGCGCCCATTTACAAGTCCGACTCGCTGCATTCCGCGGTGGTCGAGATCATCGTGAAGAAGGACGCGCGCTGCCGGTACACCACGATCCAGAACTGGTCGAACAACGTCTACAACCTGGTCACCAAGCGGGCCGTGGCCGAGCAGGGCGCGACCATGGAGTGGGTCGACGGCAACATCGGCTCCAAGGTGACGATGAAGTACCCGGCGGTCTACCTGATGGGCGAGCACGCCAGGGGCGAGACGCTCTCGGTCGCGTTCGCGGGCGCCGGCCAGCACCAGGACGCCGGGGCCAAGATGGTGCACTGCGCGCCGCACACCTCCTCGACCATCGTGTCCAAGTCGGTAGCCCGGGCCGGCGGCCGGACCTCCTACCGCGGCCTGGTCAACGTGCAGGAGGGCGCCGAGCACTCCAGGTCCAACGTCAGGTGCGACGCGCTGCTGGTGGACACGGTAAGCCGCAGCGACACCTACCCGTACGTGGACGTCCGCGAGGATGACGTGGAGATGGCCCACGAGGCCACCGTCTCCAAGATCTCCGAAGATCAGCTGTTCTACCTGATGAGCCGGGGCATGACCGAGGACGAGGCTATGGCCACCATCGTCCGCGGGTTCGTCGAGCCGATCGCCCGCGAGCTGCCGATGGAGTACGCGCTCGAACTGAACCGGCTGATCGAGCTGCAGATGGAGGGGGCGGTCGGCTGATGTCGGCTGGACTGCAGGGGGCGATCGAATCGGCCCCCGTCACCAGGCTGCACGAGCGCAGGTCCTACGACCCGGCGGACTTCGGCGTGCCCACCGGCCGGGAGGAGGAATGGCGGTTCACCCCGCTGCGCCGCCTCCGCGGCCTGCACGCCGAGCCCGGTCCGGCTCCGTCCGTTCCGGCCGCCGTGGAAGTGGAGGTGGACCCGGCCGCGGAGGTGAAGGTCTTTTCTGCCGAACGGTCCGTGGCTCAAGCCGGCCGCACCTTCATCCCGGCCGACCGGGTGAGCGCGCAGGCCTACGCGCGGTCCGACGAGGCCACCGTGATCACCGTGCCCGCCGAAGCCGACGCATCCCGCCCCACCGTGGTCACCATGACCGGCCGGGGCCCGGCGGAGGGTGTCGGCTACGGTCACCTGCTGGTGCAGGCCGAGCCGTTCTCCCGGGCCGTAGTGGTGCTCGACTACCGCGGCAGCGCCACCTACGCCGACAACGTCGAGCTGGTGGTGGGGGACGGCGCCTCGCTGTCGGTGGTCAGCGTGGCGGACTGGGCCGACGACGCCGTGCACGCCTCGCACCACTACGCCACCCTGGGCCGCGACGCCCGGCTGCGGCACGCCGCGGTCACGCTGGGCGGGTCGGTGGTCCGGCTGGGCACCGAAGTGCGCTACGACGGCCCCGGCGGCGACGCCGAGCTGACCGGGCTGTACTTCGCCGACGCGGGTCAGCACCTGGAACACCGGCTGTTCGTCGACCATGATGTGCCTCGCTGCCGCAGCCGCGTCACCTACAAGGGCGCCTTGCAGGGCACCGACGCGCACGCGGTCTGGATCGGCGACGTGCTGATCAGGCCGGAGGCCACCGGCACGGACACCTACGAGTACAACAGGAACCTGGTGCTGACCGACGGCACGCGGGTGGATTCGGTGCCGAACCTGGAGATCCTCACCGGCGAGATCGTCGGGGCCGGCCACGCCAGCGCCAGCGGCCGGCTCGAGGACCACCACCTGTTCTACCTGATGGCCAGGGGCATCCCGTTCGAGGAGGCCCGCAAGCTGGTCATCCGCGGGTTCTTCGGCCAGCTGATCGACACCATCGAGGTGCCGGAGCTGCGCGAGCGGGTCGCCGGGGCCGTGGAGGCGGAGCTGGAGAAGTCGCTATGACCGAGACCCCCGTTTACACGCGGGCCTGCGCTCTGTCGGAGCTTCCGGTGGAGGGCGTGATCGGCGTCGAGGTGGCGGGCGAGCCCGTGGCCGTGGCGCGCGCCCGCGGCGAGGTGTTCGCGCTGCGCGACGTGTGCTCGCACGCCGAGGTGCCGCTGTCCGAGGGCGAGATCTACGACCACACGGTGGAGTGCTGGCTGCACGGGTCGTGCTTCGACCTGCGCACCGGCCAGCCCACCGGGCCGCCGGCCACCGAGCCCGTTCCCGTCTATCCCGTCAAGATCGAAGGCGACGACGTCTACGTCGCCGTAGCTAAGGAGTCATAGTGGCCACGCTCGAGATCCGCGACCTGCACGTCAGCGTGGAAGAGAGCCCCGGGGTGCACCGGGAGATCCTGCGCGGCGTGGACCTGACCGTCGCCGAGGGCGAGACGCACGCGATCATGGGCCCGAACGGGTCCGGCAAGTCCACCCTGGCCTACGCGATCGCCGGCCATCCCAAGTACCTGGTCACCAAGGGCAGTGTCACGCTGGACGGCGAGGACGTGCTGGCCATGACCGTGGACTCCCGGGCCCGGGCCGGGCTGTTCCTGGCCATGCAGTACCCGGTCGAGGTGCCCGGCGTGTCGGTGTCGAACTTCCTGCGCACCGCGGTCACCGCGGTCCGCGGCGAGGCGCCGAAGCTGCGTGACTTCGTCAAGGAACTGCGCGGTGCCATGTCCGCGCTGGCCATCGACCCGGCCTTCGCCGAGCGCAACCTCAACGAGGGCTTCTCCGGCGGGGAGAAGAAGCGGCACGAGATCCTCCAGCTCGAGCTGCTCAACCCGAAGATCGCCGTCCTGGACGAGACCGACTCGGGCCTGGACATCGACGCACTCAAGGTCGTGTCCGAGGGCGTCAACAGATTCCGCGGCCAGCCCGGCCACGGGGTGCTGCTGATCACGCACTACACCCGGATCCTGCGCTACGTGAAGCCGGACTACGTGCACGTGTTCGTGGCCGGGCGGATCGTCGAGGAAGGCGGACCGGAGCTGGCCGAGACGCTGGAGAACGAGGGCTACGAGAAGTTCCTCGGGGTACCGGCGTGAGCGAGTTCCCCGCTCACCTCGACATCGAGGCGATCCGGGCCGACTTCCCGGCCCTGGCCCGGACGGTCCGCAACGGCAACCCGCTGGTCTACCTGGACTCCGGCGCCACCTCGCAGAAGCCGGCCCAGGTCCTGGACGCCGAGCGCACGTTCTACGAGCTGCACAACGGCGCCGCCCACCGGGGCGCGCATCTGCTCAGCGAGGAGGGCACCGAGATCTACGAGGGCGCGCGGGCGAAGGTCGCCGCGTTCCTCGGCGCGGACCCGGGCGAGATCGTGTTCACCAAGAACGCGACCGAGGCGATCAACCTGGTGGCCTACGCGCTCACGTCATCGATCGGGCCCGGCGACGAGATCCTCATCACCGAGATGGAGCACCACGCCAACCTGGTGCCGTGGCAGCAGCTCGCCCAGCGCACCGGCGCCACCTTGCGCTGGTTCAAGGTCCTGCCCGATGGCTGGCTCGACCTGGACGCGTCGCTGATCACCGAGCGGACGAAGATCCTCGCGATGACCGGGCAGTCGAACGTCACCGGCGTCATCCCCCCGGTTGCCGAGATCAGCAGGCTGGCCCACGAGGCAGGGGTGCCGGTGCTCGCCGACGGGGCGCAGCTGGTGCCGCATCATCCGGTGGACGTGACGGCCCTGGACGTGGACTTCCTGGCCTTTTCCGGGCACAAGATGCTCGGCCCCCTCGGGCTCGGCGTGCTGTACGGCAAGCGGGACCGGCTCGAGGCGCTCCCGCCGTTCCTGGCCGGCGGGGACATGATCGAGGTCGTGCGGATGGAGGGCTCCACGTTCCGGCCGCCGCCCGCCCGGTTCGAGCCGGGCGTGCCGCCGGCCGCGGAGGCCGCGGGTCTTGCCGCCGCGATCGACTACCTGTCCGCGATCGGCATGGAGAACGTCGCCGCGCACGAGGAGTCCCTGACTGCGCACGCCCTCGACGCGCTGCGCGAGATCAACGGCGTGCGCATCCTCGGCCCGGACACCACCAAGGACCGGGGCGGCGCGGTGGCGTTCGAGGTCGAAGGTGTCCACCCGCACGACGTCGGCCAGGTCCTCGACGAGCTCGGCATCGCGGTGCGGACCGGCCACCACTGCGCCTGGCCGCTGCACCGTGCGCTGGGCGTGCAGGCCAGCACCCGGGCCACGTTCTACGTGTATAACACCCACGCCGAAGTAGACGCCCTGGCGGACGGCATCCGCTACGCCCAGCGTTTCTTCGGCGCCCGGCAATAGGTGACGTGCTTTACGTGTTAGGAGGTGACGTGATGCAGCTCGAGTCGATGTACCAGGAGATCATCCTGGATCACTACCGCAACTCCCATCACAAGGGGCTGCGGGAGCCGTTCGACGCCGAGGTGCATCACGTCAACCCGGTGTGCGGGGATGAGGTGACCCTGCGGGTCACGCTCAAGGACGTCGGCGGCGAGCCCGTCGTGGCGGACGTGTCCTACGACACGCTCGGCTGCTCGATCAGCCAGGCCAGCGCGTCGGTGATGAGTGACCTGGTGATCGGCAAGCCGGTCAGCGAGGCGATGCGGATCAGCCAGGCGTTCCTTGAGCTCATGCAGTCGCGTGGCGAGAAGGAGCCGGACGAGGACGTGCTCGAGGACGCGGCGGCGTTCGCGGGGGTATCCAGGTACCCGGCCAGGATCAAGTGCGCGCTGCTGGGCTGGATGGCATGGAAAGACGCGACCGCGCAGGCCATGGAGGTCGGAGAACGATGACGGAGAACACGACACAGGACACCGAGCCGGAGGTCAGCACCGAGCTGACGCCGGAGCAGGAGGACGTGCTCGAGGCGCTGCGCGACGTGGTGGACCCGGAACTCGGGATCAACGTGGTGGATCTCGGCCTGGTCTACGGCGTCGACGTCGACGCCGAGCGGATCGCGACCATCGACATGACCCTGACCAGCGCCGCGTGCCCGCTCACCGACGTGATCGAGGACCAGGCCCGCGATGCGCTGGAAGGGATAGTGACGGACTTCCGCATCAACTGGGTGTGGATGCCGCCGTGGGGCCCGGAGAGCATCACCGAGGACGGGCGCGAGCAGCTCCGCGCCCTCGGCTTCAACATCTAGGTTCAGGCCTATCTAGGTTCAGGCCTATCTAGGTTCAGGCCCGGATATAGAACGGCTCCGCGTGAAGAATCCTGCCGCAGGCGGGGGCCGCTGGGTGGAGGTTCCGCCCGAACGCCTGCTAACCTGGATCGATACCTACACCCGCCGTCACGGCGGCGAGGGGCCTGTTACTCACAGTGACGACGGCGCTGCGGTGACCTTCGCGGCCGCCGACGGGGCCACGGCGCAGTGCTATCCGCCTTTCCCGCCCGTGCCGGCCGGCGCCGAGGTGCCGCGCGCGGCCCAGGCGGCTCAGCAGATCGTGGCGCACGCCCAGGCCGACCGGGTGGTGGGAGTCCTGCTGGTGCGCCTGGGCGGCTACGCGGTCGGCGTCTTCGCCGGCTCGCCGCCCCGGCTGGTCAGCTCGAAGACCGGCAGCAGGCCGGTGCATGGCCGCAGCGCGGCGGGCGGCTGGTCCCAGCAGCGCTTCGCGCGGCGCCGGGAGAACCAGGCCGCGACCGCGCTGCGGGCCGCTGCCGACGCCGCGGCCGGGGTATTCGGGCCGTACGGGCCGGGCGGCCTGGACGCGGTGGTGCTCGGCGGGGACAAGCGGTCGACGGCGGGGCTGCGCGGTGACGCGCGGCTGGCGCCGTACCTGGACCTGGCCACCGGTCGTTTCCTGACCGTCCCCGATCCGCACCCGGCCGTGCTCAGCGAAATTCCGGCCGCCTACCTGGCCGTCCGCATCCGCCTGACCGAGCCGAAACCCGATCGCGTGGCCTCCGCCGACCACGTAGACTAGACGTCGTGCTGCCGACTACGGGCTAGGGAGACGCTCAAGGGGAGAGGTCTGTCCGTTTCCGTCCGTTACGCAGGAGCAGCTTAATCATGATCGTGGCCACCGACATCGAACTGCGGGCTGGCGCGCGCCTGCTGCTGGAAGGCGCGTCGTTCCAGGTCGCCGCGGGCGACCGGATCGGCCTGGTGGGCCGCAACGGCGCGGGCAAGACCACGCTGGCCAAGGTGCTGGCCGGGCAGGATCCGGGTGCCCAGCCGGCTGCGGGCTCGGTCCGCCGGTCGGGCACCGTCGGGTACCTGCCGCAGGATCCGCGGACCGGTGACCTGGACGTGCTGGCCATCGACCGGGTGCTGTCGGCCCGCGGGCTCGACCAGATCCGGGCCGACCTGCGCGCGGCCGAGGCCCAGATGGCCGACCCCGACGCCGGGGCGGCGGCCGCCGCCATCCGCAGGTACAGCAGGCTGGAGGAAAGGCTCGCCGTGCTGGGCGGCTACGCCGCCGAGTCCCAGGCGGCCTCGATCACCGCCAGCCTGGGCCTGCCGGACCGGGTCCTGCACCAGCCGCTGCACACCCTGTCCGGCGGCCAGCGGCGCCGGGTCGAGCTGGCCAGGATCCTGTTCTCCGGTTCTGAGACCATGCTGCTCGACGAGCCGACCAACCACCTGGACGCCGATTCGGTGGCCTGGCTCCGCGATCACCTCAAGAGCTACCGCGGCGGGCTGGTGGTGATCAGCCACGACGCGGCCCTGCTCGCCGACGTGGTGAACAAGGTGTTCTACCTCGACGCCCAGCGCGCCTGCCTGGACGCCTACAACCTGGGCTGGAAGGCCTACCTGCAGCAGCGGGAGACCGATGAGCGGCGCCGGCGGCGGGAGCGGGTCAACGCCGAGCGCCAGGCCGGCGCCCTGATGGCCCAGGCCGACAAGATGCGGGCCAAGGCCACCAAGGCCAGGGCGGCGCAGAACATGCAGCGCCGGGCCGAGCGGATGCTGGACGGCGTGGAGGCCGAGCGAGCCTCGGACCGGGTGGCCAGGCTACGCTTCCCGGTCCCCGCGCCGTGCGGCCGCACCCCGCTGTCCGCCGCGGGCCTGTCCAAGTCGTACGGGTCGACGGAGGTCTTCGTCGACGTCGACGTCGCCGTGGACCGGGGGAGCCGGGTGGTGGTGCTCGGGCTCAACGGCGCGGGAAAGACGACCCTGCTTCGGTTGCTTGCCGGCCTGGAAACTCCGGATACAGGAAAAGTCACGCCAGGCCACGGTCTCAGCCTTGGATATTACGCCCAGGAGCATGAAACGCTGGAAACTGAGCGGAGTGTCCTGGCGCACATGCGCACCGCCGCACCGGACCTTACCGAATCGCAGCAGCGTAAGGTTCTGGGGTCATTCCTGTTCTCCGGGGATGACGTCGAAAAGCCGGCCGGCGTGCTTTCCGGCGGCGAGAAGACGAGGCTGGCACTGGCCCTTCTTGTCGTGTCCGGGGCCAACGTGCTGTTGCTCGACGAGCCGACCAACAACCTCGATCCGGCCAGCCGGGAAGAGGTTCTCGGTGCGCTGAGAAGCTTCCGCGGCGCGATAGTGCTCGTGACTCATGATGAAGGTGCGGTTGAGGCGCTATCACCAGAACGCGTTATCGTCCTGCCGGACGGCATAGAAGACGCGTGGAGTGAAGATTTCGCAGACCTTGTCGCACTGGCCTAAGTGCGCACTCACCCGGCGCTGTCGGGCAAAGGCTACGATTCCGCTATGGCAGGATAAAAATAGCTGATCATTTGAGGTCATCTGGGTGGTCAATCCAGCGGCCATGCCTGATCATTGCGAAGGAGGATGTGCTACTCACTGGTGACTTCAGCTAACAGGAGGTGCATATGGCCGAGACGCTCAAGAAAGGTACACGGGTAACCGGCGTCGATCGCAGTAAGCTCGCGACGCAGCTGCGCCGGAGGTACGACTCCGGCGAGAGCATCCGTTCGCTGGCGGCCTCGACCGGGAGGTCGTACGGTTTCGTCCACCGGATTCTCACCGAGACCGGGGTGACGTTGCGCGGCCGCGGCGGCGCCACCCGCAGCGGCAAGAGCAAGGTTAAGAACTAGGGGCAGCCTGTCCCGCGCCCAGGAGGCACCGGCCCGGCCCACGCGCCGGGACCCCGCCCGGAACCCCCTGGAGTTCGCTGCTAGCTGACAGCGTTCCTGCCCGGCACGGGAACGAATTCCGCCACCCGGGAGGTTTTCCAGATCATGTACGGCCGGGGCCACATGGTCATGGGGTTCAGGATGGACCCCTCCGTCACCAAGCAGAAACTCAAGCCGGGCACGGTGCGCCGTATCGCCGCCTACGCCCGGCCCTACCGGGTGCACCTCACGGTCTTCCTCCTCGCGACCGTGATCGACGCGCTCATCATCGTTGTCAACCCATTTCTGCTGCGAAAGCTCATCGACGACGGCATCCTGGCCCGCAACGAAGGGGTCGTCATCCTGATCGCCATCGAGGTCGCTGCGGTCGCGATCTTCGACGCGGCGCTGGGCTTCGCCATCCGCTGGTTCTCCGCCCGGATCGGTGAGGGCCTCATCTACGACCTGCGCACCCAGGTATTCGACCACGTGCAGCGGCAGCCGATCGCGTTCTTCACCCGCGCTCAGACCGGGTCCCTGGTCAGCCGGCTCGACGGGGACGTGGTCGGCGCGCAGCAGGCCATCACCTCCACCCTGTCCGGCGTGATCTCCAACCTGATCAGCCTGGTGGTCATCCTGGCCGGGCTGTTCTACCTGTCCTGGCTGGTCAGCCTCATCGCCCTGGCCATGATCCCGCTGTTCATCCTGCCCGCCCGGCTGGTCGGCCGCAGGCTGCAGCGGCTGACCCGCGAATCGATGCAGCTCAACGCCGAGATGGGCTCGATGATGACCGAGCGGTTCAACGTGGCGGGCGCGCTGCTGGTCAAGCTGTTCGGCCGGCCCCGCGAGGAGTCACATGCGTTCGGCGGACGCGCCGCCAAGGTCCGTGACATCGGCGTACTCCAGGCGATGTACGGCCAGGTGTTCTTCGTGGCGCTCACGCTGCTCGCCTCGCTGGTGACCGCCCTGGTCTACGGCCTAGGCGGCGTCCTGGTCATCAACGGCACGTTCCAACTCGGCACGCTGGTCGCCCTGACCGCGCTGCTCGGCCGGGTCTACGGCCCGATCACATCACTGTCCAACGTGCAGGTCAACGTGATGACCGCGCTGGTCAGCTTCAACCGGGTCTTCGAGGTCCTCGACCTGAAGCCGCTCATCTCCGACAGCCCGGACGCGGAGGTCCTGCCCGCCACGGTGCCCGGCGATGACGGGCAGCAGGTCGCGCCGGAGATCGAGTTCGACGACGTGTCGTTCCGCTACCCGACGGCCAGCGAGGTGTCGCTGGCCTCGCTGGAGTCGATCGCGCTGCCCGCGCCCGAGCGGCCGGCCTCGGCGGCCGGGGTGCTGCACGGGGTCAGCTTCCGCGCGCCGTCAGGGAAGCTGACCGCGCTGGTCGGCCCGTCCGGGGCGGGCAAGACCACCATCACCGCCCTGGCCGCGCGGCTGTATGACCCGGACCAGGGGAGCGTGCGGATCGGCGGTCATGACCTGCGGGACGTGACGCTCGAGTCACTGCACGACGTAGTGGGCGTGGTCACCCAGGACGCGCATCTGTTCCACGAGACGATCCGCTCCAACCTGCTGTACGCGCGGCCCGCGGCCACCGAGCTCGAGCTCATCGAGGCGTGCGAGGCGGCCCAGATCTGGGAGCTGATCGCCAGCCTGCCCGACGGGCTGGACACAGTGGTGGGCGACCGGGGCTACCGGCTGTCCGGCGGGGAGAAGCAGCGCGTCGCCCTGGCCCGGCTGCTGCTGAAGGCGCCGTCCGTGGTCGTGCTCGACGAGGCCACCGCCCACCTGGACTCCGAGTCGGAGGTGGCCGTCCAGCGGGCGCTGAAGCGGGCCCTGTCCGGCCGCACGTCCCTGGTCATCGCGCACCGGCTGTCCACCATCAGGGAAGCCGACCAGATCCTGGTGGTCGACGAGGGCCGGATCATCGAGCGCGGCACGCACGCCGAGCTGCTGGCCTCGGGCGGGCTGTACGCCGACCTGTATCACACCCAGTTCGCCGGCCAGGCGGTATAGGGCTGGTAACCGGCCCCGCCAGGGTCATGAAACCCGGCATTCATGTCCCTGAGCGGTGCTGAAACCCGGGTTTCATGACACGGCCGCCGAGCCAGCGTCCGGGGATCAAATGCCACAAAAACGGCAAAACGGTGCTCTAGGAGGCGTAGCCGAGCCGGCGCAGTTCTTCGCCGGCGAGTTTGTCGACCTGACCGGCGTCTTCGCTGCTGAGCGCGCGTCCCGGCGGGCGCCGTGCGCGTCCGCGCTGACGGGAGGTGCGAGCCTCGTCGCGGATCTCGGCACCCGACACCGTGGTGCCGGCGAAACGGGACAGGTCGGCCAGGGTGTCGTCGGGTCGGCTCAGCAGGGACTCGTACCTGATCGTCTTCAGCTGGTCGGCGGGCAGGCTGTGGTGCAGCCTGGCGGCCAGGCGGACCGACCAGCGCCAGCGCAGCGCGCACCGGGCCGCAGGCGACAACCGCGGCCACATCTCGCGGTCTTGCTCTGATTCGATGCCGAAAAACGGGTTGGGAAACTCGGTGTCCACGTTCACGAAACTCGGCCGGAACCATGACATGACAACGGGGTCAGCCAGCATGCTGGTCACCACGTCCCGGCCATCCCTGATGACCTGGACGATCCGCGCATCGGGAAACGCGTAGGTGAGCGCCTCCGCGCAGTAGATCAGATCCGGGCTCGCGTCGCCGAATGTCTCCAGCCCCCGGACCTGGACACACGGCCCTACGGCGTCGGCGGCGAGCCCCGCCGCCGACCGGCACTCACGCGTGCACTCCAAGCAGCTGTGCGCGGTCACCTGCCAGCCCTGCGCGAAGGCGTCCCTGATGACGGCGGCGGCGGCCTGGGTCCGGCCCTGGTACATCGACGGCCGCCGGGCGAAGGCGTAGACGACGCGCAGCACGCTGGGCTGGCCCATCGTGACGTGAAGGCCCGGGGATGCCTTCAGCGCGCGGCCGATCAGGCCAGCTCCCGAGTGCGGCGCGCCGACCACGAACACCGGCTGGTGAACGCTGCGGGAGTTGACGATAAGGATGTGACGAGCGGAGGCCATGATCGCCTGACAGTCGGGGTCTTGTTCAAGCTAGTCGGATCTGTTTAGCCTGGCACGCTCCGGCGCCGACGATGGCGTAGTCCTCGATCCGCCCGGCCACATCTCCTCCTGGATGGGTGTCTCCCCTGCTGATACCGTACTAGGCGCGCGGTACCCTTAGGCTGGAGTCATGCGGCTACTACCCGACGTAGTGGGCGATGAACTCCCGCGGCGCGCCCGCCTGCTGCTGGCCGCCGGAGCGATGGCTGCTTCCGTGACCGCGCTGGCCGGCTGCTCGCAGTTCGATGCCGCGCTCGGGCAGCGACAGGCCATCGTCACCTTCCAGGACGGCACATCCCTGGCCCAGCGCATGGCCGTGCGCTCGGCCTGCAAGGCACCCGCCGTGGTCCCGCAGCCGCTGCCGTCCGATCTCAACTCCCCGTACGCACTGCAGCAAGTGATCTACCAGATCAACCACGCCAGCGACGCGGACGTGGCCGTGCTGGAAAAGTGCCTGTCCAAGTTCCACACGGTGGCCGGCGTCACGCTGCAGGATTCAAGCGACGAGGGCAACTGAGCCGTCCAGCGCAGCACCCCGCATATCCGCCTGGCAACCGAGTTGGCCTGTACGGTCGGCTCCCGGTCTCAGCCCACCGTGCGCCCCGGGAAAGTGGCGCGTGGCGCGTGGCGCCCCGGGCCGCGTCCGCGGCACGAGTCGCGGCGGCCGTCATGGGCGAGCGGCAGGAACTCCCGGGCCGATTTCCTATTTTGCCGGCTCTATGTATAGTGAATCGAGCGTGTTTCCTATATAACCGATAGACATTAAGATTTTCAGGAGTACATGAGATGCGACGTGTTACGGCTGCCGCGATGATCGGCGCCGCAGTGCTGCTGGCGGGCTGCTCCTCTTCGTCTTCCTCGTCATCGAGTTCGTCGACTTCGGCCGGCAGCACCGCGAGCGCGGTCGCGGCGGCGCCGGTGACAGTCCGGCTGGGCTTTCTCGAGAACATCACGCATGCATCCGCGCTTATCGCGCTGAAGGAGGGCTTCTTCGCCAAGGACCTCGGCTCCGCGGGGACGTTGCAGCCGACCGCGTTCAGCACCGGCACCGAGGAGACCACCGCGCTGCTGGCCGGGCAGCTTGACGCTGCCTACGTGGGACCTAACCCGGCCATCAACGCCTGGCAGAAGTCTGGCGGCACCGCGATCAAGATCGTGTCCGGTGCCGCGACCGGGGGCGCGTCGGTAGTCGTGGCCAAGGGGATCACCTCGGCCTCCCAGCTCCGCGGCAAGACACTGGCTACGCCGTCGCTCGGTAACACCCAGGACGTCGCGCTCCGCTACTGGCTCAAGCAGAACGGGCTGGCGACCACCTCAACCGGCGGCGGCGATGCCTTCATCAAGCCGACCACGCCGAACTCGGCCGCGGTCCTGGAGTTCAAGTCGGGGCAGGTCGTGGGCGGCTCCGAGCCCGCGCCCTACGACATCGAAATGGTCAGCGACGGCGGCACGGTGCTGCTCAGCGAGCCCGGCGTCACCACCCTGCTGGTCGTGACGCAGAGCTTCCTGTCCGCGCACCCGGCGATTGTGGCGGACCTGATCAAGGCCCAGATCCAGGCGAACGATCTGATCAAGTCCGACCCGACCCAGGCGGAGGCGGACACGAACGCCGAGCTTGCCGTCTACACCGGCAAGCCGCTCAAGTCGAGTCTGGTCGCGGCCTCGTTCAAGGAAATCACCTTCACAAATGACCCTGACGAGTCCTCGCTGACCAGCGACGCGTCGCAGGCCGTCGGGCTGGGCCTGCTCAAGCCGGTCAACCTGAGCGGCATCTTCGATCTCGGCCCGCTGAACCAGGCGCTGGCCGCGGCGGGCGAGCCGCAGGTCAGCTCGTAGGCGAGGAAGGCTCCATGGCCAGGCAGGGGAATGCGACGACGGTAACCGGCCCGCGCCCGGCGGTCGGGCCAGTAGAAGGCGGAGTGACGGGCGCCGTCCGGCTGACGGGCGTATCCAAGGTGTTCGGGCGGGGCAGCTCGGCCGTCAGGGCACTGGACCAGATCTCGCTCGAGGTCCCGCCAGGGGAGTTCACCTGCCTGATCGGGGCGTCGGGCTGCGGCAAGTCCACGCTGCTGTCCCTGGCCGCCGGCCTGGAGCAGCCCACCTCCGGCGAGATATCAGTGTCCGGGCGGGTAGCGCTCATGTTCCAGGAGCCCGCGCTGTTCCCGTGGCTGACCGCCGCCGGCAACGTGGAGCTGGCCCTGCGAGCCCGCGGCGCCGGGCGGCCCGAACGCCGCCAGCGGGCCGCGGAGTTGCTGGACACGGTGCACCTGGGCGGGTTCGGCGGGAAACGGCCGCACGAGCTGTCAGGCGGTATGCGGCAGCGGGTGGCGCTGGCCCGTGCGCTCGCCCAGGACGCCGACGTGCTGCTGATGGACGAGCCGTTCGGCGCGCTGGACGCGATGACCAGGGACCTGCTGCATGACGAGCTCGACCGGGTCTGCGCCGGCCGCAGCTGAGCATTATCTTCGTCACCCACAACGTGCGGGAGGCGGTCCGGCTCGGCGACCGGGTAGTGCTGCTGAGCAGCCGCCCGGGCCGGGTGATCGACGAGTTCGCGGTGCCCATCGACCATCCCCGGCGCATCGACTCGGCGCCGGTCGCGGAACTGGCCGGGCGGATCACCGACCGGCTGCGGGAGGAGATGAGCCATGGCGCACGGTGACGAACGGACGTCCCTGCCGACCCACGCCGAACGGACGTCCCTGCCGACCCACGCCGAGCGGACGTCCCTGCCGGCCTACGCTGAGCGGCTGGCCTGGCTCGAGGCCGAGGAGGCGGCGCAGCCGGCCGGTCAGCGCGGTCGCCGCCTGCTCGGCCGCGGCTGGGCGGCCCTGTGGCCCAAGGTGCTCGCGGTCGCCATCGTGCTGGCCATCTGGCAGCTGATCCACGTCAGCGGATGGAAGAAGGAGATCTTCCCCGGGCCGGGCGGGACCCTGTCCGACCTGTGGGACCAGCTGCGGACGGCGCTACTGTGGCATGCCATCGCCACCACGGCCGAGCGCGCCGTCATCGGGTTCGGGCTCGCGGTGGTGATCGGCGCGGTCATCGGCGCGCTGGTCTCCCGGATCGCGCCGCTGCGGGCGGCCGTCGGCTCGCTGATCACCGGGCTGCAGACGATGCCGTCGATCGCCTGGTTCCCGTTCGCGATCATCCTGTTCGGCATCAGCACCACCGCCATCTTGTTCGTCATCGTGCTGGGCGCGGCCCCGTCGATCGCCAATGGCCTGATCGCGGGCGTGGACTATACTCCGCCGCTGCTGCTGCGAGCCGGCAAGATGATGGGGCTGCGCAGGCTATCGCTCTACCGGTACCTGATCCTGCCGGCCTCGCTGCCCGCGTTCGTGGCCGGGCTGCGGCAGGGCTGGGCGTTCGCCTGGCGCAGCCTGATGGCGGGCGAGCTGCTGGTCATCATCGCTAACCAGCCGTCCCTGGGCGTGCTGCTGTCGACCGACCAGGATCAGGCGGACATGCAGGGCGCCACCTCGATCATCATCGTGATCTTGATCCTCGGCATCCTGGTCCACACGCTGTTCAGCCTGGCCGACCGGGCCATCCGCCGCCGCTGGGGCCTGACCGGCACCATCTGAGCCGCGCCCGCCACGGGAAGCGGGTCAGGGTTACCGCCAGGGGATCGACGCTTCGTTCAGCAGAAATTTCAGCGCCTCAGCGGCGCGGTGAAAGCCCTCGGGACCACTGAAGCCACCGAAGCGCCCGGCCTGGGACAAGTGGGGTTCGAGTGACATGAAGCCCGCGAAGCCCTCCTCGCGCAGCGCGGCCAGCGTCTCGGCCAGCTGCCCGTCGCCCTGGCCGGCCGGGACGACCTCGCCGGTCGCGGCCAGCGCGTCCTTGACCTGCAGGTAGACCAGGTGGGGCCGGAGCAGGCTGTACGCGTCGGAGAAAGGCCTGACGCCGCATTGCACGAAGTTGGCGGGGTCGAAGGTGGCCCGCAGGGCAGGCGAGCCGACGGCGGTGATCAGTTCGGCGCACCGGCCCGGGGTGTCACCGTAGATCTCCTTCTCGTTCTCGTGGGCCAGGATCAGGCCGCGCTCCTCGGCAATCGCGGTCAGGGCGCCCATGCGGTCGATCACCTGGCCGCGGTACCGCTCCGGCGGCTGCCCGGCCGGGAGGAAGAAGGAGAAAACCCGGACAATCGAGGTGCCGAACTCGCTGGCGACGTCGGCCACCCAGCGCATCCGGTCCAGCTCGGGACCGAACGGCGCCCCGATCGCGATCTTGCCGATGGGGGAGCCGATGGCGGAGACCCGCACCCCGGCCTCGTCCAGGGCCGCGCGGAAGGCGGCCAGGTGCTGGCCGGTGAAGTCGGCCACGTTCACCGACCAGGCGCTGCGCAGCTCGAGATGGGAGATGGACTCGGCCGCCAGGGTGGCCAGCTGGGCCTGCGGGTCGGGCGAGATCTCGTCGGCGAAACCGCTGAGGATGACGCTCATCGGCCGAGGGTGACGGTCCGGCCGGACCGGGACGACTCGTACACGGCGCAGACGATCTCCAGCGCGTCGCGGCCGTCCTGGCCGGTGACGGCCGGCTCGCGTCCGGCATCGACGGCCGCGAGCAGGTCGGCGAGCTGCGCGGCGTGGCTGGCCACCTCCAGGGCCGCCGGGTCGGCCGCCGCGGTCCGGGCCTGGCCCGCTGCAGGCTCAGCCGGGGCCGCCTGGCCATGGTCGGCTACGAGCGCGCGGCGAGTGATCTGGCCGTCCTCGACGATCACGGTGCCCGCGGTCCCGGTGATCTCCAGGCGCTGCGGGAAGCCGGGGTAGGCGGCGGTGCTCGACAAGATGGTGCCGACGGCCCCCGAGGCGAACCTGAGGATGGCCAGCGAGGTGTCCTCTACCTCGATCTGGTGCGCCTGGGTGGTGCATACGGCCGTGACCTCGGCGGGCGGTCCGAGGCACCAGCGGAGCAGGTCGACGTAGTGCACGCCCTGGTTCATCAGCGAGCCGCCGTCCATGGCGTAGGTGCCGCGCCAGGCCGCGCTGTCGTAGTAGGCCTGGCCGCGATACCACTTCGTGCTGGCCTCGCCGAGCACGAGCCGGCCCAGGGCGCCGTCATCGAGCAGGCGCCTCAGCTCGACCAGGCCCGGATCGAAGCGGTGCTGGGAGATCACGGTCAGCGCCACCCCGGCGGCCCGGGCCGCCTCGATGAGCCGGTCCGCGGCAGCTGCTCGGCGGTCAGCCCGGCGCACTTGTGCAGCAATGTGAGCCGGTGCAGGTCGAGCAGACCGTCGAGCATCGCGCGCTCGTCCCCGGCCCGGGCCATGGGCTCGCGCGCCACCTCAGGTGCCGTCCAGGTCATCGCCTCATCATAAAAAACCAGTGGCGGGCGGCGGGCCGTACTCGGCTACCGTCGACCTATGCACCCAGATTCCGACCGGCTGGTCTTCCGCGAGATGACCCCTGACGACCTCGACGACATGGCCGCCCTGCTCGGCGACGCGAAGGTCATGACCTATTACCCGCGGCCGAAGACCCGGCAGGAGGCGGAGCGGTGGATCGACTGGAACGTGGGCCTGTACCGCACCCGCGGATACGGCTTGTGGCTGCTGACCACCCCCGACGGCGAGTTCGTCGGCGACTGCGGGCTCACCCCCCAGCTGGTCGACGGCGTGACCGAACTAGAGGTGGGCTATCACGTCATGCCCGCGCTGCAGCGCCGCGGCTACGCCACCGAAGCGGCAGCCGCCTCGCGCGACTTCGCCCGTGACGTGCTCGGCGCGCCCCGGCTGGTCGCGATCATCCACCCGGACAACCGGCCGTCTCAGCGCGTGGCCGAGAAGATCGGGCTGAGCCCGGAGAAGCGCACCACGGTGCACCACGGCCGCGACGCCGTCATCTACGCCGCCGCCCTCCAGCCGGCCAGAGCGTAGCCGCCGCCGGGCGTAGCCGCCGCCGGGCGTGGCTGCGGCACCGCCGGGGTGACCCGGCCGCCGCGCCGCCGTAGGGTGCGGGTATGCGCCAGGAGACAGCGGTCGACGGCTTCCGGCTGGCCTACGAACGGACCGGGCAGGGCCACGGGGCCCCGGCCGTGCTGCTGCTGCACGGCTGGCCGGGCGACAGGACCGACTACCGCGAGGTCGCGCCGCTGGTGTCCGCCCAGGGGGTCGGCGCCGATGTGGTCGTGCCTGACCTGCGGGGTTTCGGGGAATCGGACAAGCACCAGGCCGACCCGGCCGGCCAGTACAACGCGGCCGCCCAGGCCAGGAGCCTCATCGGCCTGACCGAGGAACTGGGCCTGCAGGCTCTGGTGATCGCCGGCTATGACATCGGCAGCCGGATCGCCCAGGCCATCGCCACAGACCGTCCCGATCTGGTCCGGGCCCTGGTCATCGCGCCGCCGCTGCCGGGCATCGGCGACCGGATCCTGCCGCCGCGGGCGCAGCGGGAATTCTGGTACCAGGCCTTCCACCACCTCGAGCTGTGCCCCCAGCTGATCGACGGCCGGCCGGACGCCGTCCGCGCCTACCTGCGGCACTTCTGGTCACACTGGTCCGGGCCCGGCTACCAGGTCACCGAGGACCACCTTGACCACCTGATTTCGGTCTACGGGCCGCCGGGCGCGTTCACCGCCTCTATCGCCTGGTACCGGGCCGGGGCAGGATCGGTGGCGGCCTCGCTGGCCGAGCAGGTCCCCGCCCGGGACCGCAGGATCGCGGCCGCCACCACGGTGCTGTGGCCGGAGCATGACCCGCTGTTCCCGCGCGAGTGGTCCGACCGGATCAGCGACTTCTTCGCCGCCGCCACGCTGACCGGCCTGGACGGCGCCGGCCACTTCTCGCCGCTGGAGGCCCCGCACCGGTTCGCCGCGGCCGTGACCGCCGCGGCTGACGGGGGCCCCGGCGCGATGCCATACTCGACCCCGTGAAGTTCCTGCCACGGTAGAGCTGAACGGCAAGAGGGGAACACGCCAACTCTGGAAACATCCGGCCCAGCCGACCCGGACAATGCGCGGCGTGGCATGAAGACGGCGCGGACACCGAGCCGCTGCGCACCGCGTTCCGCCGGTACCGGGCGTTCTTCGACCAGCTCACCAAGGTGTAGGGGCGTCGTCCGGTACGTAGTGGCGGCTCTCGTCTGACGGGTCGATCCAGACCCGCATGATCACGCCGCTGGACGGATCGCGGAACCGCTCAGCCGTCGGCACCCAGCCCGGCTCGGGCTTGCGCGCCTGGGCGTGCCGCCCGCGGGAACCCCCGGCGCGCCCGGCGCCCGGCGTATCGGGGACACTGCCGGGCGGCAGGTCGGCCAGGGCCACCGCGGCCTGCTCGGCATAGGCGGCGGCCAGCACGACACCGACCCGGTGCCGCAGGTCGTCCAGGTCCAGCCGACCCGCGGCGTAGTGCTCGCGCAGCAGCGCGACCAGGCGCTCGCGGTCGGCGTCCCCGAGCAGCGAGCGCCGTCCGGCCGGCGCACCGCCCCCGGGCTCGCTCATGCCGACGGCGTGACGACCACCGCGCTGCCGTAGGCGACGACCTCGGCGCGTGCCTTGCCGATCTCGGCGGAGTCGAAGCGCATCGCGATCACCGCGTTAGCGCCGAGCAGCTTCGCGTTCTCGATCATTCGGTCGATCGCATGCCTGCGGGCGTCTTCGAGAACCACCGTGAACTGAGAAACCTCTCCCATGCGCAGCGACGAAATCCCGCCGGCGACGGTCTTGCTGAAGCCCATCGCCCGCACCACCAGACCAAACGTGATGCCGAGATTCCGTTCCACCACCATGCCCGGCAGCTCGAACGCAGTGGTGACAGGAAAAGCAGCAGCCGCCGACTCCGGGGTGCCTGCCCTACTCGTCGTATCCGTCATGCAGGGCAGTACACCGCCGCCGCGCATGCCGTGTCAACGAGCCGCGCCCCGGACATCCGCTGTCGGCCCTGCGGGTCGGCTCCGGTGTCAAGCGTAACTTCGCGTGTACGTTGACCGGGCACTTTACCTGTGCTCGTTGCCCTGCGGTGGCAGTGACGCTTGATGCTGGAGGGGCGGACACGTACGCTTCGCAGGCCATCCCCGGCCCCGCCGTTTCCGTCTCGGCCCCCCCTGCTGCCTGCACTGACGTGCTCGCTGCGCAGGACTGCCGCCATCGACAAGCCAGCTAGCAATATGAATCATGATGATAGATGACCGGAGTGGCCGGACACCTAAAGGCCGCAGGAGGCACCCCGATGAACGCACCCAACGACAACACCGCCACGAAAGGCCTGCGCGGGCGGTGGCTATCTCCCCCGCGACCCGGCATGCAACGCTGGATCTCGCCATGGGAGTACCGCCACCTCCGCGCCTCTGGGGTCACGCGTGCTGCCGCTGGCGGCTTCCAGCTCGGCATCGGCCTCGTTCTGCTCTCGCTCGGCCGTAGCGCGGGAACCGACCAGGAGCGGCGCAAAATGTACCGGTTGTCAGCGTGGTTCCTGGTGCCCGCGGCGGGGAATCTCGCGGCTGGCTACTGGTACATCACTATCCCTAGCTCCGCATCTGCCCGAACCTGAGCCTGGTCAGACGCCGGCCAGGGCGACGATGCCCGTACTCGCACGTTAGGCGCCATGAACCGCCGGATCGGTGACCTTCGCGTCTGACCAGCTCCGCACGATGGTGGTGTCGGAGATGAAGCGGACCCCGCAGGCCGGCGCCCAGCGGCCAGCGGCCTCCCGCAGGCACTCCTCGACGATCCGGGACACCGTCTCGGCCTGCTCGCGCGGGCAGTGGACCAGCAGCTCGTCGTGCAGGCACAGGACGATCCGCGCGCCGAGGTGCCCGCACCGGGCGCGGACCGTCACCGCCCACATCTTGAACAGCTCGGCCGCCGCGCCCTGGATCATCGCGTTCCGCGCGTACCGGCCGTAGGCCGCGGCCCGGCTGCTGCTGCGGGTCTCGTCGCCCCGGGGAGCCAGGATGATCAGGCGCCCGCCGTAGGTCCGCAGGTTCTGGCCGAGCTGCCCGGCCCGGTCGGCTGCCTCCAGGTACGACATGGCCACGGGGTAGGCCGCGACCAGGCGGCGCAGGGCCTGGGCGCCGTGGCCGGTGGTCTGCCCGTACATCGCGCCGAGCACCGCCACCTTGGCCGTGGGCCGGTCCACGCCGAGCTGGGCGGCCACCGGCGCGTACATGTCGTCGGCCCTCGCGGCCACGGCCAGCGCCCGGTCGCCGGACACCGCGGCCAGCACCCGCGGCTCGATCTGGCCCAGGTCGGCCCGGACGAAGACGTGTCCCTCCTCGGCCACCACCGCCCGGCGCATTGCGGCCGGCATGTTGTGCAGCCCGGCCAACGCGGTCATCCGGCCCGCGGCCCCGTCCGAACCGGTCCAGGCGCCGCGCAGCCGGCCGTCGGTGCCCAGGTTCTCATCCAGCCAGGCGTAGCCGTAGGTGGTCGCGATCCGCTCGGCCTTCCGCCACCGCAGCAGCGCCACCACCAGCGGGTGCGGGTCGCGCAGCTCGCGCAGCCGCCAGGCCCGGGTGTCCGGCACGTCCACGCCGATCCGGGCCAGCAGCGACCGGACCTGGGCCGGGCTGCGCAGGTCGGTGGTCACCTCGGCGGGCGCATGACGCAGGACCTCCGCGTCCCGCGCGGCCCGCAGCGCGACCGCCTCGGCGTCGCTGCGCGGCCGGGGCCCGATGATGGACGTCAGCACCTCCTCGGCCACCGCCAGGTCCATCGGCAGCCCGTCCACCGACAGTTCGGCGCACAGCAGCTCGGCGGCGGACTCCGAGCGGGCCGAGGCCAGCGCCATCGGCCGGCCGTCCAGCCCGGCCAGCGCCGCGGACTGCAGCTCCGCCGTCACGCGGGCCAGGTCGGCCCAGCGGGCCAGGCGCTCGGGGCTGTCCGACCAGCCGCCGCTGACCCAGTCCCGCCGCAGCTGCCCGTCCGGCGCCACCGGGTCCTCGCCGTCGCCGTCGTCCCAGCCCGGCATCCCGAACAGATCCGGCGGGCCGCCGGCAGGCACGTCGTCGGCGGCCAGCCCGTGCAGCCGGGCCCAGGCCAGGCCGGGATCGGCCCGCCACCCGCCGAACAGCAGCCGGTGCGCCGCCGTGACATCCCAGCACGTGGCCAGGCGCACGCCGCGCACGGCCAGCCGCACGGCCGCCTGCCCCGACCACACCACCCAGCGCGGCCGCAGCACCACATCGGCCTGCGCCACCGCCGCAACCGCGTCCGGGCTCGGCGGCAGCGGCCCGCCGCCGCCTGCCGCCGCGATGCCCAGGCCGAGACCGGGGGAGACGACCAGGCCGACGAGATCGCCGCGCCCCGCGCCGGCCTGCCGCAACGACGCGGTGAGATCCCCGCTCGCCTCCGGCCCCCACGTCACGAACCCCACCCTGCCACAGACGGGACGGTCAGTAGCGCATGCCCATGGCCGCCCTGACCTCATCCAGGGTGGCCGCGGCGATGGCGCCGGCGCGCTCGTTGCCCGCGCGCAGCAGCTGGCGGACGTAACCCAGGTCGCGGGCGTACTCGGCGCGGCGGGCCCGGACCGGGGCCAGCATCTCGTTGACCGCCATCGTGACCGTGTCCTTGAGCGCGGCGGCGCCGCCGGTCCCGAGGTCGCCGGCCACGTCCTGCGGGCTGCGGCCCAGGCACAAGGCGGCCAGCAGGACCAGGCTCGAGACCTCCGGCCGGCGGGCAGGGTCGTAACTGATGTATCGCTCGGCGTCGGTCTTCGCGCCCCGGATGAGCCGGGCGGTCTCATCGGCGCCGGCCGTCAGCGGGATCGTGTTGCCGCGGCTCTTGCTCATCTTCGTGCCGTCCGTACCGAGCAGCAGCGGCGCCGCCGACAGCAGCGCGTCGGGCACCGGGAACACCGCGCCGAACCGTTCGTTGAAGCGGCGCGCGATGACCCGGGTAAGTTCCAGGTGGGGGAGCTGATCCTGCCCTACCGGCACCAGGTTCCCCTTGCAGAACAAGATGTCCGCTGCCTGATGCACCGGGTAGGTGAGCATCAGGCCGCTGACCGCCGACTGGCGCGAGTGCGCGATCTCGTCCTTGACCGTGGGGTTGCGGTTCAGCTCGGGCACCGAGACCAGACTCAGGAACGGCAGCAGCAGCTGGTTGAGCGCCGGCACCGCGCTGTGCGCGAAAATCACCGTCCGCGCCGGGTCAATGCCGATGGCCAGGTAGTCAAGCATCAGGCCGGTCACGTGCTCATCCAGGTGCTCGGCCGTATCGCGATCGGTCAGCACCTGGTAGTCGGCGATCAGCACGAAAACCTCGGCCCCGAGATCCTGCAGCCTGACCCGGTTCCGCAAGGTGCCGAAGTAGTGGCCCAGGTGCAGCTGCCCGGTCGGCCGGTCACCGGTCAGGATCCGGAACCGGCCCGCATCCCGGTCGATCAGCTCCTCGAGCTCAGCCGAACGCCGCGCCGCAAGTGACGTACTCATATCATCGTCCTCTCTGAGACCGGCCAGACAGGCGCGAGAACGAGAAAGGGCCGCCCATCTGGACGGCCCCGAACACGGGTGAGAGTGCAGCCGCCCTAACCGGCCGGCCACCACTGCGCACCCGAAACTCTTGGCATGCAGTAAGGATAACAAAGATCAAGGTCATTATGCCGAACGGGCCGTGGTGTCTCTCCCCGGCTTACCAGGATCGCTCGCTTCAGTGATCATTCGCTTCGGGCGGTCTCCGGCCGCGGCAGCGGCACCGGTTCGCCGACCCGTCCCGGCCCGGTGAGCAGGTAGGTCGCCGCGGCGCACGCCTGCGTGCCGGCCGCGATGAGCAGGCAGGTGACGACCGACCGGCCCGCCAGCGGCCCGGCCAGCGCCGCCCCCGCGGCCAGCCCGCCGATCTTCAGGCTGGCCGCGGTGGTGAAGATCTGGGCGCGCATGTGCTCGGGCGCCTCCCGGTGGCGCACCGCGAACAGCGCGGTTATCTGCGGTCCCTCGCCCGCTCCGCTCACCGCGACGGCCAGCATGGCCAGCCAGCCGGGCGCCACCGCTGCCGCGGCCATACCGGCCCCGATGACCAGCGTGCTGACCAGGACGGCGGTGTCCGGCGCCGCACGCCACGGACGGCGGGCCAGGATCGCGTTGGCGGCCAGCGAAGCCGCCGCCATCGCGCTGATCAGCAGCGCCCCCCGGGCCGGAGCGCCCAGCCGCTGCGCGCCGAGCAACGGGCAGCACACCAGCAGCATCCCGATCCCCACATACGACACCACCGAGGTGGCGGTGGCCCGCAGCAGCAGGCGCCGGGCCACGATCTCGGCAAAGCCCGCGGCCACCTGCCGGTGCGGGGCCCGCTCCGGCGGGCGGCCGGCGGACGGGTCGGGGCCGGGCAGCGAGCATGCGGCGGGCACGGCCAGGGCCACCAGGGCGGCGGCGGCCAGCACGGCCCAGCGGGCCCCGACGCCGGCCGCGATCAGGGCGGCCAGGGCCGGCCCGGCCAGGCTCGCGGCGCTGTAGGTCATCGCGTCCAGCGCGGAGCCGCGGGTCAGGTCCGGCGCGGGCACCAGGCGCGGCAGCTGCGACGTCCAGCCGCCCGCCACCGCCGGATTGAACAGCCCGCAGGCCAGTGCCACCAGCACGACCAGCGGCATCGGCACGTGCCCCAGCACGGCCTGGATGGCGGCCAGGCCGAGCACGTAGGCGGCCAGCGTCGCGGCCAGCACCCGGGCCGGGCGGCGGCTGCGGTCAAGCAGCGTGCCGAACAGCGGGCCGCCGGCGGCCGCGGCGATGGTCACGCTGGCCAGCAGCTCGGATCCGGCCGCCGGGCGGCCGGTGGCGGCCAGGCCGAACAGCAGCAGCGCCGGCCCGGACATCTCGTCCCCGGCCCGGGCCGCCGCCGCGCCGCCCAGGTACCGCCACGGCACGACCGGCCGCGCGATCCGGTAACGGGATTGCACATAAACACGTTACACTAGCCGAGTGGTCACCCAGGGTCCGCTCGGCAGCGTGCACGACGCCGCCCAGCGGGCAGCGGACATCCTCGCCGTCCTGCTGCCCAGGCCCGGCTACCTGCCCGAGCCGGGCAGCCCCGCGGAACGGGCCGCGCTGACCGACGTCCTGCGGGCGCACGGGGAACCCGAGCCCATCGAGATCTCCGCGGCCGACCTGGACGGCCTGCGCTGGGCCGCCGCCGAACTACGCGTGGTCTTCGCCGCGCCGGACGTGGGCAACGCCGCGGACCTGATCAACGGCCTGCTGGCCGGGCGCGCGCATCCGCCCCGGCTGACCACGCACGGCGGCACGGCGGGCTGGCACCTGCACGTCGACGGCAGCGACGACGCACCCGCGGCCGACTGGTTCCTCACCTCGTCGGGCCTGGCCCTGGCCGTCCTGCTGGCCGAGCGGCAGGCGCTGCCGGCCGGGATCTGCGCCTCGCCGTCGTGCGGCAGGCCGTTCGTGAACGTGGGCCGGGGCAGCCCGCGGCGCTACTGCTCGGCGGCCTGCGGCACCCGCGAGCGGGTGGCGGCCCACCGCGGGCTGGCCAGACAGGGGCCCGTGAAAGGCTAGTCACATGGAATACACGCATCTGGGCCGCTCTGGCCTTTCCGTCAGCCGCCTGTGCCTCGGCACGATGAACTTCGGGCCGCTGACCCTGCCTGCCGACGCGCACGCGATCATGGACCACGCTCACGAGATCGGCGTCAACTTCTTCGACACCGCCAACCGCTACGGCGGGATGCAGAGCCCGCCCGGCCAGGTCGCCCAGAACGGCGAGTCGCACTCCGGCTGGACCGAGGAGATCATCGGCGAGTGGTTCGCCAGCGGCGGCGGGCGGCGGGAACGCACGGTGCTGGCCACCAAGCTGTACGGGGCAATGGGCCAGTGGCCCAACGAGGGCAAGCTGTCCGCGCTGAACATCCGGCGGTCCTGCGACTCGTCGCTGCGCCGCCTGCGCACCGACTACATCGACCTGTACCAGATGCACCACATCGACCGGGACACCCCGTGGGACGAGATCTGGCAGGCCATGGAGGTGCTCGTCGCCCAGGGCAAGATCCTCTACGTCGGCTCGTCCAACTTCGCCGGCTGGCACCTCGCGCAGGCCAGCGATACCGCGGCCGTGCGCGGGTTCTTCGGCCTGGTCAGCGAGCAGTCCATCTACAACCTGCTGACCCGGGAGATCGAGCTCGAGGTGCTGCCCGCGGCCATCGAGTACGGGATCGGCGTCATCCCGTGGTCCCCGCTGCACGGCGGGCTGCTCGGCGGCGTGCTCAGGAAGGAACGTGAGGGGCGGCGGCGCCTGGCGGGCCGGGCCAGGCAGACCGTCGAGGAGAACCGGGAGCAGATCGAGGCCTACGAGGACCTGTGCGCCGAGCTCGGCGAGGAGCCCGCCAACGTCGCCCTGGCCTGGCTGCTGCACCAGCCGGGGGTCACCGGGCCGATCATCGGGCCGCGCACCCTCGGGCAGCTCGACGACGCGCAGCGCGCGGTGACGCTGCGGCTCGACGACGACGTCCTCAAGCGTCTCGACGACTTGTTCCCGGGATACCAGCCAGCTCCGGAGCACTACGCCTGGTAATGAGCGGCAAGCTCCTCCGGGACCGGTCCGGGTCACAGCGAGTCACGAACATTGAGCTGTTCTTCGACCTGGTCTACGTGTTCGCCGTCACCCAGCTCTCGCATCACCTGCTGGCCGATCCGACCGTCCAGGGCGCGCTGCAGGCGGGCCTGCTGCTGCTCATGGTCTGGCTGATCTGGGCGTACACCACCTGGGTGACGAACTGGCTGGATCCGGAGCAGATGGCCGTCCGGCTGCTGCTCGTGGTGCTCATGCTGGTCAGCCTGGCCATGTCGGCGGCGCTGCCCCGGGCGTTCGCCGGCCTGGGCCTGTGGGTGGGCGGTGCCTACGCGGTCATGCAGATCGGGCGGAGCGCGTTCATGGTGATCGCGCTGCGCGGGCATCCGCTGCAGGCCAACTTCGAGCGCATCCTGGCCTGGTGCATGGTGAGCAGCGTCTTTGCCGTGGCCGGCGGCTTCGCGCACGGCCACGCCCGGGACCTGCTGTGGGTGCTGGCGGTCGCGGTGGACCTGGCAGGCGGCCTGGTGGGCTTCTACACCCCGGGGCTCGGCCGGTCCCGCACCTCGGACTGGACCATCGAAGGCGGTCACTTCGCCGAGCGATGCCAGGCGTTCATCCTGATCGCGCTGGGCGAGTCGATCGTCATCATCGGCGCCACCCTGTCCGGGGAGAAGGCGGCCACCGCCGCCGACGTGACCGCTTTCGTCGTCGCGTTCGCCGGCTCGGTGGCGCTGTGGTGGCTGTACTTCGACCAGAGCGCGGACGCGGCGGCCGAGATCATCGCCCAGTCGCCTGATCCCGGCCGGCTGGGCCGTTCGGCCTATCATTTCATCCACCCGGTGATGGTGGCCGGCATCATCGTCAGCGCGGCGGCCGATGAGAAGGTCCTGTCTGATCCGGCCGCCGCCGCCAGCACCGCGTCGGCCTGGATGATCCTGGGCGGCCCGGCCCTGTTCCTGGCCGGCCACGCCGCCTTCAAGCTGGTGGTCTGGCGTTCAGTGCCGTGGACCAGGGTGGCCGGGATCGCCGTTCTCGCGCTGCTGGCCCTGGCGGCCCCGGCCATCCCCGAGCTCGCGCTGGCCGCCTGCGCCGCGGCCGTGGTCGCCGCCGTCGCCGCCACCGACCGCCTGCCCTGGCTGCACCACCAGCAACAGGCGTACGATCCAGGCTCAACTGCAGCCCCGTCCGTAACCGCGGCACCGGAGTGAACCCCGGGTTTCACCACGTTCTAGTGTGGTGAACCCAGGTTTTCACCACCTCCCAGTGTGCTGAAAACCGGGTTTCACCACCTCCCAGTGCGCTGAAAACCGGATTTCATTACGCGGCCTACGCGGTCGGCGCGAACGGCGGCGCGGGCGGCTCGCCCCACCAGCCCCGCAGGAACCGCCCGGCCCGCTCGCAGGCCCCGGCGAACGGGCCGGCGGGATGTGCCAGCGCCTCGAGGATGATCCCGGTGATCGTGGCGTCCACGGCGGCCAGCACCTGCTCCGGGGTGGCATCAATGGCCGACCGGTAGCCGATCACCGCGCCCGCGTTGCACACGAAGTCGGGCAGCGCCACGATGCCGCGCTGGCGCAGCACGTCGGCGCCGGCCGCGGTGTAGGGGGCGTTGGCCGCGGGCGCCACGACCCGGACCTCAGGCGGGAGTGCCGCGGCGGCCCCGGCCCCGATCACCCCGGGCCGGGTCCCGGGCACCACGACGTCGGCATGCACCGCGGTGAACAGCTCGCCCGGTGGCCCCGCCGGCCGGCCGTAGTGCCGCACGCAGCCATCGCCGTGCGCCCGGCGCAGCGCCAGCAACCGCTCCACGTCCAGCCCCGCCGGGTCCGCGACGCAGCCGGTCACGGTCGACACCGCCGCCACCCGGCCGCCGCGGCGGGCCACCTCACGTGCCACCCCGCCGCCGACCTTGCCGAACCCCTCGATGGCCACCGAGCGCCCGGCCCAGCCGCCGCCCCAGCGGGCGCCCAGCGCCGCCTCGGCCGCGGCCGCCACGCCGTACCCGGTCAGCAGGTCCTCGAACGGCACGCCGTCCACCACCGCGCGGATGGCTGCCGGCGTGGCCCGGCGCTCGCGCAGCGGGGCGAAATCCTCCTCGGCCGTGCCCATGTCCGGCCCGGTCAGCAGCCGGCCCGCAGCCGCGAGCGGCGCGATCTCCGCGCAGAACCGGGCCATCAGCGCCGCCTTGCCCGCCCGGTCCGCCGGATCGCCGCGTACCCCCGCCTTGGCCCCGCCGATCTGCTCGCCCAGCGCGGCGAACTTGTAGGTCATGGCCCGGGCCAGCAGCCGCACCTCGGCCACGCTGACGTCGGGGACCAGCCGCGTGCCCCCGGCGGACACCGCCGCGCCCGGCAGATCGAACACCACGAACCCGGGCACCGAGCTCAGCTCGACGACCTCCGGACTGCCGCCATCGCGCTCCGTCCGCGGTGCGCCTGCCATGCCGCCTCCGATCCTCGCCGGGCCAACCGGTATCAGTCTGCGGCACGGTAACGGCGCAGGATCTGCCGGGCCGTGATCACCAGCCGGTCCTGGCCGAGCGGTCCGGGCAGGTCTGGCCCGGCTTCGACGAGGAGATAATTTTCGAACTCGAAATAGAAAGCTGCCTGCTGATGCTGACCCAAGCGGACGGCGTCTTCCCCGCTGGACCTACCATCTGGAGGGGGAAGCCATGCCCCCCGCCGATATGGCTACTTAACCGCTGCTCAGGGCTCACCGGGTCTTGGGTCCGAGGGAAGGGTCAGCGACACGATGAGCCATGCCGCGACGGACCGGTACGCCTGGATCGAGCCCGGGGTCGAGGACCTCGGCGGGGGCGTCCACCGCATCCCGCTGCCGCTGCCGCTGGACGGGCTGTCGGCGGTCAACGTCTACGCGATCACCGATCCCGCCGGAGTCGACCTCATCGACGCCGGGATCGCGCTGGTCCCGGCCCGGGAGCAGCTGACCAAGGGGCTGCGTCAGCTCGGCTACGAGCTGGGCGACATCCGCAACTTCTTCGTGACCCATGTGCACATCGACCACTACTCCCTGGCGATCGAGCTCCGGAAGACCTTCCACACCGTGGTCAGCCTGGGCGAGCAGGAGCGCGCCAACCTGATCGCGACCAGGGAGATGATCAGCGGCCGGCGGACCAGGTTCCTCGATTCCGGGCACATGCGCAGGCTGGGCGCCGAGGAGCTGGCCGCCGAGATCGACGCGCACCCCCACCGTGTCCCGGCCGAGGTGGACTGGGAGGACCCCGACCACTGGGTGGCCGACGGGACCGACCTCGACCTGCGGACTCGGACGCTCCGCGCGGTGCACACGCCCGGCCACACCCGGGGCCATGTCGTCTACCACGACGCCGCGGCCGAGATCATGTTCGCGGGGGACCACGTGCTGCCGCACATCACGCCCTCGATCGGGTTCGAGCCGGCCGGCAACCGGGCCGCACTGACCGACTACCTCAGCTCGCTGGCCCGGACGCTGACCCTGCCCGACGCCCGGCTGCTGCCCGCCCACGGCCCGGTCACCGTCAGCACCCACGCACGGGTCAAGGAGCTGCTGGCCCACCACGACGAACGGCTGGACGAGACGCTGGCCGCCGTGCAGGCCGGTCACGCCACCCCGTACGAGGCGGCGAAGGCGATCAAGTGGACCAGGCGGCAGCGCCCGTTCGGCGACCTGGACACCTTCAGCCAGGTCCAGGCGGTCAACGAGACGGCCGCGCACCTGGAGGTGCTGAAGGCCCGCGGCCAGCTCAGCTACGAGCTGTCCGACGGCGTCGACCTGTACCAGGTGCCCGCGGCCGGCTAGGACACGACCCGGCCGGCCCCGGTGTAGACGTTCATCGTGGTGCCGCGCAGGAACCCGACCAGGGTCAGGCCGCCCTCCTCGGCCAGCGACGCGGCCAGCGAGGACGGCGCCGACACCGCCGCCAGCACCGGCACCCCGATCATGATCGCCTTCTGCGCCAGCTCGAACGAGGCCCGCCCGCTGACCAGCAGGATGTGGCCGGCCAGCGGCAGACGGCCCGAGCGCAGCGCCCACCCGGCCACCTTGTCCACGGCGTTGTGCCGGCCCACGTCCTCGCGCAGCACCAGCAGCGTGCCGTCCGCGGTGAACAGGCCCGCCGCGTGCAGCCCGCCGGTGCTGCGGAACACCCGCTGGGCCTCCCTCAGCCGCTCAGGCAGGGAGGCCAGCACGGCGGGGGAGACCCGTACCGGATCGGCGGCCACGTCGAACGCCGACCTGACCCGGATCGCCTCGATGCTGTCCTTGCCGCACACCCCGCAGGCGCTGGTGGTGAGGAACTTCCTGGCCGAGCCGGCGGCCTGATAGCGGAGCGCGCGCCCCGGCCTGGCCGTCACGGCCGCCACGTTCTGGTCGCACATCCGGATCTCGTGCACCTCATCGAGGCTGCCCAGCAGGCCCTCGGTGAACAGGAAGCCGGCGGTCAGGTCGATGTCGTCGCCCGGGGTGCGCATGGTCACCGTGAGCGGCTCGCCGTCCACCCGGATCTCGAGCGGCTCCTCGACCGCGAGCAGGTCAGCCCGGTGCTCGGCGCTGCCGTTCACCGGAACCCGCAGCACCCGCCGTCTGGCCGTCGTGGTCGTGCTCATAGGACGGAGACTACGCCTGTAACAGCAGAGTGCCGGGCCCGGCGGGAGGTCGGGCCCGGCACATGGTGGCGGGAGGCAAGTAGCAGGAATATCTAGCTGGCGAAGTCCAGCAGCGGCTGCGCGCGGCTCGGGTGACGCAGCTTGGACAGCGACTGCTTCTCCAGCTGCCTGATCCGCTCGCGGGTCAGGCCGAGCGCGCGGCCGATCTCGTCCAGGGTGTGCGGGTTGCCGTCGTACAGCCCGAACCGCATGGCCATGATCGTCGCCTCGCGCGGCGTCAGCGCGTCCAGCGCCGAACGCAGCTGCTCGGCCATCAGCTGGCGGTCGACCAGCTCGGAGGCCTCGGGCGCGTCGACGTCCTCGATGAGGTCGCCGATGCTGGTCTCGCCGTCCTCGCCGATGGTGGAGTCCAGGCTGATCGGCTGCCGGCTGGTGCGCAGCAGCTCCTCGATCTGGTCCGGCGTCCGGTCCAGCTCGACCGCGAGCTCCTCCGGGGTCGGCTCGCGGCCCAGGCGCTGGTGCATGTCGCGCTCGACCCGGCTCAGCTTGCTGAGCATCTCGAGCACGTGCACCGGCAGCCGGATGGTCCGCGCCGAATCGGCGAAACCGCGCTGGATAGCCTGCCGGATCCACCACATGGCGTAGGTGGAGAACTTGTAGCCCTTGGTGTAGTCGAACTTCTCCACGGCCCGGATCAGGCCGAGGTTGCCCTCCTGCACCACGTCAAGCAGCGACAGCCCCCGGTCGCTGTACTTCTTGGCCACCGACACGACCAGGCGCAGGTTCGCCTCGAGCATGTGCGCCTTGGCGCGCCGGCCGTCCTCGGCGATGATCTCCAGCTCGCGCCGGAAGTTCTCGTCCAGCCCGGTCGCGGTCTCCAGCTTGTGCTCGGCGAACAGCCCGGCCTCGATCCGCTTGGCCAGGTCCACCTCTTGCTCGGCAGTGAGCAGGCTGGTGCGGCCGATGGACTTCAGGTAGGTGTGCACCGAGTCGCCCATGGCGGGCGTCTGGTCGTCGAGGTCGACCTCGGACAGCGCCGCGGCCTCGGCCTCCAGGCTCACCACATCGGCGTCGGCCAGGTCAACTTCGGCGTCGTCGCCGCTCTCGGCCTCGCTGTCGCCGGCCTCCTTAGCGGCCCGCGCCGGAGCCGCCGCCGAACCCGCCGTCGAGCGCACCGCGCGGCCCTTCGCCGGCTCGGCCAGCTCGTTGGCCAGCCGCACGCCGGAGTCGGTCAGCTCGCGCAGGATGGACCGGCCCTCAGCAGGCGTCAGGCCCGCCTGGTCAAAGGCGTTCCTCAGCTCCGCAAGAGACAGGTGACCCTGGCTACGTCCCCGCTGGATCAGGTCATCCACTCGGGTCGTGCTCGCCTCCTCATCCGTTTCAGCGATCGTTGAGGTCGCCATGGCGATCTGCGGCATGAGACACCTCCCTCCTCCTAAATACGCACGCAATCAACACGTCGTTCACGGGCTTCCACCAAGTACCCCTTGTCTCCCCGCGTAGTCCTCAGCAGGGGCACATTGTCTGGGCACTAATTAGTAACGTTCTCCGCCTCAAATTGTTCCCGCCGAAGCAGTTCTCGCTTGATCAGGACGAGGTCGTGCTTCCCGCTGGGGAGCATGGGAACAGCACCGACCATCACGACTCTGCTCGGAGCAGCGTAACGCGGCAGGCGCTCGCGCACATGCAGTCGGAGCAATTCGAGCGTCGGCGGATCGGATGGATCGGACGGTACCACGACCGCTATGACACGTTCGCCCCATTCGGGGTCGGGCTGCCCGACGACCGCCACGTCCCGGACGCCCGGACAGCCCGCCAGCACCTCCGCGACCTCGCCGGGGACCACCTTGTGCCCGCCGGTGTTGATGACGTCGTCCGCGCGCCCCCGGACCACCAGCCGCCCCGAGGCGTCCAGGCGCCCCAGGTCGCCGGTGACGAACCAGTGTTGGCCCGGGGGGGACGACCCCCCCCAAGCCCCCCCCGCTCCTGGGGGGAAACCGTTCCCCCCAGACCCCCTCGGCCCCCCTGGCCTGTACCCAGAGAACAGCACCGGGCCGCCGATCCGGATGCGGCCGTCTTCGCCGCCGACCTCGACCCGCACCCCGTCCAGCGGGACGCCGTCGTACACGCAGCCGCCGCAGGTCTCGGTCATGCCGTAGGTGGTCACCACCGGCACGCGGGCGGCCCGCGCCGCCTCGAGCAGGCCGCCAGGCGCGGCGGCGCCGCCGAGGAGCACCGAGGAGAAGGCGCTCAGGGCCGATGTCCCGTCATTTGCCGTTATGTCGCTCTGTCGGCTTTCGCTGGCCAGCAGACGCCGCAGCTGGGTCGGCACCAGCGAGACATGCGCGCAGCCCGAGGCGGCGACCGTCTGCGGGTCGGCCCGGTCGGCCAGCACCGGGTCGGTGCCGCTGACCAGCGAGCGCACCAGCACCTGGATCCCGGCGACGTGGGTGACGGGCAGGCAGCACAGCCACCGCTCGCCGGGCCGGGCGCCGATCCGGCCCAGCGAGGCCCGCGCCGAGTGCAGCAGCGCCGCCGCGCTCAGCTCGACCCCCTTGGGTGTGCCGGTGGATCCCGAGGTGGCGATGACGACCGCCGTACCTTCGGCGACTGCCTTCTGGTCGGCCGAACGGGCCGTGGTTACTCCGTCCGGATCCTCCACCGTGTCCGGGGCCAGCGCGCCGAGCAGTTCATCCAGCCGGGCTTGCGGCCGCCCGGCGTCCAGCGGGAGGATGGCCGGCCCGCTGCCGTCCAGCGCCGCGGCCAGCAACTCGAGCAGCCGGGGCCCGGCCCGGTCGACGAGGACCGCGTGGAGGGGACGCTTGCTCACGATCGTAAGGTTAGAACCCGGAATGAGGAGGTTACGAGTGATCGAATGGCAGCGGTCCGGCCCCCAACCTGGGAAGGACTACTCCGACATCTTCTACGACACGGCCGAGGGCATCGCCAAGATCACCATCAACCGGCCCGAAGTGCGCAACGCGTTCCGGCCGACGACCCTCTTCGAGCTGTCGCACGCGCTCGACGTCGCGCGCGACGATCCGGGCATCGGTGTGATCATTCTCACCGGTGCGGGCGAGGCGGCGTTCTGCTCCGGCGGCGACCAGAAGATCCGCGGCGACGACGGCTACCTCGACGTGCACGGCGTGGGCCGCCTCAACGTGCTTGACCTGCAGGTCCAGATCCGCCGCACGCCCAAGCCGGTCATCGCCATGGTGGCTGGGTACGCCATCGGCGGCGGGCACGTGCTGCACGTGTGCTGTGACCTGACCATCGCCGCGGACAACGCCATCTTCGGCCAGACCGGGCCCAAGGTCGGCTCGTTCGACGGCGGCTACGGCTCCTGGCTGCTCGCCGCCACCGTCGGCCTGAAGAAGGCCCGCGAGATCTGGTACCTGTGCCGCCAGTACGACGCCCAGAAGGCGCTGGACATGGGCCTGGTCAACGAGGTCGTCCCGCTGGCCTCGCTGGAGGAGGAGACGGTGGCCTGGGCCCGCGAGCTAATGACCAAGTCGCCGCTGGCGCTGCGCATGCTGAAGGGCTCGCTCAACGCGTTCACCGACGGCGCGGCCGGCATGCAGCAGTTCGCCGGTGACGCCACCATGCTCTACTACATGAGCGAGGAGGCCCAGGAGGGCCGCAACGCCTACCAGCAGAAGCGTCAGCCCGATTTCTCGCAGTTCCCCAGGCGCCCATGACCCGTGGGAGCGAGCCGCGGTGACAGCAGACTGGGCGGGGCTGCGGGCGTTCGCCATCCCGATGCCGGTGAAGTTCCGCGGCGTGACGGTGCGGGAGGGGGCGCTGATCGAGGGACCGGCCGGGTGGGGAGAGTTCTCGCCCTTCGCCGAGTACGGGCCGCGGGAGTGCGCCCGCTGGCTGGCCAGCGCCCTTGAGTCCGCGGCAGGCGAATGGCCGGTACCGGTCAGGGACCGGATCCCGGTCAACGTGACCGTCCCGGCGGTGGGACCCGAGCAGGCCATGCGGATCGTCGCCGGGTCGGGCTGCCGGACGGCGAAGGTCAAGGTGGCCGAGCGCGGCCAGGCCGAGGCCGACGACATCGAGCGGGTCGAGGCGGTCCGTGCGGCGCTCGGGCCGGACGGCAAGATCAGGGTCGATGCCAACGGCGGCTGGGATCCGGCGCAGGCGGCACGCATGCTGCGGCGGCTGGCGGCGTTCGGGCTCGAGTACGCGGAGCAGCCGTGTGCCACCCTGGACGAGCTGGCCGAACTGCGCCGCGCCATCGAGATCCCGGTCGCCGCCGACGAGTCCATCCGGCGGGCCGAGGACCCGCTGCGGGTCCGGGCCGCGGACGCGGCCGACATCGTGGTGCTCAAGGTCCAGCCGCTCGGCGGTGTCCGGGCCGCGCTGCGGGTGGCCGAGGCCTGCGCCCTGCCCGTCGTGGTGTCCAGCGCGGTCGACACCTCCGTCGGCCTGGCCGCCGGCGTGGCGCTGGCCGCCGCGCTGCCCGAACTGCCTTACGCCTGCGGCCTGGCCACCATGTCGCTGCTGGCCGGGGACGTCACCGCCGATCCGCTGGTGCCCGAAGCCGGAGAGCTGCCGGTCCGCCGTCCCGCCGTCGACGCGGCGCAGCTGGCCCGGTTCGAGGCCGATCCGGGCCCGTGGCGGGACCGGGCGGCGGCCGCGGCGCGGTACCTGCCGGACCCGGTCCCGGCGGGCCTGCCCGCGCCGGAGCGCACGTGAACCCGGCCACCGCGTTCAGCGAGACCTTCACAGACGAGCTGGTCCGATGTGGCCTGCGCGAGGTGGTGCTGGCCCCCGGATCGCGCAGCACGCCGCTGGCCATGGCCTTCTTCGGCGCGGCCGAGCGGGGCCAGGTCCGGCTGCACGTCAGGATCGACGAGCGTTCGGCGTCGTTCACCGCCCTCGGCCTGGCCAAGGCCAGCCGCCGCCCGGTGGCCGTGCTGTGCACGTCGGGCACGGCCGCAGCCAACTTCCACCCCGCGGTGATCGAGGCCGACGAGTCCGGCGTCCCGCTGCTGGTACTCACCGCCGACCGGCCCGGCGAGCTCAGGAGCACCGGCGCCAACCAGGCGATCGACCAGATCAAGCTGTTCGGCAGCGCGGTGCGCTGGTTCTGCGAGGCCGGGGTGCCGGAGCGGCGGGCCGGGGCGGCCGCGTACTGGCGCTCGCTGGCCTGCCAGGCGTGGGCCCACGCCGCGGGCAGCGCAGGCGGCCTGTCCGGCCCGGTCCACCTCAACCTGGCTTTCCGGGATCCGCTCACCCCGGACCCGGCCGGCGACCAGGACTGGCCGGATTCCCTGGCTGGCCGGCCGGACGGCGCCCCCTGGACCCGTTTTCACGGGCCAGGGCCAGGGGGGCCAGGGGGGCCTGGGGGGACGGGCAGTCCCCCCAGTCGCGGGGGGGTCACCGGGGGGGTCGCCCCCCCGGGGGAGATACAGCTGCCCTGGACCGAACGCGGCCTGGTGATCTGCGGAGACGGCGACTACGACGCGACGGCGCTGGTCGAGCTGGCCGGGCAGGCCGGCTGGCCGGTGCTGGCGGAGCCGTCGTCCGGTGCCCGGCACGGGCCGAACGCGCTGCCCGCCTACCAGTACCTGCTGGCGACGCCGGGATTCACGGCCGCGTACCGGCCGGACGTGCTGGTGTCGGCCGGGCGGCCGGGCCTTTCCCGCCCCCAGTCGGCGCTCCTGGCCGGTCAGGCCGGCCGGCACGTGGTCATCGGGCAGGGACCGGGACGCTGGGCCGACCCGCAGCGCTCCGCCACCGACGTCGCGGCGGCCGTCAGGCTCAGCGGGGCGCCGGCCGCCAAGACGACGCCGTGGCTGGAGGCCTGGCGGCGGGCCGATGACACGGCGCGGCGCGCGGTGGACGCGATCCTCGACGGTGACGACCGGCTGACCGAGCCGCGGCTGGCCCGGGACCTCATTCTCGGGCTGCCGGAACAAGCACTGCTGTGGACCGCAAGCAGCCTGCCCGTTCGGGATATTGATTGTCATGCCGTAACCCGAGCCGACATCCGCGTCCTGGCCAGCCGGGGCGCCAGCGGCATCGACGGCACGACCTCCGCGGCCATCGGCGCCGCGCTGGCCCACGGCGGCCCGGCCTTCGCCCTGCTCGGCGACCTGGCCTTCCTGCACGACGCGCCCGGCCTGGCCGTCGGCCCGGAGGAACCGCGGCCGGACCTGTGCCTGATCGTGGTCAACAATGACGGCGGCGGGATCTTCTCCGCCCTCGAGCAGGCGGCTTTCCCCGGTTCGTTCGAGCGGCTGTTCGGCACCCCCCACGGGGCCGGCCTGCACCACCTGGCCGCCGCGTTCGGCCTGCCCTACCAGCGCCTCGACCAGCCCGAGGACCTGGGCAAGGCACTGGCGGGCAGCGGCCTGCGGATCGTCGAGGCGCAGACCAGCCGTACGGCGGGCGCCGAGCTGCGCGAGCAGCTGCGCGAGGCGGCGGCCGCGGCCGTGCGGTCCGCGCTGTAGGCCGCGCCTCAGCGGCGACGGTCCAGGATCATCGGCGTGAGCTGCTCGATGTCGGCCAGTACGGCGGTCAGGGCGGCGACGTTGGCGTGCACGTCGGACACCACCGCCACCCGGTCCACCGGGCCGTACCGGCGCGGAGCCGGATCTTCCCACGCGGCCGGGCCGTAGCAGGCGGCGGTCATGGGCCAAGCATAGGAGCGTGCTGCGCTGGCGGTGATCGCGCGGCGGGTGCGTGATAATTGGCAGTGCCATGACGCTTACCCAGCTGAACGCCTTCGTCCTGGTGGCCCGGCTCGGCTCGGTGACCGCCGCCGCCAACGCGCTCGGCGTCAGCGAATCGGCCGTCTCCCAGGCCCTGTCGGCCCTGCGGCTGCACCTCGGCGATCAGCTGGTCACCCGCGGGCCGGTCGGCATGACGCTGACCGCCGGAGGCTCCAGGCTGCTGGCCACCGCCTCGCAGATCGTGGTACTCGGCGCCGAGGCGCATGCCGCGGTCCGCGCCGCGCAGGGCGCTCCCGAGCAGCTGCGGGTGGTGTCGTCGTCCACCGTGGCCGAGTTCGTGATCAGCCCGCTCACGGAGGCGTTCACCAAGAGGTTCGGCAGCGCCGTGGAGATCTCGGCCGGCGTCGCGGTGACCAAAGAGATGAACGTCCTGATCGCCAACCGGCTCGCGGACGTCGCCATCGGCTGCGACCCGAGCAAGACCATGCCCGACGGCCCGGCCCTGCCCCTGGTCACCGAGCCCATCTTCAGGTACCGGCTGGTGGTCGTGACGGCTGGCCAGTCCCGGCTGCGGGGCAATCCCCGCCAGTGGCTGTGGTACGTCGATCCGTCGGGCACCGATTCCGACAGCGAGGCCGGCCAGATGCTCTCCGGCCTGGGCATTCCCGAGGAGAAGATCAGGGTTTTCCCCAACCAGACCGCCGCGTGGGCGGCCGCGGCCGACGGGACGGGCGTCGCGCCAGCCGTCGAGCACCTGGTCGCCCACCAGCTGCGCCGCGGCGAACTGTCCCGGGTCGACCTGCCCGGCTGCCGCCTGGACGCGTGCTGGCACGTCACCCTGCTCGAACGGCAGCATCAGAGCCCGGCGGCCAGTTCCTTCCGCCGCTACCTGGGCACGCCGGAGGCCATGCACCTGATGCGCGCGCCGGCCGGCGGCGTCCCGCCGTCACGCTTCCGGCCTCCGGTTTATGTCACGATTTGGAGCTAGGGCTGCTATCCGAGATGTCGTGTCGTAATCGCGAGCCTGGTGATGGCGTGGACTTACCCGGCACGAGGCGGCCAAGATCGTCATCGGCTGGGCCGCGGAGCGGCGGACCCTGGCGGTCGGCGATCAGGCATCGGCCCGCCCCGCCCGCCTACGGCGTCGGCGGGGGAGTCGCTCGCTCCGCTGTGAGGAGCCTGAAAAGCCCGCGAGTATTTACCGGCAGATGCACTAGGACCTGCGCAGACGCCCGATTCCTGAGCCCTTAAGCAAGAGCTTATTCGCGAGTTGCGGGCCGGTGCGGGCCAGTGGATCATGTTGACGGTCATTACTGACCGCAGCAAGACAATGCTGTCCAGCGCCGGGAGCATACAGTATGCGAATTGAATCCGACGGGCACAGCCGCGGTAACCCGCGGCTGTATGAGCTGATCGAGCACGCGCCCAAGACCGGCAAGAGCCCGACCGTCTGGGCCTGGCCTGAGCTGATCGACTACCTCAAGGTGGCCGGCCAGCCCGTGGCCGGTCCGTGGCCGCCGCATCAGCAGCCCCGGCCGGATCCCGAGGAGGACTCGCTCCCGGTGGCGGTGCCGGATCCGCAGTCACGGCAGGAAGCCCGCACCCAACCCGCGCCCGCAGGTGATCCGGTGCCGGAGCTAGGACCGGAACCCGAGTCACGGCCCTAGGCCCGCGCCCAGAAGGAGGATCTATGTATCCGTCGCGGTTCCGGTACGAGGCGCCCCGTTCGCTCGCCGAGGCGATCGGCATGCTGCACGATGGCGGGGACGACGCGAAGGTCCTGGCCGGCGGCCAGAGCCTGGTCCCGCTCATGAAGCTGCGCTTCGCCTCGCCGCAGCTGGTCGTCGACATCAACAACGTGCCCGGGCTCGATTACCACCGGGCCGACCCGGATGGCACCCTGCGCATCGGCGCCCTGTGCCGTCACGCCGACCTCGAGCGCTCGGACCTGCTGAAGACCACCCAGCCCACCATGGCCTCGGCGGCGCCGCTGATCGCCGACCCGATCGTGCGCAACCGGGGCACGCTGGTCGGCTCGCTGTGCCACGCCGACCCGCAGGGCGACTGGGCCTCGGTGGTGCTGGCTCTCGGCGGCTCGGTGATGGCGCGGGGTCCCCGCGGCATGCGCGCCATCCCGATGGCCGACTTCGTCGCCGGTCCGTTCCAGAACGTCCTGGACCTGGACGAGATCGCGGTCGAGGCGGTGATACCGGCCGCTCGGGGCACCCGGGCCGGCGGCTACCTCAAGCTGGAACGCCGCGTCGGAGACTTCGCGACCGTGGGGGTCGCGGTCGCGCTCGAGATGAGCGGCGAGACCGTGACCAGGGCGGGCATCGGCCTGACCGGGGTGGGCGGTGCCACCATCGCGGCCACCGCGGCGGCCGACGCGCTGACCGGAGGGCCGCTGACCGCTGACCGCATCGGCCAGGCCGCCGACCTGGCGGCCGAGGCCGCGCGGCCGCGAACCGACCATCGCGGCAGCGCCGAATACAAGCGGCACATGGTGCGCACATTCGTCGTGCGCCTGCTGAGCCGCACCGACGCGGCGGCGGAAAGGGCAGCATGACCATGACGATCGTCTACGAAGACCATGAGGGCCAGAGCACCGGCGACGTACCGGTCCGGCGGATCAAGTTCACGATCAACGGCCAGAAGATGATCGCCGAGGTGGAGCCGCGGCTGCTGCTGGCCCACCTGATCCGCCGCGGCCTGGGCCTGACCGGCACGCACATGGGCTGCGACACCACCAACTGCGGCGCGTGCACGGTGCTGGTCGACGGGCGGCCGGTGAAGTCCTGCACCATGCTGGCCGTCCAGGTCGACGGCCGTGAGATCAGCACGGTCGAGGGCCTGGCCACGGCCAGCGAGCTGCACCCGCTGCAGGAGGGCTTCAAGGAGGAGCACGGGCTGCAGTGCGGGTTCTGCACGCCGGGCATGATGATGGCCGCCAAGGCCCTGCTCGACGCCAATCCGGACCCCACTGAGGAGGACGTGCGGTGGGCGCTGTCGGGCAACCTGTGCCGCTGCACCGGCTACCAGAACATCGTGAAATCGGTGCTGTGGGCGGCGGCCAAGCTCCGCGCAGAGTCCGGCAGCTAGGGGAGGCGACGTGTCACAGGCACTGGACGAGATCAAGATCGGCGGGCTGGGCGCGAGCCGTAAGCGCGTCGAGGACAACCGCTTCATCCGCGGCAAGGGCAACTACACCGACGACATCACCCTGCCCGGCATGCTGCACATGGAGATCCTGCGCAGCCCGCTGGCCCACGCGCGGATCGTCTCGATCGACGCGACCAAGGCGTGGGACATCCCCGGCGTGCACCTGGTGCTCACCGGCGAGATGATGGCGACCAGGAACCTGGCCTGGATGCCGACGCTGTCCTATGACACCCAGGCGGTGCTGGCCACCGACAAGGTGCGGTTCCAGGGCCAGGAAGTGGCCTGCGTCATCGCCGACGACCCGTACATCGCGAAGGACGCGTGCGAGGCCATCGAGGTCGAGTACGAGCCGCTGCCGGTGATCGTCAACCCGGAGCAGGCCGTCGCCCAGGGCGCGCCGGTCATCCGGGACGACAAGGAGAACCAGCAGGACAACGTCATCTTCGACTGGGAGGTCGGCGACGCGGCGGGCACCGACCGGGCCTTCGAGCAGGCCGACGTGATCTCCAGGCTGAAGCTGCACTACCCGCGGTCGCACCCGTCGCCGATCGAATGCTGCGGCTCGATCGCGGACTTCAACCGGGCCACCTCCAAGCTCACCGTGTACATGACCACGCAGGCGCCGCACATCATCCGGGCCGCGGTCGCGCTGGTCGCCGAGCTGCCCGAGCACATGATCCGGATCATCTCCCCGGACATCGGCGGCGGCTTCGGCAACAAGGTACCGGTGTACCCGGGCTACGTCTGCTCGATCCTGGCCTCGATCCTGCTCGAGCGGCCGGTGAAGTGGATCGAGGACAAGTCGGGCAACCTCATCTCCACCGGCTTCGCCCGCGATATCTACCTGGACGGCGAGATGGCGCTGCGCCGGGACGGCAAGATCCTCGCGGTGCGGATGCACTGCGATTCAGACCACGGCGCGTTCTTCTCCGACGCCCAGCCGAGCAAGTTCAAGATCGGGCTGCTGCACTCCGCGTTCGCGGCCTACGACATCCCGGTCGCGCACCTGACCGACCGCGGCACCTACACCAACAAGGCCCCGGGCGGCGTCGCCTACCGCTGCTCGTTCCGGGTCACCGAGGCCATGTTCTTCCAGGAACGCATGATGCAGGCGGCCGCCGACGACCTGGGACTGGACCAGGCGGAGTTCCGGCGGATGAACTTCGTCCGGGACGACGATTTCCCGCACCGGACCCCGTTCGGCTTCCTCACCGACTCGGGCCAGTACGCCAAGTGCCTGGACGTCGGGCTCAAGGCGGTCGGCTACGAGGACTTCCGCCGCCAGCAGGCGGAGGCCAGGGCCCGAGGCCGGCTGCTCGGCCTGGGCATCTCCACCATGACCGAGCCGCTCGGCGCGGGCAACAGCCGCGAGTACGACATCCTGGGCATCAAGATGTTCGACTCCGCCGAGCTGAAGGTGCACATGACCGGCAAGGCCATCGTCCGCACCGGCGCGCGAGGCCAGGGCCAGGGGCACGAGACGACCTGGGCCCAGATCGTGGCCCACGAGCTCGGCATCCCGGCCGAGGACATTGTCGTCGAGGAGGGCGACACCGATACCGCGCCGTTCGGCATGGGCACCTACGCCTCCCGCAGCACTCCGGTCGCGGGGGCGGCGGTCGCGATGGTATCCCGCAAGATCCGGGCCAAGGCCCGCAAGCTGGCGGCGCACCTGCTCGAGGTGTCCGAGGAGGACGTCGAGTGGGAACTCGGCCGGTTCTACGTCCGCAGCGCCCCCGACCGCGGCGTGACCATCCAGGAATGCGCGATGGCCGCCTACAGCAACATGCCGGACGGCATGGAGCCGGGCCTGGAGAACACCGCCTACTATGACCCGCCCAACCTGACCTGGCCGTTCGCGGTGTACATCGTCACCGTCGAGATCGACCCTGAGACGGGCGTGTGGGACGTGCTCAACATGGTCGCGGTCGACGACTGCGGGGTCCGGATCAACCCGATGATCGTCGAGGGCCAGATCATGGGCGGCCTGACCGAGGCCTACGCCATGGCGAACATGCAGTTCATCACGTTCGATGCCGAAGGGAACTGCGTCGGCTCGAATTACATGGACTACCTGCTGCCCACTGCCTGGGAGACGCCGGGCTTCGAGCTGCACAGCGAGGTCGTCACCCCGTGCCCGCATCACCCGATCGGCGCCAAGGGCATCGGCGAGTGCGCCGCGGTGGGTGGCCCGGCGGCCTTCGTAAACGCGGTCATAGACGCGCTGTCGGGCACCGGGGTCCGGAACATCGACATGCCGATGCTCCCGGACCGGGTGTGGGAGGCGATCACCTACCGCCGCGATGTATCCGGTGCCCCGCCGGTGCGGGCGGACGAGTGAGGGTCGTCATGGAGGGCATGGACGTCCTGGCGGAGATGGACGAGCTGAGCCGCGGCGGGCACGCCTTCGCGCTCGCCACCGTGGTCTGGCGCCAGCCTCCCTCGTCGAGCCAGCCGGGCGCGCGGGCGGTCATCACCGCCGACGGCGAACTGCGCGGCTGGATCGGCGGCGCGTGCGCCGAGCCGGTGGTGATCCGCGAGGCTCAGCGGGTGATCGCGGAAGGCACCGCCCGGCTGCTGCTGCTGGGCACCCCCGACCAGTTCGGCGGGGCGGTCCCGGACGGCATGACCGTCATCCCGATCTCCTGCCAGAGCGAGGGAGCGCTGGAGATCTACATCGAGCCCGTCCTGCCCGTCCCGCACCTGGTGATCATCGGCGTGTCGCCCATGGCCCGTACCCTGGTCAGCCTGGCCGGGGCCCTGGGCTGGCGGACCGACCTGGTCCAGGGCCCGGAATTCGCGACGGACAGCGCGGACGAACGGTCCATGATCGTGGTGGCCACGCAGGGCCACGACGACGAGGACGTGCTGGCCCGAGCGGTCGCGGCCCGGCCTGCCTACCTGGGGCTGGTCGGGTCGCGCCGCCGCGGGGCGACGGTCCTCGGCTACCTGGCCGACCTGGGCGTACCGCAGGAGGAGCTGGACCGGGTCCGGGTGCCCGCCGGCCTGGACCTGGGCAAGACCACGCACCAGGAGATCGCGGTCGCCATCCTGGCCGAGCTGGTCCAGCTGCGGGCCTCGGGCGCGCTGAAGCGGCCCACGGCGCAGGCCGTCTCGGCGCAGGCCGTCTCGGCGCAGGCCGTCTCGGCGCAGGCCGTCGACCCGGTGTGCGGGATGGCCGTGGCCACCACGTCGGGCCAGCCGCTCCGGCATGAGGGCACCGACTACTACTTCTGCTGCCCAGGCTGCCGCCGGGCGTTCGAGAAGGACCCTGACGCTTACGTGAAGAGAGAGACCCGATGCTGATCAAGAACGAGTTCGAGGTCGCTGAGCCGGTCGAGAAGGTCTGGCAGTTCTTCGACAACATCCCCCAGGTCGCGGCGTGCCTGCCGGGCGCGGAGCTGACCGAGGACCTCGGCGACGACAAGTACAAGGGCAAGGTCGCCGTCCGGATGGGGCCGGTCAAGCTCCAGTTCGCCGGCACCGCCGACATCACCGAGCGCGACGAGGCGGCCAAGCGCGTGGTCGTCCACGCCAGCGGCGCCGACGAGAAGGGCCGCGGCCAGGCCAGCATGGTGGTGACCGCGACGCTGGTCCGCGCCGGACGCGGCACGAAGGTCGGCGTCAGCCAGGACCTGCAGCTGTCCGGCGCGGCGGCCCAGTACGGCCGCGGCATGATCGCCGACGTGTCGGCCGTGCTGATGCGCGACTTCGCCGTGAACATGCAGAACAGGATCGAGCGGGTGGACCGCGGCGAGTCGGCGGAGCAGATCGCGGCCACCACCGCGGCCCCGGCGAGGGGCTTCACCCTGGGCATGCGGGCCGCGCTGATGGCTCTGAGCCGGGTCTTCCGGCGCTTCTTCCTTCCTTACCAGCCCGCGAGCTGAGGAGAAATACCCATGGTCCTGTGGTGGATCGGCAACGTGATTCTGCTAGTCGTGGTCCTGCCTGTGGTCATTTTCCTGCTCAATCGCGTCCTGGCGGCGCTCGAGCGGATCAGGGGGGCGGCCGACAACATCCTGTCCGGCGGGGTGGCCCTCATTGGCGAGCTAAACGGCCTGCCTGAGGCCCTGGCCACCACGGACGAGACCATCAAGGAAGTATCCGTCGGCGCGGTCCGCTACGCCGGCTCCGTCGCCAAGCTGCTCGGATGACCACGGGCACGCGGCAGAAAGGAGATCGGCCATGCCAGCAGCCGCATGGTTCACATTGATCGTCGCCGTGCTGATCATCGCGATCACCGCGGTGGGCCTGTTGCGGGTCATCGGCCACCTCAGGGCGATACGCAAGACGCTGGTGACCACCACCGGGGGAGTCCAGGCCGTCGCGCAGCTCACCAGCACCGTCCCGGAACGGCTGACCGCGGTCAACGCGAGCCTGAAGCCGGTCCGCGACTTCTGTGAAACGGTCTAGGAGGAGTTGTCCATGCAGCCACACGTCATGGCACATGTCCAGGCCGCCGGCACCAGCACCACCGGCTGGGTGGTGGGCTACACCATCGGCATCATCATCGTGCTGGTCGTGGTGGCGCTCGTGGTGCCGATCCTGATGCTGGCCCGGTCGATAGGCAACGAGGCACCGAAGATCAACGACGCGCTGACCGACGCTGTGCATAACACTGCCCCGCTCGGCGCGCTGCGCACGACCATCGAGCACGCCACGATCATCATCGGCGGCCTGCAGCGCGGTCGCGCCAGGCTGGGAGGATAGCGATGCATACCCTGGCCATGTCATCGACCGAGCACAACCTGTGGACGATCGCGAACATCCTCGGCCTGGTCGTGGTGGTCGCGGTCGCCGCGCTGCTGAGCCTGCTCATCTACCTGGTGAAGGTCATTGACCGCCGGGTCGTCCAGGTGCGGGACACCCTGAAGGCCGCGGCGGCGAACACCGCGGACACGGTCCTCATCCCGCAGGTCGCCGGCGGCGTGGAGGCGGTCCTCGCCGAGGGCCTGCAGCACCACCTGTTCCTCGGCCGCGTGCTCGGGAAGGTCAAGTCATGACGGGACTGGTCATCTGGACGGTCATCGACGTCCTGCTGCTGATCGCCGGCCTGGCGTTCTACCTGTTCTGGGTGGGCACCCTGCTGACCAGGATCGCCGGGAACCTGGAGGAGTGCTCGGACATCGTGCAGACCATCGTGGGCCACGCCAAGCTCATAAGGCCCGGAGTCGAGCACATCAACGAGACCGGCGGCGTGGTCGCCGGGGCGCTGCCGCTGCTGTACGGCATGGCCGAGGGCATCGTGACCGGGGTGACTCCGATGCCGGAGCGGCCCGTGGTGCCCGAGCCGGCCCGCCCGGCCTCGGGGACGCGCCGCTCGCGTCTGCTCGATGCCGTGGGGTTCAGGCCGGGATCGTAAGTTCAGCCCGGGATCGTAAGTTCAGCCCGGGATCGTAAGTTCAGCCCGGGATCGTAGGGTCAGCCCGGGATCGTAGGGTCAGCCCGGGATCGTAGGGTCAGCCCGGGGCGCCCGCCGGGCGCTCCGGGTCCTTGGCCAGGCTGGGGGAGGAGGACGTGGTCTCGCCGATCCACTGATCCTTCCAGGCCTGCTCGTACTGCTGGTCGTTGCAGCGCGGCTGGTAGATCGCGGTCAGCTCCCTGGCGATCTGCTCCCGGTGGCCCCGGCTGCCGCCGGGCACCTCGTAGGTGCAGATGTAGACCTTGTATTTCGATCCGGCGCGCTTGATCCAGCAGTGCGCGCGGGGGTGCTGGAACGGGAAGCGCTCCGTGGCCAGGTCGTCGGAGTGGCCGACGTAGATGACCGCGTACCGGTCCGGCTTGGTCTCCGGATCGGGCTTGTAGGCGATCACGTACACGGCCGCCGCCGCGGGCGGCGTCCAGCCGGCCAGCACCCGCGGCCCCTCGAACGGGTAGCCCGCCAGGGACCCGAGCCTGATCATCCGGCGTCGTCCTCGGCCTCGCTGACTGCCTCCGTCCGCACCACCGGGCCTGCCGGAAGGCCGGCCTTCGCCGCGGCCCGGGTGAACTCCTCGGTAGCCTTGGCCACCGCCTCCTCGCGGCTGTCCGCCTCGACGATCAGCTTTGCGCCGTACCGGTTGGTGCCGATCCCGGTGGCCATGCCGCCGCTGCCGGCTACCGCATCGGCCAGCTCCACGATCTCCTCACGGGTCAGCACCCGGTCGCCCTCGGCCTCGATACCGACACTCCACCGCACGGCCTGCTCCTTTTCTGACTCGTCCCCGGCTACCGGTGACGTCAGGCCGCGATCGTGACGGCCAGCAGTTGTGGCGTCCCGACCTCTTCGGGGACTGCTTCACCGTCTGCTCGCCAGCGGGCTGTGTGCACCTTGATGGCCTCGACCGCCCGCTCCTGGCACTGTTCAACAGTGCTACCGCGCGTGAAGCAGCCTGGAAGGGTCGGCACGGTCACGTAGTAGCCCCCGCCTTCTTCGGGCTCCACCACGATCGTGTAAGTGCGCATCGGTTTTATCCTAATCGCGGTCACAATACGGACCGGAGTTCGTCAGCGGAGACTCCGGCCTGGTTCAAGATCGACCGGAGCAGGCCAGGCCCGATTATCTCACCCGCATGCAGGGGGACGGTCACACGCCCGCCGCGGTTCGGGCGCTTGAGTTGAGTGTGAGATCCCTTCTGGGCGCCGATTACCCAGCCCAGCTTGCCAAGCGCCCGGATGACGGGGTGGCACTGCCATCGTTGTTGACGATCTCGACTCTGACCTATTCTGGTGGCCACAACCGTCACTTCCGTGGACTGAACTCACTCAGAAGAGTGATCGAATACGGTTCCAGGCCAGCCAAGAATGTCATAGGTGCCTGTTAGGGTCGGATTATCGACCGATCCACTCTTACGCCCCCTTTGACCGTTGAGCCAGCCCGGGAGGTGAACCCGGCCGCCATGTGCACCGCAACGCACCCGTTGACCGCCAGCGATAAGTTCGCGCTGGCGGAGTCGCTGCTGGCCGAGCTGGCGGGTGAGGACGCGGCGGGGCAGCCGGCCGGGGTGATGGCCGAGGGCCTGCGGGCGCTGGAGCGGATCGACGCGGTGGGGGCGGCGGTACGGGCCCCGGTTCCTGCACGGCTTTGATGCCCAGCAGGGGTCGGTGGCCGATGGGCAGCGGACCACCCGGACCTGGCTGGTGAACTGCCTGCGGGTGACCAAGGGCCAGGCCGGGCAGTACAAGGCGGTGCAGGCTCTGGCCGCCAGGCACGAGCCGCTGCTGGCCGGGCTGCGGGACCGGTTGCTGACCACGTCGGTGGCGCTGCTGCTGGCCCGGTGGACCCAGGCCATCCCGGAGGAGCTCCGCGGCGGGGCCGAAGAGATCCTGGTCACCGCAGCCCGGGCCGGCGTCAATCTGCAGACCCTAGCCGCGCTCTGCGCCGAGATCCGCGAGCGCACCGCCGGGCCCGATCCCGGCGACGACCCGGACGATGACCCGCGCCTGGACCGGGCCGTGTCCCTGGACACCACGATGGACGGCGCGGGGTGCTGCGCGGCGACCTGACCGCGGAGTGCGCGGCGATGGTGACCTCCGTGCTGGACGCCCTGTCGGCCCCCGTGGGGGGCGGTGACCTGCGGACCCAGCCCCAGCGCTATCACGACGCGCTGGAGGAGGCGATGCGCTGACTTAGAAAATGCATCGTGAACTTGGTCACATCGACGGCCATTATCGGTGTGCCGTCTCGTTGATGGTGAGGCACGAGCGTAGTCCCAAGCTGCGGGCCGTGGCAGGCCGTAACGGCCAGGACGATCATCAGGCACCCTGCCTGTCGGAGCCGTTAGCAGTACGTGCAGCCATGCCGACCGGAGCGGAGTTCCTTTTAGTCGCCGATTCAGCAATGCTCCGCCGGCACCACCGCGCCGCAGGGCTGAGAAGGCCGGGAGGTCCCCCGGCGGCCAGGCGGCCGGAACGCCCCCCGATGACCGGGCTGCCTGGTCCAGGCCGCCCGGTCTGGGTGATCGGGCCTGCTGCTGCCCCGCCCGGCCGGTGGTGCGGGTCCTCATCCCGCCCGCCCCGGCGCGTCGGCATTCGGTTGATCTGCTGCTGTGCGGCCACCACTACCGGGCGTCCTGCGCCGCCCTGGCCGCCGCCGGCGCGGTGATCATTAACGACCGGCGCAGTGGCGGAACCATCGTCGCCGAGTATGAACTAGGCGATCCCATCCCCTCCGCTGCCACGCCGCGGCGGTGAGCTGACAGGACTGGCTGGGCGGGCGGCTCGCGGAGCTCGGCGTCCGCACCTTCGCGGATCTGCGGTATGACGATCTGCAGCGCCCGCTGGACCCCGAGCGCGCCTACCGGCTGGTGGTCATGACCTGCGACATCTGCCAGGGACGTCTGCGGCGGCTGCCGTGGGAGTACGGCCGCGTCGGCCTGACCCAGGCCGACCAGCTGGTGGTCGATGCCGTCCGGGCGTCGATGTCCATCCCGTTTTCCTGCAAGCCGACCCGGCTGACCGATGCCGACGGCAGGGACTGCTGGTTCGTCGACGGCGCGATGCTGTCCCGTTTCCCCATTGATGTGTTCGACGCCCCGCCCGGCCTGGAGCCACGCTGGCCGACGTTGGGCATCAAGCTGAGCGCGGCACCGGGAACGGTCAGCGAGGTGCACGACACGGTCAGCATGTCCTGGGCGATGCTCAACACGATGACCGGGTTCTACGACCAGACGCACATCGGCGAGGCTGCCGCCGCCGCCCGGACCATCGTCATCGACACCGGCATGGTCAGAGCGACCGACTTTGACCTGGACCGGGAGGCCCAGGACCTGCTGTTCCGGAAAGGGCGCGAGGCGGCCCTGGAGTTCCTCGACGGTACGCCCGGGCAGCCAGGCTGGGACTGGGAGACCTACAAGCGCACGTACCGGAGCAGCCAGTCACCAGTCATGAGCTTCGCCGCACCAGCCCGTGACGCCCTCCGTTCCCTGCGCCACCGCGTTCACCGGCGCACCCAGAACGGGCACCGGACACCAGCTGACCCCGCGGCCCCGCTGAGGCCGGCGGCAACTTCGCAATGATGCACACCGCGGGCAGCCCGGTAAGAGCTGCCCGCTGCCTGACTACATGAAGGCAGCGGCCGGAAGCGCTACAGGCTTCTCAAGCTTGTGAGCTCTGCCCGTCAGCCATAGAGTTGCAGCCTGCGGGTCCGCCTGAACGTACTGCTTCATGCTGCACACCACCTCCGCGTACCACGATGTGCCTGCTGAGCGCCTTCCAGGCGATCTGCATATCCCCGCCGGAACCATAGCTATAGCTGTGATGAGGACCATGTCGTCGTCGACCCTGGCAAACGCCGGCATCCGGCTGTGCAGGCCGCTGATCCGCAGGATCTTCGCACCCAGGGGTGAGACCTCTATTCAGCGCCTGTCTGCGCGACCTTTGAGGCGCTTGTGGTACCAAAGGACGTCCGTTCCTGATGGGAAGTCCTTGACGCACCCCACCAGTTCGTAGCCGTTCCGCTCATACAGAGCCCGGGCCTGGAAGGCGTAGGTGAAGTGGACGGTCTGCGTGCAGCCGCGCGCGGCCGCCTCGGCTTCGGCGGCGGCGATGAGCCGCGTGGCGAGGCCACGCCCGCGCAGGCCCGGCTCGACCCACAGGCTCTGCAGTTCGCAGCAGTCGCCCCAGGTCCACCCGCTGATGCCGGCTACGACCCTGCCACCGTCGCGGACGAAGATCGCCAGGTCGGCCTCGTCGCCGAGTCCCATGGCAGCGGACGCCTCACGGCGGATCTGCATTTCGAGGACGTCGATATCGGCCGGATCCGGATGGTCCTCAGCGCGGAACTCCGCAGCGACCAGCTCGTCAGGCACCGACGATCTGCTCGATCAGCGAGATGTCGTCGAAGTAGGTCCGGAAGGACCGGATCTTCCCCTCCCGGAAGTCGGCCACGGTGACGCCGGGCAACCGGACGTGCCGTCCCGTTGCTTCCAGCACGCTATCCTCGCTGAGCACGAGCGGCCCGGTGTGATCGGCTTCGACGAGCCATTCGGCGAACGCCTTGTTGCCCACTTCGTCCAGTCCCCGGAACGTGATCACGACGTTGGAAAACGCTGCCTCACGGAGGGCGGCGAGGTTAGCGACTGCCATCAGCCCGGACAGGGTGACGTACGGCGACCAGCCAACGACGTCATCGGTGAACAGGGTCTTCAGATCAACTGACGCGGCACCGACCTCGGCCTTGAGCGCGTCCGCCAGGACCTCTTTGCGCGATCCACTCATTGCAGCCCTCTGTTCCTGCCGGGAATCGATCTGTCCGGCATCTTCTGGTAATCCCGCATGCGTTCAGGTCCCGAGTATTTTCGCCTTGGCCGCCGCGAACTCTTCGTCTGTGAGTGCACCCGAGGAGTGCAACTGCGCGAGGTGTTCGATCTCGTCGGCCGGGTCCGCCGGAGGCGGCGCATATTGCGCCTGGTCCTGGCCGCCGCCAGCAGGCGCCTGGTCCTCGGCAGGCGCCTGGTCGTCCTGCTGCTGGTCCCCGGCCCTCGTGGCTGCGTGGCCAGCAACCGCCGCTCCGCCCACCGCTCCGACAACGAGCGCCCGCCGCCGTACACGTCGCCTGAAACCCATGGAGAACTCCTTCCCGTTCGTCCGGCCGACCTGCGTCTGTCCGGGCAGTGCGCGTCCATCGCCGCACCACCAGTCTGACTGTCGATCCCGCTACGCGCGGCCCTGGCCCATAGACCTCGGCTCGCCTTCGGTTACCAGTCCATCTCGTGCGGGGGCGAGTTCCATCGCCCCGATGGGATGAAAGACCGGGTGGTCATCGCTCCAGGAGCCCGAGCTCACGGGACCGGGTGACTGCCTGGCTGCGTGAGCAGGCCCCCAGCTTGCGGTAGATCGACATCGCCTGCGACTTAACCGTGAAGCGGGACAGGAACATCTCCCCGCCGATCTGCGGGAACGTCAGGTGGGTGGACAGCAGCGGCAGCAGGCGCAGCTCGGCAGCGGCCAGCGCCGACGAGACCGGCCGGGTCACTCCGCGGATGGTCAGCTCGCCGTCGATGACTAGGTCCCCGCCGTCACGGCGGATGCCGGTGGAACCATTGGCGATCACCGGGTGCGTGGCGGCCGCGAAGAAGTTATCTGAGCGCAGGTCCTCGTCGCGGGTCTGTTTGCCGGTGATGACCGAGTTCACCTCGACGGTCGCGGGGCCTAGGACCGCAGCGGGTCCTCGGCGGTGACGCGATCTGGGCCTGGAACTTCTCGAAGTGCCTGCGGACTTTGCTCAACATCAGGTGCTTGGCCATGAAACCGATGTGCGGGTGGACCGGATCGAAGTCCTAGGTACCCGCCACGTAGCCGGGGATCCTGACAGCCGGCATAGTCATGGTGCCTCTCTATTGGTATGACGCCGTCAGAGACGGGCTGCCCAGGACCGGCAGCGCGCCGCCCCAGGCAGCCTCCTTATCGGGTAGTCGCTCGAGGTCGGGGACAGTGCGTCGCAGGCCACGTCATCATGCACCTGGCCGGGCATCAGCTGCTAGTGGGCGTAGCGCCGCATGTTTCAATGCTCGTCGAGTCTGGTTCCAGAACTGCGCCCGTTTCGTCAATAACGACAGCGCCGGCGGCGGCCAGGGCGGCCCGGGATGCCAGGTAATGGTGGCCGCATAGCAGTAGATCAACGGGATGCGGGCGTTCGGAGGTCGGGGGAATGAGCACCCTGACCACCGGCATGGCCGGGCAGCAGCAGGCGCGGTCAGCAAGACGAGGCGGGCCGTGCCAGCCAGCCGGGCCATCTGCTGACCCCCTGGCAGCCTTGGTCCGGCGGTACAGGAACCTCATCCCCATTCACCAGCGCCGGGCCGCTGATCCAGATCGCTCTCCGGGTGAGCAACCGCCCGCCAGTGATGCACGCTGAGGACGGCGAGCGGGGCATGGCGCGCTTCAGCCTCGTTCAGTATGAAGCGGCCGTCTCCGGTGGCCGCCCGTAAGCCTGTTGGCTGATCTCGCGGGTCGCCGGAAGCTGGAAGGTGCAAATACCCGTTCCGGAGCCGTTACGGCGGAAGGGAGCCGGCCGTCATGTCTAGTGTGGCATCACTGGCAGGGGCGATCCACCTGGGGATGGACACGTCCAAGAAAACGATCATGGTCGCGACGCTGATGCCGGGTGAGCAGATCCCGGTGACCGAGCGGATCGCCAACGAGGAGGCGGCGGTCCGGCGGTTCATCGCCCGCCTCGGGGACCCGTCGCAGCTGCGGGCCTGCTATGAGGCCGGGCCGGGAGGTTACGACCTGTACTGGCTGCTGACCTCGATGGGGGTGGCGTGCGAGGTGGTGGCCCCGTCGCTGATCCCCAAGGGCGGCTCGGACAAGGTCAAGACCGACCGGCGGGACGCGTGCCGCCAGGCGCGGCTGCACCGGGCCGGGGAGCTGACCGCGGTCCGGGTGCCGACGCGGGCGGAGGAGGCGGTGCGGGACCTGGTGCGGGTGCGGGCCGGGCTGCTGGCCGACCGCAAGCGGGCGCAGCAGCGGCTGACCGCGGTGCTGATGCGGCACGGGTGCATCTGGTGCCACGGGTCGTACTGGACTGGCGCGCACCGGGCGTGGATCGCCGCGCAGCGGTTCACCGAGCCGGCGCTGACCGCGGCGATCGCGCACTACCGCGCCGCGCTGGACACCCGGGAGGCCGAGCTGGCCGCGATCGAGGCCGAGCTGGCGCCGTGGGCGCACCGGGAGCCGCTGGCCGGCCCGGTGGCCCGGCTGGGCTGCTACCGCGGCATCGCCGAGCTGGGCGCGCTGACCCTGGCATCGGAGATCACCGACTGGCGGCGGTTCCCCGCCGCCCGCGCGTTCATGTCCTATACCGGGCTGGTCCCCGCCGAGTACTCCTCCGGCGAGCGGACCCGCCGCGGTCACATCACCAAGGCCGGGTCCGAGCCGGTCCGCACCACGCTGATCGAGGCGGCCTGGGCCTACCAGCACGGCCCCGCGATCGGCGCCACCTTGCGCCGCCGCCAGGCCGGCGCCGCCCCCGGGACCCTGGCCCGGTCCTGGAAGGCGCAGCGGCGGCTGCACGCCAGGTACCGGCACCTGATCAGCTGCGGGAAAGCGCCGGGCGAGGCGGTCACCGCGGTCGCCCGCGAGCTCGCCGGGTTCGCCTGGGCCGAGATGACCGCCGACCCGGCATGAACCCCTGACCAACCACATGACCCCCCCGAGCCGGTGGCGTACCGGGACGCTCGCCGTGGCAGGAACGATCCCCGTCAGATCTGTGAACGCAGCCGCGACTCTCGTCCGGAGTGAGGGGCACCATCCTGCCGGATACAGGCCTGCGGTCCCGACCCGCGTATATGAGAGTGGCAGTGACGGCGGCAGCCGCCACGCCGTCCCGGTACGCCACCCCTGCCCCAAGCCGCGCGCCCCGCCCAGGGCCAAGGTGAACCGGAATCCCCGTGCCCTGGCCGCGCCCATCATCGGCTCACCGGACCCGGCGTCAAGGGCGCCTGCGGCGTCGCTGCGCGAGCAATGCCGCGTCGTTAAGCCGTGTTGCCTGGAGGTCAATAACGTCACGGCAATTTCTGGGTTACGGTCCGGCGCTGTCGGTGGCGGTGCTGGCCGGTCCGGCCGGACCAGGTAGGGCGTACCGGCCGCGGCCGGTTTTGGAGAGGAAGCCGAGGCGGGTCCACTCGGCGAGCTGGGTGAGCAGGTTGGGGGGTTTTACGCCGAGCCGGCTCGCGAGTTCCGTGCCGGACCAGTCCTGGCCGGGCTGGCTGGCCATGATGCGGGTGACCTGGTCTCTTCTGCTGTCCGGGCAGGGCGGGCGGGGACCGGGCCGGGGCTGCTGGTTCGTGCGGCGGGGGCGCGCGGCGGGACGGTCCGGGGGCGGGACCCGGATGGTGATCTGTACCCGGGTGATCGTCACGGACTGGCAGGGACGGTCCTGGCCGCGTTCCTGGTCGCGGACGTGGTAGCGGGAGGTGGAGCATTTGACCTTGCGGGCGCTGTAGCGCGGGCGGCGGGCGGGCAGCAGGTCAGCCAGGACGGCACGGCCGATCCGGCCGGTGTCGGCTGGGTCTGCGGAGTCCGCGACGCCGCGGGCTGCGGTGACCTGGTTGCGGGCGGCCTCCAGCGCGGTGGTGAAGCTGGCCCGGTCCGGGTCGGCTCCGGCGGACTCGGCGGCAGCGGTCATGGCCATCCGCAGCGCCTGGTAGACGGCCAGCAGCGCCCATAGTTCCTGCTCGGCGCCGGCCCGGTCGCGGGAGCGCAGCACGTACCCGCCGAGCAGGGTGTGCCGCAGCGCCAGGTAGGCGACCTCGATTTCCCAGCGCTCATGGTAAAGGCGGATCAGTTCCCCGGCGGGGTAGCGGCGCCAGTCCAGCAAGGTGGTGATCAGCCGGTAGCTGTCCCCGATCCGGGTCCCGTCCGCGCCGTGAACATCGAGGTCCGCTTCGATGATCCGCACCTGCAGCCCGTCCACCTGGGACAGGTAGGACCCGTCGGGCAGGATCTGGCCGACTTCGGGTTTGCGGCTGGCGCTGCCGCGGACCAGGAAATGCGCCCCGGTTGCGGCGATCGCAGAGAGCAGGTCCGCCGCGTCATAGGCGCGGTCGGCCAGCAGCAGCATGCCCTCACCCAGCAGGGTGACCAGCTTGCGGGCCAGCGGCACCTCGGCGCGTTCGCCCTGGCCGCCGATCACCGCCCCCAGCAGCCCGCGGGTCCCGGTCTCGGCCAGCGCCACGATCCGCATCGCGGGATACCCGGCCAGGCCCAGCCGGTTCCTCAGTTTCCCCAGCCAGCACCGGTTCCGGTCACTATCAGGCACCTTGACTGAATTCAGGCCATCGAACGCGACCGTACGCAGCCCGCGCCAGGTCACTCCCCGGGTCCACGGTGATGCCAGCGGGACCGCGACCGTCTCGAACACCGCCTTCGCCGGGGCCGGGCCGAGCCGGCGCCGCAGGTCCCGCAGCGCCTTCTCCGACGGGCGCGGCAGGCCCAGGTCCTCCAGCGCGCCGGTCATCTTGTCCCAGACCTTCAGGTACCCGATCCCCGGGAACAGCGTCATCGCCAGCACGAAGTACATCCCGACGCGCGAGGGCAGCGCCCGCATCCGCTTCTGCACTGCCCCGGTCATCTCCAGCACGTCATCGACCAGCTCAAATGGCAGGTACCGGGTCAGCTCACCCAGATGACCCGGGGCGAACACACCCGCGGCGACCGTCACCAGGCACGGCACGGTAACCATGGCAGACTGATTCAACGGAGCTCCTGTTCAAGATCGAAGGTGATGTCGCAATCCCTTGATCTACAGGAGCTCCGCCACGTTCAAAGCACACGAGCCAGTCCGTGACGAAAAGGTGACCGGTACCGGTTGACAACTAGCCGCCACGCTTAACGACGCGGCATTGGTCGCGCGCACAATGCCGCGTCGTTAAGCCGTGTTGCCTGGAGGTCAATAACGTCACGGCAATTTCTGGGTTACGGTCCGGCGCTGTCGGTGGCGGTGCTGGCCGGTCCGGCCGGACCAGGTAGGGCGTACCGGCCGCGGCCGGTTTTGGAGAGGAAGCCGAGGCGGGTCCACTCGGCGAGCTGGGTGAGCAGGTTGGGGGGTTTTACGCCGAGCCGGCTCGCGAGTTCCGTGCCGGACCAGTCCTGGCCGGGCTGGCTGGCCATGATGCGGGTGACCTGGTCTCTTCTGCTGTCCGGGCAGGGCGGGCGGGGACCGGGCCGGGGCTGCTGGTTCGTGCGGCGGGGGCGCGCGGCGGGACGGTCCGGGGGCGGGACCCGGATGGTGATCTGTACCCGGGTGATCGTCACGGACTGGCAGGGACGGTCCTGGCCGCGTTCCTGGTCGCGGACGTGGTAGCGGGAGGTGGAGCATTTGACCTTGCGGGCGCTGTAGCGCGGGCGGCGGGCGGGCAGCAGGTCAGCCAGGACGGCACGGCCGATCCGGCCGGTGTCGGCTGGGTCTGCGGAGTCCGTGACGCCGCGGGCTGCGGTGACCTGGTTGCGGGCGGCCTCCAGCGCGGTGGTGAAGCTGGCCCGGTCCGGGTCGGCTCCGGCGGACTCGGCGGCAGCGGTCATGGCCATCCGCAGCGCCTGGTAGACGGCCAGCAGCGCCCAGAGTTCCTGCTCGGCGCCGGCCCGGTCGCGGGAGCGCAGCACGTACCCGCCGAGCAGGGTGTGCCGCAGCGCCAGGTAGGCGACCTCGATTTCCCAGCGCTCATGGTAGAGGCGGATCAGTTCCCCGGCGGGGTAGCGGCGCCAGTCCAGCAAGGTGGTGATCAGCCGGTAGCTGTCCCCGATCCGGGTCCCGTCCGCGCCGTGAACATCGAGGTCCGCTTCGATGATCCGCACCTGCAGCCCGTCCACCTGGGACAGGTAGGACCCGTCGGGCAGGATCTGGCCGACTTCGGGTTTGCGGCTGGCGCTGCCGCGGACCAGGAAATGCGCCCCGGTTGCGGCGATCGCAGAGAGCAGGTCCGCCGCGTCATAGGCGCGGTCGGCCAGCAGCAGCATGCCCTCACCCAGCAGGGTGACCAGCTTGCGGGCCAGCGGCACCTCGGCGCGTTCGCCCTGGCCGCCGATCACCGCCCCCAGCAGCCCGCGGGTCCCGGTCTCGGCCAGCGCCACGATCCGCATCGCGGGATACCCGGCCAGGCCCAGCCGGTTCCTCAGTTTCCCCAGCCAGCACCGGTTCCGGTCACTATCAGGCACCTTGACCGAATTCAGGCCATCGAACGCGACCGTACGCAGCCCGCGCCAGGTCACTCCCCGGGTCCACGGTGATGCCAGCGGGACCGCGACCGTCTCGAACACCGCCTTCGCCGGGGCCGGGCCGAGCCGGCGGCGCAGGTCCCGCAGCGCCTTCTCCGACGGGCGCGGCAGGCCCAGGTCCTCCAGCGCGCCGGTCATCTTGTCCCAGACCTTCAGGTACCCGATCCCGGGGAACAGCGTCATCGCCAGCACGAAGTACATCCCGACGCGCGAGGGCAGCGCCCGCATCCGCTTCTGCACCGCCCCGGTCATCTCCAGCACGTCATCGACCAGCTCAAATGGCAGGTACCGGGTCAGCTCACCCAGATGACCCGGGGCGAACACACCCGCGGCGACCGTCACCAGGCACGGCACGGTAACCATGGCAGACTGATTCAACGGAGCTCCTGTTCAAGATCGAAGGTGATGTCGCAATCCCTTGATCTACAGGAGCTCCGCCACGTTCAAAGGACACGAGCCAGTCCGTGACGAAAAGGTGACCGGTACCGGTTGACAACTAGCCGCCAGGTTTAACGACGCGGCATTGGTCGCGCACCAGGGTCTGGGGATTCTCGAAGACAACGACATCACCGCCAACGCCAGCGTGGACGTGGTGATCGAGACCGGCGGCAACCCCACGCTGCGCCGCAACACCATCCATGACAGCCCGTCGTGGCCGGCGTCTACGTCTATGACCAGGGTCTGGGGATCTCGAAGAACGACATCACCGCCAACGCCAACGCCATCGCGGGCGTGTTGATCGAGACAGGCGGCAACCCCACGCTGCGCCGCAATACCATCCACGACAGCCCGGTGTCGGCGTCTCGTCGCGGACCAGGGTCTGGGGATTCTCGAAGACAACGACATCACCGCCAACGCCAACGCGGGCGTGGTGATCGAAACCGGCGGCAACCCCACCCTGCGCCGCAACACCATCCATCACGGCAAGGATGCGGCGTCCTCGTCGCGCACCAGGGTCTGGGGATTCTCGAAGACAACGACATCACCGCCAACGCCGGCGAGGGAGTGGTGATCGGGCCGGCGGCAACCCCACGCTGCGCCGCAACCGGATCAACCGCAATGAATATCAGGGGGTATGGATTCGTCAAGGCGGAAATGGCGTGGTCGAGGACAACGACCTGACAGGTAACAAGGGAGGTGCCTGGGATATCGCAGCCGATTCCCAGGACAACGTGACACGTGCTCGTAATCGTGAATAGGATCCCGGGTCCCCAGGCAGCGGGAATAACGTCGGCCGCGATCCAGGAACCCGCATGATCCACGGCGGCAGGCGGACCTGTCCTGCACAGGACCCGCACACCGCCCGCACATACCCCATACAGCGCAGCGCCCGCGTGTGCGGGCGCTGGCGCCGCGTTTCCGGCCCGGTCCCCCCTGCTGCCTGCGCAGACGCGCTCGCTGCCGCGCCGCCTCCGTGTTCCTGACCACACCCCCTCAACAAAGCAAGAGGGCGAGGTCAGGAACACTACGGCTCTACTCCACGAGTGAACAGACAAAAGGGGAGACCAATCCGGAAACGCACTGGGGGAAAACCCGGAACCCCCCCGGCGCCCCTAAACGGCCCGGTTCCAGGTTTTCCCCCAGACCCCCATTCCTGCCTCCCCAAAAGCAACGACGGACCCCGCCGCGTAAATGACCGGGGAAAGTGCACGGCACCGGCCGCGCATACCGCGCCGCACCTGCCGGACGCGGAAACCTGCAAGGCGCCAGGGGAACCCGGGAAACCCCCCAAAGCCCGGTTTCCCCGGTTCCCCCGGGCCCCCTCCGGCCCTTCCCCCGGCCCGAGGGCGCGCTCCGCGCGCCACAACCGACTCGCATACCGCGCCGACCCCGGCCACCACGGAAAACAGCATCCCCGCGCCGGCACCCAGCACCCCGCCGCATCCCATCCTCGCGTCCAGCTGCGGTTAAATCGACATGAGGGACGGTGCCGCTGAGGGCGTGGCTAATACGCCGGCGGATGGCGGGGTGGATGTCGTAGTCATCGAGGTCCCCCGGCGCGACCCAGGCAGCCTCCTCGGATTCGGCGTCCGTGGCCAGCTCGCCGCTGACCGGCTGGCCGTGAAAGCAGACGTTGACCGGGACGCGGACCTCGCCACCGGGGTAGGCGATGCGGTGCCGGGGGTCGCTGAAGACACCGACGAGCCCGGTCAGCTCGACCGCCAGGCCCGTCTCCTCGCGGCACTCACGGACAGCGCACGCGGTCACCGTCTCCTTCTTCTTCAGCGCGCCGGTCGGGATGGTCCACAACCCCGAACCCGCGCGGCGCAGCAGCAGAACCTCCCCCCGGTGATTGCGGAGGACCACGCTGGCCGAAGGCTTCCGGCTCGTCGGCCTGGGCGCATGCGGGTCATCCCAGTAGTCAGTCCGCCGCCGGGGCTTCTTGCTCACGAGGCACCCGCCCCCGGCACGGACGGCACGCGCGCTGACGCCCAGACCCGCTCGAATGACTCCACGTAGGTGTTGAAGAACGCGCCGTCTACCCGGCGCAAGTGCATGACGGGCGTATAAGCAGCCAGGATGCCATAGGCGTGGACGTTGACCAGCATCTCGTCATCGAACCGGTAAATCGAGTTATACAGCGGGGTGTCGTGCAGGCGAAGCTCCACGCCGTCCGGCAGCTGCCGGTAGTAGCCGAGCACGGCTGACACGCGCCCGGCGACGCCCCCGCCGATCGAGTACTCCAGGTCGCGGGCGGCCAGCTGGCCGCCGCCGGGATCACCAAGCAGCAGCCGGATCCGGAATCGCTGCCGGCCTTGCCGGCCAGGGCCGGAAGCCAGCCCGGAATGCTCCTCGGTGAGGAACAGCCCGGCGAACGCGAGCACGTCAACGCTGCGGCCCGCCGCCCGCAGCAGATCCGTCCACAAGTGGGCGGGCACGTCGGTGCGCCTCGGGTACGTGGCGACCAGCTCCGCGCCGACCAGCGCCGCATGGTTGACCGCCTGCGGCCACAGATAGCCCTCGTCCTCCTTCAACAGCACGGCCACCCGGAACCGGGTGCGGGGAAACGGGGTCACCTCCCCGGCGACCCAGCGCTGCGCGCTCTTGCCGGTCACGCCCGCCGCCTCGGCCAGCGTCTCGACGCTAAACCCAGCGCGGAGCATCGCGCGCCTGAGCCGTTCGTTCACCACGCATTCATCATCCCACGCCGAGACATATCACGGAATTCTCCCCGCACGCAGATGTCTGTAAATGTCTCGGAGTGGCGTAGCCCTGTCCGCGTGCCGGGAGTTGACTGCCAGTATCCGCGCAGGCACACGCGATGGGAGGCACGTCATATGGGACGGGCGGCGGCAAGCCGGGGCGAGATCAGGGCGGCGCTGGACGAGCTTGAGTTCCACTGGGGCTCGGCGTATCACATCGCTGTCGCGGACGGCATGTACACCGCGCGGCGCCTGGACGGGAAGGGCGTCCCCCTGACTGATCCCCTTCCGGCTGGCCTGCGGCTGCGGATCCAGGCTGACTACACGGCGATGCCGGTGCCGAGGGACCTGCCGTGACCGGGCCGGGAACGGCCCCGTCACTGCGGAGCGCGACCGGGACGTGCCTGGACTGCGGGATGCCGGACCCGCCGCCGTCCATGACCTGCACCCTGGGACGGGACCACCGGGTGGGCACCGCATCCGGGTGCCCGGCGTGCCTGCGGCTGATGGCCGCGTGCGCCGCGCGGCCATGCTCAGCAGCCCGGCCCGGCCGGGCGCGGGGGGGCACGCGGTGAGGTTCCGCGAGGACAAGCCCGAAGAGCTGGCCAGGGCACGCGTTGCCGTGGCAGGCCTGGCGCGGCCAGAACCCGGGGGGCACCAGCGAGCATCTCGTCGCCGCCATCGGGTCACCAGTTCCACCCGGACTACGGCGTCGTGCTCCGCGCGCTGCTGTTCGCGGCCGACCGGCACCAGGCCCGAGTAATCAGGGGCACCGGGAGCGCCGTCCCGGGACGGGGCCAGCGATGAGCCGCCCGGCGCTCCGGCTGGCCGCCGGGGAGCCCGACCAGGTACCGCGCCTGCTGGCGTTCCGCGCCGCGCACCCCGGCGTGATCATCGGGCCGGGCGAATTCGGGACCTGGCAGGCCCTGATCCCCGAGGAACGGGGAGACCGTCGTCAGCCGGCACCGGCTCTGCGAGCTGCTCGACAAGCTCGACGCGCTGACCGGGCAGCACCATGACCAGCCGGACGGCAGGCCCGGCTAGCAAGACGCGCGGCGGCCGGGAAAACCCCTCCGCCAGGGGCCGCCGCGTTCAGGCCATGCCGGAGTCCCGCCATCTCAGCAGGAGCAGGCCCATGCCCACCCCTTGGAAGGCGAAGGTTCCTGACACGTGCCGACGGGAAAGACGGATGGCGCGTGCTACCGCCCGGGCATGGGAAGAAAACCGAAGACCCGGCGATGAAAACAGAAATCGCCTGCGGCCACTGCGGCAAACCCTGCTGATCACGCTGACCACCCAGTAAGCCCCGCCCGGCCGCCGGTTCATCACTGCCGCCTGCGGCAGTGATGACAGCCTCCTTACGGCCGCCGCGCGGCACGGCCGCGCGGCTGTCAAGCGCGGGACAATCATCACATTCCGTGCGCTCACGGGCACACGGTGCATCTGATGTCTACTGTGACTGCGGGGAAACATGGGAATGCCCGCGGGCCCGCTGCATGACGCCGACCGCCCGGCCCGGTGCCCGCCGCAAAGACCAGGTGCCAGGTGCCGCGTCGTTCGGTTCTTTACCCACCTGCCGGGCGCGGGTCCCCCGCCGTGCAAGGCCGGGAGGCCTGGCCGGACCCACCAGGGGCGGCCCGCAAGCGGCCCGGCCTGCCCGGCCAGCGTAAGGCCCCCCGGCCATGCCCGGCCCCGCACCAGCCAGGACACCGGCCAAACAACCGCCCGCCGCTCCCGCCCCCACCCCGCCGGCCACCGCGCAAATGCACGCAGGAAAAAGAAAAGCCGCCCGCCCCGGGAAAAGAAAAGGCCAGGAAAAACACGCCGGCAATTTACCCGGAATTGCGGATAAGCGCAGATTATCAGCTATAATTAAGGGAGGGGGGAAAGGCCGGGATCAAGGACCGGCGGAAGGTCAGGATAGCCACCGGGAAACGCGCAAAGGGAAATTGACGCGCGGCCCGGGTGATCATGGAGGTACCGCAATGGCCATGCCAGCACAAGCACCCGTGACACCGGCCGCCGTAACGGCGGAGCCGGTCCCGGTCGCATTCGTCGGCCGGACCTCCACCCTCGCGTTGCAGGACCCCCGCGCCTGCTTGCGCCGGCAGCTCCGCGCCGCCCGGGACTGGCTCCCGCCCGGGTGGTTCATCGCCGCCGTCTACTGGGACATCGAGTCCGGCGGCATCGACCTGGAACACCGCAGCCAGGGCGACGCCTACAAACAGTTCGCCGACACGGACCTGCCCCGCGACGGCGGCATGGCCGACCTGCTCCGCGAAGCCAGCTCACCCGCGCCCCGAGATTCGCCGCCGTCATCTGCGAGGACATCGAGCGGTCCGGCCGCGACATGTTCAACGCGCTGAAACTGGAAAAAGAACTCTCCCGGCAAGGGATCCCGCTATTCGCCACCGACGAGCCCGCCGACATCGAAGGCGTCAACGCCACCACCGTACTCGTCCGCCGGGTCAAGCAAGGTGTCGCGGAATGGTACCGGCTCCAGCTGAAGGAGAAGATCTGGAAAGGACTGGTGGAGCATTCCCTGGACGGGTGGAACATCGGCACCCCGCCTTACGGCTTCCTGGCCGACCGGATCCCGCACCCGGTGCCGTTCAAGGCCGCCCAGGGCCGCACCAAATCCCGGCTCGTCCTCGACCCCGACCGCGCCCCCGTCATCGCCCAGATGTACACCTGGCGGACAGTCGACAAGCTCGGCTGCCCGGCCATCGCCGCCCGCCTCAACGCCGACCCCGCCGGCTACCCGCCGCCGAACCCGGCCACCGGGTGGACCGCCCAGAACGTCCGGGTCATGCTCGCCAACCCCAAATACACCGGGCCACATGGTCTACGGCCGGCACCGCACCCGCAACGGCCGCCGCACCCCCGCCCCGCCCGATCAGTGGCTCTGGTCACCCGCCCCCGTCCACCCCGCCATCGTGGACCGGGCCACCTGGGACGCCGCCCAGGACATCGCCGCCGGGCACGGCACCAGCCGCGACGGCGACGAGCCCAACACCCACCCCGCCACGCTGCGGTTCTACCCCTACCGGTCCCGCGTCCGGTGCCGGGACTGCCGCCGCCGCATGGCCGGCACCACCTACGGCAACCCCGGCGCCCAGTCCACCTACTACCGGTGCCCCCACGACCCGGCCACCCCCAAACACGCCGCCAGCTGCCCGGACCACCCCCGCACCGTCCAGGCCCCCGAACTCCTGCTGGACCAGATCGTCGGGCAGTTCTTCGCTGACCGCATCTTCGGACCCGGCCGCGCCGAACTCCTGGCCGCCCAGCTCCCCGCCACCGACGCCGACGCCATAGCCGACCGGGACGCCCAGGCCGCCCGGCTCCAGGCCCGCATCAAGCGGATCGAGACCGCGCAGAACTCCCAGATCCTCGAACTAGAACAGCTCCCCGCCGACCCGGCCGACACCGCAGCCGCCGCCATGCGCGCCCGCATCCGCGCCCGCTTCGCCGACCTGCACCACGAACGCGAGCAGATCGAAACCCAGCTCACCGCCCTGGCCAAGACCACCCCAGCCGCCGCCGACCCCGCCCTGCTCGACGAACTCCCGGCGCTGGGCGACATCCTGCCCGGCCTGCCGCCCGCCCTCAAAGCCCGCCTGTTCGCCGCGTTCGGCCTGGAAATCCTGTGGAACAAGCCCGGCCAGCAAGTCACCGTGTTCGTCGAGATCACCGAGAACACCCTCCAGGCCATCCCCGGCATCACCGACCCCGGCCAGGACGGCTACCACGACACCGGCACCCAGACCGCACTGACCACCCGAACCCATGTGGGATCTGGGCAACACCCCTAGAGCGGGCAGAGTGTCACATTCA
>CAVTZG010000027.1:0-108666 GCA_963739135.1 uncultured Actinomycetes bacterium
CCCTCGCCGTAACCCTGCTGGCCCCGAGACGTCAGCCGGACGCGCCTCCGCCTGACCTTGACAGCCTCTCGCATCACGGACTTATCGACTTCACGCTGCGCCTTCAGCAGCAGCGCCTGGCCCTTCAGCTGGAGGAAGCGGACTTGCTGATCGCAGGTGCGGAAGTGCTGCTCGTTGTCATCAAGTAGCTCCAGTGCACGGCTGATGGGGCCGTCCGATCCGTCCGCCTCCGCCTGCTTGATCAGCGCATCGGCCAGGTTGACCACGGCGTCGGCGATACCTTGCGAGTCGCCGGCAGCCAAGGCGCTGTAGAGCATCCCGGCGGCGCGTTCGGTCAGCTCAGAAAGCTCTACCTGTTCTGCAGGCCCCCGCTGATTCACCCGGTAACTCTATGAGTTCCCTTGCCCCACCGGATCTCGCTGGGCCGCCGCTGAATGTTGTCAGCCGCCGGCGGATGGATTTCCCATGCTCCGGCGATCCGGCCGGGCGGCGCAAAAGGCGCGCCCCAGCGACGGCATGGGTACACACTGGCTCCGCGGCGTGCCCGCGCCGGTGTTGTTAGCGCTGCGGACCGGGTTCGTCAGCATTGGCGCTGTAAAGGCCCGTCCGGCCCATGACGCCGCTGTGTGGGCGTGACAGCGGCCAGCTCGGGGTTTCCCGGCATCCCTGGGATAGTGGCCCGTGTGCGGCCCGTCCGCGCCACCGGCAGCGCGGCGGATGCCCCGGCCGATGCGATAATGGCGGGTCCGGGCGAGAATGTACCTCCGATGTACTTGCGGCTGAGTACGTGCAAGGACCGGACGGAAACCGTCATGCGGGAAGGACGTGGTTCCGCATTCGGCTCGCGTCTGCGCTGGTCACCGATGTTCATCTCGGCTAGGAGCGACAGGCTGTAGAGCCGTCGACTCAGCCTGAGTTGGTTCTGTCGACACCACGGGCGATGCCGACCTTGCCTCGTCAGGCCGTAGACGCTGTTTGTATGCGCTCAAGGATCTGGGGTGGCAGAACGGCCCTCGCGGCGGTGCTGTCTGGGGAGGCGAGATAGGCGAGGAGCCTGGTTGGTTGTTCTGGCTGGCCGAGGGGGACGGGTTCAATGCGTCGCCAGCCTCTGGCGGATGCGGTCTTTATGGCTGACAGGTAGGTGGCTTCGGTCATGCGTCCCAGGGTCTTAGCGCGCATCAGCAGGGCGGCTAGTGAGACTTGCCAGTGCCGTTTGAGTTCGAACAGTGCGGGCCAGTCGGCTGTCGTCGGGAGCTGGTCGTAGATCTGCTCGGCGGGCAGCAGGAATCCTGCTGCGAATTGGTGTGCTTGTGTCTCGACTTCCTTGACGCCCCAGATCTGCTCTCCGTGGATCACGAGATGTCCGAGTTCGTGTGTGCCGTCGAAGCGGGAACGGGCACGGTCCTCCTTGTCGGTGCCCAGGACGACCACCGGATGGTCGGCGAATGGCAGGGAGAATGCGTCAACGTCGTTGCTGCCGAGGGGGAGGCGGATGACGGTGATGCCATGCGCCTCGAGGAGTTCGGTGATGTCGGGCGCGGGGCCGGGGGCGATGCCCCACTGAGCCCGTACCTGTGCGGCGGCGCGTTCGACCTCCACCCGGCCGGCGTTCAGGCCGCTTACCGGCATCATGGGGACATCGGTCGCGGGAAACTGGCCTGCTGCGGACGCGCGCACCGCAACGTCGTGGGCGACGTAGGCGATCGCCCGCGCTCTCCTGCGATCGGCGACCGATGTGCGCCGCAAAGAGCGGAAGAACCCGTCGTGGCTTTCTTGGATCTCCTCGTGGAAGAACGCGATAGGGACGTTCAGGACTTCACTTAGGACGGCGACGGTTTCCGGGCTCGGCCGGGCCGCGCCGCTCTCGAACTGGCTGATCGCGGCAGGCGTCACTCCCGCTTCGCTGGCGAGCTGCGCCTGGCTCAGCCGCGCCAGTTCACGGGCGGTGCGGAGCCGCGCCCGTTCGAACGCCTGCGTGCTCATCGCTCCCCTTCGCTGATCTTGCTCCCATCCTGGCGGATCACAAGGCTGTGGAACGTCGAGACGGAACCCTAAGGAAACCGTTACACTTTCATCGTAGAACAACACGCGGAAACAAGTGATGTGATATTAAGTACTGTTGTTAGTGGCGTCTGGTCCGCTCGGGTCGGCGCCGACGTGGCAGCGACCCGGCCGGGGGTGCGGATATGGCAGGACGCTTCCAGATCCTGTCCCTGGACGGTGGTGGTTTCCGGGGGATGTTCTCGGCGGCGGTCCTCGCGCGCCTGGAGGAGGATCTCGGGACCCGGATCGCCGACCACTTCGATCTGATCGCCGGGACCTCGACGGGCGGGATCATCGCCCTGGGCCTCGGGCTGGGCCTGTCGCCCCAGGAGATAACGGCCTTCTATACCGAGCACGGCCCGCGGATCTTCAGGGACCGCACCCGGACGCGCTCCCTGCGGCGACTTCTCCGGGCCAAGTACGGACGCGAGCCGCTCAAGGAGGCGCTTTCCGGCGTCTTCGGTGAGCGGACCTTCGGCGAGAGCACCAAGCGGCTGGTGATCACCAGCTACAACATGGCCGCCGACGACGTTTACCTGTTCCGGACCCCGCACCTGCCGACGCTGAAGCGGGACTGGCGGGAGAAGGCCGTCAACGTCGCCCTCGCGACCTCGGCCGCGCCGACGTATCTCCCCGCTCATCCGCTGGACGGGGCGCGGCTGGTCGACGGCGGCCTGTGGGCCAACAACCCGGCCATGGTCGCCCTCATCGAGGCCGCGGGACCGCTCGGCGTCCCGCTCGACGACATCCGGGTGTTCAGCCTCGGCACCACCACCGACGTCCGCCGTCGGGGACGCCGTCTCGATCGCGGCGGCATGCTGGCGTGGGCGGGCGACGCGGTCGAGGTGCTGATGCGCGCCCAGAGCGGGAGCGCCACCAAGCAGATCCGCCATCTGATCGGCAAAGACGACGTGTTCCGCCTCAACCCCACCGTGCCAACGGGCGCTGTCTCCCTGGACAAGGTCGACACCGACGTGCTCTACGGGCTGGCCGGCCACGTCAGCCGCGACGCCTCCCCGGCCGTGCACCGCCTGTTCTGCGACCACCGGGCACCGGTGTTCGCCCCCTTCTACCCGCAGCGTGAGGAATGACATGGACTCACTCCCTGAGATGCTCTCGATGCTCCTGGACGGCGCTGTCGACGTCCTGGACATCTCCGAAGACCTCCGCGAGGCCGCCGTCACCGCCTACGAGGAAGTCGGAGCCTGGCTCGCGGGCCACGGCAACCCCGGCAGTCAGGTCTACCCTCAGGGGTCGTTCCTGCTGGGCACCGTGGTCCGGCCCGCCACCCCGGGGGGCGAGTACGACATCGACCTGGTCATCTGGCTCCTGCTGGCCCGGGAAAGCATCACTCAGAACGAACTCAAGGAACGCGTCGGCATCCTCCTCGACGACTACCGCAAGTGGAAATCCGACCAGGGGCACGCCGACGGGCCACATAGCCTTGAATCCCGGCGCCGCTGCTGGACCCTGGGGTATCAGGGCTTTCACCTGGACGTCCTGCCGGTCATTCCAGACGACGAGCACCCGCCGACCGGCATCCTGCTGACCGACGAGAACTTGTTCAGGTGGCAGCACAGCGACCCGATCGGTTACGCGGCCTGGTTCAGGGCCCGCTCCGAGATAACCCGGCGGCTCGTGGAAAAGCGGCACGCGAGCGTTGCCGACGTGCCAACGTGGCGGACCCGCACGCCGCTGCAGCGCGTCGTCCAGATCCTCAAGTGGCACTGCATGATCACCTTCGCCGCCGACCTCGACAACCGGCCGCCGTCGATTCTGATCACCACCCTGGCCGGACGCGCCTACGACGGCGAGCCCGATCTGTTCACCGCAGTCCGCGGGGTGCTGGACAACATGACCCAGTATGTCGAGCGGCGCAACGACAAGTGGTGGGTGCCCAACCCCGCCCACGAGGAGGAGAACTTCACCGACAAGTGGAACGACTACCCCGAGCGGCGCAAGGCCTTCTTCCGCTGGTACGACCAGATCACCGCCACTATGAACGACCTGGCCGGCATGGAAGGCAAGGGACTGGACGCCGTCTACAGCAGGCTGGCCGAGACCTTCGACCGTGAGCCCGTGACGAAGTCCTACCTGCGCTACGCCACCGAGATGAACAAGCAGCAGCTGCGCATGGGGACGACCGGGCTGCTCACCGCCTCCGCCTCGTCCACCGGGCGCCGGCTACGCAAGCACACCTTCCATGGTCACCTCCCGCGCGATTAACCTCTGCCTGCAACTCGCCGCGATCAAGAGCGCCCTACCCGAAGCACAGGGAACGGTACATGGGGGAGTACTGCGCTGCACCGCCGTTTTGCAGCCCACGCCCGCCAGCCGCCGCTACACCGCGCGGCTGACCTACCGCCACCGCCGCGTCCCCCGAGTCGCCATCATCGACCCGCCACTAGCACTGCACCCGGGCGCAACCTCGCTGCCGCACGTGTACTCCAACGGCGACCTGTGCCTGTACCTACCCGGCCAGTGGAAGGAGTCCATGCTCCTGGTCGACACGATCCTGCCGTGGACCAGCCAATGGCTGCTCTACTACGAACTGTGGCTGATCACCGGACACTGGATGGGATCCGGCCACGACCACCCGGCCGACACCGGAAGCCTGAAGTAGCAGGTCAGGGGCGAGAAGCAGGGCAAGACGGTCGGCCCAAGCGCTCCCACTAGCCTCGTCCGTGGATCTTTCCGCACCCGTCCGTGGACCAAGCCTGGTGCCAACGGACGCATTGCGGACGGCCACGGCCCGAAATCGCACCTCGAACGGCGTATGTGCTGGTCAGCGGTCTGGCACTCGGGCAGGAGGGCCGGGCTGTAAAACCGTCGAGCGACTCCAGCTAGTGCCGACGCGCCAGAACCGCCAGTACTGCGTGATCGCAACCAGCCCGACGGTCCTCGTCCCTGGCATACCTAATTGGGCGGCGATGTGCGCGGGCGCACGAGGGCCAGGTTGCTCTCCGTGACGGGCTTTCCCGTCAGCTTGTCCTCGGCTGGGCAGAGTTCACGGGCTTCCTGCCGACCGCATGGCGTGGCAAAGGCGCTTCCTGCGTGCTGCGGACGACAACTCGGTCCGCAGATGAGGGCATCCATCAGGCGGCAGCTGACAGCAGGCGCCGCCCGGAACACGCGTACGCCGGAGGTGCCGGCCCGGTGCGGGCGAGCCAAGCGCAGAGATCCCCGATCGGGGCCGCCACCGCGGAGCTTGACAGGCCCCGGACGTACCTGTCGGCGGCTACTTGAGTGCTCCCGCTGGCCGTTGTCAGGAGGCCCTGGACAGCCCCCGGGATGCTTGTGGTCAGAGGGGCTGGAGCCGGGTGTGCAGGAGGCAGAATTCGTTGCCTTCTGGGTCGGCCAGCACGTGCCAGCTCTCGGTGCCGCCCTGGCCGACGTCGGCGGGTCTGGCGCCGAGAGCGAGCAGCCGCTCCAGCTCGGCGTCCTGGTCGCGCTCGGTGGCGTTGACGTCGATGTGCAGCCGGAGCTTCCCGGCCCGCGGGTCGGTACTGGGGCTGAGGACGAGGGTCGGCTGCAGGCCGCCGAAGCCGGCGTCCGCCGGCCCGATCTCGATGCTCCCGTCGTCTTCCCGTCCGAGTTCGACATAGCCGAGGACCTGGCTCCAGAACGCGGCGAGCCGGCCGGGATCGGCGGCGTCGATGACCAGCTCACTGATGCGGCATGCCATGCCCGTCAGAGGAGGAACGGGAGCGTGCCGGCCGCGGGAGGGCGGCGCGCTACGCGATGCGCCGTGCCCGGCGGACCGTCGCGGCACGGGGAAGAAGGAACCGGGTGCGATCTCCGGTCGGCCGGGCGCACCGGTGGTCTTCGCGCATGGGTTCGGGTGCGGCCAGAACATGGGGCCTCTGACGCTGCCGGCACTGGAGGCCCGCAAGCAGGATGAAAGGGTTCACTGCTTACCCGAGGTGAGCTGTCCCTCGCACGTCTCCCTGGATCACGCTGACTTGTTTCTTCGTCGCGTGGATCAGGAACCCGTGCGAGGTCAGCCACGCGCCGCGCTCGGCCACGGGGAGCGCCTGGTAGATGTCGGAATACAGCTCTCCGGTGAGCTGCTCGTCCCACCGGTCGGGCTCGGCGGGCAGGGCCTTGAGCCGGTCCCGTTCGGCGCGCAGCCTGCGCACCTGCTCGTCGAACTGCTCATCGGACATGACGTCCGGGTCCAGTGCCCTGATCCGGTAGCTGATCTCTTCCAGCTGGTCCTGGTAGTCGGTGCCCTTGACCAGGATGAGCCTCTTGACCGGGACACGGAACGTCGTGGCCATGATCTCGTCCACCGCCGCGTCCGACCACCTCCATCCGCACCATGTTGCCGCACCCCTTGCGGCGGCTCCCGGTGCCGGTGCACCGGTAGTAGGTGTAGGTCCCGCCGCCGTGCTTGCTCGACGCCCGGCAGGTGAGCTTGTTCATCGACGAGCCCTCGCAGTCCGGGCACTTGATGGCGCCCTTCAGCATCGCCCGCGTCTGCGGCTCACCCCTCGGGCCGCGCTTCTCCCGGCCCAGCCAGAGCCTCATTGGCCAGCCGGAACCGGCGCGCGTCGATCAGCGCCTCGCACGAATGCTCCCACTTCTCCGACCAGACCACCTTCCCCGTCACCGGGTCACGTTCGGCACGGGTCATCCAGTAGTGCCCCCGGTACACCGGGCTCCTGATCAGGTCGGCCAGCCTCGTCGGCCACCACGGCACGTCGGCCAGCTCCCCGGTCTGCGGATCGCGCTTCTGCCACAGGTGCAGCGAGTCCAGCCACCCGCAGATGTCCGCCAGGCTCTTCCCGGCGATGACCATGTCGTAGATCTGCGGGATGTACTCCCGTCCCAGGTCAGTGGCGGCCAGCCGCCTGTCGTACTTGGGGCCCTCGGTCACGTAACCCCACGGGATGCGCCCGACGAACTTGTTCTCCCGGCGCAGCGCGTCGGTGGCCCGCACGACGCGCTCGCGGCCCAGTTCCCATTCCCGGCGCGCGGCCATCTTCTCCGCCTGCCACTGCCAGTAGTCCGAATCGAACTTGTCCGCCCGCGCCGGGTACTGCGGGCCGTCCACGATGATCAGCCGCTTGCCGTGCTGCGTCGCCCAGAACTCGATCCGGGTGAAATCCTCCTGGGTACCCCGGGACCAGCGGTCGGTCTTGTACGCCACCACCGCGTCGTACATGGCCATCTTCTCGGGCTCGGTGACCCACGGCTTGAGGTTCTTGCGGTCCCACGGCGCGACCGTCCCGGACTTGGTGTCGGCCACCACGTCGACGACCGTCATCCCCTCCCGCTCGCAGAACGCGCGGGACTTCTCATCCTGGGTGTCGATCCCGATGCCCTGCTGCCCGCCGCGCTGGAGCTTGCTCAGCCTGGCCGCGATCAGCGCCCGCACCGGGCGCTCTCCGGGATGCACCACCGGATGCGCCGCCGGTGCGTCCTGGGTGCGCGGTTGCGCTGGTGCATCTGATGGGTGCGGCTGCTCCATGTCGCTCGCCTCGCCAAGGTCGGTGCGTCTGCTACGCTCCCCTTTGTTAGCTTAAATCCGACCTTAACACATGTATCCTTGCCTTCGGGAACGCGCTGGAAGAACAGTCGCGGGCCCACACCGGAGGGATCAATGCATGCGAACGCTGAACCCTGATGCTCAGGCGGCAGCGCGCGATCGAAATCGTCCCAGGTAGCAAACCCCTCCGGTGGCGGCGGTACGACGTACCCCAGCACCTCGCACCAGAAACGGGCGACGCGCTCAGGTTCTGCGCAGTCGAAGGTGACCTGGATCTGCTTGACCGACGCCATCGGCCCACCATAGAGGCGGGGTCTTTCGTCGTCTCCACGGGCCCGCCCCTGGCTAGGTTGCGGCGCATGCGGCCGTCTGGCTGGTTTCGCCGGTGCTTACATTACAATCGGGTGCTCGTCTTCCCGAAACGGACGGCAGAACGATGAATGCGGAGATCGAGGACCACAACCTCGTCCGGTTCGAAGCGCACGGCGCCGACCCTCTGCCGGCAGCGGACATTGAAGGCTGGCTGGACCATGACGGCGCCCGCATCTGGCACGCGTCCTACGGCGACGGCCCGCCGGTCGTCCTGCTGCATGGCGGCCTCGGCCATGCCGGCAACTGGGGCTATCAGGTGCCGACCATCCTGTCGGCCGGCTATCGCATCATCCTGATCGACAGCCGCGGCCATGGCCACAGCACGCGCGACGACCGGCCCTATTCCTACGAGCGCATGGCCTCGGACGTGCTCGCGGTCATAGACGCCCTCGGCATCGACGGCGCGCGCTTCGTCGGCTGGAGCGACGGTGCGTGCATCGCGCTCGTGCTGGCCGCCCGCGCGCCGACCCGTGCCGCGGGCGTGTTCTTCTTCGCGTGCAACATGGATCCGGGCGGCACGAAGGTCATGGAGCCGAGCCCCGTGATTGATCGCTGCTTCGCCCGCCACCGGAAGGATTACGCGAGCCTCTCGGCCACGCCGGACGGATTCGAACCGTTCGTCGCCGCCGTCGGCGAAATGATGCGCACGCAACCGAACTACACGGCCCGCGATCTCGTCGCGATCGACGTGCCCGTCGCCATCGTGCAGGGCGAGCACGACGAATTTATCCGGCCTGAACATGCGGCGTATCTCGCCCGCACCATCCCAGGTGGCACGCTGACGATCCTGCCCGGCGTGAGTCATTTCGCGCCGCTGCAGCGTCCCGCGCAGTTCAATGCGGCTTTGCTGGCCTTTCTCGACGGACTGCCCGGCTGACGTCCTGCACACGGCCGATCGAGTGGCCCCTGCGGCCCCTGCCGCAGGAGCCGTTCGAGACCGGCGCTGGTTCACCCCCCAGTCGATCGGTTCAGCCAGGTCACCGTGCGCACCAACAGGTACTCGGTCCAGGCGAGGCTGATCGGCCGCCGGGTCCAGGCCCTGCTCCACGCCTCGCACCTGGTCATCTACGACGGCCACGCCGCCAGCTCCGAGACCGGCGACAAATTGGTCCTCAAAACCGGCACAGAACTGGACCTTATCAAGGGAACCGATTCCTGGGGACCATGGCACTATGACTACTACAGCGCGGTTCCCCACCACCACCGTTCACCGTTCGCACTTCGATGGCCAGGTCCTCACTGCCAGCACGCGCGGGTACGACTCCGCCCGGTCGGTCTGGAATGGGATGATCGACCGCCGCCCGAAGCTGATCGTCCGGTGTGCCTCGGTCGGCAACGTCGTCACCGCGGTGCGCGCCGCCCGTGAGCGCGACCTGGAGATCGGCGTCCGTTGCGGCGGCCACAACATCGCCGGCCTTGCTGTCCCGCACGGCGGGCTCATGATCGACCTCACCGCGATGGGCCGCGTCACCGTCGACCCGATCACGCGGCGCGCCCGGGTCCAGGGCGGCGCGATGCTCGGCGCGCTGGACCGGGCCGCGCAGCCCTTCGGCCTTGCCACGACGGCCGGCAATGTCTCACATACCGGCGTCGGCGGGTTGACGCTGGGCGGCGGTATGGGCTGGCTGGCGCGCCAGTACGGTCTGGCCTGCGACAACGTCGTATCCTGCACCGTCGTCACCGCGGCCGGCGACCTCGTGCGCGCGTCCGCCGATGAGCGCCCCGACCTGTTCTGGGGCCTGCGTGGCGGCGGCGGCAACTTCGGAATCGCCGTCGAGTTCGAGTTCCGGCTGCATCCCGTCGGCACGCGGACCCTGGTCGCGGAGCTCACCTTCCCGCTCGATCGCGCCGCCGCAGCGCTGCGTGGCTGGCGCGACCTGGCCGAGGAGGCCGCCCGCCCGGCCACGCTGACCGCCGAGGTCTCCGGCGGCACCATCACCCTCGGATATGTGTGGGCAGGCGACCCGGAGGCCGGCCGCGCGATGCTGCCGGCGCTGCGCTCCATCGGCGTGCCGAGCGGCGAGGTCGTGCGCGAATTCTCCTACCTGGAGCTGCAAACCCGCGACGACAGCATCGAGGGCCACGCGTACCGGCGCTACTGGAAGGGCCACTACCTCCCCGACCTGTCCGACGGCGCGATCGGGGCGCTTGTGGACCGCGACCCGGCCGACGCTGCCCTGCCGGCCGTCAGCCTCCAGGCTTACGGCGGCGCGATCGCCGACGTCGACGATGACGCGACGGCGTTCAGCCATCGCCGCACCCGCTTCGAGTACGTCGCCGCCGTAAGGTGGAGCGATCCCGGCCAGGACATCTTGCGGATGGGAGCCGCACGGCGGGAGGCCGCCAAGCTCGACCCGTTCGCCGTGGGCGCCTACGTCAACGCGCTCAGCGACGAGGGCGCCGCCGGTGTGCGGCGCGCCTACTCCGATGCCAAGCTCGCGCGCCTGACCGCGGTCAAGGACGCCTACGACCCGGACAACGTCTTTCACCTCAACCACAACATCGCCCCGGCCAGGCACTGAGCCGGTGGCGCCGGACCATGCCGTCAGCGGGCCGATGAGTCCGGCGCCCGGGTCCAGTCTGACCTTGCATGGAGACCAAGAACCTCGACATCTACGGTTCCGAGCCGATCCCGTGGACCCGCGCCCGCGAGGCCTTGGCGGGGAGCCGCGGCCCCGGTGCCGCGTTCTTCCTCGGCACCGTGGGTCCGGACGCGACGCCTCACGCCGCCGGGATCGGCGCCGTCTGGGCGGACGGCACACTGTGGTTCGTGACCGGCCCGCGGACCCGCAAGGCGCGCAACCTCGCCGGCAACCCCGCGTGCACGATCTCATGCCGGCTGCCGGGGATCGACCTCGTGCTCGAAGGCCGCGCCGAACGGGCGACTGACGTCGGCACGATCGAGCGGCTCGCCGCCGTATACCGCGAGGTCGGCTGGCCGGCGCAGGCCGAGGACGACGCGCTCACCGCGCCTTACAGCGCGCCGAGCGCCGGCCCGCCGCCGTGGCATCTATACCGCGTCACGTTCCGCACCGCGTTCGGCGTCGCGACCGCGGAACCACACGGGGCTTCGCGCTGGCGGTTCGATAGTTAGCGCGACGAGGACGCGCGGCGGACGCTACCCGCGCCTCAGTCGGCGAGGGCACGGCGCAGGGCGGCGCCGAGATCGGCGATCTGCCGCTGGGACACCCCGGCAGACAGGATCGCTTGCGACCCGTGGAACGTGCCGGGCCACTGGTGCAGCTCGACTGACACGCCCGCCTGCAGCAGGCGCTGCGCGTAGCCGATGGCTTCGTCGCGGTTCGGATCGAATTCTGCGCTGGTGATGTAGGCGGGGGGCAGGCCGGACAGATCGTCGGCCCGCGCTGGGGCGGCGTGTGGCGAGGCGGGCGCGGAGCCCAGGTAGTGCCGCCACGATGCGGCGACCTTGTCGCGCGTCATGAAGGGCGTATCGGTGAAGTTCCGTGCCGACCATGTCTCCTGCCGGTCATCGAGCTCGGGCTGGTTGAGAAGTTGGAAGCTGACCGGCGGCCCGTTCTGGTCACGCGCCCGCAACGCCACCGCGGCTGCGAGCCCCGCGCCGGCAGCGTGGCCGCCGACCGCGATCCGCCCCGGGTCGATGCCGAGTTCGGCTGCGTGCTCGGCCGCCCAGGCCAGCGCGGCGTAGGCGTCGTCCAGGGCGGCCGGGAACCGCTGCTCGGGGGCCCGGCGGTAGCCTACTGAGATCACCACCGCCCCGGAGCCGTCCGCGACCCGGACGGCCCACGGATGCTCGGTTTCCAGGTCACCCATGACGAATCCGCCGCCGTGCAGCCAGACGACGGCACCTTGCGCCCGGTGCGGACGATAGATCCGCACCGGCACGTCCGGATCGGCGGGGACCGCGCGGTCCTCGATCTCCATTCCCATGGTGTCCGGCGCCGTCGCGGCGGCGGCCAGCTCAGCGAGGTTCTTCCGCGCGGTGACCGGGTCGGTCAGGTCGGCAGGGGGGAACAACGGGATGAATGCTTCTAGCTCGGGATCTATTTGCGTCATCCCCACGTTGCTGGTCATTTCTCACTCTCCTTGCGGGCTTGACCGGTGTTTTTGATCGGTGTCGCCGCTGGGCGGGATGCGGCGAGCTGCCGGACAAGGGCCGGGTGCATGATTTCCCTCCTGGTGTCTCCTGCGCGGACGGCGTCGCGCGTTGGTCAGTCTGGGTCGAGGTGGCGTACCGAGATCAGGAACAGCCCGAGGTCGCGTACCTTGGTCAGCAATCCGTGCAGGGCGGCCTGGTCGGCGACCGGGCCTGCGATGACGGTTTCCTGCCCGTCGCTGGTGACCTGGAGGTCCTCGAACCAGGCGGTCCACCGCCCGTCGAGGATGCCCTTGACCCGGATCTCGTAGCGCGAGTTCAAGCCCGTGTACCGTCCTTCGGTTTAGGTCCGTGGATCTGCACGCTACGAACCCAGGACCAGATCGGCGTCACCCGAAGGTGCCCATGGGGGTGGAATCTTTGCCGCGACGGCGACGGCACGATGGTGCCGCCCAGATCAGGGTCCCGGGTTCAGGGCGGGCGGCTGACAACTAAAATGGGCAGTTCGGGCAGCGACGCAAGATCGCTGGAGGCGCCGATCGTGCAGGTTACCGATGGGTGAGCCGACCGCAGCCGTGGCCGCGACGTCGGAGCGCGATGTGCTGCTGGCCACCAAGCTGAACGTGCCCGGGTTGCGGCCAGAGCTGGTGCCGCGCCCGCGGCTGGCACAGCGGCTGGATGAGGGCCGGGGACGAGGACTGGTCCTGGCCTGCGCGCCGGCCGGGTACGGCAAGACTGTCCTTTTGGCCGAGTGGGCACGACGCGGCCGGCAGCCGGCGGCCTGGCTTTCGCTGGATGCTGGCGATAACGATCCGGCCAGGTTCTGGCGGCATGTGGTGGCGGCGCTGGACCGGGTGCGGCCGGGGATAAGCGAGCGGGTGGACCCGCTGCTCGGGCCGCCCGCGCCGCGCTCGTTCGAGCCGCTGGTGACGGCCCTGATCAACGAGGTAGCCGACCAGCCTGACGCGGATGAGGCGCTGCTGCTGGTTCTGGACGACTACCACGTGATTGACTCCAGGGGGGTGCACACCTCGCTGGGGTTCCTGCTGGAGCACCGGCCGCAGGGCCTGCAGCTGGCGGTGACGAGCCGTAGCGACCCGCCGTTGGCGCTGGCGCGGCTGCGGGCCCGCGGGCAGCTGACCGAGCTGCGCGCCGCGGACCTGCGGTTCACGCCAGGGGAGGCGGCGGCGCTGCTGCAGCAGGTCGCGGCGGCGCCCGGCGCAGTGCGGCTCGATGCGCCGCTGCCGGACGCGGTCGCCTCGGCGCTGGCCGCGCGGACCGAGGGCTGGGCGGCCGGGCTGCAGCTGGCCGGCCTGTCGCTGCGCGGACAGGCCGACGTCGACGGCTTCGTCGCCGCGTTCACCGGCAGCCACCGCTACGTCCTGGACTACCTGGCCGAGGAGGTGCTCGAGCGCCAGAGTGAGCAGGTGCGCGCGTTTTTGCTGGAGACCTCGGTGCTGGAGCGGCTGTCGGGGGAGCTGTGCAACGCGGTCACCGGCCGGCCTGGCAGCCAGGCGCTGCTGGAGCAGGCCGAACGGGCGGGGCTGTTCCTGGTGCCGCTGGATGAGGTGCGCGGCTGGTGGCGCTACCACCAGCTGTTCGCCGACCTGCTCCGCGCCCGCCTGCAGGGCGAACAGCCCAGCCGGGTTCCCGGACTGCACCAGAACGCGGCAGCCTGGTACGCCGAGCGCGGGCTGGCCGATGACGCGATCCGGCACGCGGTCGCCGCCGGGAAGATGACCTGGGCCGCCCGGCTGATCGAGCAGCATTACGACGAACGGTTCTACCTGCACGGCGAAGCGGCGACGATTCACCGGTGGCTTTCGGCGCTGCCCGAGGACCTGGTCCGGTCCCGGCCGCGGCTGTTGCTGACGCAGGCTTTCCTGGCCCTGATCAGCGGCCGTCTGGAGGCGGTGGAACCGCTGCTCGACGCGGCTCAGGAGGCGTACCCGCGCGCAGCGGAGGAGCCGTTCGAGCCTGCAATTGGCCGGGACCGCAGCCTGCTGGTGAATGTCCCGGCGCTGATCGCGATCCATCGCGGCTTTCTCGCTCAGCTCCGCGGTGACGCCGATGCCACGGTGGCATTCGCCTCACGGGCGATGGCTGAGGCCGGCGAGGACCAGTGGCGGCTGGGCTCGACCGCCCGGGGATTCCTGGCCGTCGGCGAGTGGCTCCGTGGTCAGCTGGCCCAGGCTGAGCGCATCTTCATGTCCAGCATCGCTGAGTGGCGTGCAGCGGGCCTGCCCACCGTGACGGCATGGGTTCTGTATCTCCTCGGCCAGGTTCAGCGCGCCCAGGGCGACCTGGACGCGTCCGCCCGGACCTGCAGGCAGGCACTGGAGATGACCGCAGTGCCCGGCCGGCCGCCTCCGCCCGCCGCGGGCCCGGCGTACGTGGGCCTGGGAGAGGTGGCCTACCGGCGGGACGAACTCGATACGGCACTGCGGCATATCACCGAGGGCATCATGCTGTGCCGCCAGTTCGCCTACACCCCGCCGCTGGCCGCCGGCCTGGTCACGCTGGCGTGGATCCGGCAGGCCAGCGGCGATCCGGATGGGGCCCTGACCGCTATCGCCGAGGCCGAGCAGGCCTCACCGGACCCGGCGGGCCCGCTCAACCCGGTCCCGGCGCAGCGGGCCCGGCTGCTGCTGGCCCAGGGCGACCTAGGCGCAGCCGCCCGCTGGACGCAGGAGAACGGCCTCGGCGAGGACGACGAGCCGGACTACCCCAGCGAGCAGGGGCATCTGGTGCTGGCGCGCGTCCTGCTGGTCCAGGCCCGGCCCGGCCCGGCGCTGGCACTGCTGGACCGGCTGCACGCGGCGGCAGCCGCCCAGGACCGGGCCGGCAGCGTGATCGAGATCGGCGCGCTGCGGGCGCTGGCGCTGGCCGCCAGCGGTGATGCAGACCGCGCGGTGGACGCGCTGGCCGACGTGCTCACCCTGGCCTGCCCGCAGGGCCATGTCCGGGTCTTCGCCGACGAGGGACCGCCGATGGAAACGCTGCTGGCCCGGCTGATAGCGGCCCAGCGGTCCGGCGGGCCGGCCGCGGAGGTCCCACTCGGATGCCTGGCCCGGCTGCAGCGGGCGCTCGGCGCGCCGGGCATCGCCCCGGCTGCCGGGCGAGGCAGTGTCACGGCCGTGCCGGGCTTGGTCGAGCAGCTGACCAGCCGTGAGCTGGAGGTGCTGGAGATGCTGGCGGCAGGCAGGTCGAACCAGGCCATCGCGAGTCAGCTCGTGATCACCCTCGACACCGTCAAGAAGCACGTCAGCCACATCCTGGGCAAGCTCGGCGCAGCCAACCGCACCGAGGCCGTCACCCGCGCGCGCGAGCTCAGACTGATCCCCTGACGAGCAGCGACACTGCGGGGCGCTCCCAGCTGGACGGCGCGCACACACCACCGTCGTTCGGAAAAGAAATCCTTTAATCCCGAACGGGCTGAGTGCGGCGGTCCCACGCCCCCAGGCGCCTCGCGAGCGTCCCGCGCACGTCGGCACGTTGGTGCCACCGCCGCCTGCGGAGATTCCACCGGGCATGTCCACTTTCGGGTGACGACCGCCGCGGGCGGCCCGCATACCGTCCTCTAATGACTTGCCGCCCGCGTCCGCGGGCGCGACCGCCTGGTCTCGCCAGCCGCACTCGGCAGCGCGCTTGACATGGAAGGAGCACAGTCCGACATCACCCCGCTGCCCGGCGGCGACTACCAGCCCGGCCAGTTCGGCTAACGAGGATTCTCCTGTTGGAAGGAACGTCATGAGCTCAGCGCTTGAAACCCTTCGCCGTGAGTTCGGCGGCGACATCATCGAACAAACCCTTCGCCGAGACTTCGGCGGCGACATCATCGAACCGGGCGCAGCGGAGTACGAATCGGCTCGTCGCTCGCGATTGGCTTCGGGTACTCCGGCCCATGTCCTGCGGCCCAAGAGCGTCGGGGACGTCCAAGCAGGTGTCAGATTCGCTGCCAGCACAGGGCATTTGCTGTCTGTGCGAGGCGGCGGCCATAGCTTTGCAGGCTTCGGCACCAACGACGGCGGCGTCGTAATCGACCTCAGCAACCTCGCGAACGTGAAGATCATCGACAACGAACGTCACCTCGTGCGGATAAGCGGTGGCGCCACCTGGGGCCAGGTCGCAGCGGCCCTGGCCCCGCATGGCCTGGCGATCTCCTCGGGCGACACCAAGAGCGTCGGTGTCGGCGGGCTGACGTTGACCGGTGGCATCGGCTGGAAGGTCAGGAAGTACGGCCTGGCCCTGGACAACTTGGCCGCCGCAGAGGTGGTCACCGCTAACGGACAGGTCGTGCCCGCGAGCCCGGAGGAGAATCCGGAGCTGTTCTGGGCGATTCGCGGTGGCGGCGGCAATTTCGGGATCGTGACCGCCTTCGAGTTCGTGGCACACTCGACGACAGACGTCTTCCACGGCAAGATCGCCTTCCCGGCATCGGAGGCGGCCACCGTGCTCCAGGGCTGGGCGGACTACCTCCGCTCCGCCCCCGAAGAGCTCACATCCACCGCCGAGTTTGCCAATCCATTCGCCGGCGGACCCGAAGCGCCGGTCGAGATCTACGTCGCCTTTGACGGCGATGACCCGCAGCTCGCAGCCCAGGCAATCAACCCGATCCGCCGGCTCGGCTCGGTGACCGGCGACGATATCGCGCTGAAACCCTATGCGGACACGCTCGTGGATGGCGGGACACCGCCGCCTGGCATCCAGTTTGTACCCCGAAGCGCATTTGTCGACACGGAATCGGTGCCCGAGGTCCTGCAGATCCTTGCTGAGGTCGGGGCATCGGAGGGGTCGCCGTTCATCGCCGTCCGCAGCGTCGGCGGCGCGGTATCCCGGGTCCCCGACGACGCCACCGCCTACGCGCATCGCCAAGCGGAGTTGATGTTCATGACTACCACCGCGGGTCCGAAGCCGGTCATCGAGGCCGCTCGTCCAGCCCTGGAGGCGATCTGGGGCAGACTCGCACCTCACATCAACGGCGCCTACGCAAACTTCCTCGCCTCTGCCACCGAGGAGGATGTCGCCGCGATCTATCCAACGCGGACCCATAAGCGGCTCGCGGCGGCCAAGGGTCGGTACGACCCCGGCAATCTGTTCGCCCGCAACCACAACGTCCGGCCCCAGTAGCCCAGGTGGACAAGCAAAACGGCGGCCCCGCATATGCTGTGGGGCCGCCGTTTATCCGCTGAGCGGCGATCTATGCCACTCCGTCGGCCGAGTATTTGAGGCTGCCTTGACACCAGGCCGGGAAGGCGCCCAGAGCAGGCCAATCTGCACGAGTATGCCGTGCCGAAACTCAATTCCCGCAGGCAAGCAATAAGGCGGATATCGCACGGCGGCCATGGTCAGCGATCGTGACACAGTGTGAGGGACGCTCCAGAGCATGAGTGACGTGCCGACTCGGTGCGCCTTGCTGCGACCTGGCGGCGGGCCGGGCCCGGAGCGCGGATCGGCCAGTTCGGCTTTCGCGCTGTGCCGCCAGGCCCGCTGGTCCTCAGGGACGAGCCTGGTGTTGAGCCCAGGCGGTGATGAAGCCCCAGGTGACAGCAGCGCCGTCGGCACCGATCTCAGCGCGCAGCCGGTCTGCCAGCGTGTCGATCCCGACGTCCTCCTCGGTCGCGACCCCGAGCTTGGTGATCTGGGGGAGGATGGTGCGGATCAGCCGCGCCATGTACTCATATCCCGGCCAGTCCGGGCCGCCGGCGGCGGCGGCGTCGAGGTGCATCTCGGGCGCCGGGAGCCCGGCCTGGGCGAATATGCTGCGCAGCCGCAAGCCCATGAACAGATCCATGTCCGCACGTCGGTAGGTCTCCAGGATCCACGTCCACAGCCGTTCCAGCAGCTGCGAGTGCGGCAGGGACATCGGCGCCAGCGTCGCGTTGGCGGGCTCCTGGAACGCCACAATGCCGCCGTCGCGGACGTAACCGGTCAGCCGGCGCACCAGCGCGGCGGGCTCGCGGGCAAAGAACAGCACGCATCGGCCGACGACAGCATCAAAGTCGCGATCCAGCTCAGCCGAAGCCGCATCACCGACGACGAATGAGACATGCTCAGTTCCGGCGGCCGCTGCCCTGGCGCGGGCCGTCTGGATCAGCTCCGCGTTGAAATCGATCCCGACGACGGTCCCTTGCTGGCCGACTAGACCGGCCGCCAGCAACGCCACGTCGCCAGCCCGGTCCCGACGTCGAGAACCTTCATCCCGGGCGAGATGCCGGCGTCCTGCAGGAACCGCGCGGTGTACGGCGCGAACATCCGCGCCTGCAGCCGCAGCCGCTCGGCCTCCTCGGCCGATTGGCCGAACAGGTAATCCGGCCCTCGCCCGTTCACCGCGACGGCCTCATGACATGCCGCGAACTTCCCCTCCAGGGGTGCCCGTCGCGTGCGGGCCTCACAGCAGTAGCCGGCCGGATCATGCTGGCTCAGGCGGATGGCCGGGATCAGGGGTCAGCTGGGTGCGCCAGGATGCCTCGCTGACCGGTTTGATGCCGGGCAGCAGGCCGAGCTGGCTGAGCATGAGCAGGTCGTTCCGGGTCGCGGCGTGCCCGGTGATCTTGCCGCCGCGGACCCGGTGAATGTGGATCTGGTCGGCTCCGAAGCACCGGCCGGTGGGCGGCATGGCGTCCAGGACGCGGCCGGGCCCGACCCCCGGCGGGAACTCCCCCAGGTGCGTGCCCCGCGCCATCACCCGGTGCACCACCGCGTCGCCGCAGGCGATTTCCTCCTGGACCTCGATATGCAGGTCGGGGAACGCGGTGCGCCACGCCGTGACGATGTGCCGCAGCGCGGCCTGGCCGCCCGGCCGCCGGATGCCGAAGTTGGTGAAGTCGTCATCGACCAGTTCCTCGATGGCCGACAGCTCCCCGTTGTTCCAGACCAGGTCCCAGAAGCGGCGGACGACCGCGGCGTTGTCCTGCTCGGCAGCCATGGCATTCCCCTCTCCGCGCCCGGCGCCGCCCATGCCGGAGCGCGCCGGATACTCTTGCCAGGTCTCATGTATCCAGATATCTGAGTAACAGCAGTCTGGCTGTAGGGGCGGCCCGATGTCAAGGCAGTACCAGAAGCCTGGCACCACGGATCATTGATAACCAGATGTCTGGCAGTATGGTGGCATGACCTCACGCGGCCAGACCTCGGCCCATACCGCCCGGCTGCGGGCCGGGAACGACCTGGCCATGCTCATGCGGACCGGCCACCACCGGGTCATGGAGTACGTGCAAGCCCGCCTGGAGGAGATGGGATTCAACGACGTCCGCCCCGCCCACATGGCCATCTTCCAGAACCTGGGACCCGACGGAGCGCGGATCGGCGAGCTGGCCGAGCGGGCCAAGCTCACCAACCAGTCCGTCGGCTACCTGGTGGACTACCTCGAACAGCACGGCTACGTGGAACGGCGGCCCGACCCCACCAACAGGCGGGCCACCCTGGTCTGCTTCACCGAACGCGGGTGGGACGAAGCCGACGCCTGCGCGCGCATCCTCGACCACCTCGACCAGGAACTCACCAGCCGGGTCGGGGCGGCCAGACTGCAGCAACTCCAGGACCTGCTCGCCGAGGTCACCAACGCGCTCCGCGACAGCACCTGAACGCCCCGGCCCGCGGTAAGGGCCCCCTCCCGGAATCACAGCAGCCATCCCGGACCGGACCGCCGCACACGGGCACGCGCACCGGGCCGCCACGTACCCGGCGACCGCTGTAACGCCCCTGCCGTCATCGGCCGGGCGTCGGCCGCGGCCGGTGCGGAGACAGCCGCCAGATCCAGATACGGCTCGTCCGCGGGCCCGGGCAGCGAAATGGCCCCTGAGCTCGGCGCGGGCTTCGGCCTGCGCGGCTCCCGGGCACCTGCCCCGCCGCCGCGACCGCGGTAGATGAGCAGGCCGTTGACCGGATCCGGGACGGCATCCAGGGCCGCGCGCACGACGGGCAGGCTGCGGAACGCTTCCCACTGCTCTTCGCTGTTGAAGAGCACCTCGAACACCACGCCCCACCTGTCCGCATGCCACGCCCCGTCGCAGACCCCGTTGGTCAGCGCCGCCTCAATGAGGGCCGAGTCCTGCTGTTCCTGCCACCGGAAGGCAGAAACCTCACCGTGCAGGACCTCGATTGACCACCACTCGGCCATAATCACGATCGTACGTCTGCGCCCGCGCACCGCAACGCCCGCCAGCCCAGCCCAAGCTGGCACCCGCCGCGATCCCGGCCGACGCCGAGCCCAACGGCCAGCCCAGTAACGTAAGTCCCAAAGCGGCACGCAAGTCCTGTACCGGTACTCGCGGTGCCCGCGGCCAAGGCCGGTGCGGCGTCCCGGCGCGGATCGGCTCACCGGTTGACGTCCGGCTCGCTGACGCAACGCTTGTAGGCCTCCTCCAGCTCAGGCGAGCCCGGCGGCTCCATGTAGTCGCGGATCGTCTCGAGCTGGAACCCGCAGAAGTCCAGCGCCTCCCGCTCCGCGGGGTACAGCTTCCCGCGGTACGGTTGCGCCGCGACGCTGCGGGCTTTGTCCACTTGGCGCAGCGCCTCATGCACGGCACGGCGGATGGTGATGTTCAGCGCGCGCATCTGCCCGTCGCTGATGAATCCTTCCCCGCTACCCGGGTTGTCCGGGTCGAGCGCCCAGCAGCCGTGGAACGTCTGCAGCGCGTTACGGACCGACTGCGCCACGACCCAGGTCCGGAACTCCTCAAAGGTGAGCTTGTGGCCGGCGCGCTCGATGACGGCCAGCAGGTCGGCGATTGCCATGACGCTCTCGTTTCTCCGGGTAGGGGCCTCGGCCTGCTGTCCTGCCCCACAGCGGCTTGGCGAGGCGCCCCGCCGGATACGGGGAAACGGGGATCCGGCGGGGCACTCTCGGGCGCATTCCCGGTGCGGGCCAGATGGCACGGAACCGGAGGGAGCCAGTTAGATAATGGGCGACGAACCTGGCCTTCGCCTGAAATCTACCCGCAGGTAACTAGCGTATTGACTGTAGAAAACCTGACCACTTGCTGTACGAATGGTCCGCAAGCCGAGGCTGAGGGCTAGCACTCCTTTGTCCTGCGGTGTCGGCAGCGGGCAGATGGTGCTGGTCGTTCGGCAACGGCGGGCGGGCGGTAGGCACCCGCGCGGCGACCGCGATCGGGTCGAACTGGATCGACCCGAACTTCCCGAAGACCCCTCGATCACCCGTCGAGGCCTCCCGGCAACTCCCTCGAACGCCATTAGCACCTCCTCGGCACCACTGCGGCATCAATACGACATCATCATGACACCATACCGACTTGCAATAGCGCCATAAAGGTGTCATACTGATGTCATGGAACTTGAACCGTATGTCGCAACGCTCCGCCAGGAGCTCGCCGCGGCCGCCGAGATGGCCGGGAACGAGGCTCGCGAGCTCGCCGAACGGCTGGCCACGCCGCTGGAGTCGGCGACTAGGCTGGCGCTGCTCGAGGCGCTGTCCGCAGCGGCCGACGAGATCACGCGCGACCTCGCGCCCGGCTCGGTCCACGTCCGCCTGCGCGGGCGCGAGCCGAGCTTCGTCGTGACGCCTGCGCTGCCGGACTCCTTCGCCGAGCCGACCGCTCCGGCGGCAGGTGCCCTGCCGCCGGTAGCCACCGACACCGACGAGGGCGCGACCGCCCGCATCAGCTTCCGGCTCGGCGAGAGCCTCAAGGGCCGGATCGAGCAGGCCGCCGACCAGGCCGGGCTGTCAGTCAACAGCTGGCTCACCCGCGCGGCCGCGGCCGCGCTCGAGTCCGATGACCCGGCCCGCTGGGCGGAGCAGCGCGGCGCGCGCAGCGCACGCGGCAACGACCGCTTGACCGGCTGGGTGCGCTAGGCGTCCCCAGCACCAGCACTTCGTATCCCACCACCAACACCGCACGACACCATCTGGAGAAATCACCATGCCTACGTTCAACACCCCCGGGCCGATCTCAGCGACGATCGACCTGGCCGCAGCCGATGTCCGGATCATCGCCAGCGATCGTCAAGACACCGTCGTCGAGGTTCGCCCGAGCACCAGCGCACACGAGCCGGACGTCAAGGCCGCCGAGCAGACCAAGGTCGACTACACCGCGGCCGGCCTGCTGATCAAGGGTCCCAAGCAGCGCAGCATGGGTCTGCGCAGGATCGGGTCGGTCGACGTGACCGTCGAGCTACCAGCCGGCTCGCAGATCGAGGCCGACGCCGGCATCGGCGCGCTGCGCTTCACGGGTCAGCTCGGCAAGTGCCGGGTCAAGATGGGCGCCGGCAACGTCGAGCTCGAGCAGGTCGGCCCGCTTGACCTGCAGACTGGCGCGGGCGCCATCATGGTCGAGCACGTCGCCGGACATGCCGAGATCACCAACGGCTCTGGCCGGCTGCGCGTGAGCCAGATTGACGGATCCGCGGTGATCAAGAACTCCAACGGCGAAACCTGGGTCGGCGACATCACCGGCGACCTGCGGGTGAACGCTGGCAACGGGGCGATCTCCGTGGGCCACGCTGCCGCCGACGTGACCGCCAGCAGCGCGAACGGCGAGATCCGGGTGGACGACCTCACCCGCGGCTCGGCCTCGCTCAAGACCGGCTTCGGCGAGATCCACTTCTGCATCCACGCCGGCACCGCAGCCAAGCTCGACGCCTACACGCGCTTCGGCACCGTCCGCAACTCCATGGAGGCGGCCGACAGCCCCGAGCCGTCCGATGAGGTACTCGAGGTCCATGCGCGGACGAGCTTCGGCGACATCGTGATCCGCCGGTCTTGAACTCATACTCCAAAGCTCCGAAAGGAAACCCCGATGACAACGACATCCGCGGCCAGGCCGGCGATCGCGGTGACCGGACTGCAGAAGTCCTTCGGTGACAAGGTCGTGCTCGACGGCATCGATCTGGTTGTCCAGGAAGGGACCATCTTCGCCCTGCTCGGGCCCAACGGCGCTGGCAAGACCACGACGGTCCACATCCTGTCCACCCTGATCCCCGCTGACGGCGGCGATGTGCAGGTCGCAGGCCACGACGTCACGGCCGAGGCCGACTCGGTCCGTGCCGCGATCGGCGTGACCGGCCAGTTCTCGGCAGTCGACAACCTGCTGACCGGCGAGGAGAACCTCCTGCTCATGGCCGACCTGCATCACCTGGGCCGGGCTGAGGGACGGCGCCTGGCCGCCGCACTGCTCGATCAGTTCGACCTGACCGATGCCGGCCGGAAGACGGCCGCGACCTACTCGGGCGGCATGTTGCGCAGGCTCGACCTCGCGATGACGCTGGTCGGCAGCCCGCAGCTGATCTTCCTGGACGAGCCGACCACTGGGCTGGACCCGCGCAGCCGCCGGAACACGTGGCAGATCATCCGTGACCTGGCCGCCCAGGGCGTGACGATCTTCCTCACCACCCAGTATCTGGAGGAGGCCGATCAGCTCTGCGACCGGATCGCTGTCCTCGACCATGGCCGGATCGTCGCCGAAGGCTCCGCCGAGGAACTCAAGCGCCAGATCCCCGGCGGGCACATCCAGCTTCAGTTCGAGAACCTAGACGAGCTGGAGTCGGCCGAGCGCGTCCTCGGCGTGAGTTCGCGCGACGACGAGAGCCTGTCCCTGCAGGTGCCCAGCGACGGCGACATCCCGGCGCTGCGCGCGCTGCTCGACCGGCTCGACGACGCATCGGTCAAGGTCGGGCGGCTGTCGATCCACACCCCCGACCTCGACGACGTATTCCTCGCCTTCACCAGCCACCCCGACTCGCAGAAAGCCAGCCAGCGATGACTACCTTGTCCTACGCAGTAGCCGACTCCGCGACGATGCTCCGGCGCAACCTCAAGCGCATGCAGCGCTACCCGTCGATGACACTGATGATCATCATGGTCCCGGTCATCTTCCTGCTGCTGTTCGTGTACGTCTTCGGCGGCACGCTCGGCGCAGGCCTCGGCCACCTGGGCGACGGCCGCGCCGCCTACCTGCGCTACGTGACGCCAGGAATCGTCCTGCTCACCCTGGGCACGGCGGCCACCTCCACGGCGGTCTCGGTCGCCATGGACATGAGCAGCGGGATCATCGCCCGGTTCCGCACCATGGCGATCGCCCGGGTCTCGGTGCTGACCGGCCACGTGCTCGGCAGCATGATCCTGTCCCTGCTCGGCATCGCCTTCGTGATCGGCATCGCCGTAGCCATGGGCTTCCGGACCAGCGCTGACCCGCTCTCCTGGCTTGCGGTGGCCGGTGTGCTGGTACTGATCACTTTCGCGATCACCTGGCTCTCGGTGGCACTGGGTCTGGTCAGCGGCAGCGCGGAGACCGCCAGCAACCTGCCGATGTTCCTGATGCTCCTGCCGTTCCTTGGCAGCGGCTTCGTGCCGACCCATACGATGCCCGTCGGGCTACGGTGGTTCGCCGAGTACCAGCCGTTCACCCCGGTCATCCAGACCGTCCGCGGACTGCTGGTCGGCGGCCCGATCGGGAGCAACGCGATCATGGCGATCGCCTGGGGCGTCGGCATCGCGGCGCTGTCCTACCTGTGGGCCAGGAGGCTGTACCGGCGTCCGATGCAGGCCAAGTGACTTGCGCGGCCGCCGCGTCATTTACCATCGGGCAAAGCCGCAGGTGCTCCCGGCGCCTCGCAGTCTTCGTCAGGTAGTACTAAGGACCGCTTCAAGGAGCGAGGGGGAAGGTCACGGTCGAGGGCTCGGTACGGGCTTCCGGCCGGTTGGGCTGGGATCCTCTGGTCGCCCAGGTGCCGCAGCCGTGGTTGCGGGCGGCCGGGAAGTGTCAAAGAAGGCGCTGACCGGCACGAGCAGGGTCGCGATGAACTTCTCCGAGAGATCCAGCCACTCCCGCATCACGGCGGGCAGGCCGATGCACTCCCCGCGCGCCGCGGCGCGCAGCAGGTCGTGGCCGTCGTAGCCGACGGTGCCCGCTTGCTCGGTCGCCTCGGTGAGGTCGATCCGGGCCGACACTGTGGTTCCGTTGTGGGTGGTCTCGGCCTGCCCGAGCCGATGGGCCAAGGTGAGCATGGGCTGGTTCTCGGCCAGGATATCCGCGGTGAACTGCCGGATGCCCTCCTGCGCGGCCCGCTCAGCCAGATTGTAGAAGGCCAGGCTCTGCTCGGACAGGCGTGGTTTGACGCTGAAGAACCGACGGTAGCGTGAGGTCTCGCTGAGCTGCTCGAACGCTTCGGCGAGGCCGGGCCCGTCATCGGGGCGCAAGGCCCGGATCCGCACCCGGTCTCCTGATCGAAGAGTGATCCGGTGCGGAAGGAGGATGGTGTCCATACCCCGAGTATCGCTTGATAAGTTTAGCGCTTCCGCCCCACCAGGGTTAATTGTGATAAATATATCAAGCACGCGGCCATGGCCGGGGGACGAGGAAGAACCCGCCGCCCGGCGGCGTGGACAGCCACGACGCCCGGCGGCGCGGCCGGTCCCGGTCAGCCCGGGGGCACGAAACGAGGCCCGGAACGCTCGCTCAAGTTATCCCGGACGTAGCCGGCTGGCCGACACTGCCGGACACCGGCAGCGCAAGGAGGGTCCGCGCGTTGCGTACCGCGTTGGCGTCGCCATCGTTGTTGAAGTAGACGAACACGTCCTTTCCGGCCAGGTCCCATTCCCGGATCCGGTCAGCCCACCACGTCAGGTCGGTGTCGGGATAGGAGCCGGCGTACAGGTGATGATGATCCGGGCCGTGCATCCGCAGGTAGATGAAATCGGTGGTGGCGCGCAGCATGCACGGCAGGTTCGCCCCGCTCATCACGCAATACGCGGCCCGGTGCGCTGCCAGCAGCGCGAAGGTCTCCTCGCAATGCCAGCTGCGGTGCCGGAACTCCACCGCCACCCGCATCCAGCCCGGGACCAGCCCGAGGAAATACGCCAGCCGGGCATCATCACGCGGCAGCGTAGGCGGCAGCTGTACCAGCAGCACCGCCCGTTTATCACCCAGCTCGTGCCAGCCCGCCGCGATGCGCTGCAGCCATTCTTCCGGCGCGTACAGCTTGCGGGCATGGGTCAGGCCGCGAGGTGCCTTGACCGACAGCCGGAAGCCGTCCGGCAATCGATCCCGCCAGCTGCTGAACGCCGCGGGCCGGGGCCAGCGATAGAAGCTGCTGTTGAGCTCGGCGGTGGGAAAGGCGGCCGCGTAGCGGGCTAGCCGGTCCGCGACGGGAAGCCCAGGCGGGTACAGCTCGGGGTGCCAGTGATCGTAACTCCATCCCGACGTGCCGATCCTGATGACCACCGGGGCCTGTCACCAAGCAGCGATCACGAGGCGGATGACTGGCCGCCAGGCCCCTGGCCGGAGCCTGCCGGGCTGCTGGGCGGTATGTGCGCATCCACCAGAGCGGTCGACCCGGCCGGGCGGGTGACCGAATCCTCGGTCCGCTCCCGCAGCCGCTGCAGCGAGTCGGCGTCGCCGAGCGGAACGGTTGCCTCCAGCCGAGAGCTGGCTTGCACCTCGGGCATATCCATCACCGCATCGACCAGGCCAGCCCGGCTACCCGGCGGCGCCGGCCCGGATGAGGGCAGCAGTGATGCCCGGACGGTCCCCTCGGCATCATTCATAGCCGTCACCTCAGCTGCGGCGACCGTCTGGCCATCCTCCTTGACCTCAATGTGACGAGGCTTGTCAGGACTGGTCATGGCATTCTCCTGGAATCTAGGTCTGATCCGATCCGCACCGGCCCCTATCCCCGGGACGGCAGAGACCAAACAGCTACCGGCAGTTTGTTTGGTTTGTTGACCCGCGATTTGCGGGCCGCGGCCTGCGCTGACCGAACCGATCAGGGTTTGCAGCTGCGGCGGCGGGCCCAGGGATCGGCGCGGTAGCGGCCCGGGTCGGTGACCGGCACTTGCGCGGCGAGCCGGGCCTGTCCGCGACGTTTCCGTGAGGCAGCTTGTGAAAGCGGGCACAATCCACTTCCGCGGAAACGCGATTGCCTGCCGCCGAGCGAGCCCACCCGGCATGGCTCAGATCGCGTCTGCGGCCACCTGTGCGCCTGGACGGCTGCGAGCCGATGTGTCTGGCGCGTTATAGCAGTCGGTCCCGGTAGCTGAGACCGTGGTGGGCGCGTTCTGGCGCTTCGGTCAGTCGGCTGGCTGCCAGAGGCGGAACGTCGTGCCCTGGTCGTCGACGCACTCGGCGAGCAGCCCGAACGGCATGCGCGCGGGCTCATCTGCGTGGCCGCCGGCCGCCCGGACCCGCTCGGCCGCGGCCGCGATGTCATCGACCCGGTAGGACAGCTGCAGCTCGGGCTCCCCGCTCGCCGACGACCGGATGCCCAGCGGCGGCCTGGTCTCCTCGGTGCGCCACCAGCCGGGGTGACCGGAGGAGAACGGCACCTGCAGCACGGCCTCGTAGAACTCCTTGGCCCGGTGCGCGTCCCGTGCCGCCATCATCACGTTCGCGACATCGCCTTGCCGCAGCCTGGTGGCCCGCGCCGGCCGCCTGAGCAGCATCCAGCGGTGCCCGAACGGGTCGACGATTACCGCGCCGCGACCGTAGGGCTGATCGGCCGGCTCCCGTTCCACCGAGGCGCCGCTGCGCCGGGCCCGCTCCGTACTCTCGTCGACGTCGTCGACCTCCAGGTGGAGGGTGTGGCTGAACGTCGCGGGCGAGTCGGGCGCGCGCACGGGCACGTCGGGCCAGAGATCGGAGGCTTCGGAGAACATCAGTACCCCGTCGCCGATGCCGACTTCGGCGTGGCCGATGGTGCCGTCCGCGTTGACGTGGAGCTCGCCGCGGCGCTGCGCTCCGAACACCTCGACGTACCAGTCCATGGCGCGCCGGGCGTCGGACACGACGATGTAGGGGGTCAGCGTCGGAGGCCAGGCGGGCTCGCGTTCGATCCGGGTCGCGACGGTCTGCTGGGACATGGTTCCTCCTGGGGGTGCGAAGATCTCCTGGGTCAGCCGCATCCGCAGCCGCCCGGCGAATGCAGGGTCGGGATCGACAGGCGTGACGGGCTCGCGCAAAACCTCGAACGGATCGGTCATCGCGAGCCCTCCTCTCCCTCGTACATCCGGCGGAACGCGGCACGGGCTCGTACCAGCAGTGCCTCGGTGGCACGCACGGTGCGGTCCAGGTGCCGGGCCACCTCGGGCACCGGCAGCCCGTCGAGGTAGCGCAGCGTGAGCGCGGCCCGGTGGTGCGCGCCGAGCCGGCCGAGCACCTCTCGGGCCCGGATCCGGTCGACGAGCGTCTCCCATGGGTCGTCGACGCGCGCCGGCTCGCCGTCCAGCAGGCGCAACCCGCGCTGATCCCGCTCGACCCGCCGCCAGTGGTCGGCGAGCTTGTGCCGGGCCACCCCGATCAGCCACGGGATCGACGGATCGGGCGCTCCCGGCTTGCGGACCGCGTGCACGGCGGCCAGGAACGATTCGGACGTCAGCTCCTCGGCCAGGCCGATGTCGCCGCAGCGGGCCAGCAGGTAGCCGTAGACGTGCGGCAGCGCATCGTCATACAGCTTCAGCAGCCCGAACGCCGGGTCGGGCTGCACCTGAGGGTGCGTCACACCCTTATCGTCGTCCGGGCGGCCGGCACTCCGACGGGCAGTGCCTAGCTTTCTCCCCAGACGGTCAGTACGGTCACCCACTTGACGGACGACCGCAGCGTCCGTATCGGTGGCCGCGGTTTACCACCGGTGGTGGACCTGGGCGCGGATTCGCTGGTCGTAGAGGGCTTTAATGGCGCCGAGCTGAGCGTCGGTGAAGGGCGGCAGTTCCGCGGCGGCAGCGTTCTGGCGTGCTTGCTCCGGGCTGCGCGCCCCGGGGATGACGGTGCTCACGCCCGGCTGCTGGATCACCCACGCGAGTGCGGCCTGAGCCGGGGTGGCTCCGGGCGGCGGCCCATCTTGGTGGCCGCCATCATCCTCAGGCCGGGGTTCGCGGCCAGGAACCCTCCGATCAGCCGCTCACTGCGGCCATCACCGTAGACGTCGGCCGTGTCCAGGAACGTGATCCCGGCCTGCGCGGCCGCCTCCAGCGTGGCCACCGCGTCCGCGTCGGTTACCTCGCCCCAGTCGGCGCCGAGCTGCCAGGTCCCTAGCCCGATCACGGACACCGTACGGCCGGTCCTGCCCAGAACGCGTTCTTCCACCCGCCAAGACTACGGCCGGTGGTCGCGGCGGAGAGGATGATCGGCGGGAACCTCGACCAGGACGATCCGGACCCCGTCGGGGTCCTCGATCCACATCTCGATCAAGCCCCACGGCTCCGTTGCGGGCTCGCGGATGATGTGGACTCCGGCCATGGCCAGCCGGGCGTGCTCGGCGTAGACATCCCGCACCTGGATCCAGATCATCATTGAGCGCCCGGCCGGGCCGGCCGTGTGCCCGGAAACCTCGAGCAACCCCTGACCGAGGAAGAACACCGTCCCCGGATCCTGCGCGGGGCCGAACTCCCGGTAGATGGCCAAGCCCAGTAGGTCGCGGTAGAAGCGGCGGCTTCGGTCCAGGTCGCTGGGACGTAGGAGGATCCGGCTGGTCAGAACATCCATGCCGCTATTTCAGCATCACGTTGAGTGAGAAGAGAGATCAGGGAGACTGCGGACCGTAGCCCGGCCGACGAAAGGCTGGTCAGCGTGTGCCGGGGGCCGTAATGTCTTGGCCATGCAAGAGCCTGGTGAGGAACCTCGGGTGAGACCAAGCCCCAGAGCTTTCTTGTCCAACTGGACTACGTACGACGCTCCCTTTGCGGTCAAGTTGCGAATGGCTGTGTCCAATACCCTTATCAAGGTGCGAAAGCAACAGGCTTGCTGTGGAAATAACGGCCAGCCCGGCTGTTGAATGCCGGCCGACTCGTCCCGTGCGGGCGGACACGGCACGGATGACCACCACCACGGGCATCACCATGATCAACCCGGCTAAAGAAACCGCATTCTCCGAGCGGCGCTGGCGGGAGCCATGGTGATCCGCAACGTCGTGGTCGGGCGGCTGCGGCCGGCCGGGGATCCGGCTCAGCGGGCAGCAGATGCCGCACTGCTTCAGGAGGGTCTTGCGGGAATCGCCGCGCTCAGGTTTCAGGGGCTGCTGGCGATGCATGTGGGGTGCGACGCCGGACTGCGCGAGGGTGGATGGACTTTCGCGATTACCAATGACTGGCGGGACGCGGACGCCTACCGGGTCTACGACGAGGATGAGGAGCATAACCGGTTGCGCCGCGAGATCTTCGCGAGGATCTGCGAGGACATCGCCCGCGTCCAGTTCCAGATAGACGGCTGAGAAACGTCGGCCACCTGGTCACCACCTCGAGGAGGTGGGCGACTTGATCAGCAGGGGCCCACTGGTGCGGGAAGCGGACGGCAGCGCCGGAATCGGACATCATCGTTCCGGCACCGACCGTGACCTCAAAGCGGTTGTCCATCAGGTCATCCCTTCGTCCGCCATCTACCCCCATAGAAGGCGGTGTACAAAACTGCCGAACTACGCCGTAGTTCCTAACGGGCCTGGCCTGCGAGAACGACGAGGAAAACAGGACCCTCCTGGCCTTAGTCGCGTACGCTCATCCACACCGAGACGTGGGCGGGCTCCAGCGTCTTGTCCACGACACTGGCCAGGTCATCTCGGACTGCGTTCAGGTCCACGGCGTCCTGCAGGCGGCCCGCGAACGCCGCGATGGTCTTATCGGCGTCATATCGTGCCCGGTTGAACCGCCGGTCCACCACCCGCTGCACCCGCCGCCGTAGCGGACTGAACAACGCGGCCGCCGCCAGCGTGGCACCCGCCACCGCCACCGGAGAAGAAACCCCGAGCACATGCGTGGCCAGCAGCACCAGCCCCGCGTACACGCTGACCAGCAGCCCGGTCAGCACGGCATACGCCAGCGTCCGGCTGATGATCCGGTCGATCTCGTACAGCCGGTACCGCAGGATAGCCACTCCGATGGACAGTGGCAACGCCGCGAGGCCGAGCCCGGTGATGAGATCGAGCATCGCATTCACCAAGGCCGGCGGGTTCGGATCGATCACTATTGACACCTGGTAGATAGCTTGGCTGACGGCCAGGGCGGCGGCCCCGCTCATCAGCCACTTCAGCTGCTGGCGCCGCTCACCCGAGGAATGCCTCCAGCTCAGCACCTGCGCGGCCACGAACGACAGCCAGAAGGCAGCGAACACCGCGCCGGACAGCTTTTCCGCGATAGCGAACCACCCGGCTGGATCGGGCGTGAGGGTCCCGCTGGAGTCGATCCGGGCATCATGCCCAGGGGTACTTATCACGCTGATGTACGTGATCGCCGTGTAGCAGGCGGTTAGCGCGAGGTAGGACCGCAGCACCCAGCGCCAGCGCGGGGATGGCAGCGCGCCGCCCGGGAACAGCAGAACCACCAGGGCCAACGCCCCGTTCCCGACGAACCAGGTAGCGTCCAGCAGGATTCCCGCGACGCCGAACGGCAGGTGGTAGCCGGGGCGGTAGGTGAGCTCCGCATACAGCGTGCCATCAATGGAGAGCAACTCCAGGCCAGGGCAAGCAAGCATGAGCCAGCCGATCGGGTTGCGCGGCTGACGCCGTGCAATAACCAAGCCGACCGACCCGAAGATCAGGGCCAAGGCGATGTTCTCCGCGCCGTTCGCCAGCACGTTCTGGTGAGTCACGACATACAGCGGCACCGAGGCCCCGGCGAGCAGCACGACAAGGACGGCCAGCGCCGCCGCGATCACCGGCGAGGCCGGGCGGAAACGGCGTACGGCAGCGCCCGCTGCCTCAGATCCCTGGCCGCCCACTGGCTGCGCCCGCTCCATGCCCGCAACGGTACGCCCGGATCGTTCCGGGAACGTTACCGCTCAGCCCGGGCTCCACCCCGGACCCGGGCAGGATGCGGCTCGCCGCTCCCTCATGCCATACCCCGTGCGCCTGCGCCGCATGCGGCAACGGTCCCTTACGAAGCGGTCGGCCTGGTCGGTGTAGCCCAGCTGCTCGCCGGTTGCCATGTATCTGATAGTACAGTAATAACGCAGATTACACAAATCTGTGTTATCTAAGTCGTGCTGACAGAGGGGAATCGGAACGGGTGCGCCGTTGCCGGGCCAGTCGCGCCCGGGGCTTCCGACCTCGTGCCGGCGTGCCGTGCTTCACCATGTCGCGGACGCTCGGATCGCGATCGAGAACCTGGTGCCGAGCGCGGCGACCCGGGCGTCAGGCCGGGATGGCGCCGACTTGCTGCATCAGGGCGACGCCGTCGAACTGCGTCCAGATGTCGGTCACGCGACCGTCCTTGAGGCGGTAGAAGTTCATGCCCTCGACCCTGATCGTCTGGCCGGAGGCGGGGATCCCCAAGAGCTCCTGCTGCAGAGAACCGGTCACGACCCACCGGGTGGCGACGGTGTCGCCGCTGGCGATGATGTCCTGCAGGTCCTCCTTCAGGTCGGGGAAGCTCGCCTTGAAGACCGCGACCTTCTGCTTAAAGCCGGCCAGCGTCGGCTCTTCGTCGGGTGCTGGATTGTGGTCGACCAGGCCCGGGTGGCACAGCTCTTCGATCGTCGCTTGGTCGGCCGCGCGAAACGCGTGCTCGAAGCGCGTGATGATCTCGATGTTGTCGGACAAGGCCGGCCCCTCTCTCTGTGTTGTTGATATAGCAACTGGCTAGTTGCTATAGTATGGCAACCGATCAGTTGCGTCAACGCCGCGTTCGGGGAGGCCGTAGGCTGTCGCGATGCACCTGAGCCTTGTCACGATCGTGGTCAGGGACTATGACCAGGCGATCGGCTTCTTCGTGGGGACTCTGGGGTTCGAGCTGGTCGAGGACTCCCCCTCGCTGACCAACGACGGGCGTCCCAAGCGGTGGGTGGTGGTGCGGCCGCCGGGCGCGGTCACCGGGCTGCTGCTGGCCCAGGCGGACGGGGAGGACCAGGCGGCCGTCGCCGGCAGGCAGGTCGCCGGGCGAGTGGGCTTCTTTCTGCACGTCGACGACTTCGACGAGGCCTACCGGCGGATGATCGCCGCTGGCGTCGAGTTCGTGCGGCCGCCACGCACCGAGCCCTACGGGCGCGTGACCGTGTTCCGCGACATCGCGGGCAACAGCTGGGATCTGATCGGGCCGGCCTGACGGCGATATCGATCTGGGCCGAGCCGGCTGGTGGGGGGCTAGCGGGCGGGTGAGAGGCGCCCGGGCATGCCGAGGGCGACGGGGACGCTGGCGGGCGGAGCAGCCGGGGCGGGTGCGCTGACGGAGGCCGCCCAGGCGTCGCCGGCGCGGGTGCGGCGGACGGACAGGGGGGCAGCGTCGGACAGCAGGTAGTGCGGGGCGCCCCGGGTGACGGTCACGGTCACGATGTCGCCGGGGCGGGGCGCGCCGACGTCGCGCAGGGCGAGTCCGTGCGGCTCGGGGTCGTTCGGGCCGGGGTCGTGCGGGGTGAAGTGGACCAGGCGGTTGTCGCGGGCGCGGCCGGACATGCGGTGGGTGGCGGCGTCCTTGCGGCCCTCGCCCTCGGCCACCAGGACCTCGACGGTGGCCCCGGCCAGCTTCTGGTTCTCGGCGTAGGTGGTCTCCTCGACCAGGGCGGCCAGCCGGTCGTAACGTTCCTGGACCACCTCGGCCGGCACCTGGCCGTCCATGGTGGCGGCCGGGGTGCCGGGGCGGATCGAGTACCGGAAGGTGAACGCGCCGGCGAAGTGAGCCTGGCGCACCAGGTCCAGGGTGTCCTCGAAGTCCCGGCCGGTCTCGCCGGGGAAGCCGACGATGATGTCGGTGGTGATGGCGGCGTCGGGGATGCTGGCCCGGACCCGGTCCAGGATGGCCAGGTAGCGGTCGCGGCGGTAGGCCCGGCGCATGGCCTTCAGCATCGCGTCCGAGCCGGACTGCAGCGGCATGTGCAGGCTGGGCATGACGTTCGGGGTCTGCGCCATCGCCTCGATGACGTCGTCGGTGAAGTCCCGCGGGTGCGGGGAGGTGAAGCGGACGCGCTCCAGGCCGCCGATCTCCCCGCAGCTGCGCAGCAGCTTGCCGAACGCCTGCCGGTCACCGAACTCCGCCCCGTAGGAGTTGACGTTCTGGCCGAGCAGCGTGACTTCGAGCACCCCGTCGGCGACCAGCGCGCCGACCTCGCTCAGGATGTCGCCCGGGCGGCGGTCCTTCTCCTTGCCGCGCAGGCTGGGCACGATGCAGAAGGTGCAGGTGTTGTTACAGCCCACCGAGATCGAGACCCAGGCCGAATAGACCGACTGGCGCCGGGCGGGCAGCAGCGAGGGGAACGTCTCCAGCGTCTCGGCGAACTCGACCTGAGCCTCGTTCCTGACCCGGGCCCGCTCGAGCAGTTCGGGCAGCGAGCCCATGTTGTGGGTGCCGTAGACCACGTCCACCCAGGGCGCGCGCTCGATGATGCGGGTGCGCTCCATCTGGGCCAGGCAGCCGCCCACGGCGATCTGCATGCCCTTCTTCTTCTGCGGCAGCAGGTGGCCCAGGTTCCCGTACAGCCGGTCGGCCGCGTTCTCCCGGACGGCGCAGGTGTTGAACACCACCACGTCCGGGGTCTGGCCCTCGTCGGCGGGCTGGTAGCCCGCCTGGTCCAGCAGGCCCGCCAGCCGTTCGGAGTCGTGCGTATTCATCTGGCACCCGTAGGTGCGGATCTGGTACGTCCGGCCGACTGCTGACACACGACCAGGATAGAGGCGGATGCGCGTGCCAGCGTCAAACCCCAGTGTCAGATGAGCATATGGGGAAGGCCGTCCGGCGTGATATATCTGTAGGCAAATGATTACAGAAACGCACATCTACGGTGAATGGCCCTCCCCCATCAGCGGCGGCGACGTGGCCCGCAAGCAAGTCGGGCTGGCGTTCCCGGTCGCGGCCGGGAACGCCATCTGGTGGCAGGAGACGCGTCCGGAAGAAGGCGGGCGGCAGGCGGTGGTCCGGCAGGGCCCGGACGGCCGCATAGCGGACCTGCTCCCCCTGCCGTGGAACGCCAGGACGCGGGTGCACGAGTACGGCGGCACGGCCTACCTGCCACTGCCGGACGGCGGCTTCGTCTTCGCGAACTTCGCTGACCAGCGGCTGTACCGGGTGCGGGAGAACGGGAGCGGGCCCCGGCCGGCCGAGCCGGATCCGCTGACCCCGGCCCCGGACGATCGCTCAGCCGACCGGTTCGCCGACTTCGTGCTGGCCCCGGCCGGGGACGAGATCTGGTGCGTGCGGGAGCGGCACGGGGCCAGCCGGGACGGTGCCAGCCGGGACGGTGCCAGCCGGGACGGTGCCAGCCGGGACGGTGCCAGCCGGGACGGTGCCAGCCGGGACGGTGCCAGCCGGGACGGTGCCAGCCGGGACGGTGCCAGCCGGGACGGTGCCAGCCGGGACGGTGCCAGCCGGGACGGTGCCAGCCGGGTTAGGCGCGCGATCGTGGCCGTCCCGCTGGACGGCTCGGCCGCCGACAACGCCGGCGCGGTACGGGATCTGGTCAGCGGGTCGGACTTCTACGCGTTCCCGGCCCCGTCGCCGGACGGCACCAGGCTGGCCTTTATCTGCTGGGACCACCCGCGGATGCCGTGGGACGGCACCGAGCTGCGGGTGGCCGTCATCGGCGAGGCGGGGCAGCAGGTGATCATGGGTGGCGAGCACGAGTCGGTGCTGGCCCCGGCCTGGCGCGACGACCGCAGCCTGTACGCGGTCTCGGACCGGTCCGGCTGGTGGAACCTCTACCTGGCCGGCCTGGACGGGTCCGTTCGGGCGCTGTGCCCGCGGGAGGAGGAGTTCGCCGCTCCGCTATGGCAGCTGGGCATGCGCCCGTATGTGGTGCTCGGCGACGGCCGGATCGCCGCCAGCCACGGGGCCGGGGCGTGCCGGCTGGGCGTGCTCGACCCCTGTACCGGGGAGCTGGCCGACCTCGACCTTCCCTACGAGGCGTTCTCGACCTGGCTGTCGGTCTCGGGGCAGACCGTAGCCGCGATCGCGGGCGGCCCGACGGTTCCGCCCAGCGTGGTCCAGGTGAGCATTCCGACGGCGCCCGGCCACGGGGCCCAGGGGGTCCAGGGGGTCCAGGGGGTCCAGGGGGTCCAGGGGGTCCAGGCCGCTTCGGTGCGCGAGCTGCGGCGGGAAACCGACGACCTGCCCGACCTGGGCTACCTGCCGGTGCCGCGCGTGGCGCGGCTGACCGGGCCGGACGGCTCGGTCGTGCACGCCGTGGTCTACCCGCCCGCCCATCCCTCGGCCGTGGCGCCCGACGGGGAACTGCCGCCCTACGTCGTCTGGGTGCACGGCGGCCCCACCTCGCACGTGATCCCCCGGCTGGACCTGGAAAAGGCGTTCTTCACCAGCCGCGGCATCGGGATCATCGACGTGAACTACGGCGGTTCCAGCGGGTACGGCCGGGCCTACCGGGAACGGCTGCGCGGCCAGTGGGGCGTCACTGACGTGGCCGATGTGATGACCGCCGCGCTCGTGCTGGCCGGAGCAGGCCAGGCCGACGGGAAACGGCTCGCCATCCGCGGCGGGTCGGCGGGCGGCTGGACCGCCCTGGCCGCCGTGACCTCCGGCATCGGGGTCCGAGGGACGCCGCAGGACGGGGTGTTCGCGGCGGCAACCTCCTACTTCGGCGTCAGTGACCTGAGGGGATTCGCCGCGCAGACGCACGACTTCGAGTCGCGCTACCTGGACGGCCTGATCGGGCCGCTGCCGGAGTGCGCCGGCCTGTACGCCGAACGGGCCCCGATCGGCCACGTCAGCAAGCTGACCAGCCCGGTGCTGCTGCTGCAGGGCCTCGATGACCCGATCGTGCCGCCGGCCCAGGCCGAGTCGATCGCGGCGGACCTGGCCGCGCACGATATCCCGCACGCCTACCTGCCCTTCGCCGGGGAGTCGCACGGGTTCCGCCGGGCCGAGAACATCATCGCCAGCCTGGAGGCCGAGCTGTCCTTCTACGGCCAAATCATGGGCTTTACCCCGCCGGGCGTGCCGCGGGTGCCGCTGACCGGCGAGTAAGCGCCTTCGCCACCGCGGAATATCAAGGTCACCGGACGCGGGCAGCACGGCCCGTTCGGCATAAAATGAATGGTCAGCGGGCGAATTCGGTGGCGCGGGATTCGCGCACCACGGTGATGCGGATCTGGCCGGGATAGGTGAGCTCCTCCTCGACCTGCTTGGCGATGTCGCGCGCGATGACCTGGGCCTGGATGTCGTCGATGCGGTCGGGCTTGACCATGACCCTGATCTCGCGGCCCGCCTGCATGGCGAAGACCTTCTCCACGCCCTCGTGACCGGCGGCGATCTGCTCCAGGCGCTCGAGGCGCTTGACGTACATCTCGAGCGACTCGCGCCGGGCGCCGGGCCGGCCGCCGCTGATCGCGTCCGCGGCCTGGGTCAGCACGGCTTCCACGGTGCGGACCTCGACCTCGTTGTGGTGCGCCTCGATGGCGTGCACCACGTCCTCCGGCTCGCCGTAACGGCGGGCGATCTCGGCGCCGATCAGCGCGTGGCTGCCTTCGACCTCGTGGGTCAGCGCCTTGCCGATGTCGTGCAGCACCGTGCAGCGCTTGAGCAGCAGCGGGTCGATGCGCAGCTCACTGGCCATCATGCCCGCGATGTGCGCCGACTCGACCAGGTGCCGGAGCACGTTCTGCCCGTAGGAGGTGCGGTAGCGCAGGCGGCCGAGCAGGCCGACGAGCTCCGGGTGCATGTCGGTGATGCCCAGCTCGACCAGGGCGTCCTCGCCGGCGCGCTTGCACAGCTGCTCGATCTCGGCCTTGCCGCGCTCGTAGGCGTCCTCGATGCGCTGCGGGTGGATGCGGCCGTCGGCGACGAGCCGGTCCAGGGTGAGCCGGGCGATCTCGCGCCGGACCGGGTCGAAGCAGGACAGCAGAACGGCCTCGGGCGTGTCGTCGATGATCAGGTTGACGCCGGTCACGGACTCGAAGGCGCGGATGTTGCGGCCCTCACGGCCGATGATGCGGCCCTTCATCTCGTCGCCCGGCAGGTGCAGGACCGAGACGACCGACTCGCTGGTCTGCTCGGTGGCGACCCGCTGGATGGCGAGGGTGACGATCTTGCGGGCCCGCTTCTCGCCCTCGGATTTGGCCTCGTGCTCGATGTCCCTGACGATCAGCGCCGCTTCCCGCTTGGCCTGGTTCTCGATGGCGCCGATCAGCTCGGTCTTGGCCGCGTCGGCGGTGAGCCCGGCGATGCGCTCGAGTTCCTTGGCGTGGTCGGCCTGGCGCTGGTCGAGTTCGGCGGCGCGGCGGTCGAGGTCCTGCCTGCGGGCGGACAGGGACTGGGCGCGGTCCTCGATCCGCTTGACTTCCTCATCCAGCCGCTGCTCGCGGTCGGCCAGCCGCAGTTCGCGGCGCTCGAGGTCGCCGCGCAGCTCGCGTACCTCGTCCTTAACCGCGCGGATCTCTTCTTCGACTTCGCGGCGGCCCTGGGCGGCCTGTTCGGCCTCCTCGCGGGCTCGGGCCAGGATCCCGGCCGCCTCGGTCTCGGCGCGGGCGCGGATGTGCTCGGCTTCCTGGTCGAGCTGGGCGCGGTCGGTGTCCTGGGCCTTCGCGGGGGCGAGGGCCGGGATACTCGCGGTCCGCCGCCACACCACGACCAGCGCGAACACCACCGCGAGCAACCCGATCACCATGAACGCGAGCGACAATCCGCTGCTCACGGTCACCCCTTTCCGTCCATAGCCCGCGGGGCACCCTTGTGTTGTTCTGAGCCGTGACTTCCGGTACCGCAGTTATGCCCGCGTGCGGGCGAGCACACGCCCGGGAAGCCTGCCGGTGATCTTTCTATAAGCTTGGTTACTATGCGTGTCTTCCTGTACCTCCTCCGCTATCTCTGCGTGACGAATGGGACAACATCTCGCTGCCGTGAGGTTAAGGCTTGATAACCTTTTTATCAAGCAAAGGCCTCTGGATCGCCGGTTTCGGTGCCTTACCCGGACGAAAGGCGCGGTGGCGTTTCCTGGCCTGGTCAGGGCAGGTCCGGGGGTTGCGTGCGGTCCGTGGGCCCGGGTATCTGATTCGACAGTCATGAAGGCATGACTACCTGGCGTCGGCCTCCTCCCCCGCTGAAGAAAGCGAAGCGCGGGAGCGGCTCCAGGCCATCAAGCGCCACCTGGGCGAGCTGATGTACGACCTGCCGTGCCACCGGGGGCACCACACGCTGGCCACCGCGCCCTAGATCACCCGGGCGCTGCGCCGGGCCCAGGGAGACTGGGTAAAACCTGAGCGAGCACTGACGGCTTTACGGATTACCCGCCGGCTTCGTCCTGGTCGGCGTCGGGGTCCAGGTACTGGTCGGCGTCCAGCTCGAAGCCGACCGCGCCTTCCTGCTCCAGGTACTCCTTGACCAGCCGGAAGACCAGGCCCGGCGGGTAGCCCTTCCTGGCCAGCACACCCGCGGCCCGCCTGACCCGGGCCTCGGGCGGCTGCCCCCGGGTGGCCGCCATCTTCTGCTCGACCAGGCGGCGGGCGGTGGCCACCTCCTGCTCGGGGTCGAGGGTGCTGACCGCCTCGCGGATCTCCTCGTTGTCGACGCCCTGCCGGCGGAGCTCGACCGACAGCGACCGGCGGGACAGCCCGCGGCTGTAGTGCCGGGATTCGACCCAGGCCCGGGCGAACGCCGCGTCGTCGATCAGGCCGACGTCGGCGAAGCGGCCGAGCACGGCTTCGGCGGCCTCGCCGGGCACGCCCCGGCGCTGCAGCGCCCGGGCCAGCTGCGCCCGGGTCCGGGGCGCAGCCGTCAGCAGCCGCAGGCAGATCTGCCTGGCCTGTGCTTCAGGGTCACCGGCCTCGGTCTCGGTCGGTGACCCTGAAGCCTGCTGGCCAGGAGTTATCACTGGTTAACCGGCTAGATCGTGGCACCCGGAGGCGTCGTGACCGGCCGCAGGTTGGTGACCCCGTTGCCGACTCCATTACCCGCTCCGTTGCCGGCCTTGCCGGGGGCGGCGGGCGCGCCGGGCGCGGTTTCCGCGTCGACGTGCGGGCCCACGCCGAGCTTCTCCTTGATCCGCTTCTCGATCTCGTTGGCTGTGTCCTCGTTTTCGCGCAGGAAATTACGGGCGTTTTCCTTGCCCTGGCCGAGCTGGTCGCCTTCGTAGGTGTACCAGGCACCAGACTTGCGCACGATCCCCTGCTCCACGCCGAGGTCGACGAGGCTGCCCTCACGGCTAATTCCGATTCCGTATAGGATATCAAATTCCGCGCTGCGGAATGGCGGGGCGCACTTATTCTTTACCACTTTTACCTTTGTCCTATTACCGACCGCGTCGCTACCGTCTTTTAGGGTTTCGATTCGCCGCACGTCCAGGCGAATAGAGGCGTAGAATTTCAGCGCCTTTCCGCCCGATGTGGTTTCCGGACTGTTGTGGACGATGATTCCATCTGCCAGGTAATTGTGCGAACCTTCCACCTCGATGTCGTACCGGCTCATGATCGGGAAGTTCGACTTCCGCCTAATGTCTAGGACTCGCGCCGGAGACGGGTGAATCGTTGGCTCCGTGAATTCGGGCTCAACTACGAATTGCCCGCGGAACCGGGGCAACAGCTTATACTCCATTGACGGGTGGATATACGGCGCGATGAGCTTCTGGAACTTTTCCGACGCCGAGGTACTGAATCGGAGCACGCTCACCTTCCTCGACCCGCGGTATTCGAGCTTGACGTGCAGCCCGTATGTGTCCCGCAAGTAACGCGCGAGGCGATTCCGGGAACCAGGGCTCATCGCCTCGACACAGATCTCGATCCGGCCTGTTCCTCCGGCGGTCCTCTCCTGGACACCCTTCGAGCGAAGGGTGAAGCTTCCGTCGTCCATGTACCAGACCGCCAGCGCTAGCGGCGTGAGGTTCTTGAGGTAGTCCCAGGTAATGTGCTTCTTACCGTCGCCGAAATACACTGCCTCGCGCAGCTCCGCAAGCTCGGCCAGCGGTGAGAAGTCGGCGAAGACGGCGCCCCTAGCATTCGCCGTCTTCGCGTGTGGGATGTTCGCTAGTAGCGACACCTTCCAGTCCAGATAGGCCGCCTGCTTCGCTCCGTGCCCCATGCGGAACCGGGCGCTCGCATCGTCCGTCCGCAGCGGCTTGGAAAGACTTCCGTCACCCAGGAGTGCACCGAGGATAACCTGCACCTGCATTGCGCTGAGGAGAATCGGTTGTGCAAGCATGACGCGGTCACCGACCGCGACGTCTCCAGCCTCCCGCCACCCTCCAGGAGTACGCACGAGATGGTTGCGAGTCAGGTCCATGATGGCCCGGCCACGTCCCGTACCTCCGCCGGAGCGCTCGACAGTGAAGTGCAGGAATTCATCAGCACGACCATTGTTGAACCAGCTGATAACCTTCCTAGGCACCATCTTTCCCGTGTTGGGATCGTAAGAAAGGACCTCGACTGGCATCTTCTGGTTGACGATCTTCCCGATTCTCTCCCGCGTGCCATCCGCCAGAGTGACCTGCGTATACCAGGAAGCGCAGCCGAACATGACACCTACCTTTTCCCGCAATTGGTTAATGAAAATTGCGGTGGTCTTGGTCTGGCTCAGGGCGCCGGTGATCTTGCGGAGGGCCTGGGACATGAGGCGGGCCTGGAGACCGACGTGGCTGTCGCCCATCTCGCCCTCGATCTCCGCCTTCGGCACGAGCGCGGCGACCGAGTCGATGACCACGATGTCGATGGCTCCAGAGCGGATGAGCATGTCCGCGATCTCCAGTGCCTGCTCACCGGTGTCCGGCTGGGACACCAGCAGCGCGTCGGTGTCCACGCCCAGATTCTTGGCGTAGTCCGGATCGAGCGCGTGCTCGGCGTCGATGTATGCGGCGATGCCGCCTGCCTTCTGCGCGTTCGCGACGGCATGCAGCGCCAAGGTGGACTTTCCGCTGCTCTCAGGTCCGTATATCTCGACGATGCGGCCGCGCGGGAGGCCGCCGAGGCCGAGCGCCACGTCGAGGGCGATCGAACCGGTCGGGATCACCTCGACCGGGACCCGCGTCTCGTCGCCGAGGCGCATGACCGAGCCCTTGCCGAACTGCCGCTCGATCTGCAGGAGCGCGGTCTCCAGGGCCTTGTCCCTGTCGCCCGCCCGCTCGAGGGGCCTGCTGTTTGCTGCCATTGAGGACTCCCTGCCGGGGTTAAGGGCCTGCGGGCACCTTCCCGCACCGCCCAGGTCGTCTGGGTTGTGGTCCCGCCGGTCATCCCCCGGCGGGCATCGCTGGACAAGCTACGCGGGCCTACTGACATTTTCGCCAGGCACCCGTCCGCGGGGATTTCCGTGACCGTGATCCGAGGCGCCGGCGACTGGGACCACTGCCACTCGTCCACTATAGAGCGAACGTGTATTCGACCGTGGAAGACACGCCGAAGACGCCGGGAAATTCTGCGAAAACCCCAGCCCAGCCCGGCACGGGCTACGGGTGGCGCTGCCCGGCCCACGGCCCGCGAGCGCCTTGTCGGCCGGGGCCGGCGCGGCGCCTGGCCGGACGGGGGCTAGCATCGGCACGAGCCGAGCCGCCAGGCGGTCTGGCCGCAGGAGACACAGATCAAGCCGCGCGAGGAGACTGCAGATGCCGCTCGACGAGGATGTGGTCCGGCTAGCCAAGGGCAAGAACCTGGCCGCGGTAGTGACCCTGATGCCGAGCGGGCAGCCGCAGGCACTGTTCACCTGGATCGACACCGACGGCGAGCACCTCCTGATCAACACCGAGCCGCAGCGGCAGAAGGCCAGGAACGCCGCCCGTGACCCGCGCGTCACCATCCTGATCCGCAGCGACGACTTCTACGACTGGGCCGAGATCCGCGGCCACGTGATCGAAACGGTCGGCGGCCGGGCGGCGCGCGAGCACATCGACGAGCTGTCGCAGCGGTACAACGGTCACGAGTACACCAACCCCATCGGCCCGCAGGGCCGCCTGATCCTGAAGGTGGCCGCGGACAAGGTCAAGACCTCGCACCAGCGCTAGCCCACCCCAGGGAAAACTGTGCCGTCCCGGTCACAGCCATCATGATCGTGGATACTTTCTACCCCTATCCCGGTAGTGGCAGGCGGGCGTCTATCCCGGTAGTGGCAGGCGGGCGTCCTCAGCGGGGAGGTGAGGCGGGATCGTCGGGGCTGCCGCCGTAGGTCACGCCGAGTTCGGTGGCCAGTGCCCGGGCGAGTTGCAGCAGCTGGGCGCGGTCCAGTACGACGTGCATGAGGTAATGGGTCCCGGTCACCGTGGACAGGTCGTTGTCCCGCAGGTCGCATCCGGTGCACCAGCCCCGGCCGAAGCTGGCCAGCGTCAGGTCGCACTGGGGCTCGGCCCGGCACGACGAACCGCCCGGAGGCCGTTGCTGCGGCGGCGCTAGCGCAGGGTTTCTGGGACGTTGAAGGTGTCACAGACGGCCCGCCATACGACCTTGGCGTCTTCGCCTTCGGCCAGGGCGCGGTCGATGGTGCGGCCGCCGAGCTTGTCGAACACGAAGTCCTTGGCCACGCTCTGCGCGTACGCCTCGCCGAACTGCGCCCTCATCCGGTCCCAGAATGCCGTCAATCGCACGGGGCCAAGGGTACTGTCCCCCGGGCTCAGGCGAGCCGCGCGCCAGGCTGCCGGAGAAGGGCTGGCCGCATAGCCCGCAAAGTCCCTTTAGTCCGATGTGTCGTTATTGATCTCGTGGGAATTACTGGTGGCGAAGGCGCACGTCGCGTTCTCGATGGTGTGCCGTCCGACCAGAGCGCCGGGACTGGGGACCGGCCGTGGCGGGCATTGCACGTGATGGAGGCGGATAGCATGGCCGCGCCTGCGGGGCTGAGCGGGCCTCCGGAACCGGCAACCGGGGAGCCGCCCGGAGCGGCGGCCACGGTTCCGCAGCAGGCCGAGCCGCCGGCCGGGGATCTGACGGCCAGGGAGGTGCCGGCCGCGGGGGTGCCGACCGGGGATCTGACGGCCGGGGAGGTGCCGGCCGCGGAGGTGCCGGCCGGGGATCTGACGGCCGGGGAGGTGCCGGCCGCGGAGCCGCCGGCCGGGGATCTGACGGCCGCGGAGGTGCCGGCCGCGGGGATGCCGGCCGGGGAGGTGCCGGCCGCGGAGGTGCCGGCCGCGGAGGCGGCGACCGGAGATCTGCCGGCCGCGGAAGCGCGGGCCGGCGGCGGGGAAACCGCGGCCGACGTCGGGGAGCCGGAACCGGATCTCGAGGCGGCGGAGGCCGAGGAGGCCGGGCATACCGGGGAACGCCGCAGGACTGGCCCTCTCGCCGTCGCCGCTCTTATCTTCGGCGTCCTGGCGCTGGCCGGGGTGGCGGCCGTCGTGCTGGCCATCGTGACCCACGGCTTCAAGCCGAAGACCGTGGTCACGTACCGGCCGGCCGCCGTATTCCGGCTGCGGGCAGGCGATTGCATCAATTCATCGCCGAACGGCCTGGCGGTCACGGTCCTGTCCTGTGCCACGCCGCACGACGCCGAAGTGTTCGCGACCTTCAGCCTCACAGGAACGTCCTGGCCCGGCAGCGCGGCGGTCCAGCAGGAGGCGGGCAACGGCTGCGCCAGCCGGATCGGCGGCTACCTGAACCCGCAGCTGGTCACCGCGGGCCTGAGTCAGCAGTTCGTCTTCCCGGACCAGCAGGACTGGCTGGCCGGCGTCCGCACCGTGGTCTGCGAGGTCAGCTCGTCAAGCGGGCCGCTGACCGGATCGGTCCGGCAGGGCGGCTAACCCTGACGGGAGCTCCGCGCGCTGCTTGATGGCCTGGTTGAGCGCGGCGTAATCGGCTTCGGCGGCGGCGATGGTCTTGGAGAACCGGACGAGCAGCCCGCGGAAGGTCTCGCTCTGCACCAGGTGCCCTCCTGTGCTTGGCCTGCCGGTGTTCAAGGCGGCCCGGTTAGCCACTGGCCCTGCCGCATCACCGCGCGCAGGCAGAACTCATCGTCGCAGACAACCAGGTCCGCGGCGAGACCCGGGCGCAGGGCGCCGGTCCGGTGGCCGATACCCAGCACGCGAGCCGGGGTGGTGCTGGCCGCGGCGGCGACCTCGGGCACGGGCACGCCCGCGGCTACCGCGTGAGCGACCACGCCGGCCATGGTGGCGGTCGAGCCGGCGATCGCGCCGTGCTGCCCGGGGTCACCGGCCCGGCTGGTGTCGCTGTCCGGGCCGGGGTCGCTGTCCGGGCCGGGGTCGCTGTCCGGGCCGGGGTCGCTGGCCAGCCGGGCCACTCCTCCGGTTACGGTCACGCTCATGGAACCCAGCTGGTAGCGGCCGTCTGGCATGCCGGCGGCGGCCATGGCGTCGGTGATCAGGACCAGACGGCCCGGGCCCGCGGCCCGGGCGGTCAGGCGGATCGTGATGTCGTGCAGGTGCGCGCCGTCGGCGATCACCTCACAGCTGACCTCGGCCCGGTCCAGCAGCGCGCCGGCCGCGCCCGGCTCGCGGTGATGCGGCGGGCGCATGCCGTTGAACAGGTGGGTCGCATGGCTGGCGCCGGCGTCGATGGCCGCCGCCGCGACGCCAGCGGTGGCGTCGGTGTGCCCGATGGCGACCGTCACGCCCGACCCGGCCGCCGCTTTGATGACCGCGGCCGCCCCGGGCAGTTCGGGAGCCAGCGTGATGACCCGCAGGTGGCCGCGGGCCGCGGCGTGCAGGCGCTCGAAGACGGCCACGTCGGGGGCGAGCATGTGCCGCGGGTCCTGCGCGCCGCGCCGGGCCGGGGCCAGGAACGGCCCTTCCAGGTGAATGCCGGCGATGACGCCCTCGTCGGCCAGGCCGGCCAGCATGGCGGACCTGGCTGCCAAGGCGGCCGCCGGTGCGGTGACCAGGCTGGCCACCAGGCTGGTGCTGCCGTGCCGGCGGTGGAATTCCGCGGCCTGCCTGGCCTGCTCGGCGGTTCCCTCGGTGAACGACGTGCCGCCGCCGCCGTGGACGTGCATGTCGACGAACCCGGGGAGCACCCAGGCCCCGCGCAGGTCGATGACGGCCAGCCCGGCCAGCTGACCGCGGGGATCGCCGGCTCCGACCGCATCGATCAGGTCGCCGGCCAGCCGGATCCAGCCGGGGCGGAGCACGCCTTCGGGCGTCACGATCCGGCCGCCGGTCAGCAGGCGGTCGGCGGGCGCGGTCTGGCCCGGCACCGACACCATCAGGCCAGGATGACAGAACGTGACAGGGCGCGCGGCTGGTCGGGGTCGATGCCCTTGCGCTCGGCCAGCGCGGCGGCGAGCCGCTGGGCGCCGATCAGCCCGGCCAGCGGGTCGCCTGCTGGGGCGATGACCGTGGCCCCGGTGCGGCGGGCGTCAGCCAGCAGGCTGGGCGGCACCTCGCCGAGGGCCCACACCACGGTGCTGGAGTCGCTGACGCTGATCGGGCCGTGCCGGTACTCCAGCGCCGGGTACGACTCGGCCCAGGTGCGTGCGGCTTCGCGCAGCTTCAGGGCCGCCTCGTCGGCCACCGCGGCGGCCCAGCCGCGGCCGAGGAAGGTGAACTCGGTCCGTTCGGCCAGTCCGGGAGGCAGCGGGCGGGCCAGTTCCCGTGCGGCCTCATCAGGCAATGCCCGAAGGTCCGCGCCCAGGTGGGCACGGAGCAGGACGATCGCGCTGGTGATGAAGCGGCTGGACACCACGGACCGTTCGGCAGAAAAATCCAGCAGAACCGCGGCGGTGGCCTGGCGAACGAGCGGCGAGCCGGGGTCGGCGCTCACCGCCGTCGTCCTGATGCCGGGCCGGGCCTGGCCGAGCGCGTCGAGGACTTCGGTGGTGGTGCCGGTGCGCGAGATGAACACCATGTGGTCGTAGCGCCGGGCGGCCGGGACCTCGGAGGCCGGGAAGGCGTCGGTCGCGCCGTGGCCCGCGGCCTCGCGCAGGGCGGCGTAGCAGCGGGCGACGTTGAGCGAGGATCCGCAGCCGATCACCGCCACCCGCTCGCCGGCGGCAGGCAGCGACGAGCCAGCCAAGGCGGCCGTCTCGATCGCCTCGGCCCAGCATTCCGGCTGGCTGGCGATCTCGTCCGTCAGATAGCTCATGACCGACTCCCGTAATCATGAAAGCTGCATGTTTCTGCTCAGAAACTGCTCTATATGACCAGTATAGATCACTATTGCTGAGCGGTTAGGACGAAGGCGAGCTGCCCGGCACCCCAGGAACCGGGCCAGGAGTACGGGGCCAGGCTGCGAACTGTGCTCGCAGCCGGGTGACGTCTTCCGGGGTCAGGCCGTAGCGGGCGAACCGGTCATCGCCTAGACGGTCGAGCCGCTGTCCTGCGTCCGCGAAGTCCTCGGCGGTCAGGCCAGGATCCAGGGTCACCGCGAGGGCTATGAGCTGTGCGACGCTGTAACCGCGGGCGAGGGCGGCGGCGGCATCGATGTAGTCGCGTTCGGCTGCCCGGCTGGCCAATGCGGCGACCTTGCCGCCGAGCACGTCATCCAGGTCGAGCACGGGGCCGAACTCCATGAGGATCGGCTGGTGGCCGCGGTCGAAGTAGGCCATCTGGAGCATCATCTCCCGGCCGTCCGGGGTGGTGACGATCCACTCCGCCAGCCCTTCGCCCATCCCCTCGACCACCTCGGCCAACCCGGCCGCCTGGTCCTGTCTCTCGGCGGTAAAGCCTGCCGTGCGCAACGCGGCCGCCACGGCATCGGCGGCCGCTGCCACTCCGTGCTCTCGATCGGTGAACAGGTCCACGTCCTCGGTGGGCCGGTCGATAATGCCGTGCGCGATGAGGGCGTTGCCGCCGCCGAGGGCGAACCCGTGCCGCGCCGCCGCGCGCAACGCGACCGCCGCTATCTCGCGGTGCAGGCCGCTGACCGGCATCAGGCAGCGGTCAGCCGGGCGGCCCGCAGCTCAGGATGCTGGTCCTCCCACGCGCGCCGGACCCCCTTGGGCAGGAAAAGGTCCGGCCAGACGGCGACCAGGATCTCGCCGTTAAGGTAGCCGGTGAGATCGTCCGGGCGGCTCGCCTCCTGCAGCACAGCTTCGTACAGCGCCCGGAGCATCGGCGGCTGGTCCAGGTCGAACGTCCGGTCCGGGGCGCTCCAGAACAGCCGGAGCGGCAGCTCTACCACGCCGTGGGCCGGGCCGGCCAGGTCCGCCAGGCTGGCCGCGACGAGCGCGGCCCGTCCGGGCCGGGCCTGGTACGCCGCGGGCCGCGCGCCGCGCTCGGCCGGCGCGCCGACCGGGCCGGCCAGCGTCTCCAGCGCCTGCAGTGCGCTGCGCATGCTGGCCACCGCGGCTTCGAGCGCGCGGCCGTCATCCGGGCGCAGCGGCATCTCGCCGGGTTCCCCGAGCTGGCCAAGGAGCGCTACCGGGACGACCGCCGCGGCGGCATGGCCGTGGCGGGTGATGAGCGTGATGTTGCCCCGCTCGGCCCCGTCGAGCAGCTCGGCGAAGCGCGCCCGGGCCTCGCGCATGCTGGCACTGCCATGCTCCATGCCACATAGTGTACACAAGGAAGCCAGAGTGTACACGCCGGTCGGGACGGACGTGCAGGTCAGGCGGTGACGACGCGGATGCCGCGTTCGGTGAAGGCGGTCAGCGCGGCGGGCGCGGCGTCCCGGTCGGTGACGATGACGTCGATCTCGTCGGTGTCGCAGACCCGGGCGAACGCGCGCTGGCCCAGCTTGGAGGCGTCGGCGACGATCATCACCTGCTCGGCGCGAGCGGCCATCAGGTGGTTGATGCTGGCTTCGCCCTCGTGATGGGCGGTCGCCCCGGCCCGCGGATCGAGCGCGTCGACGCCGAGGATGGCCCAGTCCAGGGTGAGCTGGTCGAGCACCAGGGAGGCGAACGGCCCGATCAGCTCGTAGGACTGGCCGCGGGTGACGCCGCCGGTGACCACGATCTTGATGTGCTGGCGGACGGCGAGCTCGTTGGCGATGTTCATGGCGTTGGTGACCACGGTGACGGCGGGGGCACCGGTGCCGTCCTGCAGGTCCGGGCGGGTGGCCAGGGCCCGGGCGACCTCGCTGGTGGTGGTGCCGCCGTTCAGCGCCACCGTGGCGCCCGGCGCGATCAGGGCGGCGGCGGCCCGGCCGATGCGCTGCTTCTCCGGGGCGTGCCGGGCGGTCTTGTACCGCAGCGGCAGGTCGTAGGACACATGGCCGGCGATCGCGCCGCCGCGGGTCCTGGTCACCAGCTGCTGCCGGGCCAGCTGGTCCATGTCGCGGCGGATGGTGGCCTGCGACACGCCGAGGGCATCCGCGGCCTGCGCCACGCTGAGCTGCCCGTCGCCGGGTATCAGCTCGAGCAGCGCGTTCCACCGCTCGTACCTGGACACGCCACCGCCCTCCCGGGCCCCTATTGCGCACGACCTTGCGCAATTGTGCGCAGTCTACCGCCTAACTTGCATCGTGCCTGCGCAAACTGCTGCCGCCGTTCGCTCGCTAGCAGCCGCCGGGCGGGCCGGGGACGCCGGGGCCGGTCGTGGGCTGGTCGACGATTCCGGTCACCTCATTCCGCAGCACGGCCCCGAAGTGGACCACATACCACACGCCGCGCCAGGAGATCAGCGACGCGATGCCGAACGAGCGTTCCTGGCCGTGCTGGCTGTAGACGACCCGCACGCCGGGGACATGCCAGTAGCCGATCGAGTTGTCGCAGACCCCCGGGTCAATCCAGGCCGCGTCTGTGGTGGGCACGATGATCCGGGCCAGCCGGTCGCCCGGCTCCACGACGCCGTGGGCCGCGCCGACATCGAGGGTGAAGTCGTACCACAGCCTGTTGTGCCAGTCCTCGGCGGGCTCGTAGATCGCCTTCAGCCGCTGGTAGGCGGCGAGCGGGAAGAAGGCGGGCAGGGCCAGGTCGGGGTTCCCGGTGGTCACGGCCAGCCATAGATCCTGCATGGCGTTGCGGAAGGCGACAGACTGGATGCTGGGCAGCGCGCTGGTCTGCGGCAGGGCACCCGCTCCTGGCGCCACCGGCAGGGCAGCGGGCGGGCCGGCGTGCTGGGGCGCCGATGCGGAGGCCGCAGTCGGCTTCGGGCTGGAAGTGGCGGCTGGGCGGGCCGTGCTGGATGAGCTGGATGAGCTGGCCGTGCTGGCGGGACTGGCGGGACTGGCGGGCGCGGGCGAGTGGGCGCCGCTGCCGCAGCCGGCCAGCAGGGCCGCGGCGATCACCGCCGCTGTCAGCGGAATTCTCCGGGTCAACCCCATGCGTCACCCGCCGCGCTCACGATCTTGTTCCGAGTGCAGACGAGATTAGTGCATGCGTTCCCTGGGGCTGCCGGAACGCCACCATGATCATGGGCAGTCCGGGCCGAAGAAAATGTCGGTGGGGCAAGGCAGTATGTGAGCATGGCAGAAGAGTCTGCGCTGACCGGCGCCGAGGCCCTGGCGGGGTTCTCGGCGGCGACGCGGGCGTGGTTCGAGAGCTCCTTCGCCGAGCCGACCCAGGCCCAGGCGGGCGCCTGGCGGGCCATCGGCCGGGGCGAGGACACGCTGGTCGTGGCGCCGACCGGGTCGGGCAAGACGCTGGCCGCGTTCCTGTGGGCCATCGACCGGCTGGCCGCGGTGCCACCGCCGGAGGACCCGAAGCGGCGCACCCGGGTGCTGTACGTCTCCCCGCTCAAGGCCCTGGCCGTGGACATCGAGCGGAACCTGCGGGCCCCGCTGACCGGCATCGGGCACGCCGCGCGCCGGCTGGGGCTGGCCGAGCCGGACATCCACGTCGCGGTGCGCACCGGCGACACCGCCGCCGAGGACCGCCGGAGGCTGGTCAGCAAGCCGCCGGACATCCTCATCACCACCCCCGAGTCGCTGTTCCTGCTGCTCACCTCGCAGGCCAGGGAGACGCTGCGCGGGGTGGAGACGGTCATCGTGGACGAGGTGCACGCGGTCGCGGGCAACAAGCGCGGTGCGCACCTGGCGCTGTCGCTGGAACGGCTGGATGCGCTGCGCGGGGAAGCCCGCCCGGCGCAGCGGGTGGGGCTGTCGGCGACGGTGCGGCCGGTGGCCGAGGTGGCCGCGTTCCTGGGCGGCGCCCGGCCGGTGACCGTGGTGCAGCCGCCCAGCCCCAAGCGCATCGAGCTGACCGTGGTCGTCCCGGTCGAGGACATGACCGAGCTGGACACCGCGCCGGGCCGGGGCTCTGACGGCGACGAGGACGGGCCCGCGCCGACCCGGTCGATCTGGCCGCACGTCGAGGCGCGGGTGCTGGACCTGATCGAGCAGCACAAGTCGACGATCGTGTTCGCCAACTCGCGGCGGCTGGCCGAGCGGCTGTGCGGGCGGCTGAACGAGCTGGCCGCCGAGCGGGCCGAGGCCGCCTTCGAAGCGCGCGGGAACGGGCGGATGCCGGCCGAGATCATGGCGCAGGCCGGGGCCTCGGCGGGTGCGCCCGCGGAGGTGGCCCGGGCGCACCACGGCTCGGTGTCGCGGCAGGAGCGGGCCGAGATCGAGGAGGCGCTCAAGGCCGGGCGGCTGCCCGCGGTGGTGGCCACCTCCAGCCTGGAGCTGGGCATCGACATGGGCGCGGTCGACCTGGTGGTGCAGGTGGAGGCGCCGCCCTCGGTGGCGAGCGGCCTGCAGCGGGTGGGCCGGGCCGGGCACAAGGTGGGCGACGTGTCCCGCGGCATCATCTTCCCCAAGTACCAGGGCGACCTGGTCCAGGCGGCGGTGGTGGCCGAGCGGATGCGGGACGGCCAGATCGAAGAGCTGAAGATCCCGCACAACCCGCTGGACGTGCTGGCCCAGCAGGTGGTGGCGATGACCGCGGTCGACGACTGGCCAGTGGACGAGCTGGAACGGATGGTGCGCAAGTCTGCTCCGTTCGGCGGGCTGACCAGGCCGGTACTGGAGGCGGTGCTCGACATGCTGGCCGGGCGGTACCCGAGCGAGGACTTCGCCGGGCTGCGGCCGCGCATCATCTGGGACCGGGTGACCGGGATCATCCGGGCCCGGCCCGGCGCGCAGCGGCTGGCGGTGACCAGCGGCGGGACCATCCCGGACCGGGGGCTGTTCGGCGTGTTCCTGGCCTCCGACACCAGCCGCCAGCCGCGGCGGGTCGGGGAGCTGGATGAGGAGATGGTGTACGAGTCGCGGGTCGGCGACGTGTTCGTGCTCGGCGCCAGCTCGTGGCGGATCGAGGACATCACCCCGGACCGGGTGCTGGTCACCCCGGCACCCGGGCAGCCGGGGCGGCTGCCGTTCTGGCACGGCGACACCCCGGGCCGGCCCGCCGAGCTCGGCCGGGCCATCGGGGCGGCCTGCCGGTCGCTGGCGTCGTCCCCGGAAGCGGACGCGATGGCCGCGCTGGGGCGGGCGGGGCTTGACGAGCTGGCGGCGCGGAACCTGCTGCGGTATCTCGCCGACCAGCGCACGGCCACCGGGTACGTGCCGGACGACCGGACCCTGGTGGTGGAGCGGTTCCGGGACGAGCTGGGCGACTGGCGGGTGGTGCTGCACAGCCCGTACGGCGACCGGGTGCATGCGCCGTGGGCGCTGGCCATCGCGGCCCGGCTGCGGGAGCGGTACGGCGGCATGGATGTGCAGGCCCTGCACACCGACGACGGCATCCTGATCCGGGTGCCCGACTCCGACGAGCCGCCGCCAGCGGGGCTGGCGCTGCTCGACCCGGACGAGATCGGCGACCTGGTCACCGCCGAAGTCGGGGCGAGCGCGCTGTTCGCCTCCCGGTTCCGCGAGTGCGCCAGCCGGGCGCTGCTGCTGCCGCGCCGGCAGCCGGGCCGCCGCAACCCGCTGTGGCAGCAGCGGCAGCGGTCCGCGCAGCTGCTGGAGATCGCCAGCCGGTACCCGGCGTTCCCGATCGTGCTGGAGACGGTCCGCGAGGTGCTGCGGGACGTCTTCGACGTGCCCGCGCTGACCGCGCTGCTGCGGGACATCGCCGCCCGGCGGATCCGGATCGTGGAGGTGGAGACGGCGACGCCGAGCCCGTTCGGCAAGTCGCTGCTGTTCCGGTACGTCGGGGCGTTCATGTACGGGGGCGACGCGCCGCTGGCCGAGCGCCGCGCGCAGGCCCTGTCGCTCGACCCGGCCCTGCTCGCCGAACTGCTCGGCCAGGACGGGCTGCGCGAGCTGCTCGATCCTGCGGTCATCGCCGAGACCGAGCAGGACCTGCAGCACCTGTCCGAAGGGCGGCGCTGCCGGGACCTGGAAGGCGTCTTCGACCTGCTGCGGACGGCCGGGCCGCTGACCGCTTCCGAGGTCGGTTTGCGGTGCGCGTCTGGCGATTCCGGCACGTGGCTCGCCGAGCTGACGGCGGCACGGCGGGTCATCGAAGTGCGGGTCGCGGGGCAGCCGATGTGGGCCGCGATCGAGGACGCCGGCCGGCTGCGGGACGCGCTGGGCGTGCCGCTGCCACTGGGCGTGCCCGAGGCGTTCACCGAGCCGGTGGCAGACCCGCTGGGCGACCTGGTGGCCAGGTACGCGCGGACGCACGGGCCGTTCCCGACGGCCGCGGTGGCCGGGCGGTACGGGCTCGGCGTCGCGGTGGTGACGATGACGCTGCGGCGGCTGGCGGCCGACGGGCGGGTGGTGGAGGGCGAGTTCCTGCCCGCCCGCGATCCCGCGTCGTCCGGATCGCTGGCCGGGGCGGGCGGCGTGGAGTGGTGCGACGCCGAGGTGCTGCGCCTGCTGCGGCGCCGCTGCCTGGCCCGGCTGCGCAAGGAGGCCGAGCCGGTGCCGCCTGAGGTGCTGGCCAGGTTCCTGCCGGCCTGGCACGGAATCGGCGGGTCCTCGCCCGCGGTCGCCGGCTCCGGGGCCCGCCGGCGCCGGGCCGACGCGGGGGCGGTCCTCGAGGTGGTGGAACGGCTGGCCGGGGCGCCGGTGCCCGCCTCCGCGCTGGAGACGCTGGTGCTGCCCGCGCGGGTGCCCGGCTACTCCCCCGCCCTGCTCGACGAGCTGACCTCGGCCGGCGAGGTGGTCTGGTCAGGGGCGGGAGCGCTGCCCGGCGGAGACGGCTGGCTGGTGCTCGCGCCCGCCGACGGCGCGCCGCTGATGCTGCCCGAGCCGGGCGAGGTGAGCATGACCCCGCTGCACACGGCGGTGCTGGAGGCGCTGAGCGGGGGCGGGGCGCTGTTCTTCCGCATGCTCAGCGACCGGGCCGCGGCGCTGCTCAGCGCGTCCGGGTCGCCGCCGCCGGATGACGGTGAGGTGGCCGCGGCGATCTGGGATCTGGTCTGGGCCGGGCTGCTGACCAACGACACGCTGGCCCCGCTGCGGGTCACGCTGGGCGGCCAGCAGCGCCGGGCGGCCACGGCACCCGCCCGCGCGGCGCCGCGGCCGAGGCCGGGCGGGCCCGGACGGCGGTACGGCTTCGGCCGGCCGGCCATGCCGACGCGGGCCGGCCCGCCGACGGTCAGCGGCCGGTGGTCGCTGCTGCCCGGTCGGCTGGAGCCCGCTTTTTCTGACGGCCGCGACGGCACCCAGACGGTGCGGGCGCACGCGCTGGCGCTGACCCTGCTGGAACGGCACGGCGTGCTGACCAGGGGCGCGGTCGCCTCCGAGCGGATACCGGGCGGGTTCGCCGCGGTGTACCCGGTGCTGCGGGCCATGGAGGAGGCCGGCCAGTGCCGGCGCGGCTATTTCGTCGAGGGGCTGGGCGCGGCGCAGTTCGCGTTGCCCGGCGCGGTGGACCGGATGCGAGCTCTGAGTGACCGGCCGCGCGCGGCTGACCCGTGGGCTCAGCCGTCTAATCCTGCCGAACGGGCCGTGGTGCTGGCCGCCGCCGACCCGGCGCAGCCGTACGGGGCGGCGCTGGCCTGGCCGGAGCGTCCCGGCGAGACGCCAACCTCGCACCGGCCGGGCCGGAAGGCCGGCGCGCTGGTCGTGCTGGTCGACGGGTCACTGGTGCTGTACGTCGAACGCGGCGGCCGGACCTTGCTGTCCTGGACCGATGATCCGGATCTGCTGGCGCCGAGCGCGGCGGCACTGGCCGCCTCGGTGCGGGACGGGGCGCTGGGACGGCTGACCGTGGAACGCGCCGACGGCCTGACGGTCGCCCCGGCAGCCGGCGGCCAGCCGGCCCCCCTCGCGGCCGCGCTGGAGGCCGCCGGTTTCCGGCCCACCCCCCGTGGCCTGCGGCTCCGGGCCGGCTGACCGGCCATGCGGAAATCATTCCCCGGGAAGGCAGAACGCCGCAGCCTGGCGAGCCCACACGCCCGATCGACGTGGTCTACCCGGCGCCCGCTCCCGACCCCGGCGGCGGGCCGCGGGTGGTGCGGGTGCGCCGCTCGAGCCCCGGAGCAAGTGCTTCCGCCACTACGACTTCAAGCTCGATTCCGGCCGGAGGCGGGGGCCACGGGGCCGGATGGTTACCAGGAGGCTCTCTGCGGCACATCCTGACCGGACGTCACAAACCACGCGCGGCCATCGCGGATCTTCACAATGGTGTACCCGACGGGCGCGGTCGTCGGCAGGCACGCGTCGTAGATTTCCGCGAGCATCGCCGACGGGTCGGCCGGGGCCAGGCTGATCGTCTCGCCGCCCAGGCACGATCCCAGCCGGATCAGCGTCCTGGTCACGGTGAACGTGCGCGGGGAGACCACGACGACGCTGAGCTCGTCACCGGGACCGCATTGCAGGAAGGCAACCAGCTCGGTCTCGGTCTGGGTTCCAGCCAGCGGCTGATACCGGCAGCCGCGCGGCGCCGGATAGGCCGTCACGGCCATCGACGGCATCCGCAGGACCTCCAGCCCGGTCCCGGTCCCGGTCCCGCCCACGACTTCACTGTCGTGATCGAGGAAGACCGAGAAGGTGTACCCCAGGGTCACGGCCCTGGTCCGCTCGCCGCCGGTGCTCAGGTCGCGGACGTGCACCAGCGCGCGCCCGGATGGACCGCACGGAACCGTGTCGTAGATCAGGTACGTGCCGTCGGCGCTGTAGGACGGGTCACCCGGGATGCTGTAGTTTTTGCTGGTTAGCGGGTTACCCGTGATCGGGATCAGCGTCTGTTCCGGGCCGCCGCGGAACGGGACCGTGTCGATGATCTGCGCGCAGCTGCCCGTCCCGCGAACGAAGATCAGTGTCCGGCCGTCCGCGGACAGCTGCGGACCGCCCGGCCCGCCGCCGGGCATCGGCACGGTCAGCTTCCTGATCAGTCGGCCGTCAGTCGCCGAGTACACGGCCACCACGCCGTCGGCACCGAGGGACGAGACGCCGACGAAGTCCGCGGGAAAACCAGCGGGCGGGACCACGGGAAAACCAGCGGTCCCGCCCGCCGTTGGCGGCGGCCCCGGACGCGGAATCTTCGCCGCCGGGCCGCTGCACCCCGCTGCCAGGAGGAACAATCCGGCGGCCAGCATCGCGCCTGCCGCCCGGACACGACCCGCAACCATCGCGTCACCTTCTTACCCGCCTGACCTGTAGACGCGCCAGATGGCCGGGCGGTTGCTCGCCTGGAAGATCCATCCCGTTGACATCGGAGCGAGCAAGATCGTCCTAGACGCTTAAGAATTCATTCGCCACTGCGTGGCGCTGCCGGGGGCGAACCGTTCTGCTGCCGGAAGCCTTACCTGCTCGCGCCGCTGCTGCTCGGCAGGTGACGAGGTGGGGCTGGAGGCCGCCGAGGCGCTCGGTATGTCCCGGCGACCATCTAGCGGAAGATCCGCGAGTACGGGCACCGTCGCCCCGGCGGGCGTCTGACCGGGCTCAGGTTCGGGCAGATGCGGAGCGAGCGATAGTGAGGTACCAGGAGCCGCCCGCGAGATTCAGCGCCGCAACAACCAGGAAGAAGGCTGCCCATCCGTAGACGCCGTACGCGAGGCATATGACGCCGGCGGCGGCCGCGACGATGCCGCCGGCAATACGCGGGACGCCAAAGAAGCGGAGGTGGCGGTACTCCCATGGCGCGATCAGGCGGTAGATGCCGGGTCGCGGGGGAGTTAGCCACCACCCGCGCAGACCTTTCCGAAGGTTGGCGAAGGGCGTGTAGTCGAAGATGGCTGCGTTCATCGGAATGCCTCCTCTGAGGCTGTGGTGTCGGCTACCCGATCACCTATCAATATGATAGCATTTTGATAGTGCTTGTCAAAGGGTGGCAGTCCTGACGGGCGGACCGGGGGACGGCACGTCGGCCAGGGTGACCTACCCGGCGGTGATGCGCTCGTCTTCGCGGATCAGGTGCCCGCACGCGTTGATGAGCGCCAGGAGCCAGAAGACCCGGAGGCAAGTTCCCCTCGAAGCCATCAACGGCACCGGCTGACTTGCGCACTAGCGCGGCCGAAGTCGGGTCGGACTGTCCGCCGCAGCTCAGCATCCCTTAATAGCCACCCATAAGCCACATTCGGGGTCTCCATCTAAGCGGAGCTACGCGCGGGAGGTAGCCGACATTAGTGCTGGCCACGGCTCCAGGGTGCCGGCTCAGCCGGTTGCTCTCGGCGCAGCGCTGACCTGTGCTACTCCGGCTAAATGGAGAGCCCAAAGCCACATAATGCTGCAGGCATAATGGATTACCATTATCTGTCATCTTCTGGAAAGCACTTATTTCGCGGCTTCGGCGTAAGTAACCTGGCGGCTAGGCCGGCGCGCCTCACCTCGCAAACGGTCGGCGCCAGACGAGCTCGTTCCCCCGGGAGACACGATGCCAGATCGTTCATCAGGTCAGGACATGCCAGAGGAGTGGCGCCGCGGCAGCCGCGCCCGCGGGCCGCAGCACAGTACTGGGCCGGCCGACGCGTACCGTACCGAGCCGGTCAGTTCGCACCGGGACAGGAACGCCAACGGGTACGGGACCGGGGCGCCCGAGGCCTACCGGACGGTGAACGGCAACCCGTTCGAGGCCACCATCCGTAGCGATTACGGCGCGGGCCAGGCCGATCCGCTCGGGGCCAGGACGGCGGGGACGTACGGGGCGGCGGGCCAGGCCGATCCGCTCGGGGCCAGGACGGCGAGGACGTACGGGGCGGCGGGCCAGGCCGACCCGTTCGGCGAGGCCGGCCCGTTCGGCGAGGCCGCCCGTTCGGCGAGGCCGGCCCGTTCGGCGAGGCCGGGACGTTCCGGGAGGCCGGCACGTTCCGGGAGGCGGGGGCACTCCGTGAGGCCGGGTCGTTTGGCGAGGCCGGGGCCTTCGGCCCGGGGAACGCCGACCGCTTCGGCGACACCACGGCCGCCTGCGGCGCGCGGACCGCCGAGACCAGCTTGGGGGCCGGGACCGCTCAGAGCAGACCGGAGCCCGAACCCAGGACGGCCTCGATCCGGCATGCGCCACCGGATGACCTGGCGGATTCCAAGGGCTTCCTGGGCGCCCTGTTCGACATCGGATTCTCCTTGTTTGTCACGCCAAAGGTCATAAAGGTGCTCTACGTGCTGATAATGATCGGCACTGTGGTGAGCGCCTTGGTGTTTACCATCATCGCATTCAAGGCCAGCATGGCCTTCGGGGCCATGACGCTGCTCTTCGGCGATCCGCTGTTCATCCTGATCGTGCTGGCGATATACCGCATAATCCTGGAATTCTTCGTCGTCATCTTCCGGATCTCGGAAGACATCCGCGCGCTGCGCGAGCGCGGCGGCATCGGCTGAATTCCCGCGGTCAGTGCGGCGGGCCGCCCGTGACCTGGTGGATGATCCAGATATTGGGTTCCCAGTACTCGCCGGTGTCGGCCTCGCGGTCGATGTGCACGGGAGCCAGCCCGGCCGGGAAGACGTAGTTGCCGGTCTCGGGAAACGGCATGCCGGTCCAGGTTTCCCACTCCGCCACGGTGCCGGTGATGTGCAGGGAATGCGGGATCACCGGCCCGATGCGGGCCCCCAGGCGGGTGTGCACCCGCACCCACGGGTCGAACGGTGACCCGTCGGGGCGGGTCCAGCGGGCGTACCGGTCGATGGGGATCGTCGGATAGCGGTCCTTGCGGCTCGGCCGTACCGGCGCGATCAGGTGCCTCAGCCCGGCCTGGCGCGCCAGGCCGGCCATGGCTGTCAGCAGCACGGGCGACAGGCCCCGGCTCTGGTGGCGCGGCGGGATCTCGGCGGCCAGCGCGCTGACCGCGGTGGGCGCCCCGCCCGCCGCGTGCAGTTCGAAGGCGGCGGCCAGCGAGGCGTCAATACCAGGTCCGAGATCGGCGTCGGTGCCGTCCCAGGCCAGCGGGATGGTGTGCCCCTCGGCCAAGACCATCTGCTCACCGGGGTCGTACAGGACGAACTGCCAGTCGGGGAAGACGTCGTACAGCTGCCGCCAGTAGTAGTTCAGCGTCTCGCCGTGCAGGTTGTACTCGGGCCAGACTTCGCCGCTGAGATCACCGATGTCGTCCCAGAGTTCCGGCCGCTCGCTGTACCGGACAATCTGCGGGTCCATGTCACCAGTATCCCGAGGCCCGCGGCCCGGCTGCCGTCCCGGCCGGGCCGCGGGCGCAGCGCGGCCCTTCAGGCCGCGTACTTCTGGACCAGGGCGCCGACTTGCGGGAGCGCGGCTTCGACGTGCTTGCCGGCCCGGCTGCGGACGCTGCGATAGGCCCTGACGATGGTGGGCTTGCCTGAGGAGGCCGCTCGTTCGTCGGTCACCGAGAGCAGCGCTTCGGAGACCTCCGGGCCCCGCTTGGCCAGGTAGTCGCCGAACTCCGAACCGCCGGCGGCGTTGAACTCGGCCCAGTAGGGCTCGAGCTTCTCGGCCAGATCGGGGAGCAGGACTTCCACGATGTGACGGATGTAGCCCGAGGCAAAGGCGTTCGCAGTCTTGTAGGCGAGCTTTATCGCGGTCCCCGATACTCCGGACATCTCGGAAACCTGCTGTTCAATCAGGGCCTGGCAGTCGGCGACCAGCTTGGGCTGGGTGTCCGGCGCAAGCAGGCTCTCCTGAAGCATGGCTGCCATGGTTATGTTCTTCTCCTTAGGCCGGGGCATGGCCTGCCGGTGCCGCCTACCGCAGTGGGTCGCCATCCGGGTCGTCAGGCCCGGCTCTGCTCAGGTCAAGATCCGCTCAGGCTGGCCCACGCGGGCGTTGTCCGCTACTAGAACTTCGTAGCGGTGATAGTGATACCACGAACCTTTGCGACCCTTGGGCAGTTATGCGCGGTCTGGCCCGGGTTCCGCACCGTCCCCGTGGCCCAGCGTGCGCCGACTGAGCGGAGTGAAACCCGGATTCCAGCACACTCTGGGGTAGTGAGACCCGGGTTTCACTACCCTGGATGAGCCGCGATGGCCGGGCAGGGGTCAGGTGGCGGTCCTGGCCCGCACCGCCGACAGGAACGAGGCGTAGCTCCAGGACAGGTTGCCGACGCTCTTCTCGTAGCCGGATGTGGCATCGAACTGCTCACTGAGCTCGAGATTGTCGCTGTGGAAGACGAGCGCCTGCAGCATCTGGTCGCCCGCGCCCTGCAGCGCCGCCGCGGCCGCGGCCGGGGTGGTCGACGAGCCGATCCCGAGCTGGCCGAAGAAGCCGGCCGACAGGTCATCAAGCGGAACCGTTCCAGTCGTGGTGATCTGTGCGGCCAGCCGATAGTAGAGTTCTGCGAAGTTGGCCGTGGAGACCGCCCAGGGGTGATCGCCCACCAGCGCGTCGGTGTCGCCGTCGTACACGTCCCCCGGGTAGCGGCCGAGCAGCGGGCCGAGGCTGCGCTGCTGGTCGGCCCCGTTGATCGGGTAGAAGTACTTCGAGGCCTGGTCGGCCCACTGGCTGCGCAGCAGCGCGGCAGTGGCCAGGAGCTTGGTGTCGGACACGGCGACTGCGCCGTAGATGGCGGCCATGACGATGTCGATGTTGGGGTCGTAGGGCGCCCGGTAGTCGGCCGGGACGGGCAGCATCGACTGGTAGTACTGGCCGTTCCAGTGACCCTCGAGGGCGTTCTGAAGCCACGGTATGGCGCTGCTCACCCAGCCGGGGACCGGGATCTGCAGGGTGTTGGCCGTGATGGCCTGGAAGCACTGCAGCTGGACCGAGCGGGCGAAGAACGACGCGCCGTACTCCTCTTCCCACAGGTTGTACGTCTGGCCCTGGTAGGCGCCCTGCAGGAAGTTCAGGTTGGCCGCGATGACGGTGCTGGCCACGGTCTGGGTCGACGGGTCGAGCTGGTCGAACAGCTGCAGGATGGCCAGTGTCTGCAGGGCAGGCCCGTCGGTCTGGTCGGTCCAGGCCCGCGGGGTACCGTTGATGAGAAACGCCGCGCGGTCGAAATCGCCGCCGGAATCCTGGCAGGTCTGGGCGAACTGCACATAGTCGATCAGCGGCTGGCTGGTGGGCAGGGAGCCGGCGGCCAGTTCCATCGCGACGATGGCCGCATCCCTGGTCCAGTTGTAGACGTAGTCCTGGGACACCTGGTCCGCGCTGTTCTCCCAGGACGGCGAGGCGAGCACGCAGCCCGGCCTGGACAGCACGCCGGCGTTCACCGGGTCCTCGAACACGAACCCGTCCGAGGCCACGTTACGGAACATCTGCCAGAACATGAACTGGGCCACCGTGGTCAGGTCCGACTGCGCGACGGCCGGCCGGGCCAGGCTGTACTGCAGTGCGCTCATCTCGCCACCGCCCTTTCGCTCGCCGCCGAGCCTAACGCGGGCCTGCCGCCGCCGTGCAGTCGGCCGGGGGTGGCATGCTGGTAGCGTGCCCGAGCCGGAGCCGGACGGTCCGTACCTGAAGGCGATCCAGCGCGCCTTCCAGTTCGCGCGCGAGACGCACCGCGGCTGCGGCCCGGTCGAGTTCCTGGTCGGCATCGCCGAGGGATCAGGATCGAGCTGTACTCACCCCGGCCGCCGGTGAAATCGATGTAGTGGCCCTGCATGGCCTGGGTGACGGTGTCGTAGGAGTGGAACACCGAACGTTCCGGGCTGACGTGCCACGGCAGGACGGTCTGCCCGGGCGGCAGCCGCCGCAGCTCGGGGACCCTGGCCGCCGTCCGTTCACCAACCTGAACAGCTTAAGCCGCGCGGCTGGCGCAGGGCGAGGTAAACGGCGCGGGCCTGCTGCGACATGGTCTCGATCTCGGCGATGCCGTGCTCGTCGGCGGCGGTCCGGGCGAGCAGGCCCAGATGCCTGTCAGTCAGCTCGGCCAGGGCCGCGGCCTGCTGCCAGTCCCGGTAGGCGGCGTCAGCCTCGCGGACCTGAGCGGCGTAGTGCTCCAGCGCGGCGACCCGGGCGGCGACGCTGGAGTCCGCGAGCTGCGCGGCCTGAGCCTGGCGTTTCAGCAGCGCGGCGGTCATGGCGCCCGCGTCACGGAGGCCCGGCTCGGCTCGCTGAGCCCGGAGCCGGGCCTGTTCGCGCAGCGCGACGGCGATGTCCCATTCCTGGTCGGCCAGGGCCGCGCGGGCGGCGGGCGCATCCAGGAAGCCGGCCAGGTAGACCTCGGAGGTGGTGACGGCATCGACCGCATCCTGCACGCGCCGCAGCAGGCACCGGGCCCGGGCGTCGAAGTCGGCGCCGGTCAGGTAGCGGCCGTGGTAGGCACGGGCGGCGACGTCGGCGGGTACCTGGCCGTTGAGCTGCCCGAAACGGATGACCCGGGCACCGAAGATCACGGCGGTGATGATCGCGATGAGCTGCGCCAGGATCAGGGCGACATGGCTCGAAGCGGACTGCCAGGCCACTGGTCCCTGGAACACCAGGACCCCGATGGCCAGCGGAGTCGTCCCGCCCACCGCGACGCACCCGGCGGCTACCAGGCCGATGACCGCTCCCTCGACTGTGGCCTCCCGCTTGCCGGGGTCCACGGGCAGGTAGTCGCGGGTGCGGGCGGGCCGGGTCCGGCTCGCCGGGGTGACGGGCGTGCCCGGGGCGGCCAGCAGGACCCGGGCGGCGCGAGGGATGTCAGGATCGACGGCAGGCCGCCGCAGGACGGCATCGGCCCAGGCCACGTGGCGCGGGTCAGCCATCAGCCGGGCTCCTGTTCCGCCGCGCATGATCGCGAAGCCAAGAGGGTGAGGCAGGTGAATTCCCTTCAGGGTAACCCTGGAGGGCAAGATCAGCACAGGCGTGTGACGGCTTGTCCCGGCGGTCCCCGCTGTCCATTTCGCGGCTGCTGTTCGTCGTGCTGTTGCGTTAGGTTCGAGGCCACGAGATCGGAGAAGACATGAAGTTCCTGATGCTGGTGTGCGTCGACTCATCCGCCGTCGAAGATGAACAGGCCACCGCCGCCGATGAGACGGACGCCGAGGACAGCGGCAGCTTTCCCTGGCTCGACGATGTGATGGCCCGGGGTATCCGGCTTGACGGCGACCGGCTCAAGTCGCCCAGCACGGCCAAGACGGTGCTGGTGCGTGACGGCGAGGTCCTGGTCAGCGACGGCCCGTTCGCCGAGACCAAGGAAGTCATCTGCGGATACGACGTGCTCGAGTGCGCGGATATCGAGGAGGCGGTCGAGGTCGCGTCGCGGCATCCGGTCGCCGCGTTCGGCAAGATCGAGGTCAGGCCGTTCTGGCGGGGCTGAGCGGGGCCGGGCGTTCACCCGCTCAGCGAGGCCCGCCGTGCAGTGAGCACGATGCGTTCGGCGATCCCGGCGTACAGCTGGCCGCCAGCAGCGCTGCGCCAACGGAGGCCGGGGCCAGCGGGCGGGTGGCGCCGGACCGGTTCAGGCGTGGTCTGGGGCGACGTGCACGACGGCAACGCCTTCGCGCTGGGCGGGATCAGCGGGCACGCCGGGCTGTTCGCGGCGGCGCGCACCCTGCCGCGATCGAAAATAGTTTGACCGTTTTGGGGGCTTAAGCGATGGTTGAAACAGGAAGAAGAGGCCGCGGAGTGCCGCCGGACGCGAAGCGCCGCGGGCCGCCGCCAAAAGATCCTGGCGGGCGGCTCCGCCTTCCCGTTTGCCTTCGCGGACCGGCCGGCCATAAGGCGGGCGCGCGGTGCGGCGTTAGCCCCGCAGACGCCTGCCGCCGAGAGCGGGGTGCCGTGCCCTGTCAGCGGCACCCCGCTCGCATATCTGCCTGGCCGAAGCGGCGCAAGTGCGGTTGGCGCACAGCTGGACCGTCAGCGGGCTCACAGCTCACGCAGCAGCGCTAGGGCGCGGGGACCCGCCTCCCAGTCGACGAACAGGTGATCGTGGGCCAGGCCGGCGATCACGTTGCAGCTGATCCCGGCGTCGGCCAGGACCCCGCTGACCAGGGCAGTCAGGCCCACGTCGGCCAGGGCGGAGTTGACGCGCAGCGTGATCCGGGCCGCCAGGTAGCCGTAGCGCAGGCCGGCCCGGTCGGCATCGGCCCTGGTCAGGATCAGGGTGACACCCTCGTCCTCGCGGATGACCGCAAAGGGCGCCAGGCCGGGCGGCAGCGGCCTCGTGCGGTCCGGGGGGTCCGGGGGGTCCGGCGCGTCCGGGGCGGGGGCGGCGAACACGTACTGATCCGGGGACAGGTGAGGCTCGATGCCGTGCCAGCGGCCGGCCGCCGGGGCGGGCCCGGGGGGCGAGGGCGCCGGCCCGGAGGCGAGCCGCTTCTCCATGAAAAGCAGGTCGTCCTGCCGGTAGCCCAGCCGGGCGTAGAAGCTGGCTACGCCGGCGTTGCCGGGCTCGATGAGCAGGTTGACCTTCGAGCAGCCGGCCGTGCGCAGCCGGCGTTCCAGCTCGGCGAGCAGCCCCGTGGCGATGCCGCGGCCGCGCCGGTCGGGCCTAGTGGCCAGGCGGCGCACCCAGCCGCGCATGCCGTCGAAGGTGCCCAGCACGCTTCCGGTGATCTCGCCGACGGCTTCCTCCTCGACCAGGACCAGGCCTTGGCCCAGCATGGAGGCCAGTTCGCCCGGCACGTCTTCCGGGCGGAACTCCAGGCCTGCCGCCCGCCACAGGCCGGCCAGCGCCGTCGCATCAGAAGCGGTGGCCGATCTGATCACCTGACCTCCTAGAGCCCGGAGCGCACGAGTGGCCACCAGGCTAGGGTGCGGTCATGGAGACCTCGCCAGCGGCACGCACGGGCCAGGCCTTCTCGGCCCGGCTGCGCGACCGGTGCGATCGCATCTGGGCCGGCCTGCACGCGCACCCGTTCCTGAGCGAGCTGGCCCGGGGAACGGGTCCGCTGGACCGGTTCCGCTTCTTCATCGAGCAGGACCTGCTGTACCTGCCCGCCTTCGCCCGGTGCATGGCCCTGGGCGCGGCCAAGTCGGCCACTGATACGGACCTGGAGTTCTTCACCAGGCAGCTGGACGGGATCATCCGGCTGGAGATCCCGAGCAACCACCGGCTGCTGGCCCAGGTAATCGGCTTGGGCGCCGAGGACCGCGGCGGCGCGCAGGCGATGGCTCCGGCCAACGTGGCCTACACCAGCTTCCTGCTGGCCACCGCGGCGGCCGGCGGCCCGCTGGAGATCACCGCGGCCATCCTGCCGTGCTCCTGGAGCTACATCGAGATCGCCGAGGGCCTGAAGGACGAGATCGCCGACCATCCCGTGTATTCGGATTGGGTGGCGTTCTACCTCCAGCGGGAGGAAGCGGATCTGGTCGCGAACATGCGCGCGACGTTCGACGACATGACCAGGGACGGGGCAGTCAGCGACGACAAGCGCGAGCAACTCGCTGAGATCTTCACGATGAGCTCACGGGCACTCGCATTTGAGGTCAAGCGGCGGGCCTTCAGGGGATTAGCCCGAACACCGTCGCCGGGGAGCCAGAGCCGGCCCGGACCCGCAGTCCCCCGATGATGATCCAGCCTCCGGCCGGCGGCATCTGGCTCAGCCCGCACAGGTTTTCCAGATGCAGCCGATGCTCCTGAAGAAGCAACTGGTTGGCGGCAAAGGAGGTGTCGGCGCCCGGGTCGATCCCCATCGTGTCGATCCCGAGGACGCCGATGGAACGCTGCTTGATCAGCCAGCGCGCGGCCTCGGCACCGAAGCCCGGATAATGCAGCCCGCCGGCGGAGTCCGCGTTCAGGTAGGCCGCCGGGTCATCCCAGCGGTCCTCGAAGCCGGTCCAGATGATGACGGCGCTGCCCGGCGGGATCGGGCCGAAGTCCGCCTCCCACTGCCTGATCTCCGGGACGCCGAGGGTGAAATCCGCGTCCCGGGCGGCCGCGTCCCGCACATCGAGCACGGCCGCGGGGCGGAAGAAGTCGCCGGGGTCCAGCTCGTCGGCGAACGGCTGGCCGGCGTGAAAATGTGCGGGCGCGGCCCAGTGCGTCCCGGCCTGCTCGCCCAACGTGAGCGACTGCAGGTAATAGCCGTCCGGCTCGATGAGGGCGGCCGGGCGGATCTCGACCGGCGGATCGCCGGGGAACACCGGCGTGCCAGCGTCGATGACATGGCTGAGGAATATGACCCGGCTGAAGCCAAACGGGGCGGGGCTCGTCATGGCGCCGGGCCGGACGGGGCGGGGCGCCTCACGGCGCCGGGCCGGACGGCCGGGCCATCCGCATCAGGACTCGTCTGGTCCGCCCGGGCTCGCGTCTTCGGCGGGCGCGGTCCACCCCTGGCCGGCGCCTGGCCGGCCCGGCGCGCCCGGGGATGCGGCGGGAACGGTGCGAGCAGGCTGCGCCCCGGCCGCCGGCCGCCTGGGCAGCCCGCCGACCGGCGGGCCGGCGGCGGTGGCCAGGCCGGCTGAACCGGCTGCCTCGTGGCTGCCCTGGGACCAGCGTGACTCGACCTCGTCGAAGATGGGCAACCGGCGCACTGTCGTCTGGCTCTCGGCCTGGGGCACGACCACCCCGAGCTCCCCACCCGGCGTGTCGGGGCGCCCTGCGCGGGAGAGGCGGGCCGCGACGGCCGGCTCGGCCTGGACCGTAGCTTGCGGGCCGCGAGCCGACCAGGTCGGCTCGGGGCCGGCCGCCGGTACGTCCGCCGACGGTGGTGCAGCCGACGGTGGTGCATAGGCCGGGGCGAGAGCCACCGGGCCGGGCGGCGCGGGGGCGGCGTAACCGGGTTCCGCGGGGACGGCGTACTGAGTGAGGATCTCGTCCGGGAGCCAGACGAGCGCCGTGAGACCGCCCAGGTCGGCCTGGTTCAGCCGGACCCTGATCCCGTGCCGGGCGGCTAGCCGGGCGACCACCAGCAAACCCATCCACCTAGGGACGTCGGTATCGGCCGCCGGAGGATTATCCAGCTGCTGGTTCGCGTAGGCCATCTCTTTCGCGGTCATTCCGATGCCCTGGTCAGTGATGTCGACCAAAGCGCCACCGCTGGTCAGGATGTGGCCTTTGATATGGACCGACATTTCTGCCGCCGAGAACGACGTCGCGTTCTCTATCAGCTCGACGAGCAGGTGTACCAGGTCGTTGACGGCAGGCCCGCGGACCGCGATGTCGGCCTGGACCTCAGACGAGACACGTTCGTTATCTTCGACCTCGGCCAGCGCGGCGTTGACCAGGTGCGCCAGCGTCACCGGGTGGTTCCAGCCAGGGGATGCCTGGTGACCGGCCATGACGAGCAGGTTCTGAGAGTTCCGGTGCATGCGCGTGGCGATGCGATTCAGCTTCGACAGCTTGGCCCGGCGCTGCGCGTCCTGCTCCCCGTGCTCGAGATCCTCGATAAGGCGGAGCTGGCGTTCCACCAGAGACTGGCTACGATGTGACAGGTTCACGAAGATGGCGTTGAGCTTCTCGCGGGTTTCGGCCTCGTTGGCTGCCGACCGCGACATCTCCCGGTGCATCTGGTCGAAGGCGTGCGTCGCCTCCATCTCCCGCGGAGGCAGGCTCGCAGCGGACGCGGACGCGGACGCGGACGCGGACGCGGGCGCGGGGGCGGGGGGCATGGCCCTGGCGGGCTCCGGGGAGAACGTGCTGGCTGCCGAGCCGAGGGATGGAGCGGCGGCGACCGCTCGTTCGGCACCGTGCGGCTGCCTCTCGGCGTGCCCGTGCAGGCTCTCACCCCGTGTCCGCACAAGATCCACCACCATAAGGGCGGCCACCACTAGCACCAGGAGGACGAAGAGGATCTCGCTCAGCATGCCATTCACATCTTGCCGATGGCCGGGGGCATACGCCTGATGCCTTCTATGGTATGAGGCCGGGACGGCCAGGTTCCGTACGGATCGAAGCTCTCAGCCCTGCAAAGCACCGGGAGCCGACCCGGCGGTGCATTCAGCATGGCGCCCTCCCTACCGACCTATCCCGCGCACCGACGGTATAGTCGACGCCACTCTAACGGCTAGCCGGGCGGCGTATGCCTGTCATGGAGGGGAAATTCCGTATCGTATGACATGGGCCGTCGACGCTTGCGACACACCAAGCTTAACCTGTCACGCCAGGCCACCCCGTCGGGAACTGGCCCGGCGGTAGAGCCGACATGGTATCCCCTCCTAGCGCCCTGTGGGGCGCACCGACACGTTCCACGTCACCCTAACGGCTAAATGGCTGGAAGCATGCCCTATTTTGGATGAAATTCGGTTTGCATCACGTGCGCCATGGCATCGCGCTGGCCCGTCCTCGGCTAGCGTGCCCGGCCTTCGGTTTCCGGTCGCAAGTGGAAATACTGCGGCCGGAGCACGAAGCGAACGACGGGTATGAGGATCACCCCGAGGCCGACGATCCCGATCAGCGACCAGATCTGCGCCGAAGGCGCAGCCAGCAGCGTCTTAACGACGACCCAGCCCAGGAATCCCGCGGCGGCCACCGGGAGCACGCCGAGGATCACCGCGTCCAGGGCAGTGCTGAAGATACGGCGCCGGTAGTAGACGACGGCGGTGACCGCGGTAAAGATGTAAAAGACGGTATACAGCAGGGCGCTCACGGCGATCACGTCGCTGAAGGCGTTCGCCAGCGAGGTGGCCAGCAGGTAGGCCCAGGTAAGCCCCAGCAGAGTCAGGCCGACTAGGAGGGTCGCGGCGACCGGGGTGGCGAACCGGCGGTTCACGTTACCGAGGACCGGCGGCAGCACCCGGTGGCTGGCCATCCCGTACACGATCCGCGCAGTGAGCACGATGACGGTGCCAGTGGTGGCGACCACCGACAGCGCCAGAGCCAACGCCATGAGCTTGGCCCATCCGCTGCCGGCCAGCGCCTGAGCGCTGTAGACGAGAGCGTCGGTCGCGTGGGCGTGCAGTCGAGCGGGCGACACCACGCCCTGCAGGCCCACCTGCGTCAGGGCATAGATGACGGCGAGCAAGGCGGTCGCCATCATGGCCGCCCGGCCAGGATTGGTACGCCGGTGCGTGACCTCCTCGTTGACGTAGATGGTGCCCTCCCAGCCGACGTAAACGAACACCGCCACCAGGAATCCCGCGGCGAGATTGCCTCGACCGCCGATCCCGCTGAGGCTGAACCAGCCCTTGGTGATGGGGAAGGTGCCGTGCCGGTGACTTAGGACCGCGATCAGGCCGACGATGGCGAAGCCGACGAGGATCGCATACTCGACTATCGCCATGCTGACCTGGGTGCGAGCGGTGATCCGAATGCCGACGATCGCGATCACGAGCATGCCGAGGATCACCACGGTGCTGATGACCATGTTCGGCGCCTTGCTAGAGGAGGAGGCGGAGCCGAAGACGGCGAGGATCGACGGCCCGAGTTCCACCGTGGTGCCGACCGTCGCCAGGATGGTACCCATGATCATGATCCAGCCGACCATGAAACCGAGATACGGGTTGATCACACGGCCGACCCACTCGAAGGACGCACCGCAGTTGGCGTTCCACGCGTTCAGGCGGCGGTAGCAGTTGGCGATCACGATCATCGGCAGCGCTATGAGGATAAGGGCAGGACCGCTGGCGTAGGCCGTCGCCGCGGCGAGTACGGCCAGCGTCAGCCCGGCTGATGCGGCAGGCGCGGCGTTGGCCATTCCGATAACGGTGTCCTGCGCCACTCCGATCGCGTTAGGCTCGAGCCTGGCCTCGGGGACGGTCCTAGCGAAGGCGGCGGGGGAGTCAACCGTCATCTGGGTCTCCTATCCTGCTGCCCGGCTCGTGAGTGGCCGCGGACAGCGGAATGCCTCGTTCAGCGCCGGGAGGAATGCGCGTACGCGCCGCCCCCACCTGGTTCGGCTCCGCCGCTCGGCGATCTCGAGGTAGGCCGACACAGGATAGTCACTTGCGAGATAGTAACGGTCAATCCGGTCACCAGGCGACAAGAGGCAGGAATTTCCTGCCTGCTGGCTCCGGCGAGGCTGGCTGCCGGCGAGGCTGGCTCCGGCGAGGCTGGCTCCGGCGAGGCTGGCTCCGGCGAGGCTGGCTGCGGCGAGCCGTTAGGCGCGCAAGTCCAGCGCCCGCCAGCCCCTCATGGCCTGCACGGCACATGCGGGCGGTTCGCCACGGTCCGTTTGGACAAAAGACGGGCGTTGTTGACTATGGCGAAATGCCGGCTTACGGCGGTCAGCCTTCCCCGATGTTCGCCAGGCTCTGACGGACGGTCTTGGTCAGCGCGTCCCGTGGCGGCAGGGTGCGCTCGCAGCGGACGAGGGTTTCGCGGAGTAGCGCCTCCGCGTCTCCTACCCGCCCCACGGCGTAGTACAGGTACGCCAGGTTAACCAGGCGGCTCAGGGTGTCGGCGTGGTCGGGACCCAGCACCCGCTCGGAATCCGTGCAGCACCGCTCGGCGTACTGCATCGCGGCCGACATCCGGCCGGCCGCCTGATACGCGGCGGACAGGCCGCCCTCGGCTGCGGTCGTGGCCGGGTGACCGCGACCCAGTACCTTCTCACGGTCGGACAGCACCCGCTTGCAGTGCGAGATGGCGTCCTTGACCTTGCCGTCGGCCAGGCAGAGCGCGGCGAGCCGCTCCCGGGTGGCCATGGTCAGCGGGTCGCGCGGCCCCTGCAGTCGCTCGCGGTCGGCCAGGTTGCGCGCCAGCATCCGGCCCGCCGCCGCGTAGTCGCCCGCGGCCTGGTACGCGGAGGCCAGCCCGTCGCGGGCGCTGAGGGTTTCCGGGTGCCTGTCGCCGTGGGACTGCTCGTACTCCCCGACGGCGCGGAGCAGGACGGTCACCGCGTCGGCGGGCTCACCGGCCATGATCAGGGCCCGGGCCAGGCTGACGCGAGCGGCCACGATGGCCGGATGCCCGGGCGTGAGCTCACGGGTACGGTCGGCCAGTACCCGCTGGTACCACCGGACGGCCTCCGCCGCGTTCCCGGCGGCCAGGTTCGCGGCGGCCAGGTAGTCGGCCACCAGCAGCGCGTCGGGGTGGCCGACGGGCAGCTTGGCATCGCAGCGCGTGGCCAAGTCCTGCCAGAACTCGACGGCCCGCCCGGCCAGGCGGGCCTGGTCCAGGCTCCGGCCCACCCGCAGCAACAGCGGATGGCACCCGTCGGCCCACAGGGAATCAAGGGCCGAATCCTGCAGGCTGGCCGCGTTCGCCCGCAGGCTGGCCGCCGGCCACGGCGCTGACTCGTCGGCAGGCCAGACCTCGAGCAGCGCCCTCGCGGCCGCCCGCGCCGCTGGCTCCTGGGCCTCGGCCGGCGCGGCCAGCTTGATCGCGGTCTGCAGGGCCGTGCTGACCAAAACGGTCGGCGGCGTGACGTTACGGTTGATGCCGATCAGGCCGGCTCGCTCGAGGGCCAGCAGCAGGTCCCAGACCTGTCGTGGATCGGCCGCGGCGGAAAACGGCGTGGCCGCCCCGCCCAGGTACCCGGTTAGAGCCTGGGTGCCGAACACGGCGCCCGGGATCCCGTGACCGTCGAGCAGGGCCAGCAAGACCAGCATGAGCCGCACGGGCTGGCCGGCCAGCAGCGATTCTGCCCGCTCCAGGCACAGGGTCCAGGTCACCATGGCCGCCGACGGGATCTCGTCGGGGCCGGTCCAGATCTCGTCCCGCTGCCGGATGAACAGGTCCCGGTAGTCCCGGCAGGTCAAGTTGGAGCTCGCCACCACCGCGGACGCCTGGCTGACGGCCAGCGGCTCACGGCCGAGCGTCTCGACCAAGTCGATGGCCCCCTGGCGCTGGACCGGGTTCGCGCCGAGCCGTTCGGACAGTCCGGTCAGCGCCTCCCGGGTGCTGAAGAGCCCGACCGGGATGACCCGGGTGCCAGGGCGGCCCACGGCGGGAGACGTCTTGGAGCTGGTGATCAGCAGCCGGCCCGCCTGCCCGTCGGGCCACAGCCCGGCCAGTTCGACGGTCTCTGCCAGGTCGTCCAGGACCACCAGCCAGGGCTGTCTGGTCTGGCCCAGCCAGCTCACGAACCGGATCGCGACCGAGTCGGCCGTTCCGGTGGGCTCCAGGCCGGTGGCCGCCACCGACGCCTGCACGAACCCGGTCACAACCGCCGCCTGGCTGGTCGCCGGGATCCAGATCAGCCCGTCGATGACGTGTGATCGCCACAATGACTCGGCGATCATCACGGCGATCTGAGTCTTGCCGCAGGCCCCAGGCCAGTTCGGCAGGGTCACGGGTACCGCCGGGTCCGGCACGAGCGCGACGGCCGAGCCCGGAACCAGGACATCCGCGAGGCCGCCGGCGCTGTCGGGTCGGTCGGTGAAGCCCTCGGCGAGCGGCGGTACCTCACCGATCCGGAATCGTCGCGCCGGCTCAGCTGGCGTTCCCACTGGGCATCACCGCCCCCCAACCCCATCGATGCTGCTGTCCCTGGGACCCTCCTCTGAACATCTAAATAACACGCGAGGGTTCCGGCCCGGAGAGCTTTGCTCATATCGGCATCTTTCCTGACATCGCGATCCTGCATGTGCATCGCACGATTGGCTCCGCCCCGCGCTTAGCCGGCCGATATATGACATCTAGTGCTTTTGATGCACTTTATTGTCGTCAGGTCGCAAGAGTCACTGCCGTCTAATCAGCCGTCGCCCGCGATGCTGGCCAGGCTCTGGTGGACCGTCTGGGTGAGCGGGTCCCCGGAGGGCAGCACCCGCTCACACCGCGCCACCGTGTCGCGCAGCAGCGTCTGCGCGTCGCCGACCCGGCCCACGGCGTAGTACAGGTGCGCCAGCTGAGCTTGCCGGGCCAGCGTCTCGGCGTGATCGGCGCCCAGGACCCGTTCTGAATCGGCGCAGGTCTGCTCGGCGTGCTGCACCGCAGAAGGCATCTTGCCCGAGGTGTGGTAGGCGCGGGCCAGGCTGGCCTTGGTCGCGATGGTGTCCGGGTGGTCAGGTCCGAGCACGGCCGCACGGTCGGCCAGTACCCGCTTGTAGCCGGAGATGGCCTGCTTGATCTTGCCGCCAGCCAGCAGAGCCGCGGCGAGCTGATCGCGAGTGGTCATGGTGAGCACGTCGCGGGCGCCCTGGAGCCGCTCGCGCTCGGACAGCGCCTGGGTCAGCAGCCGGATCGCGGCCGGGACGTCGCCGGACGCCTCGTACGCCCGCGCGAGGTCGTCCCTGACCGCGAGGGTGTCCGGGTGACCCGGGCCGCGGAACTGCTCGGATTCGGCCACCGCCCGGCACAGGACGGTCACCGCGTCGGCGGGCTCGCCCGCGGCGATCAGCGCCTCGGCCAGGCTGACCCGCGCCGCGATGACGGCCGGATGCCCGGGCGGCAGATCCACGCTGCGTTCGGCCAGGACCCGCCGGTACCAGGTGACCGCCTCGGCTCCGTATCCGGCCGCCAGGTACGCGCCCGCCACCCGGGCGGCGACGACCAGCGCGTCGGGGTGCTCCGGCGGGAGCTTGTTGTCACAGTGGACGGACAGCTCACGCCAGTACTCGACGGCTGGACCGGCCAGGCGGGCGCTGTCCAGGCTGCGTCCGGCGCGCAGCAGCAGCGGGTGGCACCCCTCGGCCCACAGGACGTCGGTGGCCACGGCCTGCAAGCTGGCCGCGTTGGCGCGCAGGACGGCGGCCGTCCACGGTTCGGGCTCGTCCTGCGGCCACGCTTCCAGCAGCGCGCTGGCCGCCGTACGGGCGGCCCGGTCACGCAGCGCCGAGGGGGCGGCCAGCCTGATCGCGGCCGCGACCACCGGGTTCATCAGGATCGTCGGCCGCCCCTCGGCCCGGCTGATGCTGATCAGCCCGGCCCGCTCGATAGCGAGCAGCGCGTCCCAGGCGGGCTTGGAGTCAACGGGCGTGCCGAACCCGACGGGGGGACCGCCCAGGTAGACACTGGCTGACTGCGTGTTGAAGACCGCGCCGGGGATGCCGTGGCCGTCGAGCAGGGCGATGAGGACCAGCATGAGCCGGACCGACTGGCCGGGCAGCAGCATCTCAGCCTGGCCCAGGGACAGCGTCCAGGTGACCGAGGCGGCCGAGGGGACCTCGCCCGCCGCCACCCCGATCTGCTGCCGCCGGCGGGCGAAGTAGTCCCGGTAGTCCCGGCAGGCGAGCGCCGAGTTGGCGATCACCGCGGCCGCCTGGGCCAGGGCCAGCGGCTCCCGGCCGAGCGCCTCGATCAGGTCGATGGCGCCCTGGCGCTGCGCCGGGTTGACGCTGAGCCGTTCGGTCAGGCAGCCGAGGGCCTCACGGATGCTGAAGAAGCCCACCGGGAAGACCCGCGTCCGTTGCCTGCTGGCCGCCACGGCCGACTGTGTGCTGGTGATCAGGACCCGGCCCGCCGGGCCTTCGGGCCAGATCCCGTCCAGCTCGTCCACGTTCGGCAGGTCATCGAGCACGACCAGCCACGGTTGATCGGTTTCAGCGAGCCAGCTGACCAAACGGGCCGCGACCGATTCGGCCGTGCCGCTCGGCTCGATGCCGGTGGCCGCCGTCCACGCCTCGGCATAGCCCGACAGCACCGCCGACCGGCTGGTGGCGGAGATCCAGACCACCACGTCCACGGCGCCCGATCGCCACAGCGTCTCCGCGAGCATCACCGCGATCTGGGTCTTGCCCGACGGACCCAGCCAGTTCTGCCTGCCCTCGGCGAACTCCGAGCCCGGCACGAGCGCGATGGTCGACCCCGGGACGAGAGCATCCAGGACGCCCCGGGCGGTATCGGGCCGGTCGCTGAAGCCCTCGGCGAGCGGAGGCATGTCGCCCACCCGGAACCGCACCGATTGCTCAGTCGCTGTCCCTCCTGAGGGCACTGCCTGCAACTCCCATCTATTCCGCTGGGTCCAAGCCTCCTCGAGACGACGAATCGGTAACACAAGGAGGTTCAGGCAACAGGAGCCTTCTCCGCATCCGGATCTTGCTGATACCACCATTATGCACGTGCAGACGCGTCACGGGCATACCTGCTCGCGGGTCGGTGCCTCGGATCGCCGGCCGACCGTCGGAGCCGGCCACGGGGCATTAGCACCGGAAGCGAGCGGGGTGCGGGCAGGCAGGCACCACGGCCCGTTCGGCATAAATAATGCCCATCGCCCGGGGATGGCGGGGCTACGGCGCTGAGCCGGTCCGGGCCGTAGCGTTACTGGGGCCGGCTGGGGTCGGCGACCGAGGCCAGCAGGGCGGCCCGGGCCTGATCCACGGCGGCCAGCATCGCGCCGCGCAGGACCGGTTCGCCGGGGACCCCGGTCGGGACGATCCGCGGGTGGGACGGCCAGATGGCGGCCACGGCGGCCGCGACCCGGGAGGCCAGCGCACTGCCGCCCGCCCGGCCCACCTCGCCGCCCAGCACGACCAGGCCCGGGTCGAGCACGACGCAGACCGAGGCGACCCCGACCGCGACCCGCTGCGCGAGGTCATCGAGGAACGCGTCGGATTCGGCGGACTCCGATGACACGGCGCCCTGGACCGCCTCGGCGGGCGTCGAGGCCGGGAAGCCGTGGCGGGCCGCCAGCTCGCGCACGGCGGGGTCGTCGACTGGTTTCTCACCAAGCTGCCGTCCTGGCTGGGCGGCGGCGCGCACTGGGCGGGGTTCAGCTGGACGAACGCCGCGCTGCCGGCCTACGCGCTGATCACCGTCCTGGTGGTCTGGACGGGCTTCCCGTTCATCGCGGTCAGCGTGCTGGCCGGGCTGCGGACCATCCCGGACGAGCTGCACGAGTCGGCCCGGGTCGACGGCGGCGGGCCGTGGCGCATCTTCTGGCTGGTCACCTACCCGCTGCTCAAGCCGATCTTCCTGGTGCTGCTGCTGCTGTCGATCATCTGGGACTTCGGCGTGTTCACGCAGGTGTACATCATCATCATCATCGGCGGGGTCGGCCAGCGCCGACGGGAGCCCCTACCCGGGGAACGCGGCCCTGGGCGCGGTGGACGATGTCGCCCTGACCAGGGATGTCTACCAGGCCATGGGCGCCGACCTGGCCCGGCTGGGGCGACGGCCCTGCGGGCCGGCCTGGACCCCGGAGACCTCCGCGGCCCCTGGGCGGCAGGAAACCAGGGCCAGGCCAAGGGCCTGCCCCCGGCCAGCGCACGGCACCCGGTCACGGCGGCCCACCGGATACGGTGACCACGGAAAAGGTCATCTACCGGCAGTGTTGCGACGACCCGTTGAGCCCGCCTCCCCTTATCGGGGGTACAAGTGTTCGCGAAACCCGGATCCACCACGATCTTGGGGCTGGCATCGCCGCCGGCCTGGGTGCCACCCCCGCCCAGGTCGCGCTGGCCTGGCTGCTGGCCCACTACGAGCACACGCTGCTGATCCCCGGCACCTCCGACCCCGCCCACCTGGCCGCGAACATCGCAGTAGGAAGCCTCCGGCTGCCCGCAGCCTCGGTCGCGGCGCTGGACCAGCTGGCCGAACCCGAGTGACCTGACCGCCGGTCTAACCGCAACCCCCAGGGCCTGCCCGGGGGCCTGATGGTCCGAGGGAACGCGGACGGTGACATCCTGGGCCTGGGGGCAGGAAGGCGGCCGGGGCCAGCCCTGACCGCCGCGGCGAGGGCGAGGGGTTATGGGCGGACCAGCCATCGCGGTGCGCGGGCTGCGCAAGAGCTTCGGGGAAAAAGAGGCGGTCGCCGGGATCGACCTGGAGATAGCGGCGGGATCCTTCGCCGGGCTGGTCGGGCCCAACGGAGCAGGCAAGACCACCTCCCTGTCGATGATGACCGGCCTGCTGCGGCCGGACGGCGGCCAGGTGCTGATCAACGGGCTTGACGTGTGGGCCGACCCGCCCGCTGCCAAGGCGATCATCGGGGTGGTCCCGGCCGAGGCCCGGCTGTTCGAGCGGCTCAGCGGGCAGGAACTGCTCGAGTACGCCGGGCGGCTGCGCGGCCTGCCGGTCGCCGAGGTGCGCTCGCGGACCACGCAGCTGCTGGACGTGCTTGACCTGACCGAGGACGCCAAGCGGCTGGTGGCCGACTACTCCACCGGCATGCGCAAGAAGGCCACGCTCGGCTGCGCCCTGATCCACAACCCCTCGGTGCTGTTCCTGGACGAGCCGCTGGAAGGAGTGGATCCGATCTCGGCCGACGTGATCCGGCGGCTGCTGAGCCGCTTCGTGGGCACCGGCTCGACGGTGCTGTTCTCCAGCCACGTCATGGAACTGGTCGAGCAGGTCTGCGATCACGTCTCGATCATCGACAAGGGCCGGATCGTGGCCACCGGCACCACGGATCAGGTCCGCGGCGGCAAGACCCTGCAGCAGGCGTTCATCGACCTGGTCGGCCGGCGGGCGACCGACGAGGAGGGACTGTCGTGGCTCGGCTCCTCGTCCAGCTGAAGCTGCGCCTGCTGCGCAACGCGCTGCGCGCGTCGGCCGGGACCAAGGCGGCCTTCATCGCCAGCTCCGTCGCGGCCCTGCTGGTCGCGGCGGGCGTCTTCGTCACCCTGGCCAGGCTGCGCGGCAACAGCGCGGCGGTGGACCTGACCACGGTGATCTTCACCGTGTTCGCGTTCGGGTGGCTGATCGTGCCGCTGGTCGCCTTCGGCCTGGACGGCACCCTGGACCCGGCCACGCTGGCCCTGTTCCCGCTGCGCCTGTGCCCGCTTGCGGTGGGGCTGCTGGCCGCCTCGGCCACCGGCGTCTGGCCGCTGGCCAACGTGATCGGCTTGCTCGGGGTGACCGTCGGCCTGGCCCGCGGCGCCGCCGGGGTGCTGGTCGCGGTGCTGGCGGTGCTGCTGCAGGTGCTGTTCTGCATCGTGCTGGCCCGGTTCGTGACCACGGGCCTGGCCGGGCTGCTGCGCTCGCGCCGCGGCCGGGACCTGGCCGCCCTGCTCATCCTGCCGATCTTCGCCCTGTACGAGGCCTTCGTGCAGATCGTGCCGCGGCTGACCGCCGAGGGGAAGCTGACCGCGGCCAGCTTCGCCGGCGTCGACAGCTGGCTGCGCTGGACACCGCCGGGCCTGGCCGCGCACGCGATCCTGGACGCTTCGGACGGTCATCCGGGCACCGCCGTGGCGCGCCTAGCGCTGCTGGCCGCGGTCATCGTGGTGCTCGGCTGGCTGTGGGTGGTGTCGCTCAGCCGGGCCCTGGTCACGGTGGACACCACCACGCAGGCGGCGGCGGTGCGCGGCACCGCGCTGCCGTTCGCCCGGTACGGCCTGCGTGGCGCGGTGCTGGCCCGGTTCCTGATCTACCAGCGCCGCGAACCCGGCTCGCTCATCTACTGGGGCATCATCGCGGTGATCATGGCGGCGTCCTCGGTGAGCACCATCAGGAAGCCGGCCTACATGTTCGCCCTGCTGTTCAGCGCGGTCCTCGGCGCCGCGTTCGTGGGCAGTTTCCACGCCAACTCGATCGGAATGACCGGACCCGGCTTCGGCCTCGAGGCGATGGCGCTGGCCGGGCGCCGCGCGCTGCGGGCCTACTTCTCCGGCCAGGACATCGCGTTCGGCATGATCGCGGTGCCGCTGCTGGTGGCGGTGTCCTTCGCCCTAGCCGCGGTGGCCGGGCATCCGGCGGACGGGTTCCTGGCCGCCGCCGTGGACCTGGCCGGGATCGGGGCCGGCCTGGGCCTGGCCAGCATCTTCACCGTGGTCTTGGCCTACCCGGCGGAAAAACGGGCCGGCAGCCCGACGCCCAGGGCGACCAGCGGGTACACCGGCCGGTCCGTCGGCGCCACGCTCGCCACCTTGTGCGGCGTGGCCGTCCTGGTCCTCCCGGTCCTGCTCGGCGCCGCGCTGACCGGCTCGGATCCGGCGTCGGTCCGGATGCCGGTGCTGGTGGCGTGCGGCGCCGCCTACGGCCTCGGGCTGGCCTGGATCGGCGTCCTGGTCGCCGCGCGCGCGGCCGAGCAGAGGCTGCCCGAGCTCTACCAGATCGCCGTCCGCAGCAAGCTCTAGTCATCGCCATGCTCGGCGGCGGCGGTACGCCAATGCCAGAAAATCAGTGGGGAACGTGCATAATGGCGGTCATGCGACTGTCAGCCCGGGCCGACTACGCGCTGCGCGCCGCCATCGAACTCGCCGCGGCCGACACCGGTCACGTCACCGCCGACCAGCTGGCCCGCGCTCAGCAGATACCGGGGAAGTTCCTGGAGACGATCCTCACCCAGCTCCGGCGCGCCGGGCTGATCCGAAGCCAGCGCGGACCTGACGGCGGCTTCTGGCTGGCCCGGCCGGCTCGCGAGATCTCCCTCGCGGACATCATCCGGGTCATCGACGGCCAGCTGCTCGGCGTACGGGGGGAGCGGCCGGAGAACATCACCTATCCCGGCGTGGCCGAGCCCCTGCAGCAGGTCTGGATCGCGCTGCGCGCCAACGAACGGGCCGTCCTGGAGCAGGTCACGCTGGCCGACATCGTGTCGGGCAACCTCCCCGACATGGTCCGCCACCTTACGGAAAACCCCCGCGCCTGGGTCTGATCCCGGCCAGCCCGTTACTTGCGGCCCCGGTTACTTGCGGCCCCGGTTACTTGCGGCCCCGGTTACTTGCGGCCCCGGTTACTTGCGGCCCCGGTTACTTGCGGCCCCGGTTACTTGCGGCCGGAGCTCAGACCGCCACCATGTCCGTGACGTCGGAAGCGCCGAAGCCCGGCTCGGTGCCGGCGAAGTCCAGTGCGGTGTCGGCGTCCGGACCGATGGCGGCGATGGAGACGAAGGTCTGCTCGGGCGGCAGCCCGGCGCCCGACTCGGCCGGGACCCGCAGGCCCGGCTCCCTGGGCATGCCCAGCACGGGCTCGTGCTGCAGCTCGGCCAGGGCGAAGTTGTCGGAAACCTCACGGAACACCTGCGACAGCGGGGTGTTCAGGGCACCGCAGATGGCGGCGAGCAGCTCGGACGAGGCTTCCTTCTGGCCGCGCTCGACCTCGGAGAGATAGCCCAGGGAAACGCGCGCCGAGGCGGATACCTCGCGCAGCGTCCGGCCCTGCCGTAGGCGCAGCCGGCGCAGCACGTCACCTAGCAGCTGACGGAGCAGAACCATCGTCGCACTCCCTTCCCGAGGCCGGACTGCCGACACGTTCCACCGTACCTGGCATTACGGTTAGTTCGCGAGATCATGTCCTCCCGTGTTCGCTGCCAACGTAACGCTGTAATCAGCCCGTCTCTTCCCTGAGCCGGCCGAGCAGCAATCCGAGGGCATGCTCCACACTCAGTCTACGTATCTGGTGCCTGTTTCCGGTGAGGGCGATGGTCCTTACCACCGTGTCGTCCGCGGCACTCACGGCGATGTGCGCCGTGCCCACCGGCTGCCCGTCGGCCAGGTCGGGGCCGGCCACCCCGGTCGTGGCCACCCCGTAGGTGGCGCCGAGCCTGGTCCGCACGCCCGCCGCCATGGCCGCGGCGACCGGCGCGTAAACCGCGCCGTGCCGGACCAGCATGGCCCGGTCCACCCCGAGCAGCAGCGCCTTGAGCTCGGTGGCGTAGGCCACCACGCCGCCGCGGAACGCCTCCGAGGCACCCGGGATGTCGGTCAGCGCGGCGGCGACCAGGCCGCCGGTCAGCGATTCGGCCACGGCGACGGTGTGGCCGCCCGACCGCAGCCGGGCCAGGACCTGCCCGGCCAGATCGTAAGCGTCCTGCCCCGCGGAACCCGGACTCGCGCCGTCTCCCGCGACCTCCGGTGCCCGTGGTGAGTGTGCCCGTGGTGAGTGTGCCCGTGGTGAGTGTGCCCGTGGTGAGTGTGCCCGTGGTGAGTGTGCCCGTGGTGAGTGTGCCCGTGGTGAGTGTGGCTGTGGTGACTCCGACCCCAGGACCACGATCCTGCCTCCCAACCTTGGATGCCGGCTGGCTCACCGCCCCTGCGCCGGCTCGGAGCGGTGCAGCCGCATTGCCTGCTGAACATAGTCGACACCGGTCACCACGGTGACGACAACCGCCGCGCCCATGAACAGCTCGCGCACGATCTCCGGCGGGCTCAGCGAGGCAGGCAGCACGTACAGGCAGATGGCGATGACCTGGAGGAGAGTCTTCAGCTTGCCGCCGCGGCTGGCGGCGATCACGCCCCGGCGGATCACCCAGAACCGCAGCGCGGTCACGCCGAGCTCCCGGAACATGATCACTCCGGTAACCCACCAGGGCAGTTCACCGAGGGCGGACAGGCAGATGAGCGCCGCGCCGGTGAGGGCCTTGTCCGCGACCGGGTCGGCGATCTTGCCGAAGTCGGTCACCAGCCCGCGGCTGCGGGCCAGCTGCCCGTCGAGCAGGTCGGTCAGCGACGCGACGCAGAACGCGGCGAGGGCGGCCAGCCGCCAGGCGGTGCCGCCGGCCAGCAGGCAGGCGATGAACACCGGGACCAGGATGACCCGGACCCCGGTGAGCACGTTGGCAATGTTCCAGAGCCCGACCTGGGAGGTCACCGCCGGCCTGGCATGAGCACGTCGGCCGTGAGGTCGACGCCGTCCGAGCCGGTCACCACGGCGCGGACCATGTCCCCGGGCGCCAGCGGCCGGGGCGCGCGGACCGTGGTCGCCCCGTCTACTTCGGGCGCCTGGTGGGCGCCCCGGCCGGTGAAGAACCCGTCCTGGTCCGGGTCGGGCTCTTCGATCAGGACGTTGATGATCTCGCCCAGCCGGTCGGCGGCCCGCTGGGCCATCAGCTCCTCGGCCAGGTCGGCGAACTCCTCCACCCGGCGGGCGATCTCCGCGTCGTCCAGCTTGCCCGGCCGCGAGGCGGCCTCGGTGCCGTCCTCGTCGGAGTAGCCGAAGATCCCGATGGCGTCCAGCCCCGCGTGCCCCAGGAACAGCTCGAGTTCCTTCAGGTCGGCTGCGGTCTCGCCGGGGAAGCCGACGATGAAGTTGGACCGAACCCCGGCGCCGGGGCTTATCTCCCGGATCTGCTCGAGCAGGGCACCGAACCGCTCGCGGTCACCGAACCGCCGCATGGCCCGCAGCACCGGCCCGCTGGCGTGCTGGAACGACAGGTCGAAGTAGTCGGCCACGCCTGGCGTGGACGTGATGACGTCGATCAGCCCGGGGCGCAGCTCGGCGGGCTGCAGGTAGCTGATCCTGACCCGCTCGATGCCGTCGATCCCGGCCAGGTCGGGCAGCACCTCCTCGAGCAGCCGCAGATCGCCCAGGTCCTTGCCGTAGGAGGTGGAGTTCTCGCTGACCAGGACCAGCTCGCGGACCCCCTGGCCAGCCAGCCAGCGCGCCTCGGCCAGCAGCTCGGGCGGGCGCCGGGAGACGAACGCGCCGCGGAAGGACGGGATGGCGCAGAACGAGCAGCGCCGGTCGCAGCCGGACGCGATCTTCAGCGGCGCGACCACGCCGCCGGACAGCCGCCGCCGGAACACGCCGCCGCTGGACAGGTCCGGGCCGATCCACGGGGCGGCCGCCTCGGCCGGGAGCGGGGCAGGCCGGACGGCCTGGCGGGCGGCCGGGGTGATGGGCAGCAGCTTGCGGCGGTCGCGGGCGGTGTGCGCCGGGCGGCGGCGGCCGGCCAGCACGTCGTCCAGGCGGGCGCCGATGTCGCCGTAGTCATCGAAGCTGAGGACCTGGGCCTCGGGCAGCTCGTCGGCTAGCTCGGCGCCGTACCGTTCGGCCAGGCAGCCCACGGCGGCGACCTTCGCGCCCGACTCGGCCGCCGAAAGCAGTTCCTCGATGGACTCCTGCTTGGCGGCCTGGATGAAGCCGCAGGTGTTCACGAGCACCACGCTGGCCGCATCGGCCGAGGTCAGGTCCCAGCCGGCCGCGGACAGCTGGGCGGCCAGCTCTTCGGAGTCGACCTCGTTGCGGGCGCAGCCCAGGGTGACCAGGCTGACCGTCCGCGGTGCGGATCCAGGGGCCCCCTGCGACCCGGAACGTGAAGGCACACGGAGAGCCTACGCGACACCGCTGGTGGATGGCCCTACCCCGGAGAGCCCGCGGTCCCGGTCAGCCCGAGGGGCTTGCGGGGCTGGACGCGGACGTCGAGCCTGGGGCGAAGCTCAGCGTGACCGGCAGCTGGGTCTGGGTGATCTGGCGCTTGCCGTTCACGGTCAGGACGACGCCGCCCGGGTTGCCCAGGCGGATGTTCACCGCCTGCCTCTCGGTCCAGGTCATCGAGGTGCCAGCCGGGACGACGCCCATGTAGATCTGCGACCCGTCCTTGCCGTTGGTCAGCAGCACCCAGCATTCCTCCACCGCGGCGAGCTGGATCACCACGTCATTGGCGGCGGTGTGCGTCGGCGACGGCGTGGGTGACGGCTTAGCCGTCACCGTGGGGTGGACCGAGGGATGGCTGGTGGGCGTGCCCGAGGCGAGGTGCTTGCCGCTGCCGCCCCGCGTGGCCAGGTGATAGGCGCTGAACCCGATGATGGCCAGCAGCACCACGACCATGATCATGGTCAGGCTGGGCGAGCGCCGTTCCCTGATCTTGATCGGCCGGGAGGGCTCGAACACGTCGGCGGCCCGCATCGCGTGCGGCGGACCGTGGTCGGCGTCGTACTCGCTGATCAGCGGGGCCGGGTCGGTGCCGACGGCGCCGGCGATGCTGCGGATGTGCCCGCGGGCGTAGAAATCACCGCCGCAGGCGGAGAAGTCACCTTGCTCGATGTCCCGGATGATCGATTCCCTGATCCGGGTCTGCTGGCTGACCTGGAAGACGGTGAGACCGGCCTGACGGCGCGCGTCCGCCAGGGATTCACCGATGCTCACGCTGCGCCTCCCCGTGCTTGCGGTGGCATGAGGCACTCCCCGAGTGCGGGGGCCATCACCAAGTGTAGACAGCAAACGATAAGGGATCGGTGAAGGCCCGGTGCCAGTTCCGCGTCTCATCCGCCGCGCAGCAACTCGATGGTCCCGTCCAGGTCCTCCGGCCTGACCAGCACATCCCGGGCCTTGGAGCCCTCGCTCGGGCCGACGATGCCGCGGCTTTCCAGCAGGTCCATCAGCCGCCCGGCCTTGGCGAAACCGACCCGCAGCTTGCGCTGCAGCATCGACGTCGAGCCGAACTGGGTGGTGATGATCAGCTCCGCGGCCTGGATCAGCAGCTCGAGGTCGTCGCCGATGTCCGAGTCGATCTCGCGGCTGCGTTCCGGGGCGGCGGCGACGTCCTCGCGGTAGTCCGGCTCGGCCTGCTTCTTGGCGTGCGCGACGATGTCGCGGATTTCCTTCTCCGACACGAACGCGTTCTGCAGCCGGATCGGCTTGGACGCGCCCATGGGCAGGAACAGCGCGTCGCCCTGGCCGACCAGCTTCTCCGCGCCGGGCTGGTCCAGGATGACCCGGGAGTCGGCCAGCGAGGAGGTCGAGAAGGCCAGCCGGGACGGGACGTTGGCCTTGATCAGGCCGGTCACCACGTCCACGCTGGGCCGCTGGGTGGCCAGCACCAGGTGGATGCCAGCCGCGCGGGCCAGCTGGGTGATCCGGACCACGGCGTCTTCCACGTCGCGGGGTGCCACCATCATCAGGTCGGACAGCTCGTCCACGATGACCAGCAGGTACGGGTAGGGCTGGTAGACCCGCTCGCTGCCAGGCGGCGGGACCAGCTTCCCGGTCCGCGCCGCCTTGTTGAAGTCGTCCACGTGCCGGAACCCGCTGGCGGCCAGGTCGTCGTAGCGGCGCTCCATCTCGCCGACCACCCACTCCAGCGCCTCGGCCGCCTTCTTCGGGCTGGTGATGATCGGGGTGATCAGGTGCGGGATGCCGTCGTAGATGGTCAGCTCGACCCGCTTGGGGTCGATCAGGATCATCCGCACCTCGTCCGGCGTGGCCCGGACCAGGATCGAGGTGATCAGGCCGTTCAGGCAGACCGACTTGCCGGCTCCGGTGGCGCCCGCGATCAGCACGTGCGGCATCTTGGCCAGGTTGGCCACCAGCACCCGGCCCTCGACGTCCTTGCCCAGGCCGACCACCATCGGGTGGTGATCGCCGATCGCCACCTGCGACTTGAGCACGTCGCCCAGGCTGACGATCTCCTTGTCCGCGTTGGGGATCTCGATCCCGATGGCCGACTTGCCGGGGATCGGGGAGACGATCCGGACGTCCGCGCTCTTGACCGCGTAGGCGATGTTCTTGGACAGGTTGGTGACGCGCTCCACCTTGACCGCCGGGCCGAGCTCGATCTCGTACCTGGTCACCGTGGGCCCCCGGCTGAACCCGGTGACCGCCGCGTCCACCTGGAACTGCTCGAGCACCTCGGTCAGCGCCTCGACCACGATGTCGTTGGCCCGGGTCCGCTGCTTGGGTGCCGAACCCGGCCGCAGCAGCGCCACCGGCGGCAGCGTGTAGCCGCCCAGCGCGGCCCCGGTCAGCGTGAGCTGCTCGGGCTTGCCCGCCGGGGCGGCCGCCTTCCCGGGCACGCCCGCCGAAACGGACTCGGGCAGGCCGGCGTCGGCCGCGGCGGCGAGGGTCCCGGCCGGGCCCGCGTCGTTGCCGCCGAACCCGAGCGCCTCGATCAGGCCGTCCTCGCCGTCGTGGGCCGAGCCCGGCCGGACCCCTTGGCCGCCCGGGACCCCCTGGATCCCCTGGATCCCCGGGGCCGGAGCCGCGCCCGGCACCGCCTTGGCCCCGCGTTTGCCGGGCTCGATCAGCGGCGTGTCATAGGGCTTGACCCGGTCCCCGGACTCGATGGCGGGCCGGAGCTTGATCCGGCCGGTGAGCTGGCCGCGGCCCCGGATCCCGGTGCTCCCCTCGTAGTCCTCGTCGACCTCCAGGCCGTCCTCGTCGTCCTCGTCCTCCCTCGGCCGCGGCTCGGCCTGGCCGAGCAGGACCCGCAGGTCGTAAATGCGGTCCGGGATCTGGTGCACCGTGGTGCCGGTGATGAGCAGGATGCCGAACAGCGACAGGAGGACCAGCAGCGGCGCCGCCACCCAGGGCGACAGCGCGCTGACCAGCGGGCCGGCCACGGCGTAGCCGACCAGGCCGCCGCCCGCGTGCATGGCCGCCGGGCCGTCGGCCGGGCGCGGGGTGCCCTTGGCGATGTGGATCAGGCCGAGCAGGCCGAGCAGCAGCGCGGTCCAGCCTATGACGGCGCGCCTGGTCTGGGAGTTCCGGTCCGGGTGGCGGAGGAACCGCCAGGCCAGCAGCGTGACGAGCACCGGCGCGAGGAAGGCCAGCGACCCGAAGCCGCCGATGATCACCTTCTGGATGCCGCGGCCCGCCGCGTTGTCCAGATGCGCCCACAGGCCGCCCGCGAGCACGACGGCCACCGCGAGGATGAACAAGCCCAGGCCGTCCCGGCGGTGGTGCGGCTCCAGGTCGCGCGCGCCGCGGCCGATCGACCGGACCACGAACCCGAGGCCGCCAGCCAGCAGCATCCAGGCCTTCGCGATCGTCCGGCCGGTCCAGATGGCCAGGATCGCGACCGGGTTGCGCGGCCGGGCGGGCCGCGCCGGCGGGCGTCCCTTGGGCCTGCCCGGCGGGCTCTTTCTTCCTTTGCCGCCGGACCGGGCCGGTCCTTTTTTCCCCGAACGGGCCGGGCTGTTCCGCCCCGCTCCGCTGCTTGCCTTCCGGCGGGGCGGCTGGCCCGACCAGTTCTCTGACGTGCCACGACGGCCCGCGCCGGCCTGGCCGGCGCGGGTGCCGGGCTGACGGGCTGGTTCCGTCCGGACACGGGTCGCCATACTCACAAACGTAGCGAGGATCCGGCCCAGGATGAAGCACCGTGATGGCGTGTCGCCGCGAAGCGGGCGGGGACGTGGGGCAGCCACCACGGACCGTTCGGCATAAAGATATAAAGAGGTGCGAAGCCGGGCCCGGAAGCGAGACCGGACGGAACCGGCGTCGGCGGGCGCGGTAGGGTCAGCCCATGCGGGTCGCGATCCTCGATGATTACCAGCAGGTCGCGCTGGCCAGCGCCGACTGGTCGGCGGTGCGCTCGATAGCCGAGATCCACGTCTTCGCCCAGCACATCGCGCGGACGGAGGCGCTGGTCAGCGCCCTGGAGCCGTACGACGTGGTGGTGGCCATGCGGGAGCGGACGCCGTTCGACGCCGAGCGGCTGAGCCAGCTGCCGCGGCTGCGGCTGCTGGTCACCACGGGCATGGGCAACTCCTCGATCGACCTGGCCGCGGCGGCCGAGCGCGGTATCACCGTGTGCGGCACGGGCGGCGTCGGGTCCACCACGGCCGAGCTGACCTGGGGTCTCATCCTGGCCCTGGTCCGGCACATCCCGGAGGAGGACCGGCGGCTGAAGATGGTCGGCCGGGCGGGCGGCGCGGCGCTTTCTGACGGCGGCGGCTGGCAGCAGACCATCGGCACCGGGCTGGACGGCAAGCGGCTGGGCGTGGTCGGCCTCGGGCATCAGGGTCAGCGGGTGGCGCATATCGGCCGGGCGTTCGGCATGAAGGTGTCGGCCTGGAGCCAGAACCTCGATCCTGAGCACGCCGAGAAGGCGCATGCCAAGGCGGTGAGCAGGGAGGTGCTGTTCTCCACCTCCGACGTGGTGACCGTGCACTACAAGCTGAGCCCGCGCAGCGTGGGCCTGGTCGGCGAGGCCGAACTGGCCCTGATGAAGCCGACCGCCTACCTGGTCAACACCTCGCGCGGGCCCATCGTGGACAGCGCGGCGCTGCTCGCCGCGCTGCGCTCGGGGTCGATCGCGGGCGCGGCGCTCGACGTGTACGACGTCGAGCCGCTGCCGCTGTCCTCGCCGCTGCGCTCGGCCCCGAACGTGGTCCTCACCCCGCACCTGGGCTACGTCACCGAGGACTCCTACCGGGTGTTCTACGGCGAGGCCGCGGAGGACATCGTGGCCTTCGCCCAGGGCGCGCCGGTGCGGGTGCTTTCTTCCGGTTAGCTGTCCGGCGTTTAGCTGCCCGGCGGTTAGCTGCCCGGCTTCCAGGCGGGGTCGCGGCCGGACAGGCCCAGCGCGCGGTCGAAGGCGTCCGCGTCGTCCGGGACGGGGACGATGTCGGCGAAGCCCTGGTACTGGCGGAACATCTCGCCCTGGGCCTCGACGGTTTTGAGTAGGGCTTCGGCCAGTCCGGCGTCGCAGTGGTAGTCCTGGCCGGTGGCCCTGGCGATGTCCCAGCCGTGCAGCACGGTCTCGCTGATGAGCATCGCGGCTATCTCGGCAGCCGGGGTTTCGCTGCCCATGACGCCACGGCTGCCCTCCCAGGCTTTCGGGTCGGACCAGGCTTGGACGGCCCTGGCCACCTGGGCCTGGTAGTCGGCGGCGAAGCCGGGCTCGGCGGTGAAGTCCCTGCTCATCAGGTCCTCGGCGACGCTGCGGCCGTAGGCCCGCTGCTCGGCGGAATAGGCCGTCCACAAGATCGTGTGGTTGAGCAGGGTGCGCAGGTCCCAGCCGGTGCAGGGCGTTTTGCTGTCGAGCTCGGCCGCGTTGACGTTCCCGACCACGCGGGCGGTCTCGGTGGCCGCGGCGGCCATCAGGGCCGGGCCGTTCTGTTCGTCCGTAGTCATCTGTTCACTGTATCTACGGCGGCCGGCCCGCTCTTGAACAAACGCGACAGCTACGCTGGTCACGTGCCATCAGGCGGCAACGGAGCCGGTGGGTACGCGCCGGGCCTGGCCGGCTCTCAGGATGATTCCGGCGCGGCGTCGATGGGGCGCGGGGTGCTGCGGCCGGGGCTGGCGGCTTCCAGGTTCCAGTTGGCTCGGCACGCGCCTTCGGCTCCGCTGGCGCCGTTCGCCGACTTCTACTGGATCGTCCGCTGGGACCTGCGCGGCCAGCCACCGCACGAGCAGACGATCCTGCCGCATCCCAACGTGAACCTGGTCTTCGAGGCGTCCGGGGCCGGCATCTACGGCGTGGACCGGTCACTGTTCGTGCGCTGGCTTTCCGGGCGGGGTCAGGCGCTGGGGGTGCGGTTCAGGCCGGGATGTTTCCGGCCGTTCTGGCAGGCGCCCATCTCGCAGCTCAGCGACCGGGTCGTGCCCGCCGCCCGGCTGTTCGGCCCGCTGGCGGAGAAAACGCGGCAGGAGATCATGTCCGCCCGGAGCGACGCTGACATGACGGCGCAGGCCGAGTCGCTGCTGTACTCGGCGCTACCGGACCGCGACCCGGTGGCGGAGCAGGCCGCGGACCTGGTGGCGCTGATCACGTCCTCACCTTCGCTGCGCCGGGTCGACGAGCTGTCCGCCGCTGCTGGCTTGTCGGTGCGCAGCCTGCAGCGGCTGTTCGCCGACTACGTGGGCGTCAGCCCGAAGTGGGTGATGCGCCGGGCCCGGCTGCACGAGGCCGCGCAGCGGGCCGACAGCGGCGAGGTGGTCGACTGGGCCGCCCTGGCCTTTGACCTCGGCTACGCCGACCAGGCCCACCTGACCCGCGAGTTCACGGCCACCATCGGGGAGCCGCCGGCGCGTTACGCCGCCCCTCCCCCGGCCTGAGCGGTTACGGCGGCTCGCGTGTACCGCGCGGTTTACGGCGGTCCGCGCGGTTTACGGCGGTCCGCGCGGTTTACGGCGGTCCGCGCGGTTTACGGCGGTCCGCGCGGTTTACGGCGGTCCGCGCGGTTTACGGCGGTCAGGCGGCTTCGGCGGCCGGGACGGTGCGCAGGTTCAGCGGCGGACGGCCACGGGCAGCGCGGAGGGCCTCTCGGAGGGTAGCCAGTACCTCGGCCGGCTGGGTACGGATCTGCTTGGGCGTGAATGGCAGCACGACGATGCCGTATTTGCCCATCCGCCGCTGCCGCTCGAGCGTCCTCGCATGATCCTGCGGCGACAAATGCCACTCTCGTGAGTCGACCTCCACTACAACGCCGAACTGGGGCCACCAGGCATCCGGCTGGGCTACGAACGTGTTTCCCGCGAATACCATCGCGTTGAACAGCGGCATCGGCAACCTGGACGTCCGCAGGAGCGTCAGCAGGTCTCCCTCGGCGGCCGATCGGATGCCGGTGGCGATGTCGGACAGCGCTTCGCGGAACAGAGCGGACCCGGCTCGTGGCCCGGTGTTGAGCTCGGCGGCCAGTTCGTTCACATGGCAGCGCCGCCGCTGCACGGCGTCGGCGATCACGGCCTGCACGTCGCGCAGGATGGTTAGGCCGCGCACGGTATCCGCGACCGCGCGCGCGGCGAGAGCATAACGGATCGGCCCGAAGCTATAGCAGCGTTCGGGCATCCGGCTGGTCCGGTGCAGCCGAGCGAAGCCTGCATCCCGGCGCTGCCAGGCCAGCGGAACCAGGACGTCGACAAACTCCGTTTCCGGTGCCCGGATGCGATGGCACGAAGCAGCGACCGAGCCGGTAATCACGCTGCCAGGTCCGCCGTACAGTTGCGCGGCCATCTGCCGTTGTGCTCCTGACGGCAGACCGGTACCGGCGATGTACACCGTCGGCAATAGCACACGCCAGGGGCCGTCCGGCCGGAGCCGGTGCCGGAGCGCGCTCTCGGTGAGGCCGGCGGCGCGAGCCTGGCTGCGCGTGATCACATCAATCTGACGACCGAGGACCCGGGCCAGCGCAGCCGCATCGATGCGAGTCGTCGCTACCACGTGCCCATCATGCGGGCCAGGTCCGACATTCCCGGCAGGCTGAGTGCCGGGTCGCCACATGCTGGGCTCATTGATCGCGTGCCCAACGACGTCGTTGTCACAACGACGCGCACCAGACGACATGATTGTCACAACGACGTCGTTGGCCCCGGCGCCAGGCGGGCGAGAAGTACGGCGCCAGGGACAGGAGCGGGTGGGGTGACGGCGCGGCGGGGTCGGGGCGCCGCGCGGGGGACGAGGACCGGCAGGGGCGTGGGGGCCCGGGCTACGCCGAGGCTGGGGCTAGGCCTCGATGACGACGGGGATGATCATGGGGCGGCGGCGGTAGTTGTCGCTGACCCACTTGCCGATGATGCGGCGGGCGAGCTGGCTGATCTGGTGGGCGTCGCCAACGCCGTCGGCGGCGGCTGCGGCGAGCGCTTCCTCAATCTTGGGGAGTACCGCGCCGAACGCGGCGTCGTCGATGCCCGAGCCGCGAGCATGGATCTCGGGGCCGGCCACCAGCTTGCCTGAGCTGGCGTCGACCACGATTATGACCGACACGAAGCCTTCGTCGCCCAGGATCCGGCGGTCCTTCAGCTGGGACTCGGTGACCTCGCCCACGGTGAGTCCGTCGACGTAGACGTACCCGCAGGGCACCGCGCCGGCCACGCTGGCCTGCCCGTCAACCAGGTCGACGACCACGCCGTCCTCGGCGATCACGATGTTACCGTCGGGCACGCCGGACAGCGAGGCCAGCCGGGCGTGGGCGCGCAGGTGCCGCCACTCGCCGTGCACCGGCATGAAGTTGCGCGGCCGGACCAGGTTGAGCACGTAGAGCAGCTCGCCCGCCGGGGCGTGGCCGGACACGTGCACCAGGGCCGAGCCCTTGTGCACCACCCTGGCACCGAGCCGGGTCAGGCCGTTGATGACCCGGTAGACGGCGGTCTCGTTGCCCGGGATCAGCGACGAGGCCAGGATGACAGTATCCCCGGCGGCGATCCGGATCGGGTGGTCACGGCCGGCCATCCGGGACAGCGCGGACATCGGCTCGCCCTGCGAGCCGGTGGAGATCAGCACCACGTCGCCGGGCGGCATCTCCTCTGCTTCGCGCAGGTCGACCAGGAGCCCGCCGGGCACGCGCAGGTAGCCGAGGTCGCGGGCGACGCCCATGTTGCGGACCATGGACCGCCCAACGAAGGCGACCTTGCGCCGGTGCTTGACCGCGGCGTTGAGTACCTGCTGGACCCGGTGCACGTGCGAGGCGAAGCAGGCGACGATGATGCGCTGCTTGGTGTTGGCGAAGATCTCGTCGAGCACCGGAGAGATCTCGCGCTCGGAGGTCACCACGCCGGGAACTTCGGCGTTGGTGGAGTCGGCCATCAGCAGGTCGACGCCCTCTGTGCCGAGCCGGGCGAACCCGGCCAGGTCGGTGAGCCTGCCGTCCAGGGGCAGCTGGTCCATCTTGAAGTCGCCCGTGTGCAGGACGACGCCGGCCGGGGTGCGGATAGCGACGGCGAGCGCGTCGGGGATCGAGTGGTTGACGGCCAGGAACTCGCACTCGAACGGCCCGAATGCCGCGCGGTCGTCCTCGCGGACCTCCACCGTAACGGGGTCCACTCGGTGCTCGGCCAGCTTGCTGCGCACTAGGGCCAGGGTCAGCTTGGAGCCCACCAGCGGCAGGTCCTCCCGCTCCCTGAGCAAATAGGGAACCGCGCCGATGTGATCCTCGTGCGCGTGCGTGAGGACGACCGCCTCAACCTGGTCGAGCCGGTCGCGCAGGAAGCCGAAGTCGGGCAGGATCAGGTCCACGCCGGGCTGGTCGGGATCGGGGAACAGCACGCCGCAGTCGACCACGAGCAGCCGCCCGCGGTACTCAAAGACGGTCATGTTCCGGCCGATCTCGCCGAGCCCGCCCAATGCGACAATGCGCAGGCCGTCGGGCGCGAGGGCCGGCGGCGGGGCGAGGTCGGGGTGCGGGTGGCTCACGCGGCCGTCCCCGGCAGCTTCACGCCGCCAGCGATGAGATCCAGGGCCAGCTGGTGCCGTTCGGCCTCGGTTGCGGCGAGCAGCGGGCCGCGTACCGCGCCGCCCGGCAGGCCGAGCAGGTCAAGCGCGGCCTTGGTCATGACCGCGCCCTGGTTGCGGAACAGCCCGTCGTATACGGGGATCAGGTCGTAGTGGATCTGCCGGGCCCGGCTGACGTCACCCGCTCCGAACGCATCGATCATCTCGTGCAGCCGGTCCCCCACCACATGGCCGACCACGCTGATGAAGCCGACCGCGCCAAGCGCGAGCCAGGGCAGGTTCAGCATGTCCGTGCCGCAGTAGTAGATGAAGTCGGTCTGGGCCAGCACGTGCGAGGTGGCGCCCGGGGCGTCCTTGGCGTCCTTGACGCCGACGATCCTGGGGTGGGCGGCCAGCCGGATCAGGGTTTCGCTGGCCACGGCCGCGCCGGTCCGGCCGGGGATGTCGTAGATCAGCATGGGCAGCCCGGTGGCGTCGGCCACCGCGGTGAAGTGGGCCTCCAGGGCCAGCTGCGGCGGCTTGTTGTAGTACGGGGTCACGACCAGCAGGCCATGGACGCCTACCCGTTCGGCGGCGCGGGCCAGTTCGATGGTGTGCGACGTGATGTTGGTGCCGACGCCCGCCACGACCTTGGCGCGGGAGCCGACCGCCTCGAGCACCACCCGGAGCAGCCGCTCCTTTTCCTCGTCGGTAGTGGTGGGCGCCTCGCCGGTGGTGCCGTTGATCACCAGGCCGTCGTTGCGCATGGCGGAGACCAGATAGTCGGCGAGGCGGGCGGCCCCGTCGTAGTCGACCGCCCCATCGGGGGTCATGGGAGTAATCATCGCCGTGATCATCTGGCCGAACGGCGCGCTACTTGTCGTCATACCCGAACGCTACCCGCAACCGGGTGTACAGAGTAGGCGGCTTACCGTCCCGTCGGCGAGAAATCCCGCCAGCGCCGCGGCCGGCTCGCCGGGCGCCGTGCGGTCGGGTCAGCGCAGGGCTTGCAGGGTCTGGATGGCGATGTCGGGGCGGGGCGCGTTGCAGGTCGGGCAGCGCGGGCCCTGGCCGGGGATGTTGAGCCAGTAACCGGCCACCACGGACCTGGTGGCCTGGATGGCGGCGGTCAGGTGCTGGCTGCTGACCGGCGTGCCGGGCGGGTTGGTGGACAGCCCGGCCAGCACGGTGACCGCCGGGTTCGCGGCGCTGGCCTGGGCCGCCGCGGCCTTGACGAAGCCGGCGTAGGTACCGGAATCCCGCTCCAGGCTCTGGGCCTGGAGCTCGATGACGTCGGCGACCCGGGCCAGGTTGCCGACCAGATTCAGGTCCAGGAACTGCCGCCACCGCGGCTGGGTGCTGCCGGGCTGCAGGACGGTGGTGAGATTGAGAGCCGGGGTGACGATCAGCCGCAGCCCATGACCGTGCGCCACAGCCGCGGCCTGGGTGGCGGCCAGCACCGGATCACGCTGCTCGGCGGCCGGGGTGAAGCTCCAGGCTTCGGGGTCGTAAAGCACGCCGTAGGTTCCGGCCGGGATCTGGCCGCTGTTCATCGCGTCTTCGAGCGCGGCGGCGGAGGCGAAGGTCACCACCGGCTTGGCGGCGAATCCGGTGAGGGGCTGCTGACCCGGCTGCAGGATCTCAAATACCTGCGCGGCCTGCAGCTCGGCGCGGACGCTCGGGTCGGCCAGCAGCTGGGAGAGCGCCGAGCGGGTCAGCAGCCAGGTCAGGTTGCCGTGCACGGGCACGGTGGGGTGGCCAGTTCCCTCGGCCCGGCTGGTCACTGGCGCGGGCGAGGGGTGGCTGGCCGAGGAGACCGTCGCCGAGCAGGCAGTCAGCAGCCACGCGGCCGTTGCCACCACCGCCGCCGTCACCGCGAACGCGGCTGCGGCCCCGCGTTCCCGCGCCGGGGCCGCGGGCCGGTCGGAGGTCTGGGCTGGATGCTGCGGGTGGATGTCGGTCCTTATCGCTGACGGTTATGAGCCGATGCGGATGTCGGCGGTCATGCCGTTCAGCGGCCCGTTCAGCGGCAGGATCGCCGGATGCCCGGTAATGGTGATGACAGCCTGGTAGAAGGTGCCGTCCGAGGTGGACGTGGGAGTGGGCAGGATCTCGGTGATATGGCCGGGCACAGCGGTGATGTGGCCGGCCGGAACGCTGATCGTGACGCTGCTTCCCTCTCTGATCCTGGAGATCGAGCTTTCCGGGATGAGCGCGACGACCTGCCAGCTAGTCGAGATGCGCAGCGCGACCACGGGCAGCGCGGATTGGCTGGCCGAGGCCCGGTGGACGGTCTGCGGCCCCTCAGGGAGCAGGGAGAACGCCGGGCCCTGGCTGGTCGGCGCCTGGGCCGAGTCGGTGACGTAATTCCTGATCCCCGCCGTGGTGACGGTCTCGCCGGGCTGGCCGTTGGCGGCGATGACTGTCCCGTCCGACGGTGCGACGATCTTCGTCGCGGTCACCTTCGCCTCGTCGGTTTCGAGCTGGGCCTTGTCCAGCGCCAGCTGCGCATTCTCGGCCTCCAGCTGAGCGTTATCACCGGGCGCCGCGGCTGGATCCGCGGCTTTCGCGGCCCGCAGCTGGGCTATCTTCGCCTGCTCCGCAGCAATGGCGGCCTTGTCGGCGGCTACCACCGAGTCGATGCTGGGCGCGTATTCCGCGGCGAGCACCTGGCCCTTCCTCACTTTCTGGTCCAGGTGCACGTTCACCTTGCCGATCTCCCCCGAGACGGCGAAGTTGAGGGTGATGATGCCGCTGCTGGTTACGGTGCCGGTGAACAGCTGCCGGTCGTCCCGCATGACCCGCGGCACGTACCACGCTACGGCGGCGACGCAGGCGCCCGCGATGAGCAGCCCGCCGACCCGCTGCGGCCAGGTCCGCTGACGGCGCGTCCAGACCTGCACCCGCCGCTGCCTGCGGCGCCGATGCGAGGGCTGAAGCGAGACGGACCAGGTCGCCGGGGACCGGCGCGAGACCGAGGGGGACGGCGCTACCTGGCCGTTGGCCTCGTAAGGCCGCTGCGGGATCGTGTAGTCGGAGGGCTCGGCATAAGGCTGCTGGACCGGGTTGACGTAGGGCCGCTGGACCGGGTTGACGTAGGACTGCTGGACTGGGTTGACGCAGGGCTGCTGGACTGGGTTGACGCAGGGCTGCTGGACCGGGTTGACGTAGGGCCGCTGGACCGGGTTGACGTAGGGCCGCTGGGCGGGGTCGCCGTAAGGCCTCGGCCGGGCCGAGTAGTCAGCTGGGGCCTGGTAGGAGCGCCGCGGCGGCCGGAGCCTCTGTTCCGCTTGACCGTCCAGTCCGGCCCTCATCCAGGAGTTCGTGTCCGGATTACCCATCCCCGTCCCGTCGCCGGATCGGCAAGTAACTCACCAGCCGCGACCGAGTACACGGGCCGAACAGGCATGACACGATCGCCGGTTTATACATCGGTAACCGTACTTGTTACATCGGGTCAAGGTAGTTCATTTCGGACAGGTCGCGGCTGGGGCGGCGCGCCTTCCGGTCGTCACGCGGGGGCGCGACCTGGCGGTTCGCGTCCGCCACGGCAGAAAAGAGGCGTGCACGTAACAGAGATTTCAGCTTCCGGGCGGCGCGGCTGCGAGACCGCCCCGGAGCTTCGCCATCCGGGGCAGGGCATGAGATCCCGGAAACTCACTCGCACCACAGAGCCCATGTGCCATTTTGGGAAATAAAGCACGGTTCGAGAAGGCCTGGGCGGGGGGGAGCCGACGAGAGTTCCATGGACAAAGGGCTCCTGTTCGCCACGATCGGCGCCTTCGCGGCTCTCATCGTCGCCTGCCTGCTGCCGTTGAGCGCGGACAGCACCGAGGACGACGGTGACGGCCGCGGGCTCGTGCTGATCCCGCGGCACACCAAGACGCCGACCTACCGCCCGCGGACCTGGATATTCCTCGGCGTGGCGGCCGCTCTCGGGCTGCTGTTCCTGGGCTGGCAGCGGCCGTCACCGCCAGCGGCCTACGCGGATCTGGTGCGGGCCGTGACCACCGCGATCACCAGGGATCCGGCCAGCGTCAACGGGTATATCGCCCGGCTGCGGCCGGCCACGGAGTACTTCGCCGTGGCCAACATCATCGGCCTGGCCCTGGTGGCGCGGGCCCGCCTGGGCCGACGCCTGGCGATCCTGGCGCACTGCGTGCTCTACGTGGCGATATCGGTTCTCCTGCAGGCCCTGCTGATCGTGGCCGGAATGACGACCGGATGGCTGATCGCCCCGTTCGGCATCGAGGCGACGCTGAGCAACCTGCTGGTCGGCGGGCTCGTAGTCATGCGCCTGACCTTCACGACCTTTATCTTGCCGCGGGCCACGACCGTGCCGGCGGACCGGCCGCGCTGGGTGTGGGACAACATACTGGCCTTCTGCTCGCTGGTGGCCGTCATAGCACTCCTGGTCGTCGGCTACGCGTTCCTGTCGGAACCGGCCAACCTGACCTCGGAGTGGCAGGTGTTCGTGCCGCTGTACGCGGTGAGCATCCTGTTTGTGCTGCTCTCGGCCCCGTTGTGGCTGCTGTGGTGGACGAACAGGAAGCTGCCCGAGCCCGGGCCGGACCGGCCGATGGTCGACGTGATCGTTCCCGCCTACAACGAGGCGGACAACATCGCCCGGCTGCTGCGCTCAATCGACATCGCGGCCGGACGGTACGGCGGTCCGGTGAACGTGCTGGTGTCCAACGACGGGTCCACGGACGACACCGCGCCGATCGCGCTGGCCGAGATCGCGGACTTCAGGTACGCGCGCGGCCGGGTCCTGACCGCGCCGAACGGGCGCCAGGCCGCCGCGCTCAACCGCGGGCTGGCCGTCACCGGCGCGGAGATAGTGGTCCGCATCGACGCCAACTGCGTCATGGGCCCGGACGCACTGGTCTACTCCGTCCCGTGGTTCCGCGATCCGCGGATCGGCTGCGTGGGCGCGATGGAGGAACCCAGGCAAGACACCGTGACCTGGTTCCACCGGCTGCGCACCCTGGAGGCCCTGTTCCAGTTCAGGTGCATGCGCCTGGGCCAGAGCCTGGTCGACGGCATCATCGTCATCCCCGGGACCTTCACCGTCTTCCGGCGGGATCCGGCGGTCGTGGCCGGGGGCTTCCCTGTGGGCATGAACGGCGAGGACGCCGACCTGACCATGCAGATCGGGCGCCTCGGCTACCGGGTGGTGGTCGATCCGCGCATCCGCTCCTATGAGGATGTGCCCCGCACCATCGGCGAGTTCATCGAGCAGCGGACCCGGTGGGCGCGGGGCGGCATTCACGCCTACGCCAGGCACGTCCCGCTGCGCAGCGGCGGTGCCGGGCCCCGGGTGTGGCTGTGGACGATGCGCCGCGGATTCTCCTGGTTCTCGCTGCAGGCGGGCCTGGTGGCCCCGATCTTCGTGCTCGAGCTCGTGCTCACGCATCCCAGCTACCGGGACAACATCTCCACGTTCCTAGTGCTGTACGCCGTCGGCGGCGCGGTCCCGCTGGCCATCAGCCTCCCCCTGGCGGTGAAGCACAGATGCTGGCGCAGCATCCTGTGGATTCCGACCTGGTTCGCCTATGCGTTCCTGCGGCGGCTGGCCATGCTCGAAGCCGTCATCTCGCTTCCCGTCCGGCCGTTCCCCGCGAGCCGCGGGAGCCGGCGCACGGCCCAGGCCGCGGCCCGGCAGGACAGCCCGGCGATCCCGGATCGGGCGGCCGGCTCCCGCGCGCTCCCTGAACGCCATCACGTCTGAGCGAACGTCCGAGCGCGTGTCCGACCGAACGTCCGAGCGCGCGTCCGACCGAACGTCCGAGCGCGCGTCCGAGCGGACGTCCGAGTGTGCGTATGTGCGTACGTCTGAGCGCCGGCGTGCCCGGGGGGCGGGCTCAGGGCTGGCGGGCCAGCGCCTGCCGCAGCTGAGCTGCGGTGTCGGCATCCAGGGTCAGGGCAAATTCCGGCTCACCAGTCTCCGCGACGGCGGGCGGCCGGGCGTGCCCGAGCCGGGTCGCCCACCAGCGGCCCGCGTGCGACCGCCAGATGTGCCACGCCGGGTAGTCACTCTCGATGCTAGACAGCTCGTCATCCATGTGGGTCCTCACCACGGTCGCGACCTGTCTGGTCATCGGTCACGCTCCTTGTTCGTGATCATCTCGGCCGGCCTTGTGTTGCCCGGGCGGGCGGTGGACGGTGGCGCTCAGGCGGTTACAACCCGCCGCCGGTTGTGCTCAGACCACTGTTCTCGTACTCCTTGCTGGGCCTGGACGGCCAACGGATCGATCCAGGGCGTGGCTGGCCCGCCCCTGTGCGGCCAAGCTCTGGTGCAGCCAGCCCGTCAGGCGTGGCCGCCCTTGAGTCGTGACGCCCTCAGTAGTAAAGGGCCTAGCGTGCGCTCAGCCGTCGCGGATAATCTGCGTCAGCTGGGCCGCCATCTCGGCCAGCGCCTGCTGCGGTTGCTTCTGCCTGGTCAGGGCCTGGTACACGGCGCTGGAGATGGCCAGGCTCGCCTGGTCGTAGTTGGCGATCGCCGGCCGGGGCTGCGCAGAGTTGATGGCCTGCTCCAGCACCGGGAGGTAGGGATAGCTGCGAATCAGGCTCTTATCGGTGTACAGCGAGGTCCAGACGGGCGGGAACGACCCCTGCTCGAGCATCTCCCTCTCGTTGGGCAGGTCGGTCATGTACTTGATGAAGTCCAGCGCCGTCCGCTGATGCTGGGAGTAGGCGCTGATGGCGAGGTTCGCGCCGCCGAGCGAGCTGGAGCCGGCCCCGTGCGGGCCGGGCAGCGCTTCGAACCCGAACTTGCCGTACACCTTGTTGGCCGGGCCGGGCACCGACAGGGCTCCGTAGACATCCGGCCAGTTGTCCAGGAACAGGAACTTGCCGGCCTCGAACGCGGCCTGGGAGGACTCCTCCTCGTAGGTGAGCGCGATCTTGGGGATCCAGCCCTGCTGGAACCCGTTCACCAGGAACCGCAGCCCCTGCAGGGCCTGGGGTGAGTCCACGGTGATCTTGGTCCCTTCGCCGGAGAGGATCGACCCTCCGGCCGACTGGACGGCCGCGGCGAAGTTGACGGTGAGGCCTTCGTACGGGGCGAACGTGCCGGCGTACCCGTCCAAGCCGTACTTCGGAGCCACGGTCCGGGCGAGCTCGGCCAGCTGAGCCCAGGTCTTGGGCGGCTGCATACCCGCCTTGGCCAGGATGTCCTTGCGGTAATAGAGCAGGTCCGCGTTGCTGTAGTCGGGCACCGCGTAGAGCCGGCCCTGGTACATGGCGGTGGCCACGGCCGACTTGAGGAAATCCTTCAGCTCGGGGAACTGGTTCTCGGGCAGCGGGATAATCCAGCCGTTCGAGGCGAACTCCGCCGTCCAGATGACGTCCATGTCGATGACGTCGTACTCGTCGCTCTTGGCCTGGAGGTTGGCCACCAGCTGGGCCAGCTGGTCGTTGGAGGCCTGCGGGAGCAGCAGCAGGGTGACCTTCTGGTTGGGATACTGCTTGTTCCAGTCAGTGACCACGCCCTGCAGCCAGCCGGGGTTGTCCTTGCCGATGGCGAAGGTGATCGGGCCGATCCCGTTGGTCGACGGGGCTGACCCGTCCCGGGCTGGATTGCCCGATGTGCAGCCCGCGATCAGGAACAGGCCCGCAGCGACGGCCGCGATTCCGGGCATCGCACGCCGCATGCGGGTCACCGCCAAATCAACGTCCGGTAACTTCGTAGATGCATGTTATGCACCGTTGTTAGGTATATGTCAACACGATCGCATAACGAGTCAGACATGTTTCGCGGCGCCCGACGGTGGGGCGGCACGCGGGGCACAGCGGGGCGGCGCACCGGGGGCCACGCGCGGGACTCGGCCGGGCGCACGCCGGCCCGCACGCGGGACCCGGCCGGGCGCACGCGGGACCCGGCCGGGCGCACGCCGGCCCGCACGCGGGACCCGGCCGGGCGCACGCCGGCCCGCACGCGGGACCCGGCCGGGCGCACGCCGGGCCGCACGCGGGACCCGGCCGGGCACACGCCGGGCCGCACGCGGGACCCGGCCGGGCACACGCCGGGCCGCACGCGGGACTCGGCCGGGCGCACGCGGGACTCGGCCGGGCGCACGCGGGACTCGGCGGCGCGCGTCCCAGAAGAGTTCTCGCACGTTAGGTCTTACATAATTGTTATGTACAGCGGTAATCTGAGCGCGGGCCGACCCAGGCCCATGGAGGTGACGGGACCGTGCGGCAGCCCCTGCTGGCGCTCCTCGCTAAAGAGCCAGCTCACGGCTACGAGCTGAAGCTGGCGCTGGAACAGACCTTCGGGCACGCGTACCCGTCCCCGAACATCGGCCAGGTCTACGTCACGCTGAAGCGTCTCGAACAGGACGGCCTGGTCCGCAGCCAGGATGTGGAGCAGACCACGCGGCCCAACAAGCGCGTCTACGAGCTCACGCCGACCGGCCGCGAAGCCCTCCTGGCCTGGATCGACGAGCCGAGCGACGGACCTCGCATCCGCGACGAGTTCTTCATCAAGCTCATCCTCGCGCCCATGGCGGGCCTGGCCGACCGGATGGCGCTCATGAACACCCAGCGGCGGCACTACCTCAGCCTCATGCGCAAGCTCACCGAGCTGCAGGCCGACACCGACCCGGCGGACACCCCCGCCCGGCTGCTGATCGAGGGCGCCGTCCTGCACCTGCAAGCCGACCTTGACTGGCTGGAACGATGCCAGGAGGAATTCGTGTGAGCCGCCCAGCGCCGAAAGGCTCGCCCTGGCCGCCAGCGCGGTCAGCCGACTCCCCCGTCCTGCTGAGGACCTCCGGCCTGGTCAAGGTCTACCGGGCCGACGGGGTGGCGGTCGAGGCCGTGCGGGGAGTTGATCTCGAGATCGCGGCGGGCGAGTTCGTGGCCATCATGGGCCCGTCCGGCTCGGGCAAATCCACCCTGCTGCACGTCCTGGGCGGGCTCGAGCCGACCACCAGCGGCGAGCTCTGGCTGCGCGGCCAGCGCGTCGACGGCCTGTCCACCTCCGCGCTGGGCGCTCCTGCGGCGCCGCCACATCGGGTTCGTGTTCCAGTTCTTCAATCTGCTGTCCAGCATGACAGTCGCCGACAACATCGAACTGCCCGCGCTGCTCGCGGGGGCCACTCCGCGGCAGGCCAGGAAGCGCCGGGAAGAACTGCTGGCCGAGCTGGGCCTGGCGGACAAGGCAGGCGCGGCCCCGGCCCGCCTGTCCGGCGGGGAGCAGCAGCGTGTCGCACTGGCGCGGGCACTGGCTAACGAGCCAAGCCTGCTGCTGGCCGACGAGCCGACCGGCAACCTGGACAGCTCCAACACGCGCGACGTGCTCCGGCTGCTGCGCCGCACGCACGACCGCGGCCAGACAATCCTGCTGGTCACCCACGACGCCCGGGTGGCCAGCCTGGCCGACCGGGTGATCAACCTGTTCGACGGGATGGTGGCCGACGACGCCAAGATCGTTCCCATTCCGCGCGGCCTGAACGGTGTGCGCGACGTCCTAGAGCTGAGGGGCTGAGGCCCGGTGCGAGGAACGCTGCGGTGGGCACGCGCCGATCTGCGCGCCCGCCGTGGCCAGGCCCTGCTCACGGTGGCCGTGGTCGCCGGGGTGGCGGCTGCTCTGTTCCTGGCCACCATGCTGCTTCAGGGCGCGCTCAACCCATGGCAGCAGCTGTTCGCCCGGACCCACGGGGCGGACGTGCTGGTCTATTTCCAGGACCGGACCGACACCAGTGAGCTGCGCTCGCTGCCGGGAGTTCAGGCGGTCAGCCAGCCCTATCAGGCCGCGTCGGCGACGCTGGCGCAAGGAGCCCAGAGATCACCGGTCGAGCTCCGCAGCATGACGCCGGTTCCGCCCACCATGTCGACGCCGCTGGTGGTCGCGGGCACCTGGCTGCGGGCCTCCGAGCCGGCCGGCGCCGTGATCGAGGCGTCGTTCGCCCAGGCGGTTCACGTCGGGGTCGGGGACCAGATCGTCGTGGACGGCATCGACGGCACCATGACCTCGATGCGGGTCATCGGCATCGCCGACACGGCCGACCAGGGCTTCTACCCGCAGTGGACACCGGGCCTGATCTGGGTGCAGCAACGGCTGCTGACCAAGGTCGAGCCCAACCCGAGCGAGACGCAAGAGGTCGTCGGCCTCCGGCTGACCGATAACTCCGCCGTGGCCACGGGCCAGGTCGTGCAGACCATCTGGAACCTCTACAACGGCCCGGACCAGAACTCGAGCTCCGCGGTCGAGCGATACTCCACCTGGCAGCAGGTGCAGGACTCGATGGCCAGTAACGACCGGCTGCTCGGGCTGCTGCTGGCCCTGTTCGGGATCATCGCGCTGGTGGCCGCGCCGTGTGCCATCGGGAACGTCACCGCGGGCCGGGTGCTCGTGCAGCGGCAGGACATCGCGATGCTGAAGGCGCTCGGGTTCACGCCCGGCCAGGTGGTGCGGATGCTGGTCGCCGAGCAGACCGCGCTGGGCGCGGCCGGGACGGTGCTCGGGCTGGCCGCGGCGCGGATCATGACCTCGCCGGAGTTCGTGCGGCCGCCCGACGGCACCCCGGTCGGCCTGGCCCCGCTGTCCGGCTCCTGGGTGGCGGTGATCGGCGTCGGCACGGTGCTGACCGTCGCGCTCGCCACCATCGTCCCGGCCTGGTACGCGGGCCGGGTGTCGCCGGTCGCCGCCGTCCAGCCGAGCCCGCCGCGCGGCCACCTCTCCCGGATGGCGCGGCTCGGCCTGCTCGTCCGGCTGCCGGCACCGCTGGTCCTGGGGGCCAGGGACTGCCTGGCCCGGCCGCTGCCCGCGGCCCTGACCGTGTTCGGCCTGGCCGTCCCCATGGTCATGATCACGATCGCGCTGACCTGCTGGTCGACCGTGGACGGGTTCACCCGGGAGCCGGGCCGGATCGGCCTGGCGGCGGCGGTCACGGTGAGCCAGGGCGGCCTGGACAACAAGCAGGCCGTGGCCCTGATCAGTCATGACGACCAGGTGCAGGCGTACTATCCGGGCACGTCGTTCGACACGCTGCTGCCGGGTGACAACGGCACCTTCACCGCTCGCGCCATGGGTTACTCCTGGCGCCCGTACCCGTTCCAGGTGGTCCAGGGACGGATGTTCCACGCGCCGAACGAGGCCGTGGCGGGGCAGGGCTTCCTGGCCCTGATGCACATCGGGGTCGGCGCGTGGATCTCGCCGACGGTCGAGGGCGTACCGGTGATCTTGCACATCGTCGGCCGGACCATCGAGCCGGACAACAACGGCGACGTCCTCGATTTCGGCCTCGACGCCCTCAGCGACGCGGGCGCAGCGCCTGGCCAGCTGGTCTACAGCCTGGTCCTGAAGCCGGGAGTGCAGCCGGCCGCGGCCCGGGCGAAGCTGCTGGCAGCCTCGCAGGAGCAGCTGGACGTGCAGGTACTGAGCAACCCGGCCGATGGGCTGGGGGTAGTACGGGCGGTGATCGCCGTCGCGGTCGTCGTCCTGGCCGTCATCGCGCTCGCGAACCTGCTCACCGCCACCGCGATCGGGCTGCGTGACCACGTGCATGAGGTCGGCGTGCTCAAGGCCCTCGGGCTCACGCCGCGCGAGGTCATGGCCACCCTGGTGGTCAACACGGCGATCCTGACCACCATCGGGGTAGCCAGCGGGACGGCCGCGGGCCTGGTCATCGCACCGCGACTGATCAACATGCAGGGCCAGACGAGCGGCATCGGGTGCGGGCATCGTCGGACGGCTTGCCCGCCACGACGATCGCCGAGATCCTGGCCGTCGCCCTGGCCACTGCCGCGGCCGCGGCGCTTTTCCTGGCCCGCCGTACCACCCGGATCGCAGACTCCGCCCACCTGCGCAGCCCCGCCAGTCCCTCCCGGCCGCAGCCGCGCGCCCCGTTGCTTCGGAACCAGTGACACGGGAGCCGCCAGACGTCAAAATTTTCTCCCTCGCCCCGAGTGGCACACAAGTGGGCGGGTAGTAACTTGCTGCCGCACGGTCTGAAAAAGTCGACAGGATCCGACAACGTTGACTGACGGCCCTTTCGCGGTCGCCTCTGTGCCGCGTGGCGGCGCTTTACACGGAGTTCCGGAGATTTATGCGTGGCGGCCACGAGAGGACTGGATAATGCTGTGAGCAAGCCTTTTGCGCTACCGAGACACAGGTGTCACGTTTTGGAAACGAGACGGACACTAACCTTGACCTAAGAAGAACGTTCCATCACGCTGTGAGATAGCGTGAAATAACGTTATTCGGGAGACGGGGTGTCCGGCTCAGGCTCAAAGGAAGTCCGATATGAGTCATCCACGGCTAGCGAGAGAAAAGGCCGCGAACCGAGCTGATCGCGGTGGCCCGGCAGCTGCTCGGGAGACACGTCCGTGGAGCTAGCCGCCTGCGCGCGCATCCTTGGCGGGGCCGTCTGTGCGATCCGGAAAGGACTACCGGCCACCGGCCTGGCCGTGCCAGGTCGTGGTCGCCTGACATGGCGGCTCGGCCGCCACGACGGCAGACGCGGGCCGCGGCCGCCGAACTCGCGGGGCCGCTCTCGGGTCAGCCACGACGTAGCAGGAGTACAGAACGGGTGGTCGCGGTGTGGCGGCCATCCCTGGGCAGAGGAGCATAAATGGCACGACAGAGATCGGCGGAATATTCGTCGCGGCGGCTGAGAGGCTGGCAGCTGGCCGCCCTGGTCGCGGCCGGGTCGCTCGCCGCGGCCGGCTGCAGCAGCAGCAGCAGCAGCAGCAGTTCTACGACCAGCACCAGTAGCAGCCCCGCGGTGTCCAGCAGCGTGTCGGCGGCGCCCGGTAACGCCACGTCGGGCACCATCAACTGGTGGGCCAGCCCGATCAACACCAGCGGCACGGACGTCCGCACGGTGCTGATCCAGCGACTTCGAGAAGGAGTACCCGGGCATCAAGGTCACGCTGACGTCGGCGCCGACGAACACCGACACCAACCGCGCGACGCTGGCCACCGACATCTCGGGCGGCTCGGCCACCCCGGACGTATTCATGGGCGACGTGATCTGGCCCGCGCAGTTCGGCGCGCACCAGCTGGCGGTGCCGCTGTCGGACTACCTGCCGTCCAGCTACTTCGCTCAGTTCGCACCTGGTCTGGTCCTGGGCGCCACCTACAACGGCAAGGTCTACGGGTCGCCGATGTTCGAGGACCAGCGGCTTCTTGTACTACCGCAAGGACCTGCTGGCCAAGGAGAACCTGCCGGTGCCCACGACCTGGGAGCAGCTGTTGTCCGAGTCCGAGACGCTGCAGAAGGCCGGGCTGGTCAAGTACGGCTATGTCTTCCAGGGCGCCTCGTACGAGGGCCTGACCTGCAACTACATGGAGTACCTGACCAGCGCGGGCGGCGTGGCGACCAACAGTCAACTACACCCACGGCCAGCCTGGACTCGGCGGCTTCGGTCAAGGCGGTCACGTTCATGCGCTCGCTGGTCACCAGCGGGGTCAGCCCGGCGGCGGTGACCACGATTCCAGGAGGCGCAGGCGATGTCCACCTTCGCGGCGGGGAACGCCGCGTTCCTGCGGAACTGGGACTACGCCTACGCCGACTCCCAGGTGCCCGGCACGCCCACCGTCGGCAAGGTCGGCGTGGCGCCGCTGCCGACGTTCCAGGGCATGTCCTACCCCGGGTACTCCAACATCGGCGGGTGGAACTCGTACATCAACCCGCACAGCAAGAACATCGCGGCGGACCTGACCTTCATCAAGTGGATGGCCACCACGCAGGCCCAGACGGACCTGCCGTGGTGTACTCCGTCGATCCCGACCGTGGAGTCGGTGCGGACCCACCCCACGATCCTCGCCAAGAGCCCAGTGCTGGCCACCGCGGCGAAGATCAAGCTGGTCCCGCGGCCCGCGGGCACGCCTAACTACCCGCAGCTGAGCACCGCGATCTACACGAACGTGAACGCGGCGCTGGCCGGCTCGGCCTCACCGTCGGCGGCCATGGCGGCCGCCCAATCGGCGGCCAACACGGCGCTGTCCAGTTCGGCCGGCGGCTTGTAACCGGATCGCCGATGCCCAGGGCCAGCAGGTCGCACGTCACGCCTGCTGGCCCTGGGCGGCCTTCCGTGTTACGAAGTCACGTGGGCTGGCCGAGGCGACCTCCCACCAGGCACGAAGGGGTGATCAATGACCACCATCTCAGGTACCGCCGAACAAGCTCAGGCGACCGCGCCCCTGACAGGCCGGCCGGACGTCAACCGTAAACGGATGGCCCGGCTGGGCTGGGCCTTCTCCGCTCCCGCCCTGATCGTCGTGGCGGCCGTCACCATCTTCCCCATCGTCTACTCGGTGGTCATGAGCCTGTCGAACGTGACGGTGACGGGCAGCGGCATCAGCCTGAACGGCTTCACCTTGAGCAACTACTCGCTGGTGCTCAAGAACTCGACGTGGCACTACGCGCTCGGCTTCACCATCGTCTACACGTTCATCACGGTGCTGGTGGAACTGGTCATCGGCACGCATGATCGCGCTGGTGCTCCAGCGGCTGACCGCGGGGCGCGGGGCGATGATGGCCCTGCTGCTGCTCCCCTGGTCGATGATCACGGTGATCAACGCCGAGCTGTGGCTGTACATCTACAACGGGGTCTACGGCGTGGCCGATGCCATCCTGAGCGCCGTCGGCCTCGGCCTCGCCGAACATCCTCGGCACGTCAACTCCCGCCATCATCGGGCTTATGATCGCCGACATCTGGAAGACCACCCCGTTCGTGGCCATCATCGTGCTGGCCGGCCTGGTGATGCTGCCCGGCGACATCTACGAGGCGGCCGAGGTGGACGGGTCGTCGGGCTGGTCCACCTTCTGGCGGATCACCGTCCCGCTGCTGCGGCCGACCCTGGCCATAGCGGTGCTGTTCCGCGTGCTGCAGGCGTTCGGGCTGTTCGACCTGCCGTACGTGATGACCAACGGTGGGCCGGGCACGGCGACCACCTCGCTGGCCATCCTCGGCTACAAGGCGATATTCCAGAACCTGGACTTCGGGACCGGCGCGGCGGTGGCCACGACCACCGCGCTGCTGGTGCTGCTCGGCTGCCTGATCTCGCTGCGGGCCTTCAAGGTCCAGGTCGGAAAGGAGGGAAGCTGATGGGCAGGCAGCAAGCGATGGCTGGCGCCGGGTCATCAACGGCGTCAACCTCTCGGCGTTGCTGGTCGTGCTGTTCATCGCGCTGCCGCTGTACTGGCTGATCATCTCCAGCTTCAAGACCCCGGCCGCCCTGGGGGCCAGCCCGCCGCAGTACTGGCCGAACCCGTGGAGCGGCGCCAACTACGCCCAGGCCTTCAAGCAGTACGACTTCGGCATCTACTTCCGTAACTCGCTGATCGTGACGCTCGTCGCCACGGCGCTGGTGCTGATCCTCGCGACGATGGCCGGGTACGCGCTCGGCAGGCTGCCGATGCGGGGGAAGTTCACCCTCATGGTGACGCTGCTGATGATCTCGCTGTTCCCGGAGATCGCGGTGATCGCTCCGCTGTACACGCTGCTGAAGGACCTCAGCTGGCTGGACACCTACCAGGCGCTGATCATCCCGTACATGGCGTTCTTCCTGCCGTTCGCCATCTGGATCATGCGCAACTACATGCTCGGCATCCCCAAGGAAATGGAGGAGACCGCCGGATCGACGGTGCCGGGCCGATACGGACGGTGTGGACGATCATCCTGCCGATGGCCCTGCCGGGCGTGTTCACGGCCGGGATCTTCACCTTCACCGCGTGCTGGACCGAGTTCCTGATGGCGCTCACCTTCAACATCGCCAACAACTACAAGACCATCCCGGTCGGCATCGCGACGTTCGGCAGCTCGCAGTACGTCCCGTACGGGACGATCTTCGCCGCCAGCGTGGTGGCGGTGATCCCGATCGGCATCCTGGTGTTCATGTTCCGCAAGTTCGTCATTTCCGGACTGACCTCGGGCGCGGTGAAGGGATGAGCCCGATGATGGGACCGCGGCAGCCGGGAGGCGCGACCGGCGAGCAGGCAACTGCGAAACGAGCGGTACCCCCGGAAAGGAGGCATGATGGCCACCGTCGACATGGAGCAAAGTGAACAAGGTGTACGAGAACGGCTTCCACGCGGTCAAGGACCTGACGCTGGACGTGGGCGAAGGCGAGTTCATGGTGCTGGTGGGCCCGTCCGGCTGTGGCAAGACCACCGCGCTGCGGATGGTGGCCGGGCCTGGAGGACATCACCAGCGGCACCCTGAGCATCGGCGGGAAGGTCGTCAACGACGAGACGCCCAAAGAACGCGATATCGCGATGGTGTTCCAGAACTACGCGCTGTACCCGCACATGACCGTGGCCGAGAACATCGGCTTCGCGCTCAAGCTGCGCAAGACTCCGAAGGCCGAGATCGCGACCAAGGTGAAGGAGACGGGCGAGATCCTCGGGCTGACCGAGTGGCTGGACCGCAAGCCCGGCCAGTTGTCCGGCGGGCAGCGGCAGCGGGTGGCGATGGGGCGGGCGATCGTGCGCGAGCCCTCGGTGTTCTTGATGGACGAGCCGCTGTCCAACCTGGACGCCAAGCTGCGGGTGCAGATGCGGGCCGAGGTGCAGCGGATCCAGCGGCGCATCAACGTGGCCACCTTGTACGTGACGCACGACCAGGTCGAGGCGATGACGATGGGCGACCGGGTTGCGGTCATGCGGGCCGGAGTGCTGCAACAGGTCGACAATCCGCAGCACCTGTACGA
>CAVTZG010000028.1:0-12013 GCA_963739135.1 uncultured Actinomycetes bacterium
CGATTGCATGACGCCATGGGCCTGGATGCGGTCCAAGATGACCTGGCCGGTGTCGTGCACCGGGCCCTGGAACCCGCCCACGTCTCAGTGTGGATCAGCCACCGCGACTGAGGCCGTCTACGCCCACCCCACATCACCGTGCGGCCGGCTAGCGGGATCTGGCCTTCCACGACCAGGCAACGAGCCACTATCTCTTCCCGCTGTAAGGTACAGGCCATCATGGACGCGGCACGGAAGCGAGGATGTCATGGCCACACGGTGGAGCGACCTCAGCGAGAGCAGGCGCAGGCTGATCATTGCCGCAGCAATCGGCGAAGCCGCCCTCAAGACGGCGGTGCTCATCGACATCAGGCGCCGTCCGGCCAGCCAGATCCGCGGCTCGAAGCGGATATGGATCATAGCGGCGGTACTCGTCAACTCCGCCGGGGTCGGGCCGCTGTCATACTTCGCTTTCGGGCGGCGACGGCACGCCGAAGGCGTCGAGCTGGCGGCTCCGGGCCAGGGCTGACCAGTCAAGCTAGAGCGGCCCGGCCTTCCCCGGCGTGTTGGTGAGCTGCTGGGCGAGGTCGCTTCGGCTTTGGTGTAGAGGACCTCGCGGGCCTGCTCCGCGGCGCGGGTGATGTTCTCGCCGACGAAGTTGAGGAAGCGGGCGATGTTCTCGAGGCGGGCGGCGGCCGGGGTGCCGGGGCCGAGGATGGCGACGCCCTGCCGTGCGGTCTCGGCGAGCTGGGCGTTGGACCGGGCGCTGGCGATCATCGCCTGGTACCAGACGTCATCGTCGACGATGTAGCGTTCGCGGCGTTCGTCGCGTTCCCGGCGGACGAGGTCCTGGCTTTCGAGGTGCGTGATCGCTTTGGAGATGGATGCCGGGCTGACCTGGAGGCGCTGGACGAGTTCGGACGCGGTGAGGCCGCCCGTGTCGCTGGTGTAGAGGCAGGTCAGCACCCGGGACATCATCTTGGGCAGGCCCGAGGCCATGAGGACGGTGGTGAACATCTCCTCGTACTCGCGCACGGCCTCGGCGTCGCGTCCGTGGGCCTGCAGGGGCGGCTGCGGCCCTCGGGGCGGGGCCTGCCTGCGGCGGCGGGCGCGGCGTTCGGTGGCCCGGTGGGCCAGGTCGGCGCGGTAGGCGGTGGGGCCGCCGTTCCGCATCACCTCACGCGTGATCGTCGAGGTCGGACGATCGGCGCGTCTGGCGATCTCCGCGTAGGGAGGCCGTCGGCCAGCCCCAGCGCGATCTGCTGGCGTTCCTGCTGGGTGAGCCTGCCTCCCGGCATCGTGGCCTCCTCCGTGCTCCTTGATGCCTCCACTATAGCGTTCACTCCCAATCCACTTGCAACGAACGGCCTTGGTCGGTGTTGCGTTAAATCTAAACCCGTGGCAACGATTTTCATACATCTACCAGCACCAACGCTGGCTATGCGCAACGGGCATGTTGCGGAATCTTTAAATGCAGGTAGCGTTTCTAGTGTCAGAAACAACGAGCACAGGAGAGCACGATGCAGAAGTTCGACACCCCCGCCCCGATCCTCGCCGTTCTGGACATCCCCGCGGGGCGCATCCGGTTCATCGCCGCCGACCGGGCCGACAGCACGGTCGAGGTCCTGCCCGCAAACGCCTCGAACGGCCGCGACGTGAAGGCGGCGGAGCAGACCACGGCCGAATACGGCAACGGCGTCCTGCGGATCGAGGCCCCGGCGAAGAACCGGATCCTCGGGAGCCCCGGATCCATCGAGGTGACGGTCCAGCTGCGGCAGGCTCCCGGGTCGAGGCGAAGGCAGCCAGCGCCGAGTTCCGCACCGTGGGACGGCTCGGCGACGTCGCCTTCGACAGCTCGCAAGCCTCGATCAAGATCGACGAGGCCGCGAGCGCCCGCCTCACCACGCTCGACGGCGACGTCTCGGTCGGCCGCCTGGGCGGCGCCGCGGAGATCCGTACCGCCAGGGGCGACATCCGGATCGCCGAGGCCGTGCGCGGCACGGTCGTGCTGCGCACCAAGGCCGGCGCGATCTCGGTCGGCGCCGCCGCCGGAGTCTCCGCCTCCCTGGACGCCGGCACCACCTACGGCCGGATTCACAACGCGCTCAGGAACACCGACGGCACCGCCGACCTGAACATCCACGCGACCACCGCCCAGGGCGACATCACCGCCCGCAGCCTCTGAGAAGCAGAACGCCGTCACCAAGGCCCGACCATGAACCGGCCGGACAGGGCCGTCAGATCACCGGGTCTGATGGCCCTGAACTGGCGCTGAACACCCGGATCCGGGCATGTGCGCCACCGGGTTTGTGTCGTTTCGAGGTGGTTACTGGTGCAGGTCTGGCGCAGCCGTGGCCGATGGCGTGCCCTTGGTTATCGGTGACGGTGACGCACCAGGTGGAGCGAGGGCTGCGGGCGGCAGCGGTCACTGTGGATCATACAGCGGGGGCGGATGTCCTGGACGAGCCGGGGAACCTCGGTGGCGGCGATCACCCATACCTGGTTCGGGTCGACTCGATGGTAGTGGTGCGCAAGCACGACCCGCAGGCCGATGATGTCGCGCCAGGGAATGCCGGGATGCTGCGTGCGGAAGTCCTCGCTGAGGGAGTTCGCCGCCTCGCCGATTATCTCCAGGAGACGCTCCGCGAGCCGCCTGATCCGGTCCTTATCCCAGGCGTCCCGGCCAAGCTCGATGATCTCGGCGATTTCGCTGGCGGCATCCAGGATGTCGGCGACGCGCTCGTCGTCCCGTCGTCCCGGCGGCTCACAGTTTGGTAATGATCCTGCGTATTTGCTCCGGGATCCGGGTCGCCCGGAGCGGTACACGGGATGAGATCCGGTCGTTCCGGCCAGGGCCGCGCACGACTACAGCGCCGGTATCTCCGACAAGGTGCAGCGCGGCTGCAAGCGGTGTTGCATGGCCTGGCCCGACGCCCAGCCGACGTCCGGATCTGCGAAATGAGGGCGGCGTTCGGTCTTCGTATTTTTTTGCGCTGTTCTGAATATCGCGGATGAATTGCGCGGCCGTCAGTTCTGTCTTGTCAGCGGGCATGCTTGACGATGCCGATTAAGGGCCGTCGGCCAGCATGCGCATACGGCACCGGGCCGCGCGGACGTGATGTCGCTGGCCGCGGCCCGGGGCCGATCGCTGAGTGGCTCAAAGGGATAGTGCGGGCGCGTGCCGGCGTGCCGCGCGTGCCCGATCGGCGGCGACGGCCAGGATCGCGGCCAGCACTGCGGTCCCGGCCGCGATGAGCGCGATCTGCCAGCCGGGCATTCCGCCGACGACCACGGTGCGGATCTGCGCCGGGGCCTGGGACAGGGGCGTGGCTCGTGCCGGGCCCGGAATGATGATGGTCGCGGCTTTGGCCGGGGACGGGGCGGCAACGGCCAGCAGCCATGAAGCTGCCGCGATCGTGACCAGAGCGAGTGCGATCGTGGTCATGATCCGGCGCAGGGGGTGGTGGGCGTGTTTCACGGGTGCGGTTGGTCCGGCAGGCCGAAGGGCCGTGGCGGGGCTACGCGGCATGGTGTGCATGGCGACCTCCTCATGATCGTTGCTTGAGGGCCAGCCTGGGCGGGGGAGGTTGCAGAATGGTTGAAGCCCGGCCGGCTCGCCGCGGTTACCCGGGCTGAACGCCGAGGTCGGCCAGGGCGGCCCGGGTCCGTTCGGCGAGGGGGTCCACGTGCCGTTCGGTATAGATGCCCAGCGCCTGCCGCAGGCTGTCCCGGGCTTCCTGGTAAGCCCCGGCGAGCCGCAGCACCTCGGCCTTCGCCACGAGCATCTCAGCCCGCCGTGAGTCCCAGGCAGATACCGGGATGAGCGCCACGGCCTCGCTTGCCAGCTTCCGTGCCGCGGCGAACCGGCCACCGCGGGCGAGCAGCTTGGCGCTGATCGCCCGCCACTGGGCATGCGCCTCCAGATCGCCGGTCACGGCGGCCTCCCGTGCCTCATCGGCCAGCTGCTGGGCTTCAGCCAGGCGTCCCTGCTCGTAGACCGCGTCGGCGAGCACCGCCGCGGTGCTCGCGAGAAAACCTTGGTCGCCCATGTCGCGGAGCGCTTCGTAGCCGCCGCGCAGTTCCCGTTCGGCCGCGGCGGCATCTCCGGCGATCATCTCGGCCCAGCCGGCGACGGGCGCCCAGATCGCCCAGTAGAACGTCGCCCCGGATTGGGCCCACAGCGTGCGGCCGCGGGCGATTGCCGCCCGGGCTTCGGCGAACCGGCCCGCATAGGCGTACAGGGGCGCGACGGCGATGCGAACCGCTGCCTCGTCCCATGGGTCGCTGGGCAGTGCGGCAAGTGTGTGCTCCGCGCGGCTGAGCGCCACATCCACCGGTATGCGCAACCTGTTAAAGATGAGCAGCAAGTAGATGATGGCTTCCCGCTCGGCGCCCTCATTCCCGCTGCGCTGCGCGTAGTCGATGGCGCGTTCGAGGGCCTCCTCATCGCCGGGGGGACCGCTGCCGCTGAACAGGCGCATCTTGCCGAGAACGGTCCATGCCTCGGCCAGGCCCGCCATGTCGCCCGCCGCCTCCAGGGTCGGGACGGCCGCCTCACATTCGGCGATCGCTTTGGGTGTCGGCCCCGTGGTCAGCGCGCCGATGTCCGTCTGCAGCACGGCGATCCGGGCCGCCATGGCCGGAAGGGACGCCGCTTCAGCGGCTCGCATGGCCTCGGCCAAGATGGCGCTGGCCCGTTCGAGGTCACCACCCGCCTGCAGCATCATCGCGAGCAGCCGGAGCAGGTCGGCACGCAGCCGCCCGCCGGATGGCACTATGGCGGTCGCGCGCTCCAGCCAGCCGCGCCCATCCTGGAACAGGCCGTAAACACCGTCTCCCCGGCAACTCCCAGCGGCTCGCGGCTGGTCGCCAGCACCCGCAGCCCCGGCGCGCCGCCCAGCAAGTCACCGGCGAGACGGGCACACCCACTGAGCAGGTGCTCGCAGTTGTCCAGCACCAGCAGCAGCTCGGCCCCGCGCAGCCGGGACCGCAGCACCTCCAGCACCGGCAGGTCACCGGCCTGCCGCACGCCCAGGCTCTCCATCACCCGGGACGCCACCAGGTCCGGATCGCTGACCCCGGCCAGGTCAGCCAGCCAGATCCCGTCCCCGAACCGCTCCACCATGGCCTCGGCCGCCTCGGCCGCCAGCCGCGTCTTGCCCACCCCGCCGGGCCCGGTCAGCGTGACCAGCCGCACCCGGTCCACCAGCTCGCGCAGCGCCGCAACCTCCTCCTCCCGGCCCACGAAGCTGGTCAGCGGCACCGGCAGGCCGTGCCGCTCCGGGCGCCGCGGCGCCGCAACCTCCTGCCGCAGCACCGCCTGCGCCAGCTCCCGCAGCTCCTCGCCAGGCTCCAGGCCCAGCTCCTCGGCCAGCATCGCCCGAGCCCGGCGGTAAGCCGCCAGCGCATCAGCCTGCCGCTCGGCCCGGTACAACGCCAGCACCAGCAGCCGCCACAACCGCTCCCGCACCGGATACTCGGCGACCAGCCGCTCAAGTTCCCCGACCACCTCCCCGTGCAGCCCGAGCGCGATACTGGCCTCGGCCCGGCCCTCCACCGCCACCAGCCGCAGCTCCTCCAGCCGGGCCGCCTCCAAGGCCAGCGGCCGCACATCGGCCACACCCGCCAGCGCACGCCCCTGCCACAACGCCACCGCCTCAGCGAACCGGGCAGCCGCCACCGCCGCCTCACCCAGCCCCAGCGCACCCTGGCCCGCCTGCACCAACCGCTCAAACCGGCTGGCATCTACCTGATCCGGGCCGACGGCCAGGGCATAACCACCGCCCCGCGGCACGACCGCGACCTCCGGCGCCAGCGCCGTCCGCAACCGAGACACATACGACCGCAACGTCTTGGCTGCCCCCGCCGGCGGCCTGCCCTGCCACAGCGCCTCGATCAGCTGCCCAGCCGGAACCACCCGGCCGACGTCCACCAGCAGCAACGCAAGCACCGCGCGCTGCTTCGGCCCTCCCAGCGGAACATCCCGCCCGGCCCGCACCGCCTGAACCGGGCCCAGAACCCGCAGCTCCAATGCCACGACCCAGCAACCCCCCAGCCAGGAACCCCGTTCCTGGCACACCACCATCGTCCCCCCTGACGCCAGCGCTGACAACCACCTGGCCGCCTGCACGGCCGACCCACCCAGCGAGCTTGCTGCAAGCCCCGGACAGATCGGTCCCCTCTTGGCCGCTCAGCGGTCCCTCCCGCCGAACAGCGGGACAGGCAAACAGTCAGCCAGGCTGTATGTTCATGCATCTTCACGCTTGGGGTGAATGTCCGCTCATGCCGCGGACAGCGCGCTGATGCTGAGCGTCATGATCTCGGCCTGGCCAGGCCATGACCCAGGTGATGACCGCCCGGCTCAGCCAGCCCGGCATCGCTGACCTGCTGCCCGCCCCGAGCCCGGGTAACCGGGTAACCGTCATCCGCCATCGGAGGCCGGTCGGTCGGTAGCTTGATCTAGTACCACTGCGCCGTCCTCGCCTGGCGTCCGATCTGGCAGCTAGCTTCTCTTAAACGGATGATATATTTCATCTATGCGTAGCGAGGCTCCGGCGCTCCTGCCGATTCTGCGCTCCCGCCACCTCGCCGAGGTGTTGACCCTTCTCCTGCTGCACCCAGACACCGAGTACAGCCTCAGCGAACTCGCCGCCACGCTGGGCCTGCCGCTGACTACGGTGCAACGCGAGGCCGCCCGGCTCGCCGGCGCCGGGCTGATCCGGGAACGCCGCGTGGGGCGAGCCAGGCTGGTGTCTGCAGACCCGGCCGGCCGCTACACCCGGCCGCTGACGGAACTGCTCACCCTGGCGTTCGGGCCGCACCTGGTCATCGCGGAGGAGTTCGGCTCGCTGGAGGCGATCGCCGTGGCGATCTACGGCTCGTGGGCAGCACGCTATGAGGGCATCGCCGGACGCCCGCCGCACGATATCGACGTCCTGGTCATCGGCGAGGTGGCACGCCGCGACCTGTATGAAGCGGCCGAGCGCGCCGAGCAGCGCCTCAGATTGCCGGTCAACCCCGTCCTGTGCTCCCGGTCCCGCTGGATCGCGGCCGCGGACCCGCTGATCCAGCAGATCCGCTCGGCGCCCCTGGTCTGGGTCACCGGGGAACCACCAGGCGAGGAGGACGGCTGATGCGGTGGGGAACCGGAGAGGCTGCCATCGAGCAGCTACTCGCGGAAAGACACCTAGAACGCGTGCAGAGCGCGCAGGCAGACGGCGGATCATGGCTGGACAGGGCACGGCAAGCCCTGGAGGCGGCACGCCTGATCGCGCAGGCGGCACCCGACAGCAGCATCATCCTCGCTTACGACGCCGCCCGGCAGGCCTGCATCGCCCTGCTCGCCCAGCAGGGCCTGCGTCCCACCACATCCGGCGGCCACAAGGCCGTTGACGATGCGATCCGCGCCCAGTTCGGCGCCAGCTTGCGCGCCTTCGGAGGGCTGCGCCGCCGGCGCAGCGAACTGGAATACCCGGACTACCCGACCGAGAAAGCCACCGCCGGCGAGGCCACTGAAGCACTGCAGACTGCCAGCGAGATCATCGACGCCGCCGCCCGGCTCCTCCCGACCCTCGGATTCTTCTGAACCGCTGACACACCGGCGCGATCAGCACCAGCCCGTACCTCGCACGCCGCTGCCCGAGGTCGACCTCCGCCGACTGCGCGAGACGCACAGGCGATCCCGGAATCGACCAGTGTCATGTCACGGCCTGGTAACGATTCGTGTATTTGCTCCGGGATCCGGGTCGGCCGGGCCAGTGCCGTGCAGGAACGCCGGGGCGCCCGGCGCGTTCGGTGAGGGCGGCGGCGGGCGGTAAGGTGCATCCCGATCGCGAGCCCGCCAGTCCCGCCGCTGGTGCGGCCGTCGCGGCCGCAGGCCGGGCACGGTCCGGCCGGGGCCGCCCGCCGCTGCCGCTGTCGTTCCCGTCCTTGTCGTCCTCGGTGCTGTCGTCGCCGCCAGGGTCTTTAGCCGAGGATATTGCTCACTTCATCACCACGTCACGGTGGTGATACGTCCGGTTGCCCGGAATCCCGCCCGGCCGGCGCGAGCGGAAAGGGCGGGGCGTGGCAGCTCCGGCCGGGCAACGCCGACGCGTAGCCTTGTGTTCGTGGCCTCAGCGTTCGACTTCAGCGATCACAAGGCGGCGGCGTACGCGCCGCAGATGACCCTTGACATGTACCTGGCATTCCCGGAAGACGCCAGCAAGCTGATTGAGGTCGTCGATGGCTGGATCGTCCGGTGTGAGTCTGCCGAGCCAACCCATCAGGCGATCCAGTTGAACCTCCTCATCGCGATCCGGGAAGCTGCCGGGCTTCGGGACCGGGCCAAGCAGAGCTGCCACCGAGTGCTCGGCGACATGGACGTCCTGATGGCCGACAGTCCGAAACTGCACTTCCGCCGTCCCAACGTGGTCGTCTACCGGTACATCGACGACGACCGGGGGCGATGGGGACGCAAGCCGATCGCCGCCGATTGCCTGATCGCAGTGGAGATCGTGTCGGCCGACTCCATCACCACCGACATCCGGGACAAGCGCGCGGAGTACGCCGCCGCCGGCATCCCGCACTACTGGATCGTCCGGATGACCGACAACGACGGCCCCGCGATCTCCGTGGAACGGCTCCTGCTTACCTCGGACGGCGAGTACACCAGGGAAGGGCTCGCGATCCGTGGCCGCGACTTCCACGCCATCGACACCATCAGCCCATTCCCGCTCAAACTCACCTGGGAAGCGCTGGACGAAGGCTTGTAAACCCGGGTCGAAGCACCGCAGACCGTTTTGATCTAATAAGTGGTCCGCTGGAAACGAGCCTGTGCCGCAGCGGCGTCCGGCGGCGTCCGGTAGCGTCCCGGTGGATTCATGATCATCTGATTGGGGTTGCATCCTGCTGCACGGGGTCTTCCCAGCCCGCCGCGTGGTCAGGCGCGGGTACGGCGCAGTCGCTCAGTTCGTGCCTGGCATGCCGCGACGATGGCCGGTGACACTTCGGGTGTCAGCCGTGCTGCCTGGTCGTAGGCGTCGGCGAGTCTGCCGAGCGTGGAGTCGATGACATCGGCTGCATCATCGGGTGCCATGCCCCAGCTGGCCAGCTCGCGCAGCAGGTGGCGGCGCGTGATCACGGCGAGCAGTGACTGGCCGCCGATCCACAACGCGAGGTGGCGGGTGCCCGCGAACTCGGCGGCCGGTGCGGCGTCGTAGACGGGCGACAGTGCGAGCGTGCCCGCCTGGTGCAGGAAGGCGTGGTTGCGCAGATGCGCGTCGGTGTTGCCGATGGCAACGGTGAAGGTGAGCGTCGCGCCGAGCCTGCGCAGCTGGTCCGCCCGGTCACCGGCGTGCGTGACCAGCAGCTCCGCAAGGCGGCGGTAGTACGCAGCGTCCTCGGTCGCCTGGTACTTGGCAGGGCCAGACGGGGCGATGCCCAGAGCCTGGCAGCCGTCTTCCTGATGCAGCCGGGCCAGCTTGCCGTCCTTCAGGGAACGGTCGAACCGGGTGACGACGAGAACGGTCCTGGCGCCAAAGATGTCCAGCCGTGCCTCGGCGGCGTCCAGGCCAGCCAGCGCCGCCGCTCGCAGCGCGAACGCCTCGCTCGCCACGAGGCCCGGGAATTCCGGTGGGTCGGGCTTGAGGATGTGCGTGCTCGGCATCCCGCCGACCGGACGTGCCCACCCGCCGTCAGCCTGTACTAGGAGCAGTTTCGACTGCAGCCCGCCGAGCGAGACCCGAACGTCCTCATCTGCCCCCAGCGGGTGCTGGCGCAGCGCCGCGACCGCCTGGCCCACTTCATCGGGCGTGAGTGGCCTGAGCTCGCCGGCGGCTGCGGCCACCGGCTCTCCCGCTGGCGCGACCGCGACCGCGCCGGCGCAGTCGCGCCCGATGGCCGCCAGCAGCGCGAACCCGTCGCCACGCCGGACCCGGAAGTACTGCTCGAGAACCGTCCTGGTTTCGCCTTCCGGGAGCAGGCTCTCTATCCAGTAATCGACAAGCTCGCCCCGGTACCGGCGGCCGCTGACCGGCAATGGCACCATCAGCCCGAGCGCACCCTCGCCTCGCTCCGCCACGTAGTCCTCGCGGTAACGCAGCTGAGCGGGCTGCCGACGGCTCATTGTCAGCTCTGCCACGACGCGGTCGCCCAGCCAAACGTCGAGGGCTCCGGAAGCGGGATTGCCGGTGCTCATCGGACCGCGTCCGCGTCTGTGCGGGTGTCCACGATCACCCGCGCCCCCCGCGGCACCGCTATCAGGTCGTAGCCCATCCAGTTGAATAGGCCAATGAAGCGGTTGACCGCCGGGTTCCTGCCTGCCTCCATGTTCAGGACGGTAGTCCGGTCCATCTTCAGCTGCCTGGCGATCTGCGCCTGGGTCAGCCCCGCCTGATGGCGCACAGCGGCCAGCGCCCTGGCCGCGCCGTCCGCGCCGCGCAGCCAGAACCACGACTTCGGATCCTCATGTCGGCTCACGCCAACATCATAAGTCCAAGAATAGAAAGTTGCCTCAACCCAACATTTCACGGCAGCGTGTCGAAGTTGGCTATAGCCAACATAGCTACACCCGCCGACGATGGGATGCCGTGGCGCCAGGGCCGCCCGCCACGTCCAGGAGGAACACCGGCTTATCTCCACGGCTTGCGAGCAGCAGCAGAACAAACCCGGCCCGCTGACTCCCACGCCGGAGCAACTCCGCCAAGAGGTCTCCAGGCTCACTGGATCAAGGCTGCCGGCACGGCGGCCGGCCCGGTAGGGAAACACCACCGCCGGCCGCGCATACCAGCCATGTGGCCGGGAACCGGGAACCGGGAACCGGGATCGGTCGGCGGTGATTAGCCTGGTCTGGCTGTGATTGTCAGCATGAGGAGGGACTGTGCCACTCACCAAGCGCACCGTGGCCTACGCCGACCAGGACACTCCGCTGACCGGCGAGCTGTACTGGGATACCGACGGCGTGCCGCGTCCGGGCATCCTGCTGATCCACGGCGGCGGAGGTCTCGACGACCATGCCCGCGGACAGGCCAGCCGGTACGCGGCCCTAGGTTACGTCGTCTTCGCCTGTGACATGCTCGGTGACGGGGTCGCGGGCAACCGTGAGCGGATGATCGGTTCCCTCACCGCGATGCGCGACGATCCCGGGTTGCTGGCCGGGCGGGCCCGAGCCGGGCTGGCCGAGCTCGCCGGGTGCGGGCTTGCCAGGGGACCCCTCGCCGCGGTTGGTTTCTGCTTCGGCGGGCTGGCCGCGCTGACCCTGGCCAGGTCCGGCGCCGCGCTGGCCGCCGCCGTCAGCATCCACGGCAGCCTCCTCACCACCCGCCCGGCCGAGCCAGGTGCCCTCAAGGCCCGGGTACTGGCCTGCCACGGTGCTCTCGACCCGCACGTGCCGATGGCCGATGTCACCAGCTTTGCCCAGGAAATGGACCGCGCCGGAGCCGACTGGCAGCTGATCATCTACGGAGGAGCCATGCACGGCTTCACCCACCAGCACGCCGTGCCAGGCGCGGTCCCCGGCGTCGCCTACCACCGGCTCGCCGACGAGCGCTCCTTCGCCGCCACCCAGGCTTTCCTCGCCGAAGCACTCACCTGACCCCCCGGCGGCGCCGCCACGGCCAGTCGACCACGTGAGCGCCTATCATCCAGTTCCGTGCGCTCCCCACCACGACGATCCTGATGCCCCCGAAGCCGCAGTAGTCTCCATGATTCCCCCCGTCACCGGGAACCCAGGCCAGCCAGACGGCCGCCGTATTCGCCTGCACGTACACAGTGGCGCCCATCACGCCTGATACGCCAACGCAGGAAGTACGCGGTCGCTAAGTCGGGTCCGCCGCGCGCGTTCCGGGCCTGGCCTCTGGCCCGGCCCTCGCCGCCGCCGGCGGCTGGCCGCGGTCTGCCCCGGTTGCCGGGCCAGCGACCGCTCAATCAGTCTCGCCAGCCCTGGTCACGCCGGCGAGACCCTGGTCCCGGTTCATGGGAGGCCACCTCGGTTCAGGGGAGAATAAGGGCATGACTATGCCCGATTACGTGGCCGCCGTCGTGGCCAAGGCCGAGG
>CAVTZG010000029.1:0-18934 GCA_963739135.1 uncultured Actinomycetes bacterium
AGACCGAAGCGACGTGGCGGCAGTTCCTGCACGCGCAAGCCGCGACGATACTCGCCACCGACTTCTTCCACGTGGACTGCGCGGTCACCCTCCAGCGCCTGTACTGCTTGTTCGTGATGGAGATCGGCTCCCGCTACGTGCACATCCTCGGCGTGACCGCCAGCCCGGACGGGCCGTGGACCACCCAGCAGATCCGCAACCTCCTGATCGATCTCGGTGAACGCGCTGCGGACTTCCGGTTCCTCATTCGCGACCGGGCCGGGCAGTTCAGCGCGTCGGTTGACGCGGTCCTAGCCGATGCCGGTATCGAAGCGGTCAAGATCCCGCCGCGGAGTCCTCGCGCGAACGCCTATGCGGAGCGGTTCGTGCTCACCGCCCGGACTGAGATCACCGACCGGATGCTGATCTTCAGCCAGCGACACCTGCGCATCGTGATGGCCGAATATGCCCGGCACTACAACGGGCGAAGACCGCACCGCGCACTCCAGCTCCAGCCACCCCAGCCCGACCACCCCGTCGCCGACCTCTCCCAGGAACGAGTCAAGCGCCGACCCGTGCTCGGCGGCCTCCTCAACGAATACGAGCGGACCGCCTAAAGACCAGGTCACGGCTACCGGCACAGTTCTGGCACCCCACAGGTCATCGACGGGGTGCCGCTGTACGACGTCCAGGCGCTGCTCGGTCATGAGAGCTATCGAACAACCGAGCGGTACGCCCACCTCGCCCCCGACGCCCACGACAAGGTCGTCAAGTCATGGGCGAGGCGCCGCGACGCATCGGTGACGCACGGGCACGAGAAGGGGCGGGCGCAGTAAGGCATTCTTGCTGGTGGGCCGTACTGGATTTGAACCAGTGACCTCTTCCGTGTCAGGGAAGCGCTCTCCCGCTGAGCTAACGGCCCGAGTACCTCGCCGAGATGCTACCAGAGCAGCGGGCCCGCTGCGCGACCTCACCACGACGGTCCGCACGCGCCCACGCGGCTACGTCACTCCGTGACCCCAGCTAGCCCAGGCCCTCCAGCTCCGCAGCCCCCACTTCCAACGGCAGCCCGAACCATCGCATCACACCGCTGTCCACGAACCGCGTCATCGCCGCGATCCTGTCGCCCTCGAGCGTCAGCACGATCGTCCCGTGCGCACGGTACCCCGCCCCGTCCCGCGTATAGCACCCGAACGCCGCCTGCCCGTTGGCCCTGACCGGAACCAGCCGGTACCCCAGCCCCCCGCGCCCCGCCACGCTCGCCAGAAAGAACTCCCCGATGGCCGCCGCGCCCTGGTACTCCAGCGTTGCCGGCGGCATCGTGAGCCACGCATCCTCCGTCAGCATTGCGACGATGCCGTCCACGTCCCCCTCAGCGAACGCGGTCGCGAATCGTCCCGCCAGGTCCCGCTCGCGAGCCGACCGCGGCAGCGGCGCCCGCTCCCGGTCCGGTCCCGGCAGCCGCCCGGCCATGGTCGCCCGGGCCCGCTGCAGCGCGCTGTTCACCGAGGCCTCGCTGGTCTCGAGCATCCCGGCCACCTCACCGGCCCGGAACCCGAGCACGTCCCTGAGCATCAGGACCGCTCGCTGCCGCGGCGGCAGATGCTGGGCGGCCGTCACGAAGGCCAGCGCGATTGACTCCTTCGCCTCATAGCGCGCCTCGGGCCCCGCGGCGGCATCGGGCAGCCCGTCCAGCAGGACATCCGGATACGGCTCCAGCCACAGCACCTCACCGCGCCGCGTCGGCTCGGGCGCCCAGGCCGGCCCGGGCGGCGGCTCAACACGTGGACGCCGGCTGCTGGCCCGCAGCATGTTCAGGCACTGGTTCGTCGCGATCCGGTGCAGCCAGGTGCGCAGCGACGCGCGCCCCTCGTACTGGTCGAGTCCCTTCCAGGCGGCCAGCAGCGTCTCCTGCAGCACGTCCTCGGCGTCCTGCACCGACCCAAGCATCCGGTAGCAGTGCACCCGCAGCTCGCCCAGGTACGGATCGGCAAGTTCACCGAACGCCCGGTCGTCTCCGCCCCGCGCCCGCGCCAGCCTCGACGCCGCGTCAGCACTCACCAGCTACCCCCCGATCCTTGCGAGCCACGGTCCTCACCGGTACGGACACCGGCCACACCGGAAAGTCATCGCTCAGTCGCCGCCGACCCCGGTGTCAGTAGCAGTGAAGGAGGAAACATGAGTCCGAACGATAACCGCCTGACCCCCGTGCAGCGCTGGGACTGGCGCCTGCCCGCGGCGCCCAGAACACCGGAATCAATCAGCCCGCCACTACTGGAGATCAGGAGATAGCCATGTACCAGCGCATCATCCGCTACCGGACCACGCCCGACCAGGCCGACGCCAACGCCAAGCTCGTCGAGGCGGTCTACGCCGAACTGCACCGCACCCGCCCCGAGGGCCTCAGCTACGCCACGTTCCGGCTGGACGATGGCGTGACGTTCATCCACCTGGTCCAGGTCTTGAACGAGCCGAACCCGCTGCTGACCATGAAGGCCTTCGGTGAGTTCCAGGCCGGCATCGCCGACCGCGTCGACCAGCCGCCCGTCCAGGAGGCCCTGACCGAAATCGGCTCCTACCGCTTCTTCGCCAGTTAGGGAGTGTTCCGTAGGCCATCAAATGCGCCTGCTCGAGGCGGCGGGCACCGTGGCCGCGGTGGAACGCGCGCTCGGCCTGGCCCGCCGCGGGGGCCGGGTGGTCCTGGTCGGGCTGGCCGGGAACGACGTCACGGCCCGCTTTCCCGTCGATGACGTGGTCAACAACGACCTGCTGATCAGCGCCAGCTTCGCCTACACCTCGGCCGCCTTCGCTGAGGTCACCGCACTGCTCAGCTCCGGGCAGATGACGCCCGCCCCGCTGATCACCCACCGGTTCCCGCTCGATGCCTACGCCGACGCCTACCAGGTGCTCCGGCACAGCGACGGCCTCCGGGGCAAGGTCATGCTGGACATAGGCGCGCCGTGACCCGGGTGCTGGCGGGTAACATCGCCTCCCGTGGAACCTGTCTCCCGGCCGTCCCTGGCCGAGCTTCTGGACCGCTACCAGCCGCAGGGCGAGGCCGAAACGGCCGACCTGCGCCGGATCCGGGCCCTGGCCGAGGCCACCGGCGATCCCTGGCGGCGCGATCTTCCGCTGCACGTCACCGCGTCCATGCTGATCGTGCACCCGCCCACCGGCCGGGTGCTGCTGCGCTGGCACCAGCGTCAGCAGGCCTGGCTGCAGGTCGGCGGGCACGGCGACCCGGGAGAAAGCGACCCGCTGGCCATCGCCCAGCGGGAAGCGGGGGAGGAGACCGGGCTGACCGACCTGGTGCCGTGGCCGGACGCCCGGATCCGGCACGTGGTGATCGTCAACGTTCCCGCCGGTAACAAAGAACCCGCCCACGAGCACGCCGACATCAGGTACTTCACCGCCACCCAGGACCCGGATGCAGCCCGGCCGGAAAGCGCCAACGCCCAGCTGCGCTGGCTGTCCCCGGCCGAGGCCATCCAGGCCACGTCCGAGCCGAACTTCAGGGAGACACTGTCTCGGATGGAGCGCCTGCTGGCGCGCTGACCGCGTTCCGGCAGGCCCGGCTGGCGAGCGCGCAGGGCCAGGATAACGCCCGCCAGGATGAGCGCGAAGCCGGCGATCTGGCCTAGCGGCGGCCAGTGGCGCCGGGCCAGGTAGACGTAGACGTAGCCGGAAACGGTCTCGATGTTGATCAGCAGCCCAGCGGTGGTGGTCGGCAGCCGGGCCGAAGCGGTATTCCACAGCCAGGTCCCACCCCAGGACACCACCACGCCGAGCAGGACGACCCCGGCCACGAACACCGCGGGGCCGGCCGGCCTGCTGTCGGCGCGCTCGCATGACCCGCGACGGCCAGCGGCAGCAGCGCGACCACCGTGACGACCAGCGTGGCCAGGCCCACGACGCTGGACCACGAGCCCGCCGTCAGGTCCGGCCGGGCGGCCAGGAACCTGGCGTTGGCCAGGGACCAGCAGGACGACCTCGAGCGGCTGCTCGGCACCGTGCTGGCCAGCTGGCCCAGGAACCTCGACCACAGCTGCCAGATGTGCCGGCTGTGCGACCTGTCCGCCTGCCCCGCCGACCAGTGCCCGGTCGAGCAGCGCTACCAGCAGTTCGAAGCGGAGACGTCCGCCCCGTAGCGCCGAATAGGGACGAATAGGGACGAATAGGGGACATGAAACCGGGGTTTCATGTCCCTGGGAGGTGCTGGAACCCCGGTTTCATGACACGGGCTCCGCGCCAGCACCCCGCGATCAACCGTACGAAAGCGGCAAAACGGGCAGAGGCGGGCGCGGCCCGTACTCTCTGGCCTCTAATCCCAGCCGGCGGAGCGGGCGGCCCTGCAGCACCGCGTCGACGCGCTCGGAGAACTCTTCTAGCGTCAGCCGGCCCGCCAGCAGGTGCTCGCGCAGCATGATGACGGCCCGGACACGGTCTGCGTCTGACACGCGCAGGGACGCATCGTCCATACCCGCCACGCTAAACCAGGCCCGGATCGGGCGGCTACGTCCCGGCGGGCGAGACTAGGGGAATGACCACGGCTCAGGACGTCCAGGCCAGGAAAAAGGTGACGCCCGCGGCGGCGGCCCGGATCCTGGCCGGCCAGGACCCCTTCATAGCCCGGCTGCTGGCCGAGACCGGCCCGCCCCGGTTCAGCCGCCCAACCGAGTCGCACTTCGCGACCCTGGTCCGGGCCGTCGTCTACCAGCAGCTAGCCGGGCGGGCCGCGGCCGCCATCCACGGCCGGCTGATCACCGCGATGGGCGGCGACGTCCAGCCCGAATCGCTGCTCGCCCTGTCGGACGAGGACCTGCGGGCCGTCGGGCTTTCCAAGGCCAAGGTCGCGTCACTGCGGGACCTGGCGGCCAAGGTGCTGGACGGGACGGTGGTCCTGTCTCCGCCCCGGCTGGCCAGGGAAAGCGATGAGGAGATCATCGCGCGCCTGTCCACGGTGCGCGGCATCGGCCGCTGGACGGCCGAGATGTTCCTGCTGTTCCAGCTGCGCCGCCTCGACGTCTGGCCGGTCGGCGACCTCGGCGTCCGCCGCGGCTACGGGCTGGCCTGGCAGGTGCCGACACCCACGGCCAGGGAACTGCAGCCGCTCGGCGATCCGTACCGGCCCTACCGTTCGGTGCTGGCCTGGTACTGCTGGCGGGCCGCGGAACTGTATGGGCGGGCCGCCGACAGCGCCCTGACCCGCTGAGCCGTCAGGCCGCGCGGCGCGTCCCCGCGAACGCCGGGCGGGCCGGCGCCTGGTCAACCAGCTGCCTGATCCACCGCATCCGGTCCCGCGCCGACTCGGGGTGGTCGCCGAACTCCTGGGCCATCGCCCCGGCGCAGCCGCGGACGCCGAGCCGGCGCATGGTCCGGCGGACCGCCTCGGTCATGGCCTCGCTGTCCGGCACCTCCGACCGCTGCAGCCCGGAGGCGAACAGCGCCGAGCACCGCACATCGTTTACGTCCCACCTGGTCATGATTTTCCTCCCGCCTTCCGGCTCCACGATGCTCCGGGCCGGGGGGTGATCCGCCGGGGGCTGCGGGGGAAACTCAGGGGGCCCTATCGTGCCGTCAGGCCAGCAGCTCCCGCAGGCGGCACCGCCGGTCGTCCCGCTCGGCCGCGAAGCGCTCCAGCGCGGCCAGGATGTGCCCCTCGTCGAGATGGGCCTCCTCGATGACCTCGGCCACCGAGCCGCCGGTGCGCCACCGGTCATCCCAGTCCGACGACAGCGAGTACTCCCTGGCCAGCGGCCCGTCGGCCCACTCGCGCATCAGCTTGAACGCGCCGTTGGTGATGACCATGGCGTCCAGCCGGTCCGCGGGCCCGGCCACCGAGTCCCGGTAGGCGGCGGGCTGGCGCGCGAACAGCTGCGGGCTCAGCGCCGCCACGATCTTCACGTTGATGCCCTTGGCATCCAGCGACGGCAGCACGCTGACCAGGTTCCGCACCGGCATGGTGCCCCGCACGAACACGGTGCCACCACGGGGCAACCCTGGCCGGTAGTCGCGGAGCACGTAGGCGCCGCGCGCCGCGGCCAGGTGGGACGGGATGCCGAGCGCCTCCCGGTCGGGTATCTCCACCGGCGGCCGGGTCAGGTGCAGCGCCACGATCGGCACGTCGAGCCCGAACGCCGCGGCCAGCATGACCGGCACCTCGTTGTACTCCCACGGGTGCAGGTCGATCACGTGCCCCTCGGGGAACAGCTGGGTGACCCCGATGGCGAAGATGCCGAAGTGCGTGCGGGAGTCCTCGGCCGTCTCCGGGCCCGAGTGGCCCGCGATCCACAGCAGCTTGCCGACCTTCAGCTCGCTGTCCTGGGCCAGCTGGCTGAACAGCCGCATCGGCCCGTACTTCAGATAGGAGAACGAGCCGTAGGTCGAGCATGCCCCCCAGAACCCGTCGAACTCGGCGAACGGGTCCGTGGCCAGGTTGACCGTGGCCAGGCCGGCCATCATCCCGGCGTTGGTGAACTCGGTGATCTCGGTCGGCAGCAGCGCCCCGAACGGGTTCGACGACCGCTCGTACCAGCCGGTGCCCGGCAGGCCGCCGTAATCCTGGCCGAACCCGGCGATGTTGGTCGATTCGGCCAGGTCGGCCGAGGCCGCGATGAACAGGGGGCGGCCGTATTCGCGCAGCGCCAGCGTGTTCACGTAAGCGGCCCACGAGGCCAGCCCGGCCCGGTTCGGCGCCTTCTCGCCCGGCTTCTTCCACATGCTGTCCGGGTAGCTGGCCACGTCGAAAATACGTCGATCGGAGAAGACCTCAGCCCGTCCCAGCCGGAAGCCGTCGAGATCGGAGGGGACCGTCTCCGCGATGGCCAGCAGCCGGTCAGATAGCCAGCTCACCAGGTCCTCGTCGCGGCGCAGCACGCTCATCGCGATGCCCAGGTTCGTGCGGGCCTGGGCCTGCACCGCCGCCGGGTCGGCCGGGGCGGGGGAGTCAACGCCGTCGTAGGCCACGCCATGGCGGGCCATGAACTGCTTGCGTACCGCCCAGAACTGCTCGGCGTTCATCGGCCAGGCCGTCCCGTGACTGGCCGCGTCGACCTTGCCGTAGCCCCGGCCCTTCTGGGTGACGAACCAGGCCATCATGGGCGCGTCGCCCGTACCGCACGACGCCTCGAGCACCATGTGGGTGACCGGCCCCCACTCCATGCCGTGCTCGGTGCCGGTGACCCGCCAGCCGTACGGCGCGAACCAGTCCACCGGGGTCCCCGCCACCACGCTGGAGGCCGGCCGCGGGTCGATGCCGAAGTCGTTCCAGTCCACCATGAAGATCAGGTTGTCCAGGCCCAGGCCCCAGGCGGTGTTCTTGACCTCGTGCGCCGAACCGGGCGTGAGCCCGCCCTCGCCCTCGAATACGAAGACCTTCACCTGGCCCGCCCCGGCCAGCTTCAGGGCCAGCGCCTCGCCCGCGGCGGGAGGCATACCGTGCCCGGACGGGCCGGTGTTGAACTTCAGGAACAGCGTCCGGCCTTCCATCTCGGCGTGCCCGGGCAGGCCGCCGTGCAGGCGCAGGCGCAGCAGCCACTCCCAGGTCAGCGCCCAGCGGCCATCGTCGGGGAACGCGAACGAGGGGTCGCCCGAGCTCTCGTACCTGGCCCTGACCGCCTCGTTGAGCACCGCGAGCGTGGCGTAGACGAGCGGCACCGTGTGGCCCGCCGACAGCACGAAGCGGTCACCGAACCGGCGCCACGGCCGCAGCAGGTCCCAGCGCATGGCGCCGGACAGCAGCAGCGCCACCATCATGTGCACCTTGGACCGCGAGCCGCCGGGATGCCCGCTCTGCCGGTAGTTGAGCGACAGGTCGATGCACTCGTCGATCAGGTCCTTGACCGCCTCGTACCGGGCGAAATCGGCCTCGGCGGCGGCGTACAGCTGCCCTGCGTCCGTTCCGCTGCCCGACCGCGCCACGAGCGCACCGCCCATTCCGCACCTCCTTGTGCAGCACCGGCCTCCAGAGTGACTCTTACCACCAAAACACCGCAGACTTATCATCGGGGCCATGACAGATTTCCGGCTGGCAGACCGCATGGCCCGGCTCGGCACCGAGTCGGCCTTCGAAGTCCTCGCCCGGGCCAAGGCCATGGAAGCCGAGGGCCACAAGATCGTGCACCTGGAGATCGGCGAGCCCGATTTCCCGACCGCCAGCCACATCGTCGAGGCCGCGGTCGAGGCCCTGCGGGCCGGCTATACCCACTACGTGCCCGCGCCCGGCATCCCGCCGCTGCGCGAGGCCGTGGCCGCCTTCCTCGAGCGCACCGGCCGCATGCGGGTGACCCCGGACCGCGTGGTGGTGACCCCGGGCGCCAAGCCGATCATGTTCTACACCATCCTGGCCCTGGCCGGCGAGGGGGACGAGGTCCTCTACCCGGATCCCAGCTTCCCGATGTACGAATCGATCACCTCGTTCGCGGGCGCGGTCCCGGTGCCGATCCCGCTGCGCGAGGCCAACAGCTTCCGCATCGACACCGGCGAACTCGAGCGCCTGATCACCGGCCGGTCCCGGCTGCTTATCATCAACTCCCCGCACAACCCGTGCGGCAGCGCGCTGACCCGCGAGGACTGCGAGGCGATCGCTGAGATCGCACAGCGGCACGACCTGATCGTGCTCACCGACGAGGTGTACTGGGCCATCCGCTACGGCCCGCGCAGTGCTAGCCAGGGGGGACGACCCCCCAGACCCCCCCGCAGGGGCACAGCCCAGGGGCTCCCGCGCCCCCCCATGCCAGCGTCCTGGACGTCGACGGCATGGCCGACCGAACGATCCTGCTCGACGGCTGGTCCAAGACGTTCGCCATGACCGGCTGGCGGCTCGGCTTCGGCGTCTTCCCGCCCGCCCTGGTCGAGCCGATCACCCGGCTGGCCATCAACTCGGTGTCATGCACGTCGGCGTTCAGCCAGTACGCCGCGATCGCGGCCCTGCAGGGCCCCTGGGAGCCGGTCGATGAGATGGTCGAGGAGTTCCGCCGCCGCCGGGACATCATCGTCGCCGGGCTGAACCACATTCCCGGCATCAGCTGCCTGGAGCCTCAGGGGGCCTTCTACGTGTTCCCGAACATCACCCAGACCGGCCTGACCTCCGCGGAACTGCAGTCCCAGCTGCTGCAGGACGCCGGGGTGGCCGCCCTCGGCGGCACCGCCTTCGGCCGCTATGGCGAGGGCTACCTGCGCTTCTCCTACGCGAACTCGGTCGAGAACATCCGCTCCGCCCTCGACGCCATCCGGGCCCAGCTCCCCTTACCCCCCGCACGCAGCCTCAGAGGGGCTCCTGCTCCTCGTCCTCCATCTTGAGGAACTCCTCCGCGGCCGCGCCCATCGACAAGTCGCCGGGCTGCAGCCCTTCCGAAGGACCAGGGGGAGCGGCATCAGGATTGATCTTGACGTAGGGCGGCAATTGCGGTTCAGACCACACGACTTTCTTGCGCTGACCAGTGACCCAGCGCCTAATCCTGACCATGCAGTCCTATCTACCCACCACATCATCACTAATCGTCGCAAGACGACCAGGTTCTGCCTCCTCCGGGCGCTGGATATCGTGGCGGGTCACGGACAGGTAGCCGACCAGGATCGCCACGATGATCGTGGTGATCAGGGCCACGGTGGCGTCGCCGTAGTTGGTGCCGCTGAGCGAGTGCGGTTTGCTGAAGTAGTCCGCGAACGAGGCGCCCAGCGGACGGGTGACCACGTAGGCGAACCAGAACGCCACGACCGGGTTGAGCCCGAAGCGCGACCAGGCCAGCGCGGGAATCAGGATGATCAGGGTGAACATGATCCCGGAGGCCAGATAGCCCAGGTGCAGCGCGGTGGCCGTGAAGTCGCCCAGGGCGGTGCCGAGCGCGAACGTGGCGAACACCACCGCCCAGTAGTAGATCTCCCGCCGCTGGGTGTAGATGCTGTGGATCGACAGCGTGCCCTCGCTGCGGTACCAGAGCCAGAAGATGGCCGCCAGCACCACGGCCCACAACACCGTGGTGCCCGCGTACGGGATGCCGACGAACAGATGCAGCGCATCCGACACGCCGGTGCCGAAGATGGCGATGGCGTAAGCCAGCAGCCAGTACGCGGCGGCGGTGTACCGCCGGGTCCGGAACTGCCAGACCAGCGCGACCACGAAGATCCCGGCCTCTATACAGCCCGCGATGCGCCGGCTGCCCAGGTCCAGGGCCAGGTAATCAGACGTGGCCTCGCCGCCCGCCGTGGTGAGGATCTTGATCACCCAGAACAGGAAGGTGATCTCGGGCACCTTGGCCGCGAGGGGCTCGGCGAAGAAACCCGGCTGGCGACCGGCTGGCTGGCGGCTGGCCGGCGGGCCGGGAAGGCGGGTAGACACGGACCTCACATCCCGCGTCCGGCGAACTTGTCGGGGCCGGAGACCGTCTGGACGGAACGCGCCGCGTGCGAGTGCGCCGCCGACCGGACCCGGGCGATGTGCACCAGGCAGTTGTAGGTGACCAGCGCGATCGCCACGTGCATGACCATCAGCACGGCGACCGCGCGGCCGGGCGCGCCCCGGTACAGGATAAACAGGTCGGGCAGCCACAGCACCAGGGTGACCAGGATGGCCAGCCGGAAGAACAGCCACCGCGGAGCCGAACTGATCCGGGTGACGATGGGCCAGGCCACGCAGGCGATGATCACGCCGATGACGGTCAGCTTGGCGTAGTCGGAGAACTGGAAGTGCCCGTAGCCCCTGGTCGACGGGAAGACCCGCTCGCCGATGGCGACCAGGAGCGCGTCAGCTCCCAGGGAGCCCCCGATAGACACGACCGTGGCCGCCAGCACCAGGCTGGCCGGCGGCTGCCGGTGCGCCGGAGCGAAGTCCACCCGGACCAGCCTCAACGCCCGGTCCAGAACAGGCGGCAGTTGAACAGGCAAAATCCCTCCCCATGCGGCGGCAATAGCCCACGGTAGGCCCGGGGTGCCGGCCGGGGGTACCTCCCGCAGGACGAAAATCATGCCCCGCGGTCTCATCCTCAGGTCGGATAAAAATCACCGCCATCGTCCCGACCAGCGGCGATGCCCCGCTCGGCCCGGCGGGCCCGGGCCGGTGAGGCGGTACGCTGCCGGTAAGTGACCACGAAGGACGCGTATGGGCACCATGACCGAGTTTCCCGCCGCCTCGCCGCCGCCGCTGACCGGCCCCGGCGCGGCTGGCACCGGCGCGGCTGGGCCGCCGCGGACCACGCTCCAGCCGCCCGACGAGATCACCCGCAGCCTGTTCGTCCGCGGCCGCCGCGTGGCCCGCGCCCACCCGCTGGCCCTGGACACGCTGGCCGCGGCCGTGCTCCTGGCCGTGTGTACCGTGTGGCTGGCGGGGTCGCCCTTCGCCAGCCTGCGGGCCGGGCTGGTGCAGGCCGCCCTGATCGCCGTGATCGCCGCCCGCCGGGTCTGGCCCGCGCCGGTGTTCCTGGCCGCCTGCGCCATCGCGTTCGGCCAGTGGCTGCTGGGCTTCCCGCTGCTCGGCGACGCGGCCCTGCTGGTCGCGCTGTACACGGTGGCGGCTCACGAGTCCCGGACCAGGACCGCGCTGGCCGCGGTGGCGCTCGAGGCGGGCGCCGTCATGGCGGCGGTCAAGTGGGAACCGGCCGGAACGCTGCCCCGCTCGCTGCTGTTCCTGACCGCCATGGTGGTGGCCGCGCTGTTCGCCGGCCTGACGGCCGCCTCGGGCAGCAGGTACCTGGCTTGGATGGACGAACGGGCCCGGCGGCTGGAGATCGAGCGTGACCAGCAGGCCACGATATCGGCGGCGGCCGAGCGGACCCGGATCGCCCGCGAACTGCACGACATCGTGTCCCACAGCCTGTCGGTGGTGATCACCCTGGCCGACGCCGCGGCCGTGGTGAGCCGGGCCGACCCGAGCAAGAGCGCCGAGGCGATGACCGAGGTCTCCGAGGTCGGCAGGCACGCCCTGTCGGACATGCGGGCCATGCTCGGGGTACTGCGGACCGACGAGCCGTCCGGCCCGGGCCCGCTGCCCCCGCAGCCGGACGTCGCCCAGCTCGGCGCGCTGGTGGAACGGATCCAGGCCACCGGCCTGGACGTCAGCCTCACCATCGTGGGCACCCCGTTCCCGCTCGGCGCCGCCGCCGAACTGACGGCCTACCGCATCGTCCAGGAAGCGCTGACCAACACGATCAGGCACGCCGCGGCCCGGCACGCCTGGGTCACGATCAGCTACGGCGAGCCGCAGCTGCGGATCACCGTGGCCGACGACGGCACCGCGGCCAGCCCCGCCCTCCCGCGCTCCGCCGCCTCGCCGGCGGACCAGGGGCACGGCATCGTGGGCATGCGCGAACGGGCCGCCCTGCACCGCGGCGCGCTGCACGCCGGACCGGCGCCCGGCGGCGGCTGGCTGGTCGAGGCGACCCTGCGGACGGCGTCGCCGTGAGCATCTCCGTGCTGCTGGCCGACGACCAGCCGCTGCTGCGGCGCGGCTTCCGGATGATCCTGGAGGCCGAGGACGACCTGACCGTGGTGGCCGAGGCGGGCCACGGCGACGAGGCGGTGGACCTGGCCCGCCGCCACGGACCCGACGTGGTGCTGATGGACATCCGGATGCCGGGCACCGACGGTATCGAGGCCACCCGGCGCATCACCGCGGCCGACGCCAGCGTGCGGATTCTCGTGCTGACCACCTTCGACCTGGACGAATACGCCTTCGGCGCGCTGCGCGCCGGAGCCAGCGGCTTCCTGCTCAAGGACGTGCGCCCGGCCGAGCTGGTCGCGGCCATCCGCACCGTCGCCGCCGGGGACGCGGTCATCTCGCCCCGGGTGACCCGCCGCCTGCTGGAGGAGTACTCCCAGGTTTTGCCCTTGACCGCCGCGCAGCGGGCGCAGCGCTACCCGCAGCTGTCGGCCCTGACCGAGCGGGAGCGCGAGGTCCTGATCGCGGTGGCCCAGGGACTGTCGAACGCCGAGATCGCCACCAGCTTGTTCGTGTCCGAGGCGACCGTGAAGTCTCATGTCGGCCGGATCCTGGCCAAGCTCGGCCTGCGCAACCGGGTCCAGGTGGTGGTGCTGGCTTATGAGACCGGGCTGGTCCAGCCGGGTGCGGGCCGCGCTCCCGGCCTCGGCTAGCCCGGCAAAGGGGCTAGCTAGCGCAGAGCCGCAAAAACAGGGCAGCAGAAAGAGGCGGAGACGGGAATCGAACCCGTGTACAGGGCTTTGCAGGCCCTTGCCTAAGCCACTCGGCCACTCCGCCACAAGGGGCATGCCGCAAGGGCATTCGGACCCTCGGAGCGGACGACGGGATTCGAACCCGCGACCCTCACCTTGGCAAGGTGATGCTCTACCAACTGAGCCACGTCCGCGCGCACCTGGGTGCGTTCAGAACTGTAGCCGATCCTGCCGCTCGCGCAAACTCGGACGCGCCAACATCTGGCCGCCGGCACGCTTCGATCCGGGTCGAAACACGGCTGAGCTACGGTCGGAATATGACCGTACCGGCGCAGCCTGTCCCGTACGACACCGCTGGCAGCGATACCGGAACCACCCCGTACGAGACCGACATCGCCCAGGCGGCGGGCCTGATCGCCGACCCGACCCGGGCCGCGATCCTGCGCGCGCTGCTGCCCGACCGGCCGCTGGCCGCGGGGGAACTGGCCCGGCTGGCCGGCGTCAGCGCCGCCACGGCCAGCTTCCACCTGGCCAAGCTCACCGACGGGCGGATGATCGTGGTGGCCAGGCAGGGCCGGCACCGTTACTACCGGCTGGCCGGCCACGAGGTCGCCGCCGCGCTCGAGGCGCTCGGCCTGATCAGCCCGGCCCTGCCGGTCCGCACCCTGCGGCAGTCCCGCGAGGCCGCCGCGCTGGCCGACGCGCGCACCTGCTACGACCACCTGGCCGGCCGGGCCGGGGTGGAGCTGCTGGACTCCCTGCTCCGCCGTGGCCTGCTGGCCAGGTCAAAGTCACAATCTTTGTCCCGAACGAGCCAGGCTGACAGCGGCGCCACCCGCTTCGAAGTAACCGGGGCCGGAGCGATGACGCTCGGTTCGTTCGGGATAAATCTTCCTGAAATACGGCGGTCGCGGCGCCACTTCGCGGGCGAGTGCATCGACTGGACCCAGCGCCGCGGGCACCTGAACGGCGCGCTGGCCGCCGCCATCACCGCCCAGCTGTTCGGGCTGGGCTGGATCGAGCACGGCGCGCGCCGCCGCAGTGTGCGCATCACCGCGGCGGGCGCCGAGGGCCTGGCGGCCGCCTTCGGTTTCCGGTCCTAGACCTTCCGCAGGAAGGACCGCCGTTACTCGCAACGGGGTCCAACCATGGACGCGGCCCGGGCGTGGGAAGCTGTCGATCATGCGAGAACTTGTGGTGGACGGAAGCGCGCTGACCGTGGAGGACGTCGTCGCGGTGGCGCGCGGGGAAGCGCGGGCCCGGCTCGGCGATGGCGTGGCGCAGCGGATGGAGGTCAGCCGCTCGGTCGTCGAGCGGGCGCTGCGCGGGGACGCGCCGGTATACGGGGTCAACACCGGGTTCGGCGCGCTGGCCGACACGCCGGTGGGGGAGGCGGACCTGACCACCCTGCAGGGCGCGATTGTCCGCTCGCACGCGGCCGCGACCGGCGTTCCGCTGGACGATCAGGCGGTGCGGGCCGTGCTGCTGCTGCGGGCCCGGACGCTCGCGGCCGGCTACTCCGGGGTACGGGTCGACCTGCCCGCCCGGCTGCTCGAGCTGCTGTCGCTCGATCTCCTGCCGGTGATCCCGGGCAAGGGCTCCGTCGGGGCCTCCGGTGACCTGGCCCAGCTCGCCCACCTGGCCCAGCCGCTGATCGGCGAGGGCCGGCTGCGCGGGCCCGGTGACCCGCCGCAGGGCCGCCCGGCCGCCGAGGTCCTGGCCGAGCGCGGGCTCGAGCCGCTGACCCTCGCTCCCAAGGAGGGCCTGTCGCTGGTCAACGGCACCGAGCCCATGCAGGCGCTGCTCGCGTTCTCGGTGCATGACGCCGGCATGCTGGTCCAGGCCGCGGACGTGGCCTGCGCGCTTTCGATCGAGGCCCTGCTCGGCACCGACCGGCCCTACGACGAGCGGGTGCAGATCATCCGGCCGCATCCGGGCCAGCTGACCAGCGCAGCCAACCTGCGCGGGCTGCTGGCCGGCTCGCCGCTGCTGGCCAGCCACCGGCACAGCAGGCATGCGGTCCAGGACGCGTACTGCCTGCGCTGCGCGCCTCAGGTACACGGCGCGGTGCGGGACGTCCTCGGGTTCGCCCGCCAGGTGCTGACCACCGAGCTGGGCGCGGTGGTGGACAACCCGGTCATCGTGCCCGACGGCGAGGTCATGACCACGGGGAACTTCCACGGCGAGCCGCTGGCCTTCGCCGCCGACATGCTGGCCATGGCGCTGGCCGAGCTGGCCTCCATCAGCGAGCGGCGGGTCGACCGGATGCTCGACCCCGCGTTCTCCCGCGGCCTGCCGCCCTTCCTGGCCCCGGCGGCCGGGACCAACTCCGGCTTCATGCTGGCCCAGTACACGGCGGCCTCGCTGGTCAGCGAGAACAAGGTGCTGGCCCATCCGGCCAGCGTGGACACCATCCCGACCTCGGGCAAGCAGGAAGACCACGTGTCGATGGGCTGGACCGCGGTGCGCAAGCTGCGGGACGTGGTGGCCAACGTGCGGGCCTGCCTGGCCGTCGAGATCTGCTGCGCCACCCAGGGAATCGACCTGCGTGCCGATATCGCGTGGCCCAGCGAGCCGCTGCGGGCCGTGCACGACGTGGTACGGGCGTCGGTGCCGCGGATGGACATCGATCGTGAGGTGGCCGAGCAGCTCGCGGCCGTGGACACGCTGCTCCCGGAGATCTGCCGGGTAGCCGCCGCCGCCTTCCCCGCGTTCCAGTAAGCCGCTAGTGGATCGTGCTGGGCGAGCGCTAGACGAGTAACCCCGGTCCACCACGGGGGAGCGGACCGGGGACGCGCCGAGCGGGGGCTGCGGTTTTGCGGTTTGCGGCGCTGCGGCTTTTGTCAGGCCTGGCGGAGTAGGTCGTTAAGCTCTGTCTCGATATCGATATAGCCGCTTTCCTGACCAGCGGGGACGATCTGATAGGTGCGCTGGAGAAAAGCCGCCATGGCCTGAGCGGGCACCTCGAAATGCGCCTGGCCGAATGGAGACGACAGCTCGATATTCAATACCTTGCCCTCGGTGCTGGCGTCACCGATCACCTCCAGGCCGTCGCTTTCCGCGCACGACTGAGCCGAGGGCCAGACCTTGACGTCTCCGTCGCCCTGGCGCGCGTCGATCCCGGCCGCGAGCAGGTCCCTGGCGAAGATCCACTCGACCGGCTCGTCGGTGCCGACATGGAACGCCATGCGCACCGCGTAGGGGTCGCTGCCGCTGTAGTACAGACTGGCCACAAGGGGGACAATCGTTTGCTGTGGGACAACAAGCCTGAGACCGAGCTCGGCCGAGATCGTGGTGCTGCTGCTCCTGTTCATTGCTACCCCACTCCTACCTAGCCGGCTCCCGGACAACCGGGCTCTGTCGATAACTCGCGGTCGGTTGGTGACTAAGCCGCATACGGAGGGTGAAGTTTGCCCAAGTGATCAGCACCCCGTTTTGCGCCTTTCGTACCCTACCGGGAGACAAGCCCTCGCCCATGCCCTGACCTGGATAAATAAGGCTCCGTTCGGGCACTGGCGTTGCTGCAGTTTAGTGTTTCCGCGTGCCGATTGCATAGCCTGTGACGCTCATCTCATGTCCTTATCTACAAAGCGTTTCAATAACAATACTGACTGTAATTAAAAGCGTTCCGATGCGTACGATTGCAGCCCTTTGTCTTTACGTAGCGTTACCACCGGCCGGAGGCCTGCCTATGGCCTGGGGGGACGGTGGCGTGAGGGACCTGGGTGCCTGAGCGTGACGTCTGAGGATCCCGTGGTTGCGCCCGGGGTTCTGGAGGTGCTGCCCGGCAGTAGCAAACCTGCATGGAGCTGATGTTAGCACTGGCCTATGACAATCAACAGCCAACACATGTTGCGACAGAAATTATTTTCTATCAGCTGGCCATCTGACGGCAAGCACCGGTGCACTAGCTATCACATACGTTGGCTAGCTACAGCATGCCTAGCAGTCCAACTGCTGGTACCCTATGGGTGCGCTGGAGCCAGGCTCCCGCGGGGCGCGACCCCGGCGGGCCGCCCAGAACCAGCGGCGGGCGATTGGCTCAGCGGGAGAGCGCCTCGTTCACACCGAGGAGGTCACTGGTTCGATCCCAGTATCGCCCACCGATGTAAGGCCAGTTCAGACGCTTCGCTGACAGCTCTCATCCTACGCTGAGGATGGGAGCTGTTGCCGTTCTGGGAGGAATTTGGGAGATCGTCTTCTTCTGGCCGGCCCGGAACGGCGCGAGCAGGTTGTCAAGCAAGAGGACGGGGGAGCGCGGGTCGATGCTGGCTCGCTCCCGCAGCGATTTTTCCCAGCGGGCCTGGAGGGCGGCGATCAGATCGTCCCGCATCCGGGGCGAGACGTGGGTGTACAGGCCGCGCATCCCGGGAACGTCGTGGCCTAGCCGCTGCTCAGCCAGGATCTCGGGGATGCCGTCCTCGGCCATCCAGGTCTTGTGGCTGTGCCGTAGCCCGTGGGGCGTCAGCCCGTCCTTGACGGGTAGCCAGCAGGCCAGGGGAGCATCGTCGTCTGGCTGCTGTCCGCTCCCCGGGCAGTGCTCGCCCTTCGTCTTGTGGGTGACGGTCTTCCCGTCCAGGCGCAGCCTGACCGCGCGTCCGCAGGATGAGCAGTGTCCCGTGCCGTCCTTGCTCACCAGATGCGGTATGCCGCGGCCGGACGGGGGAGCGAATGGCTTCCCGGGTAGCGTCGGCGCCCAGGCCGCTGCCGGCTTGCCCGGCCACGCTGTGGCGTCCACCACGACCAGGTTGCCTGGCCTGCCGTTCGCCGGCTCGTACCGCCCGTCCCAGGCAGGGCGGAACACTCGCCGCGCGAAGTTGCTGCGCCGGTAGTGGCTGCCCTCCGGGCTGTAGAACATGTACCGGCCGGTGCCGCCGTGCTCGCGGGCACAGGCGCATCGCTGCTGGGTGTGCTTTGCTGCCTGTCCTGTCAGCAGCCCGGCCAGGAAGATAGGAAGGTCGACCGGCACGAGCGGCTCCCAGTTCGTGCTGCGGTACGAGTCGTCCTTCGGCGGGAGCCGGAAGAAACGGCCCGTGATCTCGCGGAGCTGCCACTCGACGTTGATCAGCGTAGGTAGGACGAAGTCCCGCTCGAGGCCGATCGTCTCCCCCCATCGCGTCCCGGTGTAGCCGATCGCGACGAGCATGGTGAACTCGTCGTCCCGGCCACTCAGCAGCGCCGCCCGTTCGGCCGCGAGCAGTACCTCCAGCGGCGTCGCCCACGCGCGCTGCGGGCTGCGGTCGAGCCTGCGGCCCGTCCTGCGACCGCGGTTACGCGGCCGGACCGCCGGGTTGAAGGGAATCAGTGGCGGCCTGGCTGACGCGGCGTCGCCGAGGATGGTATGCAGCAGGCTGCGCGCATCCCTGGCCGTGCGGCGCGACACCCCGGCTGCCGCGGGCAGGCCGTTCTCCCAGACGGTGATCTGCTCGCCGGTGAGCGAGTTGAGCTGCCGTACACTCCAGTACGGCCGGATGAACCTGCCGATCAGGTACTCGCGGTTCTCCGTGGTGCTGAGACCGACATCCTGCGTGGCCTTCCAGCGTTCGATCCACTCGCTGACCGTGATCTCACCCGCCGCAGGGTCGTTCCATGTGCCCGCGCGGACCTTCGTCTCCTGGTCCCGTCCCCGGACGAGAGCTGCTTGCTTCGTCTCGAAGCCGGACTCGCTGGCTTCGCCGACCGGGACGGCTTGACGCGCCACGGTCGAGGTCCCTTGCCGCGTTTCTCCGCGTACGCCACAGCTCTCCCTCCGTTGGGCTGTTCTTTCCTGAGGCCTGGCTCTGGCTCGGGGTTGCCCCGGGACGTTGTAGGGCAGGTTGGGGCCGTGCGG
>CAVTZG010000030.1:0-181905 GCA_963739135.1 uncultured Actinomycetes bacterium
AAGCATCACGACTATGGACTCTCGGTCACGACCGCGGCCAGGCGGCCAGGTGAACGATCCGGGTGGCCGTCCCCGGCCGCTGCAGCGAGGAGGGGTCGGCGGGATCGGCCAGCACGACCGTGGCCATGTCACCGAGGTCGGCGAAGGGGGCCGGGCCGGGCACTGGCCGCCGGGTCAGGACCGGGCAGGGCCGAGCCGGGGCCGGGCAGCACGTCGATGTCGGTGGCCCGCATCGGCCGGCCGCATTCGGAGCAGCGCAGCTCGACGTGGCTGATCTGGCCGCAGGTGTGATGCCGGTACAGCGCCGGCGGGCGGCCTGGCCGGCCAGCCACTTGTCTCCCCAGGCCACCATCACCATGAGTACCTCGAACAGCTCCAGCCCCTTGGCGGTGAGCATGTACTCATGCCGCGGCGGCCGGGACGAGTACTCCCGCCGCTCCAGCACGCCGGTCTCGGTAAGCCAGCGCAGCCGCTCCGCGAGCACCTTGCGGGACATGCCCAGGCTCTGCTGCAGCTGGTCGAACCGGCTCACGCCCATGTAGATGTTCCGGAGGATCAGCGGCGACCAGGGCTCGCCGACCACATCCATGGTGCGCGCGATCGAGCACGCCATCGCGCCGAAGGCAGTCCGCTGCATGAAACGAATCCTACCCAAAAGGGTTCCCTAAAGGAACGCATCGTGTTAGCGTGATCTTGTCAGTTCCCTAAGGGAATCCATGTGGAAGGAGAACCGCCGTGTATACGCCGATCGAAGCCACGCCCTGGAAGGCGACCGCCGAGTTAGCCACCTCGGCACTGCCCGCCGCGCCCATCCGTGCCGAGGCCTGGCTGCCCACTGGCCGAACGCGCCGGCCGAGCAGCAGGTGCTCGCCGAGCCCCTGAACGCGTTGCCGAAGTATATTGCCTCGACGATCCTCCGCGAGCCGCTCGCCTGGCAGAATGCCAGGCTGCTGCGAGGTGACATCGGCGCCGCCGTGCGTGCACTGAAGGTGGAGGAGGGCAATGACCTCCACGTAATCGGCAGCCCCGGGCTCGTCCAGACCCTGATCGGCCACGACCTGATCGACGAGATGCGCCTCATGATCGACCCGCTCGTACTCGGCGGCGGCAAGCGCCTCTCCCCGCAGACGGCTCGCCCAGGCGGCTGCGCCTCAGCAGCAACCAGGTGACCACGACTGGCGCCCTCCTGCTCACTTACACCCGCGCGTAGCCCGCGCCCAGTTCTCGGAGGCTCACATGATTCAGCGGATGGACAACGTCGCCATCGTCGTCGACGACCTGGACGCGGCTGTCGCGTTCTTCGTCGAGCTCGGGATGGAATTGGAAGGCCGGGGGCAGGTCGAAGGCCTTTGGGCGGACCGCACCGTCGGACTCGACGGCGTCCGGAGCGACATCGCGATGATGCGGACCCCGGACGGCCACAGCAAGCTGGAGCTGACCAAGTACCACTCTCCCGCGGCGGTTGGCGCCGAGCCGGAGAACCCGCCGCCCAACACGCTGGGCCTGCATCGCGTCATGTTCGCCGTCGACGACATCGACAACACCGTCGCCCGCCTGCGCGCCCACGGCGCGGAACTCCTCGGCGAGGTGGCGCAGTTCGAGAGCATCTTCCGGCTCTGCTACCTCCGCGGCCCCGCGGGCATCATCGTCGCCCTGGCCGAACAGATCAGCTGACGCGAGCCTGCAGGAAGGAGCGACGCGGCCACGTTCCGTGCGCTCGAAGGCGAGTGGTCGTCCCTCCTTAAAAGGACCCTAATGGCGGGAATTACACTCGAGGGCCACGACCGCCCGCGACGCGGCGATGGCGGTGCAGCCCGCCGGCCGCCAGGCTCAGCTGGGCTGGGGCACGATCCGGATGTACGGCTTGGGCTCCTCCCACTCCCCGAAGAGCTCCTTGGCCTGGTCGTTGGAGACCGAGCCGGCGATGATGACGTCCTCGCCCTGCTTCCAGTTGACCGGCGTGGCCACCTTGTGCTTGGCGGTGAGCTGCAGCGAGTCGACGACCCGCAGCACCTCGTCGAAGTTGCGCCCGGTCGTCATCGGGTACACCAGGACCAGCTTGATCTTCTTGTCCGGGCCGATCACGAACACGTTCCGCACCGTCTGGTTATCCGCGGGCGTGCGCGACTTGGCGTCGCCCGAGACGTCGGCCGGCAGCATCCCGTACAGCTTGGCCACCTTGAAGTCATGGTCGGCGATGAGCGGGTAATTGGGCGCCGTGCCCTGGGTCTCGGCGATGTCGGCGGCCCACCGCTCATGGTCTCCGGTGGAGTCGACCGACAGGCCGATGATCTTCACGCCGCGCAGGTCGAACTCCGGCTTGATCTTGGCCATGTAGCCGAGCTCGGTGGTGCAGATCGGGGTGAAGTCCTTGGGGTGCGAGAACAGGACCGCCCAGGAATCCCCGAGCCAGTCGTAGAAGCGGATCGGCCCCTCGCTCGTCTCCGCCTCGAAGTCCGGAGCGGTATCGCCGATGGTCAGTGGCATGGTCTTCCTCCCTTGGTAACCGCAGACCGTGCTTAGCACAGCTGCCGGTCGGGCCTGGCCGGTGCCGAACGCCGTCCCAGGCCGCGGTCACGCCCCGGCGCGCGAAGTTGGCCGAAAGGTGCTGCTGGGGTGCTGCGAGCACGTTGACCACGAACGCGCCGTGGGCGCGGATCGCCTGTAGCGTCAGGCTCTCGCGGTCAAAGCAGACCAGCACGAGCGGCGGGTCCAGTGATAGCGAAGTGACGGCGCTGGCGGTGGTGCCGACGGGCTCGCCGTCATCGCCTATCGATGTCATTACCGTCACGCCGGTGGCGAAGTGGCCCATCGCGTGCCGGAACACGGCGGCGCTGATCTCGGTAGACGACTGTTCAACAGCTGTCATCGTCCTAAATCCTACCATATCGATATGTAAATAGGATTAGGCTCACCGGTCACGCTCCGCTCGCGTCACAAGCCAACCCTGACGACATAGACCACTATGTCTAGCGAAATACTGGGCAAGGTCATTCCGTTTCCGAGTTGCCCCTGATCGGAAAGGACGTGCTGATCCGTGACGAGCGTCCCGGCGGGCCGACTGGCCCCCTTGCACCTGGCGGTTGCTCTCGACGGCGCTGGCTGGCATCCCGCCGCGTGGCGGGAGACCGACGCGCAGCCACAGGGGTTGTTCACCGCCGGCTACTGGACCGAGCTGGCTCAGCAGGCCGAGCGCGGCCTGCTGGACTTCCTCACCATCGAGGACGGACTGAACCTGCAGTCCGACGACCACTTGGCGGCTGACTCTCGCACCGACCAGGTCCGGGGCCGCCTGGACGCGGTGCTGATCGCGGCCCGGGCCGCCCCCGCCACCCGGCACATCGGGTTCGTGCCGACCGCGATCACCACCCACACCGAGCCGTTCCACCTGTCCAAGGCCATCGCCACCCTGGACTACGTGAGCAGCGGCCGGGCCGGGATCCGGATCCAGGTCGGCGCCCGGGCCGGCCCGGCGGCCCACTTCGGCCGCCGGGAGATCCCGCCGCTGCAGGCGGACCGCCTCGCGGATCCGGACGTGCAGCGGGTGATCGCCGAGCACTTCGACGAGGCGGCCGACTACGTGGAGGTGCTGCGCCGGCTCTGGGACAGCTGGGAGGACGACGCGGAGATCCGCGACGTGGCCACCGGCCGCTTCATCGACCGGGACAAGCTGCACTACATCGACTTCGAAGGCCGCTGGTTCTCCGTGAAGGGGCCGTCGATCACCCCGCGGCCGCCGCAGGGCCAGCCGGTCGTCGCCGCGCTCGGCCACGCCAGCGTGCCGCACCGGCTGATCGCCCGCTCGGCCGACGTCGGGTTCGTCACCCCGCGCGACGCGGCCGTCGCCGCCACCGGTTGAGGAGGAAGCCCGCATGACGAACACCCCGCTGACGGTCCTGGACCTGGTCCCCATCTCGTCCGGCTCGAACGCCACCCAGGCGCTGCGGAACAGCATCGACCTGGCCCAGCAGACCGAACGGCTCGGCTACACCCGCTACTGGTTCGCCGAGCACCACCTCAACCCCGGCGTGGCCGGCACCTCCCCGGCCGTGGTGCTGGCGCTGACCGCCGCCGCTACGTCCACCATCCGGCTCGGCTCCGGGGCGGTGCAAATGGGGCATCGCACCGCCCTGGCCACCGTCGAGGAGTTCGGCCTGCTGGACGCGCTGCACCCGGGACGCTTCGACCTCGGCCTGGGCCGCTCCGGCGGCCGGCCGCGCGAACCCAAGGCACCCGCGCTGGCCGGCGGCGGCGCCGCGGCCACCGCGAGCGGCGGCCGGACCCCGAACGGGCTGCTCATACCGCCCCGGTTCTCCTTCCAGCACCTGCTCGGCTCGCCCCGGTTCGCGATGCAGAAGACGCTGCTGCAGCTGCCGCACGCGGAGCCGCAGAATTACACCGAGCAGGTCACCGACGTGCTCGCGTTGCTCGCCGGGACCTACCGCTCCCCGGAAGGGGAGGAAGCCCACGTGGTGCCCGGCGAGGGCGCGGAGCTGCAGGTCTGGATCCTCGGCAGCAGCGGCGGCGAAAGCGCCGAGGTGGCCGGCGGCAAGGGCCTGCGCTTCGCCGCGAACTACCACGTCAGCCCGGCCACCGTGCTCGAGGCCGTGGACGGCTACCGGGCGGCGTTCCGGCCTTCCGCGATCCTCGACCGGCCCTACGTCAGCGTGTCAGCCGACGTCGTCGTAGGCCGCACCGAGGCCGCGGCCCGGGAACTGGCCACCGGCTACGGCCTGTGGGTGCGCAGCATCCGCACCGCTGAAGGCGCCATCCAGTTCCCCACCCCCGAGCAGGCTCGCCGCCACGTCTGGAGCGACGCCGACCGCGAGCTGGTCGCCGACCGCATCGACACCCAGTTCGTCGGCACCCCGGGCCAGGTCACCGACCAGCTGGAGCGGCTCCGCGACGCCACCGAAGCCGACGAGCTGATCATCACGACCATCACCCACGACCACGCGGACCGGGTCCGTTCCTACCAGCTGCTCGCCGAGGAGTGGGCCCGGCGATGACCCCGCTGAGGACCCTGCCGGTCATCGATGTGGGCCCGCTGACCGGGCGGTGTCGGCTGCGGCGCGGGCCGGCGTGGGACCGGGTCATCGAGGCGGCCGGGACTCCGCAGCGCCCCTAGCACCCCCGCGTCGGTTCCCGAAACGCCGCCGCCCGCCATGTCACCCGTAGCGGATGAGGTGATGGTGTGCGCCCGCTGCCAGTCTGGAGTCGTGGTCGTCTCACTGCCGGCGTCTGACCTACCGCACGTCCCACCACCACCGTCACCGCCTTAACGGCGCGCATGCCGAAGAGATCACGACCGCTGGGAATAGCCCGTCGCTTACGACCTCGCGCGGGCGGCTCGCCCGGCATGAGGCTGACCAGGGAGAAACAGATGCCTTCACCCATCGCTGCTGATTTGAGCGACCGCGCTGACTTCGCCAATGCCGATCGCGGCTTTATCGGCACGCTGGAGCCGATGGTGATCAAGGCTGCGGATGGGCGCGTGGTCTGGGACATGGATTCCTGGGGATTCCTCGACGGCGACTGCCCGGACACCGTTAATCCCAGCCTGTGGCGGCAGGCCCAGCTGACGGCCAAGCACGGCCTGTATGAGGTGACCGACGGGATCTACCAGGTCCGCGGCTTCGAGATGTCCAACATGACACTGGTGGAAAGCGACCACGGCGTCATCGTCATCGACCCGCTGATCTCCCAGGAGGTGGCAGCCGCGGCCATCGCGCTGTACCGCAAGCACCGCGGCGACCGCGCCGTCACGGCCGTCATCTACACCCACGCCCACCTGGACCACTTCGGCGGGGTGCTGGGCGTGGTCGACGCCGATACCAAGGTCCCGATCCTCGCGCCCGAACATTTCCTGGAGCACGCGGTATCGGAGAACGTCTACGCCGGGACGGCGATGCTGCGCCGCAGTTACTACTACGCCGCCATCGGCCTGCCCAAGAGCGCGACCGGCACCCTGGGGATCGGCCTGGGGGCGGGCGGGTCGACCGGCGCAGTGGGCCTGATCGCGCCGACCGTCGAGATAACCCGCACCGGGCAGGACGAGATCCTTGACGGGGTGCGCGTGGTTTTTCAGCTGACCCCGGCCACCGAGTGCCCGGCCGAGATGAACTTTTTCTTTCCGGACAAGCGGGCCCTGTGTATGGCCGAGAACGCCACCCACAATATGCACAACCTGCTCACCCTGCGCGGCGCGCAGGTCCGTGACCCGCGGATCTGGTCCCGGTACCTGGCCGAGGCGATCGAGCTGTTCGCCCGCCAGTCCGACGTGGCGTTCGCCTCACACCACTGGCCCACCTGGGTCACCGACGATATCGTCGCCTTCCTGACCCAGCAGCGGGACCTGTACGCCTACCTGCACGACCAGACGCTCCGGCTGATCAACCAGGGCTACGTCCACAGCGAGATCGCCGAGACGATCGAGCTGCCGCCCGAGCTGGACCGGGCCTGGCATGCCCGCGGCTATTACGGATCGGCCAATCACAACATCAAGGCGATCTATCAGCGCTACCTGGGCTGGTATGACGCCAACCCGGCGCACCTGTGGCAGCATCCGCCCGAGGCGGCCGGGGCACGGTACGTGCAGGCCTTCGGCGGCGTGGCTGCGACCGTGGCCAAGGCGAAGGACTTCTTCGACCAGGGCGACCTGCGGTTCGCCGCCGAGCTGGCCAGCCACGCCGTATTCGCCGAGCCGGACAATGACGCCGCGCGGCAGCTGCTCGCGGCTGTCCTGGAGCGCCTGGGCTACGGCGCGGAGAACGCGACCTGGCGCAACAGCTACCTCACCGGCGCGAAGGAGCTGCGGACCGGCACGATCGAGCACACCGAAGTCAGCAGCGCTGGCCTGGCCCCGGCCCTGACCATCACCCAGCTGTTCGACTCGATCGCCATCCGCATCGACGGCCCCAAGGCCTGGGACGAGCACCTGACAATCGGCTGGCACTTCACCGACGCCCACGAGAACTACCGGATGGAACTCAGCAACGGCGCGCTCGTCCACTATCCCACCACCGGGAACCAGGCGGCGGACCTGACCCTCACCCTGACCAAGCCCCAGCTGCTGCAGCTCCTGGCCACCGGCCAGCCCGGCGGCATCGACATATCAGGCGACCCCGCCGTCCTGGGACGGCTGATGTCGCTCGTCGACAACCCCGACCCCGACTTCGCCATCGTCACCCCCTAGAACCTGACCTGCCGGAGCTGCTGGCCGCGACCTGCCCGGCCTCGGCCCGGTCGATGAACTCGTGGGCCCGCCGCAGGTCGGATGAGCACTGTCAGTCTCCTTTACCGGGCATCGCGGCGGCTATCAGGCGCCGCGATGCCTGGACGGCGGGTCCGAGCCGGGCCAGCTGGGCGACCAGGTCGTCGGCGGCGGCGTAGAGTGCCTCGTCGGCCACCGGGTCGAGCGCGTCGAGGATGAACAGCGCCGCCGAAGTATCTTCGCGCAGCTGGGTGCGGCGTGCCTGGCGCCAGTTCCAGCGCCGGCAGGTCACGCCGGCGTCGTCGCACCACACCACCTCACCCGGATCGGGGCGCTCGATCACCGCGATGCCGTCGGCTACGGTGTCGAAGGGCTCCTGGCCGGTGGCGCGGACCAGCCGCGGCGCACCGGTGTAGCGGGTGAGGTCCTCCCCGCCGAGCGGGATCTGGTGCAGCACCGAGACCGCGTTGTACAGGTCGGTGAGCCGGTTCACGCGGGGCAGCCCGGAGGGCGCCCGGCGCAGCAGCGCCTCCAGGCTGTTGCGGGTGCGTTGCGGCTTGGCTCCGAACGCCCGGTACGCCTCCCGCCACGCCGCCACGTGCGGGAGCTGCTCCGCCGGCCGGTCGCGGAGCGCCTCGCGGGCCGTGGCCTCCGCCGCCTGCAGCAGCGCCTCGCTCGCCTGGTCACTCGGGCCCGGGACGAGCCCATCGACGGCCAGCAGCATGGCACGGTAGTCGGGCCGCAGCCCGAACACCGCTGCGTCGACGTGGCCGCCCGCCAGGAACTCCTGGAGCATTCCGAGGTCAGGCACCGACCACCTCCGACCGGGATCCCAGCCCCACGCCCGGCTCGAAGACGGCCAGGGAGAACCTCGCCGGCTGCGGGCCCGGATTGGCGTAGGCGTGTGCCGCGTCGCCGGGGAACGCGGCCGCGTCGCCGGCCTCGAGGGTGACCGACTGGCCTGCGGCCTCGACCGTGATAGTGCCTTGCTGGACCTGCATGAGCTCCTTGGTGCCCGGCGTGTGGGCCTCGCTCGAGTGATGGTCTGCGGGACCGAGGGTACGCCCTCGGCGGACACCGCAAGACGCCCTCAGCGGACACCGGAAAACGCCCTCGGCATACACCCGGAACCTCCTTGACTGGTTAGACCTGTCTGTCTATTATCTATTGCACAGACCTGTCTACTCAATGAGGGTGGATAACCAGACATGACAACGCACCACGGTGCCGCGCCGGGAGCAGGCATCGCGCAGGCAGCACCGGCCCCGGAACAGGCCGGGCGGGTCGCGAGTGCCCAGGCTCTGCAGGTCCGCCGCCCGGCTTCCGGGACAGCCGCGGCCCTCCCGGCGGACCCGTTCACGCGCGCGCCCGGGCTGCGCGGGCGGGGCAGCCACCGGCTGAGCGGCCAGGCCGTCTTCGTGCTGGCCTCGCTGATCGTGGCGCTGCTGGCGTCCTCCGCCGCCCCCACCCCGCTGTACGCCATCTACCAGGCCCAGTGGCACTTCACGCCGATCACCACCACGGTGGTGTTCGGGGTGTACGCGATGGCGGTGCTGGCCGCCCTGCTGACCCTGGGCAAGCTGTCGGACCACGTCGGACGCCGGCCGGTGCTGCCGACCGCGATCGCCGTGCACGCGGGCTCGCTGGTGATCTTCGCCACCGCCACCGGGGTGCCTGCGCTGCTATCGGCCCGGGTGGTCCAGGGCCTGTCCACCGGCGCGGCCCTGGGCGCGATCGGCGCGGCCATGCTGGACATGGACCGCGAGCTAGGCACGTTCGCCAACGCGGCGGCGCCGGGCATGGGCAGCGCGAGCGGCGCGATCGCCTCCGCGCTGGCGGTCCGCTTCCTGCCTGACCCCACCCACCTCATCTACCTGGCCCTGATCGGCGTGCTCGTCCTGCAGGCGGCCGCGATCGCCGCGATGCGCGAGACAGTCAGCCGGGCACCGGGCGCGCTGGCCAGCCTGCGGCCGGAGATCGCCCTGCCGCGGGCGCTGCGGGCCCCGGTGCTGACCGCCGTGCCCGTGCTGTTCGCGGTGTGGGCACTGGCCGGGCTGTACGGCGCGCTCGGCCCGGCGCTGGTGCACGCGCTGACCGGCTCGGGCAACGTGGTGCTGGGCGCCCTGAGCCTGTTCGTGCTGGCCGCCTCGGCCGTCGTCGCGACCATCGTGCTGCGCCCGGCCGCGGCCCGGACGGTGATGCTGTTCGGCATCGCGGCCCTGATCACCGGCGTGGCCGTGACCGTCATGGCCGTGAGCCTGAGGTCCGCGGCGGTCTTCTTCGCCGGCTCAGCGATCGCCGGCGCCGGGTTCGGCAGCGGCTTTCAGGGTGGCATTCGCATGGTGGTTCCGCTGGCCGCGGCGCACCAGCGGGCCGGGCTGGTCTCGCTGCTCTACGTGGTGTCCTACCTCGGGCTGGGCGTGCCCGCCGTGCTGGCCGGGTTCGGCGTGGTGCATGGCGGAGGGCTGATCAGCACCACCCGCTACTACGGCGCCGCGGTGATCGCGCTGGCCGTGCTGGCCCTGTTCGGCCTGCTGATGAACCGGCCCGGCCGCGCCGCGGAGCCTGCCGCCGCCCCGCCCCAGGAGCCCAGGGCATACGATAGACAGGCCTGTCTAGGAAGGTGGCCGTCGCCATGGCTGTCAAGGAAGCGAGCGCGGTCCGGCCGTCGGCGCGCGAGCGGCTGCTGACCGCGGCCAACGAGCTGTTCTACAACGAGGGCGTGCACACGGTCGGCATCGACCGCATCATCGAGCAGGCCGGCGTGGCCAAGGCCTCGCTGTACAACACCTTCGGCAGCAAGGACGAGCTGATCCGTGCCTACCTGCAGACCCGGCACGCCAGCGTCGCCCAGCGCATCACTCAGGCGGTGGAACGCTACGACACCCCGCGCGAGCGGCTGCTGGCCGTGTTCGAAGGCCAGGGCGAGCTGTTCGCCCAGCCGGACTACCGCGGCTGCGCGTTCGCCCGGGCCAGCGCCGAATCCCATCCCGGCGACCTGGTCGAGCAGGCCGCCGAGGCCTACCGCCGCTGGGTACGCGCGCTGCTGACCGACCTGGCCGCCCAGGCTGGCGTGTCCGAGCCCGAGGCCCTGGCCCGCCAGCTGCACCTGCTTTACGACGGCAGCGGGCAATCCGCGCGGATGGACCACGACCCAGCCGCGGCCACCGCGGCCCGCGCCGCCGCGGCCGTCCTGCTCGACGCGGCCCTGGCCCGCGGGACGGCGGCTCGCTGCGAAGGAGCCTAATAGGCGGACCTGCCGCTGCTGAGCAGCTCCGCGAAGCTGGTGGCGGGGCGGCCTGTCAGCCGCCGCACGTCGTGTGTCACTGCCGAGAGCTCTCCGTTGGCTATCGCCACCGGTCCGCGCCCGGCTCCGGCTCGCGGCTCGGCACCTCCGCTCCCGTGTGCCGCTCCAGTCCCATTTGCGTGGAGGATCCGGCTTCTCCGGAGGATCCGGGCAGCCATAGCCACCCAAATACTCCGCGACGGCCAGATCCTCCACGGAAAGTTCCGCGGACCCGGGCGTGCGGACCGCGGGCAGGCCTAGCCCTGTGACCGGTGATGTTAACGGAACTCACGGGTCGCTAGTTCGGACCAGGGCCGCCAAAGATCTACGGGACTCGTCCTGGCTGTCGCGCCATCAGGCGAGGGCCCGGGCGAGACCGAACTGGGCGGCGGTGTGGCGGGTGATCGCGCCCGCGTCGTCGGCGGTCGTGATGAGGGTGCAGCCGGCCCCGCGGTACCGGCGGGCGGTGGCGCCGTCGGTGGCGTGCACCCCGACGGGCTTACCCGCGGCGGCGCAGGCCGTCCAGACGCGCTTCAGGGCCGGGCTCAGCACCGGGTCGTCCGGGTCGAGCTCACACCCGAGGGACAGCGACAGGTCCTTGGTACCGACGTAGAGGCCGTCGACTCCGTCGACGGCCAAGGTGGCGTCGACCGAGTCGACCGCGTCGGCTGACTCGACCATGACCAGGCAGAACGGCTCCGCAGCGGCCAGCACACCGCCCGCGGACCGGTACCCGGCGGGCGGGTAGCGGACCGCGCCCGCCGCCTGGCCGGCCTGGGCCGCCGAGTCGACATTCGGCACGATGACGCCTTCGCAGCCCAGGTCGAGAGCTCGCCCGATGTCGGCCGTGTGCGCATGCCGGACCCGGGCGACAGGTGTCGCCCCCGCCAGCCGGATCGCGCTGGTCATCGCGGGCAGGTCAGCCTCGGCGGCCCCGCCGTGCTGTAGGTCGATCACCACGTAGTCCAGGCCCGCGGCGGCCAGCAGCCGCACGCTCAGCGCCGACGGGATCACCGACCATGCGCCGTACAAGGGCTCGCGGGCCATGAGCCGGGAACGGAAGGTAGCAGCCATTGGCCCAGCGAACCACACCCGCCCGACCCACGGCAGGGCGGCCCGGCGGCGTTACCTGCCGGCGGTCAGGCCGCCGCTTCCAGGGCAGCCCAGAACGCGCAGTTGTGCGTGCTGGCGAAGTCCGTCTCGGTCTGCGGTACGGCCGGCACCAGCGACTGCATCTTCTGCGTGACGCCGTTGAACAGCGGCCAGAACGGCGTGCCGAACGAGCTGGGGAAGCCCCGCTTGGCAAAGTTCGTCCAGTACCCCTTCATGATCGCCGCCAGCTGCTGCTGCTGGGTCGTCAGCGTCCCCGGGAAGGCGGCCATCGGCAGGCCCATCAGGTACTGGATCTCGGTTGCGTGGGCCGCACCGTAGGGGAAGCTGACCGGGGGCAGGAAGTTCTCCGGCGCGTTCTCGTCGTTGAACTCGTAGCCGAACGTCGGCACGAAGCGCGACACGGACTGATCGATGGTCAGCGCGGGGCAGGCGAAGATGGCGTCCGTGCCGACCGCGCCGAGGGCGACCGACGGGCTGGAGAACGCGCTCAGCGGGTACTTGGCCGCGATCACCGCCGCCGCCGCTGCGGGCACCCCGAGCGTGGCGGCGATCATGGGTCTGGTAGTTCCCGGCCGTGACCGGGGCGCCTTCCAGCTCGCTGAGCGCGACGAACAGCCGCCATTCATCGTGATTCGTCCCGTTGATGATCGGGACGCGGTTGAAGTCGCCGGTGGCGAAGGCGGTCCCCAGCGCTTGCGGCAGCACCTCGCTGTTGATGTTCGGCGTGTAGCCGGAGGCGTCCTCGTTGGCCAGGATAGTGGAGACGGACAGGCTCCGCAGGCAGGCCGCGGTCTGGCTGGCGCATCCCGCCTTGGTCGCGAAGGCCTCGCCGGCTGCCTCGGCGCCCGCCAGCGACGTCTGCGTGAGGTTGTAGGACCCGCTCTCCGCGATCGCCCGCTCGAACAATCCCTTGGCCTGCGGCGATGCCACCTGCGACAGCACCGACAGGCCGCCCGCGGATTCACCGAAGATGGTGACGTGGTTTGGGTTGCCGCCGAAGTTGGCGATGTTGCGCTGCACCCAGCGCAGGGCGGCCTGCTGGTCCTCCAGGCCGTAGTCGCCCGACTGGCCCTTGGCGTCGGCCAGCGCCGGGTGCGCCAGGAAACCGAGGGCGCCGAGCCGGTAGTTGATGGTGACCACGGTTACGCCGTCGGCTACCAGCCCGGCGGGCGCGTAGTCGTCGCTCTCGCCGGTCACCAGCGCCCCGCCGTGGATCCACACCATGACGGGGTAGCGCGACCCAGGCGTGGCGTGGCTGGGCGTGAAGACGTTCAGGAACAGGCAGTCCTCCGACGTGCTGGCCTCCCCGAACGGCGACGCAAGCTGCGGGCAGTGCGGCGCGAACTTCGTCGCGTCGCGCACGCCGGGCCAGCTGGCGGCTGGCTGCGGCGGCTGCCACCGCAGCGCGCCGACCGGCGGCGCGGCGTACGGGATGCCGAGAAATTCGTCGACCGCCCTGCTGGCCAGCCCGCGGACCGCCCCGTTGGCGGTGGCCGCGACCGGCCCGCCGGCGCCGGCGGGCGCCTGCCCGCCGAGGGCGCTCGCGCTCGCCAGGGGCGCCGCCGCGACCAGGGCACCCGCCGTGACTGCGGCGACCGCTAGCTGGGTGCGCACTCGGCATCCAGCCCAGATCCTAACCATCCAAGTCTCCCTTCATGGCTGATGCTGGGTAGCCGGGCCGCTCAGGCTCACGAAGCGCGCGGCGCATCTCGTCCAGGTCGTCGGTGATAACGGCGTACAGACCTGGCCGCGTGCAGTCACCGCGGCGCCTGGCCACGATGGAGATGCCGCCCCAGGTCTGCTGCCTGGCGAACTCGTAGCCAGGGAACTCGGCCGCCAGCCCGCTCAGGCCCTTCAGGTCTGCGGTCGCCGCCATAGCCTCACTTCCCGCCGCTGTGCTTGAGGTCTTCTCTTCGGCCGAACGGGCCGTGGTTTTCCCACGCCGGGGCAGCTACCATCGCCAGCAGGTGCCGGTACGAGCTGGGCCTTTATCAAAAGTACGAAACGGTACTTTAGGGCTACGTCAGCTACTCTAGGCCCGTGACCGATACCGGGCAAGGGGGAACTCTGGCCCAGACCCACGAGGGCCAGCCGGGTCTGCCCCGCGGCCGGAGCCGGCTGCCGCAGCCGGCCGTGCGCGCGTCACAACGCGAACGGCTGCTGCGGTCGGTGATCGCCGCGGTATCGGAATCGGGCTACCTGGCCGTCACCGTCGCCGACATCGTGCGGCGGGCCAAGGTGTCCCGGGCCGCCTTCTATGCCCACTTCGCGGACAAGGAAGACTGCTTCCTGAGCGCGACCGCCGAAGGCCGGGACCTCATGATCGGCCAGATCGTGTCCGCCACGCGGGCCGTTCCGGCCGGGGCCTGCGACGAGGAAATACTCCGGGTCGCGTGCCGGGCGTTCCTCGCGTTCCTGGCCAGTGAGCCGGCGTTCGCCAGGGTCTTCTATATCCACATGCCGACGGCGGGCCCGCGCGCGGCGGACCGGCTCGATGCCGCGCCCGGCCTGTTCGCCGACCTGAACCAGATATGGCAACGGCGGGCGCGAGAGCATCACCCGGAATGGCCGTCCGTTCCTCCCGACGCCTATCTCGCCCTCGCCGGAGCCACCGTCCAGCTGGTGCGGTCCATGGTCCGCGCGGGCCGGACCGGCGCTCTTCCCGAGCTTGAGGACACGCTCGTCTCGCTGCATCTGGCCGTCCTGGCCGCCCGCCCCTGGCCCGCGGCCTGATTCAGAGTGCCCTGATTCAGCGTGCACTGACTCAGGGCGCCCAGCCGACGCTCATGAGATATAGGAAGAACCAGGTCGACGCGACGGCGAACGTGGCGATCAGGGGAATCAGCACCCACATCCGCGCCGGGGCCAGCCAGCGAGCCAGCGGCAGGCCGAGCAGCATGGCCGGCAGCAGAAAGCGCGGCCAAAGTCCGGGCCAGATACCACGGCAGCTTCGCCTACATCACCGGCGTGCTCCGCAGCGGCGAGCAGATCCCGCTGTTCCGGCTCCGCTACGGCGGCTCCGCCCACTCCTTCGGCTTCGCGATCTACTCCGCCGCCGGCGACCGCTACGAAGACGCACTCCTGCGCACCGGACTCCCGGCCGGCACCCCGCAAGAAGCCCTCGACACCGCCTGCACCGTTCACCTGGCCGACCTCGAACCCTTACCCAACAAATTAACGGGGCCACCCACTTAAGTTAGTTAAGGTTGCCTGCAGGAGCTTCGCGATACCTAGACATTGCCGCTGATCGTCCAGCTGGACAGTTTCACCGACTACTACTCCGGCAACACCCCGTAACCATGTGCTGCCGCGTTGGGCGTCCCGGCCCGCTCGTAAGCTTCACCGAGCGCGCCAGCAACAGCGCCGGCCAGCCGGAGACGTCAGGATTCGGACAGCGGCGCAGACGCCTCGTAGGCAGTGAGGAGCCCGAACCAGTGGACGTGCGGACCCTGCTTGAGCCGAAGGAGAAACTGGGAACGCGTCCGGCGGCGCGCCGGTGGCTGGCCGTGGCGGCGTGGGTAGCCGGCGGCTTGGTGCTGTTCGCGTTCTTCCTGCGGATCTCGTTCGGCGAGCGAGTGGATTCGGACGGCGCGAACAGCGCGCTGCAGGCGTGGGACCTCGTGCACGGTCACCCTCATGTTGCACGGCTGGATCTTTGGCGACGCGACCTTTTACGCCTTCGAACTGCCGCTGAACGGGATCGTCGAGCTGCTGTTCGGGGTGGGCAACCTGGCGGCCCACATCGGCTCCGCGCTGACCTACCTGATCGTCGCGGCCTGCGCCGTGGCCCTGGCCGTGACCAGCAGCCGCGGCCCGGCCAGGGCGGCTCGCTGCGCGGTCGTCGTCGCGGTGCTGGCCGTGCCGCTGATGACCGTGCCGACCGTATATGTACTGCTGGAGGAACCCGACCACATCGGGACCTCGCTGTTCCTGCTGGTGTCCTTCCTGCTCATCGACCGCGTGCCGGACCGGCGGTTCACGGCGCCGCTGGTCTGCTTGATCCTGTGCGCCGGCCAGCTCAGCGACCTCACCGTCCGCTATGTCGCGGTGCCGGCCGTCGTCCTGGTCTGCGGCTATCGCGCGCTGGCCGCGCGGAAGCTCCGCTGCGGCGACACGGCGCTTGTGGTCGCCGCAATCGTGTCCGTGCCGCTGGAGTCGGCGCTCCGGGCGGCGATGGCGCATTTGGGCGGGTTCGTGATGGTCTCGCCCAAGGCGCGGCTCTCCTCGCCGAGGCTATGGCCCCAGCACGCGTCGGTGACGTGGCAGAACGTCCGCGTCCTGTTCGGGTCGGTCGCCGGGCCGGACACCAAGCTGGGCAGCGCCGGCGCCGCCTTCGGGCTGATCTGCCTGCTGGCCGCGATATTCGGCCTGGCCCGGGTGATATGGACCTGGCGGAAGGCCAGCCGGGCCGAGCAGTTGCTGTTCGCCGCGATCATCTTCAACGTCGGCACGTACCTGGTCTCCGTGATGCCGTTGCCCAGCGGCTCCCGCGAAGTAGCCGCGGTGCTGCCGTGCGGGGCGGTGCTCGCGGCCCGGGCCCTGGTGCCCGCCCGGATCACCGCGATGCCGCAGGCCTTCGCCGCGGTCGCCGCGACGGGGCTCATCGCGCTGCTGCCGCTCGCCACCGCGGCCACCCGGCCCCCCATGAGCCCGGCCACGGCGCCGCTGACCGCATGGCTTGAGGCGCACGGGCTCACGTACGGCATCGCCGCGTACGGGGATGCCTCGATCGTCACGCTGCAGTCGGGCAACCGGGTCCAGATCCGCGCGGTTAACCCGTGGCGGCACCTCGATGAGCCCAGCCTGGGAGACGAACGCGCTGTGGTATGACGCGTCCCGGTACGACGCCACGTTCGCGGTCGCCGACTACCACGGCACGTACCCGGCGGCCCGCTTCGAGCACCTCCTCGGCAAGCCAGCGGCAACCTACCGGGTGGCAAGCTGGGTGGTCCTGGTCTACCGGACAAACCTGCTCCAGCGTATCTGGCCGGCGCCAGGTTCTTCCTGAGCAGACCGTAACGGGAAGCAAGGCCGCTGGAGCTGAACCTGCGCATATTCGACACGGCCGAGTTGATTATCAGCCAGCACGACCCATACGAGTTGACACGGGCCATGGCGGTCATCAGCGCGCAGGTCTGGACGACCACCAACGGGTACAACATGGCCAGGGCAGTGGAGTCGCTGGACGTGCTCGCCTCGGTGTTCGCGGAGGAGGCAGGCATTAAAATCAGCTGTGATGATCACTGTGAACCATCTCGTCACGTCCGGCACGTTCTCCCTCGACGGCGGCACCTGGGAGGTGGACAACAACGTCTGGCTGCTCGGCGACGATGCCGAGTGCATCGTCATCGACGCCCCGCATGACGCGGCCGCGATCCTGGCTGCCATCGGACCGCGCCGGCTCACCGCCATCTTGTGCACCCACGCCCACGACGACCACATCGACGCCGCCGCCGCGTTGGCCGAGGCCACCGGCGCGCCGATCTGGCTGCACCCCGCCGACCGCGAGCTCTGGGATCAGACCTACCCCGGCCGCGCCCCCGACCGGAACCTGGCCGACGGGCAGACGATCAGCGTGGCCGGCGCCGGGTTCACTGTCCTGCACACGCCCGGCCATTCGCGTGGCGCCGTGTGCTTCCACCTGCCCGGCCAGGGCCTGCTGTTCAGCGGTGACACGCTGTTCGCCGGGGGGCCGGGCGCAACCGGGCGGTCGTTCTCGGACTTCGGCGCGATCATCGACTCGATCCGCGGCCGGCTGCTGGTCCTCGACCCGGACACCATCGTCCACACCGGCCACGGACCGGACACCACCATCGGTGCCGAACGGCCCCACCTGCAGGAATGGATCGCCCGAGGCCACTGACCGGCACCCGCCGACCGAAGTTCACGAGGGAACAGCTGCGATGCCGGACGATACTCTTTCGATCTTCGCCCAGAGCCAGCCGGACAAGCCGGCCGTCATCGACGACAGGCCGGACGGGACCGTCGTCACCTGGACCTACGCCGAGCTTGAGGCGCAGGCGAACCGGATAGGGAACCTGCTGCTCTCGCTGCGGGCCGGGCCGGGCCGCAAGGTCCTGTGGTGCGGGCCGAACTCGCCCCAGGTCATGGCGGTCATGAATGCCACCAGGAAGGTCGGCGCGGTCGCCGTGCCGCTGAACTACCGGCTGACGCCGGAGGAGGCCCTGTACGTCATCAACCACAGCGACGCCGAGATCGCCTACGTGGATTACGACTACGTTCCGATGTTCGCGGCACTGCGCGGCCGGCTGGAGAACGTGCGGAACATCATCACGGTCGGCGCGGCCCGGGAAGAAACGCGGGCCGGGATGCTGACCGATGCCGACATCGCGACCGCGCCGGCCGAGGTACCCGACGTCGGCGACGCGGCGGGCACGGGCGGGACGATGATCTACACCTCCGGCACGACCGGCCAGCCGAAGGGCGCGGTCCGGGACCGGGCCGGACCATCCGGGCGAGGTTTTCGTGCGGTCCAAGGTTACTTTCGACGCCTACTACAAGAACGACGTCGGCTACCAGGCGAACAGCCGCGGTGACTTCCATACGGTCGGCGACATCGCGTACCGGGACGACGAGGGCTACCTGTATATCTGCGACCGCAGGGCCGACATGATCATCTCCGGCGGGATGAACATCTACCCCGCCGAGATCGAGGCGGCGCTGGAGCAGCATCCCGCGATCTATGACGTCGCGGTGTTCGGGATCCCGTCGGAGCAGTGGGGCGAGGTCGTTCACGCGACGGTCGTGCGGTCTCCTGGCTCCCCGCTGACCGGCGAGGAGATCACCGCGTTCGCGCGCGAGCACCTGGCCAGCTACAAGGTGCCGCGGTCGGTGGCCTTCGCGGACGAGCTGCCCCGCACCGGGTCAGGCAAGCTCCTCAAGCGCCAGCTCCGGGCCCCCTACTGGGCCGGCCGCGCCGCCCAGGTCGGCTAACCGTCCCTGAGCACCTATTCTCCCTTCCACACGGGGGCGCGCTTCGCGGCGAAGGCCCGGGCACCTTCCTGGGCGTCGGCCGAGGCAAAGACCGGATCCACGAACTTCCGCTGCGCGGCGAAGGCGTCCGCGCCGGCGTAGTCGATCGCCATGGCCATGATCTGCTTGGTCGCGCGGACGGCGAGCGGCCCGTTGGCGGCGATGGCCGCCGCGAGGTCGTTCGCTGCCGCCAGCGCCTGCCCGGGCTCGGTGAGCACATTGACCAGGCCATGCGTGTGGGCGGCCTCGGCCGCCAGCGGTTCGCCCGTGAGTGCGACCTGCATGGCCAGCTGGTAGGGCAGGATCTTGGGCAGCCGAAGCAGCCCGCCCGCCGCGGCGACCAGCCCCCGCTTGACTTCGGGCAGGCCGAACTTCGCATCGCGGGCCGCGACGATGAGGTCCGCGGCCAGCGCGAGTTCACAGCCGCCGGCCAGCGCCCAGCCCTCGACGGCCGCGATGAGCGGCTTGGTGGGCGGACGCTCGGTCAGGCCGCCGAAGCCGCGCCCCGGCAAGGCGGGCCGCTCACCGCGGGCGAAGGCCTTCAGATCCATGCCCGCGCAGAACGTGCCGCCGGCACCGGTAATGATGGCGACGGTGAGGTCGTTGCGGGACTCGAACTCGTCGATGGCCGCCGCGATCCCGTTCGCAACCTCGAGGTTGACGGCGTTGCGCGCTTCGGGGCGGTTGATCGTGATGACGGCGACGCCATCGGCGAATTCGCTCAGGACACTGCTCACCGGCTTGTCCTCCCAGTGGTGGATGGTCAGGTTGTCCGATCACCGCACGGACGGATGGGCAGGTCCTATATAACACAGGACCTCCGGACCAGGCTGAGGTGGCCATAAGGCCGACCACATCCCGCTGCGAGCCGGCACTTCCGGCAAGCCTTGCGCGCCGACGAACCAAAGCCTGCCGGAACGGTCCGTCTTGCCGTCGTTGATCCGCACGATCGACGTGTCCCACCCGCCGCGCCACCGTTCGTGCCACGTGGCATCGGCTTCGTTCCTCTCGTACAGGCCACCTCTCAGGCCCGCCACGAGATTGCCGCCGCTGGTCTTCACGACGAAACCGGGCTCGCTGGGGGTAGTGGCGACGGGGGGCGCCATCGCCCGGGCGGCAGGCGACATCGGGCGGTGCGCGCGAGGCGATCTCGTGGTGATCATGGCGGGCAGCCCGCCGGGCACCCCGGGCAGCACCAACGCCATGCGCGTGCACCGCATCGGCGACGCCATCGCGTCCTGAGCTCATCTCACCAGGCCGGGATCGTCATCTGGCCCTGGCGATGGTCTCCTCGATCGCGGCCTGGACCTCGGCGGGACCCGGGCCTGGCCACGTCAGCGCAGCTTCTGCGGCGGCGTCAGCCGCCACACAGGCCCGTTAGGAGGCATGATGGTAACCATGAAGGCACCCCGCCTCGCGACCCCGCGCCATCTGCCCGGCAGCCCGTTCGCCGCCCCGGCTCCGGCGCGCCCGGCCGAGATATTCGCCGTCGACGATCAGGTGACGCACGACAAGTACGGGCTCGGCGTCGTCGTCACCGCGGACGACGACGCCGTGCTCGTGGACTTCCGCTCGCACCAGCGGCGAATCGCGCTGCCGTGCGCCAAGCTCACCAAGCTGTAGCATCCCGCCCCGAGCCTGCGCACGGTGCGAAACCTGGAACGGCCCAGGCCCCATGGGCCCCTAGGGCCCCAGGGGGCGGTACCGTCACGGGTTCGGAGATGATCAGAGGGATTCTGCGGCGCGGCGGGTGACGTGGTCACCTGCGCGGCAGGCGACGCGGCTGCGTGCCGGCAGGTCAGCTGATGACCGTGACGTTCTCCGCCTGCGGTCCCTTCTGCCCCTGAGTGATGTCGAACTCGACCTTCTGCCCTTCCTCCAGGCTGCGGTAGCCGTTGCCGTTGATCGCGCTGAAGTGCACGAACACGTCCTGGCCGCCGTCGACAGCGATGAAGCCGTAGCCCTTGTCGCCGTTGAACCACTTAACTGTGCCTTGCGCCATCTTGACCTTCTCTGTGGTGGAGGCAGCGCCGTCCCGCATTCCTGCGATCCCGCGCTGGCCGTTCGCTCCTGATTAGCCTGCCACGTGACACCCGAGCAGGCAAAACCAAGCCCAGATATATCGCAAGGTTTTGTCGCTATGTGAGACAAGGGCGAGTTGCCGCCATGCAAGGATCTAGGCGCGGGGTCATGGGTCGGGCAGCCGGAACGAGGAATTGTGGGCCAGACGGACGGCGCAACACCAGAAGTACCGATGCTGACCGTCGCCCTTGATGTGCCGTCAGCGCGGGTTCTCGCCGATCAGGCCTCGATCATCCAGGATCTTCAATTCGTCATGGACTGCTCTAAGCGGCTGCTCGCGGAGCTGGCCAGGCCCGAGGAAGAGCGGGACGGGGTTGTGCCGCAGGCGCTCTGGTCATCCGCCCTGCTGGCCTATGCTCGCTGCTTCGAAAAGGGCAGGCCGTCCGGGCTCACCGCCGAGGATATCGAGAACCTGCCCCTGCACGGGGCGGTGATGAAATTCCACACCTGGGTCATCGAGGAGCGCGACAAGCTGGCGACGTATCCTCCGGACCCGTTCGCGGCCGCGAGGATCGGGGCGGCACTTTCCCCTCTTCGGCACAAGCAGCGGCGGGTGGAGGGAATCGCGATCTTCGCCACCAGCCATGTGCTCATCGACGCGATCGGCGTGCGGCAGCTGGGCGGCCTGGCTTCAGAACTGGCCAAGCAGACGGCCGAGAAGGCGACCAAGCAGCAGGACGCGGTACTCGCCGAGGCCAAGCGGCAGGACCTCGACAGCCTGTACAGCCTGCCGCCGCTGCGCATGCGGCCGTCCCCGGCCGACCCGGCCGAAGACGCGCCTTAAGGGACTCCGGACGATCCCAGTCTGCCCGCTAACCCCCTGCGCCTCACCCGCCCCAGACCGGATCCGATGGCTGTGGCATCCTGCCGATTCTTTGCGTAGAGAGTGGCATCCATTGGTAAAGGCCGGATCGGCCCCGGACGGCTCCTAGGCCCGCCAGGACCGGGCATCCTGGCGCGTAGAATCCCGGCATCAGGTGGTGGACCGGGGAGGATGCGGTGCAAGTCGAGGCGGCCGGCCCGGTGCCCTCGCTTGCGTCCGGGGTGAAGCTCACGGTCGGCGCGGGCGGGCCCTCGCTGCGCCCGATGATGTGGATGTTCCTGGCTATCCTGGTCACGTTCCTGCTCACCAGGACCGTGACCAGGCTGATCCGGTCGGGTGCCGGCGCCCGCGCCGGGCTGGGCAATTTCCGGATCGCCGGCAACCACGTGCATCATCAGGTTTTCGGCATCCTGATCATCATCGGCACGGGCATCGTCCTGGTCTCCAAGACGCCGCAGGGCGCCGGGCTCGACGCGGCCGCGGCCATCTTCGGGGCGGGCATCGGCCTCACCGTGGACGAGTTCGCGCTCTGGCTGCACCTCGAAGACGTCTACTGGTCCCACGAAGGCCGCAAATCGGTCGACGCGATCTTCTGCGTGCTCGTCATCACCGGCACGCTGATCGGCGGGGCCGAATTCGTGACCGGCCGCATCGGGACGGCGGCCTGGTGGTCCTCGGTCGGTGTCATCGCGCTCAATCTGCTGCTCTGCCTGATATGCATGCTCAAGGGCAAGGTCGTGACCGGCGTCATCGGCATCTTCATCAGCGTCGTGGCCCTCAGCGGCGCCATCAGGCTGGCTAAGCCAGGGTCTTGGTGGGCCGAGCGCCGCTACGCAGGCCGCCCCCGTCTCGCCCTGCGCGCCGCACGCCGGTTTGACCAGCGTCATGAGGAGCGCTGGAACCGGATACGGGACCTCGTCGCCGGCGCTCCCTCCCGGGAGAAGCCCGGCTGACGGCGCGGGAGGCCTCCTCAGGCGGGCCACACCACGGGGAACAGCGGATGGTCCATGGCCGCCCCGGCCGGGATCTCGGCATCCACGCCGTCGAAAGGCGGCGAGGTGCGCCACCTGCGCGGCGCGTGCCGGCGCCGGGCCTGCTGCGTGCCAGGACCACCGCCGCCCGCATGCCCGCCGCGAACATCCCGGGCCGGCTGCTCAGGCCGGCTGCGGCCGGCCGGGAACCCAGCGTCCCAGCAGCCGCGGCCGGCGGGCGTCCCGTCCACCGGCGGCAGCAGCGGAGCCGGGCCGGGGCAGCGACCCGGCCGCCCGCCCCGCCCGGGCCTGCCGGGCCAGCCGCGCCGCCGCCGCGGCGGCGTGCTTCTCGTCCACCCGCAGGGCGGCGATGGTCTTCGTGATGTCCGGATGCATGATGTCCTCCTCGCTGCACGTCCGCCTTTTGTCCCTACGACGAGCGGGACACGCCGGGATGGACAGTCCGCGGCCAGAAGACCGGCCCGGGAGCGAGCCACAGGGGCGCAGCGCCGTCGGCTGCCGCCCCGGCTGCTGGCCGTGGGCACCCGGACCGCCGACATCGCTTCTCCGGAGCATTGCGCGCTCAGTCGCGTTGGCTGATCCACACCGATACGTGGGCGGGTTCCAGGGCCCGGTGCACGACACCGGCCAGGTCATCACGGACCGAGTCCAGGTCCACCGTGTCTTGCAGCCGGGCCGCGAACGCGGCCACGCGGCAGGTAAGTATTCACAATCACCAGAGCCTCCGGCCGACCGTTTCGGCAGGCCTGTCACCGGTCATCCATGGCGGCCGCCAGCATCGCGCGCTCGCCCTCGCTGAACGGCACCGGCCGGTGCTGGCCGGGGTCCCAGCGGACCGTGATCACGCGGGCCTCGGCCGCCACCTCCGCGGCCGGGGTGAGGATCGTTTCCCTGGTGATCAGGCTGGTCGTGCCCAACCGCTCGGCCTGGATCCGCACCGTCACCTGCCGGTCCTGATGGCGGACCTCGGCGCGGAAGTCCACCTCGAGCCGGACCACCACGTAGTGCGGATCGGTGTCGAAGGTCTGCGCGTAGAACGCGTCCCTGCCCTCCTCCAGGTAGCTGAGGAAGACCGCGTTGTTGACGTGCCCGAAGGCGTCCGTATCACGCCACCTGACCGGGACCAGGCGCTCGAACATCGCCACCATATGCCTCCTCCGCAGCAGCGCTCAGGAACATCATCGGCCACGTCGCCGTCACCGTGCGGCCCACCAGGCCACATGCCCACCCCGGACGAGCGGCACGTTATTCTCGTCCAGGCCTGCCTCCCGCGCTCGAGAATGAGGTGTCCCGCATGATTGGCCCTGGCCAGCTGAATCAGATCAGGTCCGAGATCCGCGATCACACCGCCGTGATCACCCTGGCCAACGCCAGCCGCAGGAACGCGATCAACGCCGAGATGGTGACTGAGATCGTCGGCGTGCTGGACGAGATCGAGGCCAGCCCGGACGTGAGCGCCGTGGTCATCACGGGCGAAGGCCCGGCCTTTTGCGCCGGTGCCGAGCTCGGCCACCTCATGCGGGCCTCGGCCGAGAACGACCTGGCCGTGCAGGCGCTGCGGACCATCTATCGCGTGTTCCTGCGTATCGACGCGTGCCCTCTGCCCACGATCGCGGCGGTCAATGGGCCTGCCGTCGGAGCCGGCATGAACATGGCCCTGGCCTGCGACATCAGAATCGCGGGACGTTCGGCGAGGTTCGCTACCCGTTTCCTGGCCCTGGGCCTGCACCCCGGCGGCGGGCACACCTGGATGCTCCGGCGGGCCATTGGAGCCCAGGGCGCCATGGCGGCCGTCCTGCTCGACCAGGAGATGTCCGGCCAGGAGGCGGCCGAAGCGGGCCTGGCCTGGCGGTGCGTCCCGGACGGCGAGCTGATGGACGAGGCCCTGCGCCTCGCCTCCCGCGCCGCCGCCGCGCCGCGCCAGGTACTCGTGCAGGCCAAGCAGTCGATCAGGGAAATGGCCGACGTCAGCTCCTATGCCGATGCCGTCGAGCTCGAACTGCCCAAACAGCTGTGGTCGGCCCAGCAGGGCGAGTTCGCCGAACGGCTGGCCAAGCTCGGCGTCGGCCAGGGCCGCAAGGGCTGACCGCATGGCCCTACTCGTGCTGCCCCGTCACGGCGAGAGCGAATGGAACAGTCCGACCAGCCCCGTCCGCCCCACACTAGGGTCATGAAACCCGGGTTTCAGCACACCAGAGGGTAGTGAAACCCGGGTTCATTCCGCGGCTACCCGCGCGGATAGGGGCTCGGCCTGTGTCAGGTGGGGCGCCGGTAAAGCTCTGCGAGCAGGGCGACCGCCGCGTGGGTCGAGGGATGCGGGTCATGCTGCCGCCAGATCACCTGGACCGTGATGAGCGGGGCGTCACGCAGCAGCCGGAAGACCACGCCGTCGCGCCGGTACTGGGCCGTGGTGCCCTCAGGCGTGATCCCGACGCCGCCGCCCGCCGCGACGATGGCCAGCCAGTCGTCGATGTCGCGAGTGTCCCTGATCGGCGGCCGGGCGTCGGCCGGCCACAGGTCCGGGGTGGTGGTCCCAGCGCTCGGCCTGGCCGAATGGGCGGCCATCGCCGCCATCGTGACCGCCAACGCGGTCAGCGTCACCCGCGGGCGGGCCGCATCCGAGTCACTGACCTGCCGGCGAACCAGGTTGCCCCACAGCGGGTCGTAGTCGGCCCGTGTGGATAAATACGTCACTTGCTAGCCAGAGTCTGCCGATTGTTACGCGGGGCGCCTGATGCGGAAGGTGTCGCAGCAGGTCTTCTTCTGGCCGACCGTACTGCGCGTCGCGCTTTCGGGCTGGGATGTGCTTGACCGCTCGCGATAGCAGTCGCCTGATCCTGGTCCAGGTATCCTTGGCCACTTCTGCCTCCTCGGAATCGTTGCCCGATATAGACGAGTCGGCCGGGCCGCGAACCTGACACTGGCTCAGGACAGAGCTCATCCGGGCCGACGACGGCCTTTAGTTGGTCATAGCGAGAGCGGGAGCTGCGGGCGGCTGCTTTCCACGAGGATCGCGGCGAGTGCCACGGTCGCCTGCACGAGTCCCTCGTCTCCCGCCGCGATCGCGGTCACCCGGACCCGGACCAGGCCGAGCCAGGCCTCGGTGGCGACCGCCGCGGCCTGGAGGTCAGCGTGCTCCGTCTCGACCGCATCCTCGTAGGCGGTCCGGGCCCGGTGCCAGCGCCGCCGCGCCACGAGCAGGCTGGCCGGTTCCATGTACGCCATGAGCGTGGCGGCACCGGCAGCGAGTACGAGGATGAAGGCGCCGGTAAGGGCGCCGAAGACGGCGCTTCCTGACGCGTACTCGTGGGCCGTCGGCCGGCTCGTGTGCGGGCCGAGACCGTGCAAGGCGACCAGCAGCAGCCCGAGCAGGAAGGCGGCGCTAATGATGGCAACCACTAGAGCCCAGCGCCGCTGACGGACGGCGACCGCGCCAAGCCAGGCCACGGTCAGCCAGACCGCGGTGGCCGCCAGCGCGGGCAGCACGGACCCCAGCTCGCCGAGCAGCCCGCTGAGCTCGATGAGGTTAAGCATGGCCAACCCGCCGCTCAGCATAAGGACAAGCAGCAGCCCCACGCCGAAATCGATCGAATGACGCCGACGCGGCTCGAGCCGGTGCCGCAGCTCCTCGTAGGCAAGCCGGGCGGCCTGGACAGCGGTGAGTTTCAAGCGGATGATCGCCGCCGAGCACACCGCCAGCGCCCGGCAGTGACTGGCCTCGGCCAGCAGGCTCGGTGCCTCTGGGTGGTTGGCCAGCAGCTCGCCGATGATCCGGGCCGGCGTCAGCCGGTGTTCTGGCTGCACTGTCGTGTCCCTTCTCTCGCTCAGGCCGTTCCTGCTTGAGAAGAGGGGCGGATTCTCACCATCTGACACTGACGTCCTTGTCAGGTCCGGGCCGGGCGGTGCTCTTCCTTTCCATACATCAGATGTCCTGCGGCGGTGGCCGACCAGGACGAGGCGAAGGAGAACACGGTGCGGAAACTCATCCACCGGGTCGGCCGTATCGGCGCCGCCGTCGGCGCGGCCACCCTGCTGGCCGGCTGCGGCCTGTCCAGCGTCGCCGGTCCGCCGGGTGGTCCGGCGACCGGTCCCTCGGTCACGATCACGCAGGACGTGCCCCCCACGGCCCTGCTGACGGTAATGATCGGGTCCACCTCGGGCCCGGCGCTGTCAGGCCTGGTGGCCAGCACCGCCCGGCCGAACGAGGACGTGAGGATCTTGCAGGCAGGGACGCCGGCCAGGACGATCGTCGCGTCCGACTCCCCGGCACCGTCGGTGATCACCATGCCGGGCCAGCCGCTGGCTCCAGGCGGCGGCCAGACGGACTATCAGACGGCTCAGTACGCCAAGCGGCTGCAGGCCTGGCGGGCCAAGCATGCCGCGGAGGTGCGGGACGAGGCGGCAAGGAACCGCGAGAACGTCTCGGTCTGGCTGACCGGGCTTGGGATCGCGCAAAAGATCAGCCGCTTGGCCGATCCGCCCGGCGACGCGGGTTCGCTGGCCGCCGAGAGCGGGCTCGCGGCCAGCGCGCTGACGGATCTGCAGGCGGAGGCCGGGAACATCTTCGGCAACCACCGGGTGATCGTCCTGTTCTGCGACGGCCTGAGCGGCGGGCTTCCGGTCGGCGAGCTGACCGGGGTCGACGTCATCGTCGTCACCAGCTATCTGCCAACGGCGGCGGCGGCCAGCGCGGCTCAGGCCGACCTGCTGGGGGCCGGGGCGGCCCAGGCCGCCGTGGTCGGGCCGGAGGTGACCGCCGCCCAGCTCGCCGGGCTGGTCTCGGCCGGCCTGAGCCAGGGCGCGGGGGCGGGGACCGATTCGGTCTCGGCGCCGCTCCTGTTCGGCAATGACAGCTTTGCGCTCGGCCCGGTGGCCATCCGGGAACTCAAGGGGTTGCTGCCGCAGCTGCGGGAGCGGGGAGCGACCGCGGTGATCAGCGGTTTTGCCTCAACCCCCGGTACGGCCGAGGCCAACTACATCTTGTCTTACGAGAGAGCGACAGCGGTTGCAAATTTTTTCGAATCCAACGAAATACCGACATCCTCGCTGATCATCGTGGGACACGGCGCGAGTGACTTGGTGGGTTCGGGAGCCTCGGGCGCGAACCGGCGAGTGCTCGTCGTGATCGAGAAGTCAGCCGGCGGATCCTAAGGTGTGGTAGGTCCCGGGGCGACGCTGAGGTCGTTGCCCCGGGACCCGTGTTCGGTGGGCTGCCTTGCTCCTTGTTTAGCGGCCGAGGACCTCGGCCAGGTAGGCGGGACCGTCGATCGGCGCCTGGCCGGCGATATCGGCTGCCGTGGCCGAGGGCGCTTGCGGGACGCAGGCCCTCGGGTCGAAGGCGGCCTGGCGTCGGCCGGCCAGGTAGGCACGGTCGCCGTCTCCGACCGCTTCCCAGTCGCGACCGCACCGCTCCCAGGCCGCGGCGGCCAAGGCGGTCCAGTCCTCGTGCGCCGAGTGCGGGGCCAGTCCGGCCGGGCTGCGTTCCGCACGAAGGGCCGCATCGGCCCAGCGCAGGGCACGCCTGATCCGGTGTCCCTTGGCGCTGCGGACCGGCCACAGCTTATCCTGCACTACCTCGATCCAACTCTCCTGCAGTTCGTCCAGCGGAAACGGGAGCTGCAGCTCGGCCCGGACCCGGTCCGGCGTGACTCTTGTGAAAGCGGCCTGAGCTAGGACGCGGCGGACGGACGGGTCCACCAGCCTGGTCAGGCAGCGGGCGAGCGCGCCGCAATCCGCGCCCGGCGCCAACGTCGCCTCGACTATCGCCTGTCCCTTCGCGCCGTCATGCCGGACGAACAGGTCGGAGTAGGGCGACAGCCCGGGCTGGAAGAGCCCATCGGGCACTAGGTCCGGATCGAGCATCCACTGCAGGCCGCCCAGGCGCACCCGGTCTTTCTCGAGGCTCTCGACCTCGGCGGTCACGTCGAATTCGGGTATCGGTGGCGGGGCGACAGGCCGCGGCCCGGATCGCCCGCCGATTGCTTCTCGCAGCCGTGTGGCGGCCACTGGCTCGTCCGCCGCCGCGATGGCCGCGACCGCCAGAGCGGCCTGGGCTGCCTGGTCGGGAAGCACCGCTGTGTCGATGTTGTCCAGTTGCCCGAGCAGCTTGGCCAAGGCGTGGTGTGCCTCAGCGCGGGCCCGCGCGGGCAGGCCGGCGCGTTCGGCGAGCCCGGCGGCCTCGGCCGCCCACCAGGGCGAGCCGGGCGGAACCGGGCTGCTGGCCCGTGCCGCGTCGAGGCGGGCCAGTTTCGACAACGTTCCGGCGAGCCCGGGCTCGGGCGAGAGCACGCGTGCTCCCGCTGACGCTCCGACTGGCTCGGCCGCGGTGTCGGACACCACACTCGGCGCTTCCGCGCCGAACAACCGGATGAGCATCGCTGCTACCTGCTGACCGACCGCGATGGACCCGTCCGTCCCGGCGGCATCCACTACCACCCGGCATAGACGGCCACCGGCACGGTCGAAGGCCAGGTCCAGACCCGGCACAGGAATCAAAGGGGCTTCTCCTGCCACCCCCGCGGGGAGACCCTCGAAGATCACCTGACCGGTCTCGCGCTCAAAACTCGGCGTGAGGTTCATAACTACAACTTCGCACCGTATAGCCGCCATGGCCAGCATCTTCTGATGGAACTTCAGTTCGTGTCCGCTGGGGACAGACGGCGGCACGCTTTGGTTGAGCTACATCTGGCGGGTCACTGTGTGCAGGGAGCGGCGAACTGCGCCAAGTCACGTCGTCGTCGAGAACAGAGCACGGATGGCCTGGTCGAGCGCGGCGTCCCACTTGGCGGGGTCGACACCCTCCGGGGCGGCCGAGCGAAGCGCCCACGGGAGGAGCATGTGATGCAGGCTGCCAATGTGACGCTGCAGCTTCTCGGCGGCCTGGCGTTCGGCTGCACGGGCGTCCTCGGCGATCTGAGCCGCGCGGCGGGCGGCGCCGCGCGCCCGGGAGTGGTTAAGGAACCGGGTCCGGGCCAGCACCGCGGAGCCACACAGGACCAGGCCGGCCGAGATAGCGGTCAGCAGGGCGGACTGCAGGACGGCGACCGGCAGTGAGTCGCTCGACACGGTGATCAGGAACTCGGTGCGGAGCCCCATCAACGCGAGGTACCCCACGGTGACCACCGCCGCGAGCACGCCGCGCCGCCTCGGGTGGCCCCGGGTGATCTCGAAGCCCAGCATCGCCCCGATCGACGCGACCACCAGGATGAACGTGACGAGCCAGGTCCCGGCGGAGTTGAGGCCGAACGCCTGGGCGGCCCAGTTCAGCGGTACGGCATCCAGGATGACGAGAGCGACGACGATCGCGAGGCCCAGCCCGAAGCCCAGGATCCGGTGGTCGCCGGGATCGAGCTTGACGGCCAGGTTCGACTCGTGCTGTTCGGTGTCTGCTTCGATCACCTCGGCCTGGTTGGTGCGTCCGGCCAGTTCCCGCAGATGGACGCGGGTGCGCAGGATGTCCTTGATCTCCTTGGCCACCCTGGGGTGTTGCTCCAGCAGCCGCGTAATCGTGGCGGTCGCGTGGGCCTGCAAGGCGGCGCCGGCCAACGCCGTCGATTCGGCGTCGGACTGCGCGGCCAGGATCGGGTCGTCGTGTTCGGGATCCGGGTTGGGATCGCCATGCTCGGTGATGGTTTCGATGGTCATGTCTGCCTCCTCAGGTCACGCCCTGAAGGAGACGAGCCGGACGGGCGGCGAACCTGACACACGCTGCGTATGTCAGGTGGGTTCAGGTCAGTTCGTCACGCTGGACGACGGCCTGCAGCAGCGCCTTCACGTCCTCGCGGGCCCGGCGGAAGCGCTGGTGAAGCAGGTTCGCCGAGGCGCTCGGCTGAGCGAAGTACTCGGGGTAAGCGAGGCGGAAGGCGTCGTTCGAGTCGGCGTCGCTGGGCTCTGCGTTGATCCCGTCGCGCAGGACCTGTTGGGCAGCGGCGTAGATCACCGCACGGTAGCGGTCGGGATCATCCGAGCGGCCCGGCACCGCTGCCTCGAGGCAGGCGCGCTGGGCGCGGAGCCGGTCGAGCCAGGACTCGGCCTGCACCGAGGTGCAGGCCGTATCGGCGATCGGCCGGGCCGGGGCCGGACCGCATACTAGGGCGCCGTGCTGGTCCGGGTTCTCCATCGGAATGGCCCGGGACAGTGTGTAGAGGCGGTACGCCTCATGCTTCAGCACCGTGATGAAGTAGGCGCGCCGATCGTCGATATGCTCTGGGTGCTTCACTGTGCCGGCCGCGCACAAGGCCGCCTGCCAGAGATCCTCGATCAGGTCACAGTCGCCCGCCAACTTCCGGACAAAGCTTCTGACCTGCGGATCCTGCCAGAGGGCCAGCAACTCTTGCTGGAAGTCCGACGATCCGCCGGGGGCATCCAGGTTGTTCACGATGCGCACCCCCGTTCGGGAAGCCTCTGCTAAGTCTAGCTTCACCTCCCTGGGCCCGACAATACCCCGACTAGTTCAATACTACCCAGACAGAGGCTAACAATCTAAGATCTAGTAGAGTCTACCGATAATAGGTAGAATCCATTGTCGATTTGAGATTGTGACCAAGCTCAGGTAATAGTTGTTATCGTTAAGTCCTAGCACTCTCAGTCGGCATGCTCTATGTTTGGGAGATCCGTTGAGCGATCACTGCTCGCTGGCCACGGCGTACTCAGCATCAGAGCTAGCTGTGCTTCCCGGGAGGTGACCGTATGCAACCCGCGCCCCCGGCCCTACAGCTGGCTCAACGGCTTCGCCAGCTCCGCCAGCAGTGGTCTGACGCGCGCTTGACCCAGGAGAAGCTGGCCACCGCGTTCAGCGTCGAGGAGAAATTGGCCGCGGCCACCGTGTCCTCATGGGAAAGCCTCAGCACGCCGAAGCTCCCTCCGCGCCACCGGCTTCTCGCCTACGCGCGGTTCTTTGCGACGCAGCGGTCGGTCGAGGCGGCGGCCCCAACGCTGCTGGCGCTTGAGGAACTTACCGCGGACGAGCATGCCGTCTACGAGACCCTTGAATCGGAGCTACTCAGGCTCAGGGGCGCGGCGGCGGGGGAGTCTGCCGAAGAAGAGATAGCGTTCAGCAGATCCTGGCATTTTGCCGACACCGGCCGTGTTACCTTTGTCTGCGCGGAGTTGCCTAGCGAGGAGACCGGGCCGCTAGCAGATCCGACGAATCCGAACTATACGGAACTACAGGCATTTGCGGACGTGGATGCCCTCATGGAGCTGCATGGGCATGTACGGGCAGAAAACCCGAAGATGCTCGTGCACTATAAGATCCCCGCCGAGATAGACCGCGACGATCTTACTGGGCACCTTATCCTTCTCGGCGGCTTCGTCTGGAACGAGATAACAGAGCGGTTGTCCGAGATGGCTAGACTGCCTATAAGGCAGCTCGAACATCCTGAGCTCCTTACCGGAGAAATCTTCATCGCCGACGTGAATGGTAACGAGAAGGAATTCTGGCCGAAATGGGCCGACCGCGAGCGCAAGGTGCTCGAAGAGGATGTAGGCCTGCTCGCCCGGGTGCCGAATCCGCTTAACTCGAACCGTACACTTACCATATGTAACGGCATTCATAGCAGGGGGGTGTATGGCGCCGTGAGCAGCCTTACCGACGCGTCGCTCCGCGATGCCAATGAGCGGTATATTTCCACGCACTTCGGAACTTCTGGATCGTTCGCAATACTGATGTCGGTTAAAGTTATCAACAACAAGGCGATGACTCCCGACCTGGGCGGGCGCGGAGTGGTGCTCTACCAGTGGTCACAGGGCAGAGCCGCATGAGCATCCCCGGCCTCGGGTCCGAGGCAGCGTCCGAAATGAGCGAGCACGCCGAGCCCATCCGGCAGCTTGGCACGCACCGCAAGCTCGTCAGCCAGACGGAACAGCTGACCCTAGATGCCACGCTAGCCCTCGACGCCATCATCGTGCCTGCGTCAAGGCCTGCTCGAAACCTGGAGCAGGCCATCACATTGGCTCGGGCCGCGGACTGCGCGCTGCTCATCCTGTGCAGTCACAAACTGGAACCCGCCGAGGTGCATCAGCTGCTCGGCGAGCGGTCGTTCAACGGTGCGATTGTGGTCAAGCTGCCCAAAGACTACTGTCATGAGCTGCTCGAGTTCCGCGCTCTAGAGTCAATTAGAGGTGACCTGCCAAAGGCCTGCTCCAGCTATGTGACAGACCTCAGCACGAAGCGAAACGTGGGCCTCCTCCTAGCCCGAATGGTGGGGTGGCGGCGCATATTCTTCCTTGACGATGACATCAGGGATATCAGCTATCCGGACCTGCAGAGCACGGTATCCATGCTCGGGGCCTTTCCCGCGGCGGGCATACGAGTGAACAGCTTTCCCGATAATTCGGTCGCCTGCCACGCCCACCGGGCGACCCGGGGGTTGCAGGATGTCTTCGTTACCGGAGCGGCATTGGCCGTGGACTGCCAGAAGAAGAGCGGATTCTTCCCCGATACGTACAACGAGGATTGGCTATTTTTCTACGACGATGCGCGCACCGGGCGGCTGGGCAGCTCAGGACTTAAGGCAACCCAGCTTCGCTACGATCCTTTCGCCGATGCGCAGCGCGCCGCGTGGCAGGAATTCGGCGACGTCCTAGCGGAGGGTCTGTACGCACTGCTCGATCACGGTCAAGGTGTTGAGTACGCCACGCGCGAGTATTGGGTTGACTTCCTCTACGCCAGGCGGAGATTTCTCGAAGCAATCATCGACCGTTCTGGCACCGCAAAGCCAGAAATAAGAGAGCAGCTGCTGCGCTCAGTAGAGGCTGCGCTGAAATGCTCGATCACGATAGAGCCAAAAACGCTCGAGCGTTATGTCCGGCTGTGGCGACGGGATCTTCGTGACTGGGAGCGGCGGGTAGCTGGAATAGGCCAGACGCGATCCCTTGAGGTGGCGCTGAAGGAGTTGGAGCTCCAACTGCCGGCTGGCGGATGGATCTCTGACATGGCTCGCCCTACTCCGGAGGGCCTCACCGAGGAGCCTCCTACGGTACCGTTTACGGCGCCCGATTACTTCAACCTCTTCAGGCCCAGTCCGGACGATGACGGCCGCACGGTTCCAGACCGGGGAAAGCGTGGCGGACGTAACAGGCGGGCCGGCATTCTTCCGCATCACGGGTCACCCAGCGTCCAAGAGGACGGGTTCTTCGCCTCAGCTCGGCGAGCCCTGCGGATAACCGGGCGCGAGGGTGCGCAGTCGGAGGCGAGCCCGTCGCTGGACGTCCAGCCGGCGGCGGAGACCATGTGTAGCTGAGGAGCCCGCGTCTGATTTAACCAAGCCCTACCACTTGAATACCGGCATGCAAATGCCAGACTGCTGTAGTGCTGCATACTTCGGCTGAGAAGGCGCAACGCCCTCCAGACCTGGTCGACAAGGACGTTTCTCGTATTCTGACCAGCGCCGATATGTGCGAAGCCGAGCCGCCGACCGCCGACAGTACCGCCAGGTGACGGGGGAGGGCAGAACGCGGCTGACCCGCCCGGTATATGCACTTCTTCTATTTGTGTGCGCGCTCGTATTGGTTGATACCATCTTTTTTACAGCGCTGACGCCGCTGCTGCCCCACTATTCACGGGCGGCCCACCTGTCCAAGTCGGGAGCGGGCGTCCTGGTTGCTGGCTATGCCTTGGGCACCCTGGTCGGTGCGCTGCCCGGCGGACTGCTCACCGCCCGCCTAGGCTGCCGGAAGATCGTGCTGCTCGGGCTGACCCTCATGAGCGTTTCGACGCTGGTCTTCGGTTCGGCGGCCATTGCCGGGATCCTTGATGCGGCCCGCTTCGTCCAGGGTCTGGGCGGGGCGTGTACCTGGGCCGCCGGCCTGGCCTGGCTGGCCACGGCGGCGCCCGAGGACCGGCGGGGAGAACTGCTCGGCGTGGCTCTCGGCGCCGCCGTGGCCGGAGCGCTGCTCGGCCCCGTGGTCGGGGCCGCGGCCTACGAGGTGGGGACTGAACCCGTGTTTGCCATGGCGGCGGTGGCCGGAGCGGTGCTTATGGTGGTGGCCTTCTTGGTGCGGGCCCCGCACAATACGATGCCGCAGGGGTTGCGGGAGGCCCTGGCTGCGGTGACCGATCGGCGGGTCAGCACGGGACTCTGGCTGACCATGCTGGCCGGGATGGCCTTCGGCGTCCTGGACGTGCTCGCGCCGCTACGGCTGGCCGAGCTGGGGGCCAGCGCCCTGCTCATCGCGGGCACGTTCCTGGCGGCCTCCGCGATCGAGGGCTCGCTCTCACCGCTGGCGGGTCGGCAGGCAGATCGCCGAGGCACCATCGTCCCTGTCACGATCTCGCTGGTCGCCGCCGTCGCTGTCAGCCTGCTGGCTCCCACGCTGGGGTCAAAGCGTCTGCTCATTCCGGTCCTGGTCGTGGGGATGCCTGCCTTTGGTGCCCTTTTCTCCCCGGCCATGGCCTTGCTGAGCAAGGGCGCGCACCGGCTCCAGCTCGACCAGGGCCTGGCGTTCGGCCTGGGCAACCTGGCCTGGGCCGGCGGCCAGGCCGTCGCGGCCGCGGGAAGCGGGGCGCTCGCCCAGGCGACATCGGATCTGGTCCCCTACTGCCTGCTCGCGGGTGCCTGCCTGGCGACCCTTGGCGTCATCCACGTCCGGCGCAAGCGAAAACCGCGGTCGCCGAGCTGAGACTGGGCCGCTCCGGTCGCTACTGCTTCCTGGGGCTCCGCGGACTACGGAAGGCGGCGACACTATGGAACTCTCGGTAATCGGCCGCGTCCCAGGTGCGGTCACGCTTCGTTCCGTTGGCCTTGACCACGAGGCGGTGGTTGGCCCTTTCGGCCTCCTTGGAAGCGAACTCCTCGCCCGGATAGCGGATCCCCTCCACCCACCAGTGCTGGCCCCAGCCGGTTATCGCCCGCATGTGATCATTGAGCTCAGTGCCGAATACATGGTAGAAGTTCGACTGACCCAGCTCGGTCTCATATACGACATCTCCAGGCACTTGAATGGGGAAGCCGCCGGAATTGCCGTACCCCAGCCGCTCGGAGAATTCTGGCCACAGCTCGGCCAGATCCCCGGTCGCTGATACAGACATAACCATTTCGCCGCGCCGGGAAGTGAGCTTACTCAGTTGGCGGAAGTACTCGCGACGGAGTTCTTCACTGGGAATATGGCCGAGACCGCTATACCAGGACGTGGTGACCAAGTACTTCTCACCATCGCTGGCCTCCAGGGCCAACCGGCGCATCATGTCTGGGGGCTGGTCTTCATGTCCGTGGACAAAGACGACCGTGATCGTGACACCGGCCTTCCTTTTAGATACACGGCCCGCGACGTAGCCGACCATATCCTCAGGGCTGAAGTCTATCGGCCCGTCCGGCACGAAACCATTCGAACACAAGGCCCTTTTTGCCTTCTTCAGGCCCGCCGACGAGACGTCATAGGCGACGACCCACAGGTCCTTGCCGGATGCTGCGTACTGGCTGAAGTATGACCCGACGAATTGGTTGGTCACGCGTCCGGTGCCATAGCCGAAATCAAACAGGCTAAGTCTCCGAACCCGTCGGTTCGACTCGAGAGCTCGGCCTATGGCCCGGCGCAGCGCGTCCCGTTCGGCCCTGAGCACACGCACCGCCGAACGACGGTCGTAATGGCCCACCTCGTACCGCTCGTCATAGATCGACCGCTGCGATGCATAGGCGTTCTTAAAGGTAAGCTCAGTGACCATTCAGGTCCCCCAGGGACGGCGGCTGCCGACGGCCGTTTGTTGCTCAAGGCGGCGTTCGAGTTGCCTCAGGTCAATTGAATACAGGCCCATGGCAACCTCTTAGTCGACATGCTATCGCGAGGCCCGGCCCCATCGGCAGCAGGCTTGCTTGCCGCAGCCTCCCGCGCGTCGTAGAGACGGGTACTTAGAGGACGCCCAGCCGACGGACCTGGTTGCCATACATCACGTCATATCCGGGCCAGTTCATGATGCCGGGCGGGCACCGCAGCGAACCGGACCTTGGCGACGAGCTAGCGCTGGCCGCCACGGTGAGTGATCGGTGACCGCGAGCATGAACCACGGCCCGTTCGGCCAAAATCATCTTGACCTTAGCTACGGAAGAGGCCGCGGCGCGGGGCACTTGACACGGCCGTCGCCGGTTAGGGCTCCCCGCCCAGCCAGCGCACCAGGCTGCCCCACAGCGGGTCGTATCCCGGCCAGTCCATGAACCCGGGCGGGCACCAGTGCGGCGCGCAGTCCGAGGCGAAGGCGGCGCTGCGGCCGGCCCCGTGCTGCCCCACGGCCAGCAGCGGATCATCCCCGCAGCGCGCCAGCACTTCAGCGGACGGCTTGGCGGCAGGAGGCGTGCCTTCATGGCCGACGCGCTCGGCATCCGGCTGCGGCCCGAGGTCCTGCCGCTGTCGAACCTGGCCGGCTACCTGCCGCCGCTTTGGCTGGCCCCGCACCTGGCCATGCGCCGCAAATAACCAACCCGCCCGGTCAGGCGTCACCTGCCGGGTCGTAATAGTGCGCGTACTGCCACAGCCCGCGGCTGGTCAGTACGTCGTCGTCCAGCGGCCCGAACCGCCCCGGGGCCAGCGCCGCCAGCCCGTCCGGCGGGCTGCCGCCGGTGATCCAGGCGGCCAGCGCCTCGCCGAGCCCGAGGGAGGAGGAGAATCCCGAGCCATTGCACCCGCTGGCCACCCACAGGCCAGGCCGGTCCGGCACCGGGCCGGCCACGAACCGGCCGTCGGGACTCATGGTGAACAGCCCGCCGCGGTGCTCGGTCACCGGGACGTCGCCCGCCGCCTGGACCTCGGCCGTGACCTGGGCGGCCAGCCGCCGCAGCACGCCCAGATCGAGCGGGACATTGTCGGTACTGAACGAAGCAGGCTCATGCTGCGGGTCCACCGGCAGCGGCTCGGGCTCGAAGCCGCCCACCATCAGCCCGCCCCGGGCCGGGCGCAGGTAGACCGCGGCATCCACCACCCGGACGATCGCGTCATCCGCCTCCACCTGCGCGGTGGGCGCGGTGATCAGCAGCTGGTGGCGAACCGTGGCTACCGGCACCTGCGCCCCGGCCAGGCCGGCCACCGGCCGCACCCAGCCGCCGGCCGCGTCCACCACCACCGGCGCCGCGATCGACTGGCGCTCGGTCTCCACCCCGGCCACCCGGCCCGCCGTGACCGGTATCCCGGTGACCGGCTCGTTTTCCAGCACCACGGCCCCGTGCCGCTGGGCTGCGGCCAGGTAGGCCCGGATGAGGCTGGCCGGTTCCTCGATGTAGATGTCCTCCGGGCACCACAGCGCGAACTCGCCGCCGCCCGGCCGGTAGTAGCCGGCGCCCTCGGCCAGCTGGCCCGCGGTCGCCTCCCGGACGTCGGCGCCCCAGCGACGTGACTGGTCCAGCTCCCGCTTCAGGTACTCGCGGTGCTGGGCGGTCCGCGCGACCAGGAAGCTGCCCGGCCGGGCCACCGGCAGCGGGGCGCCCGCCCAGTCGGGGAAGGTGACGGCCCGGGCGATGCTGCGCCTGGCCAGCCGGGTCCGCAGCTCGTCCGCCTGGACCGACTTGAACAGCCCCGCCGCCCGGCCCGAGGCCTGCGACCCGGCGGTGTGGCGCTCTACCACCACCACCGACCGGCCCGCGAGCGCACAGTGCAGGGCCGTGCTCAGGCCGAGCGCCCCGGCCCCGATCACGACCACATCGGCGTCCACCGCTACAGGGTCACCACTACAGGGAGCGACGCAGCAGCGAGTCCAGCCGGGTGAACGAGCTCTCCCAGCCCGTCTTCGCGGCCTGGCCCAGGTCCTCGCTGAACGGGCCTTGCCACAGGTCGAGCCGGGTCTTGCCGTGACCCTCCGCGCGGAACTCCAGCCGCAGCCTGATCCTGGTGCCCGATGTCCCCTCGATCTCCTGATGCCCGTCCAGCAGCTCGTTCTCCACGACGTCGGTGAAGCTCACATCGACGGTGCTGCGCAGGGCCGGGTCCTCGTCGTTCACCATGGTGAACCGCTGGAACCCGCCGGGCCGCGCGTCGATCTGCACGCTCTCGCAGGGGACGGAAAAGCCAGCCGGCCCGAACCACAGGCAGAGCTGGTCAGGATCGACGAAGGCCCGGTAGACCAGCTCCGGTGGTACGTCGAAGATGCGGGAGAGGGTGATCTCTTCCTTGGCGGCCTGGGGCACTGCTGTTCCTTCCGCTGAAGTCAGGTCGCGGGCACAGCCCGCCCACGAGTATGCCGAGCATCCGCCACTATGCCACCCGGGACCCGATCGCCGGAATGCAGACCTGCTCCCAGCCCCTTTCGGCCACCGTCACCGCCGGGCGGACGATCACGATCGCCGTCACCTGCTTCGTCCCCTGAACCCGTAGCCTGAGGGCATGCCGAACACCCGCGGAGCCGGTCATTCCGGTGCCGGACAGCCGGACTGGCTCGACCCGGAACTGGCCACGCTGACCGCGGACCGGTTCTCCGACCCGGCCTGGATCTACGAACGCAAGTTCGACGGCGAGCGCTGCCTGGCCTACCGGGACGGCGCGCGGCTGCGGCTCATGACCCGCAACCAGAAGCAGGTCACCGGCACCTATCCCGAGCTCGCCGAGGCGCTGCGGGCCCAGGACGCCGCGGACTTCGTCGTGGACGGGGAGGTCGTGGCCTTTGACGGCGATCAGACCAGCTTCTCCCGGCTCCAGCGTCGGCTCGGCGTCCACGACCCGGGCCAGGACCTGCTGGCCGAGGTGCCCGTGCAGGTCTACCTGTTCGATGTGCTGTGGGCCGAAGGCCGGGACGTGCGCCCCGAGCCGCTGCACGAGCGCAAGCGGCTGCTACGCGGCCTGCTCTCGTTCGGCGGCCCGCTGCAGTTCGCCGAGCATCGGGACACCGACGGCGAGGCCTACTACCGGCAGGCCTGCGGTTGGGGCTGGGAGGGCCTCATCGCCAAGCGGGCCGATTCGCCCTACCGCGCCGGGCGCACCCGGGACTGGCTGAAGTTCAAGTGCCTGAACGGGCAGGAGTTCGTCATCGGCGGCTTCACCGACCCGCAGGGATCCCGGACCGGGTTCGGCGCGCTGCTGCTCGGCTACTACGACCACGACGGCCAGCTCATATACGCGGGCAAGGTCGGCACCGGCTTTGACCAGCCCACCCTGACCAGCCTGCACGCCGCCCTGGCCGCCGCTGAGCGGACGGCGCCGCCTTTCGCGCCGGGCCGGAGCCTGCCCAGGTCCCGGGTGCACTGGGTCGAGCCCCGCACGGTCGCCCAGGTCGGCTTCTCCGAATGGACCCCCGACGGGGAGCTGCGCCACCCCCGGTTCCAGGGCCTGCGCCGCGATAAGAATCCCGCCGACGTGGTGCGCGAAATGCCCTGACGGGAACACCGCCCAGCATCACGGTGTTGTATATTGAGCGTTGAAACGCGCCATCGCACCGGTGAGTGAACGAAAGAAGATTAGTGGCGCAGTGCATTACCTGCGGGAGCGAACTGCATCCCGACCGGGCCAAGAAATACAACTACTGTATGGCCCCCGAATGCCAGGAGAAAAACCTCAAAGGCCTGACCATGGTCGCCGTCGGGGTGAACAAGTCGGCCGAGCAGTACCTGATCCTGGACGAGCAGACCCGCGACGAACTGGCCCGCGGCAAGTTCGCTGACCAGCGCCGGGGCTCGATCGGCACTTCCACCGCGGCCAGCCCCGAGTCAGCGGCCACGGCCGTAAAGGCCGGAGCCCAGCCCGTCCGCCGCAAGCCGGAGTCGCGGCGCCGGCCGGCGGCCCCGGCCCCGCCGCGCCGCCCGTGGACCAAGTTGCAGGAGAAACTGACCTTGCTGTACAACGAGCAGGGGAAACGGCCCGACGAAATAGCGGCCAAACTCGGCCTCAGCACGTATATCGTGACTCAGATCATTCTCGGTTCCAGAAACCGGGGCAAGCTGTAAGCGTATATGGGACTATCCGGCCGCGGGCCGCACCGCGTGGCTGCCCCCGCCTGCGGTCCGCCGGTCCTCTTCACCCGGGCTGGACGCCGCCGACAGGCACGCCTCGAGCAGCACCCGGGCGAACATCGGCGGCGCGGTGATGCACATCGCGTGGTCGGCGTGGACCTCGTGCACCGATGCGCCCGGGATGGCCCGGCCCAGCTCACGCTGGCGGCTGGCCGCCACCACGGTGTCCCGGGTGGTGACGACCACCGCGGTAGGCACGTCGACCTGGCCGATCCAGCCGTCCGAGCTGAACTCGCACACCGCCTGCATGGCCGAAACGGCCGTCGCCAGGGGGGTCCGGCTCAGCTGGGCGCGGGCCCACCTGGCCGTGGCCGGGTCGTCGATGGGGCCGATCAGCGCCGACCCGAGCATGTCGGCGGTCAGCAGCCGCAGGAACGGGTTCCACCTGATGGCCGCCGCCGCCGTCGGCATGCCCAGGGCGGTCATCTTCTCCATCGGCGACTCGAGCACGTTGCCCGCGGTGGAGCACAGCACCAGGCCCGACACCAGCTCGGGATGCCGCCGCCACAGCAGCTGGGCCACCATGCCGCCCATGGAGTAACCCACGGCGACGAACCGGCTCACGCCGAGCACCCCGGCCAGCGCGGCGATGTCGTCCGCGCAGTCCTCCAGCCGGAACCGCCCGCCGACCGGAATCCCGTCGCCGTGGCCACGCAGGTCGGGGGCGACAACCCGGAAGTGGCAACCGAGCGGCGCGAGCACCTTGCTCCAGTTCAGCTCGGCCGTGGCCGCGACCCCGTGGATCAGCACCAGCGTGTCTGCGCCCGGCGGGCCGGCGCACTCCCAGACCCGCGTGACCCCGCGTCCGGGCAGCACCACCGACCGCGAAAGCTGAGCCGCCGCCTCTTCGAGCACCTGCCGCACGAATGCCCTCCCGCGATACCTGCCTGAAACATATATACCCAGATGTCGCACCCTGCAGACAGGGCCGAACGTCCCCATCTGGCCCGGCGGCCACGCCAACGCCCCCGCCGCTGGCTCTCCGCTGGGGCGTTATAGAACTCGTTGCCGTTTTTGTCCCGTCTAGTGCGACACGCCGGGTGCTCTCATACGCGAAAACCAGTAACCGCGCCCCGGAATCCGGGATAATCGCCTTGGACGAGCTAGGCAAGCGTCTTAGTGGAGAGAGCAGTTGATCAAGACAACCAAGCCTGGGCGCGATGGCAGTGTCCGCGTCACCTTTGCCCTTCCGGCCGACGAGCCGGACGGTGCCGTGTCGGTGGTTGGCAACTTCAACGACTGGAATCCGTTCGCGCACCCGCTGCGGCGCCGCGCGAACCGCACCCGCAGCGTCGCCGTGACCGTCCCGGTCGGCAGCACGCTGCACTTCCGTTACCTCGCCGAGGGCGGGCTATGGTTCGATGACGACACCGTCACCGTTCCTGACGGCCAGGACGTGGCCATCACGGTCTGATCCGGGTCCCGCCGAGTTCATCTCTGCCGCACCGCCGCGGGTTACCCCTTGATTTTAGGCCGAACGGGCCGTGGTGCTACGCCACGGCCCGCCTTGGCCGCCGTCCGGCGGCATCGTCTAAGCTCGGTATCGTCTAAGGTCAGTGCTCATGCCGAGGCTGCTGGTCGTTCACCACACCCCGTCGCCCGCGCTCGAGGCGATGTTCGAGGCGGCGGTCAGCGGATCGCGGACCGACGAGATCGAGGGGGTCGAGGGGGTCGAGGTCGTCATCAGGCCGACCCTGACCGCCGCGGCGGTCGACGTCCTGGCGGCCGATGGCTACCTGCTCGGTACTCCGGCTACAGTCGCGTTAGGTAACCCTTTGGGCTTTACTGTCCCTCTAGCATTATTGTACCAAGCGGTCGCGCGGCGTAGTCCGCTGTGATCACGTCGCGCAGCAAGGTGGGGCTCTCCTCTGGGGAGTCGTCTAAGCTCAGCGGACATGCCGCGGCTGCTGATCGTCCACCACACGCCCTCGCCCGCCCTTCAGGAGATGTTCGAGGCTGCGGTCAGCGGCGCGCGGAGTGATGAGATCGAGGGTGTCGAGGTAGTAATCCGGCCCGCCCTGACCGCTGCGGCCGCCGACGTGCTCACCGCGGATGGTTACTTGCTCGGGACGCCCGCCAATATTGGCTATATGTCTGGGGCGCTCAAGCACTTCTTCGACGGCATCTACTACCCGTGCCTGGAGGCGACCAGGCGGCGGCCCTACGCCCTGTACGTCCACGGCAACCTGGACACCACGGGCGCGGTGCGCGCGGTCGAGTCGATCACCACCGGCCTGCAGTGGCAGAAGGTCCGGCCACCGGTCAGCGTGACCGGGACCCCGGGCAAAGCCGACCTGGAAGCGTGCTGGGAGCTGGGTGCCCTGCTCGCGGCCGAGATCGCCGGGTAATTGCAGTCAGGATGGTTGGCTGGGGTCCGCATGCTGCCCGGCTGGGGCCCTACATCGTCCGCGCCGCCAGGTACTGGTTCCGCGCGGCTGTATGCAAACACCTTCTGAGACCTGTTACGAAACCACGGACATCCGCAATGCACACGGCATCGGGAAGTTCCCGCAGGTCAGGGTCACGGAAGTCGCTGTTGACACTACGAATATGCAAAGCTAAACTACCTTCCGACAAGGGGCCAAGTGTGCCCAGCCTCCAGTTCCGGACACCCCGGTAGCTGGGGGCATTTTTAGTTTCGCCTCGGTTACCCCATACCAGCCCACTGCGGCCCTGCGCGAAAGTCGTGCAGGGCCGTTCGCGTCTTCGTAGGAGGAAGGATGTCACCAAGCTTGCCCGCCGCTTCGGCTGTGCCGTGGCTAGTCGCCGGATGGATTGCCACGGTTGTGGTGGTCGCCGTGCTGGTCTATATGATTGCGCGGGAGGTCCTCCGCAAGACCGACCCCCAGAACCTCCCGGAAGTTCTCCGCGCCCTTACCCCACTACTCAATGTAATCACCCGGGCACTGGCTAAGCTGCCGATCGGATCCCCGACAGACAATGAGCTGCCAGCCGGGCAGAGTGGAAGTACTTCCGACGAATCGGTTGAGGAGTCGTCATGATCAGGAAGCGTGGCGCACCGAACGACCCGACCTCCCAACGCGCCTTGGTCATTGACGGGATCAGCGTGCTTCACGCGATGCTCGATAGCCTTAGTGAACGTGAGGCTGGTGTAGTCGCAATGCGGTTCGGGCTGACCGACGGCCATCCCAAGACGCTGGACGAGATCGGCAGGGTCTACGGAGTATCCCGCGAGCGCATGCGTCAGATCGAATCGAAAACCATGGCAAAACTGCGGTGGCCAGAAAGGAGTGGCCATCTGGCACTGATGGACGGGGAAAAGATAGTCGGAATTGTCGACGCTCACTTCACTGACAGCGTTGGGAACATGCGTTATGCTGCTGATGTAGTGCGCTGCCCTGAGTGCCACAGGTATTGGTGGAATCCGCCTACCCGTGGGCGTCGCCGCAAGTACTGCTCAAATACATGCCGCCAGGCAGCGTACCGTGCCCGCCGCGCGGCAGACGAAGTACAGTGAGGATTATTGAAAACTCAATTCGAAGAAATATAGACCGATGGCTGCGCGGAAGGAATCGAGAAACGTGTTGAGCGGCCGTCGATAATCGGTGAAAAGGATCTTCCAGGTCTTGAGATGCGCAACCGCGCGCTCGATGGGAGCGCGGATAGAACTGATCTGGTTATTGTATTCGTGTTCACGCATGTAGAGTTCACGGGCCTGTGGCTTCTTGGCCGGCGTGACGTAGCCAGACCCTTGAAATCCCTTGTCTGCAATAACCGATCCAGCAAGGTCGAGAATCTCCTTCACCTCGCCTTCCCGCTTCTTCATGTCATGGTCACATCCGGGAGCCGGGTCCGAGACGAAGATAATGTTCCCGAATTCGTCGCCGATAATCAGGCTGCCATGGCCGGTAGTCTTATATTTCCCGGCCCACATCTCGGGGGCGTGCTCCCATGACCAGCATGGCCACAACGTGCCGTCTACCAGCGCTAGCCGGCCCCGTGTCATCTGCTTCGCTTCCTCCGTGTCCGGCCGGAACTCTTCGGTAGCCTGCGCGATCAGCGGGGTGAATTCTGTGATGATCTCCGATACAGTGCCCTGGGAAACCCCGAAGAGATCGGCAATAACTTCTTCGATGATATTCTGCCGCTTGTAGAGCAGCGTTACCATGATCGCTTCCCGCAATGAGAGGCTCTTCGGCCGCCCAGTTTCCTTATCCCAGGGATCGGGCAGGATATCTTCGATACGCGCCTCAAGCTCATCGAGTTGTTCGGCATCCAGTCCGAAGGTACGATGGTAACGCAACGGCTCCTCCGTCGGCGAAAGGTTTGGTTCGCACCTTCTTTCTACCGATGCGGGGAGCCGTTGCCTTTTAGGCGCGCCGTACCGAAATTAGAACTTTACTAACAATTAAATGGGGATTCGCGAAAGCTTGCGCTGGAGAGTTTCCGATAACCCTCAGTAATGCTCCGATACCGCCCGCAGTACAGGTGCACAGCCTTGATGACTGCCGGATTGCCGCGGCCGGTACACCGTTCCGCCGATGCGGCTGCGATCAGCGCAGCCTTGCCGTAGCGGAACTCGGCAGGACTCACGGCTCCGGAGGCGGGTCCCGGCGCAATATGTCTCGCTCTATTTTCAATGATCCATAATGAAGTCGCCACTCTTGCCCCCATGCACGAAGACGAGACCAATGCCCACGCTGAGCCCGATCCACAGAGATGAGTGCATCCCACAGGTCTTTCCTGGCCTGTTCAGCCAGTGCTTCGACCTGCTCTCTCGTCCCTGCCTATGCCATGAGTTCGACCGCACCAAGAAGTGGCAGCGATACGGTCACTTGCCGAAGTCGCTCGCGAGCGCCAATCCAGGCGCTGTCCGGTGCAGTACCAATCCGCGAGGCCTCTGCCGCTGCCCGGGCCTCTTCTACCGCTCTCGCAGCATCCTGCAAGATGCGACTTCGCCTTTCTAGCCGGGCATCGCGGACGGTCGCTCTGGCGTACACCAGGGCGGCCAAGGCTGCCAGGGCGGCCACATCCGCGGCAATGTTGGAAACGATAGTGGCGGTCACGTGAAAGTGAGCCATGTCAGTCTGACGAATCCTAGTAGGCCCGATTTTACGCTAAGTGTGGCAGCTCGGCGGCAACCAGCAACGTCAGCCAGTATCCCGGAAGGACATCAAATTTGGGACCTAACGCCCGCAGGCGTCCGAAACTACCCGGCGCTCAACTGCCCGCGACGACCCGCGCGGAAGCGGACAAGCTAGTTACCCGGTCGCAGTCCCGAACCGAGCCAGGCGAAAGATGGGTTATCAAAACCCGGTTCAGGTATGGCGGTGGCGTTGCCTACTGGGGGACCCCGCGCGACGGCGGTACCGGGCTTACACCGTACCGAACGAATGCCATCGTATATGGGTCCGAGAATTCCGCACTATACGAGGGCTACGCGTTGAAAGAAGCTCGCCGGATCGGTGAGTTCGAGGTCGAGCGGCTTCCGCCCAAACCAGACCGTCGCAGCTATCGCCATGGCACCGGAGGCCCAGCATAGCGATCCGCTGCTTAGATCCCAATGACGCTACCTCGCGCCCCGGTAACGGAGGTACGGCCGACGCGGTGGGCAAAATAGATTGTAGGGCCGCCAGATAGCGCGGTACCGCGCGAACCACGCCTAGGCCCGGTCTTCGCACATGGGATTGGATGCGTGTGGCGGCTGGGTGATAGCTGACTGCTGGGTCGTTTGCGGCTTTGGGTGGCGTGTGGGGAATAGCCGGTCTGGTTGCTGGTTGACGTCCGGCATGAGCGGGATGTCAAGGACTGGGCGGGGGCGCGGGCGGGCGCGGGCGGAGGTCGCGGTTGTCCGGGTGCTGGAAAAGCGGCTGGGGGCGCTGCCGGTGGTGGCGGAGTTCGGGCGCAGGCTGCGGATCGCGGAGATCATCGATGAGCTGTGCCCGGTCCGGCCGGTGGCCTGGATCTCCCACGGCGAGGTGATCGAGGCGCTGGTGGCCAACCGGCTGACCGCACCGGCGCCGATGCTGCGGGTGCACGAGTGGGCGGCGGCGATGGCGGTCGAGGAGGCGTACGGCATCGCGCCGGAGTTGCTCAACGACGACCGGATCGCCCGGGCGCTGGACGCGGTCGCCCCGCAACTGGACGCCATCGCCGGCGGTGTCGGGGCGGCGGCGATCACCGAGTTCGGTGTGGATGTGTCCCGGCTGCACTGGGACCTGACCTCGATTTCGCTGTACGGCGCCTACCCGGAGGCTGATCAGGACTACCCGGCGCCGCGGTGGGGGCATCCGAAGGACCGCAGGGCGGATCTGAAGCAGGTCCAGACCGGGCTGGCGGTCAGCGGGGACGGCGGGATCCCGGTCTTCCACCGCGCCTACGGCGGCGGGGCGGCGGAGGTGGCGCAGGTCACCGGGGCGATGACCGCGCTGAAGCAGATCGCCGGGCCGCGCCCGTTTTTGCTGGTGGGCGATTCGAAGCTGATCTCCTACACGAACGCGGCGGCGATGAATGCCCAGGAAGTGGGGTTCGTCGCGCCGCTGGGCGCGGCCCGGGTCCCGGCCGGGTTGTTCGCCGCGCTGCCGCCGCAGGCGGGCACCGCGGTGGACTATACCGCCGGGCGGGACGCCGGCAAGCCCGCCGCCGCCCGCGGCAGTTACCGGGTGCTGGAAGACGGCGGGATGGACCTGCCCGGCCCGCGCAAGGCCGACCCGCCGGTGCATCTGCGCCGGATCCTGGTGTACTCCCCGGCGAACGCCGCCGGCGCGGCCAAAGCCCGCGCCCGCAAACTCGCCGCAGCCACCGAGGAGCTCAACCGGCTGGTGCGCACCGCCGGGACCCGGTTTCACCCCACCCCGGATGCCGTCGCCGCCCGCGTCAAAGCGATCACCGCAAAGCGCCGGGCCGGGGCCTACGTGCGCACCACGATCACCCGCGACGCCGCCGGCAAGCCCGTGCTGTCATGGCACTTCGACCAGGAGGCGATCGACGCGTCGGCCGCAGCCGACGGCTGGTACGCCCTGCTGACCAACCTGGCGCCCAGCCAGGCCAGCCCCGAAGAGGTCTTCCGCCGCTACAAAGGCCAGCACGTCGTCGAACGCCGCTACGGGGAGTTCAAGGGCCCCCTCGCGGTGGCTCCCCTATTCCTGAAGACCAACCGCCGCATCGCCGCTTTGATCACGGTGATCTGCCTGGCCCTGCTGATCTTCTGCCTGGTCGAACGGCAGGTCCGCAACGCCCTGCGCCCCCACGGCGAGATGATGACCGGCCTGCCCGGCTACGGCCGCACCCCGGCCAGACCCACCGGCCGAACCATCTTCCAGGCCCTCGCCGGCCTGCGCCTGATCCCCGCCCACGACGGCAACCCCGCCCTGATCCCCAAACCCGCCGGCGTCCAGGCCCATCTACTGGACCTCCTCGATGTTGACATCAGCCGACCCCGCTGGCTAACCCAGTGAAATCCCATGTGCGAAGACCGGGCCTAGGCATGACACAGCCCGGCACGCCTCCGTGGGTGCCGGGCTGTGGATGCTCAGCCGAGCAGCCCGCCGAGCTTGTCGAGTAGCGCCTTCAGGTCGTAGCGGGTAATGACTGTCTCGCCGTGCGGCTCCGGTATCAGGGCCTGTAGCGTGCCGAAACCGCCGGGGCCAATGATCACCTCGGGGTGGTCCTGGCGGAACATGGCTAGCCGCATCTGGTCGTCTGGCTCGCCTGGAACGGCCAGCAGCGGGCGCAGCGGGCGTGCATGGCGGCTCATGGGCTGCCCCGCCTGGCTGCCTCAGCCTGCCCGATGGCCGCGGACAGGTCCTCGGGGCTGGCCTCGTTCAGCAGGGGATTGGGCCGCGCACACCAGGTGACGCTCCGGTCGAGTTTCGGGACGTACCAGATCTGCCAGCCCGGGTGACGCTCATCCAGCTCACGCTTCTGCTTGTCGAGTTCAGTGCCGAGCATGATGGCGGTCACCTGAACAGGCACGGTTATCTCCTCTTCGTGTTGGCATATCCGTCTGTTTGACATCCTCCCCCGCCGGAAGGCCGGGGGATTCCAGCTACTACGCCGATTGGAGCAGCAGTTGAGGTTCGCGGTTCACGGGCCGGGTAACCCCGTCGCCTCCCCGCGCAGTCACGGCGTGCCCCGCCGCGATGTTGATGGCCGCGTTCACGTCCGCGTGGCAGGCGAAACCGCAGGCAGTGCACCGGAACACGGCTTGGCTCTCACGCGAGTCCCGGTCCACCTGCCCGCACGCCGAGCACCGCTGGCTCGTGAACGCGGGTCTGACCTTCTCCACCCGGCCCGGGGCCTTGTCCTGCAGCCGGCGCACCAGCAGCCCCCACCCGGACCGCAGGATGCCTCGGTTCAGCCCGGCCTTGGCCCGGACGTTGCGGCCCGGGTTCTCCCGGGTGCCTTTCGCCGACCGGGTCATGTTGCCGATCTGCAGGTCCTCGACCCGGATCACATCGAACCTGCGCGCGAGATCCGTGCTGGTCTTCTCCACCCAGTCCTTACGCCGGTCCCTCTCGCGGGCCCGCAGCCGGGCGATCGCGTGCCTGACCCGGCCGCGGCGGTTCGAGCCCCGCCTAGCGCGGGCGAGACTGCGCTGCATGCGCCGCAGCCTGATCCGCTCCCGCGCGGTCAGGGCGGGGGCGTGCAGCAGCTCGCCGGTCGACAGGGCCGCCGAGACCGCCACGCCCCGGTCGATGCCCACCACCGGACCATTACCCGGCGCGGGAACCGGCCCGCGGACCACGGCGAAGGCCACATGCCAGCGGCCCGCCCGGTCCATCGTCACCCGGTAGGACTTCGCGGCCGGCGGCACCGCGCGGGACCAGCGGAACCGGACCCACCCGGCCTTGGGCACCCAGACCTGGCCGGTCTTCCGGCTGAGCCGGCGCACATCCCACTGCCGCCCGCGCTGCCCGGTGATCCGGAACCCCTCATCCCGCCCGGCCTTGCGCCACGACGGCCGCCCGGCCGGGTTCGCCGGGTCGAAAAACGCCGTCATCGCCTGGGCGAAGTCGCGCAGCGCCTGCTGCTGGACGGTCTGGGAGCCGGCGGCCAGCCACGGGTTCTCCGCCCGCGCCGGGGTGAGCTGCCGGCACTGCTCCAGGTAGCCCGGCGCGCCCGGCCGGCCCGGGTGCCAGTGGGAATGCTGCTCGACGGCCAGGTTCCACACGTACCGGGCGTGGCCGCAGTGGTCCCGCAGCACCGCCTGCTGGGCGGGGGTGGGGAGCAGCCGATACCGGGACATGCGAACACACTATCGGGCACCGCCGACATTTCCAGGGAGGTGAAGCGGCGTCTCCTCCCCGGCCCGAAGGCCGGGGTCTCCACGCCGCGATCCTGATGACCAGCGGAACCGGCCTGGTGTGACGACCGGACGTGATTCCGGCCGCCGGGCTACCCTGGTGCGCGGCGGCGAGATGGTCCCAGACCGGGAGGAATCACATGGCCGAGCTCGATTTCCGTGCCTGCGCGGCGGCCGGAGTCGGCGCGCTGCAGAAGTGGTACAACACGACGACCGGCACCTGGAACAGCACCGGCTGGTGGAACGCCGCCAACGCGCTGACGGCCGTGATCGGGTACACCAAGCTGACCGGAGACACCTCCCACCGGGGCATCATAGGGACCACGTATACCGCCGCCCAGCATCAGCACTCCGGGTTCACCGACTACTACTACGACGACAACGGCTGGTGGGCGCTGGCCTGGGTCGCGGCCTACGACCTGACCCACGACCGGAGCTACCTCGACACGGCTGAGGCCATCTTCACCCACAACGCCGCCGGCTGGGACGACGTCTGCCGCGGCGGCCTGTGGTGGAGCCAGGCCAAGACCTACAAGAACGCGATCCCCACCGAGCTGTTCCTCACCCTCGCCGCCCAGCTGCACCAGCGCACACCAGGCGACAAGAACTACCTGACCTGGGCGCGGCGGGCCTGGGACTGGTTCAGCGCCAGCGGCCTCATCGGCGCCGACAGCCTCATCAACGACGGGCTCACCGCGGCGTGCGCGAACAACGGCCAGACCACCTGGACCTACAACCAGGGCGCGATCCTCGGCGGGCTCGTCGCCCTGTACCAGATCACCGGCGACCAGGCCTACCTGAAGAAGGGCCGGGCCATCGCCGACGCGGTGCTGGCCACGCTGGTCAGCCCGCCGTCGGCCCCGCACCCGGGCATCCTGGTCGAGCCTTGCGAGCGGGGCGCGTCCGGCTGCAACGGAGATCAGGCCCAGTTCAAGGGGATCTTCATGCGCTACCTGCAGGACTTCTGGCAGGCCAGCAGGCAGCCCGCCTACCAGGCCTTCATCATCCGCAACGCCACCAGCCTGTGGGACAACAACAGAAACGCGAGCAACCAGTTCGGGCTGCGCTGGACCGGGCCGTTCGACCAGGCCGACGCGGCCCGGCAGAGCTCAGCCCTGGACGCGCTGAACGCCGCCGTCGCCGTCTCGGCCTGAACGCCGTCCGGGAACTTGGCCAGATGCCTTGTGGGGCGCCGGCCTGCGGGTAGATCGTGACCTTGAGACGGTCGCCGGGCCGGGCCGGGCCGGAACGTGGCCGAACATCGCGGAGGTGGTTGCCGTGCCGGAAGGCTCGAACGCGTACAACAGCCTGTGGCAGGTCAGGAACGACGCCTGGTCCAGGCTGGAAGAGGCAACAGGCCAGCTGGCGCTGGCCTGCAGCCAGCAGCGTCCCCTCGAGCCGCTGACCGAGACGGTGGCCGCGGAGCTCGAACTCCTCGGGCCCATCGAGCGGTTCTGGGCCTTTCCCGGCATGCCGGCCTACCAGAAGGTCCGGCGGCTGTTCGCAGCCGGGAAGTACGACCGGTGCGCGACGGTCGTGGCCCGGCTCAACCGGGCCCTGGCCAGCGATTCCTACCACGGGCAGGTCTGGGACGCCGAGCTCGACGACGACTTCCACGAGGCCGACGGCCGCCCGGCTGACCCGGCCCGGACCGACCGGCCCTACTTCGAGGTGCTGATCGTCGAGGACATGACCGAGGAGCAGGAGCGCGCGCTGCGCGAGGAACTCCGCCGCTGGCGCCGACCGGACGACCAGTTCGCCTACGAAATAGTCGTGGTGCCGAGCTTCGACGACGCGGTGATGGCCGCCCGGCTGAACTTCAAGCTGCAGGCCTGCGTGGTCCGCACCCGATTCGCTCACCGGTCCCGCCATGACACCTCCTCGATCCGCCAGTTCGTGAGCCTGCTCGGATCCGACGACCTGATGGAACACGGGCCGGACGAACGCGCCCAGATCCTGGCCCGGGCCCTGGCCCGGATCCGACCGGAGCTCGACCTGTACCTGATGACGGAGATCTCGGTCGAGAACCTGGCCGGCGCTCAGCCACCACTTCCGGCGCATCTTCCATACCCGCGAGGGGTCCCTGGAGCTGCACCTGTCCATCCTGGACGGCATCGCGGCCCGGTACCGCGCGCCGTTCTTCAGCGCGCTGCGCAGCTACAGCCACCGGCCGACCGGCGTGTTCCACGCGCTGCCCGTCTCGCACGGCAAGTCGATCGTGAACTCGCACTGGATCAAGGACATGGTCGACTTCTACGGCCTGGAGATCTTCCTGGCCGAGACCTCGGCTACCTGCGGCGGCCTGGACTCGCTGCTCGAGCCGACCGGGCCGCTGCGCGAGGCGCAGCAGCTGGCGGCCCAGACGTTCGGCTCCCGGCAGACCTACTTCGTCACCAACGGGACCTCCACGGCCAACAAGATCGTGGTCCAGGCGCTGGTGCAGCCGGGCGACATCGTGCTGGTGGACCGGAACTGCCACCAGTCCCACCACTACGGGTTGATGCTGGCCGGCGCCATGGTCACCTACCTGGACGCGTATCGGCTCAACCAGTACTCCATGTACGGCGCCGTCCCGCTCCGCGAGATCAAGAGCCAGCTGCTGGCCCTGCGGCGGGCGGGCAAGCTGGACCGGGTCAAGATGCTGCTGCTGACCAACTGCACGTTCGACGGCATCGTCTACGACGTCCAGCGGGTCATGCAGGAGTGCCTGGCCATCAAGCCCGATCTGATCTTCCTGTGGGACGAAGCCTGGTTCGCCTTCGCCCGGTTCCACCCGGTCTACCGCCCGCGCACCGCCATGCGGGCGGCCCGCACCCTGGCCGAGACGCTGCGCCAGCCGGAGTACCGGCAGCGCCATGGCGAGTTCGCCGCGGAGATCGGCGCGATCGACGCCGCCGACGATGAGGTCCTGCTGAGTCGCCGGCTGCTGCCCGATCCCGCCCGGGCCCGGGTCCGGGTGTACTCCACCCAGTCCACGCACAAGACGCTGACCTCGCTGCGGCAAGGGTCGATGATCCACGCCTGGGATCAGGACTTCAGCCAGAAGGTCGAGGAGACCTTCCACGAGGCGTACATGACGCACACCTCCACGTCGCCGAACTACCAGATCCTGGCCTCGCTCGACCTGGGCCAGCGTCAGGCCGCGCTCGAGTGCTTCGAGCTGGTGCAGAAGCAGATCGAGAACGCGATGCGGCTGCGCGACGCGGTCGACCACCATCCGCTGCTGTCGAAGTACATGCGCTGTCTCACCACCCGCGACCTGATCCCGGCCGAGCACCGGCCGACGAAAATCGATCAGCCGCTGCGTTCCGGGCTGCCCAACATGATCAAAGCCTGGGACGGCGACGAGTTCGTCCTGGATCCGTCCCGGGTCACCATCTTCATCGGGCCGACCGGCATCGAGGGTGACACGTTCAAGCGCCATCACCTGATGGACCGCTTCGGCGTGCAGATCAACAAGACGTCCCGCAACACGGTGCTGTTCATGACCACGATCGGGACCACCCGCAGCTCGGTGGCCTACCTGATCGAGGTGCTGGTGACCATCGCCCGCGAGCTGGACGTCGAACTGGCCGACATGAGCCTGGCCGAGCGTGCCGCGCACGAGCGCGCGGTGCAGCGGCTGACCGCGCCGTCGGCGCCCCTGCCCGACTTCAGCGGCTTCCACCCGAGCTTCACCGACGGCCAGGGGGTGCCGACCCCGGAAGGCGACGTGCGGCGCGCCTTCTACCTGTCCTACAACGACAGTTACTGCGAGTACCTCATGGCCGACGAGGTGGAGCAGCGGGTCGAGAACGGCGACCAGGTGGTCTCCACCACCTACGTCACGCCCTACCCGCCGGGCTTCCCGGTGCTGGTACCCGGGCAGGTGTTCAGCCGGCAGATCCTCGCCTTCATGCGCAGCCTTGACACGCCCGAGGTGCACGGTTATCGGCCCGAGGTCGGCTACCGCGTTTATGTCGACAAAGCGCTGGAGATCGCGGCCACGGCCCGCCCGGCGCCGCCGCCCAATCCCGATGGTCCGGCCGGGCCACCCACGCCTGCTTACCTGGACGGCAAGCTGGCTAACCTGACGCCGACCAGCGCAGGCTGAAGCTGGCCAGCGAATAGCCCAGCGCGCCCAGCGTCGGCTGGATGAAGTTGTCCCTGATGATCTGGGTGGCCTCCGCTTCGGCCGCGTTGATCAGCGGGCGGGTCACCTGCGGGTTGTGCCTGGCCTGATAGAAGGCCAGGTTCTGCGCCTGCGCGTAGAGCACCGACACTGAGAACTGCGGCTTGAGCAGCGTTCCGCATCCGAACCCGGGATAGGTCCAGCTGTGCTGCGTATCGATCGGCTGGGACAACGTGTTGTCGATCGAGATGTCGTGCACCGTCTGCGGAAGCTGCGGCTGTGGCAGGACGACGGTGAGCGCCACCCGGCCGGGCTGACCCGTCACCGGCCGGTTCAGTACGTGCAGCTGGTAGTGCCCGGACGCCGGCGTCCACCAGCCCGGCCCCGGGTTGAGGTCGACGGTCGCGGCGGCCCGCCCGGTCGCGGCAAACGTGCTCGAATACCAGCAGGGCCAGAAGCCGATGTTCTTCGACACCTTGTGCGTGAAGACGAAGTTGAATGTCTCCGACCCCAGAGCCGGCCGGGAGATGCCTTCGATCTTCTGCAGCACCCACGGGCCGATGTCGGTGTCGGTCGTGACGCCCGCCGTGGCCGACTGCCAGGGCCAGGTCAGCTTCACATCCGGCAAGTGCAGGTTGAGCCCGATCAGGTGCAGCCCGGCTGACAGCGTCGCCACTACCGCGAACGCCAGGGCCTTGCGGAAGATCAGCGCGCTCAGCGCCAGGGCGGCGCTCCACTTGACCCACAGCGGGATCAGCCGTCGCCGTCCCCGCCGGGTGGTCTTCCTGGGTCGGCCCGATGCCGGGCGGAGCGTGTGGGTGCCCCCGCGGGCCCGCCGCGCCAGCGGGGCCGGTTCCGGCGCGAAGACCCAGGTGCCGTCCGGGCCGTAGCCATAGTCCTCGTCGGAGGGGTCGGGATCGTCCCACTCCCGCGGCTCCCAGGTCCGCGCTGAGCCTGAGTCGGCTTTCCCGGCCCGGGTACTGAGCAAGCGCATCATCGGCCTACCTCTCATGTCCTGCCGTCGGATCCTCAGGCGATCGCCGGGTAGCCCAGGCTCAGCACCACCGGCACCGCCCCGAACGACATGCGGAACCGCGTGCCGGGCTTGTCCGGTGCGTGCGGCTCGCTGATGGCGGGCCACCGCATCTTCTGGTGATGAGGGGTCAGGCCCTCGACCGAGTACGGGAACTCCATGGCGGAAATGTGGTGCGCCTTGAGCAGCCCGCCCCAGCGGAAGGCCGCGAAGACCTTGGCCAGGTCCCGGACCGACAGGAACCGCCGTCCGGTCAGGTCGATCAGGTAGATCACGCTGGCCAGCTCGATCAGGTCGGCCGCGCACTGCTCCACGGCCTCGGACTTCGTCCGGTACATGCTTCCGTCGGCGGTGCGGGCGCCGAGTTTCTCGCCGGTCACGGGGGAGTAGCGCGGCTGCGCCTTGCACTGCATCCAGTCGCAGGCGGCCAGCAGCTCCCACCGGATGCCGCTCCCGCTGGCCACGTCCTGGTAAAGGGGCCGCGACCGCAGCAGCGGAGTCTTGGCCGTGGTCACGAACGCGGTCGTCACCACCCGCGGGATCTGCGCGACGTAGCGCCTGGTGCTGACCCGCACGTTGCGCGGGCCCGCCCGCAGTACCGGGCCGTCGCCGGCCCCCACGGCCCGCACCGACGTCGCGGCATCGAGCACGCCGGGAATGCTGGCCCCGCCCGATCCCCCTGGGCCCGCGCTCAGCCGCGGCCCGGCATCGGTGGGGACCGCCCGCCCGGAAACCGTCGGCTGGGGCAGCACCGAGCCAGGCACCGCGGCGACCGGCTTGGACCCGGCCAGCCCGGCCACGCCCAGGTTCGCCCCGCTGACGGTCGACCCGCCTGCTGCCGTTGTCGCCGCGGGCGCGCCGCTTCCGCCCGGGGTCGAGGCCGTCGGCGCGGTCGGCGCGGTCGGCGTCCGGGCGTCGAAGCGGTACAGGTTGTACAGCCGCATCAGCCCGATCAGCGTCGAGCCGTAGCCGGGGTCGGTGGCATAGACCCCGGTCAGGTCGTTCGCGAACGTGTCGGGCGACAGCCGGTCAGCCATGGCCTGCTTGTAGCTGGACGACGTGGCCAGCAGCAGGGCGTGGTCGGTGATGCTCTGGGCCACACTGTTGTACACCCGGAACGGCGCGTTCACCGTCACCCACCCGCCGCCCTCGAACTCCTGGGTCGGCAGCAGCACCGTTCCCGCAGGACCGGTGCCCTTGATGCCGAACAGGTTCTTGTCCTGCAGCGCCAGCTGACTCTGCCCCCAGCCTGACTCGTCGATGGCCTGCGCGATCGTCACCGCGGCCGGGACGCCGTACTCCCGCTGCGCGGCGAGCGCACCCGGCGCCACCCCGCTGATGAAGGCCTGCTGCACGGCCGAGCCCGGCACCGTCGTGGTGTCCGGGGCCAGCTGGCTGCGGCTGTATCGCGGGCTGGCCGGCCCGGACGCGTAGCTGGTCACGCTCCCGGTGACCGGCTGAGAACCAGGAACGGAGGCCGCGCCGAACAGCGCGGCCTGCGTGGACGACAGGCTGGCCGGCTGGCGGGGAACCGTCGGCCGCACCGTGGGCGAGGCCGGCGGATCGGCGGGGGCTCCGGCGCTGAGGCTCGCCGCGGGCACGCTCAGGCCCGGTATGGCCGCCTGACCCGGGGCCGCCCCAACGGTAGCCGGCGCTACCCGCGCCGGCGTACTGACCGGCGGGGGAGCGGCCTTCGTTCCGGTTGGTGTCGTGGTCACGCTGCTGAGCAGCTGGCCGTTGTTGACGAATCCGGTCACGCCCTGGGCGCCGAGCGGCCCGTCATACTGGTGCGCGTTGACGGAGAGATTCGGCATCGAATCACCGCCGATCGTGTCCAGGACGCCGCCGGAATACCTGGTGACCACCTCGACGTGGCCGTCGAACAGGACCCAGTCCCCGGGCTGGGGGATGTAGCCGTCGCCGAGCGGGTGCCAGCGGTTATGGGCCTGGGCGTCCTGGAGGATCGACACGACGTTCAGCGAGCCGGGATTCGGGTCGACCCGGACGTCCGCCCAGTCGTTCAGCGGCCACGGATACGAGCTGCCGCCGGTGACCCAGCTCTGCTGTCCCGTTGCGCGGGCTCCCGTCTCCAGGGTGAGGCTGGCGAAAGCCGCGCACGATTCGCCGTGATCGACGCCATCGGTGCTGTCGCTGTGCCAGATCAGCGCCTCCACTTCGGCGGGCGTCTCCCGCTGGGCGAGCCTGAGATAGTAGGTGGCCGCCTTGACGATGGCCGCGCGCAGCGCATTGTCGCCCGCGGCGGCCGGCGCCGTCGGCTTGCTCGACGCCAGCAGGTGCACCGGCAGGCTGGACGGTGACGTCAGGTCGGCTACCGTCCCGTGGGCCAGGGAGAATCCGGTCATCGCGCCGCACGTACTGAGGCTGACGAGCGCCGTCGCCTGCTGCCACCTCGGTTTCCTTACGGACTGCACGGATTCACCTTCTTCCTCGGCCTTGGACGGATCACGGTCCCTGCGCGCCGGATCGCGCTAGCGCGGCGTCACGTCGGGGAGCCCTCCAGGCCCCGCAGGATGGCCTGGACCTGCGGGTTCCCCGGATTGTTGGCGTATTCGAACAGCACGCTGGCGTCCTGGGCGTTGGCCGTCGGCGACCCGACCAGCCACTTGGAGTAGATGTCGGCCACCAGCGCCGCCTGCCCGGCCCCGCTGCTCACGGCCTGGGCGCAGATGTCGGGAAAGCCCGCGCGTATGACGACCGCCGACGATCCCGTGTACCTGGCACAGTTCGCCGGGCTGCTCTCCAGGCCCGGCTGGACCGACGGCTGGCCGTTGCTGCCGGTCAGGGTGGCCCCGCCGATGATGTTGTTGATGGCCCGGGCCGCCACCTCGAGGCTGTCGACCGGGTTGTCCGGGTTGTAGGGGTGATGCAGGTTCAGCGACCAGGCCACCGAACCGCCCTGGCTGGGCGTGATCGGCTCCAGGCCCTGCCGCCCGGATTTCGCATCCGTGAACTCCGGGTTGTCGCCGCTGGTCATCAGCGAGAAGACCCACAGGATCTGGCTGGTGTCCTTGGCGCAGGAGAAGTTGACCTGGTCCGGTTCGGAAGCCACATCCGGGTTCTGGCAGGCCGTGGTGATCTCGCCCTGCACCACGGCCACGCTGGGCGGCCAGGACGCGCCCTGGCGGAACACCAGGATCAGCACGCCGGCCGCCACGACCACCGCGATGACTACGCCCGCGTATATCCGGCGCCGCCGCGAGCGGCGGACCTGGACCGCGTTCGGGCGGCCGCGGTCGATGAGCGTCCTGGTGCGCTCCTCGTCAGGCCGCGGCCGCACGGTCGGGCGCGCCTGCACCCGGGTACGCCCGTGGATGGTGGCCGTCGGGATCGAGGTCGCGGCCGCGGGCGGCCGTCCCCGGCCCGGCTTGCCCGCCACCCGCCGGTAGGCCTCGCGCGGTCGGGCAAGCGCCTCCTCTTCCAGGTCGTCGTCCTCCATGAGCGCGTCGTCGGCCAGCGCGTCCTGGCCCGCGAGCGCACGCTCGCGCGCCTCGCGCAGAACCGAGAGCTCGTGCTCGAGGTCTATGGCCCTAGTTTCTAGATCCGATAGCCAGAACCCGTCATCATCGCTAAAATTTTCGAACTCAGCGCTCGTCGTACTCACCTCTAAGAATGTGCCCTGAACTGGATACTCAGGTCCGCTGGCCGGCGTGGGACGTGCCCGCCGGACCGTCATGCCCTGCGCGTGCCGCGACCCGGGCGGGATCGCCGGCGCCGCGCGAGCCCGTACCCGGCCGGGCCGCACGGCGCCGTGACCAGCGGCGATCCGAGGTCCGCCGGGCGCGCGCAGCGCCGCCCTGTCTCCCATTCCCATGTCCACTATTAGAACACACATACGATCAGCGAGGGAAGTCCTTAATTTTTGGGCTAGCTATGTTCGTATAAACGTGTATGCTGATCGGGAGGACGGCGTCAGGCCCCGCGTGCCCGGCCGCTGCGGCGCCAGGAATGCGGCGCCGATCCCGGTCATGCCCGCACGCCCGCCAGATGGCCATCCCGGGCAGCGGTCCGCCCGCGCACACTTACAGTTAGGACGTCGATTTCATGAAGAGTCCCGTTTCAGGGGTAATTAGCCGGCCCGCGAAAACCTGGGGCAATCACTAAAAGCACTCGTTCTGTTGCCCAGCGTGCGCTATAACTGGGGAAGAGCAGCTTGCCCCCGTTCTGCCGGAGAGCGGGAAAGGGGTGTAATGGTGGGGAAATTAGTCCGTATTCGGTCAGCAGAGGTCGCGCTGACGCGCAGCGTCCGCCCGCACGATGTGCCGTCCGCCAGAAAGGCCGTGCTGGAAAGCGCCACCCAGCGCAGCGGCTCCTCGCACCGCAACACCACCGCGCCAGGCGGCGGTGCCGCGCCCGCGTCCGACGATAAGCGTCCCCGGGCCAGGCACGCCGCCCGCCACGCCCGGACGTCCAGCCCTGAGGTCATCCGCCGCACCTCCCTGTCCATCCGGTCCGCCGAACGCCGCCGCTGGTCGGCCGACCTGGCCCGTCCGGATCTGACCGCCTTGGTCATCCACGGCATGGGCGGGATCGGCAAGTCGACGTTGGCGGCCCAGATCGCCGCCCGGGTCAGCCAGCCGCCCGAAGGCGCCGTCAGCGCGGTCAGCGGCGCGATCTCCGCCGCCAGGCTGGTGACCGAGTCGGCCCAGATGGGCGGCGCTGGCCTCATCGTCCTGGACAACTTCGATGACAACCTGTCCGACGGACCGCGCTGGCCGCCGACGTGCGCGCCCGGCAGACGGCCGGGCTCCAGCTGATCGACGACGCGCGGGTCACGGTCACGCCGGCGGCCCGGGCCGCGCTCGCGGCCGGCCAGGTCGACTCGCGCTTGCTGATCGCACTGGCCGCGATGGCCGCGAACGAGCCGGTGCGGATCGTCGCCTTCGGCGACGCAGGTCCCGGAGCCAGCCCCGGCCTGCCGCTGCGGTCGGTACAGGTCCAGGCGGACGGCGCGGCCGGACGGAACATGCTCGCCTTCGCCCGCGCCCAGCGCCCGCCCTACCTCCCGGCCGACGCGGGGCTGTCCCGCGGATCCGGCGGCCACACCATCCTGACCATCGAGTTCGCCGCCCCCAGCCCGCTGGGCCTACTGCAGACCCAGCCCTGAGCCGGTCCGCCGCCACGACTGGAGAACCCGTGAGACCTGGCTGGCCCTGGTGGCGGCCGGCCTGCAGATGGCCGGCGCCGGTGCCCGGCTTTCCCGCCGCACCACCTGAGCGATCACATTCTTGCCGAACGGTCCGTGCTGTCTCGTTCCGCCTCCCCATCACCTGGTCCGCGGCCGGGAACGCCAAGCCGGCCCGCGCTGCTGCCGACGTACTGATGTTTCCCATATAACCGGTAACCGGCGGATAACGGTTCGCGCACAATCGCGGGCCAGGGTGCTCCCTGACCAGATCTTGTCATAGAGTCCGCCTGGCAACCGACCGCACAGAAAGTGAGGGTTGCCATGAGTCAGCCTCCGGATCCGAACGGGGCCGGTCAGGGAGCTGCGCAGCCGCCGCCCGGGGAGCCGTATCCGCAGCAGCCGCCCGCCTACCCTCAACAGCAGCAGCCGCAATACGGACACGAGCCACCCACCTACCAGCAGCCTCAGTACGGCCAGCAGCAGCCTCAGTCCGGCCAGCAGCAGCCTCAGTCCGGCCAGCAGCAGCCGCAATACGGGCAGGAACCGCCGACCTACCAGCAGCCTCAGACCGGCCAGCAGCCCTATGGCCAGCAGCAGCCATACGGGCAGGACCAGCAGGCCTTCCCGCAGGCGCCGCCTGTACCCGCCGGGTACGGCTACGGCCAGTACGGCGGCGAGGTCGTCCCGCAGGGCCTGTACCGTGACGAGCGCTCCGGCCTGCTGCTGCCGCAGGGCACCGTGCTGGCCAGCCCGGGCCGCCGGATCGGCGCGTTCTTCCTGGCCTTTCCGCTGGTGATCGTCACGCTCGTCATCGGTTACATCATCTGGGGCCTGTTCGCCTGGGCCAAGGGCACGACCCCGGCGCTGCAGGTGCTGGGGATGCGATGCTGGCGCCCGGAGGACAACCGCGTCCCCGGCTTCTGGTGGATGGCCCTGCGCGAGGTGGCGGGGCGCATCCTAGAAGGCCTCCTCAGCTTCATCACCTTGCTGACCTCGTTCATCTTGATGCTGGCCCGGGAAGACCGGAAGACGCTGCACGACCTGATCGCGGGCACCGTGGTCCTGCACGACCCGAACAAGGTTCTGTCGCGCTAATTCCGGTTATCGCAGCCGGGCGGGCCCGTGCGCCTGCGGCCCGCAGGCTGGCCGCAAGGCGCGATACGGACGTTTGCCGTTCTCCCTGACCTATCGGCGCTAACCGAACTACGGTATGGCGCATGGAAGACCGGGACGTCGTAGCCGCCATCGTGGCGGGCGACCCCGGCGGGATCGCCGCGGCCTACGACCGGTATGCCATGCCGCTGTATACCTACTGCCGGTCCATGCTGCCTGAGCCCGCCGATGCCGCCGATGCCGTGCAGGACACGTTCCTCATCGCCACGGCCAAGCTCGGCGGGCTCAAGGATCCCGGCAAGCTCCGCCCCTGGCTGTATGCGGTGGCCCGGAACGAGTGCCTCCGCGTGCTGCGTTCCGGCCAGGCCACATCCGCACTCGACGAGGCGGTGCAGATGCCAGCCGAATCGCCGGACGTCAGCAGCGCCGCCGAGCAGGCGGAACTGCGGGACCTGGTCCGGGAGGCGCTCGGCGGGCTGAATCCCGCCGAGCGGGACGTCATCGAGCTGAGCCTGCGGCATGAGCTGGCCGGTGAGGATCTCGCCGCCGCCCTCGGTGTGTCCCGCAACCACGCCCATGCCTTGCTGTCCCGCGCCCGCAGCCAGCTGGAACGCTCGCTGGGCGCACTGATGGTGGCCCGCACCGGGCGGCAGGCCTGCCCGGATCTCGACGCCATGCTGGCCGGCTGGGACGGCCAGATGACCGTGCTGACGCGTAAGCGGGTCAGCCGGCATATCGAGCAGTGCGAGATCTGCGGGGAGCGCAAGCGCCGCGAGCTGAGCCCGGCGCTGCTGGCCGGCGCGGCGCCGATCGTGGCCTTGCAGCCGGGCTTCCGCGAGCAGGTGCTGAGGATCTGTGCCGATCGCACTCCGGCCGGCCTGGCCCACCAGGCCAGCGTGCTGGCCCGCGCGGGTTCGTTCGGGCCGTCGGGCTTCCCGGTGCCGGTGCGCCCGCCTGGCGGGCCCGGCTGGTACCACGGCCTGCGGCATTCGCACGCCGCCATCGCCGGCGCGGCCACGGCGGTCGCCGCGGCCGGGGTCAGCGCGGTGCTGTTCATCGGCGCCCATCCCGGTCATCCGTCGGCGGCCGGGGCCCGCGGCAACGCGGGACCGGGCTCGGTGATCGATACCCGGGGCGCGCCGACCCGCGGCGCGGGCACCACGCCGACCGGCGGCGGCAGCGGGCTGGCGCCCGCGGCGGCCGGGTCGGGCGGCTCGACTGTGCCGGAGGCCGCCACGGGCCCGGCCGCGCCGGCCGGCGCCAGCGCCACCGCACCCGGGTCGCTGTCCTCCTCTGCCCCTGCGTCGTCCTCGTCTGCTCCGACCTCGCCCGCCCCGGGCCATGGCACCCTGGTCGCCTCGGTGAGCCGCCTGGTCCTGGTGGCGGTCGACGGCCACGGGATCGGGTCGTTCACGCTCACCGCCCGCGGCGGTCCGGTCGGCGGCTACTCCATCTCCTCCGCCTCCGGCCTCACCGTCTCGCCTGCGTCCGGGTCCATTGCCTCCGGCGCCAGCGTGACGATCACGGTCACCTCCGAGAGCCTGATCGCGCTGGACGAGACGCTCACCATCGACCCGGGCGGCGCCACCGTCACCGTGGTGCTCAACGTCTCCCTCTAGTCACCCGCGCTCCATCTTCCGCAGCCCGTGCGCGGGCGTCCACCACTCGACGATGAGCATCGTGGCCTTGTCGTTGAGATGGGTGTGCACGACCTCGGCGATGTCGGCCTGGAAGCGGTCGCCGTCCGGTTCTGCGGTGGCCGGTCCGGCAGCCATGGCGCGGCCGGAGATCTTCGCCTCGCCCGGCCACTGCGCCTCGGAGCCCTCAACTGGGTCCACCGTGGCGCTGTGCAGGGCGAATCGCGGATCGCGATGGAGATCCGCGCCCTTGCGCGCGTTCAGCATCGAGCCAAAGACCAGTTCGCCATCCTCGAAGGCCGCCTCGATCCCGGAGATCCGCGGCGACCCGTCGGCTCGCAAGGTGGCAATTGTCTTGTGCCTGTGAGCGTCGAACAGCGCCCGTACCCGCTGTGCGAACTCCGGCTCTTCCCGTGCGACGTCCTGCCATGCCGTCATGCGCCTATCACCTCGAGCCGCATCCGCGGCGCCGGCCCGAACCCGGTCTGCTGCTCGCCGCAGACGGCGAAGCCGGCCTTCTCGTAGAACGCCAGCGCATGCTGGTTGGCGGTCACCTCCATCTGCTGGATCCCGCGGGCCCGAGCCATGGCGATCAGGTCCATCACCAGCGCCCGTCCGATCCCGTGCCCCATCCAGTCGGGATCGACAAACAGATCATCCACCTCGACGGCCTGCCCAGCATCCAGCCAGGAGGCAAAGCCGACGATGCGGCCATCAGTGACGGCGGCCCGGGTGCGACCCTCGGCCACCGCCGCACCTGAGAGCTCCAGTACCTCAGGATGCGCGAGCAGGTTCTCCCTGTCGCCGCCGTTAGACAGAGATGACCTGCGAAACACTTCCCGCAACACTGCCAGGTCACCCGCCACCGCGTCGCGGATTACGAATTCCATTGACCTTCCACTTCCCCTTGGCGAGGCAACCAGAAATTCATCATCGTGATGGACAGTTAACCTCCGATTCTGCTAGGAAAAGGCCACCCCTTGACTGAGCCCGGGCAGGCCGCCGGATCCCGGCAGCAACCTGAGGAGAGTTCAAGAATTGCTTCATCATCACGGGCACGAGAAGCAGCCGAAACCGGCCCGGCCTGGGCTGTGCCGACACACTGCCCGGACTGCGGCGCGCCGGTCGACCAGGCGAAGGCATCCCGGGATCGCGATCCTCTGTGCCAGTTCTGCCAGCAGCCGATACCAGTAAGGCCGCCGCGCTGAAGGACGGCCGCCCCGCCAAGATGACCGCTGAGGCTGCAGCGCTGAGGAACGGCCGCCCCGCCAAAATGACCGCTGAGGCCGCTGCGCTGAGGACGGTTGACCGGCCAAGATGACCGCTGGGGCCGCTGCGCTGAGGACGGTTGACCGGCCAAGATGACTTCAGGTGGCCGTGCTGTCCCGGTCTGCCACCAGGGCCAGCGCCCCGGCGGCGCCCGCCATCGCCGCACCGCCGGCCGATGCCACCACCAGCCACCGGCTCAGCCGCGGCAGGTCGCGCCATGAAGCCAGACTGGCCATTACATCCAGGGCATCGGACAGGGCGCCCGCCGCGACCCAGGTCCCGGCGGATCCGCGGTCGGTGCCCTGCAGCGCCGCCAGCGCGCCAAGACCCAAGGCCAGGTCCCGCGCGCCCAGCGCCCGCCCGAACACCCGCGCCGCCAGGTCCTTGGACGAGGCGCCAACCCACGGGCGAGCCGGTACCGAAGGCCAGGCCAGGGCGGTCAGGCCGAGCGCCACCCGTCCGGCCGCGACGGCCCGCGCCCCGTCCCGCAGCAACACCGGAATCTGCGGCCGCCCTGCCTGGGCCCGTGCCTTTCGCACTCCGTTACCCCCGTCCCCGCCGTGCGATGAATTCGCGCGCGTTCAACCGTCCCACCCTAGCCGGGCGCTCCCGGCGTCCGGCAGAGTGACGCGGCGCGGAACCAGGAACCCCACGATGGCTGATAGCACCGGCAGCGTTGGGCGGCGTCCGTGACCACGACGCTGGACAAGCTTGACCAGCAGTGCGCCCAGCGCTGAACCTACAGCGTCACGGTAACGGCGTCGTTGTGGCAACGATGTCGTCTGGTGCGCGTCGTTGTGACAACGATGTCGTTGGGCGGATCGCCGAAGGCGGGTCAGGTGGTGACGGCGTGGCAGGCGGGGCAGGAGTGCCCGTCGGCAGCCCGACGCTCCCTCCAGCAGAGCCACACCGATGGACCATGGGTGCTGCGATAACGACATCGATGCTCCATCGGCATCGCTGCTCTCCGCCCCGTCACCACTCGACCAGCGTCCAGATCTCCGGTCGCGGCGCGTCGCCCACGTCCACTGAGGCGAACCGCCTGGCCGCCTCCTTGAGATGAGCCATCGCGGCCTCGCCCTGGCCGCTGGCGTGCAGCAGGTCGGCCATGTTCGTATGCAGCGCCGCCACGCGATGCTGGTCACCCAGCTCGCTGCCGAGCTCGAGCGCCTCGGCCGCCACCGCCAGGGCCTCCTCGGCCCGGCCCGTCTCGGCCAGCAGCCGGGCCAGGTTGTTCAGCGCCGCGACGGCGACTCCCAGCGGAGCCGCCGCCGCCTGGCCGGCCCCTTCGGGCCGCGGGTCGGCCCCTTCGGGCCGCGCTCCGGTCCCCTCCGGTCGCTGGCCGGTCCCCTCCGGTCGCTGGCCGGTCCCCTCCGGTCGCGGGCCGGGCCGCGCGCCGGGCCCGTCGGGCGGCCGGCGAACCTCGGTCAGGCTGTCCCGCAGGTAGCTCTCCGCTGCGGCAGTGTCGCCCGCCCGCGCCGCCAGCATGCCGAGTACGTTGAGGGCCTGCGCCGTGGCGCCGGGATCGGCGGTGGCCCGCGCGCCGGCCAGTGCCGACCGGCCGAACGCGGCCGCCTCCTCGGTATCGCCCCGCCGGTACGCGACCACGGCGCGGTCGGCTTCCACCTGGGCCAAGCGGCCCGGCTCGGCCCCGGCGACCAGTTCCGTGACCACGGCCAGATGAGCCTCGGCTAGGTCCCAGTCACCCAGCCGGTGGTGGACGTCGGCCAGCTGGTGCTCGATGCTGGCCTGCGTGGCACGGTCGCTGGCGCCCTCGCCGCCCGCGATGGCGGCGGCGGTCTCGAACTCGGCCAGCGCCTCGCGGTACCTGCCCAGCACGACCAGCACCTCGCCCAAGGCGATCCGCCCAGGCAGCTGCGGGTAGCCGAGGGCCAGGGCCCGGACCAGGTGCGCGTGCGCCTCGGCGTGCACGTACAGCTCACGGGCCACCTCTGCGGCCCGCCACCACCACTGCGCGGCCTCGCTGTCACGGCCGGCCAGCTGCAGGTGGCCGGCTACGGTCGCGGCCCGGGTGGTGGCCGGATCCCGCTCGTACCGGCGGGTCAGGATGTCGGCCGCCCGGCCGTGCAGCAGCCGCCGCCGGGCCAGAGTGGCCGACTCATAGGTGGTCCGGCGCAGGGCCTCGTACGGGAACCCGTAGGCGGGCGACTGGTGGGGACCCGGCGGGGGGATCTCGGTCAGCAGCGACCGTGCCAGCGCCTCATCGATGGCCTCGACGATCTCGTCCTCGCCGCGCCCGCTGACCGCGCGCAGCAGGTCCGCGTCGTTGTCGCTGCCCAGCACTGCGGCCGCGGTCAGCATCTGCCTGGTCGGCTCGCTGACCGCCTGCAGGCGGGCCCCCAGCAGATCCCTGACGCTGGCCGGCGGCCACCAGTCGGCCTGTTCCGGATCCGGCACGCCCGCTCGCAGCGCCTCGATGTACTCGCGGACCAGCATGGGCAGCCCGCGGGTCTCAGTCATCAGCTGGTCCACCTTGACCGGCGGCATCCCGTCCAGGTCGAGCAGCGCGCCGATCGCGTTGGGCCCGAGCGGCCCGGGCTCGATCATGATGCCCAGGGACTGCTCGTCGGCCTCGGCCAGCGCGGTCCGCAGGACCCTTAGCCCCCCGGCCTGCTCCTCCGCCCAGCTCAATACGAGCAGCAGCGGCCAGTCGGCCAGCCGCCGCACCAGGTAGGCCAGCAGGCCGAGGGATGAGCTATCGGCCCACTGCACGTCCTCGACTACGATCACCCCGGCCGGAGCCCGGCCGCCGGAATCCCCGGACGTAACGCGGGTCGCGGCCAGCAGCGTGTCGGCGATCGCCGCGTACAGCCGGGTGACCGCGACCGGGCTGTCCAGCGCGGGCGCGGCCGTGTCCGGATAGGCGGCGGCCAGGGCGGGGACCAGGCGTCCGGCCATGGCGGCCGTCTGGGCCTGCAGCACCGTCGGCAGATCGGGCCGGACCGCGAGTGCCAGCCGCAGTAGGTCGGCGGCCAGCACGAACGGCAGCGCGATCTCACCGTCATGACACCGGGCCGCGAGCACGAAGGCCCCGGGCCGGGTCCTCGCCGCCTCGGCCTGGAACTCGTTGATCAGCCGGGTCTTGCCGATGCCAACCGGCCCGGCGATTGCCGCCACGCGTCCCCGTGGGCCGGTGGCCTGCCACGCGGCCCGCAGCATGCCCAGCTCCGCGTCCCGCCCCACCAGCGGCCAGACCCCGGCCGCCCCATCCCGGCGAGCGCCGCCCTGGCGAGCGCCGTCCCGGCCAGCCCGCTCCGAGCGGCCCGCCTCAGCTGGGCCGTCCCCAGACACCAGTCCGGCTCCCGCCGACCGCGGCGCGCCGGACCGTACCGGCGGAGGCCCGAGCCGTCCCGCCCGCACGTCCTCGTACAGCCGGGTTGTCTCCGGCAGCGGGCGGACGGCCAGGTCACGGTCCAGGACGCGGACCAGGGACCGGTACTGCCGCATGGCCGCCGAACGCTGCCCGGTCCAGCCGTGCAGTCTGATGATCGCCTGATGAGCGGGCTCATGCAGGGGATCGAGCTGCAGCCAGCGACGGGCGTGCCCGACCGCGCGCTCCAGGTCGCCGTCCGAGATACACGCCGCCACCAGCCGCTGCAGCCCGCGCGCCAGCGACTGCCGCAGGCCTTCGGCCACCGACGCCTGCCACTCCTCGAACTCCGGGCAGCCGCGCAGCACGAAGCCGGCCAGGAAGTCGTCCCGGTACAGCCGGACCGCCCGCTCCAGCGACGCGGCGTCCGGTCGAGTGATCAGCGTCTCGAACTCGCCTACGTCCACCCAGACCGCCGAGGGCTCGAGCGCGACCGCCGTCCGGCTGATGGTCAGGCCGGCGCCCATCGCGGCCGCGGTCACCGACAGCGTGCGCCGCAGCGAGGCCCGGCTCTTGACGCTGTCGGCCTCGGGCCAGAGCAGGTCGGCGAGCTGCTCGCGGCTGTGCTCGCGGCCCGTGACGGCGAGCAGGGCCAGCAGCGCGATGGCCTTCCTGGTGTCGAAGCTCACCGGCTTGCCGTCGCGCATGACAGCCGGCGGCCCCAGCAGCACCAGGCTCAGCTCCGTCATCGCCCGCCTCCTCCCACCGGCTCACCGTAACGCAAGCGCGTAAAAAAACGCGCCAGAGGGCTTAACTGCCGTAACGATCTCGTATCGCAATCTTTCTAATGTGAAGGTGCGTCGCAAGACGAGCCGCGAACCCGGAGAGTGACATGACGCAGCAGGTGGGGAGTACCAGCGGGACGGCACCTGCGTCCCGTGATACCGAGGTTGCCGCCCCGGTAGCGCCCGGGGGGGCGCCTTCCATGTCAACGACGACGGCGGACGAGGCGTCCGGGGGGACGCCGGATGGGACGTCCGCGGGCGTGGCCGGGGGAGCGGCGCCTGGCTCGCTTGAGCCAGGCGGCATCGGGCTGGTCGGCGCCGATCCGGCCAGCCCCGAACCGCTTGGCCCCGAGCCGGGCAGCCCCGAGCCAGGCAGCCAGGAAAGCAGCCGCGGCGCGCGCATGCGCGGCTGGCTGCGCCGCAACCCGCCCGCCGCGGTGGACGTGCTGCCCGCATCTCCCAGCGTGGTCGCGGCCGGCCCCGAACTTGACCTGGCTTCCAACGACCCGCTCATCGGCTACCTGCTCAGCGCGGCCAGCGCGGTGGACATCACCGGCCTGCGGCTGCAGTCCCCGGCGCTGAAGACGCTGCAGGAGGCCGGCGTGGTTTTGGTCGTCCCGCTGATCTCATCGGGCAGCCTGGTCGGGCTGCTCAGCCTCGGACAGAGAAGGTCCGAGCGCGGTTACTCCATGGACGACCTGCGGCTGCTCAACTCGCTGGCCGGCTACGCGGCCCCCGCCATGCGGGTGGGCCAGCTGGTCCGTCAGCAGCAGGCCGAAGCCAGGCAGCGGGAGCGGATCGACCAGGAACTGAAGATCGCGCAGCTGATCCAGCAACAGTTCCTGCCCAAGGAACTGCCCGACCTGCCCAGCTGGCACGTGGCCGCGTTCTACCGCCCGGCCCGGACGGTCGGCGGTGACTTCTACGACTTCATCCCGCTGCCGGATGGGCGGGTCATGTTCGTGGTCGGCGACGTGACCGACAAGGGCGTGCCCGCGGCGCTGGTCATGGCCAGCACTCACTCGCTGCTGCGCGACGCCGCGCCCCGGCTGATCTCCCCGGGGAAGGTCCTGGGCCACGTCAACGACATGCTCTGTGTCGACATCCCGGCGCACATGTTCGTCACCTGCCTGGCCCTGGTGCTCGACCCGGTCAGCGGCGCGGTGGAATTCGCCAATGCCGGCCATGACGTCCCGTACGTTCGCACCCAGGCCGGCGTGCAGGAGCTGCGCGCCCGCGGCATGCCGCTGGGCCTGATGCACGGCATGACCTACGAGGAGATGCGCTTCCAGTTCGAACCGGGCGACTGCGCGCTGCTGCACAGCGACGGGCTGGCTGAGGCACACGCGCCGGACCGTGAGATGTTCGGTTTCCCCAGGGTGTCGGCGCTGGTCGGCAAGGGACCGGCGGGCGAGGCCCTGATCGACCTGTGCCTGACCGAACTATCGGCCTTCACCGGTCCCGATCACGAGCAAGAGGACGACATCACGCTGGTCTCCCTGCAGCGATCGCCGTCCGCCTGGCATCAGGAGCGATAACGATGACCCAGCTAGCTAGGCCCGCAGCAAGAAAGCCCCGCAGGCTCGACGCGTTTTCGCTGCCGAGCGAGCCAGGCAACGAGCGCCTAGCGCTGGCCCGGGTGGCCGGGACCGTGAAGGACCTCGGCCTGTCCGAGGGCCGCCTGGAGAAGCTCAAGACCGCCGTGGCCGAGGCCACGATGAACGCCATCGAGCACGGCAACGGCAACCGCGCCGAGATCCCCGTAGAGGTCGAGGTCAGCCAGGACGGCGACGAGATCATCGTCGCCATCAGCGACCAGGGCGGCGACGCAACGTCCGGCGACGCAACGTCCGGCGACGCAACGTCCGGCGACGCAACGTCCGGCGACGCAACGTCCGGCGACGCAACGTCCGGCGACGCAAAGTCGGGCGACGCAACGTCCGGCGACGCAAAGTCGGGCGACGCAACGTCCGGCGACGCAAAGTCGGGCGACGCGAAAGCCGGCGACGCCTCGACCGAGGAGCCCGACCTGCTCAAGAAGCTGGAAGGCGCGCAGAGCCCGCGCGGCTGGGGCCTGTTCCTCATCCGCAACATGGTGGACGCCATGGACATAACGACCAACGGCCAGCGCCACACTATCTGGCTGACCATGCGAACTGGAGGTGCTGCACATGACGAGCATGTGTGAGGCCACGACCAAGGTGCTCCCCGGCGCCGCCGTGATTGAGCTGGCCGGCGAGGTCGACGGATCGGCCGCCGCCGTGCTGACCGACGCCTACCAGAGCGCGGTCACCTCGGCCACCGCCATGAGCCCGGACGGCCAGGACGGCCCGGGCACGGTCGTGCTCGACTTCTCCGCGGTGGACTACATCAACTCCACCGGCATCGCGCTGATCGTCAGCGTGCTGGCCCGCGCCCGGGCCGAACGCCGCAAGGTCGTCGCCTGCGGGCTCTCCCCGCACTACCGCGAGATATTCGACATCACCAGGCTTTCGGACTTCATCGAGCTCTTTCCCGATCTCGACGGCGCCGTCAGCCAGCTAACCGGACCTGCCGCGTAGCGGCGAACGACCTCTAAGGGTCACAAGGGGAGGAATCTCATGAGCGCACCGGCGATCACGATGGACGTCCGGCGGATCGGCGACGAGGTGGCCGTCGTCGACATCAAGGGTGATGTCACCGCGGCCTGCGAGCCGGTCCTGATGTCCGCCTACGAGGCCGCGGGCGGCGGCAAGACACCCAGGCTGGTGCTGAACTTTTCCGGCCTTGAGTACATGAACAGCGGCGGCATCGGCATGCTGGTGACCTTGCTCGTGCGGGCCAACCGGCAGCGGCAGGCACTGGCGGCCTACGGGCTGAGCGAGCACTACCGGGAGATCTTCGAGCTGACCCGGCTCGATGAGGCCATCACCATCTACGACAACGAGGAATCGGCGCTCAACGGCGCCGCGAGGTAGAGAGGGGGGCTGGGCCATGACAGACACCGCAGGCCCGGACCGGGTGGCATCCGCCGAGCAGATCGGGCTGAGCGCCCGCGAAGCCGCCGCGTCGCCGGCACCGGACGGGGGATCGGACGGGGTCCGCACCGCGCCGCGGGACACGGACAGCTGGGCCAGGAAGGTCGACCGGCTGGAGGTCGACCCGCGCGCCGGAGTCCGCGGCACCAACGTCGCGGGCCGGCGGCTGACCGGACCGGTGCAGGGCTTCGGCAAGATGTGGCAGAAGACCTACCGGATGAGCGCCGGGTCCGCGATCGAGCCCGAGGCGGCCATCGCCACCTGGCGGGAGCACTTCCCCGAGTTCTGGCCGAAGGGCAACCGGTTCGCCGGCGCGCTCACCGGCATCAACCCCGGCGACGTCGCGCTGCTCGACCTGGCCATCGGCGGCGGCGTGAAGCTGTCCACCGGCGTCTTCGTCCTGTACGCGGACGCCGAGTCGTTCACGCTGATGACCCCGCAGGGCCACATGTTCGCCGGCTGGATCACCTTCTCGGCCGAGCGGGAGGGCGACCAGACCATGGTCCAGGCCCAGGTGCTGATGCGGGCCAACGACCCGATCTACGAGATCGGGATGATGATGGGCGGACACGCCAAGGAAGACAAGTTCTGGGCCGCCACGCTGGCCTCGCTCGGCCAGCGGCTCGGCGTGCCAGACCCGAAGGTCGACACCAAGAGCACCTGCGTGGACTCCAAACGCCAGTGGCGTCACGCCCGTAACATCTGGCACAACTCGGCGGTACGCAGCGTGCTGCAGACCATCGCGGCCCCGGTGACCGGCCTGGCCCGGATGCTTCGCCATGACAAGCCTGGGCACGATAAGCCAGGACAAGACGAGCCAGCCACCAAGACCGCAGCCTGAAGCGCGGCCCGACCGGAGAGGCGTCATGCGGGGAAACCCTGACGCGGTGATCGTCGGCAGCGGCCCGAACGGCCTGGCCGCTGCCGTCACCCTGGCCGCGGCAGGCCTGAACGTGCAGGTCATCGAGGGCGCGGAGGTCATCGGCGGCGGCTGCAGGACCGAGGAGCTGACCCTGCCGGGGTTCCGGCACGACGTCTGCTCCGCCGCGCACCCGCTGGCCGTGGCGTCGCCGTTCTTCCAGCGCTTCGACCTGGCCGCACGCGGCGTCCAGCTGGCCTGGCCGGAGATCGAGTTCGCCAACCCCCTCGACGGCGGCCGCGCGGCGCTGGTGTACCGCTCGGTGGCGCAGACCGCCGCCGGCCTGGGCCCCGACGGCCGTGCCTACCGGCGGCTGATGGGCCCGCTGACCAGGCACACCGACGACATCTGCGCCGAACTGCTCCAGCCGCTGCGCCGTCCGCCCGCGCACCCGCTGGTCATGGCCTCCTACGGCGCCCGCGGCATCCTGCCCGCCTCGGCCGTCATCAGGCGCTGGCGCGGCCAGGAGGCCCGCGCCATCCTGGCCGGCGCCGCCTCCCATTCCATGCTGCCGCTCACCGCCGTCCCGACCGGCGGCATCGGGCTCATGCTGGTCCTGCTCGCGCACGGGGTGGGCTGGCCGGTGGTGGCCGGCGGCAGCGCCCGGATCACCGACGCGATGGCCGAGGCGGTACTGGTCGCCGGCGGCACCATCGAGACCGGCCGCTGGGCCCGCTCCCTGGCCGACCTGCCCAAGGCGACCGCCGTGCTGCTCGACGTCTCGCCCCGGTCACTGGTCGAGCTGGCCGGCGACCGGCTGCCGGGCCGGTACCGGGCCGCGCTGCGCCGGTTCCGCTACGGCCCCGGCGTCTGCAAGGTCGACTTCGCGCTGTCCGGGCCCGTGCCGTGGGCCAACCAGGACTGCCGCCGCGCCGGCACCCTGCACCTGGGCGGGACGTATGAGGAGATGGCCGTCGCCGAAGCCGAGGTGAACGTGGGCAAGCACCCGCAGAACCCGTACGTGCTGGTAGTCCAGCCGGGCGTGGCCGATCCGTCCCGGGCTCCGGCAGGCCGCCAGACGCTGTGGGCCTACACGCACGTGCCCGCCGGATCCGACGTGGACACCTCCGACCGGATCGAGGCGCAGATCGAGCGGTTCGCGCCCGGATTCCGCGATCTTGTCCTGGCCCGGGCGGTCAAGACCGCGGCCGGCGAGGAGGCGTACAACCCGAACTACGTCGGCGGCGACATCGCGGTCGGCCAGCAGAGCATGTGGCAGACCGTGTTCCGCCCGACCGTCAGCTGGAACCCGTACCGCACCGGCGTCCGCGGCCTCTACCTGTGCTCGTCGGCCACCCCGCCGGTCCCCGGCGTGCACGGCCGCTGCGGCGAACTGGCCGCCCTGACCGCGCTGCGCGACGTGTTCGGCATCCGCGAGGCCCCCGACATCAGCCCGGCCCGTCTGCGGCCCGCCGCCCCGGCCCGCTCTCAAAGATCTTTATCTGCCGAACGGGCCGTGCTGCCCGCCCCGCCCCCGGCTCGCGCCGCCGGTCCTTGACCGGGCCGGGCCGGGCTAGTTGCGCGAATCCTTGATCGAGCCGGTGAGCTTCACCCCGGTCGGCTGCCTGGGCGTGGCGTAATAGGCGATGCAGTGCAGTCCCCGGTCGCCGATCGGCCAGGTAGCGGCGTCCGGAATGATGTTGGTCCAGGTGTAGATGGAATTCGCCAGCGCCACCCCGACGTAGGAGCGGAAGGCGTTGTTGCAGGTTGCACTGCTGTCCTTGTCGATGGCGCTGGCCCCGGGGAACGGGCTGTGGGCGGGCCAGAAATTGTTGTCCGCGAAGAACACCTCGGCGGTGTGCGGCCGGCTGCAGGGGACGGCCGCAGTCAGCTTCGGCCACGGGTTGGTCGTGTTGAGCTGCATGTCGGGTCCGGTCAGGCAGTCGCCGACCTCGAACTCGGGCACCGCCAGGTCCCCGGTGGTCGGGGTGCCCTCAGGCCCTGGCGCCGCCGTCGAGCCGGCCGGGCTCGAGCCGGACCCCGCCGATGCCGGGGCATTCCTGGCGCCCAGCGAGGCGACCAGCGCGGCGGCGACCGCCGCGCACACCACGGCCGCGCCCGCCACCCACAGCCACCTCGGCCGCCGCCTCCCAGCCGGCCGCCGCCCCCGCCTGTGCTCGCCCGGCCGCTGATCGCCGGGCCGCTGATCGCCGGGCCGCTGATCGCCGGGCCGCTGATCGCCGGGCCGCTGATCGCCGGGCCGCTGATCGCCGGGCCGCCCCGGCCGACCCGGATACAGCGGACCCGGGTAGGGCTGGTTGGCATACGGGAGCGGCGGCAGCGACTGCTCCGCCGGCGGCCAGCCGCGGCCTGCCGCCGGCCCGCCGGGCTCCGCGCCGTCCGCGGCCGCATGCCCGGTGCCTTCCCCATCCCCGGTGCCTTCCCCGGACTGGGCGGTGCGCTGCGCGGACAGCCGTAGCACCGGGGCGGGCAGCCAGTCGGTCAGGTCCGCAGCCGCCGGATAGGCCGCGGTCAGCTCGACCAGGAACTCCGCCGCCGTGGGCCGGAGCTGCGCCTGCCGGGACAGGCAGCGGCTGATCAGCGGCAGGATGCGAGCCGGGATCCGGTCCAGGTTCGGCGTGCCGTGCACCACGCGGTACAGCAGCGCGGCCGTCTCCCCGCCGCCGAACGGCCCTTCTGCCCGGGACGCGTAGGTCAGCACGCCCGCCAGGCTGAAGATGTCGCTGGGCGGCCCGACCGGCATCCCCTCGGCCTGTTCAGGCGATATGAAGCCCGGCGACCCGATGAACACGCCGGTGTCGGTCAGCGAGGCGGCTTCCGCCGCCGAGGAGATGCCGAAGTCGATGATCCGCGGCCCGTCCGGGGCCATCAGCACGTTCCCCGGCTTGAGGTCGCGGTGGATGACGCCCGCCGCGTGGATCGCGTTCAGGCCCTCGGCCAGCCCGGCGGCCATGGCCAGCACCGTATGGTCGGGCAGCGGGCCCACCTGCTCGACCGCCTCGGTCAGCGACACGCCCGGCACGTACGCGGTGACCAGCCAGGGCACCGGGCTGTCCAGGGAGGCGTCGACCACGGGCGCGGTGAACAGCCCGCCGACCTTGCGGGCCGCGGCCACCTCCCGCGCGAACCTGGCCCGGAACGCGGCGTCCTCGGCCAGCTCGTCCCGGATCACCTTCACCGCCACCTGGCGGCCGCCCGGCGAGCGGGCCAGGTACACCCGCCCCATCCCCCCGCTACCGAGCCTGCCCAATAGCAGGTAAGGCCCCACCCGCTGCGGATCGCCAACCTGCAGCGCCGCCAAATCCGGTCACCCCCAGCTAGTGCCTTGCCTCGTGCCAGCGCGCCGGTGCGCAGGAATACACATAGCACAAACCCGGCGGCGGCCGGCACCCGCGCCGCAGGCCCGGCTGGCGGACACCAAGCCGTTTCCTAAGGTAACCCGCTTTTACGGGTAAATGAGTGGTAATGGCACCATCGTCACCAAGGTGTAGGACAGCCAGACGGCCCGGCGCCCCGAAGGGCCGCCGGGCCGTCGTGACCAGCGTGAACTAGTTGCTGCGGAGCCAGGTCGCGCCGAAGCTCTTCCCGCCGGACAGCGCGGTGATGGAGTCCTTGTCGCGGCCTGAGTTGTCGATCATGACGATCTCCGTCACGCCGCCCGCGTTGCCGATGGCCGAGCCGTTCGCCGTCGAGCCGGTGAAGCTCATCGTGCCGAAGTCGGTCAGCGGCAGGATCCCGCCGCTGAACGTGCAGCACGGCGCCTCGACGATGACCTCAGCCGACGACAGGGCCGGCGTCGAGCCCAGGGTCGCGTCGGTGGTGTGGCTCCAGCCCTGGGTGGTGTCGGCGATGTACAGGCTGAAGTTCTCGCCGCCCAGGTAGGTCACGGTGGCGTTGAAGTGGTCGCCCGCCCGGACCGTGTTGGAGTAGTTCTCCGAGGGCCCCGGGTACATCTCGTACCAGGCGTAGTACTCGGCGGTGCGTCCCACGCAGTCGACCTCACTGCCGGTCTGCTCCACCGTGCTGCTGGAGTAGCCATCCAGGCCGACCCAGAACGCGGCGTACTGGTCGCCGCGGCTGCAGGTGCCGGCCGGCTGGACCCAGCTGGCCGACACGCTCTTGTACGTCCCCGTCGTACCCGCGTAACCCGACCAGTTCGTGCTTTCGGCCTCGTGGCTGATCCCGTGCCCGCGCGCCGGGCCGTTGCCCACCAGGTGAATCGGTCCGCCGGGAGAGAAGGTTCCCGGGCCGGCCGCGGCTGACGCGCCGCTCGTGGTGAGGGCCGCGCCGGCCGTTAGCGCCAGCATGGCGCCGAGGATGCACCACCGTCGTACCATACGTGCTCCTTGCGGGTCGATACCCCGGCCCGGTCCGGACCCGAGGCGCAGGCTGTCCCGCAGAAAGACTTTGTTGCCTTCTGTCGGGTAAAGCAGTCAGTCGTGATGAGCTGACTCTCGGTGATGTTAACCCGCCGCGAACAGCCTGCAAAGACCTTTAAGGGGAATTTTGTGCGTCTTGGGGGAATCTTGGGACTCGCGACAACTGCCCGCCGTGTCTCGAGCCGTGTCGGTCCCGCCGCTGGCCGGCTCTGGTCCGCCGCTGGCCGGCTCTGGTCCGCCGCTGGCCGGCTCTGGTCCGCCGCTGGCCGGCTCTGGTCCGCCGCTGGCCGGCTCTGGTCCGCCGCTGGCCGGCCCTGGTCCGCCGCTGGCCGGCCCTGGTCAGCCGCTGGTCAGCTCGGGCGGCGAGCTGCCCGGGCCGATCTGCGTCTTCAGCGCGGCCAGCTGGGACTCCACGTCGGCATCCGTGCCGGCCTGATCGAGTTCCTTCTGGATGTCGTCGGTGTTGCCGCCCACATCCTCGAGCACTCCGGACTGCAGCAGTTCGTCAAGCGCGCCCGCGCGGGCCTGCATCTGGGCGATCTTGTCCTGAGCCCGGGCCAGCTCCGCGCCCGAATCGGACAGGGTGCCCGAGATCCCGGCCACGCTCTCGTTGACCGCGCTGGTGGCGCTGGCCGCGGTGTACTCCGCCTTCAGCGTCTCCTTCTGCGTCCGGAACGTGTTGACCCGCTGCTGCAGCGCTTGCAGGGTCTGCTCCAGCTTCTGCTCCTGCTCGGTGAGCTGCTGGTGCTGCGGTTCCATGCCGTCGATCTGGGCCTGGGCTGCGGCCCTGCGGGCCAGCGCCTCCCTGGCCAGGTCCTCCCGGCCGATGGCCAGCGCCTGCTTGGCCTGTTCCTGCAGGTGGTCCACCGAATGCTGCAGCTGCTGCTCCTGCAGTTCGAGCTGCTTGCGCGAGGCGGCCACCGACACCAGGGCCTGGCGCACCTTGGTCAGCTGGTCGAGCATCTGCTCGTAGGACAGATCGAGCATTTCGTCGGGCTTCTCCGCGGCGTCGAGCGCCTTGTTGGCCTTGGCCGAGAGTATGTCGTGGGCCCTTTGGAAGAGAGACATGTCGATCTGCTCCTTAGTCGACGGTGACCGGCCAGCTCTTAGGGCAAATCTAGCCGCCCGCGGCTCTATGCCTCGCCGTGACTGTGGCCCGGTTCGGACCAGTCGGTATCCCAAGCCGAGATCATGGAGACCAGCGTGGGACTTTGCACCCTGCCCTACCCGCTCACCTCAGTCTCTCCAGCCCCAGGCAGCCTTTTCTAGCGCGGCGTCAAACCGCGTCGTTGTGGCAACGATGTCGTTATGACGCCCTCGTTGTGGCAACGATGTCGTTGTCGGCCGCCCGCCGAGCGGAACCCAATGCCGCCGGCCGTCCCTCGTCAATGATTTTTTTGACCGAACGGGCCGTGGTTCTCCCGCCTAGCCCCCCATGATCGCCATCCCGGGTATGAAGGGCCCATGCTGCGCCCTCGAGGGCACCACCCGCGACGCGGCCTGGATCAACGGCGCCTTTGCCGATGGCGTGACCTCAGCCTGCTGTTCCCCGAATGGTCAGCCCGGTGAACGCCGCTGGAGATTTCCACGCCTGGCGCCGTACCATCGGCCCCGTGCGGGGAATCAGATGAGCAGTGCCGGCGACCTCTCCCGGCGCCCGATCAGAGGCCCGGCCAGGCCCCGCGTCGCCGTGGGGCCTGAGCCGGCCGACTGGGCGGCCGAGGCCATCCGCCGCGGTGGCGGCCAGGCCGTCGCCCTGGACGCCGATCCGGCCGGCCTGGTCTGGACCGACGGCGGGGCCATGGCGGAGCTGCACCGCGTGCTGCAGACCGAGCCGCACATCTCCTGGGTGCAGCTGCCGCAGGCCGGGACCGAGCGGGCGTTCCAGGCGGGCGTCATCGACCGGCAGCGCCGCTGGACCTCCGCCAAGGGCGCATTCGCCGAGCCGGTGGCCGAGCACGCCCTCACCCTGGTGCTGGCCGGGCTGCGCCAGCTGCCCATCCGGGCCCGGGCCAGGTCCTGGGGCAAGCCGGCCGGGGAGAGCCTGTTCGGCCAGCCGGTCACGGTGGTGGGCGGCGGAGGCATCGCCGCCGTGCTGCTGCGCCTGCTCGAGCCGTTCCGCGCCCAGGTCACCGTGGTCCGGCGGCACGCCCACGCCGAGCTCCTGCCCGGCGCGGCCCGGACCCTCGGCCCGGACCGGCTGCCCGAGACCTTGGCCGGGGCACGTGCGGTGGTACTCACCCCGGCCCTCACCCCGCAGACCCGCGGCATGATCGGCCGGGCCGAGCTGGCTGCCATGGAGCCGGACGGCTGGCTGGTCAACGTGGCCCGGGGCGGACTGGTCGACACCGGTGCCCTGGTCGAGGCGCTGCGCGCCGGTCAGATCGGCGGCGCGGCCCTGGACGTGACCGACCCGGAACCGCTGCCTGACGGGCACCCCCTGTGGGACCTGCCCAACTGCCTGATCACCCCGCATACTGCGGACACCGAGGAGATGACCCAGCCTCTGCTGGCCGACCGGATCGCGGCGAACGTCCGGCGCCTGGCGACGGGACAGAAACTGGTCGGCCTGCTCGATCCCGACCTCGGCTACTGACCCCGCCGATGAGCTTGGAGTGACTACACAGAGTACGTATATAGCCCCCGATTCCGTCATATTGTGACATATTTAACATCGGGTATCAGCGCCTACTTCAGGCAGCAAACACGCAGCTAGGCGGCCGGAACCGAGCAGATAGCAATAATCGGCACGATATTAATCACAGCACCTCATTCAGGTTTTCCGACGCCTTTCGGGCGGAAATTAGGCATGCTGGCAGCTTCCAGCACCCAGCGTGCGCAAGGTTGCCAAAGTGACCCGTCGCCCTGACCCGCGACACGTGCGCACGCCGATGCCTTAACCACCGCTCTTGTCGGTGGCAGGCATGTGCCCATGGGTGGAAGCCGCGCACACCAAGTGCACGACAGAAGGATCATGTTGTCCAGCAAAAGGACACGCAACCGCAAGTTCTCCGTACGCACCGTCTCAGTAGCAGGCGGGGTCATTGCCGCAGCCGCTCTCGGCTCAGGCGCAGGGGCTAGCGCGACCACAACGGCCGGCGCAACCGGTCAGGCTACGACCACCACCGCGGCCGCACCTGTCAAGCCGGCCGCGACAGTTCGCCAGGACGTCAGGTTCGCCGGGGCCCACAGCCGGGCCAGCGCCCGGCCCGGCACCTATACGGTCAAGCGGGGCGACTCGCTGTACGGCATCACCGGCCGGCTGTTCGGCAAGGCAGACCTCTGGCCCAGGTTCTACGCCGCCAACATCAAGGTCGTGGGGGCTGACCCAGGCCAGATCACTGTAGGTGAGCGGCTCACCGTGCGGCTCGCGAGCCACGGCGAGACCGGCCAGGTGATCGCGGTCCAGCAGGCTCCGGCGGTGACTGATCCGGTCAGCGCCATTCCCGCGCCAGTGACCGCTGCTGCGGCCTCTGGTGGCACTGCACCGGGCGGCTCGTTCGGCGCATGCGTGCGGGCCGCTGAGTCAGGCGGCAATTACCAGGCGGTCAACCCGGGCGGCTATTACGGCGCGTACCAGTTCAGCGCCAGCACATGGGCCGCGTACGGCGGCAGCCCTGCCGACTACGGGCACGCCAGCCCGGCCGAGCAAGACCAGGTGTTCTCCAACGCCGTCGCTCAGGGCGGTGAGTCCAACTGGGCACCCTACGACGGCTGCTAGGCAGCTTACCGACGGGTGGGCTGCCGCTAACGGCAGCCCACCCATCGGGCCGGCTCATCACCGCAGAGACGCCCCCACGCGATTGCGCGGGGGCGTTTCCGCGGGGGCGTTTCCGCGGACTACGCTTTGTGAAGCCTTGCACAAGGTCACGCGCCGCTGGCCCCGCCTCGGCGAGCCCATCGTCCGCCACCGCGGACAGTACTGCTACGTCGCCACCCTCCTTGCTGGTACTTTCATGGGCGCTCGGCGTAACGCTGGCCGAGATGCGAGGAACAGGCGTTGCAGGTGGTAGTCGATGACGGCCTGAGCTTGCTCGACTGAGGACTGGCCGGCCAGGACGCTCGTGCCCAGGCCCGCCGACATGGCAAGGAGACTGACCGCCTCCAGGTCCGGGTCCAGGCAGGCGGGCGTGCCGCCGGCGGCCTGGGCGGCTCGCAGCTGGGCGGCGACCACGTCGATCACGGCGGCTGAGTTCCTGACCAGCGGGGCGATCGCCAGCGCCGGCTCGGTCAGCGAGAGCGCGAAGTAGGCCGTGTACAGGATGGTGAAGGTGCGCCGTTCGTCGTCGGCGGGCAGCCCCTCGGTCAGGATGGCGGCGATGACGTCGCGCGGTTTGACCGGGCCTTCTGTCTCCTTGAGCCGGTTGATCCGCGCCTGGGCCCGCTCGCCGAACCGGGCTGCCAGGTGCTGCATGGCGGCCAGCAGGAGCTCTTCCTTGGTGCCGAAGTAGTACTGGACCAGCCGCAGGGACACGCCGGCTTCGGCCGCGACCTCGCGCATCCCGGTGGCGTGCAGCCCGCGCGCGGCGGCCGTCCGCAGCAGCGCGTCGGAGATCTGCCGCCGCCGCTCCTCGTGATCGACCCGTTTCGGCACCCGCTCACCGTACCCCTCGTTGTCCGCCGGACCCGTTAATGATACGTTCGTATTATAAAAGGTGGCAGGCTCAGCCGCGAGGAGGCGGGACATGCTCGGGATCAAGCGCATCACCGGCGCAGCAGGCTCGGCACCTGAGGGTGAGCCGGGATCGTGGGTAAGCGATGCGGCACGGGAGAAGTTCATGGCCGCGTACGAGCAGGCCTTCGCGCTGTGGCCGCAGCCCTGCGAGGAGTTCGATATCGAGACGGCGACCGCGACCACGCGCGTGCACGCCTACCAGCCGCATCCCAAAGGTGCGCCAGTCGTGCTGCTCACCGGTGCCGGGGGCAACGCAGCGGCCTGGTACCCGCACGTGGCGGCGCTCGCGGGGGACGGCCCGGTGTACGGGATCGATATGCCCGGCGACGCGAACCCCAGCGTCCCGCGCGCCCTGATGACTCCTCCGGCGTCCTGCGCCGCCTGGCTGGACGAGCTCCTGGGCAAGCTCAGCGACCGCCCGGTGCACCTGGTGGGCTTCTCCTACGGCGGCTGGGTGGCCATGAACCAGGCGATCCGCGCACCCAGGCGGGTCGCGTCCGTCACGCTGCTCGACCCCGCCGGACTCACCAAGCTCGACGCCCGCTTCTGGTGGTGGATGTCCATCAGCGGCCTGGCCAGCCTCACCCCGATGCCGCTGCGCCGCCACCTCGCCCGGTGGCTGGACAGCCCGGCCATGATGGAGCCGGAGCTGATGACGCTCATGTGGGCCGCCATCCGCGGCTACCGGATGGAGCCGAAGTTCCCCGGCATCCTCTCCGACGACGAACTCCGCGCGATCGACCTGCCGGTCCTGCTGATCACCGGCGCGCGCAGCGCCATGCTCACCCCGGCGGAGGCCCACGCCCGGGGAAGCCTCGTGCCGCACGCGGAGGTCGCCATCGTCCCCGGCAGCCACGGCGGCTTCAACCGGATCAACGAACTGAACGACCGGATCGCCGCCTTCATCCAAGCCCAAGCCACCGCCGAGGCCTCCTAGCCGCGCCCGGACCGATGACTTTCCCCGGCGCGTCTCGTTACACAGCTAGGACAACGGACACGAGACCAGCATGGAGGAGCCATGACAGACAACGCGTTCATCACCTGCCTGTGGTTCGACACCCAGGCCGAAGACGCCGCCAACTTCTACACCGGCATCTTCTCCGATTCCAAGATCGGCAGCGTCCACCGGTACAGCGAGGCCGGCCCCGGGTCGGTCGGCTCGGTGATGCTGGTCGAGTTCGAGCTGAACGGCCAGAAGTTCTCCGCCCTGAACGGCGGACCGCAGTACACGTTCAACGAGGCCGTCTCGATCGTGGTCCCGTGCGCGGACCAGTCCGAGGTCGACTACTACTGGAGCCAGCTGCTGGCCGGCGGCGGCCAGGAGGTCGCCTGCGGCTGGCTGAAGGACAAGTACGGGCTGTGCTGGCAGATCGTCCCGACGGCGTTCTTCGACATGATCCGCGACCAGGACCAGGCCAAGGTGACGCGGGTCACGCAGGCCATGTACACCATGACCAAGCTCGACATCGCCGGCCTGGAGCAGGCCTACGCCGGTGCCTGACTCCGACGCCGTTCCGTTATAGAGCGGTTGAACCTCTGCTCCGGAACGCACGTGGACAGAGGTATGGGGAGCACTAAGGGGGCGTCACTGCCCCGGCGGTCCTGGTCCGGGATCGCCGGGGCAGCGCTGCTGATCGCCTCGGGAGCAATTCATCTTGACCTGTACCTGACTGGTTACCGGACCATACCGACGATCGGCTGGATGTTCCTGCTGCAGGTGATCGCCGCGTTCGTCCTGGCCCTGGCGATCCTGGCCACCGGCAGCTGGCTGGCCGACCTGGCCGGCGCCGGGTTCGCCGTGGCCACGCTGGGCGGCTACCTGCTGTCGCTGCGCTTCGGCCTGTTCGGCTTCGTGGAGGTGCGCACCACGGCCGGCATCGTGGCCGGCCTGATCGAGGTGGCAGCCTTCGCGGCGCTGGTCATCGCCGCGGCCCCGGCCCTGCCCGCCGGGCTGAAGGCCGGGCGGGCGATCGTGCCCGCGGTCGCCGTCGCTTCGGTCGTGGCGCTGGCCCTGCTCGCCGCCGACGTGGCCAGCCCCAAGGCGCAGCCCGTCGCCTCCGGCCCGAATGTCCTGAAGGCCCGGGATATCGCCGGACAGGATCTGCTCACCAACGCCGGCGGGCTGACGCTGTACTGGTTCGCCCCGGACAGCACCACCAAGTCTGTCTGCTACGGCAGCTGCGCCGCCTACTGGCCGCCGGTCACCGGGAACCCGCAAGCCGGCCCCGGCGTGACCGGGAAGCTCGGCACCATCTCCCGGTCCGACGGCTCGACCCAGGCCACCTACGACGGGCACCCGCTGTACACCTACATCGGCGACCGCGCGCCTGGCCAGGACAGCGGCAACAACCTCAACCTCAACGGCGGGCTCTGGCACGTGGTCCCCATCTCGGGATAATGGCCTGACACACTGCCGTGAAGGAGGGGGCCGTGCCAGGAGGGTCAGCATTCCCGAGCCGTTCCCCGAGCCCACCACCCCGGCGGGTTCGCGCTCCGAGGTATTCCTGCGCTACCTGGACTACTTCCGGTCCCAGCTGGCCGAAAAGCTCGAGGTCCTGCCCGCCGCCGAACTGGGCCGCAGCAGGCTGCCGTCCGGCTGGACGCCGCTTGAGCTGGCCAAGCACCTGCGCTACGTCGAGCTGCGCTGGCTTGAGTGGGGCTTCGAGGGCCGCGACGTCGGTGACCCGTGGGCCGACCACGAGGGCGGCCGGTGGCACGTCGGCCCGGACGAGACCCTGCCCAGCCTGCTGGCTGACCTGTTCGAGCAGGCCGGGCGGAGCCGGGCCATCATCGAGTCTCACGACCTGAGCGACGTGGGGAAACCCGGCGAGCGCTGGGGCGGCGCCGAGCCTGCCACCCTGGAGCGGGTCCTGTTCCACCTGCTCCAGGAGTACGCCAGGCACCTGGGTCACCTGGACATCGTGGCCGAACGCGCCGTCGGCCTCGCCCAGGAGTAGCCCAGCCCGGTTACGCCGGCCTTCTCCGCTACGCAGTGGTTCAGGCACTCGCCCAGGCCCTCGATCCAGGTCCGCAGCACGTTGCCTGGCTGCAGGTAGACCGGCGGCTTGCGGGCATCGCCCACCCCGCCGCAGGTACCCGTGGCGATGAGATCCCCCGGCTTCAGCGTGATGGCCTGGCTCGCGTAGGCGACGATCTCGGCCGGGCCGAACAGCAGGTCCGAGGTCCGCGACTGCTGCATCACCGCCCCGTCGACCTCGCACCTGACTTCCAGGTCGGCCGCGCCGTCCACCTCGCCCGCCGTGACCAGGTAGGGGCCGGCCGGAGTGGAGCGCTCGAACATCTTGCCCTGCAGCCACTGCAGGGTCCGCCGCTGCCAGTCCCGCATCGACACGTCGTTGATCACCGTGTACCCGGCGATCGCCGCCGCAGCCTCCTCGGGCGTGGCCCGGTAGACCGGACGGCCGATGACCACCCCCAGCTCGACCTCCCAGTCGACCCGGGTGCTCACCGACGGCAGCACCAGGTCATCGCGCGGGCCGAGCAGCGTGTCGGCGAACTTGGCGAACAGCGTCGGGTACTCCGGCAGCTCCCGCCCGGTCTCCAGGATGTGCGACCGGTAGTTCAGCCCCACGCACAGCACCTTCTCCGGCCGCGGCACCACCGGCGCGAAGTCGGCCGCGGCCACCGGTACCGGTGCCGCCCCTTCCCGGGGCCGTCCGGGCCCTCCCCCGGCGAGCATCTCGCCCACGTCGGCGGCGTCCAGCGGGATCAGGACGCCCCCCTCCAGCCGCGCCGCGGTGGTCCCGTAGTCAGCCCGGATCGTCGCGAATCGCATAGCCCCGACTCTAGCGGCCGGCCGGTGTCGGCCATGAGCCGACCAGGCCGGCCAGAGTAGGATTCAGATAGGATTCTGCGCACCATGACAGCCCTGGAACGCGTTCCCGGCAAGGTCGTCGCGGTGCACGTCAGCTACCGCAGCCGTGCGGCAGAACGCGGCACGATGCCGGCCTGGCCGTCCTATTTCTTCAAGCCCTCCTCCTCGCTGGCCGAAAGCGGCGATCCGGTGGCCCGCCCGCCCGGCTGCGAACTGCTGGCCTTCGAGGGCGAGGTGGCGCTGGTCATCGGCCGCCGCGCCCGCCACGTCCGCCCGGCTGACGGGTGGGATCACGTAGACAAGATCACGGCCGCCAACGACTTCGGGGTCTATGACCTGCGCTACGCCGACCGCGGCTCCAACGTGCGGTCCAAGGGCATCGACGGCTTCACCCCGGTCGGCCCGCGGCTGATCGATGCCCGGGGCGTCGAGCTGGCGAAGCTGCGCCTGCGCACCTGGGTCAGCGGGGAGCTGGCCCAGGACTCCTGGCCCGCGCAGGACATGCTGTTCGGCTTCGGCAACATCGTCGCCGACCTGTCCCGGCTGCTCACCCTGGAACCAGGCGACGTGATCCTCACCGGCACCCCGACCGGCTCGACCGTGGTGCAGCCCGGTGACGTGGTGGAGGTCGAGGTCAGCGCCGGCGACCAGTCGTCCGGCCGGCTGCGCAGTCCCATCGTTGAGGCGGACTACCGGCTGGACCCGCCCGGCGCCATGCCCCGCGCCGACGACGCCGAGCGCACTGCTGCCTATGGGGCTGCCCGCAGCGCCCACCACGACGCCCCGCCCCGCGCCGAGGCCGCCGAACTCCTCGCCGGGCTGCGCACGGTCTCGACCGCGACGCTGGCCGCGGTAGCGCGCAAGCGCGGGCTGAACGGGCTGGCCTTGGACGGGCTGCGATCCACCAGGCCCGGCGCCCGGATGGCCGGCTACGCGCGGACCGTGCGCTACCTGCCGCTGCGCGAGGACCTGTCCGCCCGATACGGCAGCGGGATGAACGCGCAGCGCCGGGCGATCGAGGGCATCCGACCGGGCGAGGTGCTGATCATCGAGGCCCGCGGCGAGCCGAACGCCGGCACGATCGGCGACATCCTGGCCCTGCGCGCCCAGGTGCGCGGCGCCGCCGGCGTGGTCACCGACGGCGCGATCCGGGACAGTGCGGTGCTGGCTGGGCTGGACATCCCCGTCTATCACGCGGCCGTGCACCCGGCGGTCCTCGGCCGGCGGCACGTTCCCTGGGAGACCGACGTCGCCGTGGCCTGCGCCGGGGCGACGGTCCAGCCCGGCGACATCATCGTCGGCGACGCCGACGGGGTGCTGGTCCTGCCGCCCGCGCTGGCCGCGGAGGTGCTGGCCGAGGCGCGCGAGCAGGAACGCCAGGAGGAGTTCATCGCCGCCCGGGTCGCCGCCGGGGAGAGCATCTACGGCCTGTTCCCGCTCACCGAGGCCCGCCGCCCCGACTACGAAGCCTGGCTCGCCCAGCAGTTGTCCCCCGACGGGCCGGCGACCCGACGTGACCGTCCCGGCCGGCCTGCCCGCCAAGCTCGAGCACTTCATCGGGGGCGTGCCCGCCGCCAGCGCGGACGGCGCCACGTTCGAGGTCGCCAACCCGGTCAGCAACCGGCCCTACGCCACGGTCGCCGCCGGCGGGGCCGCCGACATCGACCGGGCCGTGACCGCGGCCAGCGAGGCGTTCGCCGGCGACCCGTGGCCGCGCCTGCCCGCCCGCGAACGGGCCCGGATCCTGACCAGGATCGCGGACGGCATCGAGGCCCGCGCGGCCCGGATCGCCGAGCTCGAGACATTCGACACCGGGCTGCCGGTCACCCAGGCCCGCGGCCAGGCGGCGCGGGCCGCGGAGAACTTCAGGTTCTTCGCCGATATGGCGGTGACCCTGCACGAGGACGCCTTCACCGCCCCAGGCAGCCAGTTCGGCTACGTGATCCGCCAGCCGGCCGGAGTGGCGGGCCTGATCACCCCGTGGAACACCCCGTTCATGCTGGCGACCTGGAAGCTCGCGCCCGCGCTGGCCTCGGGCTGCACCGTGGTGCTCAAGCCCGCCGAGTGGACGCCGCTTTCGGCCAGCCTGCTGCCGGAGATCATGACCGAGGCCGGCCTGCCCGACGGCGTGTTCAACCTGGTCCACGGCATCGGCGAGGTGGCGGGCGCGGCGCTGGTCGCCCACCCCGGCGTGCCCCGCCTCTCGTTCACCGGCGAGACCAGCACCGGCCGCACGATCATGGCCGCCGCCGCGCCGCACCTCAAAGGCCTGTCCATGGAACTCGGCGGCAAGTCGCCGTGCGTCATCTTCGCCGACGCCGATCTGGACGCCGCGACCGACAGCGCCCTGTTCGGCGTGTTCTCCCTGAACGGCGAGCGGTGCACGGCGGGTTCAAGAATTTTGGCCGAACGGGCCGTCTACTCCGATCTGGTCAGCCGGCTCGCCACCCGGGCCGGGCGCATCCGGGTGGGCGAGCCATCCCACCCGGCCACCGAGATCGGGGCGCTGGTCCATCCCGAGCACTACGCGCGGGTGCTTTCCTACGTGCGGGCCGGGGTGGACGAGGGCGCCCGGCTGGCCGCCGGCGGCACCAGGCCCGCGGGGCTGCCCGCCGGCAACTACCTGGCCGCCACGGTGTTCGTGGACGTCACGCCGTCGATGCGGATCTTCCGCGAGGAGATCTTCGGGCCGGTGGTGTGTGTCACCCCGTTCGAGGACGAGGCCGAGGCGATCGCCCTGGCCAACGCCACGCCCTATGGCCTGGCCGCCTACCTGTGGACCAGCGACCTGGCCCGCGCGCACCGGGTGGCGCGCGCGATCGATGCCGGCATGACCTGGATCAACTCGCACAACGTGCGGGACCTGCGCACCCCCTTCGGCGGCGTCAAGGCCAGCGGCCTCGGGCGCGAAGGCGGCGCCCACAGCCTGGACTTCTACACGCAGTCGCGGATCGTCCACATCCCGCTGGGCGACACCCACGTGCCCCGGTTCGGAGCGTGAGCATGGCCCCGCCGCAAAGACAGCCGCAAAGACATGGGCCGCAAAGACATGGGCCGCAAAGACACGGGCCCCCGCCCCCCAACATCGTCCGGGCCGCCTACGCCGAACTGGCCGTCACCGACCTGGCCGAATCGAGGCGGTTCTGGGTCGACCTGCTCGGTTTCGTGGTCACCCGCGCCGAGGGCGGCGCCCTCTACCTGCGCGGGTACGACGAACTCACCCACCACAACCTGATCCTGCGCCAGGGTCCGCAGGCCGCGGCGGCCCGGCTCGCGTTCCGGGTCCGCACCGCGGCCGACCTCAACCGGGCCGAGGCGTTCTACGCCGCGCTCGGCTCCCGGACCGCGCGCCTGCCCGCTGGCGCCACCCCGGGCGTGGGAGAGGCGGTTCGGGCCGAGGATCCGCTGGGCTTCACCGTGGAGTTCTTCTTCGCCGCCGACCACCCGGTGCGCCTGCAGCAGCGCTACGACCTGCGCCACGGCGCCGAACCCGCCCGGCTGGACCACTTCAACATCGTCGTGCCCGACGTCCGGGCCGCCTACGAGTACTACACCTCGCTCGGGTTCGGCCTGTCCGAGACCATCGAGGACGGCGACACGCTGTACGCGGCCTGGATGTTCCGCAAGCAGACCGTGCACGACGTGGCCTTCACCGGCGGCGACGGGCCGCGCCTGCACCACCTGGGCTTCTTCTGTCACGAATCCCATCAGGTGCTGCGTATCTGCGACATCCTCGGCGCGCTGCACGAGGAATTCCTGATCGAGCGCGGCCCCGGGCGGCACGGCGTATCCAACGCCTGCTACGTCTACCTGCGCGACCCGGACGGCCACCGGGTGGAGCTCTACACCAGCGACTACTACACCGGCGACCCGGACCATCCGGTGCTGCGCTGGTCGGTGCGGGACCCGCGGCGCCGGGATTTCTGGGGCCACGCCGTGATTCCGTCCTGGTACACCGAAGCCAGCACCGTCCTGGACCTGGACGGCCGGTCCCGCCCGCTGGTCTCCCAGGAGCAGACCGCGGAACTCAAGGCGGCCGAGGTCGGCGCGGACGGCTTTACCCGGTTACGCCGCGCCCGCGCCCCGCGGAATAATGTCCTTAGCCGACCCGCTCGACCTCGAGCTCGCCGTCGGCCAGCCGGGCGCGCAGCACCTTCTTGTCGAACTTGCCGACCGCGGTCTTGGGGATCTCGGCCACGAACGCCCAGTTCTCCGGCACCTGCCAGCGCGCCACCTTGCCGGCCAGGAAGTCGGCCAGCTCGCCGGGCTTGGCGTTCATTCCCGGGCGGAGCACCACGCTGGCCAGCGGCCGCTCGCCCCACCGGCCGTCGGGCATCCCGATCACCGCGGCCTCCTGCACGGCCGGGTGGGCCATGAGCTGGTTCTCCAGGTCGACCGAGGAGATCCACTCGCCGCCGGACTTGATCACATCCTTGATCCGGTCGGTGATGGTGAAGAAGCCGCGGTCGTCAATCGTGCCGACGTCGCCGGTGCGCAGCCAGCCGTGGTCGAACTTCTCCGGCGCCGGGTCCTTGTGGTAGGAGCCGGTGACCCACGGGCCGCGGACCTGGATCTCGCCCTCGCTGGTGCCGTCCCACGGGAGCTCTTCGCCGTTCTTGCCCACCACCCGCATCTCGACCCCGTGGATGACCCGGCCCGAGCGCATCCGCCAGTCCAGGTCCTCGGTCGTCCCCTCGGGCACCTCCGCGGGCGGTATCGCCATGCCGCCCACCGGGCTCATCTCGGTCATGCCCCAGCCCTGGATGATCCGCAGCCCGTACCGGTCCTGGAAACGCTCCAGCATGACCCTGGGCGCGGCGGACCCGCCCGAGTTGCCCAGCCGCAGCGAAGACAGGTCGATCTCGTGGTCCTGGCCGTAGTCCAGGATCGCGTTCCAGATGGTCGGCACCCCCGAGGTGACCGTGGACCGCTCGGCGGCGATGAACGCGGTCAGGTGCTGGGGCTGCAGGAACGGACCGGGCATGTGCAGCGTGGCCCCGGACAGGAACGCCGCGTAGGGCAGGCCCCACGCGTTCGCGTGGAACATCGGCACGATGGCCAGTGCCCGGTCTGCCTCGCTGATGCCCAGCGGCGCGGCCATGACCGCCATGGCGTGCAGGTAGGTGGACCGGTTTGAGTACACCACGCCCTTCGGGTCCCCGGTGGTGCCGCTTGTGTAGCACATCAGCGCCGCGTCCCGCTCGTCCAGCTCCGGCCAGTCGTACCCGGGGTCCGCGGCGGCCAGCAGGTCCGCGTACCGCAGCACCGGTACCCGGTCACCGAGCGGCGAGGCATCGCCCGGGCCGTTGACGATGAACGCCTCGACCGTAGGCATCTGGTCGGCGATCGGGGCCAGCAGCGGGACCAGGCTGTCGTCCACGATGATGATCCGGTCCGCGGCGTGCCTGACGATCTGCGCTACCTGGGCGCCGGGCAGCCGGATGTTCAGCGTATGCAGCACCGTGCCCATCGCGGGCACGCCGAAGTACGCCTCCAGGTGCTCCTGGTTGTTCCAGCAGAACGTGGCTACCGGGTCGCCCGGCCCGATGCCCAGCCGGGCCAGGGCCCCGGCCAGCCGCCCCGCGTTCTGCGCCACCTGCGCGTAGCCCGCCCGGCGGGCTCCTGACCCGGTCCAGGTCACGCACTCACTGCCGCCGTACACGCGGGCGCCATGCCGCATGATCGCGCCGATGGTGAGCGGGCCGTCCTGCATGGTGCTGCGGATCATGTGGTGTCATCCTTGCTGCTGGCGGTGCCCGCCGGGCCCTACTGGGCGGGTCCCAACGGTTCGCCGTTCCATGCTGGTGCCCGGAAAGTTCCCACGTCAAGAGAGCCGCCGCCCCGAGTCTGAGCTTTCCCGGCCGGACGGCACTGGTCGTAGCTGCCCCGCCAGATGACTTTTCCCTCCCGCAGGACGACGATCTCGTCGACCTGATCGAGCCCCTCGAGGTCGTGGGTGATGAGCAGGGCAGAGCGGCCGGCCGTCGCGGCGAGCAGATCCCGGGTCAGGGCGCGGCGGCTGGCCGGGTCGAGGTGCGCGGTGGGTTCGTCCAGGATGAGCAGGGCCGGGTCGGCGAGCAGGGCGCGCGCGAGGGCCAGCCGCTGGCGCTGGCCGCCGGACAGGGCCGCTCCGTGCGCGCCGGCCGGCGTGTCCCATCCGAGCGGCAGCGACTGGATCCAGTCGAGCAGCCCGGCCCGGGCGGCCGCGTCGTCGAGTTGCTCGTCAGTGCACGCCGGCCGGGCCAGGCGCAGGTTGTCCCGCAGGGACGCGTCGAAGACATGCGGGTCCTGCGGGCAGCCGCCAATCTTGGCCCGTACGTCGTCGGCCGCGTAGCTGGCCAGGTCGTGCCCGTTGAGGGTGGCGGTGCCCGCGGTCAGTTCGATGAAACGCAGGAGCACGCTGGCCACCGTGGACTTACCCGCGCCGTTCGGGCCTATGAGGGCGATGCGCCGTCCGGGCGGCAGGTCCAGGTCGATGCCGTCGAGCGCGGCCGGGCCGCCGGGCTGGTAGCGGACCTGGGCGCCGTGCAGCGTCACCCGGACCGGGCCGCCGGGCATCCGCCGCGCCGTGACGGGCTCGCGGACGGGGTCGGGCGCGTCCAGTACCTCCGCGATCCGGCGGGCCGACACCCGGGCCTGGCCGAGCTGGACCGCGGCGGCGGGCAGGGCGGTGACCGCTTCGAAGGAGGCGAGCGCGGTCAGCGTCAGCACGGCCAGCGGGACCCTGGTCAGTGCGCCGTCACCGGTGGCGGCGACGCCGAGCAGCAGGACGCCCCACAGGGTCACCCCCGCGATCGCCGAACTCAGCCCGGTGCTGAGGCCGTTTACCGAGGCGTTCCGGCGGGCCTGCCGGGTCAGGTCCGCATCCGCCGCCGTCACCGTGGCCAGTGCCGTCTCCTCGGCGCCGAAGGCGTGCAGGTCGGCCGCGCCGGCCAGCAGGTCGGTGAACGTCGCGGCCAGCTGGCCCCGGGCCGGGGCGAGGCGCCTCGCGGCGCCGCGGGCAGCGACGGCGGCGAGGACCGGGACGCCGATCCCGGCGGCCAGCAGCCCGGCGGCGAGCACGGCGCCGGCCGGCGCGAGGATCAGCAGGCTGGCCGTGACCGCCCCGGCGCCGGCCAGCGCCGCGGCCAGCGGCGGGGTAATGCCCCTTATGAACAGGTCCTGCGTGGCGTCGACGTCGGAGATCAGCCGGGCCAGCAGGTCACCGGAGCGCAGCGCGGTCAGCCCGGCCGGAGCCAGCCGCTCCAGCCGCCGGTAGATGCCGACCCGCACGTCGGCCAGGATCCGGAACGCGGCGTCGTGCGAGGCGAGCCGCTCGAGGTAGCGGAACACGCCGCGGCCGGCGGACAGGGCGCGGACCGCGACCACGGCCGCGGAGATCGCGATGATGTTCGGATGCTGCGACGCGCGGGCGAGCAGGAACCCGGACACCGCCAGCAGCGCGACCCCGCAGCCGGTGGCGGCGGCGCCCGCGGCCACGGCCAGCAGCAGCTGGCCGCGCAGCGGGCGGGCGAGGGCGAGCAGCCGCAGCAGCGGATCACCCCGTCCGTTCGGACTATCCAAGATCTTTTTACCGAACGGACCGTGGTGCGGTGACCCGGTCATCTGATTCGCGGATCTCATGGCGCCACCGCCAGCCCGGCGTGCTGGACCGGATCTTCCAGGCCGGTGAGCCGTCCGTGGTCCAGCGCCAGGACCCGGCTGGGCCGGCCGGGCGGGCCGGTCCGCGGCGGCGGACGGTGGGTAACGAGGATGACGGTACGGTCGGCCATCTGGTCCTCGATAGCGGCCATGACCCGGTCCGCGCTGACCGGGTCGAGATGGGCGGTGGGCTCATCGAGCAGCAGGACCGGGGCGCGGCGCAGGAACGCCCGGGCCAGGGCGAGTTTCTGCCGCTGGCCGGCCGACAGGCTCCTGGCCCCCTCGGTCAGGACGGTGTCGTAGCCGCCGCGCAGCCGCTCGATGAAGTCGTCGGCCCCGGCCAGCCGGGCCGCCGCCACGATGTCCTCCCGGCGGGCGCTCGGCTGGCCCAGCGCGATGTTCTCGGCGACGGTCGCGGTGAACAAGTGCGGATGTTGCGGGACCCAGGCGATCTGGGACCGCCACCGGTCGATCGGGATCGCGGCCAGGTCGACCGAGCCCGCCGTGATGGTCCCGCTGGCCGGCGTGGCGAAACGGAGCAGCAGGGACAGCAGCGAGCTCTTCCCGGCCCCGTTCGGGCCGGTCAGGATGATCTTCTCCCCGGGTCTGAGGGTCAGGCTCACCTGGTCGATGGCCGACCGTCCCCGGCCCGGGTAGCTGAGAGTCACCGCCCGCAGCGCGATGTCCGCGCGGCTCAGGTCCACGCCGGCGCTCGGCGCGGCCGGCGCGGCGCGGTGGGCAGGCAGCGGGGTGTCGATGATCTCGAAGGCGCGCTGCGCGGCGGTGACGCCCTCGGTGCTGGCGTGGAACTGGCCGCCGGCGTTGCGCAGCGGCAGGTAGGCCTCGGGGGTGAGCAGCAAGACCACGAGCGCCGTCTGATAGCCGACGTGGCCGGCCAGCAGCCGCAAGCCGATCTCGACCGCGACCAGCGCCGTGGCCAGCGCCGCGGTGAGCTCCAGGGCGAGGGCGGACAAGAACGCCACCCGCAGCGTCGTCATGGTCGCCTTGCGGTGAGCGGCGGTGAACTCCTCGATCACCTCGGCCTGGGCCCGGGCCCGGCCGGACAGCTTCAAGGTCGGCAGGCCGCTCACCACGTCCAGGAAGTGCCCGCCGAGCAGGGCCAGCAGCCGCCACTGCCGCTGGGTCTGGGCCCGGGTGTGCCATCCGATCAGGACCCCGAACACCGGGACCAGCGGCAGCGTAGCCGCGATGATCACGGCGGAGATCCAGTCCGCGAACGCGATCCGGACCAGGACCGCCAGCGGGACCACCACGGCCAGCATCAGCTGCGGCAGGTACCTGGCGAAGTAGGCGTCCAGCCCGTCCAGGCCCTTGGTCGCCAGCGCCGCGATCTCCCCCGCCTGCTGGCCACCGAGCCAGGCCGGGCCCAGCCGCAGGGCGTGGGCGCTGAGCCGCCGCCGCAGCCCCGACTTGACCTCCGCCGCAGCTCGCAGCGCCGCGGCCTCGCCTCCGGCGGCGGCCGCGGCCCGCCCGGCCAGCACCACGCCGAGCCAGGCCAGCGTCCCGGCCAGCGCCCCGATCCCGGTACCGCGCGCCGCGCCCGCCAGCGCGGCGGCCAGCAGGCCCGCCTGCAGCAGGATCAGGACCGTGCCGACCAGGCCAAGGCCGACGGTAACCGCCAGGTAGCCTCGTGCCGCGCTTCCCTGCCGCAGCAGCCGCGGATCAACTGGCCTCACGCCTTCCGATGCTGGCCGCAGATCTCATCCCGGTCATCACCCGCCGCGCATGATGGCCAGCCCGCACGGCCGGCGTATAACCATTGACGATGGCCGACTACGACCTGCTGGCCCCGCACTATGACGCCGTGACCGGGGATTCCGCGACGGAGGCCGCGTTCACTCACGACATCATCGAGCGGCGCCAGGTGAAGCTCCGTTCCCGGCGGATATCGCGGGTGAACGCGAACCACCAGCCGAGGGCCGCGCCGATCCGATTGCCGTAGCCTGTGAGGAAGCCGATAGGGCCCGGAACTCGGCCGCGCTCAGCTCAAGGTCGCTCATCTCGCCAGGGCTTATTCCGCTTGGCTGGAGGGCCCAGTGCCGGTGGCGGAGGGCGTAGCGTCAGCCGCGGAGGTCTTAGCGCCGGCACTTGGGAGCTCTGCACCGGTCGTACCAGGGAGGGCCGTACCCGCGGTAGCGGGAGGCAGCACGTCGTACGCGCTGTGTACCAGTCCCACCTGCTCGGTGGTGTACGTCCGTTCCCGGCGTATGTCCCAGATAAAGGCGGGCCACCAGCTCACCAGCGCGCCGAGGCGGTTGCGGATGCCGGTCAGGAAGCCGATGTGGATGAACAGCCAGATGATCCAGGCGGGGAAGCCGGACAGGTGCAGGTGTCCCACGGAAACGACCGCGTTGCCGCGGGAAATGTAGGCGGCCGACCCGAGGTCGTGGTAGCGGAACGGCTTGGTGGGCATGTGCCCGGTGACCTCGTGCTTGATGCGTTGCCCGGCGTATATGCCGGTCTGCATGGCGACCTCGCACACGCCGGGGAGCTTGTTCAGGCTCATCACGTCGCCGGTCACGAAGATCTCGGGGTGGTCGGGAATGGTGCAGTCGTCGCCGACGATGATGCGGCCGGCCCGGTCCTGCTCGGCGCCGGTGGCCGCCGCGATGGCCGCCGCGACCGGCGGCGCGGCCACCCCGGCGGTCCACAGCACGGTGCCCGCCTCGTGGCGGGTCACGGTGCCGTCCTGCGCGCGGACGCTCAGCCCGGTGCCGTCGATACCGGTCACCATCGAGTGCATGTGCTGCTCGACGCCGAGCTTGTCCAGGGTGCGGGCCGCCTTGGCCGACAGCTCCGGGCCGAACGGGGCGAGCGGGGCGTCCCCGCCGTCGAACAGCAGCACCCGGGCGTCCTCGGGCTTGCATTGCCGGTATTCATCACGCAGCGTCTTGGTGGCCACCTCGCGGAGCTGCCCGGCCAGCTCGACGCCGGTGGGCCCGGCGCCGACCAGGGCGAAGGTGAGCCAGCGGCTGCGTTCGGCCGGGTCGGTCGCGGTATCGGCCATCTCGAACGCGCCGAAGACGCGGCGCCGGATGACCAGGGCATCCTCGATGGTCTTCATGCCGGGCGCCCACTGGGCATACTCGTCGTGCCCGAAATACGATTGCTGCACCCCGGCCGCCACGATCAGGTAGTCATAGCCGAACTCCAGCCGGTCCCCTAGCGGCCGCGTCGCCAGGACCCGACGCCCGTCGGTGTCCAGGCCGGTCACCTCGGCCAGCACGAAGTCCGCGTTCTTCTGCTTACGGAGCAGATCCCGCAGCGGGTCGGCGATCTTCCCCTCGGACAAGATCCCGGTCGAGCACTGGTACAGCAACGGCTGGAACAGGTGGTGCGGGCGCCTATCGATGAGGGTCACCCGGACCGGGGCGCGACGCAGCACCCGGGCGGCGAACAGCCCGGCGAATCCGCCGCCAATGATCACCACACGGCGCTGGCTATCCTGGTCGTTCATGGCCCATCCCGATCCCGTCTTTCTTTATCGCTGCGTGCGGCTCAGCCTGCCGGGTCGTACCAGACGTCCCGGCCGGGCAGCAACCGCGCCGCCTCGGCGGGCCCCCAGCTGCCCCTGGCGTAGGGGTGCACGGGCACGACATCGCCGAGCACCGGGTCGACGATCTCCCACGCGGCCTCCACGGTGTCCTGCCGGGCGAACAGCCAGCGGTCCCCGTCCAGGGCCGCGCCAATGAGCCGGTCGTAGGGGCGGATGTCGGACCCGGGCTGCTGGGCGAACGCGAGTTCTTGAGCCTCCGGCTCCCACCCGGCGCCCGGCTTCTTCCCGTGCAGGGTGAGGCTCACCGCCGTCTCCGGCCAGATCCTGAACCTGAGCCTGTCCTCAGGAGCCATGGGCTCGATCCCGAACACATCCTGCGGAGGCGGCTTGAAGGTGATGGTGACGTCGGTGGCGGTGACCGGCATGCACTTGCCGGCCCGGATCAAGATCGGCACCCCGGCCCAGCGCCAGGTATCGGCGGCCAGCCGGACCGCGACGTAGGTCTCCACCGTCGACTTGGGGTCGACGCCGTCCACGTCGAGGTAGCCCTCGTACTGGCCGCGTACCGTATTCTCCGGCGTCATCGGGCTCAGCGCTTTCACCACCTGGGCCTTGGCGTCCCGCCAGCCGGCCAGGCCTTTGCCGGTGGGCGGTCCGGCCAGCACGGTGGCCAGCACCTGCAGCATGTGGTTCTGCAGCACGTCACGGATGGCACCGGTCCGGTCGTAGAACCGGCCGCGGTCGGAGACGTCGAACGCCTCGGCCATGGTGATCTGGATGGATTGCACGTAGTTGCGGTTGAGCAGCGGCTCGATCACCGAGTTGGCGAACCGGACGAACAGCACGTTCTCCACCGGGTCGAAGGCCAGCCAGTCGTCGACCCGGAAGATGGCCTCTTCGGGGAAGTACCGGTGCATGGTGTCGTTGAGCTGCCGCGAGCTGGCCAGGTCAATGCCGAACGGCTTCTCCACCATGACCCGGGCGCCGGCCGCCCGGTCCGCGGTGGCGATCCCCTGGGCGATCCGCCCGAACAGCTGGGCCGGCACTTCCATGTAGTACAGGATCCGCTGGCCCGCGCCGACCTGATCAGACATGGCCTTGTACGTGGCGTCGTCGCCGAGGTCCCCGTCCACGTAGCGGAGCAGGCTGAGCATCTTGACCGCCGCCGGATCGGCCGGGTCCATCCCGTTGAGCTTCAGCGACGCGGTGGCGTAATCCCGGAACTGCTCCAGGCCCCAGCCGCTCTTGGCCACCCCGACCACCGGGACGTCAAGCACGCCGCGCTTGACCAGCCCTACCAGGGCGGGGAAGGTCTCCAGCTTGGCCAGGTCCCCGGTGGCTCCGAAGATCACCAGCGCGTCAACTTTGTCAGACATGTCGATTCCTCCTCAGCGATCGGTTCTCATCAGATCGTGCCCGGGCGCGCAGCGCATCCCCCGCACCGGACGATTCGGGCCCACAGTCAGCTCCCTGGCGCCCCCGGGGGAGCGGCGGGTTGCGGTGCCGGGGATGGCCCGGGCGCGGCTCCTGTAGACGGCGCGGGCGGCTGGAACTCCTGTTTCCGGACGCGACGCCGGAACACGTAATAGGTCCAGGTCTGGTAGGCGAGCACCACCGGCAGGAAGATGATCACGACCACGGTCATCACCTTGAGCGAGTACCCGCCGGATGCCGTGTTGTGCACAGTGAGGTTGTACGCCGGGTTGGTGGAGGAGACCATCACGTTCGGGTACAGGTCAGCGAAGATCGAGATGATGCAGGACGCGATCGTGACCGCGGTCGCGGCGAAGGCGAAGCCCTCGCGGTGCTCGTAGACCAGCCAGACCGCGGCCAGAACGGCCAGGATGGCCAGCAGCTCGATCACGTTGAGCCAGAAGGCCCGGCCGGCGGTGACGTGGGTCCAGATGATGAAGCCGAGGACGAAGGCGCCGGTGAACGGGGCCACGCGGCGGGCCACCTGCCAGGACCGCTCGCGCATGTCATCGGTGGTCTTCAGGCACAAGAACGTCGCGCCGTTCAGCAGGCACAGCAGGACCAAGGTGATCCCGGTCCACAGCGCGTAGGGCTGCAGCAGGACCCAGAACGACCCGGTGAAGTTCTGCGCCGAGTTGATCGGCAGCCCGTGCAGCAGCCCGGCCAGGGCCACGCCGATCAGCAGCGGGGCCAGGACACTGCCCACGGTCAGCAGCACATCCCAGGTGCGGCGCCAGCGGGCCGCATCGCGCTTGCCCCGGTACTCGAACGCCAGACCGCGGACGATCAGCGAGGCTAGCAGCAGCACCAGCGCGAGGTTGTAGGCCGAGAACATCGTCGCGTACCAGCCGGGGAACGCGGCGAACATGCCGGCCCCGGCCACGATCAGCCAGACCTCGTTGCCGTCCCACAGCGGCCCGATCGTGTTGATGGCCGCCCGGCGGTCGGCCTCGTCGCCGCCGACCGCGCTGTGCAGCATGCCGACGCCGAAGTCGAACCCCTCGAGGATGAAGAACCCGGTCCACAAGACCGCGATGACGATATACCAGAACGGGATCATCGTGACCTCAATATAGAACGGCGGGCACCGGCGTGTCGGCGTCAGCTTCGGCACGGGGGGGCGGGAGTTCCTTACGGGAGTACCGCAGCATCAGGATCAGGTCTACGGTGGCGAGCGTGCCGTAGAGCAGGACGAAGGCCACCAGGCTGATCCACAGCCACGTGGTGCTGACCGTCGGCGAGATCCCGTTTTTGGTCAGCATGATGCCTTGCACGATCCACGGCTGCCGGCCGCTCTCGGTCAGGAACCAGCCCGCGGTGTTCATGCCGAACGGCAGCACCGCGCCCCAGACCGCCACCCACAAGAACACCCGGGAGGTGGCCAGCTTTTTTCGCCTGATCAGCCACAGCCCCCATAGGGATATCAGGAAGACCAGGGCCCCCAGGTAGGCCATGACACGCATGCCCCAGTACTGGATGAACACGTTCGGCACGTAGTAGCCGGGGCCGTACTGCTTGCTGTACTGCTGCTGCAGCGGGGTTAGCCCGATCACCTTCCCGTTCCAGGAATTGGTGGCCAGCAGGGACAATAGGTGCGGGATCGCGATGATCTCGGTCGGGGTCTGGTCGTTGTTGCCGCCGCCGATCTGGAACAGCGAGAACGAACACGGCTGGCAGGTGGTCCACTGCGCCTCGGCCGCCGCGATCTTCATCGGCTGGTACCGGGCCTCGATCACCCCCAGCTCATCGCCCACCAGCATGGTGAACAAGATCGCGGGCACCAAGATGAGCAGCCCGAGGCGCGCCGACCGGGTGAACACCTCGCGCTCCCCGCCGTGCCGCAGCTGCCACGCGGACACCGCCAGCATCACCATGCAACCGGTGGTCAGCGCCGCGAACAGCACCTTGGCATATCCCCAGGTGAACACCGGGTTGGTGAACACCGCCCAGATGTCGTTCAGCTGGGGTTTGCCGTTAACCACCTGATAGCCGACCGGGTGCTGCATCCAGGAGTTGGCGGCCATGATGAACGCTGCGGACAGGACGCTGCCCAGCGAGACCGCCCAGATCGTCAGCAGGTGGATGCGGCGGGGTAGCTTGTCCCAGCCGAACAGCCACAGCCCGAGGAATGTCGATTCCAGGAAGAACGCGACCAGCCCTTCCATGGCCAGCGGCGCGCCGAAGATGTTGCCGACCAGCCGGGAGTACGCCCCCCAGTTCATCCCGAACTGGAACTCCTGCACGATGCCGGTCACCACGCCGATCGCTACGTTGATGACCAGCAGCGTGCCGAAGAACCTGGTCAGCCGTAGATACTCATCCCGCTTGGTACGGACCCACGCCGTCTGCAGCAGCGCGGTCAGGAACGCCAGCCCGATCGTGATCGGGACGAAGAAGAAATGATTGATCGTCACGAACGCGAACTCCACCCGCGCCAGGTCGACGTTGGTCATCGGCTGCCTCTCGTCGCGGCCTGATGCACCCATACTCGGTATCCGCGCCGGGGCCGGACATCATCCGTACCGGGTGGTGTCGGCCGCGGCGGACCGGCCTGTCTCACCCTCGCCGGAGGAGGCGGTCGTTTCCAGCGGATGTGAGCATGCCGGTCAGGCATTGATGTGCCATTGCGGGCACGCCCCGTCGGTGGCGTGAGAGAGGAGGCCCGCGCGATGAGCCTGAGCCGCCGTCAGCTGCGGACCCTCCGCGGGATCGAACGTGACCTGGCTGCGTTCGAAATTCATCCGTCATGAGTGGGGTGGCTGAAGTCGTGACGCAGGACCATGGAGATCTGGCTCGTCCCGATCCCGACCTGGCCGGAGCTGCGGTGTCATCGTCGTACTACGAGATCCGGATAACCGGTGTCCTCCCATCCGAGGCACTGCTCGACTTCGAGCCGCTCACCGCCTCGGTGGAGCCGGTCAAGACCGTCGTGCACGGCCAGCTGCGGGATGAGGCCGCCCTGCAGGGCCTGCTCGCCAGGCTGGAGGCGTTCGGCGTCCAGCTCCTGGAGGTACGCAGGTTCCGCTCCGGGAATTATCGTGACTGCATGCCTCAGGCCGGAGCACGCCCTGACAGGCCTTTATGCAGGTGAAAGGGCTGGTGAACGTCACGGGACCGATGATCCCTGGACCAGGACAGGTTTCCTGTAACTCGGCCTGACCCAGCTCACGCTCGACCAGCGCCACCAGATCGGGGCGGGCGCTCAGCCCCCACAGCACCGCGGCCGGTAGGCCGAGCTGGCGCGCTGCCTCGGCCACCACGGGCTGCATCATCCCGAGCGCGTGCGCCAGCCCCTCGTCCCTGGTATAGGTCGGCGGCAGGTCATCGAGCGAGAGCTCGGCCGGCCGGTGGAAGGTCCCGTCCCGGCCGGGCAGCCAGGCTTCGCGTCCGGCGGCCAGGCCAATGGCCGAGCTGGCGGGTTCCCGGCTCGAGTCGCTGAACGACTGCAGCACGGACCGCTCGATGACCCCGGTGACCAGCCGCCAGTTCGGAGCGAGCAGGACGTTCCATGCGTACTCGGACCTGGCGTGGCTGGGGTGCCGCAGCGCGAAGTCCAGGCCGTCGATGTTCGCCTCCGGGTCGAAGCCGTCCAGCCCGCGCTCGTTCCGGCCGAACTCGACCGCGATCGTCACGTAGCCGAGCTGGTCCGGGGTCCGCGCCCGCACCTCGATGGCCTGCCGGACCCCCATCCCGCGCAGCTGCACCAGCCACGGCCCGTAGACGTCGGCGGCGAACCAGGCGCCGGGATTGCCGTCGAAGTAGACCTCCAGGTCCTTGCCCCGCTGGTACAGCGCGGGCGGCGGCAGCAGGCGCTGCTCGCCGGTGGCGGCGTTCTCCCCGATGAGGAAGGCGGTCTGCCGCACCCGGCCGAGCAGCTCGTCATGCCGGGCTGGCCCGGCCTCGTCCAGCGCGCGCACGACCCGCTCCAGGTCGGCATCGTGCTGGGCGGCGTCAAGCGCCGCGACGTCCAGGCCGTCGTACCGGGGCAGCACGAGCTCGAGGACCTCGGCCACCACGTCTGGCTCGGTCAGGTCGAGCGCGTCGAGGAACGGCCGGGCGGCGGGGGAGCCGGCCACCGCGCGCCGCACCGTGGGCAGGCTGCTCGGGCCGGGCCCGGGCAGGTAGACGGCCGGCCGTCCGTCGGCGCCGAACGGCGCGACCTGGCGGCCGTCCTCGAGCCGGATGACCGGCTTGGCCCGCACCGGACCCCGTGGACCCCCTGGATCCCCGCGCCACAGCCGGGGATAGCCGAACAGCAGGCCGTACAGCCGCGCGATCCACTCATCCGGCTGGCCCTGGAGAAACTCGCCGGTCAGGCGGTCCACGAGGCTCTCGGCGGTGACCTCCTCGAGGCCGAGCTCGTCCCGCAGGTAACGCCACAGGACCGGCGTGCCTGATTCGGTGATGGACTCGTCGGCGAACCAGGCCGGGCCGTCCGCGCCGTACAAGGCGCCGAGCTGATCGGGGTCCGCCAGCTCACGTACGTCCAGGCTGCTCGCCAGCTTGAGCTGCCGGGCAGCGCGGTAACCGCCCTTTTCCGCCGGTATGAGCGCCTCGGCGGCCAGCGCCTCGCGCACCGCCTCGAACAGCGGGCGGAACATCGAGCCCGGCTCGAAGCGCGTCGCATCCAGCGGCAGCGCGGTCAGCGCGGCCGCCGTCAGCAGCCCGTCGTCACACAGCTCGCGCAGCACCCCGGCCAGCAGCGCGGCGGTCTCCCGCACCAGGACCTGGTTCGCCGGGTCGTGGGCCGGGACGTTGTCCCGGGCCGGCGTGGTCCGGTACGGCCCCTGGGCGATGAAGCCCAGGAAGGTCTCCTTCTCGGTCGGGAAGAACACGCTCAGCGGGGAGCGGTCCAGCGCCACGATCCGGTCCGCCTCGACGCGGAAGGCGATCTCCACCCGGTGCGCCCCGGCGGCCAGGCCCTCGACCGGCCGGTGCCAGGCCAGCCACTCCTGCGGACGGCCCCGGCCCTTGGCCAGCCGGACGCGGCGGCTCGCGGGTGTGCGGGTTTCCGTGCTGCGTTCGATGACTGACCTCGCCACCCCGGCGCCGCCTACGGCCAGGCGCGTGATGCTGGCCAGGAACAGCAGGATGCCGGGCTCCATCGCGGCCAGCGCCGCGGATATCTCACGGACCGCGACCGCGGCGGGCACGTCGTCGTGGTTGAAGGGAAAGACGAATACGGTCCCGGCCGCCGGGCGCGGCAGCGGGTCGGTGGCGTAAGGCCGGACGTAGCTCCCGATCCGGAAGTGCTCCGGCCCGCTGTAGATGTGCGGGGTCCTGGTGTAGGCGTACACCGACTTGAAGCCGATGCCGAACTGGCCGATCTTGGTCAGGTCGGCGGACTTCCCGCTCTGGCCCACCCCGCAGACCCCGCGGACGTCGGCTTCGGTGAAGGGCCGGCCGTCATGCCGCAGTTCCAGCCGGTCGGCGAACAGCTCGAAAGCCAGCTCGGTGGCCCCCGCGTCCTCTGCGTTCTGGATCAGCTCGAAGATGAAGTGGGTGCGTTCGCTGTAAAGCTGCCCGAGCAGGTCCAGTACGGCCGTGTCCCAGCCGTACCGGGCGATGTTCTCCTGGCGGATCGTCTCGTAGTCCGCTGACACTGCCGTTCCTCCGCCGCTGGGCTCGTCGCTGGGGCTGCCGGTCCCGTGCGCAGAATTTACCGGGTGCCGCATTTACCCGGCGCCGCGTACCGTCTGGCCCCGCCGCGGCGCCCGGACCGGTACCGCTGCCAGCATGAAAACATCGACAACATCAACAATAATTACTCATAATCGAAACAAGATTCCCGGTAACGACAGCACAACCCCGGACCACGCTGGTGCCGGGAGTGCGTTTGAGTGGCTTTTGACCGGGAAGAAAGAAGTTTACTGCTTTGCCTGAGTCGCCCAGGCATGAGTGGCTACGTTGTATGAGCGAGCCAGCAGGTTACTTCGCCCTGTTAAGCCTCGGCTTCAACGTAGAGGGACGAGGGGTTACGGTCGGTGTCCGGTGGGGAGGATCTATGACCGCATCAGCCTCAGCGACGGCGATGCCGCTGATCAGGGAGCCCGACATGTCAGCGGTCTCCCGGTGAACAGCCATTCCGCACGGGGTGACGTCCCGGTGTCCATGCAGCGTGACGAGCGCCCGCGTCCACTGCAGGTCGCCCAGTGCTCCTTGTGCGGTATCGCGCTGCCCGTCGGCCTGATGGTGCCAGACGGCGGTCAGGCCTGCGCCGACGTGCGCTGGTACTGCGAGGATGCGCAGGCGTGCACCGAGCGGTGGACCGCTAACCTGCCGCGGCAGGGGCCCGCGGCGCCCGCCCGCCGTGAGCTGCCCGCGGCCGACGGGGAGTGCACCGAGGAGCCGGCCCCGCAGCCTCAGCCGGTACCCGCGGAGCTCATGGGCAGTGCGGCCCACGACGGCTGGTCCGTCGACCTGCCCTAGCCCGGCGCCCGGCCGAGCAGGACGCTGCTGATCGGCCTGCCCTGGTAAGGGCGGCCCCTGAGTGCACACCAATGTCCGCCTCCGACTGCTTTCACCCCAGCCAGGATGGCTACCGCGACTGGAGCAGAGCGCTGCTCGCCGCGCTCTAACCGCTCTGACCGCTCAGCACCCCGGGCCCGGCTCCGATGCGCCGGCGGCATCAACCCTCGCGTCACACCAGGGAGCCGGCCAAGCAGATGAGGACCACCAGGGGAGACGCGAACCCCGACCTGGGCACCCTGGCCGAAGAGGCCCAGGCGCTGCGGACCCGGCTGTCGGCCGAGCGCGCCCCGAGCGCCCCCGGGGCCTCCTCGCTGACCGCCGCCGAGCTGCGCCTGCTGCCTATGCTGGCCACCCACCTGTCGTTCCCCGAGATCGGCACCGAGATGTTCCTGTCCCCGCACACGGTCAAGTCCCAGGCGATGTCCATCTACCGGAAGCTGGGTGCCTCCTCACGCCACCAGGCGGTCACCCGCTCCCGCGAGCTCGGCCTGCTCGAAGGGTAGCGACCGCTTTCATGCCATCGGTGGGATGACGCTCTCGCCGACGCACGGTGTACTGGTGACGGCGACGGCCGAGCGGAGGCACCAGTGAGCGAGACGGCGAGATTCCGGGAGATCCTGCGCAAGCTGGCGATGATCGACGAAGCCTTCGTCGCGGACCAGGCCCGGCTCGGCCTCGGCCCGGCCGGGACGCCGGCCCTGGAGGCCAGGACCGCCGCGTTGCTCCAGCTCGCCGTGTTGGTGGCCACTGGGTCACCGGGTGCCTGCCTGGAGTGGAGCACCACCCGGGCCCTGGCCGCGGGCGCCACCGACGACGAAATCGCCGACGTCCTGCTGGTGATTGCGCCAGTCGCCGGGCTCGGCCGGGTCGTGTCTGCCGCCACCGAGGTGGCCGGCGCGCTCGGGTACGACGTCGCGGCCGCACTGGAAGATCCCGACGACACTGATGACTTCCCGGCGCTACCTGCGGTCTCTTTATCAGCGCGCACCAGGAATCCCGACTTTCATGCGGATCGTATGATGCGCGGCTGGAATCACTGACGTTGGGTGGTTTGTGGGGGCGGGCGACTCGTCCCTCATGACGACCGGGAGGTAGCGATGGCTGATCAGGCTCCCAATCAGGCATCGACCCGGAGCCGGCGGCCAGCCGCGTCGGCCAGCGATCCCGTCCTGACATCCAAGATCACCGCACCGAACGTTCCGGACTGGGCGGTACCGCGCCCGCGGATCACCAGACTGATCGCCGAGGGCACGCGGTGGTGCCCGCTCACGGTCGTCACCGGCCCTCCCGGGGCGGGCAAGACGATGGCCCTGGCCCTGTGGGCGGCGGCCGAGTCTGGCGCGGTGGCCTGGGTCGGGCTGGATGAGTTCGACAACCGGCCAGGTGTGTTCTGGTCGTATGTGGTGGCGGCGTTGCGCCAGTCCGGCGTCGCCATCCCGAAGGCGTTGCGGGCCCTGCCGCACGAACGGCAGGGAGAGGACGGGTTCCTGCTGCGGTTGACCGCGGCGCTGGCCGCGCAGGACCCTCCGGTCACGCTGGTCCTCGACGACCTGCACCTGCTGACCGATCCCGGGGCGCTGAAGGGGCTTGAGTTCGTGCTGCGGAACGCGGGATCCGGCCTGCGGCTGCTGGTCGCCTCGCGGATGGATCCGCTGCTGCCGCTGCACCGGTACCGGCTGGCCGGGGAGCTTACCGAGATCCGGGCCAGCGATCTGGCCTTCAGCGTCGATGAGGCCGGCCTGCTGCTGGACCAGCACGGCGGCCTGCTGACGGCGGACGCGCTGGAGAGCCTGAACCGGCGGACCGAGGGCTGGGCGGCCGGCCTGCGCCTGGCCGCGATATCCCTGGGCACTCATCCCGACCCGGATCTGTTCGTCAAGGAGCTGATCGCCGAGGACAGCGCCATGACCTGCTATCTGGTTGACGAGGTGCTCAACGTCCAGCCACCCGAGGTCCGTGAAGTCCTGCTGAGCACCAGCATCCTGGAGCATGTCAGCGCCGCGGCCGCCGTCGAGCTGACCGGCGATGAGCAGGCCGCGGGCATCCTGGCCGCCCTGGTCCGCACGAACGCGCTGGTCCAGCCGATCGGCTCCGGGTGGTACCGCTATCACACGCTGTTCGCCGAGATGCTCCGGCTGAGGCTCCGGTACGACCATCCGGACCGGGTGGCCGCCCTGCATCAACGGGCGGCCAGGTGGTACGAGCGCAACGGCATGCTCACCGACGCGGTGCGGCACGCCGCTGCGGCTGGTGACTGGCCGCTGGCCGCGGCCATGGTCGTCGACGACCTGGCGCTGGGCCAGGTCATCGAGCCGCAGGACGGCCAGTGCCTGGCCGGTGAATTCGCCGGTATGCCGTCCGGCATACCGTCCGGCGAGGCCTGGACCACGCCGCAGCCCCACCTGGTTACGGCGGCGATGGCGCTCCGCGCCGGACAGCATGACGTGGGTGCCGCCGCGCTGAATGCCGCCGACGCCCTGCTGGAGCGTCTGCCCGCCGACGAGGAGGTCGAGGCCCGCCTGACCGCCGCGATGCTTCGCCTGACCGTCAGCCTGCACACCGGGGACCTAGCGGCGGCGGCGTCGGCCGCCAGCCGCGCAAAGCTCATGCTCGATGAGGTTCCGGGCGGGAAGCTGGCCCGGCATCCGGACATCAGGCGGCGGGTGCTGTCCGGTCATGCCGCCGTCGAGCTGTGGTCCGGCCGTCTGGACGATGCGGCCGACGTCTTTGAGGCTGCCGTGACCGCCGAGGCCGCTTCCGGCCGGGAGTACGAACGGATCAGCCTGACTGGGCGGCTGGCGTTGGTGGAGGCATTGCGCGGACGGCTCGGCCGCGCCGCGGAACTGGCCGGCCAGGCGGCCGCCACGGCCAGTGAGCACCGGCCGTCAGGCCCCGGCCCCGCGCCGCTGCTCGCGCTGGCCTGGGTACACCTGGCCCGCCATGAGCTGCGCGAGGCGCGCGGCTGCATCAAGCAGGCGGACGCCGCCCTTGGCGTCAGACCGGACAAGCTGATGGGGGCGGCGGCCTACCTGGTGGCCGCGAGCGGTGCCCTGGCCGAGGGACGCCCCGCGGTGGCCGCGGGGGTCATCGCCCGGGCCCGGTCGGGGTGGTCCGTTCCGCCCTGGCTGGACCAGCAGCTGAGCCTGATCGAGTCGCGAGCATACGCGGCGGCCGGCGACGTCCAGGCCGCTCTGACCACAGCCGAACGGGTCGGCACCTCGCTGGAGGCGGCGGTCACCCTCGCCCGGGCCCAGGCGATCGCCGGAGACGGCGAGGCCGCACAACAAGCCCTCGCTCCCGTCCTGGCGGCCGACGGCCAGGCACCGGACCCGGTACGCCTGCAGGCGTGGCTGGTGGACGCCCGGCTCGGCTATGACAGTGGCGACGAAGGGCGCGGTCGCAGGTCGCTGGCGTGCGCCCTGCGGCTGGCCGAACGCGAGCAGTTCAGGCTGCCGTTCGCGCTGGAGCGTGGCTGGCTCGGCGCGGTGCTCCGGCGTGACCCCGAACTGGCCGGCAGCTACCGGGTTCTGCTCCCCCCGGCTCTGGGCCAGCATCAGCCTCGGGCGCCCCTGGGCGCCGCCGGGCAGCCGCCGGTCCTGATCATCGAGCCGCTCACCGAGCGCGAGCGCGAGGTGCTCGTGCATGTGTCGGGCATGCTGAACACGGCCGAGGTCGCCGAGGAGATGTACATCTCCGTCAACACCGTCAAGACCCACCTCAGGAACATCTACCGCAAGTTGGCGGCGTCGCACCGCAGCGAGGCGGTCCGCCGGGCCCGCCAGCTTCAGCTGATCTGACCCTCGCCTATCGCGCACCAGGCGGCCCGCGGCGTAAATGACTGGGCGGCCGTTCTGCTCGTGGGTTACACTCCGGCCATGTCCCAGCTGGCCTGCCTGCTCCTCGTGACGCCGCACTGACGCGATCGGTCAGTGCGGCAGCCCCTCACGCGTGAGGGGCTTTTTCATTTCCCGACCGGCGGCGCACGAGGAGAGCCAGATGGATGAGGACACACCGCTGTTCCGTTACGGCGCGCGGCTGGCCAGCGAGATCGAGCTGCGCTGGCAGGACCGCTGGGAGCGGGAGGGGACGTTCCGCACGCCCAGGCTGCCCGCCACACCCGGGCGGCCCAAGTTCTACCTGCTCGACTTCTTTCCCTATCCCAGCGGCATCGGGCTGCACGTCGGTCATCCGCTGGGCTACATCGGCACCGACGTATTCGGCCGCTACCTGCGCATGACCGGTCATCAGGTGCTGCACCCGTTCGGCTTCGACACCTTCGGGCTGCCCGCCGAGCAGTACGCGATCGACACCGGCCAGCACCCGGCCGTCAGCGTCCTGCACAACGCGGCCGTGATGCGCCGGCAGCTGCGGCGGCTGGGGCTGGCCCACGACCGCGGCAGGGAGATCCTGACCAGCGACCCGTCCTACTACCGCTGGACGCAGTGGATCTTCCTGCAGATGTTCAACAGCTGGTATGACCCGGCCAGGCGCCAGGCCCGGCCGGTCGGCGAGCTGATCGCCGAGTTCGCCTCCGGGCGGCGCCCGGTCCCGGACGGCCGCCCCTGGGCCAGCCTGCCCGCGGGCGAGCAGCGTGACGTCATCGACGGTCACCGGCTGGCCTACCTGGCCGAGGAGGTCGTGAACTGGTGCCCCGGGCTCGGCACCGTGCTGGCCGACGAAGAGGTCACCGACGAGGGCCGCAGCGCGGTGGGCAACTATCCCGTGTACCGCAGGCCGCTGCGGCAGTGGATGCTGCGCATCACCGCCTACGCCGAGCGGCTGCTGGCCGACCTGGATGGCCTGGACTGGCCGGAGAACGTCAAGCGCCTGCAGCGGAACTGGATCGGCCCGTCCGGCGGGCCCTATCACCTGCGGGACTGGCTGTTCTCGCGGCAGCGGTACTGGGGCGAGCCGTTCCCGATCGTCTACGACGAGGCCGACCCGGCCCGGCGCCCGATCGCGCTGCCCGAGCAGATGCTGCCCGTCACGCTGCCGGAAATGACCGATTTCACGCCGGTGCCGCAGGACGACGACAGCGATCCGGTGCCGTCCCTGGCCCGGGCCGCCGGCGGTCGCTGGGCCGAGGTCACGCTGGACCTGGGGGACGGCCCGCGACGCTACCGGCGCGAGCTGAACGTCATGCCGCAGTGGGCGGGTTCCTCCTGGTATTACCTGCGCTATCTGGACCCCGGCAACGACACCGTGCCGGTGGGCCGGGACGTCGAGCGCTACTGGATGTCCCCGGCCGGCGTCGACCTGTATGTCGGCGGCGTCGAGCAGGCCGTGCTGCACCTGCTGTACGTCAGGTTCTGGCACAAGGTGCTGTATGACATCGGGGTCACCAGCGGCCCGGAACCGTTCGGCCGGCTGTTCAACCAGGGCTACATCCTGGCCGACGCCTTCCTGGACGCCCGCGGCCAGTACGTGCCCGCGGCCGAGGTGACCCGGGGGCCGGACGGCTGGGCCTACCGCGGGCAGCCGGTCACCCGGCGGGCCGGGAAGATGGGCAAGAGCCTGAAGAACGGCGTCAGCCCGGATGACATGTACGACGCCTACGGCGCCGACACGCTGCGACTATACGAGATGGTGATGGGCCCGCTGGACGGCGACAGGTCCTGGCACACCGACGGCATCGTCGGCATGCACCGGTTCCTGCAACGCCTGTGGCGGCTGATCGTCGACGAGCAGACCGGTCAGACCGTGATCGAGCCCAGCCCGGGCGAACCGCTGGATGAGACCACCGCCCGGCTGCTGCACCGCACGATCGCGACCGTGCGGGACGACTACGCGGCGCTGCGGTTCAACACGGCCATCGCCCGGATCATCGAACTGACGGGCCACGCCGCCCGGCTGGACCGCGTGCCCCGCGCCCTGGCCGAGCCGCTCGTCCTGATGGTGGCGCCGCTGGCCCCGCACGTCACCGAGGAACTGTGGCAGCGGCTGGGCCACCCGTCGTCGCTGGCCTACGAGCCGTTCCCGCAGGCCGATCCCGCCCTGGCCGCCCACGCCAGCGTGCGGCTGCCGGTCCAGGTCAACGGCAAGGTCCGGTTCACCATCGACGTCCCGGCTTCGGCCGGGCAGGCCGAGATCGCCGACCTGCTGGCCGCGCATCCCGGCTACCCGCGCGAGGACGTAGCCCGCCTGGTCATCGTCCCGGGCAAGATCGTCAGTATCGTCCTGCGAATTTGACAGGCGTGAAAGTTGACAGCGGCCTATCGGGTGGCCGCGAGGTTCCTTCCGGGATCGGGTCGACGGCGCCGAATACCGATCCGACGTTCACGATCGCGCCGCCGCGCGGCATGTGCGGGACGGCGTGCTTGGCCATCAGTCCGGCCCGCTCCAGCCGCCGCCGACCACGAGGGCGACCTTGCCGGCCAGTCCGCCTGCAGCCAAAGTTCCGGTTTCCGTCATCGGTTGCTTGCCTCCGCACCGTAGGAGTTTCGGCCGCCGCGATCATCTCCGCGGCAGCCGTGCGAGGGATCAAATTTTACTCATGAGTAGAGACAGGGGTCCAGCCGGGGCCAGCCGTTTCCAGCTGCCCGCGCCCCGGGACGGCAGTTGCGTATTACCCCTGGGCCTGGAACGGCTCGATGAGCTGCTCGGCCATCAGCACCAGGACCGGCCGCGCCGCGTCGCCCTGCTCGACCGGGACCGGACGGCCGGCCAGGCCGGTGCGCCCGGCGGCGTCGCGGCGGGAGGGGAACCTCGCGTAGCCGGTCAGGACGTCCCAGATCGTCAGCACGACACCGAGGTTGACGGCCTGGTTGTCCGTCGCGTGGTGCAGCCGGTGGTAGGCCGGGCTCACGATCACCCGGCCGAGCGGGCCGAACGTCCAGCGGAGGTTGGCGTGCTGCAGGGTGCCGATGCAGACGTAGATCGTGATCAGTACCGGGGCGATCGCCCGCGTCGGCATCAGGACCACGACCGGGATGGTGGCCAGGATGAACCCCGTCGTGTGCATGAGCGGGTGCGCGCGGAACGAGGTCAGGACGCTCAGCTCCTCCTGGCTGTGGTGCAGGGCGTGAAAGCGCCAGAGCGGCTCGAGCTTGTGATCGGCGTAGTGGGCCAGCCAGTTGGCTCCGTCCATGGCCACGACCGTGAGGGGGACGAGCAGCCAGGCCGGCCAGCGCTGTGTCGATCGCAGCTCGATCCAGCCCGCGTGCTCGCCGATCAGCGTCGCCGCGCCGACGCTGAGCAGCGTCATCAGCGGGATCACCACGATGGCGTGCAAGGCCAGGAAGCACGCATCCTGGACGTGGCCGCGGGCCAGGACCGGACGGCGCTCCGCCGGCCATATCCGTTCGCCGATCCCGGTCGCGACCACCAGCCCCACCAGGAGGGGAGCAGCCAGCTCACCCCGGCCCGTCGACAGCACGGTTTCCAGGCGGCCCTGGCTGAGCAGCGCGGTAACGGCGACCCACAGGATCAGGGCCGTCAGCGCGGCCAGGGCGAACGAGGGCAGGCACAGCCGCGGCCGCCGGGCCGCCCGCGCCCCGGCGGCCGGGTCTTGCCGCACATCAGCCAGCGGCGAGCGGTCTCCGGCCGGCCTTGCTCGCTCCTGGACCTGCCAAGCGGACACTGAACTCCTCGACTCGCGCTATGCCGACCTTACTGCGGCGCCGTTCACCCTGTTCTACGCACGCCGCCAGGCACCGGTTCGGCCGGAACCGGGATGTTCCGCGCGGCCATGCCCGCCTCGATGGCCGCGACCACCGACTCGGCCACCTTCACCCTGAAAACCGCGGTCCCCGGGCTCGGCCGGGTCAAGGAGCTTTCCACCGGCTTACCCGGATTCGGCTTCTTTGTAAACAGCCGTCTCAGGCGCGCACGTGGCCGGGGACGAGAACGTGACCCAGCAGGTCAAGCGCCATCGGCAGCGCGGTGGTGCTGACGGCGCCGAATCCGAGCAGCAGGCCCGGCTGGGCCTGCCCGGTGTGGAAGCAGTCGCTCAGGCCGGCGGTGACCAGGCCACCCCTGGCCGCGGCCTGCAGCACCTCTTCCTCGCGCAGCCCGTCCCGCAGCACCGCGGTGATGTGCAGTCCGGCGTTGGTGGCCCGGGCCGCGAGGTGCCCGGCCAGCGGCCCGGACAGCGCCTCGGTCAGGATGTGGTGACGCTCGGCGTAGCTGCGCCTGCTGCGCCGGATGTGCTTATCGAGCAGGCCGTCGTCGATGAAGGCGGCCAGGGCGGTCTGCAGGACGGTCGGTGGATGCCAGTCGATGAGCTGTCTCAGCGCCGCGATCGGCTCGGCCAGGAGCGGGGGCACCACGGCGAAGCCGAGGCGGACCGACGGGGAGAACGTCTTGGAGAACGACCCCACGTACACCACTCGGCCGTTCGCGTCGAGCGCCTGGAGGGGCTCGAGCGGCCGGTCGACGTAGCGGAACTCGGTGTCATAGTCATCCTCGATGACCGCCGCGTCGTGGCGTTCGGCCCAGCGCAGCAGGGCCCGGCGCCGGGGCATCGACATCGTCATGCCGAGCGGATACTGGTGCGAGGGCGTGACGTAGACGATCCGCGCCGAGACCGGCAGCTGGTCCACGACCAGGCCTTGGTCATCGACCGGCACGCCGACGACGCTCGCGCCGAGGGCCCCGAACAGGCGTACCGCGGGCACGTACCCCGGGTCCTCGACCGCGACGCAGTCGCCCGGCTCGAGCAGGACCCGGGCGACCAGGTCGATGGCATGCTGGGCGCCGCAGGTGACCACGACCGTGTCGTCGGTGGCCGCCACGGACCGGGACCGGGCCACCCAGGCGGCGATGGCCCGCCGCAGCCTGATCCGCCCGGCCGGGTCGCCGTACTCCCGCCGCTCGGCCGCCACCGCGGCCGCGACCCGGCGGCGCCACAGCGCGGCCGGGAACAAGGCGGGGTCCGGCAGGCCCGGCCGCATGTCGAACCGGCAGCCGTACCGGGGCGGCCGGAAGTACGGCGACCAGCCCGCGAACCGGCGGCTGGGGCGGAGCCCGGCCGCCGACCGCGCTTCTGGCGGCGCGGCCGGGGACGGCGACGCCACCACGCTGCCGCCGCCGGCGTGCCCCTCCGCGTAGCCCTCGGCGACCAGGCGGCCGTAGGCTGTGGTCACCGTGTGCCGGGACACGTGAAGTTCGCTGGCCATCTGGCGGCTGGGGACGAGCTGATCCCCGGGCCGCAGGCGGCCCTCGGCAATGGCGTGGCGGAGCTGCTCGTAGAGCTGCGCGGTCAGCGGCTGGCTGGCCTCCGGGTCGAGGAACAGGTCCACCATGCCGGTCTACCACCAACTTGGTATGGCCAAACACTCCCATCTTGGATCTCGACGGCAGACCATCTTCTTCATATGGTGCTCATGTACGGTCCGGGCGCGACGGCTTGCCGAACCCAACACCTGGGCAGGCCGTCGTGCCCGGCCGTGCGGGCGGCTCACCGGCCTCGTTTCGCTCGGAGGGTTCGGCGAGACATACGGGGGCGCCGGTGAACCGGCGGGAACCGATCCGGTCGACGGGAGCACCGGACACATCCAGGGCGATTACGCCAGGCCCGCCCGGGCGGTCTCTCCCCCCGACCCCCGGGCGGGCCGTGCCACGTCCGGATCTTGCCGCCGGGCGGGCCGCAGGCCCAGACTTGCACCCAGGAGGGGATCGTCCATCAAGACCGGCACCGACCGGATCCAGATCATCAGGACCGGCACCACGCTCAGCGCGGTGCCGCTGGTCCCCGAGATCCGGCTGTACCAGGCCAGCGAGCCGATGAGCCTGTGGCAGCACACCGAGCGGGCCACCGGGCGCACCGGCCTGGATCCGCCGTTCTGGGCCTTCGCCTGGGCCGGCGGCCAGGCCCTGGCCCGTTACCTGCTCGACCATCCGGAGACGGCGGCGGGCCGCAGGACGATCGATATCGCCTCCGGCTCGGGACTGGTCGCCATCGCCGCGGCCCGGGCCGGGGCCGCGGCGGTGACCGCCTACGACATCGACCCGCTGGCGGCCGCGGCCATCGCGCTCAACGCCGACGTCAACGGCACCGCGGTCCGGGCCGTGTGCGCCGACGTGCTGACCGCCGATGCCGCCTTCCCCGACGCCGACCTGGTGCTGGTGGCGGACGCGTTCTACGAGCGCGAGCTGGCCGGCCACGTGCTGCGGTTCCTGGACCGGGCCCGTGCCCGCGGCTGTGCCGTCCTGGCCGGCGACTTCGGCCGCGCCTACCTGCCCCGCGCCCGCCTAAGGGCGCTGGCCGGCTACGACGTGCCCGGCCTGGGCGCGCTCGAGGACCGTGACGTCAAGCACACCACGATCTGGACACTCACCGAAGATCCCAGGTTATGGTCGGTGCGTGTGCACCGTAGTCGTTAACTTCGCGCCCGGCGAGCCGAGGCCGCTGCTGCTGCTGGGCGTCCGCGATGAGTTCACCGGCCGCCGCTGGCAGCCGCCAGCCCGGCACTGGCCGGGATCGCCGCTGGTCGGCGGCCTGGATGAGCAGGCCGGGGGAACCTGGCTCGCGCTGCATCCGGGTATCCCGCGGGTCGCCTGCATCCTGAACACCCGCGGCGAGATGGCCCCGCCCGAACGCCGCCGTTCCCGGGGCGAGCTGCCGCTGCGCGCTGCGGCCGAGGGGCGCCAGGCCCTGCGCGAGCTGGGCCAGCAGGCCCAGGTGCTGGCCAGCTATGACCCGTTCTTCCTGGTCTGCGCCGACCTGGCCGGGGTGCTGCTGCTGGGCTGGGACGGCCGGCGCGCCTTCGTCGAGGACCTGGAGCCCGGCACCCATGTGCTCACCAACGCCGGCCACACGTATCCCCCGCCGGACGCGGCCCCGGACGCCAAGGCCGCCCACTTCGGGCCGAAGTTCGCCGCGCACCGTCCCTCCGGTGACCCGGCCACCACCGTCAAGGACGCCTGGGGCGACTGGCTGACCCTGGCCGACGGCGACGGCCTGTGGCCCACCGACCCGGCCGCGATCATCGCCCGGCGGGAACTGCCCGACGGCCGGCTGTGGGGCACGACCTCGGTCAGCCTGGTCGCCCTCGGCCCGGGCGGCCTGCGCTACGACTTCCAGCCCGTCCCCGGCGACGCGCCGACCTGGTACCCCGTCAGCTTCTAGGCCAGCCGGAACCCCTGGATCCCGCCCGACCCGGTCACGGCAGGTGCGGCGGCAGGCCCAGCCCGGAGAAGATCCGCTCGGTGTCCAGGAAGAACGTCAGCCGACTGATCCGGCCGCCCGACACCTCGTGCACCTGCAGGGCCCAGGGCGCGTGCCCGCCGGCCGGGTCCGGCTTGTACTGGGCGAACGCCGGTACCCCGTTGACCTGCCCGGCCGGTACCAGAACCGAGTCCCGGCACAGGCTCGGCGTCGGCTCCTGCATCCAGCGGACCACGTCCTGCGCGCCCCTGATCCACAGCGCGTACGGCGGCATCGTCATCAGCGCGTCGTCCTGCAGCAGCGTGACGAGCTGCTGCATGTCGTAACGCTGGAACGCGTCCACGTACCTGGCCAGCAGGTCGGCCTGGTCCGCGTCCAGCGGTCCGGGCCGCTGCTCGGAGGGCAGCGCGGACAGCGTGGTCCGGGCCCGCTGCAGCGCGCTGTTGACCGCGGGCACGCTGGTGCCGAGCGTGGCCGCCGCCTCGGCGGCCGGCATCTTCAGCACCTCGCACATGATCAGCGTGGCCCGCTGCCGGGCGGGCAGATGCTGCAGCGCGGTCACGAACGCGAGCCGGATCGTGTCCCTGGCCACTGCGATCTCGGCCGGGTCGCCGTGCTCGGGCAGCACCCGCTCGTCGGCCATCGGGGAGATCCAGATGTCGTCCGGGTGCCAGTCACCGAGCAGCGCCTCAACCGGCGGCGAGGCCGGCCCGAGGTCCATCGGCAGCGCCCGGCGCTGCCTGCCGCGCAGCATGTCCAGGCAGATGTTGGTGGCGATCCGGTACAGCCACGACCGCACGCTGGACCGGCCCTCGAATCCGTCGGCCGCCCGCCAGGCCCGCAGCATGGTCTCCTGCACGGCGTCGTCAGCCTCGAACCCCGAGCCCAGCATGCGGTAGCAGTACCCGGTCAGCTCCCGGCGGTACTCCTCGAGCTTGTCCGAGCTCAGCTCGGCTGATGCGGTAGGCGCCATACTCCCAAACCCTACGACAACCCACTGACATTTCCGGGTCGGCTAGGCGGGCTCCATCCCGTAGCGGCTCATCAGCTCGCGTTCGGCCTCCCGCGGCGGGGGCTCGCCGGCCGCCCACAGCCGGTGCAGCTCCTCGAAGTAGGCGTCCATGGCCGGGGCGTGCAGTACCAGCAGCCGGGCGGGCTCGGTGCCGGTGTTCCCGAACGTGTGCCCCGCGCCCCGCGGCACCGGCAGGAAATCGCCGGCCCCGCCGGACAGCTCGGCCTCGTCCAGCCGGAACGTGATCGTCCCGGCCAGCACGAAGAACGCCTCCGAGCAGTTCACGTGCCGGTGCGGCGGCGGCATCCGCGCCCCGGGCGGCACGGTCCGTTCCATGAGCGAGAAGTCCCCGCCGGTCTGGGCCGCGACGGCCTTGAACGCCATGACGTTCCCCCGCGCGGTCAGCAAGTGGCCCTGCCCTGATGGCACGATCTGGTCCATGGTGCCTATTCTGCTCGGGTGACCGACCTGCTGGCCGACGCGGTAGCCCGGCTGTACGAGGCCGACCCGGACGAGTTCATGCCGCTGCGCAAAGACCTGGCCGAGGCGGCCAGCGCCGCGGGCGACAAGGACGCGGCCAAGAAGATCACCGGGCTGCGCAAGCCCACCCGCTCCGCCTGGGTGGTGAACCGCCTGGTCCGGACCGACCCCGGGGTCTCCGGTCGGCTGGCCGCCCTGGCCGCCGAGCTCCGCGACGCGGAGCAGTCCCGGCAGGGCAGCAGGATCCGCGAGCTGTCCGCGGCCCGGGCCCGGCTGGTCGACGAGCTCACCAGGCAGGCCCTGGCCGGGCTGCCCGCGCCGCCGGCGGCGGTGCGCGAGGAGGTGACCGCCACCCTCGACGCCGCCCTGGCCGACCCGGAGGTGGCCGCCAGCCTGGGCACCCTGGTCCGCGCCGCGCACTGGGCCGGCTTCGGCCTGGCGCCGCTGCCCGACGGCGAGGCGGTGCCCGCGCCGGGACCGGCCCCGGCCAGAAAACCCGAGCCGGCTGAGGCCGCTGCCACCCATGAGCGCCGTCGTCAGGAGAGAATCATTTCTGCCGAACGGGACGTGGCTGAAGCGGTCGAGGCCGCCGAAGCCGCGGCCGTGGCGGAGCAGCGGCTCGAAGATACGGTCCGCCGACTGGAGGCCGAGCTGGCGCAGGCGCGCCAGGACCTGGGGGATGCCCGGCGCCAGTCGTACCGGGCCGAGTCGCGGCAACGGCGAGCGGAACTGACCCTGGGCAGGCTCCGCGAGTAAACCTTTCCGGTCGGCTGACGCATCTATATAGGTGAGCCCGATGAGCCGGGAACGGAGGATCGGTGGACACACTGCCCGGGGTGACTCGTCCGGCGGAACCGGACGGGTTCCGTGATTTCGTCGAGGCGCGCTCGTCAGCGCTGCTGCGGTCTGGCTGGCTGCTGACGGGGGACTGGCCGAGCGCCGAGGACCTGGTGCAGACCGCGCTGGCCGCGGCGTGGCCGCGCTGGTCCAGCCTCGAGCGCCAGGACGCGCCGGAGCTTTACGTGCGGAAGATCATGGTGAATACGTTCCTGCGCTGGCGCCAGCGGCGCTGGAACGGCGAGATCGCGACCGGGCGGCTGCCCGAGCTGCAGGCCTACGGGGACGTGTTCGCCCAGGTGGATGCCCGCCAGGCGCTGCTCGCGGCCCTGGACCGGCTGCCCGCCAGGCAGCGAGCGGCCGTCGTGCTGCGCTACTTCGCCGACCAGACCGAGGCCCAGACCGCGGCCGCGATGGGCTGCTCGGTGGGCGCGGTGAAGTCGCACGCGGCTAAGGCACTGGCCCGGCTGCGGGATGCGCCCGGCCTGGCCGAGCTTCTGACCGGAGGTGTGGCCTCGTGAATACCGAGGAACGGCAGCTTGCCGATCTGCTGCACCGCGTGACGCCCGAGCCGCCGCGCCGGGTGACCGTGGAAGACATCGCGTTCCGGCTGGCCAACGAGGCCGGCCAGGGCCGTCAGGCCCGGATCCCGCGGCTGCGCGAGCCGCGGAAGCGGGAGCCGCGCCGCACGCGCCCTAGCCGGGGCCGCGCCTGGGCGCCCGCCCTGGCCGCGGCCGCCGTGGTCGTGGTGGCCGGCGGCAGCGTGGCCCTGGGCGTTGGGCTGACCTCACACCCCGGCCCGGCGGCGGCGCCGGGCAGCACGCTGACTTCGAACTCCGCGGTACCGACCACCTCCACCCCCTCCTCCGTGCTCTCCTCGCCCGGCACGATCTCGGCGGTGCCGATCAAGGACGCGCCCTACGGCGCGGAGCTGATCAACCGGGACAAGATCACGCCCGGCACCCTGATCAGCGGCGACAGTTATCTGTTCGGCGTCGAGCCGGGCTACCTGGACCAGATCGACCCGGCCAACGGGAGCGTGCTGAACCGGGTGCCGGACAGCGCGCAGGTCACCAGCGCGCCGGTCATCGTGGGAGACCAGGTGTGGGCGGTGACGACCTACAACAGCGCCGTCGCCATCCTGACCGGCTACAACGCCACCACCCTAGAGCGGGTCGCGTCGGTGACGGTCCCGGTCAGCGGCCGGGTGTCCTTCGCCGCCGCCGGAGTGCTGGCCGGGTCTGGCCACAGCCTGTACCTGGCCGCGGGCAACGACATCGCCGTGGTGAGCACGGACACCCACAAGATCATCCGGCGGTTCGTCGAGCTCCAGGGGCCGATCAACTCGCTGGCGGCCTCGCCCGACGGGACCAGGCTCTACGTCAGCCTGGGCAATTTCACCCTGCTGACCTATGAGCTCCCGGGGCTCGCGCAGCTGGCCTCCTCGACCATGGGTGTCAGCGGCGCAGGGGCCAACCTGGTTGCGACCAGCGGCGGCGTCTGGGGCACCCTGACCATCCAATCCACCACCGTGTGGTTCGCTCCCGGCGGCAACCTGGCCAAGTTGGTCCAGGTCGGTGACGCGACGGGGGCAAACGGCTACTCATCCCCTACCTACAGCGGCGGCACCGTCTGGATCGGCGGCTCGCAGACGCTGGTGTGCGCCAGCCCGGCGACCGGGAAGGTACTGGCCACCGCCACCATCCCCAAAGACAGCAGCGCGCTGGAGTACCTCGGCGGGGTGGCCACCTCCGGCGACCGCGCCTATGCCTCCTACGCCAGCCCGGCGGCCCAGCTAGCCGGGATGGCCGCGCTGACCGTGCCCGTCGCCTGCAGCGGCTAGAACCCCGCCCCGCCCAGGCGCGACCGGAACCCTGCGCGGTCGCGCCTAACGGCCAGGTCCGTCGGTTACCCGCTCCGCGGGTGGCGGCGGACCTGGCGGCGTCCCGTCGCCGAACGGCCGTCCGCCCAGCTCCTCCCGGTGATGCGGGGTGAGCCAGCCGGACTCATCAGGCCCGGCCGGGACGATCCGCGGAGGTGTCACGGGAGCGCTGCCGACGCAAATGGTGGTACGTGTGGGACGGGCGGTGATCCTGCGGTGGCCCCCATGGCCCCGACGGGGCGACGTCGGCGCGGGCACGGCAGTCTCATGATGGGACTGGCGCGGCTTGTTAGGTTAGCCTAAGCTAAGCTCTTTGCGGCCTGAGGTGCGTCGTGGTGGCGGGACCACTGGGGAAGGGTAGATGACCAACAGGACCAGAGCGCAACTAGCCGTTGCCATTCTCGCGGCCTTGCTGAGCAACGGAAAGAACGGAAAGAGCAGCAACGCCAAGGAGGCTGTCGCAGTGGCCAGCAAGAAGCTCAACGTGATCTGCCCGGGCGCCGCCTCATGATCCGCTGGCGAGTCACCGCGGCAGCCCCGCTGGCCCTGGCGGTGTGCGGCGTCCTGGGCGGTTGCGGCTCATCGGGGTCCGATTCCGGCTCCGGGCAGTCGATCACGCTCTACAGCGGCCAGCACGAGCAGACCACCAACGGGCTGGTGACCGCGTTCGAGAAGCAGACCGGCATCACGGTCAACGTCCGTAACGACGACGAGGACACGCTGGCCAACCTGATCGCCGTGCAGGGGCCGCATTCTCCGGCCGACGTCTTCTACACCGAGAACTCGCCCGCGCTGGAGTTCCTGCAGCAAAAGGGCCTGCTGTCACCGGTAGACGCCAGCACCCTGGCCAAGACCCCGGCCAAGTACAACTCGGCCGCCGGAGACTGGGTGGGGGTCTCCGCGCGGGTCAGCGTGCTCATCTACAACCCTTCGCTGATCGCCGAGAACCAGCTGCCGACCTCGGTCATGCAGCTGGCCGACCCGCGGTTCAACGGCAAGTTCGCCTTCGCCGCCGGGGAGACCGACTTCCAGCCGATCGTCACCTCGGTCATGAGGACCTACGGCCAGGCGGCCGCGTTGCGCTGGCTGGACGGCATCAAATCCAACGCGGCCAGCCACCTCGTTCCGGATAACGAAACGATCGCCGATGAGGTGAACCGGGGCCAGGTAGCCTTCGGTGTCATCAACGAGTACTACTGGTACCGGCTCAAGGCAGAGATTGGCGCGTCGGCGATGCACTCGCAGATCACCTATTTCGCCCCGCACGACCCGGGATACGTGATCGACGTGTCCGGCGCCGCGGTGCTGAAATCGAGCAAGCACCAGGCGGCTGCGCAGAAGTTCGTGGCCTTCCTGGTCAGCCAGCAAGGCCAGGACATCATCGCGCGCGCGTCGGGCAACGAGCAGAGCTTCGAGTACCCGCTCGGCTCGGGCGTGACGACCTCAGCCCCGGAGACGCCGTTCGCCCAGCTGCAGCCGAACTCGATCACGATCGCCGATCTCGGCGACGGGTCCGCGGCGATCGCCCTGCTGCACCAGGCAGGGCTGCTGTGAGCCGTCGGCCGGACCGTCGTCCCTGATGGCCGCCCCGGGCACGCTGGCCCCTCCGCGCACCGAACGGCCCGCCCCATCCCGGCGCCTCCGCCGCCCGGTGGCGCTGCTGACGGTCAGCTACCTGGTGGCGGCAGTCCTGGCTGTGCCGCTGGTCTTCCTGCTGATCGAGGCCCAGGGCGCCGGCGCCTCGGACGTGGCGCATCTGATTTTCCGGCCGCTGACGGCCTCGCTGCTGTGGAACACGGTCCGGCTCACCGTCGCGGTCACCGTGGCCTGCGCGGTGATCGGAACCGGCGCCGCGTGGTGCGTCGAGCGCACCGACCTGCCCGGCCGCCGGGCCTGGGCCGTGCTCGTGGTGGTACCGCTGGCCATTCCCGACTTCGTGGTCAGCTTCGGCTGGCACTCCCTGTGGACCTGGGCCCAGGGCTTCCGGGGCGCGGTCATCGTGATGACCCTGGCCGTCTACCCCCTGGTCTACCTGCCGGTGGCGGCCAGCCTGCGCAGCGCGGACCCCGGCCAGGAGGAGGTGGCCCGCAGCCTGGGCTCGGGGCGGGTCCGCACCTTCGTCCGGATCACGCTCGGCCAGGCCAAGGGCGCCATCCTGGGCGGCTGCCTGCTGGTCGCGCTGGTCCTGCTGGCCGAGTACGGGGCGTTCGAGATCGTCGGCTTCCAGACGTTCACCACCGAGATCTTCACCGAGTTCAACGGCTACAGCGTCGCCGCCTCCTGCGCGCTCTCCCTGGTGCTGGTGGTGCTCAGCCTGCTCGTGCTGGCTGGTGAGGGCCTCATGCGCGGAAAGGCCCGGGTCAGCAGGACCGGCCCGATGACCCAACGCAACATCCCACCCCAGCGGCTGGGCCGGGCGCGCTGGGCGGTACTGGCCCTGTTCGCCGCGCTCGTCCTGCTCGCGCTGGGCGTGCCCGTCGCCTCCACCGTGTACTGGATGGTCGACGGCCTGCCACCGGCGCTGTCCGGCGGGGCCAACGTGTCCCTGCTCAGCGCGGCCGGCCACACCGCGGCCTACGGCGGATCGGCGGCCGCCGTGGCCACGGTCATGGCCTTCCCGGTGGCCCTGCTGGCCGTCAGGCACCCCGGGCGGATGCGCCATGTCCTGGAGCGCAGCACTTACCTGGTCCTGGGGATGCCGGGCGTGGTCATCGCCTTCGCCCTGTCCTACTTCACCGAGCGCTACGCGGCCGGGTTTGGCTACGGCACGTCGATGCTGCTCATCGCCTGCTACGCGATCATGTTCTTCCCGCTGGCGCTGGTCGGGGTCAAGGCCTCGCTGGTCCGGGCGCCGGCCAGCCTGGACGAGGTGGCCAGGTCGCTGGGCCAGCCCCGGCTGGCCGTGCTGCTACGGGTGACGGTACGGCTCGCCGGGCCGGGCTTGGTGGCCGCGTTCTGCCTGGTCTTCCTGTCCGCGGTCACCGAGCTCACCGCCACGCTGCTGCTTATCCCGACCGGGACCCAGACGCTGGCCACGCAGTTCTGGGCCTATGAGTCGAACCTGTCCTACAGCCAGGCCGCCCCGTTCGCCCTGGTGATGATCATCGTCGCGGCCGTGCCAAGCTATGTCCTGGGCCGGTTTTTTAATCGTCCAGTTCAAGGGCAAGGATGAAGTTATGCGGCAAGTGGCGGTAAGCGGCCTGCACAAGGCCTTCGGAGCCCACCCGGTGCTGACCGGCGTGGACCTCGAGGTGCCCGCCGGGTCGCTGACCGCCATCCTCGGCCCGTCTGGCAGCGGGAAGACCACCCTGCTGCGCCTGCTGGCCGGGTTCGAGCGGGCCAACGCCGGCACGATCAGCATCGGCGAGACCGTGGTCGACGGCCCGGGCGCCTACGTCGCCCCGGAGCGGCGCCGCATCGGCTACGTGCCGCAGGAAGGCGGCCTGTTCCCGCACCTGACCGTGGGGGCCAACGTCGGCTTCGGCCTCCCGGCCCGGGAGCGCCGGGGCAGCCGGGTCACGACCATGCTGGACCTGGTCGGCCTGGGCGGGATGGGCAAGCGGTACCCCCATCAGCTGTCCGGAGGCCAGCAGCAGCGGGTGGCGCTGGCCCGGGCCTTGGCCATCGAGCCGGCCGTGGTGCTGCTCGACGAGCCGTTTGCCTCGCTGGACGCTCACCTGCGGGCCAGCGTCCGCGCCGACGTCGCCGGGATCTTCCGCCGGGCCGGCACCACGGCGGTGCTGGTCACCCACGACCAGGACGAGGCGCTGTCCACCGCCGACCGGGTCGCGGCCCTGCGCGACGGGAAGATCGCCCAGTACGCCGCCCCGGAAGAGCTGTACGCCCGGCCAGCCGACGCTGAGCTGGCCCGTTTCGTCGGCGACGCGAACCTGCTCGAGGGCGTCCTGGCCGGCGGCATGGTGAAGACGATGCTCGGCAACCTGCCCGTGGACTCGGCCGCGGCCGCGGAAGCGGGCCAGGTCACGGTGCTGATCCGGCCCGAGCAGATCGAGCTGGAGGCCAGCGCAGATGGTGTGGCCGGCCGGGTGCTTTCCTACGGCTACCACGGCCACGACGCCGTCGTGTACGTCCAGCCCGACCAGGACGCCGACGGCCGGCCGATCGTGGTCCGGATTCTCGGCGGACACCAGCTGCCGGTCGGCTCGCCGGTCAACCTCCGGGCCCGCGGCCCGGTCTTCACCTGGCCCAGGGACTAGGCCGAAGGCACTGTGCCGGCTAGGCCGAAGGCACTGTGCCGGCTAGGCCGAAGGCACTGTGCCGGCCGCGACGTTTGCCAGGACGTGCCGGAGCTGAAAGGCTTGCCGCGGTTGTCCGGCCGGCTAGAGCTAGAGACGGGAGCGCTGATGAGGGCGCGTGCGCAGCTGCCGGTCCGGGTCGGCGGCCTGGTCCTGGCCGCCTGTGCGGCGCTGGCCGTCACCGCACCCCCGGCGCTGGCCAGCGCCAGCCATACCCAGACCCCGGCCCAAGGGGTCCAAGGGGTCCAAGCCCGGACAACTGGCCCGAGCGGCGTGCAGGCTCTGGCCGCCGCGGTCGCCAACGCGTCCACCGGCGCGATGCTGTGGAGCCGCGACCTGAACACCGAACGCCCGATCGCCAGCATCACCAAGGTCATGACGGCGCTCGTGGTCATCAGGGCCGGGCACCTCGACCGGACGATCACCATCCCGTCCGCTGTGGTCGGCTATGTGGCCGAATGGGACGCCAGCAGCGCGGACCTGGTACCTGGGGACCGGCTCACTGCCCGCCAGCTGCTGGCTGGCCTGCTGCTGCCCTCGGGCGCCGACGCCGCCTACACCCTGGCCCAGGCCTACGGCCCGGGCATCCCGGCCTTCATCAACAAGATGAACGCCACCGCCCGCCAGCTCGGCCTGACCCGGACGCACTTCAGCAACTTCGACGGGCTGCCCTGGCCGACCGAGTACTCGACGTACTCCACCGCGGCGAACCTGATCACGCTGGGCCGGGCCGCGATGGCCTCGGCCGTCTTCCGCTCGGTCGTGGACCTGAGCAGCTACCGGCTGGCCGCCGGATCAGGGCGCCACGCCTACCGGTGGCAGAACACCAACCCGCTGCTCGGGGCGTACCGGGGCGCGATCGGGATCAAGACCGGGTACACCCGGGCCGCCGGGCACTGCCTGCTGTTCGAGGCCAGCCGCGGCGGCCGCACCTTCATCGGCGTCACCCTCGGCAGCCCCGGCGTCGGCACTACGGTCAACGGCGCCGACCCGACCCGCATGCTGAACTGGGCCTTCGGCCTGCCCGGCCGCTGAGTCCCGGCCGCGGACCCAGGTCGCGACTCGACACGCCAGGCCGGCCGAAACGCTTGACGCCCAGCCGGGCGAACCGGAATTATCGTATGGCTTGTGCGCTAGTGAAGCGCCGGCTCAGGAGTATCGAAGGGGACGGGGCAGCGGGAACCAAGCGACTGCGACCGTCAGCCGTCGCGACCCAGCCGGAAGCATCCGGCGGATCGGAGCACAGGACATGAGGGGCTTCAAGAACTTCCTTATGCGCGGTGACGTGATCGTCGTCGCGGTGGGCCTGGTCATAGCGCTCGCGTTCAGCGGCCTGATCACCGCCTTCACGACCGACATCATCTACCCGATCGTGGCCGCCGCCGGCGGTTCGACAGGCAATGGCCTGGGCTTCTACGTCAGCGATCACAACGCCAAGACGTTCGTGGATATCGGCGCGTTCATCTCCGAGATCATCTTCTTCGTCATCTTCATGGCGGTGGTCTACCGCCACCAGGCCCGCAGCCGCTTCATCCTCACCGGCCGCCGCCGCTAACCAAAACCAGAACTACAGGTCGGCGAACACGCCCTCGCGCCGGTCGTAGTCATATCGGTAGATCTCCCGGCCATCCACGAACGCACGCTCGGCCCGGCTCATCACGTCCAGCGGGTCACCCGACCAGATCACCAGATCGGCGTCCTTGCCCACCGACAGCGAGCCGATCCGGGAATCAACCCCGATGATCCGCGCCGGGTTGATCGTCACCGCCCGCAGCGCCGTCACCGGGTCCAGGCCCTCCTTGACCGCCAGGGTGGCCTGGTGGATGAGCAAGTGGATCGGCACCACCGGGTGGTCGGTGGTGATGGCGATGGTCACCCCGGCCGCGGCCAGCCGTCCCGGGTTGGCCAGCGACCGGTTACGCAGCTCGACCTTGGACCGGCTGGTGAACAGCGGCCCGATGATGACCGGGATCGACGCGGCCGCGATCTGGTCGGCTATCAGGTACGCCTCCGTGCCGTGGTCGATCACCAGGTCATAGCCGAACTCCCCGGCCATCCGCATCGCGGTCGCGATGTCGTCGGCCCGGTGGCAGTGCTGGCGCCACGGGATCTCGCGGCGCAGCACCCGGCCGAGCGCCTCGAGTTTGAGGTCGCGTTCCACCACGGCCCGTTCCGAAGAAGATGAATCAGCCGAAGCAGACGCGGCCAGCTTGGCCTGGTAGTTCTGCGCGGCCACCAGCGCGCTGCGGATCACCGCGGCGGTCCCGAGCCTGGTCGCCGGGGTCTCGTTGCGCTCCCCGTAGGCCCGCTTGGGATTCTCGCCCAGCGCGGACTTCATCCCGGTCGGCTCGCGCAATACCATCTGGTCCACGGTCCGGCCCCAGCACTTGATGGCCGCGGTCTGGCCGCCGATCGGGTTGGCCGAGCCCGGGTTCACGTTGACGGCCAGCACCCCGCCGCCGATGGCGTCGCGGAAGCCCAGGTCCGCCGGGTTGATCGCGTCGATCGCGCGGACGTGCGCGGCCACCGGGTCGGTCCGCTCGTTGGTGTCCTGGCCCGCCCAGCCCTCGGCCTCCTCGGCCACCCCGGCGTGCGCGTGCGCGTCGATGAAGCCGGGCAGCACCCATTTCCCGGTGGCGTCGACCACCTCCACGCCGGCAGGCACCGTGAAGCCGGGCCCCTCGACGGCCGCGATCTTCCCGTCCCGCAGCAGGACGACTCCGCCCTCGATCGGCTCACCCTCGACCGGGACCACCCGGCCTCCGACGATCGCGATACTCGTCTCAGTCACGGACGTGACTCCAGGAAGAACTCGGTCAGCACCGGCGCCAGGACTTTGGGCGGGATGCTGTGGTCGTAGCCCGGCAGCACCTGCAGGCGCGCGCCCGGTACGGCCGCGGCGGTCTCCTGCACGGTCCGCTGGAACCAGCCCGGGCTGTTCCCGCCGCCCATGACCAGCACCGGCACCGTGATCGTGGCCAGCTCGGCGGCCGGCACCCCCTGATCGCCTGTCAGCGCCAGGTCGTAGGGCAGGGTGTGGGTCAGGGCCTCCAGGCCCGGCCACGTCGGGGAGCCTTCCATCATCGTGACCACGTGAGCGGGCGCCTGGATGACGTCGGTCATCCAGTACCTGACCGCGTCGCCCCGCCGGCCCGACCCGACCAGCCCGCGGATGCGGGCCGCCGGGTCCGTAGCCACCTCGCGGCTGCCGGGGATGATGTACGGCGCCTCGTAGGCCACGGCCGCGGTAACTAGCGCGCCCTGCGCGGCGGCCCGCAGGACCAGCGCCGCGCCGGAGGAGTGGCCATAGCAGAACGCCGATCCGCCCGCCGCCTCGATGACGGCGGCCAGGTCGGCCACCTCGCGGTCGGGGGAGTAGGGCTGGGTGTCGCCGCTGTCCCCGCGGCCCCGCCGGTCATAGGTGTACACGGTGAACGCGGCGGTCAGGCTGTCCGGCGGGACGAACGACTTGCGGTCACAGAACGCGCCCATCACCGCCACCAGCGCCGGGCCGTCCCCGGTGCGGTCGTAGGCGATGACGGTGCCGTCAGCGGACTTGGTGGTTTCCATGCCAATCTCCCCGCGCCTCGGTAGCGGATTCACTCAGTGCTGTGACGACCGGGCCATACCGGACTCATCCCGGCGTAAGCCCGGACCCGGCTTACCCGCCCTCGCGGATGGCCCGGATCTCCTGCGGGCTCAGCTCCAGCGACGCGGCGCCGATGTTCTCCTCGGCGTGCGCGGGGGAGCCGGTGCCCGGGATGGGCAGGATCTGCGGGGAGCTGGCCAGCAGCCAGGCCAGCACGACCTGGAGCTCGGTCGCGTTGTGCCGCTCGGCGGCCACGGCCACCGCCACTCGCTTGTCCGTCTCCTGAACCGGCGCCCAGGGCAGGAACACCAGCTCCTCCTGCTCGCACAGGTCGATTATCGACTGCGAGTGCCGGTCGGTCACGTTGTACCGGTTCTGCACCGACACGACCGGGACGATCCGCTGCGCCTCGCGAAGCTCCGCCTCGGACACGTTGGAGACGCCGACATGGCGGATCTTGCCCTCTTTCTTCAGCTCGGCGATCGCGCCCATCGACTCGGCCAGCGGCACCGCCGGGTCGGGCCGGTGGAACTGGTAGAGCGGGATCTGCTCGAGCCGCAGCCGCCGCAGGCTGCCCTCGCAGGCCTGCCGCAGGTGCTCGGGGTGCCCGTCGGGCTCCCAGCGGTTCGGCCCGGGCCGGACCAGGCCGCCCTTGGTGGCGATCACCAGGTCGTCCGGGTACGGGTACAGTGCCTCGGCGATCAGTTCCTCGCTCACCGAAGGCCCGTAGGAGTCGGCGGTGTCGATGAAGTTGACGCCGAGTTCCACCACCCGCCGCAGCGTCGCGATGGCCTGATCCCGGCTGGGCGGGTCACCCCAGATGCCGCTGCCGGTGATCCGCATCGCGCCGAACCCCAGCCGGTTGACAGTCAGGTCGCCGCCGATGTCAATGGTGCCTGCCGCGGCGGCGGTTGGCTGCGCGCTCACGCCGTGCCTCCTCGTCCTCGTCGTTAGCGTCAGCCTCTCATGGTCTCCCCCCGCGCCACCGTAGCGGGGGGAGACCATGACGAGCCGCGCCGCCTGCGCGGCCCCCGGGCGCGGACAGCGACTTTAGGCCGCGCGCCAGCTTCTCCGGCCTGCACGTAATTAATTCCCCGGTGAGCATAAGTTCTCTAGATTTCCCAGACTGGCACAGCAAACACCCGGCTGGGCTTTTATCAGCCGCGTGTCTCCCGAGATCAGGCCCGAGATCAGGCCCGAGATCAGGCCCGAAATCAGGCCCGAAATCAGGCCCGAAATCAGGCGGGGCCCTCAGGCGCTGATTTTCGACCGCGCAATGGCCAGCTTAACTGCCTTTGACAGGCTTTCGATGTCATAAGCACCGTAATGCCGCATGCCATTAACGAAGAAAGTAGGAGTTCCGGAAACGCCGGAAAGATCGGCAGAATCGACGTCTTCGGCGACCCGCGCCGCCCCGGCGTGCTTGCGCATGTGGGCGGTGAACTTCTCGGTATCCAGGCCGAGCGAGGCCGCGTAGCCGATCAGGTCGCGCGCGGTCAGCGCGCCCTGGTGGGCCATCAGCAGGTCGTGCATCTCCCAGAACGCGCCCTGCTTGGCGGCGGCCTCGGCGGCCTCGGCCGCGAGCTGGGCGTGCGGGTGGACGTCGGTCAGCGGCAGGTGCCGCCATACGTACCGCAGGTCGCCGAAGTCCCGCAGCAGTTCCCGCACGGCCGGCTCGGCCAGGCCGCAGTACGGGCACTCGAAGTCTGCGTACTCGACCACGGTGACCAGCGCCTTATCCGGGCCGCGGATGTGATCGCGATCGTCGTCGACCGGGACCACCAGGTCGGTGATGACCTCGGCCGTACCCAGCAGCGCGCGCAGCTTCGACCGCACCGGCAGCCGGTACACCAGCCGGAAGATGATCCAGGTCAGCCCGGTCGCGCACAGCGCCGCGGTCAGGATGCCGAGCTTGGCCTCGGCCAGGGTCTCCCCGCCCAGCGCCAGCGACGCGATCAGCAGCGACACGGTGAAGCCGATCCCGGCCACCGCGCCGGCCCCGGCCACCGCGCCCCACCCCACCGGCGGCCGCAGCCGCCCGCGGCTGACCTTGGTGACCAGAGCGGCACAGCCCGCCGTGCCCACCGGCTTGCCGACCAGGTAGCCGACCACGATGCCGAGCGTGACCGGCGAGCCGTAGGCCCGGGCCAGGAACCCGGGGTTGAGCGCGATGCCCGCGTTGGCCAGCGCGAACAGCGGCACGATGAGGTAGCTCGACCACGGGTGGAACAGCAGGTCCAGCCGGTCGTTGGGCGAGACCGCGACCCGCACCTCGTCCCGTGCCGACTGGGCCAGTTCGGCCGTGGGCTGCTCGCGGAAGCTGCGGAACGCCTCGGACGCCTGCTCCAGCGAGGCGCGCGTGGCCGGGTAGGCGTAGGTCAGCAGCCCCATCACCAGGCCCACCACAACCGGATCCACGCCCGATTTGAAGAACGCCACCCAGGCCGCCACGCCGATCACCAGGTAGGCGGGCCCGTACCGGACTCCGCGCGCCCTGATCGCCACCACCAGCACCAGGAATCCCACCCCGAACAGCAGCGGCATCACCTGGATCCGCCCGCTGTAGACGATGGCGATGATCGCGATCCCGGCCAGGTCGTCGACCACGGAGAAGGTGAGCAGGTAGGTGCGGATCCGGTCCGGCAGCCGCCGCCCGACCAGGGCCAGCGCGCCGAGCGCGAACGCGGTGTCGGTGGCCATGGCCGCGCCCCAGGCGTGCTCGGTCGGCCGCCCGGCGTTCGCGATCAGGAAGATGGCGATCGGCACCACCATGCCGGCCAGCCCGACCGCCACCGGCAGCGCCAGCCTGCTGCGCACCCGCAGCTCGCCGACGTCGAACTCACGCCGCGCCTCCAGCCCCACGACCAGGAAGAACAGCGCCATCAGCCCGGAGTTCACGAACTCGTGCAGGCTCATGGCCAGGCCCGAGCCGCCCACCGAGGTGGCCAGCCTGGCCGCCCACACCCGGTCGTAGGAGGACAGGCTGATGTTCGCCCACACCAGCGCGGCCACCGTAGCCCCGGCCAGCACCGAGGCGCTGCCCGTCTCGGTGCGCAGGAACGTGCGCAGCGCCGTCTGATGCGCCCAGCCCCAGGCCGTCCGCCCGGAGAACAAGGACCCCGAGGACTCCGCCGAGTCTGACTCCGCGGCCGCCGCTGACTCGCTCACCGCCGCCTCACCGGCCAACCAGGAAGATCAACAGAATTTTTTATCCCGAACGGTCCGTGGTGCTCCTTACCCGCAAAAGCCTAACCGCCCCCGCCGGGCCGCCGCTTCGTGGATGGAAACCGCCCCCCGAGGGGAGATACCTATCCATGGCCCTGATGTTTCTGAACGGAGACGGGATGCGCGGCGGGCGGGCGCACTACACCATCGAAGGGGTCCCGCTGGTCGGCGAGCGGCGCACGGCGCCGCTGTACCGGTTCTACTCGGTCCGCGACGAGTTCCCTGCCCTGCACCCGGTCGCCGACGGCGGCCAGCCGATCCTGGGCGAGCTGTACGACGTGCCCATGGGCCCGCTGAGCGCGCTGCTGGCTACCGAACCCCCGGAGCTCGAGCTCGGCATCATCGAGCTGGAGGGTGGCGAGCTGTCGTTCGCCATGCTGCTGCGGGAGGCCGAGCACGTGAGCGGCATCCACCGGGACATCACCGGCTACGGCGGCTGGCGCGCCTACCGGGCGGCTTCCCTCAGCGAGGGTCCTGACCTGCGGCGCGCTGACCTCTGAGCCACACGCTGGCCACATCCGCCGGGGTGGCCAGGGCGAAGACCCGGGCCAGCGCGTCGCTGACGTCGCTGGCGTGCCTGAGGTTGACGTCCAGCGTGCTCGACGGCGCGGGCCGCAGCCAGACTGCGTCGAAGTCCTTGCCCACCGCGAAGTCGCCCACCCGGTCGTCCAGGCCGAGTGCCTGCGCGCCCGCCCGGGTGGCCAGGTAGAGCAGGTGGACCGGGGTCAGGGCCAGCCCGTTCGGGCCCAGCAGCCGCTGGATGAAGTAGGCCTGCAGCGCCTCCTTGGGCAGGAACAGGCCGGCGCCCGCGCCCACGTCGGAGCCGAGCGCGATGTGGATGCCGTGCTCGACGTGCCGGCGCAGCGGGAACAGGCCGCTGCCCAGCGCGCAGTTGCTGGTCGGGCAGTGTGCCACCGAGGCCCCGTGCTCGGCCAGCGTGGCCAGCTCGGCGTCGTCGGGATGGACGTTGTGCGCGAAGACGCTGCGCTCGGTGACCAGCCCGTGGCGGCGGTAGGTATCCAGGTAGTGCCGGACGCCGGGAAACAGCCCGGCCACGGTCGCGATTTCCGCCACGTTCTCGTTGACGTGCGAGGTGAACCAGACGCCCTTGCCCAGCAGCTGGGCGCAGACGTCGAGCATGTCATCGGATGCGGACAGCGAGAACCGGGGCGTGACCGCGTAGCGCAGCCGCCCGCGGTCGTGCCAGCGACCGATCAGGTCCGCGCTGTCGGCCAGGGCCGTCTCCGGCGAGTTGAGCAGGTCGGGCCGCAGGATCCGGTCGCTGAGCACCAGGCCCGAGGTGATGTTTAGCCCGCACTGCTCGGCCGCGCCGAACAGCTCGTCCATGGCCGCCGCGAAGTGCGATCCGAACACCAGCGCGCTGGTGGTACCCGAGGCGAACAGGCCGTCGAGGAACTCTCCGGCCACCTCGCGGGCGTAATCCCGGTCGGCGAGCCTGCTCTCCTCGGGCAGGGCGCAGTGCTCTAGCCAGTCCAGCAGCGGCATGCCCAGGCCGCCGATGGCCCGGATCTGGGGGAAGTGGACGTGGGTGTCGATGAAGCCCGGCACGAGTATCCCGCCGTCCAGCCGGGTGACCGGCTCGCCGGGATGCTTGGCCGCCAGCGCGGCCAAGCTGCCCCGGGCGCAGATGACGCCCTCGCGGACCAGCAGCGCGCCGGCCTCGGCCAGCGCGCCGGCCGGGTCCCCGGCGAACGGGTCGCCCGGCGTGTCGACGATGGTGCCCGCATATATGGTCATGTCGCTCGCTCTGCCCTCCCGCTCGCCGCCGGGGCGCCCCTCGAGGCCCCTCCTCCCCTCCTCGCTCGTTCCTCGCTCGTCAGTCCAGGCGGGGCCAGGCGCCCCTTTGGCTCGCGGGGGGAGGGCCTGCAGCAACTCGGCGGCGACGGCGACGGCGATGACGGCGGGGTCCTTGCCGGTGATCCCGGGCAGGCCGATCGGGCAGCTGATCCGGGCGATGGCCGCCGGGCTGTGGCCCATCTCGGCCAGCTGGGACTGGAACCGGGTCCACTTGACGCTGGAGCCAATCAGCCCGATGCTGCTCAGCGCCTGGCCGAGGCGCAGGGCCGCGTCGCACAGCGCGAAGTCCTCTGCGTGGTCGTGCGTCATGATCATGACGTGGGCCCCGGTGGGCAGCTGCTCGAGCACCTGCTCGCCGAGCAGCGTGTGGTGGATGCTGACGTCCGCGCTGCCGTCGATCACGTCGGCGAGCCGGACCCGGTCCAGCTGCCCGGCGCGCGAGTCGACCAGCAGCAGACCGATGGGCAGCCGGGACAGGATGCGGGCCAGCTCGTAGCCGACGTGCCCGATCCCGAACAGGGCCACGACGGGCCGGACCGCGAGCGGTTCGAGCAGCAGCCGGACCACCCCCCCGCAGCACTGCCTGCCGTGCTCGTTGCGGGCGTGCGGGTTGAGCTGCCGCTCGCAGATCTCCGGCGCGGTGGCCCCGGACGCGATCAGTTCCCGGGCCCGGGTGATGGCGGTCGCCTCCAGGTTGCCGCCGCCCACGCTGCCCCAGCTGCGGTCGCGGCTGACCACCATCTTGGCGCCGGCCTCGCGCGGCGCGTGCCCGCGCACCTCGATCACGGTGACCAGCACCCCGGGCTGTCCCTCATGCCGCAGCTGCTGCGCGGCGCTGAGCCAGTCCATCTCACACCCCCGCGTAGGCCGGGGCAGGCTGCCGCGCGGGGGTGGCGGCCCGGGCGGCCTCGACGGCCCAGAAGACGGCTTCCGGCGTGGCCGGGCAGCCGAGCTCGACGCTCCAGCCGGCCGGGCCGAACGCGCCCACCGCCTGGCGCAGCGCCTCGCGCACGCTGAACGCCTCCATCAGCGGCGGCTCGCCGACCGCCTTGGAGCCGTACACCACGCCCAACTCCGTCGCCTGCTCGAACAGGTGCACGTTGAACTGTGGCGGCATCTCCGAGAAGCTCGGGATCTTGTAGGTACTCGCGGCCTGGGTGTTCAGTCGGCCGCGGTGCCGCCCGTCGGTCTCGTCCCAGAGCAGCTCCTCCAGCGTCAGCCAGCCGACGCCCTGGACGAAACCGCCCTCGATCTGGCCGATGTCGATCAGCGGCGAAAGGCTGTCGCCCACGTCGTGCACGATGTCGACGCGGCGCAGCCGGTAGGCGCCGGTGAAGCCGTCCACCTCGACCTCGGCCGCGGCGGCGCCGTAGGCGAAGTACTTGAACGGCTCGCCCTGCATCCGCTCGGCGTCCCAGTGCAGCCCGGCCGTGCGGTAGAAGCCCGCCGCCCACAGCTGGACCCGCCGGAAGTAGGCGTCGTGCACCAGGTCGGCCCAGGCGATCTGCTGGTCAGCGAACCCGATGCCGGTGACCACGCCGTCGCAGAACCGCACGTCGTCCGGGTGCACGCCGAGCTGGCCGGCCGCCACGACGGCCAGCCGCTCGCGGATCTGGTCGCAGGCGTTCTTGACCGCGCCGCCGTTGATGTCCGAGCCGGAGCTGGCCGCGGTGGCCGAAGTGTTCGGCACCTTGTCGGTGCGGGTCGGCGCGAGCCTGACCGTGCTCATCGGCACGCCCAGCGCGGTCGCCGCGACCTGGATCATCTTGGTGTGCAGGCCCTGGCCCATCTCGGTGCCGCCGTGGTTGATCAGCACCGAGCCGTCCTTGTACACGTGCACCAGCGCGCCGGCCTGGTTGAATGCGGTCAGGTTGAACGAGATGCCGAACTTGACCGGGGTGATGGCCAGGCCGCGCTTGGTGTAGGGGTGCGTGGCGTTGAACGCGGCCACCTCGGCCTGCCGCCGGGTGAATTCGCTGCGCTCGGTGCACTGCGTCCAGATCGACTCGAGCCGCTCGGCGTGCCGCACCGGCTGCCCGTACGGCGTGGCCTGGCCGGGCGCGTAGAAGTTCCGGTGCCGCAGTTCGTGCGGCTCCAGGCCGAGCACGGGCGCGCAGCGGCCCAGGATGTCCTCGATGACGATCATGCCCTGCGGGCCGCCGAAGCCGCGGAACGCCGTGTTGGACGGCCGGTTGGTCTTGGCCACCCGGCCGGTCACCTCGATGTCGGGGATCCAGTAGGCGTTGTCGATGTGGCACAGCGCCCGGGCCAGCACCGGCTCGGACAGGTCCAGGCTCCAGCCGCCGTTGGCGGTCAGCGTGGCGCGCAGCGCGCACAGCCGCTGGCCGGCGTCGAACCCGACCTCCCAGGTGGCGAAGAACGGGTGCCGCTTGCCGGTCATCTGGATGTCCTGGTTGCGGTTCAGCCGCAGGCTCACCGGGCGCCCGGTCAGCGTGGCCCCCAGGGCCGCGATGGCGGCCAGCCCGTGCGGCTGGAACTCCTTGCCGCCGAATCCGCCGCCCATCCGCAGGCACTGCACGGTGACCTGGTGCGCGGACAGCCCGAGCACGTGGGCCACGATGTCCTGGGTCTCGGACGGGTGCTGAGTGCTCGACTGGACGAAGATCTGCCCATTCTCGTCGACCAGGGCCAGCGCGGCCTGCGTCTCCAGGTAGAAGTGCTCCTGGCCGCCGATCTCGAGTTCGCCGCTGAACCGATAGCAGGCCCGTTCCAGCCCGGCGGCGACGTCGCCGCGGCTGACCGTCCGCTGGTGGCCCTGGTAGCTGCCGGCCTCGATGGCGTCATGCACCGAGACCAGCGCGGGCAGCGGCTCGTAGTCGGCCTCGACCTTGGCGGCGCCCTGCCGGGCCGCCTCCAGACTCTCCCCGAGCACCCAGCACACCGGGTGGTTGTAGTACATGACCTCGCTGGGGAACAGCGGCTCGTCGTGCTTCTCGCCGGCGTCGTTGCGGCCGGGCACGTCGTCCGCGGTCAGCACGCGCACCACGCCGGGAACCTGGTAGGCGGCCTCGACGCGCAGGCTGGTGACCCGCGCGTGCGCGTACGGGGCCTGGACCGGCCACGCGTGCAGCGTGCCGAGCGTGCGGCCGACCAGGTCCTGGGTGTACAGCGCGTCGCCGGTGACGTGCAGGTCGGCGCTCTCGTGCGACACCGCCCGGCCCACCACGGGCTGGTCCGGGCGGTCAGCCAGCGGACCGTACCCTCTGCTCATTTCTGCCTCCGGGGCGCCTCTAGGCGGCGCCTTCCCTCGTCGTTCGTCCCTCGCTCCTGGGGTGGGTCCGTGGGGAAAAACAGAGTCCTGGCGCCACCGCGCCCCTCCGGAGGGCTCATGAGTGGACCTCCTCCTGGTTTTCCGCGAAGAACTTGAGCAGCGAATTGCGCAGCATGGCGCTCCGGTAGGCCTGGCTGGCGCGGTGATCGCTCATCGGCGTCCCGGCCCGGGCCAGCACCTCGGCGGCGTCCGCCACCGTCTCGCGGGTCCACGGCCTGCCGCGCAGTGCCTCCTCGGCGTCCGTCGCGCGCAGCGGGGTGGCCGCCACGCCGCCCAGGCCGATCCGGACCGAAGCGACCCGGCGCCCGTCGGACCGGCCAGCACCGCCGGCCCGGCCAGCACCGCCGGCCCGGCCAGCACTGCCGTCCAGCCGGAGCGCGTAGGCCACGGCCACGCTGGAGATGTCGTCGAAGCGGCGCTTGGCGATCTTGTGGAACGCGGTGACCGGGGCCAGCGGCAGCGGCAGGCGGATGGTCTTGATCAGCTCGTCAGGCCTCCTGACGCTCTGCCGGTAGCCGGTGAAGTAGTCGGCCAGCAGCACCTCGCGCTCGCCCTCGGCCGAGGTCAGCACCAGCGTGGCGTCCAGCGCCAGCAGCGCCGGCGGGGCGTCGCCGATGGGCGAGGCGGTGCCCAGGTTGCCGCCGAGCGTGGCCCCGTTGCGGATCAGCCTGGACGCGAACTGCGGGAACACGTCGGCCAGCAGCGGCACACGCCCGGCCAGCCGCGCCTCGACCTCCGACAGGCTCAGCGCGGCGCCGATGTCGATGTAATCGGGACCGAACGAGAACTCGCGCAGCTCGGCGATCCGGTCAATGCCGATGGTCAGGTCCGCCCGGGCGTGCCTGATGTTCAGCTCGACGCCCCAGTCGGTGGAGCCGGCCACCAGCCGCGCGTCCTGGTGGGCGGCGAGCAGGTCAAGGACCCCGTCCAGGTCGGCGGGGCGGACGTAGCGGCCCTGGTCGCTGGTGGTCGTGGTGGCGGCGGGCGCGGGGGCGGGCTCGGCCTGGCGGGCCAGGAACGGGTCGTCGGGCTCCGGCTGGCCCAGGGCGTAGGCCGCGTCCCGGATCGGCCGGTACCCGGTGCACCGGCACAGGTTGCCTGACAGCGCGTGCAGGTCGAACCCGTTCGGCCCGTGCTCATCCTCGGCGGCGGGCCCGCTGCCGTTCACGTGCCCGTTCTGCTCGGCGGCGGGGCCAGCCGGGCCCGCGGGGTGGCGGTCCGGCCGGTAGTACTCGGCGGCCATCGCGCAGATGAACCCGGGCGTGCAGTAACCGCACTGCGATCCGCCGCGCTCAGCCATCTCGCGCTGAACCGGGTGCAGCTGTCCCGACCCGTAGCGCCGGCCCAGGCCCTCGGCGGTGATCACTTCCTGCTGGTCGAACGCCGCGGCCGGCACCAGGCAGGCGTTGATCGCGGTCCAGCGCGCGCCGTTCTTCCCGTCGTCGCGGGCGACCAGCACGGCGCAGGCGCCGCACTCGCCTTCCGCGCAGCCCTCCTTGCAGCCGGTCAGGCAGCCGGCCCGCAGCCACTCAAGCAGCGTCACATGCCCGCCGACCGCACCGAGCTCCCGAGTCCGGCCGTTGACCATCAGTTGAGGTTTCACCGCAGGCGCTCCTACCCCCGCCGCAGCCTGTCACCCGTCTTTCGGCGGTCCGGCAGGCGTGCGCCGGCACATTCTGTCTACCACTTGACGATAGCCCGTCTCGATCACGGGCGCCAGTCTATAATGAAAGTTTTTTTCCGTATAGTGGATAAATTTGGCGTAGGACCCAGCCCGCGACCCCGTAGGTCCGCACCGGTGCCCCTACACCCGCACCGGTGCCCGTACACCCGCACCGGTGCCCGTACACCCGCACCGGTGCCCCACCAGTCACACCCGCACCGGTGCCCCACCAGTCACACCCGCACCCTAACCGCGGTTGATTCAGGTTGTGCGGTTGATTCCGTGCACTATAGGCCCCCAAATCAACCGCGAAGCCCAAATCAACCGCAGTAATCCGTGCTGCTTAGCGATTATGAGCGAAAATGTGTGCAGCAGCGGCTGGCTTAGAAGCCGGGGACTGACTGCCAGGCCCGGCCCGGGTCCGGGGCGTCGTCGCGGGTGACCGTGCCCTCGATCAGCCCGTAAGGGCGGTCCGCGGCGTAGTAGACCTCATTGTCGTTGGGCAGCCCGTACGGGCTCAGGTCGACCAGGAAGTGGTGCTTGTTCGGCATCGACATCCGGATCTCGGCCACCTCGGGGTGGGCCTCGAGCACCTGCTCGCCCATGTAGTACAGCGTCTGCTGCAAGGCCAGGCTGTGCTTGGCCGCGAAGGACTCGATCAAGATGCGCCGCACGTCGGCGTAGCTCTTGGCCCAGTCCACGTCGGTGCCCGCGTAGCGCCAGCGGGCGGTGACCGCGGTGGCCAGGATGCGGTCGCTGGTCTCCGTCAGCGAGGTGTACCTGTCCCGCGGGAAGCCCCAGAACTCCGACCCGGTCGACTTGAGTACCACCAGCCCGGTCAGGCCGGACACCACCCAGGCCTGGTCGCCGTCGATGGTGACGTCGGTGGTCCTGGCGCCGCCGCCGGCCCGGGAGAAGGCGTGCCCGTGCTCGGCGCCGTCCACCACGATCCGGTCCCAGCCGTACTCCTCGATGCTGATCTTCGCGCCGGTCACCCAGTCGAAGTCGGCCACGAAGTGCCTGCCCAGGCGCAGCGCGAACTCCTCGATCTCGCCCACGCCGTACTGCTGGGCGAAGGCGTACACGGTGTTCTTCTGGGTGTCGGTGGCGACGACGTGGGAGTTGTCGCCCGCCAGGTGCGCGGCGGCGAAGTCGCCCCGCAGCGCGGATGACACGTTCAGGTCCTTGATGTGGTGCCGGTCGCCGTCGCGCGTGACCCGGACCAGGCGGACCTCCGCCTTGCCGTACTGGTTGTCGCCGAGGGTGATGGCCATGATGTACTCCACGATCTCTCGTAATACGGAAACTGTTTTCCTTTATATGGACGAATCGGATCCGAGCCGGAACGATTCGCGTGCTGCGGGCTCGTCGTTGGCGTAGATCACGCCGGCCCCGAGGGCCCGGGAGGCCAGGTCGGGCCACTGCTTGCTGTCGGTGTTCATGTCTCCGTCCTGGTGATCAGCCGGCCTGCCGGCTCGCTCATGGCCACGCCACCGCCTGGACCTCGCGGGCCACCGCCCGGCCCACGCGCTCGAGCAGCGGGCCGGCGTCGGCGGTTGACCGCACCGGGTCGGGTTCCAGGTCGCTCAGCGGGTAGACCGCCGTGATCCCGGCCTCGGCCAGCTGGGTCTCGGTCAGCGTGTTGCGGCCGGCCACCGCGATGACCGGGATGCCGCGCCGGGCGGCGGCCCGCGCCACCCCGGCTGGCGCCTTGCCGGACAGGGTTTGGGCGTCCAGCGAGCCCTCGCCGGTGATCACCAGCGCGGCCCCGTCCAGCGCGGCCTCGAAGCCCACCAGGTCGAGCACCACCGCGATGCCCGGCTGCGCCGCGGCGCCCAGCACGGCCAGGGCCGCGAAGCCCACGCCGCCGGCCGCGCCGGCGCCGGGCGCCCGGGACCAGTCGGTGCCGGTCGCCGCCGCCACCACCGCCGCCCAGCGCCGCAGCCCGCTGGCGAGCTCGCTCACCTGGGCCGGCGTGGCGCCCTTCTGCGGCCCGTATACCTCGGCCGCGCCGTCCGGGCCGGTCAGCGGGTTGGTCACGTCGGTGGCCAGGATGACCGAGCAGTCCCGCAGCCCCGGGTGCAGCCCGGTCAGGTCGAGGGCGGCGACCTCGCGCAGCGCCCCTCCACCCCGGGCCAGCGGTCTGCCGCGCCCATCCAGGACCCGCGCCCCGAGCGCCTGCAGCAGGCCGGCGCCGCCGTCGGTGCTGGCGCTGCCGCCGACGCCGAAGATGATCCGCCGCGTCCCGGCCTCCAGCGCGGCCCCCGGCCCCCGCGTGCCCCCCGCCTCCAGCGCGGCCCCCGGCCCCCGCGTGCCCCCCGCCTCCAGCGCGGCCGCCAGCACCTGCCCCGCGCCGTAGCTGGACGCCGCCAGCGGCTCGCGGCGGCCGCCGGGCAGCAGCGCCAGGCCGCAGGCGCAGGCCAGCTCCACGACCGCCACCCCGCCGCGGCGCGCGTAGCTCGCAGCCACCGGTTCGCCGGTCGGGCCGGCCACCGTCACCGGCACCCGCTCCAGTCCGGCCGCCACGGCCGCGTCGACCGTCCCGTCGCCGCCGTCGGCCACCGGGATGGTCACCAGCTCGGCGGCGGGCAGCTCGGCCCGCAGACCGGCGGCGATCGCGGCGGCCACCCGGTCGGCCGCCAGCGATCCCTTGAACTTGTCCGGCGCGATCACGATCTTCATCAGGGTCAGTCCAGCCCTATCAGTCGAGCCCTGTTAATCCAGCATGGTCACGACCGCGGTCGGGGCATCCTCGCGGCGCTCGGCCAGGTCCTCGAACTCGGTCACGTTGTCCAGCTCGGTCCCCATCGAGATGTTGGTGACCCGCTCCAGGATGACCTCCACCACGACCGGCACCCGGTAGGAGGCCATCAGCTTCTTGGCCGCCTCGAACGCGGGGCCGATCTCGTCCGGCGCGGTGACCCGCAGCGCCTTGCAGCCCAGGCCCTCGGCCACCGTGACGTGGTCGACGCCGTAGCCGCCGACCTCGGGGGCGTTGACGTTGTCGAAGGACAGCTGCACGCAGTAGTCCATGTCGAAGCCGCGCTGCGACTGCCTGATCAGGCCCAGGTAGGCGTTGTTCACCAGCACGTGGAGGTAGGGCAGGTTGAACTGCGCGCCCACTGCGAGCTCCTCGATCATCAGGATCGCGGCGTGGAGACCCCGGTCTTCAGACCGGGGAGGAAACGCCGCGTCACCTCCCCGGAAATGTCGGTGCTGTCCGATAGTGTGTTCGCATGTCTCGGTACCGGCTGCTCCCCACCCCCGCCCAGGAGACGGTGCTGCGGGACCACTGCGGCCACGCCCGGTACGTGTGGAACCTGGCCGTCGAGCAGCACTCCCACTGGCACCCGGGCCGGGCGGGCGCGCCGGGCTACCTGCAGCAGTGCCGGCAGCTCACCCAGGCCCGGGCGGAAAACCCGTGGCTGGCCGCCGGCTCCCAGACGGTGCAGCAGCAGGCGCTGCGGGACTTCGCCGGACAGGGCCACCACGGTCGCCTCCGGGTCTGCCACGCGCAAGCCGAGGGCGGCCTGCCCGGTCCAGCCCAGCGGGCCCGCCTGGCCGGCGTTGATCCAGTGCCGCGGCCGGTACACGTGCAGGAACTGCGCGGCGGCGATCTGGGACAGGCCGATCGTGCTCACGTACCGGGTCTCGGGGCCGAACGCCAGGTTCATCTCCTCGTACACCCGCTGCGGCTTGATCGGCATATTGTCGAAGTGCGTGCGCCGCTGCATGGTCGAGCGCCGGCGGCGGCACTGCTCGGCGGCCAGCATGTCCAGCGCCTTGGCGATCTGGGCCCTCGTCGCCGACGGCTTGTACACCGGCAGCGGCAGCCCGAACACGTTCGTGATCCCCTCCCGGCGCAGGATCGCGACCGCCGCGTCGGCGGTGGTCATCAGCGGCATGGCTGTCTACTCCGTTCCGGAGAGCTGGGCGACCAGCTTGAGCAGCGCAGAATGATCAAGCCCGCCGTCTCCCTGCGCCTTGAGCGAACCGACCAGCTGCGCGGCGACCGCGCCGAGCGGGATCACCACGCCGGCCTCGCGCGCGGCGGCCGTTACGATGCCCATGTCCTTGTCGTGCAGCGCGATGCGGAAGCCGGGGGTGAAGTCGCGGGCGAGCATGGCGGCGCCCTTGCGCTGGATCACCGTGCTGCCGGCTAGCCCGCCGCCCAGCACCCGCAGCGCCGCCTCGGTGTCGACGCCGTAGGCCTCGAGGAAAATGATCGCCTCGGCCAGCAGCTCCAGGTGACCGGCCACCATGAGCTGGTTCGCGGCCTTGACCGTCTGGCCCGAGCCCGACGGCCCGACGTGCACGATGGTCTTGCCCACCGCGTCGAAGACCGGTGCCGCGGCCTCGAAGTCGGCGGCGTCCCCGCCGACCATGATCGAGAGCACGCCCTCGATGGCACCCTGCTCGCCGCCGGACACCGGCGCGTCGAGCATGCGGAAGCCGCGTTCGGCGGCCTCGGCGGCCAGCGCGGCCGCCACGTCCGGCCGGATGGACGAAAAGTCGATGATCAGCGCGCCGGACGGCGCGTGCTCGAATACGCCGCCCTCGCCCGCCAGCACCGCCTGGACGTCGGGGGAGTCGGGCACCATGGTGGCCACCACGTCGGCCTCCCGGACCGCCTCGGCGATGTCCTTGGCCCCGCGCCCGCCGGCCGCGACGAGCTGCTCGACCCGGGCCGGGCTCCGGTTGTAGCCGGTGACGTCGAAGCCGGCCTTGACCAGGTTGGCGGCCATCGGCGCGCCCATGATGCCCAGCCCGATGAACCCAATCCGCGTGCGCTCTGCCTTCCCGCTTGCCTCCGGGGCGCTCATGAGGCGCCTCCTTCCCTCGTCGCTCCTCCGTCGCCCCTGGGGTGGGTACGCGGGGGCAAACACTGTCCAGTCGGCGCCGCGCCCCTTTGGCTCGCGGGGCCTGCCCGGCGCTCCCGCGGCAGCCAGGCCAGGCTCGCCTCGGTCGTGCTGGTCGGCTTGTACTCCAGACTGACCCAGCCCCGATACCCGTGATCTTCCAGCGCGGACAGGTAGCGGTCCAGATCCAGCCCGCCGCTGCCCGGCTCGCCCCGGCCGGGCGCGTCGGCGATCTGCACGTGGGCGGTGACGCCGGCGTACGCGGCGATCGCGGCGTCCACGTCGTCACCGTTGCTGGCCAGGTGGTACAGGTCGCACAGGAAGCCCACGTTGGCGGCGCCCGCCGCGCGGGCCCGCTGGACCACCGCCACCGCGTCGTCGGCGGTGCGCAGCGGATAGGGCTTGGGCCCGCTGACCGGCTCGATGAGCACGGTAGCGCCGGTCCCGGCGGCGGCCTTGGCCGCCAGTGCGATGTTCTCGGTGGCCAGCTCGTCCTGGGCGGCCGGGTCGATTCCGTCGACCCGGTTCCCGTACAGCGCGTTGAACCCACGCACACCCAGCCGCTCGCCGATCCCGACGGCCACGTCGATGTTGTCGCGGAACTGGGCGCTGCGCCTGGGGATGGACAGCACGCCGCAGTCCGGGCCGGCCAGGTCGCCGGCGAAGAAGTTCAGGCCGACCAGGCTCACGCCGGCCTCGCTGACCGCCGCGACGAATGCGTCCACGTCGCGGTCGGACGGTACCGGCACCGCGAACGGCCACCAGAACTCGACCGCCGAGAATCCGGCGGCCCGGGCCGCGGCCGGGCGGCGGAGCAGGGGCTCCTCGGTGAACATGAGCGAGCAGTTGACCAGGTAGGGCAGTGAGTGATCCATCATTTTCCGTATCCTGGAAGTTTTTTTCCGTTGATTGGATGAGCGTAGACTGTCCGGCGATGGCTCGTCAACCCGCCCGGTGCCGGCGCCGACCCGCTCCGGCCATCGCCGCGAGCAGACTGCGAATTTTGATATGCGAATTAGCAATTCTGTATCATGGAAGGGTGAAAGATTCGAGTCCAGAGACCGGGATGGCGCCGGCCAACCGCAACGGGAACGGCCGGGGCGCCCCCGCCGGCGGGGTGCAGTCCATCGAGCGCGCCTTCGACCTGCTCGAGATGCTGGCCGACGCGGGCGCGGCGCTGGGCCTGTCCGAGCTCGCGACCGCCTCCGGGCTCCCGCTGCCCACCGTGCACCGGCTCATGCGCACGCTGGTCAACCGGGGCTACGTCCGCCAGGAAGCCTCCCGGCGCTACACGCTGGGCTCGCGGCTCATCTGGCTCGGCGAGACCTCGAGCCGCATGCTCGGCACCTGGCTGCGGCCGTTCCTGGCCCAACTGGTCCGGGAGACGGGGGAGACGGCCGACCTGGCCATGCTCGACGGTGACGAGGTCGTGTATCTCGCCCAGGTGCCCAGCCCGCACTCGATGCGGATGTTCACCGAGCCGGGCCGCCGGGTGCGGGTGCACTGCACCGCGGTCGGCAAGGCCATGCTCGCGCAGCTTCCCGCCGAACAGGCCCGCGCGCTGCTCGAGCGGAGCGACATGCCCGCCTCCACCCCCACCACCATCACCGACCCGGACCTGCTGCTGGCCCACCTCGAGGTGATCCGCAAGCAGGGCTACGCGGTCGACGAGGGTGAGCAGGAGGTCGGCGTGCGCTGCTTCGCGGTGGCCGTGCCCGGCGCGCCGGCCGCCATGGCTATCTCCACCTCGGGACCGCAGGCCCGGATGACCGACGAGGCCGCGGCCCGCATCGTGCCCGCCCTCAAGCACACCGCCCTCGAGCTGTCCAAAGCCATGGCCGCCGACGGCGCGGCCTAGCGTCTCCCCTGGCGTAGAACGTGGTGAAGCCCGTTACTGGACTGTGACATTCATCGCCGCCGGGGCGCGGTCGCTGGACCGGCAGGAGAGTCGCTGGACCGGCAGGAGATTGGCCCCGGCCAGCGCTGCGGTGTGCCGTTCCCCCGGAGACTGCCTGGCATGCCTGCCCGCAGGACCTGCCGTCATCGGTCGCCGCCGGTGCGCCGTCCAACCCTCTCGTCAGATGCGGACATGACGTAGCGTGACAGGGAGATAGACCGCCCAACCTCAGGACCGCGCATATCGCCGACTCGGAGCGGACCGCCGCTACGGAGGTGAAGCACGTGGCGGCACGCAGATCATCTGGTTATGCGCTCCCGACGAGGGAAGCAGCATGCACCGACCCGATCGGCATAACGCCGGACGCGTCGCCGATCTGCTCTCGCTTCTTGGCCAGTTCGGAAGGGAATTTGCTGTCTGCGGCGATGCTGCTCTACGGGGCCGCATTTGCCAGAGCCTCGGCCAGAAAAGCACTAGAAGCCGTGAAGGACCGCTGGTCAGCGACCGCATCGTGGACGACTCCGGGGGGCCCGAACTTGCGTGCTCATGGTTGAAGCTGTGCATCGCACCGCTGTACATGATCAGCTGCCGGTCAGCTCGGGCGTGGTGGCCCGGACCGTCCCGAGGGTGCCTGGGCCTGGGTCCGGGTCGCCGACGCCGAGATCACCGACCTGGTTCCGGCCGGACTCGACCTCCCGGTCAGCCGGTACTCCTCCGCGACTTCGGCGCGGAGGACGGCCTGCTGGCCGAGCAGTACTTCGCCCTTCGCCGCCAGCCATCCGGGGCGAGTGGGGTACGCGGAGGAGGAGCCCCTGATCGTTCGGGGCCAGGAAAACCGGGGGGAATCGGCGGGCGGTTGGCTTGACTGCGGAAGCGGCGCGGACGGCGTCCGGCGGCCCGGCGACGGCCCGGGCGGGCTGCCCGACTGGCAGGCGGACCTGCTGCGGCGTCAGGTCGCGCAGGAGGTCATCGCGTACGCCAAGCAGCCAGGGACCGTGTCGGCCGGGATGCTGCGCAGGGCGGAGTCGATGCTCAGCCCGAAGGTCGACTGGCGGAGGGTGCTCGCGGCCGAGTTGCGGTGGCCGGTGCCCGAGGTGGCCGTGGTCGGCGACACGTCGGGCGGCATGACCGCGGAGCTGCTGGCCGCGGCGCTGACCGAGGTCGAGGGCCTGCTGCGGTCCCTCGGGCTGGCCCGGCGGGTCCGCGTGCTGGCCTGCGACACGGCGGTTGCGCCCGCTCAGCGGGTCACCTCGGCCCGGCAGATCCAGCTGGTCGGCGGGGGCGGACCGTGGGCCTGGAGGCGGCGGGGTTGCTGCGGCCCAGGCCCGCGGTCACGGTCGTGCTGACCGACGGGCACATGCCCTGGCCTTCGGCGCCGCCCGGGGGGATGCGGGTGGTGGTGGGGCTGCTCGGGCCGCGGGCGCCCGACGCACCGGCCTGGGCGCGCGCCGTCCGGGTCGAGCCGGACTGAGTTTGCGCAGAGGCGTGGCGGGGCGGATCGTCCTACAGTGGTGATGCGGGCGTGTCATGACACCGCGTCCTAACCGAGACGTACGTGCCGCGCCCGGGGTGGGGACTCGTATGGAGGGTGATCGGACGTACGCGCGTCCGGCGCGCGTATTCGTCGGCCGGGCGGCGGAGCTGGCCACGTCCTGCTTGCGCAGCACGCCTTTGGCGGTCAGGGTCCTCTTCCCGCCCCCGGCCCAGCTAGCCAATGAAGCTGCACGCCGGAGCACAGCCGACTTCGCGGCCAGCGCGGCGAGGTCGGGAGCACCGGACGATGGCAGGCCTTCCGGGAGACTCACGCGGGCACACTATCCCGATATCCAGCGGCCTGCACGGGTGACGCTCGCCGCGTACGCTTTCCCTCGTGCCGGAACTGAGCGACGAGGAAGAGGAACTGGACGCGCTGGTCGAAGAGGCCACGGTCGACGCGTACGGCGATGACGAGCAACTGGGCGGCTTCGCCGTGATGATCGAGGACAACCTGGAGGTCCCCTTCGAGACCACGGTCCTGGGCGTGACGGTGACGGTCCAGAAAGTCACCCAGACGGAGACCGGCATCGTCGCCGACTGCGTCCGCGACGGCCACCACCAGGCGATCTCCGTCCTCGACCTGCCGCTGCCCAAGCCGCCGCCGAGAGGCGCGGAGTGGATCGCCGCCTACCGGCACTGGGCGTGTGGCCTATGAGGGAATACCAGGGCGTGAAGATGTCCTGGGTCGAACTGGACCGGGTCCTCTCGGAGGAGATTCTCCGCGACGATGGCATCCGGCGCCGCGTAACGGAAAGCGGCAGGCCGCTGCGGTCATACGCCACGGGCATGAGCGACAACGACCTTCTCGTGAAGCTCCGTGGTCTCGGGGTGGACGCGGACCGCGAGAAGCTGGCGGAGCTATGCGACGGAGCGCTGTCCGCCGAGCAAGTCGTCAGCGAGCGGCTCGGACTGCACGATTGGGACGCCGACTGGGCCTGGATCTGCCTGACCGAACTCTGGCAGCGCTGGTGGCCGGAGAAGGCATGCCTGGAGCTCCTGGACGACAAGGTCCAGCAGGGCTACGACGCCGACCAGCGCAACGACTTCGTCACCAGCGGCAGGATATGGCTTGGTGCCTGGTTGGACGTGCTGCGGATATGTGATGCCATCGGTGCCGGGTCGATCAGGGAGTTCGACGACCGTTGCCCGATGACACAGTCGCTGTTCAACTGGTGCCAGGACCTCGAAATGGCGCTGCAGAATGGCGGGGAACATGACCCGGAGTTGCGAACGGCACGGCTCGAAATGGCCGCGGAGTGGCTCCTGAGGTTCCCCACTGAAGACGCGCTGACCACCGGGAACTTCCGCAGGGCGCTGGCCGACTCCTATTTCGAGATCGGGCATCAGCAAAAGGCGGACGAGTTGTACCAGTCGTGGCTGGACGACGATCCCGCCTGGGGATGGGGATGGATCGGCTGGGCCGACTGTTACGCACCTTACGGTCCCGGCAGGACACAGGACTACGCGCGGGCGGAAGAGATCCTGCGCCGTGGCTACGCCGTTACCGGAGTACGGGAAGCCGAGCACATCGCGGGACGGCTGGCGAACATCTGCGGCAGAACCGGCCGTCCCGCCGAGGCCTAAACACTCCCCAGCCGCTGTTGATCGCGGGACGCGGCGTTCCCTGGTTCAGCCTTTGATTGAACACGCCGGGCACGGTCCACGAAGCCGGCAAGGCGGTACCCGAAACATGGTGGCGGCGGATGGCGTGACCTTGTCTGGCCCTGCGGGAGCCGGCCGTCTAGCCCTACGATCGGGTGCCATGCCAAACCGGATGAACCGTGACGAGTTTTACGCCACGATGGTACGGCACGACGACGCGTGCCTCCGCAAGATCTTGTGGACCGTCTACTGGCGCGGGAACGCTCAGCTCCGCGAGCGCATAGAGGACGAGCTGCGCCCGCAGGATCAGCCGAAGGTGAAGCCGAAGAAGGAGCTACCAGACCCGGCCGGCGTCTTGGACGAGGTGACGACCTTCGTCGAGCTGGCCAAGGACGGCGCCTACATGGCGGGAGACCGCCGAGTGCACCACACCGAGCGGTCGAGGTGGCGGCATACGTTCCGCCGGCTGGCAGCCGACGCGCTGGCGGCGCTGGTGGTCAGCGACCCCGCACCAGCGCAGCAGGCCGTCGCGAAGATCGTCGATCTGGCCTGCGATATGAAGAGATACGACTATTTCCATTCCGACGATCCGGTGGAGGCCGCGAAGTTCGCGGTATCGGAGGCCGTGGCCGCGCTGTGGGAGTCGATACTCCGGCATGACGGTTTCGCGGCGTTCGCCGGTCGCGCGCCGGAGCAGCTCATCCGCTGGGAAGCAGACTACGGCTGGACCCGCCGGGGCTATGGTCAGGTAGCTGAAAAGGAGACCCCCCTGGCCGTTCCGCTCGCCCGGTTGCTCACGACGCCGGATATGTGGCGGACGTTCGCCGAATCCTACCTGGAGGCGCTGGAGGTAGCCGGACGCGCGGACCCCAAGCGGCCGCGCACCGTGTACGGAACCTTCGATGAGACCAGTTACCGGCGCAAGGAGCGGGCGGACGATCTCGCCGCGTGGCATGAGATGCTCCTCGACCGGTTCGCGGGCACACCCGAGGACGAACTGCTTGACCGGCTCGTCGCCAGCCCTGCACTCGCCGGGCCGGAACTCAACTTCCTGCGCGCAAGGCTCGCAGAGCGCCGCGGTGACGTTTCCCAGGCCGCCACGCTCGTCACCAAATGCCTGAGAGAGATGCCCGGCCGCCAGGCGTACCTGGACTTCGCCGTTAAGGTCGACGCCGAACTGCCGTCTCGTGCCCGCGAGATAGCGGCCGAGCGTGCCCGGGCAGCCAGATACGCCGGGACGACCTGACCAGATCTCTGCCGCCCCCACCGCGCTGCCGGGTCTCCGGCCGCATTCCCTCGCTCTCGTCGCGTTGCGCCGCAGCTAATCCGCGCAGCGGAGCCGGGCGCAGTTCAGATCGTCCAGTCCTCCCAGCTCAGGCCGGTAACCTGGCGGCCACCACCGGCATCCGGACCCCGAAGATCTTGCCGATCCCGGCGGTCTGGATCACCGTGGCGACGCCGGAAACGAACAGGTCGGCGTTGACCAGCAGCCCGATGGTGGTGGTGGGCAGCCCGAGCGCCCCGCCCACGATGAGCGGCACCGCCACGGCGCCCGCGTACATGATGAACAGGTGCTGCAGGCCCAGGATGAACAGCCGGGGCGCCGGCAGGACCTCATCTACGGGATGGACCTTGGGGTCGGGTGGCACGGTTTCGGGCGTCTTGGTCAGCGACATCTCGGCTCCAGTGGGGCTTTGGCCGGTACGGCCCGGGCCATCAGGTCAATTTTCCGCATAGTGAAATTTTATTTCCGAATACCAGATAAGCTAACTCCGACGCACCTAGAGGTCAAGAGGGAGAGCAGAAATGAGTACGGTGACCACCCACGTGCTGGACACGTCGCTGGGCCAGCCGGCCGCGGACGTGGACGTCCGGCTGGAGCGCCTGGACGGCGCCGAGCCCTCGCCGGTGGCCCGGGGGCGGACCGACGGCGACGGCCGGATCCGGGACTTCGGGCCTGACGGCCTGCCGCCGGGCACATACCGCGTGGTCTTCGACACCGGCGCGTACTTCGCCGCCTCCGGCCGGCGCGCCTTCTACCCGGAGGTCGCGATCAGCTTCCGCATCGACAGTGCGGACGGCCACTACCACGTGCCGCTGGTCCTCAGCCCTTTCGCCTACTCCACCTACCGCGGCAGCTGACTTCCGCCCACCGCGGCAGCTCACTCCCGCCCACCGCGGCAGCTCACTCCCGCCCACCGCGGCAGCTCACTTCCGCCCACCGCGGCAGCTAACCGGCGCTCCACGGAAGCCCTTGCCGGCCGGTCTCTCCAGGTCTAGACTGAACGTTCAGTCAAGACTGGGAGTCATCGTGACCGCCGACAGCACGCTCAAGGAGATCATCGCCGCCCAGGAGGAGGTGTTCGTCCGCCGTCAGCCGCGTTCGGCCCGGCTGGCCGAGCAGGCCAAGCAGTACCTCGCCGGAGGCGTCACCTCGAGCTGGCAGATCACCGCCCCGCAGCCGGTCTGGCTGAGCCATGGCCGCGGCTCGAAGGTCTACGACGTGGACGGCAACGAGTACGTGGACCTGCACGGCGGCTACGGCGCCGCCCTGGCGGGCCACGCTCACCCCGCCATCGCCGAGGCGGTGGCCAGCCAGGTCACCCGGGGCACCCACTTCGCCCAGCCGACCCCCGACGCGGTCGCGGTGGCCACCGAACTCACCCGCCGCTTCGGCCTGCCCCGCTGGCGCTTCGCCAACTCGGGCACCGAAGCCACCATGGACGCCGTCCACCTCATGCGGTCGATCACCGGCCGGGACCTGATCATCAAGATCGAGGGCTGCTATCACGGCCACCACGACTCGGTTCAGGTCTCCGTCGCCCCGGGCGAGCAGGAGGCCGGGCCGCAAGACAAGCCGTACAGCGCGCCGAGTTCCTCCGGCATCCCCCGGGCCATCACCGACCTGACCCTGGTGGCCACGTTCAACGACCTGGACAGCGTGGCCAGGCTGCTCGACGAGCATAAAAACCAGATAGCCGGCATGATCATCGAGCCCATCATGATGAACGCGGGCATCATCCCGCCCCGGCCCGGCTACCTGGCCGCCCTCAAGGACCTGCTGCACTCCCACGACGCCCTGCTCACCTTCGACGAGGTCAAGACCGGCCTGACCGTCGGCCCCGGCGGGGTGACACGACAGCAAGGCGTACAGCCTGACCTCATAACCCTGGCCAAGTCGCTCGGCGGCGGCGTGTCGGTCGCGGCCATCGGCGGTACCGAGCCGGTGATGGACCACGTGGCGGACGGCAGCTACGAGATGGTCGGCACGTTCAACGGGAACCCGCTGGCTATGGCGGCCACCCGGGCCATGCTGACCGACGTGGCCACGCCGGAGGCGTACGAGAAGATCGAGAGCCTCCGCCTGCGCGCCAGGGACGGCATCGAGCAGGCCATCGCGGCCGCAGATCTCACCGCGCACGTGGTCACCGCGGGCGCCAAGGGCTGCGTCGTGTTCGCCGCCGAACCGGTCACCAACTACCGGGGCTTCCTCGGCACCGACGACCGGTACAGCCACGCCCACTGGCTGTACCAGCACAACCGCGGGGTCTTCCTCCCGCCCTGGGGCAAGATCGAGCAGTGGCTGATCTCGGTCCAGCACGACGACGGGGACATCGACCGGCTGGTGGATAACTTCGGCGTCTTCGCCCGGGCCGTCACAGGAGGCTGATCACCATGGCGCATCCGAGAGAAGGCTGGCAGGGCCACGGCGCCCCGCGCAAGCTGACCCGTCGGTCCTTCCTCGGCCGCAGCGCGGGTGCCGCCCTGGCGCTCGGCTCCCTCCCGCTGCTCGACGCGTGCGCCTCCGCCCTGGCCGGCACCGGCACGGTCCCGCTGCCGCGCCCGGACAACCCGGTCAAGTGGCCCGTCTTCACCGGCAACGAAGCAATCAAAACCGGCCTGGCCCCGGAAACCGGCGCCACCCTGCAGGTCTACAACTGGGTGGCCTACGTCAACCAGCAGTGCGTCGACAACTTCGCCAAGAAGTACAAGTGCAAGGTACAGGTCACCACGTTCAACACCATGGACGAGGCGATGTCCAAGCTGCGCAGCGGTCTGCAGTTCGACGTGCTGATGGGCGCCACCGTCGACGTGCTCGGCCAGCTGATCGAGGGCAAGCTGGTTCAGCCCCTGAACCACTCCTACATCCCGAACATCACCCAGGCCTGGCCCGACTTCACCAACCCGTTCTACGACCAGGGCTGGCAGTACACCGTGCCGTACACGATCTACACGACCGGGATCTCCTGGCGCAAGGACCTCGTGCACGAGAACCCGTACGCGATGGCCAACCCCTGGGCCATGCCGTGGCAGTCGAAGTACAAGGGCCGGGTCGCCATCCTGGACGACTACCGGGAGAGCATCAGCCTCGGCTTGATGAAGAACGGCATCTTCGACCTCAACACCACCGACTACCGCCAGATCAACCTGGCGCGCAAGTCCCTCGAGGACCTGTCCAGCCTGGTCAACGTCCGCATCGACAACAACGACTACACCGAGGTCCCCACCGGCGACACATGGATCCACCACGCCTGGTCCGGGGACATGGCCGCCGCCGCGTCCTACATGCCCAAGGGCGTGAATGTCGACGTGGTCGGCTACTGGTTCCCGCCCGACGGCCGGGGACCGGTGGCCAACGACACTAACGTCGTGCTCCGCTCGGCGACCAACCCGGTGCTCGCCCACGAGTTCCTCAACTACTTCCTCGACCTGCCGAACGTCATCGAGAACATCAGCTTCAACGGCTACATGCAGCCGCTGACCGGCGTGACGCCGCAGGTCCTGGTCAAGGAGCAGATCCTGCCGCCGTCGCTGCTGTCCACGATCGTGCTGTCGTCCTACTTCCGCCGCGGCGTGGCCCAACTCCAGCTTGCCGTCGACGTGGACGCCCTCTGGCAGCAGGCCTGGCTCGTCGTCAGCAACGGCATCTAGCAAAGGGACCGCACATGAGACGCCAGAAGAAGAACGCGTTCTGGATCGCCCTGGCCGCGCCCGGGATCATCTGGCTGGTGCTGCTGTTCATCGTGCCGTTCTACGCGGTGCTCGCGATCGCGATGGGCAAGCTGAACGAGCTGTACGAGTCGCCGGTCGCGGTCTGGAACCCGTTCGCGTGGAGCTCGGAGAACCTCATCAACGTCTGGCACGACCTGTTCGGCAGCGCGTCCTTCGCCGGCCCGATCGTGCTGCGGACCATCGTCTACGTCGCCGTCGCGAGCCTGCTCTGCCTGCTCATCGGCTATCCGGCCGCGTACTTCGTGGCCCGCTTCGCCGGCCGCCGCAAGGGGGTGTTCCTGGTCCTGCTCGTCGCCCCGTTCTGGATCAGCTACATGATGCGCATGCTGGCCTGGGTCGACCTGCTGCAGGTCAACGGGTACGTGAACAAGGCGCTGGGCTGGTTCGGCATCTCCCCGGTCAACTGGCTGGGCGGCAAGCCCGCCACGGTGATCCTCGGCCTGGTCTACGGCTACATCCCGTACATGATCCTGGTCCTGTACGCCGGCCTGGACCGGATCGATCCCGCCCTGATCAAGGCCGGCCGCGACCTGGGCCTGGGCCGGATCCGGACCTTCGTCCGGATCACGCTGCCGATGTCCCGGCAGCCGATCCTCACCGCCCTGCTGATCACCGTGCTGCCTATGCTCGGCGACTACTTCACCAACCAGTTGATGTCCGGCGCGGCCTCCACCTCGATGATCGGCAACCTGATCCAGGGCCAGCTCGGCACGCCCGGCCTGGAGGGCCAGGGCGCGGTGCTCTCGATGCTGCTCCTGCTGGTCCTGCTCATCCCGATGATCTACTACGTCATCGCGACCAACCGCTCCTCGCAGGTGGCGTCATGACCGCCCCGACCACGGCTCAGCCCCCCGGGCCGACCGTTCAGCCCGTCGCCGCCGCCAAGCCGCGCCGCCGGATCTTCCGCCGTAACCCGTGGGGCCACCCCTGGTTCCTGGAGGGCTTCACCTGGCTCTACCTGATCTGGTCGCTGGTGCCGATCGCCATCGCGGTGCTGTTCTCGTTCAACAAGGGCAAGTCGCAGGCCACCTGGCAGGGCTTCTCCATGCGCTGGTATTACAAGGACCCGGTCAACTCGGTCCTGCACGACCCGGCGCTGCACGCCGCGGTCATCCAGACCGTCCGGCTGTCCGTGCTGACCACGATCATCGCGGTCCCGCTCGGGGTGGCGTTCGCGCTCGGCATCAACCGCTGGAAGGGCCCGGTCCCGGCGACGTTCAACTTCGTGATGATCCTGTCCTTCGTCATCCCCGAGCTGATCTTCGGCGTGGCCATGTTCTTCGTGTTCACCGTGCTGTTCACCAGCGTGCACCTCGGCACGTGGGCCGAGGTCCTCGGCCTGGTCACCTGGAACGTGAGCTGGCCCGCGATCATCGTCCAGGCCCGGCTGGTCACCCTCGGCCGCCAGTACGAGGAGGCCGCCGCCGACCTGGGCGCCAACCGCATGCAGGCCATGCGCCGGGTCATGCTGCCCCTGCTGGGTCCGGCCATCTTCGCCAGCGCGGTGCTGGTCTTCTCCGGCGTGATCGACAACTTCGTCATCGTCGACCTGCTGTCCTCCAACGCGAGCAACACCCCGATGTCGGTGATCATCTACTCCACCCAGCACGGCGGCAACGGCGGCCCGGCCCTGAACGCGCTCGGCACGATCAGCCTGGTCATGTCCTTCGTCATCGCGATCATCGGCTACATCGGCTACCGCTGGCTCACCCGCGGCGAGCGCGGCAGCCGCCTCGAGGCCCTCAACACCATCGCCGGCAGCGAAGGCTGAAACCCTGACCCGCCGTACCCCTGTTTTTATTGAGGCCGAACGGTCCGTGGTGCTTGCCCCCTGCCGCTTCTAGGCTGGCAAGCACCAAGGAGGTGGTCCGTGCTCGAGGATCTGGATATCGACGACAGCGACGCGCCCGCGATCGGCCTGGTACCGCCCGGTGTCGCCTGGGAGGATGTGCGCGACCACATCAAGATCGCGCACGACTCGCTGCTCGTGCTCCCGGCCGGCCGCGACCAGTACGCCGGCGCGTACTGGACCGGCACCGAGATGGTCGTCGTCGACGACCTCGGCCCGGACCAGGACGAGGCCGTCGAGGAGTTCCGCGCCCTGCTCCGCGAGCGCGGCGAGACGTAGCCGCATGCCTGCCCGGGATCCGCGGATAACTCCCACGCCTGCCGGTACGCCCGGCCCGCGCGACGGGCATGGTAGGAAGATGAGCGAAGACCCGGCCGACGCGCCCCGGCCCGGGTTCGCCCTGCTGCTATCCCTGTCCATGGCGCAGTTCATGGTCGTGCTGGACTTCACGATCGTCAACGTCGCCCTGGCCTCGATCCAGGCCGGCCTGCATGTCCCCGCTACAACGCTGCAGTGGCTGATCAGCGCCTATGCGGTGGCCTTCGGCGGGTTCCTGCTGCTGGGCGGCCGGCTCGCCGACGTCTACGGGCGAGCCCGGCTGTACCGGATCGGCCTGGTGGTGTTCGTCGCGGCCAGCATCTCCGGCGGCCTGGCCGTCGAGCCAGGCCTGCTGATCACCTCCCGGGTCGTGCAGGGGATCGGGGCGGCCATGCTCGCTCCCGCGGGCCTGTCCCTGCTCGTGACCAGCTATCCGGACGACAAGGAACGCAGCCGCGCGCTGGGCACCTACGGGGCGATCGTGTCGGCGGGCTTCGCCTCCGGCGCGGTGCTAGGCGGCCTGCTGGTCGAGGCCACATGGCGCCTGGTCTTCTTCGTCAACGTCCCCATCGGCATCGGGCTGCTGGCCGCCTCGCTGCGGCTGCTGCCGCCGGATCCGCCCGGGAGCGGTAAGAAACTGGACGTTCCCGGTGCCATCAGCGTGACCGCCGGGGTCGCTCTCCTCGTGCTGGCCATCGCGCGGGCCGGAGATACGCTGCAGGTCACCCAGCCGATGCTGCTGGCCGCGGTGGCGATCCTGCTGCTGGCCGCGTTCATCGTCCGGGAGCGGAAGGCCCAGGCTCCGCTCCTGGACCTGGCCCTGCTCAAAGACCGCGGCATCGCCGGGGCCAACCTCACCCTGATCGCGGTCGGTGCCTTCAGCGCCGCCCAGGTCCTGCTGGTCGCGCTGTACCTGCAGGAGGGGCGGGGACTCAGCCCGGTGCTCACCGGACTGTGCTTCATCCCGCAGGCGGCCGGGGCGTTCGCGCTGTCCGGTCCGGCCGGCGGCTCGTGCCTGCCCTCGGTCCGCGGCGCTCGCTGGCCATCGCCCTGTCCGTGGCCCTGCTGGCCCTGGCCGGAGCCGCCGTGTCGGTGCTGACCGGCGCGCTGGCCGGGTTGCTGGCGGCCCAGTTCGTGCTGGGCGTCGCCGCGCGGCTCAGCCAGGTATCTTCCACCCTGGCCGGAACCGCCGGGCCCGTCGCCGCCCGCTCCGAAGGCACGGCCAGCGCGCTGCTGACCGCTACCAGGCAATGCGGCGCGGCGCTCGGCGTCGCGATCGTGTCCGCGGCACTGGTCGCCATCCAGGGCTCGATCAATCACCGGACCACCGTGGCGATGTTCATCACCGCCGGGTTCGCCCTGGCCGGCCTGCTCGCGACCCGGGTCGTGCCCCCGAAGGCGCCGCCTGCCCACGCGCCGCAGCCGCACCACCTGTTCCACCACCACGCCGGCGGGATCCCCTGACGGCCCTGCCCCAGACGGCACTGCCCCGGCCACGTCACAGCTCGCCGATGACCTGAGCCAGCCGGGCCACGCCCTCGGCGATGGCCCGTTCATTTACCGTCGCGTACCCGAAAATCAGGCCGCCCGGACCTGGATTCGTGATCCGGTACGGTCCCACCGCGTCCAGGGCCACTCCGGCCCGCCGCGCCGCGCCGACCACCGTGGCCTCGTCCAGTTCCGGCGGCAGCCAGGTGACCAGGTGCAGCCCGGCCGAGACGCCGGTCGGCTCGAGCCAGGGCAGGTGCCGGGCCAGCGCGGCCAGCAGCGCGTCCCGCCGCCGCCGGTAGACCGGGCGCATCCGCCGCAGGTGCCGGTCGAACTCCCCGCGGCTGATGAAGTCGGCCAGCGCCACCTGCTCCAGGGCGGGCGAGCCGCGGTCGGCCGCGATCTTGGCCGCGGCCATCGGCTCGGTCAGGTGCCCGGGCAGCACGAACCACCCGAGCCGCAGCCCCGGCGCGAGTGTCTTGCTCGCCGATCCGGCGTAGACGACGCGGCTAGGCGCCAGGCCCTGCAGGGCGCCCACTGGGGTCCGGTCGTAGCGGTACTCGGCGTCGTAGTCGTCCTCGATGATGACCGCCCCGCGCTCGGTGGCCCACCGGATCAGGTCGGCCCGGTTCCGGGCCGACAGGACCGAGCCGGTGGGCCACTGGTGCGAGGGCGTCAGGATGACGGCATCGGCGCCGCTGTCCCGCAGCAGGTCGACCCGGATTCCGTTGCCGTCGACCGGGACCCCGGTCACCTCCAGGCCGGCCGCGCGGGCTGCCGGTAGCGCATCGTCATTAGAGGACGGGTCCTCCAGCGCCAGGCGCTTCGCGCCCGCGGCGGCGAGCACCCCGATAAGCAGCGTCACGCCCTGCGCGTAGCCGGTGCAGATCACCATGTGATCAGGCTCGGCCACGGTGCCGCGGACCCGGTTCAGGTAGCCGGCCAGCGCGATGCGCAGCTGCGGCACGCCGCGCCCGGTCAGGTAGCCGAACACCTCGTTCGGCGCGTCGGCCAGCGCGCTGCGGATGGCCCGCAGCCACGCTGCCCGGGGAAAGCTGGACACGTCAGCCCGGCCGTAGCTGAGGTCTATCTCCGGCTTGGGCTCGCCTGCCGGTCGCAGCGAGGCGGCCGCCAGAGTCAGTCCCGCCGCCACCTGCGTGTAGCCGCCCGTACGGCTGGTCAGGTACCCCTCTGCCGTTAGCTGCTGGTACGCCTCGACGACCACGCCGCGGGAGACGCCGAGGTCGGCGGCCAGCACCCGCGAGGGCGGCAGCGAAGCTCCGCGGACCAGCCGTCCGGTGCGGATCGCCTCCCGGATCGAGGTCTCGACCTGCCGGTGCAGCGAAACCCGCGAGTCGGGCCGCAGCACCACCAGCAGCTCAGAATTGGACCTCATTTCAGTCATTAAAGCGGACCTTATCATCAGGACCGATTTCTGTCAGGGTCGAGCTATACCTAAGGAGGATGGTCATGGGAATCATGCTCGGCCTGGTCGCGGCCCTGTTGTACGGCAGTTCCGACTTCGGGGGCGGCCTCGCCTCGCGGCGCTTCGGGTTTCTTCAGGTCACGGTCATCGGCTCGGCCGTGGCCACCGCTCTGGCCTGGGCCACGCTGATCCTGGTCGGCGGGCCCGGGCCGAGCGTCCGGGCGGTGGCCTGGGGGCTGGCCAGCGGCCTGGCCGGCGGGGCCGGCACCCTGGTCCTCTACCGGGGGCTGGCCCGCGGGCAGATGAGCGTGGTCGGGCCGCTGTCGGCGGTGGGCGCGGCGGTGGTCCCGGTCGCGGCCGGGGTTGCGCTGGGCGAGCGCCCGAGCATCCTGGCCGTGGCGGGCGTCCTGGTCTCGCTGCCGGCCATCGTGCTCGTCGCGGCCAGCGGCTCGGTGCGCGGCAAGCTCGGCGCGGGCCTGCTGGACGGCCTAGCCGCCGGGCTGGCCTTCGGCATCCTGTTCGTCGGCCTGGCGCAGGCCGGCCGGAACGCCGGCCTGTGGCCGGTCGCGTGCGAGCAGACCGGCACGCTGCTGCTCACGCTGGCCGTGGCGGTCAGGTCCCGCGAGCCGCTGCGGATCCCGCTGCGCTCCGCCGGCCTGCCCGTGCTGGCCGGCGCCAGCGGCATGGCCGCCACGCTGGCCTACTTCTACGCGACGCACTTCAGCATGCTGGCCGTCGCGGCCGTGCTGGTCTCCCTGTACCCGGGCTTCACCGTCATGCTGGCCCGGCTGATCCTGCACGAGCGGTTCAGTCCCGCCCAGCGGGCCGGGCTGGGCCTGTGCACCCTGGCCATCATCGCCATCGCCCTGAACTGACCCGACCGTTTCCGGCGATAGCGCCGGATGGTCCTTTTCAGCCGCTCTGCCGACCGGTTACGGTGTGGCAGACGGCGCTGGTCCAGATGTGGGGGATTGCCATGGAAGCCGAAGTTGTCGGCCTTAGCGGTGCCCAGGCCGGACAGCGGTTCACCGTCGGTACTCAGCCGATGACGTTCGGCCGGAGCGCCGAGAACGCGGTGCGCCTCGCCAGCACGGTGGCCTCGCGTGTCCATGCCGAGCTGCGGCCCGAGGCAGGCGGCTATGTCCTCCGCGACCTCGGCAGCGCCAATGGCACCTGGGTCAATGGCGCACTGGTCACCGCCCATCAGCTCCAGTCCGGCGACGAGATCGTGATCGGCGATGAGGCGTTCCGCTTCGAGACCTCCGGCGCGCCCGCCACCATCCTGGCCACCCCCACCCCGGGCAACCAGGTCGTGCGCCCGGCCGCCATCTTGCGCGTCACGGTGACCGGAGGCGGCCCGGTGGGCCTGAGCCTGGCCTTGCTCCTGGACCATCTGATGGGGTCGCGCGTGGCGATCAAGGTCTATGACGGCCGCTGGCGGCAAGAAAACGGCCGGGTCGTATGGAAGACGCCGGAACAGGGCAATGTGCGGCGCATGCAGGTGGTCACCATCCAGAGCCGCCAGTACACCAAGCTACCGCCCGAGGTCCAGCAGCGCCTGTTCACGCCGGGCAACTACACCGAGATGTGGCCCAAGGGCCCTGATTCGGTCCAGGATCTCGGCCCGCGCAACATCCGGATCGCCTATATCGAAGATCAGCTGCTCGCCCTCGCCAACGAAAGACCGGATCATATCGAGCTCATTCCGGAACGCTTCGACCCGGCCGCGGGCGACCTCGCGGGACAGCACGTACTGGCGATCTGCGAAGGCGGCCGCTCGCGCACGCTGGACTATTTCGCCGGCAAGTTCGGCGCCTGCGATGCGTCAATGTACTCAATTGACGGCCAGCAGGTGCAGGACATGGTGCTCGGCCTGCGGGTAAAGTCCGAGCTCCCGGACCCGATGGCCGTCTTGCTGACCGTGGCCCAGAATCGCTTCCTGCTGAATTCCCTGCGCGGCGAGGGCTTCCTTAATATGCGGCTGACCGATCAGGAGACCAGCGAAGCCGTCGGCATTGACCCGGTCAAGCGGGTGTTCACCGAGTGCATCCAGGCCTCGCCCTGCCTGCTGGAGCTGAGGGCCGACCGCGAGTTCTATTGTTCCGCGCATCAGGCCCTTTTCCTGCCTGCCCTGGTGCGGGGATCGGCCCTTTGGCGGCGGGTGCAGGAAGGACTGCAGCTGTTCGGCATTCCGCCGGAGAACCTGACCGCGGTAACCGGCTTCCGGCTGGACATGGTGCAGCGGCCGCGCTTCACCGCCCAGCTGTATCCGCGGGCGGCGACGGCCCCGGGGACGTTCGGGTGCCTGCTCGGTGATGCCGCCAATGCGATCCACTTCTGGCCCGGGCGCGGGCTCAACAGCGGGCTGGCCTCGGTCATCTCGCTGGCACGGTGCCTATGCACGTCCTGGCGCGGGAACGCCCTGCGGGACGCCGACTTCCTCCGCCACGAGGCGGTGATGGCGATGCTGCAGTACCGGCACAAGAGCCGGGCCTGGCGGCAGATGGTCACGACCGACGCCGCGGGGAACGTGCGGGCGATCAAGGACCAGATCGCGCTCGGGATCGCCGAGGGCGAGCAGGGCGCATACGACGAGGAAGCGGACCTGAAGGCGTTCATGGAGCGCCTGGGTCAGGTCCGGAGCCGGCTGGAACGCCGCCTGGCCGGCCTGCCTGACGACTTCACGCTGCGCGCCCACCTGGCCCGGATTCCCGGGCCTACCCTGCATACGCTGCTGGTCAGCGAGGCCTGGGACACCGGCAGCGTCGGCGGCGAGGAGGTCGACGTCGAGCTGCTCCTCGAGGTGGCCGCCGCGGCCGCCGAGCTGGCCTAAGGCCGGTCAGGCCGGGACGGCGGCCATCGTCAGCGCGCCGTCTGTGTAGCTGACCGAGTTGGTCGCCACCGCGGGGATCCGCGGTCCGGGCAGCACGACGCCGGCCAGGTTCAGCGGGTCCGCGGCCGACAGCCGCACGGTCTCGCCGTCCCGCGGCCGCTTCCTGATCTCGCGCAGCACGGCCACCGCGTCCGGATGCGCGTACTGCTCGCCGCTGAAGCCGTTGACGAACCGCCCGCCGGCTACCGTCCCGCGGGCTTCCATCCGGCGGAACGCCCAGAGCACCTCGCGCCACGGCACCGCGATGTTCTCCCGGACCAGCAGGTCCCGGAACACCACGCCCCACCGCACCACGAGCTGCTCGGCCACCGCCTCGGCCAGCTCGTCCGGGTCGCAATCGGCCAGCGGCTCGGGCAGCAGCGACCACCGGCCCGCCGTCCGGGAGGCCAGCTGGCCGCCCCGGCGCAGCCGGTGCCGCCCCAGCGCGCTCTGGGCCAGGGCCCGCTGCGCGAACAGCGACCGGACCGCCCGGAAGCCGTCCGCGGTGAGCAGCCCCCGGGCCACGCCGTCCCACAGCGCGTCCTCGATCTCGCCCGGCAGCCGCCCGGTCCTGGCGGCCAGATCGGTCTGGAACAGCGCGCCGCGCTCGGTCAGCGCGTCGATCACCTCCCGGGTCCGCCCCGGCCCCGGCGGCGTCGGACGCGCAGCACCCCGCGCCGCCGCCAGCAGCCAGGGCAGGTCGTCCCGGATCATCAGCGTGATCGGGGTCGCCCGGGACGGCGTCAGGCCACGGCTGGGCAGCTCCTCCGTCTCGGACCGTACCGACAGCCGCCCCCAGGCCACCCCGCCGTCCAGGCACACCTCGTCCAGCCATTCCTTGCGGTACCCGGTCACCCGGGCCGGGAGGATGGCCTTCTCCCAGGCCCCGGCGGCCAGCTCGAAGCCCTGCAACTGCTCGACCACCGCGAGCACGCCGCGGCTGCCCTCGCGCCTGGTGTCCGGAGTGACGTGCTGCCAGCGCAGCAGGAACCGCATGAAGTCCTGGGCCGTCACCGGCTCGACGTCGCGCCGCTTCCGCTCCCTGGTATAGGCGTGGATCCTGGTCAGCACCCGCCGGGCACAGAACTCGTCCTCGACCCGATCCGGGTCGGTGAAGTGCCCGCGCAGCGCGAAGCCCTCGGTTTCCAGCCTGATCAGTGCCAGCCCGATCAGTGCCAGCGCGGCCGCTGACACCTCCAGCCCGGTGGCCTCGGCTAGCTCCGCCGCGGTGGACGGCCCCCGCACATCCAGGTGCCCGCGCAGCAGCTCGGCCGCCACCGCTTCCGGCTCCATCGGCTTCAACCCGGGAACCGGCCGGCCCCCGGCCGCACCGGGGAACAGCGGGGCGAGCACCGGGCGCCGTTCGGCAGCACACCACAGAACCCCGTCCGGCCCGCAGATCTCCGCCGCCCGCCCGGCCGCGGTCAGCTCCCCGAACCAGGCCTCCCACTCCTGCGCTGGCCGCATCACGAACAGCGTCATCAGCAGGTCGTGCAGCTCGTCGGCGTCCCGCGGCTGCGGCCGTACCTGCTCCCGGACTCGTTCGATCGCCAGCGGGTCCAGCCGGGCCAGGTCCCGCGCCTCCACCGGCAGGCCGCGCGGGATCTTCACCTGCCTGCTGCGCCGGTTCGCGGCCTCGGTCTCGTCGTCCAGGTACGTGTACGGCATCCCGTTCAGGATCTCGTGAGCCAGCACCGAAGGCTCCGTGGTGTCCCTCGTGATCACCGTGATCCGCCCCGCTTCGATCCCGGCCACCAGCTCCCGCAGCCCGTCGATGTCCATCGCCTCGTGCAGGCAGTCCTCCAGCGTCTGCCGCACCAGCGGATGGTCCGGAATCTCGATCGGGCCGGGCGCCACGTTCTCCTGGCAGGCGGCGAGCGTCGGGAACACCGCCGCCATCAGGTCATCGGCCTCCATCCGCTGGATCGCGGGCGGGTTCTTCCGGCCGCCCCGCCTCCGCAGCACGGTCAGCGAGGTGTTCAGGTTCCACCGCCAGCGGGCCGCGAACAGCGGCGAGGTCAGCACCGCCTGGCGTACCACCTGCTCCACGGTGGGCGAGGCCAGGAAATGAGGCACCCGGTCCAGGGGGAAGCTGTGCTGCGGCCCCAGCGACAGCAAGATCGCGTTGTCGCTGGCTGCCGCCTGCAGCTCGAAGTCGAACGTCACGCAGAACCGCTTACGCAGGGCCAGCCCGAACGCCCGGTTCACCCGCGTCCCGAACGGCGCGTGCCCCACCAGCTGCATCCCGCCAGCCTCGTCGAAGAACCGCTCCAGGATGATCGCGTTCATGGTGGGCAGCGCCCCCAGCGCGGCCAGCCCGGCCCGCAGGTAGGCGATGATGACGTCCGCCGCGGCCTGGCCGATCCCGCACTCGGCCTGCAGCCAGGCCCGGGCCTGCGCCGGCTCCTGCTCGGCCACCGCCTGGCGCAGCGCCGAGACCTCCTCGGAAAGCTCCCTGGTCCGGCCGGGCGCCTCGCCCTGCCAGAACGGCACCGACGGCGGCGCCCCGTGCGCGTCCATCACCCGGACGGTCCCCGGTTCCACCCGCAGGATCCGCCAGGAGTGGGTACCGAGCAGGAACACGTCACCCGGCCTGCTCTCGGTCGCCCATTCCTCGTGCACCGTGCCGACCTGCGCTTCGTCAGGCTCGGCGATGACCCGGAAGTCGCCCAGCTCGGGGATGGCCCCGCCCGAGGTCAGCGCGGCCAGCCGGGCCCCGCGGCGGCCCTTGACCGTCCCGTTCACCTGGTCCCGGTGCAGGTAGTAGGCCCGCCGGCCGCGGCCGGTGCGGATCCCCTCCGCCAGCAGCTCGGTCACGTCCTCGAAGTCCTCGCGGGACAGGTCACGGAACGGCGCCGCCTGCCGGGCCAGGCCGAGCAGCTCGCCCTCCGGCCACTGCTCGGCGGCCGACTCGGCCACCATCTGCTGGGCCAGGATGTCCAGCGGCCGCTGCGGAACGATGATGGCGTCCAGCCGGCCCCGCCGCACCCCGCGCATGAGCGCGGCGCACTCCACCAGCTCGTCCCGGGTGGTCGGGTACAGCCGCCCCGACGGAGTGCCGGAGCGCGTGTGATTGGACCGGCCCACCCGCTGCAGGAAGGTGGCGATACTGCGCGGCGAGCCGATCTGGCAGACCAGCTCCACCGGGCCGATGTCGATGCCGAGTTCCAGCGAGGCCGTGGCCACCAGGGCCCGCAGGTCCCCGGCCCGCAGCCGGGCCTCGACCCGCTGCCGTCGCCCTTTGGACAGCGACCCGTGATGCGCGGCCACGTAGGCGCCTAGCTCCTCGCCCAGGCGTTCGCCGAGCTGGTGGGCGACCCGTTCGGCCATGCTCCTGGTGTTGACGAACACCAGCGTGGTCCGGTGCCCGCTCACGTGCTCCGCGATCCGGTCCAGGATCTGCGCCATCTGCTCGCCGGTGGGCACCGCGCCGAGCTCGTCGTCGGGAATCTCCAGGGCCAGGTCCAGCTGCCTGCGGTGCCCGGAATCCACGATCGCGCAGCGCGGCGACCCGTCCGGGTTGTCCCGGTCCTGGCCCGAGCCGACCAGCAGCCGGGCGATCGTCTCGATCGGCCGGACCGTGGCGGACAGGCCCACCCGCTGCAGCGGCTCCTCCGCCACGTGAGCCAGCCGCTCCAGGGTCAGGGCCAGGTGCGAGCCGCGCTTGTTCGCCGCCACGGCGTGGATCTCATCCACGATCACGGTCCGGGTGGTGCGCAGCATGGCCCGGCTCCGCTCCGCCGTGACCAGCAGGAACAGCGACTCCGGCGTGGTGATCAGGATGTCCGGCGGGTGCTTCAGCATGGCCGTCCGCTCCGCCGCGGCCGTGTCCCCGGTCCTGACCGCCACCCGGACGGCCGGCGCGGCCAGCCCGAGCTCACCGGCCACTGCCGCGATCTCGCGCAGCGGCGCCTCGAGGTTCTGCTGGATGTCCGTGGCCAGCGCCTTCAGCGGCGACACGTACACCACTGTTGGCCCCCGGGCGGACGACCCCCCCGGTGACCCCCCCGCCTCTCTTACTGGGGGGACCCATCCCCCCAGACCCCCCTCGGGAAGGACTGCCCGTCCCCCCGTTCCCCCCTGGTACAGCCGGTCGATGCAGACCAGGAACGCCGCCAGCGTCTTACCCGAGCCGGTGGGCGCCGCGATCAGCGTGTGCCCGCCCGCCGCCACCTCCCGCCATCCGGCCGCCTGCGGCTCGGTCGGGCCGCCCGGGAACCGGCGTTCGAACCAGGTGCGCACCGCAGGATGGAACGAGTCAAGCACCCGCTCACGGTACCTCCGGGGACCGACATTCCACCGGCCCAATCAGCCGTTGGCCGCCACCGCGATGGCCAGCACCCCTGCCCGCCTCGATCCAGGCTCGATTCCATTAAACAAAAATGCCACCCACAGAGAATCGTCATCCATGGTCCGTGTCCTTCACCGAAAATGTCAGTATGGGATAGTAAACTCGAACAAAGATCAAAAGTTCTTTTCTGCCGAACGGTCCGGCCTTCTAGCCTTCAGGACACCAGCCGTGAGCCCGGGAGGGAGGTGACAGCCCCTGATGAGCAGCTGCGCCAATCCCTCCAGCGCCCGTGAGGCACTCGAGATGATCCGGTCCGGGTACGGGTACCTGGCCGCCGCCGACCCCACCGCCATGGCCGCCGCGGCGCAGGCGTCCTGCCTGCTGGCCCTGGAACAAGCTGACGCCATGAGCGCCGCCGCGCGGGCTCAGATCCTGGGCGCGTTCACCTCCGCCCGCGGCTACGCCGAGGACGCGGACTACAGCCCGACCTCCTGGCTGATCCACCGGACCCGGATCACTGAGCACGCCGCCCGCGCGCACCGGGCCTAGGCCCGCCGCGCGGCGGCGCACCCCCAAGTGACCGCCGCGCTGGCCGAGGGCTACGTGCTGACCGAATCAATGGTCCGCACCATCTGTGGATGGACCGATAGGTTGCCGGAGGACTGCCGGGCTGCCGCCGATGAGATCCTGATCACCGCCGCCCGGGCCGGGGGAGACCTGCGGGACCTGGCCGAGCTGGCCGCCGAGATTCACGCCCGGTCCGCCCCGCCCGACGACGACCCCGGTGACGGGTTCGAGGACCGGTCCGTCACCCTGCTGACCACCTTCCAGGGCGCCGGCGTGCTGGCCGGCGACCTGACCCCGGAGTGCGCCGCGGTCGTCACCGCCGTCCTGGATGCCCTGTCCGCCCCGGCGGACAGCGAGGACTCCCGCACCCATGAGCAGCGCTACCACGACGCGCTGCAGCAAGCGATGCGCCGGCTGATCGCGGCGGATCTGCTGCCGGAGCGGGCCGGGCAGCCGGTCAAGGCGGTGGTGCACGTGTCGCTGGCGGAGCTGCGCGCCATGGACGGCGACTCGGTGCTGCAGGAGCATTGGGTGACCGTGGTACAGGCGCAGTGGGCCGCGTACCGGGCGGGCGCGTCGGCGGGCGGCAGCGACGGCGGCGCCTGGCTGACCGGGGATGCGGCCCAGGCGATGACCTGCGACGCGTGGATGGCCACGTTCGTGGACGGGAACGTCGATCTGGGCGCGCTGGAGGACCTGGTCCGGCTGTGCGGCAGCCTGGACCGTCTTGACCACCCCTACCGCCCCCAGGGCCCTTGCGAGCCGCTCGCCTCGACCGCGGTGCCGGGCGAGCCGGTGCCGGCGGCCGCGCCGGTTCCGGCCGGGCTGCTGTCCCGCGAAGCGCTGTAGCAGGCGATCATCGGCAAAACCACGATTCTTCTACTGCACTCTCGATCGGCGCTTGACGTGCGATGACGTCCATGACGAGGGCCTTGCTAGCTTGCGGCCCACGAAGGCTGAACGTCCTACTGGTGTTGCTTCCTTCGTACCAGGCTCTCTTTGCCGCTAGCGGCGTTCCAGAGGCGCCGTCGGCCCGGCGCCGCAGCGTTGGCGGTCTGCCTTAGGTCGTGGACCGCGCAGGTATAGTTTCTTGGCGGTTCTTCCGTCCCGGCGGCCTTTTGTTCCGGGCGGGCGGCGACGCCGCCAGTGAGGCTGATCTGATGAGCAAACCGACCATCCTGGCGGTCGACGACGATCCAGACGTTTCTGCCGCGATCACCCGCGACCTGCGCGGCCGCTACGCCACCGACTACCGCATCGTGCGCGCGACGTCGGGGCCCGAGGCGCTGGAGGTGCTGGCCAAGCTGGCGCTGCGCGACCAGCCGGTGGCGTTGATCGTCGCCGACCAGCGGATGCCGCAGATGACGGGCATCGAGATGCTCGAGCAGGCGCGTACCCACGCGCCGGGGGCGAAATACCTGCTGCTTACGGCGTACGCCGACACGGACGTGGCCATCACGGCGATCAACGAGATCGGCCTGGACTACTACCTGCTCAAGCCGTGGGACCCTCCGGATGAGCGGCTGTTCCCGGTCATCGACGACCTGCTCGGCGACTGGCGGCAGGCGAACCCGGACCACACCTCCGACGTGCGGGTGGTCGGGCACCGGTGGTCCGACCGCAGTCATGACATCAAGATGTTCCTGGCCCGCAACTACGTGCCGTACCGGTGGTACGACGTCGAGCGCGACGCCGAGGCCCAGCGGTTGCGTGACCTCGCCCATGCGACGCCGGCCGACCTGCCGCTGGTGCTCGTCCCCGACGGTGACACGCTTCGCTCGCCGTCGACACTCGAGCTTGCGGGCGCGCTCGGGCTGCGCACCACCGCCCGGCAGCGGCTGTATGACGTGTGCATCGTGGGCGGCGGCCCGGCCGGTCTGGCCGCCGCGGTGTACGCGGCGTCGGAGGGCCTGAGCACCGTCATCGTGGAGCGTGAGGCGCCCGGGGGCCAGGCAGGTCAGAGCGCGGCGATCGAGAACTACCTGGGGTTCCCGAAGGGGCTGACCGGCTCCGACCTGGCCCAGCGCGCCATCGCTCAGGTTTCTCGCTTCGGCGCCGAGATGGTCCTGGCGCGCGAGGTCGCCGGCTTTGAGGCCCGCGGGCCGGTGCGCGCCGTGCTCTTGGGCGGTTCGGGAGAGATCGAGGCGCGGGCGCTCATCGCGGCGACGGGGGTGTCCTACCGGCGCCTGGAAGCGGCCGGGCTCGGCGAGCTCACCGGCCGCGGCGTCTACTACGGCGCGAACGCCAGCGACGCGAGCCAGACCCAGGGCGACGACGTCTACATCGCCGGGGCGGCCAACTCGGCGGGCCAGGCCGCGCTCAACCTGGCCCGCTTCGCCAAGCGGGTGGTGCTGGTGGTCCGGGCGGCGACGCTGGCGGGCACGATGTCCCAGTACCTTGTCGAGAGGATCACGTCCGCGCCCAACATCGAGGTGCGGTATCGCAGCGAGGTGGTGGCGGGCCGCGGCGACGGCCACCTCGAGACAGCTCACGCTCGCCGACAGGGACTCCGGCGGCGCGGAGGAGGTGCCGTCGTGCTGGCTGTTCGTGTTCATCGGCGCCTCGCCCCGCACCGAGTGGCTCGGCCCCGACGTCGCCCGGGACGGCAAAGGGTTCGTCGTTACCGGGCAAGACCTCCTGGGTCCCGCCCATGCCGGGCGCTGGCCGCTGCCTCGTGCGCCCTTCGCCCTCGAAACCAGCGTGCCTGGCGTGTTCGCCGCTGGCGATGTCCGGCTCGACTCCATGAAGCGGGTCGCGTCGGCGGTCGGTGAGGGCGCGATGTCGATCTACCAGGTGCACCAGTACGTGGCCACGATCTGATGCGCGCCGACGAGCTTCGCGCTCTCAGCCTCTTCGACGGCCTGACCGACGATCAGCTCGCGGAGCTGGTCGAGGGCAGTACCGAGGTTCGCATCGAGCCCGGAGTCGACCTGTTCCGCGAGGGCGAGCACGCGGACTTCTGGTGGGTGCTCATCGATGGCGCCATCGACCTCGTGCGCCACATCGGCCGCGAGGACACCGTGGTCGGGAAGATGGACGTGCCGGGCAGGTGGGCCGGCGGGTTCCGCGCCTGGGACGAACACGGCGTCTATCTGGCGACCGGCCGGGGAGCGACCGCCGGGCGGGTGCTCCAGGTGCCGGCCGAAGTGCTGCGTGACCGGCTCAACGCCTGGTTCCCGCTCGGCAGGCACCTCATCGAGGGGCTGTACCGCACCGCGCGATCCATCGAGTCGACGGCACGGCAGCGCGAGTCCCTGATCACCCTCGGCACGCTCGCCGCCGGCCTCGCGCACGAGATCAACAACCCGGCAGCTGCCGCCACCCGGGCGGTCGACGCCCTCGAGGCCGCGTGCCAGACGCTGCTCTCGTCCCTCGGCCGGCTCGCCCAGGGCGAGATCACGGCCCGGCAGTTCACCGCTCTTGACGCGCTACGCCGTGAGATCGAGCCTCAGGCGGTGGTCCAGGACCCGCTGGCCCTGGCCGACCGCGAGGAGGCCCTGGCGTCGTGGCTGAGCAGCCACGGCGTCGCCTGTGAATGGATGATCGCCCCGCCGCTAGCCGCCGCGGGGGTCGATGTCGACTGGTGCGAGCGGGTAGCGCTGGTGCTCAAGGGACCGGCCCTGGGACCGGGCCTGGAGTGGGTAGCAAGCACTCTGTCCGCCGCCACGCTGCTGTCAGAGCTGAAGGATTCGAGCCGGCGCATCTTCGAGCTTGTCGCCGCCATCAAGTCCTACTCGCAGATGGACCGCGCGTCGATGCAGCACATTAACGTGACGGACGGCCTCGAGAGCACCCTGCTGATGCTCGGGTACAAGCTCCGCGACGGTGTCACGGTCGTGCGTGACTACAGCGCAGACGTCCCGCGGATCCAGGCATACCCCGGCGAGCTGAACCAGGTGTGGACCAACCTCATCGACAACGCCATCGACGCGATGGCCGGCGCGGGCACGCTCCGGCTGTCGACCCGGGCCGAGGGCAACGACGTCGTCATCGAGGTCGGCGACACCGGCCCGGGTATGCCGCCGCAGGTGGCGGCCCGCGCGTTCGAGGCCTTTTACACGACCAAGGACGTGGGCAAGGGCACCGGTCTCGGCCTTGACATCGCACGGCGCATCGTCGTGGAGCGCCACGGTGGCACGATCACCATCGACTCCCGGCCAGGCAAAACGGTGCTGCGAGTCCGCATCCCCATCCGGCCGCCAGTGCCTCGGGGGCGAACGGCCAGCTGACCCGGTCCACCGCAGCGGGACCCCATCCGCGGAGCGCCTCAGCCCGGAAAACGGGATGTGGCCATGACACCAGGCTGTGTTCGTGATCGCACCTCAAACTCCTAGAGATCGATCTGCAGCGTGGCCTCCAATGGGCGATCGTGCTCGCGGCTTGGACGGCCGCCTCATGCTCGATCGCGCACTGCAGCTTCAGGAGCGCCGCTTGAGCAGGTGATCATCGGAAAAACCATAAATTTCTTACTGCTCTTTAGCAGTAGCCTCTGACCTGCGACTTCTCCCGGATCGGCGTTTCAAAGACTAGAGATGCCAGCATCCAGGCGACTGTAGCCGACTCGAAAGCTCTGAAGGAGGTCTGATCTAGGCCGCGCCTATCGGGCCGATCATCCCTCATGCGCCGATAGCTCAACAGCGGTTCAGCCTTCTGCTCACATCGCCGCCATCACTGCATTACACTAAGTTTGCCCTTCTCGAACCTGGTGGCATACGGAGATTTCGGATGAGAGAGTACAATTTCGACAATCTCTCGCCGTACGACTTCGAACTGCTAATGCGCGATCTGCTCCAGAGCGCAGAAGGCATCAGTCTTAGGTCCTTTGCCCCAGGCCGCGACAGAGGTATCGACTTGCGCGGTTGGGAGTCCAGGAAGCCTCCACGTGCCGTTATCGCCCAGTGCAAACATATGGCACACAGTTCCTGGTCGAGCATCAGAACAAATGTTGAAAAGGAAAAGGCTAAACTAGATCGCCTGAAGCAGAAGCCAAGCCGATACATACTCGCGATTACCAAACCTCTGACGGTAGGCAACATCGATGAGCTTTTCGAGATTCTAAAACCATACTGCCAGAATCCCGATGACATTCTTGACGTGACCGCAATAGAGCAACTTCTCGACAGCAATGAAGCTGTGGTTCGCAAGCATTATAAACTATGGATTACAAGTACGGTCGTACTTCAAAGGATCTTGAATGCGGGAATCTATAATCGTAGTGATTCATATCGAGAAGACCTGATACGTAAAAGTAGAACATTCGTACAGCCGAGTGCATTCGGAAAAGCTCAAGATATTCTCAAGAATAACCATAGCTGCATAATCTCCGGCCCACCTGGCGTCGGAAAGACTACGCTGGCAGAAATGTTGTGTCTTGAATACCTAGCCCAGGGCTTCGAGCTGGTAGTCATCAGCGAAGACATACGCGAAGGCGACAGTATCTATGATACCGACAGAAAGCAAGTCTTTATTTATGATGATTTTCTCGGACGAACAGATATTCGCGAGAAGCTCGGAAAGAACGAGGACAATCGGATAGTAGAATTTATCCGGCGCATACATCGAAGCCAGGCTCATAGGTTTATTCTGACAACACGCGAATATATTCTGCGGGCCGCCCAACAGAGATACGAACGACTAGATAAAGGCGATCTAGACATATTGAAATGTGTCATAGAAATGTCTAATTACTCAGAGTTCCAAAAAGGATTGATCCTCTATCAGCATCTAGCTTTCTCTGAGTATGTTACAAAGGAAGACATCGAAGATCTTGTGCGGCGCCGTCTATATCGCGACATTGTTCGACATCCTAATTACACCCCACGTCACATTACCGATGCGCTCAACGATATCGAGCGGAGGAGGAGGGGGGATTAGCGCAGATGTCTCTCGCTGAAGAAATTCTTAAGGTTCTGGACGATCCAACCCATATGTGGTCTCACGCATTGAGGGAAGCGTCGCAAGACAGTCAGAGGTTGTTCCTCACTTTGCCATTGCTGCCCCAGCCGATATCGACAGATGATCTTCAAGTCGCATACTCGGCACAGAGGTTTAATCAGACTGAAGCCTTCTTGGACTCTCTTCGGGAACTCGAGGACTCATTCATTTCGATTGATGCGAGCGCTCAAAGTAGAAGATGGGTGAAGTTTCGGAATCCGTCACTGCAAGACTTCTCTCATGAGTATCTAAATAAATATACCGATTGGCTCAGCGGGCTACTAAGCGAGCCCGTGTACTACGAACAGATAATCAATGTTTACAACCTAGCTATGTCGCGACTCCCCGGATCTCGCACAGTGTCAGCAGGGCCGCCGCATAGGCAAAGCTATCATGAGGGTGAAGTACGGTTCGCGGGAATTCGATCTTGGGTCGCTAATCAACATCATGATCTGATCGGCAAGGCAATTGACCTAGCGCTATCAGGATCGGAGGTCCGGGTCAGGTACAGGTACGTGCGGCAAGACCTCGGTATTAAGCTGAAGGAGCTCGTAGAGATAATCCTTACGTTTGGCGAGCCTTTGAAACAGTCTACAATTCAAGCGTTTGGCAAGTTGATCAACAAGGCTCTCCAACCCATTAATGAACCATCCGCTGACGCAGTTCTCGACCTCCTTCGAATACGCAACACCGCCGAGGTTGTTGAACGGTATTCAACCAGTCATGCAATGGAGATCTTGCGCACTAATCTTCTAGATAAAGATGCATGGAAGTTCTCACTACTATCAAAGATAGATGAGTTTCTTGGAATGGATTCTGAAGAATCTATGGACGCTTGGGGTTACGACTATGTCAGATATGTAGATGATTTCGTATATGAAATGTCGCAGAGCACTGATTATGAGGATCTCGACAACGCTGTCGCTGAATTGCGTGGGATCAGTTCCCTCCTCGGCATTGATTTGTATGATTCGATATCGGAACTTGAAAATCAGCTTAGTCACCTGCCACCTGATAACGACGACGACGATTACGAGCGCTACAGTACGGCTCAAGTCAGAGACAGCAGTTCCTCGCATGAACTAGATAACGTGTTTGCAAGTTTGCTGGAGTAACATTCGCCGTTTCGCTGTCTCAATGTATTCGACGGTTTAGGTCCTTGTGCTGACCAAGAAAGTCTGCCGCGGCTTGAACATCTTGATAAGATCGCAATAGTCTGGCAAGATGACGCAGCCGTTCATCAGCTCGCGCGGAATTTGCCCGCCTTCCGAGTTCCAGGACTCGCGTCGCGACCTCGGCCGCAATGTCGATCTCATTGAGAAGGATGTAATCCTCCGCGAGCCAGCTTAGGTATAGAGAGTTCTCCCGGATCAGCGCATTATCGTATCCTGAAGTGGCAGTGCGCAGCAAAGGCTCGGCTCTGGAGGGCTGTTTCAACTCAGTAAAGCAGCGCCCAGCCATGACGTCTATTTCTTCCCGGTTGAGCCAGTAGACCCAGTCTGGGTCATCCTCTGGCTTTGTGTGGTCGAAGCTCTCCTCTACCTGGCCTAGTGCTCGTTCGCAGCTAACAAGGTCGCCTGATTTCGCGTCGGCCCATGCGACGCGCTCTAGGAGTAGCGCCTTTGCTGTGGCTGTGGAGGTATGCCGCGCTCCTGCGTAAGCGGTACGTGCTAGAATGGCGGCTCGCCGGGGGTTGCCGGTATTCGCTAGCTGATAGCTCAGCGTGGATATGATATTTCCGGCTAGGGGTGCGTTGCCTGCTGCGTGTGCTGCCAGAATGCCACCTTCAGCGTAACTGGCAGCTTGTTTGTAGAGGCCAGCGTCCGCAGTGACCCATGCGGCGAGTTGCGCAAGCTCCCCGGTTGCCGTGAGCAGCCGACTAGTCTGATCCTCGGTCAAAGTAGCTTCATTGAGTAGCTTGGTCGTGGCCTGTAGCTCTTGATGCACTAGCGTGTGCGAGGTTCGCCCGGACATGTAATCGTCGGCTCGGCGTAGCTGAATCACGCGGTGCTCGGTCGTCTCAACGAGAGAATCGCCGATCCGGCGGCCCGCGCTCAACTCGATGAGCTGAGGTATGTCGGCTGCTAGCCACTCGTGGGCTAGCAATTCGATATCCGCGAGGACGGATCTGGATATAGCGTTGTCGAAGGATGCCGAAAGGCTGCTCAGGTCGTCTCGGGTCCATTCCCGCTTGGCGATAAGTGTAGTGCCTGGGCTAGGCTCCTTCGATGAGTAGTCCGGCAAGTCTTGAATGCCAAACCCAAGTTCGCCCGGTGTGGACCCATAAAGCTCACACAGCAACACTTGATAATAATCCGGCGTTACGTGCCCGTTTTCCCACCGGGATAGCTGGGTCTTGAGGCTGGCAGCCGACGCTACCGGTATCTCTTTCTGCCGAGCGAGCCACATCAGTCCCGAGACCGCGCGAGCCTGCGACCAGCCGCGAGCGCGGCGGGCAGCTTGCAGCGGCGTGGTCATGGGCGGTAACCGACGACCTTCCAAGGGGACTTGCCTAGTGGGCGCAGGGTTAACAACCCCCATGTTAACCCCTGTTGATAGCTGTCAACTACCGAAAGCCACAAACCGGTGATTCGCTGTGGTTGTGAGGCCATCAGCCAGAGTCGGAAGGGGGTGGTCATCATGACAGCAAGCACGCGGCTACTCGCGCCGGCGCCAGGCTCGGCCTGGGCAGCACGCCGGCCTGACGAGCCGAGAGCAATTAGCGCCGGAACATTTGCGCTCGCCACGCTGCCGACCTCCCCGTTCTGGGCGCGCCGGTACATCCGGCAATTCCTGGATTCCTGCCGGGGAATCGGCATCGACACGGCTGACACGGCAGAGTTGTTGGTGTCCGAGCTTGTTACTAATGCGGTCAGGTTCGCCAGTGGTCCAGTAGCGGCGCAGCAGTATTCCGGCCGCGTAAGCGCTGGCATCATCTGGCTATCGGTACGGCATTTCGGCGGGGGCTTGCTCCTCGAGGTATTCGACACCGACGCCAATCCACCCGTTCTCACGGACGCTGCCGAGGATGCGGAGAACGGCAGAGGGTTGTTCATCGTCGATGTGCTAAGCAAACACTGGTCGTACTTTTTTCCGCCAGGTGGCGGCAAGGTTGTCTACTGCTTCATCGAGATGCCTATGCCACAGCGATTACCACAAGCGTCCGGCCCGTGCGGGATTGGATACGGCACGGGCCGGACCCGATAGGACCGAAAGAGATAACTAAACAATGCCGGGCAGCCCCGGTACCCACTGGAATGAGGCGGGGCTGCCCGAAAGGAAACGCGGTGTTTCCCGGAACAGATGGTATCCGGGGACGCCGCGTTTTTTGGCGCTTCGGACCTTACAGAAAGCTAACGGGTGCTGACGGGAGGTGATGAGCATGGGACGCAAGTTGAACGGGTGCCGCAGCGGGCCGATGTGCGTATGCGGCGCGCTGGCTGGCGAGATGGCCGGGGTGTGCGAGAAGTGCCGGTTCCGCGTCCGGTGGCTGCGCCGCAAGACGCGCCGCAGCTTCGGCAGCGGATAACCGGCCGGTACCTGCTCAGGCAATCAGTGATGAAAGGAGGTGATGGGCCTTGACGATATCGATCTCGGCAGCACTGCTGATGGGCGTGGCAGTGTTCGGCTTGTGCCGGTACGCGGGATTGCGGATATGGCATGCCGCGGTGTGCGTCATATTCGGTTTCTATCTCGCGTCATCCAGCCTCGCGCCCGATATCGCGAACATCATGACCAGCCTGTTCCGGCTGCTCTAGCAGCGCGCAGAAAGAGCACAGACAAATGCACGGAATCAGCAACCGCACGCAGCGACGTGTCCCGCGCATATACGACGCGCGGGACACGAGGAAGGACGCCATGACCAAACCCCGATTCAAGGAGGTGGTGCCTAATGCCAAACACCCAGCCGAACCCCGATTTCGACCTTCAGCAGATCAGCACCAGGAACACCCACGCGCGGAATATCATCACTGGCTTTTCCTCGGTGCTGCCGGCGCTCGCCGACTGGTGGCAGGCGCTGACCGACGCGCTCAGCGACACGGCTACGCTCGCAGCGCAGGTCACGCGTCTTTCCGCCGAGCTTGAGCGCACTCGGCTTGACCGCGCCAACCTCCGCGCCGCGATGCGCGCCACGCTCGCCGCATGTGCCGACGGCGAGCCCGACCCGCTGTGGTATCTCCGGGACGAACTGGACGCGCCTCAGACGCACGCTTCGGCCTCGCGGAGGCCAGCGTGAGTACATACCACCGGATGCGCCGGCAAGCCCGTCTCGCGCGCCGTAGCGGCCTCCAGCCCATGATGGTGATCAACACCGGGGACGCGTTCCCCGAGACCGTGGGCGTGCTACTGGCGCGGTGGATCTGGCGCTACCGCTCCGAACTCGCGCCGCTGGGCGTGGTCGCCGGCCTGGTGGCGGCCGCCTGGTGGCTGCACCGCATCCGGCCGCACTGGTGGCTGCCGCTCGCGGTACTGGCCGGCGTGGCCGCGTGGGCGGCGGCCCTATTCGGCGCGCGGTGGCGATTCCCGACGCTTACCGAGCGCGTTTACGCGGCCATCACCATTTACGCGGCCGGTATATGGATTTCGGCCGCGACGGCCGTTGGACCTTTCCTGCCGCCGCTTCCGCAAATACTTGCAATCGGCGCGGTCATACTGTCGGTTCCGTGGTGGGCGCATCGGCGCCGTCGGGCGAAAGTCAGGCTCGACCGCAAACTGCAAGCCTGGCCCGATATCGCCAAAGCCATCGGACTGGCCGGTACGGCAGCCGCATTTCGCTAGCTGACCAGGGAATTCTCGGCGTCGCGGACGAGTCTGGCGCGTTTGTGAAACCATCGTGAGCGGGCCTGGTGGCGGCGGGTCCAGGCGTCCCAGTGGATAACGAGCCGCCGGGGCAGGGGCCGGGTGGTGAGGCCGGCGAGCAGCCGCTTGATCTCGGGGATGGTCAGCGGGATCATGCCCGGTTCGGCGGGTGGCGGCTGATCGGCCCGGACTGGGGGTGGCGGCTGGGTGTCGGTGCGGTCCTTGAGCAGCGCGGCGGTGACGGCGCAGATGGCCAGGGCGGCCATGACCAGCACGGCGTGGCGGGCGATCGCGGTGTACAGCCGGGCCTGGCACTGGTCGAGGCCGAAGGAGTCCTTGCCGAATTCGAAATCTTCTTCGACTGGCCATCTGAGCCCGGCGGCGCGGATCAGCCGGGTCTTGGTCAGGATCTGCCCGTCGGGCACGAAGCAGTAGTGGAAGGCCAGCTCGCCGGTCCTCAGGTGGCGGCGGATGAGCAGGTGGTGGCGCGGCGATGCGGTGGCCAGCCAGGCCCAGGCGTACCAGCGCTCGCCCTTGGAGCCGCTCCCGGCAGAGCGTACCTCCCAGCGCCGCTTGTGCTTCAGCAGGGCCTGGACCGCGTCCGCGCAGGTCAGCCTGATGCCGGCCGCGAGCGTGAGCATGAAGTTCGACGGGACCCGCAGCACGTACGCCTGGCCGCTGGCTTCGAAGTGCCCGCGCAGCTCGGTGCAGTTGCCGTACACCTCGTCCCCGCAGTAGAAGTCCGGCCGGATCCTGTCGCCGGCGGCGTCTTTGCTGATGTCGATGGCCAGCTGTCCCTTGGTGCGGAACCCCAGCTCGAGCGGCAGGCCCATGAGCAGGGACTTCACCGGGTCCTCGATGTGCTCACGGGGGATCCACTGACGGGCGCCGATCAGCGCGTGCCCGATGCCTTCCCGCACGTAGGCCACGTGCACGGTGTTGATTCCGTTCGCGACCTGGCCCGCGCACCCCAGGTACTGCCGCTTGACCCCGCAGGTGGCCTCACCGGCCTTTTCCTGCCCGGTCTCGTCGATCGCCCCGATGATCAGGCCGCGGCGCCTCCCGCGGCGCCGGGCCGCCTGCTCCAGCTCCGCGACCGCGAACCGGCGCACCACGCCCATCGCAGCGAAGGTATCCCAGCTGGCGTGGTTGAGCAGCCGCTGGGTCTTATCCGGCGTCTTGTCTCCGGCGTGCCGGGCGATGCTCCACCCGTTGCGCTCCGGCAGTTCGCTCATCACCGCGGCGGTGTACTTGCCCGCCTGCAGCCACGGCTCGGTCCGGGCAAAGCACGGCCGCAACCGCTGCAGCAGCTCAGCCCGTTTCCGCAGCGCCAGCCTGGCGCCTATTCTGGCGGCAGCAGCCGCCTCCGTTCTTGTACTCTTCACACAGACATGATCATGAGGCGGCTGCGCTCACATCTGCCTATCCAGTAACAAGATCACATCAGCCACGCCAGGCACCTTTGCGCAGCTCACAGCACCAAGTGCGGCTGCCGTACCGGGGCCGAGGTGATGTCCGCCACCGTCGATGTATGGGGATGGCGCGCCCGGTTCCGGCTGGCACGCGGCCAGACCATTAGCGACGTGGTCGCGAAGATCCCCGAGATCGAATCCGGCCTAGGCACATTCCGGGGCGCGGTGCGCGTTTACCCGACACCCGATGACCTGGCCCACAGGTGCGAGATCCGCGTGCTAGATGTGGACCCGCACGCCGGAGCCATTCCATGGCCCGGCCCGTCCGTCACATCGATTACCCAACCGTTCGATCTGGGACCATTCGAGGACGCTACTCCGTGCCGGGTGCTTTTCGCCCGGCTGCATGGCATTTTCGGCGGCACCACCGGTTCAGGCAAGAGCGGCGGGCTGAATGTGCTCATGGGGAATCTGGTCGCCTGCCGCGATGTGGTCATCTGGGCGATCGACCTGAAAAAGGGAATGGAACTAGGGCCGTGGCGGACGTGCATTGACCGGCTCGCCACCAGTCCCGAGGAAGCAATTACCTTGCTCCGCGACGCGGTCGCCGTATTGGAAGCACGCGCGGCGTTGCTCGCTGCAGCGGGCAAGCGCATGTGGGAGATATCCCCGAGTTGGCCCGCGCTCGTCGTCATCATTGACGAATACGCCGAACTGGCCGACGAAGCGCCGGACGCGATGAGCGATACCGATTCCATCGCCCGGCTTGGCCGCGCGGTCGCGGTAACCCTCGTCGCGGCCACCCAACGGCCGACACAAAAGGCCATGGGCCAAGGTGCGGTGCGCTCCCAGATGGATTTGCGGATATGTTTCCGCGTCCGCGAGCCGAGGGACGTCGACCTTGTCCTCGGGCAGGGAATGCTCCGGGCCGGATGGGATGCCCACAACCTCAACGCGCCCGGGAAATTCCTCGTCTCCGCGCCCGGCCACGATCGGCCGAAACGAGCCCGCGCTTATCTGCTCACCGACCAGGCCGTTACCGAAACCGCCACGCGTTATGCCGCATATCGGCCACCGCTGGATGCCGAATCGCGGCGCGCGATTCTCGCCGCAGCGAACACGCGCCCGGTTCAGGACGAGAAACCAGCCGAAGACGGCGACTCGCCAGAGACGGGCCGGCCGCCCACGATGGCCGAACAAGCGCTCTGGATGGCACTATGCCGGGCACCGCTGGAAGGAACCGGGGTCAGTGACCTTATCAGCGCCACCGGAATGACCCGGTTGACCATTTACCGGCATTTGCGCGAACTGGCCCAGAGCGGTCACGTGGTCCAGGCCAGCCGTGGACGGTGGCGCGCCCGGACCACCGAGGAGCCGTCACCGTGAGTGCTCGTCTCACCGGTTGTCTCGTCCCACAGCCTCGCGCGCGCGTCTGCACGTAACGCGCGTACACAGCCGATGAGACGAACGAACGAGACGACCACCCGGCGTGCCGGACGGCACGCCAGCGGGCACCGTGACCGAGAGGAGGTGAGGCCACAACGACCAAGCGTGAAAAGAAGTCAAAGACCGGAGAGAAGGTGATAATGCCCACTCCCGAGGAGTGGGCCGAAGAGCAGTTGAAGAACGCGCCACCGCGATCGGAGGAATGGACACGAAGGGTCGCGCAGATCTACTGCCTGGACATCGACAGCGATGACGAGGAAGCCAAAGCGGTATAGACAAACGTGGCCCCGGCGCACAACCGGGGCCACGCAGTAATAAGTCCGGTAAGTTTGCTGTATCCATAGATTGGGTATAATAGCATATCAGATCGAGTTGAACTATAAAGAAACAGTACGGGACGGGGCGATCAAATGTATGACAGCATCGATTCGACCGGCATTAACTGGAGAAGAGGCAGTCGATGCGTTCTCAATGGCGCATGCGTGGAAGTTGCAGCCGTACAGGAGGGCGAGATTGCCGTTAGGAATTCGACTAACGGCGGTGTTATTGCAGAGTTTTCGGTCAACGATTTGGGTATCTTTCTCTGGCGGAACAGGATCGGAGCTCCGCTCCTTACAAAATCCTAACATGGGTCGCAATCATCAGATGATCCTCTGATGTTCTCTCGGATAGGAGACTGAATGTCTAAATATACTACCTCTCACAGATACGAGAATATCGAATGGCAAACAAGTCGCACGTGCGTACTGAACGGAGCATGCGTTGCGGTGGCGCGCCTGGATGAGACGATAGTTATAGGGAATACTTCAACCGGGTACGGGCCTATCGGAGAGTTCACAATCGATGAATGGCGTCAATTCATCGCCGGAGCACGACACGGAGATTTTGACGATATGTAGCCTAAGCGTGGATCGACAGCTCAAGGCGAGAGCGGCGGTTCCTGCGGTTTCCAGAGTACTTTTAGGAGCCGTTGAAGCGCTGAGGATTCTTGGCTTGAATTGCCTGGAGCTTGCACGGACAGAATCGGCCGCTTCGGGGGTCCGCTGGATTCAGCTCGCTGGTATTCCTCTTCTATAATTTTCGCAAGTTTTCTAGTACTTCCTTGACTAAGAGCTAGCCAATCGCCACGAACAGTACACCAATAGGTGCGGCCGACCGCTCCGTCAAAAATCGCTCGCATATGGTATCGGATCTCCTCGGACGGCGCGCTGCGTGTCTTGTAGAGCGAATCAAAGTAGTTCATCACCAGGTTCATATATATAAATACGTCTCTGTCTATGTCCTGGGGAACGGCAAAGTTTCCCCATGCTTCGAGATATCTCTTGTCGGCGATGCCCATGCGCAAGAGACTTGAGTGAAGTTCTCTGATTGAATAATTCCTGCTCTCGCGAGCTTGTCGTACTTGCAGCACAAGTGCTAGCGCTACGCCAAAGAAGGCCAAAGCCGAGAGAATAGCTGAAGCAGCTCCATATGATTGGCCCACATTGCTAAGAAGCGACCAATTTAGCTTTGCCTTAGCAATGAGCCTGAGAGCTAGCGGCGAGATTACGACTCCATAATTACGGTAACAATCACTAGTGCGACCGTAATGCCCGAAAAAATATTTCTGCCTCTGTTCATTACTTCTTCCTGCATATCTCTGATTTGAAAAAAGATTTGCGGTGACCCATTGCGGAATACCGTCGATCTAGGTTTGCTTTGCGTTCGCGTCACTCTTCCCGGAAAATCGGCACTATGTGATCTGGGTGGAACCTTCGGTTTCTGCCCACTGGCTCGATAATGACGGCGGTCAGGGTTTCCGCTATCGCGGCTTGCTTCTGTTCCATCGTGAAATTCGGCTTGTCCCATTCCTCAGCCAGATTCACTATCGCATGCCGCCGAGTCTGCTGGCGTCCTTCGTATTGCCGTCGCTCGCGCTTCAGTTCTGCCTCTGCCGCTTCCATCCTTGCTAGAGACGGGAAATACCGCTCGGCGGTATAAGTCCCTGCCTCATAACGGCGGGTTGATTCCTCGATCCGCCCCTGAAGGTCGGCCAGTTCTTGCGCTTTCGGCCATGGCGGAACGTCGTCCAGTTTGCGGAGCTGTATTTTCTGCTGCTCCGCGATCACCAGCGCCTTGATATACGCTTCGACCGGAGCGGCAAGCCTCGAAAGGCTGCCGCATCCTCCCTGCCCTTTGGCCGGGCACCGGTAAAACTCCTGCGGCGGTCCACCGCGCTTATCGCTGCGGCGTCCACCGTGCATCTTCGCATTGCATTTCCCACATCGCACGAACGGCGACAGCAGGTATGCCGTCCCGTGTCCCTTCCCGATTGCCCCCAGACGTGAGGGCACCGGCCGGTAAGGCTTCCATTTCGCTGTTACGGCCTCGTATTCCGCCTCGGTCAGGATCGGTTCCCATTTGCCCCGAACCCTATTCCCGTCAGCGTCGTGAAGGATCTCGCCTTGGTAGATCACGTATCCGGCGATACGCGGCCCGGTAAAGATATTCTTGATAGTCGCCGCCTGCCACTTGCTCCCGGTAGACGTAGGTATTCCTCGTTCATTCCATTCGCGCGCTAGCGTGATCGGCCGGACCCGGCCAGGATACGCGGAATCTCCCGCCGGATATGCTCCACCTCACGCTTGTTGATATGGATACGGTCTTTGCGCCAGCCGAATGGCCGCTTTGTCCCGCCGTGATTCCTGCCTTTCATCGCCGCATGCCGCAGCCCATCCGTGACACGTCGCGATGTATTCCGGGATTCCTGATTTCGCTGATTCACCAGACCTCGCGCGGCGGAAATGCCCGCGTCGGTGGTCAGATCGATATTGCCGGTCAGGCTCGCCACATACAAGCCGTACAACTCAACCGCGTCGATCAGGTCTTCCAGGGTGCGAGGGTCGCGCGTGGCCCGGTCGATATCGGGCACCATCAGCGCGTTGCACTCACCACGGCGCAGCGCGGTCAGGATCTTCTCCCACTCCGGCCGTAGCACCCGGAAGCCGTATGTGCCATCGGGGAGCTGGACGCGCTTGCGCTTGAACGCCGAGACGGCGTTCTCGGGGATCTCCCGGTCGATCGTGCCGCCTATGCTCGCCACACGGGCGCGCAGGTCGGTGAGCTGGTGGTCGAGCTGCCGCTCGCGGTCGGTGGACTCGCGGGCAAGCAAGATCCACTTGAGCTGGCCGGGGTCCAGGTCGATCAGGGTGCGCCCCCCGGTGCGGCGCGGCGTGCTGGTACTCATGACAGCAGTATGCAGTAAAACAACCGTGGGCAAGGCTGTGGATTTGGTCTCCGGCCCGGGCGGGCTGGCCTCGTTCTTGCGGCGGCAGCAGCTCGGCGCCCCGCTGGCCGGGCCGAGCCTGCCGCTGGACATCGGCTTCAGCCACACCATCCCGCCCGGCATCCGCAACGCGGTGATCTGGCGGGACCGCCGCTGCCGGTGGGC
>CAVTZG010000031.1:0-50367 GCA_963739135.1 uncultured Actinomycetes bacterium
GCCCCCGGTACGGTTCCATGACTTGAGGCACGGCGCCGCCTCCCTGGCTAAGGCTGCCGGGCTTGACTCGAAGTACATTGCGGCGCTGCTCGGCCATTCCCGCAGCTCGTTTACCGATGACGTGTACGTGACGCTGTTCCCGGAGGTGACCAAGGCGGCAGCGGAGGCCGCCGCGGCGGTCGTCCCCCGCGCTGGGGGAGCGCGGAAGCCGCAGTTATCCGACGTTCCGCAGGCTCTCAAGCGACCGCTGGATAACCGGTACCGCGTCACGGTTCCTGATCGCCGCATCCCGCAGCAGCCCGAAGTCCTTCTCGTAGCGGGCAACCAGTTCCGGCTCAGCCACCTGGTTCTCGCCTTCGACGGACTCCTCGATCACAAGGTCGTCGTACAGCCGGAAGCCTGCAGTCGGCCAGACTGGAACTGTTGCTTCGAAGGGGATGACCCCGAGTTCCAGCGATGCCAGGCCGATGGCCGACATGAGCCAGGCAAGCTGGCCGGCCAGCGTAGGCGCGGACACGACGCGGGTCCGTAGCGCGCCTTCGAGCATGACTATCTGGACCTGCCTGCCGGGCTGGTAGATCACCTGTTGCCGCTGCATCCGCTCGGCGATCATCCGGCTGATCTCGTCTTCGTCCCGGCCGTAGCTGAGCGGGCCGCAAGGCAAGTGCTGGAGTTCCCGCGCATACTCGGCGGTCTGGAGGAGCCCCGAGATTATCGCCGGCTGGAACTCGGCGATCCGCGTCGACTGCGCCTCGATCTCCAGGATGCCGGCCTGCACCCCGTCGGCGCCGGATTCGTGGTAGGCGTCCTTCCATGCCGCGTACTCGACCCGCGCGCCCCGGAGCGCGCCCAGCAGTTCGCTGGCCGTCTCCGGCGAGCCGCCTGCCGCGCCGACCCACGCAGCGATGTCTTCCTCGGTCGGGAGCTGCTTGCGGGTTTCGATCTTCGACACCTTGGACTGCTGCCAGCCGAGCATTTCGGCCAGGCGGGCACCGCTGAGGCCCGCGCCGACGCGCAGAGTTTTCAGGGCCTCAGCGAGCCGCCTGCGCTCGCGCTGGTAAGCGGGCGTCGTCAACCGTGTCCTCTCAGGAAGCGGCTAGCAGTCCGGCCCGCCGCATGTAGTCGGCGAACGGGATGGCGTAATGCAGGGCAGCGTCCCGCCAGTAGGCGTGCGAGACGATCACGCCGGGGTCGGTGACCTGCCTCATGTACTCGAAGCTCCCGTCCGGACCATAGTGCATGACCCACAGCTCGCTGGAGTCGAAGAGCCAGTAGTCATCACAGCTGACGAGCGCGGGCAGCACGCCGGGCGGCACGCGGTCCGCCGGGAGGATGCGCACGTCATCGCCCGCCTCGGCGTTCGGCCCGTACCACCACTCCATCTCGTACCGGAGGTAGTCCGACAGCGGCTCGTTGACCAGGTGGACCCGCTGGAAGACCTTCCCCTCGGCGACTGCGGCGCGGACCATGCCGGTCCATGCGTCCCGGGCCGGATCGGTCCGCAGCGGCTCGCCGGCGGCGAACGCACGGAACGACTCGTCCTCGTAGCCCACGCCGTAGTGCTGGAGGGTCTCCAGCCGGTAGGCGGTGTGCCGGAACGTGGTGAACAGCGCAGCGAAGTCCGGGCTGTCCAGGTCGGTGATGCGGCGCCCCATGGCTAAGCCAGTCCCCGCCTGCGGATCTCGTCTGCCGCCGCGAGGATGACCTCGGGCTTGATGTAGACGCCCCGCTCGCCGGGCAGCACGTTCGGCAGGCCGGCGAAGGTGGCAGTGTCGACCTCGGGCGCTTGGACGACAGTCATGCCGTCTTCGCGCCAGTGCACGGACGGGCAGCCGCCGCCGCCTGAGTCCAGGTCCTTAGCGAGCAGTTCTGTCTTCATGGGCGTCTCCGTTCTCCACGATAACCAGGCTGATGCCATCTGAGAAGCACTCTTTGAGCATCATGCTCGGATCAAGCTTACTCGGTTAAAGCAGACCTGAGCAGACCTGAGCGTCTAAGAATTTTTTGAGCATAATGCTTGCTCTATGCTGCCTGAACGGCTTACCGTGAGGACGTAGGCACGAGCAAACCGGAGCGGACGTGAGCACTCAGACTGCGGTCAAGGGGCAGCCTCAGGGGGATGCGAGCACGAGGCTCGTGCCTATCGAGGACGCCTCACGGCGGTTGGGCCGGTCGGTGTGGACGCTGAAGCGGCTCTACGCCGACGGCAACCTCCCGGTGACGACCATCGGCAACCGGTGGCTTGTGCCCGAGGACTTCATCGACATGGTGTTCGCGTCGATGCGCCCTGGCCGCGCCGCCGAATTCGCGGAAGTGGCTCAGGCGTGGTTCGCCGCGAACGCCGACCCCGAGGCGGTGGCCTGATGGCCGTCATATCCCCCGCGCCTGCGGTGCCGTTCCGGCTTTCGTGGGAGGTCCGCCGCCCCAACTCCAGTCCGGTCATCGGCGACGCTCTCCTGTTGCAGTACCCGGAGGTTGCGAAGGCCCTCGCCGCTGGTACGAGCGACAAGACGGCCGGCGAGGTCGTGGCCGCCACCGGAGGTGGGGCATGACCGCGGCCTGGCGTGCCTGCGTGGCCATTGCGCGTCCGAACGCGCCGTGCATTCCCGGTATCGTTGCGGAGGATGCGCGAGTTTCCGGCACGCCTGGCCTGCGTTTCCGTACCATCGCGGAAATGATGTCACCTGCCCGGCACGGGTGGAAGGACACTGCTAATGCGGTTGGGTGGCAACACCCTCCGGGGTTCAAATCCCCGATCCTCCGCAGCAGATGACCAGGCACTTCGTGCAGAAGGCGAGGTGTCTGTTTTCATGTCAGTGAATCAGGCGCCACAAGCGGCACCCCATGGATGACGGGCTATAGGCCACCGTGGTGGTCATGGAGCTGAACAGCATCCGGTGGCTTCGCGGCTACGGCGCCGGGCAGCAGACCCGGCATCGATCACCTGCAGCCGGTGCGTCCTGAGTACCGCGGCCAGGCTTAGCCGCGGTACTCAGGACGCCAGATGGGCGATGATCAGGAGGTAGACGCCCATCCAGGTGGACGCGAGGGTGAGCACGACGATGAGCGGAACCAGCACCGAGGTCCGGAGCGGGGCCAGCAGCCGGGCCACCGGGAGCGCGAGCAGGACGGCGGGCAGGAAGTACCGTGGCTTCTCACTCAACCAGTTGGCGCTGATCCCGAACGCCACCACGGCGACCACGACCGTGTAGACGTGCAGGTAGACGGGGACCCGCTCGGTCAGGCTCCAGGCGGTCAGCGCCACGGCCCCCAGGACCGCCAAGACGACCAGAAGTTCGGCCGCCGAGACCGGGTCCAGGAAGGCGCCCCAGATAACCCGGATCGTGCTCTTGCCCCAATCGAAGGACATGTGGAAGAGATGATTCTGGATCCAGAACCATCCCTCCGGCCGGTGCGTCACCCAGGCCACGTAGCCCCAGTAGCCGAGCAGCCCCAACGGTGCCAGCAGCAGCGCGGCCACGGGACGCCACCAGGCGCCGATCCGCTGCCGGGTCCGCACGGCCTGGATCAGGGCGGGCACCGCCGCCACCACGACGGCCGCGACCAGAGCCAGGGCGGTGCTGCGCACCGTTCCGGCCAGCAAGACGAGGATTCCCGCGGTCAGCCACCGCCGGTCGACCAGTGCGACCAGGGCCCAGACGGCCAGGGCACAGAACAGCGCCTCCGAGTGCACCCTCGACAAGGCGAGGCAGCCAGGTGCCACGGCCCAGATCGCCACCATGATCAGGCTGATGCGCGAGTCACCGGTCAGCTTCAAGCCCAGCGTGGCCAGGCCCCACGCTGCCGCCATCCCGGCCAGGACCGTGACGGCAAATCCTGCCACCACGATGCTGACTCCGGGCAGCCATGCCAGCGAGTCGATGGCCGCCGGATAGCCCGGGAAAGAGGCGAACACGGAGGAATGCGTCAGTTGGACCAGCCCGTGGTCGTACCAGTGCGCCGCGATCGCCCGGTAGAAACCGCCGTCGCCCCCGATAATCAGCTGTTCGAGTGACACATGTGCCCGCTGGTAAGCACCATGTCGGAGCAGGAATGCGATGACGCCGAGTCCGAGCAGGCGGATGCCCAGGTAGACGACGGCCGCGGTCGCTGGCAGCGGGAGCCGCACGGACCGCGGAAGAGACCAGCGCCGACCTGGCCGCCCCGGTACCGTGACGTCGGTATCGGATGTCAACCCAGAAACTGACATTTGTTTCCCCAGGCCCCTCGAGTTGATCCTCCTGGCGCAAATGCGTACTCGGCACTACGTAAACGCGCGCGGGACCCATAGAGTTCACGGCGCCATTTCCCAGCCTCGGAAGGGAAGGCTAGCAGCTGGCGCCTATCGGCGCGGGGCGAGCCCACAAACATCCCCTCACCAGCGGGCTGTGAAGCTATTTGGAGATGGCGCAGGCGCTTCCCGCAGCTGCTCGTAGGCGGGGCGTTCGCCGATGCGGGTCAGGGCCCAGCGGATGGCCTCCGCGCGGTTGTTCGCGATGCCCGCGGCGACCAGGGTGTCCACGATGTCCAGCTCGGCCGTCCTGAGCCGGACCATCACCTGGGTGAACTCGCCATCGGCGCCCTCGCGGCCGTCTTCGACGAGCCGGACGTTACCGCCCGTCCTCTGGCCGCGGTTGTCTTCAGTCATCACCTCGATGTACCGGATCTCGGGCCACCGCTCCAGCAGGTTGTCCCGGAAACAAGCTGGTGATCCGCGGGAGACGTGCGGGAGGAAGTGTGGGAGCCCTCCCCCCGAACCCGCGGTGGAGTGTTCACGTCAGCCGGAACCTGTCAAGGGCGCCTGGACAAGTTGCCCACGCCTACGGATCAGATGCTCGCGAAGCAAGCGCGTGCCCGTTGCGTGCCCGACCGGGCCGGCAAACCGGGAGAACTCACGGTCACTCCCGGTTAGCCCGGTTCGTTGGTTCACCTGCGCATAGGCAGGCTGACCCGCTGCGCATGCAGACCTTCAAAGCAGTGGGTCAGTCGAGTGACAACAGCCCGGCGTTCGTGGGTGCGAAACCGCAGGCGCCAAAATAGAACGGGCGCAGGTCGTCCTCGAAGTCCACGTGCAAGTACTCGCATCCCGCCGCCCTGGCGCCATCGCGGGCGTTATTGACAAGCACAGTGCCAATACCCTGGCCACGCGGCTTGACAGCGACCATCATGTCTTGCAGCCACGCATGAACCAGGCCATCCCACAACACGTTGACGAAACCCACGAGTTCCGGACCCTGCCGGGCGACCACCCAACCCAGACTGTGGCGGTGGACCAGCTCTACCCAGTTCCACTCCGATTGATCGAACACCCTGGTATTGAAGGCTTCTGCATGCAGCGCATTAACCTCCTGGTTGGTGAAAGCACCCCGCCACTCATATGCCGTCGCCATGAGGTCACCGTAGCGCCAGCAGCAAGAACGCAGGAGGACTCCACCGCGGAGCACGCGCATAGGGTTGCAGTTCAGCACCGTGCAGTACCGTTCAGGGATGCGCGATCAAGGGTGCCGGTCCAGCCTGAACCGATGCGGACGACCGCGACCCGAGCTGGTATGACCCTCCGGGGTTCAAATCCCCGATCCTCCGCAGCAGCGGCCGAAGCTGCCGGGCGCCAGCTTGCGGGCCGCGACGCGCTCGACGATGCCGAGCTTGAATCGCTCGGCTTCCTCGATCTGGAAGCCGAGGTCCCTGACGTGCGTCAGCGGCCGGCGCCGGAAGTGCTCGCCGGCCACCGGGACACTGATCCGCTCGAAGAGCCATTGCAGCCCGCGCAGCAGCCTGGCCGCCGCGGCCACGTGATCGACGAGTACCAGGTGGCCGCCGGGCCGCAGGACGCGAGCCATTTCCGTGACCGCGCGGCGATCGTCGGGCACGGCGCACAGGCCGAGCGTGCACACCACGGTGTCGAACGATCCGTCCGCGAACTCCAGGGCCCCGGCGTCACCCCGCCGCAGGTCCGCCTCCCGGCCCAGCGCCGCGGCTCGCCGGGCGGCAATGGCCAGCATGGACGCGGACCAGTCGATCCCGGTGAGCCGGATGCCCTCCGGGTAGTAGGGAAGGTTGCGCCCCGTCCCGATGGCGACCTCGAGCACGTTCCCGGCCGCGCGCCCGCAGGCCCACGGGCGGCTGGCCCCGAACAGGTGCCGGTCCCAGAACTCCATGCCGCGGTCGTACCGGCTCGCCTGCTTGTCCCAGTAGCCGGCGAGCTTGCGGTCCGTATCGTCACCCATGATCACGACCTGGCCCAATCGGTAACCCGTCCAGGGGATGGCCAGCCGACTCTATGCCGCGGTTACGTCCGTCGGCCAGCTCTGCGGGATATTGCTCGCCGCTAACGCATTTCCATAGACTTATGGTGGCTCGGCGACGGATGAGGAGGACGCATGCCAGTCGACTGGGTTGTCGTCGGCCTTGACAATGGCGGGACCACCAACAACGGGACGGTCCTGGATTCAGGCGGGGAGTTCCTCCTGGACCAGCTGGCCGAGGTGCCCAGCAACGTCAGGGAAGGGCCGGACAAGGCCATCCAGTCCCTGGTCGAGGCCGTGGAGCAGGTGCTCGAGCTCACCGGCGTGCCGATGAGCTGTGTCCGGGCCATCGGCCTGGACACGCCCGGCCCAGCCAGCGCCGAGGGCATTATCTCGTCCAAGGGCGCGACGAATTTCGGGGATGCCGGCTGGGGCGGCTTTGACATCCGCAGCGCGCTGGCCGAGCGCATCGGCCTGCCGGTCACCTACAACAACGACGGGAACGCGGCCGCGCTGTACGCGCACCACGTCCGGTTCGGCGCGGAGTCCGGGCAGCGCAGCTCGCTGTCCGCGATCGTGGGCACCGGGCTGGGCGGCGGACTGATCGAAGCCGGGCGGGTGATCAAGGGCGCGGCCGGGATGGCCGGAGAGCTGGGCCACGTCCCCATCCCGATGGACGGCCTGCTGGACCCGGGCCAGCCCATGCCCGCCTGTAACTGCGGCCAGTGGGGTGACGCGGAGAGCGTGGCCTCGCTGACCGGCATCCAGAACAACCTGCTGCCGTACTGGCTCACCAAGTTCAAGGACCACGAGATCAGCAGCCTGCCGGTCCGCGAGGGTGCCAAGCTGGTCCGCCGCTACGGCGAGCAGGGCGACGACCTGGCGCTGGCGATCTTCCGGCAGCAGGCCATGGCCCTCGGACGGCTGTTCACCGTCGCGGCTAACTTCTTCGATCCGGGCGGTTACTTCCTCGGCGGCGGGGTGGTCGAGGCCGCGCCGCACTTCCGCGACTGGTTCCTGGCCGAGGTGCGGGCCAACACCGTGCTGCGCGAGGAGCAGGCCAGGGCGGCCGAGATCTCCCTGGTGCCCGACCTCGACATGGCCGGCGCCCGGGGTTCGGCCATCGCCGCCTTCGACTGGTTCATCAGCCAGTATCAAGTTCTGTAGGCGGCGGCCAGGCCTCAGCCCTCGGTCGGCGGGATGACGGCCACCATGGTGAACCGGAGCGGTCGCGGGTGAGCTGGTCCGGCCTCTCCGCCGCGCTAGTCCGGGCTCTCTTCCTTGTCCTTGAAGATCAGCCCGCAGACCTCGAGGTACAGCTGCTCGGGGTAGGGGAGATGATCGACGTTGCGCAGCGCCTGGTCCTGACCGGCCGACTCCACGATGAACTCGCCGTAGCCGAGTATCTGGCCCATCGGGGACCGCTGGAAGCTCATGTCCGTCACCTTGGCCAGCGGCATCATGTTCACCTTGCGGGTCGGGAAACCCTTGGACAGCAGCAGCCGCTGAGATGTGATGACGAAATAATTCAGCGACCAGTCGATTACCTTCCATACCAGCCGCAGCAGCAGGAGCCCCCACAGGACCCAGATCACCAAGATGATGGTGCCATTGCCGTGGGCGGCTGAGTTACTCAGCCAGCCCGCGATGGCCAGGCCGAGCAGCACCTCGAAAATAGGCCGGATCAGGACGGCCGGATGCTGATGAACACTGATGACCTGGCGCTCATGGGGCAGAAGGTACTTATTAACCGAGGCTGGGACGGTGTCAGTGTTCGGGGCCAGCCTCATCCCAGCACCTGGCTCTAGACCGACGCGAAGAAGCTGGAAATCCCGTGAGCCGCAGTAGACAGGAAGTTTCCGATGTTATGTACGACATGAGCAGCGCCCGTGGGGTCCTCTATCACCCACCACGCTATGAAGGCGACAGCCAGCCACCCAAAGATGGTCTTACTATTCACGTCGCCTCCCACGGGGCGCCCGGACTCGTCCTACTCACCAGAGAACCAATGTTAGCTTGAACCGATTTCCCGGCCAAAGCTAACGGGTGAAGCTGCCGTGTCGGCAAGAGTATGCCCCGGTGTCGGCTTTAGTATGCCCGATCTCCGGCCGCAGTATGCCCGATCTCCGGCCGCAATGCGCGGAGGAGGGCGCCGGCCACGCCGGAGCGGCTCGCCGGCGGCGGTCCCGGCTGGCTTGATCGGTCGATTTAGCTGCCGGGACAGCCGGCGATCTGACAACATTCCTCCGTGCAGAGCTTGCTGGGACGATGACGATGTCAGACGTGAGCGAGACCGACTTCGCGGTCATCGTCTACCGGGAGGAAGACCACTGGGAAGCCGACGCGCTGCCAGCCGCGGTCACCGCCGATCTGGACAGCCTGGTGCAGGCGCTGAGCAGGCAGCCGAGCATCGGCGGCACGATAGGTTTCGCCGGAGTCGGTGACGACTTCTGGCTGGCGGTCCGGATCATCGGCGAGGAGGTAGCGCTGTTCCTGTCCGACCTGACCGCGGCCGTGGACTACCCGCTGGCCCGCCAGGTGCTGGAGTTCCTGGACATCCCGGTCCCGTCCGATGGCGAGCTCGACCAGGTGTTGCCTGCCGGTGACTTGTCTATCTTCGCCGATCTCGGCCTTGAGGAGATGGAGCTCGGCGCCGTCGCCGCGGACCTCGACCTGTATCCCGAAGACGCCGTGGCCGGCATCGCCGAGCGGCTCCGGTTCGGGGAAGCGGTGGAACGCGCTCTGGACCGCGCCCTCGGCCCGTGACCGGCTATACCGCGGGTTTCGAGCCCGCGATGCGGCTGGCGCTGGCCGAGGCGGGGCGAGCCCGGTCTGAACAGGCAGCTATCGATGAGGTACCGGTCGGTGCCGTCATTCTCGATGCGGCGGGCACCATCCTGGCCCGGGCGCACAACCGCACGGAAACCGACGGCGATCCCACCGCCCACGCCGAGATCGTGGCGATCAGGCAGGCGGCCCGCGCCGTGGCCAGCTGGCGGCTGACCGGCCTGACCCTGGTCGTGACGCTGGAGCCATGCACGATGTGCGCCGGCGCGGTGATCGCGGCCCGGCTCAGCCGGCTGGTCTACGGGGCCGAAGATCCCAAGGCCGGGGCGGCGGGCTCGCTCTGGGACGTGCTACGGGACCGGCGCCTCAACCACCGGCCGGAGGTAATCGGCGGCGTCCTGGCCCAGGAGTGCGGCGCGGTGCTGCGCGAGTTCTTCGCCGAGCGCAGGCCGCCCGGCGGCTGACACCTGCCGGCAGCGGGGCGCCGATTCGGGTAAGCTCACCCACGGTGGAGTCGCCTAGTGGCCGAGGGCGCACGCCTCGAAAGCGTGTGAGGGGGCAACCCCTCCGTGGGTTCAAATCCCACCTCCACCGCTGAGCAGGCGCCAGCCTGTCTGGTTGCTGGCTGAGGAACTAACGATCGGTCCCCGGTCGTTCGCAGAAGTGATCGCACCGTGGTGCGGTGACAACGTCTGCCGCGGTTTGGCTGAGCCCCGGTTTGGCTAAGCCCCGGTCAGGCCGGACTCGACGAGGGGACCGAGTGTTCGAACCGCAGGGGACCGGATTCTTCCTGCTTCTGATCGTGGTCTTCGCCGCCCTGCTCGTCTGGGTGGCCCTGGCCAAGCAGGTTGTTTTCCGTGTACTAGCGGCTTGTCTGGCTTTCCTCCCGGCCATGGTCTTCGGCGTCGCCGCGGTCAACAGGTTCTACGATTATTACCAGACCTGGGGCGGGATGATCACCGATCTCACCGGCCAGAATTCTGGCAGCATTCCCAAGTACGCGGCGGGCGGCGGCGGCTCGAACAAGGAATTCGACAAGGACATCGGCCGGGTCACAAGTACGGCGGAAGACGCCCAGGTCGGATACCTGTTCCAGACAACGGTGACGGGCGCGCGCAGCCACCTGACCCGTAACGTGTATGTCTACCTGCCGCCGCAGTATTTCCAGAAGGCGTACGCGCACCACAAGTTTCCGGTCATCGAATTGCTGCACGGCTCACCGGGTGATCCGGAGGCGTGGGTGACGGTGATGGGCGTGATTCCCACGTACCTGGACCTGCTGGAGAATCATCCTTCCGACGCGGCGGTCCTGGTGATGCCCGACACTGACGGCGGTGAGCAGTACTCGCTGCAGTGCCTCAACGACCCGGGCGGCATTCAGGACATGACCTTCGTGGCCCTGGATGTGCCCAACTACATCGCCCGGCTGGTCCGCGTGCAGCCGCCGGGCCGGGCCTGGGGACTGGCCGGCTATTCAGAGGGTGGCTTCTGCACCGCGAACATCGCGATGCAGGAGCCGAAGAGATTCGGTGCCGCCGGGGTCCTGTCCGGGTACTTCCAGCCCTCAGCCAGCCAGATACCTGTAGGCAACAAGCTGGTCGGGAAACCAGTCAACGTCAACGTGTTCGCGGGACACCCGGCGCTGTTGCTCCTCAACACGCCGAGCGAGTACGTCCTTAGGGTGCCGGTCGGCGATTTCCTGCCGGTCTTCTGGCTGGCGGCGGGAGCCGACAGCCAGCCAGACATCGACGCCGCCAGGCAGTTCCAGCAGCTCCTGCAGATCCGGCTGGTCAACGTGCCGCTCGTGATCATCCCGGGCGGCGGCCATCAGGGCAGCGTGTGGCGCGCCGCCCTGGGTCCGATGTTCGCCTGGATGACGCCCACGCTGGCCGCGAATGCGGCGAAGGCGGACCGAGCAGCGGCGGAGGCCGCGGCAGCGGCCGCCCGCAAGGCGCACGCCAAGCCGCACCCGACGCGGCACCCGGCCCCGGTGCACACGCCGTAAGCCGGGAGCGGCTTCGCTGCATGCATCCGGTCCGGCGTTATCTAACAGATACCGTGGCGGCGAAATCCGTCGAATACTACCCAACGGCATCAATATCGCCCTGTGCATGCTGGTCATAGCGCACGGAATATGCTGCCCAAGTCCAATCTAAAGCTCATCGCTCAACGTTTTCTGGGCGGCCACGACGCTCCAGACATCAAGCGTCCGGTTTGCCGTGAAGCACGCGACCGCGTGGCTAAATCGCAGCCGGGTCATTTCCTCCAGGCCCGCGGGACGGCATGCGGCTCCCGCTCGTAACCGTGCGCTTCTTAGCCGACGGGTGCGCTGATAAACCGTAGCGAATTCGCGGCCATGACAACCGGCTGTGCCGGCTAGGCGTCTAATAGTCAGGAAGAAGGAAGGCCTTACCGCTGATCCAAGTCGGCCCCCACCGGTTCACCCGGCCCGGGGCCGACGGCGCGGAGAGACGGCAATTGCTGCTAAACGGACGTTTCAGTCCCGGGCTGCGCGCCTGAGCCCCTTGATCCGCGGATCAGTAGGCTGACCTGGGATCGCTAAGAGGGCGGCTTATCGCCCAGCTAGAGATAATAATCACGTTCGCAGAGGCTTGTTTCCTTCAGTCCACCCCGCTCTTAGTTTGGCGGGCTTTGACCAAAATTCAAGCGGAACTTATCTTCCAGTCCGGTCGAATAACCTGGATTCCCGCATCTCTGCGGTCGTATTAGTCCTGAGTAGCCTTTAGCGGACGAAAAGCCGGAAACACAACAAAGAATCGAAAGGCTCCGCTGGGGCATCCACTTAGCCGGAGTAACGTGCTCTGGCCCGCGCCAGCGGCCCCCGCCCAGCGGAATGAAACTGGCATTTCAGCACCCCAGAAGGTAATGAAACTGGCATTTCATTACCCTTGGCCCCCGCCTAAGCCGCGCCCCTCAGATCCCCGCCTGGCTTCCTGAACACCAGAAGCACCACCGGCAGGGCGTCCGGGGCGGCGCGGGCTCCGCGGGCTTCTGGGCAGCCGTGGCCAGCGAGGCTCAGGCAGCCGCGATTGAGACCAGAACTGAGACCAACGGGGCACGCCGTAAGAACTGCGATGTATGACAGCCAGCGTTCCTGCCGGTCAGGTTGGCGGAGGATAAGAGATTCGAACTCTTGAGGGGTTGCCCCCAACACGCTTTCCAAGCGTGCGCCCTAGGCCACTAGGCGAATCCTCCGCCGGGAAGCTTACCCGAATCCTGCGCCGCCGGCCGCCGGTCCGTGACCCCGGGCGCATCAGGTCCGCGGGCTGACTACACTGGCCCCTGACCCCCCGCACGGCGTTTATCCCGCCAACCCCCCCAGGGCCGGAAGGCAGCAAGGGTACGCGGGCTCTGACGGGTGTGCGGGGGGTCCCTACTTACCGGTGAGGATGAGCTGATGGCAGCAGCCGCGTCGGATCGCGAGGGGACGTCCCCGGTGGGAGGGTCCAGCCTGGCCCTGTACCGCAAGTACCGTCCGGCCACCTTCGCCGGGGTAAAGGGCCAGGATCATGTCACCGGCCCGCTCCGCCAAGCGCTGCGCACCGGCCGGATCAACCACGCCTACCTGTTCAGCGGCCCCCGCGGCTGCGGCAAGACCTCGAGCGCCCGCATCCTGGCCCGCTCCCTGAACTGCGTCGACGGGCCCACTCCCGAACCCTGCGGGGTCTGCGAGTCCTGCGTCGCCCTGGCGCCGTCCGGGCCGGGCAGCATCGACGTGATCGAGATCGACGCCGCCTCGCACGGCGGCGTGGACGACGCCCGCGAACTGCGCGAGCGGGCCTTCTACACCCCCGTGTCCGGGCGCTTCAAGATCTACATCATCGACGAGGCGCACATGGTCACCCAGCAGGGCTTCAACGCGCTGCTGAAGCTGGTGGAGGAGCCGCCCCCGCACCTGAAGTTCATCTTCGCCACCACCGAGCCGGAGAAGGTCATCCCGACCATCCGGTCCCGCACGCACCACTACCCGTTCCGCCTGGTGCCCCCGTCGGTGCTGCGCGACCTGATGCAGGACATCCTGCGCGCCGAGGGCGTGCCGGCCGAAGACGCGGTGCTGCCGCTGGTGGTCCGGGCCGGGGCGGGATCGGTGCGGGACTCGCTGTCGGTCCTGGACCAGCTGCTGGCCGGGAGCGACGAGTCCGGCCTGACCTACGACCGCGCGGTGTCCCTGCTCGGCTACACCGACGCCAGCCTGCTCGACGAGATCGTGGACGCGTTCGCGGCCAGCGACGGCGCCGCGGTGTTCGGCGTGGTGAACCGGATCATCGAAGGCGGGCACGAGCCGCGCCGGTTCGCAGCCGACCTGCTGGACCGATTCCGGGACCTGATCATCCTGGCCGCCGTGCCCGACGCGGCCGAGGTCGGGCTGCTCGACCTGCCGCCCGACCGGGCCGAGCGGATGGCCGGCCAGGCGGGCCGGTTCGGCCAGGCCGGGCTGACTCGCGCGGCCGAGATCGTCAGCGCCGGGCTGGACCAGATGCGCGGGGCCACCTCGCCCCGGCTCCTGCTCGAGCTGATGTGCGCGCAGGTCCTGCTGCCGGGGGCCGCGACGGACGAGAAGTCGCTGCTGGCCCGGCTGGAACGGCTGGAGTCCGGGACCAGGGCCGCTCCGGTGCCGCAGTCACCCCCGCGCCCGCCGCACCCGGCTTCAGATGATGAGGCCGAACGGCCCAGCCAGCCCGCGGCCGCCAAGCGGAATTCGCCCGCGCCCGCAGAGACCGCCTCGCCCGCTGCCCCGGTCACCCGGCCCGCGGCCCCGGCCAAACCGGCCGCCCCGGCCCAGGAGCAGGGGCGCGCACCGGTTTCCGCCGCGACCGCCGCGTCCTCGGCCGACGCGCTGCGGCAGAACTGGCCCGCGATCCTGGAGGCGATCAAGCGGGAGCGCCGGGTGGCCTGGATCCTGCTGAGCAACGCCGGCGTGCTGTCCCTGGAGGACAACGTGCTGACCCTGCGGTTCGCCCGGGACGGGGACCTGAAGGGCTTCAGCACCAGCGGCTGCGACGCCGACCTCAAGCGCGTGCTGAGCGCGGAATTCGGCCTGAACGTGATGGTCAAAGGCGTGACCGGCGGGGCTCCAGCGGGCCCGGCCGCGGTCTGGACGCCCGGCGACCGGGATGAGCCGCCCGCCCCAAAAGCCCCGGCTGAGCCGGGGAACACCACCGGCTCGCCGAACCCGGATCCCGCGGCCAGCGGACCGTCCGCGCCGGCCAGCCCGGCCCGGCCCCAGGCCCCGCGGCACCACGACGAGCCCCTGCCTGAGGAGATACCGCCCGACGAGCCGGACGACAGGCCGGCCCTGGAGCCGGAACTCACCGGGATGGACCTGATCCAGCGTGAGCTGGGCGGCCAGGTGATCAGCGAGATCGAAGGTTGAGCGCCGGCCCGGTCGGGACGGAACGGGGTTCGGCGGGTCGTAGGCTCTGCTTAGGAGGGCGATGTGGAACCCCAGATGGATATGAATCAGCTGTTTGCCGCGGCACAGCAGATGCAGGAACAGCTCATGCACGCCCAGCAGGCGCTGGCCGACGCCGAAGTCACCGGCACGGCGGGCGGCGGCCTGGTCAAGGCCACCGTCAACGGCCAGGGCGAGCTGATGGACCTCAGCATCGAGCCGGCCGCGGTGGACCCGGCCGACGCGGAGGACACCGCGCGGACGATCGCCGATCTCGTGCTGGCGGCGGTCCGCGACGCCTACCGGGCCGCGGAGAACCTCCAGCAGCAGCAGATGGGGCCGTTCGCCGCGGCCATGCAGGGCGGCGGCCTGCCGGGCGGTCTCAGCCTGCCGGGCGGGCTCGACCTGTCCGGGCTCGGCCTGGGCGGGCCGGCGGCGTTCGATGACTCGGACGATGACGATGACGAGGATGACGACGAGGACGACGACGAGGATGACCCCGAGACCTAGGACCTGATGGTGTACGAAGGGGTCATCCAGAACCTCATCGACGAGCTCGGGCGGCTGCCTGGGGTCGGGCCGAAAGGCGCCCAGCGCATCGCTTTCCACCTGCTGGCCGCCGACCAGGCCGACGTCAAGCGGCTCGCGGACGCGCTGATCGAGGTGACCGAGCGGGTGCGCTTCTGCCGCACCTGCGGCAACGTGGCGGAGGCCGACGAGTGCCGGATCTGCCTCGACCCGCGGCGCGACCCGTCGGTGATCTGCGTGGTGGAGGAGCCGAAGGACGTCGCGGCGGTGGAGAAGATCCGCGAGTTCCGCGGCCGTTACCACGTGCTCGGGGGAGCGATAAGCCCCATCGACGGGGTGGGTCCGGACGAGCTGCGGATCAGGGAGCTGATGGCCCGGCTGTCCGACGGCACGGTCACCGAGCTGATCCTGGCCACCGATCCCAACCTCGAAGGGGAGGCAACGGCCACCTTTCTCGCTAGGCTGGTAAAGCCAATGGGCTTGCGGGTGACCAGGCCCGCGAGCGGCTTGCCGGTCGGGGGCGACCTGGAGTACGCCGACGAGGTGACACTGGGCCGCGCATTCGAAGGACGGAGACTGCTTGATGTCTGAACCGCCAGTTCAGGGGGGCGAATGGCGGACGATAGCGGATCAGATCGCGGCGAACGTGCGGAATTTCATCGACGGCGTCGACGCCCTCGCCCGCACCGGCGGCGACGAGACCGTGCCGATGCTGCTGCTCGAGGTGTCGCAGATCCTGCTGGTCGGCGCGCAGCTGGGCGCCAGCCGTGACGTGATCCTGCCGGGTAACTGGGAGCCGGAAGTGGGCGACGACCCGGATCTGGATGCCATGCGCACCGGCCTGGCCCGGCGGCTGACCGCGGTCGACGAGTACGCCGAGGTGTTCGACCCGTACAAGGACACGTCCTGCCTGCCGTTCCGTATCTCGGACGACATCGCGGCAGTGGCCGCCGACCTGATCCACGGCCTGAAGCACTACCAAGCCGGGCGCTCCCTCGAGGCGCTGTGGTGGTGGCAGTACTCCTACTTCAATCATTGGGGCACCCACGGCGGCGCCGCCCTCCGCGCGCTGCACGCGGTGATCGCGCACGCCAGCCTGGACGTGGGATAGTTCGTCCCCACGCCCAGCCTGGGAGCCAACTATCCCCTAGCGGATACACTCAAGGGTCCGTTCAGATCCGGGAGGTGCGGCCGTCCGTGGCGCTCATCGTGCAGAAATACGGCGGCTCGTCGGTGGCTGACGCGGATGGCATCAAGCGGGTCGCGCAGCGCATCGTGGCCACCCGCAAGGTCGGCGACCAGGTGGTCGTGGTTGTCTCGGCCATGGGTGACTCGACCGATGAGCTCATCGACCTGGCCCGCCAGGTCAGCCCGCTGCCGCCGGCCCGTGAGCTCGACATGCTGCTCACCGCGGGCGAGCGGATCTCCATGGCCCTGCTGGCCATGGCCATCGCCACCCTCGGCCTGGAGGCCCGGTCGTTCACCGGCTCCCAGGCGGGCGTGATCACCGACGCCGTGCACGGCCGGGCCCGCATCATCGACATCAGGCCCGGCCGGATCGCGGGCGCGCTGGCCGACGGTGCGATCCCAATCGTGGCCGGGTTCCAGGGCGTGTCGCAGACCACCAAAGACGTCACCACGATGGGCCGCGGCGCCTCGGACACCACCGCCGTGGCGCTCGCCGCGGCCCTGTCCGCCGACGCCTGCGAGATCTTCACCGACGTGGACGGCGTTTTCACCGCCGACCCGCGCATCGTGCGCAGCGCCCGGCGGATCCCGCAGATCACCTACGAGGAAATGCTGGAGATGGCCGCCAGCGGCGCCAAGGTGCTGATGCTGCGCTGCGTCGAGTACGCGCGGCGTTACGGGGTGCCCATCCACGTGCGGTCGTCGTTCACCAACAGGGCCGGGACCTGGGTCACCGGGCACGCGGGCGAGGATTCGGAAGGGACCGGTATGGAGCAGGCCATCATCTCCGGCGTGGCGCACGACCCCAGCGAGGCCAAGATCACCGTGGTGGGGGTGCCCGACCGGGTGGGCGAGGCGGCGAAGATCTTCACCGCCGTCGCCGAGGCCGACATCAACATCGACATGATCGTGCAGAACGTCTCCGCGGTGGCCACCGGGCTGACCGACATCTCGTTCACGCTGCCCCGCGACGACGGCCAGCGGGCCATGAGGACGCTGCAGCGCCTGCAGCAGCCGATCGGCTTCCAGTCGCTGCTGTATGACGACCGGATCGGCAAGGTGTCGCTGATCGGCGCGGGCATGCGGTCCCACCCTGGCGTGAGCGCGCGGTTCTTCGGCGCGCTGGCCGAGGCCGGGGTGAACATCGAAATGATCTCCACGTCCGAGATCAGGATCTCGGTCGTGGTGGATCAGGATGACCTGGACACCGCGGTGACCGCGACGCACAGGGCGTTCGAGCTCGACGCCGAGCAGGTGGAGGCCGTCGTGTACGGGGGGACCGGCCGGTGAGCGGCCCGGGGCCACGGGTCCGGCCTGCCCTGGCCGTGGTCGGGGCTACCGGTGCGGTCGGGACGGTGATGCTCGACCTGCTGTCCAGCCGGGCGGACATCTGGGGCGAGATCAGGCTGGTCGCCTCGCCCCGGTCGGCCGGCCGGCGGCTGAAGGTCCGCGGCCGCGAGACCGAGGTGGTGGCCCTGTCGGGGGACGCCTTCGAGGGCATCGACGTGGCCATGTTCGACGTGCCCGACGAGGTCTCGGCGCAGTGGGCGCCGGTCGCGGCGCAGCGCGGCGTGGTGGCCGTCGACAACTCCGGCGCGTTCCGGATGGATCCCCAGGTCCCGCTGGTCGTGCCGGAGATCAACCCGGAGCAGCTGGCCAACCGGCCCAAGGGCATCGTCGCGAACGCCAACTGCACCACGCTGTCGATGATCGTGGCTGTGGGCGCGCTGCACCGGGCGTTCGGCTTGGAGGAAATGATCGTCTCCTCCTACCAGGCGGCCTCCGGCGCCGGGCAGGCGGGTATCGAGACGCTCTACGCGCAGCTGGACAAGGTGGCGGGCACGCGCTCGCTCGGCCAGCGGGCCGGTGACGTGCGGTCGGCGGTCGGTGACCTCGGGCCGTTCCCCGCGCCGCTGGCCATGAACGTGGTGCCGTGGGCCGGCTCGCTGAAGCCTGACGGCTGGTCGTCGGAAGAGCTGAAGATCCGCAACGAGTCGCGCAAGATCCTCGGCCTGCCCTCGCTGCGGGTCTCGGCTACATGCGTGCGGGTGCCGGTCGTCACCACGCACTCGGTCGCGGTGCACGCGGTGTTCTCCCGGCCGGTCGGCCGGGATGAGGCGTGGGAGGTGCTCCGGGCCGCGCCCGGCGTGGTGGTCACCGATGACCCCGAGGCCAGCGAGTTCCCGACGCCGGTCGATGTGGTCGGCACGGACCCGTCCTGGGTCGGCCGGGTCCGCCAGTCGCTGGATGACCCGCGGGCCATCGAGCTGTTCGTGTGCGGCGACAACCTGCGCAAGGGCGCGGCGCTGAACACCGCGCAGATCGCGGAGCTGGTCGCCGCGGAATTCGGGTCGCGATCGCCCGCCTGACCGGGACGACCACCGCTTGACCGCGCCGCCCTGGCCGCGGGCCGACTTGGGGGAGCCGCCTGGCCAGCTGCGTCTTCCCGGGACGGCGTGTAGCGGGACGCTCGGCGGGATCCCTCCATCGGGCCTGCCGCCGCGCTGCGCCGCGCTGCGCTAGCCACACCCGCCATGGCCGATATAGCCAATAATGTCCTGTTCGTGCGTAAATCAAATACCTCAGCCATAAATAACGGCTTATGCCCATCCTGTGACGCGCAGCCGGAAGAGTTCCGTAAGCAGGGACCTTGCCGGTTCGGCAGATCTGCCGTGGTCGGCGGCGGTATAACAGGCGGTACGGGCGGGGTAGGGCGAAGGAGGGATGTGCTGGGACATCGCAATGCTCCTGCCGGTTCGCGTGTGCTCCGGTCCCGGGCGGCCTGCCGCACCGGAGCCACGGTCATCTCTGGCTGGTGGCTGGCTCCGCATCCCGGTGCCGCGGCCTCCGGCCCCGCCGGATCGGCGTCATCAGCCCGTAATAAGTCATATACCCTTTCGCAGCCAAAGCGTTATTGGCGCTGATATAGTCGCTACCTCACGGCAAAAGGAAGACCTACATCAGTTTCCTGGCGCTGTAATTGGCTTTTTCTCGTCAATCATCATCGCAGGAGGTTAAGCGTGCCGAACACCGTCGGCCGTTCACGCGGCCGTCAGGGTGCGCGTTCGGGGACGTCGGGAGCGGTTGGCGAGCACCTGTCGAAGATCACGGCCACCGTGGCCACCGCGTTGCTTGTTCTGGGCTTCACGTTGGTCATGACCAAGGCCGGCCGCGATATTGACACGGCTACACAGCGTTTCATGTTGTTTTACGCAGGGGTATTCGCGCTTATCGGGCTGACCGCATCGGTGGGCGTCGGATTGCTGGCCACGGACCGGATCGTCATGACTCCAGGACACCGGGTCATGGCCCAGGCCGTGCACCGGGCGGTCTCCTTCGGCGCGCTGGCCTTCCTGGTCATCCACATCGTGACCGAGATCCTGGCCCAGCGCGTGCACGTCATCGATGCGGTCGTTCCGTTCCTGTCGCCATACCGGACCTTCTACATCGGCCTCGGCACCATCGCGTCGGATCTCATCCTGCTCATCATCGTGACCAGCATCTTCCGCAAGCGGTTCACCGCGCACAGCAAGGCCTGGCGCTGGCGCGCCATCCACTACGCCTCCTACGTGGCGTTCGTGCTCGGGGTCCTGCACGGCCTGCTCGGCGGACGCTCGGCCAAGCCCTACGTGGACTGGAGCTACGGGGCCGCGATCGCGCTGACCGCCCTGGCCCTGGTGGTCAGGTTCCTGGCCATATCGCTGCGGCCGAAGGAGAGCCTGAGCGTGCCGCCCAGCGCCGACCGGAGCTCCGGCGGCCTCGGTGCCTCTCCATTGCGGGCCGCGGCCCTGAGCATGGCCCAGGCCCAGCTGGGCGCGACCGTCCAGGTGCTGCCCGCCAGCGTGAGCGCCCGGGGAGCCATCGGCCGGCCGGGCGGCAGCCAACCCTGGTCCGCGCAGCCGTACGCGTCCGACTGGACCTCGCCTTCCGGCCCGGTCCCGGCTCTGGCCGCCGCGCCGGCCTACTCCGGGGCATCACCCTACGACGCCCATCCGGACCCCGCGTTCATGCCGCTGAGTGCTCCCGTATACGCCGTGGATCCGCCGCGGCCGGCCCTGTCGGGCCCGGCCGGTCCCGGGCCTGACGGCAGGCAGCCCCGGTACGAGCCCGGCTATGACGGACCGCCCCGCTTTGAGGGCGCCCCGCGTAAGCACGTGCCCCAGGACGACGTGTCGTCATATCCGTACGGCGCCCAGAGCCGCCAGCTGCCGCCCGGAGGCCCGAGCACGGGCCCGACTCCCCGGGCCAACACCGGTCCCATGCCGCGCCTGGCCTCCGGCCCGGTGCCCCGGCCCGGCGCGGCTCCCCGGCCGCGCGCCGACTCAGGTCCCCTGCCGCGCCTCGGAACAGGCCCGGTGCCACGGGCCGAGACCGGTCCGATGCCGCGCGCTGATACAGGCCCCATGCCGCGGGTCGGCAGCGGCCCGGTGCCTGGCTATGATTCCGGACCCATGCCCCGGATCGGGACGGGCCCGGTGCCTCGTGCTGACACCGGACCGGTGCCTCGTGCTGACACCGGTCCGATGCCGCGGGCCGGCACCGGTCCGGTGCCGCGGGTCGGCGGCCCGATGCCTGGCTTTGGCTCCGGGCCCATGCCGCGCCTGGGACCGGGTTCGGTGCCGCGTCCCGGCACAGACCCGGCACCGCGTCCTGACGCCGCTCCGGCGCCTCGTGCCGACGCCGGTCCGGTGCCTCGTGCCGACGCCGGTCCGGTGCCGCGGGCCGGCGGCGATCCGATGGCTGGCTTTAACTCCGGGCCGATGCCCCGGCTCGGCACGGGTGCCATGCCGCACCCGGGTACCGGGCCGCTGCCGTCGGCGAACTCCGGTCCGATGCCGCGGCTCGGGACGGGTCCGATGCCGCGCCCGGAGACCGGTGCCCATACGCACGGCGGGACCAGGCCGTCATCCCGGCCGAGCCGGGGTACGAATCCCTATCCCGCGGCCGCGCCGATGCCGCGCGCCGATTCCGGTCCCAGGCCCCGGCCGGCTGCCCGCCACTCACGCCGAGCAGATCCCGCCGACCCGAGGCATCGCGACCTCCCGGGGCGCACTGGAGGTACCGAGCAGGGATGAGCCTGACCGAAGCCCTGGACGCGCCGGCGATCATGAGGATCGGAGCGGCGCGTCTGACGGCCGGCCTCGACCGGATGCCCAGACTGGACCTGGAAGCGCACCGCGACATTTTCGGTCCGCTGCCCAGACTCTCCATCGATGAGCTGATCTCCATGGCCGAACAGGTCGATCTCCGCGGTCAGGGCGGGGCGGCCTTCCCGTTCGCCCACAAGCTCAGGGCCGTGGTCAATGCGGCCGAGGCCAGCGACTGCCCGACGATCGTGGTGGTCAACGCCACCGAAGGCGAGCCCGGCAGCGTCAAGGACAAAATGCTCATGATCCGCTCGCCGTACCTCATCCTCAGCGGTGCGGCCCTGGTGGCCGAGGCCCTCGGCGCGGAAGAGATCGTGGTCGGGGTGGCGGGCCACGAACTGGCGAACAGGTCAGTCGAGGCGGCCATCGCGGCCGAGCCCGGCCTGCGCACGATGACCCGGGTCGTTCAGCTGCCCGACCGGTTCATTTCCGGCGAGTCGGGTGCCCTGGTCCGCGGCATCAATGGCAAGCGGCCCGTACCGCCCGGCACCAAGGTCCTGGCCAGCGACGTCGGTGTCGACGACCTGCCCACCCTGCTGTCCAACGCCGCCACCTTCGCTCAGCTCGCGGTGCTGGCTCTGCTCGGGCCGGAGCGTTTCGCCGCGGTCGGCACACCGGAAGAGCCCGGCACCGTCCTGCTCAGCGTGGGCGGCTCGGCGGCGCACCCGGCCGTGGTCGAGGTGCCGACCGGCCTGCCGCTCGCCACCGTCCTGGATATCTGCCAGGCTCCGGCGGGCGATGGTGTCCTGGTCGGCGGCTATCACGGCATGTGGCTGCCCGCCGAGACGGCTTACGTGGTGCCCGTTTCCCGCGAGGGGCTAGCCGCCGTGGGCGGCACTCTGGGCTCGGGCATCGCGCTGCCGTTGGGCGACGGGACCTGCCCGCTGGGTGAGGTGTCGCGGATCGCGAGCTACCTGGCCGGCGAGTCGGCCGGGCAGTGCGGCCCGTGCAAGCTCGGCTTGCCCGCCATCGCCCGGGCCCTGGCCGCGCTGGTCGACGGATCAGGCGGAATCGAGGCGCTCGACCTGGCCCGGCGGTCGGCTGCCGCCGTGAACGGGCGGGGTGCGTGTTCCCATCCGGACGGCGTGACGAGGTTTGTGCTCTCCGCGCTGGACGTGTTCACCGAGGACCTGGCCGCGCATGTCTTCCACTCCTCCTGCGGTCGCCCCGTCCGCGGCGTGCTGCCGCTGCCCGCCGGCCCGGAACAGGAAGGACGCCAGCGACTGGCGGTCGACTGGACTCGTTGCCACGGGCACGGGCTGTGCGCTCACCTGGTGCCCGAGATGATCCACCTGGATCCTCAGGGCTACCCGGTCATCCTCAACATCCCGGTGCCAGCCTGGCTGGAGAAGGACGCCCAGCAGGCGGTGCACATGTGCCCGGCCCTGGCCCTGCGCCTGACTGACGCCACCCCGCCGCCCAGCCGTACCGCCCCGCTCGCCATCCCCACCCCCACCTTGCGCACCGGCCTGATCGGCGGCGCCGGGCGCAGGCAGATCACCGCCGGATAGCATTCGGCCCGTCCAAGCGGACTTCCTGCGCAAAGCCGAGAAATTACTTTAGCCGGGATATTTGCGCAAGCCAACCATTACCTCATATGTCGGAAAAGGCTGCAGCGTAGATTAGCCGCATCATCGCTCATCGTTCCCGCACATGTACAGAGCCGAAACGCCCGGATTGGCCAGAGCTGCGTAATGCGTCAATTCCGACAAATGTCAGTGACGCCAGCTTTGGCGTGCGCTAGCAGAAACCCGGTCCACAGCGGGACTCTCGGTAAAATGAGGGCAGCGGGAATCTCAGCAAAATGAGGGATCGCGGGACTGCTGAACCGGCAGATACTCTCATACTCGAAGCTCGGTGTGCAGAGCGAGTCTGCGCCCTTGGCTTCGGCAAAAGGAGGGGGGAAAGGGTCGCCTGTTGGTAAGGGTGCGCTACGAGCGTGAGCTCAACTCGGAACGGCTGACATCATGGCTGAAAGACGTCGTTTTGAGCAATGCTTACGGAGCCCACCGCCCTTCGGTATTAGTCGTGCACAGCTGATCGAGTATCAGTAATGTGCCGTCCCTGTATTCGCACGGTGACGACCCCTCCCAGATAGAAGGCCAGACAAACGCGATGGCCAGCCAGATCGAGTCGATCTTGACTGATCCGCCTGCTGCCGGGCCGAACAAGGTCAGTCCGGCCGTATCTCCCGCCGTCAACGGCTCTAACTTCAGCGGGACACTTACCGGTACCCAGCGGCCCATCGTCGACCTGTTCCGCAACGTCAAGTTCTGACCGATCGCCGGTCGGTAAGGCTGAACGCGCTCAGCCTCGATCCACCGGTCAAATAGTGGTGCCTTTTCGGGCGTGTTAACGCAAAAGGTGCCCTCTGAGCTGGGAGAATGGGAGTTGCTGACGCTTCCAGTTCCCGGTTCGAGAGGACACCTCGCAAGTGCGATTGTTGCATAGCCTGGCGAAGGCGCACGCATCGTTTGACGACCCGAATCTCGTGTCGCACGCCGGCCTGGTGCCGGTGATGGCGCTCGCCGAGCGCGCCGGCCTGGCGGACCTGGTCGCGGAGCACGTCACGCCGGGCGGCGAGTGCGGCGTCAACGTGCATCTGAAGGTCCCGTGCCTGGTCGCTGGGATGGCCGCGGGCGCGGATTCGATCGATGACATGGACATGCTGCGGCACGGCGCGATGGACAGGCTGTTCGGCGGGATCCGCGCCCCGTCGACGCTCGGTTCGCACCTGCGCTCCTATACCTGGGGGAACGTCAGCCAGCTGGAGAAAGCGGGCCGGGAGTTCCTCGCGGAGCTGGCCCGCCAGGCGCCGCTGCTGCCCGGCGCGGAAACCCTCGCGTTCATCGATATCGACTCGATGCAAAAGCGGGTCTACGGGCACCAGAAGCAGGGCGCGAAGTTCGGCCACACCAAGATCCAGGGTAAGTCGTTGCTGGTGAGGGGCCTGAACTCGCTGGCCGCGGTGATCAGCACGCCGATCGCGGCGCCGGTGATCGCCTGCACGAGGCTGCGCGGCGGGAACGCCGCCTCCGCGCGCGGCGCGGCCAGCATGGCCGCCCAGGCGATCGGCACCGCGCGGGACTGCGGCTGCGCCGGGACCATCATTGTCCGGATGGACTCGGCGTTCTACAACGCCGCGGTGCTCGGCGCGGTCCGCCGCGGCGGCGCGCGGTTCTCCGTCACCGTTCCCATGAACTCCAGCATCCGCGCCGCCATCGCCGCCATCGGCGAACAGAGCTGGACGCCGATCCGGTACCCGCAAGCGGTCTGGGACGACCAGCTGGACTGCTGGGTCTCCGACGCCGAGGTCGCCGAGACGGAATACACGGCGTTCGCGTCGAAGAAGGGCCAGGCGGTCACCGCCCGGCTGATCGTCCGCCGGGTCCGCGACCAGAACAAGAAGGCCGCCGCCGGGCAGGACGAGCTGTTCCCGGTCTGGCGTTACCACGCCGTGTTCACCGATTCGCCGTTCGAGCTGGTCCAGGCCGAGGGGCAGCACCGCGACCACGCGGTCGTGGAGCAGGTCTTCGCCGACGTCACCAGCGGCCCGCTCGCTCACATGCCCTCCGGGGTCTTCGCCGCGAACGCGGCCTGGCTGTCCATCGCGGCGATGGCACACAACCTGGTCCGCGCGGCCGGCGCGCTGGCCAGCCTGCCCTTCGCGAAAGCACGCGGGGCGACGATCCGCCGCGACCTGATCGCGGTCGCCGCCCGCACCGCCCGCCACGGCAGGGGCCACCTCACCCTCCACCTGCCCGAAGGCTGGCACCGCGAACAGGAATGGCTGAACCTCTGGGACGCCACCCGCGGGCCGCCCGCCGCAGCGGCCTGACCAGCCCCGAACCGGTCAGCACCCCCGACGGCCCCCGCGGCCACCCAGAACCCCGCCCCCGAGCCAGGAACCCAGGACAAGCCGGACAGCAGGCGAGCGGCAGGACGCCCGCGCCCGGAATCACCTCGCGAAACTCCTCGTACAGGAATCAAGCCGGAAACGAGCTACCCGAATTGACCGGTGGATCGAGGCTCAGCGCCACTGGAGCCTGAGTATGGCTCCGGCCGCGCTGAGCTATTTTCTGGCCGGCCTGCGGCAGGGAGGAAGGCGCTACTTGGCCGCGTGGACGTCACCATCCGTGCTTACGATCAGCGCGATGCGTCCTGCCGGGGTGGCTGGTTAACGCCCGGCTCTCGCCTTCGCGCGCGCGGCCCCATTGCCCGCAGTCGGGTGCGGGCGGCCGATGCCCTGGCAGATCCGGCGCGCGAAGGCCCGCCCGAACGAGCGGGGGTCGGTGATGTCCAGGCTGCCGGACCCGGGCATGGTCGGGATGAGCAGGAGGACGAGCGCGGCCCACTCCACCGCGTCGTCCTCGGTCAGGCCCGGGGCCAGTTCGCCGGCCCGGTAGGCACGGGCGACGTAGGGACGGATGAGGTTGCTCGTCCGCTCGTGACGGTCTCGGCTGTCTGCCGTGAAGTGCTGAGCGAGTTCGTGGTCGTGTCGGTGCAGGTGCTCGGGAATGTTGTAGGCGAGCACAGCGGATGCGAGTACCTCGGCCACCGTGGCCAGTGCATCCCCGAGGCTGGCGCTGTCGGTGATGCGTTCGCGAAGTTCGGCTTGCTGCTTGAGACGCTCGTACTCGCCGATCGCCTTGAGCAGGCGATTTCTGTCGCTGAAGTACCGGTACACCGTGGTCCGGCCGAGCGTCGCGGCGTCAGCGATGTCCTGGATGCTGGTCTTGTCTCGGCCCAGCCGGGCCAGGCAGACCGCTCCCGCCTCCAGGATGGTCCGGATCGTCTCGTTGGTGGCGGCGTCGGTCACTGGATCGCCAGTTGCGTGGGTGCCCATCAGAACCTCCCGCCCCTCATCGGCCGCCGGATGCGGTCAGGCCACGGTACCGGAACGGCGTCGGTGGCAGACAGCGGCAGGCCTTGCGCCAGCATGGTACAGATGATACATATTTTGTACCGGTTGTACTGACCGTCCTGGCCTGTGCGGACGGCCGAGCCGGGATCGCCGACGTGAGGAGCGGAGACGGCGCCAGCACGGCCATGGCCGTCGGCCGCCAGGTATGCCGGCCGCATCCTCGGACGGAGGGCCAGGAACCGAAATGGCCGTTAATACCAGGTCAGCCCAAGCCGCCGGATGAGATCTTCAAGGCCCTCAGAGACCCGGTCCGGTGGCGCCTCGTCGCGCAGATGGCCGCGGTTGACGAGCTTGCTTACGTCACGCTCGCTGACACGCTGCCTGTCGTCAAGCCGACGATCTCTCACCATATGAAAGATCCTCTACGAGGCGGGCCTGATCAATGTCCGCAAGTCGGGCCGTAACCTCTACTACTCGCTGCGCCGCGACGTGCTGCACAAGCTCATCGATGAGCTGTGGGAGCTGGCCTCGACACCGCGGCCGGCGGCCAGCAAGCAGAAAGGCCGTCCGGCCGTGGGCCAGCGGCGGACCCGCAGTGAGGGAACCACCCGCAAGCCGGCGCGCAAGGCCCACGAGAACGCTGAGGAAGTTATCGTCTTGACCTGATGACGCGGGAAGACTGCGCCTCTACCGCAGTCCGCTCTCGGTGCCCCTGGTGACGTTCACGCCGTGGGTGGCGAGTTCCTCGACGACTTGTTGCGGGTCGTCCGGGGTGATGACCGGCCTGATCGTCGCGTCCAGGTAGATGACGAGCGCGATGGTCTTGTGCGGTCGGCCTGGATCGAAGTTGAACCAGTGCACCAACTGGGCCCGAGGCGACCACCCTCATGTTTCTTGTGATCAGGAAGGTGATGGTGGCTCGGTCACGCCGCGGGCCTGGCGAGCCGTCGTGACCTCGGGCATGGGTCCAGCGGCGAGGCGCCGATATGGCCTGGCCATCGGCCATTCCTGGTCCTCGAGCACGGAGTCGGCGTCGAACTGGCCCTGGCTCTGGATCAGCCTGGCCACCAGGCCGGTCCAGCCGGTCTGGTGGGAGGCGCCGAGCCCGGCCCCGTTATCGCCGTGGAAGTACTCGTAGAACAGAACGAGGTCGCGCCAGTGCGGGTCGTCCTGAAACAGCCTGGCCCCGCCGTAGACGGGCCGACGCCCGTCACCGTCCCGCAGGAAGGTCCCGGTGAGGCGGCGTGACAACTCCTGGGCCACTTCGAACAGCGTCATCATCGTCCCTGAGCCGGTCGGGCATTCGACCCTCAGGTCGTTGCCGTAGTACCGGTAGTGCTGGAGCAGCGCCCGGATCAAGAGCAGGTTGATCGGGAACCAGACCGGCCCGCGCCAGTTGGAGTTGCCGCCGAACATTCCGCTGGTCGACTCCGCCGGCTCGTACTGCACCTGGTGCTCGGCCCCGCCGGCGTAGAAGGAATAGGGATGGTCCAGGTGCCAACGCGAGATCGAGCGGATCCCGTGCGGGCCCAGGAAGCGCTCCTCATCCAGCATCCGGGCCAGGATGCGCCGCAGTTTTTCCTCGTTCACCAGGGACAGCAGCCGCCGGCCATTGACGCCGGGCACGAACGGGTCGGCGATATTGGCGAGTAGGTCCTGGTTGCGCCGGAGGAAGGTAGCCACATGTTGGGCGATCTGCGGATAGCGCTCGATGACGTCGGCCTCGATCACCGTGGTAGCGCAAAGGGGCAGCAGGCCCACCAGGGACCGGACCTTGATTCGCGCTCCGGTCCCGTCGGGCAGGCGCAGCACGTCATAGAAGAAGCCGTCCTCCTCGTCCCACATCTCGTCGGGATGCTCACCGACCGGGTCCACAGCGGCTGCGATCCAGAAGAAATGCTCGACGAACTTGAGCACGAACCCCTCGTAGGTCTCATCATGGTGCAGCAGAGCCAGGGCGAGCTCGAGCATGTTCTGGCTGAACAGCGCCATCCAGGCCGTACCGTCGGCCTGCTCCAGCCGCCCGCCGGTGGGCAGCGCCGCGCTGCGGTCGAACACTCCGATGTTGTCCAGGCCGAGGAAGCCGCCCTCGAACACATTGCGGCCGGAGGGATCCTTGCGGTTCACCCACCAGGTGAAGTTCAACAGCAACTTCGCGAAGCTCTCCTGCAGGAAGGGAATGTCTACCTTGCCGAGGCCGGCCTCCAGGTTCTCCAGGAACAAAGTCGCGAAGGCGTGGACCGGGGGGTTCACGTCCCCGAAATTCCACTCATAGGCAGGCATCTGGCCGGTCGAGTGGAGATAGCCCTCAGACAGCATCAGGTCGAGCTGGCTCTTGGCGAAATCAGGGTCGACCATGGCCAGCGGAAGGCAATGGAAGGCCAGGTCCCAGGCGGCATACCACGGATACTCCCACTTGTCGGGCATGGACACGACGTCGTGGTTGACCATGTGGAACCACGACTCGTTGCGGGTGCCGCGCCGGGTCGGCGCTCGCAGCGGGTGGACGTGACGCTCACGCAACCAGCGGTCCACGTCGAAGTAGTAGCACTGCTTGGACCACAGCATCCCGGCCAGCGCCTGGCGCATGACCGCCTTCGCATCGTCGGTCACCGTCGGCGGGGTGATGGCCTCGTAGAACTCATCCGCGTCGGCCCGCCGCAGCGCGATCAGCTCATCCGCTTCGGCAAACGGTGCCACGAGGGCTTCCGGGCCGTCACGAGTAAGCCGCACCAGCACCGCTGCCTGTCCGCCTGCGGGCACCTCGAGACGGACGTGCGCGGCCGCCTTGGTCCCCTCACCGTCGGGATTCACGGTGTCCGCGCCATGCAGGACGTGGTCGGCTATGCCGTCCTTAGGGAAGCGCGTCGCGGGCTCGCCGCCGAAAATGCGCGCCATGTTCGTGTCATTCTCGCAAAACAGCAGGGCCGCTTCCGGCTCGGCGTGGAGGTAGAAGACGCCGAGTCGATGATGCTCGGCTCGGACGACCGGATGTGCCGACTCGACGTGAGCAATCCTGGGCTTAGGCTCACCATCTCCATCTCCCCATGACCAGGTGTTGCGGAACCACAGCGTCGGCAGCACGTGCAGCGCGGCATCCTGAGACGAGCGGTTGTGCACGGTGATACGGCACAGAATGTCTTCCGGGCCGGCCTCACTGCCCTTAAGTTTCCGGGGCTATGTCCCATTGCGGGAGATTCGACTTCGTGATGTCGATGGTGTAGGTGACTTCTTCGGTGTGCCGGGTGCGACGTTCGGCGGTGGTCCTGCCTGATGTCCGCTGGCGTCCGGTCCGGTGCCTGGGGATGGCGAGGATGGCGGCGTTCAGGCTGGCCAGGGTGTCATCGGCGCTGGCGGGCCGGTGCCCGCAGTGCCGGCAGCAGGTGTCCGCGGCGACGTGGGACCGGATGAGGCCGAGGACGGCGGTGAACGGGATGAGCCCGGGGTCGAGCCCGGCGGATCCGGCAGCCCGGGCGGCCGTGGTGGCGGTGATGTTGTGGATGAGCAGGAGTGCCCAGGCTTCCTGGCGGGCGAGTTCGGGGGACTGGCCGCGCAGCGGGCGGCGGGGACCGCGGACGGTCCGCTTCAGATGAAGGAACGCGATTTCGATTTGCCATCTCTCGGCATACAGGACGGCGATCTCCCGGGCCGGGTAGGCCTTGTAGTCCAGGAGAGTGGTCAGCACCCGCATCCGGGTGGTCTTCGTCCTGCCGCTCCTGGTCGTGGCGGTGACGGTGAAGGTGACGAGCCGGGCGGTGGTGTCCGGGAGCCGTTCCGCGCGCGGGTTCCCGGTGTCGTGCCTGCGCCGGGTGCGCATGCCGTCCGATTCGTGCAGCATGACCAGCTCAGAGCCGTCGGGCAGGGTCTTGAGGGTCTTGAGGGGGACGGACTTCGCGCGGTCCTTGACGCGCCAGGCCAGGTGGGCGCCGGTGCCGGAGAACCGCAGGAACCGGTCCATGGAGAAGAAGCCGCGGTCGGCGAGGTTCAGCATTCCGGGCCGGAAGCTGCCTTCGAGCTGGTCGGCCAGGGCGTTCTCGCCGTCGTGGTAGCCGCCGATCGCGGCGCCGATCCAGCGGAAGGTCGCGGTGCGGACGTGGGCGGTGACCCGCAGCAGCGGCCGGGCGCCGTCCGCGGGGGTGCCGAATTCGCCGTCGAGCACGCCGTTGCGGGCCAGCTCCATCGTGGTGCCGTCGATCGCGGTGACCTCCAGGCCCTTCCACCGCAGGCCGATCCCGAGGTCCGCGTCCGCGACGGCGGCGTCGAGCTCGAACAGGCGCTGCATTACCTGCTCGCCGAGCAGCTTCCTGGCCTGGGAGAACGCGCTGCCGGACGGGATATCCGCGCCCGGCCCGGACCGCAGGCCGGGCAGCCCGAACGCCGTCGCCAGCACCGCGTCGTAGCCGGCGCCGGGAAACAGGCACGCGACCAGGACGCAGACCACGGTCATCTTCGCGGTCAGCACCCGGTCATACTTATGGCCCGACGGCGCCTCCCGCAGCGCGCGGGCGATCACGCCGTCGGCGAGCAGTTCTTCCAGCAGGCCCGGCCGGCCCAGCTCCGCCAGCCACTGCGTCCAGAACCCAGGCCCGGACGCGACCCGGGCGGCGATCTCCGCGGCCCCATCGTTATCCCGATGCGCCGCGGCCGGAGTGGACGCAGGCGCGATGACCATGGCAAACTTGGCAGGCAACAAAGCTCCAGGTGGACGGTAAGGGCCTCGACAACCCAGTTCCTACCAGGAGCTTTGTTTTATTTCAGGGACCACCGCATCCCGTCACGCCGCCGCGACCGACATGCAGCCAGACCGTGACCAGACCCGGGAAACCAGACACCAGACCCCATAAACCCGAAAACTTTAGGGCAGTGGGGCCGGCCTTCGCGTGCTCTACTTCGACATCGAAATAATGGCTGTCGTCGAAGACGCCCGTGTCGATGAGCTCGTACTCGAATTCGTGCCGTGACCGGGACCGGTTCACCGCCACCAGCTCGTTGTAGGGGAATTCGGCCTGCGGGTACTTGTAGAGATAGCGCTGGTAGCTATGCGTCGGGAGGTTATCGACGTAGAAGTAGTACTCCTTGACGTCCTCACCGTGGTTGCCCTCGGCATTCGTCAAGCCGAACAGGCGCTCCTTCAAGATCGGGTCCCGCTCATTCCACAGCGCAACGGCCAGGCACAGCCGCTGCTTGTCGTCGCTGATCCCGGCCAGACCATCCTCCCCCCACCGGTACGCGCGAGACCGCGCCTGATCATGGCTGAAATACGACCAGGCGTCTCCGTTGTCGCTATAGTCCTCCCGGACCGTCCCCCACTGACGCTCACTGAGGTAAGGTCCCCAGGCACGCCACAGAACGCCCGCCCGGGCCTCCTGCAGCCGCCGCTCCTCGGCCGTCAGCGAGGCCGGATCGGCCAGAGCGCTCGCTGCCGGGGTGCTCCTGGGGAACAAATCGTTCGCGCTGTCCATCTGGATCTTTTATCCCTCGGGCATCGTGACCGCTGAGAAGGCAGTTGTCCTGCACTGGCGTCGTCGGACGATCGTCCCCCGGCCGCGCGGCTGGGCACCTCATCCGGGACGGGTGATACGCCACCCGTCGCAGATCACCGGCGGGTCCGGCCACCCGGTCCGGCCAGCATCATCCAGTCGCTGACGCTCCTCATCGACCGATGTCGTTCGCCATTGGCTCGCCGCCGCGTCGAGTTCCGGCCGGCCCGCGTTCGCGCACCGTTAGCCGATGAGCCACCAAGTGGCGCCGGCTAACGGTGCGCGCACCACCCCGGCGGGATGATTCCGCGCGTCTGGGGCGGGCTCAGACTATTGATCAGCACATCATGACGGCACCCAGAGGGACTCCGCGGAGATTTCATGTTTGATAGCCGCCCGAGTCCACCTGGTGACTAGCGGGAAGCGTATGCGCGGTGGCTGAAGAACCGGCTGAGAGGAGCCTGCTGGTAGTTGGCGGGGGACCAGCAGGAGTCACCGCCGCCCTCCAGGCCCGCGAGCTCGGCGCGCGCGTTACCCTACTCGAGGCGGGTCAGGTCGGCGGCACCAGCCTTAACCGCGGCCCGGCGCCGGTGCGAACGCTGGCGCGCGCCGCCCGGCTGGCGCGCGACTGGTCCTCCTGGGCCACCTTCGGCCTTGACGGCCCGCCACCGGTCCCGAACCTCCCGCGGTGATGGCCAACAGCGAACGGGTGGCCCGCTACGCCCATGACAAGAAGGACATGGCCGGCCATCTACGCCGCACAGCAGCACGAGGTGATAGTCGGCATCGCCCGCTACGATGACCTGCTCCGGCCCGCCGCCGACGGCCGCCCCGACGGATTTTGCAAGCTGATCGCGGACCGCCGGGCGCACACCATCCTCGGCGCTCACATGCTCGGCGAGTACTCAGCCGAGACCGTGCAAACGGTCGCCGCGTGCATGGTCGCAGGTATGTCTATCGAGCAGGTCGCCGAACTTCAGCTTGCCTTCCCCACGTTCACCGAAGCTGTCTGCATGGCCGCATAGAAGATCTGCCGGTCCCTCGGCATCGGGCGCTTTCCGCAGATCTGGAGCCATCTCGGAGCCGATGACTGAGCAGCCGCACAGCGCGGCCGGCCCGGGCGCATGGCGGGACGGGCGTCAGCGCATGGCGACCAGATGGTAGCCCCACGGCGGCAGGGCGGCAAACAACCCCTGGTCAGCCAGATCGTCGCCGCTCCGCTCGAACACCTGGTCATCGAGCAGGTCGGCAAGTGTCCAGTCGCGGCCGGGCAGGTCCTTCCAGCCCAGCGGAAGCCGTCCCTGGGCCGGTTCTGCGGAGAAATTGACCACGACAACATGCCGGCTGCCGCCATCGTCCGGGGTCCAGGACCAGGCCAGGAGGTTGCGGCAGGAATCGTTGTCGGGCCACCCGGTGGCCTCCAGCAGTCGCCAGGCGCCCGCCCGGACCCGGTGGCCCGCGACGGCGGCCAGCAGCCGCCGGTACCAGCTGGCCAGGCCGGGGTCGGCCGGTTCGGCGGGCCGACGGGACAGGAAGACCGGCGGGCGCACGCGGCGGCCTTCGAACTGCCCCTCGTACCACAGCGTGGCGCCCGGCAGCGTCGCGACGCCCACCGCCGCGGCCTGCTCGGCCTGGCCGGGCAGCACGCTGGCGATGCGCGGCTCGTCGTGGTTTTCCAGGAAGCGGACCAGTCGCTCCTGGTAGTCCAGGCCGGCCCGCACGTGATCGCGGACACCGGTCACGTCCCGGCCGACGATCCGGTCGTACAGTCGCTTGTCGTAGCAGAAATCGAAGCCCTGCTGCTGCAGTTCCCACTCCATGTCCCAGTAGGCCTCGGCGACCAGTACGGTCTGCGGGTGCTGGTGGCGCAGAGCGGTGATGACGGCCGGCCAGAACTCCTCGGCCGGCTCGGGCCCGGCCCGGCTCCCCCAGGTCCTGGCGAAGACCCGATTGATCATCAGCATGGCCATGTCGCAGCGGATTCCGTCGCACTGTGCGGCGATGTCCGCCAGGGTCTGCGCGGTCGCCGCACGCAGGGCGGGCGCGAACGCGTTGAGCTGCACGACATCGGGCCATGGCGGGAAGTACGGGTCGCGGCCGTGGGCCAGGATATGCCCGCCGGCCCGCACCCAGCCGGCCGGATTGGCCGCGATGTCGGCCTGGCTGCCGGTGACGAACAATTCCGGGTGGCTTGTCACCCACGGGTGGTCGGGCGCCACGTGGTTGGGCACATAGTCCAGCAGCAGCCGGATGCCGCGCGCGGCCAGCGTGGCGCGTGCCGCGGCCAGCGCCTCGGGGCCGCCGAACGAGGCATCGACGACATACCGCCGCACGCAGTACGGCGATCCGATCACGTCGTTCGGCCGCAGGTCAGGCAGCGCGTCCCGGAACGAGGCCTGCAGCCCGGGATTGGCGTTCGCCAGCGCCAGGCCGGCCGGGCTCCGTTCCCACACGCCCATCAGCCACACCGCGTCGATGCCGTCCGGCGTGACCTCGTCCCAGCTCGAGGCCGACACGTCCGCCAGCGTCACCCGCCGCCCGGCGGCCCGCGACAGGTCACCGAGCCAGATCGCGGTGTTGACCTCATAGATCACCGGCTTGTCCGGCCAGCCGGTCATCGGGACACCCCGGTCCGCAGGCCTGCTAGGGTTCCCCGGCCCGCGGAGACGGGAAGGTGACCCCACCTGCCGACTCCGATGGTTCTAGGCATACACCCTCCGATCTACGCATTCCGGCCAGAACTCGCGGCGGAATTGCGGGAGCTCGTCGACGCCCGGACCGTTCGGATCATCGACCTGGCCTTCGTTATGCAGGTATGTCAAAGGCGATCACGCTCTTGATGCCGGCGGCCCTGCCCAGGATGAGCTCAGGTGCCTGCTCTGGCGGGTAGCGGCCGGCGATGAGGGTCCGGACCACAGCCGGCCAGCCCCGCCGGAAGGCATCTAGATCTCGCAGCGCGGACGCGAAGGCGTCGGGCCCGGCGTTGACCGTACCCAGCAGCACCTGGTTCTTCAGCACCATGTCCCGCATGACGCGGGCCGGATCCGCCTCGATAAAGTCCTGCAGGCCAGGGACGCCGGTCAGCACGAAGATGCCGTTGGTGCCCAGCACCTGCAACGCCTGCAGCGCGAAGTGGGAGTGCCCGACCGCCTCATAGATCAGGTCGATGTTGCCTATCTGCGCGGCCAACTGGGGGAACGTCGTGGTCTGGGTGGAGACGTAGGTCCCGCCGATGGCGGCGACCAGGTCGATCCGCGGATTGGGCGGCACCTCGCGCGAGTAGCCGTAGGTGGTGAAGCCTGCCGCGGCCATCGTCATCGCGCCCAGCAGCCCGACCGGCCCGATACCGAGCACCAGCGCAGAAAGCCCGCGGCCTCGCTCCTGGCGGGGTGTTTGCGGGTCAAGCCAGGGCGGGCGATGCTGCACCATCCAGAAGATCTGCGCGAGCGCCTTCTCCGCGATAGTCAGCGGCTCGGCCAGCACCGCGATCTCGCGCAGATCGGGCGGCACGAGGTTCATGTACCGCTCGTGGTCCACGACGTACTCGGCCATGTAGCCGTGGGCTTCCTTGATGCCGCGCTCGCGGAAGTCCCCGGTGTAGCAGTAGTCCTGATGGCCGGAACGGCAGGCCAGGCAGCCGCGGTGCGGACAGGGGCGGCGCACCGATGGCACGACCAGGTCTCCCGCCCGGAGGCGCTCGGCGGCCGAGCCGACCTGCACGATCTCGCCCGGCGACTCGTGGCCTATCACCAGGTGATCATCCCCGGGCGGCGGAGTGCCCGTACTCGAAGGAGCAGATCTCTTTGTCGGTGCCGCAGATGCCGATGTCCATCATCCGCAGCGTCACCTGGTCGGGCTGGGAGATCCGGGGATCTTCCTGCTCGATGACCTTGACCTCATGAGATCCGGGAAACACCGCGACGGCTTTCATGTCCTCTCCCGGTGATCGCCGACGGTGACCTGGCGGGGATCGGTGATCTCAATGACCCGTACCGGGCCCATCGTGGCCGCCAGTGGCATCTCGTCCACCCCGGCTGCCTGGTGGATGAAGTGCACGGGCCCATCGATGTGGGTGCCAGTGTGCACGCCTATGGCCAGATCGGACCGATTACAGACATGCCCGCGTCCGATATCCATCGACCGCTGCATGACGATAGGCGGGTTGTCCGGCCAGTGCGGCATGCCATGCCTGACGGTTACGGACACATCGATCCATGGCACTTCGCCGGGTTCGGTCACGGCAGGCCCGCCGAACCGGATTCTAGCCCGGCCATCTTTGGCTCCTTTCCGGCGCCAAGCGGACATGTCCACGCGCACCAATGGACAGGGTCCCGCCGGTATCGTCACCCGCCCAGCCAACGGCTCGTATCACCCGTCGCGGATGAACCACCCGGTAACGCGGCCGACCGGGATCAAGCCGCCGGTGACACTGTTCACAACGACCGGCATCCCGGCGGGCAGCATCGCTCGCGGTCCGTCGGCAGAGTCCCGCTTGTCTCCTCTGCCAGCCTTTGTCCTCCCTGAGGGCGCAATCTATAGGTAACATTAGGAGGCGAGGAGGGCTGCGGTCCGTAACCGGCGGCGCCGGGAGGAGGCCGCCCATGCGCGCGGCACAGCCTGAGGCACTCCCGGCCATTGCCGTGCTGGGCGGGTGAACATGAGCCTGGCCGAATACATCATCATGTTCGTGCTCGTCACGATCATGGGGTTCGGCCTGCCGGGCCCGGGTGAGGCGTCGCTCATCGCGGCGGGCACGCTGGCGGGGGAGGGCAGGCTCCACCTGTGGATCGTACTCGCATTGGCCATGATCGCCTGGATGCTAGGTTCGGTGGCCGGGTACGCGTTCGGTGTCCACGGGGGACGTCGGCTGCTCGACCACCCGGGGCGACTGGAGAAATCACGCCGGAAACTACTCGCCAAGGGCGACCGCGCCTTCGGCCGTCATACCTTCGTGGCGTCCGTGACGATGCCGGCCTTCGTGTCCGGGATCTTCCGGGTGCGGTTCTTGATCTTCGTCCTGGGAGCGCTCGTCGCGGGTGTCGGCTTCATCGGGATGTACGTCGGGCTCTCGTACTTCCTCGGCGCCGAGATCGCCGAGCACATCGGAAGCGTCGGCACGAGGGCCGTGATCGGCGTGATCGTGGTCGTCGTCATCGGGCTGGTTATCAGGGCGGGGGTAGCGAAGTGGCGCGCGACCCGGCAAGCCCGACGGGCGCAGGCAGAACTCCCGCCGGTCAAGGCAACGTCGGACTGATCCCTGACCATGCGGTCACGGCGTCACCTGTTCCCCCTCCGGGTTAACTGGGCAGCAGGAGGCGACCCGGCAGGTGCGGCCACCGGATCCCACTCCGCACCCGCGGCGGAAGGCCCCGGATGCATTGCTGCTCCTCGCCCGCCTCGGCCCGGTGACCTCGATGGTTCAGGCGGCCGGGGCCAGGAGGGTGCCCCGATCGACCCTGGACTCGTCGCGATCGCCGTACCGCTCGCGCAGCGCCCGCCAGGCATCCAGCTTCTCCGGGCGCATCCGCTGACCGTCATACAGGTCGTGCACGTAGCAGTGGAGCGCCGTCTCCCCGCCTGGCCCGAGGAACTGCACGGTCAAGACCTCCCGCCCGGCGAACGAGGGAAAGGGGTAGGGCCCGCGCACGAAACGGACTCTGGTGAGCTCATCGACCCGCACGGACATTGTCCAGCTCGCCGTGTCGTAGCCGAGTTCGACGTGCCACCAGCGCCGGTCAGCCGGTCCGCGGAATACCGGCGTTGTCACCCCGGTGAGGTGCGCGGTCCACCAGCCGACGCCGAAGACGAAGACCAGCTGCCCCGACGCCGACAGGTCGGCGATCAGGCGTTCCAGTTCACTGGCGGGCTCGCTGATATCTGCGATCGTGCTCATCTCACGCTCCTGCTCACCTGGGGCGGTGTCGTCAATGGGTGGGAACACGACGCCGCCCAGGATCGATACCCGACAGCCCGCCAGATGACCAGCTTGGAAGATCGGTGGCGTCGCCTGGTTCGCCATCGGTGACCAGGCCGGGTCCTGCTCATGGCCCTGGTCCTCGTCACCATCCAGCGACCTACGCATTACGAGGGTGTGCTCGTGCGTTGCTGTACTTTGCTGCTGCTGCGCCACGAGGCGCAGTGTTATATCGCCCGCGCAGCGGGCAGAGATGAGAGGAGATATCTCTGGATCTAATGGCTGACCCAAGACCCGAAAGGTGAAGGGGACAATAGCATGGTGCGCCGCGAGGCGCTTCACCGTATTCCCTGTGCAGCAGGGAGAAACTTGGTGGGATGTTTCTGGGTCTGATGTCTTACCTGGCGCCGAAAGGTTAAGGGAACAGCAGCATGACAGCCAACCAGTGGTCGTGTCCAGGCGTATGGAGCGATGCGCTGGGGGACCCGCGCGACATGGCGAAAGCTAAACTGCCTGAATCCCAATCTCCAGAAGATGCAATGTTCCATCCACCGGAAAGACGCCTGAAACCGGTGCCGCCTCCTGCGCTCGCTCGGCATGCTGGCGAGCGCACCCCCGGGAGGAGGAGCGATTCACAGTGAGTGAATTCAAGGAGATGAGTGGGGCGCCTAAATCGCGCTAGAACGTACGGTGAAGACGAACGCGGGATCGCCTAAGGGTCGCGAGACCTATGGCGACGGAGGCCTCGTATTAGTCGCGGGAGTAGCGACCCGCCAGGGAGTCCGGGAAAGCCGGGCACAGGGCGAAGGGGGCCAGGTGACCGGGCATTCTAATCTGAGAGGTACGCGAGATGCGGAACGCCGAAACAGTGCTGGGTGTCCTCCGTGAGCGCGGCAAGCGGCGCTGGCCGCTGGAAAGGATCTACCGGCTTCTGTATAACCCAGAGCTGTATCTTCTTGCCTACGGGCGGATCTACTCCAACAAGGGGGCGATGACGCCCGGGGTCAACGGGGAAACCGCTGACGGCATGTCGATGGAAAAGATAGAGCGCATTATTGATGCGCTGCGCCATGAGCGCTACCGGTTCAGCCCGGTGCGGCGGGTCTACATTCCGAAAAAGAACGGGAAGCTTCGCCCGCTCGGCATGCCAACATGGTCGGATAAGCTGGTCGGCGAGGTGGTGCGCCTGCTTCTTGAGGCGTACTACGAGCCGCAGTTCTCCGGCCTTTCGCATGGTTTCCGTCCCAGACGGGGGTGCCATACCGCGCTGCGGGACGTGGCTGAAACCTGGACTGGGACAACCTGGAGGATTATTGAAAACTCAATTCAAAGAAATATAGGCCGATGGCCGCGCGGAAGGAATCAAGAAACGTGTTGAGCGGCCGTCGATAATCGGTGAAAAGGATCTTCCAGGCCTTGAGATGCGCAACCGCGCGCTCAATGGGAGCACGGATAGAACTGACCTGGTTATTATATTCGTGTTCACGCATGTAGAGTTCGCGGTGCTGTGGCTTCTTAGCCGGCGTGACGTAGCCAGACCCTTGAAATCCCTTGTCTGCGATAACCGATCCGGCAAGGTCGAGAATCTCCTCTACCTCGCCTTCCCGCTTCTTCATGTCATGGTCACATCCGGGAGCCGGGTCCGAGACGAAGATAATGTTCCCGAATTCGTCGCCAATAATCAGGCTGCCATGGCCGGTAGTCTTGTATTTGCCGGCCCACATCTCGGGTGCGGTCTCCCACGACCAGCACGGCCACAGCGTGCCGTCTACCAGCGCCATCCTGCCGCGGGTCATCTGCTTCGCTTCTTCGGCGTCCGACCGGAATTCCTCGGTGGCCTGGGCGATGAGCGGGGTAAACTTCGTGATTATTTCTGAGACGGTGGCCTGGGCGACGCCGAAGAGGTCGGCGATAACTTCCTCGATCAGATTCTGCCGGGTGTATAGCAGCGTGACCATAATTGCTTCCCTCAACGACAGGCTTTTCGGCCGCCCGATTCCCTTATCCCACGGTTCAGCCAGGCGTTCTTCGATGAGTTCCTCAAGCTCATCGAGTTGTTCAGCGTCCAGCCCGAAGGTACGATGGTAACGCAACGGCTCCTCCGTCGATTGATGGCTTGGTTCGCACCTCCTTCATATCGATTTTGGGAGCCGTTGTCTTTTAGGCGCGCAGTGCCAGAATTAGAACTTTAGTAACAGCTGGCGATTGAGATCCGCGCAAGCCCACTCGGGCAAGTTTCCGATAACCCTCCTGGTTCATCGAAGGGGACATTTCCGACTGTTTCGGGAGCCTCGACCACGGAATTATGGTCGATACTCTCGCGGAGAAGATCCACGATAACCGGTTCCTCAGGCTTGTGCGGAACATGCTTCAGGCCGGATACCTGGAAGACTGGATTTGGGGCGCGACGCTCAGCGGGGCACCGCAAGGCGGAGTTGTTTCCCCGATTTTGTCCAATGTCTACCTGCATAAGCTGGATTATTTTGTCGAGAGAATCCTGATACCGCACTATACCCGGGGAGAGCGCCGGGCATCCAACCCGGCATACAAAAAGATAGCGTCGGCGATCGAGCGTGCCCGCAAGCACGGTGACCGTGAGGAAGTACGGGAACTGCGCAAGCGGCAGCGCCTGCTGCCAAGCCTGGATCCAGAGGATCCGGGATACCGGCGGCTGCGATACGTGCGATATGCCGACGATCACCTTCTCGGGTTTACCGGGCCGAAATCCGAGGCCGAGAAGATCAAGGCGCGGCTGGCCAGGTTCCTGCGCGAAGACCTCAAGCTGGAACTGAACCAGGAGAAAACGCTGATCACGCACGCCTCCACAGGGGCGGCGAAATTCCTCGGCTACGAGATCACCGTCCAGAAGAGCAACACCAAGGTCACCCGCGGACGCCGGTCAGTTAACGGATCGGTCAGGCTGCGCGTGCCCAGGGCGGCGATCAAGGAGAAATGCGCCCTGTACTGCAAGCGCGGCGAACCCGCGCCACGAACCCCGCTGGTGAACAAGAGCGACCTCGACATTGTCGCCACCTACGGGTCCGAGTACAGGGGAATCGTCCAGTTCTACCTGCCTGCCAGCGACGTCCACCGGCTCAACAGGCTCAACGGAGTCATGCGGGCCTCGCTGCTTAAGACGCTGGCGTGCAAGCACCACACGACCGGGCGGAAGATGGCGGCCAGGTACAAGGCCAAGATCGAGACCCCGCACGGCCTGAGAACGTGCCTGCAAGTCACCGTCGAAACAGGAGAAGGCAGGAAACCGCTGGTCGCACGGTTCGGCGGGATACCGCTGAAGCGGCAGGAGAAAGCGGTCATCGTCGACCGCATCCCGGAACGGGTGACCTACCCCCGCAAGGAGCTGCCAACACGCCCCCAACACAGTGCATAACTTTGGCGCATGTCACCCTCCGTGTCGGTTGTGTCGTGGTGTCTGCCGCCGCTGGCGGGTTCCCGGATCGGGATGCGGTGGCGGATGGTGATCTTCTCCGGGCCGATGAGGACGTCCTTGACCAGCAGCCGCAGGACCCGCCTGCGGTCGTCGGTGCTCGCGCCGGTGGCCTTGCCGTGCAGCTGGGCGAGGAAGCCTTCCAGGTCATCGGCGAGCTTAAGGTAGGCATCGCGGTCGGCGGCCTGGGCGTCCAGGGCAGTGAGCTGGCCGCGCAGGCTCGCCTCGCGGGCGCGCAGGTGCGGCATCTTGGCGCGCAGCTCGTCGATCGTGATCAGCTGCTCGGAGTACGCCTCGACCATGGCGGTGACCGACGTGGCGGCCTTGGCCAGGGCGAGCTCGAGCTGGGTGCGCTGGCGGGTGACCGGGTCGGAGGTGCGGGCCTGCTCCAGCCGCTTGCCGATCTCGGCGCGGATCAGGGCGGGGTCGGCGAGCAGGCCGGTGATGTGGTCCCAGACGACCTGGTCCAGGTAGTCGGCGCGGACCGGCTTGTTGCGGCAGACCCGGCCGCCTTCGTAGCGGTAGTTGTCCGAGCCCAGGCACCGGTAGTAGCAGATCTTCCGCCGGGCGGTGCGGGTGGAGGTGCGGTAGTAGCCGTAGCCGCAGGCCGCGCAGGCGGCCAGGCCCTGCAGCAGCGAGGGGACCTTGCTGCCGCGGGTGGCGAACTTCTTGTTGTCTTCCAGGCGCTGCTGCACACGGGCGAAGGTGTCTTCGTCCACGATCGCCGGGACGGCGATCTCGGTCCATTCCTCCCGCGGCCGGTCTACGGTCCTGGCAGGCCGCGGCGTGGTCCGCCCCTGCAGCCGGGCGATGCGGTTCAGACCCGGCTGCTCATGCACGATCTGGGTCTTGCCGAACACCGCGCGGCCCGCGTAGGCGGGGTTGCGCAGCATGCCCCAGACCACGCTGCGGTCCCAGCGGTGCTTGCCGGTCCGGGTCACCGCGCCGGCAGCGGCCAGCCAGCGGGCCAGGTCCGCGATGGTGGCGCCGTCATCGGCGTAGCGGCGGAACATCTCCGCCACCAGCACCGCCTCGTGGGCGACGATCTCGTAGCGGGCGGCGGACTCCGGGGTCTTGCGGATGTAGCGGTAGCCGAACGGGGCGCCGCCGAGCACATTGACCGACCCGGACCTGGCCCGGTAGGCCTTGCCGCGCCGGTACCGCTCCATCAGCTGGGCTTTCCCGTACTCGGCGAACATGCCCTGGAACTGGACCAGCAGCTGGTCTTCGGGGCTATCTCCCCGGGTGCCGTTCTTGATGAACTCCACCCGGACCCCGGCCCGGGCGAACTCCTCGATCAGCAGCGCCTGGTAGGCGAACTTGCGGGCCAGCCGGTCCGGCGAGTAAACCAGAACCACGTCGATGCAGCCCTGGGCGGCCAGGTCGCGCAGCGCCTCCAGCGCCGGGCGGACCAGCGTGGCGCCGGAATGCCCCTCATCTTCGAACACCCAGCCCTCAGGCACCTCGAGCCGGTTGCCCGCGGCGTGCGCGCGCAGCGCCGCGGTCTGCGAGCCGATCGTCTGGTCCTTCGCCTGCCGCTTGCTGGAGACCCGGGCGTAGAGCGCCGCAGTCGTCATCTCGCTGTCCTTCCTGGCCGGCCCGCGCGATGCGAGCTCGCCGCGGCGGCACCAATATCCCGTAGGCCACTGACAAATCCGTGGCCGCGTGCCGGTCGAAGACGAACTCCGCCTCGACCCGCCGGCCGTTCACCTGCGGGGATGATTCCTGTGACCCCTCGCGAGAAAGTCCTCCAGCGCCTGGGTGACCACCGCGGAGATGCTGAGCCCGGCCTGGCGGGCGTGCGCGCGTACCCGCCCGGCCAGCCCCGCGGGCAGCTTGACCGTGAACACCACCGTGTCCTGGGGCACCTCGGTCCGCCCCGCCCGGGCCGCCTGCTCGGCATAGCGGCGGGCCTGCCGCACCGAGCACCCGAACCTGCCCGCCAGCACCCGGGCCGCCTCGGCAGCCGGCGCCCCCGCCTCCACCAGGTCCGCGGCAGCGTTGACCCGCGCGGCGTACTCGCCAGCACGAACCCGGTCACCAGGCATGCCACAATCGTACTACCGAATCTGTCAGCATCCGGGCGCGGCGCACCACGGCCGCAGATCACAACTGCCTCCCCGTCGTCCGCGCGAACCATGACGCGATGGTCAGCACCGTGCAGGCATCCAAGCCGGCCAGCCAGTCCGCGACCCGCCGGTCCCAGGCACCCAGTTCGATCCCGGCGAGCACGCTCGCCAGGATCTCGGCCAGCCCTTCTTCCGGCACGAACCCCGCGGGCGGCACCTCCACCGGCCCGGCCGGCAGCCCCGGCCGCGCGGCGGTCACCGGCCACGCTCCACTCGCCGGTAACCCAGCGTGACCTCGAAGCAGAAATTGCCAACTGTGTTGGGGGCGTGACAACTCCGCCTTGCGGTGCCCCGCTGAGCGTCGCGCCCCAAATCCAGTCTTCCAGGTATCCGGCCTGAAGCATGTTCCGCACAAGCCTGAGGAACCGGTTATCGTGGATCTTCTCCGCGAGAGTATCGACCATAATTCCGTGGTCGAGGCTCCCGAAACAGTCGGAAATGTCCCCTTCGATGAACCAGGTTGTCCCAGTCCAGGTTTCAGCCACGTCCCGCAGCGCGGTATGGCACCCCCGTCTGGGACGGAAACCATGCGAAAGGCCGGAGAACTGCGGCTCGTAGTACGCCTCAAGAAGCAGGCGCACCACCTCGCCGACCAGCTTATCCGACCATGTTGGCATGCCGAGCGGGCGAAGCTTCCCGTTCTTTTTCGGAATGTAGACCCGCCGCACCGGGCTGAACCGGTAGCGCTCATGGCGCAGCGCATCAATAATGCGCTCTATCTTTTCCATCGACATGCCGTCAGCGGTTTCCCCGTTGACCCCGGGCGTCATCGCCCCCTTGTTGGAGTAGATCCGCCCGTAGGCAAGAAGATACAGCTCTGGGTTATACAGAAGCCGGTAGATCCTTTCCAGCGGCCAGCGCCGCTTGCCGCGCTCACGGAGGACACCCAGCACTGTTTCGGCGTTCCGCATCTCGCGTACCTCTCAGATTAGAATGCCCGGTCACCTGGCCCCCTTCGCCCTGTGCCCGGCTTTCCCGGACTCCCTGGCGGGTCGCTACTCCCGCGACTAATACGAGGCCTCCGTCGCCATAGGTCTCGCGACCCTTAGGCGATCCCGCGTTCGTCTTCACCGTACGTTCTAGCGCGATTTAGGCGCCCCACTCATCTCCTTGAATTCACTCACTGTGAATCGCTCCTCCTCCCGGGGGTGCGCCAACGCCATTGAGTTAAGGGATTTGTGGGCCGCTGGGCTTGGTGTCCGTTTTCGCTGGCCCGTCAGCGTGTCGCCTCTGTGTCTGGTGTTGTGGTGTTCGGTGTCGCGCCGGGCCCCGCTTCGAGCGCGACGTGCTGGCCGAGCGCCATGATCAGGCCGCGTGAGCGTCATCGCGGCCGAGCCGGTCTTCACCCGCCGGCTGACCGTTGTGCCGCTGCGAGCCGAGCACGCCGACGAGATGGCCACCGTGCTGGCCGGCCCGAGAATCTATACATCTTCACCCGCGGGGAACCGCCCGCCCCGCGGGAGTTGCATGCACGCCGCCGACCCTGGATCGCCGGCACAACCCGGCGGACCACCCGGACCCCTAGAAACGGTCAACCATCAGCTGGACCTAGGCACAGACGTATGGACCGGTGTTGCCACCGTCCCGGCCGGCCTGCGACTAGGTACTGTCCGGGGCCGTCCGGTGCCCGCGCAGCGCGCAATCAAAGGCTACGTAGGCGTGGAAGCCTTCCGGGCCAGGATCCAGGTGTAGGAGATGTCCGTTTCGCCCTCTGTCTGGGTTCTCAGAGCGGTCTTCTCGATGTCAAACCCGGCTTCGCGGACGAGTTGGCGAGTGGCGTCGGCGCTGAACATGCTGAAATACATGTCAACTCCCAGCCATTCCGCCACGGTGCCTGGCTCGTCGAGGTCTTCGATGCTCAGCAGGAGCAGGCCGTCAGGCCGGAGCCAGTGGCGAAGGCGTCCGAGGAGATCCCGGTGCTCGTCCCGGGGGATGTGGTCGAAGGTATAGAGGGAAATGATCGCGTCGAAGTGCCCGGCTGGGAAGGTGACCGTACGCGCGTCCGAGCAGACGAACTCAGCGTCCGGGACATCCCGGGCAGCTTGCTGGATGTGTTCCGGGGAGATGTCGACCCCGGTTACGCGGTACCGGCTCGCAAGTTCCGCGGCCACGGGAACACCGGCCGCGCAGCCCAGGTCGAGAACAGCCGCGCCGGGCCGCAGCCTCCTGGTCAGCTCTGCGATCCACTCAGTGCGCGGCCAGCGGGCGCTGTCATGCTCCAGCGCCCGATACCGGGCCGCGACCCTGTCGTAGCCAGTTCGCACGATCTCGCCGGGGTCACGTGTCATGGCCGGGAGTCTAACGCCGGGCCTGGAGCGTTCTGCCGATCAGTCTGGATCGGCTGGAGACAAGCTTCGATGCAGACGGCGCGTCGGCCTGGCTCGCAAGGGATCGAGCGCATCTAAGCCACCAGTCTCGGGTGCCCGGGGGACGCCGTGTGGCGTGAAAATGTGCGCGGGGCTGGCCCGCCGTAGGTGGCTGGGGTGTGCTGCCGCGCGCATGGAGCTGTGATGGGGCAGGATCGGGGGCGGAACCGGCTGCGCCGGGCACGGGGTGGCGGCAAGATCGGGCGTGGCCGTCCGCTGACGTCGTTGATCCTTGGCGGGCCTGACCCCGGCCACCAGTGTGACGCCGGGAGCTGCTTTGAGGGCCGTGAATTGGTGCTTCGAGCCCGCGGACCAGATTTCCGCTTGCCCACAGCTCCTGCGGACGGCCACGACCGTTTAACCGCATTCCCAGCATAGGAGTTCATGGTGGAAGAGGTGGACGACGAGCCGCTGTTCTGCGAGCGGGTCGCCGGGATCGACATCGGCAAGGCCGTGATCATGGTCACCATCCGGGTGCCCGGCGACACTCCGGGAGGCCGGCGGCAGCAGGAGACCCGGGAGTTCCGGGCCGTCCGCAAGGACCTGCTGGCCCTGGCGGACTGGCTGCGCTGCTGGCAGGTGACCAAGATCGGCATGGAAGCGACATCGGACTACTGGAAACCGGTGTTCTTCCTGCTGGAGCGGGAGGGGTTCGACTGCGTGCTGTATCACGCCTCCCAGGTCAAGGCGCTGCCCGGACGGCCGAAGACCGACAAGCTGGACTCGGCCTGGCTAGCGAAGATCACCGAGCGCGGCAGCCTGCCGGGCAGCTTCGTGCCCCCCGAGGACATCCGGCGGCTGCGCACCCATACCCGCTACCGCAGGCACCTGGTCCAGGCCCGCGCAGCCGAGATGGCCCGGTGCGAGAAGCTGCTCGAAGACGCGCACCTGAAGCTGTCCAGCGTGATCAGCAACATCCACGGGGTCTCCGGACGGGAGATGCTGACCGCGATCATCGCCGGCCAGCGCAACCCCAAAGTCCTGGCGCAGATGGCCCGGACCCGGATGCGCGGCAAGATCACCCAGCTGGAAGAAGCCCTGGACTGCTCCTTCTTCACCGAGGAGCACGCCTTCATCCTGGCGATGATGCTGGCGAACATCGACCACCTCAGCGCCCAGATCAGCGAGCTGTCCGCGAAGATCGAGGTGCTGTGCGAGCCGTACGAGCGCCAGATCGCCCAGCTGGACGCCGTCCCCGGCATCGGGGTCATCACCGCCCAGGACACCATCGGCGAGATCGGCGTGGACATGAGCATCTTCTCGACCGCGGGGCACCTGTGCTCCTGGGCCCGGCAAGCGCCCCGGGTCAGCGAGTCCGCCGGCAGGCGCAAGGGCAGCAACGCCACCGGGCGCGGCAACCCCTACCTCGGCGCCGCGCTCGGTGAAGCCGCCGTCAACGCCGGCCGCACCAGCACGTTCCTGGGCACCAAGTACCGGCGGCTGGTCAAGCACATGCCCAAGAAGAAAGCCCAGCGCGCCATCAGCAGAACCCAGCTAGTCGCTCACGCCCTGCTATCAGATCCGGACGCCGAGTACGAAGACCTCGGCACTGACTACTACGAACACCGCGCGAACATCCGCCGCGAGGTCCGCAGCCACGCCCGCGCCATCGAACGGCGCGGCTACAGAGTCATCCTCGAACCCATCGAACCCGGCCTCGACCCCGACATCCTCCCGGTAACCAAAGCCAGCTAACCGCCCGCTCTCTCTGCCGGCACTAATACGAGGCCTCCGTCGCCATAGGTCTCGCGACCCTTAGGCGATCCCGCGTTCGTCTTCACCGTACGTTCTAGCGCGATTTAGGCGCCCCACTCATCTCCTTGAATTCACTCACTGTGAATCGCTCCTCCTCCCGGGGGTGCGCCAACGCCATTGAGTTAAGGGATTTGTGGGCCGCTGGGCTTGGTGTCCGTTTTCGCTGGCCCGTCAGCGTGTCGCCTCTGTGTCTGGTGTTGTGGTGTTCGGTGTCGCGCCGGGCCCCGCTTCGAGCGCGACGTGCTGGCCGAGCGCCATGATCAGGCCGCGTGAGCGTCATCGCGGCCGAGCCGGTCTTCACCCGCCGGCTGACCGTTGTGCCGCTGCGAGCCGAGCACGCCGACGAGATGGCCACCGTGCTGGCCGGCCCGAGAATCTATACATCTTCACCCGCGGGGAACCGCCCGCCCCGCGGGAGTTGCATGCACGCCGCCGACCCTGGATCGCCGGCACAACCCGGCGGACCACCCGGACCCCTAGAAACGGTCAACCATCAGCTGGACCTAGGCACAGACGTATGGACCGGTGTTGCCACCGTCCCGGCCGGCCTGCGACTAGGTACTGTCCGGGGCCGTCCGGTGCCCGCGCAGCGCGCAATCAAAGGCTACGTAGGCGTGGAAGCCTTCCGGGCCAGGATCCAGGTGTAGGAGATGTCCGTTTCGCCCTCTGTCTGGGTTCTCAGAGCGGTCTTCTCGATGTCAAACCCGGCTTCGCGGACGAGTTGGCGAGTGGCGTCGGCGCTGAACATGCTGAAATACATGTCAACTCCCAGCCATTCCGCCACGGTGCCTGGCTCGTCGAGGTCTTCGATGCTCAGCAGGAGCAGGCCGTCAGGCCGGAGCCAGTGGCGAAGGCGTCCGAGGAGATCCCGGTGCTCGTCCCGGGGGATGTGGTCGAAGGTATAGAGGGAAATGATCGCGTCGAAGTGCCCGGCTGGGAAGGTGACCGTACGCGCGTCCGAGCAGACGAACTCAGCGTCCGGGACATCCCGGGCAGCTTGCTGGATGTGTTCCGGGGAGATGTCGACCCCGGTTACGCGGTACCGGCTCGCAAGTTCCGCGGCCACGGGAACACCGGCCGCGCAGCCCAGGTCGAGAACAGCCGCGCCGGGCCGCAGCCTCCTGGTCAGCTCTGCGATCCACTCAGTGCGCGGCCAGCGGGCGCTGTCATGCTCCAGCGCCCGATACCGGGCCGCAACCCTGTCGTAGCCAGTTCGCACGATCTCGCCGGGGTCACGTGTCATGGCCGGGAGTCTAACGCCGGGCCTGGAGCGTTCTGCCGATCAGTCTGGATCGGCTGGAGACAAGCTTCGATGCAGACGGCGCGTCGGCCTGGCTCGCAAGGGATCGAGCGCATCTAAGCCACCAGTCTCGGGTGCCCGGGGGACGCCGTGTGGCGTGAAAATGTGCGCGGGGCTGGCCCGCCGTAGGTGGCTGGGGTGTGCTGCCGCGCGCATGGAGCTGTGATGGGGCAGGATCGGGGGCGGAACCGGCTGCGCCGGGCACGGGGTGGCGGCAAGATCGGGCGTGGCCGTCCGCTGACGTCGTTGATCCTTGGCGGGCCTGACCCCGGCCACCAGTGTGACGCCGGGAGCTGCTTTGAGGGCCGTGAATTGGTGCTTCGAGCCCGCGGACCAGATTTCCGCTTGCCCACAGCTCCTGCGGACGGCCACGACCGTTTAACCGCATTCCCAGCATAGGAGTTCATGGTGGAAGAGGTGGACGACGAGCCGCTGTTCTGCGAGCGGGTCGCCGGGATCGACATCGGCAAGGCCGTGATCATGGTCACCATCCGGGTGCCCGGCGACACTCCGGGAGGCCGGCGGCAGCAGGAGACCCGGGAGTTCCGGGCCGTCCGCAAGGACCTGCTGGCCCTGGCGGACTGGCTGCGCTGCTGGCAGGTGACCAAGATCGGCATGGAAGCGACATCGGACTACTGGAAACCGGTGTTCTTCCTGCTGGAGCGGGAGGGGTTCGACTGCGTGCTGTATCACGCCTCCCAGGTCAAGGCGCTGCCCGGACGGCCGAAGACCGACAAGCTGGACTCGGCCTGGCTAGCGAAGATCACCGAGCGCGGCAGCCTGCCGGGCAGCTTCGTGCCCCCCGAGGACATCCGGCGGCTGCGCACCCATACCCGCTACCGCAGGCACCTGGTCCAGGCCCGCGCAGCCGAGATGGCCCGGTGCGAGAAGCTGCTCGAAGACGCGCACCTGAAGCTGTCCAGCGTGATCAGCAACATCCACGGGGTCTCCGGACGGGAGATGCTGACCGCGATCATCGCCGGCCAGCGCAACCCCAAAGTCCTGGCGCAGATGGCCCGGACCCGGATGCGCGGCAAGATCACCCAGCTGGAAGAAGCCCTGGACTGCTCCTTCTTCACCGAGGAGCACGCCTTCATCCTGGCGATGATGCTGGCGAACATCGACCACCTCAGCGCCCAGATCAGCGAGCTGTCCGCGAAGATCGAGGTGCTGTGCGAGCCGTACGAGCGCCAGATCGCCCAGCTGGACGCCGTCCCCGGCATCGGGGTCATCACCGCCCAGGACACCATCGGCGAGATCGGCGTGGACATGAGCATCTTCTCGACCGCGGGGCACCTGTGCTCCTGGGCCCGGCAAGCGCCCCGGGTCAGCGAGTCCGCCGGCAGGCGCAAGGGCAGCAACGCCACCGGGCGCGGCAACCCCTACCTCGGCGCCGCGCTCGGTGAAGCCGCCGTCAACGCCGGCCGCACCAGCACGTTCCTGGGCACCAAGTACCGGCGGCTGGTCAAGCACATGCCCAAGAAGAAAGCCCAGCGCGCCATCAGCAGAACCCAGCTAGTGATCGCTCACGCCCTGCTATCAGATCCGGACGCCGAGTACGAAGACCTCGGCACTGACTACTACGAACACCGCGCGAACATCCGCCGCGAGGTCCGCAGCCACGCCCGCGCCATCGAACGGCGCGGCTACAGAGTCATCCTCGAACCCATCGAACCCGGCCTCGACCCCGACATCCTCCCGGTAACCAAAGCCAGCTAACCGCCCGCTCTCTCTGCCGGCGACGCTCCCCTCCGCGCCGCCGGCAGCTGCCCCGCCTGCCCGCCAAAGGTCCTATTTTCGGAC
>CAVTZG010000032.1:0-51215 GCA_963739135.1 uncultured Actinomycetes bacterium
AACTTGTGCAGTGGCACAAGGAATGCAATGAGGACGAGAGCGCCAGCGTACGGTCCGACACGCCTTATCAGCGGGAACGCTGCATTATAAGAGGTCACGCCACCATTTTGGTTTGACTCCTCAAACTGCCTCGCGATTTCTTGCAGGTTTCGAAGCATTGCAGCCAAGTTGTAATTGTGGTCAAGTCGATCCGTGCGGCTACCTGGATAGGTAATAAATTGACGCTTCAAATGCCGTCTCTTCTCTAAGGCCTCGCGGTCCTTAATGTTGTGGCTCCGGTCGGTGCCGGGCGAACAAGTCGATCAAGGCGCCCCGCGTCACGAGCATCCCTGCCTGAGCGCACCGTTGACGGGACATGCAACGCTTCGCCGCCGTGCACACCGCGATCCTCGCTCGTAGATGCTGCCTGCGATGGGGCGGCCCGCTTTAATTCCGGGGTGCCGACCCGAATTATCCTGCATACCCTGCCTGCTCCCTATGGCAGCTCGCTCTCGCCATCTCTTTCGCATGCCCGAATCTACGCGGGGGATTGAGACGCTGCCTCCGCAATCCGACGTATATGTCCCACGTCATTTGAATCAAGCCAACGAGCCGGTGACGGCAGATCCGGCACCGGAACCGATCGGTCAGCGGCCACGTCTGCGGGCGGCGAGCCCTACCCCTGAAGTCATGGCTCATTATGGCGACTGCGCGCTGATCCGGGAGCAAACATGGGCAAATCTCCGCAGGCCAGACCCTAGATAGGGTCCCGGCTACCGCTGCGTCGGCGCGGCGGGCGCCAGCCCGCTGCGGTTAATCTAGTTAACAGGTCGGCGAGCACCGACTGGATGACCTCGCCGCACCAGGCGAGCAGCTCAGTATCGCGCAGCGGCTGCCCGCCGATGACGGCCGTTCTCGGCACTGGTACGAGCATCGTACGCACCGCCGGCTTGAGCACCGTCTTCGGGTACAGCCGCTGCACCCGGACCTGCCGCGAATCGGGCAGCTCGACCGGCGTGAACCTGATGTGGTTGCCGGCCGCGGTGATGTCGGTCAGGCCGGCCCGCCGGGCCGCGGCGCGCAGCCGGGCCACCTCGAGCAGGTTAGCCACCGGCTCGGGCGGCTGGCCGTAGCGGTCGGTCAGCTCGTCACGGACCGCGCTGACGTCGGCCTCGGAGTCGATGGCGGCGATCCGGGTGTAGGCCTCCAGCCGCAGCCGCTCGCCGGGCACGTAGTCGTGCGGGATGTGCGCGTTGACCGGCAGCTCCACCCGGACTTCGGGCTTCTCGGCCGGGCCGTCACCCTTGAGCTCGCTGACCGCCTCGCCGATCATCCGCACGTACAGGTCGAACCCGACCCCGGCGATGTGCCCGGACTGCTCGCCGCCGAGCAGGTTCCCGGCGCCGCGGATCTCCAGGTCCTTCAGCGCCACGTACATGCCCGCGCCGACCTCGGTGTGCTGGGCCACCGTGGCCAGCCGCTCGTGGGCCGTCTCGGTCAGGGCCCGCTCGGGCGGGTACAGGAAGTAGGCGTAGGCCCGCTCGCTGCCCCGGCCGACCCGGCCGCGCAGCTGGTGCAGCTGGGACAGGCCGTACATGTCGCCCCGGTCGATGATCAAGGTGTTGGCGTTCGGGATGTCCAGGCCGGACTCCACGATCGTCGTCGCCACCAGCACGTCGTACTTCCGCTCCCAGAAGTCGACCATGATCTGTTCCAGCTCGTGCTCGTTCAGCTGGCCGTGCGCGACCGCGATCCGCGCCTCGGGCACCAGGTCGGCCACGGATGCGGCCACCTTGCGGATCGAGCTGACCCGGTTGTGCACGAAGAAGACCTGGCCGTCGCGCAGCAGCTCGCGCCGGATGGCCGCGGCGACCTGCTTGTCCTCGTACGGGCCGACGAAGGTGAGCACCGGGTGCCGTTCCTCGGGCGGGGTCAGGATGGTGGACATCTCCCTGATCCCGGCCACGCCCATCTCCAGCGTCCGCGGGATCGGGGTGGCCGACATGCCCAGCACGTCCACCTCGGTGCGCAGCCGCTTGAGGTACTCCTTGTGCTCCACGCCGAACCGCTGTTCCTCGTCGATGATGACCAGGCCGAGCCGGGCGAACCTGGTCTCCGGGGACAGCAGCTTGTGCGTGCCGATGACCACGTCGACCGTGCCGTCGGCCAGGCCGCGCAGCGTCTCCTCCGACTCGGCCTTGCTCTGGAACCGGGACAGCGGCTTGACCTTGACCGGGAACGGCGCGTAGCGCTCGGAGAACGTGGAGAAGTGCTGCTGGACCAGCAGCGTGGTCGGCACCAGCACGGCCACCTGCTTGCCGTCCTGCACCGCCTTGAACGCGGCCCGCACCGCGATCTCGGTTTTGCCGTAGCCGACGTCGCCGCAGATCAGCCGGTCCATCGGCACCGGCCGCTCCATGTCCCGCTTGACCTCGTCGATGGCGCCGAGCTGGTCCGGGGTCTCGATGTAGGGGAAGGCGTCCTCCAGCTCGCGCTGCCACGGGGTGTCCGGCCCGAAGGCGAACCCGGGCGAGGCCATCCGGGCCGAGTACAGCCGGATCAGCTCCGAGGCGATCTGCCGGACCGCCTTGCGGGCCCGGCCCTTGGCCTTGGCCCAGTCCGCTCCGCCCAGCCGGTGCAGGGCCGGGGCCTCGCCGCCGGAGTACCTGGTCACCTCGTCCAGCTGGTCGGTGGGCACGTAGAGCCGGTCCGGCGGCTGGCCCCGGCGCCCGGGCGCGTACTCGATGACCAGGTACTCCCGGGTGGCCCCGGCCGCGGTCCGCGACGTCATCTCCACGTACCGGCCGACCCCGTGCTGCTCGTGCACCACGTAGTCGCCCGCCTTGAGCTGCAGCGGGTCGACGCCGCCGCGCCGGCGGCTGGGCATCCGCCGCATGTCCCTGGTGGTCGGCAGCCCGGCCGGATGCCCGGCCAGGTCGCTCTCGGTGAGCAGGACCAGCCGGGCCGCGGGCCAGACGAAGCCGTTCTGCACCCGCGCCGTGGTCACGTAGGGCACGGCGGGCTCCGGCGGCTCGGCCAGGTCCCGCTCCCGGGGGCCGATGCCCTCACCGCGGAGCATCTCGGCCAGCCGCTGGGCCGGGCCGTGCCCCTCGGTGACCAGCACCACCCGCCAGTTCTCGGCCAGCCAGCCGCGCACGTCGGCGAGCATGCGGGCCGTCTCGCCGCGGTAGGCCGGAGCCAGGAAGGCATCGATGCGGAACGGAACGCGGTCTGAAGGTCCGGCCAGCGGATCCGGCTCCTCGTCGGTGACGCCGAACGGGGCGATCGTCCACCACGGCACGTTCAGCGCCGCGGCGGCGGCGCGGACCCGGGCGATCGGCTGGAAGGCCGAGGAACCCAGGTCGATCGGGGCCTGCCCGCCCGCCGCGGCGTGGGCCCAGGACGCCTCCAGGAACTCCTGGCTGGTCCGGACCAGCTCCTCGGCCCGGGTCCGGATCCGCTCGGGGTCGCAGGCCAGCACGATGCCGCCCGGCGGCAGGTAGTCAAGCAGCAGGTCCATCCGGTCGGCCAGCACCGGCGCGAAGGCCTCCATGCCCTCCACCGTGATGCCCTCGGCCAGCTTGCCCAGGATGTCGGCCAGCTCCGGATGGCTGTCGGCCAGGTCCTTGGCCCGCTGCATGACCGCGGGGGTGAGCAGCAGCTCACGGCAGGGCGGGGCCCACAGGCCGGCCTCGGCCGGGGAGATGCTGAGCTGGTCGGCGACCTTGAAGTAGCGGATCTCCTCGATGGTGTCGCCGAAGAACTCGACCCGCAGCGGGTGCTCCTCGGTGGGCGGGAACACGTCCACGATGCCGCCCCGGACCGCGATCTCGCCGCGGCTGGAGACCAGGTCGTTGCGGGCGTAGCCGATCTCGACCAGCCGGGCCAGCAGGTCGTCGAGCTCGCAGGCCTGGCCTACCTGCAGGCTGACCGGCTCGAGGTCGCCGAGCCCGGCCACGATGGGCTGCAGCAGGCTCCGCACCGGGGCCACCACCACGGCCAGCGGGCCGTGCGGCTGGCCTGCCCCGGCCGGGTGGGCCAGCCGCCGCAGCACGGCGATGCGCCGCCCCACCGTGTCGGACTGCGGGGACAGCCGCTCGTGCGGCAGCGTCTCCCAGCCCGGGAAGCAGGCCACGCTGTGCTCGGGCAGGAACGAGCCGAGAGCCGCGGTCAGGTCGTCCGCCTCCCGGGCCGTGGCCGTCACGGCCAGCACGAACCGGCCGGAACCGGCCAGCGCCGCGGCCAGCACCGGCCGCAGCGTCGGCGGGGCGATCAGGTCCTCGCCGGCCAGCGTGGCGGCGTCGGGTGCGGCGCCCGGAGCTGAATCCGTACCGGATTCCGCACGCGTGACTACTTGTTGTAGTTGCGGATCATCGTCGAGGATGGTGAGCAGTCCTGCGAGGCTCATGATGTCCCTGTGATCGGCGTTCGTTCCCTAGTTCTGGCCACCCCGGCCGGACGGGCCTGACCGGCCGCTGCCGTTGGCTTGAGCTCATGCGGGCAGCATTAACCGGCCGAGCTTGGGCCAACCCGGCTCTTCCGCGGAACCCTCTCAGTCTACGCGCCACGCGTGACGCATGAGCGCCCCCGCACGGTTTGGCCATTGCCGTCCGGACATGCGACCCGTCAGTATCGTTGGCACCAAACCACCACAGTGGTGCGTGCCTGACGGCACGCTGGCGTAACGTGTCAGAAACACGAGTTCGGAGGCGCAGCTGACTGCCCATCCCCCGCCCGGACTGCCCCCGGAGCTGTCCGACTGGCCCGGCTTGACCCTCGACGAGGCTCAGCTAGGCGATCTCGAGCTGCTCACGTGGGGCGTGTTCGCGCCGCTGCGCGGCTTCATGGGCACAGCCGACGTGGCCGTGGTCGCGGAATACGGCACGCTGGCCGACGGCACGCCCTGGCCGCTGACGGTGACTCTCGAGGTCCCCCAGGACGCGGCCCCCGCGGACGCGGACCACCTGGTCCTGTCCGATCAGGAGGGCTCGCCGCTGGCCGTGCTGGCGGTGACCGAACGGCGGCCGGTACCCGGACCCGCCGACGTGGCCAACCGGTCGGCGCTGCCCACCCACGTCCGGCTGGCCGGCCCGGTGACGCCGCTGCGCGAGCCGGTACGCGGGCCGTTCCGCCAGCTGCGCCGGCGTCCGGAGGCGGTCCGCGCCGAACTATCCGACGGCAACGTGCTGGCCTACGCGACCCGCCGCCCGCTCAACAAGCGGCACATCGGCCAGCTGCGCCACTACGCCGGGCAGCTGAACGCCCGCCTGCTCCTGCTGCCGCTGGTGGCCGGGCCCGCCGACGTCGTGGCCCGGCCCGAGGCGCTGGTCCGGGCGGTTCTGGCCGCCCGGCAGCATCTCCCGGCGGGCACGCTGGTGGTCCCGGTGCCGCTGGCCCGGCGTACGGCCGGCCCGGCCGCCGACCTGCGCGCGCAGGCCATCGTGGCCGCCGCCTACGGCGCTACCCACCTGCTGGCCGACGCCCCGGAGCTGCCTCCGGCGGCCGACGCCCCGGCCGGTAATAAGAACGGCCCGCTGGCCCTGCCCGGGGTGCCGATCCCGGTCATCGGCGCGGGCGAGTGGGCCTACGACCCGCGCTCGGAGGTCTGGCGCCCGCTGGCGCTGATCGAGCCCGGGGCCGAGCAGGGCGAGCTGACCGACTCCGAGATCGGCAGCCTGCTCGATTCCGGGGCCGAGATCCCGCTCTGGTTCGCCCCGGAGACCGTGGCTCGCGAGCTGCGCCGGGCCCGGCCGCCCCGGGCCGAGCGCGGCCTGGTCATCTTCTTCACCGGCCTGTCCGGCTCGGGCAAGTCCACCGTCGCCCGCGGCCTGGCCGAGGTGCTGACCGAGCGCGGCGACCGGACCGTCTCCCTGCTTGACGGCGACCACGTCCGGCAGCTGCTGTCGGCCGGGCTGACCTTCTCCCGGGCCGACCGCGACCTCAACATCGCGCGCATCGGCTTCGTCGCGGCCGAGGTGGCGCGGCACGGCGGGATCGCCATCTGCGCGCCGATCGCGCCCTACGCGCAGGCCCGTGCGGCGGCCCGCCAGATGGTCACCGAGGTCGGCGACTTCCTGCTGGTCTACGTCGCGACGCCGGTGGAGGTGTGCGAGGCACGGGACCGCAAGGGCCTGTACGCCAAGGCCCGGGCCGGCCTGATCCAGGGCTTCACCGGGATCTCCGACCCCTACGAGGAGCCGCGCGACGCCGACCTGGTGCTCGACACCTCGGCCATGACCCGTGACGAGGCCGTGCAGGCGGTGCTGCGGCTGCTGATCTCGGGCCACTGGCTGGCCGGCGCGCCCGGGGAGCCGGACGGGTCAGCCGCGGCCGGCCCGAGCTCCGAGGCCCCGGCCTCGATGATCCGGCTGGGCCCCACGATCCGGCGGATATGACGCTCGCGTCTAGGACGCGGGGGGCGCCAGGTCGGCGGGCTCGTCCGCGTCCGCGTCTTCGTCTTCGGCCTGGGCGCCTTGCTCGAGCCTGGTCCGGAACCCCGCCGCCCGCTGGCGCCCGTTCCTGAGCCGCGCCATCAGCGCGCTCGACACGCGGTCCCGCTGCCGGGACAGCAGCACGTAGCTGAGGATCCCGCTGACCACGAAGGCCAGCGCGAGCAGCAGCAGCCCGCGGGCCCCCACCAGGTAGAGGAGGATCAGGGAGGCGACGAGCAGCAGGATCCGGGCGGACGTGTAGGCAAGTGTGGCACGCATGACCACCCCAGCATAGAGGCTGCCCGGAGCGGCCGGGCGGCCAGTCCGGGTGGTCAGTCTGGGTGGTCAGTCTGGGTGATCAGTCTGGGTGATCAGTGTGGGGCCAGGATGCTGGCCAGCAGCCCGGGATCGATGTTGCCGCCGGACAGCACGGCCACCGGGGTCGTGGCCCGGGGCAGCTCGTCCCGGCGGAACAGGCAGGCCGCCACCGCGGCCGCCCCGCCGGGTTCGGCGACCAGCCGGGCCTCGCGCGCGAGCCGCCGGACCGCGGCGGTCATCTCCTCCTCGGTCACCGTGACGATGTTGGTCACCAGCGCGCGGATATGCGCGAACGTGAGCGCGCCGACCCGCTCCACCCGCAGCGCGTCGGCGATCGTGCGCTGGACCTGCGCCGCGGGCCAGGCCACCCGCTCGCCCCGCCGGAACGAGTCCCGGGCATCCGCGGCGAGTTCGGGTTCCACGCCGACCACCCTGGCCTCCGGGCGGCAGGCCCGGATGGCCGCGGCGATGCCCGAGATCAGCCCGCCCCCGCTGACCGGCACCACCACCAGGTCGGCCTGCGGGCAGTCGGCCGCGATCTCCAGGCCGACCGTGCCCTGCCCGGCGATCACCGCCGGATGATCGAACGGCGGGATCAGCACGTACCCGTGCCGGGCCACCAGCTCCTCGGCGGCGGCGGTGCGGGCCGCCATGGTGGGCGCCACCCGCACCAGTTCGGCGCCGTAGGCCTGGATGGCGTCGGTCTTGACCTTGGGGGCGGTCTCCGGCACCACCACGACCGCGCGCACGCCGAGCCGGGCCGCGGCGTAGGCCACCGCGTGGCCGTGGTTCCCGCTGGAGTGCGCGACCACCCCGTGCTCCCGGGCGGCCGGGCCGGCCGTGCTGATCGCGGTGTAGGCGCCGCGCAGCTTGAACGAGCCTGTTGGCTGCAGCGACTCGGGCTTGACCAGCAGTTCCCGCTTCAGGCCGGGAAAGGGAACCAGCGGTGTGCGGACCGTCACGCCGGTCAGCAGGCGGGCCGCCGCCCGTATCTCGGTCAGGCCGACCAGGTCCGCACCGGCTGCCATTTCATCATTCACTCTGCGTATTTTCCCGCTCTCTCGATGCCCGAAGAACCAGCAGAAACCGCGGCGTACTGATGCTGTTATTACCGGGAGTAGCAATTTGGCTACTAATTAGCTCAGTGAGGTCCGTGAATCGCCCGGCTAATTTCCAGAAATCTAGGTAGAAAGTACTCGTTCAGCGCCAAACTAGAGGGATTACCTGACCTGAGGTACGAGGCAGACAGTCGGAGGGGCTGAACGTGGACGGCAACAACGAGCGCCTGCTCACGCCGGGAGAGGTTGCGGCACTGTTCCGGGTGGATCCGAAGACTGTCACGCGCTGGGCGGCTTCCGGACGGATCACGAGCATCCGAACTCCCGGCGGGCACCGCAGGTTCCGTGAATCTGAGGTGCGCGCGTTGCTGCGCGGCGACAACGAGCCAGCACCGCAAGGTCATTCGGTCGCCTGAGGACCGCCGCTGCGTCCTTGGGTTGGCTACTATCCTCGACGGGTGCGACGTCATCGCCACAGCACGCTAGCTATGCCCTCCCCGCACCGGGGCCGCGCCGCTTTCGCGGCCGCGGTTCTGATCTTGTGCGGCCTCGGCGGCCCGGCGTACGCGGCTGATTCTCCTTCTCCGTCCGGTTCCGCATCCGGTGGCGGTTCCGGCTCCTGGACGGTCTACCACGGCGATCCGGCCGGCACCGGCGTGGCCGCCGCGGTGAACAGCGTCGACACCGCCGCGCCCGCCTGGACGTCGCCGGTCCTGGACGGGCAGCTCTATAGCCAGCCGCTGGTCTACGCGGGCCGGGTGTACGTGGCGACCGAGAACGACACGGTGTACGCGCTGGCCGCGGCCACCGGCAAGGTCGATTGGTCCGTGCACCTGGGCAGCCCGGTGCAGTCGGGCTCGCTGCCGTGCGGCGACATCAGGCCCGTGGCCGGGATCACCGGGACGCCGGTGATCGACCCGGCCAGGAACGAGATCTTCGTGGTGGCCGACGAGATGGCCGGGCAGCCCGGCCCACCGGCTGTTCGGCTTGAGCACGGCATCGGGCCGGGTCGAGATGAGCCAGGACGTGGACCCGCCGGGGGCAGTGCCCGCCGCCCTGCTGCAGCGCACCGGGCTGACGCTGGACGCCGGCCAGGTGGTGTTCGGCATGGGCGGAAACTACGGCGACTGCGCCGTCTACCGCGGCCGGGTGGTGGCCGTCCCCGAGACGGGCGGGACACCGAAGTTCTTCACCGTCGACGCCGCATCCGGCGAGAGCCAGGGCGCGGTCTGGATGGGCGGCGCGGCCCCGGTGGTCGACAGCCGCGGCGATGTCTGGGTCAGCACCGGGAACGGATCGGTCTACTCCTATCAGCGTCCCTACGATGACAGCGACGCGGTGCTCGAGCTGTCCTCATCAATGCGGCTGCTGCAGTACTTCGCGCCCAGCACGTGGGCCACGAACAACTCCCAGGACCTGGACATGACCGTCGCGCCGGCCCTGCTGCCCGACGGGCAGGTGGTGCTGGCCGGCAAATCCCGGATCGTCTACCTGCTCAACGGGGCGGACCTGGGCGGCATCGGCGCCGGCCAGGCCACGCTGGGCGCCAGCGGGAACTCCACGACGGGATCGGCCTGCAGCGACGACATCGACGGCGGCGTCGCCGTGGCAGGCATGACGGTCTACCTGCCCTGCCTGGCCGGCATCATCGCGGTCCAGGCCACGCAGTCCCCGCCCGGGCTGCGCCTGCTGTGGAGCTCGGGCACCGGCGGCGGCCCGCCCGTGGTGGCGGCCGGCCTGGTCTGGACCATGGGCGAGAACGGCACCCTGTACGGGCTCGACCCGGCCACCGGGAAGGTCCGGCAGCAGGCCACGGTCGGCGCGCCCGCCAACCACTTCCCCACCCCGGCCGTGGCCGACGGCCTCCTGCTGGCCACCAGCTCCGACCAGGTGGTCGCGTTCGCCGCATCCAGCCCGGGACCGCAGGCCGGGGTGACGGCGCCGACCAGCACCCCGTCGGCCGCGTCGGCCGCGGGCAGCACATTTCCCGTCATCGGCATCATCGCCCTGGTCGCGCTGGCGGTGATAGTCGGCGTGGCCGTACTCGCCCGGCGGCGCCCCAGGCGGGACTAGCTACCGCGGCCGACAAAGCGTCCGGCCGACCGACCCAGCGTCGCCGAAGGTCAGGAGTCGTCGTCGTCGGTGGGATCTGACCAGGCGGATTCGCCGCTGCGCCGGGCGAACTCGAGGAATTCCTGGCGGAGGGCCTCGTCCTCTTGCCGCCACCGGTCACGTCGCTGCTCGGCTTCCTCGGGGGTCAGCGCCTGGGCGGCCAGCCGGGCATAGTCGGCGTCCTGGGGGCCGATCTCCACGTACACGTCGCCCAGCACGCGCCCGTCATGGGCGATCGCGCTCTGCGGAACCCGGAGATTCCCGTTCGGCAGTCGTATGACAAACATCGCCAGATCACCCTAGATGCCGTAGCGCCGGTTGAAATACAGCATGACCCGCAGCGCGGTCCGTGTGTCCCCGCTCAGCATGTCCACCAGCGCCGGCCGCTGGCTCGACGCGATCGCGGCGAACGCGTCCGCGAAAAACTCTTTGCGTCCCAGACCACCGGGCTGGCGATGAAAATCGCTGGCGAAGTGTGGCTGGCACTGATCGTAGAGCATGCGGAACTCCGCTGAGTCAGATTGCCACTTACCTGACGGGCTATCCAGATCGTCCAGTGCGTGCCCGATCTCATGGCACATCACGTCCGGAGTGGGCGAGGGCTGCGAGCCGACGACGATCTTGCGCTCGCCGTACGCTCCCGCACACGCATCCCAGGAAGCCTGCCCGGAGGGCAGCCGGACGCCCCGCAGGGCGCCCATCTCGTCGAGTTCGGGGACGCCCCCGGGCCCGACGAAGATCCCGTCAAGCCCCGCGGCCAGCCGGGACTTGATCCGCTCGGGCAGTTCGGCCAGCCGGTCGATCGCCTCGACCACCTGGGCGGGCGGCACCACTGCCGCATCCCACTGCCGCCACACGATCCCTTCCAGGGAGCCGGTATGACGGCGGCCGTCCGCGGACGGCGGTGCCTCGCGCGGGCGGGCGGACGTGAAGGGCAGCTTCAGGCGCAGCGCGGCCCGGGCCGCCCGCCAGGAAGGCCTGCCGTCTGCTCCGGACTGCTGCGGGATGCCCGCCGCGGCCTGGGCCAGATCCGGGGCGGCAAGCGGGTCGTAGGCCCGGGCCCGCGAGCTGGCGGGCGCCGCTACCGGCCGGGCTTCGTGGGCCACGCTGAACGGGTCCGCCTGGTCCGGCGCCTCGCGCACCCGGGCCTGAGCCTGGCCGGCCCGTTCCGCGGCCGGGCCGGGCTTCCGGCGGGACGACGCGGGTGGCAGGCGGTGCCCGGGCGGGGGGTGGTAGCCAGGGGACGGGCGATCTGAGGGCAGCGAGCCGTCCGCGAACGGCGGAGCGTCTCCGGACGGCGGTGGTTCCGCGACGGTCTCGTCCGGTGCCGGCCACGCCTGCGGCGGAGGCGGGCCGGGCCGGGTGAGCGTTGCTGCTGATGGGCCTGGGTCCGGGCCAGGCCAGGCGGCACCGACGGTGGCCTGCTGCTCGCGGCGGTGCCGTCCCTGGGGACCGTTACTGTTGACCGTCCACGACCGGCGAGGATGGGCGAAGCGGCGGATGCGGTCGAACAACCGGAGCCGCATGCACCATCTCCTGCTCTCTCGCCCCTGACGGCCAGCGTATGCCGAGATCACCCGCCGCGTCATCAGATGTTACGTAATGACGTCCCCGCGGCCGGCTCGGCCACGGTGGCCGCCCGGCTCGGGCGGCGGCCCGGGAAACAGCCGACTGGCCGGGCAAGCCGCCGTCATCGGGATCGCCGTAATCCATATGGGCCAAAGAGGCTAAAAGGTATACAGAGAACCTGAAAAGCTACGATGTCTTCATTTCCGAGGGCATTGAGGCCGACCGTCAGCACTGGCCGCAGGCATGCTGGCCTGCACCTCGCCGCCCAACCAGGCGCGGAGGCGAAGCGGCACTCGCGCGGACTAAATCTGCTGCACGTGCAGCAGATTTGAAGCCAGGAATAGCCGCTTGTTAACCAGGAAGTTGGCCCATTCCGGCGCGTCGTCTCGTTATCCGGGAATAAGCTGCCGCCATGTTCCTGTCCGGTGCCTTGTTTGCCCTGTTCCTGACGGGCTGCTGGCTGTACTGCCTGACGGACGCCATACTCACTCCCGCACCCGAGATCCGGGGCCTGTCCAAGCGGACCTGGATCACCGTCATCGCGGTCACCTTCGTCGGCGGCGCGTTCGCCTGGCTCATCGCGCGGCGGCCGGTCCGCGAGTCGGCCCAGATGCTGGCGTCGGCGCCGGACGCAGCGGCGGCTGGCGACGACGAGGACTACCTCGAGGGCGAGCGGTGGACGGCCGCGGACGACGCCGCGGCGCGTCACCCGGCCGGGCGGGCCAGGACCGACCAGCAGGCACCCAAGGGCCCGGACGACGACCAGGACTTCCTGCGCGAGCTTGACCGCACCATCTGGGGCGGCAACCCGCCGGTCAGCTAATCGGAAGCTCAGCTGACCCCGGCGTAGGAGTGCAGTCCGGCGATGAACACCTGCACGACCAGGATGTTGAACATCAGGCTGGTGAAGCCGAGCAGCTGGATGTAGTGCGCGCGCCGGCCGCGCCAGCCGGCCGTCGCCCGGGCGTGCAGGAACGCCGCGTACAGCACCCAGGTGATGAAGGCCCAGGTCTCGACCGGGTCCCAGCCCCAGTAGCGGCCCCAGGCCTGGTCGGCCCAGATCGCGCCGGCGATGACGCCGAACGTCCAGACCGGGAAGCCGAACACGATGGTCCGGTAGGTGAGCCGGTCGAGCTGCTCGAGGCTGGGCAGCCGGCGCACGATCCCGTTGTCGGGCCGGGCCCGGCCCGCCGCCACCTTCCTGGTGTACCGGTCCACGGCCAGGTAGACGCCGCCCAGCACGGCGGCCACGAAGAAGATGCCGGTGGCCAGGGTCATCGCGGTGACGTGGATGGACAGCCAGTAGGACTGCAGGGCGGGAACCAGCTGGCCGGCCGCGGTGTAGATGAGGGTCTCGGTCAGGCCCAGGGTGACCACCACGGCGCCCATCACGAACACGCCGAGCGCCCAGGCCCGGTAGCGGACCATGACGAACAGGAAGAACAGGGCGGCTACGCAGGTCAGCGCGGTGACGAACTCGTACATGTTGCCCCAGGGGGCCCGGTGCACGGCCAGTCCCCTGGTTACCACGGCGCCGGTGTGAGCCAGCACGCCGGCCAGGCTGAGGGCCATGGCCACCCGCACCCAGGATCCGGCCTGGCCGATCGCGCGCAGCGCCGGGACCTGCAGCTCGGGCATCGAGTCGGGCGCCGGACCTTCGTCAGCGGCGCTATCGGCGGCGGCCGTCCCGCTGGCCGCGCCGACCGCGGCCAGGGCGGCACTGCGTTCCCGGTCCTGCACCCGGGCCGCGGAACCGGCCCGGCGCGGCCGCCCGAAGGCGAAGTCGCCGGCGAAGGCGACCACCGCGAGGGAGTAGATGACCAGCGCCGCGATGAGGAAGTCGTTGCTGACGTGACCCAGGGCCAGGTTGACGGGCACGGCCCTCACTCTCCCTCGTGTCGGATGGACTGGTCGGGCGCCGGCGGCACGGCTTGGTCGTGCGCCGATCTCAGCTCGGCGGCCAGGGACGCGAACTCGGCCTCGAAACCGCCACTGGCGTCGGTCCGGGCCAGACCGCCGATCTGCACGGTACTGCCTGCCCCGCGGGCCCGGGCCCGGACGAACACCCGCCTGCGCCGGATCATGAACGACAGCAGCAGGCCGCCCAGGGCGGCCATGCCGCAGACCAGGGCGGGCAGCTGGCCGGGGTCGTGGGTGATGGCCAGGCTCACCCACTGCTGGTAACCGGTGAACGTGATCGTGCCCTGGCCGCCGGGCAGCTTGAGCGACTGGCCGGGCAGCAGCACCTGCGGGTCGGCGGTCAGCCGCTGCATGCCGGTGGTGTCCATCTGGTACACCGACTGGGGCACGCCGCTGTTCAGGCCCAGGTTCCCGGCGTAGGCGATCAGGCTCACCACCGGGTTGTCGGCGGCCGGGAACACCGATTCCAGCACCCCGCCGGCCTCGACGGCGGTCGGCACGAAGATGCCGCTGAAGCCGAGCTGCCGCGGCTGGGCGTCGGGCACCTTGACCACGCCCTCGGACAGGAAGTTCCCCGAGGTGCCGGAGATGAACGGGGTGGCCTGGTCGTAGACCACCTGGCCGCCGGCGTCGGTGACCTTGAACACCGGGGCGTAGCCGTGCCCGATCAGGTAGACCTTGGCCCCGTCCACCGACAGCGGCTTGTTGACCTCCAGGTTGTCGGTGCGCACCGGCCCGCCCGGGGTCGCGGTGTAGCTGACCTGGGCGTCGAACGCGGCGGGCTGCCCGCGCTGGGCCCCGGAGGTGATGTAGCTGGCGTCGAAGGAGTTCAGCGTGATACTGAACGGGCCGAGGTCGGAGCTGGTCACGAAGCGGCCGGGGTAGAACTCGTCCAGGCCGGTGGGAGTGTCGGCGAAGCTCTGGCCCTGGATCAGCAGCCGGTCCGCCTTGTAGCCGAACAGCCCGCCCAGCGCCACCGACACCAGCACGCCGAGCAGGGCCAGGTGGAACAGCAGGTTGCCGGCCTCGCGCAGGTAGCCCTTCTCGGCCGAGACCCAGTGCCCATCTGTGCCAACCTCGGATGGGCCGACTTCGGATGGGCCGCCGGCCTCGGGCAGGCGCAGCCGGAAGCCGCGGGTGGCCAGCACCTTGGCGGCTACCTCGGCGGCCTGGTCCGGGGGCAGCGCGCTGGCGTACTCCGCCGAGCGGGGCAGCCGGGTCAGGTGCCGCGGCGCCCGCGGCGGCAGCGTGCGGGCCGAGCCGGCCAGCCGGAACGTCCGCGGCACCACGCAGCCGACCAGCGAGGCGAACAGCAGCAGGTAGATGGCGGCGAACCAGGGCGCGCCGAACACGTTGAACAGGCCGAGGTGGTTCAGCAGCGGCGCCAGGGCCGGGTGCGTGGTGAAGTACTGCGCCACGCCGGCCGGGTTGGTGCCCTCCTGGGGCAGCATGGACCCGGGCACGCTGCCCAGGGCCAGCAGGAACAGCAGGATCAGCGCGATCCGCATCGAGGTGAGCTGCCGCCAGGCCCAGCGGGCCCAGCCGGCCAGCCCGAGGTTGCCGCTCGCGGGCCGCCCGGCCGACAGTTCGTCAGGTTCGGAGAGCGGATCGGTCTGCGGCGCGCGTACGTCCGTCATCAGGCCGCCTGCCCGGTGACCTTGGTCAGCATGGTGGTCAGCTCGCCCATGGTGGCCGTGCCGAAGACCGCCCCGGCGATGTGCCCGGTCCGGTTGATCACCAGCGTGGTGGGGGTCCCGGCGATCGGTACCACGGCCGTGAAGTCGAGCGTGATCACCGAACCAGCATCGCTCACGCTGGGATAGGTTATGCCGAAGTTACGGGTAAAAGCCTGGGCACTTGCCGTGGTGTCCCTGACGTCCACGCCGAGGAAATCCACCCCGGCCTTCTGGTATTGCTCGGCCGCGACGGCCAGCGTGGGCGCCTCCTCCCGGCACGGCCCGCACCAGGAGCCCCAGAAGTTGAGCACGACCACCTTGCCCCGGTAGGAGGCGAGGTTCAGCTTGGACCCGGTCAGCGTGGTGGCGGTGAAGTCCGGGGCCAGCGGCTGGTGCCCCGCCGGGTACAGCACGGCGCTGGCGTTGCCGTCGACGTCGGTCACGTCCCGCTGCCCGCTGCCCGCCCAGCCGGACACCAGCACGACGACCAGCGCCGCGGCGGCGAGCATGGCCGCCCCCAAGACGACCAGACGGCGCTTGGTCTTGAACACGGGCGGATCCTTGGAACTCCTACAGGGGGTAGTATCGACCTATTGTGCCGCATCGCCCTGGGTGACCTGACGCCGGGCCGGCACGGTGTACGCCACGCCGGCCAGCCGGTCGCCCGAGTAGGTGAAGCTGGTCACGCTGCCCAGCGCGCACTCCCGCATGGCCGGGTTGTGCCACAGCCGCTTGCCTTCGGTCTTGCGCCGGGTGACCCAGATGGGCAGCTGATGGGTGACGCACACCGCCTCCCGGCCCGCCGCCGCCGCCCGGGCGGTCTCCATTACGGCCAGCATCCGGGCCGCGACGTCACGGTAGGGCTCGCCCCAGGACGGCCGGAACGGGTTGAGCAGGTAGGGCCAGTGCTGCGGGCGCCGCAACGCCCCATCGCCCACGCCGAACTTCATGCCCTCGAAGTGGTTGGCCGACTCGATCAGCCGGTTGTCGGTGACGATCGGCAGGCCGAGCCGCTCGGCCACCGGGCGGGCGGTTTCGGCGGCCCGCTCCAGCGGGGAGCAGAACAGGGCCACCACGGCCCGTTCGGCGAAGTAATCGGCGGCTGCCTGGGCCATCAGGCGCCCGTTCGCGGACAGGTGGTAGCCGGGCAGGCGCCCGTAGATGATGCCGTGCGGGTTGTCCACCTCGCCGTGCCGCAGCAGGTGAACGACGGTTGTGTCGGACATAGCCCGGCCAGCATACCTACAGCGCGGCCGCGGCCGCCCGGGCGGCCGCGGGCAGGGCGGCAGCGATGCGCGAGACCGCGGCGTCGTCGTGCGCGGCCGAGACGAACCAGGCCTCATACGGCGAGGGCGGCAGGTAAACGCCGCCGTCCAGCATGGCGTGGAAGAACGCCGCGTACGCGGCCGGCGCCTGGTCCTTGGCGTCGGCGAACGACCGCACCGGTGCCGAACGGCCCAGGAACACCGAGAACAGGTTGCCCGCCGCCGACAGCCAGAACGGCACCCCGGCCGCGGCCAGCGCCTCGGCGGCCAGCTTGGCCACGGCCGCCGCGGCGGCGTCGACCGCCGCGTACACCTCGGGCGTGCAGGCCTGCAGCGTGGCCAGCCCGGCCGCCACCGCGAGCGGGTTACCCGACAGCGTGCCCGCCTGGTAGACCGGCCCGGCCGGGGCCAGCCGGGACATGATCTCGGCCCGGCCGCCGAACGCCGCGGCGGGCAGCCCGCCGCCCATGACCTTGCCGAACGTGACCAGGTCTCCGGCCACGCCGTCGACCCCGTACCAGCCGGAGGCAGTGACCCGGAAGCCGGTGAGCACCTCGTCCATGATCAGCAGCGCCCCGGCCTCCCGGCACTTGGCCGCCAGATGGGCGTTGAACCCGGGCGCGGGCGGAACCACGCCCATGTTGGCCGGGCAGGCTTCGGTGATCACGCAGGCGATCGACTCACCCCGCGCGGCGAACGCCGCTGCCACCGCGCCCGGGTCGTTGTAGGGCAGCACCAGGGTGTCGCCGGCCGCCGCCCCGGTCACGCCGGGCGAGTCGGGCAGCCCGAACGTGGCCACGCCCGAGCCGGCCGCGGCCAGCAGCGCGTCGACGTGCCCGTGGTAGCAGCCGGAGAACTTGACCACCAGCGGCCGGCCGGTGAACCCGCGGGCCAGCCGGACCGCGGACATGGTGGCCTCGGTCCCCGAGCTGACCAGCCGGACCTGCTGCACGGGCGTGCGGGCCACGATCTCCTCGGCCAGCACCACCTCCCCCGGCGTGGCCGTGCCGAACGACGTGCCCTGCGCCGCCGCGGCGCAGACCGCGGCTACGACCGACGGGTACGCGTGGCCGAGGATCATCGGGCCCCAGGAGCACACCAGGTCCACGTACTCGCGGCCGTCGGCGTCGGTCAGGTACGGCCCCGCGCCCCTGACCATGAACCGCGGCACGCCCCCGACCGCGCCGAACGCGCGGACCGGCGAGTTCACCCCGCCCGGGGTCACCTCGCGGGCCCGGGCGAACAGCGACTCGCTACGGTTCACGTGGCCTCGCAGGCGTCGACCAGGTATTCCAGCAGCCGCAGCGCGTCGCGCAGGGCGTGCTCCCGCGGCGAGCGCAGCCAGCGGGCGGTCAGCCCGGGCCCGTACACCGACGGGGGGGCCAGCACGTAGCTGTCCCGGCAGTGCCAGCGCAGGCCGGGCGTGACGCTCTCCGGCTCGCAGTCCAGGCCGCAGGACCACCATTCGTCCTCGTCGGCGGGCGAGCCCCTGGTCATCACGAAGAACAGCATCCGGTCCTGGCCCAGGCTGGCCACCGGGCCGACCGCGGCCCCGGCCGTCTCCATCCGGGCCAGCGCGGACTCCCCGGCCGCGGCCGGCACGTCCAGCACATCAAAAACCCGGCCGGTGACGAGCATGACGTTCGCCTCCGGCCGGGTTTCCCACCACTTGGAGATGATGCTGGTGTCTACCGTGGCCTGCATCTGCCAGGTGGGCGACACCGGGTGCGCACCCGGCGCCGGGCAGCCCACCCGGTCGCAGGAACAGGCCCGTCCCTGCTCGACCGACCCGCGGCTGCCGCGGTAGGGGTGCGCGCCCAGGCACACCGGCCAGCCCAGGGACGCATACTGCGCCGCCACGGTCCCGAGCGGCAGATGACGTTCCGCCGTCCGGCCGCGGCCCCGTCCGTTGCGGCGCCGCGCCACTTCGACCATCGGACCTGGCCTTCCCTGGTGGGTTCGACTACCTGACGTAAGGCGTAAACCACGTTACGTTCGGACCATTAAACTACGTAGGCAGGCCGATACGGTGACGTTTTGCGCACTTGTTGCCCGCGAATTCACCTCTGCAGCCAGCGCGCCACTTCAGCCGCCCAGTAGGTGAGGATGATGCCGGCGCCCGCCCGGCGGATCGCGGTCAGGGTCTCCATGATGCCCCGCTCCCGGTCCAGCCAGCCGTTGGCCGCCGCCGCCTCGACCATGGCGAACTCGCCGCTGACCTGGTAGGCCGCCACCGGCACCGGCACGGTCTCGGCCACCCGCCTGATCACGTCCAGGTAGGCCAGGGCCGGCTTGACCATGACCAGGTCGGCGCCCTCGTCCACGTCCAGCGCGGCCTCGCGCAGCGCCTCGGCCACGTTGGCCGGGTCCTGCTGGTGGCTGGCCCGGTCGCCGAACTTCGGCGCGCCCTCGGCGGCCTCGCGGAACGGCCCGTAGAAGGCGGAGGCGTACTTGGCCGAGTAGGCGCAGATGCCGACCTCGCCGTGCCCGGCCGCATCGAGCGCGGCGCGGATCGCGGCCACCTGGCCGTCCATCATGCCGCTCGGTGCGACCAGGTGCGCGCCCGCTTCGGCCTGGGCCACGGCCACTGAGGCGTAACGGTCCAGGGTGGCGTCGTTGGCCACGTCACCTTCGGCGGTGAGCAGCCCGCAGTGCCCGTGATCGGTGTATTCGCACAGGCACAGGTCGGCCAGGATGACACAGGCGTCGCCGACCTCGGCCCGCAGGTCAGCCAGGGCGACCTGGGAGATGCCGGCCGGGTCGTCGGCGGCCGAGCCGCGCCCGTCCTTGGCCGCGGGCACGCCGAACACGATCAGCCCGCCGACGCCCGCCCCGGCCGCCTCGGCGGCCGCCTTGCGCAGGCTGTCCCTGGTGTGCTGGAAGACGCCGGGCATGGAGGAGATGGGCTGCGGCTCGTCCAGGCCTTCCTTGATGAACATGGGAAGCACCAGGTCGCTGGGGCGCAGCGAGGTCTCGGCCACCAGCCGCCGCAGCGCCGGCGTGCGGCGCAGCCGCCGCGGCCGGACGACCGGGTATCCAGCGTTCATCTCGGGGTCCTTTGCTAGCGGAGCCGGCGGCGGGCGCCGCGGCGCCGTTCGGAGGGCTTGCGGAGGGGTTCTCCTGCTTGCTCGGCCGCGGCCCGCAGGCCCGCGCCGTACTCGGCCATCGCGTCGACCAGGGCGGCCATCGACGGCCTGGGGGCCATCACGTCCACCCGCAGGCCGAACTCGGCCGCCGTCTTGGCCGTCTGCGGGCCGATGACGCCGATCACGGTGACCGCGTGCGGCTTGCCCGCGATGCCGACCAGGTTCCTGACCGTGGAGGACGAGGTGAACAGCACGGCGTCGAAGCCGCCGCCCTTGATCGCCTCGCGGACCGGGGCGGGCGGCGGGGCGGCGCGCACCGTCCGGTAGGCGGTGACGTCCTCGGCCTCCCAGCCCAGGTCGATCAGCCGGGCCAGCAGGGTCTCGGTGGCGATGTCGGCCCGGGGCAGCAGCACCCGGTTGATCGGGTCGAGCAGGTCGTCATACGGCGGCCAGGCCGCGGCCAGGCCCTCGGCCGACTGGTCCTGCTCGGGCACCAGGTCGGGCCGGATGCCGAAGTCGAGCAGCGCGGCCGAGGTCTGCTCGCCCACCGCGGCCACCTTGACCCCGGCGAAGGCCCGGGCGTCCAGGCCGTACTCCTCGAACCGCTCCCGCACCGCGCGGACCGCGTTGACCGAGGTGAACGCCACCCACTGGTACCGGCCGGTGACCAGGCCCTTGACCGCGCGCTCCATCTGCTGCGGGGTGCGCGGCGGCTCGACCGCGATGGTCGGGACCTCCTCGGGCACCGCGCCGTACTCGCGCAGCCGCTGGGACACCACGGCGGCCTGCTCCTTGGTCCGCGGCACCAGCACCCGCCAGCCGAACAGCGGCTTGGTCTCGAACCAGGACAGCTGGCTGCGCGCGGCCACGGCGTCGCCGATCACGGCGATGGCCGGGCCCCTGGTGTTGGCCAGGGAGACGCCGGCCGCCTTGAGGTCGGGCCCGATCCGGCCCAGGGTGGTGACCACGGTCTGCTGGGCGCTGGTGGTGCCGTCCCAGGTGATGGCGAATGGGGTGGCTTCCGGCCAGCTCGCCGCGAGCAGCATCTTGCCCAGCTCGGCCGGGCCCGCGTCGGCGCCGAGCACGACCAGGGTGGCCGGGCTGTAGGCCACCCGGCTGACCTCGGCGGCGTGGATGACGCGCAGCTCGGTGTTGGGCTCGCTGGCCAGCGGGATGCCGGCGTAGGCGGGCACCGCGGTGACCAGCGGCACGCCGGGGACGATCTCGAACCTGAGGCCGGCCTGGGCGCACTCGGTGGCCTCGGCGGTCCCGCCGCTCAGCAGCGGGTCGCCGCCGAACAGCCGGACGGCCAGCTCCCCGTCCTGCGCGGCGTTGACGAGGAGGGCGGCGGTGCCCGCCGGGTCGGCGGGTTCGGCCAGCCGGGCCTCGGGGTTCATGTGGCGGCGGGCCAGGTCGGCGTGGGCGGCGTCGGCGACCACCAGGCCGGCCTGGCCGAGCAGTTCGGCGGCGCGGAGCGTCAGCAGGCTCTCGTCGCCCGGGCCGGCGCCTACCAGGGCGATCCAGCCCGCGCGCGGCTGGTCGGCGGCCGGCTGCTGGCCTGAGTCTTGGATAACGCTCACTGCGCATCATCCCCGCTGCTAGTCGGTGCTTGCGGCCCGCTGATGAGGTCGGCGGCCCCCAGGCGGAGCAGCTCGGCCGCGAGGTCCCGGCCCAGCTGCCCGGCGTCGGACATGGCCGCGGCGCCGTGCGCGCGCAGCACGCGGCCGCCGTCGGCGCTCAGCGCCGCGGCCCGCATCCGCAGCTGGCCGTTGCCCGCCGCGTAGGCGCCGACCGGCGCGCTGCAGCCGGCCTGCAGGGCCTCGAGCAGGCTGCGCTCGGCCACCGTGGCGGCCATGCTGGCCTCGTCGCTGATCGTGGCCAGCAGCGCGGTGAGCTCGTGGTCGCCGTCGCGGCATTCGACGGCCAGCGCGCCCTGGCCGGGCGCGGGCAGCATCTCCTCCGGCTCGAAGACCTGGGTGGCCGCGCCGGAGTGGCCGATCCGGGCCAGGCCGGCGCAGGCCAGCACCAGCCCGTCCAGCTCGCCGTCGGACACCTTGGCCAGCCGGGTGCCCGCGTTGCCGCGGATCGGCACGCAGAGCAGGTCGGCGCGCAGCGCGAGCAGCTGCGCGATCCGGCGCGGCGAGCCGGTGCCGATGCGCGCGTGTTGCGGAAGGTCGGCCAGCTTGGCGCCGTCCCGGGCGATCAGCGCGTCCCGCGGGTCGTCCCGGACCGGGACCGCGGCCAGCCGCAGGCCCGCGGCGGGCCCGGCGGGCAGGTCCTTGGCCGAGTGCACGGCCAGGTCGACCTCGCCGGCGCACAGGGCCTCACGCAGCGCGCTGACGAACACCCCGGTGCCGCCGATCTGGGTCAGCTGGGCCTGGCTGACGTCGCCCAGCGTGGTCACGCCCACGATCTCGACCAGCCGCCCGGTCCGCTCGGTGATCAGGTCCGCGACACCGCTGGACTGCGCGATGGCCATCGGGCTCCGGCGGCTGCCGAGCCGTAGCGTCCGCTGTCTCACCGCTGCACCTCCTCGCCCGCTCGCGTGGGCTGCTGGTCACCGTACGCGTCCTGCTCCGGGGCGGCACGGATGACCGCCTCGACCGCGCGCGGATCAAGATCGAACAGGACCCGCAGCGCCGCGGCGTATTCCTCGCCCCCCGGCGAACCCGCGAGTTCCTTGACCCGCACCGTCGGCGCGTGCAATAGCTTGTCTACCACCCGGCGCACCGTCTGGGCTATTTCCTCCAGCGCATGACCGCTCAGACCGTGCCCGCTGAGCCTGCTGGCCAGCCGGGCCAGCTCCGCGTCCACCACGGTGGCTGCCTTGGCCCGCAGCGCGACCACGGTCGGGGCCACCCGGGCGGCGTCGACCGCGGACCGGTAGGCGGCCAGTTCGGCCTCGCAGATGGCGCGCACGGCGGCCACGTCGCCGTCCCGGGCGGCGGTGGCGTGCTCGCTCAGCTGGTCCAGCCCGATCACGGTCACGCCCGGCAGGTCCGCGACCTCGGGTTCGACGTCGCGCGGCAGGGCCAGGTCGACCAGGACCAGCGGGCTGCGCCGGTGCGTGGTGGCCGCGGCGACCTGGGCGCGGGTGATGACGTGGCCGGCCGCGCCGGTGCAGGACACCACGATGTCGGCGGCGGCCAGGACGGCGGGCAGGTCGGCCAGGGCGGTCACGTCGGCGCCGACTCCAGCGGCGAGCCGTTCGGCGTGGCTGCGGGTCCGGTTGGCCACGGCGATGCGGGCCGCGCCGCTTCGGCTGGCCGCGGCGGCGGCCAGCGCGCTCATCGAGCCGGCGCCGACGATGAGCACGTCCCGCCCGGCCAGCGGCTTGTCCTGGGTGGCTGGGCTCGCCGGTCCGAATCCGGCGGCGGCGAGCTCGAGGGCCACGCTGACCAGGCTCTGGCCGACCTGGTCGATGCCGGTCTCGGCCCGGGCCCGCTTGCCGGCCCGCAGCGCGACCCGGCCCAGGTCGCCCAGGACCCGGCCCGCCGTGCCGTGCTCCTCGCCCAGCTTGAGCGCGGCGCGGACCTGACCCTGGATCTGGCTCTCACCGACCACCATGGAGTCAAGCCCGCAGGCCACGCCGAGCAGGTGGCTGACCGCCCGGTCCTCGTAGTGCACGTACAGGTGCGGGGTCAGCTCCCGGGCCGGCACCCCGCAGTGCCGGGCGAACAGCTCGCAGATGGCGGTCACGCCCGCGTGGAACCGGTCCACGTCGGCGTAGACCTCGACCCGGTTGCAGGTCGAGACGATGAACGTCTCGGCCACGGACTCGGCGAGCGTTATGTCGCGCAGCAGCTTGACCAGCGTGTCCCCGCTGACCGACGCCTGCTCCAGGATCGCCACCGGCGCGCTCTTGTGGCTGAGGCCGACCACCAGCACGCTCACCAGTCCACCGCCCCTAGGCCTGCGCCGCGAATTGCGCGCCGGCCAGGTCACCGTCGGGCCGGGCGGCCGACCTGCGCTGCGCGTGGAAGGCCAGGATCTGCAGCTCGATGGACAGGTCGACCTTCCGCACGTCCACGCCGTCCGGGACGCTGAGCACCAGCGGCGCGAAGTTCAGGATGCTGGTCACCCCGGCCGACACCAGCCGGTCGCAGACGGCCTGCGCCGACCCGGCCGGGGTGGCGATCACTCCGATGGCCACCTTGTGCCTGGCCACCACGGCCTCGAGCTCGTCCACATGGCGGACGGTCAGCCGCGCGATCTTGCTGCCCACGATGGCCGGATCGCTGTCCAGCATGGCCGAGATGGTGAACCCGCGGGAGACGAAGCCGCCGTAGTTGGCCAGGGCCCGGCCCAGGTTGCCCGCGCCGACGATGACCACCGGCCAGTCCTGGGTCAGGCCCAGCGTCCTGGACACCTGGTAGACCAGGTAGTCGACGTCGTAGCCGACCCCCCTGATCCCGTAGGAGCCCAGATGGGACAGGTCCTTGCGCAGCTTGGCGGAGTTGACGCCCGCGGCCGCGGCGAGCTCCTCGCTGGCCACCGTGCTGATGCCCCGTTCGGCCAGCCCGTACAGGGCCCGCAGGTACACGGGAAGCCGCGCCACGGTGGCCTCGGGTATCCCGCCGGCCTGGCCGTTGATCTCCGGCGGCATGGCGTTTGTCTGCATCGCGGCAGTGCTCCCTGAGTTCGGCTCCCTGAGTTCGGGCTCCTGGGCCCCACGGTACGCCTTTGTGCATGGCTTCACAAAGTTGCCGGTAGTGCCCCCGGGATTCAGCGGCGCCGGCCCAGCGCGGCCCGCAGCCGGTCCTCGCTCACCCGCCAGAAGTCAATCTGCACCCCGTCGACCAGGGTCACCGGGATCTTGTCCCAGTACTCCCGCAGGTCCTCGGGCGACGCGGTGATGTCGCGCTCGTCAAAGCCCTCGCCCAGCTCGCCGGCCACCCGCTCGATCACGGCGCGGGCGTCGTCGCACAGGTGGCAGCCCGGACGGCTCAGCAGCGTAATCCGGTGCGGGGTGATCCGGTGCGGGGTGATCCGGTGGGCGCCGTTCGGCATGTTCGCGCTCCCCTCAGATCCCGCCGTACCGGCGGTCGGCCGGCCGCAGCGCCCGGTCCGGCCGCGGCGGCAGCGGCTCCAGCGCCTGGGGCCGGCCCGGGCTGGGCAGCGGGGCCACCTTGGCCCACTTCAGCCGCAGCTCGATGACGTTGGTGGCCAGCACGCAGGCGCGCCGTTCGGCCACGAAGCGCTGCATGTAGGGCTGGTTCTCATGGCTGTCGAAGGCGGCCCGGTCGGCGTAGATCTCGTAGAAGATCCGCTGCAGGGGGGCGTTGGGCACCAGGTGGATCACGTGCACCAGGGTGCCGGGCTCGCTCGTCCTGACCTCCTCGGCGGCCTGCTCGGCCAGCCGGTCGAACTCGGCGGTCCGGTCCTCGAGCAGGGTGAAGATCAGGATCCGGCCGTACGGCCGGCCCGGTGCCGCGCCCGGCGCTCCGGCCTGCTGCGCGTTTGGTACGTAGTCGGCCTCGGTCGCGGCGGCCACGCCCGCCGGCGGGGTAAACGGCAGGTCGGCCACCTCCGGCGGCCAGCCGTCGGGAGCCGGCCCGGCTGCCCGGGGGTACCGGTCCGGCGGCGGAGCGGGCACGCGCCGGCCGGGCTCGGTCCGCGGGCCCCGGTCATCACGCGCACCAGGGGCGCCCCAGGCACCGGGAGCCCGCGGATCGCGGGGATCACGGGGATCACGGGGATCACGGGGATCGCGGGGATCGCGGGGGATCACGCGGATCACGCGGATCACGCGGATCACCGAGTACGCCGTTCATGCTGCCGTTCACCGCCTCGCGCGGCCGCGGGGATCCGAGCCGGGTACCCGGCTCGTGGCCCGCATCGCGCACGTCGTATTCGTCGGCCGCCCGGCGGCCGCCGTCCCGGCCGCCGTCCCGGCGGGTATCCCGGCCGCGGTCCATCCGGCCGCGGTCGGGCCGGAACCCTGATCCCGGCCGGCCGGTGATCCTGGTCGTCCCGAACCACACCAGCGCCGCCGCCACCAGGGTCAGCAGCGGGTACAGCGACTTGGCCGGCAGCGACAGGCGCAGCGCGGCGGTCAGCAGGATGGCCGCGCCGACCGAGCCCGCGCCCAGCACAGCGCCGCCCCGCGGCCGGGCGTCCACACCTCGGGAGGCGCTGACCCGGGCCGCCAGGGCCAGGCTGACCACGGCGATGACGATCGTCACCGCCTGGACCACATCCAGCACGTAGTGCGCGACCGGGTCGTCGTGGGCGCCCGGCAGCGGCCAGGCCTTGCTGAACGGCGACCCGGTCAGCGGATCTGTGGCCAGGATCACGCCGCCCACGACGGCCAGCGCCGCGGCGCCCAGCCGGGCCCCGAACCTGGCCCCGTCGTTTGGCCAGGTCAGCTCGGCCAGACCCCAGGCCAGCCCCAGCGGCGCGAGCAGCAGCGCGAACAGCTGAACGGCCCGGAATGTCGCGGGCCCGAAGCCGCTGGCGAAGCCCAGGCTCTGCGCGGCCAGCGCCACGGTCAGGGCCAGCGCCGCCAGCGCCAGGCCGGCGAAGCCGACCGCGCGCTGGCGGACGAACCGTCCGGCGAGCATGCCAGTGGCCGCGGCCGCGACCAGCACGCCCGCGAAGCCGATCAGGACCGGAACAGACATCAGCCGCTACGGTGCACGATGCCCGGCCGCGCCGGGAACCATGAGCTGAAGCCGGTTACTTCTTGTTCCGGCGCTGAATGCGCGTCTTCTTCAGCAGCTTACGGTGCTTCTTCTTGGCCATGCGCTTACGGCGCTTCTTGATGACAGAGCCCACGAAACCACCCTTCTCGGCATTGCGGATGACGGGCACGCCAACACGCTCGCCCGGTCAGGGCGGCTGGACACACACCCAACGTCAGAGACTACTCCCGATGCGGCGCGTCGCGCGCCCGATGGTGGCCATGCCTGCACCCCAATCCGGCCCGGATCCCGCGGCGCGGGCATCCGGCCTGGGCAAACCCCCCATGACCCCGGCGATGCGCCCGGGGCCACCGTTAACTCATCCGGTTCCGACGAAGGCAGCTCTCAGGTACTGGTTGACTGCCTGCTCGGGAACCCGGAAGGAACGTCCGACGCGTATGGCTTCCAGTTCGCCGGAGTGCACCAAGCGATACACGGTCATCTTTGACACGCGCATGATCAAGGCCACTTCGGCAACGGTGAGAAATCTAACGTCGCTCAGCGGGGTTTCGCCTGCCATCCAGTTCCGCCTTCCGCACGAAGCCGAGCACTTGACGGGATTCAGCGCACCAGTCACGTACGTCTCCAGGGTAAGTCCCGTACAGAAAAGAGCAACCCCGACCAAAGCCTCATTGTTGTTACCGTTCGGCCGCAATCGCCCAACACGACTCAACACGCAATCCCGTCACCGGCGCTGAGCTGCGTCGTCCCGGAGACGCCACTTTGTGGCCGAACAGTTCCCATGAGCCGGGCCGGAACGGCATTCGGCCAAAACTGGGCCGCCGGACCCGGGCCTCTTGGAGCCGCTAGTCCATTTGGATCTTCACATCGGCACGGGCAGACCGTGCCAGGCAAAAGTGGCCCGGCAGGTGTTCATGATCGAAGAGTCGATCGGGTCGCCGGGATCCAAACCTGAAGCGACCGGAATATAGTCCGCGGACTGGCCGTCGGTCATCACCGACGGCGCGTCCTCCCCGGTCCGGGCGGCCGCCAGGGCCCGCCAGGCCTCGGGGATGGCGTGGCCCGGATCGACCGGCTGGCCCGCCGCCACGGCCAGCAGGTGGGTCCAGGTGCGCGGAACCACCTGGACCAGCTCGTACCCGCCGCCGCCGGTCAGCAGCCAGCGGCCGCCGGCCGTCTCATGCGCGAGGTCGTGGATCATGACCGCGGCGCGCCGCTGCCCGTCCACGCTGAGGCGCAGGTGGGCCAGCGGGTCGAGCCGGTGGCTGTCGCAGCCGTGCTGGCTGACCAGCACCTCCGGCCGGAACGCCCGCAGCAGCGGCGGCACCACCGCGTCGAACGCCCGCAGCCAGCCCGCGTCGCCGGTGCCGGCCGGCAGGGCCACGTTGACCGCGTAGCCGCGGCCGTCTCCGCTGCCGATCTCCGAGGCCAGGCCGGTGCCGGGAAACAGGGTGGCCGGATGCTCGTGCAGGCTGATGGTCAGCACCCGGGGGTCGTGGTAGAACGCCGCCTGCACCCCGTCGCCGTGGTGCACGTCCACGTCGACGTAGGCGATCCGCTGCGCGCCTTGCGCCAGCATCCAGCTGATCGCGATGGCCGGGTCGTTGTAGATGCAGAACCCGCTGGCCGACCGGCGCATGGCATGGTGCAGGCCGCCGGCGATATTGACCGCGTGCGCGGCCTCGCCGCGCCATACCGCCCGGGCCGCGGCCAGCGTGGCCCCGGCGACCAGCACCGAAGCCTCGTGCATGGCCGGGAACACCGGGTCGTCCATGGTGCCGAGGCCGTACCGGAAGTTCGGCCTCAGGTCCTGGCCGGCCTGGCGGACCGCGTCGATGTAGGCCGGGTCGTGCACCAGCTCGAGCTCGTCCTGGCTGGCCGGGACCGGGGCCAGCAGCGACACCGAGGGCAGGGACAGCACGCCGAGCTCCCGGGCCAGCGCCATGGTCAGCTCGACTCGCACCGGCGCCAGCGGGTGGCTGGGCCCGAAGTCATAACCGGTCAGCCGGTCATCCCAGGCCACCGCGAGCGAGCCCGCCACTATGCCCCCTGAATCGGCGGCGGCGCGCCAGGATCGGCGCCGAGCTCGCGGCCGCGGTCCCGGGCGGCCTCGATGGCGGCCAGGAACGCGGCCCGCACCCCGTGCCGCTCCAGCTCCCTGATGGCCGAGATCGTCGTGCCGCCGGGCGAGGTGACGGCCTCGCGCAGGATGACCGGGTGCTCACCGGTCTCCCGCAGCATGGTGGCCGCGCCGTAGACCGCCTGGATCACCATCTCCAGCGCGGTGCCGCGCGCCATGCCGAGCAGGATGCCGGCGTCCACCATCGACTCGACCAGGTAGTACACGTAGGCCGGTCCGCTGCCGGACAGCGCGGTGGCCGCGTCCTGCTGCGACTCGGGGATGCGCAGCACCTCACCCACCGGGCGGAGCAGTTCCTCGGCCCGGCGCAGGTGCTCCTCGCCCGCGTGCGAGCCGGCTGAGATCACGCTCATCGCCCGGTCCACCAGGACCGGCGTGTTCGACATGACCCGGACCACCGGCACCTCACCGGGCAGCCGCCGCTCGATGAACGACGTGGTGATGCCGGCCGCGACCGAGACCACGAGCCGGCCGGGCGGCAGCCCGGGCGCGATCTCGGCCAGCAGCTTGCCCATGTCCTGCGGCTTGACTCCCAGGATCAGGGTGTCGGCCAGCTTGGCGGCGGCCGGGGCGTCCATCACCTGCACGCCGTAGCGGGAGCGGATCTCCTCGGCCCGCTCCTCCCGGCGGACCGCGGCCACCACGGCCGAAGGCGCCCAGCCCGCGCGCAGCAGCCCGGACAGCAGCGCCTCGCCCATCTTGCCGGTGCCGAGAATCGCGATCATGGGGATGAACTCCTACTTTCTACTTCTTCGACCTACTTCTTCGACCTACTTCTTCGACCTACTTCTTCGACCTACTTCTTCGACCGGAGTGAGCGCAGGAAGAAGGCGAGGTTGCCGGGCCGTTCGGCCAGGCGGCGGACCAGGTAGGCGTACCAGTCTTCGCCGTAGGGGACGTACACCCGCATCCGCGCGCCGGTGTTGGCCAGCCGCCGCTGCTCGGCCGGGCGGACGCCGTACAGCATCTGGTACTCGAAGCTGTCGCTGTGGCGGCCGGTCAGCCGGGCCAGCGACGCCGCGATCTCGATCAGCCGCGGGTCGTGGGTGGCCAGCATCGGGTAGCCGGACCCGTTCATCAGCACCTTCAGGCAGCGCGCGTAGGACTGGTCGATGTCCCGGCGGGCGGTGAAGGCCACGTGGTCGGGCTCGTTGTAGGCCCCCTTGCACAGCCGGACCCGGATCCCGTAGCCGGCCAGCGCCCGGCAGTCGTCCTCGGCGCGGCGCAGGCAGGCCTGGACCACACAGCCCAGGTCGGGGTGGTCGGCGCGCAGCTTGGCCGCGATGCTGATGGTCGCCTCGATGGCCGGGTGCTCCTCGGCGTCCAGGGTCACGGCGGTACCCGCCTGGGCCGCGGCGGCGCAGATCCGGGCGATGTTGCCCGCCGCCAGGTCCGGGCTCAGGAACAGGCCGACCGCGGTCGGCTTGACCGAGACCTCGGCCGCGCCCCGCTGGGTCAGGCCCTCGGCGCTGAGCTTGCCCAGCAGCTGGACGTACTCCTGCGTGACCGCCGCGGCCTGGGCCTCGTCCGTGGTGTCCTCGCCCAGGTAATCCAGGCTGACCAGGAGCCCGGCGGCCCGCAGCGCGCGGGTCACTCGCACCGCGTCCTCGGCGGTCTCGCCCGCCACGTAGCCCTCGACGATGGCCCGCGTCTGCGGCGCGGCGGTGATGAGCTGGCGCAGCCGCGGGCTAGCCGACGCGGCGAGCAGAACCCTGCGCAGCACGAAGGCAACCTCCCCTCCGGTGGGATGTCTCAGACTATCTGCCGCGAACGCAGCGCGACCTTCACGTTCGCGCCGGCGTCCGGCGGCACGATGACCTCCTGGGCCGCCGCGACGCCCCCGGCCAGCAGCGTCGCCGCCACCGGCACCGTACGCTTGACCAGGGCCAGCCCGATCGGGCCCTGCTCGTAATGCCGCGCCGCCGACCCGGTGAAGCCGACCACCGTGTTGCCTTTATCTGTGTTGCCTTTATCTGTGTTGCCTTTATCTGGTCCGTCCAGCTCGACCGGGTCGCCGTGGGCGGGCAGCCGGTCGACGCTGCCGTCCAGGTCCAGGAACACCAGCCGCCGCGGCGGATGGCCGAGGTTGTGCACCCGGGCCACCGTCTCCTGGCCCCGGTAGCAGCCCTTGTTCAGGTGGACCGCGGTCCCGATCCAGCCGACCTCGTGCGGGATGGTCCGGTGATCGGTGTCCAGGCCGAACCGGGGCACCCGCGCGGCGATCCGCAGCGCCTCGAAGGCCCACATGCCGGCCGGGACGGCCCCGCGCCGCACCAGCTCTGCGGCCGCGCCGGCCAGCAGGTCCCGCGCCACGATCAGGTCGATGGTGCCGAACGATCCAGGCTCCACCCGGGCCGCCACCCCGTCGAGCTCCGCGGCGAGATCGCCCGCCCGGGGCCCGAGCACGGACAGCACCGCGTACCGCGAGCCAACGTCGGCGACCTCGACGCGCAGCATGAACCGCATCGATTCCAGGAACGCCAGCAGCGCCGGGGCAGTGCCCGGTTCCACGTGAATCCAGGTCGTGGTGCCGTCGTCGGTCAGCGTCAGGTGGTGCTCGATGTGACCGGTGGGGCTGAGGATCAGCGCTTGGGCGCTGCTCCCGGCGGCCAGTTTCTCCAGCTGCTGGGTGGTCAGGCTGTGCAGCCAGCTGAGCCGGTCCGGGCCGGTGATGGTCAGCACGCCCCGGTTGGACCGGTCGACCAGGCCCGCCGCGGTATCCAGCGCGCGCTGCTCGCGCATCGGGTCGCCGTAGTGCGCCGCGACCCCCTGGTCCACCCCGCTCGCCTCCACCGCTCCGGGGAATGTGGTCAGCAGTTCGCTCACGTCATGCCTCCCGGCACTCGCGGCAGCGGCCGAAGACGGTCAGGTGGCCGACGTCGGTCTCGAAGCCGTGCTGCTCTTCCAGGGTGGTGATCAGCGGGCGGATGGCGTCCGGGCCGATCTCGGTCACCCGGCCGCACGAGCGGCACAGCAGGTGTACGTGGTCGGCGTCGCTAGCCAGGTGGTAGATGGGCGCACCGTGCCGCAGATGGGTGTGGGTGACCATGCCGATCTGCTCGAGCAGTTCCAGGGTGCGGTAGATGGTGGAGATGTTGACGCCGCGCGCCGTCTGCTGCACCTGGGCGCCGATCTCCTCCGGGGTGGCGTGATCCAGCCGGGCCACCGCCTCGAGCACCAGCTGCCGCTGCGGCGTCACCCGGTAGCCGCGGGCCCGGAGCTGCTCATCCCACGCGCGCACCGGAAGCTCAGGCGACGGCGCATCCGCGTTCATGGGCCCATAGTAGTTCGCAGGGTGTGATTGTCCGCACGGCAAAATGCCCTTGCCTGCTGGCACGCTTCGCAGCTAACGTGCGAAGTACGCGGGAAAGGAGGTGGTCCGAAAGTATGCATAGACGACGGACTCGCGAGGTGGCTGTCAGCTAGCCGCCTTCCCGCCGGCACGACGTCCAGTTCGGCTAACGGGACGGCGGCCGGCTAATCCTGGCAGACACCGAGTCCCCGGGCTGACCGACCTAGTCCAGTCGGTCCCCGCGCCGCGCAACCCTGTGCCGTGCGGGAGTCGCCCGGGGACACTCTGCTTTTCGGGGGGGCGACCCCCCGGACCCCCCGCTGCGCTTCGCGCCCCGGCTGCGGTACCCGCCGTATTTATCGCGCGGCCGGAGGGGCCGGCGGCCCCTCACGTAACCGCGCGATTTCGGAGCTTTGCTCCTCACCACTCGCCGTACACCACTCGCCGTAGGACTCGCCTTACTTCGCCGGCCTCACTTCGCCGTATGGCTCGCTTTACTGGTCAGTGTCGGAACTGACCCGCTTGAGCTGGGCGGATAGGTGGGGCTGGAGGGGGTGGCCCACGGCGGCCATGTCGTAGGCGTAGGCCAGGTCGCCGCCCGCCAGCCCGTACAGCCGGTGCCCGGCCGTCACTTCCTTGGCCGTGGCCGTGCGGGCCACCACGTCGGTGGCCATCTCGATGCGGGTCCCGGTGATCTCGCCCAGGTAGATCTCCACGATGCCGGTCGGGTGGGCCAGCATCACCTCGACCTGGCTGTCCAGCCGGGGCCGCCAGTAGCCGCTCTCGGTGCCCAGCGGCGGGCCTAGCCGACCCTCCTCGTCCAGCCGCCAGGTCCGGCTGACGTAGCTGAGGAACGGCTTGCCGTTGTGGCTGAACGTGATCTCCTGCCCGAACCGGAACGACTCGATGGTCGGGTAGCCGCCGATCCCGGCGCCCTCCCACCGGCCGAGCAGGAACGCCATCGGCTCGAGGTCAGGATGCATCGCCACGGCGCCTCCCGGCCAGCAGCACACGCCCGGCCACATACAGGCAGGCCAGGGCTACGGCGGTGAACACGCAAATCAGGATCGTGACGCTCAGCATGCCGTGCATCCTCCGCAGTTTAGGCGGGACCGCCCCGGGCCGGCCCGCGGCGCGCCGGACTAGAGTTCTGCCATGGCCGAGCGCTCTCTCGTCATCAAGGTCACCTCCGGCCACGATGAGCCGGAACGCTGCAACCAAGCCTTCACCGTGGCCGCCGCCGCGGTGGCCAGCGGGATCGACGTGTCCCTGTGGCTGACCGGCGAGTCGGCCTGGTTCGGCCTGCCGGGCCGGGCCGAGAAGTTCTCTCTCCCGCACGCCGCGCCGCTGGCCGACCTGCTGGCCGGGGTGCTGGCCGCCGGCACCGTGACCGTCTGCACCCAGTGCGCCGCGCGCCGGGACATCACACAAGACGACCTGATCAAGGGCATCAGGATCGCCGGCGCCGCCACCTTCATCGCCGAGATCATGACCGAAGGCGCCCAGGCCCTGGTCTATTAGGCCCGGCGCCGGAGGCTGGGCATCCAGTCCTGTGGCTCGATCGCCCACCTCCAGGGACGGACCGGCTCGGCCGGGCTGGGCTGGTCTGGCTGGTCCGGCTGGTCCGGCTGGCCTGATTGGTCCTCCTTGGCCGGCGGCGGGCCGTTTCCGGCCTGGCGGGCGCGGTTGGCGGCGTTGGCGAAGCAGATGTAGATGGCGTGGTCCAGGTCGAGCCGTTCGCCGTACCAGGCCGGGATGATCGTGCCGGGGGTGATGTCCGCGTCATGGCAGTCCCCGATGGTGCCGTCAGGGGGCGGCAGGGCGGGGCAGGCCGGGATCGCGGTGCCGTCGGGCCGGCAGAAGGTGAACGTGCCGTCGCGGGCCGCGGCGATCAGGCAGCCGCGGTCGTGCACCAGCAGGTGGTGGGATTTGCACAAGCTGATCAGGTTGTCCAGGCTGGTCCGGCCGCCGTTACTCCAGTACTGGATGTGGTGCAGGTCCACCCGGCGGGACTCACAGCCCGGGAACCGGCACCGGCACGTGTCCCGCTCCCGCGCCGCCCGGCGCAGCGCCGCGTTCGGACGGCGCCGCCGGCGGCCCAGATCGAGCAGCTTCCCGGCGCTGTCGTGCAGCATCCAGCTCCACGACGCCGAACAGGCGATCATCTGCGCCGTGGTCACGCTGATCGCCGGGCCGTCCTGGACGTGGCAGCGCGCCGGATCTGCCGGATCGCCGGGGGGAGGCGGGGGCGTTTCCGCGGAAACGTCCGGCTCCTCGCGGTCGTGCGGGTGTTCCAGGTCATCGGCGGCGGCGCGGAGTGCTTTCAGCAGCACCGCGCCGGCCAGCGGCGGCAGGTGGAAGGTGCCCGCCAGCGACCCGTCATCCTCCAGCCGGAAGGCCAGCCGCCGCCGGATCCGGGCATCGGCGTCATCGGCGGAGCCGACCTGCCGGTGCGCGCGGGCGAACCGCTCCAGCTGGTTCCCGGTCATCGGCCCGGCCAGCTCCGCCAGCCCCGCCTCGGTATCCGGCGCGGCGATCCGGGTCAGCGCCCGGACCTTGGCGTAGGACAGCCGGCCCGCCCCGAACTCGCCCCGGATCACCGGCAGGTCCCGCAGCGCCCGGGCCACCCGGACATGCTCCCGGGCGGTGCCCGAGGACAGCTGGCACTTCCACGACAGCCACGCCGCGCAACTGCTCATCTCCCAGCTCGCCCACCCCCGGCGGGCGTCGAAGTCGCCCAGCAGCACCAGGAACCGGCACGTAGCCGCGGCCAGATGCCCGGCCAGCTCACAGATCTGCGCCTCCAGCCGCTCCAGCGGGAGGTCAGCGGCCGGGCCGGTGCCGGGTACGGGGGCGGCGCCGGAGTCTGCGGCCGAGGCACATGTATCAAACATAGGTTCGAGAATAATCGGCAGGTACAACATTTCTGCCGCGGCGTGTCCGGCGACCACGGGGTGGCCGGCCACAGCTACTGGGATCCCCTATCCCGGGCGGCGGTCAGTGGCCGACCAGGAAGATCTCCCGGGCTTCTCGCAGCGCGTAGAACACGATGACCAGGGCGGCCAGCGGGTCGGCCCACCACCAGCCCGCCGCGGCGTTCAGCGCCAGCCCGGCCAGCACGGCGACGGCTAGGATGCCGTCCACCAGGGTGACGCGTCCCTCGGTCATCAGCACCGGGTTGCCGAGCGCCCGCCCGGTCCGGGCCTTACCCGCCGCCAGCGTGAACATCGCCGCCGCCGTCAGCGCCGTCCAGACGATCCCGAGCACGCTGTGCCCAGGCCGGTACCCGGTCACCAGCACCAGGATCGACTGGACCACCAGGTAGGCGGCCAGGGCCAGGAACGCCCCGCCGATCAGCCGCAGCGCCCGCCGCTGCCGGTCCTCCCCGGTCCCGGACAGCTCCCACAGCACCACCGTGCTCGCGCCGATCTCGATCAGCGAATCGAGCCCGAACCCGGCCAGCGCCACCGACCGGGCCGCCACCGCCGCCACCGCCAGCACCACGATTCCGGCCACGTTCCACCCCAGCGTGATCCCCTCGAGCACTCGCCCGCGCCGCAGCAGCACGGCCGATCGCCCTGCTATCTCCGTAACCGGCTCATCGATCGCCACCAGGCTCCTCCGTCCGCGGCCAGCCCACCAGGCAGGTGCCCGCGACTCAGTATGCCTTCTGCTTCGCAAACAGAACAATATGGATAGCCTCAGCCACAGCCAGAGTTCATCGGCGGTTCCCCCGCTGGCCAGAAGCGGCTTGCCCGCGCGCATCGGGCCGAACGACCCTCATGGCCGGGACCTTGGCAGCTACTAGTCGCACAAATCGCGGTGGTTGCCTGGAAGGCCTGCGACCCGGCATGGAAATGGGGCAATGATGGCGACCGCTGAGCAGATGCTGACCGGCGGGCGAGCGGAGATCGTGACGTCGCCGCTGGTGGAGCGGATCCGGCGGGGGATCATCGGCGAGGGGGAGCTGATGGACGGCCCGTTCGGGCCGCGCCGGGTCACCTACGCCGACTACACGGCCTCGGGCCGGTCGCTGGATTTCATCGAGGATTTCATCCGGGACGCGGTGCTGCCCCGGTATGCCAACACTCATACCGAGAGCTCCGGCACCGGCTTGGCGACCACCCGGCTGCGTGAGGAGGCCCGGCGCATCATCCGTGACGCGGTCGGCGGCACCGCCGATGACCTGGTGATCTTCTGCGGGTCCGGGGCCACCGCCGCGGTGAACAAGCTGATCGGCATCCTGGAGCTGCGTATCCCGGCCGGGCTGGACGAACGGTACCGGCTGGCCGACCGTATCCCGGAGGCCGAACGGCCGGTGGTGTTCGTCGGCCCGTACGAGCACCACTCGAACGAGCTGCCCTGGCGCGAGTCCATCGCCGAGGTGGTGGTCATCGGCGAGGACGCCGACGGTCACATCGACTTGGCCGACCTGGGCCGCCAGCTGGACCGGTACGCGCGCAGGCCGCTGCTGATCGGCAGCTTCTCGGCCGCCTCCAACGTGACCGGCATCCTGACCGATGCGGACGCGGTCGCCCGGCTGCTGCACGCCCACGGGGCGCTGTCGTTCTGGGACTACGCCGCCGCCGGGCCGTACGTGCCGATCCGGGCCGCTGCCTCCCGCCCGGGCGCGGGCGACCACAAGGACGCGGTGTTCCTGTCCCCGCACAAGTTCCCCGGCGGCCCGCAAACCCCCGGCGTCCTGGTCGTCCGCCGCGACCTGGTCCGCAATCGCGTCCCGACGGTGCCGGGCGGAGGAACGGTAGCGTTCGTCGACCCGATCGGCCACCAGTACCTCGACAACCCGGTCGCGCGCGAGGAGGGCGGCACCCCGGCTATCGTCGAGTCCATCCGGGCCGGCCTGGTCTTCGCCCTCAAGCAGGCCGTCGGGACCGACCTGATCGCGGCCCGCGAGGAGCATCTGTGGCGGCACGTGCTGCGCCGCTGGGCCGGCAATCCTGGTATCGACGTGCTCGGCAGCCCCACGGCCGCGCGGCTGGCAGTCATCTCGTTCCGCATCCGCTATGGCGTCCGGCACCTGCACCACAACTTCGTCGTGGCGCTGCTCAATGACCTGTTCGGCATCCAGGCCCGTGGCGGCTGCTCCTGCGCCGGGCCGTACGGGCACCGGCTGCTGGCCATCGGCCCGGCCCGCTCGCACGCCCTGCGCGAGGAGGTCGGCCACGGTTGCGACGGGGTCAAGCCAGGCTGGACCAGAGTCAACCTCAACTACTTCATCTCCGAGGCCACGGCCGGCTACATCGCGGCCGCGGTCGAGCTGATCGCCGCCGATGGTTACCGGCTACTCCCGGACTACCGGTTCGACCCGCGAACCAGCCTGTGGCGGCACGCCGCCGGACCGCCCCGGCCGCAGATCACCCTGGCCGACGTCAGCTACAACCCAGACGGCGAGATGGACTATCCCCGCCAGCGCGGCCAGGTCGGCGAGGATGCCTTCCCCGGCTACCTGCGGCAGGCCCGGGCCGTTCTGGCCACGCGGCCGGCACATCTCGACGAGGGACCCACCGGGCTGCCGCCGGATTTCGAGGCGCTGCGCTGGTTCCCGCTTCCGCCGGTATGTCTGCTGGGCCACTGCGCGGAATTCTGAACGGCCTGGTCCGGCCGCGCGGCGGGCTCAGGCCGTCGCGCCCTGGGCGGCGAGGCGGTCGCGGCGGAGGGTCTGGACCAGTTCCTCCTGGCGCGGGTCTATGGGCGGCAGGGCGCCGGCCACCCAGGTGAGCAGCAGGTCGGCCAGGCTGGGGTTGCGGACCAGGGCGGGACCGTGCAGGTAGGTGCCGAGGACCCGTCCGGCGTAGGCGCCTTCGGTGCCGTCGCCGTTGCCGACGCCGGTCAGCACGGTGGCCAGCGGCTTGGCCGCGGGGCCGCGGCGGGTGGTGCCCTGGTGGTTCTCGAAGCCGGTCAGGCGCTGCACGCCCAGAGCGGGGTCAACGTCGGCGCTGATCTCACCCACGCCGCGGCGCTCGCCGCGGCCGCTGCGGATGTCCAGCAGGCCCAGGCCCGGGACCGGCTCGCCTTCCACACCGCCGAACTCGGTGCCGACGATCTGGTAGCCGGCGCAGACGGCGAAGACCACCGCACCCCGGTTGACCGCGGCGGACAGGCCGCCGCCGGCCTGCAGGCGGCGGGCGGCCAGGATCTGCGGCAGGTCCTCACCGCCGCCCAGCAGGTAGATGTCCCCGCCGGCGGGGACCTGCTGGTCGGAGTTGACCTCGGCGATCTCGACCGGAAGGCCGCGCAGCCGGGCCCGGCGGGCCAGCACGAGCAGGTTGCCGCGGTCTCCGTAGGTGCTGAGCAGGTCCGGGTAGATCCAGACCAGCCGGACCGCGGACGGACCCGGGGGTCCGGCGCCGCGGCCGAGTCCGTGCTCCATCGCTCCTCCTGCCCGCGGCCTCAGGCCGTCCGCCCGAGCACCGCGCGGATCTGCTGGAACGCCGTGTAGTTGGCGATCACTTCCATGGACGGGCTGCGGGCCAGGTCGATGGCCTCATCGACGGTGCCCGCCAGGCGGAAGGCCACCTCATCGGCCTCCAGCCGGACGGCCAGGTCGATCTTGCGCTCGCCGGTCACCAGCACCGGCCGGCCGCGCAGCCGGCGGTAGTCCACGTCCCACAGCCAGGAGGTGTCCCGGCCGTCTGGCACCTGGGCGTTCACCGCCAGCAGGACCGGCACCGGGGGCGGGACCAGGACGTCCAGCGCCTCCAGCCAGCCGGCCGGGTTCTTGGCCAGCAGCAGCCGCAGCTCACAGCCCCGGCGCTCGATCTGGGTGTAGCGGCCGGCCACCGACCGGACCTGGGCCAGCGCCGCGAGCGCCGGCGTCACCCCGATGCCGAACACCTCCGCCACCGCCAGGGCGACCACGGCATTGGACCGGTTGGCCCGGCCGGGCAGCATCAGGTCCAGCGGGCGGGACCGGCCGGTCGGGTCGATCACCTCATCGCCTGCCAGCACCCAGCTGACCGGCGGACGGCGGTTCGGGCACTCGCCGCAGTACCAGTCCTCGCCGTCCCGGCGCAGGTGCGACCCGCAGTTCGGGCAGCACCAGGAGTCGTCGTGCCACCGCTGGCCCGCGGCCACCCAGGTGACCTGGCGTGACTGCGCGGCGGCCCAGGCCACCAGCGGGTCGTCGGCGTTGGCGATGACCCGGCAGTCCGCGGCGGCCAGGGCGGCCCGCCAGCGCCGGGCCAGCAGCCAGATCTCCGCGGCCCGGTCCATCTGGTCCCGGCTGAGGTTGAGCAGCGTCACCACCCGGGCGTCGGTGGTCGCCAGCATGGCCGGCATGTACTTCTCGTCGACCTCGAGCACGGCCATGGTGGCATCGGGCGCGCGGGCCAGCGCCGACACCAGGCCGGCCTCCATGTTCGCGCCGAACGCGTTGGACGCGACCTGCTGGCCGGTGGTGCCGAGCGCGGCGGTGATCAGCCTGGTGGTGGTGGTCTTGCCGTTGGTGCCGGTGACCAGGACCACCTGCCGGCCGCGGGCCAGCAGCGCGAGCAGGTCGGGTTTCAGCCGCAGGCCGATGACCCCGCCGATAACCGATCCGTCGCCGCGGCCCGCCAGCCGGGAGGCCCGGCCGGCCGCGCCGCCCACGGTGGTGGCCAGGCGCGCGCGCAGCGGAAGACCGGTCCGCCGGGAAGGACTGCTTGTGCTCATATCGGCCCCGAGCCTATCCGGTCGCGGTCTGCCGCAGGTCCGGATCCCGGACCGACCCGATGATCCGGCCCGGCCAGGACAGCACGATCTCGAGCCAGCCCGGTTCGGCGCCGCGCGCTCCGATGCCCATCGTGCGGGCCACGTAGTCAGACCTGGCCGTCATCGCGGGCCAGCAGGCCGGCCGCGTGGATCTCATAGCCGGTGCAGGGACGGTGGCGGTGGCAGCGGCCGCCGCAGGCGGCCGACCGGCGGCCGTTCAGCAGGCGGACGGGGATTTCGCCGGCCTGGACCGCGTCTCCACCGGTATCGGGAAGAGCACGGCGGGTGATCAGGAGCGGCGGCGCCTGCGCCAGTCCAGCCGGGGCGGCGGCGGGCCCAGGTTGGGCGGGGCCCCCCCGTCGCCGGAACGCCAGCCGCGGCCCGCCGGGACCGGCTGGAGAGCGGGCGGGGAGACCGCCGCGGCGGGCAGGGCGCGGAACTCCTCCAGCGTCGCGGTGGTAGCCGCGTTCAAGCCGCCGATGCCCGGGTTGGCATCGGCCAGGATGACCTGCCGGCCGGCCGGGCTGGCGTAGCTGACGATCATCGCGCTGGCCGGCAGCTGCTGCAGCTCGTGCTGCTCGACCAGGAACTCGCGGGAGCGCTGCAGGGCGGAGGCGAGTGACTGGCTGTCGCCGGTCGCCTTGGACGTGCTCAGGCCCCACGCTGTGCTCGAGTTGAGGCCGGCGCTGACCGATTCGCTCAGGCCGGTGCTGAGGGAATCGCTCGTCTGTACGTTGCGGGAGAAGGCGGCCGGCGACGGCAGCAGCCTGCTGCCCTGGTCGCTCCAGCCGTGCCCGCGGCTGCGGGTGGTGCCCTCCGTGGCCGACCATGAGGTGGCCAGCGAGCTGACCGAGCCGGTGGTGCTGGTGTACGAGCTCGACGTGGTGTCGGTGACCGACAGCCCGACCGTCTCGGTGAGCTGCGATAGCACGAAGCGGTGCTCGGAGCCGAGCTGCTCGCTGGCCGCCTTGGCATCCTCGGCGTTGCCGAGCCGCATGAAGGCCACCGCGGCGTTGCCGCGGCCCAGCCGCTGCTTGACCGGCGGCGGAACGGACCGGTAGGCGAGCACCAGCCCGGTCCCGGTGCTCTCGCAGGCGTCGGACAGCCGGTCGAGCAGGTCGCCGCGCAGCCGGTCCGCGCCCAGCACGAACAGGGTGTGCTGCCACGCCGGGCCGGGATCAGGGTTCCGGGCCGCCCGCAGCGCGTGGGTCAGGCTGACGGCCAGGTAGGCGCCGAGCACCTTACCCTCGACCGCGCCCGCGCTCTGGCCCACGGCCACCACGCGCAGGGAACTGCGCGGCAGCGGGACCAGCGCGGTCCCGGCCGCGGCGAGCTTGCGCAGCTGGGACTCGAGCACCCAGGCTCGTTCGATCACGACGCGGTCGGCGGCGCCGCGGCCGAACATCGCGGCCAGCCGGTCCACCTGGTCGGTGCTGATCAGCCCGGCGGCCACGTCCTGGCGCGGGTCGCCGACCTGGGCCAGCGTCCGCAGCGCGGCGGCCACGCCGGCCACCGTCGCGGTGCCGCCGAGCGCGTCGATGACCCGCTCGAGGATGGCGTTGTCGAAGGACAGGTCGCGGGTGGAGCCCTGGTCCTCGGTCACGCTGACGACCAGCGACAGCACGTCGGCCAGCCCGGCGGCGGACAGCCCGGTGCCCAGGTCGAGCCGGGGCAGGTCTTCGGGCAGCACCCAGACCAGCGGCTCGAGGCCGGCGGTGCGCGCATAGGCGAGCAGGTCCAGGGCCGCCGAGCCCTCGGACAGGTCGAGCACCGTCACCTCGCCGCCGGCCGCCAGCCGGTGCGCGGCGGCCGTGGTGAGCATGGCGGACCAGCCGGACAGAGTCCCGCCGACCACGTCGACCCGGTGGATGCCGCCGGGCAAGCTCACCGCGTACCAGCGCTTCTGGCGCTCATAGGCGATACGCTGCGCCTCCCACTCGCGGACCCGGGCGGCGTGCGCCGCCTGCCCGGCGAACAGCTGGCTCTCCTGGGCCTCCCGCAGCCGGCCCACCCGGCTCCGCTCGTCGGCCAGCCGGGTCCGCAGCGCCCGCGCGCCCTGCCACAGCGCGTAGCCGCTGACCGCCGCGACCAGTACGCCGACGATCACCCCGAACCCGGCCAGCAGGCTGCTGATCCAGCCGGCCAGGCCGAGCAGGGCGGCCAGCACGGCCACCGCCACGGCGATCACGAACGCGGCCCGCAGCGGCCGGTTGAGCCGCCGCTCCTCGCGCCGCTGGGCCGCGGCCCAGTCCGGGCTGACCCGTTCCTGCTCGGGCGGCGTCGGCCGCCGCGGCGGCGGGCCCGGCTCGGGATACAGAGTGGCGTACTGGTACCCGAGGCACAGGCGGCCGGCCCGGGAGGCGGTCACGCGCCCTCCCGCGCCCGCAGCCGGGGGATCCGGGTGCGGACCAGGCGGCCCCGCGGCACGACCCGCCGCGGCTGCTTGACCGCGAGCAGAAACTCGCCGTCGCCCAGCCCGGACAGGCCGGACAGGCTGACCGCCGACCCGGGGTCACCCGGGTCGGTCCGGGGGGCCTGCGGGACCGCGCCGCCGCGGGCTTCCGGGGGCGGCAGCGGCTCGCCGCCGACCGCCACGGCGGCGAGCTGGCGGGCCGCGGCCGCGTCGGCCATCCGGTGCATGACCACCACGTTGGTCAGCTCGGCCAGCTGCGCCGCGGCCGGCCCGGACGTGGTGGCGGCCAGCACCGGCAGCCCGGTGCCCCGGCCCTGGGCGATCAGGTCGGTGACCGAGTCCCGCGGCATCAGGCCGCATTCGGTCAGCCACACGAGGCCGTCGCCGTCGACACCGATGCGGTTCAGAGCCGCGCCCGCCACCAGCAGATCCTGGCCGACCAGCCGGGTGAGCATGGCCGAGCTGGCCGCGTCCGCACCGGGACCGCCGAGCCGGAACAGGACGACGCCGCGCTGGGTGACGGCTCGCCGCAGGTCGATCTCGGCCGCCGGGTCGTGGCCCGCCGGGCGCAGCCAGCGGCCGAAGGCCGAACCGCGCAGCTCGCGCAGCTGCCGGCTCAGCTGCGCCGTGGTCGCAGGCTCGGCGTGCAGCAAGGTGACGGAGACCCGGGTGCGTTCGGCCAGCGCCGCGCGGCGCGGGTGGGCGGCCGGCACATGCTCCATGCGCGCCTTCATCGCGGTCGGGTTGAGCAGGTGGATGACTTCGTCCAGCACCGGGACCCTCGGGTCACCCGGCGCGGCGTCGATCAGCTCGAACACGTCCTGCAGGTAGGCCAGGCAGCTGCGGCGGTACTGGCTGCCCGGCCCGTCCCAGCTGACCATGGCCATGATCAGCGCGGCCCGCCGGGCCGGATCGCCGTTCCTGAACGGCTCATAGCAGGCGCCGTCCCCGAACACCTGCAGCGGCGCGCCCGCCGCGGTGCAGACCGCGGCCAGACGGACGGGCAGGCCCGGGTCGGCGGTCAGGTCCACCGCGAGAACCGGCTTGCGCCGCCTGATGGCCGCGTGGACCAGCTGGAAGCCGGCAGTCAGCACGTCGGGCCCGGCCGAGCCGCACACCGCGACTCCGCCCGCCGTCTCCGGCCAGGACACCGCGACCCGGGCGCCGGATTCCTCGGCGATGCCGAGGCAGCCGCCGTCCCTGGTCACAACGCCGCCAGCCCGGATGGCCCGCTTGACCGCGGCGCGCCTGGCGGCCGCTAGCAGGCCGGGACGGGCGGGCGGCAGATTCTGCTCGTCGGTGTGCAGCCAGCTCAGCCAGCCGATGATGGCGGCCTCGGCGGTGCCGGTCAGGATGGCCAGCGGCAGCTGCCGGGGCAGCCAGTAGCCGCTCCCGGTGAACGCGGCGGTGAAGTGCAGCAGGTGGGCCGCCTGGTGCCCGCCGGCCCCGAGGTAGCGGGCCACCCGGGCCGGGCCGTCGGCGAAGCCGGCCGCGGCGGCCCGCGGGCCCACCGCCGCCGTCCAGGCCAGTCCCACGACGGCGGGAGCCGCCAGCCAGGACAGGCGCCACCGGGTCACCCTGGTGACCAGCACCAATACCGCGGCCACGATGATCGTCAGCTGAGCGAACAGCACGTGCGCCACGACCGCGAGGACCAGGCACGCAGCCAGGAACTCGCCACGGCGCGGAAGGCCCCGGGGGACGATGTATCGGGCCTGCCGTGGCATCTGGTCCGCCCCTGTCGCGACCCTGGCCGGCATCTTGCTTCAGGTTCGCAGGTGGGATGGACACGTGTCCAGGAAGCTGCCCTTTCAGCACCCTTACGAGTCGTAACGGCGAGCCGATCGGCGCCTCAGTGGTTTCAATCGCGACCCTGAACAACTCCGGTTTCAGCATGACCACGGTCAGCCCAATCGGCGTGCCGGCGTCGGGGTCATCGAACCTGACCGTCACCGTGATGACCGGCTGCCCGGGCGTCAGCCTCAGGCTCCGCGCGATCGCGGGCTGCGGCGGGCTCAGCTCCACGCTCGCCGCGGTGGCAGGCACATCGTTCAGCATCGACCCGAGCGCCTCGAACGGCCGGTCGGCTTCCGGTCCGCCTGGTTCGTCCGCGCCCTCGTCGGCGCTGTCCGGTGGCCCGTGCAGATAGGCGGTGGACACGGCGGCGGGCTCGCCCCCGATGACCCAGACGCAGCGGATCACGCGGATCGGCGCGCCCGTGGCCAGGCCGAGGGCCCAGGCCACGTCCTGCGGGGCCTCGCGCCGCGACACATGCCTGGTCTGGCAGGTGATCGCGCTGCCCATCGGGTCCAGGCGGGTGCCCAGGCCGCCCGCGCCCTCCACCGGGATCCAGTAGTCGGCCGGGCTGGCCCGGTACAACTGCCCGTCGGGCAGCCGCCGGACCAGCGACCGGCGCGCCAGGTCGGTGATCGCGGCGTCGATCTCGGTCAGGCTGACGTCGTACCGGCGGGCCAGGGCGCTGCGCCGGGGCAGCCGCCAGCCCGGTTCACGGTGGACCAGCGCCGCCGCCATCCGGTCGGCCAGTACTCCGGCGGCCCGGACCGCGGCCGGCCGACCTTCCGCGCTGGCCTGATCCCGGCTCACCTCATCCCGCGGCCGTGCGGCCCGCGCGGGGATGGGGTGGTCACGTCCCGCGGCGCCAGCGGTCATCCTGCGATCTTCGCGATCTGGGCCCGGGCCTGGGTCACCACGGAGGCCGGCAGCGGCTGGAAGTTCACCGGCCCCAGCTGTGCGGTGCCGCTGGTGATGGTCCAGGAGAGGAAGGCACGCAGGTCTTGCGCCAGGGTGGCGCTGGGCTGCGCGGTGCTCACGATGGCGTACTCGTAGTTGATGACCGGGCTGCCGCTGCAGGCGGCCAGGACCAGGACCGAGGCCGCGGGCAGCGCGGTGACGGCCAGGGCGCTCCGCCCTGGACGGCTGCCGGGAACAGGCCGCCCCTGTTCGGCATCCAACGACAACACGCCCTTCTCTCACCGGAAGGTTACGAACTCCGCCTGCCCACGCCCATTGAGTTTCACCATACATAAATGAACAGGAATTGAATCTGAAAGGAACGATCAGACGGCTAGTTGGTGTCATGTAGGTGAACGCGACCACGGACGGCCGGGGCGCAGAACCGCCGGCGGCCGCAGCGGTGGGCAGGTATAAGGCCCAGTCGGCCCGGGTCAGCCGACCATCACAGCCCGCCGGGGAGCGGCGGCAGAGGCTAAGACACCAGAACTTAACCTTCTAGCCCCCTTTTATCCACTTGGTATTTCCCCGCGGGTACCCGCGACGCCGACAAACTGTACTCGCACGCCACGGTTTGCAGGATGAGCGGGCTTTTCATTGGGCCCAAACCCGATAGACCCTGTAAGGAGTACCGGATATGCACCTTCGACGCAGACGGCAGGTGACAACGGCGGGGCTCGCTGTCATCGCGATAGGCCTCGCCGCATGCTCCTCATCGAGTTCGTCGTCGAGCAGCAGCACGTCGACCAGCAGCAGCGCATCCTCGTCGGCCAGCAGCAGCGCCGCCCTCAGCGGCACTCTCAACGGGAGCGGATCGACGCTCCAGCTCACCTACCAGCAGGCGGCCATCTCGGCCTTCAGGTCGATCCAGTCCGGCATGACGGTCAACTACGGTGCCGGCGGCTCGGGCAAGGGACGCACGGATCTGGCCTCGGGGGTGGTCAACTACGCGGCCTCGGACTCGCCGATTCCCGCCGCCCAGGCGTCGACCTTCAAGGGCACGGTGCTCTACTTCCCCGACGTGATCGCCCCGGTCACGGTCTCATACAATCTGTCAGGCCTCAGCAAGCCGCTGCAGCTGTCGGCGCCGGTCATCGCGAGCATCTTCCAGGCCAAGATCACGACGTGGAACAACTCGGCGATCGCGGCGGACAACCCCGGGGTCACCCTGCCCAGCACCCCGATCACCATCGCAGTCCGCTCGGACTCCTCGGGCACCACGCAGAACTTCACCCAGTTTCTCGTCGATGCCACGGGGGACGGATGGACGCTTGGCACCAGCTCGACCATCAAATGGCCCTCCACCGCCCGCGCCGGCAACGGCAACGGCGGGGTGGCGTCGATCATCAAGTCCACCCCGGGGGCCGTCGGGTACGTGGACTACTCCGACGCCAAGGCCTCCGGGCTGACCTTCGCTAATATCAAGAACTCAGCCGGCGATTACGTCACGCCGTCGGTAGCCGGGGCCTCCGCCGCCGCCAGCCAGGTCACCGTCAAGCCCAACCTGACTTTCAGCGCGATCTGGGCGCCCGGCGCTAGCTCGTACCCCATCAGTGCTCAGTCGTACGTTCTGGTTTACGAAACTCAGCCGAATGCGAACGACGAGGCCATGCTCAAGGCGTGGATCGGCTACCTAATCGGAGCCGGCCAGCAACTGCTCCCCAACCTGGGCTTCGCGCCGCTGCCCTCTAGCATCCAGTCGATGGCCCAGGCGCAGCTCAGCAAGATAAGCATGTAATAGTGAGCGTTGTGATGCAGGCAGATCAGATGGACTCGCCGTCGTGAGCACTATCACCAGGGTGGATCCGGCCGTCCCGGCCGGATCCACCGACCCCCTGGAGCAGCGGCGCCCGCTCGGCGACCGCAGCTTCGCGATCATCGCCCTCGCGTCCGGCCTGCTGGTGCTGGTGATCCTGGTCCTGATCGCCGTCACAACCAGCCAACAGGCCGCGTCGTGGTTCTCCACCGAGGGCCTCAAGATCTTCACCAACAACTGGAACCCGGGGGCCAACCAGTACGGCGCGCTGGCCTTCATTTACGGCACGGCCATCACGGCGGTGATCGCGCTCGTGATGGCCGTCCCGGTCAGCGTGGGCATCGCCTTGCTGCTGACCGAGGTCGTGCCGCGCCGGTGGGCGCAGCCGATCGTGTACGTGGTCGACCTGCTGGCCGTGGTCCCGTCGGTGGTCTGGGGCCTGTGGGGGATCCTGGTGTTCGCGCCGTGGCTCCAGCACATCTATACCGACATCGCCTCCGGCGTGAAGGGCGTGCCGGTGCTCGACTCGCTGTTCGGGCAGCCGGTGAGCGGGGCCTCGTTCTTCACCGCTGGCATCATCCTGGCCTTCATGATCACGCCGATCCTGACCTCGCTGTCGCGCGAGGTCATCGCGACCGTGCCGGCCATCGACAAGGAGGGCGCGTACGCGCTGGGCGCCACCCGGTGGGAGATGATCCGCGGCGCCGTGTTGCCGCACAGCCAGGGCGGCATCGTCGGGGCGGTGCTGCTCGGCCTGGGCCGGGCCATGGGCGAGACGATCGCGGTCGCGCTGGTGATCGGCTCGTCGCCCACGATCACGTCGCATCTGTTCGCTCCCGGCTACAACATGCCCGCGGTCATCGCGAACCAGTTCGGCGAGGCCTTCGGCCTGTCCCGCGCCGCGCTGATGGGGATCGGCGTGCTCCTGTTCGCCTTCACGATCATCATCAACGTCCTGGCCCGGGGGATCGTGGAACGCAACGCCCGGCGGAAGCGGGGTGCCTGATGGCTGTCGTCACCGCTGAACCGCAGCTACCCGACCTGCGAGAGGCGAAGGGCTGGCGGCGCACCAAGAACCGCATCATGACCACCCTGATGGTGGTCTCGTTCATCCTGGTGATCATCCCGCTGGGGTTCGTCCTGTTCACCGTGATCGCCAAGGGCGCCTCGATCATCAGCTGGTCCTTCCTGACCGGCGGCCCGATTGCGTCGACCGTCGCGCCCGCGGGCGTGGGCGGGATGGGGCCCGCGGTGCTCGGCACCATCGAGATCACCGCGCTGGCCACGGTCATGGCCGTGCCGCTCGGCGTCCTCGGCGCGGTCTACCTCAACGAGTACGGCGGCAGGAACTGGCTCGCGGCGCTCATCGGGTTCTTCAGCGACGTGATGACGGGCGTGCCGTCGATCATCATGGGCCTGTTCATCTTCACGATCTGGGTGCTGCACTTCGGCTTGTCCGGCCTGGCCGGCGCCTTCGCCCTGGGCTGCCTGATGCTGCCGATCGTGATCCGCTCCAGCTACGAGATGCTGAGGTTGGTGCCGAACGCGCTGCGCGAGGGCAGCTACGCCCTCGGCGCCACCAAGGCCCGCGTGACGGTGACCGTGGTGCTGCCCGCGGCGATCGGCGGCATCGTCAGCGGCTCGCTGCTCGCCGTCGCCCGGGCCGCGGGCGAGACCGCGCCGCTGCTGTTCTGCATCGGCGCGGCGTCCGAGGCGAACAAGAATGTGTTCAGTGGCGCCAATACGGCGCTGCCCTCGCAGATCTTCGCCAACGCGAACCAGCCGTACGTTGGCGCGCAGGACCGCGGCTGGGGCGCGGCGCTCACCCTGATCGCCATTTGCTTCATCCTCATGATCGTTGCCCGCCTCGTCACCGCCCGATTCGTCAAGTACTCTCGGTAGGAAGGTCATGGAAAACCCTGAGCAGAACGCCCCCGCCGGCCTCCAGTCGATACCCGAGTCGGCGGCCCGGCAGCAGGTGCAACTGCCTGAGCTCGCAGCTCTCCGGGACGACGGGCAGGCGGCTGAGCCAGCGGAGGCGGGCCCACCCATCTTCGAGGTGAAGAACGTCTCGATCTACTACGGGTCGTTCCGGGCCGTCACGAACGTCTCGCTGATCATCTACGAGAACCAGATCACCGCCTTCATCGGCCCGTCCGGGTGCGGCAAGACGACCGTCTTGCGCACGCTGAACCGGATGAACGACCTCATCCCGGGCGCGCGGGTCGAGGGCGACGTGTTCTACCGGGGTGAGCAGCTGTACGGCAAGGATGTCTCCCCGATCGCGGTACGCCGACGCATCGGCATGGTTTTCCAGAAGCCGAACCCGTTCCCCAAGTCGATCTACGACAACGTGGCGTACGGGCCGCGCATCAACGGCATCCGCGGCAAGTCCGAGCTGAACGAGATCGTCGAGCGCTCGCTGCGGCGGGCCGCGCTGTGGGACGAGGTGAAGAACCGGCTGGGCCACTCGGGCCTGGGCCTGTCCGGCGGGCAGGCCCAGCGGCTATGCATCGCCCGGACGCTCGCCGTGGAGCCGGACGTCGTGCTCATGGACGAGCCGGCCTCGGCGCTCGACCCGATCGCGACCGGCGCCATCGAGGACCTGATGAAGGAGATCAAGACCCGGTACACGATCGTCATCGTGACCCACAACATGCAGCAGGCCACCCGGGTCAGCGACCGCCGGCACGGCCATCACGGCGGTGATCGCGCTCGTGATGGCCGTCCCGGTCAGCCTAGGCATCGCCCTGCTCCTGACCGAGGTCGTGCCGTACCGGTGGTCGCGGCCGATCGTATACGTGATCGACCTCCTGGCGGTGGTCCCGTCGGTGGTCTGGGGCCTGTGGGGGATCCTGATCTTCGCGCCGTGGCTGCAGCACATCTATACCGACATCGCCTCGCGGCGTGAAGGGCGTGCCGGTGCTCGGCTCGCTGTTCGGGCAGCCGGTGAGCGGGGCCTCGTTCTTCACCGCTGGCATCATCCTGGCCTTCATGATCACGCCGATCGTGACCTCGCTGTCGCGCGAGGTCATCGCGACCGTGCCGGCCATCGACCGGGAGGGCGCGTACGCGCTGGGCGCTACCCGGTGGGAGATGATCCGCGGCGCCGTGTTGCCGCACAGCCAGGGCGGCATCGTCGGGGCGGTGCTGCTCGGCCTGGGCCGGGCGATGGGCGAGACGATCGCCGTCGCGCTGGTCATCGGCTCCTCGCCCATGATCACCTCGCACCTGTTCGCCCCCGGCTACAACATGCCCGCAGTCATCGCGAACCAGTTCGGCGAGGCCTTCGGCCTGTCCCGCGCCGCGCTGATGGGGATCGGCGTGCTCCTGTTCGTCTTCACCATCATCATCAACGTCCTGGCCCGGGGGATCGTGGAACGCAACGCCCGGCGGAAGCGGGGTGCCTGATGGCTGTCGTCACCGCTGAACCGCAGCTACCCGACCTGCGAGAGGCGAAGGGCTGGCGGCGCACCAAGAACCGCATCATGACCACCCTGATGGTGGTCTCGTTCATCCTGGTGATCATCCCGCTGGGGTTCGTCCTGTTCACCGTGATCGCCAAGGGCGCCTCGATCATCAGCTGGTCCTTCCTGACCGGCGGCCCGATCGCGTCGACCGTCGCGCCCGCGGGCGTGGGCGGGATGGGGCCCGCGGTGCTCGGCACCATCGAGATCACCGTGCTGGCCACGGTCATGGCCGTGCCGCTCGGCATCCTCGGCGCGGTCTACCTCAACGAATACGGCGGCAAGAACTGGCTCGCGGCGCTCATCGGGTTCATGAGCGACGTGATGACCGGCGTGCCCTCGATCATCATGGGCCTGTTCATCTTCACGATCTGGGTGCTGCACTTCGGCTTGTCCGGCCTGGCCGGCGCCTTCGCCCTGGGCTGCCTGATGCTGCCGATCGTGATCCGCTCCAGCTACGAGATGCTGCGGCTGGTGCCGAACTCGCTGCGCGAGGGCAGCTATGCCCTCGGCGCCACCAAGGCCCGCGTGACGGTGACCGTGGTACTGCCCGCGGCGATCGGCGGGATCGTCAGCGGCTCGCTGCTCGCCGTCGCCCGGGCCGCGGGAGAGACGGCGCCGCTGCTCTTCTGCATCGGCGCGGCGTCCTAGGCGAACAAGAATGTGTTCAGCGGCGCCAACACGGCGCTGCCCTCGCAGATCTTCGCGAACGCGAACCAGCCGTACGTCGGCGCGCAGGACCGCGGCTGGGGCGCCGCGCTCACCCTGATCGCCCTATGCTTCATCCTCATGATCGCGGCCCGCCTCGTCACCGCCCGATTCGCCAGGTACTCTCGCTAGGAAGGTCATGGAACAGTCTGAGCAGAACACCGCTCCCGGACTCGAGGCGATACCCGAGTCGGCGACCCGGCAGGCGCAGGTGCAAATGCCGGAGCTCGCGGCTCTCCGGGAGCCGGAGCAGGCGGACGTCGGGACGGGTACACCCATCTTCGAGGTGAAGGACGTCTCGATCTACTACGGCTCGTTCCGGGCCGTCACGAACGTCTCGCTGACCATCTACGAGAACCAGATCACCGCGTTCATCGGCCCGTCCGGGTGCGGCAAGACGACCGTGCTGCGCACGCTGAACCGGATGAACGACCTCATCCCGGGCGCCCACGTCGAGGGCGAGGTACGCTACCGGGGAGAGCATGCTGTACGGCAAGGATGTCTCCCCGATCGCCGTGCGCCGCCGCATCGGCATGGTCTTCCAGAAGCCGAACCCGTTCCCCAAGTCGATCTACGACAACGTGGCCTACGGGCCGCGCATCAACGGCGAGCGCAACAAGAAGAAGCTGGACGAGATCGTCGAGCGCTCGCTGCGCCAGGCCGCGCTGTGGGACGAGGTGAAGAACCGCCTGGGCACTTCGGGCCTGAGCCTGTCCGGCGGGCAGGCCCAGCGGCTGTGCATCGCCCGCACGCTCGCCGTGGAGCCGGACGTCGTGCTCATGGACGAGCCCGCCTCCGCGCTCGACCCGATCGCGACGGGCGCCATCGAGGACCTGATGAAGGAGATCAAGACCGGTACACGATCGTCATCGTGACCCACAACATGCAGCAGGCCACCCGGGTCAGTGACCGCACCGCCT